>NZ_LRPB01000001.1 GCF_001592945.1 Roseivirga seohaensis
ACATGCCTCTCCGTACATGAGTGACCTAACTACTGGCTGAAGTAAAGTAGTAAGTTCTATAAAAGCAGATTCTGGGATCGGTAAATCACCACAACCTTTTATCACTACGGGACGACTTTTCAATTCTTCAAGATTAATTTTTGAAAGCGCTTCTTTGAAAAGGGCATACTCAAGTACATCAAGTCCTCCAAATACGACTTTGTTGGCGTATGGCTGAAGTCTTGTTGTCAATAACATGTAGGCCCAAGTAGGTACGATTGCGTCTTCAGAACAAAACAACGCGATATTTTTCCCTTTATATAAAGACCAATCATGATCTTTAACAAAGACTCTAAAATCCTTCTCTTTTAAAATTAATCCTTGAAAGAGGTGTTGGGCAATATCATACCTCACTCTTTCTCCTTTATGATAGTAATCCTCAAGGTCGATGGTGACGATTGAACTATTTGCTACGCGATTAACAATTTCTTTTTCTTCCATTATAAAACTCTTTTTGGTTTGGTTGCCACAAAGTCTTTTAAGTAGAATGGCTCGAAATAAGCCACATCTTCGAAATCACCTTTGAGAAATGCTTGGTTTGCTAACATCCCTACGCTCCAGGCGGAAGGTGTTATGTTCTCTATAAAAACGGCATTCGACACATTATTTTTTAAGTCCTTGAACTTTCCAGCTCCATTTCCGAAGAACAACATTTGATTTTGCATCAGCGTTTCATGAAAAGAGTTTTCTTCAAGAATTTTAGCGGAAGTTTTTTTCAACTCATTGAGTTTCCCATCATACAAAGCCGTGTACACCTCCATTCTTCTGGCGTCAATCATTGGGCATAGCAATGCTCCGCTGTGATTTTGACGATTCACTTCATTGGCCATTGCCAACAATGTATTGACAGCTATAAGCGGTTTATCTAAAGCGTAACAAAGTCCTTTAGCGGTTGAAACTCCAATTCGTAACCCAGTATATGAACCTGGGCCCTTCGAGACGGCTATTGCATCCAACTCGGACATTTCCATTCCGACTTGTTTCATTATTTGCTCAATAACCACTGTTAGTAGAGTGGAGTGAGATTTTTCAAGAAACAGTTTCTGACTCGCCAAAGTGTTTCCATCAGTAGTTAAAGCTACTGAACATACGGTTGTAGACGTTTCTATGCTTAAAATTTTCGGCACGGATTCTTAGATAAAGTGATTATAAAGTGTTTTTCAGGAGAGAAGTTGAATCAACTTATCAATAATTACTACTCCTAAAAACGACACAAAGATATAACTGATGGTTCGATTGGAAAGCTTTCTGGCAATTCTTACTCCATAAGGAGAACCGATGACCACACCAAAAGACAGTACAAGTACCAAAGGCCAAACCACATACCCTATATTTTGCCCTTCAATATTTACGGTTGGTTGTGCTATTAAATTTGAGATCGTCATTACCATCGAAGTAATAAATATCACACCAAGGGAGATAGACTTGGCTTTTCTCATACTTTGCTTCAAGCGTAAGTTAAGAATTGGAATAATTACAACTCCCCCACCAAGCCCCGACAGGGCAGATATACTTCCTGCCAAAGCACCGGTTACTCCAAGTTGCCCGTTTGTTGACTTCTTTTCCTTATTCTCACTATCAGAAGTACGATTGCTCTTTAGTGTTCGGAACACGATAAAAGACATCAGTAGAATAATAACCATATTGAATTTATCGCGCTGATACCAATCCGTTTGAACAATGAACTGTAAAACCAAAAGTGAGATGACTGTACCGAAGAACCCGACTATCAAAACTTCCTTCCAAAAGAATTCCTTCTTTATGATAAGCGCTACATTTCCTGATAACGCAGCAAACATGGTTCCGACTAAAGAATTAGCAATGGTAAACTGAACTATTTCGGAATCTGGATACCCCATATTCACTAAGACATACGGTAACACAAGAATGTACATGACTCCTCCGCCAACTCCGATAAGGCCGGCCAAAAAGCCGCCCAGCAACCCCATTAAAAACAGGAGCATAAATTCAATCATTCAGTGGGGATATAATAAGAGGTGATTTATTTAAAGTTAGTTTCCTGCCAAGGTTCTTTCGTACAAGCTTTGGTTTGAAAGCAACTCAAGTGCCTTACTAAGATCGAGGTCATTTTCAAAAGAAGCGAGAAGACGCCCTTCTTCTAAGTATGTTCTCATGACAAATTCCTCTTTTAGCAATTGTTTAATTTCTGTTTTTGCCAGCTCGATATCGTTGGATCTACTGTGAGCCATTTTAGCCTCTAAAGCCGAAAGTTCAGTACTGATATTTTCCAGTCCTCCTGTTTCTTCAGCTACTTCCTTAAGTTTTCTAAGTTGGATTTCTAAAGGGCTAGAATAATCGAATTCTTGACTAGATGCCCAGTTTTTAAAATCATTAAAGATCTGGTCGGTAATTTTAAAATCTTTAATACTGGTTATGGAATCAAGTTTTACCGCGTAGGCATTTCCAAATTTGAGTAACAAATTTTCTGAAAGAATACCTTTGGTAACTGGAGCGTAGTCCTTTCTATCTACCAAAATATCAGGATCAATCCCTCCGCCATCATACACTGGCCTCCCATTTTTTGTACGAAAAAGAGTTTTTAGCGAGTCTGCTACCTTACCCACGCTTCCGTCTTCATTTCGATGTGTGTAGTCAAGTGCCTGTATACACCTACCGCTAGGTGTGTAGTATTTTGCAATTGTAACTTTCATTTGGGAATTGTATGAAAGCGGTAAGGTTTGCTGAACTAGGCCTTTTCCATAAGATTTTTGACCAATCACCACTCCTCTGTCATAATCTTGCATTACCCCAGCAACAATTTCAGCTGCCGAAGCACTCATGCTTGAAGTTAAAACCACCAAAGGGATTTCTTCATCCGTTGAGGTATTTAGTGTTTTATAGGTTGCGTTAGTTTCCTCGAGTTTACCTTTTGTTGTAACTACCAATTCACCTTTCGGAATGAATATATTAGAAATATTTACCGCTTCGCTTAGTAGACCGCCAGGATTACCTCGCAAGTCCAAGATGATTTTAGAAGCCCCTTGTTTCTTCAATTCCCTTAAGGCAGCTTTAACTTCTTTCGATGCATCAGGAGTAAAGCCTGTTTGTTTAATAAGCCCAACATCGGTACTGACCATTCCAAAATAAGGAACATTTGGCAAGTCTATTTTTTCCAAACCGACAGTAAAACTGAGTTTACCCACATTTTCGCGGAGCACCTCAATAGCTACCTTTTTTGAAGCCTGTCCTTTAATGTATTCACTAGCTCGGTCGAATTTCCCCTTTACATCCAGACCATCGATTGATATGATTTCATCACCACGTTTTAGGCCTGCTTTATCGGCAGAAAAGCCTTTATCTGGCATAACAATCATCACTTTTCCATCTAAAAAAACCACTTGCGCGCCTATACCACCATATTCACCTGTGTTTTCGGTGCGCACATCTTCAATCTCATCTTCAGAATAATAATTAGTATAGGGATCAAGCTTGGACAGCATACCATCAATTCCATTTCTCATAAAAGTATTGGGATTGATGTCATCTACATATTTAGCATTCACCTCCTTAAACATAGTGGCGAAAATGTCGAGGTTTTTAAGAATCTCGAAATACTTATCATTCTGAGGTGCAGTAAATGACCACAGACCGAAAACCATCACTGCTGAAAGTGCCAGATACCTTTTCTTAAACTTGACCTTTGCCATACACTGTTTTTGTTGATTTGCATTACAACGGAGAAATACTACTCTTGTTTATTCTAATTGCTTATTTGGCTGAATGCCTCAATATATGGCTTAGTGACTAGAAAGCATAAAAAAACCCAAGCGAAAGGCTAAGGTTTTATATGTGTATTAAAATCTTGATGGATTAGGCGTGAAGTGCTTTGCTTGCTTTATCTACACCATTTTTTGTTTTCTCCGCAGCAGTTTCTAGAGAAGCGTTATACTTTCCTTTTGCTGTTTCTAAAGTTTCAGCGTACTTCTCTTTTGCTTTATCTACTTGTTCAGATATTGCTTCATTGGCAGAAGAAGCCAGCTCCTTAGTTCCTTTTGCAATTTTTTTACGCGTTTTCTTTCCGCTATCTGGCGCCATCAAAACACCTGTAATTAATCCTGCCGCTGCACCTGCTACTACTCCCGTTATTATTTTTGCTGTATTATTCATGTTCTAAAAATTTAAGTTAAGTGTAATTGATTTTCGCTTAACTATATAGAGAATAACGTACCAATACTTAAAAAGCTCACTCAAGCCGATTAAACACCGATTTTAAATCAAAAAAGAAAATTAAGTGTGTATATACCTCTACACCACTGGGGAGTTTAGCGCACTAAATGTGTATTTTAGCGAGTTGAGCAATCAATTTCCTCATTCTGAAATCGATCATTTTTGAGTCGTGAATTTCTTTGCCCGTATATACTAGCCCAATCAATAACGAAGGAGTTGGCTGATCTTCGGTCTGAAAAAGACGGTGTTTATTTAAACGATAGGCCTCTTTTACCCTGCGTTTAATCAGATTTCTATCAACAGCATTTTTGAATCTTCGCTTAGCTACAGAAACCAAAAATTGATTGACAGGTTTTTCGGGGAGATAAGGCAAGTACATTACCTTAAAAGGGTACAAATAAAAAGAGGAGCCTTTTTCAAAAAGCTCCTGAATTAGTTTTTTGCTATGCAATCTTTCCTCTTTCGGGAAGTTGTATGTCAATTTGGTAGTTTCTATGACTTAGAGGTTCTAAATGAACAAAACCTCAACCTAGGAAAAGATTACCTCTTGCCCTTTTTCTCGTCAGAAACAGTCAGCTTATGTCTGCCTTTAGCTCTTCTGCTAGCTAAAACGCGTCTACCATTAGCCGATTCCATTCTTGCTCTGAAGCCGTGCTTGTTCTTTCTTTTTCTCTGCGAAGGTTGGAATGTTCTTTTCATTATATTTTAAATTCTTTTGATCTGTTCCAAAAAGGAATGCAAAGATAGGTAGCTTTTTTTGATTTGCCAACGTCAGTTTTAAATTGTTTGATATTAATGCTAATTCGCTTGACAAGGGGCAAAAGTAGCGATTCCATCGCTATTCACACCGATGTAGTAAAGTAAATCTAGGTTCAAATTGATATTATATTTAGGTACTTTATATTTCGGACATGCAATATTCAATCTCATACACCAACCCTAATCGGCATATCATTGACATTACACTCAAACTAAGTGAGGTCAACTGCGAAGAACTGAAACTATTCTTACCCTCATGGCGACCTGGGCGCTACACCATTCAAAACTTCGCGAAGCATATTCTTAACCTGAAAACTTATGATGAAAATGGTGTTGAATTAAGATGTGAGAAAGTAAAAAAAGACCAATGGCGTGTTGCAGCAGGTTCTTCAAAAACAGTTGAAGTAAAATACAGCTATTATGCATTTCAGATGGATGCAGGTAATTCATGGCTTGACGATGAGCAACTTTACCTCAACTTTATCAATTGCCTGATTTATGCCGAAGAGCGATTGAATGAAAAATGCGAATTGGAAATTCATGTTCCCATGGGTTACCAATTCGCTACGGGCTTGACGCAAATAGGAGCTCGGAAATTTGAGACTGACAGTTTCTATCATTTAGTGGATAGCCCGCTGGTGGCAGCCAAAAAGATCCGGAAAATTGAATACCAAGTTTCTTCGACTACATTCTATTTATGGATTATTGGCGAGCTGCCAAGAACAGATGATGAAGTGATTCGGGACTTCCGCAAGTTCACAGAGCTTCAAATTGAAGTAATGGGTGAATTCCCTTCTCCTGATTACCATTTCATTTATCAGTGTTTGCCCTACGAACATTACCACGGAGTAGAGCACTGGAATTCTACCATGATTACGATTGGTCCTGCCGCAGAATTAAAACACCGCGCTCTTTATAAAGAGTTTCTAGGCGTAAGCAGCCATGAGCTCTTTCATACATGGAATGTGATTAGGCTTCGACCTAAAGAAATGACGCCTTACGATTTTCAGCATGAAAATTACCATGAAACGGGTTTTATCACCGAAGGAGTGACTACCTACTATGGTGATTTGTTTTTAAAGCGAAGTGGAGTTTTTAGTCTCGAAGAATACCTTGGAGAACTGAACAAACTACTGGAGCGACATTACCTCAATGAAGGCAGAAATAACATGTCCGTAGCAAGCTCATCGTTCGACTTATGGCTAGACGGTTATGAGAAAGGTGTGCCTGGAAGAAAAGTATCTATATATAATGAAGGCGCTCTATTGGCTTTGATTCTCGACTTGAAGATTCGATTGCGTACTGGACACCAAAGGAGTTTGGATGATGTAATGCGTTTGATGTGGCAAAGGTTTGGGAAGAACCAAGCAGGGTACACTTACCAAGATTACCAAAATGTATGTGAGGAAGTTTACGGGGCTTCTCTTAAGGATTACTTTGAAAATTACGTTTCTGGCACCTCCCCTCTTGAAAATGAATTGAAGGAATTGCTTCCTCAGTTTGGATTGAACTTCAAACTAAAGCTTGCTGAAAAACTAGAAGAGAAAATCTACGGATTGAAATTAGTAGAACAAGATAGTCGGTATTTTATTGATGCTATTGCTGTAAATTCTCCGGCAGAGCAGGTTCTGAGTTTGAAAGATGAAGTTTTGAATTACAGCCCCGATTTATTCAAAAGTGAAAATAATATAGAAATTGACGTCAACCGGTTTGGAAGAAAACTGAAGGCAGAACTGAGTCCGAATGGTGCTAATTACTTGTCTGTTTACCAAGTAGAGAATATTAAAAGTAATGGTGAACTAACACGATGGCTGGGGAAATAAGCACAACAAACCGTTGGTAAAGGATTGATTGTTATGCAGCTAGGTTGACCCTACCTTTCATTCTTATGAAAAAAACCTACTCAGTATTACTCTTTAGTTTATTCATTTTTGCGCTTGGCGCTTGCTCCAAAACGGAGACAGCTTCTAAACCTGAAACCACATATTCTGGCGGAAAGCTCTTTATTATAGGTGGCGGCTCTCGACCTGCTTCACTAATTAATAGTATGATTGACGAATCGGGGCTTCGCGAAGGTGGTTATGCTTTGGTTTTGCCAATGGCTACTACATTACCCGACCGCGCTATAGAATCAGGAAAAAAGCAATTTACAGACAATGGTATTTCAGCCGTAGGCGCCATAAACTTTATTGAAGGCGAAACGCCTACTGAAGCTCAATTAGATTCCGTTCGGAACGCAAAACTGATTTATATTCCTGGTGGAAGTCAAAACCGCTTTATGGGTGTAGTGGCCGGTACGGAAATAGAAAAAGCGATTTGGGAAAGCTTTAACAAGGGAAATATGATTGCTGGCACCAGTGCTGGTGCGGCTGTGATGAGCGAAAAAATGATTACGGGCACGCAACTCTTACACCCTGACGATAGCGGATTCAAAGTAATAGAGCAGGGAAATACTGATTTGGCAGCTGGACTTGGCTTTATTAAAAATGCCATCATCGATCAGCACTTTGTAGTACGCAGTCGCTTTAATCGTTTACTGAGTTTGACTATGGAAAACCCGAATCTTAAATGTATTGGCATTGATGAATCCACAGCCATTGTGGTTTCGGGGAATAGCGCTAAAGTAGTTGGTTTGTCTCAAGTATTGGTGTTTGATGCACAAGGCCAAACTGCTCAATTACAAGGAACAAAGCTAGGCGCAAAGAATATCAATTTGAGTATCTATTTAAATGGAGACGAGTTCCGGCTGAACTAATTTTCTTAAGCTGACCAACTCTTTTTAGCCACTTTATTCAAGCAGACCAAAAATCTATTGCTAGTTTTGAGCATGAGTGCCGACTATTACAAAACCATATCTAAAACATCAGAAGCGCTTTATAAAGAAAAAGGCAGCAAGTTCTTGGCATTTGCTTTTCCCGTTCGGAACGAAGAAGAAGTGAAGGAAAACTTGGATGCCCTCCGCAAACAATATTATGATGCACGACACCATTGCTATGCCTATATATATGGTGTAAATGGAGAACATTACCGCGCCAATGACGATGGCGAACCCAACCATTCCGCTGGCGACCCTATTCTGGGCCAAATAAAATCGAAGGAGCTTACTAATACCTTGGTGGTAGTCGTTCGCTATTTTGGTGGCACCAAATTGGGAGTTGGCGGCTTGATTAGTGCTTATAAAATTGCTACTGCCGAAGCGCTAGATCTAAATGAAATCATCGAGAAGCCTATCACTCAAAGTTTCACTCTTTATTTTTCCTATGAAGAAATGAACGAGGTGCAACGTTTGGTTAAAGAGTTGGATTTAGAAATCGCCAAGCAGACCTTTGAAATTGCTTGTAGTATGGAAGTAGACGTACTTTTAAGCAAGGTTGAAATTTTCGAAAGTAAGGTCAAACTACTTCAAGACTTGAGTCATGATATTAAACTGACCTCAATCGATTAAAATCTTATCTGCCAATACCGCTTACAGCTTTTCGCTAAGCACAATAAAGTCAATCACTTATATTAAGTCCTAAGTTCGTTTTAAGCCTATTTTTCAGGTTGCTTAACTCAGAACGCAACAACCTTAGACTTTAAAATTTAGCGAATGGCATCCTTCTTCAATCGATTACGGTCAGTAAATCAATTACCAAAAGGCTCAAACTTATCTCAAACCCAACTCTTTATACGAGGCGCTTTTTACGGATTACTCCTGCTTTCACTGTCGTTCATGGTTATTGGTGGCCTATTTTTCAGAAATGGAATTTCGCCTTACCTGCAAATTCCAGTCTATATCATTGCTGGAATTTTAGGATTCTACCTTTTCCGATGGGTAGGCTCCGCTTTACACTTAATCGTGAAAGGTATTCCTACAATTGCCATTTCTTTGATTTTAGCCACCCTACTTACTTTTCACTTGGCCGATTACATGCGTTTTAGCTGGCCCGGAGCCTTGGTGCAAAATTCATTGATCATTGCCATTTTTGCCATGGTGCTTTTAGCGGGTTCGTTAATGAACCTCGTCCGAGGCAACCGTAACAAAGGTCTATATAGCCTTTTCGTCATAATTGCGCTGGCCATTATTGCTTATCCTGTCTACTTATTAATGGACGAAGGCTCGAACCCTCACCCTATAGACTTTGAGCAAACGAAAGTTCCTTTACTTTCAGAAATGGGAATTACTAACCCGGGAGAAAAAGGCACTTATGATTTCGATTATTTCACTTACGGAAACGGAACAGATGAGCGCAGGCCAGAATATGCGGAAGAAGTAAAATACAAAACAGAGACGGTTGATGCTTCGCTCATAATTCCAGAGTGGAAAGGAAAAAAAGCGAAATGGAGAAAGCGTTATTGGGGTTTTGGAATGAAGGAATTCCCCATCAATGGCCGCACATGGATGCCGAAAAAGAAAGGTAAGCTGCCTCTGGTTTTAATCGTTCACGGAAACCATGGCATGGAACATTACTCAGACCCTGGTTATGCTTATTTGGGTGAATTATTGGCCAGCAAAGGATTTATCACGGTTTCTGTAGATGAGAATTTCATCAACGGCACCTGGTCGGGTGATTTTGGAGGGAAAGAAATGCCAGCCAGGGCATGGTTGCTTTTGAAACACCTCAGCCAATGGAGGGCCTGGAACAGTAACGAAGCTTCTGACTTTTTCGAAAAAATCGACATGGACAACATCGTACTCATGGGCCACTCACGTGGTGGAGAGGCCGTTTCGATTGCTGCGGCTTACAACAAACTGAGTCACTTCCCAGATAACGCTTTGGTTGAATTCGATTTCAATTTTGGCATACAAGGTATTGTTGCCATTGCCCCTACCGATGCCCGCTATTTTAGAAGGTTGGATTTAGAAAACATCAACTTCCTTTCAATTCAAGGCGCTTATGATGCAGATGAAGCCAGTTTCTTTGGACTTCGTCAGTACCAACGCATTAGCTACACGGATTCTATTCATCGTATAAAAGTGGGTTTATATGCCAATCAGGCCAACCACGGTCAGTTCAACTCCATTTGGGGAAGACATGATTTTGGAGGAACTTCCAGCTGGTTTATGAATACGGCACCGCTCATTACGGGTGAAGAACAACGTCAAATTGCTAAAACCTATATTGGCGCGTTCACAGAATATGTTTTCAACCAAAAAACTGAATACGCTCCGCTATTTAATAATAGTGCGACTGCGAAAGACTGGTTGCCCGAAGTCGTTTATGTCAACAATTTTCAGGCTTCGGAAAACCAGATTTTGGTAGACTATGAAGAAGACATTGTTATGACTACGACCAAGAATGATATAGCTACTATTTCGGCTCAAAACTTAGACGTTTGGTACGAGCAAGATTTGAAAATGCGAGACAATGGTTTGCAAGGCACCAACGCAGCCATTATTGGTTGGAACAATGATTCTTGTACTGTTGAAAAGAGCTATACACTTAGCTTCAATGAACCAGTGTCGCTTGACTCCACTTCCACTTTGCTATTCTCATTTGCCCGGGCCGATGATAGCAAAATCAAAATGGAAGATAATGATGAGCTGAATTTCACCATTGAGCTTTTCAGCCAAAATGGAGATATGGTTTCTACTACACTTTCGGAACATAAAAAAATAGCACCAAAGATTAAGGTCAAATACATGAAGTTTAGGGCAATGAACGGCAGCTTTGGTAATAATTGGGAACTGGCCATGGAAACTTTCGAAATTCCTTTCTCAGACTTCTCCAACCTTGGTGATTTTGAATGGAGCAGCTTAAGACTGGTTTTCGATCAATCGTCTAAAGGCGTAATTGCAGTGGATAATATTGGTTACAGGGATAAATGAAAGAATGAATGAATGGTTTAAGGGATAAATGAACTAGGGGATTAAGGAAAGAATGGAGGAATTAATACATCAGGCAGTTAATGAGTTGGGGAAATGAATTAAATTCGCCCAAATAATATAACCTGATTTCAACATGAAATTAATCTTAACCCTAGGGTTTATGCTAATCCTGAATCTAGGCTTTAGTCAAAATGTAATAGAGTGGAGCCCAGAGTATAAGTTGAAGTTAACAGATTTTAAATCGCCAGAAACAGAAATCAATAATCAACTTAGTGGTTACACGTTATTCCCTGGTACGAATATCGATTTTTCTTTTCAGATGAGTTCTTATGCTTTTATGTTTAAGAAGAACTTCAACGATAAAGTGAGTACTACTTTCAATAGAGACTTAGGTGCAATTATAGCTCCCGATTCAACTATTGCAAACCAACTAGTGGAGTTTGGGCAATATAGCTTTGACTTAACCGAACTCTACTCCAGGAAGTTTAGAAAGGAGATTTATGAAAACAAAGGTGCTTTCTCCGATATCAGCTTTTATCAACCTATTCTTAAAAAACTTCAGCTAGAAATGGATGCTGAAAACTCTAGAATGTTAAAATCCACAGAGTTTGGTAAGGATTTAGAATTGTTAAAAATAGAACATAAGAAAGTGTTGCTCGAAATTGAGTCATTCGCTGATTTTTGCAAGGAATGCAAACCTCCAAAAAAGAGAAAGAAATAAAGGAACAGATTCGGTTTTACACCTTAACCCATTCCTTCACTTCTCTTCTCATTCCAACATTAATTCATTATTTCCTTCTTTTATTAATTCACTCATTCTCTCATTAGCTTACTCACTTCTCAATGATTTTACTGGGTTTGCCAAAGCTGCTCTTCTGGCTTGGTTAATGACTACTGCCAAAGCAAACAACAAGGCCACCACTCCGGTCAATACAAAAATCCACCAATCAATTGAAGTTCGAATTGGATAGCGCTGCAAATAACTATCGAGCAAGAAATAAGCAACAGGAGCCGCTACAGCAAAAGCAATAAGCACAAGCTTAGCAAAGTCGATAGACATCAATCCAACTAAATTACCCACCGAAGCACCTAAAACCTTTCTGATTCCAATTTCTTTAATGCGCTGTTCGGCAGTGTAGGAAGCCAATCCGAAAAGGCCAAGGCCTGTGATGAAAATTGTGAGACCCGCAAAAAGCATAGAAAGCTCTCTTGTGAGGTTGATTTCCGTATACTTTCTTTCAAAATCTACATCTACAAAACGTGATTCAAATGGGTAGGCAGGGTTGTGCTTTTCAAAAATCTCTTGCACTGTATTCATCGTTCCTGATAAATCATTGGTGGCACTTAACCGAACAGTTATGGCGCTAATCCATTCAGGATCCATTACCATGAACAATGGCCGCACCTCATCATAAGGTGAACCCATTAATACATTGTCAATTACCCCAATCAAGGTTCTTTTTCCACCCCATAAATCTAATTGTGTTCCAATAGGATCTTCAAGCTCCATCAAATCAAGTGCTGCTTTATTAACGATAATGGCGCTAGAGTCTGACGCAAACTCTCTCGAGAAATCTCTTCCATAAAGCATTTCGGCACCTATGGTTTTTGCATAATCATATTCCGTGGCAATGGTTACAAAAATCACCCTTTGACTTTCTGGTTTTCCCGGCCAACCTAAAAAGTTGTTTGAATTTATACTGGTTACATCACTATTTGAACGTGTAATGGACTCCACAACTCCAGAGGCCAACAAATCATTTTTCAGCACATCATAATTTTCTGCTAGGGCATCGGTATAAGGCACGGTAATTAGCCCTTCTTGATTGTAGCCCAAATCTCTATTCTTTGCCAAGTCAATCTGCTTTACAATTACAATGGTGCTGATGACCAAAATTACCGCAAAACCAAACTGCAGCATTACCAAAACCTTTCGTGGTGTGTTGGCATTCTTCCCAATATTCACTTTCCCTTTTAAGGTTTTAACAGGGTTGAAAGAAGATAAATATAAGGAGGGGTAACTTCCTGAAATCACACCAGTAAGAAATATTATGGCCAATGCAAAAAGCCAAAACTCTGAAGAAGCATAATCGATTGAAAGTTTCAGGTCGACCAAATTATTATAGGCAGGCAAGGCTAATTGCACTAAGAAAAGCGCCAACACGAAGGAGATCAATGAAATAACAAGCGATTCTCCATAAAACTGAAAAATCAGTTGCGATCGGGTGGAACCCAAGCTTTTCCGCACCCCAACTTCTTTTGCTCTTCTTTCGGAACGAGCAGTAGCCAAATTCATGAAGTTAATGCAAGCGATAATAATGATGAACAATGCGATCACCGTAAACAAAGTCACGTATTCGTGCATTCCACCCGATTCTTTCCCATTTTCGAAACTTGTGTGTAGCCTCCAGCGCAACATTGGGTGAAGAAAAAACGCACGGGGCATGTCGTCTTGTCCGTTTTCGGTGAGAATATCTTTAATACTGGCCTCCACTTTATCTTCAGAAGCAGCGTCTGTCAGTTCCACATATACCTGAAAAGAATAGTTTCCCCAGTTGGTTGTATTATTCCTTACCCATTCTTCTATGGCTTCTCTATGTTTCCATGGAATAATGTAATCGAATTGAAAGGAAGAGTTTTGAGGAACATCTTTAAACACCCCAGTTACTTTTAATGTACTGGCATCGTCTAACCGCACTAATTCTCCAATTGGGTCTGCACCTTTAAATAGCAGGTCCGACAGCTTTTCTGAAATTACTATAGAAGCAGGTTCATCCAAAACCTCAGTGCGATCACCCATGACCATTGGGAATTCGAACATTTCTAGAAATTCATTACTAGCGAAATAGCCACGCTGCATTAATCGGGTTTCGCCTACAGTCAAAAGCCTATTGCCTCCCCAGCCAGTAACTGCCGAATTAACAATATTAGCGTCCGCATTTTTCATGGCCTCATAGGTAGGCAATGGCACCGAGTTCCAACTATTGATGGTTCCGTTGAAATCGGCATTGACCCAAACCTGATAAAGGCGATCTGCTTTAGGAATGAATTTATTGAACGAGGTTTGGTTTTTCACCCAAAGTAGAATGAGAATGCTACAGGCAATACCAATTGAAAGACCAGAAATATTAATAAATGAGTAGAGGCTATTCCTACGCAAATTGCGCAGGGTAACCAAAATGAAGTTTTTGAGCATTTTGACCGTTGTTTTGAGGTAATGTTTGTTTAAAGACTTAAAAAGTAAGTGAGCGTTACACTTGGTCTTTATTTTTTTTGAAAATCGCCCAACCAAAGCGATTAAAATAAGAATTGAACCAACAATCCTTATTATCAGATTGTTGATTCAAATAATTTGATATTAGTCCCTCACTGCAGCTCTACCTGAGCCTGAGCTAATTTTAACTAATATGTTTTTGTTTCCTACTTTGGCTTCTTTCACGTAGCGTCTTCCTTTTTCAGAAGTTCTATCGAAGCTAAAAGGTGCTTGAATACTATTTTTGGAAGAAGCTTCCATTATAAATTCACCTGCAATTTGGCTACCATTGAAATCCAGTGTAGCATTTCCCGATCCTGTTCCAAGAGTTAAATCATAATCTAAAGCCGAAGAAAGTTCAACCTCTACATTACCAGAACCTGTGCTAAAGCGAGAAGCACCTTTGATCGCAGCACCTTCTACAATCACATTACCGCTACCCGAACTCATTTTAAATACCCCCGAAACATCTCTTAATCGAACATTTCCAGAACCAGTATTCATATCAGAATCACCTTCAGACCTGTCGACTCTAATGTTTCCAGAGCCTGTATTTCCATTGTGGGTGCCTTTGATATTTGAAAATTCCAGATTGCCAGAACCGGTATTTGAAGAAACTGTACCCTCCAAATCGCTGATGTTTATATTGCCTGAACCAGACTTGGCCGTTACGTTAATGTTCACGCCCGAAACTTCTATGTTTCCAGAGCCTGTTTTGAAATTCAAGTCAATTCCATTCGGAACCTCCAAAGTCCATCTAGCGTACCCTCTGTTCCAACGGCTTCTTTCAAATTTCTCTTCCACTCTTAAAGAAGATCCGTTTTGCTCGAAAATGGGCTTATAAATATCTTCATCGAAAGTGTATTCCACAGTAACGGTAACTTCATTATTGTCGCTTCTTTTTATGGTTCCATTTCCTGAGGCGGTAGAAAGGTTAACATTTTCAATTCCTGAAAAAGTTTTAGTGATTCTTTCTTGACCATAAGCCGCTGTAGTAAATACTAAAGCCAAAAAAGCTAAAATTGAGATTTTAAGTGATTTCATCATGTTTGTTGTTTGAGTTTTCCGAAAGACTACCTACTTATATGTGGGGTTGCACGAGATTAAAAAAATGATTCAAAAAAAATGAGACCACCCTATTGAGCGATCTCATTCTACATTGACCTGTATATTTTGAGTTAATTACTTGGCAGGGGCCGGAGCCACTTGTGAAGGAGCAGGAGTTGGTGGCACCGTTATAATTTGACCTAAGGCCGCGTCCACCTGATCTAAAACACTTTGAGGTACTTTATTAGCGATTAAAGTGGCTTTTAAAGCCAAAAGATTTTGTGCCGAAGTTGTCTTTAGTTGTTGCTCATTGGCCTGATTTTGCAAATCGAACTCTTGCTTTTTTTGAGCGATCATTTGATTGGCTGATCCTGTAAAAATAGATTCAACCGCAGAAATCAATCGGTTTAAAATTCGGTAAACCAAGCTAGCAGAAAAACCACCCAAAATGGCCAAAATTGGTTTCAGTAAATAAGTAGCTGAATCTAATGCCATTGTTGAATCCTTGGTTTGCTCATTTGGCCCAATAAACACTACGAATAACTCTGAAAGTAAAATACCAGCTACAATTCCCAGTACATATCTTGACCAATAAGTTGATGAATACTTGGTATCGAAGGTGCCTGCGCTGATGTAATTGTTCATTTCAAACAAGGCATAAAAGCCTGCCCCTACACTTGCCGCAGACATTAGAAATAAAAATCGTACAGCCTGACTCCAGCCCCCGCCTTGTAACATGCTCATTTGAATGTTATCGATGCTCACTAACCCAGACAAACTAGTGAGAATGAGGGATATCAGCGAAAGAATACAGAGCACCATAAACTGCCTTACAATGGGCAAAGGACCTAAAAACTTAAAGCGGTTGATGGAAGCTTTATTCTTAGCAAACAAAATTAAAGTACCGGGCAAAGCAGGCTTCACCTGTTCGGCCAAATAGTTATAGACTCCTATTAGCGTGGCACTATCTAAAGTCTTCTCATCTTGTTCTAATGGTGCTACCTGTTGCACATCGATTTGCTTGCCATTCTTCAAAACATAGTCGAACATTATTCGGCATTCATGATAAATTGAGCCTTTGAGGGTTTCGTTTTGGGGTACTGGAATGTCAGTAGATGGTTTTTCTGGTTCCATGGTTTTGGTTTTAGATTTGGTTGATTCTATAAATATAGAACATTAAACAATTCTACATATTATTATTCTGACCAAACATTAGAATAAAAAACCAAAATATGTATTTCAACCCTTAATTGTAAAGAAATTCGAAGGCACTTTTGTAGCCACCGATGCTTTGCACGTAATCAAGCACAGCATTATAGAAAGTATCCTTTCCCAAAGTGGCCGAATCGCCTACTACTACCAACTTTGATTTGGCTCGAGTGATGGCTACGTTCATTCTGCGGTACTCCTTCAAAAATCCGATTTCGTTTTTATCATTTGAACGAACCAAACTGATGAAAATCACATCGCGCTCTTGGCCTTGAAAAGCATCTACCGTATTTACCGAAATATCTTCTTTAAATGGATCTAGTAATTCTTCGGCATGAAGTAAATCGCGAAGTAACTCGATTTGTGCTTTATAAGGCGCAATAATTCCGATACGTTGTCCTTCTGTAACCGACTTACTCAAAAGCTGTATGACGAGTTTTGCTTCTTCTTCGTTATAAGTGCTAAGCGTTTCCTTCTTCACTTTTTCCGAAAAACCACAACCAGCGGTATCGATAAACTCAAACCTCGCTCCTTCCAACTCACTGTCTCGAAGCAAAATTTCTGGCGCTACTTCCAATTTGCCTTCATAAAAATAGTCGCTGGAGAATTTCATGATGTGCGGATGCATTCGGTATTGGGTTTCCAACATCACATCACTTTTTGTGCGTTCTATCGCCTTTTTGAAAAGCGTTTCTTCCAAACCATCTTTTCCAGCTTGAAGTGATTTCACTGTGGGAGGCAATTGTAAGTGATCTCCCGCCATAATTACGCGGTAGGATTTCAGAATTGGAATCCAACAGGCCGGCTCTAGCGCTTGACTGGCCTCATCAATGAATACAGATTTAAAAACCCGATCGCGCACTAGAGGGTGCGTAGACCCAACCAAAGTACAAGCCACCACTTCTGCCCGCCCCATCAGGTCTTCTGTAATTTGCGATTCAATTCTATCGGCATCTTGGCGAAGCAAACGTGATTCTTTCATGAGTAAATCACGCTGAAGTTTTTCCTCTCGCCCGAACTGGCGTTTATACTTAGTTCCTAGCTTTCTGTATTCTTCCGACTTCTTTCTTACCTCTCTTAATTCTTTAAAATAGTTGTGTTTGGAAATTTTCACATCCAAACTATTCTCAATTACTTCTGGAGTTAATCGGGCAGGATGCCCTAAGCGCAACACATCTAAACCGAGATTATCGAGTTTCTCTACGATCAAATCCACAGCTGCATTACTTTGTGCGCAAACCAATACTTGCCGCTCGGTTTTCACTACTTCTTTTATGGCATTAACCAAAGTAGTGGTTTTTCCCGTACCTGGAGGGCCGTGAATAATGGCTACATCGCGCGCATGAAAAATATTGGTAAGCGCTTCGTTTTGTTTGGCGTTTAGGTTTACCGACTGATATTCAAAGCCCGATTTGAATTCTGCAGGTTTAGCTCCATACATTACTTCTCGTAAGTCCGCCACTCTACCTGTTTCGGCTTTAAGCACTAACTCCAAAGCACGATTCATCTCGCGGTAAGAGCCTTCATCAAAAAGTAAGTTGACCCCGATTTTCCCTTGCTTCAACCAATCTGGAAGATCGCTTACGTTCAAGGCCACACGCATTTTTTCCCGCCTCAGAAAACTAATTACACCAGAAACCGCTTCGGCTTCATTTCCATGACCTGAAAAAACACTGACTACCGCCCCCACCTGAAAAGAGTGATTTTGATCTAAATGTGTAGTGCGATCAAGTTCTAACGTATAGCGTTCGCCAGTTCCTATGTAGCGATTCATCAACTGCACAGGGTACCAGGTTACGCCTTGTCTTCTACGTTCTTCGATGGATGTATTGAGCATTTTTCGCTCATATTGAGCGTAATCTTCATCTTTTTCAACCTTTAATAATTGTATCAGATGTTGAATGGATTTTTGGGCTTCGGTCAAAAGGATAAGCGTTTTGTTTGGGAGGGTAAAGTTAGCTGATTTAACCACAGAGGGCACAAAGCATAGCAAAGTTTAAGTATAATCGTCACTGCGAGAAACAAGTCAGGCGTTAGCCATGAGTTGTGACGAAGCAGTCTCTCATCTAGAAACTGTGAGATTGCTTCACGTTTATTTATTCACTTCGATAAACATTAGCAGGTTCGCAATGTCGGAGAGGTTTTAACCCCAGAGGGCACGAAGAAACGCAAAACGTAAAATAGGATCGTCACTGCGAAACTCAGGCCATGCGTTAGCAATGGGCTGTAACGAAGCAGTCTCTTCATAAAAAATTGTGAGATTGCTTCACGTTTATTTATTCACTTCGATAAACATTAGCAGGTTTGCAATGTCGGAGAGGTTTTAACCGCAAAGGGCACGAAGAAACGCAAAACGTAAAATAGGATCGTCACTGCGAGACGCAGGCCATGCGTTAGCAATGGGCTGTAACGAAGCAGTCTCTTCATTAAAAACTGTGAGATTGCTTCACGTTTATTTATTCACTTCGATAAACATTAGCAGGTCCGCAATGACGGAAACGAGGGGAATTTACTTCATACTGGCTAAACTACTAGCTTCTTGCTCTTTCCAAAGTAACTTTTGATTTGGCGCAGATACCGCCAAAAGGCGGATTGTGTTTGGCTACGCTTACTTTCACTTCTGAAACTGATGAAAATCGTTCAAAAATGTTCTCAATGATTTCTTGGCCTAGTTTTTCAAGTAGTTTGGCTGGAGTGGCCATCCTGTTTTTGACAATCTCATAAAGCTGAACGTAGTCAACGGTACCAGATAAATCATCTTGCTGAGCCGCCTTCTCAAAGTTGGTAGTCACCTCTATATCCACAGAATAACGATTCCCGATTTTGCGTTCTTCCTCATAAAAACCATGATAGGCATAGAACTCCATGCCCTCTAAGGCTACTTTATCGGTATTCACAGCTTAATCGTTTCGGTCGAAAAATGAGCCTTTCTTATCTTCTGTGGGGGCTGGCGCAGCGGCATTTTTAGGTGTTTCATCTTGATAAACATTAGCACCAAGAAAACCCTCTGCAGATTCGTTGGCCTCTTCTTCAAAATCTTCCGAAACATCAGCCAAATCTAGATTAGACAAATTTTCATCAATCGGTTCTTCTTCAACCTCCTCTATAACTACCTCAGCTGCTTTTTCAGGAGCTTTGGCCGCCATTGTTTCATTTACTGGTTTTTCTTCACCCCCGAAGCTTCGCGGGCTTTCGTTTACCTCTCTGCTAAATTTTTTGGCTTCCTTTAAAATCGGTTTAATGTCTGCCGGAAATTCCTCGTGTCTCTTAATCTTCTCGAGAATATCAGAAGTTAACATTTTTAACTCCGCCATCATTGAATTTTTATTGGCGCTCAGGCTCTTGAACACTTGTTCCAACTGTCGGATTTCATCCTCCATGTCTTCTACAATTTCACTGGCTCTGTTCTCAGCGTCTTCAATAATATTTTTAGCTCTACTTTTGGCTTCGCTCATTAAAGCGTCTGCTTTCATTTCAGTTTCCTTCATGTGTAGTTCAGCCGTTTTGGTGGCATGCTCTATCATGTTGGCGCCTGTGTCTTCTGCCGTTTTTAGGGTTTTGAAGAGTGAATTTTCCACTTCGCGAAGCTTCTGCACTTCTTTTTCAGCAGCCTCCAATTTATATTTTAGTTCCTTAGCTTGGTCTTGAAGTTTCTCCCACTCCACCGACAGGGATGTTAGAAAAGCAGTTACTTCATCTTTATCGTAACCGCGAAAATTCTTTTCGAAAACCTTTTGCCTAATTTCTAAGGGTGTAATGTTCATTGTTTGGAAAAATTAAAATTTGATGTCCCAGATGGAAATACTACGGTCATCACTGGCCGAAATTAATAGGTTGTTATGAGCAGTCCAAAGCAGCTTGTTTACAGAGGTTCCATGACCCGCATGCCGTGCTTTGTCTATAACTTTTAGAAGTTGGTAAGTCGAGGCATCCCAGACCTTTATAGACTTATCCATGCTACAAGTTACAAAATGTTTGTTATCAGGACTAAATTCAATATGGTTTATTGCATACATATGGGCTGCAACGGACTCCTTAAGGGTATAACCGTCTATAACATCCCAAATTTTCAACTTCGCATCCCTACTTCCACTGATTAAGAAACGTTCATCGGGGCTGTATCGTACCGAAAAAACCGAAATTTTGTGTGCATCAATTTCATGCACCAATTTCCAATCTCTTAATGAAAACACCCTTATTTTATTGTCGCTATAACCAACAGCCAAATGACCACTGAGTTCTGAAACGGCTAGCGTTCGTGCGCTTTTTTCTGAATTACGAATGACATGTATGGTCTCAAGAGTTTTGATGTCTAGAATATGCACTTCGCCATTTCCTTGGGCTACAATGATTCTGTCTTTCAATACCTTTATATCGAAAATTGCCGCTGCGGAAAGTTTGATCGAACCCAATTCCTTTTTATTCTCCCAGTCAATAATGTGCAAGCCATCCATATTTTGACCAACGATAAGCGCATTTCTTTCTGGGTAATAACACAACGCATACACCGAATTAGGCACTTTGGCAATCATTCGACCTGTTTCCATATCATTCAAATCCCAGAGCGCTACTACGCCATCTGCTCCAGCTGAGAAAAACTGGTGTGATTCAGGACCAGGCGCCAGTGTATAAACACAGTCTTGGTGTCCGCCTACGGTATTCAGTTTTTTGACGCTTACTTGTGTCATAGGTTTTTAAAACAATTATCTTTCGCGTTGATACAAAACTAAGTATTCAACCTGCTAAGCCAATTAATAATTCATGCCTTTATTTCTAAAAGCAAATATTACAGAAGAAGTTTGCTTCGCGATATGGAAAATTGAAGAATCGGAAGCCGAACTGACCCAGCTTTACCAACCCAGCGTAGCAGAAAGCGAAGTATTGGCCAGTTTCAAAGTAGAGATAAAAAGAAAAGAATGGCTTTCTGCCCGCTTGGCATTAAAAGCACTTTTCCCCGATCAAGACTATGAAGTGAACAAAGATTCCTTCGGCAAACCGCACATTAGTCTAGAAGGCGTTGAAATTTCAATTTCCCATGCAAAAGGTTATGGTGCTGCGGCCTTTAGTTCAACAGGTCCAATTGGTATTGACATTGAACACGACCGCGATCAGATTACCCGCATTGCCCATAAATTCCTCCACCCTACTGAAAAGCCGTGGGCTGAAAACCGAGTAGATAAGCTGACCCAAATTTGGTGCGCTAAAGAGGCTTTATACAAGCTGCATGGCCGTACTCAACTTATTTTTGCCGACCAATTGGTGGTAGGTCAACCCAATTTACAGCAGCAAGCCAGTGGGCAAATTATAGAAAGTGGTATTAGTTCAGTGTTTAATGTTCAATGGTTAAAAGAAGCTGACTTGAATTGCTGTTTGGCTTATTGAAAGGAGAAGGAATTCTATTGCTATAAATAATAGCATAATATTCCCTACATTAGTCATTCTGAACTTGTTTCAGAATCCGTCCATTCAAAAGCATAAAGCCTTATGAAAAACCAAAGCATCTCAAACCTCAAAAGCACACTCGCCATTCCTTTGGCACTGATTACAGTACTTGTCCCTTTCTCACTATTTATTAGCTGGAACATGGCCAGCATGGTTGTTTTTTGGTTTGTAGTAATTCCTTTGGTAAGCCATCTGATTCCGAGAAAAGTTTTTAAAAGCACTAACCCAATGAAGGAATCCATTATTGGGCTGACCATTTTTTATACTCTTATGAGCTTTATGATTTACGAGCACAGCGACTTTTTACAGCTGATGCTGATCAGCTTTGTGGTTAATCTATTGGCCCTCTTTTTTATTCAGCTTGATAAAAAAGTGAATAGAGAGGTTGTGGGGTAGGTTTGGAGTAGTTTTCACACAAGTTTAGAATCATGGCACAATGTAAATTATGTCTTCAAGACAGGGAATTAAAAAGGTCGCATATAGTTCCAGAATTTATGTACCTAGGAATATATGACAAAACTCCTAGGAGATTCTATGAAATGAAAAATAGTGGCAAAGAAATTAAAAGTAGAATTGAACAAAAAGGCAAACGAGAATACCTTTTATGTGAAGAGTGTGAGTCAAAATTGAGTAAATACGAAAAATATGCAGACGAAAACCTATATGGTAAAAATCAAAATGGAAAAGCCGCTCTAATAAAACAGTCAATGACATCAGATGGTCGAACTTTCCTTTATGAATTTGAGCGCTTTGAATATCATTCAATGAAATTGTTCTTAGATTCCTTACTCTGGCGACTTTTGGTTTCTAAGTCATTTCCCACTCCCGAATATTCACCAGACCTAAAGGAAAAACTTCGATTATCCATTTATGACGAAATTCCATTAGAGGAGAATGAGAACCCTTGTTTAATCCAGTCAGTTATGACTGCCTCAGGTAAAATACTCAAGGGGTTTATTTTATCTCCAATAGAAAAAAAAGTGACGAACGAACAATTTTAAGTATTCTAATTGATGGTTTTGAATACAATTTTTATATCTCCGATAGAATACCCAAAGATGAAATAAATCCATTTCTTCAAAAAAACGGTAACTTAAAGATTATTGGGAGATTAATATATGATATGCCTGATCTTATTAAAATAATCAAAGAAATGATGTATCATTTACGAGAACGATTAAAAGAATAAATGTCACCTTCCGCAGGTTCTCCGATTCTCCGATTTATCTGCCCTTAGGCAGCACCTGTAACACCATATGACCGCAAGGACTCTGTTCGTTTTATTAAGAGCCATTCCCTTATCTGCTCTACTGAAAAACCCCGAAGTCTCGGAGCCTACGGAATGACTTAACGCTGGCTTGAGTGTATAAATAAATGAACTAAGAAAGGTTTAGTCTATTTGCCGTTTTGTTTTTGGTGTAATGCGGACAGGGCCTCCTAGGGATCATAGTAAGCCGCAAATTTGGAAAACCTGCGGCAGTTGACAATAAATAATGCCTAAGTTAATAGCCTAACATTACTTAAATTCGCCTCAATCGTCCTGTCTCCTTCAATGAGTTCTATTAATTTGGAGGGAGGGGAAATTCAACCTGAGTAAAAGGATCATAAAAATGGAATTCGATTTAGAGAAGACAATAAGTATTTTATCCCAGACCCCTTCTACTTTAGCAGCTATGCTAAATGAACTACCAGACGAATGGCTACAAAAAAATGAAGGCGGAGATTCATGGAGTCCTATTAATGTAATTTCTCACCTGATACATGGTGAACAAACAGATTGGATAGAAAGGGTTAAGATTATTTTATCTGATGAAAAAGAAAAGAACTTTAAAACCTTTGATAGAGCAGCTTCGATACAATCAAATGGTGATAAATCTATAAAAGAACTCACTGCTGAGTTTAACTATCAAAGAAACCAAAGTTTAGACTACATTAAGTCACTTCATTTGAGCGATAAAGATTTTTTAAAAACCGGAGTCCATCCTGAGTTTGGTGAGGTTACTTTAAAACAACTCCTTGCCACATGGGCTGTACATGATTTAGGACATATTGCACAAATATCTCGAGTTATGGCAAAACAATACACACACGAAGTAGGCCCTTGGATTAACTACTTAAGCATTTTAACAAGGTAATATAATCACATGAAAGCGATTATTTTTGATATGGATGGGGTCATTGTTGATTCTGAAAAACTTTGGTCTCAAGCAGAAAGAGAAGTATTTGGTTCATTAGGAGTTCAGGTTACCAATGACTTAAGTATACTTACACAAAGCATGACCACTACTGAGGTTACCAAATTTTGGTACGAACGATTTCCTTGGCTGCACAAAAGCGAGGAAGAGGTGGAACAAATGGTAATAGCCAGAGTAATACAACTCATTAACGAAGAAGACTGTGTTATTTCAGGTATCAAAAATTTCATGGAGAAAATCACAAAAGAAGGCTTCAAAATTGGTGTAGCAACCAACTCTCCCTATAGTATAATTCCCGCAGTATTAAGAAAAGCCAACATCTCACATTTGGTTGATACCATTTCTTCTGCGGAGTTTGAAGAAAATGGCAAGCCACAACCAGATGTATATCTTAATGCTTTGAAAAAGCTGAACTTAACTGCCGATCAATGTATTGCTATAGAAGACTCTAATTCAGGCATAAGAGCCGCCAAAACAGCTGGATTAAAAGTAATTGCCTTCAGTAAATATAGCAGTATGATTGTAGAAGAAACATATCTTGAAGTTCAATCATTTGAAGACATTGATTTCAAACTATTACCGAGCAGCAGCCCTGCCAGAACGTAACGTTCATCATTAAGTATGCTAAGCAAGGCTTAGCAATTTTACTTTGGTATACTCCGGAGAGAGTCCTAGGGATCGCTTTTATCATTCTCAATTTCTGACCATATGATTTTGATAAACTAAAAGGCTATTATTTCTTTGCCCAAAACAAAAAACCAGCTTTATGTTTAAGAAGCAACTACTATCTATCTTTACAATATTTATTCTATTTAGCTCCTGTACTTCAGATGACGACCCAAGGGACAATTACCCTCAAACCAGAGATATTTCAATGTCCGTGTTTTCAACAGACGATGAAAGAATGTCCGACATTACCTTCAGCATAAATGGTAGTGGAATAGAAATCTCTGACTTTTCAAGCAGTGATTCCCACTTACCTTTCAGTAGGAATTACCGCAATAAAACTATCCCTTTTTTCACAAAATTAAATATCACCTATCGTGACAATTCAGGTGGAGCTGTGGGTGTTCCTTTTGAGCCTTATAACATTACCCTTCAGATTCGTGTAGATTCTGAGGTCAAAGTTGAGAAAGAGATTACCATTACCGAGTCGGGCACTGTTGATTATGTAGACTTTACCTTTAACTGATCTGGGTTAATAAGATAATTAAAAGCCATTGATAATTGTACTAGCCAACCTTATTCAGCCCCCTCGTGTCTAAACAGGCATGAAGAAGCTACTTGCAATAACACTACTCGTTTCAATTCTTTTTTCATGTGGAAAGGTAACCCCATCTAGAGTGTATAGGGAGTTTAAAGAAGAAAGTAAACTGGATTTTATAGCACATCACCCTGGAGACCCGCAAATACCTGTAGTTTCAGAGGGAGAAAATCTGGTATTTAAATACACCTATGTACACGAAGAAGATGAGGATATTGCCGATGATGAATTGTTTGAGTATTTCTATTTAGAAATACCCAAGGGCAGTACTTCATTTGCCTATAACAGTACTCATCCAGAAGAGAATAAAGTGATTAATGTAGCTTATCGAAGATCTTGTTTTTGCGGTTTAAGTGAATACACTTTAGAGAAAGCGATTGTCTCAGCTTCAAAAACTGATGATAACCACTGGCAGATTTCTTTTGATGTCATCTTTAAGGATGAAAACGATCAAGAGTATTCATTAAAAGACAGTGGAAAATACACTCTTAATACTGATGAGTATTTTTGATAAATAAGAATTCAAAAAAAATGTCCTGAACCAAAAGTAGGTCCAAGACATTCGTGAAAATTAATCAAGATAAAATCTTCTTATTCACCTTGGCTTAAAGAGTAACCTCTTTCACCATCGAAGTGATATAAATGTTCTGTTTTGATAAAGTCGAAACCCGCTTCATGAATTTTTTTAATCAACTCAATTACATCCGAATTATTTACAATTTCATTGTTTGGATTTGTATATCGACATCTCCAGTGGTCGGTTTTGAAAATTTCTGGAGAGCCTTCAGGATACACCAAAACACCTCTATTAGAGATTAATTTCAGTTTCAGTCTGTCAGTAGAGCCTTCATTTAACAAAGCATCGCCAATCACATTCGGATCTCTGTCAGATGCACGCCAATCGATAAATACATCTACGCCCACAAGCTCCTTTTTCTTAGCTGGTTTTTCGGGAACATTCACCGAAACTTTTACGCCATTTCTATACTCTACTGGTTTTAATTTTTCAGGCTTTTTCCCAAGTCGCTCAATAACTGCATCAGCAAATTCTTTGGTACCCACTTTCTTTACACTTCGGTTAGCTCGGTAAATGTCTCCTGTATGAATTCCATCTTCCAAAGTTCTTAACCAAGCGTTTTGAATCAACTCTGCTTTATCTGCTTTGCCTAAATGAACCAACATCATAAATGCGCCATTTAATAAACCAGAAGGATTAGCAATGTTTTGTCCGGCAATATCAGGGGCAGACCCGTGAATAGCCTCAAACATTCCATGGCTAATTCCAGTATTGGCCGAACCTGCCATACCCACTGAGCCCGCTACTTCGGCAGCAATATCTGAAATGATATCTCCGTATAGATTCAAGGTTACTACTACGTCCAATGATTCTGGACGAGCCGCAACTACAGCCGACCCAATATCAATAATCCAGTGATCCGACTCAATATCTGGGTATTCTAACTTTACTTCATTAAATATTCTGTGGAACATACCATCAGTATGTTTCATAATATTGTCCTTTGTCATACAGGTCACTTTCTTTCTACCGTATGCTCTGGCATATTCAAATGCGTATCTTATAATCTTTTCAGAACCCGGTTCCGAAATCAATTTCAAGGTTTGAACCACCTCGCTTGTTTGCTGATGTTCAATTCCAGCATACAAATCTTCTTCATTTTCACGAACAATCACCAAATCCATATGAGGAAAATGTGACGGCACAAATGGCGGGTAAGCTCTGAATGGTCTTACATTGGCAAACAAACCAAGCGATTTTCTGATGGTTACATTCAAGCTTTTGTATCCTCCACCCTGAGGTGTGGTGATAGGCGCTTTAAGTAATACTTTATTTCTGCGAAGTATTTCCCAAGACTCAGGGCTTATGCCTGATTTATGCCCTGCTTTATAAACTTTTTCACCTATTTCAATCACATCATAGGCTAAACCAACATTGGCGGCATCCATAATACGAATGGTGGCGTCCATAATTTCTGGACCAATTCCATCTCCATAAGCGACTGTAATTCTATTTTGTGTTCCCATAAGTGATTGAATGTGTTTTTTCTTGAATTGGCTGCAAAGGTATCAAAGGAAGCCTTTAAAATGAATTAAAAGCCAAATTTATCGTCTTCCACTCATCAGATATTTTGAGCCAAGTACTTAACCTTGCTTTAGCCTTTTTAGTTTTCTTACATTGCTACTATCTTTGCAGCTTACTCAACTTAGCAATGGACTCATACCAGAATATAAAATTCGAAAATAAAAACGGAGTCGTACACCTTACCATTAATAGGCCCGACAAGTTAAATGCACTCAACACTAGAACTGTTGAAGAAATTGGCGAGGCCTTCCAAGTTATTTATGACTCTACCGATGTAAGAGCGGTAATCATTACTGGTGAAGGTGAAAAGGCTTTTGTGGCTGGCGCTGACATTTCCGAAATCGCAGAACTTTCAGAGTTAAATTCAAGAAAATTTTCAGAACAAGGCCAAGAGGTTTTTGCCAGTATAGAAAACTGCCACAAACCTGTTATTGCTTTGGTAAATGGCTTTGCCCTTGGTGGCGGCTGTGAATTGGCCATGGCTTGTCACATTCGTATCGCTACTGAAAATGCAAAATTTGGGCTTCCAGAAGTAAACCTTGGAATTATCCCTGGTTTTGGAGGAACGCAAAGACTGACGCAATTGGTAGGCAAAGGAAAAGCCTTTGAATTGGCGATGTCTGGTGATATGGTAAAAGCTGACGAGGCAAAAGCCTTGGGCTTAGTAAACCATGTAGCTGAAAACAAAGCTGAGGGTCTTCAAAAAGCAGAAGAACTATTGGGCAGAATTACCAGCAAAGCGCCTCTAGCTGTGGGCATGGTAATCGAATGTATCAACGCGGTGTATACCAACGACATTGACGGCTATCAGGCCGAAGCTAATAGTTTTGCCAATTGCGTAAAAACTGAGGATTTCAATGAAGGTACAAGAGCTTTCTTAGAAAAAAGAAAACCTGATTTTAAAGGAGAATAAGAGGCTAACTTCAAAGGATTTAACGGCAGGCCATAACATTGAACATGGTTTGGCGTTAAATCGAAAATCGAAAATTCATCTATGGCTCAAAGCATAAATACTTGTAGCTTCGCTTTATGAGTCAAATCAAAAAATTGGCGAGCCAAACGGCTTATTATGGCATCAGCAGCATTTTGGGCAGAGTGCTCAATTTTGCGTTGGTGCCATTCTATACCCGAATCCTTCCTGAAGAGGAATATGGAGTCGTTATTCACCTTTATGGTATCGCTGCTTTTCTTAACATTATTTACACTTATGGTTTAGAGACTTCTTTTTTTAGGTTCACCACAAAAAACAAGTCTATTGATGCCTACCATTATACGGCCACCGCAATTCTATTCACCAGTATTCTTTTCTCTGGTTTTATTTATTTGGATGCCGCCTCGTTGGCCAATTTTACTGCCGCCTCAGAGCACCCCGAATATTTACAGTATTTGGCGGCCATTGTATTTATTGATGCCATCGTTTCCATACCCTTTGCAAAACTTCGGTTGGACGATCGGCCTATAAAATTCGCGTTAATCCGACTTACTGTAATTGCAGTTACCATTGGTTTGAACTTATTGTTCCTTTTGGCTTTTCCGGCCATTACCAATGGAGAATACCTAAGCGTACTTCAACCTTGGGTTCAGAAAATTTATAATCCAGAAATAGGCGTTGGCTATATTTTCATAGCTAATCTTATTGCGAATAGCTTATACATTCCAATGTTATTTAAGGAATTAGGGCAAATTCGAATTAGATTCAAATGGTCGGCATTCAAGCCTATTTTAGCTTATTCCTTCCCTATTTTTTTAATGGGTTTAGCGGCCATGTTCAACGATCAGGGCTACACCATTTTATTTAACTTTCTTTTCGATGATCCAGAAAAAGAGCTCGGGGTATACGGAAGTGCATTTAAGCTGAGTGTATTGATGATGCTCGGAATTCAGGCCTTCCGCTATGCGGGCGAACCTTTCTTTTTCTCTCATGCTGAAAATAAAGAAGCACCGTCTCTATTCGCCAAAGTGATGCACTATTTCGTTGTATTTAACATCGCTATTATGGTGGCCATTGCAGTAAATATTGAATTAATAGCCGATGTTTTCTTAGGCCGACCGGGCTACAAAGCTGCGCTGTATGTGTTGCCAGTATTGTTAATAGGAAAGCTGTTTTTTGGAGTTTATGTAAACCTGAGTGTATGGTTCAAAATTAAAGACAAAACAATCTACGGCACTTATTTTACGGCTATCGGAGCACTTATTACACTAGTAGGCCACTTGTGGTTGGTAAGAATTCCTTCAATTGGTTATTTCGGGTCGGCCATTTCGGCCTTGGTTTGTTATGCTGTAATGTGTGCCTTATGTTATTATAAGGGCAGAAAAATCTTTCCTGTACCTTACAATTTCAAAAAACTCTTCTTGTATTTAATCATTGCGGTGGGAGTAATTTATGGATCAAACCTTATTTCGATTTCCAACGCTTATGTTCAATACGGAATTGATTTGTTTGTCACGGCAGTCTTTTTTGTAGCCATTTATCTTTTAGAAGGACGTGGATTTAAGTACAAAACCGTTGAAAAACGCCAATAACATAACTCTATTTACACTCATCAGAAAGCTTAAACATAGCCCACATAAAATGTGTTTCTTGATATAATTGAAGAACCGGTGAAGAAATACCTCCAACTATCCCTTTTCATTTTTTCTTTTCTGCTGTTTTGCAGCAGCATGGAAGCTATTGCCCAAGAAAAAACCGAAAAGAAGGAAAAAGAGAGTAATGAAGTTTCGAAATACGACAGGGCCAATGCTGAATATTTAATGATCGATGCCCAAAAATTCTACTTGTTAGAAGACTACGAAAGGGCTATCGCTTTTCTAGAGCAATCTTTAGAAGTTGACAAAAACAATCACGCGGCTTATTTCAAATTAGGGGAAATCTATTTGATACAGAGGAAGTATGACAAAGGACTAAAGTCGATTAAGAAGGCACAAGAAATTAAGCCCTACAATAAATTCTATTATATACTTGCTGCACAACTTCACAAGTCGCAAAGTAATCTACAGGCAGCTGCTTCGGAATATGAGTTAATGCTTAAAAACTCCACAGACTATCGTGAGTATTTACTGGATATCGCTGATGTATATGTGGGTTTGGGTAATTACGATCGAGCAATCAAAATGCTCGAGCTAACGGAAGAAAAATACAACTCTCCCCATAAATTCACTACCCAGAAAAAGGAATTACTACTTCAGGCCGGAAAGAAAAAAGAAGCGCTCGACATGCTGAAAAAGCTAACTGAGGATTTCCCTACGAATGAAAACTACAAACTAGAATACGCTGATTTACTCGCTTCAACAGGGCAGAAAACCGAAGCCGCAGACATTCTTAAATCTACAAATACTTCAGCCTCCTCTAACTTCTTATTAATCAACTTAAAATTAGAAGAAGGCGACTTTGAAGCTGCTAAACCAATGATTTCTGAAATCATGACCAATAAGGAAGCAGACCTTAGCTCAAAGCTTGAGTTAATGACTAATTTATCGGCTGCTGGATCAGACAAAATTCCTCTCTCCTTTTTAGATCAGCAGCAAAAAATGCTGTACTCCATATACCCTAACGATGTAGAAGTGATTAAAACAGGAGAAAAAGTTTATAGCGCCTTGGCCGAAAAAGCAAGTCCAGAAAATAAATCAGCCTATGAAAGCCAAGTGCTTACCGCATTAAATCAACTCAAAGATCTTAATCCATCTGACTACGAAGTATGGAATCAACTGTTGACGAGGGCTTACAATCAAAAATCTTGGGAAAGCCTGCTCACTAATAGCGAAGATGCTCTGAGCTATTTCCCTAACCAAGGTCTATTCTATTATTACTACGGAAATGCCCAGCTTTACAGCAGCCAAGGCGATAAAGAAGAAGCCAATTCCGCTTTCGATCAGGCTTTAAAGCTTGCCAGAAATGATGAGGCTTTGGCAAGCAAGATTCGAACAAAGAAATTGGAATTTGCTTTGGAAGAAGGCAATGTGAAAGAAATTGAGGAATATACGCCTCCCAAAACTACATCTGGCAAAGTAGATGATGGTGCAGTTCAAATGTTTTTGCGATACCTAAATGCTAATAGCGATCAAGAAATCATAGAAGGTTTAAATAAATCATTGGATCGTTTAGTCAAAGAATATCCATCGGACAGTGATTTATTTCATGTGAAAGCAAAGGTTTTGTTTCAATTAGGTAGATTTGCAGAAGCGAAACAGTTGATAGAGAATTTCTTGAAGCAAAAATCAGCCAGTATTACGGGTGGGCTTTTAGAGGTTTATGGTGATAACCTTTATATGCTAAACCAAATTGACGCAGCTGTTGAGCAGTGGAAAAAAGCAAAAAACACGGGGAACACTTCCGATAAAATAGATCAAAAAATTGCAGACAAAAAGTACTACTAGTAGAGCAAAACTGCTCATCCTCATTGTTTTTTCGGCTTTCTTTTTAGAGTCATGTAAAAGCACTTTCTTAGGAACAAATACACGCGTAAAAGAAGAGTTTCAAGTGGCAGAAATTCCTTTCGAGTACTTCTCTACCAAAACAAAATTTAAGTTTAAAGATGGGGAATCGAAGACCAAAGCTACTGCTGATATTCGGGTAAGAAAAGATAGTTTAATCTGGTTTAGACTTACGCCAGGCTTGGGTATTGAAGGAGCTAGAGGAATAATCACCCAAGATTCACTCTTAATGATTGACAGGGTGAACAAATCTTATTACGCCTATAGCTTTCAAGGGCTTAGCGAAAAATTCAACTTCGAATTAAATTTTGATCTTTTTCAATCGGTACTTATTGGAGATATGCCAATTGCACAAACCGCAGAAGATGACATTGTAGCACAAGCCAATCAGTTTACAATTGTTCAAAGAGTTGGAGACCTGACTATTATGAACCAAATTGGCAATAAAACGAAGAAGCTGGAGAAACTCACTGCCAACACAATCAAGAGCAAAAACACATTAGAGTTAAAGTACACTGATTTCAATATGCTCGAACAATTTGTGTTTGCCTTTAAAGCAGATATGATTTTACAGTATTTCCAAGACAATAAAAAAGGTGAAATTACGATAGATATTGAGCATAACAGAGCCAGAATTGAAGACGAACCACTTACATTTCCTTTTAGTATTCCCAACAACTATGAGCGTAAATAGGGCAATAGTCCTTTCCTTATTCTTTTTATTAGTGGGTTTTGACGGTACGGCTCAAAATCAAAGGAAGACTTTAGAAAATCAGAAAAATGAGATTCTAAAGAAAATTCAAGAAACGGAACGTATTCTCTCTCAAACTTCTACCAAGAAAAACAGCAGTATTGGCCGTTTAAAGGCACTGAATGAGCAAATCCAAACCCGTTCTTCTTTGATTAGTGCCATTAAGAGTGAAGTAAACCTACTGGACAGCGAAATCTCGGAAAACCTTTCCATTATTCAAGCCATGGAAAATGACTTAACTCAGCTAAAAAAGGAGTATGCTGAAATGGTTTACACCACTCAGAAAACCAGCAAAGGTTTTAGTGAAATGACTTTCCTATTTGCCTCATCTACTTTCAATCAGCTGTTTATGAGAATGAAATACATTAAGCAGTATTCTGAGGCACGAAAAAAACAAGCCGAACAAATCAAGATTGTTCAAAGTAGCATTGGTTTGCAAATTGCTGAAATTGAAGCCCAAAGAAAAAGCAAACAATCGTTACTGAATGATGAACTCACTGAAAACAATAAGCTTGAAGAGCTTAGGGGTGACCAACGAGAGTTAATCACCAAGCTTACCCAAGACGAACAAAGAATCAAGAAAGAATTAGAAGAACAGAGAAAGGCAGAAAAGCAACTTTCTGAACGTATTGAAGCGATTATCGAAGAAGAAAGAAAGGCTGCCTTGCTAGGCTCTGTTGATATGACTAAGCTAACCGAGGCATTTGCTAAAGAAAAAGGCAAATTACCTTGGCCTGTAGATGAAGGCTTTGTCTCTTCTAAATTTGGAGAACACCGCCACCCTACTATTAAAACCATTACAGTAAATAATCTTGGGGTTGACATTCAAACATCAGAAAATGCCACCATAAAGGCTGTATTTCCAGGGAAAGTAAGTAGTGTAATGTCTGTTCCGGGTTTAGGAAACAGTGTGTTGATTCAGCATGGAGAATACTTTACGGTATACTCAAAGTTAAAAACTGTGGTTGTGAAAAAAGGAGATCAAGTTCAGGTTGGTCAAGCATTAGGGCAAGTACTTACCGATAAAGACAATATTTCTCAGGTCAAGTTTAGGGTTCATTTCGAAAAGTCAACATTGAACCCAGAACTATGGCTTCAAAAACGATCGAAATAAAAGAGAGCATGGGCTTTATTCTATAAAAATAAGTCTAGTAGATTTTAACCCTAGCGTACAAATTCCGTTGACAGAACAAAATCGAATCAATTGACTTCATGGTTAGATTTTAGTTATCTTTGAAGTCTAAATTTAAATTTGAGAAATCATGCAGACAATATTTGCAATAGGAATGCCTGGGGGGATGGAACTGTTTGTGATTGTTTTTATAGTTCTTCTTCTTTTCGGTGCCAAGAAAATACCTGATCTCGCAAGAGGAATGGGAAAAGGCATTAGAGAATTTAAAGACGCTACCAAAGAAATTAAGAAAGAGGTAGACGAAGCAGGTAAAGAAATTGATAAATAAGCTAATTAACCATTGAAGTCTTATCACACACTCGATGAGATTCAAAGAGATATTAGACTTGAGGTAACTTCTTGCAGAGCACTTGTAGAACACTATTTACGTAACATTAAGTCGCATTCAGAGCTTAATGCTTTTGTAGAAGTTTATAGTGCAGAAGCTTTGCAAAAGGCAGATATTATAGATCGTAAGATCAAAGAAAACAAAGCCGGCAAACTTGCCGGCTTAATTTTTGGCATCAAAGATTTAATCTGCTACCAAGACCACAAAGTCAGTGGTGCGAGTAAAATTCTTCAAAATTTTGAATCTCAATTTTCAGCTACGGCCGTTGAAAAACTGCTTCAAGAAGACGCCATTTTAATAGGTCGCCAAAACTGTGATGAATTTGGAATGGGATCATCCAATGAAAATTCATTTTATGGCCCTGTTAAAAATGCGCTAGATCATAATAAAGTAGCTGGAGGTTCATCAGGCGGATCTGCTGTTGCCGTTCAAGCCGATATGTGCCAAATTTCTCTCGGTACAGACACAGGAGGATCGGTAAGACAGCCTGCTGCTTTTTGCGGAATTGTTGGCCTTAAACCTACTTACTCTAGAATTTCAAGATGGGGCTTACTGGCTTACGCCTCTTCATTCGATAGTATTGGAATTTTCTCCAAAAGTATTGAAGACAATGCTCGTGTATTAGAAGTTATTGCTGGAAAAGATGATAAAGACTCCACTTCTTCTTCAAAAGCAGTACCCATTTACAGTCAAAGCTTAGAGCAAAAAAACACCTATAAAGTAGCTTATTTACAAGAAGCGCTTGATACTGAAGCACTACAGCCAGAGATTAAAGCAGCTTTCGAGAATCAGATTACAGAGCTACAAAAAGCTGGGCATACTGTGGAAGCAGTGAACTTTCCATTACTTGATTACATATTGCCTACCTATTATATTCTTACCACTGCAGAAGTTAGTTCTAACTTAAGTCGATACGATGGAATTCGGTATGGTCATAGAAGTTCAGAGGTCACCAATTTAGAATCGCTTTATAAGAATTCTAGAACCGAAGGCTTTGAAGCAGAAGCCAGAAGAAGAATTATGCTAGGGACTTTTGTGTTAAGTGCCGATTATTATGACGCCTATTTTACCAAAGCACAAAAGGCGCGAAAGCTTATAAAAGAGGCCACCGAAAAAATTCTTTCGGAATATGATTTTATTATCATACCAACAACGCCAACCACAGCGTTCGATTTGGGAGAACATTCTAAAAGTCCGATTGAAGTTTATATGGCCGATTTATTTACTGTACAAGCCTCCATTTCTGGGCTTCCAGCGATTTCCGTTCCTGTTGGAAAAGATGACAACGGAATGCCAATTGGACTACAAATTATATCCGCGGCTTTTCAAGAAGCTAAACTTTTTGCATTTTCGAGAAACTTGATTCAAAACATTTGAACAGACGCTATACAATGAAGCGATTACACTGGGCATTATTACTTGTATTTACCTCGTTTTCCTTTATTCAACAAGGGCATGCAACCAACGATACAATACCAGAAGAGTTTAAGCCAAGCTACGATTACGCACCAGACTTTTCTTATGAAGAATTGCAGGCTCGTTATGACAAGCTAGACCTTGAAATCGACATTTCTTTCAATGATCAGGTTAAGGCATTTATAAATTATTTTACGGTTAGAAATAGAGACTATACACGTGAAATGATTAGACGCAGAGAAGTATACTTCCCGATTTTCGAGAAATACCTTAAAGAATACGACCTACCCGAAGAACTAAAATATTTACCAATTATTGAATCAGGCTTAAACCCAGGTGCCGTTTCTGGCCCTAAAGCCGTTGGTTTATGGCAATTTATGTCGCCAACAGCAAAGCAACAAGGCTTACAAATAGACTGGTACATTGATGAACGAATGGATCCTGAAAAATCTACCGAAGCTGCCTGCCAATACATTAAGTGGCTTTATGGAATTTTAGGAGACTGGAAAATGACGCTTGCTGCTTACAATAGTGGAATAGGAAATGTTCAAAGGGCTATGCGAAGATCTAATAAAGATGACTTCTGGGAAGTTTATAGGTACCTACCAAGAGAAACCCGCTCATATGTACCTCAGTTCGCTGCCATTCTTTATGCAATGGAATATGCTGACGAACACAACCTTTTTGTTGATGACCTTCAATACCCTATCGACTTTGAAGAAATTGAAGTAAATCAGTTTGTATACCTCAAAGCCTTTGCAGATGAAAGCGGAATGGATTTAGGCACGCTTGAAAAATTGAACCCAGCCATTAAAAAAGGAGCGCTTCCGGCTAATGCCAAGGGCTTTAAATTAAGAATACCGAAAGATGGAATGGCTTTATATGAAACCAATCGTGAAAACATTTTGGCCAAGGCAGAAGAAGGCAGAAAAGAATTCGAGAAAATGGCCACTAACATGCCGGGCAGTACTTTCGGAAAAGAAAAAGTAGTTTATCGAGTAGTGAGTGGCGATGTATTAGGAACAATTGCTAGAAAACATCAGGTAAGAATTGAAGACCTTAGGGCTTGGAACAATATTAAAGGATCAATGATAAAAGTAGGTCAAAGATTGAACATCTACACAGGCCCCGATTTCCTTTCAGACAATACAATTGTTACTGCCAAAAAAGTATTAAACCAGCCTATTCCTAGTTCTAAAGAATATATTGTTGAGCCGGGAGATACATTATGGGATATCTCAAGAATGTATGAAGGCTTAACAATTGAGCGCATTAAGGAGTTAAACGATCTGAACTCTACCAGTCTAAAACCAGGGATGAAATTGAAAATTGGTTAAAAAAACTTACAACTAATTTTTTAGTAGATAATGCTTGCAAATCAATTTCATATTACCTTTCTTGACATAAATAACTAAACTAATAGTTTATGAAGAAGCTCTTATTTCTAGCCATGATTTTACTTTCCATATCAAGTTGCGGCAGCAAATCAGAAAAGGAAGGTGAAGAATCAACAAAAATGAACCCTAACCTTCTACCTGATGCTACTGGACAATCGGGAGAGTTAGTGATTGTAATGAACAAAGAGAAATGGGACGGCCCTCTCGGTGAAGCATTGAAAGAAGTTTTTCACGCATCGGTGCCTGGCTTAAACCGAACCGAACCCTCATTCACTACTCGTGTTATAGAGCCATTTCAGTATAATAGAATTTTTCAACTATCCAGAAATGTGGTGTACATAACTACATTGGATGGCACCACCCCAGCCGACAACTATCTCAAGGGCATTCTTCCTGATAGTTTTAAAGAGAGGATTCAAAATGAACCCGACTTATTTATGAATACTTCTGATGACCAGTATGCAAAAGGCCAGAAGATACTCAACCTATTTGGTAAAAATGATCAGGATTTAATCAATCACTTGAAAGAAAACGGAGCCATAATAAGAAACTATTTTAATATGGCAGAACGAGAAAGGCTTGCTACTGATATTCGTGCTTCGGTAGACTCAAGAGCTATATCAGACAGAATTAAAGATAAGTTTGGCTATTATATTAAAATCCCTGTTGGATTTGAGTTGGCTACTACTTCTGATGACTTTATGTGGTCGCGCTATTTACCTGCAAGAGGCCCCAGCAAAAACATTTTTGTCTACTTTAAAGACTATGAATCACAAGACGAATTCACTCATGAAAACGTAATAAAGCTAAGGAATGAGGTTGGAAAAAAATACATTTATGGCGATCCAGAAAACAAAGAGTCGTACATGATAACGGAAACGGAATTCATGCGACCTGTTTTTAGAGATATTACATTTGATGGCAAATACACCGTAGAAATGCGTGGTGCATGGAAAACCAACAACTACTCAGTGGGCGGCACTTTTATCAGCTACACTTTCGTAGATGAAAAAACAAATAGGCTTTATTACATCGAAGGCTTTATTATTCACCCTAATGAAGAACATAGGGAGCTAATTCGCCAGATGGAATCGATACTAACCACCTTTAGAGCAGTAGATAACCCACCATCTTAAATCTGCTATTTTAAAGTTACAGACATTGATTTTACTCGAATATTCTTAAATTTAAGCGAAGGCAAGTTCAACTTGCCTTTTTTTATACTCAAGTACAATCAGAATTTATGTTTGCATACGTAAAAGGTAAACTAGCTTATAAAGATCCGACTTTTGTAATCATTGATATTCAAGGAGTTGGGTATGAAATAAAAATATCACTGAATACTTACTCCAAAATCAAGGATGAAGAGCAATGCAAACTCTTTACTTACTTCCATGTAAAAGAAGACATTCAAGTGCTCTATGGTTTTGCTGATGAGGCAGAAAAAAAACTTTTCACACTACTGATTTCGATTTCAGGTATCGGCCCTTCTATTGGCCTTATGTTCTTGTCATCGCTAAGTCCTTCTGAAATTATAAACGCCATTGCCACTGAAAATGTAGCCACCATTCAAGGAGTGAAAGGCGTAGGTGCAAAAACTGCTCAAAGAGTTATTTTAGAGCTTAAAGATAAAGTTGGAAAAGAGTCTGCTGATATGGCAGGAGGAAATATTACCTCTTCCTCCATTAATACTATAAGAAACGAAGCCTTAGCTGCGTTAGTAACTCTAGGCATCAACAAGGCAGCTGCACAAAAAAGTATTGACAAAATTTTGAAAAATTCTGAAGGGCAAATTTCACTAGAAGAATTGATCAAATTGGCACTAAAAGCGGCCTGATTTTTAGGAAGACTTGATCAACCAAACCATCAAAATATTACTCCTGATTTGCATAGGGTTCACCTTTTTTGGTGGAGCTACTAAAGCCTATGCCTATGAACAGCAACAGGATTCTACTAGAATTAGCTCAGACACTACTGAATATATAAAAACCACCTACCCCAACTTTGGACTGAGGTACCGCGTTGGCGACCCTCTCACAAACAGACGGTTAAAATCACCTTTACTTTTCAATAACCTAAACTTCTTTAATCAAGAATATAGATTGGATACAAGTAAATCTTTGGTGTATAGCGAAAAATTTGGAAGTCAATTTCTCGGCCCTCCTACCAGAATCCCCTTTAATGCAGCCCTTCAACAAAGAGAAGAGCAAGGCAACCGAGAGTTTCTGGCCGAAAAAGCCAAAGCACAAGATGGAGAAAGCGCTGTAAGTAACCGGGGTCAACTTATCCCTCCTATTGCTTTAAGTCCATTTTTTGATAGACTCTTTGGTGGTGATGAAATCAATATCCAAACCAGCGGCTTTGTTCAATTAGATTTTGGTGGGCAATTTCAACGTGTAGATAATCCTGCAATCCCCATTAGACAACAGCGAACGGGTGGTTTTGAATTTGACCAGAATATTCAAATGAGTTTGCAAGGTAGCATTGGATCCAAATTAAAAATCGGAGCCAACTTTGATAACAGCAACTCTTTCGATTTTGAGAACCAACTTAAAGTAGAATTCGGTGGCTTAGAATCAGACATTATAAAAACGATTGAACTAGGAGACGTGAGCTTACCAGTAGCTAATAGTCTGATCAGTGGTGCTCAAAACCTTTTTGGCTTTAAAACTCAATTACAATTTGGGAGACTTTACGTTACTGCCTTGGCAGCCACTCAGCGTGGGCAATCTCAATCTATTGAAGTTGAAGGAGGAATTCAAAGAAACGAATTCGAAATCAGAGCCTCTGATTATGACGAAAATAGACACTTTTTCCTAGGTCAGTTTTTCAGAGACAATTATGAAAACTGGCTCAGAAGTATTCCTTCAGTTATTTCAGGTTTACAAGTAACAAGGGTAGAAGTTTATGTACTTAACAGAACCAACAATACCCAAACACTTAGAAATTTTGCGGCCTTTATGGATTTAGGTGAAGGCGACAAAATTTATAGAGAAAACAATGCCTTTATAGGAAATGGCACACCCAATTCACCTACTGCTAACAATGCAAATAACCTCTATCAAAACTTAGTGAATGATCCGCGCTTACGACAAGCAGACCAACTGAGTTCTATTTTAGAAGATGAAAAAGGCTTAGAGAAAGCCCTCGATTTTGAAAAAGTAACAGGCGCTCGAAAACTTGACCCATCGGAATATTACTTCAACAGCCAACTCGGATTTATCTCATTAAGTAGGCAATTACAAAGCGATGAAGTGTTAGCCGTATCATACGAATATAGCTACCAAGGAAGACGGTTTAAAGTAGGAGAGCTTACAGAAGATTATCAAAACAGAACTGAAAGTGAAGCCATTTTCTTGAAATTACTTCGGCCAAGTAAAATCAATACCCAAGTACCTACTTGGGATTTGATGATGAAAAACATTTACAACCTAAATGCTTCAAACATTAGCAAAGAAGCCTTTCAACTGAGAGTAATTTACAGAGATGACAAAACAGGGATAGACAACCCAAGTTTGCACGAAGGAGAAAACACCAAAGATGTTCCACTTATTAGAATTTTTGGGTTGGACAAATTAAACCAAAGTGGAGACCCACAACCCGATGCTAACTTCGATTTTGTTGAAGACGTAACCATTAACACCGAGCGTGGCTACATGCTTTTCCCTGTACTTGAACCCTTTGGGCAAACCCTAGAGAATAAATTTGCTGCGAGAGAACAGTTTTTAGTCGATAAATACGTTTTCGATACACTCTACCGTACAACAAAAGCCGATGCCGAATTGGTGTCACGGCTCAATAAATTTTATATCAAAGGAAGTTTACAATCAGGCTCTTCTAATGAAATCAACCTTAATGCCTATCAAATATCGCCAGGTAGTGTGCAAGTATTAGCAGGAAACACTCCTCTTATTGAAGGCTCTGACTACACGGTTGATTATTCTTTGGGCAAAGTGAATATCATTAATCCTTCAATTCTAAATTCAGGAAAAAAAATCAGAGTAAATTATGAAAAAGCCGACCTATTTAATTTCCAATCGCGCACATTAGTTGGAACACGCTTAGACTATGTGTTAAACCCTAAAACAAATTTCGGATTCACATTTTTAAACCTAAACGAACGTCCGCAACTCACCCGTGTAGGCATTGGCAATGAACCAGTAAACAATACGGTTTGGGGGCTCGATGTAAACTATAGTGATGAATCTCGCTTTATTACTAAAATGGTGGACGCACTTCCATTTATTGACACCAAGGCGCCTTCTACTGTTACTTTTAGTGGAGAAATGGCACATCTTATACCTGGCACTTCCAACAAAGTAGATGGAGTAGGCACCTCTTATATAGATGACTTTGAATCAACGGTTACCCCTTTTAGCTTAAATAACCCCATCAGCTGGAAGTTTGGAGCCACCCCAAAAACTGACGATAACAAATTCGATAAAAGTAATGAAACAACCGACAGGCTTGGAGCAAACTACAAAAGAGCCAAACTAGCTTGGTACACCATCGACAACGTTATTTATAGAAACACAGGAAGATCGAGACCAGAAAATATTACAGCAACTGATTTAGAAAACCATTACGTTCGTTCTGTTGGCCAAAACGAAGTAATTAAAAGAGATGCCCAGCAAATAATTGTAAACGAGCCTTCGTTCGACTTGGCTTATTACCCATCAGAAAGAGGTATTTACAACTATAACCCAAACCTAACACCAGAAGGTTTTTTACCTAATCCAAAATCTAATTTCGGAGCCATTACTCGTGCCATTTCAAATGAAGTCGATTTTGATAAAACCAATATTGAGTACATCGAATTTTGGATGATGGATCCATTTATCAATACAACCAACGGAACACCCAACAACCCAAGGGGGCTCATAGATGATGGTATTAATACCCCAAAAGCAAACACCACAGGGGGAAAGTTTATTCTGAACCTTGGTAGTATTTCTGAAGATTTAATGAAAGATGAAAGGCATGCTTTCGAGCAAGGGCTGCCTGCCGATGGCGACCCAAGTATTGAAAATGTAGTAGAAAACGAATGGGGTCGGGTAACTCGTCAACCATATCTAAATCCTGCATTTGATAACTCTGGAGATGCTCGGGCTAATCAAGATGTTGGGCTTGATGGATTAAAATCTTCTGATGAGCTTACCTTTTTCGCTAATTATTTGAGTTCGCTTAACGTAAATGCCACTGCCAGACAACAAATTGAAGCCGACCCTTCAGGAGATAATTTTCAATACTATTTGGGAGACGATTTAGATATAAAAGATGCTAAAGTTTTAGAGCGATACAAAAACTTCAATGGTTTAGAAGGGAACAGCCCAATAAATAATGGCAACCAACTTTACACGCCTTCATCTACCAACTTACCAGACAATGAGGATTTAAACCGAGATAACACACTGAACGACCTCGAGGAATACTATGAATACGAATTGAATTTAAAACCAGGTCAACTCGAAGTAGGTAAAAACAACATTGTCGATCAGGTTTCAAACCCTATTGGCGACAGTGGAGATATTGTAAACTGGTATCTATTCCGTATTCCTGTAAGAAAACCCGATCGTGTTCAAGGAAATATCAATGGCTTCAAATCTATTCGCTACATGCGTACTTATTTCACTGACTTTGAAGAGCCAGTGGTGCTTAGGCTCGTAAATTTCAGATTGGTTGGAAGCCAGTGGAGAACATTCCAAGAAAGCCTGTTCGAAAAAGGTTTGAACGAAATTCCAGAACCTTCAGACCCGAACTTTACGGTTTCTGTAGTTAGTATCGAAGAAAACAGTCAAGGTAGCCAAGGCAGACCGCCATATGTTTTACCACCAGGAATAGAACGTGATAGAGATAATACTTCGGCCGTAGAAAGAAGACGCAATGAGCAATCGCTACAACTTTGTGTAGACGACTTGAGAGATAAAGATGCCCGTGCTGTATTTAAAAATGTAAGTCAGGACATGGTGAACTACGGAAGAATCAAAATGTTTCTTCATGCCGATAGTCAAGATAATCTCGCTCCAGGAGAAGTAACTGCTTTCCTAAGGCTTGGTACAGATTTCACTGAAAACTATTACGAAATTGAAGTACCATTGACCATGACTCCATCGGGATTATTATCTCCAGAAGACATTTGGCCAGAAGAAAATGAAATCGACCTAGCTTTCAGTAGTTTGTACGAAGTTAAATCTAGACGAAATGCGAGTAATGCCAACCTCAGTTTACCTTATACCGAAACCGTTGATCGCTATAATATCACGGTGGTTGGAAGACCAGACCTAAGTACTGTTCAAACCCTTATGATTGGGGTGAGAAACCCAAGCTCACCAGATTTAGAGCCAAAAAGTTTCTGTATTTGGGCCAACGAACTTCGCGTAACCGATTTCGATTCAAACTCTGGAATTGCTGCCAACGCTAGGCTCGATGCCCAATTAGCAGATTTAGGAAACGTATCGGCTTCTTTAAGGCATTCAGGTATTGGTTTTGGAGGAATTGCCGACAAAATTTCTGATAGAAACAGAGAAAAAACTACACAGTATGATATTTCTACCAGCTTAAAATTGGGCAAGTTTTTCCCAGAAAATTGGGGCATTGAACTCCCCGCTTATTTTAGCTTAGAAAATTCCCGATCAATCCCTCAGTACGATCCACTCGATCCCGATTTACCATTGGAAGATGTACTTAACTCATTCGAAACAAAAGAAGAACGTAAAGCCTACTATGATAAAGTTGTAGATCAATCGAAACGCAGAAGTTTCAACTTTTCTAATGTGCGAAAAAGAAGAGTTAACGCAGATGCTCCAAAACGCATTTACGACATAGAAAACTTGAGCTTTACTTATGCCTATAACGAAATCACCAGAAGCAACATTAACACCGCCTCTTATGATTACAAAAATTACAGAGGGGCAATAACTTATAGTTACCAACCCAAAGAATGGTTTATTGAACCTTTCAAAAACATAGGTTTCTTAGGTTCAAAATGGCTTCAAATTATCAAAGACATCAACTTCAACTTAGTACCTAACTCAATTACTATTAACGGTAATGTAAACCGAAGTTTCTTAAAAACTCAATTAAGAAATTCAGACCTTGGCACCGAAGGAATAGACCCCTACTATGAAAAGTCGTTCACCTTCGACAGAAGCTATGCAGTAAATTGGAACCTGACCAAAGCACTAACACTAGATTACTTCGCAAACGTAAATGCTATTATTGACGAACCCGAAGGGGATATCAATACCGATATAAAAAGAGATTCGGTTTGGACCAACTTTAAAAACTTTGGCCGAATAAAGAATTACACCCACACCATTAATTCTAGCTACACCCTACCCTTTGAAAAAATTCCTGCTACGAATTGGCTAAATTCTACGGTAAGTTATGCCTCCACTTACAACTGGAAAGCAGGCGCTATCGGCCAAGCCGATAGTTTAGGAAATTACGCAGGCAATACACGCATAGTAAAGGTCAATGGTAAGATTGATATGCAAAAGATCTATAACAATATTGGATTACTGAAGAAAATCAATTCGCCCACCCGTAGTAGGACTCGACCAACAGGAATAGCAGCAAACGACACAACCAAACAACGAAAAACCATTGATCAAATGCCAGCCTTAAAGGCCTTGTTAAGAGCCGTTATGATGGTAAGAAGCGCTACTTTCGATTACTCTATTGCACAAGGAACCGTACTGCCAGGTTATATGCCCGATGTTTTCCTTTTTGGGCTCGATGAAGATATGAAAAACCCAAGCTTGGGCTTTATTGTCGGTAGCCAAAATGCGGCAATACGCAGGCAACTGGCCTATGATGGGCTTTATGCGCAAAGCACCTTCCTAACCGCCCCGTTTACACAAGACAAAAACATGAGCTTTAATTACTCAACAGTGTTAGAACCGTTTGGCGATTTTAGAGTAACCCTAACAGGAAGAAAAACGCACTCTGAGAATTATCAAGAAATATTCAGACGAGATGATGTTGCTGGCGATTACTTAAGCATTAACCCTACCCGAACCGGTACTTATATAGTATCATTCAACATGATAAAAACCGCTTTCGAAAAGGACGATAGCAATGACAACTCTCCTCTATTTGCCAATTTTGAAACCTACAGAAATATCTTAAAATCTAGATTAGATCAGTCGAATGATGCAGGAACATATGACCTTAACTCTCAAGATGTAGTGATCCCAGCATTTTTGGCAGCCTATTCAGGCCAAAGCCCAGATGAGATTAAAACCTCAGCATTCCCACGTCTTCCTATACCGGGCTGGTCCTTAAATTATCGAGGATTAACAAAGATTGATGCCGTTAAAGAGTTATTTAGTACGGTGAGTATCAGCCATGCTTACAGCAGTCAGTACAGTGTAAGTAATTATATCAACTCGGCTTTATATACCTCAAACCTCACTTTAGATAATCAACTTAATGATTATGGTTTGGCAGATCAGTTTAATGAAGACGGCAATTTGGTGCCAATATTTACTTCTCAGCAAGTAGTTCTTTCAGAGAAATTTTCTCCACTAGTAGGCATAAACCTGAAAACAACCAGTAGTTGGAACCTTGATCTCAACTATTCTAAGGAAAGAAACATAGCCCTCAACTTGTCTAATATCCAAGTAACCGAACGGTCGGCAAACGATATTAGCATGACTTTAGGCTATACCAAAGCAGGAGTTAAAATTCCGTTTAGAATAAGAGGCAGAAAAGAAACCCTACCAAATGAATTACGCTTTAACATGACTTTTAGCCTAAGAGATAACAAAACCGTTCAGCGAAGAATTGACGAATCGAGCATTGTTACAGAAGGGATTAAAATTTTCCAATTGAATCCAACAGTAGAGTATAATATAAGCGATGCCCTTCAGGTAGCATTCTATTTTGAGAAGAATATAAACGAGCCAAGAGTGACCACAAGCTTCTTAAATGCCAGAACTGCCTTTGGTGGAAGAATTAGGTTCAGTTTGTCTCAATAAACACTTATTTTTCGCAAAAATCCGTTTATTTTTGGTCGAATTTATTTTAAAGAAATGAACATACCAGAAAACTTATTGTATACCAAAGATCACGAGTGGATTAAGGTTGAAGGCGAAGAGGCAACAGTTGGAATTACTGATTTTGCTCAAAGCGAGCTTGGCGATATCGTATATGTTGAAATTGAAACAGAAGGAGATTCGCTTGACAAAGAAGAGGTATTCGGCACCGTTGAAGCTGTAAAAACCGTTTCGGATCTATTTATGCCCCTTTCGGGTGAAGTAAAAGAATTTAACAGCCAGCTTGAAGATGCACCAGAGACAGTGAATTCTGACCCTTATGGAGAAGGTTGGATGATCAAAATCACAATGAGTGATCCTTCAGAAGTAGATGGTCTTATGGATGCTGCTGCTTACAAAGCATTGATCGGTCAGTAGATCCAATTTACCCATTGCGCTCGTTTATTAAACAATATTGGGCCAGTGTATTATGGGCCATAGTATTGGCAGTATTAATGCTATTGCCTCAAGATTCTTTTCCAGAGTCTAAATTACTTTCTTATGACAAACTAGCCCACTTGGGTGTTTTTGGAATTCTGAGTTTTTTAGTACTTCTAGGAAAAAGAAATAAAGAAGACAAAGTACGGCTTGAAAACAAATCCTTAATAAGGGCGTTAACTATATGCATAGTTTACGGACTGGTTTTGGAATCATTGCAGTCCGTTGTACCTGGTAGAATGACAGATATTTATGATTTGCTCTCAAATACAATTGGAGCTATTGCAGGTGTCGTAGTTTTTTCTACTTTTATAAAATATTAGTTTGCGAATACCAAACTAATAGCATAGTTTTAAAAGTGTAACTAAAAGAGATTATGGAAGCTAAAAAGACTCCGTCAGCAGACTTGAACAAAAAGTCTAGCCTATTCTTAGCAATAGGTCTGCTAGTGAGCCTTGGTATTACATTCGCTGCCTTTGAATGGAAGAAAACTGAAAAGGGTGAGTTAATGGACCTAGGTATGGCAACTGACGATTTTGAAGATTTAATTGAAATCCCACCAACCGAGCAACCACCACCACCACCGCCTGTAAAACAGCAGCCTCAAATTATTGAGATTCCTGATGAAGAGGAGATCGAAGAGGAAATCGAGATCAATTTGGATGTGGAAATCACTGAAGAGCAAGAGGTTGAGGAAATTGTTTTTGAAGAAGAACCTGAAGAGGAAGTAGGAGATGAAATATTCCTTATTGTTGAGGAAAACGCTGAATTCCCTGGAGGTGATGCTGAGTGGAACAAATTCTTACAAAAGAACCTAAAATACCCTCGTTCAGCTCAAAGAATGGGAATTGAAGGTGCTGTATTTTTATCTTTTGTAGTTGATAAAGAAGGTAAAATTTCTGACATCACTGTAACTAGAGGAATTGGAGGCGGCTGCGATGATGAAGCAGTTAGAGTTTTGGAGTCATCTCCAAGATGGACCCCAGGAAAGCAAAGAGGTAGAGCCGTTAAGTCAAGAATGGCCATCCGAATTCTTTTCAAACTTAAGTAATTTTAGAAAGCCCAATTAAGTTGGGCTTTTTTTAGTACTACATTAACTAGTTTTTTAGTTTTATATTGAGTATGTTTAGTTAATGATTCTGCAAACGAAAAAAAAGAAAGAATCAATAATCATATTTCTAACCTTAAATGATAAAACTATGGAAGCTAAGAAATCTCCAGCGGCTGATATAAACAGAAAGTCAAGTCTGTTTTTAGCCATCGGCTTATTAGCAAGTCTAGGTATCACTTTTGCTGCTTTTGAATGGAAGCAACATGAAAGAGGTGACCTAATGGACTTAGGTATGGCACTCAACGATTTTGATGATTTAATAGAAATCCCGCCAACAGAGCAGCCACCTCCAAAAGCCCCTCCTATTCAACAACCAAAAATTATATCAATACCAGATGATGAGGAAATTGATACGGATATAGAAATCAATATTGATGTGGATATATCGGAAGATACAGAAATAGCCGATCTTGTTTTTGAAGATGAGCCCGATGAAGTGGTATCAGATGAACCATTCCTGATTGTAGAAGAGATGGCTAAATTTCCTGGAGATGGCTGGAATAAGTTCCTAAACGATAACTTAAAGTATCCGCGCCAGGCTCAACGGATGGGGATTGATGGTGCAGTAGACCTTTCCTTTGTGGTAGACGCTAATGGTATAATTTCAGATATTGAAGTAACCCGAGGCATTGGAGGCGGTTGCGATGAAGAAGCGATTCGTGTGCTTAAATCTTCGCCAAAATGGATTCCAGGAAAACAACGAGGTGTTGCTGTAAAATCAAGAATGGCCATCAGAATTAAATTTAGGCTTAAATAGAAGAATGCCCAACCCAGTTGGGCTTTTTTGGTACCTTTACAACTAATTAATTAGTTTAAATACAAAATCATGGAAACTAAAAAGAATACTCAAGTAGATATTGAAGGGAAAAGACCTCTTTTTCTCTTCATTGGTTTAACCGTTAGTTTGGGCATAAGTCTAGCAGCTTTTGAATACAAAACTCTACCAGTAGAACCATTTGTATTACCCTATGATTCACAAGATCACAGAAGCTTTGACGAGCCTCCTATTACAATCCACGAGCCACCAAAGCCTATTCAACAGCCTGTACTTATAGAAGTTCCTAATGTAGAAGAGCTTAATGAAATCGTTGATTTTACCTTTGAAATAGAACCCAATAACATTGAAAATATGGTATTGGATGAAATCATTACAGAAAAAGCCGAAAAAGCTGAAGACCCATTCATCGTTTTGGAAAAAGAGGCTTCCTTTCCCGGAGGCAATGAAGCTTGGGCTAAATTTCTAAATAAGAACTTTAGGTATCCAAGAAATGCCCAGAAAATGGGGATTGAAGGTAAGGTAATTCTCACTTTCAATGTTGCTGCCAATGGCGAAATTTCAGATTTGAAAGTCGTAAGAGGTATTAGTAAAGATTGCGATGCAGAAGCCATTCGAGTACTTAGTAAATCTCCGAGGTGGAATCCAGGTGAGCAGCGGGGAATTCCAGTGAAATCGCCAAGACAAGTGACTATTCATTTTAAACTCAATTAATTCATACAACGCAAGAAGCCTGCTTTAAAGGCAGGCCTCTTATTTATTTCGTGAAGATCGAATTCAAGCAAGCTTAAATCACATTTAAAAGCTGCTCTTTAATCTTTTCTAACTCGTCCTTCATACACACTACAAAACGCTGCATAGGCGCGTAATTAGCTTTAGAACCAATTGTATTTATTTCCCTTCCTATTTCTTGAGAAATGAAATTCAGTTTCTTTCCTTGCGAGTTTGTCTCTTTCAAAATTTCTAAGAAGTAATCAAGGTGAGCACTCAAACGAACGAACTCTTCACTTACATCTAGCTTCTCAATAAAGTAGATCATTTCCTGTTCGAATCTATTCACATCAAACTGATCAGATCCTAGTAAATCTTTTTGATGACCTTCTATTCGTTCTCTTATAGATACTAACCTCTCTCCTTCTACTGCCTTAATATCATTTAGGTAATTCTCAATATTTTGAATATAAGATTCAAGCTCAGATTGAAGTTTTGCTCCTTCTTGCTCTCTAAACTCATTACAGTGAGCGATAGCGGCAATTAAATTTTCTTTGGTGAATTCCCATTGTTGGGTAATCACCTCCTCATTTATACCCGATCCCGACATTACTTCTGGGCTGTGTAGAGCCAACCTAAAAAGATCTCTCTTTTCGGCCCCCACCTCAGTAGCAAGTTGATCATACTCATTATAATACGACTTGAATAATGCATGATTCACTTCCTGTTTTGAAGCTTCGGCATCGTCTGAGCTCATCTCGATACTTACCGCTACTTTACCTCTCACCAACTCAGAGTTCAATATATTTCTGATCTCAAGTTCTTTGTCTTGTAGGTGTCTTGGCAGACGAATTTGAGCGTCAAGAAATTTAGAATTGAGAGAGCGAATTTCAACAGAAACTTGCATTGCGCCTTTCTGCGCTTTAGATAGGCCGTAGCCCGTCATTGATTTAAGCATGTAAATTGGTTTTAAACAACTTGCGAAGTTAAGCCTATTCAGCCAATCTCAAAAAGTAATTAAAAATCGTACCCAATTGATATTTGAAGTTTTGGATTTCCAACATTGAAATCTTGTATAGGCCAAGCTAAGTCGAGCCTAGAGAAAAAACCAAAGAGCATGGTTCTCATTCCTACTCCAGCGCTCTGTAGCCATGGATTACTAAAATCATTAATTACACCAGAAAAAGGAGAGCCAGGGACTACAATTTCCTCCGTATTCACATCATTTCGGGCTTGAAAAGCCGAAATCTCATACCAAGCAGAACCTATATCGTAAAACCCAAGAAACTGAAGATTTCTAATAAAGCTAGATTTGGTATCGGCCGTAGCCAAAAACTGATTTACTGGTAACCTAAGTTCACCAGACAAGGTCAGTACCGTACTTCCCTGAAAAGTATTATATGAATAACCTCTAAGGTTAGTGAACTGATTGAATAAAATATCACTGTTGTCATTTAAGGTTTGTAAAAGGAAAGGATCAGGTTCAGAACCTTCTACGGCCTCCCTCTTATTAAAGGCCCAATTATCCACCCCTCCTAATAAATAGGATTTTGGTGCTTTTCCTCCATAATGCCCAAAAAACACCCTGCCTGCTAAGTAAACACCTTTGGTGACTCTTTGATAATGCCTAATATCTGCTTCAATTTTATTAAATCCGACCGCATTTTTATTCAACTTTGAATGTGACTCAAAAGTCAATTTAGCTCTAGTTCCTTCATGAATATTGGTTCCGCCAGTCAAGCTGTTATCAAAAACAACACTTGTATTCAGGCCTAAATAATTAGCCGTTTTTTCTGCCACTATTCCCGAGGGTGCATTAAGTAGTAACAAGTAATCTAAATCAATATATCGGGTTTGCTCGAAGAAGGGACTCACCTCAAGCCTTAGGTAAGGACTAAATGGGAAGGCCGCCCCCAACTCAAATCGATTCAGGTTATATCGCTGAGATTGTGTTGTTGTATTGTCTCTTAATAAAATTGACTTACGAAAGTACTTCGCTTTTATGTCGATAGCTTCTTTAAGATATTCGTACTCCAAAAAAACATCAAAACCACTATTGAAATTATAGGGCACTAATGCGCCTCCATGCAGTCTATGGTTTTCCAAATAATCATTCATCTGAATTTCCAACAACTGGGAAAAAGATCTCAGTTCGTCTATTACGAATGATGTTACTACATTATTGGTCTGGAAACGAGGTTCGTATGCATTCGGTCCTTCTATTGTATTTTTTAGACCTCTATTTTGATAAAGGCTTAAGAATGACCTATTGGCCCCTTCATCAGAAACTGGTGCTTCAAACTTATAGTCTTTAGAGTTTACCTTCGATTCATTCTTAAACACATAATTCTCAGTATCAATAGCACCTAATTTTAAAGAATCAATCTTTGGTTGTTTTGGTACTTCAGTTATTTTTTTGGCTTTGGTTAGACTATCTGTGTTTTCGGTATCCAACAATCTCTTTCTTCTAATTTCACTTAGTATTCTGATACTTTCAAGCTCCCTTCGTGGTGTAGCTGTCGTAAATATGTGTTGAATATTCCCCAAACTCTCGAGGTAAATAACATCCTTAGAGTCGAGTGTAGATATAAAAGCTATTCGATTATGGTTCTGGTCGATAGTAAACTCTTTGATTCCAAAACTGTAATTACTCATTTGCTTACTGATTGAGTCATTTACAGTATGTAGATAAACATTATTTACGCCCTGTTGATCGCTCAAGTAATAAATTTCATTCAGATTTTTTGCAATGGGGTTAGATTCTACTGAAAGAGAGTTTGTTAGTTTTCCGTATACGCTATCGACTAAGTCTAAATCGTAGGTATAAAGATTAAACTGGTTAGAACTTACATCTTTTAAATCAATTGGCCCTTCTACATAAACACTGTCTGTTGGTCGGTTAGAAGAAAATAAAACGACATTGGACTCTGGTAAAAAGCTAATATCTCGATCATCATAACTATCATTTGAAATCCTTCTGATCGTTCCTCTATTTACTAAGTACAAATAAGCATCGCTTTTTCCGTTTACAACTCCTGTTAATGCTGCTAACCTACCACCTTGCTTAAACTCAAAACTCTGAATCTGGCTTACGGTAGGAATGGCCAATACCTGCTCTCCTTTTGCTCCAACTCTCTTAATGGTTACTGTGTTTCTTCCTTCAGAGTAGGCAACAATTCCCAAAGTAAATTCATCTACCCAGCTTAAAAGGGGATAATTACTATTCACTTCCTGTGCCAATAACTTAATTCCGCCTTTGTAAAGCACCATTTCTTCTCGAGAGTCCATGTTAATTACTCTCACTTCGTACTTCCCATTATCAAACACAGTGTAGGCTAGCAAAGAGCCTTCTGCATTAAATTTTAAATGGCCGATTGTAGATGTTTTTGATCTACTTCCAGAAATTATCTGTGATTCAGGAAGCCTCTTATAACTCTCCATTATACGGAGGTTCATTTGGGAGTAAAAGGCTTTCCATCCCTCCATGAAGTCTTTATAAGGAACTCCCAGCGTTTTGGAAATACTGCTCTCCTCATCTTTAACAATTCTAGCTAAGTTCAGAATATTTGAAATATCTCTCTTTCCGTAGGTTTGGGCAATGTAATTCCAAATTGACTGACCTAATAGAAGATTAGCTTCTTTGCTTAGTTTCGAAAATTTGGCAGGCTGTTCTTGCAACACATAATCTCTTGCCATATCATCCATCTCTTTGTTCCATCCGTAGGCTACATAAGCAGAAACACCATCGATAAACCAATTGGGAATTGGCGATGAAAAGGTTGACTGAAACATTTCAGCTATGTTTCCACCAAACCACATTTCCTCAACCAACATTTTGGTGAAATTGAAAACGAGTTCCTCTTTAAACGAAGCGTAATCTCCAGAAAAAGCTACTTCAACTTGAGATTTAACGAAGTCGGTTTGACCTCCGATTGTAAAGTCATCTCCTTTAACACCTACATTACTCTGCTGCTTTTCGGCTATAGAGTTGTATAAAAATATTCTAGTTTTAGAATATGGAAAGAATCCAATTGTTTCGGTTACCCTGCTAAATTCAGATTCTAAATAACCAATTGATTTCTTTGCCAAATCTTCTCCACCATCATAATAGTAAACTTCAAAATTGTTCGATTTTAAGTATTTCCAATTAAAGTATTTGTACTGAATTCTATTCTGACCGTATTCTTCACGATATACCTGCGCCTCAGAAGAAAAAGGGATAGATAAAAAACCAATGGCTGCAATGGCTATTATGAATGGGTAACGTAGAGATTTAAACATATATCTTCTTTACAGAAAAGACTTTTAATATAACGAAAAAAATCGCTCAATATTGACCTCACTATCTATGCCGTTTTCGTCTGTTAAAAACTCTGTTAACTGCTTAGCGTAATAAGGAACGAGAGAAACTCCCTTGGTGCCAAATCCATTAAAAGAAATAAGACTTTTAAATTTTGGATGCTGCCCAATAATGGGTTTTCTATCTTTTGTTGCGGGCCTTACACCAGCCAACTGATATTCAATTTCATACGGAAATTTAACCAGCTCGTTTAATTTATGTACTAACACGTTTTTTGCTTCAATGGTTGGCTTTTCATCCAAATTTTGATGATCATAAGTAGAGCCAACTTTGCAAAGTCCGTTTCCTAAAGGAATTACAAAAACACCTCTGTTGTGGATTACCCTTAAATTTTCTTTTGTGTTGATTATCAAGAGTTCACCCTTTACAGGCCTTAACGGAATCCAACCGAAATATTGTTCCTCTAGCGATTTATGACCGTTGCAAAAAACTACCGACTTACATTTTATACCCTGATAACTGGCAAAACCCTCTTCTAATTTTAAGTGAGCCGGATTAAAATACCCCTTTGTCAAACTTTTTCTCTCGACTAGAAACTTTGCAGAAACCTCCAAAAGCTTACCGGTATCTACAAAACCAGATTGATTTAACAGAATTCCACCAAAATCATCACTCACTTGACTTCCATAAGCCGAACTATTATGTACGGCCTGTACATACCTAGAGTAATCGATATCGGCACTTTTCCCCATCCATTCATTTAGTTCTTCTGGAGAAATAAACGGTCGATAAATAGGAATATCATTGACAAAATCGGCCTCTAACTGTTGTTGAAGTTTAGGATAATAATCCGTCAGGTAACCAAATAAGTTATCTGCATTCCAAGTTTTGACCATTTTACGACCAGTCACAGGATTATAGAGACCACCCGCAATTTTTGAGGAATTGGAAAGCAACGGATCATCAAAAACCATTACACTGCAACCCGCATTTATCAAGTGATTGGCCAAGATACTTCCTGCCAACCCCTGCCCCACTAGAATATAATCCACTAACATTGGCCGAATTTAAACCAACATTTTTTGAATAATGGCTATTATTAAATGAAATTTGAGCAAAACAGTAATTTATGATCAAGATTAAGCCTTTCACTTTTAACCCTTTTATGGAAAACACCTATATTTTGTTTGACGAAACAAAAGAAGCGGTAATCATAGACCCCGGATGTTATGAGAGGGAAGAACAAGATGAACTGGTTAAATTTATTGAAAGTGAAAGTCTTATGGTGAAATCACTCCTAAACACCCACGGTCATATCGACCATGTTTTGGGTAATGATTTTGTGAAGCGAAAGTTCAACGTTGACCTAATTATTGGTGAACACGATGAAGAAACACTTCGATCTGTAGGCGCTTATGCAGCTAATTATGGTTTTCAGAATTATACGCCTGCTCAACCTAACAAATTTTTAAAGGAAGGCGACACTGTGAAATTTGGCAACAGCGCACTAAAAGTTTATTTCACCCCAGGCCATGCACCGGGCCATATTATTTTTGTAAACGAAGAAGAAAACGTTTGCATTGGAGGCGATGTACTCTTTGAAGGCAGTATTGGAAGAACAGATTTACCCGGTGGCGATTTTGATACTTTAATTAAAAGTATTCATAATAAACTCTTTAAGTTTAATGATGAGATGATAGTTTACCCTGGGCATGGCGGCCCTACAACTATTGGAGACGAAAAAGCCACTAACCCATTTTGTGCTCTTAAAAAATAACCTTTGGAACCCATCAAAAAAGCCATCCCAAACCTGTTTACCTTAGCGAATTTAAGCTGTGGAACAGTCGGTATAATTCTTTCTTTTCAGGGGGAAATAGCAACAGCATGCTACCTTATTTGGTTGGCGGCTGGCTTCGATTTCCTCGATGGTTTTTTAGCGAGAATCCTCAAAGCACAATCCGAAATAGGTAAGCAACTGGATTCATTAGCTGATTTGATCACTTTCGGTTTGCTACCCGCTATTCTTTATTATCATATGCTTGTGGGTAAAATAGATTCGCCACTTGAGTATGCCGGAGTACTCATTGCTGTTTTTTCTGCCTTACGCTTGGCAAAATTCAACATTGACGAAAATCAAACCACAAGTTTCACGGGTTTGACCACCACGGCAAATGGAATTTTCACCAGTACACTTCCTTTAATTATTGTTGGAGATACATTTATGAGCGACTTTCTAGCCAACGAATGGGTGCTTTTTACTTGTGTTATAGTATTTTCACTGTTGATGGTTGCGCCTGTCACTTTGCTGTCATTTAAGTTTTCAAACTTTACTGCAAAAGATAACTGGCAGCGTTTTTTACTGATTCTGGTAAGCATCATTTTAATTGTGATTTTCAAAACTACCGCAGTTCCTTTAATCATTGTTGTTTATCTTTTGCTTTCGCTGCTCACCCAGCCAGCAGATAAGAAAATTGTTTAAATAACGTTGAGCTTCAAGACATGGCCAGTCGATTACGATCAAAACATATCTTGCTCATCGCCTTCTTTATTCAGGTATTTATTGGCGTTGCTACTGCCCAAAACTCAAGTGTTTTAGCTACTGGCAAATGGGTAAAAATGAGCTTCGACAAAGAAGGGGTTTATCGGATTAACCAAAACACCCTAAGCCAAATGGGGTTTGATATCGGCTCCATTAATCCGCAGAACATTGCCATTTACGGAAGTAAGGGAGGAATGCTTCCACAAGCCATTTCAACAGCTAGAGATGGGCTTCGAGAAACCGCCATATTCGTTTCTGGAGAATCTGATGCTACTTTCAACTCTGAGGATTACATTCTATTTTATGTAGATAGAGTGAATGAACTAGAATTCGACCCTTTGACTAATACTTTTGAGTCTATTCAAAACCTCTATGCAGATGAGGTTCATTACTTCATTACAGTAAAAAACAATAAAGGATTACGTATTGAAAATCTACAAAATTTAGGCACCAACTTACCTGAGGTAAATACTTTCAACAAAATTATTCGGTACGAAAAGGACGTAAAAAATATTCTTGGCTCTGGAAGAAAGTGGTTTGGAGAAAGTTTCAATACTAATAATGAATTGAGTTTCGATTTTCCGCTTACCAACCTAGCCACCAACGAAACAATCAAATTTCGGCTTAATGCTTTAAGTCAGGCATTCAATAATACATCACTTACCGCAAGCCTCAATGGTCAATCCATTGGTCAGCTAGATTTTTCTGCCATTCCAGATACACGATATGGCGTTAAGGGAAACGAATCCTCGGGCTTATTCCAAGTCAACTCAACCACCTTTTCTAGTGCAAATCAGCTCAATCTAAAATTAACTTTCGACCAAGCTGGCTCCAATAATGCGGTGGCCTATCTTGATGGTTTTCTATTAAACATACCCACCAAACTTCAATACGGAGGCAGTTCAATTAACTTCCGAAGTATAAAATCACTTGATCAACCGATAAGCACATTTAAATTAACAGAGGCCAACCAAAACCTAATGGTTTGGGACATCACTAATCCGTTAAATGCGAAAAATCAAACCTATAATTTAAGTGGATCAGAGTTACGCTTTGGTGCTTTTTCAGATGAACTTCACGAATACGTTGTTTTTGAAGCTGCACTTCAGCCTCTTCCTACAAAATTTGAATCCTTGACCAATCAGGATTTAAAAGGGAGTGTAACACCAGACATGGTGATTATATCTGCACCAGAATTTTTAACCGAAGCCGAAAGATTAGCTGCTTTCAGAAGAAACGAAGATCAGCTTTCTGTATTGGTAGTTACTCCTCAACAAGTGTACAATGAATTTTCTGCTGGAAGACAAGATGTAACGGCCATTCGTGATTTCATTCGTCACTTGAAACTAAAAAGTGATCAGCTAAAGTATTTACTGCTTTTCGGCAAGGGGTCATATGATTACAAAAACAGAGTTGAAAACAACACCAACTTTGTTCCTACCTATGAGTCCAGAAGCTCAATTCATCCATTGACCTCCTATTCATCTGATGATTATTTTGGTTTTTTAGAAGATGATGAAGGCGAATGGGAAGAAAATACAGTTGGCGACCACACTTTGGATATTGGCATTGGGCGTATTCCAAGTACAACTTTGGCGCAAGCCAAGAGCGCAGTCGACAAAATCATCAATTACCGAACTAGCCCAGAAAGCATTGGAGACTGGAGACGCAGATTGGTTTTTGTAGCCGATGATGGTGATAACAACTTGCATCAGCGCGATGCTGATCAGTTAGCTACTCTGGTCGACACTACATATTCGGGCTTTAACGTGAGAAAAATTTACCTCGATGCGTACGAGCAAATCCGATCCCCTAATGGTGAATCTTCTCCAGAAGCAGAACAAGCTTTGCTTGACGCTGTTGAACAAGGCGTTTTGATTATGAACTTCACAGGCCATGGTGCAGAAACCGGCTGGATGCAAGAGCGAATTCTCACTACCGAATCTATTGACGATTGGAAAAACATAAACCGACTCCCACTATTAGTTACCGCCACCTGTGAGTTTGCCAGAAACGATGACCCCACAATTTTTTCTGGTGCCGAAAAAATAATGTTCAAACCAGATGGAGGCGCAATTGCTCTGGTGGCCACCGCGCGTCCCGTATTTTCCTCTTCCAATTATGCCTTAAACCTAGCGCTCTACAAAACCATTCTAGAGCAGCCTAATGGTAACTTCCAGCGGCTTGGCGACATCATTCGCTATACCAAAAACAATGCGCTGAATGGCGCTAACAACAGAAATTTCATCCTTTTAGGAGATCCAAGTATGCGCTTGGCTTACCCCAAAAATGAAATCACAATCAGCAGTATCAACGGTAAATCACCATTGGCTCAAGCAGATACCTTGAGTGCGTTAGAAAAAGTGAACATCATAGGTCAAATTGAATCTAACGGCCAACGCATAGAAAACTTTAATGGCGAAGTCACATTTAGTCTTTTTGACAAACGTAGTGTGCTGCAAACTATCGGAACAGAAAGCGAAAAGTTTGAGTACTTAGAGCGCAACAGTCAGCTTTTTAATGGCAAAGCATCTGTAACAGATGGTGTGTTTATGATAGATTTTGTAGTGCCTAAAAACATCAACTATCAATTTGGAAGTGGTAAAATGAGCATGTACGCCTTGAATAACAGCTTAGAAGACGCATTCGGAGCCAAAATAGATTTTATTCTCGGAGGCACGGCTCAAAACATTTCTGAGGATAGAACTCCACCAAGCATTAGCATTTTTATTAATGATTCTACCCGAGTAGCTACCCCTGTGGTAAAACCTGATGCTACACTCATGCTCAAATTATTCGATGAAAGTGGAATCAATATTTCAGAAAATGGAATCGGCCAAAACCTATCGGCCACGTTAAACGACTCTATTACTTATAATTTAAATGGTTTTTATAATGCTAAAAAAGATAATTTCAGAAAAGGGGAAGCATTGTTTCCTTTGCGCAATTTACCTCTGGGAATCAACACTTTAGAAATTAGAGCTTGGGATAATTTCAACAACTTAGCAAAGAGCAGTTTTGATTTTGAGGTTACCGATGAAAATTCTATGGTTATCACAAAAATAAACAGCTATCCTAATCCGTTGGTAGAGCATACTACTTTTAATATTTCGCATAATAGCGCAGGAGAGCCTTTAGAATTGACGATTGATATCATAAATGCACAAGGTGAAAATGTAGTTTCGTTACATTCAGAAATTGAAAGAGGTTCGAATACTGAAAGCATTACATGGAACGGTTTAGACAGTTCAGGAGTTAAGTTGGGCAAAGGAATTTATGTTTACAATGTGATCTTGATGTCTAAAAACAACGGAAAAACGCACACCAAGCGCGATAAACTTATTATTTCATATTAGTTTTATAATAGTATCTTTGAAAAAAAATTACATGAAAATTAATATTAGGATCGTAGCAATCCTGGTTTTAGCCGTCATTTTTTCGTTTCCTTCCGTGGCCCAGAATTCTGGTACAATCTCAGGACAGGATACAGACAAGAACGTAATCACTACTGCTGTTCCCTTCCTGACTATTGCGCCAGACCCAATCTCAGGAGCCATGGGTGATGTAGGAGCAGCCACAGCGCCTAATGCCAACAGTATTCACTGGAACCCTGCAAAACTCGCTTACCTAAACAACGATTATGGCTTCGCATTTTCTTACACACCATGGCTAAGCAAGTTTGTAGACGACATGTCGATTTCCTATTTATCAGGCTACAAAAAAATTGATGACAGTCAGGCTTTTGGATTGGCCATGACTTACTTTGATTTGGGAGATATTCAACTTACTGATGGAGTAGGTAATAACCTTCAGATGATTAATCCTCGTGAATTCTCAATTGCGGGAACCTACTCACGAAAACTGAGCAATGATTTGAGTATTGGTGTAACAGGTAAATTTATTCATTCCAATCTTTCAGGAAACATCACTACTAGTCCTGTAATGGATCCTAAGCCAGGCACTAGTATTGCGGCCGACATTGGAGTGTATTATAAAACAGAAATGAATGTATTGGACAAACAAAGTCAGCTTTCATTTGGAGGTATTATTTCGAACATCGGTGCTAAAATCTCATACAATACTGCCGATGAAGAAGACTTTATTCCAACGAATTTAAGGTTAGGAGCTGCTTTGGCCAGTTTCCTCGACCCGTACAACAAAATTACCTTCGCCTTAGATTTCAATAAATTGATGGTTCCGACCCCTCAAGAAGACGGTAGCCACAGAGACAAATCTTTAATAGGCGGTATTTTTGGTTCCTTTGCCGATGCACCAAACGGCTTTAATGAAGAGCTTCAAGAAATCATGATTTCTTTTGGAACCGAATATGAATACAAAGAGACCTTTGCGATTAGAGCTGGGTATTTTTCGGAACACCAAAACAAAGGAAACAGAAAATACTTTACAGCTGGTGTAGGCTTTAAAGTTAAAAAATTAGGAATTGATTTCGCATATCTGGTTCCTACACTTCAAGAACATCCACTGGCCGAAACTTTACGTTTTGGACTTACTTACAACCTTGACAAAAAAGCCAAGTAAAACGAATGCTCGATAGAACAATCGCCCCTGGGTTTAAACCCATCAAAAAAGTTACTATTCCTCAAGTTCATTCAACAGTACTTTCAAACGGAAGGAAAGTTTTCTTTTTGAATGATCCAGCGGTAGAGGTATTTAAAATTGATTTGGTAATTCCTTGTGGAAGTTGGTTTACTGAGAACTATAACCTGATTTCATTCGCGCTAAAAATGTTGAATGAAGGCACCACTAATCGTAATGCTCATCAGTTGGCCGAAGCCATTGATTTTATTGGAAGTTTTGCCGAATTCTCACCAGGTTTCGATCAGAGTACAATTTCATTCTACGGTCTTTCTAGGTTTTTCGATAAGAATTTAGCCCTGCTTTCCGAAGTAATAAGCAACCCTAGTTTTGACGAACAACAGTTTGAAACCTTAAAGAAAAAAGAGATTCAGCGGTTAAAACTAAATCTAGAAAAAAGCAGCTATTTATCTTCTGTAGCCTTAAGGAGCTCTCTTTTTGGACTCGATCACCCTTATGGAAAAAGTAATAGCGTAGAAAAAATACAGGCGGTTCAACTTTCAGAAGTAAAAGCCTTTTTTGCTTCAAACTTTAGTGACTTCGATATTATGGTTTCTGGGAAATTACCAGATAACTTTGTTGATAGCCTTGAGTTGAATTTCGGCAAAAGCCAAGTAAAAAAAGTAAGCTTGCCAGAATACGAAATTGCAAAAACCGTAGCTCACTTAAACGAAATCCGTAAGCCTACATTTGTTCAGTCGTCTATAAAAATAGGCAAAGTACTCTTCAATCGTGCTCACTCTGATTATATGAAGTTCACCGTGACAAATGAACTTTTAGGTGGTTTTTTTGGCTCGCGCTTGATGAAAAACATTCGTGAGGACAAAGGTTTTACCTATGGAATTCATTCACATCTCTATTCCCTTAATCAGGAAGGATACTTCAGCATTGGTACTGATGTGAATAGCGAAAACGAACAAGCCACTATTGACGAAGTTTTTAAAGAAATTACTAAGCTTCAACAAGAATCTGTTGGAGAAAATGAGTTAGAAACCGTAAAAAACTACATGGCGGGTTCATTTGCTGGCTCGGTAAATTCGCCTTTTGCCATCATGGAGAAATTCAAAGCAGTGTATTTTCAGGGAATGGATATGAGCTTTTACGAGCAGTACTTAAGTGCTGTATACCAAGTCACCAGCGAAGACATCATTCAAATGGTAAATATTCATCTTCAACCTGAGAGTTTTTACACTTGTATTGCTGGGCCAGAAAAGTAGTAAAAATCCCGAACCTATACAGATTCGGGATTTACATCTCCTAATGTTGGTTATAGACTTTTGCAACAATACGCCAGCCACTCTCAAACTTCAATAAACTCAGGTAATCTGTATACACTTGTTTGCCTTGGTTAAAAAGCTCTATTTTCACTTGGGCAGCACCGCCTGTAACATCAACCGAAGCAAACTTATGTTCCCATTTGTTCTTCGGGTCCTTAGCATCATAATTATTAGCTTTTCTTTTTGCAACACCATCTGCCCAAACAGCAATGGGGTATTTGCTAATACTTTCGCCTTTGGCAGAATAGATGGCAAAGTCTTCATGAAAACCCTTTTTCATGGCTTCTGCGTCCAGTTCATTGAACGCCCCATGCACATAAGATTTTAATACTAAATCTTTAATAGCCTCTTCTTCAGCCTTGTTCTTTCCTTCATGATGAATAAAAGCAAAAGAAGAAAACCCCAATAGGCAAATGATGACCAGTAAGTAATGACCTTTTTTCATAATTTTCATTTGTGTTAGCAATTACATAAAGATAACTGATTTTTTAGTTTTAGGTTACAGAATACCCACATCATCTTTAGGTGCCGATACCTTCACACCAAGGCGTTGTTTTTATGATCTAATTGTTACTTTTGCCTACAAATTAAATCACCCTATGGAAATGGAATTGAAAAAAGTAGCCCTTAATGACCTCCACGAAAAACTTGGAGCTAAAATGGTACCCTTTGCAGGTTATAACATGCCTGTTCGCTATTCATCTGATTTAGAAGAACACAACACGGTAAGAAATGGCGTTGGAGTTTTTGACGTTTCGCATATGGGTGAATTTGTTATAGAAGGGCCCGAAGCCCTTGACCTTATTCAGCGAGTAACAAGTAACGATGCCTCAAAGCTAGTAGATGGCCAAGCGCAATATTCTTACCTACCAAATGAAGATGGTGGTGTAGTAGACGATTTGCTAGTATACAAATTCAAAGAAGAGAAGTATATGCTTGTAGTGAATGCTTCCAATATTGAAAAAGATTGGAACTGGATTAGCAAGTACAATACGAAAGGCGCCATTATGAAAAACGTTTCGGACAGCCATTCTCTTTTTGCTGTTCAAGGCCCTAAAGCTGTAGAAGCACTTCAATCACTTACTTCAGTAAATCTATCTGACATTAAATTCTACAACTTCGTAGTAGGGCCTTTTGCAGGCGTAGAATACGTAATCATTTCAGCAACGGGTTATACCGGTGCTGGTGGTTTTGAAATCTACGTAAGCAATGAGCATGCTGAACAAGTTTGGAATGCCATTTTCGAAGCAGGTGCGACCTTTGATATTAAGCCTATTGGCTTAGGCGCCAGAGATACGCTACGTTTAGAAATGGGGTACTGCCTTTACGGAAATGATATTACTGACGAAACTTCGCCATTAGAGGCAGGCTTAGGTTGGGTAACTAAATTCACCAAAGAATTCACTAATTCTAAAAACCTTCAAGCAGAAAAAGAAGCGGGTGTAAAACGTAAACTTGTTGCCTTTAAAATGATTGACAAGGGTATTCCAAGAAGCCATTATGCGTTAGAAGATGCTAGCGAAAACACTATAGGTGAAGTAACTTCTGGTACCATGTCACCTTCACTGGGTTATGGAATAGGTTTAGGCTATGTAACTATTGAAAACGCTAAAATAGGAACTGAAATCTATGTGGCTGTAAGAAATAGAAAGCTTAAAGCCGAAGTGGTTAAACTTCCTTTTTATAAAGCTTAATTAAAGCACCATATAGCGCCAATACATGAAAATAGACGTTTGTTATACCCCCGAACTTATCCATCAGTTTGAGGTTGAAAATAAAACCGTAGTAGTGATTGATATTCTCAGGGCTACTTCGTGTATGGTTGCCGGATTGGGTTCGGGTATACAATCTATTACACCAGTAGCCACCGTTGAAGAATGTGAGGCACTTGGCGCACAAGGTTACATTATGGCGGGTGAACGAGGTGGGGAAAAGGTAGAGCAGTTCCATATTGGTAACTCTCCATTCGACTACATGAAACCTGAAATGAAAGGTAAAAAAGTAGCCACCACCACCACCAATGGTACACAAGCCATTGAGCTTTCGAAAAATGCAAAAGAAGTGATTATAGGCGCTTTTCTTAATCTAAGTGCAGTAGTAAATCATCTGATGAAGTCAGAAAACGATGTGTTGCTATTCTGTGCAGGCTGGAAAGGAAAGTATAATTTAGAGGATAGCCTTTTTGCCGGGGCAGTTTGTAATGCGCTAAAGCAAAATACTGAATTAGAAAGTGATTCAGCATTATGTGCTTTTTTCTTATATCAATCAATGGCTAGCGATCTGGCCTATTACATCAATAGGAGTAATCACGCAGCAAGACTTTCTAAATTCAATGTAAAAGAAGACATTGAATATTGTGCACGACTGAATGAGTTTAATGTAGTTCCTAAATTAGTGGGTTCAGAACTTACCGTTTAATGTTATTTTAAGCCTGCTTAGCTAAAGGCTTCTCAATTTCCTCAGGATCAAGATCAACTTGAACTTCGGCATTCTTGAGTACATTTTTTAGCCTTTTACTCTTTTCTCTTAAACCATATACCCAACGGTTCATGGGCTGAAAAATCTTTGGTAGGTCAGTTCTGAATACATCGCAAAACAACACCACTCTCGTTTCATTGGTTTTATTCCAAACTGCGTGTTGGAAAGTATCATCGAAAAGCACGTCCTCTCCCTCTTTCCAATCATAGCGCTGGCCACCATCAATAATATAGCACTCACCTTCTTTAGGAATAATTAAACCTAAATGGTACCGCCAAACGCCCTTGTAAAAACCATTGTGAGGAGGGATATGTTTTCTAGGTCCAATAATTGAAAACATGGCAGTAGTAATACCCGGAACTTGCTTTAAAAGTGCGGTGGTTTTTGGCGCCTTTGCACAATTAGCATCCTGCCAATTGTCGTAAGCTTTGAACATAAAAACACGCCAAGCCGATTTATCCTTATCTGAAATAAATCGTTGAATCTTATCTACCTCATGGAATTTAGGAATATCATTCTCATTTTTCAGAACTTCAATCAACTCTTCTTGAATAACCCTCCAATTATCTTTTAGTATTTTATGCTGAGGAAAAAATTCGTCCACATCTACAATAGGGGGATTCTTCTTGAAGATTCGTAATACCAGAGAAAAAGTAATTGCTATTAGACTTGGCTCAACAAAGTAGAGAATCACATTCAGCAAAATAAAAGCTAGGAGAATTACACCTAAAATCTCTAAAATGATCATAACAGCGCGGTGATTTTAATTAAAAAAGGTGTTTAAAGTTGCTAAAAATTTAATCTATTGACATTCATAGAACACAAAAAGTTCAACCTAATTTCTCCTAAAATTGTTTAAGCTTCGAATTACGGATTTAACTTCTCATTATTCTTATGTCTTTCCTTATCTCTTTGTGTTTTTTTAGCCATCTTCATGTCCCAAGCGGCTTGTAAATCCGTCCCTGTTTGATTGGCCAAGCAAACCACCACAAACATTACATCGGCCAGCTCTTCACCCAAATCTTTATTTTTATCTGATTCTTTTTCAGACTGTTCACCATACCTACGCGCAATAATACGAGCAACTTCCCCCACTTCTTCTGTCAACTGTGCCATGTTGGTAAGCTCATTGAAATAGCGAACGCCAAACTCCTTTATCCAATTGTCCACTTCCTTTTGAACGGCAGTTATTCCTTTCGATTGCTCAGTCATTATTTTTTGTCTTTAGTATCAATTATTATGGTTACTGGCCCATCATTTACCAAGGCCACTTTCATGTCTGCACCAAACTCGCCTGAGCCAATGGCTTTCCCCAAATCCATTGCCAATTGCTCTTTAAACGCTTCGTATAGAGGAATGGCTACATCGGGTTTAGCTGCTTTAATGTATGAGGGTCGATTTCCCTTTTTAGTGCTCGCGTGTAGTGTGAACTGGCTAATCACCAAAACTTCGCCATCTACATCAATCACGCTTTTATTCATTACGCCCTCTTCGTCTTCGAAAATACGCATATTCACTATTTTACGGCTCAGCCACTCAATATCTTCATGATTATCGGCTTCTTCTATGCCAATTAAAATCATTAAACCTCTGCCAATAGCAGCCTTCACTTGGCCGTCTATGGTTACCGATGACTCGGAAACATGTTGTAACACTGCGATCATATCAATGCAAAAAACCCCATTAATAAAATAGGATTCAAGTAATTTAGCTAAATTTCAAACTATGCGAATTAGGTTATTTTGGCTGGCCATTTTTTTAAGCATCACTGTGGCTGCCTTCCTTTTCTATAAAAACACTCAAGCGCCTATTACTTATGGTTTAGCGCCTGCTTTTGACGGAAATGACTACACGCATATTTACCACTATTTTGTGGGTTTAGAAGAAAATTATCAAGTTCCTTTTCCTTTTAACGGACGAATTTTAGTGCCTTGGCTGGCTGCTCAAATCGACTCGGGGAATATGATTCAGGATTTTCAATGGGTGAACCTGTTTTTCACCTTAGCCTCTATAATCGCTCTATTTGTGCTTTGGAGGCAAATGGGTTTTGAACTGAAATGGTTTATGGCTGGCTTTTTCTGGCTGCTCTTTCATTGGACAGGCATCATTCGCCTAAATGCCTTCGATCCGGTTACGGTTGATCTTCCAGTCTACCTTTTTCAGGCCTTACTATTACTCATTATTCTGAAAAGAAAATTCGTATGGTTACTGATTCTAGCTCCAATGGCCACCGCTCAAAAAGAATCATTTTTAGCCTTAGTCATCATTCTTACTGTTTATGGCATTTGGCACAATCGTAAAACCGAAGAAGGCTATTATCCAATTCCATTATTAATTTCGGCTGTTGCACTTTCACTCATTACGAAATTCTTTATAGCACACTATTTTTCTCCTATAGAAGAAGGAAAAGGAGCCATCATCACCTTACTCTACCACGCAAAAGAAACCATCCTCCACCCTTTTGAAATTGTGCGCTGGTTGGTAGCCATGTTTGTGGCATTTGGGCCTGCTTTGTTTTTGGCTGGAAGAAAATACGTATTGGCAAATCGTTATGACAACACACGAAATGTGCTTCTGATTTTTACGCTTACCTATCTGGCTTTCGGTATTTTGGCGGGTGGCGATATGACGCGCATTATCTATCTCGGTTTCCCCTTTATTGCCACTTGGATAATGTATGAGCTGCGCGAAATGAGAACCAAGCCCTTATTTATTCTTGGGCTTTTGTCACTTCCGCTTATGATGCTGCACCATCATCTTCCTGACCCTGCTTTTCAAATGGAACTATGGAAAAGTTGGTATCCTGAGTTTGCCAATACCAACATTGTGTTGATGTATTTGGCTTATGGGGGCATTGCGACATTAATTGCTTACCGTGTTAATCAGGCCGCTCCTACGGAGCTCAAAAACTAATATTTAAATTTATTAGTCTACAAACAGGGCGTCCCGATGGGACTTCTCACAATACAGTAGAAATCAATATGGCACTTAAGTTTACTATTCAATAGCTCAACCCAATAACCCCAGAGGCGTACCCTGTTGGTAGGCAAACAGAGGATTAAAAACATAAGCCCCAGCGGGGCGAATGTCTTTACACCATATTTACGACCAAACACAGGCCGCTCCTACGGAGCTCTAAAACTAACATTTAAATCTTACTACAAACAGGTCGTCCCGCTGGGACTCTTGGAAATGTAGTTAGACTCAAGACAGCTTTCAAACTCATGATTATAACGAGATTCAATCCGTCAAACCCCAGAGGGGTGTCCTGTTTGTAGACAATAGTGAAAAGATATACAAAGCCCCAGCGGGGCGACCTGTTCTCACTCCATATCCCTACGAGAAAGCCAAAACAGTCTCCCAAAAAGTCCAATGAAGCTCATAATCAGTCCGAAATAAAGCCAAACCGTCCAAACCCCTTGAAGGAACATATCACCCAAAACACCCAGTTTATCTTGAAAACTCAGACTCGAAAAAGGGGCGTAAAGAATCCATTCTCCGTCATTCTCAAAACCTTTGTTCACTCCGTCAGCTGGTAAAGCTTGATGAAGCAAATAAATTGAAAGTCCGATAAAGAGTGTAAGGAAAATAACTTGGACTGCATTTTTGAATTTACTGACAAATGCACGCATAATAAAAGTCCAACTGCCAATGGCCGCATAAACCAGAAAAAAGAAGACTGAGGTTTCTGCAATAAAATAAGTGTCGCCAATTCCGAAAGAGGTATCACCAAACACCGATGTTACTTTAAAGAAAGTAAAAACAAGCAATAATGAGAAAATTGCGCTCAGCAACAACCAAAGCAATTCAGAAAGCCAGAGTTTCGATTTAAGTAAATCCTTCATTTCACATCTTCTGCATAATTTCTGACTGGTAATAATAACAACCCTTATCGTCTTGTTGGGCTACTTTCATCATAGCATCTGCCACTTTATCGGCATGAATGGGGCGATACTTTTTCAATGGACCAATAAACGGAATAATACGGGTAACGATTTGCGCAAACTTTTCACCTGGCCGACTTTCACTACGGTTTCCACGCAACAAGCTCGGTTTAAAAATATAGATGGTTCGGTAAGCGAGAAATGAGAGTTTGTCTTCCAGCTCCCCTTTCACCCTGTTATAAAAATACCTTGAGTTTTTATCTGAGCCCATGGCCGACACTAAGAAATACCTTTCTGCACCAGACTTCAATGCCCTTTCTGCCAAATTGTAGCAGTAGGTAAAGTCCACCTTATAAAAAGCTTCTTTCGATCCTGCCTTTTTAATAGTTGTTCCCAAGCAGCAGAAAATGTCATCTGCTTTCGGGAAGTCTTCCATACTTTCTAGCTGATCGAAATCAACGCTGAGTTCGGCATATTTCTGATGCGAAATACCCAAGGGTTTTCTAACCAGTGCTATGACCTTAGCATACTGGTTGCTGTTCAATAAATTTTGAGTGAGTGACCGACCAATCAGTCCGCTTGCACCGGCAACGATTGCTGTTTTTTGTTCCATAACTCTAATTTAGCTAAAAATTCATTCTGTAGAGTTATGCCTTTATCTTGGGCGTACCACAAGTGTAAATACACTACAAACTCGGTTGCGGTGCGCTCTTGTGTCTTTTTATTTTCTAAAAACTCGTTTTGAATTTCGGTAGGCCTTGGGCCCCAATCACCTAAAACAGTTAAACTTTCAGGATCAAGGCCAATGATTTTTGGAATAGAGCGTCCACCATTAGTTAGGAACTGATCTATTACTTCGGGATGCTCATCGCGCAAAATCACTTTCATTTCTAAAAGTGGATTCAGCTGCGTCATTTTATAAATGAAGGGCAGGTTTTGGGCGGCATCGCCACACCAGCCTTCGGTTATTACTAATAATGTGAGCGGAGATGTAATGTTGAGTAAACGCTCTTGAATTTCGGGAGTTAACTTTCCAATTTTCGTCCATTTTTTCATGCGCTTATCGTTCATTCGCGCATAATTCAACATGGCCTCCGACTGATTCTCTCCAGTCGTTTTTTCCTCCATTAATAAGCCACTAAGCAAGCTTAAATATTGCTCATAGCTCATAGCGTTTTCAAGTAATTCTTTGGTAATAACAGCTTCCATAAGTCATGATTTTTGAATGACAATATGGAAACCAAAGGCTATTCAGAATCGTTCGATTCTTCCCATTTTTTGAAGCGATCCACATCGCTTCTGAAGCTTTTTCCCAACCAAACCAGAACGGTAGCATCATCTATAAGTCCGGCAACGGGAATAAAGTCAGGAATGGCATCGATTGGAGTAACAAAATAGATTAAGCCTGCCACAAACATGATAATGGTTTGCCAAGGCGTTTCAGTATAAACACCTTTCAAATAACTTGAAATCATGCGCATAATCAAGGATAGAAACTCAACGATTTTTGCTTTAAGAGAGTCATCACTACTACTGGCTTCCATCTTTTTTTGTGTATCGGCCAATAGCTCTTTGAGCTTTACGCGGTCATTCACAATTTTACCCGCCTTGGCTTTCATTTTGCCAAAAAATTGCTCTTCTCTTTCGTTTAAATCCTTCTCCTTACTCATACACGATTAAAAAACTTGTCTAATTTCATTTTTTACAAAAGAGAGCGTATCACCAATGGGGTCACTCTCGAGCTTCATCATCTTATCAAAAATTGTCTGAGATAAATCTATAGCATTATTTTCGGCCTTCATTTCTTGAGAGGCATCTTGAATAACGGCAATAATTATGTTCACCGTATCTCTAACTCGCTGCCATGCCTCATCGCTCATATAAACCTGCTGCGAAAGGTTATGGTTTAGTTCTTCACCAATTTCGTTCAATAACAAGTGTTGAAATTCGAAAGCGTTTATACTAGGGTTACTCAACCGAAGCAGCATATTATTGGGCGAAATGCGCTCCAGCAACAAACAGATGCGCTCGTAGGCTTGAAGTCGAATGGGCAAAACAGTGTCAGTAGTTTTCATTTTGAGCCCAATCAATTGAGCATCGAACTGCTTTTGCAAAAAATTTCTGACAACTAAATACACAGCATAAAGCACTAGCCCCGCTGGAATTAAAATTTGAATTAAATCGGTAAGGTATTCCATGTTCATTTTTAATACGACATTCTGCTAGACTGTCGGAAATTGTGAGTGAAAATAATGAGATTATTGGCCAAAGCCATTGATCTAACTAGATTTTCATTTTTTCATTGTTTGAAAAGAAGGGCAATCATGTCATAGAAAAAACCAGAAGTCGATTACTGGCTGCTTTTTATAGTCTGCTAATCGCTTTCTTATCTGCTCTTTCCCCTTTGGCGATGCCACAACCACCATAATTTGCGGGTTTTCCAATTCTTGTATAAAGCTTACATGCCTCATTAGCACATTGTACACTTCTAAACCAATTTTCTTTTGATTATTGCATACCCAATAAAACGACTGATTTCTTTCCTGAAGAAGTTTGGCCATTTCCTTTCCATTAGTGCCAGCTCCCCAAAGCACCAAAGGTCTTGATTCATCACGATCGAGCTCGAAAAAATAGCGCAATTTCAAATCGAAGTAGCGATTGTCTTTATACACTTTAAGCGTTCTTGAAATCCTATCTGGCCTGTCGCGCCAATGGTTAAGCACTTTGTTTAAGCCCACTATCTTTAACCCATGCTTATAAACCCGAAAACAGAGATCGTAATCTTCTGGATAAACCTCAGGGTTGAAAGCCCCAACAGCATCAAAATCGTCTTTGTGCATTAACCAGCACTGAGAAGGAATAGAACACTCTTTATAAATTTCTTCATAGTGATTATCATCGGTGGCTATTTCATTTAACCAGCGGTCGTAACGTAAAAAACCTTCACCCACTTCGCCTTCATCTACAAAATGGGCTGTGCCTCCTGCCACTACCGTTCCCTTTCCATACTTCTGCCATTCCTCCACCAGCACTTGTAGTTTATCTGGCGGCATTATATCATCCGAATCCATTCTATTGATTAATTCACCTTGGGCAAAAGCATAACCATGTTTTAAAGTAGGAATCAGGAAATTGCGTTCGCTATGATACAGCTTAATGCGTTTATCTTTTTGAGTATAGGCCTTCAAAATCTCAGGGGTCTCATCTGTAGAATGGTCATTCACGGCAATCAATTCCCAATGGGGATAAGACTGAGCAATAATAGAATCTAGGCATTCGTGCAAATAAGGTGCAGTATCTTTTGCGGCCATAATAATGGACACCAATGGCGATGCGCCAGAGCTATTTGAGTTCATAGAATGCATGTTAATTTTCAGCGGGTTTTATAAGTGCCGAATTCAAGAAATTTGAAATTACCGAAATAAAGGGGCAAAAGCATTGATATTCACATATTCCGAACCCAATTAATAGAGAAGCCCCTCAAGTTTAAAAGATATTCAACAACTTAAGCGGAAGGAATGGAACATTCTCAATTCTGACTAAGTTTACAACTCAAACAAAGTAGTGATATGTCGCAAGTGTTAGAACCAGTAACCATTACACCAAAAGCCTTGGAAGAGGTGAAAAGCATTATGTCCAACAAAAGTATTCCTGAAGGATATGGTTTAAGAATTGGCGTAAAAGGTGGTTCTGGCTGCGGTGGAATGGGCTACTTACTGGGCTTCGACAAACCCAAAGAAGGTGACATTACTTATCAAGTAGACGGAGTAAATGTACACGTTGAAAAGCGGCAAACCATGTATTTATTGGGCTTAGAAGTCGATTTTCATGAAGGAGCAGATGCAAGAGGTTTTACTTTCGTAAACCCCGACAAGGAAGAATAAGCTTTAAAAGCGCCAACAAAACTCCTATAATTCTTATATTTTGCCGAGCAAATAAACATTATGCTTGACAATACTCATCTAATTAACGCGATTACCAAATTTTTAGAACAAATTGGTATTCCTATTCAGTACACATCAATTCAGGAATCAACTTTTTTACCTGGTATTAATATAGATAAAGGAGTGCTTTTTATTGACCAAGGTAAGCTGAAATACCCTGGTGACTTACTTCACGAGGCGGGTCATATTGCCGTAATGACGCCTAAAGAACGAGCTAGTATTTCTGGTAATATTGAGGAGCACAAACCCGAGGGAGAAAGTGATGAAATGGCGGCTATTTTATGGTCGTATGCTGCACTAAAGCATTTAAATCTAGCCCCTCAAATTGTGTTTCATCCCGAAGGCTACAAAAACGATTCAGAATGGTTGATCGAAAACTTTGAAAACGGTCAATACATAGGCCTTCCCCTATTGGAATGGATGGGGCTAACGGATTCAGATAGTTTTCCAAAAATGAAATACTGGCTAAGGCAATAAGGAACATGCTTAAAGACATTTACGTTTTGGGTACTGGCTTATCGCATGATGGTTCGGCTGTAATTCTAAAAAATGGTGAGGTAGCCATTGCCATAGAAAAGGAAAGGCTAAGCCGAATCAAACATGATGGAGGCAATGATAACCTTGCTATTCAATATTGCCTAGATGCACTCAGAATTACAATGGATGACATTGCACTTACTGTACAATGTGAGAATTTTGTAGTTCCAGAACGCAACCGATTTCAGGGAGAAAGGATTTTTAAAGGTTATCCCAAAACACCCCTCCACTCTATTTCTCACCATTTGGCACATGCATACAGCACTATTGGCACTAGCCCTTTTTCGGCATTCAATATCTTGGTGATTGATGGTTGTGGCAGTCCTTATCAACAATGTACCGAAGATTTACACCCTTCACTGGAAGAATTAGGGCTTTCTGAAAACGGACTTAGTGGCCTCATATGTGAAAAAGATAGCTTCTACCATTATGATGGAAAAAAGCTTCAAGTTCTTTTCAAGGACTTTAGCAAAATGGACATACCAAAAGGGAATACGGTTCAGATGCCCACTACCAAACATTCAATTGGTGGATTTTATGCTTACATAAGCCAATATTGCTTCGGAAACATGAGCGATGCCGGTAAATTGATGGGCTTGGCTCCTTTCGGAAATAAGAACGTGTATACGCAAGAAGCTTTTAGTTTTGAAAATGGAAGGGTGTTTGTTCGTGAAGAATGGAAAACAAGCCTAAAAACCCCAGCCTTAGATTACTCTACTTTTCAGAAGAATTTTCAATACTATGCAGATATCGCTTTTTGGGCACAGAAAGAAGTAGAAAAAGCCATCATTTATATAGTCGAAAGTAGAACTTCATTAAACGGTAATCAGCCTTTATGTTACTCTGGAGGCGTGGCATTAAACGCAGTGGCAAATGCCAAAATGATTCAAAAGGGACTTGTTAACCAACTTTACATTGAACCTGCAGCAGCAGATAATGGACTGGCTTTGGGCTGTGCTTACTATGGTTGGTTAGAATTATTAAAAGGAAAAAGAAAGCAGCATAACGGAAACACTTGCTTTGGTATTTCTTATTCCGATGAAGATGTAGCTGAAACACTAAAAGATTCGTTTCCGAACTTAAACGTAACGCATTATCAAAACCGTAGTGAGTTTCTAAGCTCTACAGCAAAACTTATTTCTGAAGGAAAAACAATTGGTTGGTTTCAGGGTAGATGTGAGTTTGGCCCAAGGGCATTGGGAAGTAGATCAATATTGGCCTGTCCATTTAATGAAAGAATGCAGCTCCATATCAATCAAAACATCAAATTTCGTGAAGACTTTAGACCTTTCGCTCCTGCTGTGCTTGCAAAAGATGTTCACCTTTATTTCAAACATGGCTTTGAAAGCCCCTATATGATTTTAGTTGATGAAGTTAAAGAAGAGTGGATCAATAAATTAAAAGCCGTTTCCCATGTTAACGGTTCCGCCAGAGTACAAACTGTGGGTGGTATTTGGAACAAACCTTTCTATGAACTATTATTAGAGTTAAAAAACATAAGTGGGCATGGAATGGTGCTTAACACCTCTTTTAATAAAAAAGGCCAGCCCATAGTTGAAACACCTCAGCAGGCCATCGAGCTTTTCAACGAATCCGAATTAGATGTTTTAGCCATTGAAAACTACATTATTCAGAAATAGCCTCTGGCAATAATTGATCTTTAAGCCAGCCATTTAACTCCATATCTAACACCATATGAACGCGATCTTCAGTGCCACGATTATGAACCGAATGAGGATCAGAGAGTCGACAATACCAACATTCACCTGCCTTCATAATTACTCGTTTTTTGTTTAGATAGAACTCTACGTTGTCATTAGTCACTACAGGAACATGGAGCCTTACAATTCCATTTTCTTCATCCAAATCATAATCCCGATGCTCCTTAATTTCCGAGCCTGCACCAAGCTTCATTAGTCTAACACTTGTTATTTTGGTTTTAAATGTTCCAATTACTTGTCTAAAATACTCACAGTTCGCTAAAAAAGGGGTGTCTTCAAATTCTGTAACACCGGGAGCAGAAAAAATCATGAGGATAGGATGAGTTGCTCCTTTTGGCCCTCTGAGTGGAATCACACTCCAATCTCCAGAATAGTTATCCTTCACAAAATGTTCGGTCCAATCTCCATATATTTTGTTAAGATCATTAACCAATAAGGATTTATCAAAATGAAATGGAAGGCGTACTTTTTCTGGCAACATAGGCCTACAATTTACAGTAGAAAAAACTTTTGTGTGTAAGGAATGAAATTATATTTGCCTCAAATAGTCACTATGGTTCAATTCGATATAGTAATCGCAACCTGCGATAAGTATGTAGCTCCAGAAAAGATCACTCCTTATGTGCAGAATGTTCTCACAGAAGATCAAATCATACTTTCTGCTTTGGAAAAGAAAGGGCTTAAAGCAGTTCGTAAATCATGGTCAGACCCTGATTTTGATTGGAGTAGCACAGATAAAGTACTAATCAGAACTACTTGGGATTACTTTGAGCGCTTTGAAGAATGGCAGTTGTGGCTAGATTTGGTTTCAGAGAAAAGCACCTTGATTAACGCCATAGACTTGGTGCGCTGGAATATGGACAAGCATTATTTGGGCGATCTAGAAAAGCGCGGCATTAACATTCCCAAAACCCATTATATAGAAAAAGGCACTACCACTTCTTTGAAAGAACTACATACACTAACAGGTTGGGAAGAAACCATTTTAAAGCCTTGCGTATCGGGGGCATCGCGCCACACTTACAAGTTAAATGCAGATAATATTGAAGCACACGAGGCCATTTTTCAAAAATTAATTCAGAACGAAGCCTTTATGCTTCAGCCTTTTCAGAAGAATATTTTTAAAGGTGAAATTTCCTTAATGGTGATGGGTGGCCAATTTACTCATGCGGTATTAAAAGTGGCCAAACCGGGTGATTTCCGTGTGCAGGATGATTTTGGTGGAAGCGTCCACGACTATCAACCTACTCAAGCAGAAATGGATTTCGCTGAAAAAGCAGTGTCGGTTTGCAGCCCAAGTCCTTCTTTGGCTCGAGTAGATATTATTCGGGATAACAATGATGAACTGGCCATTATCGAGTTAGAAATGATTGAACCAGAACTTTGGTTTAGGTTGAACCCAAAGGCTGCTGATGTTTTGGCGGATTGTATTTAAGTTTCTTCGCCATTCAAATGGCCGAGTGAGTAGTTGACCAAATTCTTAGGCAGGTTAATTATTAAAAAACATATCTTTCATACTATCAAACGATTTGCTATGAAAAGAACATTCCTCTTCACATTGCTGCTTCTGACTTCATTTTTCGGTCTTAAAGCCCAAGTGATAAATATTGAAATAAAAACCGAATTGGGTTCCATTATGGCCGAACTTAACCCAGATAAGGCGCCTATTACTGTAGCAAATTTCATTAAGTACATTGAGAACCATAAGTTTGATAGCGCCAGTTTTTACCGTACAGTAAGAATGGACAATCAACCCAATAATGAGGTGAAGATTGAAGTGATTCAAGGTGGAATTTCCTATAACCGTTCGGTGACTTCTTATCCGCCTATTGAACATGAAACCACCGAGAAAACTGGAATTTTACACAAAGACGGTGTTTTATCTATGGCTCGTGTTGGGCCGGGCACGGCTACTGCTGAATTTTTCATCTGTATCGGAGACCAACCTTCACTGGATTTCGGAGGAAAGAGAAACCCTGATGGGCAAGGTTTCGCCACCTTTGGTAAGGTGACCAAAGGAATGGATATCGTTAAAAAAATTCAGCAACGAGAAGACAAAAATCAATACCTAGTAGAGAAGGTTAAGATTTACTCGATTAGTATTTTGAAGTAAGCTTAAATCATAATTAAAGAAAGTCACTAAATGGAAGGCTTAACTTGTTGAAAGGGCTTCTACAATAACTAGGATAAGAAATCCTATATTTGTGATGTGAAGAGAATGTACATCATAGCAGGGCCAATGGAGCTGGAAAGACAACTCTTTCCTACACAATTCTTCCAGAAATATTTGACTGTGACGAATTCGTAAACGCAGATGAAATAGCGAAAGGGATTTCTCCTTTAAACCCAGAGAAAGCTGGCATCAGAGCTGGCAGATTAATGCTTCTAAGGATCAAAGAACTGGTAAACAATGAAGAATCATTTGCGTTTGAAACAACGTTATCAACAAAGTCTTATCAAGGGTTTGTTAAAATGACAAGAGTACGTGATTACGAAGTTATACTGCTTTTCTTAGCACTTGACTCCGTTGGCTTGGCAATTCATAGAGTTGAAACAAGAGTTAAAGAAGGAGGGCATAACATTCCAGTTACAACAATTGAAAGAAGATACTTTAACGGTTTAGTAAACTTCTTTAAAATCTATAAATCCATTGTGGATAAATGGATTTTGGTGGACAACTCGTCTGAAAATTTTGAGTTTATTGCTCAAGGATCGGGTTCTGAAGTGGTTATAAAAAATGAAAAAATTTGGTCTGATTTAAACAGAAAGTATAATGGACATTAAAGACGAATTAAAAGAATTAGAGCAAAAAGTAAGCTTGGGACTTAAGGAGGCTTACAGAAAAATGGTTGAGTTCAAGAAAAGGAACAATAGTCCTTTAATCGTTTCTCGCAACGGAAAAGTAATTGAAATAGCTCCGAAAGACATACCTCTTACTACGAATTCCAAGAACTAATTTCATTTGAAATAATTCAACTTCCCATAAAAAAACCGACTCGAAATAAATCAAGCCGGTTTCCATACATCAACAACTAACAACTATTTTCTATTCCTCTTCAGGAACATAACTGGCTTCTAATGCTGCCAATTCTTTTTTACCGTACGCAATTCTTGTGATCACTACATACAATACTGGCACAAAGAAAATGGCCAAGAATGTAGCGGCAAGCATACCTCCAATCACTGTCCAGCCAATGGTTTGACGTGCTACCGCTCCTGCACCATGCGCCATTGCCAAAGGCACAACGCCCAAAATAAAGGCCAATGATGTCATGATAATCGGACGTAACCTCAGTTTCACTGCATCTAAAGTAGCCGCCACTAATGGCACACCTCTATCCACACGCTCTTTGGCAAATTCCACAATTAGAATAGCGTTTTTGGCAGCCAAACCAATCAGCGTAATCAAACCAATTTGAGCATATACATTATTGTCTAATTTCGGCAAGAAAGTAAGGGCTACAATGGCTCCAAAAGCACCCAATGGCAAAGCCAAAAGCACTGAGAAAGGCACCGACCAGCTTTCGTATAAAGCAGCCAATAACAATGACACCAAGACAATCGCCAAAGCGAAAATCATAATCGTGCTATTGCCAGACGACAATTCTTCCTTACTCAAGCCGGAGAAATCGTAACCATAGCCTGCAGGTAGTACTTCCGCAGCCACTTCTTCTAAAGCCGCTAAAGCTTGACCAGAACTATAGCCTGGGGCAGCATTACCATTAATTTCTAAAGAACGGAAAAGGTTGTAGTGAGAAATCACTGGTGCGTTTTCTACAACTTTGTAACTGATTAAAGCACTCAACGGTACCGCTCCACCTTGTCGGCTTTGCACATAAAACTGATTTAAATCCTCAATTCTAGTTCTGTACGAAGTATCTGCTTGGGCTACTACCCTAAAGTTTCTTCCGTAGCGTGTGAAATCGTTGATGTAGCTACTTCCCATGTAATTCGACATGGTGGCAAATACATCCGAAATATTCACCCCAAGTTTCTTCGCTTTTTCACGGTCTACTTCAACATTATAGCCTGGAGTTTTTGCGGTAAAGAAACTATAGGCCATAGCAATTTCAGGCCTCTGATTGGCCGCCATTAAGAACTGCCCCATCACTTGTTCCAATTCTTTGATGTCGCCACCAGCTTTTTGTTCTAGCATAAAACTAAATCCACCTGTTTGACCTAAACCAGGAATGGCTGGCGGTGGAATTACCACAATATTGGCTTCTTTAATCACTCCAAATTTCTGAGTTAACTGACCAATAAGGCCAAATAACTGCTGAGAAGGTTCTTTTCTTTGTTCCCAAGGATCCATTTGAAGGAAGAAAGTACCTGAGTTTGGCTTAAACGAGAAGTTAATCGCATTCAATCCACCAATACCTGTGGCATTGTTTATGCCCTCGGTGTCATTTATGATTTGCGCCATTTCATCCATTACCGCTCTTGTTCTGGCGCTAGACGCACCTTCTGGCAACTCTAATGAAATGAACAAACGTCCTTCATCTTCAGTAGGAATAAAACCGGTTGGCTTTGACTGGAATAAACCGATGGTTCCTGCGAAAATACAGGCCAATAGAATCAATACCAGTGGAGCTCCTTTAATACTTCTTTTCACTCCATTTGAGTAAGAAGAAGTTACTCTTTCGAACCAATTATTGAATTTGAAGAAGAACTTATTAATGCCTTTTCCATTTTCATTCACTTTAGACGGACGCAACAATAAACTACACAATGCCGGAGTAAGTGTTAAAGCCACAAAAGCCGAAATCAATACTGAAATGGCAATAGTGATGGCAAATTGCTGGTACATTCTACCTACAATACCCGGAATAAAACCAACTGGTATAAATACCGCAGCCAAAATTAAAGCGATAGCAATTACTGGTGCAGTAATGTCTTTCATAGCCCGCATGGTTGCCTCTTTGGCTGAAAGCTTATAACGATCGATGTAATGCTGAGCAGCTTCTACCACCACAATGGCATCATCTACCACAATACCAATGGCCAATACGAAGCCAAACATGGTTAATGTGTTGATGGTAAAACCAAGCGGCACAAAGAAAATGAAGGTTCCGATAATAGAAACTGGAATCGCCAAGATTGGTACTAAAGTAGCCCTCCAACTTTGCAGGAAGAGGAACACAACGATAATTACCAAAAGCAATGCTTCAGCAAAAGTGGTCAGTACTTCATTGATGGAAACCTGCACCACTGAAACCGCCTCGAACGGCACGATATAATCCATATCGGCAGGAAAAGCCGCTTTCAGCTCATCCATCGCCTCATAAATTCCTTCGGCAGTATCTATAGCGTTACTGCCCGGTGCTTGGTACACCAACAAAATAGTAGCGTCTTTCTGGTTGATAATCGACTGACGACCATAACTGAACTGACCCAATTCTACCCTGGCTACATCTTTCAAATACACTAAAGAACCATCAACATCAGTTCTCAGAACAATGTCTTCGAACTCAGCCTCATTTTCCAATCTACCATTCACGGTAATTGGGTATTCAAAAGCCTGTGATTGATACTGAGGCATTCCACCCACAGTTCCGGCAGCTACTTGTAAGTTTTGCTCTCTAATGGCAGCCGTTACTTCTGCAGAAGAAATTCCATACTGAGCAAGTTTGTCTGGTTTCAACCAAACCCTCATACTGAAATCTTGACCTATAGAAACAATGTCTCCTACCCCTTTTACCCTCAATAGCGCATCGCGCACATAGATGTTGGCGTAATTGGAAAGAAACTTAGTATCGTGAGAACCTTCTGGCGAATACAAGCCAATTACCATCATGATACTTGGGTTACGCTTTCTTACTGTTACACCCAAACGCTGAACAGCCTCTGGCAAAGTAGGTTCAGCAATACTCACACGGTTTTGCACGTCCAAAGTGGCAATATTAATGTCGGTACCTACTTCAAAGGTTACGTTCATTTGCATTTGGCCAGTGCTTGTGTTGTTCGAGCTAATGTAAGCCATGCCCGGAGTACCGTTAATCTGCGTTTCGATAGGTGTAGCTACCGTTTGCTCCACCGTTTTAGCATCTGCGCCAGTATAATTGGCCGAAACAGAAACCACTGGCGGTGTAATATCTGGGTATTGGGTAACCGGCAAATTGAGTGCTGCCAAAGCCCCTACCAGCACAATCACAATGGAAATTACCATTGCCATGACTGGCCGTTTTATAAAAGTTTGTGATATCATTCTTTTTAATTTTTGAAGATGGAATTGATATTACAATTGAGAAGGAAGCATTTCAGGTGCTACTTTGGCGCCCTGTCTAAGTTTCTGAATTCCTTCAAAAACAATTTTCTCTCCTGGCTTTAAACCACTGCGCACCGCTATGTTTGCGCCTAGTAAACTCCCCAATTCTAGCTTGCGCTGACTCACCGTATTTTCATTGTCGATTACATAGACAAAGTATTCTCCCATTTGCTCGGTTACGGCTTTGTAAGGAATGATTACTTGCTGACCATAATCTTGGTTGATTACGCGCATAGAAACCGTCATTCCTGAAATAAGGTCACGATTCGGATTGTCGAATTTCACTCTCAAACTGATCGTTCCTGATTGTCTTCCAACAGCGCGATCTATTGTTACTAATTCACCCACAAACGGGTAAACTGATCCATCGTGAAAAGAGATAGTGAAAAGTGAATCTGGATTATCGTTTCCTTTCATCAAGCGATTGAACCTAGGAATTTCGCGCTCACTTATCGAGAAGTTCACCAAAATTGGGTTGTCTGACGACAAGGTGTTCAGCAATGGCTGACCCGGTGAAACTTGAGCTCCTAAACGTACTTGCGAAATACCGATGGTACCATCGAACGGAGCTGTTACTAAAGTGTAGCTCAAATCGGTTTTTGAGCTTTCTAATTGTGCTTTAGCCGCAGTAAGCTGCGACTGTGCTGTAAGCAAATCGGCTTTAGCATAATCTACTTGCTGCTTTGCAATAGCATCTTTTTCAATCAATCGTTCATAACGCTCTACATCTTTTGTGATTCGAGCCAAATTAGATTCCGCAATAGCAACAGCCGCTTCTGCTTGCTGTTTTGCTGCTACATATTTACTTCGATCGATCTCATAAAGCTTCTGCCCCTTCTTAACAGTTTGCCCATCTTGAATAAAAATATTGGTAATTGTACCACTAATTTGAGGTCTTAATTCTACCTCGTTTTTAGGTACTACTGTGGAAGGATATTCATCTATTGCAGTTACCTGTTTTTGTTCTACCGTAATAGCTTTTACCGCCACAGCCGGAGGTGCAGCTTGTTGTACAGTGGCCTCTGATTTGCTGCATGATGAAATGCCAAATAGCATTACAGCCAAGGTCAATATTGTAGCTTGTGTTCTCATTATTTTGAAATAGTTATTTGCTTGATCAATTGATTTCTATGTATCCTAAAGCCTTTTTCAGGTCGAGCTTGCTGGCTAAAACCTTATAAAGTGCATTGTAGTGGTTGAGTTGTGAAGTTCTTAGTTCGGTTTCTGCCACAATAAGATCCACGTAGGCTTTGATACCTTCATCATATTGTAACTTGATAATGTTGTACACCTCTTCAGCCAATTCCATGTTTTCTTTTACCGACTCCCATTCATAGAGATTACTTTTGTACGAAGCCAAAGCCGTTTCGTATTCGGTGTTGATTTGGCTTTCTAAATTGGTTTTGCTTAACTGAAGACGCTCTTCATTGAGTTCGGCAATCTTAATCTGTTGAGTTCTTTTTCCACCTTGAAAGATTGGTATGCCCACAGAAACACCCACCACAGAAGTAGGGTAATTTTTTCGGTACAGATCGGAAAATTCATTATTAAAAAACAACATATTATAATTATAATAGGCCGAAACCTTAGGGATGTATGACCACTTTTGATACTTGGTTTGCAATCCAAATAAGGAGAGTTGCGTTTCCATTTGTTGATGCTCAATTCGGTTTTGCACCATTAATTCCTCAGTAGTATCCATCACGGTTTCCTTTTCCATGGCCGCATAATCAAAATCTAAATTCAAATCATTGGGCAATGGAAAACCCATTAACTGTTTTAAATAAGCAAACTTAGCATCCAAAGAAGTAGCTACTCGGTTTCTATCGCTTTTAAGATTAGAAAGTGATATACCAGCCCTTTGATAGTCCGTTTTATCTACCAAGCCAGATTCGTAACGGCTTTTAGCATCCTGATACTGTTTTTGCAAACGGTTCAGGTTTTCATCTAAAATTTCGAGTTGCTCGTAAGTCAATAAAATATCGTAGTATGCTTTGCTTACCATCACCACCGTATTCATCTTATTTCCTTCAGTGCTCTGATCGAGTTGCGAACGCACCAAGTCTTTTGTTTGTGAAGCAAAAAACTGGTCGCGATTAAATAATGTCTGATTTACCTGAAAAAGCAGGTTTGAATTATAATTCTGCCCAAAAGTGATTAGCTGATCTCCAATGACCTGAGTTTGGCGCTTAATATTATGCGAAGCACCAAAATCGGCAGTCACCTGAGGCAACCAACCCGATAAACTTGATTTAATTTCATGTTCCCCAATTTCTTCATCCAGCAACGATTGCTGAATCATGGGGCTATTTTCTAAGGCGTAATCCAAAATCTGGTCTAAGCTGAGTTTGGTATTCATTGGTTGATTTTCTTGTCCAATTGTTAGTTTGGGCACTAGAAAAACCAATAGGCCATAAAGCAAGAATTGCTTAATTCCTCTCATAATAATCTATCTGTTTTAAAGGTTTATGTTTATTCTTTTGTGGGGAAAATCTTACTGTTTCCTAATCGCGTCCCAGGTCATTTCTGCGAGTTGATTAAGATCGATTCCTCTTTCTGCAACTTTTTCACTAAAATTCTGCCTGACTTTCGACATGGAATTGACACTTCCGATCACCATGATAAAGAGAATGTCGGGCGAAAGATTTCTTAAAATCCCCTTGTCAATTCCTTCTTGAAAGAAGTTACTATTCCAATCATGCCATGGAGAATCTGCATTCTGAATTTCACGGGTATTGAAAGGTGAAATCATAAATTGTTCAAAGAAGCTCTGTATTTCTGGGCGGTCTAAATAGAGCTCACTTAAGTTATTCCAGTAGTTAAAAAATCGTGTTTTAAAATCCAACGAAGGATCATCGCTTCCGCTTACATGGTTAAAAATTATACTCTTTGCGTAAAAGAATAGCTCACCAATCAAGTCATCTTTGCTATCGAAATAGGTATAAATGGTGCCTGCTGCCACTCCTGCATTTTTCGCCATCATGCTCATTGGGCAACCATGAAAACCATGATCTTTAATAAGCGCTAAGGCACTTTCTAAAATGAGTTTTTTCTTTTCTGCTATGGGTTCCATAATGGATTTACTTAAACTGAATGAACGTTCAATCAGTATAACGATTGATTAGTTCCCGCGTTGTTGAAAAATTTCAACATTATTTTTCAGAACCAGAGTTAAGGAAGAGTTTTCATGCCTAGATGGTTCCTCTGATTCAGTATTTTTCTCTTGAAAAGAGTAAATTAGACCCTTGTACTCCTTCTTAAATACCAGTATAAACCAATGACTATTAACCCCGCTACAGAAAAAGTAATCCAAAGTCCATGGTTTAGTGGAGTGCCATCTTCTGAAACTCAGCGATTCTTATCTTTGACAAAACTGGTTCAATTGAAGAAAGGCGATCGTTTTATTGAAGCCGGAGAAACACCCAAGATTTTTGGCTTTGTTACAAAAGGCCTGTTCCGTTTTCTTTATACCGACCAAGAGGGAAAAGAATACACCAAAGTTTTTATGCCCGAACATAGCTTTGTAAGTGCTTATTCGGCCATGGTATTGAACCAAGCTTCGTACTTTTCTATCGAGGCACTGGAAGATTCGGAAGTACTGACCATCAGTTATGTAAGCTGGCTCCGATTGAAAGAAAGCCACCCCTGCTGGAATGAGTTATTGATTAAAGTATTGGAAAAGGCATTCATTATGAAAGAAGCTCGCGAACGGGAATTTTTGTTCTTGGATGCAGAAAGCCGTTACCAAGTTTTTCTAGAGCGTTTCCCAAATCTAGAACACAGATTGAAGCAGCATATGATTGCATCCTATTTAGGAATAGCCCCAGAATCTTTAAGCCGCGTAAGAAAAAAAGAGCTATCTTAACCTAGGTCAATGTTTTGAGTTTTCACGGAGTCTAGTTTTGTCAAAAAAGATGAAACTTGAAAACAACACCGTATTAATTACCGGAGGAAGTTCAGGCGTTGGACTGGAACTTGCCCAAAGGTTAATCCAACTCAACAATAAAGTATTGATCTGTGGCAGCTCACTAGAAAAATTAAAGCGCACAAAAGCTCAAATGCCTTCTATCGATTATTTGGCTTGCGATTTATCTGAAGAAGAAGGCCCTACAAAACTCTTTGATTGGGTCAAGGAAAAACACCCTACCTGTAATGTTTTGGTGAACAATGCAGCCATTACTCATACCCTCAATTTTCATGATACGCCCGATATTCTAGAAGTAGCGAAAAAGGAAATTCAGGTCAATCTAATGGCTCCAATTGCTCTGACAAAACTTTTCTCTCCGCTGTTAGAACAAAATCCAAATCCCGCAGTGATTAACATTACATCTGGTTTGGTCTATTCGCCCCGAGCTGTTTACCCGTTTTATAGTGCGACTAAAGCTGCTTTACATTCATTTACTCAAGTGCTCAGAATTCAGTCTTCGAAACGAAACCTTGAAATAATTGAAATATTATTGCCAGTAGTAAATACGCCATGGCACAAAGGAAATCCACCTAAAATTGCCATTACGGTAGAAAAAGCGGTAGAAGGAATGCTCAAAGGATTGAGAAAAGGTCAAACTGAAATTAAGGTAGCAGGAGTGAAAATTCTTTATGCGCTTTTCAGAATAGCCCCCAGTTTTGCGCTAAAGAAAATCAACAGTTTGGGTTCGAAATAAAATAGAACTACCAACTTTTGGAGGGCCGCTTGATATTATTTTTCTAAAAAGGATTGAATGGTTGCGAAAAACTGCTTTTCATTTTCTACAAAAGGAAAGTGACCAGATTTTTGAATGATGGACAGTTGACCGTTAGGGAAGCTATCCGTCATTCTTTCGGCATGAAGGCTTGCGGCAGGTTCTTCACTGCCATAGATAATCAACGTAGGGCAGGTGATTTTCTTCAAGTCAGAATAAAGGTCGAAATCCGCTAAATCGGGTCCCAATAAGCCAAAAACCTGACTGCGCTGCATATAATCTTGTGGCACAAAGAGCTTGAGCTTACTCAAGTTCGTGGTATCGTACATTTGAGGTCGGAATGATATGCGTAAGAGCTTTTCAATTGCTTTAGAGGGGTTTAAAGTTTGCAATGCCCCAGACTCCATAATGGCTTGGCGGTCTTCGCGATCTTTATTCGTAGCCCTTTCTGAAACACGACCACCTTCTAATTGCCAATCGGCTACACTTGGTGCAATGGAGTTGGAGAGTATGAGGTGATTTAAATTTTCAGGATACTTGATTCCGTATTTCATGGCCAGTAATCCACCCCAAGAATGGCCGAACAAATTAATCTTCTCTAGCTTCAGTGCTTGTCTGATTTGCTCTATGTCGTCTACGAAACCTGCTAAGTTCATGGTCTCGACTTGTACCTCTACGGAAGATTGTCCGCAAGCCCTTTGATCGTAAAAGATAAGCTGGTAGTCTTTGGCGAGTTCTTCAAAATGAGGGAGAAAATAGGAATGCTCCATCACAGGGCCGCCATGGACAATCACCAGAGGATCGCCCTGCCCCATGGTTTTATAATACACTTGAGAACCGTTGATTTCTAGAAAACCTGAGGTGGTCGGAATTTCCTTTTCACTGAACTGGCAACCAAGCAATACGGAACAAATGGTGAGTAAAAGTAGGGTTCTCATAAGTTCTAATGTTGATTAAAAACTTCTCGTTTCTATATCCTTCGTGCCTCAGAATGAAAAGCGGTGAGCGCAAACTTCCTGTATTTCATTCTGGCTATTGGATGATCTTTTAACGGAGCAGTATTCCTTTATCCTCCTACCCTTTTGACATTGTAACCTTCCGATTGGAGCAACTGAAGTATTTTATCTCTAAAGTCTCCTTGAATTAGAATCTCTCCGTCTTTAGCCGACCCACCTACACCACATTTCTGCTTGAGTAGTTTACCCAGTTCTTTCAAGTCGTCATCCGTACCCACAAAACCTTCCACAAGGGTTACTTGCTTACCTCCACGGCTTTTTTTATCCAACATCACCTTCAACTTTTGAGCACTAGGCACTAGCGTCTCTTGGGTGAAATCGTTTTCATATTCGTATTGAAAATCATCGCTGGTAGAATAGACTACTCCAGAACGTCCCTTATCTCGATTACTTTTCTTGGCCATTTTCAAAAATAAGAAAGCCCGAGCAATTTCGGGCTTTCTGTATTGAAATTCTGATTTTGGATCTATCGATCCTTATTTCTTCCTAGAGAGTGTCCAAACTGGAATTTGAGAATGATTCACCAAATCTTCAGCAATACTTCCACTCAATAAATGAAGCAAGCCGGTTCGACCGTGTGTTCCAATGGCAATCATATCGGCATTAACATCTTCGGCATAAGCCAAAATCCCCTCTTCTTCAGAAGTCTCATTATAAATTGCCGTATGCACATTGGCCAATTGATGGTCGTTGATATACCTCACAAACTCATCTTGCATTTGACGCTGGGTATGGAAATCGTTGGTGGTATTTATTTTTACCAAATGCAATTTAGCTCCAGTTAATGCTTGTAATTTTTTAAGCTCTACAAAAAGTATCGATTGTTCTTCACGTAAATTGGTGGCCAACACTATATTCTGAATGGTATTCAATTTTACTTCTGACTTGATAGTAATTACAGGACATTTGGCATGACGCACAACTTTTTCAGTATTCGAGCCAATTAACACTTCATCAATCCCACTTACACCTTTAGAACCCATCACAACCAAATCAGCCTGATGATCGGCAATGGCCTTTGAGATACTCTGATACGGATTCCCTATCTCTACAGAACCTATAATATTAATTCCTGCATAAGCCTTACTTTCCACAAGGTTGCGCATGTTTTCTTTGGTCTTCTCAAGCAGTTGCTTTAAGAAAAAATAGTCCTCCGATTCATTGGCAATACCATCACCCATAGTATTGAAAGTATGGTTTTGGGGGCCTTCAATAATATGAATAGCTTGAATTTGAAGTTTGCCTTTTTCGGCCAATTGAGCAGCAAAATTCAAAGCATATTTAGACTGTTCAGAAAAATCTATGGGTACGAGGATGGTTTTCATGGTTTTAGCTTTTTAGTGATTTCATATTTTCAACCATGAATTACCGAAAATGGTTAGATAATTTTAATGATGTACGTCATGTTTTTTAAGCTACCAGCTTTAAAAAGAAAGTTTAGTCCTCCAAATATAATGGCTAGAATAGACACCCAGGCAATCGTCAATCGCCAACATTTAGTGATTTGAGAAAGAATATTTGGCTGCTAATAGCGATGATATCCCTAACTTTACGGCCGTTTACCCAATGGGGGTAAAGAATTGAAAAGCGGAACTACGAATATGAAAGAAGTATATAAAAAGTCTATCGACCTACATAACAACCTTAAAGGGAAAATCGAAATCACCAATAAAATGGATGTAAACAGTAAGGAAGACCTTTCTTTGCTGTATTCTCCGGGAGTTGCCCAACCTTGTTTAGAAATAGAGAAAAATCCAGAGCTGGCCTACGACATGACCATTAAGGGCAATACTATTGCCGTGATTACAAATGGAACAGCCGTTTTAGGTTTAGGCAATATTGGGGCTTTAGCATCTCTACCGGTAATGGAAGGAAAAGCCATGCTCTTTAAAAAATTTGCAGGGGTTAATGCCTTTCCTATTTGTTTGGATTGCGATGATACTGACGATATCATAGATACTATTAGAAGAATTGCTCCAGTTTTTGGAGGTATTAACCTTGAAGATATTAAGGCGCCTGAAAGCTTTATTATCGAAGAAAAGCTACAAGACCTTGGTATTCCTGTTTTTCATGATGATCAACACGGAACCGCCATTGTAACCCTTGCGGCTTTGATTAATGCAGCCAAAGTAGTAGGCAAAAAAGTAGAAGACATGAAAGTAGTAATCAATGGGGCTGGTGCTGCCGGAATTGCCATTGCCAAGCTTTTACGTTGCTACAATGTAGAATCTGAACTTTGTGTTTCAATTAAACAATTGATCGTTGCCGATAGTCAGGGCGCTATTCATAGAAGAAGGTACGACTTAAATTCAGCCAAAACTGAACTTTTAAAGTACTCAAACTTCCAAGATGTAGAAGGCGATATTCATGAGATCATCAAAGGAGCCGATGTGTTTATTGGAGTGAGCAAGGGAGATGTACTAACCAAGGCAGATATTCAGAACATGGCCAAAGATCCAATCATTTTCGCTATGGCCAACCCAGAACCTGAAATTCACCCAGAAGAAGCTTTTGAAGGAGGTGCTGCGATTGTAGGCACTGGTAGAAGCGATTACCCTAATCAGATCAATAATGTTTTGGCCTTCCCTGGTATTTTCAAAGGTGCTCTGAAAGCTCGTGCAAAAACCATCAGTACGGAAATGAAACTAGCCGCTGCCTTTGCTATTGCAAAGAGCGTTGAGCACCCTACCAAAGATCAGGTGATTCCTTCGGCATTAGATACCTCTTTGGCTGACATTGTAGCTAATGCAGTAGAACAAGCGGTATATCATGAAAGAGAATTAGAAGCAGAAATAGAAAGAGAAGAGGCCAAACTGAAAGGCTAAATTTATGTAGTCTAATTATCCAATTGTTCACTGTCCGACATTTGATAAATAAACTTTGAACCAGCAAGCAGTATGCTCGGTTAAATTGAGGTAAGCTTCCTAAAACAGGAATAGTTTACCTCAATTTTAATTTTAAGCCATGAAAGCCATTTGGAACGAAGAAGTAATTGCAGAAAGTAACGACACCATTGTGATTGAAGGAAACCACTATTTCCCTCACGATTCGATCAAAAAAGAATACTTCACAAAAACAGACACGCACACCACCTGCCCATGGAAAGGCGTAGCCAGTTATTATACCATTGAAGTAAACGGTAGCGAAAACCCAGATGCCGCTTGGTTCTACCCCGAAACCAAAGAAATGGCCAAAGGCATCAAAAACTATGTCGCTTTTTGGAGAGGAGTGAAAGTTGAAGAGTAAACTTTAGAACTGCTAAAAAACGTGTATGGTTTTGAAAACCTGAAACGTTTAAGACGTCAATTCTTTGTTATTATTTATTCTTTCCAAAGCCTCCTTTTTATACTTTCTACCCACAGGAAGTTGTTGGGCTTGAACTTTAACATAATCATGGCCGAAGGCTTCCACTTTATTTTTGTTCACTAGGTAAGACCGATGAATACGAATAAACCATTCTGGAAGCATTTTCTCTAAACCACTTATTTTTTCTTTGGTAATGACGACCCCAGTAAGCGTGTTGATTTTAACATAATCGGCAAGGCTTTCTATATAAAGAATATCATCAACTGAAATTGAAACGGCCTCACGATTCGACCTTACTGTGATGGTTTGTAATAGGTTTTTCTGATTTGCTTCCTCCAAAGCAGCAATCCTAGCATCTCGTTCAAGGTTCGATCGGTATACCCGAATGAAAGAGAATAAAATGGCTACAAAATAGATGATGACCCCTAATTGCAGTATATCGCCAGCCACAGGGCTCATCCGATTCCAATTGAAGTCGGTGAGAAAAACAAATGCTGCCATGGCGATTAGCCCAGATAAAAAAACCGAAACCACCACGGTGTAAAAAGTATAAAGCGCAAACCAGAAGTATCTTTTTGCTTCTAGATATTGTGGAACCAGAAAAAGATTGAAAAAATATGAAGTAGCAATTGCTACTGGCATAAGCATGGATGTGAAGTAAAAGGAATCGAGATAATTACTCCATTTCAAACCGAATAACAGGTTCAAAAAAGCAAATACAAATACCCAAAATATAACTTGACGAGAATGCTTGATCATTATTCAAGATTAAGTAAAACGTTAACTAATTCCGCTCCTTTCTTACTATTTTAACCCGAATATCGACTAACGACAGGTATACAGATGGATATGACTTACACATTGCAAAGCTTCCTTAATAGCTTTGAAAGCAAGTTCTAACCCTTAAATATTCAAATTATGCTAGAGTTATTTTTTTTAGGAAGTAAGTTGTTCATGGGCATTCAAACTATCATTGCCGTAATCATGATCGTTTTGTCGGTTTTTAGTGCTAAAGCTGTTTTAGCCAATCAGGTGAATAAGAATTCACAACGAAAGATAAACCTAATAAAAGAGGTAGGCCTGTTTGCCTTTATTATAGGCATACTCGCCAGCGCTCTTGATTTAACAAGTGCATTTCAGGCCATTGAGGCGGCAGGAGATATTCACCCAGCTGTATTGGCTGGAGGTTTGAAACTCACTTTCATCCCGACTATCTACGGATTGATGATTTACGCTTTGTCATTACTCATATATTTTGTCCTAAGGGCGCAGGCCAATAAAGTACCCACTGAATAATAGATCATGCTCACTGTTTATTAACCCGCCATTGGACTTTTCAAAACAATCAATCCGATGTTATTTTTTGTCACTCAATTTTTAGTCGATCTTATAAAGCCATAATTCTTAATGTAAATCCATGAAGTATACCATATATGTTTTCGCAATATCTGTTCTGCTGAGTTCTTGCTCGGGAGGACAAGAAAGTCATTCGTCAAAAGAAACAAACATTCCTTCTGATGATTTTAAATCGATCCCAATCAACCTTGATGCAGTAGAGGTTAAATTGGCTTCGGCCATTGAAGCAGTAGAAATAATGCAGCTTGAAGAAGGGAGCGATGGCTTCATGAGCATCATCTATAAATTAAGCGAATCTGCAGAGCACTATGTAATTGTGGATTCAAAGGAGCCCAATATTTTCCGTTATAATAAAAAAGGTAAGTTTGAAGGAGCATTTAACCACAATGGAAATGGACCCGAGGAATATCAGGGCATTACAGACATATGGCAAGAAGGTGATCATATTGTGGTTTACAGCAGTGCGAATAATAGAGTTTTGAACTACGATCATGAAGGAAATTTTATTTCTTCTTTCAAAATGGAGTATCCCTACACTAATGTCTTCCCTCAAAAGAATGGCTATGTCGCAAACCTCAATACGGATGACCTAGATGGCAGGCTCGTATTTCTGGATGAAAATTTCAAAAGGAGATCCACTGCCCTTCCTCATTTTGCGAGACAAGATTTCATGCAAATGACTTTCAATACTTTCAACGAATATAAAGAGGGCGCAGATTACAGAACGGTATTAAGTGATACTATTTTTATGATAGAAGGCGATCAAGCTAGGCCTTTGATTAAATTGGATTATGGCGATAACTGGCTTTGGAAAGACCCCGCCTTATTAGGCGACTATGAGAAAGCCATGGGACTCCTTAACACCACGGAAAAAGTATGGATGCTTTGGTCTCATTTGGTGGGTGAAAGGTATTTATATCTTATGTCAGAGCTTGGTTTCAGAGGTGGCGCACTCAGGAGTATAGTCGATCGGGAAACTGGCGCTCAGTTTACTTTGAATATTTCTAAAGCAGAAACGGAATTCTATACGTTTACTCCTATAAAATGGGAAGGTGACAGGCTATTGGCCTCTATGGCATCTTATGATGCTGTTGAGATCATTGAGAAATTAGCACCAGGGCAAGTTGAATATAGAACAAGAACAACACTTGAAGGGCTGGAGTCAAATGAAAACCCAGTTTTAATGTGGGTGAAGTTTAAGGACTTCAACTAGAGCGCGATAAATACAATACAGACATCATTATGATACAACAAAAATCCCCAGCCTATTGCTAGACTGGGGATTGACTTTTTGATTTCTATTCAACTTATCGTTGAATCAGGATTTTCTTGCGGGCAAGTTTGGCTCCATCCTGAACAACGATGGTATGCACACCTTCTGGCATTTTTCGCACATCAATTGTTAGTTTATTTGTAGCTTCTGTCAAAACTTGTGATACCAGTTGTTTTCCAGAATTATCTACCATTTGAACTTTTGTTCCTTTTCTCAAGGTTTCGTCAAATTCTAAATAGACGTAGTCTGAACTTGGAACTGGATAAACATTCACCGCCAAAGTGTACAATTTGTCTTCGATGCCTGTAATGATCACCTCTTCTGCTACTGAGGTGGCTGAACAGTTGTTCGTATTGTTTATGACAACGCTATAGTTACCCGATTCTGTCGGGCTAAAGCTATTGGCAGTTGCTCCATCAATACTCACCCCATCTTTCATCCATTGGTAGCTAAGCCCAGTAACAGCGGTTACAGAAAGTACATTGTCTGTGTTTGTAATTACTGGCGCAGTCAAGGCATCAAATACCGTTGCACTGACTGGCACTCTGAGTTTCGATTCTGTCCCGCTAACCACTCCTGCTACATAAAATATTGATGATGTTTGAAGATCAACTGTATAAGTTGCTTCGCTAGAAAGAGAACTTCCACCCAGTGGTGCGACATACCATTTATAACTATCGGCTCCTGTTGCTGATACGCTCACAGAACCAGGCCCACAATTACTTCCACTAGTGACAGTAACATTTGGCGCCAACACCTTGATTGGAATGTCAATCGTTTTGGTATCTACTCCTCCATTGGCTGTACCTCCGTCATCTTTAACCGTTACCTGAATTGCTCCAAAACCCTCCTGATCTGTCTCTGTTTCAAAAGTCAATAGAGCTGTGGTTTTATCAGCACTTAAAGTCACGCTATTTGACTTGATTACACCAGACTTTGCCGATGTAATGGAGATGGTTTGATTTACGTCCCCCCCTGCGCTCAAGCCTGTGAGGGTAATAGTCAGGCTTCCCAAGTTTTTCACCACCTGTATTTCAGCATAAGCATCAATTGTTGGCGCTTCGTTTACATCTGTTACAGTAACCATAAACTCCTTTTGATAGGTCGCATTATGGTTATCAGTAACAAGTACAGTAACCGTATAGCTGGCCTTTTCCTCAAAGTTGAAGCTACTGCTGGCATATAGTTTAGCATCTGTAATGGTAAACGAATCATTGTCGGTGGTGCCTGTTGGCAAACTATACTGATGTGTATCCGTTGGGTTTTGGTCGGTTACTGATAGCTCACCAATCAAAGTAGCTTCGGCTGAATTTTCAAAAACTGTATTGGCGGAAAGCGCCATTGCCTCTGGAGCAATATTTATAATGGCCAGTTCAGCAGTAGCTACTTTGGCATAGTTACGCTCATCGATGGTAGCCTCTAAAGCATAAGTTCCTACGGCAGATGGCGCACTCGTTTGTTCCGCATAGGTAAGTGTAAAATTAAGACCTGATGGCACTGTAGTAACCGTGACAGGTTTTGCTTCTCCGGTGTTAATGAAACTCAATGTTCCGAACTCGATGGTTGCTTCTGCCTTGGTGATATTCACCTCGAAACTTGTAGTAACCGTCCCTCCTCTTGTGTCCGTTGCTTTTAAAGTTAAAGTGGTAGTTCCTGCATTAACCACAGATAGTTTAAGAAGGCCATCTGCTGAATTGATAACTGAAGTAGTTACAACAGAATTATCCGAGTTAGTAACCACTTCATAAGTCAGCTCTGAATCTGAATTTTCCGCATCAGAGAAGTAATCGAACAAAGCAATATCCTTGGTTTTACCTACCGCAAAGGTTTCTTCAACAGTTGGTATGGTAGATACTGTAGGTAGTGTGTTTGGTGCAATTACTTTAATCGTAATCTCCTCTTCTATAATTCCATTCTTACCATCAGAAATACGAAGAGTGAACTTGTGCTCTCCAACATCCGACAGTTGAGGTGTTCCTGAGATTTTTGGAGTGGAGTAAGCAAGGCGTTTGATTTTGCTTGATTCACTCAGTAAAATATCACCGTTTTCTAATTCAAGTAAATCCAAAACATCACCTAAGGCAGCCTCCTTAGCAATACCGAAATCATTACCAAAATATCCCTTTCCAGCAATCGTAGATACTTTATCTTCTTTAAAATCTAGTACCCTCAATGCATAATTATCATTATCCATTATCAGGATTTCACCTGAATTTAATAAGATAGAGGCCGAAAACCCACCATACCTAGCGTTTTCAATATTTCCATCATGGTAACCAAAGCCATCAACTCCCGAAATGGTTTCAACGTACCCATTAGAGAGTCTTCGTACCGTACCAGCATAATGATCAAAAATCAATAAAGAATCTTCTTTAAGAGGGACAATAGAGGTTGCATAATGGATTCCAGCATCTAAAGCATTCCCATCCCAGTAGCCCCCATAGTTACTGCCAGGTTTACCCGCTATAGTTTTGTAATAGCCAGAAACATCATACTTACCTACAGAATAGTATTCACTAGTATAAATATTGCCAACTTCATCCTGGGCTAAACGTCCAATCCAGAAAGGTTTTGCCACATCCTTATAGCCATTTCTTCCAACGAAATTAATTGTATTAATTAATCGGTCTCCACCTACCAATGTAGAAACTATTCCATCTAAGGTTATTTTCCTAAGTGCAGTGTTATATAAATCACCAACGATAAGGTTATCATCTTTATCAAAAAGTATCGAACGAGGCCTATAAAATTCAGCTTCCAGTCTGTTACCGTCTTTATAGCCATTGTTCCCTTTTCCGGCATAGAGTTCAAACTCACCATTCGATAAAAGTTTATGCACTTTATTTCTAGAAGAGCTAACAGTATAAATATCACCACTTTGATTTATTGCCATTGCAGAGATACTGACTTTATTTTTAATAGAATCAGGTAGGTTTTTAGAATAAGCCAAATCAATAAACGACTGTAGCATCCTTACCGAATCGGCTTGTACCCATGTAGGCCAGGTTGACGAAGTATAGGTCAGTACATCCTTATCAGGATCAGTCCCCTCAAAATTCAGATTGAACTCTTCTCCAGCTACTACTTCAATTACCTTTTGAGTCGTCAATACTGGGAGGTCATTTACAGGCTTCGGAACAAGGATCACTGTTTTAACAGTATCCAATTCTCCACCTGCTTTGCTAAATCTAAACTTCAAAGTTTCGTCTTCAAACGAATCAGAAAAAGCATTGAGCATACCGAGTTGACTGTTCAAGTCAGCAGCCTGCCCCTGTAATACCCATCCTTTCTTTTCATTATCGAAAGGAATCAATTCTGTTGAAGTAGTGCCAATTGAAATTGAAGACGAATTCATAGTAGAAATAAAGACTTCAAAGGAATTATCATTGGAATCGACAATCTCAAATTTTTGTAGCTCTACTGCGCCATCCTTTTCTCCAAACAGAAGGAGAGTGTCTTGCCCTAGAACATTAGGTCTGTCATTTGCTTTTACAAGTACTTTAAAGTCAAAGTTTGTCTCCAAGTCCTCAGTATCCTTGATGGTTGCTTGAATAATATTCTCACCAATATCGGAAATCGAAGGTCTGCCAGAAATAAAGTATTGATCGAGCTTGACTCTTTTGATTAAGCTAGGATATGATTCTGCAAAAATCAATTCATTGCCTCTTACTAGTAAATTTCCTTGCGTATTAAAAATTAGTGAATTGTCTATCCCCCTAAGCGTTGAAACATTTAGGTCTTTTGAAATTTTTCTCAAGACTGTTCCAAGTTGATCAGCGATAAAGATATTTCCTTTATCATCCTCAACTATGCCTTGAACATAAGAAAACGAGGCTATGGTATGATCTCCATCCTGATTACCATAATTTCCACTACCAATTATATGAATCAATTGCCCTTCAAAAGTATATCGAGCAACATAATTAAAGCTACCAATGAGGATATCTCCATTTTTAGCCAAGCTCAATGAACGAAGTGCATTTTCCTCCAATTGAATAGGTAAAGTAGAAACCACCTTAGACTGCAAATCTAAAACCCTAATACTCCTTCCTTCTCCTATATACAAGAGCCCTTTCTCTTCTGACAATGCTAACTTTGTAGGGTTGTTAAATGCGGCATATTGAGCTACTCCATCCCATGTTTCTTTTCTACCTGAGCCTGCAATCGTAGAGACTTCTCCATCAGACGAAATCTTCTTTATTAAATTATTATAAGTATCGGCAACATACATTATCCCATCCGAATCAACCGCCAAACCTGAGGGGTTATAAAACTGAGCTTTATCACGAGACCCATCAATATTGCCCGATCGGAGTGAGCCTGCATAAAGTGTAAGCTGTCCATTCTGATCTAATTTGAAAATGGAATTCAGACCTCTATCTGAAATGTATAAATTCCTCTGGCCATCTTCAGCAACATATTGAGGCTGTGTAAGAATTGAGGATTGGGCATTCCCAAGTTTTAATCCTTTTGTACCCAGTCTTCCTGCAATGATTTCGCTTTGTATTTCGGCCTTCTGTATTTTCAGCCAGTCAGGCTTAACAATATTCGTTAAACTAACATCTTTCCCATCTTCATAATCAAAGATATCGAGTAATATGTTGAGGCTATCGCCCACAAAGGCTACCGTATCTGAGAGACCTCTAATTTGGGGAGCATCGTTTACCCCAGTAACGCTTAAAGGAATCTTAAAATCAGATGACAGGTTCCCTCCAATTTGGATGAAATTAAAATCAATAGAAGAGTTTAAGTCATTGTTTAAACCTGGTTGATAATTAATGGTGCTCAGAATTTCATTCAACTCTGCCGCATTACCCTTAATTTCATAAACACCAGAGTGCAATGAGTTTAATAAATCAAAACTGTTTGAAATGAGAGAGCCAAACCGTTCTCCTCCTAGATCAATCCTAACTTTAAATTCTTTGCTCTCATCTTGTGATTCGATGGTAATAGGGTCGAGAGGAAATGGTGTTGCATCTTCTGTATAACTAAAATTTTGTGGAAAGCCAGTAACTTTAGGGTTATCAGGCGAAGCTACATTCAAAGCGATTTGATAGGTAACCTCTTCCCCTATACCATCATTCAATTTAAAAGTAAGCGCTGTAGTCCCTTCACTGCCTTCTGGTGGAGTTCCATCTAGGCTATAGTTAAATTTATAGGTAATGGTTCTTATGTCCCCCGCAGCACGATCCAACAAATAAAAGCTATTCGGGGATGCCCTTATCACTTGGGAAACACTTGACCATTGAAACTCATTCTCTTTCCCATCTGAAACTTGATAAGTCGCTAGATTACGAGCATTTATATATTCCTTCAAACCTACAGTGGTATCATAGAGGTAGATATAATTCGAATTAAATAAGAAGACATTTCCAAGCTTATCTATATCGTATTGAACTGGAGAAAATGAGTGTGACCCAAAAGGAAAAATAATTTCGATAACTCCGTCTTTATACTTACAAAGCTTCCGTTGAGATTTTAACCCGAAAAGTAAGCCTCCATCATCGTCCAATTGTAAATGAGTAATGCCATACAAAGGTATCTCTAAGGCATTTCCACCTTCTGACATCTGTCCATAATCACCTGTCCCGGCAACAGTGGAAACAAAACCCTTTTCATCAACATGACGGATTTTATAGGTATCCGCAACATAAAACCCTCCTTCACCATCTGATACAAAATCGCTGATGCTAGAGAAACCTGCCTCGGCACCAATACCATCTTTGTCTATTCTTGAATCTCCACCTGCAACAAGCAAAAGCTCTCCGTTATCTACACGGAAAATTGCAGTTTCATTGCTCACAAAGACTTCATCATTTACTACCTGAACTGCCCTTAAATAATCAGATCTTAGAGTACCATCATCTTGTGCTAGAGTTTCAACTTTTCCATTTTTTAATCTTTGTAAGCGGTTGTGATTTGTAAAGTAAACCAAGCCTTGACTATCTATTGAAAGGCCTCGAATACCTGATGCGTACATTTTGACATCCGAAACCAGCCCATCTCCAATTTCAGAAATGGAAGACGTAGGCTCCATATCAGCCATGGTACCTACTTCGAAAACAGCTTCTATTTTTAATTGAAGCCAATCAGGCAACCCATTTATCTTTAAATCAACTGGGTCTAAATCCGCATCTGCAATTGGTATTTCTAGCTGCATTGGCAGATCCACCATGGCATCAATCTGAGTAAATTCATTAATCTCAGGAAGTCCATTATCTCGCTCTACTAAAATTGAAAATTTCTCCTCTCTCGTAAACATCCCATGAAGTCTTCGAGTCGCAACTTTAACCGCAACTTTCCCATGGAATTCGGCAGTAGGATGAAACTGAAGCGCTTCCAAAACTTGATTAATTTGAGTTTGCTTAGACTTGATTGTCCATTTACCATTTACCGGATCGAATGATGATCCTTGTTCCTCATTGTAGTCGAATGACCCAGCCTTTGGGTTAGAAAGCGTAAAAGAAAGAATCACCGAATCTGATTCTACTTTACTCAACGCAATTCCCGAAAGAGGAATATCGATATCGTTTTCTTTCCCAATATAGGTTTGATTCACGCCACTAATAATCGGCTTGTCATTATCTATAACCTCAATATTAGCTGTGTAAGAATGTTCCTGCTGAAAATTATCAGTGACTGAATATTTAACAATGTTCCCTCCTAAATCATTGACACTTGGGGTACCTTCAATTTTCCCATTGGTATTATAAATTCTTCTAATGATATGCCTGTTCTTTTCAGAAAGAAAAACATTCTTACCTACCAATACAATACCCGAAATACTTGAAAAATCCGCCTCTTCTGCCGGCCCTTCTTGAAACTCATTAGATGAATGAGAAACACCAATTCCTTGCGTAACTCCATTTAATGGATCAACCTTCATATACCACCTGCTGGTAACCATATGAATCAATCCATTTTCATCGATAGCAATTGCATTCAAATCATTGAATGAGACCTCACTATTGGATGTTGTTCCGTTAATTGGTATTGAACAGCATTGCTCTTTTCCAATTATCAATTCAACTTGGTTAGTCGCTAGATTTAGCTTTCTAATCGTATTAATATCAGCAATAATGAGGTTTCCTTCATGGTCCACTTTAATATCTGTTAGGCTAGTAAAAGGAACTTCCAATGAAGACCCCTCTCCTATACCATACTCACCATTTCCTGCAATTTTGATAACTTGTCCAGCATTGTCCAGCTTTTTCACAAACTGTCCATCTAAAATATAAATACTGCCATCGGGAGCTATATCAATTCCTCGAAGACCTAAAAATGAAGCTTCTAAAGCTGGCCCATTTTCATCTCCATATTGACCACTACCCGCAATTGTGGTTACTTCTCCAGTGATGTCAATTTTTCTAATTCTTCTATTATTGGCATCCGCTATATATGCATTGCCAGACTGGTCGAAAACAATACCAGTGATATAATCAAACCTTGCTTCATCTATGTCTCCATCTAAGTAGCCGCCTGAATGGCTGAGGTAAGTGCTTACTATACCTTCAGGTGTAATTTTTCTAACGTAATTATTTTGAATGACATAGAGGTTGCCTTCATAGTCTTTCGAAATTTTTCGAGGTGACTGGAACCTTGCTAAATCCAAATCTCCATTGACTGTGCTACCCCAGTAATCCCATTTACCCGAAAAAGTCTCTATCCATGATTCTTCGCTATATGTGAGCCAATCAGGGTAAGAGTTTATTTTAAATCCAAAAAAGTAACTATCTGGATCCTCTACTTCAAACTCATATAGATAAGGTATTTCCGCATAGGCCTTGTCTGTTAGCTCGGTTCGCAATCTTGGAATATCAGCTATAGGAGTTACCTTAAAGTTGATCTTGCCTTTATTCGGCACTCCGCCAGCGGCATTGACTACCACTACTTCAGCTTCAAAGTCAGTATCCCAGTCTGAGGTGGGGATTAAAGCGATGGAAGCTAAGGCCGAGTTGACCGCTGCTTGGCTTCCTGTCATTGTCCAGGTGCCTGTAGCGGCATCAAAGGTTTCATCATTACCTGAACCCGTTGTTAGCAGTCCTGCATTTATAGGCATCAATTTGATAGTGACCAGAGCCTTTTCATTGTTCTGAAGCCCACTAAGGACTATATCATCCAAATCAACCGAGGGAGAGTCTTCTTCAAAAGTGATTGTTTGATTAAGGTTTGTAGCTTCAATTTTGTTGTTTTCTCTAACTTCAACAATCACCGTTTTGGTCGAAGTATTGCCTTGAAAGTCTTTCGCTGTAATTGTTACAGTGTGTTCTCCTATGTCCTCAACTCGAGCAACACCTTTAATAGAGTCTAAATCAGGCCTGAGCAGAGCTATAAATTTATATCGAGTATTATATTTAATTGCGTCAGTCGATACCACCGACATAAAGACCCCCTTTCCATTTACCCCATTGAGTGCATATATGTATGGTCCATCATTAACATACCCGAATTCTTCCGCTAAGGCATTGTCTTTAAATTCTTTGGTATTTACACCAGTTAAAATTTCATAACTTTCGTTGCTTAAACTCATCCTTACCAGTTTACTAATTTGTTGCTGATAAACTAACAAGTGACTATCTCCATCCAAACCCAAATAAACATCACGTGGTGCAGAGAGAACCGCCTCACCTAAATCAATTGCACTAACATTGCCATCAGTTGAAATTTTCCTCACCCATCCTCTATTGGAAAAATAAATAACTCCTTCTTGGGTCACTTCCATGTCGTTAATTGCACCAATAGGAACACTATTTTTTGGCCCTTCACCACTCATATCAGTTGTCCAATCAATGTCTGCCCCAGCATAGAGTTCATGTTCTCCAGACGGATTTATTTTGTAAATTCGATGGTATTGAGAACTTTCATGAGACACAAACAGATTTCCTTGCTTGTCAACACCTCCATGACGCAGCCAAGGATTTGCTAATAAATCATTTGCATCGAAAAATGTAGTTACATTAGAATACCTATCTATTTTCCTAATAGACTCATTACCGAGATCTGACACATAGATATAGTCTGAAATTGGGTCGTAAGCTAGAACCACATTAGGTCCAAATTGGGCATATTTACCAACTCCATCTCTGTTTCCCTGTTCATCTCCTCCAGCAATTGTGGAAACCACACCTTGAGGTGATAACTTCTTAATGGCATATCCATCGGAATAAATTAGATTCCCTTCCTTATCAATTATAGCTGAGAAAAACACATCCACCTTTGCCTCTGACAAAAGTCCGTTTTCTGAGGTTGTGTATTCATTCATTAACTGAGTAATACGCTTTATTCTATTCCTATTATCAATGCTCAACCATTCAGCATCAGAGCTGCCCAGAGCACTATAATACTCCTGATCATCCGATATTGTGTAATCTAGGTTAAACGGGTAATCTGTATATGCTACAAACCGATCTGCAACATCTATAAGGGGTGCAGTTTCTTGAGGAAGATAGGTAAACTGAACATCTTGGCCATACCACATTTCCCCATCTGATAAATTTACAGAGATAATTGAAGTACCCACAGCTCCATTAATAGGGGTTACTCTCAACTGGGCATTTCCTGTAGTCTTGTTATGATCAATGCTTATTTGCTCTTGTGGTATCACGCCTTCATTAGAACTTACTATGGAAAAATGTAAATCCTCATCTTCATTCGGCCCATCAGAAACCCCTGTTATATCAATAATATATGCTTGACCAGTAGATTGGACAGGTACAGGGTCAGGTATGAAGTCGAAAGTAGGCTTATCATTAACAGCTTGAACATTAAAGTACAAATCATAAATACTATCGCTTTCTTTAGCACCATCTGTTGCCTTTAACCTAAGACCGAGTATTTTCCCATATTCATTAGTGGGTGGCTGCCAAAAAAGTGAAGCTCTTACAGAAGAAAAATTAACAGGGAGTACCAAATCCTCCGCATTCTCACCATTCCCATTCAATAACTTACCATTGACAACTTCTACTATTTTAAAATGAATCGAATGACCTTCAGCATCATTCATCTCTAAATAATCTGAGAACTTATCATGACCGTTAAAGAAAACATACCTCAACTGGTCTTCATTAGCTGAGAGGGTATCTATATGAGTTACTTGTGGAGCCGTGTTGCCAAGGAGGTCGAATTGAATTATAACCTCTTCTTCAGATTCAGACTTACTATTATAGAGCTTAACCTTAAATGCATCAACAATACCAGTACCAAAAGGAGCTTCCCAAAAAAGTTCATTACTTCCTGAATAACTATAAATGAAATCCATTGAGGTCACTACATCACCTTTATACCTAAGTGTCCCGTTTAACACTTCAGTGATTTTTATTCTATTTGGATCATTATCTTGGCCAGAGGATTGAATGATCTTGAATAACTCAGGTTCATTCATATCAAAACCAAAACCTTCGTAAACACCAATTACAGGAGAAACACTTTCAATCACAGGCCTCTTTACGACATTGGATGAAACCGCTTGTGTACCACCACTGTGTAATCCATCTGAATAATCAATTGAAATGGATAAATACCCAAAGTCATTTTCTGATAAAACAATCTCCAATTCATAAATTAAAGTATCTCCTAAAGTCCCTATTTGATTAAGACTTACACTTTCTGGCTCTACAAATGACTGACCATAGTAATCTAATTTTGGTGTTAGTTCTACATAATCTTGGTCAGAATCAAACACCTTATAAGTTGTCCTTAATGTACTCCCTGCATCCAAAATTATTGGAAGTGGATCTTCATTAAATAATAAAGGCCGATTATTAAAAGGCTTAGTAAACATACTTACTTCACCGTTTATATCGATCGCTCTTAAGTAGTATTCTTCACTACCTTCATGTGGTAAATCTATCTCCATATCTGAATCATAGACCCCCTTTGGTATTAATCGATAGTCATTTTGGGCATCCAGTAGGTAGACCTCGTAAGAATTATATAATTGATGCCCAGCTTCATTCATTCTTAAACTCACCTCATCAATAAATTCATTAGCACCCCTACTTCTTGAAAAAGAGAAGAAAGGAGTAATGGTCATGTTAGTGTTTATTGGGGCAGTCAGTGGAGAACTGAAATCAACAATTCCTCCAGTTCGTTCAACAGGGCCTCCACCACTCCCGTCAGGTAAATGATGGATTCTTTCCTCTAATGAGATCAAATCCGTAATTCCATCAAAAAAATTATTCCTAGCGTCAACCTCGCTTCCGCTTAAAGTATAAATAAAGTTGATGCTCTTACTCGCTTCTATAATATCATTCCCATTAAAAATAGTTTCACCAACCATGTATGCCTGAAGAGGAAGTTCAATTCGATAAAAAGTATTGTTTGTGATTGAACTTTCCGCACCAACTCGAGAGAAATCGGTAAGTGAAACACCATAAAACCTATTGAACCCATCCAGATAACAACCACTCATTACTAATTGATTCACATTAATAAACAAACTAGTTCCTGATGATGGATTTGACCTTAATGAATTATTATCTGCAAAAAACCTTGAGTTTCGAATGGTGAGCTTTGTATGTGCTCCGTAAATTGGTGAATTTATAAACTCAGACTCTTCAATAAGTGACTCACTTAAAGGACTACCAATTACTACCTCATTACTTTTTGTTGAAATATTTGAAAAAACAAATAAGTTCCGCTTCAAATTGTAACCAGTGTTTCCCTTAAAAGTCCATAGATACGCTTTTTGAAACTTGCTGTCTTCAATATTAATTTGATTACCCTCCTCTCTAAGATTAAAGGAGGTATTAAAGAAGAGAGAATTTGAGATACTTAAACCACTAGATGACGTAGTATTGGTAACCCTTAAAAATTCATTCCTATAATTTACTTGCCCTTGCCCTTCAACTTTCACGTACTTAAAGAAACTCAATGCTGTATTAGCTCCAGAGAAGGTTATAAACCCCCTTTCTTGTTCTGGCACCTCAAAGTTGATACTATCAGTTTGGCTTCCTATCGCTATAATGCGTGCAGTATTATTATTCAAGGAAATCTGAAAAGCCCCAGTCGACCTCACTGTAACACCAGGCTCCAAACTTAGCTTAATCCCTGGATTTACATTAATATCTCCCACCAAAACATAAGGAGAGTTGGCCTTAGTCCAGGTTGTATTTGATGTAATGGCTCCTGAAACATTGGTCTGAGCATAAGTAAAAACAGAAAAGAAGATTCCAATTAGACAGATTAGGAAGGGTCTCATAAGTTGATTTGAAAATGAAAAGTTAAATTAAACTAAGTTTTTAATTACTCAATAGATAACAGTATAAAAACATAACTTTAAATGTAAATAATTGTGGCAGGAGGCCTTCAGACTTCATAAATTGATTTAAACTATTGCTACTCATAAAGAGAAATGTAATGGTTAGGAGTTATTTAAAACTATTGCAGGGTTGACTCCATGTGTGCCCAACAAAAATCCCCAGCCTATTGCTAGACTGGGGATTGATTATTAAGTCAAATTATTTTTACTTTTTATCAGCTGTAAAGCTGGCACTCAAGTATTCACGGTTCATACGTGCTATATTATCTAAGCTAATTCCTTTAGGACATTCCACTTCGCATGCTCCTGTGTTAGAGCAGTTACCAAAACCTTCATCATCCATTTGTTGCACCATATTGAGTACACGCTCTTTAGCTTCTACTTTACCTTGAGGAAGTAGTGCGAACTGCGATACTTTGGCAGAAACAAATAGCATGGCCGAAGAGTTTTTGCAAGAAGCTACACAGGCTCCACAGCCAATACAAGTAGCTGCATCAAAAGCCTTATCTGCATCTGCTTTTGGAATTGGAATAGCGTTAGCATCTTGAGTGTTTCCTGAAGTGTTCACACTCACAAAACCACCAGCCGCCATTATGCGATCAAAAGCACCTCTGTCTACTACCAAATCCTTAATTACAGGGAATGCTTTAGCTCTCCATGGCTCGATGTATATCGTTTCACCATTTTTAAACTCACGCATATGCAATTGGCAAGTAGTGATTTCTCTACCCGGCCCATGAGCTTCTCCATTAATATACATTGAGCAGCTACCACAAATACCCTCTCTACAGTCATGATCAAAAGCAACTGGGTCTCCCCCTTCGTTGATCAATTTTTCATTGAGAATATCCATCATTTCAAGGAAAGAGCTATCTGGCGAAATATCAGATACCTGATAGGTTTCCATTTGGCCTTTCACTTTATCGTTCTTTTGTCTCCAAACTTTCAGTGTAAGATTCAATCCGTTTGCTGTTGACATATTTTCTGATTCTTAAATTCTCAATTAATTATTTGTATGAACGGGTCTTGAGCTCGATGTTCTCGTAGTTTAAAGGCTCTTTATGCAACACAGCATCTGCTGGTTCTCCTTTATACTCCCAAGCCGAAACATGCGTAAAGTGTTCATCATCACGCATGGCTTCACCTTCTTCAGTGCTATATTCTTCACGATAATGACCTCCGCAAGATTCTTCTCTCAAAAGGGCATCTCTAGCAAACAGCTCACCCAATTCAAGGAAATCGGCCACACGACCTGCTTTCTCTAATTCAGGGTTCATACTATCAGCACTACCCGGCACTTTTACTTCTTTCCAGAATTCCTCACGGATTTCTTTGATTTCAGCAATTGCTTCGGTTAAGCCTTTGGCGTTTCTGGCCATACCTACTTTGTTCCACATTACTTTACCCAAGCGCTTGTGGAAGTAGTCTACCGATTTTGTTCCTTTATTATTGATAAAGAAATTAATTCTATCGGTTACCTCTTTTTCTGCCGCTACAAACTCTGGTAAGTCGGTAGAAATTTCACCTGTTCTAATATCGTTGGCTAAATAATCACCAATCGTGTATGGCAATACAAAGTAACCATCGGCCAAACCTTGCATTAGAGCAGAAGCTCCAAGTCGGTTGGCACCGTGATCTGAGAAGTTTGCCTCACCTATAGCATAGCAACCTTCAATCGTGGTCATTAAGTTATAATCAACCCAAACACCGCCCATGGTATAGTGCACGGCTGGGTAAATTTTCATTGGTGTTTTGTATGGATCATCGGCAGTAATCTTCTCATACATTTGGAAAAGGTTGCCGTATTTCTTTTCAATTATATCAACTCCTAACTCTCTGATTTTGGCTTCAGATGCATTATGGATATGTTGAATATTCGCTTGTTCTTTTCCGTAACGCATAATTGCAGAAGAGAAATCCAAGTAAACTGCCTCACCCGTTTCGTTTGTTCCTACACCATAACCCGCATCACAACGTTCTTTCGCTGCTCTTGAGGCTACATCTCTTGGCACTAGGTTACCGAATGACGGGTACCTTCTTTCTAAGTAGTAATCTCTATCTTCTTCAGCAATCTGTGTTGGTTTCAATTTACCAGCTCGAATGGCTTCAGCATCTTCTTTCTTTTTCGGAACCCAAATTCTCCCATCGTTTCTCAACGATTCTGACATCAATGTAAGCTTAGACTGCTGATCTCCGTGTTGAGGAATACAAGTAGGGTGAATTTGAGTATAGCAAGGGTTAGCAAAGAACGCCCCTTTTTTGTGTACTTTCCAGCCTGCCGAAACGTTTGACCCCATTGCATTGGTAGAAAGGAAAAATACGTTTCCGTAACCACCTGATGCAATAACCACAGCATGAGCAGAATGTCTTTCGATTTCTCCTGTCACTAAGTTTCTAGCAATAATACCTCTGGCTTTTCCGTCTACTTTCACAATGTCCAACATCTCATGACGGTTGTACATTTTGATTTTTCCTTTACCAATTTGGCGCGACATGGCTGAATAGCAACCCAAAAGCAATTGTTGACCTGTTTGCCCTTTGGCGTAGAATGTTCTTGAAACTTGAACGCCACCAAAAGATCGGTTATCAAGCAACCCTCCGTAATCTCTTGCAAAAGGAACACCTTGGGCCACACATTGGTCAATAATATTGGCAGAAACTTCTGCTAAACGATATACGTTGGCTTCTCTCGATCTGTAATCGCCTCCTTTAACGGTATCGTAAAACAATCGGTAAGTAGAGTCACCATCGCCTTGATAGTTTTTAGCTGCATTAATACCACCCTGAGCTGCAATAGAGTGCGCTCTTCTAGGTGAATCTTGGTAGCAGAATGCTTTTACATTGTAACCCAACTCGGCCAAACTTGCAGCAGCAGAACCACCAGCAAGTCCCGTTCCTACCACGATTACATCAATAGCACGTTTGTTCGCAGGGTTTACAAGCTTAATATGATTTTTATAGTTAGTCCATTTGTCTTGAATAGGACCTTCTGGAATCTTTGAATCTAATTTCGTCATGGCTACTTATGAATTAAAGAGCAGTTAGATGATGATACAGCGCAATGAAAATAAAACCCGCAGGAATTATGATAGCGTATAGCGTACCCAATTTTTTAATGGCAGGCGTGTACTTGCTATGCCTTGCTCCTACAGACTGAAATGCCGATTGGAAACCGTGCATTAAGTGAAGAGACAAAAACACGAAACTTAAAGCGTATAATCCTACTCTCAGAGGGTCATGGAATTTCTCTACCATTTCGCCAAAGTATCTTGTAGAGTCTTCTGGCAACACCTCGATATATTTATGCGATATTTCCGGAATCCAGAAATCGTAGAAGTGAAGACACAAAAAGAGTAAAATCACAAAACCTGAGTAAATCATGTTTCTCGAAAACCATGTAGAGTTTTCGCTTCCTTTGTTCATAGCATACTTAATAGCACGTGCATTTCTGTTTTTGATCTCCAAAACAAACCCCATTACGAAGTGATAAATCACACCGAAAATAAGTACGGGCTGAAGAGCGAACTGCACCAACACGTTAGTTCCCATGAAATGAGAAATTTCATTAAAAGTTTTTTCACTCAGTACTGAGGTAAAATTGATAATGAAGTGTTGAAGTAAGAAGATAACTAGAAAAAGGGCTGAGAGTGCCATGGCAAACTTTCTGCCTATGGAACTCGTAAAGGTTTGTTTTAACCAGCTCATTAATTTATTAAAGATTAAATTTGGTAGCCAAAGTTAAGTTTGCAATCGTTAGTAATCAAATGGCTCTTTTATTTGAATACATTCTAAATTAGAAACTCGCGGGGTAAACAGATTGTAAAGTTTTTTTGTTTAGAAGTATAAGTAATTATTGATATTGCGTTAATACAGAAACCAAAGTATTGCATGGGGTTACAGAGAAAAACATTCCTTATCATTTCGTTTTTATTATTAGCCTGTGTTCAAGCTTGGGCTACTCACATAAGGGCAGGTGAAATCACAGCGGTTAGAATTTCACAAACAAGCCTTAAATTCAGGTTCACCATAGTTGTTTATTCTGATACTGGCTCTCCAATACAAGTTGCCGATGGTGGTATTATCAATTTTGGCCAAGGCAGAACCATAGGATCTTTACAAGGAGGAAACCGCCAAACAATTGAAGACGCTTCAGTCAACTTTGAAGAAAGGTCTATTGGCAATGAGACTGCCATGACAATAATAGAAATTGAACATACTTTTGATGGGCCAGGAGTTTATGTGGTTAGTTACACTGAGCAAAACCGGAACGATGGTATTCTGAATATCAATGGAGGAAGCTCTAAGCAAGTCCCTTTTCATATTGAAACAGTACTGAGAATTGACCCAGGATTGGATGTTAATGCTACCCCCCAATTAACTATTCCACCAATCGACCGAGGATGTATTGGTGCTAGGTTCACACATAATCCGGGAGCATATGACCCCGATGGAGATAGTCTTGCTTACAGAATGGTAAACCTATTGCAAGACAGAGGCGTGGAAGTTAGTGGTTATGTACCATTGAATGACCCTTCGATAACAACATTAAGAGAGGATGGAGGAAGTCCTGCCAAATTCGAAATCGATCCGATTACAGGCACGTTTACTTGGGATGCTCCCATGGTTGCGGGAGAATACAACGCTGCCTTTATAGTTGAGGAATGGCGCTTTTCAGAAGTTACAGGGAAGTATGAATTACTAGGCTATGTAACTCGTGATATGCAGATTCTGATTGAAGACTGCGACAATGAAAGACCAGAATTAGAAATACCAGCCGACACTTGTATTGAAGCAGGCGCCATTTTAGAGGCTATGATTAGAGGAACAGACCCTGACAATAATAAAGTATTGGTAGAAGCATTTGGCGGTGTTTTCGATTTAAACCCAAATGCCGCGCAGTTTACCCCTGAACCATCATTCAGGCAACAACCAGCCGAACATACTTTTAGCTGGCAAACCGACATTTCTCATGTAAGAAGAAGACCTTACGAAATTCAATTTAAAGTGTCAGACCAACCAACAGACCCTGATGCTCCTTCGCTAACAGAATTTGCCACTTGGTATGTAACAGTTGTTGCGCCAGCGCCTACGGGCTTAAATTCTGCAATTGCCAATGCCCGCTCTATTCAGCTAACATGGGATGACTACATTGGAAGAAACTATAACCCAGTAATGAAAATATACAGGAGAGTCGACAGTTTCGACTTCGACCCTGAAAACTGTAACCTCGGAATACCTGATGGGTCGGGCTATGAATTAATAGACCAAGTGCCTATCAATCAAACCAATTATGTCGACACAAATGATGTAAGACCTGGTGTGAATTATTGTTATAGAATTGTAGCAGAATTTCCGCTTCCAAAGGGCGGAACAAGTTATGCTTCTATAGAAACCTGTGCACTAATACCCTTGGATGTACCTGCAATTACAAATATTTCCGTAGAAGAAACGGACATTACAAATGGAGAAATGTTTGTAAAGTGGACATCACCTCTCGAAATAGACCAAGTGCTTTTCCCTCCTCCATTTAGGTATGAATTAATTAGATACCAAGGATTTACCGGAACTGCCGGACGGACATTAGTGACATCAACTACCGATACAACTTATACTGACACAGGACTGAACACGCAAGAAATTCCGTATCATTATCAAGTTCGTTTTTACGATTCTGGTGATAACTTAATCGATAGCTCTTCTGTAGCATCTTCAGTTTGGCTTAGTGCTTTAGGTTTGGTTCAAGCCGTTGAGTTGAAATGGGAGGCCAATGTACCTTGGACGAATAAAGTACAGGAGTACCCCTATCACTATATTATGCGAAACCGTACCGATGCTGCGGCCACTGATGAGAATAATTTTGTGCTAATTGATAGTGTTAAAGTAACCAATAGTGGATTTATCTATTTTGACGATGGCAGTTTTAATAATACTCCTTTATTTGACGATCGAGAGTACTGCTATATTGTAACCACACAAGGAAGCTATGGGAATGACCTTATTCCTTCACCATTGATTAACGATTCTCAAAAACTATGTATTCAGCCTAATGACAACGTAGCGCCTGAAGAACCAGAAATAGAGATTCCAGATGGTGCAGAAGAAATTGACGGCTTAATTGTATTAGATAGCCCTAACTGTGGCAACTTGGAAAATCTTGGGTGTGCATTCAGTAATTTCTCTAATACACTCACATGGACAGCCGATGACATTGATGGAGACATAGCCAGTTATAATATTTACTTCTCGCCTTCAGGTGCCGAAGGAACATTCACTTTGGTCGGAAATTCAAGAGACGCTAGCTTTACACATACGGGGCTTAGTTCATATAAAGGTTGCTATAGAGTAAGCTCTGTAGACCGATCTAACAATGAAAGTAGCTTAAGTGCACCTATATGTTTTGACAACTGCCCTAATTATGAATTACCAAACACCTTCACTCCAAATGGTGATGGCCTTAACGATACCTTCAGGGCTTTTGACAGACCAAATGGAAAATGTCCTCGTTTTGTAAAAAACATTGAATTTAAAGTTTTCAACCGTTGGGGTGGACAAGAGATTTATAGTTACAGTACTCAAAGCGCAGTTGAGCCTAATTATTTTATTGATTGGGATGGAAGAGACAATAGTGGTAAAGAATTACCGGAAGGCACCTATTACTATCAAGCGATAGTTACATTCGATGTCTTCAATCCTAAAAAAGAGACCATGGAATTTAAAAACTGGGTCAAAATTGTAAGGTAATCGCTGAAACTTTAATAGACTTCAAACTGTCTCATTAGTATGCAAACCTCTTCAGAAAATAAAACTCATGATATTTTGCTCTTTGATGGCGTTTGTAACCTCTGTAATAGCTCTGTCAATTTTATAATTGACAGAGACCCTAAAAAGCATTTTAAGTTTGCTGCACTTCAATCCGATTTTGGCCAATCAAAGTTGAAAGAGCTGGGATTTAATCAAGAAGAATTCGACAGTTTGGTATTGCTCAGCAAAGGTAAGGTTTATCGAAAAAGTTCAGCCGCACTGCGCATTGCCAAAAAGCTGAATGGGCTATGGCCATTGCTCTATATTTTCATTCTCATTCCTCCTTTTATCCGACATGGCATTTATGACATTATCGGCAAAAACCGGTATAAATGGTTCGGAAAGCAGGATTCCTGCCGAATGCCTACTCCTGAATTAAAGCAAAGGTTTATTTAAACCTAGCTGCTTAATTACCTCAACTTTTGGTTGACAAGCAAAGTAGAATTAGTTTTGCCTTCTCAAAAAATCAGATCATTCATGAATGCATATGTTTTTCCTGGTCAAGGAGCCCAATTCCCTGGAATGGCCAAAGACCTTTATAACTCTTCAGAAAAAGCCAAAGCACTGTTAGAATCTGCTAACGAAATACTTGGTTTTAGAATTACCGATATTATGTTTGACGGTACGGCTGAAGAGCTGAAAGAGACCAAAGTAACGCAACCAGCTGTTTTTTTACACTCTGTTGTATTGGCGCTTATTTCGGATGATTTTAAGCCAGATATGGTGGCAGGTCACTCTTTAGGCGAATTTTCTGCCTTAGTTGCCAATGGCGTCTTATCGTTCGAAGATGGACTAAAGCTTGTTTCGCAAAGGGCCTTAGCAATGCAGAAGGCTTGTGAAATTAACCCTTCCACCATGGCCGCTATTCTTGGTTTAGAAGACGAAAAAGTTGAAGAAATATGTGCGTCAATAGACGAAGTAGTGGTAGCCGCAAACTACAACTGCCCTGGTCAATTGGTAATTTCAGGTTCACATAAAGGAATTGAACTTGCCTGTATTGCTGCCCTTGAAGCAGGGGCAAAAAGAGCACTCCCACTTCCTGTTGGAGGAGCATTCCACTCTCCATTAATGGAACCCGCTCGTGAAGAGTTAGAGAAAGCGATAGACGCAACGCAGTTTAACCCAGCTAAGTGCCCTATCTATCAAAATGTAACAGCAAAAGCCTCTTCTGACCTCAACGAAATCAAAGAGAATCTAAAAATTCAACTGACTGCACCAGTACGTTGGACCCAATCTGTACAAGCTATGGTAGCTGATGGAGCTACTCACTTTACAGAATCTGGTCCAGGAAAAGTGCTTCAAGGTTTGGTGAAAAAAATCCACAGAGAAGCCGAGGTGTCAAGCATTTAGTAAAACACACCATAAAAGCTTTAGAGCCATATAAAAGCCTTCATTATGGTAATGAAGGCTTTTATCGTTTAAACACCTGTGCGTCAAATACTTTCCAAAGCCAATGCTTTTGTTTAGATTAGATAAGAAATCACAATATCTAAATATTACGGCCATGTCAAAGTATTTACTAACGCTCTCAATTATATGTTTATCGTTTGGCGCTAATGCGCAATACACATCAGAAGTTAAGGCCGTACAGATTCAAAACACGCTGATTTCACAACAAAATGCCGCACTAAAAGGTCAGAAACTAATTGGAATGACACTGTATGATTTAGATTTTGAAAGAAGTCCACTAGTCTACCCAAATTGGCAACTAGGTGCAATTAACTTTAAAACAGATCAGCGGGCCGATTCTATGCTGTTAAATATCGATGCTAGTATAAATGCATTGGTTTTCAAGCTTAGTAAAGAATACAATCCATTTAGAATTGACAATGATGAAATAGCGGGCTTTATTCTATATGGCTCAGAAAACAGGTTTTTTGCAAGAAAATATACGAGTGATTTTAAGGAGTTAAAAAATGAACTTTCGTTTTTCGAAATACTATTTGAAAATGAGAACTTTTCTTTAATAAAACAGGAAACGAAGCGAATTGTACCTGCTGATAGTCAACTAAGATACACCTCTGTTCCTGAAGACAAATACAGGGTAGAAGTCAATTATTTTTTCAGAAAAGGTACAAACTTATATGAGGACATCCCCCTTAATAAGAAAGGTTTTAAAACGATGGCCTCGGACAAGCAATACGATCAAATTCAAGACTTCGTGAAAAAGAACAAACTCAAATGGGGCGATGAGTCCGATATGATTAAAGTGTTTAAGGAGTTCTTTTAAAGACTTTACCTGTTTTCAAACCAGATTTATGTATTAAACCTCGGCCTGAAAAACTTCGGCCCTTAAATTATCTGGGCAATCCTTCAGCATTTCCAATTGCGTTTTACCACTAATAGGATGTTTGAAATTTGGAGCTAATTCAACCAAAGGAGCTAAAGTAAATCTTCTATTCTGAATTTCAGGATGAGGAATTTTCAACCTTGGTTTATCCACCACCATATCACGATAATAGAGAATATCAATATCGATTAAGCGCTGCGCCCACTTTTCATTCCGCACTCGCCCCATTAAGCCTTCAATAATATTGATGATAATCAATATGCGTTCGGGGTTTTTATCGCTATCTACAATCACCACTTGATTTAAAAAACTAGGTTGATCTTCAATGCCCCAAGCAGCCGTCTCATAAATAGACGATTCCTTCTTGATCGTTAATTGATGAGCAGTCAGTTGCTCTTTCGCTATCTGTAAGTTATTTTCTCGATCGCCCAAATTGGTACCCAACAATAAGTAGATGTCGCCCATAGCTGGCAAATATACTATTTGCTTATTGGAGTTGATAGTGAACCTCCTTAATTTGCCAACTCATAAATTTGCAGAATGAGCGAAATCAGAAACGACTGGACGAAAGAGGAGATTATTGAAATATACAACAAGCCTTTGCTTGAATTAGTATATGAGGCCGCAACAGTTCATAGAAAATACCATAACCCAAGAGAAGTACAGATCAGTACTTTACTTTCTATCAAAACGGGTGGTTGCCCAGAGGATTGTGCTTATTGCCCACAGGCAGCGCGTTACCACACAGATATTGAAACCAATGATTTGATGACCGTAAGCCAAGTAAAAGCTCAAGCTTTAAGGGCCAAAGCTACGGGGTCGTCAAGGGTATGTATGGGGGCAGCTTGGAGAAATGTGGAAGACGGGCCAGAGTTTGAGCAAGTGCTTGACATGGTACGCACCATCAATACATTAGACATGGAGGTGTGTTGCACCTTAGGAATGCTTACCGAAAACCAAGCACAACGCTTAGCCGAAGCAGGTCTATATGCCTATAACCACAACCTTGATTCTTCAGAAGAATATTATAAAGAAATTATTTCGTCTAGAGGTTTTGACGACCGTTTGCAAACATTAAAAAATGTGCGAAAAACGAATGTTACTGTTTGTTCTGGTGGAATTATAGGTATGGGCGAATCCATTGAGGACAGAGCAGGAATGCTCATCGCTCTGGCTTCGTTGAGTCCACAGCCAGAGTCAGTTCCAATTAACGCGTTGGTTGCAGTAGAAGGCACTCCCTTAGAAGAACAGGAAGTAATTCCTATTTGGGATATGATTAGAATGGTAGCAACGACTAGAATTGTATTGCCATCAACCACGGTTCGTCTTTCTGCGGGAAGAACAGAAATGAGCAAAGAAGGTCAGGCTTTCTGTTTCTTGGCTGGAGCTGGTTCTATTTTCGCTGGTGATAAATTATTAACTACTCCTAATCCTGATGTAAATGAGGACATGGAACTGTTTAATATTTTAGGATTAACTCCAATGAAGCCTTATGCCAAAGGGGCTAAACCAACCCCTGTAAACCCTGATGAAATGACGCCATCGGATGCTGAAAAGGCTAAATGGTCGCGGCCAGGACACAGAATTGAAAAGAACGTTGAGGCCACTAAAAAGGCCAACAAAAAAAGGAAGGAAGCTTTATAGCCTCCTTCCTTTTCACTTTTATTCCCTAAGTGAAGCTTAGGATTTATTTCAAATCAATACTCGTTTAGAACAACTTGAATCCAACAGCGAATACCCATTGGTTCATGCGCTGGTCAACATTGAAGCCTTGACCTTCTTCTGCAAAGCTATCTAAGCTGCCTTCATATTTAAGATCAAATACGAATTTCAATAAATCAATACCCAAACCTGCTTGGTAACCTACAGTTGAATCTTTATAGTTATTTTTCACATCGGTGGTTACACCAGCTAAATCAGACTCTGCACTGGTCAAGAACCTAAACGCAGGACCTGCATTGATTCTAAGCGGACCAATTTTACCCCCTACCATTACGGGTACATCAATTCTGTTAAAAGAAAAATCAACATCATCTGTGCCATTATTCAAAGTTGCGCTTGAATTGCTGAAGAGTAATTCTGGCTGAACATAAATACCCACCACAGGCACCTTTACTCTTAAAAAAGCTCCGAATTGGTAGCCAAATTCACCATCACCTTCTTTAATAGCAGTAGCGTTATCTTTAAGCGATATTTTTGTAGAGGTAAGTGCCACTCTAGGGCCAAAATTTACCTGTGCGGAAACGCTGTATACCATAGTCAGCATTAACCCCATTATTAAAAACTTTTTCATTTTCAGTTATTTATAGTTTTAGATTATAGATTCAATTGGTTTGTAAAAGTGTCAACCATGCATTTTCCAATTCATTTTTCCTCAAAAAGTCTTGTGCCATGGTGTGCAAATGATACTCCATAGACTCAGGGTCATTCTTGAAACGTAATTTTATTTCTTCTATTTCAGATCGAGTACCAAAAGCCGAAACGGAATCAGCGTCAGGAAGTTTTTCAATATTCCCTAAACGTCCCAAATTATTGCCCGAAAGTACTACACTATTTCGGATTACCGCAGGAATTTGATCGTATCCAATCCCTAAATTTTTATTTGGTTTTGGCAATTCGAAAAGAGCATCTCCATTGGCGCGGCAATACCAGTCTCCGCCCATTCTACCTACCAAATCAGTTTTCACAGGGTCGGGCATTCCATTTTCGTTCAGAATTTCTTCTTTCAAATGCATTAAAACTACCTCGCAAATAATGAGGTTACCCGCTCCGCCTTCTTCACCCAAAGAAATCACTTCATTTACCTTGCATTCATAGGCAGCAATCGACTCGGCTACTCTAGGCGGTTTTACCATTTCAGAATCTAAAGCAGTAAGTCCAGATTTAATAAATTCATTCACCCCTTGTGCATACTCCGTGCTCGCCAACGACATTTGCTCTACGATATCATAGCTCACAATATTGATCACTACTTCCTTTGTTTCAAGCGCGTTTTCAAGCGTATGCTTTGTAGTATTGTCTCGTACCCTTCTTGCCGGAGAAAAAACCAAAATTGGCGGATTAGCACTGAATACATTAAAAAAACTGAAGGGACTTAAATTCACATTTCCAGTTTGATCTACCGTACTGGCAAAAGCAATAGGTCGCGGACCAATGGTGCCCAACATCAAACCATGTAGTTTTCCTGTTGGAATTTCTTTAGGGTCGATTCTCATTCGTATTGAATTCTAAAAGTTTGATTCGTTCTTTAGAAGGACAACTTATTAACAGATGTCGCCTCTATTTGTTTGGTAAATACTTGGCCTTGATTTCTGAAAAATTAACTAAAAGTATAGCAGTGCAGCTTACAAAAACAACAATGGCTAGCATAAATAAATATCCTCCATCTCCTTGCACTTCGACACCTAGCTTTGTTAAATGAAAAAAGATAGCGCCTGAAATAGTACCTAATCCTAAAAGCGCTCCTAACTCGTAGCGGTTTGTCAGTAAAAAGACACCTGCTATTAATTCCACAAAGCCTGTGAGGTATCTGCCCCAAGGTTCCATGCCTACTTGTTTGAAAATATAAATGGATTCTTCTGCCCCAGAAAATTTAAAAAATAAGGTCTGAAGCATAATTAAAGCCGCCAAAAGCCTAAGGATCCACGATACAATCTTCTTTGATTTCTTGTTTTTCATGTTGTCTAATTTCGTTAAAAATAACCGAATTCGACTTCCTTACGCTTATGGCGGCTATTAGTTCTATTTAGCAGGCAATACCAAAGCACTCACTTCGCCAAAACCAACACGAACTCCATCCTTTTCAGCATGACCGCGCATGATTACAGTATCGCCATCATTGATGAATTTGCGCTGTGTTCCATCCTTCAGGGTAACTGGTTTTTCACCTCGCCAAGTAATTTCAAGCATTGATCCGAATTCTTCTGGTTTTGGACCAGAAATAGTTCCCGAACCGTACATATCTCCTACTTGAAGATTACAGCCGTTACCGGTATGGTGTGCCACTTGCTGACTCACATTCCAATACATGTATTTATAATTGGAATTGCTCACTACAGTTTCTTCTGCACCCTCTGGTTTTAAGGCCACTTGCAATTTCACATCATAATGTAAATCACCTTCGGTTTTAAGATAAGGCAAAACTTCAGGGTTTTGCTTTGGACCAGCTACTCTGAATGGTTCTAGGGCATCCATCGTGACGATCCAGGGTGAAACGTGCGATGCAAAATTCTTAGCCAAGAAAGGCCCTAACGGCACGTATTCCCATTTCTGAATATCTCTTGCCGACCAATCATTCAACAACACGAAACCAAAAATATGGTCTGGTGCCGCTTTGGTCGAAACGGGGTCGCCAAGTGGGTTTTCTTTGCAAGTAATAAAGGCCATTTCCAATTCGAAATCGAGCAAACGACAAGGGCCGAAAGATGGCATTTCAGCATCATCGGCTTTGGTTTGCCCTTTTGGACGATGGAATTCGGTACCTGAAACTACGATACTTGAAGCCCTACCATGATAAGCCACTGGTAAATGTTTCCAGTTGGGCATAAGAGCGTTTTCGGGGCCACGGAACATCGTTCCTACATTAAATGCATGTTGCTCTGAAGAATAGAAATCTGTATAGTTCGGTACCTGAACTGGCATGAGCATTTCTACTTCTTCTTTTGGAATTAATGCCAACTCACGGGCGGCTACGTTGTCGCGAAGTTCTTCATTGCTTTGCTCCAAAAGCTCAGAAATTCGGTTGCGCACCTCGCTCGTTTTTTTCTTCCCTAAAGCAATAAAAGCGTTTAAAAAAGTTTGATTGAAAACGCCAGCAGGAAGGCCAAGCCCATCGAAATAGCCGTTTTCGTGTAAATAAGTTAAATCCAAAACGTAATCGCCAATGGCCACTCCGGCACCCGGCTGTAAGTACTCCGTTTTGAATATACCGAAAGGTAAATTTTGTATTGGGAAGTCTGAATCTTTGGCCACTTCTACCCAAGATTGAAGTGACGGATTATTAGCTTTAATCATATTTTCTCAAAAATTATAGCGTTCCTCTTAATGCTTGCTCGTGCTCAATAGATTCGAATAAGGCTTTAAAATTACCTTTACCGAAAGATTGTGCTCCTTTTCTCTGGATAATCTCGAAGAACATGGTTGGCCTGTCCAACACAGGTTTTGTGAAAATCTGAAGCAGATAACCTTCATCATCCCTGTCAATCAGGATGTTCATTTCCTTCAATGGCTCTAAATCCTCGTCAATTTCTCCCACACGCTCTAAAATATTATCGTAATATACTTCAGGCACATAAAGGAATTCAACACCACGGCTTCTTAAATCACGCACTGTTTCGATAATGTTGTTGGTCGCCACGGCAATGTGCTGTACTCCTGCCCCATTATAAAAGTCGATGTATTCTTCGATCTGAGATTTTTTCCTTCCTTCGGCTGGTTCGTTAATTGGGAATTTAATTCTACCCGTACCATTGCTCATCACCTTACTCATTAAGGCCGTGTATTCGGTAGAAATATCTTTATCATCGAAAGAAACCAATTGTGCAAAGCCCATTACTTTGGCGTAGAACTCACACCATTTGTTCATTTCGCCCCAACCTACATTACCTACCATGTGGTCGATGTATTTAAGACCAGTTGGTGCTGGGTTATAATCGGTTTTCCATGCCTTAAAGCCCGGCAAAAACACTCCGTTATAGTTACTTCTTTCTACAAAAATATGGATGGTTTCACCGTAAGTATGAATTCCAGAACGAACTACATAACCGTGCTCGTCTTCTGTTTTTTCAGGCTTCATAAAAGATTCAGCTCCGCGAGAAGTCGTTTCTTCCCAAGCTTTCGTGGCATCTTCCACCCAAAGGGCAATTACTTTTACACCATCACCATGCTTGTTGATGTGTTCGTTAATTGGGCCGTCTTTTTTTAAAGGTGAAGTAAGCACTAACCGAATTTTGTCTTGTTGAAGCACATATGAAACGGTGTCTTTATTACCAGTTTCCAAACCAGAATATGCCACCGACTGAAACCCAAATGCGGTTTTATAGAAGTGTGCCGACTGTTTTGCGTTGCCCACGTAAAGTTCAACATAATCGGTTCCATTGATTGGAAGGAAGTCTTTTGCTTCTTTAAATATTTTTTCTCCAGGGTAATTTGCGTTCTCTGTTGCCATGATTTTGTTATTCTTCTAACCAAGATTTATGATAATCTTTTACTAATAATTTCATTGCGGCTTCGGTTACTTTTAAAGGTTTAAAAGTATCGACCATTACCGCCAATTCTTGAGTTTCTGTTTTACCCAAGCTTCTTTCCATTGCTCCAGGGTGCGGTCCGTGAGGAATTCCCGCAGGGTGCAATGTGATTTGTCCTTTCTCTATATTATTACGACTCATAAAATCGCCATCAACGTAATAAAGCACTTCGTCTGAGTCGATATTGCTATGATTGTAGGGCGCTGGCACCGATTCTGGGTGGTAATCGTAGAGCCTAGGCACAAAGGAGCACACCACAAAAGCATCGGTTTCGAAAGTTTGGTGTACTGGTGGTGGCTGATGCACGCGACCGGTAATTGGCTCAAAATCGTGAATTGAAAAGGCATAAGGGAAATTATACCCATCCCAGCCAACTACATCAAAAGGGTGCGTGGCATACACGTATTCGTGAATCATGCCTTGCTTTTTCACCTTAATAATAAAGTCGCCCTTTTCATCATGTGTCTCTAAATTCTGTGGTCTTCTAATGTCCCTTTCGCAAAAAGGTGAATGTTCTAAAAGCTGACCAAACCAGTTGCGGTAGCGCTTTGGTGTATAAATTGGTCGATGTGATTCTACTATGAACAAGCGGTTTTTCTCATCATCAAATTCGATTTGATAAATCATTCCGCGCGGCACCATCAGGTAATCACCATAGCTAAACTCTAAAGTTCCCAGCAATGTGCGTAGCCTTCCTGTTCCTTGATGGATAAAAATCAATTCATCACAATCGGAGTTTTTATAAAAATAATCCTTTTGCGATTTTGTAGGCGAAGCCAGAATAATCTCGCAATCGCTGTTCACCAAAACTGGCGTACGGCTTTCTAGGTAATCTGCTTTTGGTTCTACCGAAAAGCCCTTCAAACCAAGTGAAAGCATATTTTTTTCCACTGCAATTTTGGGCGAAACATCGTAAGAACGAAGTACCTCCTTGACCTGAGTAGGCCGGTGAACATGGTAGAGCAATGACGACATTCCGTCAAAACCTACGGTTCCGAAAAGCTGCTCGTAATAATAGCCACCATCTTCCTTTTTAAAAGTAGTGTGGCGTTTATGCGGGATTTTTCCCAATTGATGATAAAACGGCATAATGCTTTGTTTTTATTTGGTGCCTCAACGCATCGAGGCTTAATCACATTAAACTAGTTGCTTAAGAGAATTCTCCAAGGCTCTTTTCGAAATGCCTGTTTTTGCTGGAGAAAGATCATGTACTTTCTGCAATGCATTTCGAATAATATTGGCAGTATCCTCAAAAATTGCCTCATCTGTTAAGGCAACTCCGCCCTGCATAAGATACGCAAAAACACGCGCCATTCCACAGTTAGCAATAAAATCTGGCAGTACCGATAGATTCTCGTCTGCAAACAAACCTGTTGGGCCAAAGAAAATTTCAGGGTCGTTGAACGGTACATTTGCACCACATGAAATTACTTCAAGCTTTGATTCTATCATTCGATCTACCTGCGCTCTAGTGATTAGTCGAGAAGCAGCAGCAGGAACAAAAACTTCAAAATCTAAACCCCAAATTTCTTCATTGATTTGATCGAAAGGAATCATCTCTTTTGCAACAAGCTGGTTGCCCTTTCTGTTTAAGAAAAAGGCTTTGATCTCTTCTAAAGAAAAACCTTCTTGTTTCATTACTCCCCCTTCACGGTCAATAATACCGACCACTTTCACTCCCATTTGAGCTAAATAGTAACCCGCTGCAGCACCCACATTTCCCCAGCCTTGAATTACAGCTCTTTTCTCTTTGTAGTCGCCACCCCAAATTTGGTAGTAGCTACGAATGGCCTCTGCTACCCCGTAGCCGGTAATCATATCGGCTACTTTGTATTTTCTGCTCAAATCAGGCGTGTACTCTGGGTTTTCAATTACCTTAATTACCCCATTTCTAAGCTGACCAATTCTGTTGATTTTTTGTGCTTCTGTTGGCTTAAAATGACCATTAAAAACGCCTTCTTGTGGATGCCAGATGCCTACTTCTTCGGTCATGGCAATTACTTCATGAATTTCATCCACGTTTAAATCACCCCCAGTTCCATAATAGAATTTCAAAAGTGGGCTTACCGCAGCAAACCATCTTTTCAGAACCCCTTCTTTTCTTGGGTCTTGTGGGTCGAAGTTGATGCCTGATTTTGCACCACCAATGGCTGGGCCAGAAATGGTGAATTTCACTTCCATAGTTTTGGCAAGCGATTCTACCTCTCTTTTATTTAACCCAACGCGCATTCGGGTTCCGCCACCGGCAGCTCCTCCACGCAATGAATTGATCACTACCCAACCTTCGGCTTCTGTTTCAGAATCTTTCCACTCAAAAACGATTTCCGGTCTCTTATTTTCAAATTTCGCTAATAGCGCTTCCATATCTCTGTTTTACTAAAGTCAAATACTACCAAATCTACATTTTACCTCTCCTCTAAAATACCTTTCACCCAAAATAAATTTAATATTAAGATGATTCGAATTTATTTTAATCACTCAATAGAGGATTATACTTTAAAACAACTCAAAAACGAGTATCTTTAGGAAATTCCACTTTGATGAAATTAGACGCTACCGACATTCGCATCTTAGAGATTCTACAAGAAGATGCCCGTATCACTACAAAAGCCCTTGCCGATCAGCTCAACCTTTCTACTACTCCTGTCTTCGAGCGAATTAAACGTTTGGAAAGAGAAGGGGTTATTCGAAAATATGCGGCCTTACTCGATGGCAAAAAACTAGACTTAATGCTCACGGCTTTTATTTCTATTTCGCTTACGAAACACAGCCGTATGTACTTAGAAAAATTCGTGAATGAAATAAAAGCCTACCCCGAAGTTATGGAATGCTACCACATTGCTGGCAACTTCGATTTTCTTTTAAAAGTAGTGGTGAAAAGTATGGAATCATACGAAACCTTTATCCTCACCAAACTTTCTACCACCGCAAATTTAGGACAAGTACAAAGCTCTTTTGTGCTCTCCAAAAACATTCATACTACGGCATTTAGCTTCTAAGCAAACCGTAGATCAATTGAAAACTTACACCGCCTGACTAAACAGTTTATTCCCGCTTTGTGGTTCATAATAGTCATCGAAAAGGGCACAGATATTTCTGAGAAACATCATGCCTTTTTTGGTTACTTGGTAGTTGAGGCAGAAGCGCTCAATTAAACCTTCATCTGCCATTTGATTGAATGCTGTATATTTTTCAGAATTAAGTTCGAGCACATGGCGCATTTGAATGCGGGCACTGCAGGCAATATCCAGAATCAATTGTTTAGCTTCCATTTCAGGGACGGTAATCAAATGGCCTTTGAACATTGGAAGTTCCCCAGCCTCAACTTTTGCTCTGTAGCCTTCCACAGACTTCACATTTTGCGCATATGCCACGCCAATATCTGATATTGAAGATACTCCCAAACCAATCATGAAATTAGTTCTAGATTCGGTATAGCCCATAAAATTACGATGCAGTCTTCCTTTACTTCTGGCTTGGCAAAGCGGATCTTCAGGCAAAGCAAAATGATCCATCCCTATGGCTTGATACCCCATATCTAGCAACAAGGCCTGACCAAGCATATTCAACTTGTGCTTTTCTTCTCCCTGTGGAATATTTTCTTCAGAATAAGCCCTTTGGCCTGGTTTTACCCAAGGCACATGCGCATAACTATAAAAAGCAATGCGATCGGGCATAAAGGTTTTTACTACATCCATGGTTTGCTTGATACCATAAATGGTTTGAAAAGGGAGGCCGTAAATCAGGTCGAAATTCACAGAAGTATATCCAATTTCTCTGGCTGCTTTGGTTACTTTTTCAATATTCTCTAACGGCTGTAGTCGATTGATTGCCTTTTGTACTTTGAAATCTACATCCTGTACACCATAACTGACACGGGTAAATCCGACTTCGTAAAGCGCTACCAAATGTTCGTAAGTGGTATTGTTTGGGTGGCCTTCAAAACTGAATTGATAATCGGGGTGCACATCTACCGTATCGAGGATGGACTCCATTAAGTACCGTAAGTTTTCAGGAGAGAAAAACGTTGGAGTTCCTCCGCCTAAATGTATTTCTCTTACCAGTGGTTTTTCACCAAAAAGGTCTAAGTATAACTTCCACTCTTTAAGTAAGGATTCGATATAAGGTAATTCTACCTTATGATTGATGGTAATACGCGTATTGCAGCCACAGTATGTACAAAGTGATTCGCAATAAGGTAAGTGAAGATATAGACTTATTCCTTCTTCTTTTGTTTGCTGAAAAGAAGCTTTCAACCACCCTTTATATTCCTCAAGTTGAAAAGAGTTTACATCCCAAGCCGGCACTGTTGGGTAACTGGTGTATCTTGGAACTGGCACATCGTATTTCTTCACTAAATCAATCATTTTTGGCCTCCTTTTCTTTTTTCACGCGGTCTTCAAATAGCATTCTCACTGAAGGTGAATAGGTATCATCGAACTGCCCAGATTTAACTGCCCAGAAAAAGGCGGTTAAAAACGCAATAGCGACAACCAAACTGACCAATATGAGCACGAGAATGACCGACATATTTATTTAAGTTTTATTTTTTTAGAAATCAGATTCACGGAAACAGTGGTGAAAACCACTACCGAAATACTACTTAAAGGCATAAGAATGGCAGCAAAAAGAGGGGTTAACTCTCCGGCTACTGCTAAACTAATTCCAACACAGTTATAAAGTAAAGACAAGATAAAACTGGCCACTACCACTTTTCGGCCTTCATGCGCCAGCTTAATGAATTTATTCAAGTCCATTAAGTTTGATGCCTTTAAAATGGCATCACTAGCGGGTGAAAAGAGCGATACATCTTCGGTAATGGCTATACCTACCTTGCTTTGCTGCAGAGCACCCGCATCGTTAAGGCCATCACCCAGCATAATTACTGCATTACCCGTAGTTTGAATTTCTTTAATGGCCTTTAGCTTATCTTCTGGGCTTTGATTAAAGCGCAAGACGGAACCTTCTGGGAACATCGACTCAAGACGTTCGGCTTCTTTATTATTGTCGCCAGAGAGCACCTGAAACTTGAACTTACCCTTCAAAGCATCAAGCAAGTTGGTTAAGCCTTTTCTATAAGTAGCCTCAAAACTGAAGTAGCCCTTATAATCGCCTCCAATGCTTACATGCACTTGGGTAGCATTATTTATATTACTTTTTTCTACACCTAAAAACTTTGCAGAACCCACTTTTATGGTTAAGCCACTTACGACAGCGATAAAGCCTTTGCCTTCTATTTCTTCAAAAGACTCAATGGTATAATCAAAGCCTTTAACTTCAGTAAACTGCTTTATCCATCTACTCAATGGATGTGTACTACTGGCCACCGCAGTATTGATTAACGCCTTTTCAGCTTCGGAAAGTGCTGGCCCACAGAATTTCAAAGCCTCTCCTTGCGTTTCGGTAATCGTTCCCGTTTTATCGAATACGATTGTGTTGGTGGCATTCAACTTTTCAATCACATCTGCATTTTTTAGGTAGAAATGATTTCTTCCAAAAACACGCATAACGCTGCCCACAGTAAATGGGGTAGAAAGTGCTAATGCACAAGGGCAGGCAATAATGAGCACCGCAGTAAATACCAACCAAGTTTGACTTGGGTCAGTCTGCTGCCAGTAGATGGCTGAAAAAACTGCTATTAAAAGCACGACTACTGTGAAGTATCTACTTACTTTATCAATAAGCTTGGTATGGGTTTCCTTCTCACCAAAAGCATCATTGTTCCACAGTTGAGTAAGGTAACTCTGCGAAACTTCTTTCTGAATAACAAAGCGAACCTGCTTACCTACTTGCCTTCCGCCAGCATAAACATAATCACCTTTTTTACGCGCCACAGGTACGGATTCACCCGTTACAAAGCTGTAATCTATTGAAGCGTAATCATCTATTAAAATAGCATCGGCAGGAAGCACTTCGCCATTTCGAAGCAATACTTCATCGCCTTTTTTCAGTTCTTTTACAGGCACTGGCGCAAAAGCATCATCAATCCTTTTTTGAACCGCCAAAGGAAAATAGGATTGATAATCGCGATCGAAGGAAAGGGCTGCATAAGTTTTGCTTTGGAACCATTTCCCTATCAAAAGGAAAAACACCAAACCTACGAGTGAATCGAAATAGCCTGGGCCTACATCGGCAATTACCTCATAGGTACTTCGAACAAAAAGTGCCAACAGACCTATGGCTATAGGCACATCAATATTCGCAAATTTTTGCTTCGCACTCTTTAGAGCAGAAGTAAAGTATTCGCTCCCCGAGTAAAAAACTACGGGTAAGGAAAGCACTAAGCTTAAATACCTAAAGAAACTACTATACTCTTCTTCAACCCCAGCAATACCCAAGTAATCGGGAAAGCTAAGTAGCATTACATTACCGAAACAGAAACCAGCAATCCCCATTTTGATGAGCAATTGCTTATCGAAAGCTTTCTGTGGTTTTTTAGATTCATCGGCATCTTTCAGGTTAATCTGCGGACCATATCCAATTGAATCGAGCATTTCGGCCAATTGGCGAAGGCTCATTTCATCTGACTTATAATTGACTGTGAGTTTTTTCGAAGAGAAATTAATGACAGAATCTAAAACAGCAGGATTCAGCCGATCCAAATTTTCTAACAACCAAATACATGAACTGCAATGTACATTTGGTATGTACAAAGTAACTTTCTGAAAGCCTTCACCTTCAAAATCGAGCACTTCTCTTTTGATTGATTCATTGTCTAAGTAATCGAAGATGGAATGCTCGGCTTTATCTTTTACCGTAAACCCTGGCGTGTTTTCCATACTGTAATAATCACACAGATCGTTACTGCTTAGAATTTCATAAACAGTTTTACAGCCATTACAACAAAAGCTATGTTCATCATAGGTCAGTTTGCCCTCTAGGCAATCTTCTCCACAGTGATAACACTTGGTTTCATTTTTCACTATAGTGCTTACGGAATTCACTTCTTATAGATGAATAAAGGCGAACTTTTCGCTGTACAATCAGCAATTGTTTTTGGGCAGGCCAATATTTCTTCTCCCAAATTAGTGCCTGTCAGAATAAGAGCTCTATCGGTGTCTGCATTAAGCTCATTAAAAAATTCATTAATTGGCTCATCAACCATCAGCTGCATTCCAATATTAGGAAAAGCCATTTTCAGATAATCGACAAAAAACTTTTCGTTTTCAGTTTGTCCTTCGTCTTCAGGAAAGTTGAATAATACCGAAAGGGGAAGTTCGGTCAAATCAGGTTTGAAAATTTTAAGGAAGTCCTTTACAATGTATAGCGAATGGTGTTCGGGCTCGTGCACCATAATTAAACGATTTACTGTGGCATTTTTTGGCAATATTAAAACCGGACAATTCACTTTATGAACCAACTCTATTAATTCGCACCAGTCGTTCTGGTTTACAAAAATAGATGAGTCAATAATGAACAAATCAGCTACACCCGAAAGACCTGCCAAAGTACCATCATTAAGCTCAGATTTAAACGCCTCTACATTTAGGGTATTCGAAATATTCAGGTTCTCAACTTTCAGTTCGAATTCTACTTTTTTCAATAGGTCAAAAGTCTGAATAGAGCTATTTCTGTTCGTTGTAGCCGCAATCAGCTCATTGCCTACCCCCTCATCTACACATAAGAAAGTGAAAAAATATTCATTCTGAGGATTAAGAAAAGCACTTACCCTCTGATAAAGTGCTCCTAAATCACTTTGAATTCCCGCCCCGATTAAAATCTTCTGTTTCAAAACCTTTAATTCAGATTACCACTGAAACAAAGGTAGATTTAAGGAGCTGAGATTGTGTTGATGCGCATCAGCGAAAACCATGACAAATGTCATGTTTTCTAGCCATAGAAATCGGCCTCATGAAGTAGTTTATCGGCATCAAGCACCTTGATTTTCTTTCCTTCCAGCGCAATCATTTTATCTGATTTGAACTCAGAAAGTAAACGAATTACGGTTTCTGTAGCAGTACCTACAATATTCGCCAAATCTTCTCGACTCAATACAATATCGATGACTTCGCTGCCCTCTCCTTCCATGCCGTAAGTTTCCTTCAGCATAAGTATTGTAGCTGCCAGCCTTTCTCTCACCGATTTTTGCGACAGCTGTGCAAGCTTGGTTTCCATTACTCCCAATTCGTGACAAACAGCTTTCATAAGTTTGCCAAAAAATTCTGGGTTAGAGTGGAGTACTTTTAAAAAATCACTTTTGGGGATAAAGCATATTGCTGCGGGTTCTAACACAGTGGCTGAAGATCCATATAACTCTTCGCTTAAGAGTGATCTATAACCTAAAAAATCGCCCTTTTGAGCAATAAAAAGAATTTGCTCCTTCCCATTAGAGCCCATTTTAAACACTTTTACCTTTCCGCTATTGATACAGAAAATCCCCATTGGTCGGGTTCCTTCATAAAATAAGGTTTGGTTTTTCTTGTAGGTAACACACGACTTATGTTCACTCAGAATCTCTAGGTCTTCATCTTTAAGACTTGAAAAGTGCGAATCTCCCCTAGACTGACAAGCAATACATTGAAGCTGAATTTTCGAGTTTTTTAACGACATAAGAAGTTATGATTACACTTAAAGATATAGAAGTATTAAAAGATAAACAAACACCATTTCCAACAATCTAGCCTACCACTTGCCCCACTCCAAAAAGAATAACATAGAGTAAAGTAGTGAGGGCCATTTGTTTTAAAAATGGGTCGAGTTTAGATGATTCGGTGTGTGTTTTAACTGCTCTGGCATTCTTAATTAAGCCAGGTAAAGCCAAAACAATAATCAATTGCCAATAACTGGAATAGTTCATTAAAACATAACTAAGCCCTAATGCAAAGCCAGCAACCAATAAAAACCAATGATAAAACACGGCATTTTTCCTGCCTATTCGAACGGGAACGGAAATCTTACCCGCTTCCTTATCAGATTCAATGTCGCGGATGTTATTTACATTCAACACAGCTACTGAGAATAACCCTGTAGAAATAGCAGGAAGTAAATACTCCCACTTCAATTCTTGCTCGTACAAATAAGCTGAACCCATCACCCCAACAAAACCAAAGAAAATTAAAACACTGATATCGCCCAAGCCCATATAGCCATAAGGTTTATAGCCAGCAGTGTAGGTAATGGCAGCCAGAATGGCTAAAACACCCAAGCCCAAAAAGAAGCCAAACACTTGAGGCGACCAACCAAAAGCCAAGTAAATCAAGCCAATGCCCGAAAGAAGTGACAAGGCAGAAAATAAAATGATTGCGTTTCGCATGGCTTTCAATGAAATAACACCCGACTGAACCGCTCTTGATGGCCCTGTTCTTTTAGCTCCATCGGCTCCGTGAACTGAATCGCCATAGTCGTTGGCCAAATTTGACAATACCTGAAGTAAAATGGTGGTTAATGCGCAAAGCGCAAAAACCCCTCCGTTAAACTGACCAGAAGAAGCAGCTAAAAAAGCGCCCATTCCTATGCTAGCCAAGGCCAAAGGGAGTGTACGTAGCCTAAAAGCTTTTACCCAATGCTTCATTTTTGATTATAAAGTTCCTGTAATGGCCTCGTCCATTGGATTTACTGATGAAGAGAAGAAAGCAACCACTTTCCCTTTTTCATCAATTAAGTATTTACAGAAATTCCAATTGGGTGTTTTGCCCGATTCTTTTTCTAACCACTCATAGAGCGGTGCTCTGTCCTTTCCCAACACTGAAATTTTCTCAAACATCTGGAAAGTAACTCCAAATTTAGCCGTACAAAACTGTTGAATCGCTAAGTTTGAACCTGGCTCTTGACCGCCAAAGTTGTTGGCAGGAAAGCCCAAAACAACGATTTTATCTCCGTAGGTTTCGTGTAAATTCTGGAGGTCTTCGTATTGAGGAGTAAAACCGCATTCAGAAGCCACATTCACTACCAACACCTTTTTACCTTTAAACTCGCTCAAGGAAATTTCTTTCCCCTCAATGGTTTTCATTTTAAAGTCGTAGAAACTCATTTCTTCTGGTTTTGGGTTGAAAATATTGATGAATAAAATTAGGCTTAAACAGAAACTCATATTACATGCGATTTGGGACGTTTATACCCAATAAGTTCATGTTTACTTTTATTGTTTCAGCAGCTAAAGCAGAAAGTCCGACACGGAATTTACGTTTTTCTACATCGTCTTCACTGAAGATAGACACTTCGGCATAAAAGCGATTGTATTCTTTAGCAATATCGTAAACGTACTGAGCAACCACGGCTGGAGAGTATTCATTTGCTGCCAAAGCCAACTTTTCTGGGTATTGGCTAATGGCATAAATTAAATCCCTTTCGGTTTCGTGCAAATCGGTAATCTGGTTGTAATCAATGGCTGCAATATCAATATCGAGCTGTACAGCTTTGCGAACAATAGCACTGATTCTAGCATATGTATACTGAATAAAAGGGCCAGTATTGCCTTGAAATTCAATCGACTCTTCAGGGTTGAAAAGCATTCTTTTCTTAGGGTCTACCTTTAGCAAGAAATACTTGATCGCCCCCAAACCTAAAGTCTCGTATAAGGCGTTTGCTTGTTCTTCAGTAAAACCTTCAATCTTGCCCAATTCTTCTGTTCGGCTTTTGGCGGTATCGGCCATTTGCTGAATCAAGTCATCGGCATCTACTACGGTTCCTTCTCTCGATTTCATTTTTCCTGAAGGAAGGTCTACCATGCCATAAGACAGATGATAACAGGCTTCTGCCCATTCATAACCTAATTTTTTCAGAATAAGGAAAAGCACCTTAAAGTGGTATTCTTGTTCATTTCCTACGGTGTAAATGAGTTGAGAAAGATCAGGGTAATCCTCATAACGCATAATGGCAGTACCAATATCTTGCGTCATGTATACAGAAGTACCATCACTTCTGAGCAATAGTTTTTGATCTAAGCCCTCATCGGTTAGGTCTACCCAAATAGAGCCATCTTCTTTCTTATAGAAAACTCCTTTTTCAAGACCTTCCATTACGCGGTCGCGGCCAATAAGGTAGGTATCACTTTCGTAATAAAGTTTATCGAAATCAACGCCCATGCGCTGATAAGTATCTTCGAAACCCTCATATACCCAACCGTTCATTTTTTCCCAAAGGGAATAAACTTCAGGGTCTTTGGCTTCCCATTTCAGTAACATTTCTTGTGCCTCCACAAAAATAGGAGCCTGCTTTTCAGCAGCTTCTTTTTCTACTCCATCGGCAACAAGTGCAGCAATTTCTTCTTTATAGGCTTTATCAAAAGCCACATAGTATTTTCCTACCAGGTGGTCGCCTTTGATGCCTGCTGCTTCTGGTGTTTCGCCTTCACCAAATTTTAGCCACGCCACCATCGACTTACAAATGTGAATTCCGCGATCATTGATGATCTGCACTTTCACTACTTTGTTACCATTCGCCTTTAATATTCGAGCTACCGAATTACCCAAAAAGTTATTTCTGAGGTGGCCTAAGTGAAGCGGTTTGTTGGTGTTTGGTGAGGAATACTCCACCACCACAGTTCTATTCTTTTCTTCAATGCTGAAAACTGGAGAATCGGCAACATTTGCTCCATTAAAAATCTTGGCAAACAAATTTACCTGCGACCCTTCTGAAAGCTCTAAGTTCAAAAATCCCTTCACCACATTATAATCGGCCACTACATTAGAAAGATTAGCTTTTAGATACTCTCCAATGGCCTGCCCTGTTTGCTCAGGATTCAGCTTAGAAATCCTTCCATAAGGAAAGGTGACCAAGGTGTAAGTTCCGGCAAAATCTTTTCTTGTGGCTTGTAGAGCAATTTCTTCAGCAGAAATTGAATGATTGTATAGTGCTGCAAACGCAGCCGAGATTCCTTCTTTAATTTGTAATTCCATTCCTAGAAATTCTGGATCAATGACTCAGTTGTGGCCTCGAGTATTTCGAAGGCATTATTGGCCATTCTGTTTTCGGTGTCCAAAGTTGGGTTAACCTCTACGATTTCCCAACAACAAACACGCTTATCTTTAATTAATTCGATATTCAATTCAAGCGCTTGTTCTTTTGAAAGCCCCTCTGGCACGGGAGTTCCTGTACCTACTGAAACGGAGGTGTCTAAGCTATCTACATCAAATGAAATGTAGATTTGATCGCAGTCTTTCAAGATTTCTAAAGCTTCTTTCGAAACCTGCTGAATACCCTTTTCGGTTACTTCGGCAGTGGTAAAGTTTTTAATACCATACTTTTCCATTAAGTAGTCCTCAGGAGATTCAGTGTCGCGAACGCCAATAAAAACAACATCCTCAGGTCTCATTTTTGGGCCACGCATACCAATAGATTTAATGCGTTCCCAAAGGGCTTCTGTTTCTTCTTCAACATCGTTTTGCTCGCACTCAACATTGTCGATAGCCGTAGCCATAGCCAAGGGCATGCCGTGCATATTGCCAGAAGGAGTAGTATAAGGCGAATGGAAATCGGCATGTGCATCAATCCAAATGGCGCCTAAGCGTTTATCAGGATCGGCTTTTTTGATGCCTGCAATTGTACCTGCGGCAGTTGAGTGGTCTCCTGCCAAAACTATAGGAAATAAACCTTCTGAGCGAAGATCGCTTACAGCATCACAAACGCGCTTGAGTACCGTATAAACACCTTCCCCGTATTTTGCATTCTTAAACTTAGGTTCTTGAAACAATAGCTCATTTTCGTTTTTCACCTTTATAGGCTGAAAACGCAAAAAGAAGTCGGAACGCTTTCCTAAGCTGGCCACTTTCATGGCGTCAATTCCCAAACTCGCTCCTCGCGTACCAGCTGCTAGCTCCGATCTTACTTCAACTAAGCGAATCTTTCTCATGTTTTTAGTGCTTTAATTACCAACCCAATACGTATGCAAAAACCAATGGTGCCACAATTGTAGCGTCTGATTCAATAATGTATTTTGGTGTATCCATATCCAGTTTTCCCCAGGTGATTTTCTCATTTGGAACCGCACCAGAATAAGAACCATAACTTGTAGTAGAATCTGAAATTTGGCAGAAGTAACTCCAGAAAGGAATTTTATCCATTTCCATATCTTGATAAAGCATTGGCACTACGCAGATAGGGAAATCACCAGCAATACCTCCACCAATTTGGAAGAAGCCCACTCCTTTTCCTTCTGAATTTTTAACGTACCAATCGGCCAAGAATGTCATGTACTCAATACCCGACTTCATGGTGGAAGGCTTCAACTCACCTTTAATACAATAGGAAGCAAAAATATTTCCCATGGTAGAATCTTCCCAGCCTGGAACAATGATTGGAATATTCTTTTGAGCCGCGGCCAACATCCAACTGTTGGCAGGATCGATTTCATAATATTGTTCTAAGTCACCAGAAAGTAACATTTTGTACATGTACTCATGCGGTAAAAATCTTTCGCCTGCTTCTTCGGCACCTTTCCATTGTTTAAAAATTTTAGACTGTAAACGTCTGAATGCTTCCTCTTCTGGAATACAGGTGTCTGTCACTCTATTCAATCCTTGCTCCAATAAATCCCACTCGTCTTGAGGGGTTAAATCTCTGTAATTCGGAACCCTTTTGTAATGCGAATGCGCTACAAGGTTCATAATGTCTTCTTCTAGGTTAGCACCCGTACATGAAATGATAGCTACCTTGTCTTGACGAATCATTTCAGCAAACGATTTTCCTAATTCTGCAGTACTCATAGCACCAGCAAGTGTCACCATCATTTTTCCGCCTTCAGCCAAGTGAGCATTGTAGCCTTTGGCGGCATCAACCAAACTGGCAGCGTTAAAGTGTAGGTAATGCTTTTCAATAAAATCGGATATCGGTTTCTGAGACATATTCATTTAATTTTTATACACGTTCTAGTTCTATTCAGATTAAATTTTGTCACTGAACGGCCTGCAATTTGCTAAAATTCGCTGACTATTTCATATTCAAAAACCATTCTCTGAAAGCTCTCTAATCTATCTTTTTCATACAAGCTCAGAAAAAGAAGTGGGGAAAGCAAAATAGCCCTACAAGTAATTTATTATCAATTTATTAAGCTTAAAGCCCCAGCAAACACCTAAAAGCATTTAGCTTATAATAAGCCCGAGCATATTTTTTTTTGACTTATGAATTAACATTTGATTGGCAAGCTTTCTTTTAAAAGTTTAGAAATTTCTAATATTGCACCTTTCGAATTATGTAAAAGTGGTAGATGAAAAGTTATTTTGACCTTATTGACCAGACCTTTGATTTCCCTACAGAAGAATTTAAGGTGAATGGCAAATACTTAGAATTTCACGATGTTCCATTGAAGGACATTATTAAAGAACACGGAACGCCATTAAGGTTAACTTATCTACCCAAGATTTCGGAAAATATACAGAAAGCTAAAAAGTGGTTTGAAACCTCTATTAAGAAACACAAATACCAAGGGAGCTATACTTATTGCTATTGCACCAAATCATCTCACTTTAGTTTTGTGTTGGACGAAACCATTAAAAATGGTTGTCAAATAGAAACTTCTTCCGCTTTCGATATTCCAATTGTGAGAAGTTTACACGCCAAAGGGAAAATTGACAAAGATATTCTAATTGTGTGTAATGGTTTTAAAAGACCACTTTACACCCAATATATTTCAGAATTGATTAATGACGGATTTACCAATTGTATTCCTGTATTAGACAACATGAATGAGTTGGATGTGTATAAAGATTTGATCAATGAGGATTTTCAAGTGGCTATTCGTGTAGCGGCCGATGAAGAGCCAAATTTCGAGTTCTATACATCGCGTTTGGGAATTCGCTATGGTGACATTACCAATTATTACAAAGAACATATTGAAGGAAGCCGAGCGTCATTAAAAATGCTGCACTTCTTTATTAATACTGGAATTAAGGATACCGCTTATTACTGGAGCGAATTGAGCCGTTTTATGTATAAATATTGCGAGCTTAAAAAGATATGCCCAACACTAGATACAGTGGATATTGGCGGAGGTTTCCCGATCAAAACTTCGCTTACATTCGAATATGACTACCAATATATGGTAGATCAAATTGTGGAAAATATCAAATGGATTTGTAATAAGAGCAATGTTCCTGTTCCGAATATTATTACTGAATTTGGAAGCTTTACTGTAGGCGAAAGTGGTGCGTTTATCTACTCTATTCTTGATCAGAAATTACAAAACGACAAAGAGCTTTGGTATATGATTGATGGTTCATTCATTACTCATTTACCTGATGCTTGGGGTTTAAGCCAAAAGTATATTCTACTGGCCATCAATAAATGGGATCATCCTTTCCATAAAGTAAATATGGGTGGGCTTACTTGCGACAGTATGGATTACTATAACTCCGAAGCCCATACTTCTGAAGTGTTTATGCCGCTAATTGAAGAAGACGAAAACCTCTATGTTGGTTTCTTCCACACTGGCGCTTACCAAGAGTCATTAGGTGGTTATGGTGGTATTCAGCATTGTTTAATTCCTGCGCCTAAACACGTTTTGATTGACCATGATGAAAATGGAAAAATCAGAAGTCGTGTATTTGCAGAAGAACAAGTGGAAGAAAGTATGTTGAAGACTTTAGGATACTAAAAGGTGTTGAGGTGTTGAAGTATTGACGTGCGGAAGTGTTGAGGTATTGAGGTGCAAAAGTAATTAGCCTTCATCAAAAAAAATATCGGGGACTAGGTTGCATTGGCAGCTTAGTCCCCGATTTAGTTTAAAACAAACTCTTTACATTTTCTGGTGGGCGACCTAGAACAGCTTTATCTCCTTTTACCACAATAGGCCTTTCTATAAGGTTAGGATATTCCACCATCGCTGCAATCCACTCATCTTCATTTAGCGTTTTGCCCTTGAATTGCTCTTTATAAATCGCTTCTGATTTACGAACGATTTCTTCAGCCTTCATTCCTAGTTTTTTTAGAATTTCACGCAGTTGATCTTCAGATGGAGTGTCTTTTAAATACTCTACTATGGTAAGCATTTCACCACTTTCTTCAATTAACTGAAGTGTTTGCCTGCTTTTTTGGCAGCGTGGATTATGATATATTTTCAACATAATTAAAGGTTTTAAATTTCTAATTGAGCAATTTTAAAGTATGCTGTTTATTCAAAAATCAGCTTGATCTAACACTTCAAAAATAGAAATATGACCGCTGACTTACGTTATCCAATCGGAAAATTTGATCCTCCTGCCAATATTACGCTTTCTGATATTGACGGATATATTAACAGAATAAAAGACACGCCTGAAAAACTCAAAAAAACGATTGAAGGTTTTACAGAAGAGCAACTCAATACGCCTTATCGACCTGAGGGCTGGACGGTTAGGCAGGTAATTCACCACATAGCAGATAGCCATATGAATGCTTATATCCGTTTCCATTGGGCTTTAACCGAAAATTCTCCTCGAATAAAAGCCTATGATGAGAAAGCTTGGGCGGAACTATCCTATCAGAATCATGTGCCTTTAGAGGTTTCTTTAAACCTACTCACAAACTTACATGAGCGTTGGATTCATTTACTAAAAAACATGTCGGAAGAAGATTTCAGTCGGAAATACATTCATCCAGAAGGAGACAAGGTTTATGTACTCAGAACAGTTGCGGCCATGTATGCATGGCATGGTGACCACCATACGGCACATATTACTTCATTAAGAGAAAGAATGGGCTGGAAATAGCGGTACAAAAACTCTCCAAAAGTTATTAATATATTATCAGCTTGTTGTACACTAAAACACAAACTCTTTGAGAGTTACTTAATAAACTGGAAATAGATTTTGGTACTTTAGTACGACCATCAAACTCAAAAAAAGAAAATGAGCGATACCAAAAAATCAATTTACGGAACCATCGGTTGGTTTGATTTAACTGTACCCAACGCCACAGAAGTAAAAGACTTTTACGCCAAAGTAACGGAATGGAAACCTGAGCCTGTCTCGATGGGTGAATATGATGACTACAACATGACTGCCAATGGTGAACCTAAAGCAGGTGTATGCCATAAACGTGGGGGCAATAGCGACATTCCTTCTCAATGGATGATGTACATTAATGTTCGAGATTTAGACCATAGCAGGTCGGAATGCACGGCCAATGGTGGAAAATTGGTTACGGATATCAAGAGTGCTGGCAGTATGGGGCGCTATTGTTTTATCGAGGACCCAGCAGGCGCAGTTTGTGCACTTTTTGAACCAAAAGAGGCTTAGTGTTATCCATATTCAAAACTGGAGGATCAAGCAGCAATCCGAAAAAGAAATTTCTTCGTAAGTTTATTTTTCCAAAACCAACCTATGAAAGCCCTTTTCCCACTCGTATTTCTCTTCTTCGGTTCGAATACCAATCCTGAACCCAACTGCATAGAATGTGATCAAGACCGACAGTACATATGTGCTTCAAACACCTTGGCCATGAATTTCAAGCTGTGCATGGATATGGCCGAAGTATCTGGACGGATGTACAAAATCTATCTGTTAGACCTGAAAAAGGAGTATGGTGTCACTGGGGCTGAATACACCTCTAGCTTACCCGATTGGAAACTTTGGGAGCAGCTTTACCCGGGGAAAACTGCTACTGAAATTTCTGAATTATTCTTTGAAACCACCACTTTTGCTTTGGCTCCAATGGTGGGCGTTAGCTACGACCAAGCGGTAAAGTTTGCAGCTTGGAGAACGGAAGCTTTCCAGAAAGAGCTAGACAGTATGGACGAAAGGGACAGAGCGGATTTTCCTAAAAAGTTTGAATTCAGATTACCCACTCCAGCCGAGTGGTCTAGAATGAGATTTATGACCCAAGAAAAGGGTATGCTTAAACAAGTGGATAAAATTGCCTCGGCTTATGAAAAGGAGTTCAAAACAAGTAAAAATGATGTACTGAGCAGCAGCAATAAAGTCCACGATGTTTTCTACAACATGGATCAAAAGCTAGGCTTATTCGGCTTACACGACAATGTAGCTGAAATGACTTCTGAAAAAGGAATAGCCATGGGCGGAAGTTGGAACAACAAAAGCACCGGAGCCGACTTCAATAAAAAATCGGAATACAGCGCCCCTCAGGCTTGGTTAGGTTTCAGATGTATTTTTGAAATTATTGAGTAAATGAAGGGTTTTGTAAAACGGGCATTCAGCAACCTATTATCGGGTACGGCTTCGTTTTTCTTCATCTTTTCAATTCTACTTTTTTTACCTACATGGGGTGGCTCTCTTAGGTTTTTAGGCTACGCTTTAATCTATTCCTTACTAGCTCTTCTTTTTAGGAGGAAGACTAACCGTACTAAAAACAAAATCGGTATTCTAGCCTTGAGCTTTACCCTTCTCTTTTTTCTATATAGCTCTAGATCAATCGAAGTTCAGGTTGTAGGGGAACCCACTAACATCTATATATTAACGGATGTACCAAATGCTCCTGAAATACATTCACATTTTCAATTGAAGAAAAAGCTAAAAATAGATTCAACATATATTCTTAAAACCTCATCTTCAGTCAAAGATATTGACCTAAAAATCAAAGTGATAAATGAATTAGGTAATAAAATTGGGTCAACTGGAACTGTTTATAGGTATGGAAAATGCCAAGATGCAGCTGCTCTTGTTTCTATTCAAACAATTTATCTTTTTGATTCTACTAAAGAAGAAAAACCAAGTCAACACATTTACTCTTCACTACTCAGTGAACAAGCGCAGTTATGTTCACCCTTGCTTAACCAATAATGTCTAAAACTTATTTGTTAGTCTTCCTCAACTGCTCCAACATTCCTTTTAAATCTTGCTCAGAGAAAACCTTTCTACCTAAAACTAGCGTATTGATCGCTTGAGTGTTGGTAATATCTTCCAACGGATTGGCATTAAGAATGAGTAAATCCGAAGATTTACCAGTCTCCACCGAACCATAGAAATTTTCCATTTTCATGAATTTAGCACCATTGATAGTCGCGGTGCGAAGTGCTTCGGCAGGGGTTAAACCAGCCGCCACCAAAGCCGCTAATTCTTGGTGAAGCGAAATGCCTTGGTAGACGTAGGAGTTAGACGCCCCCGAATCGGAACCCGCCAAAAGCGAAACTCCGGCAGCCTGCATTTTAGGAATCAGTTTTTCAAAAGTACTGTTCAGCTCATGTCTTTCTGCAACGGCTTTTTCATTCGCTCGCATGGCACTTCTAATTCTCCCCTGATAAGTTTTGATAATTCCATCGCCTACATAATTCAAATATTCGTCATTTTCATGATTGTCCCTATCTAAATAGGAAAGCGTATTTCCAATATGTTTGGTAGGCACCACATAAGTATTGTTCGTTTTCAGCATTTCAAAAACGGTTTGCACCTGAGCCTCATCATATGTAGCAATCAGTTTATCCATAGAACCCCAAAAGCCAGCTTTTCCATCAATTACATCTTGTGTTATTTCTTTTTCTTCGGTCGAAGCCCCCTTCAGGATATAATAAAGATGTTCCACAGAACCCAAGCCTGCATTCACTGCATCTTCCAACATTACCGTAAAAGGCATATGGCCCGAAGTGGTAATTCCCCTTCTCTTTGCTTCTTCAATTATCCAGATGTAAGCTTCTTTAGAAATGGTACTGTCATAAATTTTAATAAAGTCCACCCCCATATTTTCGAGAGAATCCACCGCTTGAATTACCTCTTCCTTAGTCGTTACAGGAATCGAACCCGCCCATGTTGCACGTGGGCCATCTAGTTTTGGCCCCGAGGTAAAAATCACTGGACCATTAAGCTCACCTGACTTAATTTCTTCTCTCCACTTAAAAATCTCAGCAGTCATATCACCTCCAGCTTCGCGAACACCCGTAACGCCATTAGCAATAAATAAAGGGAGCAAGTTCTTATTCTCTTCAATCAATTCTTCCCCGCCTCTAAAATGCACATGCATGTCCCAAAGCCCAGGGGTAACGAATTTACCCGTAGCGTCAATGGTTTTGGCAGCGGTGTAGTCATTATTGCTTCCAGCTTCGCGAACAAAAATGATGGTGTCATTTCGAATTCCAATTTGCTGATCAGGCATCAATTGCCCTGTTTTTACATCTACCACATTGGCATGATCAATCAGTATATCAAGCTTAGTTTTCTCTGAAGTGGAACAAGAAAAGAGAAAGACAATAAGGAGTAATAGAGAGAGTTTTTTCATAGCTAGGTTTCGGAATAATACCCTAACCTATTCATTATTAAGCAGCTCTGAAATGGCTATTTTTTGAATGGCACTTTGGAGTATTGAGTATGGAGTATTGAGTATATAGAAATGGGCTTTCGTGACCTAGCAGATTGCCTCTCCTTATGCCTTCGAAACAAGCTTCAAACTCAGCTCATAAAACAACGTATCGATTGGGTTTCTCAAAAAGTCAGATGGAAGCTCTTTTTCAGAGATTTGCTCAAATCCGTGTTTGCAATAGAAACTTTGTGCGGCTTTAAATTGAGTCATCGTACCTAAATAGATATACTCAAGCTGATCTTTCGCGGATTCATCAATAGTAGTTTGGAGTAATTGTTTTGCAACGTTGTGAGTTGCACCTCGAAATTCCTTTTTGAGCATCATCTTCTTTAAAATTCCATACTCATGTTTAATGATCAAGGCTATAGTACCAATCACCTGACCATTGAACGTGGCCACCCAATACTTATCTGGAAAAACAGCCGAATTGCTTTTTCGTCCACCCATAATAGGCTCGGTAAACTCTTTTGCAATTTCTTGCATCATGCTATTAATACCCGCCTGATACTTCGGTTCGTATGGAACAATTTCGATCATATTATTCTCTAATGCGAGGAGGAAATTTAAAGCTTCACCCCCTTATTCTGAAACTCAAAATTTAGTGCCGAAGCTGGAGTAGCTAAACCTGTTTTGCAATCTTCATTCTTAACCGCTCTACCTGGATGGGTTTCAATTTCCAACACCCCTGCCCAAACATCGAGGTCAAGATCAAAGGCTTCGTCAACCGCGCCTTCATTACGCACTTTAGCAGAAGCTTCTGTGATGTCAATGCCGATGACCAGGGTACTGTTCAATTCCTTTTCATTGGGCTCGCGAGCCTCTGCCCAGCGACCAGCGATAATATTTTCAGTGATGATTTCTAATGCCTCCATTTTCTCAGCAGGATCTTCAATCAATATGGACGAGCCAAAAACCACCACCGACCTATAATTCACCGAATGATGAAATACCGAACGTGCCAGCACAAGCCCATCCAAATGAGTGACTGACAAGCTCACTTTCTCTTGCTCCAAAAGCGAAAGCATCATTCTGTTCTTCATCGAACCATGAATAAAAAGTCGATCTCCTTTTCGACCATAGGCCGTTGGAATTACAATGGCTGCGTTTTCATGCACATAAGGCACGTGGCAAAGAAAATGTGAATCGAGAATTTCGTAGACCAAAGCCTTATCGTAGTGTGCTCTCTTGCTTCCTCTGGTTACTTTATTGTAAGTAGATTTAGAAAATTCAGCCATAATATTGTTGTTATATGCTACGAATATCTAAATTGATCGGACTATTAATGTAATCCACTTTAGCACTACCCAGTAGTCCACTATGATTTCATTTAAGAATTTAATCCACATAGATCGCAGCGCTGAAACTCCCATCTATCTTCAGCTGCACAACGCCATTATTAAAATGATCAAATCGGGAGTCATCCAAAGTGGCGCAAAACTACCGGGTACTCGAAGTCTTTCCGTTCAAATTGGTCTGCATAGAAAAACCGTGATTGCCGCCTATGACGAATTGATGGGGCAAGGCTGGATTACCACCATTCCCGCCAAAGGCACTTTTGTAAGCACTAAACTTCCTGAAGTAAAACCACGAGGCAAGGGTATTGAACAGGGACCAGAATCAGCGGCTGGTTTTTCTTTCGAAGCCAGAAAGCATCTTCACAGACCTTATGCGCAGTTGCCTTCAATGCTAACGGTTGATGAGGGAATTCCAGATGTTCGGATTGCGCCCATAGTGGAGATTTTGCGCCATTACCGCAGTATTATTTCGCGCAGTTATAACGCCAAGTATTTGAGTTATGGCTCATTTTTCGGAGATGATTCCCTTCGGGAAATTTTAGCCAACTACCTCCAAGAAACACGAGGGATTGCCTGCCAAAAAGAGAATATCTTGATCACAAGAGGAAGCCAAATGGGAATGTATTTGGCTTCGCAATTGATTCACCAAAAAGGAGGTTTCAGCATTGTGGGGGAAACCAATTACATTGCCGCAAACTTGACTTTAACCGATGCTGGGGCTTCTCTGCTTCACGTACGTGTGGATGAAAACGGCTTGAATACCAATGACATTCAAGCGCTCTGCGAAAAGCATAAAATCAAATCGGTGTATGTTACTTCCCATCATCACCACCCCACTACGGTAACGCTTAGCCCCGAAAGAAGGCTACATTTAATCGAGCTAGCACATCAATATGGCTTTGCCATTTTGGAAGATGATTATGATTACGACTTTCATTATCAACGGGCTCCGCTTTTGCCTTTGGTCAGTGCTGATGAAGGAAATCATGTGATTTATATGGGAGCGGTTTGTAAGATTATTGCGCCAGCCATTCGAGTGGGCTACATGGTAGGGCCAGCTGACTTTATTTCAGCAGCAGCGCATTTAAGAAGAACGATTGACCGCCAAGGAGACACCATATTAGAAAGGGCTTTGGGGCAAATGATTGAGCAAGGTGACCTTCAGCGGCACAGTAGAAAAGCACTCAAACTTTATCACGAACGGAGAGATCATTTCCATCAATTGCTCACAGATCATCTTTCAGAGTTCATCAGTTTTCAGGTTCCCGAAGGCGGAATGGCCTTTTGGGTTACACTTAGAGAGGGTTTGAGCTGGGAAGCAATTGCTAAAACTTGCTTGGAAAATGAATTGGTAATTCCAGACTGGAAAAACTACGACAGCCATAATTCAGGTCACAATGGTATCCGTTTGGGCTTCGCTTCCTTAAATTCTGAAGAGCAAACCAAGGCCGTTCTCATTCTGAAATCAGCCATGAAAAAAGAAAGTGAAAATTAATTTCTCGAAATTGTCCCCTGCTCAACATGGCTTTCGTCAATAGGGTGAATCTCAAAAAGAGAACTCGATTTTAAACCATAATTTTTTTAACACAATGAAAAAGTTTTTATACCTGTTTAGAGGTGGCGATGCAAGAATGGCCGAAATGTCTCCAGAAGAAGTTCAAGCTGAAATGGCCGAATGGGGCAAATGGATGCAAAGTTTGGCCGAAAAGGGTCAATTGATTGATGGGTTACCATTGAAAGCGGAAGGTATGCAAGTATCAAAAGGAGGACAGCTAATTACCGATGGCCCTTTTGCCGAAGGTGCCGAAATTGTTGGTGGTTACTTGATGGTAAACGCGACTGATATGAACCAAGCCGTAGAATTATCGAAAGGCTGTCCAATCTTAAATGCTGAAGATGGCAATATCGAAGTAAGAGAAATTGCTGATATGTAAAGTTTCAAGAGAAGTCGCTTTTGATAGTCATGGTGACTTCTTTTTAACCTGAGCTCGACTTTAAAATACAGCAAGAACCCTCCAAAAGTTGGTATCATATTCTCATTCAGAGCAAATGAGTTCATCTGAACTGTGAATAAGAACTTTTGGAGGGTTTTTCTACGCAAAAGTTCGGCTATAATTGCTTAATGGCTGTTTTATTAATCGGCACCAGGTTTTTGAAAAACTACCTCACTTTCGCCTTTTTAATCATTCTAGCAAATAAGCCTGGAACGAATCGCTTGGTATAAGCTCCATAAGATTCTCTGCCAATATAAATTTCACGCTTTTCTTTTTTGATCGCCTTGATGATGGCTTTAGCACAATCTTCAGCGGAAATCCCTTTGGCTTGGGCATCGTCCATTACATTGGCTTTTGAGCCATCGCCTACCAGCGCATTCACCGACACATTGGTTTTCACGAAACCCGGAGCGGCTATCGTTACTTTGATTCCGTCATCTTCCAGTTCGGCACGAAGACTATCGTAAAAGCCATGAAGCGCATGTTTTGTGGCCGCATAGCCAGACCGATAAGGCGTTCCGAAAATTCCAGTCAGACTTGTCACTACCACAAAATGGCCACTCCCCTTTTTGAGCATATGCGGCAGCAGGTTTTTGGCCAAAGCAATATTCCCGAAGTAGTTGACTTCCATCAAGTTTCGATCTACCTCAAGTTTGGTATCCTTTGCCAAAGACCGTTGACTGATGCCGCCATTATTAATCAAAATTTCCACCTGTCCGAAAAGAGCAATGGCTTCGTTGGTTTTAGATGATAAGCTGTCCGCTTCGGCCAAATCGAGGGTGAGGATTTTAATCTTGTCTTGGTTGGAGCAATTGGATTTCACCCTTTCCAATTCGGCTAGTCTGCGGGCAGAGAGAATCAGTTGTGCACCTTCCGAAGAAAGCTGCATGGCTAAAGCTTCTCCAATTCCTGAAGAAGCGCCTGTGATCCAGATCGTTTTGTTGGTTAAAGACATATATTATCAAATTTGACTCAAGGCTTAACTTTCCAAAAGTTCGAACTTTTGGAAAGGTTGGCAGAAGAGAAAGAAATCACTTCGAACATAAGTTACAAAGTCGAATGCATATTATCTCGTCTTTATAAAAAAACACATTTTTTTATAAAATCCCAGCATTTCTCCTGAATTTGAAAGAACTTGAAGCCAAATGCTGTTCAAGTTAAATTGTTTTTTAAAACTTATTCAAAATGACACTTAGTGACTTCAATGATAATTATGCACCATTAGTGGAATTGATTTTTTCTGCAAGTAGCATAGTTATGTTAGTAGTGGTAGTTTATCAATTTAGAAAGAGTGCCAAATGGAACCAACTACAATCAAAGTTCAATTTTCTAGATATTGACAAATCAGCTGAATTACAATCAGAGCTGTATAGGGTTCTCGAGGAATTAGGTTGTTATTCCTTTCCTGAAAAATGTGAACCGATCCGCAAGAAGGACATTAAGGTAATTAAGTCCAATAGAGAGGCAACTTTTATCATCAACATGTTTTTAAATGACATGAACAATATCTGTTCAGCACTTAATTTTGGACTGATCAATAGAAACGTATTTGGGGCTATTCATGAAGATAGAGTTCGTTGGTGGTATCTGATATTGAAGCCATACATTGAATCAAGGAAACTGGATTATGCCAACGAGAAGATTTGGGCTGATTTTATTGCTATGGCACAAGAGTCAATACGCAGTTTAGAGGAGTAATTTATTTTCTTATATAGGTCACGAATTCATGGTTGTATGGATTTCTCTCATCTTTCAAAAAAAACTGCCTACCTGATTCCACCCAAACAGCCTCATCTATCTCAGGAAAAAACCTGTCAGCATCCAGAAAATTAAAACCTACTTCTGTAACTATTAACTTATCGGCAATAGGTAAAGATTGACGATATATGTCTTCTCCACCAATAATGAATATTTCCTCTTGGTTGAAAAGCTTACAATATTCCAACGCTTGTTCCAATGAATTGTATGTAATACAACCTGGAGCTTCAAAATTGGACTGGCGAGTTAGTACAATATTCGTTCTATTAGGCAGTGGCCTAAATTTAGTGGGTATTGACTCATAATTCTTCCGTCCCATAATGACAACATGCCCAGTGGTGATTTGTTTAAAGTGACGCATGTCGTTAGGCAATTTCCAAGGCAGGTCATTGTCCTTACCAATCGCATTATTCATCGCTTTGGCTACAATAATTGTTTTAATCATAACTGTGTTCCTCTTAAAAACGATTCAATATCCATTCGTTTTTTTCCTTCCATTTGCAATTCGGTAATGGCCAAAGCGCCCGTTCCGGTTTGAATATGAAGGAAAGTTTTATTGTCGGTTTTGTATTCACCTGGCTTAGTTTTTTTACCTGAGTCTATTTTTTTGGTAGCGAAGATTTTGAAATTCTTATCATTAATAGTTGTCCAAGCTGCGGGATAAGGCGATAAACCTCGAATGAAATTATAGACTTCTTCGCTCGATTTCTTCCAGTCGATCTCGCAGGTTTCTTTAAATATTTTTGGCGCATGTTTAATCTCCACCGACTCGTCTTGTGGCAGTTGCGGATAATCACCTGCTTCAATGGCACGAACCGTTTTGAGCACCAATTTGGCGCCACGGTGCATTAGCCTTTCATATACATCGCCTACATTGTCTTCTTCGCCAATGGGTTCTTTTTCTTGGAAAATAACATTCCCAGTATCAATCTCATGTTTTAGGAAGAAGGTGGTTACGCCTGTCTCCTTTTCACCATTAATAATCGCCCAGTTGATAGGCGCGGCACCTCGGTATTGTGGCAACAAAGAACCATGTAGGTTGAAAGTACCAATTTCGGGCATGTCCCAAACGGCTACGGGCAGCATTCTAAAAGCCACCACAATTTGCAGGTTGGCATTGTAGCTTTTTAGCTCTTCTAAAAACTCTGGCGACTTTAAATTGGTAGGCTGCAACACCGGAATATCCTGCGAAACAGCATAGTCCTTCACGGGTGTTGTGGCTAACTTTTGCCCCCTGCCTTTCGGACGGTCAGGTGCAGTCACAACGGCCACCACATTGACGCCATTTTCAACCAAAATTTGTAAGCTAGGCACCGCAAACTCAGGCGTGCCCATATATATAATTCTTAATTCCTGCATTTAATCAAAATCCTTATACAACAAATATTGCTTCCGCTTGGCCTTGTAAGCGTTCAAATCTCCTTGCCAAGTCGCTTTAATTTCTTCCTCGGTCATTCCGGCCTCGATCTGCTTTTGCAGTTCGGCAGTTCCAGCCAAAAGGGTAAGGTAATCTTTAAAGAATTCCGTTTTGTCTTTTAAGGCTTCGTAATAAGTAATCAAATAGCGCAGCATAAGCTCATGCGGTTGATCTACTCCAGAAAAGCTTTGACCGAAGCATTCTTTTCCTTCCAGTGGTGGATATTTAGAACCTTCATTGGGTTGCGGAGTGAAGGTATAGGAACCCAAACTAAAATCAGGGTGGCCAATCACTTCGAAAGGAAAATCGGTTCCTCGGCCTACACTCACTACTGTACCTTCAAAAAAACCGAGTGAAGGATAAAGCGCAATTGCATTGTCGGTCGGTAAATTGGGCGAAGGTTTTACGGGCAAAGAATAAGTAGCATTATGGTTCCAGCCTTTCATTTTAATGACAGTCAAATCAGCTTTTACTCCATTTTCTAACCATCCTTCTCCATTAATCATTTGCGCCAGTTCGCCCACCGTGAGGCCATGAACCACCGGAATTGGATGCATTCCAACAAAAGAATTTACACTATCCTCTTTTACAGGACCGTCAATGTACATGCCGTTCGGATTTGGCCTATCGAACACAATAACCTGTTTCTTATTTTCAGCTGCGGCCTCCATAATATAATGCATGGTACTGATAAAGGTATAAAAGCGTACGCCCACATCTTGAATATCGAAAATGAGAACGTCCACATCTTCTAGCATTTCTGGCGTTGGTTTTTTATTACTGCCGTAAATCGAAACGATTGGAATGCCTGTTTTTTCGTCTTTAGAATCATTAATTTTTTCACCATCAGGCGCTTCGCCTCTAAAGCCATGCTCAGGTGCCATCACCTTTTTTATATCGACACCTAAGCTACTGAGCGTGTCGACCAAATGCGTTTGCCCCACCATAGAAGTTTGATTGACCACCAAAGCCACTCTTTTTCCTTCGAGCAATGGGAGGTATTCTTGCATTCTTTCGGCTCCTACTTGAAGGGCTTCCTTTTGCTCGGTTTGCGATTGGCAGCCAAAACATGTGATTAAAATAAAAAGGGCAAATAGCAGTCTATTCATTCGGTTCGTTATCTTTGAAATTTAACGGTAGCATCAAAATTAACCATATTCTTGAACCTCCCTTATTTCATAGCAAAAAGAATCAGCAACCCGGGCGATAACAGCTTCTCTGCCGTAATCCATAAGATTGCCATTACCAGTGTTGCGCTGGGTTTGGCCATTATGATGATTGCTTTTTTTGTGCTTGGTGGTTTTCAAGAAAATATCAAAGACAAGATTTTTAGCTTCTCCGGCCACATTCAAATCAAAAAATTCTCCCTTAATAATTCATATGAGGAAGAACCCATTGTTGTGGATCCCAATCGTTTGAAGGCAGTGGCAACAGACCCATATGTTGCTCATGTGCAGGAATATGCCCACAAACCGGGGTTAATTTCGAAAGATGGTGAAGTGTACGGGGTACTCTTTAAGGGAGTAGCACCGAGCTTTAACGAAGCATTGTTTGATAAATACATGGTGGAAGGCGAATTCATCAGTTTTAACGATAGCACTTCCACCGATGTGATGGTCAGTTCTAAAATGGCCAAAAACTTGGGTTTGAAGATTGGGGACAAGGTGATCAATTACTTTATTATGGATCCGCCCAAAACCCGTAGGGTAACCGTAAAAGGGATTTATAGCACTGGCCTCGATACGTTTGACGACCAAATGATGATTGGTGACATCAATGTAGTTCGAAGTTTAAATGGCTGGAAGAATGATGAGGTGGGAGGCTATGAAGTTTACCTCAAAAACATAGATGATATTGCTGCTGCGGATGATGCCATTATTGGCGAATTAAGTGTAGAGCATTATACAGAAAGAGTAGACGAAAAATTCGTTCAGATTTTCGACTGGCTTAATCTGCTCAGTAAAAACGTGAGTATTTTCATTTGGCTCATTCTATTGGTCGCCTCATTTAATATGGTTTCGGTATTGTTTATCCTCATTATGGAGCGTACCCAAATGATTGGAACCTTCAAGGCATTGGGCGCTTCAAATAGCCTGATCAGAAGAATATTTTCCTACAATGGTATTAGATTAGTACTCAAAGGTTTATTGGTGGGGAATGCGATAGCCATTGGTTTTGCTTTACTTCAAGATTTCTTCCACATAATTCCCCTAGATGCCGCCAACTACTATATGGAGTATGTGCCCATTGAATGGGATTGGTCGGTGACCATTGGCCTCAATTTGCTAACGTTGATCTTAGTATCCTTTGTGCTGATTATTCCAACGGCAATCATTGCCAGAATAAAACCAGTAACGGCCATTAGGTTTGATTGAATTGCTCCTTTAAGAAGTTTAGGCTTCCTTTTCTGTGTAATTGAACGACTGTTCCAAACCCGCTTCAGCTTCTCTTCTATAAGTTCTGAAAAGGCTTCCCACTTTGATTTGCATTACGCCTAACACCGCTTCTTTCACAATTCCGCCACTCATTTTAGATTTACCTTTGGTGCGGTCGGTAAAAATGATCGGCACTTCCGTAATATTGAAGCCGAATTTCCAAGCCAAGAATTTCATTTCGATTTGAAAGGCATAGCCCATAAAGCGGACTTTATCTAAATCTATGGTTTCGAGTACCGAACGTCTGTAGCATTTAAAACCTGCAGTAGTGTCTCTAAACGGCATTCCCGTCACCATGCGCACGTAGTAGCTGGCGAAAAACGAAAGCATTACTCGGCTCATAGGCCAGTTTACCACATTCACTCCTGTTACGTAGCGCGATCCAATGGCCACATCGTTTCCATCGGTTTTACAAGCCTTATATAAGTTGTTTAAATCTTCGGGGGGATGTGAAAAATCGGCATCCATCTCAAAAATATATTCATAATGACGGGCCAAAGCCCAACGAAAACCATGAATATATGCGGTGCCTAAACCTAATTTTCCTGCCCGCTCTTCTAAATGTAATCGATCAGGGTATTCCAACATTAAGTTTTTTACGATATCGGCCGTGCCATCTGGCGAATTATCATCTACAATAAGCAATTCAAAACCAGAAGGTTGAGAAAGAACAGCACGAACAATTTCCGCGACATTCTCTTTTTCATTATAAGTTGGAATAATGACTAGGCTATCTTTCATTACATGGTTCAAAAAATCTACACTGAAAGAATAATTCCTTCAAAGCAGTTAAATTCATTAGTTTTATCGGTCTGGGAGTTGAGCCCCGTAAAGTTTAGAACGGGGAAGTTAATTAAATGTTAATCACAAAAGAAAAGCAAGTGAATAAAATGAGCAAATGTGTTTTCATGGATAGGGACGGTGTGTTAAACAAAGAGTTAGGCCGACACATTCTAAAAATTGAAGAATTTATAATTCCTGAAGACGTTCCAAATGGTTTGAAAAGACTAAAAGAAGCTGGTTATAAACTAGTTGTAGCCACCAACCAAAGCGGAATTGCTAGAAAATACTATGATGATAAATTGGTAGACGACTGTCATGATTTACTTCAAGAAGCTTGCGGAAATTTAATTGATCAATTTTATTATGCGCCTTTGGTAGATAGCGTGAGTAAATCTTTAATGCGCAAGCCAGACTCGCTTATGCTAGAGAAAGGAATGGCCAAATTCAATGTGGATCCCGCTCAATCGTGGATGGTGGGCGATAAGGAGCGTGATTTGATTCCAGCAAAGAAGCTGGGCATCAGGAGAATTCAGCTCATGGCCATGGTAGAAAAAAGTGAGTTGGCCGAAGTGGTAGCCCATACTTTTACCGAAGTAGTGGACGCTATTTTGGCGGAAGCCTGAGTTTTATCGGGTTCATCCTGAGAAATTACGCGTTCACCGATATTTTTTGGCTGGGTTAGGTTCGAATACCAATTTTGAATCAATCAAAAACTCAAAATATCTAACACATGAAAAAGAAAACCAAAATATTCGCCACACTCCTACTGCTTTGCTTCTTTCTAAGCTCTTGCGTTTATTCATTATTCCCAATTTACACGGACGACACACTCGTGTATTTGCCTGAAATCGTGGGTAAATGGCAAAGCGGAAGCGATGAAGAAGATTACATTATAATTTCTGATGGGGTTTCGGTGGAAGGAACCGTTACTGTTACAGAGTCTGAAAACAAAACTGCGAAAGAAAATGAAGTTAAAATCAGCAAACCCACTTTTTCGGTAACCATTGATGAAGGTGATTATGCCATTATCGAAGGTGATACAGTAAGAGATCAAGCAAAAATTCAAGCTTATTATGAAAAGCAGTTCGACTCTCTCATCTCAAGTAAAGAAATGAAAGATGGTTTCAAAAAATTAGGAGAGAACCTAAGTGAATTTGGAAATAGGCTTAACGACTTGGGTAAACCAAACAAACCAAAAAGCTATACCATTGGTGGGAAGTCTTATTTAATGACAGTGGTTGATGATGGCGAACCCATTAAATATGAGCTGCATTTGGTGAAAATTGGCGATGACATTTTTATGGACTTGGCCGCTACAGATAGCGATTATAGTGATGCAGCTTTTGAGTCGAGGGTATGGTTCCCAGTGCATACCTTTATGAAAATGGACCTGGACGGAGATCAGCTTAAGCTTACCCAATTCGATTTAGACAAGCTCAATAAACTGTTCAAAAGTAACTTGATTCGTTTACGACACGAAAATGTAGACGGCACCATTTTAATCACCGCCCAGCCTAAAGAGCTTCAGAAATTTTTGGACAAATACTCAGAAGACGAAAGTGTTTTCGATGATCCCGAAACTTACACACGTGTAGCGCAATGAAGTTCGTGAACAAACTTATACGCTTAAAATGGTTACAGCATTCAGTCTTCTGGATGCTGTCCATTTACGCAATTGGTTCTTACTTTTCCATTGCTAGCATCTTCACCTTTATCGATTATTTCTATGCGCTTCTCTTTCATATCCCGCTTTTCTTCTTGGTCTATGTAAACCTGAGGTTCTTAGTGCCGAAGTTCTTACAGAAGGGGAAATACATTCCATACACGCTCTTAGTCCTTGGGAATATTTTTGCTACTTATCTATTACATGAACTCACTTTTGAAATTCTTTTGCCTGTTCTACCAACGGAATTCTATATGGTTTCCTTTACCGAATGGCAGGTTTTGGTCAATATTTTTATCATTTATCTGGTGCTCACCACTTTGCTCAAATTATCCAAATCGTGGTATACTTTGCAGCAGGTAGAAAAGGAAAAGGTAGAACTAGAATTGAAGTCATTGAAAATGCAGGTCAATCCTCATTTTCTCTTCAATAGCCTGAACAGTATTTATGCCATGGCTTTGGTGAAAAGCGATAAAACTGCGGCTTCGGTTTTAGAACTCTCCAATCTATTGCGCTACATGATTTACGAAGTGGGCGACAAACGTGTAAGTCTAGAAAAAGAAGTAGAAATTATTCAGGGCTACCTTGACTTACAGCGCTTGCGTTCCGATGCCAGCACCGAGGTCAATTTCAAAATTGAAGGTGACCTCAATGGAAAAATGATTGCTCCACTTTTGTTCTTTCCCCTGATTGAAAACAGCTTTAAACATGGCGTAAAAGGGGTTTCAGATTCAGCTTTTGTACATATGCATTTAAAGTGCAGTAATGAGCAAATCGATTTTAGCATTGTGAACAATAAAGGCGAAATTGACGACATGGAAGCAGGGCAATATGGCGGAATTGGTTTGCAGAACGTATCTTCTCGCTTGGCCCTAATTTACCCGAAAAAGCACGAATTTAAAGTAGAAGACGAGCAAGACAAATTCTCTGTCCATTTAACAATTAAGCTATGATTAAATGCCTGATAGTAGACGATGAGCCGCTTTCACGCGATGTGCTGAAAACCTATTGCACAGATCATCCTGATTTGGAAATTACGGCCCTCTGTAAAGATGCTTTTGAAGCCATGAATGCGCTCGGCAAGTCAAGCGTTGATTTGATTTTTTTGGATGTCAACATGCCAAAATTATCAGGCATCAACTTTTACAAGTCGCTGAACCAGAAACCGATGGTGGTATTTACCACGGCTTACCCTGAGTTTGCCGTAGAAGGTTTTGAACTTGACGCCACCGATTATTTACTAAAACCCTTCTCTTTCGAGCGCTTTGTTAAAGCGGTGAATAAAGTAAAAGAGAAAAGCATGAGTCAACCCGATTCAGACGAAAAATACATCTTACTCAAAGCCGACCGTAAAGTGTACAAAGTTGATTTCTCAGAAATTCTCTTTTTCGAAGCCCTCGGTGATTATGTAAAAGCGCATTTGCAAGACAAAGTGCTGATTGTCACTACCACCTTAAAAAAGCTTATAGAAGAATTGCCATCTTCTGCATTTATCCGCACACACAAGTCCTATATCATTGCTAAAAGTAAAATTGAATATTTAGAAGGAAATCAGATTCAGCTTTCGCAGCACAAAATTCCCATTGGCCAAGCCTACCGCGAAGAAGTATTGAAGAAGCTGGAAAGTTAAAGGAATGAGACCTATAAGGTTTTAAAAACCTTATAGGTTTGGCTTAAAAGCATACAGACCCTGAATCACCCCGAAACTTCGCGGGCAGTGAGACACAATGTTAAACGGACAGAGCCCTAAAACCCATAATAAGTCACAGGTTCTGCCAAAGGCAGATAAATCGGAGAACCTGCGACAGTTGAGCTGCTGTTTAATCACACATTTCTTTAGTATGCTTATTCTTATTAAAACGTTAACTATATTGCTTTAATAAAACACTAAACTTCTAAAGCATGACTAACCTTTTTCTCAAAGCAAAGCACTGGCAATTATTCTCAATGCTCATCGGGCTTCCCATTTTAGGTTACATGATTATGTTCGCCCTCCTATTTAGCTATGCTACTACAACCAATGATTTGGACGATACTACATTGAAAAGTTTTACCGTCATCATTCCTGCTATTGTAATTCTCGTAATGTCCATACTCTTCGGTTGGTTTTGGTCAATTGCCATCGGTTTGCAGTCAAAAATTCCTCCTACCGTAAAAATGAAGGTTAATAAGTTCAAAGTATTTTTCTTCATTCCAATTGTCTATATCTTTTCAGTATTGGTTTTTATGACTCTATTTGGGTTAAGTGATTTTGAGTTGAACTCCGATTTTAACTCCGTTCTTCCCGTTGGTTTACTTGCAATTATGCTCCCTCTCCATTTTCTTTCTATGTTTGGCATTTTCTACTCGCTATATTTTGTAGCGAAAACCTATAAAACGGCTGAATTACAAAGAGAAGTTAGCTTCAGTGATTTTGCGGGAGAGTTTTTTATGATCTGGTTTTACCCTGTTGGTATTTGGTTCATTCAACCTAAAATCAATGAAATGGTAGAAGGAACACCACCTATTGAGGTTCAGTATATTTAGGCTCTTCTTTAATATTAAACGGACAGAGTCTTAAAGTCCAAAGTAAGTCACAGGTTCGGAGAACCTGCGACAGTTGCGAGATCTTATTACAAAGTGACAGTAGTTTCTTTATTCCAAACTTACCCTGTGCTTTATAGCTTGCTCATAAAAATGATGGATTCTGAACATTTGCTCGGCACCTACTTTTTGGCCGGCTTGAGCCACTAAATACAAGCCTATTGCAATAGCAGCCAATATTGGGATAACCCATAAAATAGGAGCTTCCTTTTCAAGCATTATCTGAGAAAGCCCGTATACCCCAGCAAACAAAGAAAGTACCCCAAGCGCAGCATAGGACATAAAAAACACAGCCCAAACACTTGGCTTCGGGCCATACAGACCTCTTACTTCTAAACTCCCTTCTGATATTTCTTCCAAAGTAAGCGTCAGTTCTGGCGACCAATAATGCCTTTCCTCAAGACAAATTTTAATCACACAATATTGTTTGGAAACAAGCCCTATGAATTCTTGATTCTGATCCATGGCTTCTTTGATAGTACTAATGTATTCTTTGGCGGTTCCGGTTACAGTCTCTTTAAACCGTGGTCTGATATGAAGGCTTGACATGGCTAGAAAAATAAACATTCACCTGCCAAATACATAACCGTAGACATAAATGTATTCCTTACTTCAACACTTTAATATCAAACTTGAGCGCTCCCATTTGCCCATTATCACCATAAGCGTCAATATGAACATTAAAAATGGACCGGATATCTGAAGTAAAGAATGAGACCGTTGCCTCACCATTTTCATTGGTAAGAATACTTGGTCTCCAAATCAATGAATTTCGAAAATCGGTAAAAACTCTATCTTCGGGTACTTTATCGTAATCTGGTTCATACACTTCAGGAATCCCATAATAACCATTAAAGTAAGTAGTAGAGTTTGCTTCTTTAGGCGCTCTGTAGGTTTTTAGAACTCCATTTATATAGAGCCGTTCACCGTCCCTAGGTTTTCTACCAAACGAATGGTTACGGCAATTAAGAATGTCAAATGTGCAAACATAGTCGGTATTCTTACCTTCAATTATATTCCTTGCATGGCCACCAGCAACTCCATATTGATCTTGAGTTGCTTCAACCACAAAGTCGTCAAGCCTTTTTACATCATTTTCTATTTGAGGAAGAACATTCCAGTTTTTGGTTGAAGCAAATATTCTCTTTTGCTGGTCAAGCATATCCCAACTCCATTTAACCGTGGCATCAAAAGGCGTATGGAAATTTAAAAGAGCCCCTTCAAGCTGATCGGTTTTAAAAAACATTTTACCGCCTTTTGACCAATACAACATACTGTCTGATATTAACAGTTCTCCGCTCTTATCTGTGCTTAAAATTGAAGCTCCAAACATAGATACCACCTGTATTTTTTGTTGGTCAAGGGCCTTAAGCACCTTTTTCGATACCGAATTAGGATTAATCTTTACCGTAACTTTTAAGTCTGAATCGGTTAAATTTTCTGATAGAATTCGAGGCCAACGGTAAGAACGCCAGCCTTGGGTAAGCATAAGCAAATCTAAATTATCTCTATCTCTTTTTAAATCACCAGAAAAATAGCTCTTGGGGTTATGCACTTGCCCCCTAATTTCATTCGACAAATAGAAAAATGAAACAATATTATCTTCATCAAAAACAGATTTGAAAATTTCATCCACAACCGACAGACCAAGTACAGTCTGAACTGGGGCACCCTGATTATCCGTCACCTTTAATTTGAGATCAACCCTTTCCTTTGTGGTATAATTGGCCTTATTTAGCTTGTAAGTAATATTCAGACTGTTTTGGTTATTTACGAAAACCAAACGCTCCGACAATATTTGCCCAGCACTATTCGACAGGTTAGCTTTAAGAATACCCCTAGGCAACGATTGTGTTGGTATTTTCACTAGGGTTCCATCACCCGACATAATGATTTTGGACTCATAAAATAACTGGCCACGTTGTTCTATCCTAAAGGTCAATGAATCTCCTTCAAAACCTTCACTTTTCTTAACAGCAAAAAGAACTTCATTTTCGGTTTGTTTGGACACGTTTAAAACAAACCCAGCCTCATATATTTGAGGGAAGTTAAAAATCGAATCGATTTTAGGGGCAATAATAGAAACAGAATATTGCTTGGATGGAAGCGGTAAAAAGTAAAAGCTGCCCATTCCGTTATGGCGCGATTTAAAGGAGGTAACCAACGCTCCTTTTTCATCTATAACAACAGCAGAGTCAATATTAATGGGTGTTCCGTTTTGCTGAACCGCCTTAAAAGCAATTTGAGAAGAAACTCCTTGTACAAGGTTTCCTCCTTCTGGCATCAAATTGAATTGAATACGTTGGGTATTTGTTGGCAGGGTAACTGGAAGTTCAAATTGCTCTTCACCCAAATCGGAATCCACGTCAATCTTCAACACTAAATTTTCGAATGTTTTTAATTTGCTAAATATGGGTATCGCAATCCCTAGACTATCGGTGGTAGTTTTGACTCTAGCTACACGTTTATTCTCGTTCCATATTTCAGCATTAATTTTAGCGTTCTTTACCAACTCACCAGACCTTCTCACCACTTTAACTTTTGGCGACAACGAATTTTCCTTGGTCATTAAGGCATTATCGAAGTTTACATCTACTAATATTGAAGGGGTAATTCTTGATTTAAGCAGAATGCTTTTGGCCTTTTTTACCTCATCGGAAAAGGAATTTCTAGTAAAGGCAAAAAGACTATACTCGCCCTGTTTTAATGTGTCGGCTAAAAAAATATGCCCCTCTGCAAAGCCATTGCTGATTTCGAAAATCTCTTTAAAAACAACTTGATTTTCAGCCTTACTCCTTAACTCTACAAACAAGGAAGAATCCTGCCTGGAAGGAAGTAAACTCTGCGCGTTTAAAACAGTAGCGCTAAACCACAGGTCTTCTCCCAATTCAAAAACCGATTTATTGAGCTGAAGATAAATGGACTGTTCATTAGACGGGGTTTGCGCAGCCAAATCTCCTTTGAGAGATATTTGAAGCCCAACAATAAAAAATAAAAGACTGACGAGCTTTTTCAATATTGACACTTTAGATAAATAGTCACCTGTCAGTTTTTCTAAACACAACAGGTGACTAAAAGTACTCCAAAATCTACATATTCCTTCTATACTGGCCGCCTACTTCAAATAATGCCGAAGTAATTTGACCAAGTGAGCAATACTTACAAGCTTCCATCAATTCTTCAAAAATATTTTGATTCTGAACTGCTGCCGTTTGAATTTTCTTAATCAGTTCTTCTGCTTTATCTGCATTTCCTTTTTGAAGTTGCTCAAGCATTTTAATCTGATATTCTTTCTCTTCAGGCGTAGCACGAATCACCTCTTTTGGTAAAACAGTTGGTGAGCCTTTTGAACTCAAGAAAGTGTTCACCCCAATAATTGGGAATTCACCCGTATGCTTTAGCGTTTCATAGTAAAGTGATTCTTCCTGAATTTTCCCTCGCTGGTACATGGTTTCCATAGCGCCCAAAACGCCTCCACGTTCCGTAATTCTATCGAACTCTAAAAGAACAGCCTCTTCTACTAATTCGGTCAGTTCTTCAATAATGAACGACCCTTGCAGTGGGTTTTCGTTGGTAGCCAAACCTAGCTCTTTATTGATAATCAACTGAATGGCCATTGCCCTACGCACCGACTCCTCGGTTGGAGTGGTAATGGCCTCATCATAAGCATTGGTATGCAAAGAGTTACAGTTGTCGTAAATCGCATACAAAGCCTGAAGTGTAGTTCTGATATCATTGAAATCAATTTCTTGCGCATGCAACGAACGACCCGAAGTTTGAATATGATATTTTAGCATTTGCGCCCTAGCATTTGCACCATACTTCTGCTTCATGGCTTTCGCCCAAATTCTTCTGGCTACACGTCCAATCACCGCATATTCAGGATCAATTCCATTCGAGAAGAAGAAAGATAGGTTCGGCCCGAACTTATCAATGTCCATTCCGCGGCTCAAGTAATACTCTACATAAGTGAAGCCATTCGCCAAAGTAAAGGCCAATTGTGAAATTGGATTTGCGCCCGCCTCGGCAATATGATAACCCGAAATGGATACGGAATAGAAGTTTCTTACATTCTTATCGATGAAATATTGCTGAACATCACCCATCAAACGAAGGGCAAATTCAGTAGAGAAAATACAAGTATTTTGCGCTTGGTCTTCTTTTAGAATATCGGCCTGAACCGTACCTCGCACTACAGAAAGTGTTCTGGTTTTAATTTCTTGGTAAACATCGGCAGGTAAAACCTGATCGCCCGTAACGCCCAAAAGCATCAGCCCCAAACCATCATTTCCTTCAGGAAGCTCGCCTTGGTATTGTGGACGCGTTACGCCTTTCTTTTTATAAATTGCTTTGATTTTTTCTTCAACCTCAGCTTCCAATCCATTCTCCTTGATGTAAATCTCACATTGTTGATCAATGGCGGCATTCATAAAAAAGCCTAACAACATTGGCGCAGGGCCATTGATGGTCATTGAAACAGATGTGGTTGGATCAGACAAGTTGAAGCCTGAATACAGTTTTTTGGCATCGTCTAGGCAGCAAATGCTTACGCCAGAGTTACCAATTTTACCATGAATATCTGGTCGATAACCTGGGTCGTTTCCGTAAAGGGTTACTGAATCGAAAGCCGTAGATAGACGCGCTGCTGGCATTCCTAAACTTACATAATGGAAACGTCTGTTGGTTCTTTCTGGCCCGCCTTCACCCGCAAACATACGCGTTGGGTCTTCGCCTTCTCTTTTGAAAGGATAGATTCCGGCAGTATAAGGGAATTCGCCCGGTACATTCTCTTGCAACGACCACCTTAGAATATCTCCCCAACTTCTGAATTTTGGCAAAGACACTTTAGGCACTTGCGTGTGAGAAAGCGACTCCGTATGTGTCTTGATTTTAATTTCTTTGTCACGAACCTTGAAAGAGTAAACAGGGTCGGTATAGGTTTTCTTTTTCGCTTCCCACTCTTCAATCATAATCCAATTTCTTGGATCAAGATCTAATTTAACGGTTTCGTAAGTTTCTTGTAAGCCTTTAATCAATCGGTCGCGATCGGCAATGGTCGAATTTTTGAGCGTTTCCATTGAGGTGTGTAAACCGTAAAGTTTATCGGCCACTTCAGCTTGGTTTAACGCCCACTCATCGTAGGAACGATTTGACTCGGAAATCTCTGAAAGGTAACGCGTTCTATGTGGAGGAATCACGAAGATCTTCTCCGACATCTCATTGGTAATCTCAAAGGTAGATTCCAGTTTAGCGCCTGTTTTTTCTACCACTTTATCCATGATTACACGGTAAAGCGAATTCATTCCTGGGTCGTTAAACTGTGAAGCGATGGTGCCATAAACTGGCATATCATCCACCTTAGCAGACCACAGTCCGTGGTTACGTTGAAATTGTTTTTTAACATCACGCAGTGCATCTAACGCACCACGTTTGTCGAATTTATTGAGGGCAATCACATCGGCAAAATCGAGCATGTCGATTTTTTCCAACTGTGTTGCCGCACCGTACTCTGGCGTCATCACATAAAGCGATACATCAGAGTGGTCCAGTATTTCAGTGTCGGACTGACCAATACCAGAAGTTTCTAAAATAATAAGGTCGTACTGAGCGGCTTTTAAGATTTGAACCGCTTCGCGAACGTGCTTTGAAAGTGCCAAATTCGATTGACGAGTGGCCAGCGAACGCATATAAACACGCGAATTGTTAATTGAATTCATTCGAATTCTATCGCCTAAAAGTGCTCCGCCTGTTTTTCTTTTCGAAGGATCTACCGATACAATAGCGATAGTTTTATCTTCAAAGTCCATTAAGAACCTGCGTACTAATTCATCAACCAAAGATGATTTTCCAGAGCCACCTGTTCCTGTAATTCCAAGAATAGGCGTTTCAACCTTATCTGCCATGGTGTGCACCTTGTCCATTTCGCTTTTCGATTCTTCAGGGAAATTTTCCGCAGCAGAGATCATTCGCGCAATAGACTTGATGTTCTTTTCTACGATATGATCTACTTCATCCGTCAGGTTTTCTCCAGTAGGAAAATCGCACTGCTGCACCATGTCGTTAATCATGCCTTGCAAACCCATTTTACGTCCATCATCTGGAGAGTAAATTCGGGTAATGCCGTAATCCATCAATTCTTTAATTTCTTCTGGCAGAATTACACCTCCACCTCCACCGAAAATCTTAATGTGACCAGCACCTTTTTCCTTCAATAAATCGTGCATGTATTTGAAGTACTCCACGTGCCCACCTTGGTAAGAAGTCATGGCAATCGCCTGAGCATCTTCTTGAATGGCAGTATTCACTACTTCTTCTACACTTCTATCATGCCCCAAATGGATTACCTCACAGCCAGTGGCTTGAATGATTCTCCGCATAATGTTGATTGCTGCATCGTGGCCATCGAAAAGGGAGGCGGCTGTTACTAATCTTACTTTATTTTTGGGTTTGTATGGTGCTACTTCTTGCATAAAATGGTGTTCTAAGCTATTGGATTGCGAATTTAAGCAAAAGCCGTGAGTTTCCTAACAGTTGTTAGGAGGAATGGAGAACTGTGTCTTTGCGAATGAAATGATAGAGTAAAACATCTATCAAGAACTGAAATAGCATCACTTCTCTAGTTCTTTCAAAGCCTTTTGGTTGATGTCGTCTTTAATGCCATCCAGAATATTCTGGATTTCACGGTCTGTTAATCGCCAACTCAAAGAAGCACGGTTCGATTTCTGATTTTGGTATTCAAATTCAACACGCCTTAAATGGCTTCCGTAGTCAGATGAAATCATATCGAAGCGCTGTTCGTTTTTAATGGTCTGAATTTGATCCCAGCTTCTCACTGCACCTTGAATAGGGGAAATGAATTTCTGAACTAAGTTCTTTGAATGATCTTCTTCCACTGGAGGCTCTTTGCTTGAGTCTCGGATGGTAATCATCACCACTTCCGAAGTATTCTCTTTGATCCAATCTTTAAAAACATGCAGAAATGTGGTGGCATCAGAAATTCCGTAATTATCGGAAATCCCAGCATCAGCAATACTCATTTTGGGAGTAGTAGGCAAAGATATAGAAGGAGAAAAATACGGAAATGTAGCACTCATTCGCAAAGCGGTTAAAAATCTTAGGCTATCGGGCTGATGTTGAGCCAAAAGCAAATTAAAGTCTACTCCTTGAATTTTTGAATGATCTTTATTTGCGCCTGTATTAAAAAATGCGGTCGGATGAGGAGAAACATACAGTTTTCGTCCATCATTTGTAATGGTTGAACCTACAATTAGCAAAGGGATTTCTGCATTATATTCTGGCGCTCGATAGGCAGAAATAGGCCGATCCAATAAGCCATGGAGGTTAGATTTTAGTCGCTGTTCAAACTCATAACCCCTTTCTTTTTTATACTTGAACCCACCGTATTCAAAGCTTCTGAACTTCACGAAAAGGTCGTTTACCAGTAGGGTGAAAATAACGGGATTGAGCACATCTTTACTTATATCGACCAAATGCTCATGGGCTTGTGGATTCAAATTCTTCCAGGCTAATTCTCGGTAAAAAGCAGCTCCAAACAATCCTCCCGAAGCCCCAGTAATCATAAAGGTGTTATTCATTAATTCACCTTCAAATACAGAATCGGCATGTTGTAGCACATTGGTCGTCCATAATGCCGAACGCTGCCCTCCACCGCTCACCGTTACCAACACCATTTTAGGTTTTTCCTCCTTAAACTTTGCTTTCCAATTTTCAAGCACCTTAAGCATATATTCTTTGGAGGCCTCTACATTTTGCTCAGAAGCATATTCTTGAAGATTTTCTAACTTATATTCAGCCGGAGCACTCTCATAATTTAGACCATAAGCTGGATACTGATAGCTAAGAAAATCCGTAGCAAACACAATGTTCAGCAGTATAAATACGCCTACAATTCCACTGATAATCCATGACCTAAACCAAAAGCTTAAAGCCCCCGTAAGCATCACAATCATTGTAAGCAAAAGCACTCCAGAAGCTGCTGCTGGTATTTGAAAAATGGCTACGTCTTGAAAAAGCCCCAGACCAAAAATGATCAAAAGCACCAGTGATTCTATGATAATGGCATTTCGTTGATTCTGAAGAAAGACCCTTAAGATTGCCATTCTATCATAATATTCCTCGAAGCGCCTGGTAGAATAAAACTTAAAATTAAGGCTCAAATAATAATTCACCTTCACCCTACTTCTTCTCAAAGATTGTAATTTTCTAAAGGCTTTGAGTTTTTGACTGTTGGTTCTTTTTATTTTTAGTTGCTGATTAATTCCCAATACCTTAAAAATATCTCGATTGGTTTTAAAGAAGTAGGCAAACAGGAAAATCAAAAAGGCAATACATCCCAACAACACTCCAGCTACTTTAATCGCAATTCCTTGACCAGCTCCTCCTCCTGCATCGTGTTGAAACTGGATTATTTTAATCACATAAAACACCAAAAAGCTAAAAGGAATTATGGAGTTATTAATGCAAAAATGAGCCAAAGGTTTGGGTAAAGTACCCAGAAAAGGAAACCTGAACCCGTCTAGAATATAGCTGGTAATATTAAAGGCCATGCCAAATCCAGCCACAGCTATACCCATGATAAAAAAGCCCCAAATGGAAACTTCATCTAAATAAACAGGATCTAAAAACAGATATGGTATTCCTAAATTTTCGCCAAAACTGCCTCCTACTGACGAAAACAAAATGAACCAGTACACCAATAAAAATTGGTTGTATTTAATATGTACAACCAGTAGTTGCACAGGAAAACTGGACCATATCTTCTTTAATATTTTCAATTACTTTTCTTTACGCGTTCCTGCATATAATTCATACTCTAGCAAACGTGAGTCGATTTTTGCATTGTAAAACTCTATCCTTCTCTTGGTACGTAAACCTATTCGTTTGGCCAAGTCTAAATTTCCGGTAAACACATAGCCCATGTACCCTTTACACTGTTGTTTGAAAAAGTCGCCAATGGCAGAGTAGATTTCTTCCAAGTCTTTATCGGCCCCAAGTCGTTCTCCATATTCGGGGTTGAACATTACTACACCTGTTTCTTCAGGAATTTCAGTTTCTCTAAAATCACAAACCTGAAAATCTATTAAGTGATCAACACCCGCGGTTCGAGCATTCATTTTAGCGGCTGTAACCGCACTACTACTCAAGTCTGATGCAATAATTTTAAAGTCGAGCTGGTTTTTACGCTGCAACTCTGCCAAACGTATATAACCTTGCCATGAGTCTTCGCTATAGCCGTTAATATGCATAAAACCGAAGTTTTCGCGGAACAAACCCGGGGCGGTATTGGTGGCTAGCAAAGCTGCTTCAATGGCCAAAGTGCCACTTCCACACATTGGGTTTACAAAGGTGCTCTTCCTATCCCAATTACTGGCAATGATGGCCGAGGCCGCCAAAGACTCAATCATTGGCGCCTTTCCTGGTATTTTTCTATAACCATGCTTGGCAATAGTTTGCCCTGAAGTATCGAAGTAAACACGCACTTTGTCCTCTTTCCAGTATAAATGAATAACAGCCCCATCTCTATCTGAACCTGAGTCTGGGCGTTTGCCCGTTTTCTTTACAAATCGATCAGCAATAGCGTCTTTCGCTCTTAGGTTGGCAAACCGATCATCTGTAATGGTGTCATTCTTTACATAAGAGGTAATCGAAAAGTAATCATCTGTGTCGAAATATTCTTCCCAAGGAATCTTGGACAGTTCTCTGTAGAGCTCATCCGCATTTTTCGCTCTAAATCTTCTGATTTGAAAAAGCACCCGCCCTGCAGTACGCAAAAACATATTGAGCTTTAAACAATCGTCCATAAAGCCGTTTACTTCTACTTCTGTAATACTCTGGCTTTCAATTTTAAAGCCTAGCGCTTCAATTTCTTGAGCAAGCCAAGGGCTTTGTTTTGGAAAACAAGTGACAACAATTTGACTGGGGTAAGGGAATACTTGACTCATATTGGCGTGAAGTACCGAAATTTTTAACAAATTATTCGACTTCGAGAAGATAGCTGATATAAAACTTATAAACCAGCGGTAATTACATCTAAAACTTGGGCAAGTTTCTTCGATAGAAATTCCAAATCTCTACTGTTTTCATCAATATCAATTGTATTTTTGACCCCTCATTTAAAGAATGGAATTATGAAGACTTGGTTTACCTGTAAGGTGAAATATATGAAGGAAGACGAGCAAGGTCGCACCAAAAGTGTGAGCGAAACGTATTTGGCCGATGCCCTTTCTTTTACCGAAGCCGAAGCTAAAATTTATGAAGAAATTGGCCAACGTGTAATGGGCGAATTTCAAGTAACTGGCATAGCAAAAAGTAGGGTAACCGATGTTTTTGAATACCCAGATGCTGATACATTCTTTAACTGCAAAGTAGTATACATGGCTGCAGATGCTGATTCTGGTAAAGAAAAGAAGATTTCTAACTTGATGATGGTAACCGCCAGCGATGTAAAACAAGCTTACGAACGTATTCGCGAAAGCTTGAACAATATGTTGGTTACCTTTACCATTCCTGAAGTGAAGGAATCGCCAGTTTTGGAAATTTTCCATCATACAGCAGAGCAAAAAGTACCAGAAGGTTTTAAGCCTATTGCTGAAGTTCAGGGTTCACCAGAAGAAGACGAAGATGATGACGAAATTTGATCAAGTAAATCCCGCAGCTTTCAAGTGCTTAAGAGCCAAGTTAAAAAGTCAGGGCATCGAACTTCAAGGCATCAGTGGTTACCTTTCCAAAAATGGAATTTCGCTCGATTTCGAGTATTCTGAAGCCGAAGAAAGCCTAAGCATTTCTAATTTGGAAGTGGGTTTTCCTGCCTCAATGATTGGCATGAACAAAGACAAAGTACTCGGTATTTTGGAGAAGGCCATTTCTGAATGTAGAGGATAAAAGATGAACAGCAAGTACATTTTTGGCGCACTGATTACCATTCCCCTGTTGCCAATTATGTACTTTCAAGGCAAAAGAATACGTGCCAGCGTGCCTTCTTTACCCGAAGCCAGAGGTACTGAAGGAACAGTCACATCATTCCCTTCTTCCGATCCACTTAAAATCATTGCCCTTGGCGAAAGTACCATTGCCGGGGTAGGTGTGAAAACACATGAGGAAGGCTTTACCGGAACTTTTGCCAATCACTTGGCCACTCAACTCAATACAAATATCGGCTGGAAGGTATATGCAAAAAGCGGCTATACTGCTAAACGCGTAACGGAAAGGTTAGTCCCGAAAATTAAAGAAACAGAAGCCGACCTCCTTGTGGTTGGCCTTGGCGGAAACGATTCCTTTACTTTCAACAGCCCAAATCAGTGGGCAAAAGATATTGATGCATTGATTATCGCCTTGAAGAAAAAATTCGGAAATGCTCCGATTCTTTTCACCAGCATGCCCCCAATTAAGCTATTCCCTGCTTTTACCAGCCTCATTAAGTTTTCTATGGGGAACTTGGTTGAAATGCTGGGCGAAAGGCTTGAGCAAACCATCGCCAAACATGAAAATGTTTTTTACGATGCCCAGAAAATCAGTTTTGAAAATTGGATCGATAAAATAGATCCGTCTATGACCAGCGCGGATTTCTTTAGTGATGGTGTTCATCCTTCTAAACTTACTTATCAGGTTTGGGCAAAGGAAACCGCTAATTATGTAGTTCAGAATTCGCTAATCAAGGCTTAGTTTCTACTATACTCTGAGAAAACCCTCCAAAAGTTATCTTTTATAGATTGAATGAAGCCATTAGCTCCTGCTGATCTAGGAACATCAACTTTTGGAGGGTTCCGACTATTAGTGCAGAATACTAAAGTCTAATAGCTAGGTACTCAATACTACTTCAATACCCATACTTTTCTTTCCACATGGCTTGTAAGCGCTTGCGCATTTCTTCTTCGCGTGGGTTTTTACCCGGGTCGTACAGCTTAGTTCCTTTGATTTCGGCAGGCATAAATTCTTGGTTTACAAAGTTGCCAGGGAAGTCATGCGAGTATTTGTAGCCTTTGCCATAGCCCTCTTCCTTCATCAATTTGGTTGGCGCATTACGGATGGGCAGTGGCACTTGTAAATCGCCCGTTTGACGCACCAAAGCTTGGGCTTCATTTATGGCCATGTAGGCCGCATTACTTTTAGCAGAAGCCGCCAAATAAGTAACGCACTGTGACAAAATGATTCTTCCTTCCGGATAGCCGATCATGCTTACGGCCTGAAATGCATTGGTGGCAATCACCAAAGCAGTGGGGTTTGCATTGCCAATATCTTCCGAAGCCAATATGACCAACCTACGGGCAATAAACTTGATGTCTTCACCGCCTTCAATCATTCTTGCTAAATAATACACCGCAGCATTAGGGTCGCTGCCGCGAATGGATTTGATGAATGCTGAAATGATATCGTAATGCTGTTCGCCCGATTTATCGTAAATAGCTACCCGCTGTTGCGCAATGTCGATTACTTTATCGTCTGTGATTTCTACTTCTTGGCCGCCAAGGTTTTCCACCACCAAATCGAGTAGGTTGAGCAGTTTTCTGGCATCGCCACCAGAAATACTAAACAGTGCTTGGGTTTCCTTTAAATGAATGGTTTTCTGGCTCAAAATCTTATCCTTCTCAATCGCGCTTTCCACCAAACGAAGCAGGTCTTCTTTAGAAAGTGCTTTGAGCGTATACACCTGCGACCGCGACAAAAGGGCCGAGTTAACCTCAAACGAAGGATTTTCTGTGGTGGCTCCAATTAAGGTAACATCTCCTTTTTCTACCGCACCCAAAAGGGCATCTTGCTGCGACTTATTAAAGCGGTGAATTTCGTCAATAAAAAGAATGGTTTTCGATTGAAATTTTGCTCTTTGAATTACTTCTCTTATCTCTTTTACGCCAGAGCTGATGGCACTCAAAGGGATGAAAGGCGCTTTAACCGTATTCGCAATAATATTGGCGATGGTGGTTTTACCCACACCAGGAGGTCCCCATAGAATCATGGATGGAATTCCGCCCGACTCTATGGCCCTGCGCAAAACTCCGTTTTTCCCAACTAAATGTTCTTGACCAATCAGGTCGTCTAAGGTTTGGGGACGGATGCGTTCGGCAAGGGGTTTTTGAGACATTTCCATGCAACGAAATTAGGAAGGTTATGTGAGAAGAGTGATGACAACTCGCCAAAAGTTATTCAACAATTTTCTATGGTTCTATATAAGTCGGTTTTATTACGAGCTAAACTTTTGGAGAGTTTATCAAGAGCATCAAAACCTTCGCTCCCACTGACTAGCATTCTGCTTTCTCTTGAGTTCGCCAGAGTCAATCATTTCCTGAAGGCGGGGCAAGCGTTCGGCATTTTTAGAGGTCATGTGCCAGTAACCGCAGTCACGACATTCATACACATTCTGTGGCCCTTGATGCTCGGCAAAACCTTTGTAAATATGCTGATCGATCAGGGCATCTTCGGCCAACTGCTGAGAATCGTATTGAATTTTACCTGAGGAGCAACGCATAGCGCAAAGATACTGAAGAGGAATTGGTTTGGTGTAAAATTGATTGCTAAATCATCGACACCGTTGTCAAACAAACCTTTTGAACATAAAAGCTCGTCCTGAGCCAGATTTCAAGTACTTTTCAAATTCAAAAGCCTTGTATTTCTCAGGGAAATTAATGGTGAGCACCACCTCAAAAGGTAGCCACTCACTTCGCCTTTATTGTGCCGTTTTAATCTTTCTTCAAGATTACCAGTACAACCTACGTAAGTGGAGTCATCAGAACATTTGAGGATGTAAACGGTGTGCATGGGTGAAATTCTTATTATTCAAGATAAAAAATTATGAGACTATTCACAGACAAGAAAAGTGAGTTTAAAAATTTTAAACAGTCCAGCTTCACCAAGAGCTATAATTGACAGTCCACCTTCGCTAAAGCTACGGTGGACGCAGTGGTGGAGTTTCTCCACCGAAGCCCGCAAGTACTGAGGCTTCGAAACAAGAGGCTTCGGTGGATAAAAAAAGCCCACCTTCGCGCAAATGCGCTTCGGTGGGCGAAGGTGGAGCCGGAGGGGTTCGAACCCTCGTCCAGATAAGGAACACTAAGCGCCTTCTACATGCTTATTCGCTGATTAATTTTCGAATGTAGCAAGGTCAGCAACCAACCTAATCTACACCTTATTCGCAATTGATCTTACCGCTTCTATCACGATACCTAGAAATGGCCAGGTTTGCGTGTGATGCCTCGATTTCCCACCCGGCAAACCAGAGGGTGAGAGAGACACATTACTGCTAATTCTTAATTAGGCAGCAAGGGCGTATTGTCTTTCGCCAATTATAAATGTGAAAGTTTTATTTAAGGGAAATACTCACAACTCCCTGCATGCTTACACTTGCATTACACCTACTGTCAATTCCAGTCGGCCCCATGTTATATAAGTAAAGGCCGTTTGCCTTTCCATTGAATCTGCGAAAGTACGGTCTTTTCTACATCTTCTGAAACATCTTGAACAAAAGAATGTTGCCAGAAAGTTTCAAAACCCGCACTTATACTTATTCTTTAAAACCCTACGCCCCTAAAAAGGTTATGTAAGAACAAATTTAAAAAACGCATTATGAAAACTACAGATAGAACACTTTCACAGGTATTGGCAGAGTTAAACGAACAAGGTTTTAAAGAGCAATTTACGGCCAAGGAAAAGAATATTGTGGCCACAGCCAGCAAAAAGGAGTACACACCTTACCAACTCAAAATCGTGAAAACGTATCGCTTTGATGGCATGACGAACCCTGGTGATGAAGAAGAGATTTTTGTGATCGAAGCCAATGATGGCACCAGAGGTACATTAATTATGGCTGGAGGCCCTGATCAGTCGCAGAATGTAGAGTTGGTGAAGGAAATTCCTGAGGCTGCTCCATTGGACTAAGCGTGTCATCAAGAGAAATCAAACCAGAGGTTAAGATTCTTGCGGTTATTCCTCCGTGCCCACGCATGGCGTTATAACCGCCATTTCCTAAGTTCTCTTCCATTCTGGAACAAGGATGACAATCGCCAGTATGTTCCAACACTGCATTTCCAATTCGGAATTTCTTTCCTTTTAAGGCTTGAAGATTAATTCCTTCCACAACAATATTTCTTCTTAATAATAAAGGGTTAATTTCAGCTTGGCCAACCATAGAGGCTACAGCCTTAATATGCTCAGCTTGAATCAGCGTTACTTGCCTCTTTCCTCCTTTCGATGCGTAATGGTCGCCTGCTAAACCTACACCTTCAATGGCATTAACTTTTTCAACAGTTATTGGCAATTTTCCTCTTTCAGGTCGAATAGAAATAAAAATCACCTTGCCAGCTTGAGCAAACTGGTTGGTTAAATAAGGAATCGCCTTTTGCTCTAGTGAAAGCTTCATTTATTTCTTCGGTACAAGGTTTTGAACTTGTTCATCCTCTGGAACCCGGTAAGGCTGAAATGGAATTTTGAGCAGGTTCACCATATCATCATTCTCTTTAGGATCCATGTGGGTGTCGATGCCATACACTAAAGATTTTGTATCTTCCACTTGGGCAAAAGTGCCGAAAATACGATCCCAGATAGAAAAGATATTTCCGAAGTTAGTATCGGTTAAAGGTTGCGTATAATGATGATGCACCTTATGCATTAATGGCGTAACAAACAACCAAGAAAGCACTCTATCTACTGATTTCGGCATGCGAATATTGGCATGAGTTATATGAGCGAAGAGCACAGAAAGGCTTTGGTACACCATAATAAGCCACATAGGTGCGCCTACAATAATTACGGCAAGAATGGTAAATCCAATTCTGAAAATGGTTTCTCCTGGGTGATGTCGCAAACCCGTAGTAACATCTACTGTGGTATCGCTATGGTGTACCAAATGAAATTTCCACATCCATTTTACTTTGTGCTCGGTATAATGCACTAAGTAAGCGCCAATAAAATCGAGCAGTAAAACACCAACAATCAATTGCCCCCAAAGCGGTAGATCAACAACATACAACAGTCCAAACTGATTATTAGCAACCATATCTGAAGCCGCCAAGAGTACACCGGCTAAACCAAAACCGATAATGGCTGTAGTTAAGGTGAAAAATAGGTTAAGCCCAGCGTGTCGTACTTTTTTATACTGGAAAGTAAAGAGTGGAAGCGTGCCTTCGACAACCCAAAAAACCACCACTCCGCCAATTAAAATCCCCGCCCGAAACTCTGTGGGAATATTATCAAAGAAATTTACCAAACTTTCCATCTTACAATTTATTCTGCCTGCCTAACATATGCAACGTTCAAGCTTAATTTAGAAAGCATAATTCTTTAACTTTCAATCATTAATCATCGACCATGAAATTAAGAAGCCTCCTTACCTCCTCGCTTTTCTTTCTTACCATACAATTATCGTTTACTCAAGAATTCTCACGCGCAGTTCGTCCTTATGTAGCTGTTCAGGAAGATATTGTTGCCCTTACGCATGCTAAAACCATTGACGGCACTGGTGCAGATATCAAAACGAATCAAACTTTGGTTTTCGAAAATGGAATTATTACCGCCATGGGAAATACGGGTGAAGTATCGATTCCGGCTGGCGCGAAGGTGATTGACTGCACAGGCAAAACAATAATGCCCGGAATGGTCATGCTTCACGAACATATTTTCTACCCCAAACCTTTCGATGGCATTTTTAGCGTTTCACAAATGACATTCACGTTTCCGCGTCTTTATTTGGCCGGAGGAGTAACCACTATTCGCACTGCGGGTAGTATTGAACCGCAAACTGATTTGAACATTAGAAAATGGATTGAGAAAGGAAGAATGTTGGGGCCCAAAATGGACTTAACAAGTCCGTTTATAGAAAGAGAAGGCACATCAGTACCGGAAGTGGGTGTGATTGAAAGCTCAGACGAAGCTGCAGAAATGGTGAATTATTGGGCAGACAGAGGTATTAATTCCTTTAAGGTTTATCAGAACATAACAAAAGAAGATTTAAAAAGCGTAGTAAACGCTGCGCACGCTAAAGGAAAAAAAGTAACTGGACATATCTGCTCAGTCACTTACCGCGAGGCTGCGGAAATAGGAATTGACAATATTGAGCATGGTTTCTTCCAAAGCTCTGATTTTGTAGGCGACAAGGTAGATGACTTCTGTCCTGCTTTTAAACGCGGACAAGCATTACGTGCCTTACCAGTAGACGCTCCAGAAATGAAAGAATTGATGGAATTCTTAATCGAGAAAGACGTAGCGGTAACTTCTACCCTTACTGTTTTTGAACCTTACACCAATAGAGAAGTAGTTTTGGGTGGTGGTTTAGAAGCCATGAGTCCTGAAATTCGTGAAAGCCTAGAAACCAGCCATAAGCGTCAGCAAGGAAGAGACTCTACTTCTATTATTGCATTTCAAAAGCAAATGGCTTGGGAGAAAATGTTTTACGAAATGGGCGGAAAACTTTTGGCAGGCACCGACCCCACTGGGGCGGGCAGAACCATTGCAGGCTACGCCAATCAGCGCATGATCGAGCTTTTTATTGAGGCAGGCTTTTCGTTAACCGAAGCTGTTAAAATATCAACTTTGGATGGTGCTAAATTTTTAGAGCGTGCCGATAAAGTAGGCTCACTAGAAGTAGGAAAACAAGCCGACATCCTAATCATCGATGGAGATTTAGAAGCGGATGTGAGCAATATCCGTAAAATGGAAATTGTGTTTAAAGATGGCGTAGGCTTTAACTCTCCAGCCATTTTTAAATCAATGAACGGCAAAGTAGGTATGTATTAGATTTCTAATTTTTTTAAATAGACAATAATGAAAAACATTTTTAAGCCAGAGGTAACTCAAGAGGTCATTGACAGAATCAATAAACTCACACCAGAAAGCCAACCGCTTTGGGGCAAAATGAATGTGGGACAAATGCTAGCACATTGCAGCGTTACTTATGAAATGATTTATGATGACACACATCAGCCGCCAAAAGGAATGATGAAATTGATGTTGAGGTTTTTCGTGAAAGGAATGGTGACAAGCGAGAAGCCGTATAAAAAGAATTTAAGAACCGCTCCTCAGTTTTTAATGACTACTGAGAAAGACTTCGAAATAGAGAAAAAAAGACTGATTGACTACCTCTCAAAAACACAAGAACTTGGCGAAGCACATTTCGACAATAAGGAGTCACTTTCGTTTGGACGACTAAGCATCAACGAATGGAACAATATGTTTTATAAGCACCTTGACCATCATTTAAGTCAATTCAAAGCTTAATCTCACGCTAATAAAACATATCACAACTTTTAGTTTATCAGATCACAGAAAGCTCCTATTTTTATTTTTACTTTACTAAATACAAAGTATCTCAGATAAATTAATTGCAATGAGGAAAAACAGTTCCTTTTTATCAATAACCATATTTCTAATTGGTTACCTATTTTGTCACCTTACACTATCAGCGCAATCAAGAAATGACAATAGTGCTGAGGTCTTAACTTATGATAAAAAGATAGAAATTGAAGGAAAAAAACTTTCAGTTTGGGTAGAAATATCGATTCAAATCAATAATCATGACGGTCAGCATATGACCCAAGTTGCTATACCTTTTTCAGCATCGAATAAGATCAAAGACCTTAGTGCATCAATAATTAATGCCTCTGGCAATGAGGTAAAAAAGCTAAAAAAGAGAGATGCTGTAGATGTAAGCAGCATTTCTGGTTACTCCCTTTACGAAGATGATTTTAATAAAGTCTTTGAGTTAAGCTACAATCAATATCCTTACGTGCTTAAATACAGCTATTCTATTTCTTACAATGGCTTTCTTTCGATTGATGAATGGACTCCTGTAATAGCTCTAAATACAAATACAAAAAAGGCATCATTAACCTTAACCACACCAACCGACTTTCAATTATCAATAAAAGAACAGAATATAAATCAAGCCATTAAAAATACAGAAGGTGGTAAAGTGATTTATAAATGGACAGGAAATTACACTGCTGAAAGCATTAAAAAAGAAGTATTTTCTCCTCCTATTCATGAGCTCATTCCTAAAGTCTCAATAGTACCTCTGAACTTCGAATATGGTCCCTCTGGAAGCTTTCAGTCATGGCAGTCTTATGGAGAATGGCTAAATCAGTTGAGCTATGGCCTTCATGATTTACCTGAAAGTGAGAAGCAGGTTGTCAAAAATTTAACTCAAGATTTGCCAGATATAGAGTCAAAAGCCAATGTCCTTTATCATTATTTACAGGATAATATTAGGTATACCAATGTTGCAATTGGTATTGGAGGAATGCTTCCTTACCCCGCGAGTTACGTGGCTCAAAATAGATATGGTGACTGTAAGGCATTAACCAATTACATGCAGGCACTTTTAGCAGAAGCGGGTATTGAAGCCTTTTGTACTGATGTATATGCAGATAAAGTACCTATTGATATCGACACTAATTTCCCAAGTCAGCAGTTTAATCATGTCATTTTGGCCATTCCAACCAAAACAGATACACTTTGGTTAGAGACCACAAGTAACATCAACCCTTTTGGTTATCTAGGAACCTTTACACAAAACCGTAAAGCGCTTTTAGTCAATTCTTCTCAAAGCAAAATCATCCAGATTCCTGCAATGACCAATGTAGAAACGCGAAGAGACACACGAATAGATATTTCCATCCAAGCTAAAAATAAAATACAGGCACAAGTAAATAGCAAGTTCAGGGGCGATGACTTTGAAACCTTACTATACTACATGAAAAGTGAATCTAAGAGTGAAATAGATCGTTTTGCAAAATCAAAGCTACCCTATCAACAGTCTCCATCAACCATCACTAAAATCAACCAAGAAACGCGTGATTCTCAAGAAATAATAGTGGAAGCTGAAATGAATCTATCCGACTATGGTCAGCAGTTTGGAGAAGCCAAAGTCTTGAATTTACCCAGACTAGATTTTCCAAAAATTGAAAGACCAACTGAAAGGAAATCTCCTCTCTTCTTTCCTTACCCTATCCATTACAAAGATGAATTTGAGATAACAATTGATGAGAGCATTAAGGTTACTCTTTCAAATGGAAATGATAATATTGACTCAATTTTCGGAAGCTTTTCCGTTACATCCGAAAAAATAAATAATAAGATTATTCTGACTCGAGAATTTATAATTAAATCTGGCCGATACAAACCTGAAGATTATACTGATTTTTTTGAATTTATATCTTCTATTAATGAATCAAGAGCCAAGACATTAATCACGCTAAAATAATTATGACAGCTTATTTCAAACCTCTTTTCGCCACTCTCCTTTTTTGTTTTTGCTTGAGTTTGAAGGCTCAAAGAGAGAAAATCAAATTTGGAGCAGTTAGTTTATCAGATCTTCAAAGTGATGATTTCGAAAAATACGAGGATGCTGAGGCAGTTGTTCTTTTTGATGGAGGAGTGGCTAACTTTATTGAGGAAGAAGGCAGGTTCATTATAGTGTTTGAAAGAACCAGACGAATTAAGATTTTAACAAAATCTGGTTTAGATTTCTCAAATATCAATATTCCATACTATCAGCAGGATATGCGAAATACGGAATTGATTTATGACATTAAAGCAATGAGCCACACACTGGTAAATGGAGTTGATCAGAAAAATGAATTGAACAAAAGTGATATTTATGACGAAAAGATCAACAGCAATTGGCATCAAAAGAAATTTGCTATTCCAGGAGTTAAGGAGGGGTCGGTAATCGAATATTCTTACATATTGAAATCACCTTTCATGTTTAACCTTCCTGACTGGGAGTTTCAAAGTAAAATACCTACACAATACAGTGAGTACGAAGTGCATGTGGTGCCATTTTATGAATACACCTACCTAGCACAAGGGATTAAGAAGTTTGATTATTCAAACTCACAAGTGGGAATTGGTAGCCGAAGGTTTGCCACGATAGACTTTAAAGAAATGGTGTACGAGTTTGCCATGAAAGACACTCCTGCATTTACTGATGTTCAATACATAACCTCTATAAATGATTATATAATCAAAATGGATTGGCAGCTGGCAAAAATTATTCGTCCGAATGGTTCAAAAGAAGAAATAATAACTACTTGGGCTCAGATGGTTGAGAGCATGCTCAAGTCTGATAATTTCGGAAAGTTCATCAAATCGAGTTCAAAAAGTGTAGAGAAAATGATCAAAGATGATCAGCGCCTACAAGAAATTTCAAAATTGGAAAACTTTGAAAAAGCCAAAGAACTCACTCGATATGTAAAAGAAAACTACAGATGGAATCGAATGAGAGGAAAATATGCCTCTAAAAATGTAAAGGAGTTTCTAAATGAAACTACAGGATCTACTGCGGAACTCAACCTTTTCTTAATAGGAATGTTAAGGGCTTTTGATATTGAAGCTTATCCCGTTATACTGAGTACTCGAGATCATGGAAAGATAAAGATCGATTACCCTTTCGAGAGTTTTTTTAATACTTTGGCCATTTTAGTTGAGGTAGATCAGCAGCTTTATCTCACAGAAGCCACAGAAAAAGAGTTAGAATTTGGTAAACTACCCGCTGAATACCTCAATGAGAAAGGGCTAATCATAGATAATGAAAAACAAGGTTGGGTCGATCTAAATATAACCTTGCCTTCTTTAGAAAGTGAGGATATGAAACTTACATTGAATCCATCAACACTTAAACTTGAGGGTGAATTTGTAAAAACATTAACCGATTACGATGCCCTCCGGTACAAAAGAAACAAGAATTTAATTCAAACAGAGCTTAACAATAGTTATAACCTTATTGGAGATATCCAATACCCTGAAACAAACTCTCCTTCAACACCTTATACACTTAAGTATGAAGCTTCATACCCAGTGTCAACTTTTGAAGGAAAAATTTATTTTCACCCATTCTTGAACAAGGCTCCTACAATAAACCCACTAAAAGCCGAGGACAGAACTTACCCCGTAGATTTTACTTACAGTCAGAAGAAGCAGTTTAATACAATTATTGAGATTCCAGATGGCTATTCTTTTTCAGTAATACCTGAGAGTGTTCAATTTTCAAACTCATTAATTGATTTCTCATTTGAAACTCTTTTAGACCCTTCTAAGCAGAAAATGATAGCAATTTCAACTTACGTATTAAAAAAAGCCGTCTATGACCCTAAAGAATACAAACAGCTTAAAAGTTACTTAGCACAAATTACTGAGGCTTACAATAAGCAAATCACAGTGGAAAAACAGTGATTTTTATTTAAATTCCGTTTTTAGCATTCAACACCTAAATTCAATATGAAAAGAATAATCTTTTCCATAACCATATTATTCACGTGCTTCTCGCTTCTTGCCCAAAAACACCAAGAAAGGCTCAGTGCAATTGATGTTCAGCATTACCGGTTTGAAATTCAATTGACGGATGATTCTGACAAAATCAATGGAGTTGCTTTGGTTACAGTGAAGTTCAAGAAGGATCTTCAACAGTTCGATTTAGACCTTGTTAGAACAAAACCAAGTGGCAAGGGCATGACTGTAATTGCCTTAATGGCCGATGATAAAAAAATACCTTTTGAGCATTCTGGAGATAAATTAAACATCAACTATGCAGGCAAGGCAGGCCAAAGCCAAACTTTCACTATTGCCTATGAAGGAATTCCAGAAACTGGCCTTATCATTTCCAAAAACAAATTTGGCGACCGCACCTTCTTCGGAGATAATTACCCCGATCGTGGTCAACACTGGCTGCCCATTGTAGATCACCCTTCTGACAAAGCCACTGTAGAATGGGTGGTTACTGCACCGAGTCACTATCAGGTAGTGGGCAATGGGCTTTTGGTAGAGCGCACCAATATTAATGATAAAACCATGCTCACACATTGGAAAACAGAAGTTGAACTCCCTACCAAAGTAATGGTGATTGGCGTAGCGCGTTTTGCAATTCAGAATGTAGCCAATGTTTATGGCGCAACAGTTTCAAGTTGGATTTATCCGCAAGACAGAGAAAAAGGCTTTTATGATTATGCTCCTGCAGCTCCAATTTTAGATTGGTTTATTAACCATGTGGGTGATTACCCTTTTGCCAAATTGGCCAATGTTCAATCTAAAACACAGTTTGGAGGAATGGAAAACGCAGGTAATATTTTCTATTCTGAAAACTCTGTAACAGGAAAACGAAGTGTAGAAGGACTACTCGCACACGAAATTGCCCACCAGTGGTTTGGTAATTCGGCATCGGAAGGCAACTGGCATCACGCTTGGTTGAGCGAAGGTTTTGCCACCTATTTCACCATTCTTTATATGGAACAAAAATATGGCAGAACGAAGGCTTGGGAAACTGTTTTAGGAAATAGAAATCAGGTAATTGCTTTTAGTAAAAAGAACCGAGTGCCTATTGTAGACACTTCTGTAGAAAACTATATGGAAATTCTGAATGCCAACACTTATCAAAAAGGGGGCTGGGTGCTGCATATGCTTAGAAAAGAGGTGGGTGACGAAATGTTTTGGGAAGCAATTCGCAAGTACTATAACAAATACAAGTTCTCTAATGCGCTATCTGACGATTTGAAAGAGGTTTTTGAGTCCGTTTCAGGCAAAGACTTCGATGCTTTTTTCAAACAATGGGTGTATCAAGCAGGTCAACCAGAAATAGAAGCCACATGGAGTTACTCTAAAGGCCAATTGAACTTAGAGCTGAACCAAACCCAGAAAGAAGATTTCACTTTCAATTTAGAAATTGAATTGGTGTATTCGGATGGTTCAACAGAACGTAAAACCATTTTGGTAAATTCAAAAAATCAAAAATGGACTCCAAAATTAGGCAATAAACCCGTTAAAGTAATTCTTGATCCAGATGCTTGGTTACTTTTTGAAGCTACCTTAAAAGAAAAGTAGGTTTTTTGAACCGAAAACCCTTTTCAACAAAACCTTTATCTTTGCGGCTTATTCAATAACAAATGGAAACGAAAGACAGTAACGGTAACATTCTAGAAGACGGTGATTCAGTTCACGTAACCAAAGATTTGAAAGTAAAAGGAATGAACACTACCCTAAAAAGAGGCAACTTAATTAAGGGCATTCGACTAACGGGTAGTCCGGAAGAAGTAGAATGTAGGGTAGGAAAAAGCCAAATTGTATTGAAAACAATGTTTTTGAAGAAGGCTTAAGTCTAATTTTTAGAGAACTTCAAGGAGGTTGATTTGTTTTCCACCGAACTCAAATGAATCTCCTTTCTTTTTGCCCAACATGGCCCTACCTATTGGCGAAGCTGGTGAGACTGCAAAATACACTCCCCCTTCCTCCTTAATTTGCCCTAAAGACACCGAAACGAAATATTTAGCGCTTGCGGTAATGGCCAAGGCGCCAAGTTCAACTTGTTCGTTCCTCTTGTCAGTATTAATTTGAGATAAGCCCATTTTCATTTTGGAAACCTCTGAAAGCTGGGTAGCTAATTTCTCCTTTTCGAGGTGCATCATAGCGCGACCAGTTTCATACTTATCGCCAGCGCTACTCTTTGTTTCCTCATTGGCCGAAGCTTGTGCATTACGCATGGCTTCTTCAATATGAGCCACTCGCTCGTCAACGAGTTTGAGGCATAAATCATAAATTTTGGCTTTGATTTCGAACATTTACGCAAGGTGGTTCAAGATATTCTCACGTACAAATCGCAAAAGAGAATTTCTTTAAAAACGACCTTTTACGACTATAATTTAGAAACTTAAAAAGTATTGTTAACTTTCTATCCTAACCGAGACTCACATGCTTTACGAATTAATTTATTACAGCAAAGCTGTGCTCAATAGTGAAGATTACGATATAGAAAGTATTCTTGAAACCGCACGTGAGTTTAATGCCAAACATCACATTACTGGCTGTCTTCTTTTTCACAACAATCAGTTTTTACAAATTCTAGAAGGAGATTTTGATCGGATTAATGCACTCTATAAAAGCATTCGTAGAGATGAGCGACATCATAGCGTCATTACTCTCTGTATGCAAGAAATTAACACCTTATCTTTCAGAAATTGGAGCATGGCCTATCAGAAATTCACAAATGACTCAATAAAAAGCACCCTTGGTATTGATGATTTTCATAAAATCATAGAGAGTGAAAACTTTGGAAAAACCTCCAAAGACATTTTCAAAAAAATAAGCAACACAATTCTTGAGACGAGTTAAAAGCGGGCGGCCAGCAAAAGGCCTAAGTCTTTAAAAGGAAGGTTAAACCTTCTAGCGATTGCTAAGTTTGTGGTACTTCCTTTATAGGCATAAACCCCCTTATTAAACCAACCATACTGATACATCATATCATCTACTCCACCTACTTCCGCAATTTTTAAAAGAACGGGTGTCAGAATATTGCTCAAAGCCGTGGTAGCGGAACGAGCAGCCCTGGAAGCGATATTCGGAACGCAGTAATGAATCACATCATATTTTGTGAAAGTTGGTTTAGCATGGCTCGTGCATTCAGAAGTTTCTATGCAGCCACCTTGGTCAATAGAAACATCAATGATTACAGCACCAGATTTCATTTGAGACACCATTTCCTCTGTCACCACGCAACGAGCCCTTCCCTTTTCTGCACGTAGGGCTCCGATTACCACATCGGCAGATTTTAAAGATTGCGCGAGTGTTACCGAGTCGATGGTGGAGGTAAAAACCTGGCTTCCAAGCTTATGTTTTATTCTTCGAAGTTTATAGAGTTCATTATCGAAAATCCGAACTTCGGCACCTAAACCCAAAGCCGCTCTGGCTGAATATTCGCCTACGGTACCTGCTCCCAGAATTATAACTCTGCTAGGCGGAACCCCTGTAATTCCACCTAAAACTACCCCCTTGCCCCCGCTCACGGTACTCATTAATTCAGATGCGATAGGAATAGCCATACTTCCTGCCAATTCGCTCATGGCATTCACAATCGGAAGCCCACCTACTTTGTCTTCCAACATTTCATAGCCAATGGCGGTAATTTTTTTTCTGTTTAAGGCATTAAAATATTCAGCTGATGAGCTACCCAATTGTAAAGCGGAGAAAAGGGTTGAACCAGGTTTCATCAAAGCAATTTCCTTTAAGGTAGGTGGCTCAACTTTTACTATAATATTAGCCTCAAATGCTTCCTTATTCGAATAGACTATTTTTGAACCTTGCTCGCTAAAGTCGTTGTCTAAGAAAAATGTCTTTTTACCTGCACTTTGCTCTACCAATACCTCTTGTCCATTATTTACCAGAATACCAGTAGCAGCAGGGGTAAGCGCAATGCGACTTTCCTGATAAGATATTTCGCTAGGAATGGAAATATTGAGCGACTTACTGCCCGACTTAACCTTCATTAACTTTTCTTGGGGGTAAAGGCTACTCTCCTTGGCCAATTCAGCAAACCCCGATTTCTTACCCTCAGTCATGTTTAGTTAGTTTAATTACTCTGGAACTATCGTCTAATACCTCAATGAATATCTTCATATACTCATCAGGAATCAATTCACTAATTTTTTCAGGCCATTCGATCAAACACAAATTACCAGAATCGAAATATTCTTCCACTCCAATATTGGCCAGTTCTTCAATGTCTTCAATTCTATAAAAATCGAAATGGTAAATGGTTCGCCCGCTATTAGTCAGGTATTCATTTACCAACGAAAAAGTTGGACTCTGCACTAAATCCATCACTCCTAAATTATTGCAAATTGCTTTTGAGAGCGTGGTTTTACCAGCTCCCATTTGCCCCATTAGCAGCCAAATATTATGCTCCTTACCAAAAGCTGTTATTTTTTGGGCTACGTTTTTTAAATCGTTTAGCCCTTTTGATTCCAAGCGCAATTCAGTAGTCATTATGCCCTTTTCGAATTTAGCGAAATAAAAGGAATAATCATTTCGTCCATAGAGATACCTCCATGTTGAAATGTGTCCTTATAGTATTTCACGTAATGATTAAAGTTATTTGGGTAAGCGAAGAACAAGTCTTCCGTGGCAAATGCATAAGATGTAGAAACATTTGGTCTTGGCAGGTGAATTTTCTCTGGGTCGCGCACCGTATAAATGGCCTGACTTTCTTTATAGCCTAAATTCTTCCCATGCTTATACCTTAAGTTGGTGTTCACTGTTTTATCGCCAGCAATTTTAAAGGCCTTTTTAACCCTATAAGTACCATGATCGGTGGTAATCATTACCCGTAAGCCTTTGTCGCTAATCATTTTCAGAAGCTCGAACAAAGGCGAATGTAAAAACCACGATTTGGTTAATGAACGATAAGCTGATTCATCCGCTGCCAGTTCGCGAATCATTCGCATATCTGTTCGGGCATGAGAGAGCATATCTACAAAATTGTAAACCACCACGTTCAAATCATTCTGAAGCAGATTATTAAACTGGTCGTTCAACTGCTTTCCTTGTGAAGAATGAATGATTTTATTGTAGCTCGTTTTTATGTTCAACCTTAACCTTTGAATCTGCCGCTTTAAGAACTCCTCTTCATTGTTGTTCTTTCCTTCATCATCTTCATCATTATCGCTCACCCATAAATCCCTTTCCCTTTTCGACATTTCTAAAGGCATTTGACCTGAAAAAATAGAATTTCTGGCATAAGCTGTAGTGGTAGGCAAAATGGAATAATAAGCTGATTCTTCAAGTATGTTAAAATAATCTGTCAACTCACCTTCAATGGTTTTCCATTGGTCGTAACGCAGATTATCAATCACAATCAGAAATAAGGGTTTATCCTTAACTTGCGGAAAGACCTTTGTTTTCAGTAAGTTATTCGAAAGCAACGGACGGTCGATATTTGGATCATTCAACCAATCTTCATAATTATCGATTACAAACTGAGCAAAATTACTATTGGCTTCAATTTTCTGCATGTCCAAAATTTCGGCCATGCTTTTATTTTCTGTTTTATCAATTTCAAGTTCCCAATACACCAGTTTTTTATGAATTTCAACCCACTCTTTATGATCCATATATTCATTATAGGCCATACTGATGTTTCTAAACTCTTGCTGGTATTCAATATTAGTACGCTCGGTTACTAACCTTTTATTATCAAGAATTTTCTTTACGGAAAGTAAAATCTGACTTGGATTCAAAGGTTTGATCAAATAATCGGCAATATGAGAGCCAATGGCTTCTTCCATAATGCTCTCTTCTTCGCTTTTAGTAATCATTACCACAGGCAAAGAAGGTCGCTTACTTTTAATGTATTTGAGGGTTTCAAGGCCCGTCATACCAGGCATATTCTCATCTAAAAAAACCACATCAAACTGCTGGTCTTCAACCGCCTCAATAGCATCTGCCCCACTCGCAACGGGAGTAATGTCATAACCTCTATCAGTAAGAAACAAGATGTGTGGTTTAAGCAGGTCTATCTCATCATCTGCCCATAAAATATTATATCTTTGCATAGCTTCGCTTTAGCAACAAGCCCGAATTTAAAGGAATTAACGCACAAACTTTGAACAAAAAAAAGATAATCAACGATCCGGTTTACGGATTTATCACAATTAGAAGCGAACTGATTTTCGATATCATCGATCACCCCTATTTTCAGCGGCTTAGAAGAATCAAGCAACTTGGCCTAACAGACCTGATTTACCCAGGTGCACACCATACCCGATTCCACCATGCATTGGGTGCTAAACACCTGATGGGAGCCACTTTAGAGAACCTCAGAAACAAGGGCGTTGAAATTTCTGATGCTGAATTTGAAGGTGCAATGATTGCCATTCTCTTACACGACATTGGTCATGGCCCTTTTTCTCATGCCCTAGAATTTAGTTTGTTAGAAGGCGTGCCTCATGAGCAAATTTCTAGGATGATTATTTCTAAACTGAATAAAGAATTCAATGGTCAGCTAGATCTCGCACTTGAAATCTTCAATGGCAGCTACCCTAAGAAATTCCTTTCCGAACTTGTTTCCAGTCAGCTCGACATCGACAGACTAGATTACCTCAAAAGAGACAGTTTCTTTACTGGCGTTTCAGAAGGCACAATTGGAGCTGACAGAATCATCAAAATGCTCGATGTACATGAAGGCAGATTGGTAGTTGAAGAAAAAGGAATTTACAGTATTGAAAATTTCTTGAGTGCCAGAAGGTTAATGTACTGGCAAGTGTACTTGCACAAAACTAGCGTAAGTGCAGAAAAAATGCTCATTGCTATTATTAAGCGAGCAAGAAAATTAGCTAAAAAGGAGAAACCACTCTTCTACACACCAGCCTTAGGTATTTTTCTAAAAGAACAAGTTGGGATTGATCGTTTTGCTACTGAACCCGCCATTTTAGATGCCTTTTTACAACTAGACGATTATGATGTTTGGGCAGCGATTAAGGTATGGGTAAATCATGAAGATCCTATTTTATCAAAACTATGTAGAATGCTCTTAGATCGAGAGCTCTTTAGAATTACGATTTCAAACGAGCCACCTTCCAAAGAAGAAATTAAAGCAGATGAAGCGAAAATTGCGGAAGCCTACCAATTGGAAGCTAAAGATGTGAAATATTACTTCTCACACGGCAAATTGACGAACAGTGCTTATATGGCCTCAGATAAGGAGATACTAATTCTTTCTAAATCGGGCGAAGTAAGAGGTGTAACAGAAGCAGCTGACTTACCGAACATCAAAGCCATGAGCAAAATCGTCCGTAAATATTATCGATGCTGGCCAAAAGACATATCTTTGTGACACTCAAAATTTTATGAATGGAAATATCAGTACAACAAGTTGCGCAACTTCTTGAAGGAAAGGTAGATGGAGATGGAAGCCAGATGGTCAGTCGGCTAGAAAAAATTGAAGAAGCCACCGCTGGAAGTATTGCCTTTTTAGCCAACCCAAAATACACCGAATACATCTATACAACTAGCGCTACGGCCATAATTGTAAAAGAAGATTTAGAGTTAAAAAAAGAAATAAACGCAGCACTAATAAGAGTTACCGACCCTTACTCAAGTTTTTCTAAACTTTTGGAAGAATACCAAAAGCTCACTCAAATTCAAAAATCGGGCATTGAACAACCTTCTTTTCAAAGCATCACAAGCCAAATTGAAGAAGACGTTTACTTAGGTGCTTTTTCTTATTTAGGTGAAAATGTGAAAATCGGAAAGGGCACAAAAATATACCCCAATTGCGTGATTGGCGACAATGTAACCATTGGAGAAAACACCATATTATTTGCTGGAGTGAAAGTGTATGCCGACTGCAAAATTGGCAACCATTGTAAAATTCATTCGGGGGTAGTGATTGGCAGCGAGGGTTTTGGTTATGCACCTCAACCCGATGGCACATTCAAAGCTATTCCACAAACCGGCAATGTAGTCATTCACAACCATGTAGATATTGGCGCAAATACTGTTGTGGACTGTGCAACCATGGGCTCTACCATTATCAAAGATGGAGCTAAAATAGACAACTTAGTACAGATAGCCCACAACGTTGAAATTGGAGAAAACACAGCCATTGCCTCGCAAGCTGGAATTTCGGGCAGCGCAAAAATTGGTAAAAATGTAATGATTGGTGGGCAAGCAGGAATTACTGGCCATTTGACAATTGCCGATAAAGTAGTTATTGGCCCTCAGTCTGGTGTTCCAAAAACCATTGAAGACCAAGGCATTTACACAGGAACCCCAATTATGGATCACAGGGAATTTCTTAAGGCAAGTATCGCGATAAGAAAACTTCCAGAGTTATTAAGAAGAGTCAGCCAACTCGAAAAAAAGGGTTAAATTTGTCGAATTTTTGAGGAGAAAATGAAGAACAAACAACATACGATCAAAAAACCGGTAACGGTATCAGGCGTAGGTTTACATACAGGGGTAATTTCAAACATGACGTTTAACCCCGCCCCTGCAAATCACGGAATTAAGTTTCAAAGAATAGACCTTGAAACCCAGCCTATAGTAGATGCAGACGTAGATTATGTCGTTGACCTTTCAAGAGGAACTACCATTGAGCACAACGGTGCGAGAATCAACACGGTTGAACACACATTAGCTGCCTTGGTAGGCTTAGAAATAGACAATGTACTTATTCAATTAGACGGACCAGAGCCCCCAATCATGGACGGTAGCTCTCGAATGTTTATTGACGCTCTTGAAACCGTAGGCTTTGAAGAACAAAATGCACTCAGAAATTTCTATGAAATTACAGAGAGTATTCGCTACAAAGATCCAGAAAGAGATGTAGAAATTGCAGCCTTGCCCTTAGACGATTTTCGTGTAACGGTAATGGTAGACTATAATTCTCCGGTATTGGGTAGTCAACATGCATCACTGAACCATATCAGTGATTTCAAAAAAGAAATCTCATCAAGCAGAACATTCTGCTTCCTACATGAGTTAGAAATGCTGCACAAAAATAACCTTATCAAAGGTGGAGATTTAAACAACGCTATTGTGGTTGTAGATCGTGTAGTGAAAGAAAATGAGCTCGATTATTTAGCTGAACTTTTCAACAAACCAAAAGTTGAAGTTAGACATGAGGGTATTCTCAATAATGTGGAACTGAGACATAAAAACGAACCTGCAAGACATAAACTATTAGACGTTGTGGGTGATTTAGCCTTAATTGGAAGACCTTTGAAAGCTCAAATTTTAGCAGCAAGGCCAGGCCACGCAGCCAATGTAGCTTTTGCTAAAAAAGTAAAAAAGGAGATGCAGTTGGCAAAAAATTCGGCTCCACAATATGACCCAAAAATAGATCCGGTGATGGACATCAACCAGATCATGCAGATTCTTCCGCACCGCTACCCCTTCCTTTTGATTGATAAAATCATTCATTTGGATGAAACAATGGTGGCAGGGATTAAAAATGTTACAATGAACGAGCATTTCTTCTTAGGACACTTTCCAGGTAACCCTGTGATGCCGGGTGTTTTACAAATTGAAGCAATGGCGCAAATCGGTGGGATTTTGGTACTCAATACTGTGCCTGATCCAGAAAATTACACTCCGTACTTCCTTGGAATCGACAAATGTAAATTCAGAAAGATGGTGATTCCAGGAGATACCCTTAAATTTAAATGTGAGCTAACTGCCCCTATCAAAAGAGGTATTGCTCAAATGAATGGTACCGCTTACGTTGGGAACACCCTTGTTTGCGAAGCCGCAATGACCGCTAGAATTGTTAAAAATCAATGAATCAGCCTTTAGCATACATTCATCCAGAAGCAAAAATTGCCCCTAATGTGGTGGTAGAGCCTTTTGTGACCATAAGTAAAAATGTCACAATTGATGAAGGCAGTTGGATAGGCCCCAATGTTACCATCATGGAAGGTGCACGAATTGGCAAAAATGTGAAAATTTTTCCTGGAGCGGTTATTTCAGCAGTTCCCCAAGACCTAAAGTTTGGCGGAGAAGAAACCACGCTTGAAATTGGTGACAACACCGTAATTCGAGAATGTGTAACACTGAATAGAGGCACACACGCCACAAAAAAAACAACCATAGGCAAAGATTGCTTGGTGATGGCCTACACACACGTAGCACACGATTGCCATATTGGAGACAATTGTATTTTAGTTAATGCAGTTCAATTGGCAGGCCATGTTACTATTGAAGATTGGGCCATTATTGGAGGCGCGGCAGCTGTTCATCAATTTGTGAAAATTGGAGCACACACCATGGTTTCTGGTGGTTCGTTGGTAAGAAAAGATGTTCCTCCATATACAAAAGCAGGACGTGAGCCATTGAGTTATGCTGGCATCAACTCCGTAGGCTTAAGAAGAAGAGGTTTTGCGAACGAGAAAATAGCCGAAATTCAAGAAGTGTACCGATACATCTTTCTTAAAGGCTTAAATAACTCAAAAGCACTTGACCTTTTAGAAGTAGAAATGCCGCCATCAAGAGAAAGAGATGAAATTATCAATTTCTTTAGAAGCTCTGACCGAGGTGTAATGAAAGGCTATACGGCCAGATGAAATGAGAATTGAGGTTGAAAACCTAGGGAAAAAATATGCGAAGGAATGGATATTCAGAAAACTGGATATGCAATTCGATTCTCAATTTTCTTATGCCATTACCGGCCCAAACGGTAGTGGAAAATCAACCTTACTTCAAACTCTTACGGGTGTTTTTCTTCCAACTGAAGGAACTGTCTCTTACTTTAAAGAAGATGAAAACATACTAGAGGAAGACTTCTATAAGCATTTAGACATAGTCACTCCTTATTTAGAACTGATTGAAGAATTTACTTTAGATGAATTTTTAAAATTTCATTTCAAGTTTAAGCGCTTATCGGAGGGGGTTTCTATTGACGACTTTGTTCAGCATGTCTATTTAGAAAAAGATAGAGACAAGCAACTTCAGAACTTTTCGTCAGGTATGAAACAAAGGTTAAAGCTCGGCTTGGCCTTTTACTCTCAAAGCCCTATTTGTTTTTTAGATGAACCCACTTCTAATTTAGATGAACAAGGTACTGATTGGTATTTGGCCCACGTAAAAAGGGCACTGGATAAGAAATTAGTCATTATAAGCTCAAACCAGAAACATGAATATGATTTCTGTGATAAGGTTATAAACATTCCCGACTTTAAATAAAATAGAGAAAGGGTTGAAATCCCCTATTTTATAATTATTATTGGTTTTATAACTAAAGAATTATGTTCAGAATCAAGCATCTCTCATTCTTATTGATCGCGCTATTCGCACTTACCTTATCATCATGTGGTGGTGGGGGTGGTGGAGGCGGAGACGACACTCCAACCCTTACGGCTGAAGAGCAAAGGCTTTTAGATTTAGTAGGCACTACTGGTGTTACTTATGAAGCTACTTCAATTACCTTTAACGGTGTTGCCGCTACTGGCTTTGACGACTTCACTCTTACCTTAAGAGGAACGGCTTCGAGCAAAACGTATTCGACTACAGACGGTGATCCTGTTTTTAAAGCTACAGGATCATGGGCATTCAATGGCACCAACATCAATCAAATTTTTATTGATGGAAACTCTAGTAACACTTTTGTAGTATCGGCTTTTAACGCAAGTGCTGGCACATTTACCTTAACTGTTGATTTTGTAGCCAGCGGAGGAGTAGCTGCAGGAATGAATGGTACAAATGGAACTTATGTTTTCAACTTGGTGAAACAATAAAAAATTCAGACAACCTTAACTATGAAAAGAGCCGTTTCAGAAATTCTAAAACGGCTCTTTACTTTTACTGGTAATGTGGTTAACTAACTATCCTAAAGCCACAACGCCTGGAAGCTCTTTTCCTTCCATATACTCAAGCAAGGCTCCTCCACCAGTAGAAACATAAGACACATCATCACCGTAGCCCAAAAGGTTTACTGCTGCCGCAGAGTCACCTCCACCAATCAATGAAAAAGCTCCATTCTTAGTTGCTTCAACGATGGCTTCGGCTACAGCTTTTGTGCCGTTGGCAAAATTTTCCATTTCAAAAACGCCCATTGGGCCGTTCCATAAAATGGTTTTAGAATCTCTTACTGTACGTGAGAAAACTTCAGCTGCTTGCGGCCCAATATCTAAGCCCATCCAACCTGAAGGAATCGCATTGTTCATAGCAATATCAGTGTTGGCATCATTGCTGAAAGCATCGGCAATTACCGAATCGATAGGGAGCATAAGGTCAACTCCTAGAGATTTTGCCTTTTGAATCAATTCTAAAGCAAGAGGCAATTTATCTTCTTCCACTAGTGAGTTACCAATGTTTCCACCCATGGCCTTGAAAAAGGTATAAGACATTCCACCACCAATAATGAGGTGGTCTACTTTCTCCAACAACCTTTCTATAATCATGATTTTATCAGAAATTTTTGCTCCTCCCATAATAGCGGTGTATGGCTTTTCTGATTTATCCAGCACCTTCTGTGCATTCTCAAGCTCTGCCTGCATTACATACCCACAGCCCTTTTCATTAAAAAATTGAGCAATAATAGAAGTTGAAGCATGCGCTCTGTGTGCTGTTCCGAATGCATCGTTAATGTATACATCACCGTGTTCAGCTAATGATTTTGCGAAGTCTACATTGCCTTTGGTTTCTTCGGTATAGAACCTCAAGTTTTCAAGCAAAAGAATCTCACCGCTCTTTAAGTTAGCTGATAAGGATTTTGCTTGTTCACCAACGCAGTCATCTCCAAACAATACCTTTCTATCAAACACTTCGCTTAAATGAGAAACTAAATGCTGTAACGAATATTTATCCTCTGGCCCAGTTTTCGGTCTGCCCAAATGCGACATTAATACTACCGCTCCTCCATTATCCAAAACATATTGAATAGTTGGAATTGCCGCCCTGATTCGGGTATCGTCAGTAATTTCGAATTTATCGTTTAGTGGAACGTTAAAATCCACTCTAATTAGTGCTCGCTTTCCTTTAAAGTCAAAGTCGGTAATGTTCTTCATATTTTCTGTTCTTTTCTATTTTGCTGTTGCCCTTCTTAATCTATCGTTAATGGCTCTGCCTAACCCCATTTCTGGCACAAAACTAACCACAATGGTATGGATATTTGGGTTTTGATCTAATGTTCGTAGGCTTCCAAATAGGTTTTTAGCCGCCTCATTCAAATTTTCACTTTCAGATAATACTATCTGATTTTCAAGCTTAAAACGATGATCTGGTTTACTGAATCCTAAAAATCCGAAAGCAGATAAATCGTTGGCTTCAATATCAAGGTCGTCTATTGCTAGTATTTTCTTTTTAGGTGCGTAATGGCTCTTAAGCATTCCTGGCGCTTGAGGCTGAGAAGAAGAATGCGAATTTACTTCCACCTTACCAATCACTTGTTCAATTTCTTCAATTGATATTCCGCCCAAACGGAGAACTTTTGGCAACTTATCTTCAAAGCTCACAATGGTGGATTCTACTCCAACGCCACACTCTCCTCCATCTAATATATAGTCAATCTTATCTCCTAATTGCTGTTGCACATGCTGGGCAGAAGTTGGACTGATGTAGCCAAAAGGGTTAGCACTAGGAGCGGCCAAAGGGAAATCTAAGCCTTTCAATAATTCTCTAGTGAGCTCGTGGCGTGGCATCCTAACCGCCACGGTGTCTAGCCCAGCGGTTACCAAATCCGAAATTATTGCTTTCTTTTTTAAAAGAATTGTAAGCGGTCCAGGCCAAAACGCATTCGTTAATTGAACTGCCTTTTCTGGCAATTTTTCAGTGAATTCGCTTAACCTTTCAAGGCTGTTTACATGAACTATAAGCGGATCGAATGTAGGCCTGTTCTTGGTTTTAAAAATTTTAGCTACAGCATCAATATTAAAGGCATTCCCTGCCAAACCGTAAACAGTTTCTGTAGGTATGGCCACTAAATCTCCTTGTTCTAGAATAGATTTGGCTGCACTAATATCGACACCAATGATTGCCACTACTGCATACAGTTTTGGCTGATGGCTTCTGATGCTCCTTCAAAATTTAAGGATTCAGCAGTTGATAAATAACTACAGCCATCGGTTCTGTTTTCCAATGCTAATTCGGCAAGCCCCAACCAATAATAAGCTTCGCCATATTGAGGATTCAACTCAATAGCCTTTTTGAAATCATAGATGGCATCATCAGAATTATTAATTCTAAGTTCAGCTTTCCCTTTATTCAAATAAACTAACGGATTATTGGCATCAAATCGTAAAGCAAATTCAAAATCGAAAAGTGCCCGGTCGAATTCACCATACTTAAAAAGAATTGCTCCTCGGTTTATGTATAAATCTGCAACATTGGGTTGAAGTAAAATCGCTCGGTCTAAATCCAGCATTGCTCCTTGGTCATCAGAAAGCAAGCGCCTTGTGTTCGACCTGTTATAATACGCTCTATAATCTGTGCTATCTACTCTTATGGCTTGGCCAAATGTAATTGCTGATTCATCTAACTCATTAATTCTTAGCAAGGCTACTCCTTTGGCATTAAGGGCAGTGTAATTATTACTGTTTTTCTCAAGTGCTTTGTTGAATAATTTTATGGCTTCGGCATAAGATTCTTGCCCCATTAAATTTCTTCCCTCTTCTACTAACTGCTCTTCGCTTTTTCCGCAAGAAGACAGAGCAAGTAAAAAAGACAAACAGATTACTCCCTTAAGTATAGATTTCATGATTGTGATTTAGGCTGCAAAGATACGATCCACAGGTTGTTTCCAAAATGAATTATTCCCTAGAATATATCACCTTCTGAACTTTGATTTCGCCCTGATATTCCATACGAATCAAATAGATGCCAGGAGGAACTGGGCTATTCTTAACGTCTGTTCCATCCCAAAAAATTTCGTTTTCACCTTGAAAGCCAAGCCCTAAAGCAATTGTTTTCACCAGCTTTCCATCAGTGTTGTAAACCCTGGCCCTTACCATATCGGTTTCGGGCAATGTATAGTTTATAGCAATATTGTCTGTGAATGGATTGGGAAAAGCATTTTCGACCACCAAACCATTGCCGCTCTGTATAGCAGGCTCTGGAACAACTCCGTTAATTTGGCTTTGGTACACCCCATTTCCGTGTGTTGCGGCCACAATTCTTCCATCCGACCTACGGTAATCAAGCATATTTACAGGTACATTTCCTATGGACTGTTCACCTTCTTGTAACCAAATAGTGCTTTCACCATTTAAGGCGGTGGTGCTAAAAACCCCCACACTGGTGGCTAAATAATACTCTGTTACCCCATCGTTTTTCGGAACAATTTCTGCCCAGCGTACCGATGGCCCTCCTCCCAATCCAGAGGGAGCTTCTTCTAGGTTTCCAGAAATATCTTCAAAGGTTGCGCCTCCATCTACCGACCTAAAAACACTTTTTACTTGGTAATTTGAAAACACCACCACGATTTCATTGGCGTTGGTTGGGTTTACCGCTATAGAATTAACATAAGCACCTGAAGGGAAAATATTTGAAGTTCTTTCACTTACCGTATAGCCATTAGAGTTTGCAAAATCCATTCTGAATACCTGTCCTACGGATGTTCCATAATAGAGAATATTCTCTTGGTCAGAAGAGGTTTCGATGGCAGAAATGGAACCGGAAGCAATCTTTGTTATTTCCAGCCTTTCCCAGTTAACATCAGTTTTGGTTTGTTCACCTGAAGGAATCTGACTTAGATTTCTGTTTCTCCATAAATAATTACCCCCTGCAAAAAACATCCTGTTTCCATTATTCCGATCGAGCACATAAGGGTTGATAAAAAGAATAGGCTGAGAAGGGTCAGCACCAGCACCTGAAGGGTCTACACGAGCAAAAGAAGAAAGCGAGTAATTACGGTTTAGGGTAAGCCTATACACTTGCCCATTTTGAAAAGAAGTGTAATAGTTAATCCCAAATCTGGTAGAAGCGGTGAAGCCGCCATCTCCCCCAATCAGTCTTACGCCATTATTATTTTCACCAATGGTTGAAAGAATACTGCCATTGTCTTGTAAACCTCCAAACGCAAAGTTATCGGCTGGAGATTGGCTCATGGTTATGGTGTAGTATTGGGTAGTGATATAACCGTTGTTGAGCGATTCATAAACTACAGGACTGGCCAAATTGTTAGTTGTTTTGAAAAGTCCGCCATCGTTGGCTGAAATCATCACATTTGGGTTAGAAGGAAGAAAAACCAAATCATGTTGGTCGGGGTGATGATTCGGATAACTGCTATTTCCTTCCTCATCTGGATTATATCCACCTATCCACGTCACATTTGTTTTGGTAGCAAAACCATCTGTCGATCTATAAATATTCGTTCCCCCTACGAAAACTGTATTTTCATCAGCAGGATGAACCCTCACAAATAAATCGTAGGAACTTTGTGAATCAAATGATTCAATTTCTTCATCGGTGCCATCGGGTAAATTCGCAGACCTATCGTCAATAGCGCCAGTAGCATTGTTGTATTTTAACAGTTTGTGGCCTTGACCTGTATCGGAAAGGAAGTAAACGATGTTCGGATTGCTCAATGAAGCTCCTATTTCTGTACGTCTATATGCTAAGTTTGAGTGAACCACAATCCTCGTCCAATTCACCCCATCATCAGATTTATAAATTCCCGCAAGCGGAGAAAAAGCACTGGCTGTATTTGTAGATCGGCTTAATGAAGCGTAAAAAACTCCATTGGCAGCTCTATACACTTCGGTATAAAAAATGGCTGGAACATCATTCAAATCAACATTATTCCCCACTTCATACAGCGAATTTCCCAACACCGTAGCCCAAGTTTGGCCGCCATTGGCTGAGCGTACAATTCCTCCATAAATGGCAGCAATGATTTCATCATTAGCACTATTTGGGTTTAAGGTGATGTCCCAAACGTACATGAATGGAGAATTGAATTTTTCTGGATTATTCACTTGGGTGGAAGGCAAAGGCTGCCAATTAAGTCCTCCATCGGTAGATTTATAAATTCCATCTCCGCGAAATGGTGCTCCCGGTGAACGCGTTGAATTCCCCACTAATTCGCCCGTACCATAATACCAGACATTCTCCTTTCCTGGCCGGGTATCTTGAACAATGCAGGTTACGCTGTGCAACTGATCAGACTTAGTAGTTTTTGTCCAGCTTTGGCCGCCATTGGTAGATCGCCAAACGCCTCCGGAAACTCCAGCAGCTAAAATTATATTTTCATTAGTAACATCTATAGCCACCGCTCTTGTTCTTCCGCCTATATTATTGGGTCCTAGAGAATTCCATGTAAGCAAGCTAGGAGCGTTTTGAGAATTCGCTCCTGCAGCCCTCATTTTCAATCGGTTGAGATTGGCTTTCAGTTTAAAATCCTGAACAAATTCATTTTCCATTTCACGCATATTGACTGGAATTTCATTTGTTTCTGGGTTAGCCAGCATCTGATGAATATATTCACTTCTTTGCTGTACGTTTTCTCTTGAAAAGAATTCTGCTCTAGCTGTTGGAGGCTCTACGGTTATCTCTTTATCGTTCGACTTCGGAACAAACACGAACACCAAGGCCACAAGAGACCAGAGTACAACAAGACTCAGAATTAAAGTGGATTTTTTGCTAAACTTCATCAAAGATAAATATAGGGCACTCAAGCAATTTTATTGCATAGAAGTATGGTTTTCAACTAAATAAATTGCTTTGTTTTGGCATACATACGCATTAAAGAAGGCTCGTGACTTATTTTTTCCTTCAGGTTACTGAAATGAATCCACTTTAAGTCGTTTGATTCGTGATTTAATTGTGGAACTGCCCTTTCTGGCGCTACAAGCAAAAACCGAACATCATAATGCTCATGTTCAGGCACTTCCTTCCTTTCAGGAATGGTATGAATGTCCAAATCAAATATTTGGTTTGAAGCGAAAACGAAACCTGAAATACCAGTTTCCTCCTCAGCTTCTTTTAAGGCCACTGCCCTCACGTTTTCATCGCCATCGGCATGACCGCCCGGCTGCAACCATTTGTTTAATTTGGCGTGATGTAGCAACAATATAGAATCTCGCTGATGGTTCAGAATCCAAGCAGATGCTGTTATATGCCCCATCAGCAAAGACCTTTCAAAGCAATTTTCATAATTACTAAGCAGGCTTTCAAACCTAGGTTTGAAAGCCTGCTCTTCTTTATATTCAGATTGGTATTCCTTAATTTCTGTAAGGAGTTTTTCTCTTAAATTAAACTCCATCAGAAATCACAATATTGGCTTTGTTCAACTTATTTTTCTCAAGCTTGCTTACAATTTCTCCACCACCAGCATTGTCCATATCGCCTTTTCTAACCAAAACATAGTAAGGAATGGCGTCTAGTTTTTTGAAAGTAACTTGCCCCTTGTTATTGGTCAATTGCGCGGGCTGCACTGCATTTTTCTCAGCATTATAATCTGCTTGAGTTTTATAGATTGTCACTTTAGCTCCCTCTACTATATTACCAAGCTCATCTAAGACTGTAATTTTAAGTTTGGTGTTAAAAATTTGAGTTGGCTGCCCAGAAGGTGTAAATAAGCTTCCAAAAATCAATGTTAGGGTAATCAATACAGATTTCATTCTTTTTAAATTAGAGGTTTCGGTCAAACAATTTTTCAATAAACTCCTCGAAAGGTAAAGCTTCGGAATATAAACGATCTTGATAGATATTGGCCATCAATTTTATATAACTGGGCTTTCGATCGATCATAACGTATTCGATGAGAATATTACCGTAAAGTTGGTTGGTTTTTTTTTCTTCCTGTTCCAAAGCCTGAGGTTTTAAATACCATTTTTCAATCACCTCTTCAAAAGATTCCCTATCAATGATTCTACGGTCGTTTTGTGCCAGTCTGTAATCGAACTCAAGTGTTTTCTCTTTCAAATAATCGAATAAGTTTCTGAAGTCATCACTTGATATTTCATGGTCATAAGTAACCGCAAAACCGTTAGAATACTTGGTTTCTAGCAAGTGAAGATTGAGTTTTGCTACTATACCTTTCTTTTTCAGATGGTAAGCATTATAGATTTCAGTCAGTAATTCAGTCCTTTTATGGCTATCCGCCCAAGCTAGAAAACTTTCAGATTCTCGACTGGTTCTTTCCAATGTTTCATGGATTAACTCAGCCGGACCTTCTGCCTTCCCTTTAAAAATCTTATTATATATGTCGTCAAAAAAACTCATCATCAATATTTAAGTACCCTTCCTGCCCTTTTCTAGCTTCCCAAATTCGTCAAACTTCAAAACTCCATGATCGACCAGTTCAGCTACAAGCGTTGTCAATAAATTTTTGTTTTCAGGCGCTATAGCATTCACCAAACCATTCACATCCAAGTCGGTAGATTGGCCTAGTAAAGAGAATATTTGTGTTTCATATTTTGCTCTCAATTTTAGCTCTTCAGCCTTTCTTTTATTATGAACACAGTTGTCGCAAACCAAGCAAGGATCATAATTCACCTCACCAAAATATTCTAGTAATTGCTGTGTTCGGCAGCGCTCTTCATTGTGTAAATAAGCAATTACTGATTCCATTTTAGCAGTAATCAGCTTACGCCTACTTTCAATTTGATGGTTATCGATTGGCAACTTATCAGCTGGATATTTCGGCATTAAAAAGGACAACTGCGGCTGATCTTTTTGAGGAATATATTCCAGCACCTCACGCTCATGAAGGTGTTTCAGCATTTTTCGGCAAGCATCTACTGTAAGTCCTAAATTGGCCGCTAGATTATTCTCTTGAATAATGATCAGGTTGTTATAAACTTCTCCACCGTAAAGCCGAAGAATGGCTTTGATTAACGGGTCAAACTGGGCGTTTGCAATCTGAAATTCATACATGAGTTTTTGGTTCAACCCAAACATTAATCGTGAAGGCTGATAAAAAGACTCACTCAATAAAATCGCTCCTTGAGACTCTAACACTTTAATACCATTGAAAATCTCCATCGGGTGTCGATCGAAATTTTTGGAAAAGGTTTGGAAATCGAAATCGAAGCTATCTTGTGGATGACTGCCATTGGCCAACTGATAATAGTTGCCCAACATTTGATAAACCTCTCGGATCAATTTCACATCGGGCAGTGAATTCTTTGTTTTCTTTCGTAATTCCTCTATGTCCTTCTGGTGGCATATAATTACCGCATAAGCTTTCTTCTCATCACGACCAGCCCTTCCTGCTTCTTGATAATAAGCTTCTAGATTTCCAGGCAAATCCATGTGAACCACTACCCGAACATCTGGTTTGTCGATTCCCATTCCAAAGGCATTGGTAGAAACAATGACTTTTGTACGATTGTGAATCCAGTTTTCTTGTTTCAAGCTTCGTTCTTCATGCGTTAAGCCAGCATGGTAAAAATCAGCACTGATGTGGCTTCTTTGCAGCATTAGAGCCAGTTCCTTGGCGTGTCTTCGGGTACTCACATACACCACCGCAGATCCACGCACTCGATTCAGTACTTCTAAAAGTTTTCTTTCCTTATGTTCTTCAAACCGAACTGAATAAGAAAGATTGGCCCTGGCAAAACTCTTGGTGAATACTTTCTTGTTCCTGAATTCTAGTTTTTCCTGAATATCAGCTTTTACCTTTTCAGTTGCGGTTGCCGTCAAGGCCATAATTGGCGTTTCGGGCAAAAGCTCACGTATGGCAGCAATTTCTAAGTAAGCCGGGCGGAAATCATAGCCCCATTGCGAAATACAATGTGCTTCGTCTACCGCAATTAAATTGACACCACGAGTATCGCGAACAATCTTGATCCGCTCCTGAAAAAGCTCGGTTTTCAACCTTTCAGGCGAAACATAAAGAAACTTGATATCGGCATTGACACAATTGTCTAGAGCAAAATCAATCTCGCGCTTGGACATTCCCGCATGAAGGGATTCGGCCGAAACACCTCTCCTTTTCAATTGATACACTTGATCTTTCATCAGGGCGATGAGGGGAGAAATAACGACACAAAGTCCATCATTTACCAATGCAGGAATCTGAAAACAAATGGACTTACCACCACCGGTTGGCAGTAAAGCAAGCACATCGTTGCCTTCCAGCGAAGCATTGATAATATCTTCCTGCAAAGGCCTAAAGGCATTATAGCCCCAGTATTTTTTAAGAATGTTTAGCCCTTGGTTCATTAAGAGTGAAGATAAAGATTAATTTGAACGAGACCTGTTTAGTTTCATTCTACCATAAAATCTTTTCCTTATTCAGAAAAGCGGCAATTCCCTTTTGGCAGTCTTCCGAGGCTCGGGCTTTCGCGTTCATTTCGGCAGCGTAGTTTAAGCCTTCTTCCACATCCATACTTTGCACGGCTGCAATCATTTGCTTGGTGAAAGCCATAGACTGACCAGAGTTTTTCTGAACCAACATTTGAGCAAAATTGGCCACTTCCATATCCAAGTCAATGGCCTCCACTACTGTATTCACCAAACCCATGGATTCGGCCAGTTCGGCTGGAATTAACTCACCGGTAAGCAATAGCGATTTCGCCTTTCCTTCTCCTATTTTTCGAAGCAAGAAAACCTTCACAATGGCTGGAATAAAACCAATACGCACTTCGGTATAACCAAATTTGGCTTCGGGTACAGTGAATGAAAAATCGCAAACCGTAGCCAAACCACAACCGCCAGCAATGGCATGCCCTTGAATTTTGGCAATCACCACTTTTGGGTGCTGATAGATTTGTAAGAAAAGCTCTTTCAAATGATTTGAATCGGCCAAATTTTCTTCGAAAGTGTTATTCTGAAGTTGCTGTAAATAGGCCAAGTCGGCACCTGCGCAAAAGGAATCACCAGCGGCATCCAATACAATGACCTTGGCGTTTTCATCCTCTTCTGCTTGAGCAAATGCCTGCTTAAGTTGTGTTACCATTTCGGCATTTAAGGCATTTCTTTTTTCGGGACGGTTAAGGGTAATCGTGGCAACGCGGTTGGCCACTTGGTATTTCACTAAAGTCATTTCTTCCATATTCTTGAATAATAGCCATCGCGATAGATGGAGTGTACTTTCAAATTTAGCGTTTCTGCCTGATTTGTGAGCTTATCGGCCAAGAACTTCCGATTTGATTTGTCGATGATTAATTCTTTAAACTCGAAATTCCCTTCTAATTCAGCTAGATCGTAAACACTTTCATTTGAAAGAATGAGGTAATCCACCTCCACCGGCCTTTCAAATTCAACCTTGATTTTTTGATTAAGTTTAAAAATTCGCTGGCCTTGAAAAACAATCCACTGGTGTCCATTCAAATCTTCAATCGCTAATTCTAATTGATCTTCGGACGGAAGAAGGCTGCTACCCGCTAATTGTCTTTGGGGTTCTAAATGGAACTGAATTCGATCTAAATTTTGTGAGAATGAAGTATCGGCCACCAGCTTACTTTTATTCCCAACCCTAAAATCCAAAACCGATTCTCCGGAAACGTTTAACACACTGAACTCTGCATTTCTATAGTCGCTCCAATGACTGACCTGACTAAACACAAAAGCGAAGCAAAAAAACATTGCCCACATCAAGTATTTGAATTGCCTTTCTGCCAATAAAATGATAAGCATTAGAATGACAGCATAAACCAGCCATGTTTCACCGGTGGTTAAATGAATGCCATCTAAAGTACTACCCGGAAGCCACCTTACCCAATGCACCAGCCAATTTACGATTCGAACGAAGGATTCTGTGAGCCAATTTACGGCTTCACCCAAATATGGAATTCCACCCAAGACCAGTACCGCCAAACCCATAATAAGCATGGCAAAAGCGGCAGGAATTACGAACAAATTGGAGAACAAAAAGTAGCTCGGAAATTGATGAAAATATAGAATACTCAAAGGAGCGGTCGCAATTTGAGCTGCTAAGGAAACACAACTAATTGCCCATATTTTATCTAGCCAATAATTATGAATATCGAATAAATTGTAAAACTTAGGTTGAAGGTATACGATACCAAAAACGGCCAAATACGACAACTGGAAACCTACGCTCATGATCAAATAGGGGTTCCAACAAAGCAGCACAAAAGCAGACGCAGCTAAGGTATTATAAATGCTGCTATTGGTGTTTTTCGCTTTGGCAATGGCCACAAATGAGAACATTGTGACAGCCCGAAGCACAGACGGTGAAAGGCCAGTAATGAATGCGTAGCACCACAAAAGCACAATGCTAATAATGGCCATCCACCAGCGCCTTTTCCAAGTATTCAGTTTAAGTCGCTTAAAAATCAGGAGGATAATTCCGTAGATAATACCCACATGCAAACCCGAAACGGCCAAAACATGCATAGCGCCTGCTGCCGAAAATGAGGTTTGAAGCTCTGTATCCAGTTCATCTTTCACCCCCAAAGTAATGGCCAACAAAACACCTCTGGCATCAGGGTCTGAAATTCTGGCTTTGAGTAATTCGGCACATTGATTTCTGATTTTAATTGATGTCGCAATAGGCCATTTCCACCAAGGAACATCACGCCCAAGTAATTGAAAATTCTCTCCAATAAATTGTTGATGGAAGATATTATTATACACTAGATAGTTTTTGAAGTTGAATTCGCCCGGATTGGCAGGCTCTTCGGTAAGGTTTGGCGAACCTTTCACCAAAAGTATATCGCCATACTGAAGGTTGTTGCCAGCTTCTTTACTGACATAGGCATTTACATAACCCGAAGCTGCTTGCCATTTCTCGGCAAGCGCATCAGTGACCTCAAGCCGAACATTGATCGAGTTGGCCTTTATGGCTGGTTCCTCATATATCACCGCGCGGTAAGCTTCAATATCTTGGTTGATGTGTAGCAAATGGTAGGAAGAATTATCGACTCTGTGTTCTTTCAGCCGAAGAAAACCCGAACAAAAAAGGATGACCAAAACCAAAATAGAGAGCACATACTGAAAGCGTATGGAGTTGCGGAGCGCCAGAAAAACATAGACAATGAAAAGCGTAATAGGTAACCAAACCTTAATATCAATCCATTCATGACCATAATGGTAAACAACCACCCCAAGGATAAAGGCAGCAGTGAATCGAATAAATGGAAACGAATTAAAATTCACACAATCAAAATAAATATTTGGTTTATTATAATGAAGTAATTACTGGAAAATACTGAAACCATTCATCCAAAGTAAAGAAAGCATAACACTATAATTCACTTCTGTTCTTTCTCAATCTCTAAATTTGACCTAACTCAACAGCCTAAACTATGAACTTGATCGAGCTTCTGCGTTCGTCTAATGCTTATCCATTAGAAAGATTGATAAAGGAAGTCTATGTAGCTAAGGATCAACAAATTTACCAACCTGGCCAACACACGAACTCTATTTATGAGATTGTATCTGGAGCCGTAAAATTGGGCAGCTACGGAAGCCAAGGGCAAGATATTACCTATGATATTCTGAGCGCGCCCGACACCTTTGGGAATTTGAAATACTTAAACGGACAGTTTTTTGAATTCGCAAAAACAATAATCCCTTGTCATTTACGTGTTTATCCTCTCGATTTTTTTAAACAAATTATTGTTGAGGACCCAGCTGTTTCCGAGTGGTTCAACAAAAATGCAGTAAGGCGATGGAGTATTGCTGAAGCACGCCTATTCAGTATTCGTTCGGCCAATAGTATTGAACGACTGCAAGTAATTTACAATGATTTTGACAGAGAGGTTTTAGACTCAGAGAATAAAAAACATCACCTTTTTTCATTGCTCACTAAACAGGAAATAGGTGATTTGACAGGCATGACACGCCAAACCGTAAGTCAGATTATTAAAAAGTTAAAACCTATTAGGTTAAAGAAAACTGCATAACACATTATTTGTATTGTAAAAAAGGGGATCGTAGCGCCCCCCTTCTTACTGCAGCATTTCCAATTAGCAAAACAAACAAACCAGAAGTAATACTTATTTCTTTTCGAGAATACCTGGAAACAGAACTCCGTCAGGTGCTGCGAAATCTAGCCCTAATAAAGCTGCGATTACAGGCGCAACATCTTCCAAACCCATTTTGTGTACAAGCTTACCTTTGGTAACACCAGCTCCCCAAGCTACAAAACCAGTTTCAATTTGTTTGAAGTCTGGAAAATATCCGTGCGTTCCGCCTGAACCTCTTTTCAAATCATCGCCAGAAGCTGAACCAGACATCGCTACGCCTGGTATTGGCGCTATGGCCAAAAACGCATTTGGATCGGCACCTACTTGAGCCAATTCTTCTTTCGACACTACTCTAAAAAGCTTTTTAGTTTTCTCAGGTAGGTCATTTAAAATCTGCTTTACCTGATTTAAGGTTTTAGTATCCTTAGGATCTTTCAACATTAAAAAAGCAGCTGCGCCAGAAGTGTGAAAAGCGGCTTTCCAATTTCCGCGATCTTTGGCAGTAGACATTAAGCCTGCATTTGCCAACCAAACATTAGGGCTCAAAAGTGAATGCACATCCACAAAACCATGATCTCCAGAAATGATAAAAGTTGTTTTATCAAGAATTCCAGCTCTTTCTGCGGCTTCCTTGATTTTGCCAATCGCCCTGTCGGCTGCGGCTACAGCAAAAGGCACCATTTCACCGTCTCTTCCGCCTTGGTGCTGAAAATGATCGGTACCAATTAAGTGTAATGCGATGAAATTTGGCTTGTGCTTTTCTAACACATAAGCAGCCATTTCACCTGTTCTATCTTCTCTATTAAAAAACTCACCGTTAAACGTGGTGTTGCTCATTTTCCCTAAAACCTCTCTTTCAAGTTCTTCGAAAAAGCCATTAGGAATATCTTTATCGCGCATAGGTTCAATACGGTCCGTTCCTTCTTTTAAATACCAGTATTCCGGAATATTATAGTCGATAGGCGCATCTACTGAAACAGGCCAGATAAAAGCTGCTGATTTCATTCCTTTCGCTCGAACTGCGTCCCAAAGAGTTGGTACTTTGATTTCGTTTTCATACCAATACCAAGCACCCGTTTGACCCTTTTCTTCAAATGGCGAGTTGTAATAAATGCCATGACGGGCTGGTTTTGCCCCTGTAATTAAAGTTGTATGAGACGGATAGGTTACCGAAGGATAAACACCACGAACGCCTTCTGCTTTTGTTCCGTTTTCGGCCATCCATTTTAAGTTTGGCGCAGGCCATTTGGCCTCCATGTAGAAATCGGGGCGAAACCCATCAATTGAGACCAAAACTACATGTTCTGATTGCTGAGCTTTTAAACATAAACCTAAAAGCATCACTAATACTAATACTGTATATTTTCTCATGTTATATCTATTTAAAAGTAAGGAGCAGAGGCTTTCACCCCTACTCCTAGCACTCTAATCTATCTATTTTGAAAAACCATTATTGGCCGAAAGTATAACGTAAACCTACTTGAACTCTCCATGGTGTTCCGTTGATTGGCTCGTTACCAGCGCCAGTTTGCACTGAATAGTTATAAGACTTGGCTAATTGATCAAAGCCTGTGATTCGCATCAACTCTAAATTTCTGCTATATACGTGGCTGTTACCTTTTGAACTATCTAAGAAGTTTGCAAAGTTGAATAGGTCGGCAGAGAGCTCTAAACCATGACCGTTCGCTAACTTAATTTTCTTCAACAAACGAAGATCAATGTTGGCATAAAACCCATTAACACCTGCATTTCTTTCAGCAAAACGACCGAAGTTATCTTGTAAGTAATCTTTGAAATTCTGCGGTACATCTGGATTGTTTAAAATATCCATATAACCATCTTTAATGGCTTGTGATGTATTTGCATCGTTCGGATCAAAGATGTAAGCCTGATCGTTTGACAGGTTGAAGTCACCATTTGCACTTCTGTTGTTGTTATCCACCACAAAGTTGAAAGGACTTCCGCCAGAGCCTGTAATTGTAGCCCCTAGTACAAAACCGTGGAAAGAAGGTGACGCAGTGTTTACTACAAATTTCGAACGGAAGTTGTTGTCAGAATAACCGTAGTTCAAATCTCTTGGATCGCCAGTTACTGGTAAGAAAGTAGAAGTGTTGGCCACACAGCAGTTATATGAAGAATTGTCCTTAGAGCTATTTCTTGTGTATGAAATATTAAAGTATCCGTCTTTTCCTACCTGAGCAGAACCAGAAATAATAATCGCATGCTGCTTAACTTCTCCGTCAGATTCTAACACTAAAGCTCTACCTACTTGGTTCGAAATTCTACTGTTCGTCCAGTCGGTAATGCCGCTTGCTGTAATGGTGTTTGCAGGCACAAATACTTCTCTACCTTCATTGGTTACAAAGAATGGATCTTTCACCAAGTTAGCTTCCTGATAAACGTAGTTGTTGGTGGTTTTACTTGCCAAATAGTTTACAGAAACTGAATATTTATCACCAAAGTAGTGGGTGTAATCAATGTTGAATTTAGCCGTAGTTGGCACTTCAAAATTATCGCCTACAGCGTTAATCGTACTGAAAGGCACTTGACCAGCTGGTACGCCCGGCACAGTGCTTGGGTCGTTTCTGTAGGCATTGAAATCAGGTGTTGGAACATCGGCACCCGTTACATCAATTGCACCAAGCAAGGTTCCTGAGTTTTGAATATTATTTACCTGGGCATAGTAATGCGGCTGAGAGTTGAAGATACCACCACCTAATTTGATGATGTCTGAATCTTTACCTCCAATGTTCCAAATTCCTTGAAGTCTTGGCTGGATATTGTCTAAATCTTGTGGACGATTGTCTGTTCTAATTCCCAATTCATTAAATACTGTTTGGTTGAATTCGGCAGCTTCAGTAAAGATTGTTCCATCCCATCTTACACCAGCAATCACTTCTAAATCTTTGTGCAAACTAAATTCTGCTTGCGCAAAAAGAGACAAATCCAAAACGGTTTGTTTTACAATTGGCAAACCTTGCAATGGCACCTCTCTAGCATAACGGCTTGGTGTTAAATTCTCAAAATCATCTAGCGAGTCGAAGAAGAAACGACCATTTTGCTCATTCGAAAGTAAGGTTTCCAAATAGGTAATCATGTTGTCTGTTCCGAAAGTGAAATTCACATTTCCTCTTGACAAATAAGCCGTATTGGTAAACTGAATCATGTTCTCCAAGTTAGTTTCAGGAGAATAACGCTGACCTCCCAATTGAACAGTTCTGCTGGCCGAAGATCCATTCGGAAGTGTAGACTGAACGTTTACAATTGCCCTTGGAATGTTTGAAGAAGGCAATTGTGAGCTTGGGTTGTAAGCTCTTTCAGCATGCTGATACTGCAATTTAAACTCATTCGTAAAGTTAGGGTTGAAAGCCGATCGCAATGATACACCCAAAGTGTTCTCTTGAGAGTTAAAATCAGAGTAACTTTCAGCCAATTCAAAACTAGAGTTATCGCTAGTACCGAACGGGTTTGTGTATTTGTTGTAATTATTTCTGATGGTCAATCGGTGAATGTTATTTAACTGCCAGTCAACGCGGGCAAAGAAGGTACTTGCTTCAGAAGAACGCTCAAATTGACCAACCTGCTGGTCATTGCTCAAACCGTATTTGGCTCTCGCTATTTGTAGGTAACGGTCCAAATTGGCTTTAGTCAAACCAGATCTGTTCTCATCGTCAGCAGTTTGAATATCAGCAATAAACAATGGATCGGTTGCTTCTTGCCTTTCGAACACTGCGAAAAAGTGAACTTTATCCTTAATGATTGGCCCACCTAAACTCACACCATATTGTGTATTATTGAAGTCGGCAGTTCTTGGATTTTCTCTAATATCAAGATCGTTTTGAAGCTTATCGTTTCTATGGTAAACAAAAGCACTTCCTTGCAAATCATTGGTACCCGATTTTGTAACTGCCTTAATAGCACCACCGCCTTGTCGGCCTTGCGTTACATCATAATCATTTGTTGAAATTTCAAAAGTTCTAATCGCTTCCTGCGAAATGGTATATGGACCTTGTCCGATTTCACCAGCGGTTAAAGTATTTCTAGCGTTCAAACCATCAATAGTAACTCCAGTTGAAGTTCTTCTCTGTCCTCCCAAATTCAAGCTTCCTCCGCCTTGCAATGGAGATAAACTCACCAAACGAGTAAAGTTTCTTCCTTCAGAAGGTAGGTTTTGAATTTGCTGAGTACTTACAATAGTAGCCTCCCCTTGTCTGTCGATAGAAGAACGGATTTGATCGCCAGTTACCACAATGGTTTCCATTTCTGTAACCGTCTCAGATAATTCGAAGTTGATTTTTAGCTGGTCGCCTTGGTTTACCATAAAACCTTCCTTCTTTTTTGAGCCATAGCCCACAAAAGAAGCGGTGATCTCGTAAGGCCCACCTAATGGCACCTGAATAAAACGATATTCACCATTAGCATTGGTTATTGTTCCTGTTTGAAAACCAGTGGCTGTATTCTTTACAAGAATGGTGGCACTTGGTAAAGTACTACCATCTGTAGCTGTGATAACGCCCTGAATTGTAGCATCAGTTGCTTGCGCTAGGGATTGAAAAACCGTGAAGGTCAACAATAGTAAGGCTATCCCCAGTTGCCTACTATTGGTTTTGATTAGGTAGAATTTAAGTCTCATAGTGTTGTTTTTTGCGCAAAACTATGGCTACCATTCTGGGGCAAATGTTAGATTTTAACATCTGCAAAAAGGTTAACAATACCCTAATCAATCCACAGGGTAGTATTACATTTTCTTAATATTGGGGAAACAAAAAACTAAAGAGTTTTCCGCATTTCGAAGTGTTCTATACCAGCCTCAATAAATTTTTCACCCACTTTAGTGAATCCATATTTACTGTATAATGGCATTGCGGTGAGCTGTGCATGGAGGTAAATTAGAGTACCAGGCTTGGCAACATTATTTTCAACATCGGCCAAAACCATTTGAACCAAACGTTTTCCTACTCCTTTGCCTCGGTATTCTTCATACACCGCAAAACGCTCTAGTTTCACACCTTTTTTAGTGGTTCGGTAACGGGATGTACCTGCTGGTTCACCTTGATAATAAGCAATAAAGTGCGTGGACTCCGCATCAAATTCATCGAATTCCTCCTCGCGATCGCAAAGCTGTTCTTCAATAAACACTTTTTCACGGATGGCAAAAGCTAAGTCAAGCTCTTCCTTATTCTCCACTTTTTTTACTCTTATCATTTTGTTCTTGATGTTTATCGTAAGCCGAAATTATTTCTTTGACCAATTTATGGCGCACCACATCCTTGGCATCTAAATCTACTCTTGCAATTCCTTTAACGCCACTCAAAATTTTAAGTGACTCACCCAAACCTGATTTTTGGTTTCGCGGCAAATCAATCTGAGAGATATCTCCAGTAACAATCACCTTCGAGTTTGGCCCCATACGCGTCAGAAACATTTTCATTTGCATGGCTGTGGTGTTCTGAGCTTCATCTAAAAGAATAAATGCATGATTCAGCGTTCTGCCTCGCATATACGCCAAAGGCGCTATTTCTATCACCCTATTCTCTTGGTAAAATTTCAGCTTTTCTGAAGGAATCATCTCATCCAGTGCATCGTAAATCGGCCTTAAATATGGATCAATCTTTTCCTTAAGATCTCCTGGAAGAAAACCTAAGTTTTCGCCTGCCTCTACAGCCGGGCGCGTAATGATGATTTTCTTAACCTCTTTATTTTTTAAGGCTTGTACTGCCATAGCTACGGAAATATAGGTTTTACCTGTTCCGGCAGGGCCTACAGCAAAAACCAAATCATTTTCTTCAACTGCCTTTACCAATGCTTTTTGATTGGCTGTTTTTGGTTTAATGGTATTTCCTCGGTTACCATACACCAATACCCCATCATCACCTTGGCTACTAATATATTCTGCCTCGCTTTTGATGTACGATTTCACATTATCATGCGTAACCTTTCCAAACTTATGATAATGCTGCACCAAGGAGTTCAGAATATCGTTGATTTGGATAATCTCCGAGGCATTTCCTTGAATGAGAATCTCGTTGCCTCTCGATACAATCTTGCTTTTTGGAAAAGCAGAGGCCACTTCTTTGATGTTCTCATTTGCCACGCCTAAAAAGTCGACCATGGCTATGTTTTCGAGTATAATTAATTTTTCTACCAAACGCTTAACTATGTTTTATTTGATTGATTTAGCCTCAAAATTTTCGATACTTTTGCTATTCACAAACTTAGAAATTTTAACCGAATAGTCTTTTATGGCCATTATCACTTTAACTTCTGATTTTGGACACACCGACCATTACGTGGCCGCGTTAAAGGCCTCTTTGATTTCTAAGGACAGTACCCTAAAACTTATTGACATTAGTCACGATATCGAACCTTTCGATATTGCCCATATGGCTTTTGTAGTTAGTTCTGTTTTCAGAGATTTCCCCAAAGGTACCGTACACTTGCTTAGCACTAACGTAGCACAAGCTAATCAAGATTCTTATTTAGCGGCTAAAATTGAAGATCATTTTTTTGTTGCCCCTGATAACGGAATATTAAGTTTGATCAGTGATAAAACTCCAGAAACCATTGTAAAGTTATCTATTGACGATAATTCTACTTTCCCTCAACGTGGTATGTTGGCCGATTTTATTTTGCGCTTGGCCGCGAATGAAGAAATATCAGCCTTGGGTGAGGCAGTTACAGAATACACGCAATTGATGTTACGAAAACCTCGAGCTACTAGAAAAGAAATTTCTGGCCATGTTATTCGAGTGGATCATTATGGCAACCTTATCACCAATATCAGTAAAGTGGATTTCGATATTCTAAGTAAAAACAGAAATTACAAACTGGTTTTCGGAAGAGAATCCGCTTCTAGTATTCACTCACAATATTACGATGTAGACCCTGGTGAAGTCTTTTTTGTATTCAATAGTTTGAACGTTTTGGAAATTGGAATTAATCAGGGCAATGCTTCTACCCTTTTAGGTTTGAGCTACGACAGCCCTATTCTCATTCAATTTGAAGAATAATGTTAACAAGAATTGTAAGAATGACTTTTAAGGCCGAAGAAGTAGACGCCTTTATCGAATTATTCAACGAAACCAAAGACCGTATTCGTCATTTTGAGGGCTGCCAATACCTTGAGTTGATGCGAGATTATAATGAAGACTGTGTTTTTGCTACTTATAGTCATTGGGAGAATGAAGAAGCACTGAACCGCTATCGCCATTCGGAATTATTTGGCGAAGTATGGAAAGCTACCAAGGCCAAATTTGCCGATAAACCCGTTGCTTTTTCGCTCAAAGGCTTTATTCAAGTAGACTAAAATTTACTGGCAGAAGCTATTGTTTCATAAAAAATCTTTACTCATTTTTGCAACCCCAATACAACACCTCCTCGGTGGATTCTCCAAAATATCGGAAAATCATTACAGAGGCTTTAATTTCAGGTGGCGGCTCCGAAGCTTCGGAGGATAGACGCTTGGAAATAAAGATAATTGCCCAGGTGGCGGAATTGGTAGACGCGTTGGTCTCAAACACCAATGATTTCACGATCGTGCCGGTTCGACCCCGGCCCTGGGTACAAAACCTCTCGAATTTCGGGAGGTTTTTTTTTATTGCTTTCAAATCAATTAGTCGACTTCTAATTTCTCCGTAAATTGCAGTTTATCTTCTAAGCTAAAAGGTTAAAATATGTCGATCTCAAAAGAGTCTGAATTAATTGGAATGAAAAAGATTAGCGAAGTAGTGGGTACTACCTTAAAGCTAATGCGAGAACATGCCCAAGTGGGTATGTCTACCAAAGAATTAGACGATTACGGAGGACAGATTTTAAAAAGCTATGGTGCCAAATCTGCGCCTTTTGAAACTTACGGTTTTCCTGGCTATTCATGCATCAGCGTAAATGAAGAAGGTGCCCACGGAATTCCTTCCAAATCGAAAATACTCAAAGAAGGCGACCTTATAAACATTGATGTTTCTGCCGAGCTCAATGGATTTTGGGCCGACAATGGCGGGTCTTTTGTTTTGGGAAAGGATATTCACAATCATCAGCCCTTGGTAGATGCTTCTAAAAGCATTTTACACAAAGCGATTCACAGCATTAAAGGAGGAGTGAAAATAGCGGACATCGGTCTGATCATTGAAACCGAAGCAAAAAAATCTGGATTTAGAGTAATTAAAAATTTAGCTGGTCATGGAGTAGGCAGAAGCTTGCATGAATCGCCTGATGATATTTTGAATTACAGGGTAAAAAGTAATCATCAAAGGTTTAAGAAAAACACCACCGTGGCCATTGAAACGTTTATTTCAACGAAATCAAACTTAGCCGTAGAGCTTAGAGATGGGTGGACATTAGTAGGCAACAAAGGAGGTTACATTACCCAACACGAACACACTATTTTAATTACAGACGATCAGCCTGTAATTCTTACTGAGTGCAATGGTATTTGGGATTAAATCAGTTTTGCTCTGTTGTATAACCTAAACCCTTTGAAGGTTCTTTCTAGAACCAACTAAAACAAAAAAGGAGCCTTTAGCTCCTTAAAATTATTTAAATCACACTTTTAATTAGAAGGCTTTCGTATAACCTTTAATTGTAAGAGGCTTCACTTTCTTTACAGAGGATACATATTTTTCCATATCGAATTTATCCTCTGCATTCTTAACAGATGAGTTATTCGTTAGCTTAGCGCGTTTCTTTGAATATGTTTCCATAGCTGATAACTATTTCTTTTTCTTCTTTTTTTCTTCCTAAAGGAATGACAAATATAGTGCTCGGGCTCAATTATAACGATACCCCTACTTATTTAAATTCTCAACTACCTTCTTCTTTATGTTAATGAACTCAGTTAATAAAGGGGTAACATTATCAATCCATTCTTTACTCTGTACCTTTCGTAATTTAGTCATAAAGCCATCAGGTAACGGTTCATCCGTTTGTATTCTCTGATCCACCACCTCGTTATGCTTAAAATTTGAATTAAAAATAACGTTCAGGATATCATCGGAAGATTTTTTTAAATCATTAAGTAAATCCCCCTTTTCAAGAACCGCTTGAATAAAAACATCTAATAAGCCACAAAGCTCTACATGCAAATCTTTATACTCTCTTGAAAGCAAATCGAAATCTGAATAATAATGTATGCTAGAATAGAGTAAGTTCTCCATTTTTGTAGTTACGTTCATGAGTAGCTTTAATGCTGATGACCTCTTCTCTTCTAATCTCTGAAACCTATTTTCATTGATTTGGAAATAAAACTGAGCGGAAGTAAATGCCAAGCCAATAATTGCTAATGAAAAAGGATACAACAAATCAGCATCACTAATACACTTAAAATAAAGCATGGCTAATGCCCCAACAGAAGGAATTATAAAAAGTAACCCAGCAATCCAAAACCTATTTTTTACCCAAAAACCCATACCCACTCAGTCAAAGTTTACATCACCCTTATTAAGTTTTAATCGCATTATGCTGACAGGGCTATTTGGCAATCAATGTGCCGATTATGCCCATTGTTAAAAAAATGATTCCAAGCATCAAACTAACTAAACGGAGTTTATACCAAGACTTTCCTGATCCGAAAAAGAAGTTTAAAAATATTATTATCAAAAAGGGTCCAAAGCCAAAAAGAGAAAATGCAAATACCCGACCTAAGATTCCTGTCCAATGGTCGAAATCGCCCCCTACATCGCCTCCCTGTTTAGATAAGTTTATATATGTGATTACTTCCAGAGTAAGAATTAAAATAATCAGTATACCAGTTAGCTTTCGTATCATTCCTTAAACTTATATAAAATACTCCTATTATAAAACATCCTGGATTCGGTCTGTAAAAATTAACTATTCAATTTTCATAGCTCATTCTTTCCAGAAAATATTTTACCTTGATCTATGGAAAAAGAAATCGTAAAGGAATATTCAAACGGTGAGCTCACCGTGGTTTGGAAATCGCAGAAGTGTATACATGCTGGCGAATGCGTTAAAGCATTACCAGAAGTATATAACCCCAAAGAAAAACCGTGGATTAAAGCTAAAAATGCTTCGACCCAAGCGCTAAAAGACCAAATCGCTAAATGTCCTTCTGGTGCTTTGAGTTACTATATGTAGGAAGAACCTTCCAAAAGTTTCCCTATGTGGGCTTTGTATAAAGTGATTTGCCACCTGTGAGGTAATTGGAGGGTTTCGCCAGATTTAAGGTTGATTACTGTACTGTAATTCGGGCTTCAGAGTATAAATCGTAAACAGCCACGGTGGTGCTGTGTCCTGTGGCGTTTCCCCAAAAAGGATGTTTGTTAATCAAGGTTCTGTTTTCCACATATTCGGGATGATAATCGCTTTCTAGATCGTCCCAAACTACAAGCATGTATTCATAACGCATTTTGCTTTCGCGGCCTTCTTCTAGCCAGCGCTCGAAGGTAGTTTCTTCTAAAGACTTGGGGTATTCTCTGCTATCGAACATATGTTATTTCAATTGAGTTAGTGGCTTAAGCAAGCCCTTATCTTCTAAAGAAGCTCGTATTCGCTCGTGATTTTTCCAAAACTTTGATTCAATCTTTTTCATTAACCGTTTGTGCTCCGGCAAATCTCTGATTTTCTCTGTCATCGGGTCATCACTAAACAGCACTAACCAATATTGATAATTATCCTCTTCTGAAAACAGTTCTAAATACTTGATCGATTTTTCAAAATCATTGTGATAAGCATAATAAACCGAAAGCATTATGTTCTTATAAATTGACTCATCCTGCTGAACAAACTCTAGATATTCATCAAAAAAGGCTTTGGCCTCTTCCTTGTAACCCATCTTTTCAAAAACAACCCCAATGGTGGCATTTTGATGCACGTAAATATTAAGATGGGCTGCCTCTCGTTGGTTTATAAACTTTTGATAATAAAAGTACGCGCTATCATAATCTCGCTTATAGTAATAGACCTTCGCAACCTCTTGCAGAATATCCAACCGAGTAGTATCCTTTTTCCACTCCCTTACAAGCAAACTCGATGTTTCATCTAAATCATGATTCTTAGCATAGAGCATATATGCTTTTGCGTAGTTGGTATAGGCGTTACCCGGAAAATACTCTAGCGATTTATCTGCATACATTAGGGCTTCATCTACAAAACCGGTTTGTATTAATGAATTACTTAAGTGTAAATAAATGTAGCTGTTCATTACCGAATCATTGGCTGCTTCATTCAGTTGAATTCCTTTTAGAGCATACTCCAAATATTTTTCGGTATTGGGCCTTACGTTGGCATAAAAATCAGAAAGGGTATTGATAACAAAAGCGGAGTTTGGATTGTATTCTAAGGCCCTTTCTAAATATGGTACAACCAAGTTGTATTCTTGAGTATGCATATAATACATGGCCTTAGCCATTAAGCTTTCAGCCAGTTTTGGGTCATATAACAGCGCCTTATCGGAATGACTATTGATTTGAACTGTATATCGTTTGTCTTCTCTGAAAATATCCAAGTAATAGTAGCTCATGGCCAAGCCCGCATGAGCCAAGGCAAATTGCTCATCTAGCTCAATCGCTTTATTAAAGTATTTTATCGCTTCATTTAAACTTTCGGTATTACCTATAACATACTGATTCTGGCCTTTCAAAAAGTAATCATAAGCTTCCAAGTTATCTGTTGGAATCTTCTCAATTCGATTTTGCTCTTCAGGGGTAATCACCGCCTGAATTTCAGAGGCAATGCTTATTGCTATTTCTTGCTGCAATTCAAAAATACTGGTTACCTCACGGGTATACTGTTTTGCCCAAAGCTGCTTATCTGTTGCTGCATCTACCAACTGGATATTGAGCAAAATTTGATTCCCAATTTTCTGCCCGCTACCCTCCACAAAATAATTCACATTCAATTCCTTCGCTATTTCTGGAATTGACTTGTTGGTGTTTCTATATTTTTCAGAAGACGTCCTACTAATCACCCGTAAGTCATTAATTTTCTGAAGGTTATTTAAAGTAGACTCCAACAGGCCATTGATCAAATAGATGTTAGTCGAATCGCTACTATCGTTTTTGAAGGGCAACACGGCTATTGATTTTTCCAATTGCAATGGAGCCGATTCGCTTGAAGGTTTAAAGACGAAATAAGCAATCACAAGAATAATCGCGGTTAACACAGCTAATCCCCATGCAATTTTACTTTTTTCATGAACAGGCTTACCCTCAACTGGGCTGGTAGGCTCTTCGAGTTGCCATCTTTTACTGGCTTCTCCTGGAGGAAAACCATATTCTTCGCGAAAGCACTTTATAAAATAAGAGGTGCTGCTGAAGCCAACAGCATAAGAAACTTCGGTTACATTTTGAGAAGAATTCACCAACAATTCCATGGCGCGTTTCAACCGTACTTGCCGAATAAATATACTGACGGAAAGACCCGTGGATTTTTTTAGTCTACGCAGAAGGTTTGAACGACTCATGTTGATGGCCTCTGCGAGTTCCGAAACTCCAAAATTTTCATCAGATATATTCTCTTCCACCACTCTAATGAGTTGGCTTAAAAAGTCTTTCTCATGCTGATTGAAATCGGTCATAAATAGAAATAAAAACGCTCACAAAGGAAGTCAATATTCTTTGAAGCGAAAAACAACTTTAACCCTTCAATTTAGGAGGAAAAACCACCAAATGCATCATAATTTATACTCATGCATCATAAAAACTATGATGTCCGCAAACTTGCTATTTTAATCAGCATAGCTTTTAATCCCCATTTCTGGCTTCTAATCACCTTTGCAGAGTACAAAATCAAACGATTAAAGGAAAATTTAAAATCATGAAAACTCAAGTAACAATTATCAGCAAAACTTTACTCCTTAGCGCTATCTGCTTAATGTTTGTAGGCACTTCTTGTGCTCAGAAAAAAGAAAACACCACAGAAAACAGTGCAGTTACAGAAAAAGTAAAAGCACCTAAAATAGACATTCACACAGCGGCAATCTCAGGAGATTTAGAAGCCATTAAGCAACATATTAAAGCAGGTTCAAACCTAAATGAAAAAGAGGCTTTTGGCGGATCTAGCCCGTTGATTACAGCCGCACTATTTAATAAGCCGGAAGTGGTTGAAGCTTTGATTGAAGCAAAAGCCGACATCAATCAAGTAAATAATGATGGTTCCACGGCATTGCATTCAGCAGCCTATTTCTGCAATACGGAGGTGGTTGAAATACTATTGGCTAACAATGCAGACAAAACCATTAAAAATAATTTTAAACAGACTGCATTAGAGTCTATTTCTGTACCATTTAGCGAAGTGAAAGGGATTTATGAGATGTTCGGAAAACAGCTAGCACCAATGGGGTTGAAGGTTGATTTGGAGCACATCGAAAAGACCCGTCCTGTAATTGCTGAAATGCTTAAATAAACTAAAAATACAAAGGTCAAAAACTCAAAAACATGACAGCAATCAACACAAGAAGGTACGATATAGACTGGATCAGGGTAATCGCCATTGGTTTACTCCTGATCTACCATATCGCGATTGGGTTTCAGCCATGGGGGCTTTTCATCGGCTTTATTCAAAGCGAAAATTCGATTAACGCCATTTGGACACCCATGTCGATGTTAAATGTATGGAGAATTCCTCTTCTATTCTTTGTAAGTGGCATGGGGGTATTTTTCGCCATTAAAAGGAGAAGTTGGAAAGCGCTGATTAAGGAAAGAACAGGCCGAATTCTAATTCCATATTTATTCGGAACAGCCTGCATTGCTCCTCTGCATATTATCATTCTTCAGCATTACTATGGTCAAAAAATGACTTATATCTTAAACCCTGGTCACTTATGGTTTTTAGGAAATATTTTCGTGTACGTGTTACTGCTTTCACCCCTTTTCTTCTACCTAAAGAAACACGAAAACGGAAAAATTGGTCTTCTTATCAAAAAGGTATTCCAAAGTCCTTTTGGCTTTATGGTGATTGTATTATCATTGACTGCCGAGGTAATTATTGTTCAACCTAACCCTTATGAACTATATGCTCAGACTTGGCATGGCTTCTTTCTAGGGCTTCTGGCTTTTCTCTTTGGCTTTTGCTGCGTTTATAGTGGTAAAGAATTCTGGGGCTTTATTCTGAAATGGAGATGGTTACTCATTTTGGCTGCTGCGGCACTTTATACAGTTCGTATTTTAGAGCTTCAACCCCAAATACAAAACTATTTAGTAGCAGCAGAAACCTGTTTCTGGGTATTTTCTGTTTTTGCCTTTGGATATAAATACCTGAACAGACCGAGTAAAGCTTTGAGTTACTTAAGTCAGGCGGCTTATCCGATTTACATTATTCATATGGCATTTCTGTACTTAGGGTCATCATTGATTTTCCCACTAGATATACCCGTAATCATACAATTTGTATTGGTCGTGGCCTTTACTTTTTTAGGCTGCTTCGGATTCTATGAATTGATTATTAGAAGAGTTTGGTTTTTAAGGCCACTCTTTGGGCTTAAAATGAAAGCCAAGACTGAATGAATTAAGAAGTTGGTTATCTCAGGATAACCAACTTACCAAATCCCAGCTTATTGAACCCTCTGTCGCCTTTGGTGGCTCGAGCACCCAAATCCTGACCATTGGCTTTTAACTTTACTCTATATAAGTAAGTGCCGTTAGCCAGTTGGTCGCCAAATTCATCTTTTCCATCCCAAGCGTAATCGGTAATATTATTTCCAATACGGATTGGCCCAAGTTCATCTTGCGTAATTTCTCTAACTACTTTACCTGAAACCGTGAAAATTTGGATGGTTACCTGATCTGGCACTTCTGTACCTGTAAGTGTAAACACAAACCTTGTACTGCTCGAAAATGGATTCGGATACGGGTAAAAATTAGTGACTGTAGCCTCATTAACCACTTCAAAAGTGATGGTATAAGGGCCAATTCCAGACTGATTTCCTGAGGCATCAGTAGCTTCTACTTGCAAAGAATAAACACCATCCTCAAGTCCGTCTGGTTGAAACTGTACTCGATAATTAGAGTTCTCCGTAGCTGGTGTAAATGTCACATTCGGGTCTGAGAAATTGATTCGTTGTAATTGACAACCATCACAAGCAGCGCCTAATTTGATTTCAACGCCAAGAGTATCGGTTTTCAAAAGATAAGGGTTATTGTCTCGTAATTCGAGCGCCACCAACGGACGTGGAGAAACAATATCTCCATCTAGAATATTAACCCCATCAAAAGTAACATCAATGGCTGGGTTGGTCTCGTCTCTTAACACATTGTAAAAGCCTTCGAGCCTAATTACATTATTATTGAAGTACTGCTCAAGTTCTCCTCCGTTGTTTACAAAAACCTCCATATCATTCAACCCTACTTTTCCTTTGGTGTCTACTGGTATTGTAAAGTCTACAAATTCACCTGCTGCCACGGCTGGAATCTCAATGGTAGCAGTTACCTCTTCTCTCGTATTTTGATTGTAGAGAATGTAACGTACTTCAAGCGGCCCTTGAAAGCTGTATTCTGAAATATTGGTGAACCTGAATTGAGCATTAAACGGCTCTCCCTCTTCTAATTCAATATTCGTATTCTTGTCATTCTGTAATGAAACCACTCCTTCTGGAACGCCAGCAAACGAAACCGACCAATTTTTAAGTTGTGGTGGCGTGGCCAAAGATTTGTCTTTCATCACCACATAGAAGCGTAAATATGGATATTGCACAGGGTCTACACCGCTCAAATCCGCATCATCGAAAGCAATATTCGGAAACAAAACTGTTTCGGTTCCATTAGGTGCCACACCTACAATATCAAAGGTGATTTCATCGGTAGTTCCCAATTCAATATCTTTTGTGAACCTTCCCCAAGCACTAGCTGGGCCAATGGTTGGCGACTGAACACTGCCACTATCTATACTGGCTACAATGGCGGCATCGAAAGTAATTCTAGCTTTTCGTGCATTATCATCGGCACCTATGGGTTCACCAACCACTTCTTGTGCCTGCCCTGCTACTTGGCCTTTTCGGCCGTACATAATATAAGGTTCTCCTGTTTGAAGCGCATTAATGGTAAAACGGCTGGCTCCAACTCTCTCCATGTCGTCTCTTACATCTGTTCTCCAATCGTCATAATTCAACTGGCCAACAGAAAAGAAAAGCACGAAGTCACCATCATCTACTCCATCTACATACTGGCGCATTAAGCTTTGCGCTGGCGCAATATTTACATCAGATAGTGATTCGTTGGTAAATGAGTTGATATAGCTTGGTGATTTACCACATTTCAATGGATCGTTTTCATCAAAAACGCCATCGGTTTGTAGTACGAAATATGGTTGGCCGCTATCCTTATTGAAGGCAATCGCATTAAAAGTACTCAAGTTGCAGGGGTTTGCTGGAATAATGGCTTGTCCATTTACATTCACCACCACATCAGAAGCGCGCTGGCCGCTTGCATGTTCAGAGCCATAGGTTTCAATTTCTATGTTGGTTGTGGTTCCTGCAAATACCCAGGCTTCATTATCTTCACTTTTAGCTACAGAGCTTAGTCTCAAATTGGTTAGCTGGTCAAATTCGGTTTGCGCCCAACCTCTCACACTATTTTCTATGTAAGTAAAATAAGAGTTTTCCCACGGAATAGGGTCTACAATCAATTCATCTTGAAAAACACTTCTCCAGTAATATTGTATGGTATCATTTACCGTAGCTGGCACTAAATCTAGGTTCCATGTAGCAATTCCTTTCCCCGTTAAAACCTGTTCTTTCTTCCAAGGGCTATCGAAAGTATTTACGGTATCAATCTGCACTACAAAAGAACGATCATTTAGCTTCAGGTCAGCCGACTGCACCACAAGGTCTACCGAAGTAGTATTGATTGTTTGGAAGTTAAATGGAGCTGTATTGAATGTTCCTTTTGCCGGAAAGAAGAAAGAAGCTTCTGCGCTATTGTTCAATTCACTTCCTTCGTTTACACTTCCTTCAGCATCGAGAATTACTTCAAAACGATTTTCACCAAAGAAATCCAATCCTTGATTTGCGATTTCATAAAAAACGGTATCCTGATAACGTACTGGTTTTACTTTTACAGAAGGAAGGTTAACCACGGTTCCATCATCAAGTTTTCTATTTACGGTAACAGAAAGTGAATCGGTGCTGGTTCTTCCACCGTTGTTTACAATTACTCCAAGTTCGAAGAAAGGTGAAGCGGCTGTAATTTCCCTACCGTCTTTCGATCTTAAGAAAATATCTTCTGTCCTTACAGTATAATCTACCTTATCGTGACCGAACAACGGAATTGCAGGATCTCCTTGTAAAAGAATCTGTTCAACCGCTGCAATGTCAGTTTGGTCAATCTGGAAATTATTAGCCAAGTAATTCTTAATGGTTTCTTTCTGAATATTACCAATGGATTGTGTCATCCATAAAGTATCGGCCAGTAATTTGTAAAACTCGGCAGTATAATCGCGTAAAGAGTTTGGAATACCGACATCGGAATGAGCTATAAAATTAACGGCTCCTTTTCCTTCGGCAGAAAGCCAATCTTCTCCGAAAGAGGTACGATCAAAAATTTCACCTCCTCGGCAGCCGTTTACGATAAAAGCAGTATATCTACCTTGATTATTGTAACCATTACTAGGGTTCGACACTGTACCTATGTCAATATCTGTAAAGCTAGAAGATGAATGTCCGAAAAAGGTAATCAGGCCTACTCCTTTATTTACTTCTTCTGAAATATTAAATTTTTGAACTGCGTTATTCGTGTTTTTGGAAACATTATTAACATTTGCTCCTAAGTAATCTGCACTTACCTGATCGCCAAAACCTTCAATAAAGCCTTTAAACCGCACCAATTCGTCACTAGTTAAGCCTCCACTTAAGTGAACAAAGTTCTTTGTCCAAGGAGAGTCTTTTAATGACGCTTCTTTTTCTTTAACCTTATCCAAATAATTGGCCACGCTGGTAGAAACATTTACTGACAGTCGCCCGACAGGGATTGTTGGAATGTTGGCCACTCCGTTTAATGCCTGTGTATAAAGAATATCTGATCCGGGGGCGCCCATAGTTGGTACTAAATCCCTTCTAGAAACTGCTAGAGGGTTGGGCAGCCTTTGTACCTGATTATCAACCCTTCTTCCTCTACCAATAATGAATAGGTATTCTGGATCACTATTATTGTATACATGCCTAACAAACCTACGAATGGCCAATGGCGTGTATTCGCCATAACTGAATTCGTCATAAAGCTTGGTTACATCGGCATAAAGCACATTGAAATTCCCTCCTTCAATTGAGCTTCGGTAGTCGATATAGGCCTGAACGGGGTCATCATAGCGGCCAGCCACTGGTTTTCGAAGCTCGGGGTGCGATATAATGAGGTAGTTATTGTCAGTAACATCTTCATAATTAAACGTTACCTTCTCTATGCTCGGAGTTACAAACGCACTCCTTCTCTTCATAAAAACCTTTCTGATTTCATTATTCGACTTCACTACACCGCTCAAGGTACTCCCAGTTAAAGTAGTAGTCGATTTCCTTATGTTTCTATAATCGGTAATATCATACAGGTCTGATTCACCCACCACATTTTCTATTTCTACAAGGCTATTTCCAGCCTTGGTTGGCAAGTTAAAAATCAGTTTATCTCTGGCTTGAGCATCTACTTCTTGCGGAAAGGAAAGTTTGATGTAGCCAACCGCCACCCTATCATCTGGAATTTCAGGAAAGCCTACGGCTTCAACACGAACAATAAGTCGGCCTGTTGATGAAATATCAGACCACTCAATTTGCTTAGTATCTGTTCCGAAATTGCTATAATTCAGGTGAATGTCTTGAGATATCGTTCTTAAGTTTTCTGTGTCTGGGCCTACATGAATAGAAGTATTGTGCAACCGATTATTGAATCCTACAATTTGAACTGTTAGCCTTGGGGTACCTTCAGTCTGAACACCGAGTGTAGCATTATTGATTACAAAGTCTCGATAGGTTTTACCACTGCGCAAGGTGAATTCATTTCTCATGATGGTATCACTCACAAACATTTGCCCACGATCATAGCGCGATAATTTCACCTCTCCGCTGGGGTTTCCGATTTGATAATATTGACCAAAGGAAAACTGAGAAGTATAAACTTGAAGAATTTCGTTTGTATGAGATTGAACAGGAGTAAGTCCAGCAGTAGATTCGCTCAGCACTTCCATTCTTTTTCCCGCTGCTCCCTCTGAATTAGTTAGGAAAAACGCTGTGGTGTCAGAGAACAAATTATAGAACTTGTGTATTTGGTCGGTTGGAAAATTGAAAAGCTCTGTATCCTGGGTTCCATCATTCTTCTTTCCAAAAAACTCAATATAGTCTCCAGCACCAAAGGCACCATCTCCCCCATCATTCACCAAAATAGCTACTTCTTTTCCTCTGTGAAATAACTTGAAGTTATTGGCCCCCGCTTCAGAAAAATCATAGCCCGATGCCAAAAGTGATTCGTAGGTCAAGCGATGAATATCGTCCGAACCCGTTTTTATTTTGAAATAAGATCGGCTATAATCGATCCACTCATTACCAATAAGTTGAGCGTGAGCCACCTGAGAAATCATCATCAGGCTAGCCATAGCAAGAAACCCGATTCTACTTACTCTTCTCATCTCTCTCCTTTCTTTTATCCTTAGCAAACATTCCCGGAAGGGCTTCTAATGAATATTTCAAACTAAACACATGAGAATAAGGTGATTCGGCCACATTGCCGATATCGGTTAACGCATAATCAATCACCAAATCATCAAGCTTAATCCCTAAGCCCATATTGGGTTGAAAAGTCCAATACATCTGATCCGTACTTCCAGCCGCTCTTGAAAATTCTTTGATCCTCTGAAAATTACCAACCCCCATTCTCACAAAAAACTTATCCTCGTAATCGAATTCAAAACCAAACTGTGGTTCGAAAGAAGCAAAACCTGTTTTAACCAAGGTGTTTCTTCTTCCATCAAAAGTAAATACCAAGTCTGCCGAGGTAAGCAACCCGATTTTATCACTGATAGGGAAAGTTCTTGAAGCGCCTGCAATCAGTTTAGGTAAAGTGATCTCTACGGAATTACCTGGTAGATCATTGTTTGTTTGAGAAAAAACGGCCGCTAGGTTTTCTTGGTTGATTGCCCAAGAATTAAAGGTGGTAGAAACGTCACGAATCATAATACCGAAATCCCAATCATAGTGGCGGTACTTCATGGCCGCGTCCAGCCCAAAACCCCATGCATCAGCAAAGTCGCCTACCTTCCTACGTATTACTTTAAAGTTCATCCCAAAAGTCAACCCTCGACCAAACGGCTTTCCGAATATTAAACCAACGGAACGCGCATAAGAAAAAATAAAGGCGTAATCCTGCGCACTAAAAAAATCAATATTGTCATAATTGAGCCTGCCGTTATCATCAAACAAAAAACGCGTATCGGGAATATCATCAATCCCCAACCGAATAACAGACAATGCAAAATGACTGTCGGTATCAATAGCTCTAGCGTATGAAATGTAATCGTAATTGGCTATTCCCGCAAAGTAAGCGGCATGTTGAGCAGTAAATTGGTGACGGTATTCAATATCAGTCAGCGCTGCGGGATTCCAATAACCCGCGGTGGCATCATCAGCTACGGAGGTCATGGCATTAGACATTGCCAATGCACGGGCACCAACGCCAATCGCCAAAAACTCATTGCTGTATTTGGGCGTGTTTTGACCTTGCAGTCTAGGTGTAAATAAAAATAGAGGAATTAGTAATATCCCCCATTGTAGTTTTTTAAGGTTTTTTCTCACGAGTAAATCGTATCCCTCCAATAATCAAAATTCAACATATTTATTAACAGGAGCTGAGGATATAGCTAGAACTCAACTCCATGATAAATATTTTAATGCCCTTCCACAAAGTAAGCAAAAAACATTCGGACTACCTCAAAACAGCCGTTTTTAACAAAATATTAAGCATAGTAATATTTTTTATACAGTACTATGCAACACATAGTACCTTATTGCGTATGTTTGTGTATGAAAAGGTCGAACATCTTAAAGGTTAAGAGATGAATTTAGAAAACACTCAGGTCCAAATGCGAAAAGGAATTCTCGAATTCTGCATTCTGCATATTATTTCGAGAGGTGAAGTTTACGCTTCAGACATGCTCGAAGAACTCACCTCAGCGAAAATCATAGTCGTTGAAGGCACATTATACCCACTGCTCACCCGCCTCAGAAAAGCGGGATTGCTAGAGTACAAATGGGTAGAATCTAATTCTGGCCCGCCAAGAAAGTATTATACAATTACCGAAGAGGGAAAAGAATTTAAAGAAAGCTTAAGTAACACTTGGCTTCAACTGGTAGAATCAACATCTCAAATCATCACAAAAAACAACTCATAATCCTGCCGTCATGAAAAAGAACATAAGCATAAATATAGGTGGCATCATATTCCATATCGAGGAGGACGGTTACGAAACCCTCAAACACTACCTCGATTCCATCAATAAATACTTCTCTTCTTACGAAGACAGTGAAGAAATTATAGCCGACATAGAAGGTCGAATAGCTGAAATATTTTTAGAAAAACTTAAAGATGGCAATCAGGTTGTTTCTGCCGAAGATGTAAACGCCCTAATTAAAACAATGGGAAACATCTCGGACTTTGAAGCTATTGAAGAAGAAGATGACTTTGAGCCTGCTCCTAAAAAAGAGGAAAAGAAAAAGAAGAATAAAAAAGATCGCCAAAGCGCATCATCTGAGCGTAGCACTTCTGGCTATCAAAAAACAGAAAGGCTTTATCGTGATTTGAACCGCAAAATTTTAGGTGGGGTAGCCTCCGGAATTGCTCATTATTACAATTTCGATCCCTTATGGATAAGGATAGGAATACTTGCCGTAACCTTTGGTTTAGTGTTTGCAGGACCAGCCAGTGCGCTCGTTTTCATTGCCTATTTTATTATGTGGGCAGTTACGCCTGGAAGCTCAAACTTAGCAGAAAACAAAAATCTGAAGAAGCTTTATCGCGACCCAGACCAAAGGGTAATCGGAGGTGTTTCGTCTGGTTTAGCCAATTACCTCAATATCGACACAATGATCGTGCGGATCATTTTCCTGGTATTACTATTTGGTTTTGGTACTGGGGTAGTGCTGTATATCATTTTATGGATCATTACTCCTGAGGCTAATTCGCTTACCGACAAAATGCAAATGAAAGGCGAGGCTGTTACTTTATCGAACATTGACACCAATTACAAGAAAAGTAAAACCACTGATTTTGAACCAAAGGGAGAAGGTACATTTACCAAAATCTTACTTTTCCCCTTCCGATTAATAGGTAAAATATTCGTTGGTCTAGGACGTGCTTTCGCTCCATTAATGCTATTTCTGGTAGCGGTAATTCGTATTGCCACAGGTGCAATAATTGCCACTACGGCATTATCTGTAATGGTTTCTTTACTAATAGCCACGGGTGTATTTATGGGCCTTTACAATTCAGATTGGTTTCTATGGGATAGTGACCTTGCATATTTCCCAATAGAGATGTTCAGAAACACCGTTCCAGAAATTGGCCTCATTTTCTTACTCGCTACAGCCTTTATACCTGTACTCTATTTATTTATTGCTGGTATAACCATTATTGCAAAACGTAGAGTAATGAGCCCAGCTGTTGGTTGGAGTATTTTAGGTATCTGGTTTATTGCCATTATTGGCACTTTCGCTACCCTGCCAAATGTAGTTCGTGATTTCAGAGATGAAGGCATTTATCGAGTTGCCGATGATTTTGAAATAGAAGCCGACACCATAACGCTCAGCATGAACGAAGTTCGAAATGGTCGCTTTACCAGAAGAGGCTACAGATGGGATAGTGATTCTTACTATGCTTACAACGACACTTATACTTCTGACTTTACAGATTTAGATATTCGTATGAGTGATTCTGATCAGTTTAGAGTAGAGAAAAGGTTCAGAGCCAGAGGCAGAGATTTAGATGACGCTGAAAAAAGAGCACAAGAGCTTAGTTATGGATACAAAGTTGACGGTAGCACCATTACTTTTGATTCGGAAATGACATTCCCTGAAAGAGTAGAGTTCAGAGCCCAAGAAGCTGATATTACATTCTTTATTCCAGAAGGCAGACCATTCAAAATAAATGAGGGAATGCGGACCATCTTGCAATACTTCAGATATGGATACAGCTGGAGACAAGCATACAACAACACTTGGGTTTTTCAGGATGGAGATCTTGTATGCCTTACCTGTGAATCAGAAGAGGCGCTGAACAATAGTAGTCAATCGAACACTCAAAAATTCGACCTCGATGAATTTTCAAGTCTAAAACTAAGTAGCAGTTTTAAAGTGAATTTAGTTAAGGGAGATAAATATGAAATGGAAGTGTCGAGCAAGACCTCATTCGACACTCCTGACCTACGTATTTTCAATAGCGAACTGAGCTTATCGCGAGTAGACTTCAAATTTAATGAAGAAGAAACCTCGAATATGGAAATCACCATTACGGTTCCTGAATTGAGTAGAATACGCGTTTCTAATAACGTAGACCTAAACATTGAAAACTTCAATGCTGACCTCATGAACATTAGAATTTTCGACAATGGTATAGTAAACCTAAACAGCCAATTTGATGAACTCGAACTCTTTCTTACTGATGAAGCTAGAGTGAACTTGTCTGGCAATATAAATAAACTAGAAGCGCTTATCTTTAAACAATCAAGGCTCTATGGTTATGATGCCAATGTAGAAATAGCCGAAATAGAAACTGACAATGAAAGTCGAGTTCGGATTAATGTAAACCAAGAGTTGAACGTTAGGGCTGAAGGTTTTTCCTCAGTAAGTTATAAAGGCAAAGGTCAACTAAACGTCCGAGACAAAGGCCGTTCAGCAACAATTACCAAGTTTTAATTACAGCTCAAACCAATTAACATTAACCCAATGCATAATTTATGCATTGGGTTAATTCATTATAAATCAAGAACTTTACACCTCATTAAAAAACAATAAAGCCCTAGCGTAGAAATTTTTATCAGGGCCATGCAACCAAGTTTAACATTCATACATCTACCTTGTGAATCAACCAAAAAATGCTTCAAATCAAAAAGTCAAAATCTGAAGAAAAGCTTATAGAAGCTTGCCGTAAAGGCGACAGAAAGGCGCAATGTGAACTGTACGAAAAGTACGCTCCATTGATGTACTCTGTTTGCAGACGGTATGTGATTGAGCTGCAAGAAGCAGAAGACGTTTTGGTTTGTGGTTTCACAAAAGTTTTTCGAAAAATCGATCAGTTTACTGGTGAAGGAAGTTTCGAAGGCTGGATTCGAAGAATAATGGTCAACGAATCGCTGACCTACATTCGAAGAAACAAAAGCATGTTTTTGGAAGTAGAGATTGAAAAAGCAGAAAGAGAACCCGATTATCAGCAACTCCACAATCAATTAGAGGTTGAAGATTTGCATAAAATGATCGACTTACTGCCAACGGGTTACAAAACCGTTTTCAACCTTTACGCCATCGAAGGCTTTTCTCACAAGGAAATAGCAGAGAAGTTGGGCATTAGCGAGAACACCTCTAAATCCCAATTGAGCAGAGCAAGAGCACATCTTCAAAAGATGTTAGTTCAAGCAGAAGATAGTATGGAAGTTAAATTAATGAGCAATGAAGGGTAACCCAATAGATGATCTCTTTCGAGAAAAACTAGGCAACCATAAAATAACCCCTCCAGCAAATGCTTGGAGTCAAATAGAAGGCAATCTCGCCAAAAAGAAAAAGGGTGCTTTCTTCTGGTTAAGCATAGCAGCAAGTGTTGCAATCATCCTTACTGCCGGTGCATTATACATCAATCAATCTGAAAAATCAGGTGCCGACCTTGAGCAGCTTCAAGCCAATAAAGAAGTGGAGAATGAAGCTGTAAAAACACCTGACCAAAACAACATTGACACTCCTTCAAAAGAGAAAGAAAATACCAAAGATCAATCTCAAGAAAAAGAGGCTGCACCAAGTATTCAATTTGTTCAGCCGCAGCAAATCGCAGCACCAAGTAAACTAACTGCTCAGGTAGACACAAAACCAACCTTAGATATGATCGAAACTGTTGGTCAATCTCGTGTGATCATCAACATAGATAAAATTGACATTGCACAAACACTATCCGTCAATACCTCAGTTGATTTCGATTACTTAAAATTAATGCCTCTAACATTAAAAGATTATACTGATGAATCGTTCGAAATCGACATGCAAAACAAGAAGAAATTCAGCATGATGGATGGATTGATCAGTATTGCCAAGGGGGTGAGTAAAACCAAAGAAACCTTATCTGATTTGAGAACCGCAAAGAACGAATTTGTTACCAATGAACTCAAGTACGGATCGATTGATCAAGAGGAAGAAGAGAACGCTCCTAACTTCAAACAAGAAAAATAACAACTCGAAATATGAAAACAATAACTACAACAAAAGTCATAGGTATGCTCTTATTGGTCGTATTGAGCACTAACCTAGCCAAAGCACAAAACGAAGCTTATCTCAACCAGAACTTAAAAGTTGAGCCCAAAACCTCAACTTTAAATCGGGGAGAAACTGAAAACTCAGCATGGGATTTTTCAAAATCAGTTCCTGTAGCCAAATACAGCCCAAAAGCTTTAGAAAACACCCTAGAAGAAAACCATGGCAGATATGATTTCGACAGGTACTACCCACGAAAAGGAACACAGAGTTTTGTGAACATCTACGTTGGTTTAAACAATTATTTGCAAGACGGTGACTTACCAAGCAGTGACGAACTATTCACTTTAAACCCACTCACCTCTTGGTATGCAGCCCTCAACTTCGATCATGCAACACGTATTTTAGGCCCACTTTATCTAGACTGGGGTATTGGCGCAAGCATTCAAGATTTAAGCTTTGAAAACACTAGGGTCGAAGTAGTAGTAGACCGTGTTAACCAATCTGTCGATTTTGTTGAGCGTATGGATCGTGTAGGCAAGAAAAGCAAAATCAATATGATGCACCTGAATGTGCACATGGTTCCAACCTTCTCGTTTGGTAAATATAACTCGTTCAGAATAGGCGCGGGGGTATATGCTGGCTACAGAATTAGTAGCCATACTAAATACAAATACGATGACCTGAATGGCGATGGTCAGAAAGACAAATTCAAAGACAGTCTATACATTAATCCATTCAAGTACGGTTTGCGTGCCCAAATGGGTTGGAGTTCTTTCGATATCTTCTTTAACTATGACATTTCAGAATTATTTGAAGAAGAAGCAAACGCACCAAGACTTAATCCTGTAACATTCGGGGTGATTTTCTAAAACAACAACTCAAAATAAAATACAACAAAAATGAAAAAGCAATTCAACATATTTTTGATTGCCATGGCTCTCCTTTTGGTAAATCAAAGCCTCAGCGCCCAATGGACATGGGGGAAACAAGACGATCTCGAGCGAATAGATACCGTGGTCAGCATTCCTAAAAGGAACTCAAACAGCATCTTCATTAACGACAATGACTTTTACCTACGCATGGGTTTCTTAGGAATCAACTTAGAAATAGAAGATGATTGGGATTCAGACTGGAGGTCGAGCCGCAACAGACCTAGAAATTTCGAATACATTGAGCAACACGATCACGGCACATTAAAAAGCCTTGATTTCGAAATTGGTTTCAACAATTATTTAAACAAAGGTAACTTTCCTTCATCTAGCGACCTTTATCAAGTAAAACCTTTGGGCTCTGTTTATGTAGGTTTAAACTGGAACCACACCACCTACGTTAGTGGTCCGCTGTACTTAGATTGGGGCGGAGGATTTAGCTGGTATAACTATAAATTCGAAAACGCAGCAACTCGTTTAGACCCGAATGGTGGTCAGCTCAATTTTGTAGAAGAAACCAATGTCGGGAGTGCCTTAAAAAGCAAACTCAAAGTTTCTTACCTCAATGTAAAAGCCGTGCCTATGTTCGATTTTAGCAGAGGAAAGAGAATTGTAAGAAAGTATGAAGAAGACGATGTGCGCGTTGCGTTTAGTCGCAAAACAGGTTTCAGAATTGGAGTTGGCCCTTATGCTGGCCTGCGCTTAGGCAACAAAGCAAAGTACATCGACCGCACCAATGGCGACCGCGATAAAGTAAAAAGCAAAGGTGGTTTCTTTGTGAATGACTTTAGATATGGTGCCAGACTTCAAATAGGCATCAACGGTTTCGATATGTTTATGACTTATGATTTCAACGAACTTTTTGAAAACGGAAAAGGCCCAGAACTTAACCCAATTACTATTGGGGTGACTTTCTAAAAGAAAATATTAATTATTACTAGGCCGAATGAAGAAATTTATTCGGCCTTTTTTTGTGTTCCAAGTTTCCTTTTTACGTAAGCCTTGGCCCATAAAGGAGCAATCAAAAACAAAGAAGACAAAAACAAACCTACAGAAGCAAAAACAACTCTCCACTCCTCGCCTTCCACTCCATAATTATTAAGAATGACACGGATTGCCATAAAGCTAATGCCAGCAAAAAAAATGTAGCTAGGAAAAGTAGTCATTAAAGTACTACTAGGAAATCGAAGCTTTTGAGTGGTATTAGTTTCGCTCATGATTTAAATATAAAGATTCTTGAAGCTTATTCCTCCATCCACTTTTTTTCTTCTCCCTTCAAACCAAAGAACTTGGAAAAATATTTTGGGCTAGGGCGGTTAGCAGTAATTAAAATCAAGAACAAACTAAAAACAAGTGCATACACCATGTCGCCTTTTTCATACAAACCAAAAGCACCAATGGTTGCCCCAAAAGACCACATTATATTTCTGTAAATGATAGACTTCTTTAGTTTGATTAATTTCAAATCTAGCTCAGGCACCTGCTTTAAAACCTTAAGCGCATCTTTTTTCCAAGTAGCCACCGTTCTCAACAATACATACCCAATACCCGCTGCCATTACAGCATGAAACATAATATCAGGATCCTCATAAAATACAGACCGAAGCTCACCACTCGCCTCTCGTTCTAAAAAGGCATAACCAAAAAACGCAAGAGGCAACACAAACATTAAATAGATTATACTTTCAAGCTTTTTGATGAATGCACTTTTATTAAAATTAGGGTCGTTCAATTGCATGGTTTGTGTAAATTGTAGCTAATAACAATCTCTTGCTAACGAACGTTAGTATGTTTATATTCGCAGCAAATGAAAACTGTCGTAAAGAAAAGCAGAAAGCAACAAATAGAAGAAAAAGCAACCACTCTTTTTCAATCTAGGGGCTATGCTGCTACTTCAATGCGCAATTTAGCGCAAGATTTGGGTATTGAGGCTGCAAGTCTCTATTCTCACATCAAATCAAAGGAAGAAATTTTGCAACGCATATGCTTTCGTATGGCCGAAGAATTTTATAGTGCTTGGCAGGAAGTAGACGAAGAAACCAGTGGTAATGCAGCGAAAATGGAAAAAGCCATGATCGCTCATGTAAAAGTAATTACAAAAGATACGAACGCCTCTGCCGTTTTCTTTAATGAATGGAGGCATTTAAGCGAACCTCACCTCAGTGAGTTTTTAGCCATGCGCGATGACTACGAAGGACGGTTCAAAAAAATATTAAGAGATGGTATGGCTTCTGGCGAATTCAAGCTAGTAGATGAAAAATTCATGATGCTTACCATTCTCTCTTCGTTAAACTGGACTCACAATTGGTATAAGCCCGATGGCAGCTTGAGTCCAGAAGAAGTAGGAAAAAGACTATCGGGCCTATTGTTAAACGGACTAAAAAAGAATTGATATGTACGGAGGTGGAAACTCATTCGAAGCCATGAAAGCTACAGCCCTCACTGACGAGGATCCAGTGAAATTGGCAGAATTTGAAGCAAGAATCGACAGAGGCGAAAAAATAGAGCCCTCAGATTGGATGCCTCAATTGTATAGAAAGCAACTGATTAGAATGATTGAGCAGCACGCTCACTCAGAAATTATCGGAGCTTTACCAGAAGGTACTTGGATTACCCGTGCGCCTGGCTTTAAAAGAAAACTTGCCCTTATGGCAAAGGTGCAAGATGAAGTAGGCCATGCTCAATTATTATATTCAGCGGCTGAAACGCTAGGCAAATCAAGAGAGGATATGATTGCCGATTTGATCAATGGCAAATCGAAATACTCGAACATATTTAACTACCCAGCCTTTACATGGGCCGACTCGTGCTTTATTTCTTGGCTGGTAGATGCAGGAGCAATTGTAAATCAAATAGCAAACTCGAAAGGAAGTTACGGTCCATATTGCCGTGCATTAGAAAGAATTTGTGCCGAAGAATCTTTCCATTTAAAGTATGGCCATCATTGCGTAATTCATTTAGCAACAGGCACAAAAGTGCAACGCGAAATGATGCAAGCCGCATTCAACAGATGGTGGGCGCCAATGATGCACTTCTTTGGACCTTCAGATAAAATTTCGGTTCATTCAGAAATTTTGATGCGTTGGAAAGTAAAAATGTCGTCTAACGATGAATGTCGCCAGCAATTCTTAGATATGTATGTACCTAAAATTTGGGAACTTGGCTTAACTGTACCTGATGATAAGTTGAGAAAAGATCCTGAAACAGGTCAGTGGGAGTTTACCGAGCCTGATTGGGAGGAATTCAAAAGAGTAATTAATGGAGATGGCCCATGTAACAAAGAGCGTTTGGCGGTTAGGCGCGTAGCCGAAGAAAGAGGTGCTTGGGTGCGTCAAGCTTTATTGGCTCCAAAAACCAAATACGTAGCCCCTTTAGCATAATACATTCCTATGAATTTGAAATCATTAGACCCACGGGTAACCCGTCTTGGTATTGACGAATCCACCGACACTCAAATTATTGAGAAAGGAAACCTCGACCAGTTTGAGACCTATGAGGCTTTTATAGAAACCAAAGAAGGTAAGCCTTTTGAGCACGCAGGCCCTGTTCATGCACCCAACGAGGAAATGGCTTTCCTATTCGCGAAAGAGCAATTTAGCCGAAGAGGCATGTTCTGTAATGCACTTTGTGTAATCAAAACCGAAAACATAAAGGTATCGGAGTATACTGATAACAATGAAGATGTTTACAATCTGGTAAATAATAAAGCCTCTGGCGTAGAACGCGAAAGTTTCGAGATTTTCCATTTGGCTAAACGCGGCAAGCAGCATAAGTATGCGGGAAGCGTAATGGCCAAGGACTATGAAGATGCACTAGCGAAAGCGAAAGAAGACTTTCAATCCGACAAACCAGTATTCAATGTTTGGGTAGTGAAGTCTGAACATATTTTAGCTTCTGATGAAGACGATCGTGACATTTGGGATACCCTGAAAGAGAAAAAATACCGAGACGCGATTGACTATAAAGCAAGCGACAAAATCAAAGCATTTAAAGAACAACAAGCTTAGAGATGAACACAGAAGCATTAAAAGATTTACTTTATAAAATCGCTGACGATCAGCTCATTTTAGGTCATCGTAACTCTGAATGGACAGGTTTTGGCCCTTTGTTAGAAGAAGACATTGCTTTTTCTTCTATGGCACAAGACAAGGTAGGTCAGAGTTGGCAGATTTATAAACTACTTGAAGAGTTGGGAGAATCTGAACCAGACATGGTTGCTTTTATGCGAAATGCAGACCAGTTTCATAATTGCCAGTTGGTAGAATTACCGAACGGTGAATATGATTTTAGCTTAATCAGGCATTTCTTATTTGATATGGCCGAGCAAATCAGGTTTACACATTTAGCAAGTTCATCTTATGAGCCTTTGGCACTATTAGCCAAGAAGATTAAAGGCGAAATCAAGTATCACACGATGCACGCCAAAATTTGGATGAAGCAATTGGGTTCTGCTACTGAAGAAAGTGTTTCTAGGCTTCAGAATTCGCTAGAAGAAGCCATGCCTTATGCTTTGGGGATTTTTGAGCCTTCTAAGTTCGAAGCCGAATTAATTAAGGAAGATATTTTCCGTGGCGAAGAAGTAATCAAAGAAGAGTGGATCGAACAGATTAGCGCGATTCTGAAAGAAACAAGCCTAAAAATGCCGGATTTAAATAGCATCACTCCAGTGTATGGCGGCCGTTATGGGACGCACACCGAGCACCTCCAGCCTTTATTGGACGAAATGTCGGAAGTGTTTAAAATGGATCCTACGGCTGATTGGTAAGAAGTCATTTGTCATTTGTCATTT
>NZ_LRPB01000002.1 GCF_001592945.1 Roseivirga seohaensis
CTGATTCCTGATTCCTGATTCCCCTCATAACTAATAACTAATCAACCCTTAACCTTCACCGATAGATACGAGAGTACATTCCCAAAGTGATCAAGCTGTGCTAAGGTGTCGTCTAGAATTTCTTTTCCATTCATTCTGGCAATCAGTAAACCCAAAATGCCATTAAGGCAAGCTTGAATGGGGTCGTTGACTAAGCCGTTAGACTCAACAATAGAAGCACGAATAGCAGGACGCGCACGATTGAAAATTGCGCGGTAGTTTTCATCATCCACCTGAAGCTGTAAACTAAGGTCAGAAAGACGTTTTACTTCATCCTGAACAAAGCTCAGATGGCCTTCGCGCTCCAGTTTTTCTTCCTTCATTTGAGCAATGATGCCATTGTACCATTCAGTCAGTTCCGCTTTTCCTTCCGCATTTAAGCTTTCTTCAGGAATATTTTTCACCACATGGTTCTCAATCTTTTGAATATCGAACTCAAAATTCCGAACCAACATTTCGGTTTGGTACATGTAAACGATGTATTCCGATAGGTTCTGTCTCTTTTTCTTGTCTGCCAATAACATAGTGCAAAATTAATGGTTATGCCCACAAAGCAAATGCATCATAATTTTCTATTTTTGCACTTCTTTTAAAAATTATGGAGAGAATCAGGAATTTCTGCATTATCGCACACATCGACCACGGTAAGAGTACTTTGGCCGATCGTCTACTTCAGTTCACTGGAACCGTTGGCGATCGCGACATGCAGAATCAGTTGTTGGACAACATGGACTTGGAACGTGAACGTGGTATTACTATCAAGAGTCACGCTATCCAAATGAAATATATGCATAAGGGTGAGGAATATACCCTCAACCTTATCGACACCCCCGGACACGTGGATTTTTCATATGAAGTATCTCGATCAATTGCTGCCTGCGAAGGCGCATTGCTTATTGTAGATGCTTCTCAGGGTGTGGAGGCGCAAACTATTTCTAACCTTTATTTGGCTTTGAATCACGACCTGGAAATTATTCCAGTGCTCAATAAAATAGATTTACCAGGTGCTATGCCTGAAGAAATGACGGATCAGGTGGTAGAACTAATCGGCTGCGACCCCGAAGACGTTATCAGAGCCAGTGGAAAAGAAGGGTTGGGTATTGAAGATATTCTAACAGCCATTTGCGAAAAAATTCCAGCGCCAAAAGGTGATCCTACAGCACCTTTGAGAGCGATGATCTTCGATTCAGTGTTCAACTCTTTTAGAGGTATCGAAGTAATTTTCCGTGTGTTTGATGGAACCATCAAAAAAGGAGATAAGATTAAATTCGTAAATACGGATAGGGTTTATAATGCCGATGAAATTGGTATTCTGAAGCTGAAACAACAACCCGAAAAAGAAATTAGCGCAGGAAACGTGGGCTACCTCATTTCTGGAATTAAAGTGGCCAAAGAGGTGAAAGTGGGTGACACCATTACACACCCAGATCGTCCAACCACTAATATTATTAAAGGTTTTGAAGATGTAAAGCCAATGGTTTTTGCAGGTATTTACCCTGTAGAAACTTCTGAATTCGAAGAATTGAGGGCTTCTATGGAGAAACTTCAATTGAATGATGCTTCCTTAGTTTGGGAGCCTGAAACATCTGCCGCTTTGGGCTTTGGCTTCCGTTGTGGTTTCTTAGGTATGCTTCACCTAGAAATTATTCAGGAAAGGCTAGAGCGTGAATTTGACATGACGGTAATTACTACCGTTCCTTCGGTTCAGTTTCATGCGGTAAGAACAGATGGATCTATTCTTAAAATTAATGCTCCGTCTGAAATGCCTGACCCTTCTTCTATTTCGCATTTAGAAGAGCCATTTATTCGCGCTCAAATTATTTCTAAGTCGGAGTATGTAGGCGGAATTATTGGCCTGTGTATGGATAAGCGTGGAATCATTAAAAACCAAGTTTACCTCACAAGCGACAGAGTAGAACTAACTTTCGAAATGCCTTTGGCCGAAATCGTTTTCGATTTCTTTGATAAGCTAAAAACCATCTCTCGTGGTTATGCATCGCTCGATTATGAGTTGATTGGCTTCCGTCAGTCTACCATGGTGAAATTAGATATTCAATTGAATGGTGAAAAAGTAGATGCACTTTCGGCCATTGTTCACCGCGATAAAGCCTACGAATGGGGAAAGAGGCTATGCGAGAAATTGCAGGAGCTTATTCCACGTCAAATGTTTGAAATCGCAATTCAGGCTTCGATTGGGACGAAAATTATTGCCAGAGAAACCGTGAAAGCTTTGCGTAAAAACGTTTTGGCGAAATGTTATGGTGGTGATATTTCGAGAAAAAGAAAATTACTCGAAAAACAGAAAAAAGGTAAGAAAAGAATGCGTCAGGTAGGTAATGTGGAAATTCCACAAGAAGCATTTATGGCGGTTCTTAAGTTAGATTAAAGCATAAACAATGGCATATCAATTATTGGATGGAAAAGGCACAGCTCAATCCATAAAAGATGAGTTGAAAAATAAAGTAGCACAGATAAAAGCTGAAGGAGGAAAAACCCCTCATTTGGCTGCTGTTTTGGTGGGTAATGATGGCGCAAGTCAAACCTATGTGAACGCCAAAGTAAAAGCCTGCGAGCAAATCGGATTTGGCTCTACCTTGATTCATCTACCTGAAGAAACTTCTGAAGTTGAGGTGTTGGCCACTGTTCAGAAATTGAATGATGACCCTGAAATTGATGGCTTTATCGTTCAAGTGCCGCTTCCTAAACAAATTGACGAGCAAAAAGTAGTGGAGGCCATTCTTCCAAATAAAGATGTAGACGGATTCCACCCAGTGAATTTGGGTAAAATGCTTTTAGGATTGCCTACACTTTTACCTGCTACGCCAAAAGGAATGATGCTTTTGTTAGAGCGCAATGGTATTGAAACTTCTGGTAAACATTGCGTGGTTATTGGTCGAAGCAATACAGTGGGTACACCAATTAGTGTTTTAATGTCGAGAAACGGCAACCCAGGAAATGCAACGGTAACTCTTTGCCACAGCCGAACCAAAAACTTAGCTGAAATTACAAAGCAAGCCGATATTCTTATCGTTGCTATTGGTAAGGAAGGTTTCGTTTCTGCCGATATGGTAAAAGAAGGTGCAACTGTAATTGATGTTGGAATCCATAGAGTTCCGTCTGATCAAACCAAGTCGGGCTTTAAGTTAAAAGGCGATGTGAAGTTTGATGAAGTAGCACCAAAGTGTGAGTTCATTACGCCTGTACCGGGTGGTGTTGGTCCAATGACGATCGCTTCATTACTCTGGAATACTTTCCTTACTTCACAGAAATTAGTTTAACCGCTTTAAAGTCATCCTGTCCCGAGAATTCGGGATGTTTCAGGATCTGTCAAATAGAACCCGCAGTTTCAACACCCTGCTTTAAAAAATTGAGATGTCAAAAACGATGAAAACCACACAGCTTCCTGTAATGGAAGCTTTTTATACCATTCAAGGAGAAGGTCATTTCTCTGGAAATTCAGCATATTTTATTCGATTGGGCGGTTGCGATGTGGGCTGCGTTTGGTGCGATGTGAAAGATTCTTGGGATGCCAGTCAATGGCCAAAAGAATCTGTGGAGGAAATCGTTGCTAATGCTTCGGTACATCCGGGGCGTTTGGCCGTAGTGACAGGCGGTGAGCCTTTGATGTACGATATGACCGACCTAACGAACCAACTTCACGCAGCAGGGTTTCAAACGAATATTGAAACTTCTGGTGCGCATCCGCTTTCAGGCAATTGGGATTGGTTGTGTTTTTCGCCCAAGAAATTTAAAGCTCCAAAAGAAGAGTTTTATGCTGCTGCCGATGAGCTCAAAGTCATTATTTTCAATAAAAGCGACTTTAAATGGGCCGAAGCACATGCTGCAAAAATGAATGAAAACAGTTTGCTGTACATGCAGCCGGAATGGGATCAGTCGGAAAAAATGCTGCCCGAAATTATTGAGTATGTAAAAAATAACCCCAAGTGGAAAATATCCTTACAAACTCATAAGTTTATGAATATACCGTAGTTTAGCTATTTGAGGTTTTTCATTACCATATCCTTTCTCTTTTGTGTTCTTCTGGCCAACGGCCAAGAAGTAGATAAACTTCATACCCGAAATAAGAAGGCGATTGAGCTTTACAAAGAGGCACAATCGCTCGATCACGTTGGCAATTACTACAAGTCATATAACCTTTTGCTCGAAGCCTTAAAGCGTGATGATAGTTTTGATGAAGCCATTTTGCTGACACATCAGATTTTGATCAAGAGGGGAGAGCTTGAAAAAGCGCTTCAGCTTTACGATGAATATGTGGAAGAGGTGGATCAACAGTTCAAAAACAGAATGCTGGCCGATGCCGCTTATGCCTTATTTTCTGAAGGAAAATATGAGCAAGCCAAAAACCTGAAAGATCAAATCGAAGGGCGTGTTTTGGGCTTAGATGCTGCATTGTTTGAAATCGTTACTTCCTCCATTGATTATGCCCTTGAAGGAAGTGCTAACCCACGAAATATTGACTTTGAAAAACTTCCAGCCCCACTCAATAATCGATCGCAACAGTATTTCCCTTCCATTACGGCTTCGGGTCTTTTGGTTTACACCGTTCGTTATAATCAGGGCAGAGGTGATGAAAACCTATTCTTTAGCCAGAGGGATGGTGAAGCTTGGAGCCAACCGCTAGAGATTTCTGAAAAAATTAATACCGATAGAAACGAAGGAACGGCCTCTATTTCGGCTGACGGAAATACTTTGGTGTACACTGGTTGCAATGCGCCAGATGGCCTTGGAAGTTGCGATTTGTACATCAGCTATAGAGAAGGAAGTGATTGGTCGAAGCCCAGAAATTTAGGGGAGGCAGTGAACACAATTCATTGGGAATCTCAGCCTTCGCTTTCTCAAGATGGCCGTGAGCTTTACTTTGTCAGTGCCCGGCCTAATGGTGAAGGCGGACAAGACATTTATAAATCAACAAAACAGAATGGGAAATGGATGGAGGCCGTGAATTTAGGGCCAAGCATCAACACTCGTTTCGATGATTGCTCTCCGTACATTCATCCCAATGGGGTTAATTTATTCTTTGCCTCACGCGGCAGATTGGGCTTTGGAGGCTATGATTTATACGAAACAGAACAGCTTGGCCAAGGCGAATGGTCGGAGCCAAGAAACTTGGGTTATCCTATCAATAACCACAGAAATCAGGTGGGTTACACCATCAGCATTGACGGCTGGGCCTATTACAGCGACAACCATTTCGATGGCTCTTCGAGCTTGTATCGGTTTAAATTGCCAGACGATTTAATTCCGAAACAGTTGGTGGATTACAAGCAAGGCTTGGTGCTCAGTGCTGCCGATAGCACTCCGCTTTTTTCTGAAATCTATGTGGCCGATATCGCTAAAGACTCCATTCGTTCACGCACTTATTCTGACTTTGAAGGTGGCCGGTTTAATTTGGTGCTGCCCAAAGTAGAAGATGCCAACCTGTATGTAAAAAAGCGAGGTTATTTGCTGTATAAAGAAGAAGTTGATGTTTTGTGGGAAAACGGGAATGAAGCCACCATTTACCTTCAGCCCATTAAGAAAGGCGAAAAGTTGATTTTAAACGATATTCTTTTCGAATTGAATAGTGCCGAACTCAGCAAAAAGGCCACTAAGGAACTGGATATTGTGGTTGATTTTCTCAAAGATAATCCCGAACTACTCATTGAAATTGGCGGCCATACCGACACTTCTGGAGAGGAAGCCTATAACTTGAACCTCTCTACCGAAAGGGCAAAATCAGTGCTTAACTACTTTGTCAATAAAGGCTTACCAAAAGAGACTTTTGTTTATAAAGGCTATGGTGAAACTATGCCGATTGAAGAAGGCATTTCTCCAAAAAACAGAAGAATCGAAGTGTCTATTCTAGACATTAAGTAGTTCAGGCTGAGTAAGCGACTTTTCGTAAAATAAGTCCGCTATTTACTATTTTGAACCTTCAGCTTATTATTAACTTTGAACATGCAAGAATTGAAAATCGGAATCATTAAAGAAGGTAAAGTGCCGGTAGACAGGCGCGTACCGGTTACTCCAACTCAAGTTGAAACGCTGTTGAATACTTATGATAATGTGACTGTACATTGTCAGCGAAGCGATATTCGTTGTTTCGAAGATTCGGAATATCAACAAGCAGGAGCCATTTTGGTGGATGATGTATCTGATTGCGATATTATTTTGGGTGTAAAAGAAGTGCCCATTAATATGTTGGCCGATGGAAAAACCCATTTCTTTTTCTCGCATACCATAAAAAAACAAGAGTATAATCGAGGCTTGCTTCAAACCATTCTTGAAAAACAAATCCGATTGGTTGACTGGGAATGCCTGACCAATCTGCAACATCAAAGGTTAATCGCTTTTGGTCGTTACGCGGGTATTGTTGGGGCTTATAACGGAATTCTGACTTACGGAAAACGCTATAACCTTTTCCACTTGCGTCCTGCCAACAAATGCTTTGATATGGAGGATATGCAGAAGGAATACAGCAAGGTAAAACTGCCAGCCATTAAAATTGCGCTTACTGGTGGTGGCCGTGTTTCTAAAGGTGCTATGGAAGTGCTTACTGGTATGAAAATCAGAAAAGTGAGTCCTGTTGAATTCTTGACCGAATACTTCAATGAGCCTGTATATACCCAACTCAATACCAGAGATTATAACCAGCGCATTGGTGGCGGTTCTTTTAGCCGAGATGAATTCTATCAGAATCCAGCGAATTACGAATCGAGCTTTGGGCAGTATGCTAAAAAGGCTGATATACTGATTGCTGGGGCTTTTTGGGACCCAAAAGCACCTGTACTTTTTACCAAGGAAGATGCCAACAGAAGCGAATTTAAGATTCGTGTAATTGCAGATATTACCTGTGATATCGAAGGTTCAATTCCTTCTACCATTCGCCCAAGTACAATTGCAGACCCTGTTTACGATTATAACCCAAGCGATAATAAAGAAGAATCTGCCTTTGCTGATGAGGGAAATATTACCGTGATGGCGGTAGATAATTTGCCTTGCGAATTGCCTAGAAATGCTTCTGAAGATTTTGGGAAGGAATTTCTCAAACACATTTTGCCAAACCTTGTGGGCGAAGATAAAGATAGAATTATTGAAAGGGCTACCATTTGTCAGAATGGTAAACTGATGCCCGATTACGCTTACCTCCAAGATTTTGTAGATGAACATTAATCATTACCTAGAGCACACCAACCTTAAGCCAACCATTACCGCAAACGACATTGATCGATTGGTGGCTGAGGCCAAAGAACACCAGTTGTTTGGGATTTGTGTTCCTCCGTTTTGGGTGAAGAAGGCCGCTAGAGAAATTGGTACTGCCGACATTCAGTTGGTAACGGTGATTGGTTTTCCTTTAGGTTACCAAATGACAGAAACCAAAGTAACCGAGATTGAAAAAGCCATTGAAAACGGTGCCAATGAACTGGATATTGTCATGAACATTTCGGCTTTTAAAACAGGCTTGCCTTGGACGAAAATAGAACTCGCCAAGTGTGCTAAAATTATCCACGAGGCCGATTGCCTGATGAAGGTGATTATTGAAACATCTTATTTGACCAATGAAGAAATTGTATTGGCCTCTAAACTCTGTGCCGATGCTGGAACCGACTTTGTAAAAACCTCTACGGGTTTTTCTAATGCTGGCGCAAAAGTAGAACACATCAAACTGATGCGTAGAAGTTTACCCTCGAACGTAGGCTTAAAAGCTTCTGGAGGCATTAAAACCTTGGCAGATGCTCAAGCCCTTATTAATGCCGGAGCCGATAGATTAGGCGTTTCCTCCGCAGTTGCCATTATGGAAGAATACTATGCAAGCCAAAAGAATTAAGGTAACAGGTAAAGTTCAAGGTGTCTATTTTCGAGCTTCAACCCAAGAGCAAGCAAAGCAACTTGGCATCAAAGGTTGGTGTAAGAATGAATCAGACGGATCTGTTTTAATTATAGCCGAGGGTTCTGAAGAAAACTTAAATGCTTTGGTGAGCTGGTGCCATCATGGCCCCTCCAATGCCAGCGTTGAAAATGTACTCGTAGAAAGTATTGTAGTGAGTGGATTTGAGGGGTTCGAAATAAAGCGATAAACTTCCTCCGCGCACTAGTCGTGGCGCCTCATTGCGCCTCTTTGAAATTCAAACTCTTTTGTCTAGCGTTGAGGTAAGCACCAGTTACCGCAGTGGGAAGTGAGTGCTAGTGGGAAATAACTAAGTAAGCCGATTAGGCTTAGAGCCTGTTATGAGCAGATTATTTAACTCCTCTTTCAGTTTGCCTATATTCTTTCTCTTGCAAGTTCTTATTAGCGTTGATTTAGAACCAAAGTAATCAAATAAGAATTTTGATTTGTTGTAGCACTTATTGTCATTTGTTATAAAGGCATGGCACAAGGAACCGTAAGCCGAATGGTTAGCATCATTTTTTAGGTTCTCAAAATTGCCTTTCTCCTTCATCGAATCTGGATAAAAGGAAATCAGATCTAGGGCTGTGTATGCGGTATAGTAGTAATCTATATATGATAACTTATCATATCGACTACCACGTAGTTCCAATCCTTTCTTCAGGAAATTTTCTAGAGAGTCAGAGAGCTTTGCCTCCCTAATCATCTTGTCTAAATCAAGTACTTTATAGTTACATATTTTCGTCACATCTATGTTGAGGTGAGGTTGAATTACGCCATCTCTAATTTGTCCATATCTGTTCGTAACAAGTTTTCTTAACCACTCGAAGAATCCCAGAACGAATCCCGAGTTGTTTTTAAGGTTAGAATGGAAAAATTCGGTTGGATCACGATTATCCAAGATGACTTTTTCTGACCCCCAATAACTTACGATACAAATGTTATTAGTCATTCGAGACAAGTGCAGAAGATCTTTTTGCAATTCGATTCTTTTACCACTACTTGTTTCACTCAGATCATCCAAGTGAGAGGAAGAATAAACCAACTGAATTTTATCTGAGTTAGCTTGGAGAAATGAATTTAATATCAAATGCGGCTCCAACTTTGGTTGTTTAAGAATCGAGTAGAGATTCCAATCTAAATAAACCCTAATCATTCATTTAGCGGTTGAGGTGGCCCTGCATTACCTATCAAATTACCTCCATGTTTCACTAGTGAAAATAGTCGTTCAACCGTCCAGCTGAGCTCGTCTTGGTTGCAATGATATTCACTAATCACTCCGTAAACACTGTAAGTTGAAATGTTAAAGCCTTCTTCAATATCGTTGTACCAAATAATGTATTTACCACAAATAGCAACTACCCAAAATCCACTACCCTCAATTCCATAAATCGGTTCTTTCCACTTGGACGGACTTACTTTAATCAACTCCCAGAAGTTCGAAAGTTCACCGTTTAGATCAAGTTCGGTTTTCTGTATCTCATTATAAAGTTCAACTTCAGATATTGGTGTCCAATCTATATTCATTGCAGTATTTGCTCATAACGTTATGTAACGCGCACTTTTATGCACGATATATTTTCAATAGTTTATTGAAAGTGCGCGTTAGCAATTATCCTATGGACATGATAACGTGGACTCCTAAGTTACATATTCAGTTTTTATCTTGTTTATTGGTGACTGTATTTTTCAGGCGGGCGTCTCGTTGCGACTCTTTGAGATTCAAACTCTTTGTCTAGCGTTGAGGCAAACGTTAGTTAAGGTGGTGTGCAAGTTAATGCTAAGGGAAATTGTACATTGCTACTTGCGGTTATTTACTCTTAAATTTCACCAATTCTGGTCTTATTACAATTGTTTCTTTTTTTCGAGGAAATCTGCCGTGTTCAAAAATCAGTTCAACACTACTGTCGTACTTTTTCAATGATTTCACATCAACATCATAAAAGTCGGAAACCACAAATGTCTTATTTTTATAACCCAATTCTGTTGGTTGAATTAATATATGTATATCAGTTTTAGAGTTTTCTGTTTCCAGAGGCAAACGTTGTCCGTTATAAAAAGTCATTACTCTAACATAAAAGTTGTCACCATATTCTGATTCAACTTGATCAAAATCCCGAAGAATTGATTCAAATTCTGAATCTGTGGTTTGTGTGATTTCTGATGTATGTTGATAAACAAAAAAATTATCAGAGATATCTAAAGTGTCTGTAAAATCCTTTTTATCAATTAATTTTCGTTCTCCACTTTTTAATCTTTCAGCAACGTTGATCTCAGAACCTGAGCTTTCAACAAAAAGATAATAGTCTGATGATTGCTGATTTGTTGGGGTTGGTTTTAATTCTTTTTCTAGTTGTTTAACTTGGTTTTGCAATTCAACAACTTGCTTTTGTTTGTCAGCAAGTTCTTCGCTCATTTTCTCTAATTCCGATGAAGTTTGCTCTGAATTACAACTTGTGATTAAAATCAATGTTAATATGAGTAATGCAATGCTTTTCATGATTGTAGTAAACATTATGTATGCGTCATCTCGGTGGTGTATGTATCTCATGTAATTTATAAAAACTTCGATATAGAATGCATATAATAATGTTTATGAAGTTGGTTGGTGGTATATTTTCAATAATCTGCTGTCAATTGCAGAATTATAAACCGTTAAAACGGTTCTGAGCGAGCAGTCCAAAACATAGCCCACGGTTTAAACCGTGGGCTATGTGTGAGAATGTTTATCTGTAATGGTTTTAACCATTTTCCGCCAGAAGGAGGTATTAAATCCTCTATGAAATTCAAAGCCCTAAGGCTGCTAAAAGCTAATGTTAGCCACTGGTTCAGTACTTAGGAATAGTAATGGATTAAATTCAGCGAAATAAAGCGATAAGTCTTTACGCGCTTTTACTCTCGTATTTTTGAATGCCTTTGTATTTGTAAATTTTAAGGCCGAAGTGTTCGTAGATACAAACCTTCATTCTGTTTTGGGCCAGTTCCAATCTTCGCTCTGGCGAATGTAAAACGGTCAATTCTAAACCTGCTAAAATAAAGTTTTTCTTAAGGCATAGTTCAGTCAAATAAGCCTGAAAGCCTGCTTTCCAGTCATCCAAATATTTGTCGTAATGGCTTCTTCCGTCAAACAGTAACTCTAACTGATTTCCTTCAGCCTGATAGCGGTAAATACCAGCTAAGTTGGTGTATAATTCATCAAAAAAGGAAAGGTCGGAGGGTTCAAAATTCTCGACTTTTTCAGAGAGGTCGTCTATCAGCCTTAAGGGATTAAACAAGTTGAAATAACCTTGCTTAATCTGAGTCACAAGTTCTACCTGAAGGCTATGCTTCATGTCTTCTTGTACCTGTTTAAGGATGTAGTTTTTGTCGAGAAGAAAAAGTCTCTGGTTCAAAGGGAGTAATTTTGACAAAAATAATACTTTTTCTAAAATGATTGTCGGAAAACTTAAATAAGGTGGCTTTGTTGAGGCCACCTTATTTGAGTAGTATACTGGTTAATTATTTTGCCGCAGACGAGTTTACGATTCTACCAAAGAAAATAGCGTTCATCATCAGTTTGTTTGTGCCATACCAAAAAGCCCTGAAATTAGGGTTGTCTACCAATGAGACAATTCGCCCTTGACCAAAAGCGCCTACTCTAATGGTAGAAGTGCCTTTTAAAGCTTCAAGATTTGGCTTGTTAATCCAGCCACTACGTAGCGGGTCTTCCGTATATAACCCAGGGTTTGAAAATTTATCTTCAGACGCCTCAATCATTAGGTTGCCTCTTCGCATGGTGGGGAGTTCCTTATTGTAATAACCATAAGCCATTGGGTGCGATAATTCGAGTTCGCTCATGTAAACCCCTCCAGGGATAGATTGCCCACGTTGAAAGTTGGAGATTTGATCGTAAGTGATTTTTTCTCCTGTGTATTGTTCTACGTCTACAAATTTGAGTTGCGTCAGTTTGTTTCTGGCTGCCCATGCCGTGGCACTACTGTTGCTGGCTACTAATGTGCCTCCATTTCTGATCCATTGTTTGAGGTTTTCCATGCCTGATTCAGATAAATTAACCCCTCCTGTAATCACAATCGTATTGTAACGGCTAATGGCCGAAGAACCAAGTCTGTCGGCAGGTAATTTGGTAACCCTCATGTTCATTCGGGTATCTAATAAGTGCCAAATCTCACCGGCATCAGCACTGCTTCCTGACTCTACTACTAGCGCTACTTCTGGCTTATCTATATTTATAAAAGCATTGCTACCTAATGAAACACCTTCTGTGAGCCCGGTATTCATGGCATAAACGTCAATGCCGTCTGTATTGGCAATGGTTTGCATTTGGATATATAGCTCGCTTGCAGAAAGTTTTTGGTTGCTTACGGGCACTAAAATGGTTCCATAGTCAAAATTTAGATCTTTACCATCGCCAAATTTGCTGGTGGCTACTTTAATTCTAATCCCTTTTTCCAGTAAACGGTTGGCTGCTCGCGGAGCATAATAGCCATGCCATTCAAAAGCATAGGCATAATTGCTTTGTCCGCCAATAACGCTTCCCTTAGGGAACTGAGGCTTCATTACTTTATCGCCCAATTGGTTTCGGCCATAATCTCGGCTGCTCAGCTCGCTATACTCAAGGTCAAAAGCGAGCGGGTACGTCCACCCAGAAATATCATAAAAGAGGCTATCTTCAAAAGTGGTTCTTTTTTCAAACATGCCTTTAATTAGCTTGTAATTGCGCTGTTTTAAAGGAATGATGTAACTGTTTTCTGGCGTGTATTCTTCATTGTTGAATTTTAATTTTCTGGATGGTCTATAAAAATCAACTTCTTGCTGGTCTAATATATCCGCCAAATGGTACGACCGTGCAGGGTCTTTTTCTGCCTTGAAAATGTATGCTTTAATGTCATCATTATCGGCATCTCGCAACACACGTTTATAGAAATCTCTTTGATAATCAAGAAGCTCCACGCGCATGTCTACTGCGGCTTTCCAGGTGGAAAGTGCAGTGGTGAACTGGTTTTTTATGGTGAAAGGGAATTCCAAAATGCCATTGTCACTTTCTTGAGCATGGCCTCTAGAGCTTGCTTGCTCAAACAAAATACCTATTCCCCCATTGATGTCAGGAAAAGTTGAGCCTTTTCCGTAATAGAAGTCATCATAACCCTCTTTGGTAAAATAGAGGGAGCCAATATTATCTAAAGCCTCAGCATGAAACTGGCCAATTTTCTCAGTCAATTCTTGATTTCCTTTTGGAGTAAGCGGGTGTGTTCTGGCGGGAACACCCGGCTGGAAAAAAAATGTAGAATTGGTTCCCATTTCATGATGATCTGTGAATACGTTAGGTTTCCAAAGATGATATTTTGCGACTCTGTTTTGCGACTCGGGTTGTTGTACCGGAAGCCAGTCGCGGTTCAGGTCGAACCAATAGTGGTTGGTTCTAGCGCCTGGCCAAACCTCGTTGTATTCCCTGTCATTTGGGTCGGGATTAATGTTTTTTGATTTATGAATGTTAGCCCAAGTGGAAAATCGGTTTAGTCCATCGGGGTTAAGCGAAGGGTCCAGAAGAACTACGGTATTTCTAAGGGCATTTTCAATTTCTGGGCCTTGCGCTGCTGCCATATAATAGGCCACTAGCATAGCCGCATTAGAACCAGAAGACTCATTTCCATGAATACTGAAGCCCATAGAAATAACAGCGGGCATTTTTTTGATATCGAACTTGTCCGATTCGTTTGGGTAAGTAAGCCACACATGGTCCGTTCTTATCTTTTCTATCCCTGCCTGATTATTAGGATGGGTTATAGTAAGCATTAATTGCGGACGCCCCTCGTGTGTAAGGCCAATTTCTTCAATAGTAATTCGGTCTGAAGCTTCAGCGAGGGTACGCATGTATAACACCAGTTTATCATGGGTTATATGCCATTCACCTACCTCATGCCCAATTACAGATTTAGGCGTAGGAATGCTTTGGTTATAAATAACATTGGCAGGTAAATAATAACTTAAATCCTTTTGTGCATTAGCAGAAAAAGAAAGGCTCAGTAAGGCCAACAGGGAAAATAGAGGAGCAAAAACCTTCATAATTCACTTTGTAGTGTCATTTTAATCGAATATAGTGATCGGATTGTGGAAGAAAAAATAGACCAATCTTTTTTAGTTTCTTTCTGCTAGTACGCTTCATTTTTTTGAACGGTTATAAATAATTATGAAAGGAAAATTTACTTTACATTTTTTAACATTTAACTTTGTATCGCAAAACAATAAAGTATGGTTTTGGATCCTGATTTATCAAATGCAGATTTTGGTGTTTTGTATAGAATAAATGGTTGGTGTAAAAGCTTTTAACCTAATTTTGTTTGGTGAAACTGCTTAAAGGTAGAATCTAAAAATGAATATTAAGTTAACGTTAAGTATGGTTGTCATTCATAGCGAAACGTTAACATTTGTTAAAAAGCCGCAGCGTTTCTAATATGTTACTTTTGCCTTGAAAAACAAGTACGATTTCTAATATCTAATCTAATCTATATTTAAAATTTCGTTTATGAGACAATTTTTACTAAGTGTGGTGCTTATACTGGCATCTCAAGCAGCATTCGCTCAGATAACCGGAAAGGTTATTGACGCGGAATCTAAAGACCCATTACAGGGTGCTACAATAGTTATTAAGGGGACTCAAACAGGAACTATTTCTGGTTTTGATGGCTCTTTTAAATTACAAGGTGCTAAGGCAGGAGAAACCTTACAGATATCATTTATTGGCTTTGAGACCATGGAAATGGTAGCAGCAGAAGGAATGGTAGTAGCGCTTGTTCCTAAAGCTAACCTTTTAGGTGAAATTGTTATTACTTCTAACGTGATTGACGTTGCGAAAGAAAGAGAAACACCTGTAGCAATTACTACTATTGCTCCTTCTGAAATTACTTTGAAGGTAGGTAACATGGAGTTTCCTGAGATTATGAACAGAACTCCAGGTGTATATACTACAAAAGAAGGTGGAGGATACGGTGACTCAAGATTGTCTTTGAGAGGTTTTACTCAAAGCAATACTTCTTTCTTGATCAACGGTCAACCAGTAAACGACATGGAGAATGGTTGGGTTTATTGGAGTAACTGGCAAGGAATGACTGACGTTGCTTCAGGTATCCAAATCCAAAGAGGTCTTGGTGCTTCAAGATTAGCTGTCCCATCTGTAGGAGGAACGGTTTCTATCTTCACTAAAGCTGCTGAAGTTGAAGAAGGAGGAACGCTTACTCAAGGTATTGGTAATGATGGTTATGTGAAAACTTCAGTGTCTTACAACACTGGTAAAAATGATAACGGATGGGCAAGCTCATTCTTATTGAGCAGATGGTCTGGTAACGGTTATGTGAACGGAACTTCTGGTGAAGGTTGGAATTACTTTGCAGCTGTTGGTTATGCTCCAGAAGGATCTAATCATGCTCTTAACCTTTCAGTTTTAGGAGCTGGTCAGTGGCACAACCAAAGAAGCAGCTGGGTGTCTATCCGTGATTACATCAATTTTGGTGAGTCAGGTGTTGACAGAAAATGGAATACTGATGCTGGTGAGCTAGGTGGTGAAGAATTCAACATGAGAAGAAACTTCTACAACAAACCATTAGCAACTTTTAACTGGGATTGGGAGATTTCTAATGACGTAAAATTAGCAACATCACTTTATGGTTCTGCCGGTAGAGGTGGAGGAACAGGCCCAAGAGGTGGTAACTTCCGTAACTCAGATATCGACCTATACCCTTTCAATATTGATTTAACCAAACATTTACTCGAAGATGGCAAAGGTGCTGCTTCAAGAAACCCTGACGGTTCTATCGACTTTGATAACGTAATCGCAGTAAATAGAGGAACAACATCTCCATATACAGGTTCAATCTCTGGTTTCCAAGGTCAGTTAATTGGTTCTAATGGTTTTAGAAATGATGGAGTAAATAGAGCTGTACTAGTAAGAAGAGCTTCAATGAACTCACATAACTGGGTAGGTGGTATTTCTACTTTAGATATAACAAAAGACAAATGGAGATATTCTGTAGGTGTTGATTTAAGAAGTTACACTGGTTTCCATTACAGAGCTTTAGAAAACCTAATGGGGCTTGATGGATATTATTCAACTGGTAACGCCAACTCTGCTGGTCAAATCCAAAACGTAACTATCTCTGCTTCTCCGTTTAGAAACACTGGTTTAGAAAGAGAGAAAATAGATTACTTCAACACTGGTATTGTTGGATGGCAAGGTGTTAACGGTTTGATCGAGTATAACAATGAGTCTTCTGTTACTGCTGTATTACAAGCAGGTTACTCAAACCAATCATTCAAAAGAGAAGATTTCTTTGATCAACCAGCAAACCCAATTTCTGAAAAGAAAAACATTGGTGGTGGATATGTTAAAGGTGGTGCGAACTACAACCTTGATGAAAGATCTAACTTCTTCTTTAATGCAGGTTATATCTCTAGACAACCATTGTTCGATGCAGTGTTCCCTGGTTTTGCTAATGACGTAAATACTGATCTTCAAAATGAGGAGATTACTTCTCTTGAGTTGGGTTATGGTTTTGTGAATAATAACTTGAAAGTTAATGTTAACGCTTATTCTACTAACTGGGGTAACAGATTCATTTCACAAGGAGTGTCACTTCCAGGTGGTATTGACGGAACTGCTCAATTCAAAGATGTTGATGTTCGTCACATGGGTCTAGAATTAGAAGTAGACTACAGATATAACAGCCAATTGAAATTCAAAGGTATGGTGTCTGCAGGTGATTGGAAATACACAAAAGACTTTAACGCTACAGTATTCAACGATCAAAACCAGTCAGTTGGTAACGCTACACTTTATGTTAAAGATGCTAAAGTTGGTGATGCTGCTCAGTTTACTTCATACTTCGAGGCTGAATACAAAATTGGAAAATTGAACTTTGATTTAGCTTACCGTTTTGTTGATGGTCTTTATGCTGACTACTCAATTAACAATACTGACTTCTTACAGCCGAACAACAAAGGAGCACTTAAGTTGCCTTCTTACGGATTAGTAGATTTAGGTAGTACAGTAAGATTTGACTTGTTAGGTAACTCATCTTCTTTCAGAGTGAACGTTAACAACTTATTCAACACACTTTACATCTCTGAATCAAACACTAACATTCATAGAGCTAACGAATCTGCTCCTGCATGGAAAGGTATCGACTACGCAAACTCAGTATGGTTTGGTTTCGGAACAACTTGGAATGCTACTTTGAGAATTAACTTCTAAGAGTAAATTTCTAACAATATTAAAGAGGCCATCTTGGGGTAACCTAAGATGGCTTTTTTGTTTACTGAAAATGGGAGTGTTTGCTCACTTATTCGATAAAACTAACCGGCCTAAAGATGCTTTAAACTGGTTATTTTAGGTTTGAACCTTTAAGTTTTTCAAACGGTTAAACAAAAATTAAACCTTTAAGTTAGTTTTGCCTCTAACTGCGAAGCCTTGCTATATTATAAAACATATCGAAATAATCAATCTGATGAATGGGTAGCTTTTATCCATGGTGCCGGGGGAAGTTCTTCCATTTGGTTTCGTCAGATAAAAAGCTTTAAAAGCGAATTTAATGTACTCTTGATCGATTTAAGGGGGCATGGTAAATCTCAAGAAGCTTTTCAGCGCTACTTTACCAACGACCACAACTTTGAGAATATTAGTAAAGATATTATTGAAGTATTAGATCACCTCAAGATTAAAAGCGCCCACTTTGTGGGTATATCACTAGGTACAATAATTATTCGAACACTTTGCGAGATTGCTCCCGAGCGAGTGAAATCTCTTGTTTTAGGAGGGGCTGTTACTCGTTTAAATGTTAGGTCTAAATTTTTGGTGGGGGTAGGCAACGCACTAAAAAGGTTTGTGCCTTTTATTTGGCTCTACAAACTTTTTGCTTGGATTATAATGCCAAGAAAGCGAAATGCTGAATCGAGAGATTTGTTTATTGGTCAGGCCAAAAGACTGTGTCAGCATGAATTTATGAAATGGTTTAAGTTGACAAATAACATTAATCCATTACTAAAATATTTTAACGAGAAGGAAACAATAGCCCCAACCCTATATTTAATGGGTGATGAAGACTATATGTTCCTTCCACAAGTGCTCAAGTTAGTTTCACATCATAAAAATGCGTGGTTAAATATATTGAATAACTGCGGCCATGTATGCAACGTTGAGCAACCCGATGAATTTAACAAGCTTTCAATAGCATTTATAAGAACACATTCCTTATCCTAACTATTTATTACAATGAGTAAAACATCAAGAATAATTCTAGTCTTGATAATCATTTTGGCGGTTGCAGCATGGGCGGTATACCCTCGATTTGATGAAATTACTGGCAGTAGCGCAAATACCGAAGCCTCAGCGCAAAACACGTCAAGGGCTAAATCGGCACTTCCAGTGAGTGGTGTAGTGGTTACACCAAAGCTTTTAGAAAATAAAATTAAGGTTACAGGTTCAATTTTGCCTAACGAATCTATTGAACTTAAAAGTGAAGTTTCGGGCTTAGTCACCAAGGTTCATTTTAAGGAAGGGCAAAAGGTAAAAAAGGGCACCTTACTAGTGAGTCTGAAAGACGATGAACTTCAAGCGCAATTAGAAAAACTACGTTTTAGTAAAAAGTTGGCCGTAGACAGTGAAAATAGGCAAAAGCTGCTACTCGACAAAGAAGCCATTAGCCAAGAGGAATACGATATTTCATTAACCAATCTAAATACACTCGAAGCCGACATTAAGGTGATAGAAGCACAATTGGCGAAAACATCTATTGTTGCTCCTTTTGACGGAATATTAGGTTTAAGAGAAATCAGTGAGGGTGCCTATATTACTAATAGCACTATTATCACCAATTTTTACAGTATCGATCCTGTTAAGATTGACTTTGCCATACCTGGGAAATACGCCTCTATTGTAAGTGTGGGCGATGTAATCCAATTTGAAACCGAAACATCAACAGAAATTTTTAAAGGGACAGTTTACGCTTTCGAACCGCAAATCGATCAGAACACCCGAACCCTAAGAATGAGGGCTATTTCCAGTAATGAAGATGGAAAGCTTTTGCCAGGGCAGTTTGCTAAAATTGAATTGATTATGTCGTCTGTAAATGACGCTCTAATGGTTCCTGCAATTTCCGTAATTCCTGAATTGAATGGCCACATGCTATTTGTAGCTAAGGGAGGAAAAGCGCAGTCGGTGCCAGTGAAAATTGGCCTTAGAACTGAAAGTTCTGTTCAGATTCTAGAAGGACTTAGCCCACAGGATACGGTAATTACCTCTGGATTATTAGAGATAAGACAAGGCTCTTCGATTTCTATTTCATCTTTAACACAATAAAGTATGTCTAGTTTATCAACCATCAGTATCAAGCGCCCCGTACTTGCTATGGTGATGAATATCATCATCGTGATTTTTGGGGTAATTGGTTTTAGCTATTTGGGAGTACGTGAGTTTCCTAGTGTGGATCCTCCTGTAATTTCCGTTTCTACAAGTTATGCTGGCGCGAACGCTCAAATTATTGAAGCTCAAATTACCGAGCCAATTGAAGAAGCGCTCAACAGTATTGCGGGTATTAAAACCTTAACTTCAACAAGTCGTGATGGTGGAAGTTCAATTTCTGCGGAGTTCGATTTAGGTGTTGATTTAGAAGCGGCAACCAACGATGTAAGGGATAAAGTAGCTGGAGTAGTAAGGCGATTGCCCCCCGATGTAGAGCCGCCAACGGTACGAAAGGCAGATGCAGATGCCAGCCCAATTATCTTTTTGAATATATCGAGTAAAGAGCGAAACCTGCTCGACCTTACACTTCTGGCAGAAAACATTTTTAAAGAACGAGTTCAGACCATTCAGGGTATTAGTTCAGTTCAAGTTTGGGGCTCAAAGCGCTATTCAATGCGCTTATGGATGGATCCAGATAAATTGGCCGCCTACCAACTTACGCCATTAGATGTTCAAAATGCCGTAGGCCGTGATAACGTAGAGTTACCTTCAGGGGCGGTAGAAGGCAACAGCACCGAAATCGCAGTTCGAACCATTGGTAGAATTAACTCTCCTGAGGAATTTAACAACCTAATTGTAAAAGAAGATGGCGGAACCATTGTTCGCTTTAGAGATATTGGCCGGGCTGAACTTGCCCCAGAAAATGATAGAACAATTCTGAAGAGAAATGGTGTGCCAATGGTGGGGATTGCAGTAGTAACCCAGCCAGGCTCTAACAGTATCGAGATTGCAGATAACTTTTACGAAAGAATTGAATTAATTAAGAAGGACCTTCCTGCAGATATTGAACTAGGGATAGGTTTTGACAATACCGAATATATTCGAGAGTCGATTAGCGAAGTACAACAAACCATCATTGTTGCCTTTGCGCTGGTGGTGGTTATTATCTTCCTCTTTTTACGAGATTGGAGAACAACCCTGATTCCTGTATTGACCATCCCCATTTCATTGATTGGAGCCTTTTTCGTAATGTACATTTTTGGGTTCTCCATTAATGTTCTTACCCTTTTAGGAATCGTTTTGGCCATTGGATTAGTGGTAGATGATACTATTGTAGTGCTCGAAAATATTTACTCCAAAATTGAAGGAGGAATGGAGCCAGAAGAGGCTGGTATTAAAGGAACGAACGAGATTTTCTTTGCTGTAATTTCTACTACCGTGGCCTTGGTAGCGGTGTTTATGCCTGTGATTTTCCTTCAGGGCCTCACTGGTCGACTCTTTAGAGAATTCGGACTGGTAGTAGCAGGGGCAGTGGTGATTTCATCATTTGTGGCGCTCACGCTTACTCCAATGATGAGTTCTAAGCTTCTGAGAAAATCAGAGAAAAAGAATTGGTTCTACCGTAAAACCGAGCCATTCTTTATAAGCCTCAATCGAGCTTACAATAATTCACTGGATGGCTTTATGAATATGAGGTGGATGGCATTCGTAATTATTTTGCTCTCTGCAGGAATGATTGTTTTCTTTTTGTCTGGAAATAGAATACCGGAAGAGATTGCACCTTTAGAAGATAGAAGCTCGTTAAGTGCCAATGCAACAGGACCAGAAGGAGCCACTTTTGAGTACATGGATAGATATGTTGATAGCATTATCAGTGCTGTAGACAAACATATTCCAGAAAAGGAAGCCTTAATTACGATTACTTCGCCTGGTTTTGGAAACAGCTCTATGAACTCTGCTAGAATTACCATTATGCTGAAAGATCCTTCGGAACGAGAAAGGAGTCAGCAGGAAATTTTAGATGACTTTACCCCAATTTTAGCTCAGTATACCGAAGCCCGAACTTCACTTTCTCAGCCAGCGACTATTGGTGGTAGAAGAAGTAGCGGATTCCCCGTGCAGTACGTAATACAAGCTCCAAATTTGGAAAAGCTGAAGGAAGTACTGCCAGAATTTATGGCTAAGGCGCAAGATTCTCCTGAGTTTACTTTTGTGAACTTGAATTTGAAATTTACTAAACCAGAAATCACTATCGAAATTGATAGAGAAAAGGCTCGAACGCTAGGGATTTCAGTAAGAGATGTAGCTCAAACTTTACAATTAGGTTTGGCAGGCCAAAGGTTTGGTTTCTTTATTTTAGACGGAAAGCAATATCAAATTATTGGGCAAGTAGATAGAGACAACCGAAACGATCCTTTAGATTTAAAGGCCTTGTACGTTAGGTCATCTGATGGAAGATTGATTCAGTTGGATAACCTTGTAAGCCTTGAAGAAAATAGTTCGCCACCGCAACTATATCGTTTCAATAGATTTGCTGCAGCAACAATCTCGGCCAGTTTGGCGCCAAAGGTAACCACAGGGCAAGGAATTGATGTAATGGATGCCATTGCTAAGGAGGTATTAGATGAATCTTTTACTACGGATTTGGCAGGAACATCTCGTGAATTTAGAGATAGCGCCAACAGCCTTTACTTTGCATTCGGATTTGCCTTGATTTTGATTTACTTGGTATTGTCTGCTCAGTTCGAAAGCTTTGTGGACCCTCTGATCATCATGTTTACGGTGCCTCTCGCTTTAGCTGGAGCCTTGCTTGTAATCTGGAGGTACGAAGAGTCACTAAACATCTTTAGCCAAATTGGTATCATTATGTTGGTGGGGCTCGTGTCAAAAAACGGAATCCTGATTGTAGAATTTGCCAATCAAAGAAAAGCCGATGGATTAAGTGTTCGTGATGCTGTTTTGGATGCCGCAAAATCACGTTTCCGACCTATTTTGATGACTTCTCTTTCTACCATTTTAGGAATTTTACCAATAGCTCTAGCGCTTGGCGCTGGTGCCGAAAGTAGGGTTTCTATGGGCGTGGCCATTGTTGGTGGGTTGATTTTCTCTACGGTATTAACACTCTATGTGATTCCAGCGATCTATACCTATTTCACCAGTAAAAAAAGTAGACTTTCAAGAACGACTGCCTAATTATGAAATTGAAAATAGCTTTAGCACTACTCTTTTTCGCTTTAGTAAAAGTAAGTGCGCAAGAACCGCTAACCATTACCGAGGCCGTACATTTGGGGCTTGAACATAACTTATCGATTAAAATTTCAAAGAAATCGGCAGAAACAAGTGCCAACAACTCCGATATGAGCTATGGTGCATTGTTGCCTACTTTCGGAATTTCTGCGAATAAATCGTATAGTAATACAGATGTAACCCAGCAATTGGCGAACAGTAACGAAACCAGAGAGATTAAGGACGCCAAGACCAATAACTTGAATATTTCTCCGACCCTAAACTGGACAGTTTTTGATGGTTTAGGAATGTTTCATACCCGAGATAGATTGAAAGCACAAGCCCAATTAGGGGAAGATGATTTACAAATTCAGATAGAAAATAACATTGCGCTTATCTCTAACGCATATTACAGAGTAGTGTTAGAACAAGAAAGAGCGCGTGTTTTTCAAGATGCCTTAGATTTAAGTAAACAGCGTTTAGAGTTGGCTAATACCCGATACGAAGTGGGTAAGGCTTCAAAACTAGTTTATCTTCAGGCACAAGTAGATTATAATTCCGACTCATCTAGCTTTCTGATTCAGCAAGAATTAATTAATAATGTGAAATTAGAACTGAACAGATTATTGGGGCAAGATTTAGAAAGCGAGTTTGAAATCACTTCTGGCTTTTCTTTTGATAGCTCTATTCAGTTAGAAGATGTACTGGCTGAGGCCAACCTTAATAGCCCTGCTGTGGTAAGAGCACAGAGAAATCGTGAGGTAAATTATTTACAGATTAAAGAACTGAATGCTGAAAAATACCCTACGATTAGCCTCAATTTTGGGTATACTTATAACGATAGAAACTCCGATGCCGGAGCTGTTTTAAGTAACCTTTCCACCGGTTTTAATTATGGTGCTGGCCTCAACTTCAATATTTTCAATGGCTTTGATTTAAAGCGTAGAGAACAGAATGCCAAGATTCAGTTGGAGGTAGCTGAACTTCAAATCCGAGATCTAACGCAGTCATTAGAATCTGATGTGCGTAAAGTTTATGGAAACTACAGAAACAACATTCGCTTGTATCAGCTTGAGGAATTGAACTTAGAAGTAGCCAAAGAGAACTATGATATTGCCCTTGAAAGATTCAAAGTAGGAAACTCAACTGCAATTGAATTACGCGAAGCCCAGATTAATTTAGTTCAGGCAGAAATCAGAAAAATTACCACTCAGTACAACGTTAAGCTATCAGAAATTGAGCTTAAAAGGCTTTCTGGCGGAAATGTAAATAGACAATAAGGTTCCGCTTATTTTGATCTGTAAGATTTGTTGACTATTTTATCTAATTGAATTTGAACGATTTGCCCCTTTGGCTAGTTTAAGTTCTTGCTCACCATCAGGAGAGAATATGATAAAAAGAAAGTCGTTTGTGATTTTTATAGCCCTGTGTTCAGGGCTCCTTCTATTTTCATCGTGCCGAAAAAGCGCTACCACAAGCAATAGTCAACAAACTAAGCCTGAGTTACGCGCTGAACCAGTTAAGATTGGATTTGACGATATTAAAGAGCGCGGCACACTAACCGCGGTAGTCGACAATAGCTCTACCGGATATTTTATTTACAGAGGTCAGCCTATGGGCTATGAATATGACCTATTGTCGCGAATGGCCTCAAATTTAGGGCTGTCTCTTAAAATTAAGCTTACATCAGATATTGAAGAAGCATTCTTTATGCTCAATACGGGAGCAGCCGATGTAATGGCCTACCATTTAACAGTAACCAAAGAACGAACAGAAAGGGTAGCGTTTACAGAGAGTCATACCGAGGTAAGACAAGTGTTGGTGCAGCGCAAACCCGAAGGCTGGAGAAACATGAAGCTTCATGATATAGAAGAAAGTATGATCAGAAACCCGCTGGAATTAGGAGGGAAAGAGGTGCATACGCGAAAGGGCTCTTCTTTCTCCGAAAGACTCAAAAACTTATCGAATGAAATTGGTGAAGACATAATAATCCTTGAGGATGTTGGTGTCATGGATACCGAAGCGTTGATTAAAAAGGTGGCAGAAGGAGAAATTGAATATACAATTGCCGATGAAGATATCGCGATGATTAATGCTACTTACTATCCAGATTTGGATGTGGAAACGGCCATTAGTTTTCCTCAGAAAATTGCTTGGGCAGTGCGTAAAAATGCGCCTATTTTAAAAGATACAATCGATCATTGGCTGGGTGAAGTAAAAGCAACACCAGATTTTAACATGATCTACGACCGATATTTTAAATATAGAAAGTCGCAGAACTTAAGAGCACAAAGTGATTTTAGTTCGGTAGGAGGTACAATGATTTCGCCTTATGACGACTTGTTTAAATTGGCAGCTAAAAACCTTTCTGTCGACTGGGTAATGTTGGCTTCTTTGGCCTATCAAGAATCAAAGTTTGATCCGGAAGTGGAGTCGTGGGCCGGAGCAAAAGGTCTCTTACAGCTTACAGATATTTCTATTGAACGGTTCAACGTGAAGGATCCTTTTGACCCCGAGGAAAGCATAGAGGCAGGAACCGAGTTTTTAGAATGGCTGGAAGGTTATTGGGCTGATAAAGTGTCAGATCCTAAGGAGCGATTGAAGTTCGTTCTAGGTTCATATAATGTAGGGCAAGGCCATGTAATGGATGCTGTAAAGTTGACCAAAAAGTATGGGGGTAACCCCGAAGTTTGGGACGGTAATGTAGCGGATTATTTGATCTCTAAATCAACCGAAAAATATTACACCGACCCAGTAGTACAATTTGGTTATTGTAGAGGTGATGAACCCGTGAACTACGTCAAGAAAATTTTTGAGCGATACGACCAATACAAAACTTTGTTTGCCAAGAACCTAGAAGCACAGTCAGACTCTACTTTGGTTACCTCGCGTTAACTACTCAAAATTATCGGCTACAATCTTTGCCGATAATAGGCATAACGGAATTCCACCACCAGGATGAACGCTTCCACCACAGAAATACAAGCCCTTTATTCTGCTTGAAAAATTTGGGTGCCTTAAAAAAGCAGCATACTTGTTATTTGAACTGTTTCCATAAAGAGCACCTTGGGTAGATGAGGTTCTAACCTCAATTTTAATAGGGTCTAAAATGTCTTCTACCTCAATCAACGGCTCAATAGCTTCACCCAATTGCTTGGAGAGTTTTGCTAAAATATTTTTTCTAGCTTCTTTAATTATCACATCCCAATCTTGCCCCTGGTTGTTAGGCACATTAATCATAGTAAACCAGTTTTGGCATCCTTCTGGGGCATCGTCTGGTTTTTGAGTAGAAGTAATGTTGATATAAACCGTTGGGTCTTCGTAAATGCTTCCTTTTTTGAAAATGTGTTTAAACTCCGTTTCATAGTCATTAGAAAAGAAAATGTTATGAAGGTCGAGTTGCTGAAAATCTTTCTTTATTCCCCAATAAAAAATGAGGGCAGAACTTGATTTCGGTTGATTAATGAGTTTAGTGGGCTTCCGTTCACCTTTCAGTAGCCTTTCATAAGTTCCAACAATATCCATGTTGCTAACTATTCTATCCGTTTTGTGAAAGCCGTATTTGGTTACTATCCCCTTGGCTCTGCCTTCGTGTAATGTGATTTTGCTCACCGAGGTATTGAAGTGAAACTTGACACCTACTTTCAACGCAAGTTGATACAAACTTTGGGTGATGTCATGCATTCCTTTGGTAGGAAAATAGGCACCTATTCCAAACTCTAAATGTGGAATGATATTCATTGTACCCGGTGCTTGATATGGGTCTGAGCCATTATAGGTAGCGTACCTGTCGAAAAGTTGCACAACTTTTTCGTTTTCAAATCGTGCCTGATTGACCTGATGCATGCTTCGATTAAAATTGAACTTGGATAGTTTTCCGTACGATCGGAAGGCATTTATACTCACCCATGTACTTAACTTATGCAGTGATTTGTGCATAAATAATGGTGAGAGGAACTCGTATAGGAACGAACTTTTTCTTAAAGCCTTTTCAATATTCTTTTTTGGTTCTCCTGTTTTTTGATGGACTTCTTCTTTAAACGCTTCTATATCAGCTGCCGCATTAATTTCAGTGCCATCGGGGTAAAAATATTTACAGGTAGAATCAAGTTTTTTGTAATCAAAATAAGCTTTTGCATCTAAACCATGTAACTCATAAAGTGCTTCAACCTCTTCTGGTAAAGTAAATAATGAGGGGCCGGCATCAAAGCGGTAGTCGCCCAATTTAATTTCTGTTAGTTTTCCTCCAGGGTAGGAGTTTGCTTCAAATACGGTTACAATATGCCCTTTCTTGGCCAAGCGAATAGCACAAGCCAAACCAGCCACACCAGAGCCAATAATTGCTACGGTTTTTCCCATAGGTTTCTCTTTAAAAATGGAATACTATGATGGCTACTAAATGTTTTGAGGAGGTGATTTGTTGTACTTAAATAAATGCGGGGTGAAACAATAGACTTTTCATCATAATTCCAAATATATTCATTTGAAAGGCTATTTTTTTAGTGATATATTCTTATTTCAGTGATGGTTATTTAGTGTTCAACCAGTTGATTATCAGTGCTCAATCTGTGTTATGGGTTTCTATCCTGAACTCCTTAACATCGGAGTGAAGGGCTATAATAAGAATTTAGCCCTTCGTAAACTCAAGGATGAAACTATTCATAGATGCCTGATTTCTAAAAAAATCTCCATGGTCAATTTTTAGGAAATTCGGGCCATCTACTTAAGAAACACATCTTCTTTTAGTGGTTTGTATTAGGCAAAGCGCTCAACTTCCAGAAGTGGAGAAACAATAGAGGGTTTATGATTCAAAATTTCTTCGGAAAGCATTTGGCCCGTAATTGGCCCTAAAGTAAAACCAAGCATGGCGTGGCCTGTGCCTACCAGTAGGTTTTTGTACTTTTTTGTTCGGCCAATATAGGGAAGACCATCTGGTGTGCATGGACGCAATCCAGCCCAAGTTTCAATTTGAGAGAAATCTTGTGCTTCAAACTGAGGCATAAACTCTTTTACGGATTTGATGATGCCTTGCACCCTCCGCTCATTAATGTTCAATCCCGTACCTGCAATTTCCATCGTGCCAGCTATTCTTAGCCCGTGCATCATTGGGGTGGTGGCTACTCTTCCTTCCACCAAAATAGAAGGGAGTTTTGGCATAGCAACGGGGGTTGGGAGGGTGAAACTATATCCTTTTCCAGCTTGTAAAGGAATGTCTACCTTTAGTTGCTTCATCAATATTGGCGACCATGAGCCAGCAGCTAATACATATTCATCGGCAGAAAACTCTCCTTGTGAAGTGATTATTTTATCGATCTGGCCAGCTTTGTGAATAATTCGGTCGAGTTGTGTATTGTACTGAAATTTGACCCCAATTTGCTCTAGCTTTTGCTTGAATTCACGCATAAACACGTTGGGTGTCATCCATGCATCGCAACCAAAATACACCGAACCTGCCATATTGTATTGCACATTTGGCTCCATGGTTTCGGTTTCAGTACGACTCAAAACCTCGGCTTCTAGCCCAAAAGATTTGGCCAGTTCTACCAGTTCAATTTCGTGGTGAAGGGCACTTTCGGTTTTGCAGATCATTAAAAGCCCAGGCTTTTTATAACCTGCCTCGATACCTTCTTCCCCCATGATTTTTTCATAGAGCGATTGGCTTTGAACAGTAAGGTCGTAAAGCACTTTTGCAGCGGCATCTACTTTGCTAGGAGTAGCTGATTTCTTAAAAAGAAGTCCCCATTTTATCAGGTCACGATTGAGACGAGGTTTAATATAAAAAGGACTTTCTGAATTGAGCATCCATTTGAGGCCTTGGCTAATAATGCCCGGTGAAGCAAGCGGAATGAGGTGACTGGGAGAAACGTATCCAGCATTTCCGGTAGAGCAGTTGCTACTACCATCGGTATTGTCGATTACGGTGACTTCCACCCCTTGTTTACGAAGGAAATAAGCAGTGCTCAGGCCCACAATGCCAGCACCAATCACAATTACTTTTTTTGTTTCCATTGTCTAAATCATCTGAAAACCATAGGCGTATGGATCTTCGTCATCAATTACTATTGTATTGTATCCCGTAATTCTAGCCCAGCCTTCAATGCTCGGAATAATACCCGAATACGCGCCTAATTTAACTACATCTTCGACTTTTCCAGTAAACTGACTGCCAATAATACTTTCGTGAACGAACTGATCGCCTTTTTGAAGTTTTCCTTTGGCCGCCCATTGCGCCATTCGTGCCGAAGTGCCTGTGCCACAAGGAGATCGGTCGATAGCTTTGTCTCCATAAAATACTGCGTTTCTCGCTGTAGAGTTCGGTTGAAGCGTTGCTCCCGTCCAAAGTACATGGCTTAGGCCGCCTATGGTGTCATTTTCTGGGTGACTGAAGCTGTGTTCAGCGTTGATGCGTTCTCTAATCTTCAAACTCCAACCAATCAATTGCATGGCGGTATAATCGGCCATGTCTCGGTAATTTTCTTGGGGGTCGACAATGGCGTAATAATTTCCACCATAGGCCACATCTACCTTGAGTATTCCTAGATCAGGGCATTCAACTTCGATGTTTTCTTTCGCCAAATAAGCGGGTACGTTGGTCAGCTTTACCGAAGTTACCCTTTTCCCTTCTTGCTGATATTCAATTTTCACCAGACCTGCTGGAGTTTCTAACCTCAAGTGCCCAGGTATTTTAGGTTGAACCAAACCCTCTTCAATCATAATCGTCACCGTACCTATAGTGCCATGACCGCACATGGGCAAGCAACCACTGGTTTCGATGAACAGTACTCCTATGTCATTTGAAGGGTCAGATGGCGGATAAAGAATACTCCCGGACATCATATCGTGTCCGCGTGGCTCAAACATTAAGCCTTTGCGAATCCAGTCGAATTCTCTGAGGAAATGCTGTCGCTTTTCACTCATATTGGCACCGTCTAGAATTGGGCCGCCCCCAGCTACCAGTCTAACTGGATTACCGCAAGTATGGGCATCGATGCAGAAAAAACGCTTGTTCATATTAGTTTAATGAAATAAGGAATGAATGGATTAGTGAAAGAATAGTAAGGTTGGTTTTATTTAAATTTTGGAAGTTCATATCTAAAAATGGAATTCTCTTTCTCTGGGTGAGAGAAGTATAGATAACTCGAATTTGGGGTTACGGCAAATTGTCGCATCCAGTCATCGAGTTTAAGTTTAGCCAAGGCATTTCCTTGAAAATCAAATACGTGAATTTCATTTCCCGAATGATTAATATGCTGAGGCTCGTTATTTTCACTATAAGAAATTTCCTTTTTATGATAGCCAGCAAATATATATTCATTACTAATTTCCATATCGTAGTAATAAATAATCCCATTGGTTTTTATCGGACGGCCTTCTGAATCCACAATTAAATCTGCTATTGGGGCTTCTTCAGTTTTCATAAGTACTTCGGTACTTTGATATTCTTTTAGATCAATGACCCTAATAAGCGGAATCTTTTCGTAAGCAATCGCTATTTTGGAATGATCTCTGGATATTTTCATATAAGAGTTCAACCAATGTGCCATTTCAAAAGGAGTAGCTTCAATATTGATGGGTGGAAATTGATGAGCGTAATCAATTTTTTTATTTACGAAATCAAACGTGATAAACTGGCTGTCTTCAGAGGTTTGATTTAAGCCAATTACCGTAGAGTCATTAAGAAGAGAGCCTTCATTTAACGGCATCATCACGCCAGCCAACTGATGACGCTGAGTTTCATCCAATGTAGATGTTGCTACCCTTTTGTTATTACTGTCCTTTTGAATCGAAACTTGGATGGTTCTGATGCTTTTTCTGTCCACCATAGACAGAACATTGCCTTCGTAAACTCGAAATCCATTTTGATAGGGGTAGAAAAACTCATTTGGGCCCTCTCCTTCACTTCCAAACCCACCTAAATATTCTAAAGTCTGGTTGTCGAATATTTTCACCACCTCATCTCCCTTATATAAAAGAGTAAATAAAAGACTGTCGGTAGCAGCCATTTCAGTAACAATAAATAGATCGACTTCAATAGGGATTTCCTCTAAGTCATTGGCTACAATGAACTCATTTGGGAAGGTTTGGTATTCCGCAATATCTTCTCTTTTGTTACACGAAAATGTAGTTAACAAGATTATTGCAATGAAGAATTTTTCTAGTATGCTCCTAATTGCTGAATGGCTTATCAAGCTACGAATTGTCCCTTTCATATGGTCATGAATAAATCAGCTCATTATCTCCTTAATTCTTTATCTACCTTTCTCCAAATCCCCATCGGATTCCCTACTTTCAATTCGGCAGGCAACATTTGATCTGGCCAGTTTTGGTAACAAATAGATCGGGTAAAACGGTAAATGGCATCCGTACCCACCGAAGTATACTTTCCATTGGTGCTGGCAGGGAATGGGCCTCCGTGATGCATGGCTGGACAAACTTCAACCCCAGTTGGCATTCCATTAAAGAGGATTCTGCCTACTTTTTGAGCAAGCATGTCTATGGTTTCAGCATTTTCCGTCATGTCACTTTTGGTGGCCAATAATGTGCCCGTCAATTGCCCTTGAAGTGATTGAGCTACTTGCTTCATTTCACTTTCATTTTCGCAGACGACTAGTAATGTAAATGGCCCAAAAATCTCTTCGTGTAGTTTTGTGTTTTTTAGAAATTCAGAAGCAGGAACACTCGCAGTTAAACCTTGCCCACGATTGTCTTCAGTTTCTATAGCATTACCGCTTAATGTCACTCCTTTTTGTTCCAACAGCGCTTTTCTATTCGCATAATAGCTTTTTGCGATACCCTCATTCAACATTGTGGAAGGCGCGGTTTCGGCCAATGCTTGTGAAAGTGCAGATGAAAAAGCTTCTAATTCTGGCGATTGAATTCCCACCAATAAACCAGGATTGGTACAGAACTGGCCTACGCCCATGGTTACCGACCCAGCCACCATTTTCCCCAAATCGGCTGGACTTTCTTTTAGTTTGTTCGGGAAAATAAATGTTGGGTTGATGCTCCCCATTTCTGCATAAACTGGAATCGGTTCGTCTCTGCGGTTGGCCAAATCGAAAAGGGCTTTTCCTCCTCTAAACGAACCCGTAAAACCTACCGCCTTGATTTGCGGATGTTTTACCAATTGTTGCCCCACAGGAATTCCACCATTTACCATAGAGAAAACTCCCTCGGGCATTCCTGTTTTTTGCGCAGCTTTCAAAATCGCTTGCGACACCATTTCGTTGGTGCCCAAATGTGATTCGTGTGCTTTTACAATTACTGGGTTTCCAGCGGCCAAAGCAGAAGCGGTATCTCCACCAGCCGTTGAAAAGGCCAACGGAAAATTACTCGCGCCAAAAATGGCGACAGGGCCAATGGCGACTTCCATTTTTCGCAAATCAGGCTTTGGCACTGGTGCTCTGTCTGGAATTGCAGTATCGATGGTGGCATTTACCCATGAGCCTTCGCGCACCAAATTGGCAAACATCTTCAACTGATTACAGGTACGACCTCTTTCTCCTTGAATTCTACCTTCTGGCAAACCTGATTCTCCGCAAGCGCGCTCTACTAAAGCATCGCCTAAAGCCATGATTTCATCCGCTATTGCATCAAGGAAATCGGCTTTTTTGCTCGGTGCTATGCTTTTGTAAACTTGAAAAGCTTGTGTTGCTTTGGCTACCGCGTCATCAATTTCGGAGCTGGTAGCCACCGAAAACGATTCAGGGAAAGCCTCGCCATTGGCAGGGTTGTGTGCAAAGAGTTGTTCTGTGCCTTCTTTCGAAGAGGTTGATCCTATAAAATTTGTTCCTTTAATCATGTTGTGTTTTTTGCTGCGCGAATAATTGACTTCAATTTACAAATTCAAATAGTCAGGCAATTCAGGACGGGTTTTAATTCCTGTTTCGATAATCTGTAGTACGTGCTTTCTTTCTGCGCCTGAAAGGGCAAGTCTTGGCGCACGAACATTTTCGGTACCAATACCAGTGGCTACTTCTGCCAGCTTAATGTTTTGCACCAATTTAGCATTAATGTCGAGCTCTAATAGCGGCAAGAACCAACGGTAGATTTTCAAAGCTTCTTCATGCCTTCCAGCTTTCTGAAGTCTGTAAATGGCCACGGTTTCTTTTGGGAAAGCGCAAACCAAGCCTGCTACCCATCCATTGGCACCCATAAATATGCTTTCTAATGCTAAGGTGTCCACGCCAGAAAGAATTTTGAAACGATCGCCAAAACGATTGATCATTCTGGTGATGTTTGAAATATCGCGGGTGGATTCTTTTACGGCTTGAATGTTTTCGCACTCGGCCAGTTGCTCGAACATGTCTAAAGTCACCTCGATTTTATAATCTATCGGGTTGTTATACACCATAATAGGCAAATCGGTAGATTTGGCGACTGCTTTATAATAAGTAACCGTTTCGTGATCGTCAGCTTTGTAGCGCATCGGAGGCAGCATCATTAAGCCGCTAGCTCCGTTCTGTTGGGCTTTTTCCGCAGCAATAATGGCGGCTTTCGTGGTTTGTTCCGCAATGTTCATAATCACAGGGACTTTGCCTGCTACCATGTCCACAGTGGAGCTTACCAAAGTATCCTTTTCGTCTTCCATGAGTGAACTGGCTTCGCCCAATGTGCCACCTAAAATAATGCCGTCAACACCAGCGGCCAATTGCGCTTGGATGTTGGTTTCAAACATTTTTAAATCAAGTTTATCGTCATCTGTAAACTTTGTGGTTACCGCTGGGTAAACGCCTTGCCATGCTACTTTCATCGTGTTGTTTTTTTTGGCTAAGGTAAGGGCTTGGCTTATGGTCAACTTTGCGGAAATTCACCAATACTAATATTATATTTGCTAGATAATGAATAGTAGTTTTTTATTCGGCTTAAATCATACAGGTGAAAGTACTTCCTTTTAAAATTCCTAAAACCGAAGCGTCATCCATCTACTTACAAATTGATGAAGAACAGTATTTCTATGATATGCTGCACCAGCATCCTGAAATACAGATTACATGGATTATTTCAGGGGAAGGAACGCTGATTCATGGCGATCATTTGGGGAGTTTTAAAGCGGGGCAAGTCTTTGTGATGGGCTCCAATGTGCCTCACGTTTTTCGTTGCGACAAAAAGTATTACGAACAGGAAATGCGGGTTTTGTCGAAGTCTATTTTCTTTCGTGCCGAACATTTGAGAGAAACTTCAAAGCTATTTCCAGAAATCAGAGAATTGCTCCAGTTTATTCAGAATGCGGAAAGAGGCATTCGGGTGAAGGATGATTTTTCAACCCAGATGATAAACGCTTTTGAAAAGGTATTTGAAACGAATGGCTTAAAGCGATTGAATTCATTTTTTGAACTGCTCCATTTGTTTGGGAACGAAGAAAGCATTGCCTACCTGAACGAGTTGCCTCAAAAATCAGTGAAAGAGGCAGAAGGAAGGCGACTGGATGATATCTTCCGCTTTACCCTAGAAAACTTTGGTAGACGCATTACTCTGGAAGAAGTAGCTGAAGTGGCCAATATGAACAAGGCCTCTTTTTGCCGCTATTTCAAGCAGCACACCCGTAAAACCTATATTGATTTTCTAAATGATTACCGGATTGGTCAAGCCTGCAAACTCCTGCTTAATAAGGACAATACCGTTTCTCAAGTCTGCTACGAATCAGGCTTTAGCAACCTCTCCAACTTCAATCGAAAATTTAAAGAAGTAATAGGGAAAACGCCAAGGGAGCATAGGGGGAGTTGATTTCTACTTATGTGATTAACATAATAGATTTCTCTTCGAAACGGATAAGACTCTTGTTTTCTGCTTTTAATTCATTTTCTGTGTCGTTAATAAACTTCTCAATGATTGATGTTGAAACTGTTTGTTCATTAAATAATACGGCTTCGTGAATCTGACTCTCATTAACATTAAGACGAAACGTTTTTTCATTTTGATGAATGCAATTGCCAGAGGCAGAAATTAAAACCCCGAGCTTAGTTAAACCAATCGTTACCCCCAAGAATATTACTATTGTGTACTCCTTATCCTTAGGGATTATTTGTTCTGAGGTAAAATCAAAAACAAACAGTGCATGATTCGTACTTTGAAGATTAGGGATTTTCAAAACTTGATTTCTATGACTATAAATAGATTTAAGAGAAAAAGTATGGCTTGTAGGTAAATGTGTACGATCAAAAATCTCGGTAAGAGATTGTGTTGCATTTACAAATTCATTAACATCTTCTCCCCAGACAATGCTGGGGCTAGGAATAACCAGATTAAAAGGTTTTTTGCCTTCAATTGTAAATAGTACATCATTAGTTGTACCGAGTATTGTGATTAGATTAGCGAGATTTTGAATCTGAAATAATGGCAATAGGTCTTCATTGTTTAATAAGGGCTCGAATTTTAGTGTATAGTCTTTCAGATAGATGTACAAATCAAACAATGCACAACTAACTTTCATTTTACCAGAATCATTGATATCAGAAAATACTGATGTCATAACTTCAATATCAAACCAGATCTTTTGTTTGCCAGATTTAAAACAAGCTTGATACTTTTTTTTCGGCAGGTGCTTGAACTTTAGTACAGTTTGATCTTTATTTCTTTCATACTTTAATATTGGGATGCCAAAGCGTTCATCCCAAACTTTCATTTTGAAAAAATCTACTTCATATTCTTTGGAAAGAGATATGTCTTCTAGTTTTTTAATGGCCTTTTTTTCAATTGTTATGTCCATACGGTGGCCATATTTCTCATACCCGAGAGTATTTATTAATCCATCTTTCCATTTTCTATATTCCTTCATCCCCTTAGGGATATACTTATGAATGGCTACATTTAAACCAACTGAATTAGCCGGTTCTATAATTTCTTTGATACTGTATCTCACAGAAATTTTAGTTTTATGCAGTTTGACCAGAGGTTTTAGCGAGAGTTTTCTTAATTTTTTTAAAGTTTTCTCGATTAAGGGTCTACCAAAATGGACTACATATATTTCTTGGACGTTTTCTTTTCCGTTATAATGCATAAAAACGAAAAAGGCTGGATCTGGAAATTCAAGGAATCTCTTTAGGTTAGAAACTTTTACTTGACAGTTTTTTTCGTTTAGGTCGGTAGATTTGACTTGAACAAGACACCTGGTTGTAATTGGGGCTTGATCATGAGGAGCTTCATATTGAGTGTTGAAAGGGAATTCCAATAAGAAATCCCATCCAGTTTTATCATATTTGGCTTTGTTAGGGCTAACTCCTAAATGATGGCATAGTCTTTCTAGCTCCGATTCGCCTAGTTGTCCTAAGTCTCTATCAGTTTTCATTGGTTGAATTTTTCATAAAAACTTCAACCTCCCCACAATCTCCTCAAAATCCAGTTTTTCCCAAACCTCTTCAATATTCAGTTGGGCTAAAACTTGGTCCATAATGGCTTGTTGCTTTTTGCCTAGGGCATGAGCTTCTGAATAACGGAAATCGCTAAAAGTAACCATGGTATAGAGCGGTATCCATTTTTCTGGATAAAGTTCGTTCAGGCGCTTTTCAATTTTCTTTTGCAGCACAAACATTGGGTCGGCTACTTTGTCGCGCATTTCTATAAAGTTATAGAGCGCCAAATCGGCAATGGCGTTCCCGTCAGGAATTCGTAAAGCCTCATATTCCGCGAGTAGAGTAGCATTGATTGCTCCGTGCTTCTCTAGTAATTCATTAAAAACAAAGCAATCTTCAAAACCAGCATTCATGCCTTGGCCATAAAATGGCACTAGCGCATGGGCGGCATCGCCAATCAAAGCCGTATTTCCTTTTACCCAAGGTTTGCACCTCACGGTAATCAAGCTGGAAGTAGGGTTTTCGAAAAACTCGGTTTTCAATTCAGGAAGAAATGGAAGCGCATCTTTGAATTTACTTTCGAAGAATTGCTGAACATCCTCTTCTGTTTTTAGGGCTTCAAAAGATACTTTTCCTTCAAAAGGAAAGAAAAGGGTACAGGTAAAACTCTTGTCCAAATTTGGCAATGCAATGAGCATATATTCGCCTCGCGGCCAAATATGAAGTGCATTCGGGTCTAAAGCGAAATCGCCATTATTGGGCGGCATGGTCAGTTCTTTGTAACCAGCCGAAATATATTCTTGGGAGTAATTGAATCGATCCGTTTTTTGCATGGCCGAACGTAAAGCGGAAAATGCGCCATCAGCCCCGAAGAGAAAATCGGCACTTACCTTTTCGCCATTTTCAAAATGAGCGGTGGCAGTATCAAAATCTACTTCCTCACATTTATGATTGAAGCGAATTTCAACCCCATGCGCTTCAGCTTCGCTCATCAATAACTCATTCAAACCACCTCTGGAAACCGAATTAATAAACTGGCCTTCTTTTCCGTAAGGTTGAAAACTGAGGTTTCCTTCCAAATCATGAATCATTCTTCCGGGCATCGGAATGCAGCTTTCCTGTACTCTTTCTTTCAATCCAACGGCTTCCAGAGCTTTTAATCCACGTCTGCTTAAGGCGAGGTTGATGGAGCGTCCGCCTATGGTGCCCGCTTTGCGCATATCGCTTCTGCGTTCAAAAATGGTAACAGAATAGCCCTTCTTCGCTAAGAAAATGGAAAGCAATGAGCCTACAAGGCCGGCTCCCAAAATTGATACTTTTTGATTCTGGCTATTCATGTTTACATCATTTAGAGGTTTTTCTTTAGAATATGAGCAAACTGATACACGTCTTCATAACGGTTGTAAAGCGGAACTGGTGCAATGCGGATTACATTGGGTTCGCGCCAATCTGCAATCACTCCAGCGGCAGCAAGTGCATCAAAAAGCCTGCGGCCATCTTTGTGGAAGAAAATAGAGAGCTGACATCCGCGTTGCTCGGGGTCTGAAGGCGTGATGATTTCGAAAATACCAGAATCACCCGCAATGTCTTTGATCAAAAATTCAAGATAGCCCGTGAGTTTCAGGCTTTTCTTCCTTAGTTTTTCTATGCCTACTTCATCAAACAATTCTAAGGCGGCCAAATGAGATGCGGTAGAAATTACGTTTACATTGCTCAGTTGCCAACCGTCTGCACCAGGCATGGGCTGGAAACCCTTCTTCATTTTAAATCTTTCCTTTTCATTGTGACCCCACCAGCCCGCAAATCGGTCGAGTGAACTGTCGTTGGCGTATCGTTCGTGGACGAAAATTCCTGAAACGTTTCCTGGGCCAGAGTTTAAGTATTTGTAGGAACACCAAGTGGCGAAATCTACATTCCAGTCGTGCAATTGCAAAGGCACATTCCCAAAAGCATGCGCCAAGTCAAACCCAACTTTAGCACCCACTTTTTGACCTGCTTCAGTAATTGCCTTCATGTCGAATAACTGACCCGTGTAATATTGAATGCCACCAATAAGCACCAAGGCCAATTCATCACCCACTTCAGCTATTTTGCTTAAAATGTCTTCATTGCGCAGCGTATGCTCACCCATTCTCGGTTTGAGCTCAATCAGCGCTTCATCAGGGTTGAGTCCATGAAATTTAAGCTGTGTTTCAAACATGTATTGATCGGAAGGAAAAGCACCTGCTTCGCAAATGACCTTGTAGCGCGTTTTGGTAGGCTTGAAAAACGAAACCATCAGCAAATGGAGATTCACCGAAAGGTTATTCATAGAAACTACTTCGATGGGGTTTGCCCCAACAATTCTGGCCAAAGCATCTTTGCTGAATTTATGGTATTCCATCCAAGGCCTTTTGCTCGATGCAAAATGCCCTTCTACGCCCAAGGTTTCCCAACCTTTCATTTCTTCTTCAATATAAGTTCTGGCGGTTTTGGGCTGAAGGCCAAGTGAGTTTCCTGTAAAGTAATAGCTGTCTTTGCCATTCACTTTTGGAATATGAAAACGATTGCGGTAATCTCTTAACGGATCGTTTTTGTCTAAATACTGAGCGTATGCTAAAGTGTTTTCGAAATTCATTAAAATAAACTGGTTTGTGCCATTCCGGGCATGCTTTTTTCGTGTTTTAATAGCCAAGCTTTTTTGTCGAGGCCGCCTGCGTAGCCCGTCAAACTTCCATCTGAACCGATGACTCTGTGGCAAGGAATAATAATAGCAATTGGGTTTTTTCCATTGGCGGTTCCTACGGCCCTGATCTTTTTAATATCACCCAATTTAACAGCTTGCTTTGCATAAGTGCTCGTTACTCCAAAAGGAATGTCTTGCAAATTTTGCCAAACTTGTTGTTGGAAATCGGTGCCTTCTGGCGCTACAGGAATGTTGAATTGCTTGCGCTGCCCAACGAAATATTCGTGAAGCTGCTTTTTGCATTTACGCACGACCAATGGAATAATCCCTTCATTCTCTTCTCCTATTTCACCCACAAAAACCACCATCTTAATGGCGTTTGCGTCTCCCACTATTTTGATGGCGCCCAAGGGCGAATCCATGTACGTGATTGCTGTATTTTTCAATGCTTAGTTTAAAAATTGTTCTTTAGATAAATTTAACCACTCCAAAGTGGCGTTGCAGAAGATGTCTTCCACCACTTCATTTGACAGCCCCATTTCTTCAATAAAGGCACCAATTTCAAGGTCGCCTAAAGGGAAAGGGTAATCAGAACCAAGGGTGATTTTTTTAGAGCCCTGCATCTCTAAAATGTATTTCATCATTAATGGGTCGTGGGTGATGGAATCGACCCAAAACTTCCCAATGTATTCCCGAGGGTTTACGGTATTGTCAATCGCTACTAAATCTGGGCGGCAGTTAAAACCGTGCTCAATTCGTCCGATGGTTGGCAAGAATGAACCGCCTGCATGGGAAAAATTGAATCTGAGGTTAGGAAGTCGCTCCATTACGCCTCCAAAAATAAGTGAGCAAGCGGCTCTTGAGGTTTCAGCAGGCATACCCACCAACCAAGGCAGCCAGTAACGTTCAATGCTATGAAAGCCCATCATGTTCCAAGGGTGAATCATTACGGCCATGTCCAATTCTTCACAAGCTTTGAAGATTTGGAAGAAGCGTTCGCTGCTTAAGTTTTTGTCATTAATGTTCGACCCAATCTGAATGCCCGGCAGGTTCAATTCATGCTTACAACGGTGTAATTCCTGAATGGCCAAATCTTCATCCTGCATCGGGATAGTGGCCAGTCCGATGTAATTCTTAGGATATTCTCGACAGATATTGGCAATATGGTCATTCAAAAACCGACTGATTTCCAGACCGTCATGCGGCTGGGCATCATAAGAAAACATAACGGGAATAGTAGAAATGACCTGCACTTGTGTTCCAAACTGCGCGTATTCTTCCATTCTGATTTTTGGGTCCCAACAATTGGATTGGATTTCACGGAAGAATTTACTGCCTTTCATCATCATGGCGGCCCCCTCTTTGTGGTGGTGCAGATGAATGAAATCACCATAGCCAAACTTCTCTGTCCATTTGGGCAGATGTTCCGGAATGATGTGGGTGTGCATGTCTATCTTCAACATAAAGTGTATTGGTTATTAGTAATTAGTTATCAGGAGCCTGATCACTCTTAACTCATTTCCTCTTAACTATTTACGAACCTAGGATCCGTTTCCATTACATGGCCACAATTGTTGCAAGTTCTAAGCTCTTCAGAACCGTAGAACTCGCGGAAGCGCGGAAGAAAGTCTTTTTCAATATTGGTAAGTTTAAAATAGGTGTCGTGAAGTTTGTTGTTGCAGTTATCACAAAACCACATCAGTCCATCAGTATGCTCTGATTTTCTCACCCGTTCGATGACCAAGCCAATAGAACCTTCTGAACGCATAGGAGAATGAGGTACTTTGGCTGGATGTAAATACATGTCGCCAGCTTTCAAAGGAATGTCTACCGCTTTTCCATCTTCTTGAATTCTCACCGTAATTTCGCCTTCCAGCTGATAAAAAAGCTCTTCAGTTTCGTTGTAGTGGTAATCTTTTCGGGCATTTGGGCCGCCAACAATCATCACAATATAGTCGGTGCCTTCGGGGTAAAGGTTTTTATTTCCAACGGGTGGCTTTAGCAAGTCACGGTTTTCATCAATCCATTTTTGCAAGTTGAAAGGTCGTTTTACTCCCATGGTCAGTTCAATTTAGTTCTTGGCGAATTTAACGAAATTCGGGAAAGGCTAATTCCAATTTTGTAACTTTACTCAATACACAATTGCTATGAATTTAAATTTAAAAGGAAAACGAGCATTGGTTTGCGGAAGCACCCAAGGAATAGGTAAGGCCGTGGCCATAGAATTGGCAAATTTGGGCGCTAACGTTACCTTGCTAGCTAGAAATACTGAAAAACTCAATGAGGTAAAAGAGTCCCTCTTTTCCTCTGGTGGGCAGAATCATCAAACCCTTACTGCTGATTTTACTCAAGTTGATGCACTCAAAAAGATTATTGACGCCCATATAGCAGAGGGGAATGTATATCATATTCTGATCAATAACACGGGCGGCCCTGCTGGTGGCCCAGCTTTGAATGCTGATGTAGATGAATTTAGAAATGCCTTTGAGCAGCATTTGGTGTGTAATCACATATTGACCCAAGCTTTGGTGGATGGAATGAAACATCAGACTTACGGACGAATTATCAATATTATTTCTACCTCTGTAAAAATGCCGATTCCTGGTTTAGGTGTGTCGAATACCATTCGAGGTGCTGTGGCCAATTGGTCTAAAACTTTGGCGGGTGAGTTGGGTAAATATGGCATTACCGTAAATAATGTTTTACCAGGCGCCACTGCCACACAACGGCTTTCCTCTATTATTGAAAATAAAGCTAAAAAACTCGGAAAGAGTACTGAGGAAGTGGAAGAAGAAATGAAACGAGAAATCCCTGCACATCGTTTTGCAGATGCTTCAGAAATAGCGGCAGCAGTGGCCTTTTTAGCTACTCCAGCAGCAGGTTATATCAATGGAATTAATGTGCCAGTAGATGGTGGAAGAACAGGCTGCCTTTAAGTAGAAGCAATGGAAAGAATTCTGAATTATATCAATGGCGAATTGGTAGAGCCAATTTCTAAAAACTATTTAGATAACATCGATCCCTCCCGAGGAAAGGTGTATGGTGAAATTCCGGACTCCGATGAGCGTGATGTGCAATTGGCGACTCAAGCGGCTAAGGATGTCTTTCCAACATGGGCAGCAACTCCGCGAGAAGAGCGCTCACGTTTGATGCTCAAAGTAGCTGATTTGATTGATGCTAATTTAGAAAAGTTGGCCAAGGCAGAATCAAAAGACAATGGGAAGCCAGTGAAATTGGCTACTCGAGTAGATATTCCACGCGCTTCATCGAATTTTAGGTTTTTCGCCACTGCTATTCTTCATGAAAGTACTGAGGCCCATCAAACAGATGGACTTGCCTTTAATTATACAGAAAGGTCACCTTTAGGGGTTGCGGGCTGTATTTCGCCTTGGAACTTGCCTTTGTATTTGTTTACCTGGAAGATTGCTCCGGCCTTGGCTGCTGGTAATACGGTGGTGGCAAAGCCTTCGGAAATTACACCCATGACTGCCTTTTTGCTTTCAGAATTATGCATTGAAGCAGGCTTGCCTAAAGGGGTTTTAAATATTGTTCATGGTTTAGGGCCAAAAGTAGGGCAAGCCATTTCAGAACATCCCGATATTCCTTTGATTTCGTTTACCGGTGGAACAGCCACGGGAAAGCAAATTGCCGCCACAGCAGCTCCAATGTTTAAAAAACTATCGCTGGAACTAGGAGGGAAGAATCCTAATATCATCTTTGCCGATTGCAACTTTGAAGAAGCGCTTAAAACTACGGTTCATTCGAGCTTTGCCAACCAAGGTCAAATTTGCCTTTGCGGTTCTAGGGTCTTTATAGAACGGCCTATTTATGAAAAATTTAAACAGGCTTTAATTGCAAAAACGAACGCATTAAAAGTAGGCGATCCTGCTGATGAGTCTACTAACCTTGGGGCAGTAGTTTCAGAAGGCCATATGAAGAAAGTGCTTTCCTATATTGAATTGGCCAAGTCGGAAGGTGGAACTGTTTTAGCAGGAGGTAAACAAGTGGTTCTCGAAGGTGAACTTGCAGAAGGTTATTATATTCAACCTACTATTATCGAAGGGTTAAGTTTTGATTGTAGAACCAATCAAGAGGAAATTTTTGGTCCTGTAATTACCCTTACTCCTTTCGATACCGAAGAAGAAGTTTTAGCCATGGCCAATAGTACTCAGTATGGTTTGGCAGCTACCCTGTGGACAAGCAATTTGAACCGAGCGCATTCGGTATCTTCTCAACTCAATTCTGGTATTGTTTGGGTCAACTGTTGGCTGCTTCGCGACCTCAGAACACCCTTTGGAGGAGTCAAAAATAGTGGTGTTGGCAGAGAGGGCGGATGGGATGCATTGCAATTCTTCTCACAAAAGAAAAATGTATGTATTAAACTTCCGTAATAATGTATAGTGCAAAAGCTTGTATTTGAACAGCATTTCGCGATTGTTGATAAAATGTGCATAAGTTTTTGCCTTTATGTATAAGTTAAATTTTAATTAACAAAAAATCCTATTATGTTTGTTTAACTGTTGAGCAATTATAAGTGCTCAAAGTTTTGGTCGAGGAGAGGTTCAATCTTCTGTGGTTCGAATAAAATTCAAGAAGATATTAAGAAGAAACTATGTCTGCCTAAAGGTAGATTAAAGATAAGTCTGGGTATAGGAATCGTGAGATTCGCTATGAGTAGTTAGTTACCCAGGTGTTTAGGTGAAAGGGAGTCGCTCCAACGGGGGTGACTCTTTTTTTTGTGCCTATTCAAATAGTTTCGCGCTAGAATAGATGATGTTTTTCTGCAGTTTGACTGGCAGTATCAAAAATCAACAGACCTACATTTATATTATCCAGTTCACCTATTATGCCCCCTTCTTTGTTCCATACAGCGGTTTTGCCTGCGCATTCTGCTCCATCCGCCATTCCAATACAATTCGCCATTAATACACTCATGGAATAGCGCCTAGCTATATTGGCTAATTCAGTTTTAGCTTTGTTAATTCCGCTCTTGAATTTAGCTACGCTGGCTATGTAAATCTCAGATCCATTTTGAAAAGCCTTTTCAGCATGCTCAGGAATTGAAATTTCATAACAAATGGCCAATGCGATTTTTTGGCTATTAATCTGGAGTATCAATGAGTTATCGCCAGAAACGAAATAAGGCATTTCGTCTACATGCAAAAATCCTTTAGAGTAAACTTGAACGGATTGATTCGGTTGGAATAGAATCATACTAATAGTGATGCCTTGGCTAGTTTTAATCGGTGCGCCAACTCCAATGGTAATGTTTTTTTCGCTGCTGGCTTCTTGAAAGACAGTCAGTCGAGCATCGTCTTTTGAAATTGCTAGAGTATTGGCTAGGGTGGGTTCGTAACCTGTGAGTGAAAGCTCGGGAAATATGATAAGTTCTACGCCTTGTTCAATGGCCAATTGAATCAATTCAAGGTGCTGCTCAATATTCTTTACTATACTGCCTGTGAAGGGCTTTGTTTGGGCTAAACAAATTTTCATTTGGAGGAGTGAGTTTTTAAACCTGCTTCAATATAATGTTTCAGATCGTTCTTTCAGTACTTGGCCAGGGAACAAATCTTCAGAAAGAGGGGTTTTGAACATGGCAAAGGAAGCAATGTTATGAAAGGGAAGTTTGAAAGTTTAGTATCACAAGAAACTCCAGTATTGGTAGATTTTTATGCAGATTGGTGTGGGCCTTGTCAAGCTATGGCGCCAGTTTTGAAAGAGGTAGCAAAGGCTCACGAGGGGAAAGTTAAAATCATTAAAATTGATGTAGACAAAAACCAGCCTTTAGCACAAAAATTTGGAGTTAGGAGTATTCCCACTTTTATTCTTTTTAAAAACGGGGAAATGATCTGGCGAAAAGGGGGTATGATGACAAGTAGAGAGCTTTCCAACCTTATTTTGAAGGAAACTTAAACCTGAATCTTCTATCAATTTAGGTGTTTTAAACAATAAAGTAGTTTTGCTTAATTGTAAACGAAATCTAGTATAAACGCGATTATCTTAGTTTTAAATAAATATGTCGTTTTTAAGTGTATTTATTTTGAGCTGTATCCAATATTAATAATAGGGCTATTAGTCAGTTTTCATAAACGTGAACATGTTTTAATGTCTGTCATATGGTAGCTGACTGGTGAAAAATTCGTAGCTTAGGCGATAACCGTTGCTTCGGGAACTTAACTAACTATATTGTCCGACAACTCTCCCGTCCAGCCTAGAGATTAGAATTAGCCTATGAATCCAAATGCCTCAGAGCACAATACTGCCCATTCAAAAAAAAAGTTCCAGAAAGTAATCTTTGATAAATTTACCCAAGACGGTTTTCAAAAGGATGTCATTCAGAGAGTAGATCAGTATTTTACCTCAAACAATATATCTAAAACAGCTAATAGCCAAATGGTTTTTAAAACCATTTGGATTTTAATAGGCTGGATAGCTACCTATGCTTTAGTGATTTCAGGCTTGATAAGCCCAATTGGTATGTTCTTTTTGGCATTGGCACATGGCTTCTTTTCGGCCATGATCGGCTTAAACATAGCTCACGATGCAATTCATGGGTCTTATACCAAAAACCAAAAACTGAATGAGCGTTTGGGGCTAACATTTAACTTTATGGGAGCTAACGATTATGTATGGAAAATTAGCCACAACCTAGTGCACCATACATACACTAACATTCCCGATCACGATGGAGACATAGATCAACCGCCTATTTTGAGGCTTCAACCCAACCAAGATTTATGGTGGGTACACCGTTTTCAACATATTTATGCTTATTTCTTATACAGTCTGGCTACAGTATCGTGGGTGTTTGTAAAGGACTATGTCAAATTTTTTCAGCACCAATTAGGCGGACATTACCGAAAGACGTTCCCGAGAAAAGAGATTTTCCGTTTGTTTTTTTACAAAGCATTGTATTACACTGTGTTTTTGGTAATCCCTATTATCGTAATTGATTTGCCTTGGTACTGGGTTGTTTTTGGCTTTATCGCTGGTCATTTGTTAGAAGGCTTTACCGTGGCGGTAATTTTTATGTTGGCGCATATTATTGAAGGAACTTCTTTTCCAGAACCGAAGAAGGATGGGAAAATTGGAATGCCGTGGGCAGATTTGCAAATGCATACAACGGCAAATTTTGCCATTAAGAACAAAGTTGTAAACTACCTTTTCGGAGGTTTGAACTTCCAAATTGAACATCACCTCTTCCCCAAAATCTGTCACGTGCATTATCCTAAAATTGCTCAGATAGTGAAAGAGACAGCAAAGGAACATGACCTTCCTTATGTAGAGCACGAGACCTTCTTTGGTGCTGTAGCTTCTCATACGCGTTTTTTAAAGCAATTTGGCACCACCCCAAAGGGTGTTTTAGTGCCTAGAGTAGTGAATGCCTAAGCTTTAGATTAAAGAATTTTTGAACCCCGTTAGTCATTTTGGCTATCGGGTTTTTTTGTTTTCAATCAATGATTATCGATTCATTGAAAATTGATTTTGCTGGTCTACATTTGCTAAAATTATAATCCAATTAGCTCATTTTATTGTGGCCGAAGAATCCCCTAAACCAACTGCAGAAATCATTGATATTTCTGATGCCCCAGAGTTATTTTTTGAAATGCTTCCCGATGATTGGAAGTTAGAATTAGAATCGAACTGGGAAGAGTTTAGGCTATCGGTGAAGCTGTATGGAATTAAATTGAACGAAGAGCTAATTGGTGGGGGCTTGGTTTTTTCTGCCAATACCTCAGAAACAGATAGCTACCGTCCAATAGCTGAATACTATTTCGATAATGGATATTTATACATTGGTTACCTTTGGATAGCTGAGAATTTCAGAGGGAGAAACCTAGGTGATCTGTGGTTGAAATCCATTTTCGAAATGTATCCTAACAATCCATTTTGGCTCTCGATTGAAGATGCTGGGCTGGCTAAATTCTATTTGAAAAACGGATTCACGCTTGAAAGAGAAGTGATCTTTTCAGGAGGAAAGGATTGGATCTACATAAGGAAATCTGCTTCTGAAGTGATTTAATATCTTGTCCAAAAGCAGGAATCTCCAGCCTTTGTTGGAGTTGTGAGGCTGACCGAGAATGATTTTGATTCATAGAAAACTCAAACTGCTTCTCATACCTTAGGTATTCGGTGGATTTGTTTTGGGGTAGGAAAGAGATAAATTGGAGATTAAATGGTGCTATGATTTACTTATTGAATTACCATAGATATAAACCGGTAATGATTGTTGATGCGTCTAATAATTTTTTGGAACTAATTGACGACAGGAATTGGATTGATGATAATTATTTGTCGAATGAAAATAGGGGATGGTTTGGTTACTATTTTGGTAGAAGAGTTAGTTTCTATCGGGTAGATAGGAAGCTTTTTTTCTGTGCTAAGAATAAGATATTTGAATTAAATGACAGGTGTTTCTTCCTTCTGAAAGAGAGTAAAATCATTCCTAGATTGGTTAGACTTACCATTGGGGTTGAGGGCGAGTCGGATTTTCATTTCAACTTTTTGCCTAAGCGAAACCCATTTAAGTCGTTTGATAATACTATGGCTCAAGAACCTGAAGACTTAGATATTATACATCTTGTGAGATACATTTTATCAGACCAAGCTCGGAGGCATAGGTTTTCAAAAACAGGTTATTATTAGCGAATCACTTTTCAAGGTGCTCTATTGGCTAATATGAGTAAAGCAGTAATTATAGTTTTGAGTCGAATGTTATGGATAAGGCGAAAACATTTATAATTGTTTTTCTAATGATCTTTTTGATTGGGACTACTTTAACTTCAATTGATAAGAGAAAATTTAGAAGGGAGTTTTATAGAGCTGAATTCAGCGGGATAGTTTCATCTATTGAAATGGGTGATAGAGGGTCAGTTTTATTCCTTGAGAGACACTGTTGTGGGCTTGAATAAGGTTTCTTTTAATGAAACTGTGGATATTCAAGTAAATGACTCAATAGTCAAGTTGAAAGAAAAAATGACCGTGATAGTTTTTAAAAAGAAGTTGGGGCAATATTTTCTAAATCAAGAACTGGAGTTTAGTTACTAAGCTCTTTAGACCTTTTTAGGTAGGTAAATTAAAGGCTCAAAAATTATAGTACAGAAAGTCAACAATGGAAGCTTTAATACCAGAATTGGTGAAATATTTGGGAGCATTTGTGAAGTGGTTGATTTTGAAGGTTTTGTATTTTTTTAAGAGAGATAGTAGGTCGACTCCTACTATTAAAGAGCTGGTTAAGGATGCTAAGATGAAGAATGTATCTCCAAAATGGCTTGTGAATAGTTCTAATGTTTGGGTAGGGGTTTTAGTTATTGCACTCTTTATAATGATGGGTTTGACAATGGGTTAGTGTGGTCTTTCTTGCCTTTGTTCCAATAGGCAGTTGAAGTAAAAAGTTAGTACTTAAAAAGCCGAATGCTTTGTTGACAAAAACCTGATGTGGGTATTAGATGGAAGGCGGCTGATACATGAGAGAGTAGTCTATGGAACAATTATAATCTATGAGACGAATAAGGCTGTATATTTTCGCAATATTAATGGTATCCTCTGTACTGGTGATATGGCTTAACTCCCCGAATGATAGAGATCAAAGGGATGAGTTCTTTGAGTCGACTTTCCAAGGAGTAGTAATGGGGTTAGATGTAATGGGAAGAGGAGATTTGAAATGCTATTTTGAAGACACCTCCATTGTGGTCAATAGTATGTATTTTAATTCATATTTGGATATTCAGGCTGGAGATTCAATGGTTAAAAAATAGTAAAAGCCTTGTTTTATATGTGTATAGATTTGATGACTCAAGTTATGTTCTGATTCAAGAGCATATCTATGCGTGGTGATAGTTATCCGTACTTGTTGGAGTTGTCTCCAACAAGCTGAATAAGCTTAATGACAGCCTTTTCTTATCAACAGATAGCGTCCTTTAGTGTCAAAAGGGCAATGTCCTTGTGGTTTGTGGGTGAAAACACCCACAAAGGCAGTAAGACAAGACGGATGCGTGACGCATTAGTTTTTCTCGCCTTTGTTTTTCCACTTATTTGTTATCTCAACATCTAAATAAATTAGAGCAACATATAATTCAGAACAGATATTTAAGACTCTTTTAACTTCTTTCTCTTCTATAATATACTCTTTAGCATTAACCTTTTTGCTTCTATTAAACCCGTGCCATTGAAGCTTCGAAAAGTCTCTATTGTTAATATCATACCTTTTGTGGGCGACTCTATTACGAATAGAAATCACCTCTTCTAATTGCGTGAAGAAGTTAGGAAACTGTTCTAAAATTTGAGGATAGTATGAGTTCAGTATATATGATAAATATAATTGCTTTGTATGAAGCATTCCTTGAGAAACATCGAACATTTTTATGACATCTATAACCTTGTCTATTTCTTTTGTTGAGAAGAAACGACCAATACAAACATCAATTCTTAATTCAACTTCAATTACTTCTTGGATTATCTTACCTCTGAAATAAGCAGATATTTCATCAGGTTCTTTTAAGGTTATCTCTTTCATGTGTTGTTTGTTTAACCATGAAAGATAGAAACTTAGATCATATTAATATAATCTCACTTTATGAATTGAGTAGACCCCAAACTCGACCACAGATTCTTTCTTTCTTGTCTATGTCCAGTAGCTAGGAAAGTCAGGGTCTTCCGCCCTTGTTGGAGTTGTTTCCAACAAGCAGATGAGGCTTAATGACAGCCTTTTCTTACCCACAAATAGCGTCCTGGCTAGTGCTAAACGTTCACTATCCTAGGTGGTTTGCGGGTGACAACACCCACAAAGGCGAAAATAAAAGTAGCAACTCACTCGTGGGTTTGTTTTAGGTCAGGAATGAGATAAATTAGGAGTGTTTAACATGCGCTGAATATGACTTCAAAACCGACATGGGCTTTAATTATATCGGTTATCGTACTCTATGTTTTTGTCTACCTCACAGCCGATAGAAGTTCTCGGTTTTATCTAAATAATGTACTCTTTAGTGAGGATACAGTTCATGTTCAACTTTATGCGAATGGAGAGATGATTTTGGATGAGAACATTAAGCAAAACCATATTTCACACCGATTTAGCTATTCCTTCAAACAGTATTTGAATAAGACTAATGGGATTTCCTTAGAGGTTGTGCTACCAAAGTTAAACCAAAGGCAAAAATTTGAATTTAAGTCAGAGGAAAGTGATTTTGTGTTTATCACCTTTTCGGATGTAATCGAACCTTACAATGTTGATATGATTGTAGCACAAGGCCTTTCAAGTGAATCAGTAAAAAAGAGTATGATACCGGGGCTTTGAATGCCTCAGATTATTATGTCTAACCTTCCCCTTTAAAAAGATTTACCGTTACTGTCGCCAAGTTGGAGTTCGGGAATTTCCTGAATTTAGTAGGGTCTTGGTGTAAGCCCGCTTCGGCTAGTATTTTAACAAACACATCAACCTCAACGATGTATTGGTCAGAAAAACCATGTGTAGCATCATAGGCCGTGGCAGAAGTTCGGCCCAAGTTTTTCGCTACCAAATCAGGCGCAACCGTATGTAATTCGATCAATAACAAACCAAATTTTTCTACATAAGGTGTCCATTTGGTGAAGTGCTCTAATAGTGAGTCTTCCACCAAATTATTGTTGATGCGTTTTCCTACAAAAGCAAAAGCTCCTGTCGAATTACTGACCCTGTTTTTGTTAATGTGGGTTGGCATTTCCCAAATTCTGTTGTGGTCTAAGAAGGTTCTTACATTCAAAAGTTCACTAAGCTCAACTCCGTAATTTTCTTTTAGGTCTTTGGCCAATAATGCCGGTTGACCAATATCTCCCCAAATTACTTTTGCCCAGATATCCGCTTGAATTAGGTTGGCTTTGGTGATTTTTAATGCCGCTTCATTATAATCTACCCCAACCAAAATCAGTGGGTGTTCATCAAGCATTTTACCCCTTAGGGTTTGTTGCTCAATTACATCAAATAAGTGCTGAAGGAAGGCGCCATTTCCACAGCCCATGTCTAGAATTCCCTTTGGTTGCTGCTCAATAGGCTTGTTAAAAAGCTCGACAATGATTTCGTCAACCACTTTGAAATAACCCGAATGCGCGCCACCACTTCCCCATACATTCATGGCGCGGTCTACATGGTTTTCAGGCTCGCCTGGTTTGATTTCTTTGAGTATTTTTGGGTTACCGAAAATCAGGTCTTCTAACTTTCTGAACGTAGGAATGTAGGATACGGTAACGCCATAGGCACTTGCCCTTTTGGCATAAAAGAGACCTGTTTCGGTGAATTCGTAATTACCATTGACTTCTGTAAACCAGCCTAAATAGGTGAAAATATCTAGAAGTTTCTTAAAGTTTTTAGTGTCTTTATGAAATTCTTCAGGTCTGAATTTGGCCTCCATAAAGTACTTATGGAACATGCCGTTCATGCTCATGTGAACAATACTTGGCCCGATCAAAATACCTTCAATATGAACAAGTATTTGTTCTTGAACAGCTTTTTCTGTTGCGTTCTCAGAAAAGCTGATGTCGTAATTCTGCTTAAAATTGTCGAAAATCTTCTCCAGCAATCGGAATGGTTCTACCTCAAATTTTCTAGGATGAAAGTTCTCTGAAAACTTCAAAAGCTCAACCACTTCTTTGTATAGGTCGATATATGGAAATGCTAAAACTCCTTTTTCGGTAATGGAGTAGCTGATTTCATCTTTGGCATTATTCACCGTTTGGGTTAACCAGCCTTGCGAAGCTAAAAGCCGAAGCCCAACATTCAAATAGCCTTCGTTTGCTTTGAACTCTTGGGTGAGTTTTTCCAGCGATGCTTCTTTATGCTCCAGTAGATATTGAAGAACTCCTTTTTGCTTTAAAGCATAAGCCGTTGGAGCAGTGCCAATACCATCTAAATGTTGAAATAATCTGCTGCGTAGTTGATTCTGAGATTCTTTAGAGAGCATAGTTGAAGCGTTTTTTGCGTAAGCCAAGATACATTTCTATCTGTATTTTGTGTGCTTTGATAAAACTTTATTTCTATCGTTCAGGTCTGACAGGTTTCCGAAACTTGCCAGCAGTTTTAAATCTTTCCAAAAGTTCTAAACTTTTGGAAAGTTAGGTTCAGTAGAGATCTACCTTACTTATTCACCATATGCTGAGCGGCACCGTACACATATTCCCAGAAAGCGTCTTTTTCAGGTTCGGGGAAGGTGGCTTTTTCCAAGGCCGCATGCATGTGCTTGAGCCAGTGTGTTGCTTCCTCGGTGCCAATTTCCCACTGAAAATGTCTGCGCCTCAGCATCGGATGTCCGCGTTCATCAGTATAGGTTTGTCTGCCGCCCAGGGCTTGAATAAAAAACAACTTGAGTCGGTTTTTGGCAGGCAATAGATCTTCAGGATACATCTTTCTGATGAGTTCATCCTGCTCCAACATAGCATAGAAATCATCCACGAGTTTAAGAATGTTTTCTTCGCCAATGCGTTCGTAAAGCGTTTGACCTTTTTCTGACATTATACTTTTTCAAAAGCTTGTGCGAAATCTTTTAAAAGGTCGTCTGGGTTTTCAATCCCTGTCGAAATTCTAACCATACTTGGCGTAATGCCCACGGCCTCACGGTCGGCTAAACTCATATTAGAACTGCTCATTGTGAATGGATGAGAGGTTAGTGTTTCTGTGCTGCCCAAACTCACGGCCAACTTGGCTAATTTTACGGCATTCAAAAAACGGAAAGCTTCAGCTTCGCCACCGACTACATCGAAGGCCAGCATGGCACCACCAGAAGTCATTTGTTTTTTTGCCAGTTCATATTGTTTATGCCCCTCGGCAACATGCCCTACATAATATACCTTGTCCACTTTAGGGTGGTCGCGTAAGAAATCCGCCAATTTCGCTGCGTTCGAAGCTTGTTTTTCCATGCGTAAAGAAATCGTTTCTAAGCTTCGGCTGATGAGCCAAGAGGTCCAAGGAGAAGCCATACAGCCCAAACCGCTGCGCACTTTTTTGATTCTTGAAACCAGTGCACTGCTTCCAGAAATGGCACCAGCAATCAAGTCGCTATGGCCGCCAATGTATTTTGTAGCCGAATACATGATTAGATCGGCTCCATGATTGATTGGTTTTTGCCAAAGCGGCCCCATATAAGTATTGTCTACCGCTACAATGGTTTTCTTGTCTTGATTTGAAAAACGAGCCGCAATGCGCACTGTCATTTCAATATCAATTAAGGTATTGGTGGGGTTGGCAGGTGTTTCTACATAAATACAAGCCAGTCTGTTTTTTCTTGGGTGGGCCTCGATTAAGCCTACGATTTCTTCTTCCGTCATGTCCGGACTAAAAGCTAGCGACTGGATATCGAATTTTGGAAGGAAGTTTTTGATGAAAGCATCGGTGCCACCGTAAATAGGGAAAGACATCAGTACCAAATCACCCGCTTTACAAATTTCTAAAAGCGAAGTAGTAATAGCGGCCATTCCGCTTTCAAAAAATGCCGATTCTTCTGCTTCATCCAATAAAGAAAGTCGTTTTTCAGCGGTGACTAAATTAGGGTGATTAAGCCGAGTGTAAATCAAACTTTTGCTCGATTCGTCTGCGCCAGCACCACCATATACTTTTTCGAAATAGGCTTTTCCTTCTTCGGCAGTGGCAAACTCAAAAGTTGAGGTTTGAAATATTGGGTTTTTGATTGAATTTCTAACCAATGAAGGTTCATGTCCGAAGCTCATCATTAAACTTTCGGGACTAAATTCAGCGTGATTGTCGCTCATACTTTTTTCGATCTAACTTTTAAGGAGGTTCCTTCTTGGCTAATTACCGTTATTTTTTCGCCCTTTTCAACATATTCTCCACGAGTGTAGGCATCATATATTTCACCATCGATTTCTACCCTACCGCTAGGTCTTAAAGTGGAGAAGACAACTCCTTCTTTCCCCATTAAATCCGCAGTGTAAAAAGACGAAGTATAGCCATCTGATTTGCGCTGTTCACCCATCAAGGCCACTTTGCTAAACATTTTGGATTCTGTAAATCGGTAGCCGAGACTGAATATCAGCACCATGGCTCCGAGCATTCCTGCAAAAACCACCACCGCTGCGGTGCCTAGTTCACCAGAAGGTACATAATCAAAGTTGAAGAAGTCGTTATCGATCATCACGAAAATGAGCGCCATGACTACACAGGAGATACCAGCGATACCCGCCACACCAAAACCGGGAATCACAAAGACTTCTAATGCTATTAAAACAATCCCGATAAATAGCACTGCAATTTCCCAATTGGCCGCAAGCCCATTAAGGTAGTAAGGGGTAAGGTAGAAAACTAAAGCGATACCCGCTGCTGCCAATGGAAAACCCACGCCCGGTGTTTGAAGCTCAAAATACAGCCCGCCTACTATTACCAAGATTAAAATTCCACTCACAAATGGGTTGAGGAAAAAAGCAATGATCTTTTCAGAAGCGGCCAATTCGTAATTGATAAGTTCATAATTATCAATGTTGTTTTTGGCAAGTATGTCTTCAATGCTGGTGACCTGCATTTCGCAAAAACCATTTTTAATGGCTTCGGAAGTAGTAAACGTAATGGTTTTGCCTGCTTCGGTAACGCCTTCAATTTCGATTCGGTCGTCCACCATGCCTTCTGCAATATTAGGGTCACGATTCGTTTGTTCGGCTGTAGAACGCATAATCGATCGCATGTAAGATTGATATTTGTCTGGCGCTTGGCTTCCATCTTCTCCATTGACCACCGTAGCTGCTCCAATGTTGGCGCCTGGTACCATGTAAATGCTGTCGCAGGCAATTGAAATCAGCGCACCAGCCGAGGCTGCATCGTTATTGATAAATACCCAAACCGGCTTTTCGTATTCTAAAATTCGGGTGCGAATATCGTTAGCATCGTTTACCGCTCCGCCATAAGTGTCCATATCAATAATCACGATATCCGCATTTTCTTCAGTAGCTTGGTCAAGTGCCAAATCCACATAACGGTTCATCCGCGGATCAATATCATTACGGATTTCCATCACGAAAATCCTTTTCTTGGTGGGGTCTTGGAAAGGATTCCATTCCGCAAAAAGCCCTGCGCAAAACAAAATGGCGAGGAAAATCAACCCTATTCTTCTTACAAATTTCAACATCGCTTTGATAGGCCTTTGAATAGGCTATTTTTGTGTCAAAATACAAAGAAACGCATTGCCAAAGCAACTTCACTTACAGTTTTCGGAAGTATTCCCTACAGATATTTGGGAAACCGCCCTTTCCAGCGATCGGTTGCTGATTAGTTGCCGAAATGGAGATGCCATGGAAGCTACTTTTTCACTCTTCAACCTAAATAACCATCAGTTTGAATTGAAGGCTTTGGGTTTTGATGAAAATTGGTGGGTAACGGTCTATGCTTTTGTGGGTGAAATAATCGTTTTTCAGATTTTTAATGACTCCCAAAACATAGATGAACGCTCTGTTTTTGGCTTTGATGTTAATGCCCAAGAAGCTGTTTGGTCGGTAGATAATATTAATGTTCGGGGTTTGAATGGTTATGCGCTTTCTTTAAAAGTAAATGAAGAAGAAGCTGAAGTTTTTACGATTGATATTCGCTCAGGTAACGAAATTTTAGAAACGGAAGAAGATTTTTCCGTCAAATCTATGTCGGGAAACCTAATTCTTCCGTTCCATTACACGGGCGACAGTAATTACTTTACTACGGTGGTTCGTTTTTTAAAGGAATTTGCAGAGGTAGATTTGGTGGGGGCTTGCGATTATTTAGAGTACGAAGGCCTGATTTTTATTTCAGCACACGAAAAGCTGGAACAGAATTTGACCAATAGGCTTTATGTTTTTAATGCAAATGGCGAACTTGTTTTGACGGAAGTTTTAGCGCAACATAGTAAAGGACTGGCCTCAGATACTTTTTATATCGTTAATGAACAGCTTATATTTGTCAAAGAAAAGCGTGAGGTCAAATGCTATTTAATCAAGGATTTATGAGAAAGTTTTTGTTGAGTTTGATGGTGTTAGTATTGGCGGCAACGTCAAGCTTTAGTCAAGCAGACTCGCTAGGAATAAAAAAAGAAGGTGATAAATACTTTGTAATCCATAAAGTGATGTCTGGTCAAACACTTTATTCATTGGCGCGCAGGTATGGAACCACCGTAACCGAAATAAAGGCAAAGAATGCCGAACTGGTGAATGATTTGAAAGTAGGGCAAACCATTAATATTCCTTACGGAAAACCTATGGGGCAAGCAGAAATTCCAACCAAAAATTCTGCTCAAGCTGCTAAAAATCATACGGTTGCAGCTGGTGAAACACTTTTTGCCATTTCACAGAAATATGGTGTGGATGTAAACGAAATAAAAAAACTGAATGGTCTAACTTCTAATGCCTTGGCGGTAGGTCAAACGCTAAAAATATCTGTAGCTGCCAAAACTACCCAAGAAGTAACATCGCCAACAACCACTACTACGGAAAAGCCTGTTGCAAAGCCAATTGAGAAACCAAAAGTGACGGACACCACTCAGAAAGTTACCAACCCTGTAAGTACTGGTGTGGAAGAAATAGCCAATGAGTCGTACAATGGTAGTCCTTTCAATGAAATTGTTGAAGAAGGTCAGGCTGAGCTAATCATTGAAGATGAATCGTCTACTAAATTTTTAGCGCTACATAAAACGGCTAAAGTAGGTACTGTAATTAAGGTGAAAAACCGCATGAATAACCTTACGGTGTATGTGCGTGTGGTGGGTGAAATTCCTGATACAGCCGACAATCAAAATATTTTGATCAAACTCAATAAGCGTGCTTACGATCAGCTAAAAGCTTTAGATAACCGTTTTCTAGTAGAACTGAGTTATTTCCAATAGTATATGAGGAAATTTTATGCCAAAATGATCTTTATCTTTTTGGCTTTTCTTATCCTGAAAAGTCAGGCTTTTGCTTTTCAAATTCCTACAAACGATACCCGCCAAACTGCTTTTCAACTTCCTTTAGGCCCGAATGGAAACTACTTTTCTAAAGAAGGTCAGTTTAGTGCCAATGGCGCATCGGGTGACGGAACTTACTATAGCCGCTGGGGAAGTAGGGCCAGCAGAAGCGTTTGGTTTAAGTTTAAAGCACCCGCTTCCGATAAAATTATTGTTACCGTTGAAGGACAAGAATCCTACATTCAGCTGGCTTTGGTCAACGCTAAAGATGAAGAATTGGCGAGTACTGCTTTTGGTTACCCTGTCAAGTCAGACCAACTGTTGTTCACTGGTTTGCGAGAAGGTGAGGAGTATTTCATTGTAGTCGACAATCCTATTGAGGGAAAGCCAATAGGACAATTCACTCTTAAGTTTCAAAATTATTTAATGACTACCTGTACGCAGCCCTATGTTTTGGCACTGGATGCGAATGGAAAAGGAAGGGTGAAAATTGATGATTTATTAAGTGAGGATTGTTATTGGCCTTGCGCTGGAGTGGAATGTTCACGAGAATTGACAAAGTCAAATTTCAGTTGTAATGACTTGGGTGAAAATTATGTAACGATCAAAGGGGTGGGAGCAAACGGAACCACTTATTATGGAACCACCTTAGTGAAGGTAGTAGATAACATACCTCCGACCATCGCAGTCCGAAATATTCGGGCAAATATTACCAATGGGGAATTTGTTAAAGTTGATCCCAAAAACGTAATTCTTTGGCGGTGTGGAAAGATTGATTCCAGTCCGAGCCCGAACCCTGTGCCTGGAGCGGGTGAAACACAGTTTTTTCAAGAACGCCCTTGTGCAAAAGATAATTGTGGCATTGAACTTTTCGAATTAAGTAAAACCACCTTTACCTGCAATGACTTGGGTGAGAATGAAGTGATAGCTCGGGTGGTAGATAAAAGCGGTAACGAAGCAACTACAAAAGTAATTATTACAATTTATGATTTGACAGCTCCAGTAGCCAAGGCGAAAGATGCTACGGTGTATTTAGCGGCAAACGGTTTGGCAAAGGCAGACGCAAATCTGATGGATGATGGCTCTACAGCTGGCTGTGCTGGCTATAACGCATCCCTCAATAAATCTATATTTGATTACAACGATTTGGGGAAAAACGAAGTGGCCTTTATTGTGAAGGATGACCGTGGTAATTTAGCTTCTACAATGGTGAATATCGCGGTTGAAGATACTTTAAAGCCAGTAATTGTAAGTCAGCCGGCTAAAATGTATTTAAATGAAAATGGCAAGTTAGAAGTTCGCGATGCTAAGGCATTGGCCAAACTTTGTAGCGATGCCGTGATTGTTGTGAGAGAAAACTGGATGGGTTTTGAACCAGACGGAAGCCGTGAAGATGAGTTTTTCCAGATGTTCTCAAAGCAAGAAGGCTGCACAAAGGATAATGCTCAAATTAGCGAGTTTTGGACGGAGCCAAGGGAGTTTACTTCTGCAAATTTGGGCGAAAATGAAGTAGACCTTTTTGTGTCAGATATGTCTGGGAATTATACTTCTACCAAAGCCAAACTGACGATTCTTCCATTTGATACTTCTTGCAAAAAAGAACTTTGGGCGGTTAAATCAGGCGATTGGAACGACCCAAATATTTGGTCGAACAAGGAAAATGGAGAAGCAATTGGTGTGGTGCCTTGCGAAAGTTCTACCGTGAATATTAAAGGCCAAAAAGTAAATTTTGTGATTGAAGGGGAGGTTGCCGTAAAAACGGTTAACCTTTTAGAAGGTAGCGAGCCTACAGAATTATATATTCAAGTGGGTAGTTTGAAAGTGAAAGAAGCGATAAGCGAAAAAGGAAACGTGACCCTGAAGCAAAGCGAAATAGGGAAATTGGAAGTGATAAAGGAGTAGTTTTAAACCACCAGACCCAATACTCAGTTGATTTCCGATAAACTCAAAGATTTTTTAGACGCTAAGGTTGAGCAATTCAATCAACCGAATTTTATTGAAAACGATCCAATCGTAATTCCTCATCAGTTTTCTAAAAAGGAAGACATAGAAATTACTGGTTTTTGGGCTTCTGTATTGGCTTGGGGTCAGCGTGTTACTATCATTAACAAGTGCAATGAGTTGTTTGGCCTGATGGATAACGCTCCGCATGATTTTATAATGAATCATAAGGATTCTGATTTAAAGCGTTTGCTGAATTTCAAGCATCGTACTTTCAATACCACCGATACGCTATATTTTATTGCCTTCTTTAAAGATTTCTACAGCCAACATGATTCACTTGAACAAGCTTTTTTGGCAGGAATAAAGCTTGGAGATACAGATATGGCCAACAGCCTTATTCACTTTCATAATACCTTTTTTGCTTTGCCCGATGCCCCTGAGCGCACCCGGAAACATATAGCCACGCCTGCCAGAAAATCAGCTTGTAAAAGGCTGAATATGTACCTGAGGTGGATGGTACGACAAGACGATAAAGGTGTTGATTTTGGGATATGGAAGAATATTTCACCAAGCCAATTGGTGTGCCCCTGCGATGTTCATGTAGATAGAATTGCTAGAAAATTAGGGCTAATCACCAGAAAGCAAACCGATTGGCGAACCGCCATTGAACTTACCGAGAACCTTAAAACGCTAAACCCGAATGACCCCGTGAAATATGATTTCGCACTTTTTGGTTTGGGGGTAATAGAAGGTTTTGAGCATGAGGTGATGCCGTTTTAGCCACATGTATTCTAGAGTTCGTACAGAACCTCTGTGTATAATTAAGTTTTCAGTTTAAATTAACGACTTATGTATGGCCTTAAGCAACTCTTTTTTTTGTGTATAACAATTCTTGGATTCCTTTCTGTTATATCTTGCTCTAAGTCGAATAACCCTTCGCAAGTGTTAAATACCGTGGAGATAGGGTCACAAGACGTGATCAAGACGTGGGATTTAGATTTTGAAAAAAATGATATTCAATTTTACCCCTTAGTGAATGATAAGCAATTGCTCATAGGCAATGTTCAGTATATGGATTTTTTAGGGACAAATGTGGTTTTGTTCGACAATCGTATTCACCAAATCCTGATTTTTAATTCGTCTTATGAGCTTATAAAAAGAATAGAGTCAAGAGGAGAGGGGCCAGGTGAATTCAAGTTTTTAGAATGCTTTTTTGTTGATAAGGAGAGGGGAGAAATAGTCATATTTGATTCGAGGCTATTTAAATTTTTGACTTATGATGCTAAAGGTCAGTTCATCAGAGAAAAAAAGGTGGAGTATTTTGCCAGAGACCTGTTCAAAGTTGGTAAGAAGTGGCTGATTAACAATGCTTGGAGTGATGATAAATCCAATCCTTACCAAATATTTGTCGCAGATGAGGACTTTGAAATCATAGATAAGCTTAAGCCTCAAGACAAAAGCATTGTTTCCACTATAGCTAACCCAGCCCCTTTCATAAAGACAGAGTCTAACGATATCATTTTTTACGAACCGCTTTCTGATACGATATATCAATTAAATTCTTCGTTGGATCAACTTATCCCTCTCCTTGTTTTCGATTTTCAAGGTTTGGAGTACACGGAAGACTTGCTGTATTCTAATCGTATTAGAGAATTTATTGACAAGGTAGGAAGCGGCAAATACAAAGGTTGGATCAGGGGTTTGTTGATTAGCGGTGATGATATGCTTTTTCAATTTTACGAGACAAACGGATCGAAGAAATTGAAAAACGTAATGGCATTGTATCAAGAAGAGCAACTAAAACTATTTTCTCAATTCACCATTGGTGGAGGCTTAAAGCTGTTTTATCCTAAACTAATAAAGGACGGTAGATACTTTAGTGTGCTGTCTTCTGAAACGATAGAGAACTTTAAGGAAGAGGATTTAGTAGGGGGTAATCTTTCCTTTGAGGTTTCTGAACTTCTGAAAAATGCTAAGAATAACGGTTATACATACATTGTTTCATTCAAATTGTGATTATTAGGGGGCGTCTTTAACTGTAAATTTTGGATATTATAACTTTCCTTTTAAACCCTTATTACACCCTAATTTTAGGATACCGCAATTAATATTTACTATTTTTGCACCATGTCTGAAGAAGCTGTGAACAAAGAAAATCAGGGGACGCAAAGGCAGAAATACAGCGAGAAAGAAGCCGCTCGTGTTTTTGATCAGGAATTCATGCCACATGTTAATTCCATGTACAATTTTGCGTATCGACTTACATTCGATGAGGATGATGCTAAAGACCTAGTACAAGATACTTATTTAAAGGCTTTTAGGTTTATCAACTCATTCGAGCAAGGAACTAATGCCAAAGCGTGGTTGTTCCGCATTTTGAAAAACAGCTTTATTAACGAGTTCCGTAAAAAGAGCAAGCAGCCCGCTAAGGTTGATTATAATGAAGTTGAGTCATACTACAATTCTGATGATGTAGATGAAAGCATCACCACCGATTTAAGGGTTGAAACTGTTCAACACATGATTGGTGATGAAATCACACTGGCAATGAACAGCATTCCAGTAGATTTTAGAACAGTGATTATTCTAAGTGATTTAGAAGGGTTTACCTACGAGGAAATGTCTAAGATTTTGGATATTCCAATTGGAACCGTTCGTTCTAGGTTGCATAGGGCAAGAAACATGCTGAAGGAAAAACTTTCTTCGTACGCAAAAGAAATGGGATATAACAAATAAAATGATAGCCATGAGTGAGTTCTCAGACTGGTTCAAAAATAGTTTCAAAGAGTGTTATTGTGACAGGGGTAACTTGGTGGATGAAAAGAGATTTTCTGAAATTATTCAGTTAGTGCTAGATAACGAAGCAGACGAAGAGTCGCGCGCCATCTTTGAAGAAAAAATTAGAACCTGTGTTAAATCAAACGGTAATTACGAAAGGGAAAAATGTGTGCAAGAAACCATAAAGCAAAAGCTTTGTGAACACAAGCAGGAAATCCCTGAAGACCTTGCCAATACCATAAAAAAGAGCATCGGTCTGTAACATGGGCAAAGGAAAAGCATTCATCTTCACCGCACCTTCTGGGTCGGGTAAAACTACCATTGTAAAGCACCTACTTGCAACTAACCCACAGCTAGGTTTCTCAATATCGGCCAGTACACGCGATAAACGCGGCCGTTCCGAAGAAAACGGAAAGGACTATTACTTCCTCAGCAAAGAAGAATTTCGTCAGAAGATTGAAGACGATGCTTTTGTGGAATGGGAAGAAGTGTATACCGGCAACTATTACGGCACTTTAAAATCAGAAGTAGAGCGCATTTGGGCCGAAGGTCGTCATGTGGTTTTTGATGTTGAAGTGAAAGGAGCCTTAAAGCTGAAGCAATATTTTGGCGATGACGCCCTAGCCGTCTTTGTTAAAGTGCCTTCTATGGAAGAACTAAAAAGACGATTAACAGGCAGAGGTACTGAATCGGCCGAAAGTCTTTCGCAGCGGTTTTATCGTGCGGAATTCGAAATGACATTTGAAAACAAATTTGATGTTACTTTAGTCAATGAAAACTTAGAAGAATCTTTTGCAAACGCAGAGATTTTAGTTTCTGACTTCCTAAACAAATAAGATTTTGCGCATCGGTCTCTTTTTTGGTTCATTCAACCCTATTCATATTGGTCATTTGGTAATTGCCGATGTTATGGCCGACCAGACTGATTTGGGTCAGGTGTGGTTTGTGGTAAGCCCGCAAAACCCTTTCAAAAGCTCCAAAACCCTCCTTCACGAATTCGACCGACTGAAAATGGTAGAATTGGCCGTGGCCGATAACTTTAAATTCCGGGCTTCTGATGTGGAGTTTCACATGCCCAAACCTAGCTATACAGCCGATACTCTCGCTTATCTTTCCGACAAACACCCCGAACACGAGTTTGTGTTGATTATTGGAGAAGACAACTTAGTGCATTTTCACAAGTGGAAAAACTATCAGGCCATTTTAGACAATTATGGCCTTTATGTGTATCCACGTCCGCAAGTAGATCGCTCTAAAATTAAAGTAGCGCACGAAAATATTAAGTATGTGGAATCGCCAATGCTAGACATTTCCGCTACATTTATTCGCGATGCCATTCGCAATGAACACTCCGTTCAATACCTTCTTCCAGAAAACGTAGCCGACTACATTCGCTTCAAAAAATTCTATCAATAAGAATTAGGGAAATGGGTTTAAGATTTTTTTTCAAACCCAGACGCCAAACTTGTTGTTCTTCACGTCTATTAACAAAGCAGATAATGAACCTAAGAAAAAGAGGTACTTTATTTGCAGGTCAACACAAAACTCAAACCATGTTAAAACAACAATTTTTTGTAGCCTTATTGCTGCTATTTTCATTCCCTTCAATGGCGCAAGGCATTAAAGGAACTATTAAAGACGAGAACGGAGAAGCACTTCCCTTTGCTTCTATTTATGTGAAAGAAGTCGGTTCGGGCACCTCATCTAACCTCGATGGCTTTTACGAATACCGACTTCAGCCAGGAAATTATCAAGTTACATACCAGTTTATGGGCTATGCTACCGTAATCAAGAATATAAAGGTAGGTGCTGGTTTCGAGACGGTCGATATCGTTATGAAGCCACAGGTCATCAATTTGGCATCGGTTACGGTGGAGGCTAATGCTGAAGACCCTTCTTACACGATTATGCGCAAGGCCATTGCCAAAGCGGAATATCATTTATTGCAAAACGACAGTTATTCGGCAGAGGTGTATATGAAGGGAACAGGCCAAATCACCAAAGTGCCTTGGCTTTTGAGAAAAACTTTTGAGAAAGAAGGAATTGATACTTCGCAAGTGTACACGTCCGAATCGGTTAGTGAGATCTATTTCGAAAGGCCGAATACCTTTAAAGAGAAGGTGATCTCGGTAAGAACTACGGGCCAAGAAAGCGATAATGCCAACCCAAACGCCTATATCAACAGCAGTTTTTATCTACCAGAAGTTGTGAATGCAGTTTCTCCTTTAAGCCCCCGAGCTTTTTCCTATTACAAGTTTAAATATGAGGGCAGCTTTAGAGAACGCGGCTATGAAATCAATAAGATTAGAGTAACGCCACGTTCCAAAGGCGATGATTTATTTGAAGGGGTGATTTATATCAGAGAAGACTTTTGGAACATTCACTCCCTCGATTTAACCACCAGCCTAATGGGCTTTCAAATTAGAATTGAGCAGATTTTCGCGCCTATAAAAGGCGAAATCTGGATGCCCGTTACGCAGAAGTTTGAATTCTCGGGTTCCATTTTTGGCTTGGCTGGCAGCTATAATTACTTGGCTTCGGTAAGTGATTACACCGTAACCGAAAATGAAGATTTAGACCCTTCGGTAATTCTTATCGATGAGAAAATAGAGGCTGCTCCAGAAGAAATCAAAGCCATTAAATCGGGTAATGTAGAAGAGGGCGTAAATCAAGTATTCAAAGAAGATCAAGAAGTTTCGCGCAAGCAGTTTAAAAAACTGATGAAGGAATACGACAAGGAAGAACGCAAAGAAGCCGGTGAAGTAGATGTAGTTTCTGATTACTACTTCAACATCGACTCTTTAGCCACCAAAAAAGATTCGTTGTATTGGGTAACCAGAAGGCCAGTGCCCTTAACGAAAAAAGAAATTGTGGGCTATCAGCGCGAAGACAGTACCTATTTTGCAGACAAGGCTAAAGCAGAAGCAGATACACTTCGACTAAAAAATGGAGCGAAATTTAAAATTGGAGATGTGCTTTTCGGCAGCTATTACAAATTGGGCGATCGATTGAGGTTTGATTTTGCGGGTTTTGTACCAAGACTTCGCTTTAATACCGTGGAGGGATTGAACCTAGATTTCACAGGTACATTTTCATGGCGACAAGATACCACAGCTCGTTTAAGAATTTCGCCTTTTGTACGCTATGGTTTTTCTGGAGAACAGCTTTATACCAAGGTAGAAAGCGTTTTTGGAATTGGTAAAAATGAACAGCGAGGTACTTTCAGAGTGCAAGGTGGAAATTACATTGAGCAGTTTAACCCTACTGCCATTGATGATTTGAGCAATTCGCTCTATAGCCTTTTGGCCGAAAAGAACTTTGCCAAATACTACGAAAAAACTTACGCAAATGTCAGTTTTGCCAAGCGTTTCCGCTACCGTTATACCATTGGCGCTAAGCTAGAATGGGCCAGCAGAAGTGAGCTGTTCAATACCACCGATTATAGCATTTTTGATGTAGAAAATCGTGAATATAAAACCAATCAGCCTACCAATAACGAAACCATTGTGGGCGGTTTTGTAGACAGTAAAGCCCTGATCTCTAGTTTTGCCTTTACTGTAAAGCCTTGGTTGAAATTCAGAAAATATAATGGCCGATTGATTCCTTTAGAGGATTCTTCACCAACCTTTAGGCTTTCCTACAAAAAAGCATTTAACGATGTTTTGGGCAGCAACACACAGTTCGATCAGGTAGAATTTGGCTTGAAAACCACCTTCGATTTAGGAGTAAGGGCAAAAATTGACATTGAAGGAGAGGCAGGTAAATTCTTCAATACCTCTCAAATGATTTTTACAGATTTTAAGCATTTCCAAGGTAACCGACTTCCTTTTAGTCCTATGAGTGTTACTGGAGGTTATCGACTGCTCGATTATTATAAATACAGTACTTCCGATGATTATGCTTCTATTTTTACGCACATCAGATTTAGAAAATTTGTGTTTACGCAGTTGCCAATGCTCAGATTAAGTGGGCTGAAAGAGAATTTGTTTGTAAACTATTTAGCCACGCCAACTTCTGATAATTACACCGAACTGGGGTATACCATCGATAATATTTTCAGAGTATTGCGGGTGGAGTTCATTCAATCATTTCAAGGCTGGAAAGCGAAAGATTTTGGTGTGCGCATAGGAGTAGCGGCAATTATCGGAAACAGCAATGATTAATAGGAGCTTTAGGCTTTTCTCTATATAAAAAAACCTTTTTCTAACCCACTAAACTTTGTAGTTTCGGCACCATAATAAAAAATCATGAAAGGACTATTAATAGCATTATTGTTGACAGTAGGAGTAGGATCGGCTTTTGGTCAGTATCAGGAAAAAGTACATTACACGGTGGTGTCTGAAACCGCTACTGTTGCCCCAACAGTAACTGAGTTTTTCTCAATGTATTGCGGTCACTGTTTTCAGTTTGAACCTATGATGCCACAACTGAAAGCGGGTTTGAAAATGGGTACAAAATTCGAAAAATCGCATGTTGATTACATCCCGCATGATAACCCAACAATGCAAGCAGGAATTGTTCAGGCATTTGTAATTATGGAGAATATGGGTGCTAAGGGCGCAGAATTACTTCAGTATTTTTTCGATCAAATTCATGTTAAAATGAGAACGGTTGACGACATGAGCACCCTTAAAAAGATGTTTGAAGAAAAGGGCGTGAGCAAGGCTGAAGTAGATAAATATTTTGCCGATAAAACCTTACAAGCCAAAGCCAAAAAAATGGCTAGAGAATGGGAAGCCAAAGGTATTGCCAGCGTACCATCTTTAGTAGTAAATGGAAAATACTTGGTGAATATGGGGAGCGTAAAAAGTCTTCCAGAATTACTGGCCCTTGTAAACTACTTGGTAGATAAAAAATAATTAGTAAGTCGTTAAGGTTTACTTGATAAGTTTAGCATCGGGTCTCTTTTAAAAAAAGGAGACCCGATCTTTGTTTATAGTCCACCCACAAAAATCCACTTGCACAATTCCTCAGCATGTTTCATCTTTCTTCAAACCTTACAACCATGAAGAAACTCCTTTTTCTATTATTCATTTCACTTCTTTATTCCTGTCAGCCCAAGGCTACCGATGAAGTAAGTCGGTGGGAAGCACAGGCAGACAATGTGACCATTATTCGTGACGATTTTGGTGTGCCACATATTTACGGTAAAACCGATGCAGATGCGGTTTTTGGCTTGCTTTACGCCCAATGCGAAGATGATTTTGCGCGTGTAGAACGTAACTACGTTTGGGCCACTGGCCGTTTGGCCGAAATGGAAGGCGAAGATGCACTTTACAGTGACTTACGCGCCAGACTGTACATGACAGTGGAAGAGGCCAAAGCCGCTTATGACGCTTCTCCAAAATGGCTTCAAGAACTTTGTGATGCCTATGCAGATGGAATCAATTATTACTTACACACTCACCCAGAAGTACAGCCTAAAGTGCTTACGCGTTTCGAGCCGTGGTTTCCGATGTTCTTTAGCGAAGGCTCTATTGGTGGCGATATCGAAAGTATTTCTACCCGCAGGGTGAAATCGTTTTACGAAAATGACCAGTCTTTGGCACTTACCGAATTTGGCGATGGCCTTACACACCCCGATCCTTATGAAGAACCAAAAGGGTCGAACGGTTTTGCAATTTCTGGCGAACATACCGCTTCTGGCAATGCCATGTTATTGATCAATCCGCACACTTCTTTTTACTTCCGCCCAGAGGTTCACGTAGTGAGCGAAGAAGGCTTGAATGCTTATGGCGCAGTAACCTGGGGGCAGTTTTTTGTGTACCAAGGTTTTAACGATAGAATGGGGTGGATGCACACTTCCACTGCGGTTGATTTTATTGATGAATTTGTAGAAGAGGTTTCGGAAGTAGACGGAAAACTGAAGTACAAGTACGGTGAAGAAATGCGCGATGTAGAGGTTTCGGAAGTGACCTTGAAATACAAAGAGGGCAACGAAATGAAGGAAAGGACTTTTCCGATGTACCGAACCCATCATGGGCCAGTAACTCATAAGTTAGACGACAAATGGGTAGTGACTAAAATCAATTGGGACCCTGTGAATGCGCTTACTCAGAGTTATACCCGCACCAAACTTAAAACCAATGAGGAGTTCAGAAAAATGATGGACATCAGAACCAACTCATCTAACAATACGGTCTATGCCGATGCCGATGGAAATATTGCTTATTATCACGGCAACTTTATTCCAAAAAGAGACCCTCAATTTGATTATTCTAAACCGGTAGACGGAAGTAACCCTGCCACCGACTGGCAAGGAAAACATACTGTTGACGAGGTAATTACAATTTTTAACCCTGCCAACGGATGGATTCAGAACTGTAACTCTACACCATTTACTGCCGCACTAGAGTTCAGCCCTAAAAAGGAAGATTACCCAGTGTATATGGCACCAGACGAGGAAAATTTTAGAGGTGTACATGCCGTAAAAGTATTGAAAGAAGCGAAAGATTTAACCCTAGACGGCTTAATCGAATTGGCTTACGATCCTTACTTGCCTGCTTTTGAAAAACTGATTCCGGGTTTGGTAGAAGCTTATGATAAGAGCGCAAACAAGAACCCAGACTTAAAACCTGCCATTGAGGTGTTGAGAAACTGGGATTTAAGAACTTCAAAGGAATCAGTGGCCATGTCTATTGCTTATTACTATGGTTCGCTTTACAGCAGAATGGGCAAAAACCCTGAGCGTTTAAGCGGAAATGAGCGCGTGGATTATTACGGAACAGGTTCACCTTTTTCTGAAAGGCTTGAGATTTTCGAAGCATCTATCAAAGAATTGGAAGATGATTTCGGAACATGGAATACGCCTTGGGGCGAAATCAATAGGTTCCAGCGATTGAATGGCGACATCGACTTGAAGTACGATGACAATAAAGAAAGTATTGCCATTGGTATGGCTTCCGCCCGATGGGGAGCGTTGGCCTCTTTTGGGGCAAGCAAAAAGGCGGGTACGAATCGTATCTATGGCTCTTCGGGCAATAGCTTTGTGGCCGTGGTAGAGTTTGGCGACAAAGTAAAAGCCAAGAGCATATTGGCAGGTGGCCAAAGTGGTGATCCAGCCTCTCCGCATTTCTACGACCAAGCCCAGCGTTATGCCGATGCCGAGTTTAAAGATGTAGCCTATTACAAAGAAGATGTAGAAGCCCGCGCTGCAGAAACCTACAAGCCAGGCAAAAGAAAATAGATTTGAATTTAGATGGATGAGATGAAAAGGAGCTGAAGGAATTCAGCTCTTTTTTTGTTGGTGAAAAGCACGGACAGAGGCGGAGCCAATCGGACCTATAACCCTGCCTGACGATAATTAGCGAGCCCCGTTTACTATCATTTGGACATAGGTGTCCGAGTTAAAGACAGCGATTTTTGATTTCTTATAATCTTTTGTGTTTCGGGTCACTATTGCATTGATCCCTTTTTCAGAAACAGCGACAGAGTGTTGAATGGCATCTTCGAAATCTTTGAATTCGCTCGTGACAGCGTTTGAAATATCCTTACCTGACACACTTAGCACCTCAACTATTTCTAGGAGTTCGCCAATGACGGCCCTTGTTTTTCTATCCCCAAGTTCTTTCCTTAAAATATAATGGACGTTGTTAAAGCATAATGAAGAAGTGTACACCTTCAATTCGTTCTTGTCGGCCAAGTCAAATAGGATAGATGCCGCGACCGCATGAGGTTGCCTGTCAATGAGCAAGTCAATAATCACATCGGTGTCAATAAATATTTTAGAGGCCATGTTTAGTGTTCCTAGCTTCGTTCAAAACATCCTTGTAATTGAAGTCCGAGTCTACTTTTAAAACTCCTCGTAGCTTTTTTACACGTGGCGATAATTGCTCCTTTCCATCTTCTGCTTTTGAGCCAGTGATGTATTTAAAATAATTCTCCACCATTTCAGATAGGCTTTTGCCTTTATCCGCAGCATACTTCTTGGCCTGTTCTATAACCTCCTTGTCTAGTGTAAGTGTTAATTTAGTACTCATGGCACGTGTGTTTATCCTGTAATCTATACGTGCAATTTAGTTAATAGTTCTTGTGAGTTCCAAATAGGGAGTAAGGATTAGTTTCTTTTTACCAACAGGGGCGGAAGTAATAGCCTCGAATCTTTATTAAACCTACCCTGCCTGCTTTCCTTCCTTGAGGTAACGAAAGGTCTAGAAGCTTAATCGTTGAAATTAGTAGAGTAATAAAAGCGAAGGATTGTATTAACATGGTTACCAAATGCTTGTACCTATCTTATCGGTTAGAAACCGACCTATCAATCCTCCCCGATACAATCGAGGAGGAGTTGGGAATTACAATTTAAGTATCATATAATCCTGAGGTGACTTAGTTATAAATCACTCTACTAAGTATTTAGTTGTAAATAAGAAAGTGCTTACGTAAATTGGCTTTTGGTTTAAAATCTCAAAATATGAAAGCATTCATTTCATTTAGTTTTATTGGGTTATTGTTGATGGGTTCGCCCAAAGAAATCGTGATGCGGCACGATGTAGACGATTCAGAATACGTGGCCTTGGGCGCAAAGTATGGTGGTTCGGCTGTGCGTTTAAATGCCGGTTGCGGCACATTTATTCAACCCAATTGGATCCTTACCGCAGGGCATGTTTTGGAAAGCCCAAGGGTGGGGGAAGATGTCACCGTAAACGGAGTAAAATACGCCATCAAAAGAAAAATCATTCACCCTGATTATAACCTCAGGGGAGCCGTCAATCATGACATTGCGCTGATAGAACTGGAAGAAAATGTACCCAATGTAGAGTTGGCCATTCTTTATGAAAAGTCGGATGAAGTAGGCAAAGAAATCATTTTTGCAGGCACGGGCTGGGCTGGCACTGGCGACAAAGGAATGGTAGACGGAGCCATTAACAAAGACCGAAAACTCAGGGCCGCCCAAAACTTAATTGATGGCACCAAACCTAGTTATATCCGCTTCACTTTTGATGCACCAGACTCAGAAAATGTACTTCCTTTAGAAGGCATCAGCGGCCCAGGCGATAGTGGAGGCCCAGCTCTTTGGTTCGATGGCGATCAGGCTTATATTCTGGGCGTAAGTTCCCATCAAGACGGTCGTGATACCGGAAAACCCGAAGGGGTATATGGCGTGTACGAATATTACACCCGAGTAAGCGAATACCTACCGTGGATCAATAAGGTGATGGGGAGTTGATTAGTCAAGCTTCCTGTCAATCCCCCAGCCCCCTTGGCCAAGGGGGATGTTGTGACGATATCTTTTCCTTCCAAACATATGGCTTTGGTTTCTGCGCAGATGTTATAAGCTTACTAAAGCTGCTCAATCGAAGCTTTCCCCCTTTATTAAAGGGGGGTAGGGGGATTTGCCTGCTTCACCGCCAACGCCCAATAACTATCATGGATTATGAGGTGATTTTTTAAGCTTCCGGTCAATCCCCCAGCCCCCCCCTCACCAAGGGGGAGGTGATGACGATGCCTGTTACTTTTAAATATATGTTCTTGGTGTTTCTGAGCAACGCAAATGTTTTAAGTTGACTGAAACTGCTCAATCGAAGCTTTTCCCCTTTATTAAAGGGGGGTAGGGGGATTTGCCTGCTTTACTGCTAATCTCCAATAATTACCAGATCAATGAGGTAATGGGGAAATTGATAATTCAATTTTTTGGTAAGTCCCCCTCCAACCTCCCCCACCTCGCTTTGCTGAAGCTTCGCGAAGGCAAGGGGGAAGGACAGACTATCGCCTACTTCACCATCAATATTCAAGCACCCCACACTCCCCACTACTCATAACCCAATACCCTTTACTCCTAACTAATAACTAATCCCTCTTAACTAATCATTTTGCTTAACAGCCCATAAAACCCTAATTTCCACTCATAAATTCAACGAACCCTAAGCCCCAAGTTCAATGCATATTAATTCAAAATTACCCAATGTAGGTACTACCATTTTCGCTACCATGTCTAAAATGGCGAAAGACTATAATGCTTTGAATCTATCGCAGGGTTTTCCTGATTTTCCAGTGTCGCCCGAATTGATTGAAGGCGTTCATCACTATATGAAGGCTGGTTTTAACCAGTACCCACCCATGACGGGTATGCCACAGCTGCGCGAAAGAATTGCCGAGAAAATCGAAAAGTCATACAGTGCAAAAGTGAATCTAGACACCGAAATTACCTTGACCGCTGGCGCCATAGAAGCGATCAATGCCACCATTACCTCCTTAGTAAACAAGGGTGATGAAGTGATTATTATGGATCCGGCTTACGATGCTTACGAGCCAATAATCACCCTGAATGGTGGTGTCACAATTCCTGTTTCGTTAAAGCAGCCCAACTTTGTCATTGACTGGGAAACCGTGAGGGAGAAGGTAAATGCGAAGACAAGAATGATCATCATCAACTCTCCGCATAACCCCACAGGCGCTATGATTGAGGCCAGTGACTTGGAGGTTTTAGCTGAGATTACGCGCGACACTAACATTGTCGTGCTTTCAGATGAAGTCTATGAGCATATTGTATTTGATGGGCGAGCGCACGAATCGGTTTTAAAGCATGAAGAACTGAGGCAGCGGTCGGTGGCTACGTTCTCTTTCGGAAAAACCTTCCATGCCACTGGCTGGCGCATTGGTTATATGGTGGCACCCGATTGGATTACTGCGGAGGTAAGAAAAGTACATCAGTACATGGCTTTTACGGTGCACACCCCCAGCCAATTGGCCATTGCCGATTATTTGGAAAACGCTGATCATTACAATAACCTTGGCGCTTTTTATCAGCAAAAACGCGACTTGTTTTTGGATTTGATCAAAGATTCTCGCTTTGAATCGCTGCCCTCTAATGGCACCTATTTTCAGCTGTTGAGTTATAAAAGTATTTCCGAAAAGCCAGATTTAGAAATGGCCGAATGGCTGACCAAGGAAAAAGGCATCGCCTCCATTCCAATTTCAGTTTTTTACGACACCAAAGAAGACAATAAAATGCTCCGGTTCTGCTTTGCAAAAAGTGAAGAAACCTTGATAAAAGCGGCAGAAATTCTTTGTGCGATTTAAAATATAGGATTACTTACTTGGGTTGTGAAGTCTCCATGCTTGATTGACAATGGCGAATTTTCTGCTTCGGAGAAAGTGTCTATGACCCCGAAACTTCGGGGCTTTCTTTCCCTGAGGTTACGAAGGGTCTAGAGTTTAATTATAGTTCCTTCGCTGTGTTTAGGATAGAAAACTATGAAGCAGTTATCAGTTGATCAAATGTGTGATTAACACAATTAAAGTGCTTTAAATTTTGGATTATTAATCGGTTCTATTAACTAAACTCCCCTTAACTTAGCCCCATGCAAGATCTACGAATTTCCCTTGTTCAAAGCGATATCCACTGGCACGAAATAGGCGCCAACTTAGCGATGTACGAAGAGAAAATCTGGAGCCTGAAAGGCAAAACTGATTTGGTTTTACTTCCAGAAATGTTTCAAACAGGCTTTTCAATACAAAACACTGAGCTAGCCGAGCCTATGAATTTCACCACCTTTAAATGGATGAAACAAATGGCATCTCAAATCGATGCCGTCATTGCTGGCTCATTTATGGTGAAGGAAGAGGGGAAAGTGTTCAATCGTTTGATCTGGATGCAGCCCAATGGCGAATGGCAGAAATACGATAAGCGCCATTTGTTCCGAATGGCCGATGAGCACGACCACTTTGATTTTGGTACCGAACGCCTCATTGTAGAATGGCGGGGCTGGAAGATTTGTCCGATGGTCTGTTACGATTTGCGTTTTCCGGTTTGGTCCAGAAACCGAAATTTAGAATACGATTTGCTCCTGTATGTGGCCAATTGGCCAGCCGTGCGTGTCAATGCTTGGGATACCTTGCTGAAAGCCAGGGCCATTGAAAACGTAAGCTATACCGCTGGGCTCAATCGAGTAGGAACAGATGGCAACGGAATTGAATACAACGGTCATTCAGGTGTTTATTCACCCAAAGGCGAAACCTTGGCGTTCTCTGACCCCGAAGCTTCGGAGGGAGAGATTATCACGCTGGCCTTAAGCCGAGAAGACTTGGATAATTTCCGAACTAAATTCCCTGCACACCTAGATGCCGATGATTTTGAAATCAAGAAGCCTGGATTATAATAATTCGACTGTTACGTCCTGAACCAGATTGATTCAATATTTAATAGCGGAGCTACTTTTATAGTCTCAACAATTGCTTAATCACCGTATAAAAACTGTTGTATGGTTTTTCATCCTGATCCCGAAGTTTCGGGAGAAGGATCTATAGATTTCGTAATCTGAATAAGTACGGCTAACTAATGATTTAGAAACCGACTAATTTGAACTAACGATTCCTCAACACCATCATACTCAAAAACCTCCTTCTTCATCATTTTTGCCATTTTATCAAACATTAAATGCTCTCCTTTAATCAAAATAAAAGGGGCAATGGCTTTGTACCGAAGGACTTTTTCAATCAAAGGAGCGCAGCTGCCGAGCTTCTCATTTTGATGACAATCCAAAAATAAAACTACCTTTTTGGCTTCCTGTAAAAACGAAACCCCTTGGCTAATCACAAAAGGTTCGGAGTGAGAGTCGGCTTCGAAAATCAGCGCATCGGGAAATTCCGTTTTCATCATTTCCACCCATTCGTTGCTGAATTGAATTTGTTCAATGGGCTTTATTTGAAGGTGAATGAACAGGGTCATTTCTGAACTAAAATGCGTTGCACTGTCGGTTTATTGGTTCCATTTGAAACCCGAATAAGGTAGACACCAGCGGCCAGTGGTTCCGTGTTTATTTCTTTTGAAAGTCCTGCTGAGATGGGCAGGTTAGAGAAAATCATTTCGCCTTTAATGCTGTACATTTCGGCCAGTGCATTAGTGTCCGTTCTAATATAAAAACTGCTAGTGGTGGGGTTCGGAAAAAGCGTAAGCTGTATGGCATTGCCTTCCGATCCGTTCTCTGCAATACTTTCATTTTTCAACACAGAAATTCCCCCTCGGTTATTCCCAATAAATAAGGTGGGTTTTCCATCACCAAAAAGATCGGCAGCTGTCATCCATGAAATTTGGCCAATGGCAGTAGTTGTTTTGTCATTGAGCAGGTCGTTGCTCAATATGTTTTTTGTGACTGAACTGGGAATAAAATCGGTATTGATTGTTCCTGAAAGAATACTGATTTGACCCGAAACATCAGTTTTGATCAATTCCGTTTCGCCATTATTATCCAGGTCTGTGATGATTATATTGGGGTATAAAGCTTCGAAATTTGCAGCAATGCCTCCGTAGTTCTGAATTACATCATCAAAAATGAAATTGCCCTTATTTACATAGAGATTTAAAGCGCCAAAACGTGTGCCCAGCAGTAAATCTAAACTTCCATTCTTGTTGACATCATAAAAATAAGCATTGTCATTTTCACCAATCGAAATCGAAATATCTACGGCACTGGCAAAGGAGAAATTTCCTTCGTTCAGTCGATACTGAAGTTTGGCTTCGTTACTCGCGGTGGTCGATTGATAAATAAGATCCTGTGTTCCATTTCCATCAATATCCGCAAACTGAATTTTGATGTTTCTGAGGTTCTGAGCTTTCAAGCCAAGAAAGTCATCGTCTATCAACTGAAAAGCAGGAGCAAACTTACCCCCCTTATTTTCAAATAAGTAAATTGAAGCGATAAAACCATTTGTAGTCACTTGGCCTCTGTTGCTGATAAAGAGGTCGTAGTCGCCATCGCCATCATAATCAGCAAAGGCGGGAAAGGTATTTTCGCCCAAATCGAGCATTTCGTTTTGCAAGAACGGTACTGAATTTCCAGAAAAGTCGGGTTGAAGATTAGTGCCTAAATTGGAATATACTTTAGATGTATTGCTGAAATCTACACTGTTCAGTACGTTGCCGTCCGCATTGCTCGAAACCAATAAATCCTTGTTTCCATCAAAATTAATATCCTCTAAAAATGCATTGGGGAAGATTTGAAAGCCAGCAGGATTGGGTGCAGGATAGCTGCTGAAGGAAGTCATTAAGGCATTTTGGGCATCGCCAACATTCTCCATATAATAGAGTGTTTGGCAGAACTCGTCAGAGGTGATCAGGTCTAAGTCCCCATCTCCTTCTGCATCGAATAGTAAAATGGTTTTTCCTCCTGCATGTTCCAATTCTGCAGGGCTGAAAATATCATTGCTGGTATTGGCCGCCCCACTAAAATTGCATGGAGCGCCAGAAAAGGCAAAATTATTACACTCGCATTCTGCGAATTCGCCCCATCTTCTGGTTTCACGTGTAAAAGTAAGCTCATCGCAATTATTATTGATTTCCATACTCGTGTTTTTATAGAAGTCAATCGTGCTCGCGGTGGTAAATCGGTAAGAAAGAATGTCTAGGTCGCCATCGCCATCAACATCAGCAATGCCCGGAATGTCGGAAGCGTTCACTTGAATGTTGATGCCAGCATCGAAGCGAAGAAAGTCTACCGCCTGTTCCCATTCTGGAAGGTTGCCTGAACTAATATTTTTGAAAACGGTAATTCCCTGAGGTACAGAAGTGAAAATATCCATTTTGCCATCACAATTATAGTCGGCTAAAATAAGCCAATGATTAATTTCGGTAGGGAAGAGGTTTTTGTATTCCGGAGCCCAAACAAATTCATTGTTCTTGGCCAAGTAGGTTGTCAGTTCGCCCGACATTCTGTGATAAACAATGAGGTCTTCAATGCCGTCACCATCCAAGTCCATTTTCTGAAACTGAGCAGAATTGATACCCCCTTCCCAAGCGCGGTCTAATGTTTCTCCATTTATGGTTAAAGGAATGTCATTTTCATAGCGAAATGAAAACTGCGCAAACAGATTTAAGTTGAAGAATAATAAAATTGCCGAAAAGAGAAATTTCATATCAAGGGTACTGCAAAGTTAAAGATTTCAACGATTGCTAATGTAGGAACGGCATAGCTCGACAATCTGTATTATCTTGTCGTGCAATTTGACTGACAAAGATTTCAAAACCTATGAACATCGCTTCACTTTACGAAAAATTTAAGGCCTCAACAGGTATCTGTACTGATACGCGGAAGATTGAAAAAGGGAATCTCTTTTTCGCACTGAAAGGCCCCAACTTCAACGCAAATAAATTGGCCGCACAAGCGCTTGAGCTAGGAGCATCTGCTGCTGTAATTGACGATGCTGAATACAATACGGACTCCCGCTGTGTGTTGGTAGACGATGCTTTGGAAACGCTTCAGGCATTGGCCAACTATCATAGAAAGCAGTTGAATATTCCTATTATCGCCATTACGGGGTCGAATGGAAAAACGACAACCAAAGAGCTAACAAGAAACGTTTTGGCTACGAAGTACAAGGTTTTTGCCACCATTGGTAACCTTAATAACCATATAGGGGTGCCGCTTACTTTGCTGAGCATTGGGCCTGATATTGAGGTGGCCATTGTAGAAATGGGTGCTAATCATGTGGGTGAAATTGCGGCTTTGTGTAAAATAGCAGAGCCCACTCATGGCTTGATTACCAATATTGGGAAGGCGCATTTAGAAGGTTTTGGAGGTTTTGAAGGGGTGATCAGAGGGAAGACTGAAATGTATCATTGGCTGATTGAAAGTGGAGGAACCATCTTTGTGAACTCTCAGAATGAAATTCTTTCGAACATCGCCCAGCGAAGAATTGAATCGCCCATTTACTATCCAGCTAAAGGTGATTATTTAGAGTTGAGTTTAATTGAAGCCAAACCGAATATTGTTTTCGAAGATGCTGATGGTGAGCGAACTACCACAACATTAAGTGGCGCATATAACTTTGAAAATATTGCTACTGCGCTTTGCGTGGGAAAATTCTTTGAAGTAGATATGGACAAAGCCAAAAACGCAGTGGCCAATTATACCCCAGATAATAATCGGTCTCAAATTTTAGAAAAGGGAAGCAATACCATAATTATGGATGCTTACAATGCCAATCCTACTTCGATGAAGGCGGCATTAGAAAATTTGAGCTTATTAGGTACTGATAACAAAATGGCCATTTTGGGCGATATGTTAGAGTTAGGAGAAACCAGCCTAGTAGAACATTCTGCAATTGGTACATTGACTTCGGAACTAGGAATAGCAGAGGTGATTTTTTGCGGACCACATATGAAGGCGGCTAAAGATGCAAATCCAAAAGCTTTGTATTTCGAAACAAAGGCGGCATTAAACAACCACCTAATGGCCAATACGATTGAAAACAGAACTATTCTTTTAAAAGGGTCTAGAGGGATGGGGCTGGAATCATTGTTAGATTTTATTGAGTAAAAAAATAGAGGAACGGCACCACCCGTTCCTCAACCTCAACCTAAGAAACTAGTGACATATAGCTTAACCATCTAATAATGCCACTTGTTAACATTCAGCGTTTAAACACTAAGGTGTCTGAACGCCTCTACTCATTATCTTCACTTTCTTCTCTTCAATTTTAAAATTGAGACCCATTGGGCTACAAACTAATTGAAGCGCTTCAGTTAAATTTTTGTTGTTGAAATAGCCTGTATAAGGCCTGTCTTGAATATCGTTTAAGTCAAATTCAAGACTTACATCATATTGCCTTTCTAATTCTTCAAAAACCTCCGATAGCATTACACTTTCAAAGTCGAAGTCGCCCCTTCTCCAATTATCTATATAAGAAGGGGAAATAGGTGCAACATTCTTAAATTTACCGCCTTTGGTGGCCAGAATTTGCCCTGGGGTAATTATTTGATAATCACCACTAGGCTTGATAATCACCTTTACTTTACCTGTTTTACAAGCTACTTCAAGAATATCTTTTCTTTCTTTAACATTAAAGCTAGTTCCTAAAACCACTACATCGCCAAGGTTGGTTTCAACGGTAAAGTCACTTCCTTTTTTCACTTCGAAAAAGGCTTCCCCACTTAACTCTAAAGTTCGTTCCTCCTGCCATTGCCTTTCCGAGAATGAAATTTTTGAGCCCGCGTTCAAGTAAACGATTGAACTGTCGGGCAAGTAAACGGTTTGCACCTCAGCAAATGAGGTTGCTATAATTGTTTGATTGGTACTTGTTGAGGATTGTTTGAAAATGAAAAATGCGCCAATGGCTAAGATTAATGAAGCCGCAATTCCCATCCAGTACGACCTGTAAAGTGGAATTACTTTTTGAGATTTTTCTTCTGAAATCTTTTTTTCAAGTTCGGCCCAAGCGTTATGCTTGGTTTTTTTACTAGGTGCATCAAAACCACTCGTTTTACTCAAAGCTTTGAGTAAAACCGAATCTGAGTCAATTGAATGCGCTTTTTGAAGAAATTCCTCCGTAGAAATTTCACCATTAAGCCACGCTGACTCGTGTTGATTAGTGTTTTGGTTTTGGTGCATTTGGGGATAATACACGTGTATAAACACATACCCTACCTTAAGGTCTAGAAAAAATTAAAAATAAAGGTTGAGAAATATCGATGGGGTGAAGTCAAGTAATACAATATCTCTATAAAGTTCACTTGGTTCTTCTCTGTTGTTAATTGCGCGTTCTATGGCGCTAACATTTAACCTTCGGTTCTGAATGTTTTTATGGTTGTAGGCATTGAGTATTGAAATGCCAAAGTCTCCTCTAACGTCTTCATTTTCAAATTTTAGGGCTGCAGAAATATCTAGCCTATGGTAAGTTGGTAGTCGTTCTACTGTTTTATTCAGGTTTAGAATTTCGTAATTAATTGCTGTGCCCCCATTGTCTCGAATAAAGTTGAGTTCAGGTTTGAAAAATGGCCTTCCGCTACCATATAGAAAAGTAGCAGACACATTGAATTTTTTAAACTCCAACACGTTAACAAATTTCGCCTCGTTACGCTGGTCTAACCTCGATGGAATACTTTGTCCATCATTAATCTGAGGATAAATACTACTCGATTTACTACGCGTATAGGATAACCAGCCGTGGTATGGCCCTACTTTTTTCTGGATCAGTACATCAAGGCCTCTGATTTTTTCTTCACCAACAGATTCTGTCACTAAGGGTTGAGTGTCATTTGGCATGTTTTGGTCAAACATGTGTGAAACTGTATACTCTACCAAGCCAGAAACATTTTTTTGGTAATACTCCATGTCTACCATAAAGCCATTCTTCGAGTAGTTTATTCCGCCAATCAAGTGCTCAGAGTTTAAGGCGCCAAATGCAGTGTTGCATGCTAAATTCCATCCATCCTGAAGGTTAGAGCGAGGGTCGTCATAGAGTACTTGTCTGGCCAGTTGGTAATATTGGCCATTCGATAATTTTAGTTTTATTGAAGGACTAATCTGATAGGTCAAGCCTAGTCGTCTGCCAAAGTAGTTTTTGTGAGTTAGGTTTGTAGCGGTATATCTGAAGCCCGCATTAAGTCGCAGTTTTTTATTAAGTCGCAGTTCATCTGAGGCATAAAGGGCGAAAATGCCACCCGATTGCTCGCGTTCCCCAAAAGGTAGTTGTATTTGCTCGTCAATGGTTACATCATTAATGGTGGTTATAGCCGACACGTTTAGGCCAAAATCGAGATGGTGCCTTTCTTTGAACTTAAGTTCATTTTTATAATTGATTTGAAAGTCTGATACATCATTGAGTCGTGTGGCACTATATGCATTTGTAACCTGACTGTTTTCATTTCGCTCTTCGCTTTCAAAAAGGTAATCGAAGTTATGTCCTGAGTACGCCACCTGAAAACTTGAGTAGTAATTTTTGCTCCAGTTTCTAGACCAAATGCCGCCTATACCAAGGTTTCCCCATTCTGCGATTTCGTCTGTATTTTCCGTTATTATACTCGTTCCAGAGCCTGTAATTTGATCGAAGTCGGTATAGAGTTCATCTCTGCCCCAGTACAACGAAAAACTGGCAATATCTCTTTTTGAGATGTTGTAGGTGGTTTTCAGGTTGACATCATAAAAATGGAAATTTGGTCTAAGCGAATTGTCATTTCCTTGGTCATCTACTTGGTTTGAGTTTTCTCGGTAGTTTTTGTAAAGCTTCTTAAATAGGCTACTTCTGATCACGTCAGTATAGGCTCTTCTTGTACTAAAGTGTATGGCACCTTTGCCTTCGTTTAAAGGAGCGTTTATGCTCATTCGTGCACTTAAAAGGTTTATTCCGAAAGAATATTCTGGTTTATTAAAGTTCCCAGATTTGCCAGTGATGTCTACTACTCCAGAAATTCGGCCACCATATTTTGGCCCAAAGCCCCCTTTGTATACTTGAATATCTCGAACTGCATCAGGGTTAATGGCGCTAAATACCCCAAAAAAATGATCGAGTCGATAAATAGTAAATCCGTCTAATAACACAAGATTTTGGCTTGATGGGCTATTTCGAATGCTAAGTTCTGATGAAGTTTCGTCTGTACCGCTAATTCCTGGCAACAGTTGCAATGACCTGAAAATATCTAATTCTCCTAAACTCGGTAGCGATGAGAGACTGTTTGGGTCTATAGAGATTTGGCTGATTTCTTCTCCATACTGAATTGTGTTGTCAGACCTAAGGTCAACAACCGTGAACTCAGCTAAATCTACAGTATTTTCGGCCATAGAAATACGGAGCGTCTGTTTGGATTTATTAGGGTCTAGTTTTACCGTGTTCTTTTTGTAGCCCAAATAAGTTACTTCTATTGTAGAGGTGTCGGTAGGTACCTGACTCAAAGAAAAGAAACCGTCTTTATTCGATATGGTTCCTCTGTTCTCTCCCGCTACTCTAATCAATGCATTTGGCAACATTTCGCCAGTTTGAGCATCTTGAATCATTCCAAAAACGGTCAGATCGAATAAGCTTGGTGTTTGAAGGTCAATATTAATTTGACCAGGTGTGAGAATTATTTTACCATTAAGTACTTGATAGTTTATTCCTTTTGAAGGAAGGATTTCATCAAGGAAAGCAGATAAAGACCTGTTGGTAAATTGGCCATCTATATTAATTCCAGTAACAAGGGCGTCATCATACGCTATTTTAACATCGTACTTATTTTTTAAAATGCGAATAACCTTAGATAATGAAGTCTGTTTGAATGTTTCATTAATAGAAATATCTGGTAGGGCTTGCGAGTAAAGCAAGCTATTTACAAATAGAAATAGGAGGAGGTAGATTATTTTTCGCACTACTTATTCTACAGTTACCTCTTTGTTGTTAATCTCGAAATCTAAGCCCATTGGCACAAAAACCAACTGCAGGGCTTCTTTTAAGTTGGTTCGACTGAAGAATCCGCTATAATATCTTTCTGCAATATCTGTTTTCACTTTTATTTTTATATCAAACTGTCTTTCCATTTCCTCTATTACCATTTTAAGAGGAGCGGTGTCAAAGTAGAAATCACCTGACCTCCAAGTAGCAATTTTGTCAATGTTGAATTCGCTTAAAATTAGCTTTTTATCCTTGAGAGTTACTTTTTGGCCGGGCTTTAGCTCAACTTGCTGGCCATTTGAAGTGACTAAAACCATGCCCGTAGAACACTCCACACTAAAATTTGAGCCTCTCGAAAAAACATTAAAGCTAGTTCCTAGTACTTGAACCGTTCCATTACTGGTCTCTACTAAAAATTCAGATCCTTCCGTAACCTCGAAAAAGGCCTCTCCTTCGAGCTTTACAACTCGTTTGTCATACCATGTTTGAGGATTGTAAGTAGAATAAGAAGACGAGTTTAATGTTAAACTTGAACCAATCGGTAAGATCATTCTTTCTACTTTTCCAAGTTCAGCTTTGTTGCGAACCATTTGGTTTTCACCTAATGGATTATAAAGGGTGAGATAACCAGCAATCAACATGGCTGCAATACCAGTGAACCATGCAACCCACTGACTTACTTTTTCCCTTGGTGGAATTAGAGCGCGTTCGTTATCTTCTTTTTGTTCTTCAATATTGCCTAATAACTGATTCCAGGCTTGATCTTTTGATTTCCCAATAGGCACAGCAAGGTTCGAGGAAAAAGCCATGGCCTTTTCTAGTTCTTCTCGTTCTTGGTCAGATGTTTTGGTGTAAAACCAATCCTCAATCGGGTCGTTGTGCTTCACAAATTCAATATAGTTAAATTTTGCGATTCACTTTATCCCGAAGAAAAGATAGTGCGCCATGCATTCGTTTTTCAACGGCTTTCACGCTTAGTTCTAATCTTTCGGCAATTTCTTTGTAGGTCAATTCATCAATGCGGTTCATTAAAAAAACATCCCTTTGTTTTTCGGGCATGGCCGCAATGGTTTGTTCGAGTTGCTGTTTAAACTCCTTTTCTTCTAATGCATATTGCGGTGATTGTTCATTAAAGCGGTCTTTGTTCTTTTCAGCGAAAGTGAACACTACTTTGTCATGTCGAAACTTGTTGAGCAGCATATTGCTCGCAATGGTATAGAGATAGCTTTTTACGGTTTCTTGATTGATCTCCTCGCGCTTGTCCCAAAGTTTCATAAAGACATCCTGAGTGAGGTCTTCAGCCAAATCAACATCTCCCGACTTGTAGTAGAGGAAATTCTTGATCGGGGTGTAATAGAGATCGAATATTTGTTTGAACTCTACAAGCGTCATGTTTTGGTGCGTTCTAGTTTAAGACCCGTGCGAAGTTAATTAAAATATGTGTTTTAAGGTGTTTAAGCCAGTTTTTTGATAGAATGAAAAATATTTCAATTTTATTTTGCTCTAGTGTTTGCAATAATGAAAACCCGTATTACCTTTGCATTCCCAATCAGAAAGGGCGCTTAGCTCAGTTGGTTCAGAGCACCTCGTTTACACCGAGGGGGTCGGGGGTTCGAATCCCTCAGCGCCCACTAAAAGGCAGTCAGAAATGGCTGTCTTTTTTTGTTTTTATGCACTGTGTTTATATTCTATATTCCCCTTCGGTAAATCGCTACTATGTTGGCGAAACTGCTTTTGTATCAGGTCGTTTGGAGAATTGAAAGGTTCTTGGTTACTGACAAATAACCTTAATCAGGTACTTTGTCTTCCCCTAAGTTATCAGTGATTTTTTCTTTTACCCTGGTGAAGGAGTAGTTAATGATTAAAATAATAAACGTGATGCCAACTGCGATAATGTACTTATGTAAAGCGGTGGCAATGCCAATTCCAAGGCAGTAAAGTAAGGTGGCCGCAGTAGTTAGTCCTTTTACTTTATCGTTGTTTTGCTTAATGATAGTTCCAGCACCAATAAAACTAATTCCAACAACAAGGGCTTGCAAAATTCTTATAGGGTCTGCTTTAACTGCTTCGTGAAGTTCATAATTATGAATAAAATCGACCAAGGGTAGCGATAACGAAACAATTAAACAGCTAAAGCCACCAACAATCATATTGGTTCTGAGGCCAGCAGGTTTATCTCGGCTTTCGCGCTCATAACCTACAATACCACAAAGTACTGTGGCAATAACAACGCTCAATAATATTTCTAATTCCTGATGATCAATCTCCATATTGTTTGAATTTCTACGCTTAAGGGGCTAGAAAAACAACTAAGGAGTATTATAGATTGTTGTGATCGATGTTATTAAAACTCCATGATTTGTCCTTCATAAGCAATCTTAAAACCTTTCTCTCTAACCAATTTCGATTCATCATTATCGCTGAAGTTCAGTGGATTGGTATGGTTAAAATGAATGAAATAAACTTTTGCCTTGTCTTCATCCGATAGTTTGCCAAACAAGCTCATACTTTCCTCAACAAAGGGATGTGGTATTTCACTCATGTCGCGCCCAGGTATTTCGCCATTTTTAAAGAAAGAAGCATCTAGTAGTGCCATGTCGCTTTTTCGAATTACTTCAATAATGTCTTGATTCCATTTACTCCACTTGTCAATATCTGGAATGAAAATGATGGACTTATCCTTGACTCTAATTTCGTAACCAACAGTTTCTGAAAACTCATCCCGGTGTGGAACGGTAAAAGGTGTAACGGAAACACTACTGTTCAATTGAATGGTAATGCTATCCTGTTGAGGTTTGATTTCAATATTATTTAAATCAACCAACTGGCTCCATGGCCCATTTTCTTCCAAGAAAGCCTTCATTTTGGGCATAGCATAAACAGGAACCCCCGAAGTGCCCATCACTTCTCTGCCTAAATGAATGAGCCCAGTGTAATGGCCAATATGCGCATGTGTTAAGAAAATTCCATCTAAAGGGTAATTGTTGGTTTGGGAAACATCATCCAACATTTGCAGCTGAAGTTTAAAATCAGGGGTAGCTTCAAATAACCAACGCTGTTTGGTGGTGGGATCAACAAGACCAAGCGCCACTGCATTCTTTGGTCGTGCCGTTCTTTCCTTTATTAATTCCCATTCTTGTTTTTGACCGGCCTGTGGGTAACCAGCATCTTGTGCGACACCCAAAACCACAAGAAAAGGATTATCGGTAGGGACTTCTCTTTGGTTATTCGTTTCGCTACAAGCAGTGAATAGGAATAAAAAAAGAGCCAAAAGAGGCTCAATTTTTAAGGTTGAATTTGGTGCTATTTTCATGGCTTAGCTTCCACAGCCTACACATTCAAAAGATGAATCCATAGGTTTTACCCCATTCAGTTTCATCGTTAAATTGTGTATTTGATCCTTAATGTCCATGTCTTTAAACATGTCTCCAGTAAGCTGCGCTGTCAGCGCTTGAATTTCTTGTTCTAGGCTTTCTTTTGTTATTTCCATTGTTCTTTTATGCTTAGGGCATTTGAATATAGGGCATATCTGAATAAAAACAAAAAAGTGTACCTTGACTTGTAACCTTTCTAAAAAGCTTAGGTTTCCCCCATTGAATTCTTAAAAAAGACGATTGGATTCTCTCTCTGACAACGCGTTAATGCTACAAGTAAAAGAAGGGCAGCTCGATAAACTCGGGTTGTTGTTCGAGCGATATAACAAGAGCCTGTATGGCTTTTTCTATCGCTTAACCCTTGACCGTGAGGTGAGTGAAGACTTAGTGCAAAATGTATTTCTGCGAATGATGAAATACAAACACAGCTACAAAGGAGACGGTCAGTTTAAAACCTGGATGTACCATATGGCCCGAAATCTTTTTGCCGACCACTACCGGAAAAACAAAAAGATGGGCTATAAAGAAGATGTAGAGGTGACTGATAAATATTTCAGAAATGAGAGTAATGCAGAGTCGAATAGAATTCAAAGGGAGGAAATGGATTTGCTGCAGCATGCCATGAATCAACTGACTTTCGAAAAGAAGGAAGTGCTTATTCTCAGTAAGTATCAAGAAATGCGATATAAAGACATTGCCGACTTACTGGGAATTACTGAAAGTGCGGTGAAGGTGCGAATCTTCAGGGCATTGAAGGATTTAAAAATGGTCTATATGCAGTTGGAGGCAGCTCCTTCTGCGCAATGAAACAACAAAATAGCTGAATGATGAAAGTGATAAAGTGTATGGTTTTGCTTGTGGCATTTTTGCCGGCCCTGATGGTTAAGGGGCAAAGCGAAACGGAAACAGTAAAGAAGAGCTTTACGGTGAAAAATGAAAAGGCAACATGGTTTGCTGTGTGCAATATTGAAGGAGATATTGAAGTAGAAGCACATGATGGCAACACCATAGAAATTGAAGTAGAGAAACAAATTTCAGGAAACCAATCAGAGATTAAACAAGGAATGGAAGAGGTGAAACTTGATTTTGCTCAAGGCGATGGTTTTGTGCGAGCCCGATTCACTACACCGAACAATCAAGTGAGAGAAAAGGATGACCCTTTGGCTTGCGGCTGGGACTGGAACCAAGATCGAGAACGAGTTAATTACAGGGTAAGGCTTGACTACAAAGTGAAAGTACCCAGAAACATTAGCGTAAAAATCTCTACTGTGAATAAGAGCGACCTCTACATTAAAGGTGTGAAAGGTGAAGTTTATGCCAATAATGTAAATGGAGATGTAAGGCTGATTGATGTAGAAAGCAATACCAAAGCCAGTACAGTAAACGGTAAAATAGAAGTGAATTACCTAAAAATGCCAACCGAGTTTGCTGAGTTCCAAACGGTGAATGGGGAGATTGAAATATTTGCTCCAGCTAATTTGGGTGCCATTTACAACTTCGAAAGTCAATGGGGAGAGGTGTACAGTGATTTCGAGTTTTCTCAAAAGATATCACCAAAACTAGTGGCCAATAAGGGCGAGCGCGGAGGTACAAAATATAAGATTGACAACTCCAATAGCTACCAAGTAGGAAACGGAGGGCCAGAGTTCTCATTCAAAACACTGAACGGAGATATTAGGGTGATGAAAGCTAAAAAGTAAATAAGATGGAAGAAATATATATGTCAATGATTACAGAGTTTATTGATGGCACACTTTCGCCTGAAAGGGAAAAGGAATTCCAACAATACGTTCGAGAAGGGCATATTGATATGGCTGAGGTAGAGGAAATGGCGAAACTTCAAGGAGTAATGCTGAACTCGTCCACCCCCGAACCTTCGTCTGCTTTGAAAGAAAACTTCTACCAAATGCTGAATGAGGCACAGGAAAAACAGCCTCAAGCCAATAATGGGTCTTCCTTATTAGAAAAAATAAAGAGTTTCCTTTTCGCTAACCAGTATGGCAGAATGGCCTTTGGCATTGGCCTGTTAGTTATCGGTCTTTTCTTCGGAACAACTTTGGGAAATAGCTCATATAAGGAGGAACTCTCAGACTTGAATGGTCAGATGGTGGAGATGCGAGAAATGATGATGATGGCCATGTTGGAAAAAGAATCAGTTTCGGACAGATTGAAAGGCGTGCAAATGTCGTCTCAGCTTTCTTCTTCCAATCAAAAAGTCATCGATGCACTTTTTCTTACCCTCAATAGCGACCCCAGTACGAATGTGCGGATTGCTGCCTTGAATACACTGGCAGAGTTTGCCAATGACCCTAAAGTAAGAGAAGGATTGGTGAACAGTATTTCAAAACAAAAGTCGCCTTTAATGCAAGTGAACTTGGCCGAATTGATGGTGAAGCTACAAGAAACAAAAGCGAAGGATGAACTGAACTCTATTCTGGAAAATGATCAAACGCCAGAAGATGTAAAAATGACGCTCAAAGCGAGCATTGAAAAAATTATTTAATCAAAGACTCAAAAGAACAAGTAATATGAAAAAGGTAAGTGTAATACTGTTAATGATTTTATCAGCTTTTAGCATGAATGCTCAAAAGGATAAGGTAGATGCAAAAATGAAGGTTAAAGTAACTCCAGATCTAAAGATGACGATGGGGCCAGATTTTGAAATTGATCTTGGTGCGCATATTGAGCAAGCCATGAGCAGCATCGAGGGCATATTTGAAATGAACTTTGGAGATGAAGAAGGGGCATGGAAAGAAGCGTACCAGCAAGACACCGAGGAACTTGAAATTCCTTTAAGCAAGCCGGGGGAGAAAGGAAAACTACAAGTTGAATCACATAATGGAACTGTTAAGATTTCAGCTTATTCGGGGCCTACGGTTAAGGTTAAAATGATAAAGTACAGTAAAAAGGTAGAACGTGAATCTAATGAAAATGGCATGCGCTTGTTGAGTAGCGGAGGATTTAATGTGGAAGCTGAAGAGCGAAATAACACTGTGAGAGTAGAAACAGAAGGCTGGAATAATCGAGTTGACTTTGAGATTCAGGTACCGACAAATTTTAGCCTTGAGGTAAAAACCTATAACAACGGAGCCATTGAAGTTGAGGGCGTAAATGGCGAGCACAGCATAGAAAGTTATAATGGGCCTATCACATTAAATAATGTAAGTGGTTCTGCGAGTGCTAGTACTTATAATGGAGAAGTAAAGGCTACTTTCAGTTCTGTTACTGCGAATGCACCAATGATTTTCACTACTTATAATGGCAATGTCGATTTGACCGTACCTGCTGGCACTAAGTTTAGCACGAGAATGAAAACCCATAGAGATATTTTTACTGATTTCGAAAATTTTGCTCTTCAAAAAACAACACCTAAAAAGAGTAAAGAAGGCAATGGTTATAAAGTTAAATATGAAGATTGGGTGGAAGGTAAACTCAATGGTGGCGGAGCCGAAGTAACCATGGAAACCAGAAACGGAAATATATATATCCGAAAAGGATAGCCGAAAAGAATAGTAATTTCAATCCTGTGAGTGTAAATTCACAGGATTTTTTTATTTTTACCTTCCTCAATTAATCTAAATACCGTCACATTCCTTTTTTCCATCGAGGAGAAATTGATTTTCCAAAACTAAAGTATGTACTGATGAAACGCACTGTAAAGATTTTTTTAATGTCACTCTTATGTGTAGTGTCTTTAAACCATGTTCTATCTGCCCAAAATGCAGATGCCTTGGTGACCAAACTGGCCAATAAGTATGGTAGTGTTCCTAATTACAAGCTCAATATTGTTTATGAAGCCAATAATGAGGACATGGGATTTAAAAATGTTCAGGAAGGAACACTGGTAGTAAAAGGTGATCAATATATTTTGAAATATGGGCCTAATGAAACTTGGCTAAACGATGGTAAAACGGAATATGTAGGAACCAAAGAGGAAGATCATTCCCAGATTCTATATTTCTGCCCTGGTAAGAACACAGAGGCTATTGTAGATTATGGCAACTTGTTGACTTTTTATGCCTATGAGCACAAAGCAACAATGGACGGAAACATGATTAAGTTAGTGCCTACTACTACTAGGCCGTATACAGAATTACACTTGACGGTGGATGGTGACAACCTCACTAAGATTTCAGCCATTGATAGCATGGGAACTGTTTATACATACTCACTTTCTGGTTTCAGCACTAGCATTGGTGATCCTAAGTTTGTTATCAATAAATGGGAATATGCTGAGACAATTGACGAGCGAAAGGATTGTAAGTAGCTTGCCCTAAAAGAGATATAAAAGACCGATTTATTTCGGTCTTTTTTTGTTTACAGTCAGCTCAAAAACATCGTGGCGCTGATAATGCCCGGTTACATCCAAAGCCAATCGTTCTTCATAACATTTGTTAAGGTCTACTTCTGCAGTGAATATACCTTCAACACCCCATTGAGGAGCTAAAATGGTTTCTCCACTTGGCCCAAAAATACAGCTGCCACCATTCAAAATCATATATTCGGGTTTGCCTTCAAATTCTGGGGGAAGTTTAAGCTCAGAAGGAATGTCTTTCACCCGCATAATTTGGCCAACACCAACTGCAAAACAACGGCCTTCAAAAGCGTATGAACGTGTAGCCACCTGAAGCATGTCGTGCACTTTTGGCCAAACTGCCACGTGGATATGCTCGCCCGAATTATGCATGGTTTGGCGTGTTAGTGGCATCCAATGCTCCCAGCAAATCAATCCACCAATTCTACCAAAAGAAGTGTCTACAGCTTGTAATCCTGCACCATCACCATGGCCATAAAGTAATCTTTCCGTATGCGTTGGCATAAGTTTTCGGTGATGGTTGGCCAGTTCTCCTTTTTCATTCCAAGTGAGAAGGCTGTTGTAAATTGTGCCATTTCCAATTCCCGAACCTACTTTTTCATTGATACCCATCACTACCACTACGCCTAACTCTTTGGCCCATTCCCCAATTTGTTTTACCTCAGGCCCATTTACATCTAAACTATGTGCATGTGTTCTGGCGAAAACGGTTTTCGTAGCGGGGAAGTCCCAACGGGCGTACTCATCGCAGTAGTCAATCCAAGCGGGGTAGCCAGTAAACCAAGTTTCTCCAAAAGTGACAAGCTGAGCCCCTTTGGCAGCAGCTTCTCTTAAAAGTGCTTCCACCTTTTGCATGGATTTCTCAACGTTTAGGTATTCTGGTGCAGCCTGTACAACTCCGATGGTTACTTTCTTATTCATGCTGCCATATTACACAATCGCTGAATAAAATGTAAGAGTGGATCATTGGAAAGGAAAAGGTTACTATTAGTTTTTATCATGTTGTCATTCAGTTGACTAAGAATAAGGTTGGCAAGATGCCAAAACGCTAATTGTCACTCGGCACAGCCGAGCGACTGTTAGGATGTTTACGCTCAGAACAACAGTCGCTCGCTTGTAGCGAGTGACGGATGTCTTTTAATGCCTTGGGGCTTATATTAACTAAATAGTTGGCAAAATTCCGACAAACTATCTTATCACCCGGCACAGCCGAGCGACTGTTCTGCAATAAAAAAGTCAAGCCTTTCGACTTGACTTTTGATCTTATTGTTAACCGATGTGACTAGTTGGACTATCACTCGGCATAGCCTAGCGATTGTGGCTGTGATAATGCTCAGAACTCAGTCGCTCGCTTGCAGCGAGTGACCGATAGCTTTTAAAGCCTTGGGGCTTATATTAACTAAATAGTTGGCAAAATTCCGACAAACTATCTTATCACTCGGCACAGCCGAGCGATTGTTCTGCATAAAAAAAGTCAAGCCTTTCGACTTGACTTTTGATCTTATTGTTAACCGATGTGACTAGTTAGACTATCACTCGGCAAAGCCTAGCGACTGTTAAAATATTAATGCTCAGAACTCAGTCGCTCGCTTGAAGCGAGTGACGGGTAGTTTTTAAAGCTAGGGTTTATTATATTCAAAGAATACTTTGATTAAATCTATGTCAGAATTAAGGAAGTCGAATACTGATCTGCCCTACTTTATTACACTAACCGTTGTAGATTGGATTGATATATTTACTAGGCAGGCCTATTGCGATAAAACTGTTGAGAGCCTTAACTTTTGTATTAAGAATAAAGGTTTGATAGTTTTTGAATATGTAATTATGCCCAGTCATATTAATATGATTGCTCAATCTTTAGATGGAAATTTGAATTTCATATTACGTGATTTTAAGAGCTTTACTGCAAAACAAATCATAAAGGAAATAGGAGAGAATCAGCAATATGAGAGTCGTTCGAAATGGCTTTTGCATATGTTTGAGTTCAATGCGAAATACTATCGGCAGAATGCAAAATATATGTTCTGGCAAAAAACTAACTACCCAATCGAACTTAATTCTGCCCATATTCAATACCAGAAAACTGAATACATTCGAAATAACCCTGTTGAAGCAGGCTTGGTGACGGATGGGGAGTTTTGGCAGTATTCAAGTGCAAACCCCAATTCACCACTGAGAACTAGCAGAATGTAATGTTGGCAAGATGCCAAAACGCTAATTGTCACTCGGCACAGCCGAGCGACTGTGGCAGTGGGTATGTTCAGAGTAGCAGTCGCTCGCTTGCAGCGAGTGACCTATAGCTTTTAAAGCCTTAGCCGGGGCTTATATTAACTAAATAGTTGGCAAAATTCCGACAAACTATCTTATCACCCGGCACAGCCGAGCGATTGTTCTGCATAAAAAAAGTCAAGCCTTTCGACTTGACTTTTGATCTTATTGTTAACCGATGTGACTAGTTAGACTCTTCTTCAGTTTTTCCTTTTGACTTAATTTCTTCAGCCATTTCCTGAATTTCGTCAACATTTTTACCTTTCAAATATTCAGGTAATTGCATTCCAGCCATATTAAACATCTCTTGTAAAGGAGGTACTGATTTGTAAAGTCCAGAAATAAAATTGGCTGTTGAGTTTTTGCCATCAGTAGTGTTACCGCCTTCCCAAACAGTTACTTTATCAATCTTAATGTTCTTGATGGCTTCGGTTTGTAGTCTCACGAGCTCAGGTAGTTTGTCAGCAACTAATAGAAGTACAGCATCTCTTGAGTTTTCGCCAGCGGCTTTCACAATTTGCTCTAAACCTTGAGCTTGTTTAGTAAGTACTTCATAAATACCTTTTGCTTCGGCTTGTTTCATATAGAGAATTGCATCTGCTTCACCTCGCGCTTTTCTTCTAATCATTTCCGCTTCAGCTTCAGCGGCAATTTCTACTCGCTGCTTATCAATTTGAGCTGGGATTACAACATCAGCGGTTTGACTTGATTTATCTCTTTCTGCTCTGGCGTTTTCTGCTTGTTGTTCTGCAGCGTAGGCTTCTTCTAAGGCTCTGGCTGCCTGTACTTTTTCAGCAGCAGTAGCAATTTTTCTAGCTTCAGCTTCTTTTTCTAAACGAAGTGCATCGGACTGAGCTACTTTAATTTTTGCTAAGTTTTCTCCCTCAACGGCACTTGCGTCAGCTGCTGCTACTTGAGTACGTTGATCTTGGTGTGCGTTGGCCTGGCCAATCAAACCATCACGGTCTTTTTCGGCTACGCTTTTAATTGCATCGTTAATGGCTTTTGCTGCGGCTTCTTTACCTAACGCTTCAATATAACCCGACTCATCCTTAATGTCGGTTACGTTTACGTTGATCAGCTTTAAACCAATTTTTTTCAATTCCGCTTCAACATTAGAAGCTACATTGGCCAAGAATTTATCTCTGTTAGAGTTAATTTCTTCAATATCCATAGTAGCAACCACCAAACGCAACTGACCGAAAATAATGTCTTTGGCTAGGTCATGAATGTTTTGTTGAGAAAGGCCTAAAAGTCTTTCGGCAGCATTGGTCATTACACCTTCTTCGGTAGAAATACCCACTGTAAACCTTGAAGGAACGTCTACACGAATGTTTTGTCTACTTAGTGCATTGGTAAGATTGACCTCAATAGAAATAGGAGTGAGGTCTAGAAAGGCATAGTCTTGGATGACAGGCCAAACAAATGCCGCACCTCCATGGATACACTTTGCAGAGCGGCCAGTATCGGTACCTGCATTGTTTCCTACTCTTCCGTAGACTACTAGAATTCTATCTGAAGGACATCTTTTGTACCTCTTAAAGAGGCCAATCAGCATAACAAAGATAAAGACCGCTACAACGGCAATTAAAATGATAAAAGTTTCGCTCATATTGATTAGGTTAATTTTTAGACACTAAAAGTATATTGTTGTTGATGACGTCTTTTACGTTGACAACCGAGCCCATTGGGATGTCTATTTCGTCATCGGTTATGGCTTCTAGCTCTCTTAAAGAGCCCTGCACCTTAATCAATACTCTACCTACATTACCTCTTTCTGCTGAGATACGCATATACACTTCACCAATTCCGCCTTTTGCGTTATTGATATTCATGGTGCCGCTGTCGGTTAGTTTACTGAAAAAGTAGAAAAGTGAGGCCATTATGGTCATCATAATTAGGCCTGATACTGTAGCGATGATTAGCGTTGTAAGGCCGCTATAGCCCGAATCTATTGATGCAATTCCTGCCCAAGAAAAAATGGTAAAGAAACCAATAAAGTTTTTTAGGGTGAAAAACTGGAAGCCCGCACCGCCATCATTGTCTACGTCAAAATCTGGGTCTCCATCAACATCTACTTCACCTCCCACAAAGGTCAAGATCATTTGGATAATGAAAATGATGGAAAATGGAATGGCCAAACCCCAATAAATTTTATGGGTAGTTTCAAGGGTATCCCACCATTCTGAAAAATTAAAAGACATAGCAATAGAATTATATGTCTTAAATTATTGATTTATTTTTTTAGTGTATTCAGCTTTTTGTCGAGGTGGTTTAAAACTTATGGTGAAAGGTTAGTTGGGAGGTTAACCACTTTCAACTTTACTTATTGAGCGTAAACTTTACATCTTCATTTATAATCTCAGAAAGCACTTCAAGTTCGCCAGCATTATACAGTTCTGCTATATTCATAATGTCCATGCGCTCATCTTCGGGCTTTAAATTTACGTAGTCTTGAATCAGAACTCCATCAACTCTTCGTGCATTAATTGCTTCGCGAAAACGCATTCCTCCTCCATCGGTATGGTATAAATAGGCCAAATAGTCCATGCTATAGTCTTCTTTATCGAACCAATAAAGAAATACATCATCAAAATCTTCACCGCCACCTTCTTGGGCAAAAGTGACTTTTACCTCGTAATAGGTTTTGCCCTTCATTTCTTTTTCGCCCACATAAGTTTTATTTACCGCGGCATCATTTAACCCAAAGGGTAATCGAAAAAAGTATATCACGGAGTTAACAGAACGGGTATAAGCAGCTCTTTTCTCTTCAGTAATTTCTGTGGTGTCGCCATCAGTTAGCCTTACCAAACCATTATTATTCATTACATCGAAAACAGTTTGGCCAATACTGTCGGTTTGGGTGCGGGTGTATTCGAAAATACCTTTATGGTTGGTATAGGTATAGTCAATATTTCTAAAGGTGAGTGAAAACTCGGCATCGTTTAGGCCTTCCATACCATGAAATGCAATGGCTTTATCTACAATTTCTTGAACTTTAGATTTGGGGTCAGCTTTCTCCGTTTTTTGTGGCGAAGAACAAGCCATGACAAAGGCAGATAGAAGTAGGGCAGATGTTTTAAGGTTCATTTATTTAATATTATGAATGGACTTACGGCTAAGATATAACAAAGTTAGTGATCTCAGCCTGAATCCATACATCTGGTAATTTACCTGACCTTTGCAATCCAGTTGCACATGCTTTTGCCCTACATTTGCATTTAATGAAACTTATAACGCTCTTTTTGGCGCTTACCATTTTCGGGTTGTCTACTTTCCCTTGTGGGGATGGAGCGCCTGTAAGCGGAGAAGTACAAATAGAAGCTTCCGTTTCATACCTGGAGCTAACAGCTGCCCCATTGCCTCACTTAGATTTATGTTCTCCGTTTTGCAGTTGCCATTGCTGTCATACCCATATGGCTACTTCAATTGTAGCTGGTTTTGTATTTGAAAAGCCTTCAATATTTTATCAAGAAGGTGTTAGTAAGGGTGTGGTAGCGCCTGATTTTGGCTTTTTTCAACCACCCAAGCTTTAGCATTTCATATCGATTTTATGTTTCTACATACAGTAGTGTGGTAGAGGCATACTTCAAATTTCATTAAGAATTTTTCAAATTTTTGAGCAGTAATCTATTGTCTTGGTTAAAACAAGGCTGATTATCGGCATGCCCGATTTTCATTAGATCCATTCGCTCAAAGCAAATCATCAATGTAAAAGCATGGATAAACTCATTTCATTTTCCATAAAGAATAAGCTGATCATTGGGTTGTTTACCCTAGGTCTGATTATTTGGGGTGGTTATTCATTAACTCAACTCCCCATAGATGCAGTGCCCGACATCACAAACAATCAGGTGCAAGTCATTACTACTTCCCCAGCTTTAGCAGCAGAAGAAGTAGAAAGGCTAATTACTTTTCCTATTGAAATTACAATGGCCACCATACCTCAAATTGAAGAAATAAGATCTTTTTCAAGGTTTGGTCTTTCAGTAGTTACTATTGTTTTCGAAGAGAAAGTAGATGTTTATTGGGCACGGCAACAAGTAAACGAACGACTGGTTGAAGCCCAAGAGCAAATTCCTGCTGGGGCTGGAACGCCAAGTATGGCACCAGTAACCACGGGTTTGGGCGAAATTTATCAGTATGTGGTAGAGCCTAAGCCTGGTTATGAAGATAAATATGACGCCAGAGAATTACGCAGTATTCAAGACTGGATAGTGCGAAGACAACTGCTGGGGACACCCGGAGTTGCTGATGTAAGTAGTTTTGGTGGCTACTTAAAGCAGTTTGAAATTGCTATTGATCCAGACCGCTTGAAAAGCATGAATGTTTCCATTGCCGAAATTTTTAAGGCACTGGAAGACAATAACCAAAACACGGGCGGTGCTTATATAGAAAAGAACGAAACAGCACTTTTTATTCGAAGTGAGGGGTTGGTGAATGATTTGGATGACATTCGGAGCATCCTCATTAAGAACAACAATGAAGGAATTCCAATCCTTATTAAGGATGCCGCAAAGGTACAACTAGGAAGTGCGGTGCGCTACGGAGCAACAACTCGCAATGGTGAAGGCGAGGTGGTCAGTGCTATTGTTATGATGCTGAAAGGTGAAAATTCGGCAGAAGTAATCAAGAATGTTAAAAATAGGATTACCGAAATTGAAAAAACACTTCCAGAAGGTGTAGAGATTAGACCTTTTTTGGATCGAAGTAAATTAGTAGATCATGCCATTGGCACTGTGACCAAGAATCTTATTGAAGGAGCCTTAATTGTAATTTTCATTCTCCTTTTGCTGCTTGGCAATTTTAGGGCAGGCATTATTGTGGCTTCTGTAATTCCACTGGCTTTGCTCTTTGCTTTTTCCATGATGAACCTCTTTGGGGTATCGGGCAACCTGATGAGTTTAGGAGCTATTGATTTTGGTTTGATTGTAGACGGAGCGGTGATTATTGTAGAAGCCACAATGCACCATTTAACCAAGCTTAAGGTTAATCGAAAACTCACTCAGTTTGAAATGGATGATGAAGTTTACAAGGCCGCTAGTAAAATTAGAACCTCAGCTGCCTTTGGTGAAATCATAATCCTGATTGTATACTTACCAATTTTAGCATTGGTGGGAACAGAAGGTAAAATGTTTGGCCCAATGGCCCAAACCGTAGCTTTTGCTATTCTTGGAGCATTCATTCTTTCACTTACCTATGTGCCTATGATGTCGGCTTTGGTGATGAGTAAAAAGCCGAGCCAAAAGAAGAATGTTTCTGACCATATCATGGCTTTTCTACACAGACTTTACGATCCAGCGATTCGGTGGGTAATGCACAAACGCCCATTGATTATCGGCTTTTCTGTACTGTTGTTTTCGGCTTCATTATGGGTGTTTTCTAATATGGGAGGTGAATTTATTCCTACGTTGGAAGAAGGTGATTTTGCGGTTGAAACGAGAGTGTTAACGGGCAGTTCGCTTCAAACTACAATTGAGGCAACAACTCAAGCAGAGAAAATCCTTCTCGATCAATTTCCAGAAGTAGAACAAGTAGTGTCAAAAATTGGAGCAGGGGAAATTCCAACAGACCCAATGCCACCCGAAGCTGCCGATATGATGATCATTTTGAAAAACAAAGATGAATGGACTTCAGCCACGGACAGGGAGGAACTGGCCAATAAAATGGGAGAGGCCTTGGAGGTAATTCCCGGAGTAACTTTTGGTTTTCTTCAGCCCATTCAAATGCGCTTTAACGAATTAATGACTGGCGTTCGGCAAGATGTGGCCATTAAAATTTATGGTGAAGACTTAGACCAACTTTCAGCATATGCCAATCAAATTGGCGAGATCGCCAATACCGTTGAAGGTGCAGTGGATCTGTATATTGAAGAGGTTACTGGGGTTCCTCAAATCATAATTGACTATAAAAGAGACCAGTTGGCAAAATATGGTTTGAGCGTAAAAGAGGTTAATCAAACCGTACAGACAGCATTTGCTGGAGCCTCTGCAGGCGTGGTTTATGAAGGAGAGCAGCGCTACGATTTGGTTGTACGACTTGAGAAATCTAAACGTGAGAACCTATCGGATGTAAGCAATCTGTATATAAGCCGGGCAGATGGACATCAAATTCCACTTTATCAAGTGGCCGATGTGCAAGTAAAAGAAGGCCCTTATCAAATTCAACGAGATGATACACGCAGAAGAATCATTGTCGGTTTTAACGTAAGAAACCGTGATGTACAGAGCATAGTCACCGAAATTCAGGAAAAAGTAGACACCTCTGTTGAACTAGCAACGGGTTATACAATCACCTATGGAGGCCAGTTTGAGAATTTGGTTGAAGCCAAGAAGCGTCTAAGCCTGGCGGTTCCATTGGCTCTACTCTTAATTTTTGTGTTGCTATACTTTACGTTCCGTTCAGTAAAGCAGAGCCTTCTGATTTTTACCGCTATACCACTTTCAGCAATAGGCGGAATTTTTGCTTTATCCCTTAGAGGAATGCCTTTTAGTATTTCGGCCGGGGTTGGTTTCATTGCTCTTTTTGGGGTAGCAGTGCTCAACGGAATTGTATTGATTGCTGAGTTCAACAGCCTTAAAAAAGAAGGAGTTACCGATGTTTTTGAGCGAATTTATAAGGGTACATTCGTAAGGCTTCGCCCGGTAATTATGACGGCCTCTGTAGCTTCTTTGGGCTTTCTTCCAATGGCGCTTTCCAATACCTCGGGAGCCGAAGTACAAAAGCCACTCGCCACTGTAGTGATTGGCGGTTTGGTTACGGCCACCTTCCTTACTTTGGTAGTGCTGCCTATTTTGTATTACTATTTCGAACGAACGGTAAAAGTAAGAAGAAGTGCCGTGGCTTTGTTCTTTGTTCTAGGGCTTGGCATGTTATCACCTGTCAATATTCAAGCGCAAGAAAGACCATTGGTTTTTCCATCCGTTGACTCAGCCATAGCCACAGCCATTAAAAACAACCCAACTTTAAGAGCTGCCCAAATAGAAACACAAGAACAGCAAACCTTGCGCAAAGGCAGCTGGAATTTGTCGAAGACTAATTTTGGCTTAGAGTACGGCCAAACCAACAGTGATTTTAACAATGACAGCCGTATATCCGTCAGTCAGAGCTTTGCTTTTCCAACCCTATATACCAACCAAGGCAAATTGGCTGAGGCAAGAATAAAAGGTAGTGAATGGATGGAAACGGCTACCCAAAACGAACTGGTACAACGTGTTAAATCTACTTGGTTTGAATTGTGGAAGGAGAAAAACAAACGAGATTTACTGCTTGAGCAAGACCAAATTTATGAGCGTTTTGTGCGCGCAGCAGAACTACGTTTTAAAACAGGCGAAAGTAATTTGTTAGAGAAAGCTACGGCAGAAGCGCAAGTGGCAGAAATCAAAGTGCTGATTGCCCAAAATGAGGCCGATATTCAGATTTTAAAGCATCAGCTAAAAGCTTTACTCAATGTGTCGGAAGAAATTGAGATTGCTGAGGGTGATCTTGATCAGCGAAACATTGAAGCAGTACTAGCATCATCCCAAATTTCAAATAACCCCACCTTGGCTTGGTTTAAACAGCAAATAGAAATAGCTGAAAATGAAAAGCAGGTGGAGCGTTCAAGGATGTTGCCCGAAATCAACCTCGGCTATTTCAACCAATCGTTTAATGGGCCTGGCGAAACGCGTGCTGGTGTGCCTACCAACTTCAGTTCGAGCGATCGTTTTTCAGGGGTTCAAATTGGTCTTGGCATTTCACTTTTTGGAATGAAAGCGCAGCGTGCCAATGTAAAAGCTGCAGAGTTGAGAAAGGAACAGTCTGGTGCCTTACTCACTGCCAAAAGCAATGAACTACAGAGTCAGCTCAGCTCTCTTTTTCAACAATATCAAAAGGCATTAACAAGTCTTGAATATTACGAAAAGGAAGCTTTGCCACAATCGGAGCTTATTTTGAAGCAGGCACAAAGGGGATTTGAGAGCGGTGAAATTGGTTACGTAGAATACATTGACGGACTCAACAGAGCGCTTTCCATTGGTTTCAATCACTTAGAAATCCTTAATCAGTACAATCAAATTACTATTCAAATTGAATTCATTTCTGGGGTTCAATAATCAAAATATATACAGATGAAAAAGACGACAAATAAATATATCAGAAATGCATTCCTCTTAGCACTTGTTGTGCTTACCATGGCATGCGGTAACAATTCAGTTGAGTCTATAGAAATTGGAGGAGAAGAAGGCGAAGAGCACCTTGAACTTACACAGGCCCAATACGATCAGGCCGATATTCAAATAGGGAGTATCAAGAAGCAAATTATTGGTTCGGAATTAAGCGTAAATGGAGTGATTGACGTACCGCCACAAAGTAATGTTTCGATTAATATGCCCTATGGTGGTTTTGTGAAATACACAGAAATGTTGCCCGGCACACAAGTGAAAAAAGGTCAGTTATTGGTGGAAGTCGAAAACCCAGAGTTTATCCAATTTCAGCAAGAGTATTTGGAGAGCATGGCCAACCGCGAATTTCTAAAAACTGAATTCGATAGACAGGAAGCCCTTTATGGGGAAAATGTAGCATCAGGTAAATCTTTTCAGCAAGCTAAAAGTACGTACCTAATGAATGAGGCCAAACTTAAAGCCATGGAGCAGCGGCTAAAACTCATAGGCTTTTCACCAGAGAAAATTGCTGGGGGCGAAGTAGCTTCTTCCGTTAAAATATATTCACCAGTGTCAGGCTCTGTGCGCGATGTGTACACCAACATTGGTAAATATGTGTCGCCTCAAGATGCCATCATGGACATTACAAATGCTGAAGATTTACACGTTGAACTCACGGTGTATGAAAGTGATATTCCTAAAGTGAAAAAAGGTCAACGTATTCGTTTTAACCTTACCAACTCAAACGGGCCAACCCTCGATGCTGAAGTGTTTTTGGTGGGCAGCGGGGTGCGAGAAGATCGCTCTATGACCGTGCACGGTCATATGGAAGAAAAATATGAGGGATTATTGCCCGGTATGTATGTTTCCGCCAATATTGAATTAGGCAGTCATGAGGCATGGGTAGTGCCAGACAACACCATCGTGCGTTTTGATGGTAAACATTATGTATTTGCTTATGGTGAAGAAAAAGAAGAGGCTGGTACCACTATGCACGAATTTGAAATGCTAGAAGTGGTAAAAGGCAATACGGAGGAGGGCTATACCGAAGTTACTTTTACTGACCCTTCTATCGAAATGTCGGAAGTGCAGTTAATTATTAAAGGCGCTTATGCCTTATTGGGAAAAGCAAAGAATAGTGAGGGCGGAGGTCATGGTCACTAAGAACTGATTTATCCTTCGTTCCATTTTGACGAAAATTGATAAGCCACGCTCCAAAATTAATGAAGCGTGGCTTTGTTTTTTAATGATGTTCAGAATGCCCAAAATCAATGATCACCCCAAAGTTCACCACAAAACCTTCTAGTGGTGCCCAGATGTCTAAATCAGATGGACTCATGTTTGAACCTAAATCGATGTTTTCGAATTTAGATTGACGTGTGTCAGAGAAGTTTTCGAAGTTACTGTAGAGGCTGATGTGCTTGAATTTACGTAACACCATTAGACCCGTAATCCAGTAATTATCCGTTCTGGTCAAATCTCTTCTGTATTGTTCGCCAGTGTAGTAAGCCTCTAGCCCAATTCTCCATTTCCCTTCTTCTTCATATACCAAAACAGCCCCAATGTTATGCTTGGCCGTCAATGGCTTTTGGTCATCGCGGTTATCAAACTTCTCTTTTGCGTCTATTAAGGCATAGTTGAAGAACAATTTGAAATCATTGTAGGTCAATTTTAGGTTAGTTTCCAATCCCTGAGAGCGCATATGGTCGCCAGCATTTTCAAACCTAAATGAGTTTGTAAGCGGAACTTGACGAAGCGCCAATGGGTCGTTTAGTTGGGTATAGAAAAACAACTGATTTACACTGAAGGTCCAACGTTCGCCAATGGCAGTTTTGTAGTTGATATCGAAGTTTCCACCAAAAGATTTTTCGGCATCAAGGCTGGTTAAGTTCGAAGCATCCAAGCCTCTGAATGATAATCGCTCGGTATCTTCTGTAAAGATGGTTGGCGTTTTGTATCCAAGCCCACCGCCTAGTCGGTATGAGAATTTGGAAGCAGGATTGTAGAAAAGTGCTACTCTGGGAAGAGCAAACCAACCATAATCATTGTTATGGTCAAGCCTAACTCCTGATTCAATAGAGAATGTTTCTGAAACTTGTTCTACTTGTTGAATAAAAGCACCAGCTGTAATTTGCTCGTAATTACGGTTATTGTTTGTTCCGCTGTCTTCCGTAAAGTTGTCAGAATAAAGATTTGCGCCTACAATCCATCTGCTTTTGTCTCTTCCGAAAGAATAGGCTGCCTCGCTGAAAGTGGCGTATTGCTGACCATTAAACGTCAAGCTTGGCTCCTGAATAGTGCGGTCAAAACTCAACAAACTGTTTTTGATCGTGAACGACCTGTTCGCATCCCAATTCTTCTCATAACTCAACTGGTAAGAAAGCCTATTGGTGTTATTCTCTTGTAAATAAGCGTTTGCGTTACTTTGTTCCGCATCAATAGCGTCTAAATTTCCACCCAGTCGATCTTCGAAAGTACCACTTAGAGCCAGTCTGATTTTACTGTCTGCACTTGGGTAATAAAAGAAAGTAGGGTTGAAGGTTAAGGCTTTTGATTCAGGGATGTCGGAGAAGTTGTCATCATTTACATCGTAAGCGTTTTGTAAACCTCCAGAAGCAAATAAGCTCATTCCGAATTTATCATTTCGTTTGGCGTAAAAGGTGTTCACGGTTGTGCCTCCGGCCGAAGTTTGATCTAGCATTAACCTAAACCTTGCTTCATCTTCGGGCTGAATACTTACCAAGTTTACCAAACCCGCAATGGCACCACCACCATACAAAGTGGCATTACTGCCTTTAATAACCTCAACTTGTTTTAGGTCTAAAGGTGGAATTTGCATAATGCTTAACCCACCAGAAAAACCACCATAAAGTGGAAATCCATCTTTTAAAAGCTGAGTGTAACGTCCGTCTAAACCTTGAATTCTGATGCTCTGATTGGCCGAGCTTGGTGAGGTAATTTGCATTTGAATGCCCGTGCTTTCGCGAAGCAGCATGGCAATGTTGGCCGATTTCATCACTGCTTTTTCTTCCAACTCCTCTGTTCCTAAAAACTCGATTCGGGTTGGTATTTCTTCAATGCTTCTACTAGAACGGGTGGCTGTAACAATGGCTACTTCCTCATGCTCTTCAGTAGCCGATTCCATCATGATTTTGATGGTTTCGTTACCTACTTCACTAAAAACATAAGTGTTGGTTTGTGTTTCATAACCTACAAAAGAGAAACGAACTTCTACTTGTGTTCCATTTAAATTGGTGAGCGTAACAAACCCTTGACTATCCGATATTCCGCCTTTGGTAGTGCTTACAAAAGCTGTAGCTCCGACAAGTGGTTCGTTGGTTTCTTCATCAAAAACCTGAAACCTAATGCTGTTTTGACCAATGGCCATATGGGTGAAAAGCATCATTAATACAGATGCTAAAAAGAATCTTTTGATCATTTTTTAATTGAATTTGAATTGAAAATCTAACTGTATTCTGAACGAATACTAGATTTTAGGAGGCTGCCAAATTTCAAATAGCGGAGGGGTAATACTTCCCGATACTTCAACTATGAAATCAACAGGTGGGTCGTTTTCTGGCATTTCTAGAAATACGTAGGTTGAAGTGAGTGGAATGTGACAGCAGGCACAGGCACAAAAAGGAGTGCAAGTGTCTGTTTCTTCATGCGAATCTATTGGCTCAGATTCTGCGTGAATTCCATTCTCGTTTGCACAGTTATCTTCTTCCCAACCTTCGGCACAGGGCATAAGGCTAAAAAAGAGAATTAATAAGGCCATGAAGGTCTTTGACCACTGCATGTCACAAATCTAATTCAAGATACCTTGCAATAGTGTTTCAAATGGATATTTATTTAGTTGAACTTAATTATTTCAACCTTCTTTATTGCTGATCTGTTTTTTCAGAAGCTGTGCATTTACTGCACATACAATGGTGCTTAAACTCATTAGTGCGGCCCCCACGGCTGGACTAATCATAATGCCCTGGTTAAAAAGTGTTCCGGCAGCCAATGGTATTGCTACCACATTGTAGCCAGTGGCCCAAACCAAGTTTTGTATCATTTTACGGTAAGTTGCTTGTCCAAATTCTATCAAACGTGTGATGTCTTTAGGGCTACTTTCTGTTAAAATAATATCTGCTGTTTCGGCAGCCACATCGGTACCTGACCCAATTGCTATTCCTACATCGGCTTTGGCCAATGCCGGTGCATCGTTTACTCCATCGCCAGTCATTGCTACAAAGTTTCCTTTCTGTTGAAGCTCGGTTATGATTTCGGATTTCTGATGTGGCAATACTTCACTGTAATAACCATCAAGCCCTAATTGATCGGATACAGACTTGGCGGTTTGGCTGTTATCGCCAGTGGCCATATAGGTTTTAATTCCTTTTTTCTGAAGAAGATGGATGGCATCTTGACTTTCATCTCTAATGCTATCGGTCAGTTTAAGGTAACCTGCTAAAGTGTTTTCCTTTAATATAAAAACTACAGTTTCAGAGGAATTGTCAAATGCTTCATTCGGTATTTCAAGACCAACTTCCTTCAAGTATCCAGGGCTAACTATTTTGAATTGTATGTCATCAATTAGAGCTTCAACCCCCTTTCCTTTTTCTGCCTTAAAGCTGCTAATGGAAGGCAAGTTGAGTTTTTGTTTTTTGGCGTGCCTCACAATACCTTTAGCAATAGGGTGCTCCGATTCTTGCTCTATTGCTGCGGCAACAGTTAACAACTCATTTTTGTCTATGTTGCTATCCATTACACAGATTTCTTTCACACCAAATTCACCTTTGGTCAAAGTGCCTGTTTTATCAAAAACAATGGCGGTAATCTTTCTTGAGTTTTCAAAGGCAGTTCGGTTTCTGATCAACAGGCCGTTTTTGGCTGAATAGGTAGTTGAAATGGCTGATACCAAAGGCACAGCAAGCCCCAAGGCATGGGGACATGTAATGATCATGACCGTGACCATGCGTTCCAAAGCGAAGTTGAAATCTTGATCGCTAAAGAACCACCAATAAATCAGGGTGGTTAGACCGCCAATTATAGCCACATAGGCTAAGGCTCCAGCTGCCTTATCTGCTAGGTTTTGTGTTTTCGATTTTGTTTGCTGTGCTTCCTTTACCAGTTTAATTACCTTGTTCAGATAGCTGTCTTCGCCAGCGGTATTCACTTTTACTTTAAGCGATCCATCAATATTGATTGCACCTCCGATCACTTGATCATCAATGGTTTTACTAACAGGCTTACTTTCACCAGTAAGTGCGCTTTCATCCAATTCGCTTTCACCTTCAACAATAAGCCCATCTGCTGGGATTTTTTCTCCGGGTTTAATAAGTATAATATCTCCTTTGTGTATCTCATTCAGTTTAATGTCTTTAACCCCATCTTCTGTAACTAAATGGGCTTCAGAAGGCATAAGCTCGGCCAGCTTTTCTAACGCCTTCGAAGCACCCATTACAGATTTCATTTCGATCCAATGACCCAAAAGCATAATATCTATTAGGGTAACCAATTCCCAGTAGAATACTTTTCCTGATAAACCGAAAACAACTGCTGTGCTGTATGCCCAAGCTACGGTGATGGCTATGGCTATTAGTGTCATCATGCCAGGCCCTCCCTTCGAAAGCTCATCTTTCAAGCCTTTTAAAAAGGGCCACCCTCCATAAAAGAAAATGAATGACGATAGGGTTGCTGAAACATAAGAAGCACCAATGAAGGTAAATTCAAACCCAAAAAAACCTTGAATCATGGGAGAAAGCACCAAAACGGGGATACTGATTAAAAGACAGATGTAAAAACGTCTTTTAAAGTCTTCAATCATACTTCCATGATCGTGACCACCATGACCATGCCCAGCTTGACTATGGTGGTCTTGATGATTTTTATGCGCGGAATGATCATGATGCGCATGATGATTTTCGTGATTCTTATGTTCCATAACTCAAGAATTAAAGTTTAATTATATCAACATAAATGCCGCCATTGCCACCATGGTAACGTCTTCGACAACAGTTACTGTGCTCATAGGAAGGTTGAATACATCGCCAAGGCAAGCGCACTTAATTTTTCGTTTGTTCAAGTTACTTTTTACTACTCCAATAGTGCTTACGCCCAGTACTATTACAGTGGTCCAATTGGTAATGTTGGGATTCCAATTTGTAAGATAAGCCAAGCCCAAGACCAATTCAACAAAAGGATAGATGTAGCCCCATCCTTTCCATTTTTCAGCAACTATATCATACATTCTATATGAATCGGCAAAACCTTGAAGGTTGAGTAGTTTAAAAAAGGAGAAAACAATAAAGAAGCCTGCCATAAAATAGCGCATCCATAGCATTCCAGAAAATGAATCTAAAGGGGTTTGGGCCAAAACGCTTACTCCTGCTATAAAAGCAACAATTAAAAGAAGGGGCTTATAGGTGGTAAAAAAGCCTTTTGGTTCTTCTTCCATGGTCATTGTGCTCATGGGGTTTGAGTGTACTTCGGAGATGGTATAATTACCTTTTTCTGATAGTGCGGATTGAAATTGAGCGGTGTTAACATGACTATTCATTTTGATGGTTGTTATTCCATCTGCCAAGTTTATGTTGGCTTCTGTTACTTCAGAGAAAGCTTCTAAAGTTCTACGCACTTTGGCTTTGCAGCCTTCACAAGTCATTCCGGTAATTTGATATTGATGTTCCATTTTTGATTTAGAATTTGTTGGAACAAAGGTGGCGAAGTGGAGAAAATGATGGCGTACACAAAATCAGATTAGATGTACACTTTTTCTAGCTAATGGTAATCTATAGATTTCCGAAGTCCTAACTTTTTAAACTCCGATGGTGTCATACCTGTGGTTTTTTTGAATTGTGCCGAAAGGTATTGCGCACTGTTATACTCCAGCTGGTCAGCTATGATGGCCAAGCCCAGCTGATCATAAATGATGAGCTCTTTGGCCCGCTCAATTTTTTGAAGAGTAATGTATTGGCCAATGGTTTTTCCTTCTAAAGAAGAAAATAATTCATTCAGGTAAGAGTAGTCATACCCCATTTTTGAAGATATAAAAACGGAAAAATTCTCATTCTCTTGCTTTAAACCTACGCCATGATGAATTTCATTAATAATGAGACTTTTGATTTGCGTTACTCGTTCTGATTTTTCATTGTCGAGTAACTCAAAACCAAGTAATTGGAGTTGGTTAGCAAGTCGCTGTTTTTCTTCATCTGAAATAGGAGACGCGAGTTCTACTTCTCCAAGTTGGATGTGGCTTACTTGAGTGCCAAGTGTATTAAAAACTGCGTTTTCTACTGCTTTAATGCAGCGATTACATACCATGTTTTTTATGTGCAGTTTCATGATCCCAATTTATTAAAATGGAATGGCATATTTGGGTGTTCTGTGGTTTTTTCTCCCTTAAACATGAGGTTCGTTTTCTACATAAAAACTGAAGGAGTGTGGAGAGATTGCTTAGGAGTTGCTTCTTTCAATAATGATGATTTCGGCATGGTTTTTTGGTTTGAGTGTTTGATAGATAGGTTGTTTTAACCTGCTGTTTTTAAGCTAAATCATGTTGTTATGAATAACCCAAACCAAAAATCATCACCCTACATAAAGTTTTTATTTATGATGCTCGTCTCATTTATGATGATGTACGGAATCATGTTTTTAAACGTGGCCGAGATAGACCACATTTTGTTAAGCACCACCCGAACTTACATGAGTTTACTGATGGTAGCTCCAATGGCTGTTAGTATGATGTTGTTTATGTGGGGAATGTATGAAAACAAACGACTTAATACGGTGATTATTTCAGGGGCTGCAATCGTGTTTATTGTTGTATTAACTGCATTGAGAACGCAAACTCCAATTAAGGACGTACAGTATATGAAGGCCATGATTCCTCACCATTCTTCGGCCATCATGGTAAGTGAAAATGCAACGTTTGAAGATCCTGAAACTGCTGAATTGGCAAAGCAAATTATTGAGGCCCAAGAGAAAGAAATTGCTCAAATGAAAAGAATCATTGAGCGGTTGGAAAAATAACTTGGTAATTTTGGGATAAAGTAGAGCAATCTACTTTATCCCGAATTTTTGAGATTGATTTTACTGATTGATAGTTTCTTGAACACTTCCACAATGAAGCATTCTATCACCGAAATATGGATTGTTTACTTGCTCTTCGGCTGCTAACCAATAGGCTCCTTTGTTGTTAAAGGCCATAGGACAATACTGCTTGTAGAGCACAGTTTCAGAACCGCCTGCTTTTACAATTGAATACATATTTACAGATAGGCCTTCGAATGCAATGCGTTGAGCCGCTACATCGGTGCTGGCGGCTATGGTTTTCAAATCCGCTGTTAAAGCGTCATTGTTATTCACTTCTAAAAATGCTTTGGCTGCTGTTTGCGCTTGTGCAGGATTAGTGGCTACAAGGGCATCTTTTAGAGCCAAGTAGTTTTCTACCAAGTTTACTTTTGCTGTTGATTTTTCTTCTTTGTTTCCACCGCAGGCAACCACTGTGGCTACCAATGCGATTAATATAATTGCTCTTTTCATGTTCTTTTTAGTTAAAAGGAAATCAGCAATCAGTGTATCAGTTTTTGATTGCTTTTTTCCAAGTATGATTAATTGTTGTTTTCGTTTATTTCTAAAGTCTATTATCTAGCGTCTAATGACCAATCACCGACTCCACACTTCCGCAGGTCAGCATCATGTCTCCAAAGTATGGGTTAATAATGTTCTCGTCTTTGCTTATCCATGTTGCTCCTTTGTTGTCGTTTGCCATAGGGCAAAACTGAACGTAGAGTGGATTGTTAATGTCTGTGCCGAACGACTCAATGGCATTGATTAGGGCTTTAGAAAGATTAATGAATTCTAGCCTTTGTTGGTCTCTGTCGTTACTTCCTTCTATTTTTTTAAGGCTTTCATCCATTGGGTTCAGCATGGCCATCCAGTGCGTATGGGCTTCACCTTTGGTCAGGCTCATATTTACTTTCGAAAGCTGCTCCTTCATTTTCACAGCTGCACTTTTAATGCTATTTGCCTCACCTTTTACCATTTTATCCTTTAAGTCGATATAGGCTGTGGCTACTGCTCCAAGCTGTTTTTGGAAAGGAGCCACCACAAGACTTTTGAAATCTTTTGATTCGGGTAAAGTGACTACAGGAAAACCAGAGCTAGAGGCTTCTGCTGTATTTTTTCTAGGATTCATCATGCTTATTTTGCCTTTGAGCTGCGACTCAGAGTCTAAAGTGAATGCGCCATTGGTGACCACTTCGTCACCGATAGACAGGCCAGATTTTACTTGATAATAGTCGCCTGAAGCATCGCCTAAGGTTACTTCATTCAACATAAAGTATTCGTTGCCTTCTTCATTCACTTTGGTGTAAACTACAGAACGTTCGCCTGTCCATAAAACAGCTGATTTAGGCACCATCAGACCACCACTTTCTGAGTTCATGGTTACTTTACCTTTCAAGAAAACATCAGGCTTTAGTGCCCCATTCGCGTTATTAACATCTACCCGAACTTCTACAACTCTGCTGTTTGCATTTAACACCGGCTCGATAAAAGCTATTTTTCCTGAAAATTGCTGGCTAGAAACTGACCTTGTGGTGAAGTCAATTTGCTGACCTACACTTAAATTTTTTAAGTCTCTTTCATATACTTCAAAAACAGCCCAAACTTTAGTTAGGTCAGTGATTTCCAGAAGCACTCCACCTTCATTAAGGTGGTCTCCATTGCTTACCATTTTCTTGGTTATAATTCCATCATAATCAGCAAGTAAATCGAAGGTACGCATGGGTTTATTAGAGCTTTCAATTTTCTGAATCTGCTCCATGCTCAACTTCCAATGGTGAAGTTTTTTACGCGCAGCTTCGAGCAAAATAGGGTTTGAACCTTCTACCTTTTTGGCTTCAATGAGTTCTTCTTGCGCAGTAACCAATTCGGGCGAATAGAGTTCGGCTATTTTGTCGCCTTTGCGTACGGTTTCACCCTCAAAGTTTTTGTACAGTTTTTCAATTCTGGCAGCAAAATGAGTGGTTTGTACATTTACTCTGCGTTCGTCTGCTTTTACTTTTCCGTTCAATACTAACCCTGTTTTAGTATTTCCGCTTCCAATAATGGAGGTTTGAATATTGGCCAATTGAATTGCTGCATTCGACATTTTCAGCATTTTCGGATTGTCGCTACCGCTTTCTTCCTTTAAAGGAATTAAATCCATACCGCAGAAGGGGCAATCGCCTGGTTCTGGCTGCCGAACTTGAGGATGCATTGAGCAGGTCCATAGCCCAGAAGCGGTTTGCTCTAACTTATGACCTTCACCTTCATGCCCATCAAGCTGGACAGTGGGGTTGGGGCTTCCTCCTAAAAACAGTGCTCCAATAAGTAGCCCTAAACCGAGGGTTACTAAGCCTGTTATTACTATTGATCTGTTTATTTTCATCGGCTTATAAATTAACTTTTGCTGTTCTCACCATTGAAGTCTCACCAATTTCTGTCCACGAAACATAAACATCTTCCTTGTTGCTGGTGAGCACAGGAAATCCGCTGCTTCTTGATGAGGATGATTTGGCTACTTCCATTTTTTGAAGCAACTCTCCTTTTTGATTGTATTGTGCTAACATGATTTGTGCTGCGTCATTCTTGGTTTCCATATAGCTTACCAATACCGTTTGGTCTGGCAGCATAGTAGCATCTACTCTTCCGCTTGTTATTTTTTCACTCACTACAATTGGGGCTGAGAATGTAGCGCCTGCATCGGTTGAAATGGCAAGTTTAACAGTAGGAACGCCTCCGCTGGCGGTAAACCAAGCTACTGCAGTGTTTTGACCGCTTGAGGTAACTGATGGGCCATTTACTGGGCAACCTGCTATTTTCCAATCGTCTGCATTAATGATTTGTGGTGCTGTCCATTCGCCATTCACATAGCGTACAATCGACATGTCCCTGATTTCTTCTTCGGAACGATTTCTATAAACTACTACAGGGCCGTTGTCTGTCATGGTAACAGATGTTTGGCAACAATCGCATACACGATTGTCTAACTCCCATTCTTCTAATATCTCTCCTGTTCTATCAAAAATAGCGGCCCTTAGCGTCATGGCTCCACCTCCCATTGAATGGCCATCTGCACTTTCGTGTCCTTCACCTTTGGTAAACCTTCCGTCAAGCCAAGTCGCTATCATTCTGTCCTTATCAATAGGCATCATGCTCACGAATCCATGTTCTGCGGCTATGTTGTCTTTGTGTGGAATAAACGATTCCATCCAGTTATTTCCAGAATTACTAGCTGTGGTGATATGCACATCGTAATCGTAAGTACTCTCGGTTCTTTTTTGTAGCCAATGTGCGGCCATCCAGTCTTCATTGACAGCAATGGAAGGGAAATCGGCCCAGTTCAAAAACCAGTTGCCTCCTTCTGCTATCTTTTTAGGAGAAGTCCATTGGCCATTTTCTAATTTAGAAAACGAGAGAATCGCTTTTTTTTCTTTTTTCTCAACCCACGATAAATAGACGTTTCCTGCTTTGTCAGTAAAGAGGTTTGGTTCTTGGCTTCCTTCTGCGGCAGGACTATCAATATTGGTAACTGTAGGCTCTACTTCCTTTGCCGACTGGCAGGAAGAGGCTGCAACAATTGCAATGATTAAAATTGAGTAAATCTTTTTCATGGTTTAATTTTTAAGGTGGGATTTGAACAATGAAATATTTTCTGGGCTGTCCCATTCTTTGGCGCCCATGTGTTCGTAAACGAGATTACCTTTTCCGTCTATAATGTATGAGGCTGGAAGAGAGTATATATTGAGCGCTTCAAGCCCCATTCCTAACTTGGCAAAATCGAATGTGTAATCATTTTTTGCAATGAAGCTTTCTATTTTATCATGCTCTTCATTAGAAACAGCAATGAATACATAGCCTTCGTTTTCCAATTTTGCTTTAGCCCTTTCTATTGAAGGCATTTCTTTCAAACATGGGCCACACCAAGTGGCCCAAACGTTTACAAAGGCCATTTTTCCGTTTAAATCTGCTACGGTCAGTGCTTTACCGTCCATGGTTTTTAAATCTAGCTTATCGAAAAATGGCTTCTCTTCTTTAGCGTTATTGCAGCCTACAAGTAGTCCGATAAGACCAAAACTCACTATATATCGAATGTAGGTCATGATGTAGCTATTTTGAATGATACTTTTATTTCAGCCCAACTGATTGAAATTTCTCCGGTATTGTTATCTACAGAATTAACCTCGTAGAGTAAATGTTCCTGAATAGTTTCTAGTTTTTCAGGCACCAGCTGTAGTCTTAAAACATCCTTAGCTTGGTCATAGTTGTCGGCCAAATGCTGGTTGTAATCGGTGTTTATGATCAACGTCCATTCATTTTTGTCCGGTATGGTAAACAAGGCGTATTTGCCTTTGCTTACCTTATTTCCATTAAGCTCAACATCGGTAGAAAATTCTATAGAAGTGGCACTGTGCGCTCCTGTTACCCATACTTCATTATAGGCAACCAAGCCTCCATAAATATTTCTTCCTCTTACTCCTGGTGAATAATAGTCTATTTGTACCTGAGTGTTTCCAATCGTGTTTTTGGCGGAAGCTGCTGGGCTTTTGGGCTTAGCTACTTCTTCACTGGCTGTAGGCTCTTTAAGCTCTTCAGCCTGCTTCTTTTCTCCAGCGCATGCATAAAGCATAAAACTTAGCGCAATGCTAAAAAGTAAGGTTATAGTTTTCGGTTTCATTTGAATTGGTTTAAGGTTGAACCAGTGAGGTACTCTCTCTTGTAAAGCGCCTCTCTGTGTTTGATTTTAGATTTGATTTTGGTTAGCTGTAACTGCAATAGCTTTTGTTGCGTGGCCAATAAGTCTTCGAAATTACGGTTGTCATTAGTGTATTCACTGATCAGAATACTCAGTAAAGTCTGTGTTTTATTTACCTCACTATCAATTTGATTCAGCTCTTTAAGTGCCGTTTGAATATCAAATTCAGTAGTGTTCCAGGTGTTTCGTAGCTGATTTTGTAAACCGTAGTACTGTCCTGCAATCACTTCTTTTTTAAGCTCGGCTTCTTTAATAACAGATTGATTCTTCTTACCGAAAATAGGTAAGCTAACAGTTAACATGGGTATTAACACATCTTTACCGTTATCGGCCATGGTCATGTCTTTGCGCTTGTTTACCATCACATAATCTAAGCCTACACCTATATTGGGTTTTCTTTTGAGCTGGGCAAGAATAACCTCGCTGTCTACGGCTTCTAAATTTGCTTGCGCGGCCTTAATTCCTGGTTGATTAACCAATACTGAGTCTAATGAGGCATTATGCTGGCTATTAATTTCCAACGACTCGTTGATAATTACCTCGGTATTTAAGTCGCGGTTCAGTAAGGTATTGAAATCTCCAAGTAGGCTAGCTTTTTTAAGCTCAAGTAATTCTAGTTTCGTCTGCGACTGTTCAATGGTAATCTGAACTCTCACCAAGTCTGTTAATGAGACTAAACTAGATTCGTATTTTGTTTTGGTAATGGGCTCGTAAGAGCGAAGTATACGGAGGTTTTCTGTAGTAATCCTTATTTCTTCTTGAACCTCAAAAAGAAGCAGCCATTTTGTTTTCACGTTAAGGAAAAGAAGATTTTTAGCTTCTTCAAACTCTTCGAACCGAGCTTTGGCAATACTTGTTGCTGCTTGTTCTTTGGTTTTGAGTGTACCCATCCACGGAAACATCTGTGAGATGGACAATTTAAGCTGTTGAGCACCTACACGGGTTTCTACTGGAGAAATGAAATAACCAAAACTTAAATTTGGGTCTGGTAAAACCCCTTGTTGATTAGCATTTTCTAAGGCAACTAAGTATTGATTGTATTTGGCTTTTAGAGCTGGATTTTGCTCTGCGGCAATCATGAGGTAATCATTAAGAGGGGATTGAGCCCGAAGGCCCATTCCCATCAATATCCATACACCACAGATATAAAAAATGTTTTTTCTTAAGCGAAAATTAACAACGCTTTTTAGTTGATATTCAATAGTTTGAATGTTTGAAAGTAACTGAAAACTCACTAACTGAATAAGCTTAATGGTAAGAGCGGTATATTTGTTTAATTGATATATTAAATTGTATGATGGCTGGTTCATAGCGATTTCATTTTTAATGTTGATCGGAACTGTGCATCCTTGTAAAAAGAGTAAAGTACAGGTACCACGAACAGTGTAATTAAGGCAATAAGCATTCCTCCAAAGGATGGAATCGCCATTGGGATCATCACATCAGCCCCCCTTCCTGAGGAAGTCAAAACAGGCAATAATGCTAGTAGGGTAGTGGCGGTTGTCATTAAACAAGGGCGTACTCTTCTTTTACCAGCTTCAATTACCAAGGCTCGAATTTCATCTTTATTTAGGTTCTCCTTTCCTTCAAAAGATTGGGTTAGGTAAGTGGCAATTAAAACACCATCGTCCGTAGCAATTCCAAACAGCGCAATAAAACCTACCCAAACCGCTACACTTAAATTGATTGGGCTGATTTGAAACAGCTCTCGCATATTGGTGCCGAACAAACTGAAGTCGAGGAAGCCATCCCAACCATATAGGCCTAACATTAGGAATCCTCCGCCAAAGGCTACTGCAATTCCAGAAAACACCATAAGCGTAACAGGTACCGATTTGAATTGAAAGTAGAGGATTAGGAAAATAACGGCCAACACAATTGGAATAACTATGGCAAGCCTAGCTTCTGCTCTTTGTTGATTTTGATAATTTCCAGCAAACTTGAATGATACCCCAGCTGGAACTTTCAGTTCACCGCTTTCAATTTTTTGGTCGATTAAGTTTTGCGCTTGCTCCACCACATCAGTTTCGGCATACCCCGTGTTCTTGTCGAATATCACATAACCCACAAGAAAGGTGTCTTCACTTTTAATCATTTGAGCGCCTTGAGTGTACTCTATACTGGCCAATTGCCCAAGAGGAATTTGGCCATTTGAAGGGGTTGGAATCAAAATGTTTTTGAGTGCCTCAGGGTCATCTCTTAATTCTCTAGGGTAACGAACTCTGATCGGATATCGCTCTCTACCTTCAACGGTTTTGGAGAGTTCCATGCCTCCAACCGCTACTTGTAAATATTGCTGCACTTGTACAACGCTTAAACCATAAAGTGCCAGTGCTTCCCGATTTAAGTTGATCAGCAAATAGGGTTTTCCTACAATTCGTTCAGCAAAAACCGATTGCGTTTTTACCGAAGGCACTTCTTTCAGAATATCTTCAAGCTGTAGACCGAATGCCTCAATGGTAGCCAAATCTGGGCCTTTTACTTTTATGCCCATAGGCGCTCGCATGCCGGTTTGCAACATCACAAGACGAGTTTCTATGGGTTGTAATTTTGGGGCTGAAGTAACGCCCGGTAAACGAGTAGCTTCTACAATTTCATTCCAAATATCATCTGGGGAAGAAATATGGTCTCGCCACTGGCGAAAGTATGAGCCATCTTCATCGGGAATTAAGTTGCCTTTTTCATCGCGTATAAATTCTCCATCTTCCTTCTTAAAGCGAAGCCTTCTTCCGTTTTCATCGGTGAGGTATTCACTTTTGTAGTTGATGATGTTTTCGTACATCGAGATGGGGGCAGGGTCTAAAGCACTTTCGGTTCTCCCCAATTTCCCTACGACAGATTCGATTTCAGGAATAGCAGTTACCGCCATGTCTAGAGTTTTGAGCACTTCAAGATTTTGCGCCATTCCTGCGTGAGGCATACTAGTAGGCATTAGAAGGAAAGAACCTTCGTCTAATGAAGGCATAAACTCTTTTCCAATACCTGGGAAAGTATGACTCAGGTTTGAATAGGTTTTGTTCGTGCGAACTGAGTCACCGAAAGTGGCGGGAATAAAGCCAAACACCTTATCAAACCCCTGCCAAATGGTGATTCCTAATAAAACAATGAAAGTCGGTACAAGTAGAAATTTCAACCTGTTTTGTAAACACCAATCCAGAATTCTTGGGTAGAAGTGAATAAACAGATTAAAAAAGCCTAAGGTGATTCCAATTATGAGCGCAACGAAAATAAAGTTGACCAAGCCACTTACTTGAGCCCCAAGTGGCATCCATTCTTGACTTAGTAGTATAGTAATGGTCAATAAAGAAATGGCAATAGTCCCGTATTTCAAGAAGCCAAGAGAGGGAACAAAATGGCGAATGATATTTAAAATACCGAAGGCAATCAATATCCAGCCGGCAAAAGAATAGGATAGAGTTAAGGCCCAAACTCCAAAAGCAATTAGCCCAATGTTGAGTGCTAACTTTAGGTTTTTGCCTTTAGGTTTAAAGCCAATGCACCAATAAGCCATTGTGGGCAGAATGATTAGGGCAACAATGATGGCCGCAATCAGCGCGAAACTTTTGGTGTAAGCCAAAGGAGAGAATAATTTTCCCTCCGCAGCCTGCAAAGTGAACACGGGAATAAAACTGACAATTGTAGTTAGAACAGCTGTGATAATGGCCGATGCAATTTCTTGACTAGCCTCTAAAATTGTTTTCAAAAGCGGCTGATCCTTCTTCTCATTCAAGTGTTGCGTAATGTTTTCGGTGAGCACAATCCCCACATCCACCATAGTGCCAATGGCAATGGCAATTCCTGATAGCGCCACAATATTGGCATCTACACCAAAATAGCGCATGGCAATAAAACACATGAGTACAGCAATGGGAAGCAAGCTGGAAATCAGAATTGAGGCTCTTAGGTTAAAGAGCATCACCAATACCACCACAACCGTAATTAGAATTTCCAGCGTTAACGCTTCTTCTAAAGTGCCGATGGTTTCCTTAATCAACTTGGTGCGATCGTAAAAAGGCACAATGGTAAGTTTGGAAACGGTGCCATCTTCCAATGTTCTTGAAGGAAGGCCTTGACTGATTTCTTCAATTTTTAGCTTCACATTATCAATCACTGCCATTGGGTTAGCTCCATAACGAGCCACTACCACACCGCCCACAGCTTCTGCTCCCGATTTATCCAAAGCACCTCTTCTGGCCATTGGCCCTAAAGAAACATGGGCCACATCTTTGACGAGAATTGGTGTATTCGAATTTGATTTTACAACCGCATTTTCTAAGTCAGCAAGACTTTTAACATAGCCTAACCCTCTTACTAGATACTCTGCTCGGTTAATTTCTAAAGTTTTTGCTCCAATATCTTGGTTCGATTCCTTTACAGCCTTGACCACTTCATCTAAAGAAACACCATAACCTTCCATGGCATTTGGGTCAATGTCCACTTGGTATTCTTTGACAAAACCACCCACAGAAGCAACTTCCGATACACCTTCGGCTGAGGCCAGAGCATACCTGACAGTGTAGTCCTGAACCGTTCTAATTTCTTGTGGATCCCACCCGCCAGAAGGGTTGCCATTCTCGTCCCTTCCTTCAATTGTATACCAAAAAATTTGACCCAACCCTGTAGCGTCAGGCCCTAAGGCAGGCTGTACTCCATCAGGTAAAAGGCCTTTGGGCAACGAATTCAGTTTTTCTATAATTCTACTTCTGCTCCAATAGAATTCTATGTCCTCATTGAAAATGATGTAAATGGAAGAAACTCCAAAAATTGAGGAACTCCGAATGGTTTTCACCCCTGGAATACCCAATAAGGAAGAGGTAAGCGGGTAAGTGATTTGGTCATCAATGTCTTGTGGCGACCTTCCAGCCCATTCGGTAAAAACGATTTGTTGGTTCTCACCAATATCAGGAATAGCGTCTACGGGTACAGGGTCTTTGGGTAGGTTGATATCCCAATCGAATGGTGCTGTTACTAAGCCCCATCCCACAAAGGCCACCATAAAAAGAAAGGTGACAAGTCGGTTTTCTAAAAAGAATTTAATTAGTCTATTGATCATTGAAATGTGCGTTACAATCAGAAAATGACGGTTTTGCCCAAGGGAAGGGCAGATCAGCACAAATCAATTCAATTAGATTTTATTCCAGATTAAAAATGGAATAAGATGGCTTTCTAAAAAGGCACAGCTAAATCTAACCTATGATAAGGCTGATTAAGACTGTAATGCCGCAGGAATTTTAAGAGAATGGTATGCGATATAGAGGTCAAGTTTGGGGACATCGGGTGGGCCTGTGTTCTTAACTTCTACTTTTTCTTCTTTCTCGTCCATAACAACAAGTAACTCGCTGTATGGCACTTCATAAAGAAGATGATAATTGGCATTAGGAATGCCGTTAAGTGCGGAGGCCTGTTGTGTGTCTTCGATTTTGGTTAAAGACCACTCATCCTCACAACAGTCTTTCATGCTTTTATGCATTTCGGCAGACATGTTGCACTTTTTTTCCTGTTGTTTGAATAGTGCAGTCTCCTTTACTCTACCCATGCATACATGCTGACCAATCAATATTCCTGTGCTGGCTAGCAAGTAAAGTGTAGTGAATAATATGGTAACTGATTTTTTCAAGCTGGCCAAATATACGGAAGTTTTAGAATATGGTTTAATTAATAGCAAATCTCCTTCTATCCGATACTGTTTCCATTGTTTAAATGGGCTTACTACTTTTCCATTGATCAACCATATTAGTATATCATGAATAAGAAAATTTTACTTACACTAATGGTCTTTATAGGGCTGTTAGGCTCCGTTTCTGCCCAAAAAATCGATATGTCACTTTTGGAAGACATGAAGCCAAGGAGCATTGGTCCAGCTGGAGCAAGTGGTAGGATAACCGCCTTTGATGTAGAGCTAAATAACCCCGATATAATTTACGCTGGCACAGCTGCTGGCGGTTTATGGGTGTCTGAAAATGGAGGTTCCACTTGGGATGTGTTGTTTGATGACGGCAAGTCAGCATCAATCGGTGCTATTGCCATTAATCAAAATAATCCGAATGAAATTTGGGTAGGAACTGGCGAAGGAAACCCACGAAATAGCATGAACAATGGTGCTGGAATTTATAAGACCATTGACAAAGGAAGAACTTGGGAATTTTTAGGATTAGAAAAAACGAACGGTATTCACAGAATTATCCTCAACCCTAATAACCCGAAAATAGCAGTAGTTGCAGCTACAGGTACACCTTGGGGTGAAAATCCAGAACGAGGTATTTATAAAACCACAGATGGCGGTAAAACCTGGAATAAGACTTTGTACATAGATGTAAAAACAGGAGCTGCCGACTTGGTGGTCGATCCTTCAAATCCAAATAAACTCATTGCTGCCATGTGGGAACACAGAAGATGGCCTTGGTTTTTTAATTCAGGCGGACCTGGTTCTGGTATATTTGTGAGTTTAGATGGCGGAGACACTTGGAATAGAAGAACAGCAGAAGACGGTTTGCCAAAAGGCGATTTAGGTCGTATAGGTTTGGCTTTTGCCCCTTCAGATCCCAACAGAGTTTACGCATATGTAGAATCAAAATCGAATGCAATTTTCCGTTCAGATGATGGCGGTTTTAATTGGAGACAGGTTTCGAAAGATGGAGACAGAAATATAGGTGGAAGACCTTTTTACTATGCCGATATCTATGTTGATCCGATTAATGAAAATCGAATTTACAGTATCCATTCTACCGTTACGGTTTCTGAAGACGGAGGAAAAACTTGGGGCAGTTTTGTTTCTGGCGGAAGAGTACATACCGATCACCACGCATGGTGGATTCACCCAAAAGACCCTTCTTATATTTTAGATGGCCATGATGGCGGACTTACTTATACCAGAGATCGAGGTAAGAACTGGCATTTTGTAGAGAGCCTTCCGCTTACACAGTTTTACCATGTTCGAGTAGATAATGACATCCCTTATAATATTTATGGCGGAGCGCAAGACAATGGTTCTTGGAGAGGCCCAAGCCAATCGTGGTTCAGAGGCGGAATACGTAATTTTTACTGGCAACGATTGAGTACCGGTGATGGCTTTGACATGGCACCCGACCCAAGAGATAACCGCTACGGCTGGTCAATGGGGCAGGGCGGAAACTTGAATTATTATGATCGAGTAACGGGCTTAATGAATAAAGTTCGTCCGGTTCATCCAGAAGGTGTTGCTTTACGCTTTAATTGGAATGCGGCTTTAGAAGTAGATAAGATTGATGAATCTGTCGCTTATTACGGGAGTCAGTTCTTACATAAAACCAACGACCGTGGTGCATCATGGGAAATCATTTCTCCGGATTTAACTACTAACGATCCTGCTAAACAAGATTACAAATCAGGAGGACTTACTTATGATAATACTGATGCTGAAAACCACACAACGATTACGGCTATTGGGCCAAGCCCGAAGCAAGCAGGTGTAATTTGGGTAGGTACAGATGATGGCAATGTTCAAGTGACCCAAGATGGAGGTAAAACCTGGAACAATGTTGTGAGCAACATGAAAGGACTTCCTGCCAATGCTTGGATTACTCAAGTTCAACCTTCTGAATACGATGCCGCAGAGGCTTTCGTGGTTATAGATAACCACAGAATGCATGACTGGACGCCTTATGTTTATCATACCAAGAACTTTGGCCGTACCTGGACGAGGCTTGTGGATGATACCGATATGAGAGGCGCAACCTTGAGTTTTGTACAAGACCCAATTGAACCAAAATTGATGTTTACAGGCACTGAGTTTGGTCTTTGGGTAAGTATAGATGCTGGTGCAACTTGGTCGCAATGGACCAATGGTTACGGCACACTTCCAACTCAAGACATGGTGATTCACCCTAGAGAACACGATTTGGTGATTGCTACTTTTGGCAGGTCTTTCTGGGTATTGGACGATATTCGTCCGCTACGGGCAATGGCGGCCATGGGAATGAAAAAATTACTTGATAAGCAGGTACAGGCTTTCGATGCGCCAGATGCATACAAGGCATTTATTGGTGAGTCTTTTGGCTACCGCGCCAACCTAGTTGGTGATGCCATTTTTGAAGGCGACAATCGCTCTCCTAATGCCATGATTTCTTTCTACTTTAAAGGAAAAGACGATAAAACAGAGCGCGTTAAGGTTGAAATTCTTGATGATAAAGGAGTGGTGGTGAAAACCATAAATCAAAACGCAAAGAATGGTTTGAACCGATTAGAGTGGAGGCTAGATTCTGATGGGGATCCATCAGCAGGTCGTTTTTCTCGTGGCCCAGATGTTTTTCCAGGTACTTACACCATTCGCGTAAGCTATAAAAACGAACAAAGCGAAGCCAAAGTGAATGTTTTTGCAGACCCTAGAATGGAAGTGAACATGCAAGATATGATTGCCAAAAGAGCGTTTATGGAGAAGTATAATCAGTTACAGAGTAAGGTAAACTCCATGACCACCGATTTGCGAAATGCAAAAACGGCTATTGAAAAAGTGAATGCAAGGGTGAGAGAAGAAGAAAAATCGGTGGCAGACCCAGTGATAAAACGTGGGCAAGAAATGATTAAAGCCATTGACGAATTGTATTACCAAATTAACAGCAAGCCTGCACCTCAAGGAAGTTACAGTGATGGAACCGTGCTTTCAGCTAAACTAGGCTTGGTAAGAGGAGCCATGCAGTCGGTACAATTGCCAATCACTAAAAACGATGAAACTGCCATGAGGCTCATCGAAGCTGCTATTCCTCCAATGGAAGCCAAGGTAAAAGCGCTTTTAGCCAATGACTTTGCAGCATACAAAAGCTATGTGAATGGTTTGGGACTAAAGTTGATTTCTGAAAAGTAGTTTGAGGGATGCTTAAAAAATAAAAGGTCGAGAGCTAATAGAAGCTCTCGACCTTTTTGTTTTAGTTAATTACAGAGTTTAACGGATATAAAAACTAACTCCTAAATTAATATTGCTCATGTTTAGATTCAAGCCGTAGTTTTTATTTTCGGTTTCAACATTACCGAATTTTGTGGTTTCTTTAGAATAGTTCAACATTCCCCAGTTCATATCTAATGCAAATTTAGGAGACAAGAAGTAAGTCATTCCTGGAGCAAGCCTTACATCGAATGAGTTAATATCGGCATCGCCTCCACCTACTTCTCTATTCCCAAAACCAAAAGTTAAAGAAGGCTCTAAGTACAGATAGAAGTTTTCAACCATAGGTTTGTGAAAACGTGCGTAGGCACCAAGGTTGAACCTATCAGTTTTAGATCCATTAAATTTACCGCTTGTGTACCCAACAGTACCTCCTAAACTTGTTGTCTCCGATACGAAAACACCAGCTTTTGGTAACAGCGAAAAACTAGATGTTTCTGTACCTGCATTGTTTGTTTTTTGAATCCCAACATTTCCAGTTATCTGTATATCTCCTTTTTGAATTTGGGCAAAAGCCATGGTGCTGACCAGAAGAATTGCCATTGTAAAAATTAACTTTTTCATGATTTTGTTTTTGAGTTTTAAAAATGATTTAACCTTTAGACAATTTGTAAGCATTGATAATCTTTCATTTAATGCTACTGGGTAAATAATTATTTTAGCGGAAGTAATTGTCTATTAACAAGTATTTAAATTAAAAGTAGATCAATTAATGATTTGAGTTTGCTTTGATTTAAAAGCCTGTATTTTTAGTTATTGGAGTGCTTTTGTCTTAAGAAAATCACTTTCATTAACCGTAGCTTTTTCGCTGGTATCGGCATCCATATAGATTTTCCAAGTGCCATTCACTTTTTTTAAGGTGACATTAAACTTGCCATAGTGGTGTTCTGGGGTATAGCCATTATAACGTGTAAGCCTATAGATGCCTGTTTCATAAGCCCAATCTCCTTTTTGTACTCGATTAATAAAACCGAACTGAATCCGCTGTTTGATTTTGCGCTCATTCCATAAGTTGAACATATTGAGATTAGAATCTTTGTACTCCCTGCCTATTAGTATTTGATTTTGATCAATGGGTATTCTGAGCACATCATCTGTATGGATGTAATTGAAAAGACTGGCATTCAAATCCTGATAAGCCTGCATAAAGTTATACCAAACGTCTTTGTTGATTTTTTCTTGTTCCGACTGTGCAAATGTATTGGTGCAGCACATAACAAGCATGGCTCCGAGTAATATCTTCTTCATAATTTAATGACCTTACAAATGCAACGGAGAGGAATCTGGAATCTTGCTTTGATCGTTGGCTTTTAGGAAATAAAAAGCCAGAGTCATTTAAATAACTCTGGCTTGAAAGTCGGATTTAGTAAATACCTAGCGCTTTTGTAGCAATAAACTGTTTGATTTATCTTTCAATAAACTTGGGTTTTGAAAGAGCAATACGGCTTGGTTATATACCTCGTTAGTCTGATTGTAAATTTTGTAAAAGGCGTTATCGTCATAAATATCGCGGGCCAATTGAGCTTTAATTAAAAAGACTAAAAACGCTTTCGATTTATTGTATTCTCTTTCTCTGAACCTAACCCCGTTGGTTTTTCCAATTTCAATTACTTGGTTCAGCATGTCTTCGGTAACTTCAAATTCTTTATTGAATTTTTCAAAATCCCAATCGTTTAAATACTTGTGGTTGTCTCTGTAGTCTAGCGTAAATTCTTTTACAGAATTGCTTGAGAATAATCGGTTTACATAGGCCGTAGCGTAAGTCGTATCTAATGGAACAAAGTAGTCGGGCATAATTCCGCCACCGCCATAAACAGTTCTTCCTGAAGTGGTTTCGTAGGCCAAGTCTTCATTAAAATGCACGCTGTCTTGACTGAAAAGTTCACCAGAAACAAAGCGTTGATAATAATCAGACGCATAAGCTTCTTCGCCTTCACTATAAGGTTTTTGAATAGAACGACCACTTGGAGTATAATATCGGGCAATGGTCATTCGTAATTCTGAACCATCTTTGAGGTCGAAAGGCAATTGCACCAAACCTTTGCCGAACGACCTTCTTCCAATAATCAAAGCTCTGTCGTTGTCTTGCAAAGCGCCAGCCACAATTTCCGAAGCAGAAGCACTTCCTTCGTTCATGAGTACAGTAACCGGTCCTTCTTCAAAAATACCTCTTTTGGTAGCTCTTGCTTCAGAATCATATTTCGACCCTTGCCCTTTCTGACTTACAATTAATTTGCCGTCTGAGAGTAGTTCGTCAGAAATGCCAATGGCAGCACTCATATAGCCACCACCATTATTCTGTAAGTCCAAGATCAGCTTTTGCATGCCTTGTTCCTTCAGGTTTTCTAGTGCCGATTTAAATTCAGCATAAGTATTCTCGGCAAACTTATTCACCTTAATGTACCCAACTTCATCATCAATCATATAACCCGCATCTACAGAATATTGCGGAATGGCATTTCTGATTAGATTAAAATCGAGTAGCTCATCTTCTCCTTTTCTTAAAACAGTAATGACCACCTCTGTACCTCTTGGGCCTCTGAGTAAGTTAAAAACTTGGTTGTTGTCCATTCCGATTCCGGCAATGTTTTCACCATCCACTTTTATGATTTTATCTCCAGCCAAAATCCCAGCTTTTTCTGAAGGCCCACCGGCCAAGGGAGTCACAACATATAGAGTATCTCTAAGTAAATTGAACTCAACTCCAATACCATCGAAGCTTGCGCGCAATTGGCTTTCGGCAAGCTCTCTGTCTTGTGGAGGAATGTAAATTGTATGTGGATCTAACTTATCTAGCATTTGACTGATAGACTCTTCGAGCAATTCTTCTGTATCTACCGAGTCTACATAGTCATGTTCTATGTAGTCCATAAGTTGCGTGAATTTTTGAATAGAAGCGCTGTATTTGCTATTTACTCCTGGGAAAGAAAAGCTTGAACCAATCCAGATGCCTAAAACAACGGCAGCAGCAAGTAAAAGGGGTAAACGTATTTGACTTTTAGAATTATGGGTATCACTCACGGTGTTGTAAAATTTTGAATTCGGTAAAATTAACTATTTAGGTCAAACAAAATATTCCGTTTGAGCATAGTAACATAGAAACGAAATGCGTTGGTTTGTGTTTAAATTAAAATTTAAGCGTGTATATCGATATATAGATCGCTCAAAAATTATTATTTTAGCTGAATAGTCAATTTCAAATGCAGGGTATACAAGAACGAACGATCAATGATTTAGTGGCCGAAAACCATGTCAGGGCTTCGGTACTGTACTACTTCGGGGTAAATTTTTATGATAACGAGGAACGTACTTTGAAAGAAGTATGCACTTCTTGCGGCTTAAATATTAAAACGGTAATTAAAAGTTTAGAGGCTGAACCAAAGAAAACCGATGTTAATGAGCTCAGGCTAATGGCCTATCCAATCGACCTTGTTGTAGAATATTTAAAGCATTCTCACTCTGTATTTGTAAAAAAGCGTTTGGCTTACATTGCTCAGTTAATTGACAGTTTGGGAGCGGTAAACTATCGTTACCAAAGTTTGGCTAACGACCTAAAAACGGTATTTCCTTTATTTGTAGAAGACTTTATTCATCATATTCACGAAGAAGAAGATTCACTTTTTGTTTACATTCAACAGCTTAGAGATTTTCTTTCGGGAGAAAACCATGGCACCAAGCTATTCTATACCATGGAAAAAATATCCATTCATGAATTTGCAATAGACCATGAAGAGCATGAACATGAAATGGATGGGCTTCGAAAAATCACCAATAATTACACTTATTGCGAAGAAGCCGATTTGCATATTAAAGTGCTTTATGAAGAGCTGAAATCCTTTGAAGAGGATTTACTTTTACATGCTAAAATTGAAGATGACATTCTTTTACCAAAGGCACTTCAATTAGAAAAACTGGTTAAACTTCGTTTTTACGATATTATCAAACAGAATTAATGGGTAGAATCCTCGCCATAGATTATGGCAGAAAACGCGTTGGTTTGGCCGTTACCGATCCACTTCAAATTATCGCTTCTCCTTTAGAAACCGTACACAGTAAAGATGTGATTCAGTACTTAAAGGATTACGATAAGGTTGAAAATCTGGAAGCAATTGTGTTAGGAATGCCCATGAACTTGAATAACCAACCTACAGATGCTACTCTAGGTGCAAAACAATTTGAGAACCTACTTAAAAAGCATTTTCCAGAAAAACCCGTTTATTTGCAAGACGAAAGATTTACCTCCAAAATGGCCATGGATGCGATGATTGCCGGAGGGATGAAAAAAAAGGATAGAAGAGAAAAAGGGAATGTAGATAAAATAAGCGCGACCATTATTTTACAATCCTTTTTGGAAAGCAGATAGCATGATTTACCCAATAGTAGCTTACGGAGACAATATTTTAAGAAAAGAAGCTGAAGAATTTCATCGAGATTCTGAAGACCTTACCAAGCTAGTTGAAGCTATGTACGACACCATGAACAATGCGAATGGTGTGGGTTTGGCAGCTCCACAAATAGGGTTGTCTAAAAGACTTTTTATAATTGATTCTACTAAAATGGAAGAGGAAGAAGGAAAAGGCATTAAGCGCGTTTTCATTAATCCTGAAATTCTAGATGAATACGGTGAAGAATGGAGTTTTGAAGAAGGCTGCTTGAGTATTCCAGATGTGCATGGCGATATCCTTCGTCCTGAAAAACTTACCATTCGCTATTTCGATGAGTTATGGAACGAACACGAAGAGGAGTTTGACTCTATGACCGCCCGAGTAATTCAGCATGAATACGACCACCTCAATGGCGTTCTTTTTACAGACTACATAAAAGGGTTGAAAAAGCAGATGCTTCGAGCAAAATTGCTCAATATCTCAAAAGGCTCGGTAAAAGCAGATTACCGAATGCGATTCCCAAGTAAGAAGTAATTCAGCGTTTAAAGAGAAACCCTTTAGGATTTTACCCAAGTCGGACGGCACGTCAGACTTGTGTACTGGGTAGTGAACTACGAATATTTGCTTAAAAAAATGGAGGCTTTAAGTACTATAATATCAGGTCTGACCTTTGGTGCCGACCTTGCAATTATTGAGAATACGCTCCTCCATCAAAGTAGGAATGCACGTCAGACTTAGATATTAGCTTTAGTTAAATAAAGCCTTTCTTGATTCTTCATGAATCGCCACTCCGTAGGAATCTTCTACAAAGGTTTTTTCATTCACATTAATGAGATTAAAGGCAATCTCCTTATTACAAAGCGAGCCGTTTCTCATGAGTGAATAATCCCTGAAAGATGAAAACTCCCAATCTTCCATTTTACCGACCAAGCCAGCTTTCCAGGGGTTTTGGTGGGTGTATTGAAAACAGATAAAAGCTTGATTCGAATCAACCATTAATTTGGATTTAGTTTTTTGCCGAAATAATGATCCTGAACGATCATGCTTTTTATTAAAGCCTAAAGCATATTGACTCAGTAGTAACCTAAAGCTATTACTAAGTCGGGTAACTTCTATATTTCCTTGCTTAACAAGCTCAGTTGACTTTTCTGTTACATTAAGAAGAAAATGGAAATGGTTTGGCATCAGGCAATAGGCCAAAATATCACAATGGGGTTTTACAAATTGTCTCACCTTTTTTAAGAACATTAGATAGTCATTGTAACCTTCAAAAATAGCTTGTCTATTGTTTCCTTGGTTGTAGACATGATAGATGTTGTCTGATTGTAATTCCATAATCCTTCAAATTATGAATATTCCTTAAAAGATATAGGCCTTTATGTTTCAGATCATTCGGTCTGACCTACGGTGCCGACCTAACTCAGAATTAGATCAAAGTCGGACGGCACGTCAGAACGGGGGGCTAGGCAGGCGACTAAGAGTGTTTTTCAAAAAAAATCAGGCTTGAAACACTGTAGCGTTAGGCTGACCTTCGTTGCTGACCTGACAGCAGGTGGGTAATACTATTACCAATTAAAAGTTCGCCCCGTTCGAACCACGGATTATGACTAATATAATTACAAGCTTTGTTCAGAAGCATTAATCCCTATTTTTGTGGATTCCTTAAAACCATAAAACTGGATTATGCAGCAACTCAACAATTTTCTTTCTACAATAGATAGCTACATTGGTAGTGCAGGATGGTTCCCTTTCGCTTTATTGGGCGTGGGTCTGTTTTTCACTATTTATCTAAAATTCCCTCAAATAAGATATTTCCGATTTGCTTTTAAGGTAGTACGTGGAAAATTTGACCGTGCAGGAGATCAAGGAGATACTTCTCACTTTCAGGCTTTGACTACAGCACTTTCAGGCACTGTAGGTACAGGTAATATTGCAGGTGTTGCGCTAGCTGTTCATTTAGGTGGGCCTGCAGCACTGTTCTGGATGGTGGTTACTGCCGCTATTGGTATGTGTACCAAATTTGTGGAAGTTACGCTTTCTCATAAATACCGTGAAGTAGCCGAAGATGGTACGATGGCTGGAGGGCCGATGTACTACATGAAAAACAAGTTGAATATGAAGTGGTTGGCGGTTGTATTTGCCATTGCTACTGTTCTTTCTTCTTTCGGAACGGGTAATATGCCTCAAATCAACAGTATTTCTTCTGCCTTAAAATCTACTTTCGCTATTGAGCCTTGGATGACAGGAGCCGTTTTATCACTTATTTTGGCATTTGTAATTATTGGAGGAATCAAAAGAATTGCATCAGTTACTGAAAAGCTAGTGCCAGCTATGGCCATTGTATATTTCTTGGGTTGTTTTTCCGTAATTTTTGCAAACATCGGAAACCTGATACCGTCTATTGCTTCAATCTTTTCGAGCTTGTTTACAACTACAGCCGCTACTGGTGGTTTCTTGGGAGCCACGGTAATGTATGCTTTCAATGTAGGGGTAGGTAGAGGTTTATTCTCAAATGAAGCGGGTCAGGGTTCTGCGCCAATTGCGCACGCATCGGCCAAAGGACACGAGCCTGTGTCTGAAGGAATGGTTGCTATTTTGGAGCCGTTTATCGATACCATTGTTATTTGCTCTATCACTGGCCTTACGCTGCTTTCTTCAGGCGTTTGGCAAGAAAAACACCTAAATGATTTTGCAGTAACCGATATGTCGATTCTCGCTGGGCATGATTATACTGATGATAACAAAGCAGGACGAGTAGCATTGAAAGAGCACTTGTCTGGTGAAAATCCACTACCCGTATTTGATGGTATGCTTCAGGTAGAAAATGGAAAAATAACCAGCAATGTTACGGTAATTCACGCTAGGTCTTTAGCTGAAGATATCGTTGTAAATGAATCTTTTGGAGGTGCACCGCTCACGGGTGAAGTGGAAATATCTAATGGAAAACCGGTAGACGGAAGTATTTCTTTCTACGGTAAATCACTAATTCACAGTGTTCCGCTTACGGCCATTGCCTTTACCAAAGGTTGGTTTGGTGAATACGGACAGTACATTGTGTCTATTGGGATTTTATTGTTTGCTTTCAGTACAGCAATTTCATGGTCTTACTATGGAGATAGAGCCATGACATTCTTATGGGGTTCTGGTTCAGTTAAATATTATAGAATTGTGTATGTGGCAGGTTTCTTCATCGCTGCTATTGCAGATACTACTATTATATGGACAGTGGCCGCTATTGCCATTGCCGTAATGACCTTGCCTAACTTATTGGGTATTTTCTTACTGAGAAAAGATATGAAGAACACCATTGCGGATTACTGGAAAGGAATGAAAGAAGAATTCCCGGATGAGAAAACCCCTGAATAATTATTCAGTTTAAAAAATTATAGGAGCCGTCTTAATTAAATTTGAGACGGCTCTTTTTGTTTCATTCCATTAAATTGCGACATGAAAATTTGCTTTGCCACAAATAATAAAAATAAGCTTGAGGAAATCTCTCAGATTTTAGGAGACCAATTTGAACTAGTTTCTTTAGAAGAAATTGGCTGTACCGAAGAGCTGGAAGAAACCCAAGAAACCCTTGAAGGAAACTCACTGCAAAAAGCTGCCTATGTTTTTGAACATTATGGCATTCCTGTTTTCGCTGACGATACTGGGCTAGAAGTGAATGCCTTAAATGGCGAGCCAGGCGTTTATTCTGCTATGTATGCTGGGCCCGAAAGAGATTCAAGTAAGAACATGGCAAAAGTGCTGGAAGGACTGAAAACGGCTAATGATCGCTCTGCAAAATTTAGAACAGTAATTACCTATATGGAAAATGGTGAGCCTATTCAGTTTGAAGGAATTGTAGAAGGGGATATTACCAAAGAGGTTAGTGGTAAAGGTGGTTTTGGCTACGACCCTATTTTTCAACCAAAAGGCTATGATAAAACCTTTGGTGAATTATCGTCAGAAATAAAGAATACAATTAGCCACAGAAAAAGAGCCTTCGATAAACTTATTATTTTTTTAAAAGGCAAAGAAGGTAAATCAGTTTAGGTTACTATTTTTGCAAAATGTCTGAAAATAAGCCGTATATCATTGGAATCACTGGAGGGAGTGGATCGGGAAAAACACGTTTTCTTCGTTCGTTAATCGAAAGCTTCGATTCAGGTGTTGCCAGTATTTCTCAAGATGATTACTATAGGCCACGTGAACATCAACTGGTAGATAAAAACGGAGAATTCAATTTCGATAGACCAGAGTCTATTGATTATGAGCATTTCGCAAGTGACCTTTTGGCTCTAAGCAAAGGCAACGATGTTGAAAAACAGGAATACACCTTCAATAACCCGAATATTCAACCCAAAAACATACTGATAAAGGCTGCGCCAGTAATTTTGGTGGAGGGAATTTTTATCTTTCACTATCAAAAAATTTCTGAATTAATAGATCTAAAGGTCTTTGTAGATGCGAAGGACTATATAAAACTCCAGAGAAGATTAACGCGCGACAGGGTAGAAAGAGGGTATGATGCTGATGATGTGCTCTATAAATATGAGAACCATATTATGCCATCGTATCAGAAATATATCGAACCACATAAAGAACATGCAGACATTGTAGTACCTAATAATACTGACTTTGGAGTAGCATTAGATGTGCTTAAGGCATTTATTCAATCGAAAATAAATGAGTATACTGTATGATTCTAAAGTCTATTCTATAAATTTGACACGCTAAATGAAAATGTCACCAAAAATATCGGGCATCAAAAGTACCCTCTTCTATATACTAGGGGTGCTAGTGGCTGTATTTGTCGTGGCACAAGAACTAATAACCTATCAGGGTTTAAAGATTGAATTTGCGTCAGAAGCTACAGATCAGCAGCAAAACGATGATCAAGGCGATGAAAAGGAAGCGGTATATGAATATACTTGCGAATTGGCATTACCATCTACGGTAGTTCAGCTTCAAGCGTTTATTCCTGTTTTTATAGGAACAGTAATAAGAGAATCGGAAGACAAGGAGATTCAATACCCGAGCGTTCCTTTGTACGATTCACCTCATTATAAAACTCTTTTCCGAAAGAAAATTTCCCCGAATGCCCCATAGGCTTTCTTTTGTTGCATCAAAATGATGCGATAACCCCTCACGAATACAATAAACTTTATTATATCAGGAGTGCCTGAAATTGGTGGTCATTCATTTGATAACTAACTCAGAAAACCTTCAAACGATTAACTAACATACACTAAAATGAAAAATAAGAATACCATAGTCTTTTTGACAGTGATCATTACGGCTCTGTGTCTTTACTACTTAGGAATCACCTTTTTTTCAAGAGGAATCCAACAAGACGCAGTTAATTATGCTAAGAATGAAGCGGGTGTAATAGACCAGCAAAAGAAACAATCATACCTTGACTCTATTTGGAGAGAGCCTGTGCTTAATATTCTAGGTGCAGAATTTACCTACCAAGAAATCAAAGAATATGAGTTGAACCTTGGTCTCGATTTACAAGGTGGAATGCATGTTACTTTAGAAGTTTCTCCAGTAGCGATTATTGAAGGGCTTGCAGGAAACAGCAAAGATCCACAGTTTAGAGAAGCATTAGCAAAGGCCGATGAAGCGCATAAAACAAACACTCAAACACCATATGCTAGTTTGTTTGAAACAGCATATGCCGAAGTTACCTCAGGTGGCCAGTTAAGTAAAATATTTGCGAACGCTGCTAATAAAGGTAGAATTGAATTTGGATCTACCAATGCAGAGGTAATGAAGGTTATTAACGAAGAGGTGGATAATGCCATCGATCGTGCCTTCCAAATTCTTAGAACTAGAATTGATAGATTTGGCACATCACAACCAAACATTCAAAGACTTCAAGGAACAGGTAGAATTCAAATTGAATTACCAGGTGTAGATAACCCGCAAAGGGTAAGAAAACTATTACAAGGCGTTGCGAAATTGGAATTCTGGGAAGTATACGATCCAAGTGAAGTTGCTCCTACTCTTTCAGCGATTAACGATGCGCTTTTAAAAATTGAGGCTGCAGATAAGACAACCAAGCCTACAACTGATTTGGCTTCTGAATTGAAAGCTGAAAGTGCTGAAGGACAAGAAAACTCTCTTGAAAATGAATTGTCGGGCGACACTACCAATACTGCTGAAGAAGAATTGGCTACTCCAGGTCAATCAAAATTCTTTGCTCTAATGAAGCAAGGCCCATCTAATGGCTTTTTCTACGCTTTAGAAGATACTGCCCAAATTAATAGGGTGCTTAAGAACCCAAGTATTACAAGGTTATTCCCAAGTACTTTAAAATTCTTATGGGATGTAAAACCAGCTGAAGGAACTGAATTGCTAGAGCTTTATGCCATTAAAATGGGCAGAGGAGGAGAGTCTCCTTTAACAGGTGAAGTAATTACTGATGCTCGTCAGTCGCTAGATGAATTTTCTAGACCAGCGGTAAGTATGCAAATGAACGCTTTAGGGGCGAAGAAATGGAGAAATATTACTGGTGCAAACATTCAAAGAAGAATAGCAATTGCCCTTGATAACTATGTTTATACTGCACCGAATGTTAATCAAGAGATTGCAGCAGGTAACTCACAAATCAGTGGAAACTTCACTATCGAAGAAGCAGAAGATCTTGCAAACATTCTAAAAGCAGGTTCACTTCCAGCACCAACAAAAATTGTAGAAGAAGCTGTGATTGGCCCAACTTTGGGTAAAGAAGCTCAAAAGCAAGGAGTAACTTCAATTTTAGCTGGTTTGGCCATTGTGGTTATTTTCATGATATTCTATTATGCTAAAGGAGGAATCGTAGCGAACGTAGCTTTGCTTTTCAACATCTTCTTTATTCTTGGAATCTTGGCCAACCTAGGTGCGGCCCTTACTTTACCAGGTATTGCAGGTATCGTGTTGACCATTGGTATGTCGATTGATGCGAACGTACTTATTTTCGAAAGAATTAGGGAAGAAATGCGAAACGGTATTCCTGTTTTGCAAGCCATATCTTCGGGTTACCAAAAAGCTTACAGCTCTATTATTGATGCCAACGTAACTACATTCCTAACAGGTGTTATTCTTTACGTTCTGGGTCAAGGTCCATTGAAAGGATTTGCCGTAACCTTAATGATCGGTATTATCTGTTCATTCTTCTCAGCGGTATTTATTACTAGAGTTATCATTACCTACATGACCAAGAAAGGAAATGATAGTAAACTTAGCTTTGATACTCCGTTGTCAAAAGGTTGGTTAAACAATGTTCACTTCGATTTCTTAGGTAAAAGAAGATTGGCATATGTAATGTCGAGCATTGTAATTGCAATCGGTATTGTATTGATGGCCACCAATGGATTGAGACTTGGTGTAGACTTTCAAGGAGGTCGTTCTTATGTAGTGAATTTTGATGAGGCAATGACTGCTTCTGACATTAAAACATCACTTTCTGGAATGGAAACTTTCGCTAATTCAGGTATTGAAGTGAAAACTTACAATACTCCGAATATGCTTAAGATCACTACCTCATATATGATCGAAGATGAGTCGGTAGAAGCTGATGCTGCCGTTAAAGCAGCATTGACAGATGCCTTGAGTCAAATTACGAATAAGACATTTGTGGATGGAACGGTTGATAATGTTGAAGCTGGCCAGTTTATCATTGGTGGTTCATCTAAAGTATCTCCAACCATTGCAGATGACATTAAGAATTCATCTCTTGAATCATTCGGTTTGGCTATTTTAGCCATCTTCTTCTATATCCTTATTAGGTTCCGAAGATGGCAATTCTCGCTAGGTGCAATTATCGCCTTGATCCACGATTCATTAATCGTATTATCTGCCTTTGCTATTGCGGGCTTATTCGGAATCAATTTCGAGGTAGATCAGGTATTTATTGGTGCCTTGCTTACCATTATGGGTTATTCAATAAACGATACCGTGGTTGTATTCGATAGAATTCGTGAAAATTTACAGCTTAAGGGTTCTAAAGACCTAGTGGGTACTTTCAACGAGTCGATCAACAGTACCATTAGCCGTACATTGATTACTTCGATGACTACTTTGATTGTGGTAGTTGTCCTATTCATCTTTGGTGGAGAGGTACTAAGAGGCTTCTCTTTCGCTTTCATGATCGGTATTATTGTAGGTACTTATTCTTCAATCTTTATCGCATCACCAATTGTGGTTGATTTGTCTAAAAAGACTTTAGGAAAGGCTGCTGATAAGGAGCAGGAATACGCTAGAGCAAAGGCAAGTGCCAAAGCTTCGGCCACTGCGAATCAGTAAAGTTAATAGTCCGAATACATAGAACTTAAAGGAGTCTCATCGAGGCTCCTTTTTTTATGTGTATGTCGTTACATTCTTCATTAACTTTGAAATATGAAATCTAAGATAGAGAAGCGAATAATGGTAGTTCTAGTGATCGTCACTAGTATCTGTTTGGTGCTACAATATGTAGTAGGAGTCGATAACTTCTCTGATCCCGTGATGGCCAAATACTGGATAGAAATGGTTCTTTACCCTTCAGTATTGGCAGTGTTGATCCTAGGTTGGCGTCTCACTTTAGATAAAAAAATAGAGGGGAAAGAGCAGCGTAAAAAGAGACATGAAGACTTAAAACGCGAACATTGAATATAGATATCTCAACTCCAGCATTACTTTTTCCTGCCATTACGCTTTTGCTTTTGGCTTTCACTAACCGTTTTGTAGCCTTAGCTACCCTTGCGCGTGGTTTACGGCAAAGGTATTTAGATCATAATGATCCGCCCGCAACAATACTTGGTCAGATTAAAAATTTAAAAGTGCGCCTTTTGCTAATTCGGAACATGCAGGCGCTCGGAATCGCTAGTTTTTTTTGCTGTGTGCTAAGTATGGTACTTATGTACTTGCGCGAACAACAAACTGCCGACCTTGTGTTTGGAGCCAGCCTTTTTCTTCTACTTGCTTCACTAACACTTTCCTTTATCGAAACCCAGATTTCTACCAAAGCCCTAAATTTAGAACTTAGCGATTTAGAGAAAAAGTCTATCAAGAAGGTATAGAGTGCTTTTTTAGCCTGATTGAATTCCTGAAACCGTATTAATCTCTCATTTCTTGTGTCTTATAAACCATTAAGGCCAGAAGCGTATTAGCTATTCTCAATACTTGCTTAATCAGGGTTTGACTCCATGTTTTTTGCGTGATTGAAAATTTGTGCTCATTTTTTTGATTAAAATACTTGTCTAAACAACTATTTTAAGTATATTGAATTAGATTTACCATCTACTTATGGATTTCGGTAAGACTCTCTTTCACCTGAATAGCAATCTTGGCTATAATCTTTATCGCACTTACCTACTCTTTCATAGAGAGTTGATAAGGGCGCTGAAGGGATATTCGGTTACTCCTGAGCAATGGCAGGTATTGATTATGCTTTGGAATCACGGAAGTGTAACTCCAACTGAAATCAGTCGGGTTACACTTCAGGATTTGCCTTCAATTTCTCGCATGCTAGTGCGTATGGAGCGTAATGGTTGGATTGTAAAAGAAGGGAATGAAGCAGACGGAAGGTCTTTTCGGGTAAAACTTACTCAGCGTGGTGTGGAGAGTAAGGCAGAAATGATGAAGTCTATGGAGGTGCACTTTGCTAAATTTCTAAAGAGTGTGCCCGCACAAACGAATTACAGTATTAAGCAAGAGCTAGTAAAGCTGCGCACAATGCTAGGAGATTACACACCCAAATAATGACAGACGGTCAGGTCATTTTGGAGCTGGTTCAGCTTCAAGTCTCTAATGTTTAGGTTGAAACGGAGATAATCCGGTTAGGAACATAAGGTTCCTGACCGGGAAATGACTCGAATAAAAACATTTGCACTTCCTCCCTTTTCATCATAGATTCCGATCCTAAAAATTACTCACTTGATAGATTTAAGAAGCGATACTCTGACAAAGCCTACACCTGAAATGCATGCTGCTATGATGGCCGCAGAAGTAGGCGATGATATGTTTGGCGAAGATCCAACCGTAGCTGCTTTAGAAAAAAAGGCTGCCAATATGTTTGGGATGGAAGCTGCACTCTATTGTGCTTCTGGCACCATGACCAATCAAATTGGAATCCGGTTACACACCACTTTACAAGACGAGGTAATCTGCCATAAGTATTCGCATATCTACCTTTATGAAAGCGGTGGAATTATGTCGAACTCTGGGGTTTCTGTTCGCTTGCTAGAAGGAGACCAAGGTAGAATTACGGCCAAAGATGTGAAGGCGGCCATTCAGCCAGACGACATTCATTCACCGGTTTCGCGAATGGTTTCGCTAGAGAACACCATGAATAAGGGCGGGGGAAGTTGTTATGACTTTGACGAAATTTTAGCCATTAAAAAAGTGTGTACCGAAAATGGTTTGGCCTTCCATTTAGATGGCGCCAGGCTGTTCAATGCCTTGGTAGCTAAAAACCAGAAGGCAGAAGATTACGGCAAAGCTTTCGATACGATTTCAATTTGTCTTTCAAAAGGTTTAGGCGCTCCGGTGGGTTCTCTATTGTTGGGATCTGCTGATAAAATTAAACGAGCCAAACGTGTGCGTAAGGTAATGGGCGGGGCTTGGCGACAAGCGGGATACATTGCTGCGGCTGGTTTGTATGCTTTAGAAAACCACATTGATCGCTTGGCAGAGGATCATAAAAACGCCCAAATTATAGCCGATACTTTGCAAGGCTTAGATTATGTGGAAGAAATTTACCCTTGTGAAACAAACATCTTGATTTTTAGAATAAGTGACAGATATACCAACGAATCCTTTTTAGCGAAACTTAAGGAGCATGGGGTTTTGGCTTTTGGTTTTGGCCCTCAGCTTATTCGTTTTGTAACCCACTATGATTTTACCCAAGACCATTTGACAGACCTTTTACAGGTTTTGAAAAAGCTATAAGAGCAGAGTTTGAGAAAATACTCAAACTCCTTTTAAGTAAATTTTGATCAGATTACGATGGTGATCTGCATGATGAATTGTGAAATACATCATTTCACGTACAGTGATTTTACCTAATAATGGATGGGGAAGAATGAACTCGTCTAGTTGTGCTTCGGTCCATTTATCGAGTTTTTGGTTAATGGATTCGATATTGCTTTGAAGCTGACTGATGAGTTTTGCTTTTTTATTGAAATCAACTTTTTGAGGAGAAAAAGCAGCACTTGCTACTCCACCCAAACTCAGTTTTTCTTTATAGCGCTCTACCAATTGGTCAAAGGTTTTTGAAGAGCGATTGGCTTTGCCAAACTTAAATTTGACCAGAAATTTAGGTAAACCCATAGCCTGATTTAACGGAGAAGTACTTTTTATCAAATGTTCCATTTGCTGCCCAGCCGACCACTTACCTTCTGGGGCATATTCAAACTCATCTTTAGTGAGTGAATTACAGCTGTTTATAAAGTTTGAATAAGCAGTGCCAAGCCTATTTTTAATTTGATCTTTTTCCATTGTTCTTGTCCTTAGAATGAAGGTAGAACATCTTTCTGTGATGGGCAAAAAAGAAAACCGAGTCATCCTTCTGATTGCTCGGTTTTTCAACTAACTAAAACACTTTGTTATATACCACTTTAACTTACGATGTATTGTTCACTAGTGGATTTAGCAGAATGGAAAATAATTTTAAGTTTCTTTAAACCAATTATTAAGGTTGTTGCGATTGCTTTTATAAGCTTTTTTTGAAGTCTCCAATTTCTCATTTCTCTATCTTTGCGCGATGTTTTTAATCAGGCTTATATCATTGCTTCCGTTTTGGTTTTTGTACGCACTTGGGAAGGTGATTTCTTTTTTGCTCTACTATACTGTGGGCTATCGCAGGTCTGTAATTCGTGAAAATTTAAGCAAAACATTCCCAGGCTTATCGGATAAAGAACGCTTCAAAGTTGAAAAGGCATTTTATATTCAATTCACTCAGGTTTTTATTGAGTCGATTAAGGCTTATCGTTTTAAAAGGAAGGATTGGGAAAAGCGTGTGCCGCTAGTGAATGCTGAGGCGATGCTTGAATATTTAGATCAAGGGCAACCAGTGATTCTACTTTCGGGCCATACTGCCAATTGGGAGTGGCCAGCTTTTTCTATTGGGCAACAGATAGGGTATCCAATGGAGTTTCTTTACAAGCCAGTTAAAAACCCAAAATTTGATCAGTTAATGATCAACTTGAGAACTCGTCATGGAGGCCGTGCGCTACCCAAGGATTCCGCATTAAGGCAAATCATTAAGCGTAAAAATGAACCAAGAATCATAGGTATATTGGCCGATCAGCTGCCTTCAATTGGAGCAGATAAGTATTGGATTGACTTTCTTAATCAGCCTACGGCTTTTTATACTGGGCCTCAAAAGATTGCTCAAATAGTGAATTATCCAGTCTTCTATTCGGCTACTAGAAGAACATCAGAAGGACATTATGAGGTTGAGTTTATTCCCGTAATGACCCCGCCATACCAGAAAGGAGGGCAAGAAATTGTTCAGAAATTTGCGGAACTGCTTGAAGAAACCATTCGCCAGAATCCTTCCGATTATTTATGGTCACACAAACGCTGGAAATACGATCAGGCTAAAGAGAGGTTGGTTTTAGAAGGGACACCAAAAGATTAATTACGTTCGGCTCATGTGGTATAATTATTTAAATATAATTATCTTGATTATATTTAAATTTTGCTTGTCAATGATCCTTAAGGTTTGAGTTTATGTATAACTCAAGGGCGTTGTGAGGACATGTTTTGCTAAGGCATCCCCATTGCTTTGTTGATATGTAGATCAGGACTCTTAGTCATTCTTTAATCGTTTCTCATGAAAAACGTTTTGTTATTTCTTCTCATCAGCGTTCTATTGTTTTCCTCATGTAGTAAAGATGCACGAGTAGAATTTGAAGATGAAATAAAGGAGCCGCAATTGGTTCGAGACAGCATTTCCGATTTTGTTATTGAGTTAGATAATTTTACTCCTTTAAATCTTAGGGCTATTCGCTATTTAGATGATGGGATTGACGAGTTCCTATTCTTCCTAAACCCTAATAATAATTCGATTTACAAGTATTGGTTGAATGATGGTAATCGATTTGAGAAAATTGCCTTTGACATCATTGGACCAAGGGGTGTTGGAGAACTTAGCGGCTTTGATGTTCATGGTAGTGACACACTCTTGTTGTTAGCACGTTATGCCTATAAATTAACCCTAGCATCTCAACTGCAAAATGACCTCCCTAAACTTCAAACTTTTAGATTATTGGGTGATGCAAAGAGTATTGACATGACCCCATATGCTACTACGGAAGCTCCAATGGTGATTGAGGATTCAATTTTATCAATTCATAGTGTGCCATTTTTTGAGCGAGACAGGTTAAGCTATTTTGAAGCGGGGAATAGCCTAGTACGACTTTCCTTGAAAGACTCTACTTTCAATACGAGCAATATTTATTCAATTCAATATAAAAAACGGTGGTCGCATCCATACGCTAGTCCTAGCTCTACGTACAATTCACTTCTAAAGCAAAGAGTAATTACTTTACCTGCCGACAAAGATTTGTATACTTTGGATTTGAATGGACAAATTAGGTCGACCAGTTCGAGTCCAAAAAGTATAAGAGATATTGAGTCATACAATGGAGATTTTAAAGATTCTAAAAAGTCGCAGTTACATGCAAATTTGAATCCTTCATACATATCTATTCTGTATGATAAATATAGAGATGTATATTATAGAATAGTGAAGGTGCCTAATTATAAGGCTATTGAACTTGGGGATAAATCAAAGTATCCGGCAATGCCGAATGTCGTTTTAGTCTATGATGCTAATTTGAAACTTATATCAGAAACACCATTACCGTCCAGCTTTAATGTAAGGATGTCATTCGTGGGCAGGTCGGGTTTATATTTTGCGCAACCTGTGATAAAGAATAGGCGAATAGATGAAAATCATTTAAGGTATGTTTGCTTTAAATTAGAGGATAAATGAAATATTTAGCTAGTATTTTTTTGTTTGCTCTTTTTTCTTGCTCTGGTAAAACGGATAATTGTACTGACTTAAGTGCTCTTCCCAATGAGGGGCGTGACATTGATTATGTAATAATAATTCCGATTGAGGATGGTTGTTCGTCTTGTGTTTTGGAAGCTAAGAGTTTTGTGATTAATAATTCGGAGGCAGAGAATTTGGGTGTTTTTTTATGGTCTAGGACTCATAAATTAAAAGGTGCGATTAAAAATGCAGAGTTTAATGAAATTGATTTTGTGCAGCCAATTGTAGGAGATGACTTCGAAAACATGCCTTTTCCAATTCTAATGAATGTTTCCCAGAGTGAATGCCAATCGATTACCCTCGATGCATCTAACATCAAAACTGAGTTACTTAATCTTCAAATGAACTTGAAGGGACTTTAACCGAGTCTATATTACTCATCCCTTAATGCCTCAACTGGATTTCTATAAGCCGATTTTAAAGATTGAAAACTGATAGTTCCCCACGCTATAAGTAAAGCGGAACCACCAGCAATAATAAATACCGTAGCGGTTATTGGGGTTTGGTATGCAAAATCGGACAACCAAGTTTTTACTGCATAATAGGCCAAAGGCGTTGCAATTAGGATTGCAATGATTACCAATTTGGTGAATTCACTACTGAATAGAAGCACAATGTCTTTTACGCTAGCACCCAATACTTTTCTTACCCCTAATTCCTTGGTACGCTGCTCTGAAGTAAAGGCTGCCAGTCCGAATAAACCAATACAGGCAATTGATAAAGCCATTACCGTAAAGATATTGAGCACAGATGTCATGCGTTGCTCGGTACGGAAACTGTTTTCAAAGTCTTGATCCATAAAGCTGTATTCAAATGGAAGCCCAGGTTTTATGGAGGCCAATTCACTTTTCACTTCATCTAATAGCTTAGACATTTTCTCTCCAGAATTTACCTGAGTTGGATCAACCCGGGCAGAAAGGTAGGAGGTGCCAATATTGTAGAGTTCACCATTGCCTTTATGGGCAATCATTAATGGACTGATGCTCATTCTTAGGCTGTTGTAATTAAAGTCTTCTACCACACCAATCACCTCAAACTTTGGGCTCTCTGAACCTGGGAAGGTAAGGTGTTTACCTAGTGGGCTATCATTGTCGTAGGTTTCGGGGCCACCAAAACCTAAGGCTTTTGCACCAGAAACATTCAGAATAATGGCGTACTTGTCGCTCGCCATGTTATCGTCAAAGTTCCGTCCTACAATAAATTTCGGATTTAAAAGGTCGATGTAGTCTTCGTCTACAAGCAAACGATTAAGAGTAGTAGGGTTATTTTCGGGGCCTTCGGCTTTGTATTTATCTTCATTATAAATATTTGGGGCTACTAAATCTGAATAACCTACCTGGGTAAATGCGGAGTTTTGTTGCAATCTGTTTTGCAAAGCCACAATACTCGAAGGATCCATGAGCTCCAGATTATGTACCTGAAGAATATTTTCTTTTTCGAAGCCAACATTGTAATTGGCGGTATAGGTCAGTTGCTTCTGAACAAAGAATGTGGTGATAATAAGGGCTACGGAAATGGTGAACTGAAAAACGACTAAGGTATTCCTAATTCCTTTTCCTCTAAAGCCATTGCTTACTTTGCCTTTTAAAGCCTGAATGGGCTTGAAAGAGGAAAGATAAAAAGCAGGATAGCTGCCTGCTATAAGTCCCAAACCCAAAATGAAAACTAACAATCCAGCCAAAAACACGGGGTTGGATATTGCGGTTTGTAGGGAAAGCGTTTTGTTGGCAATTGTGTTGAACGAATTGATAAAGAGTTCACAAAGAATGAGTGCAATCGTGGTGCCAGCTAAAACAAAAATTACAGATTCGAAAATGAATTGGTTAGCGATTGATTTTCGTCCAGAGCCCAACACTTTTCTAACGCCAACCTCTTTTGCTCTTCCAGCCGAACGGGCGGTAGAAAGGTTCATGAAGTTGATACAGGAAAGCATAAGCACTAAGATTCCTACAGCACCAAATATTTTAACGTAAGCGATATTGCCTGAAGGCCCTATTCTATTTCCTGTAATTGGAGAATACAAGTAAGCTTCGCGAATGGGCTGCATGGTGAGTGTCCATTTTTTACCATCAGGAACAAATTCCGCATAAGATTCGCCAAAGGCACGTTCTACGGCTGGAGCCGCCCACTTTGGAGGAATGGCCTGTAGTTTTTCATTGATTTTTGAGAGATCGGCACTGGGAGCGACTTTCACATAAGTCACAAAGGTTGTCCAAACCCATGTCCATTGGCGTGCTTTGATATGACGGTAAGTACTCATGGAAGTCATCATATCGAACTGGATATGAGAGTTAGAAGGAATATCTTCCAGCACTGCCGTTACTTTAAACGACCCAGCGTTTTCGCCTTGTCTTACTTCTAAAATTTTACCCATGGCGTCTTCTTCCCCAAAATACTTGGTGGCCATGCTTTTGGTAATGATAATGCTCAAGGGTTCTACTAAGGCCGTTTCAGGGTTTCCTTCTAAAACAGGAAAGGAGAATAGGTTGAAGAAATTAGCTTCGGCTGAATAAACTCTTGCTTCTTTAAACGAAACAGGATCACCATTTTTTGGCTCATAAGTGACTAAGTTCTCACCAGAATCATGAATGCGCAGTACCTCCGTAAATTCCGGAATATCTTCGCGAAGTGCTACCGCTACTCCAGGGGCAGTGGAGGCAAACTCCGCATCCCAATCGCCCCAAATTAAGGGTTGGTTAATTCGATATACTTGATCGGCATCTTTGTGGAAGTTGTCATACGACAATTCTTCTTGAACATAAAGGCTAATTAGTAGGCAGGCGGTAATGCCAATGGAGAGCCCAAGAATATTGAGAATGGTGAATTGCTTGTTTGCGATGGCGTTGCGCCAGGCAACCTTGAACATATTCTTCAGCATGGGAATGAATTTAGGTATTTCTGTTGGTTTGTTTCCAAATCGAGTGCCAAAAGAAAGTAGGTGTTTAGGGGCTGAAATAAGTCTTTTTGAAGCTTCTAGCTTTTTGTTTTGTGCCCTAGAGAACAGTAGTGTTCGGTGGCGGACGGTGGGAATGTGTTGAAGTAAGGAAGTATTGAAGTGTTTGGGTGTTGAAGTGTTAACGTTAAAATAACTGTCGCAGGTTTTCCAAACCTGTGACGCTTTATGGATTTTAGGACTCTATCCGTTTAATGCGGAAGTGCTTTATTTTCTAGGAATTGAGTTTTAATAATTGGGACAGAGTCCCTTTTTAATAAGTAGTCACAGGTTTGGAAAACTTGAGACAGAAGAGCTCTACTAATAAAAAAAGATGACCTACCATAAAGCAGAATCAAAAATCATTGGCTGCTTCGTTTAGTCACATTGTGCTTATCTAGCATTTTTTTAATTTTCTCTTCTTTACCAGAAGTCCATCTCTCAAGAATTTTACCTTCAGGAGAAATGAGTAAGTAAGTTGGCAACACGTTTATTCCATATTTCGAGAATATTTCCTTTTTATTTTCAGCTTCCCATAAAACTGGCCAGGGTAAGTTTATTTCTCTTTTCTCAGCTAGACTAGCCCAGCCTTTGTAGTTATAATCTTCATTGAATGTCAAGACACTAAGGTTATCGTATTCTGAAACAATCTCTACCATTCTGGGGTATGCTATCCAGCACCAGCCACAACTGGTAGATGCAAAATCAAGGATTAAAAAATCTCCCCTCAAGTTATTGGTATTAACTTTTTGCCCATCTATCGTATTTGCAACGAAATCCATCATCTGATCACCTTCTTTTAATTTTGCGCCTTTGTCAAGTTCAAGTAAGTTGAGGTTATATTTGGCGGTTTTCTGTATAGATTCTGGAGTTTTTGCAAGAAGCCTTTCTGTATCTTTTGGAAGCAATAAGTTACTTCTTGAGGCTAAAAAATTATGCGCCACTTTGTGATCAATGTTTTTCTCCAGTATTTGAGCTTTCTCTTCCTTATTGGCAGCTAATAGGCTATCCCATAACATTTGAGAAGGAGACCCTTTAGAAATAATACCACCTACAAAGCCAGATTTAGGTATATAAACTTCAATGTCGTTATTGTCGATCCATATAGATTGGATTCTGCTCTTATAAACAACTGTCATTAATTCTGGTGAGTTGAGCTTTCTCGATATCGTTATCTCAGGTTTATCTGTAGGTAAGTTGAACTGGCCTTCACTAAAGTCGATCCTTATTTGGTCTTTGTCCTTAAAACCATCGAGTTTGAACGTTAGCCTTAAAGAATCTTGAGCGTTAAGACTAACGAATGAAGCAAAGAGAAGAGTGAATATTAGGTGTGCTCTCATGATAATTATTTCAATATTAGTCTAATATAAACCATATTTATTGTAATAAAAAGATGGTTTAGTTAGAGGTTGTTTCACCTATGTGTAATCACGAACAATCAGAGGTTTTTCGAACCCGTCACTATGGGGTTTAGCACTCTGTCCGTTTGGCACCAAAGCAATTGATTGTTTTTCGGGGGTAAGTTCTTTTTAACGGGACAGAGTCCCTTTTTAATAGATGTCACAGGTTCGGAGAACCTGCGACAGGAGAGTGAGTTTGCAAATCCACCCCAGCCCCGCCAGCGGGGTATATTCGAGGTTTATTAAAGTGTTGATGTTCAACTCTAGCAGTCATGTTGAGCTTGTCTTTAGCCATATCTATAGATACAAAAAGCCTCAATCCATTGCTGAATTGAGGCTTCTGATTTGATATATGTTGTCTAGAATTACTCGCCTAAAATGGCTGTACTTCTTTTGATGAAATCGGTAAGGGCTTTGCCTTCTAACAAGCCTTGAGAAAGTAAAGCCAAATCGAATGCTTGTTTTGCCAAACCTTCTTTGTCGCCTTCTTCTGTAGCTTTGATGATTTTATCTACCAATTTATGGTTTCCGTTTACGGTTACATTGTAGTTGTCTGGCATTGAACCGAACATATTGAAACCGCCACCGCCTGTTGCTTGCATGTCTTTCATTCTTCGCATAAACTCAGGCATGGTTACAGAAACTGGAGCATCTGATGGCGCTAAAGGCTCAACAGCAACGGTATACGCTTTGTTATTGATCGCCTTATCGAAGATGCCTTTTACGGCTTCTTTCTGCTCGTCATTAATCACCAACTCGCGCTTCTCATCTTTGTCAATCAGCTTGTCGATGTTGTCGGCATCCACACGTTTGATTTGCGTGTTCTCCAGCTTGGTTTCCATGTGGTTAATAAAGTGGCTGTCGATTGGAGTATCCAGCACAATCACATCATAACCCTTGTCAACGGCATCTGTAATAAACGTATCCTGCTTGGCAACATTGGTAGCATAAAGCCAAATTTTGTTTTTGTCTTTGTCTACTTGGTTGGCTTCAATGTGCGCTTCGTACTCCTTCATTGTAAAGTACTTGCCCGCAGTGTTTTTCACCAATACAAAGTCTTTTGCTTTGTCGTAGAATTTCTCGTCAGAGATCATTCCGTACTTCACAAAAAGACCGATGTCTTCCCATTTGCTTTCGTAAGATTCACGCTCTTTTTTGAAAAGCTCGCTCAGTTTGTCAGCCACTTTTTTAGAAATGTAAGTATTGATTTTCTTCACATTTCCGTCCGATTGTAAGTAGCTACGCGAAACGTTCAATGGAATGTCAGGCGAGTCAATTACACCGTGAAGCAACATCAAGAATTCAGGCACCACATCCTTCGTTTCGTCAGTAATAAATACTTGACGAGAGTAAAGCTGGATTTTGTTTTTCTGAATTTCGAAATCCTTTTTCAGTTTAGGGAAGTAAAGAATACCTGTAAGTTCGAACGGATAATCTACGTTGAGGTGAATCCAGAACAATGGCTCTTCAGAGAATGGGTAAAGCTCTTTGTAGAAGTTTAAGTAGTCTTCATCCGTTAAGTCATTTGGTGATTTCGTCCAAAGTGGCGTAGTGTTGTTAATGATGTTATCCACCTTAATCGTTTTCCACTTCTTCTTGCCCTCTTTGTCTTCACCGTCTTCAACCTGCTTGTCTTTCTCTCCAAATTTCACTTCGATAGGAAGGAACTTGGCGTATTTGTCTAGCACATTTTGAATTCGAGACTCTTCCAAAAATTCTTCAGAATCTTTGTTCACGTGAAGCGTGATGGTTGTACCTCTTTCTTTTCTTTTGCCTTCGGTAATTTCGAATTCCGTAGAACCGTCACAGATCCATTTGGCTGGTTCTGCACCTTCTTGGTAAGAAAGGGTGTCAATCTCTACATTATCGGCTACCATAAAGGCAGAGTAGAAACCCAAACCAAATTTACCGATGATTTCTTTGGCATCGCCCGCATCTTTAAACTTCTCTACAAATTCAGTGGCACCAGAGAAGGCAATTTGGTTGATGTATTTTTTGATCTCCTCAGCCGTCATCCCGATTCCTCGGTCGCTTATGGTAATCGTCTTTTTCTTTTTGTTTACGCTTACTTCTACCCTTACCTCTCCGAGGTCGCCTTTGTATTCGCCTAATGCGGCAAGGCGTTTCATTTTCTGACTGGCATCAACTGCGTTCGATACCAATTCTCTTAAAAAGATCTCATGATCTGAATAGAGAAACTTCTTGATGATTGGGAAAATATTCTCGGTGTGAATCGAGATTGTACCTTTTTCTTGCATGGCTTATTGTCAGTTTTTTTAATCCAAGTGCAACAAGACAAAGGCCATACCAAGCAGGAAGGGGTGACAGGGTGGCAGAATTGGCTGAGCGTAATGGGAATTTTGAACTCAAATACCACAAATACATAGCATGATTAGAAAATAGAAATGAGCAAATTATTAATTAAAATAAATATGGATTTATATGGTATTGCTTAACTTGAGGCATAGTTGATTCTTGAAAAAAAAAGCATAATGTATTTAGTAATCAATAGAGTCAGGTTAATAACTAACTCAAATAAAAAATATTTTTTAATCCTGTTTTTGCTGCTCTTCTGGGCTTGTTCAACACAGAAGGAAAATGTAAATGGTGATGCCTTAGGTAAATTTGAACTTGAGAAAGTAGGGGAAAAGGTTTTTTATTTGGACAGTACGTTGGCTCCCTATAACCAGTCCATCTTAACTTTTGAACAGGACGGAACTACCAAACTGTCCATCTTTAATCATTTGAATGTTAGTGTGAACGTTTTTAACTACTCCACAGGCCAAGTAGAAAAGCAGATAGGCTTTCTGAAAGATGGACCGGACGGAATTGGTTCACTTATGAATATGGGGCACTTCATTCAAAACTCAGATTCCATATTCTTTTTCAATCATTGGCAAAGCAGGGTACACTTAATGAATGCAAAAGGTGAGAAGTTACGTTCCTATGATGTTGGAATAGGGAATGATAGTGAAGAACAGTCGAAACAAGGGTTTCACATGATGGTGTCACCCCTTTCCCAAGCTTTTAAAAATGGTGATCGTCTTTTTATTTCTGTCCAGAATGCAGGAGCAAATCCTTTTGATGATCAGCGACTGATCTATATGATTGAGTTGAATTTGAGGACGGGAGAACGAGAGTACCATTCGCTTCCTCAACCTTTAATGTTGAATAATTTCTGGGGAGTTTATACTCCATTTTCCTCTTCTTTGGCATTTAACCCTAACACTCAAGAGTTCAGTTTGAGTTACACTAAAAATCCAGAAGTGGATATTATTTCGATTTCAAATTTGGATAGCATTCAAGAAAGTAAGTCGGTAAAATCTGAATACATGAGAGAGATGAAGCCGCTCCCTAAGCGTAACGATACGCCCACTTTGTATGGCTATAGTTTTAAAGAGCTTGGCCCTCTCACCAACATGGAGGGTTTTTATATGAACTACATTTATGACCCTTATAAGGATGTTTATTATCGGGTAGCGCTTCATGAAAGAACGCCTGAACAATATGAAAAAGGTAAAAGTGGTTTTAGGCTTTCAATAATTGTAGTAGACTCAAATTTTGAGAAGCTTGATGAACTTGAATTGACTGAAGGGTTATATGAATATCAAACTTCCTTTGTAAGCAGAGAAGGCCTACACTTGGCACGCCAAATTGATTATCAGCCTGATGAGGATCAGTTAGTATTTGATGTGTTTGGAATTAAATACAAGGATTATCATCAACCATAGGACTATGAATTATAAAACTTGGTGGCTCTTCCTAATCACATTGGCCGTTTTTAGCTGCTCAAAGCCTGAAGTTAAAAACGAAAGATTTGTTACGATTAACGCTGCTAAACCCAATTTGAAGGAGCCAGTGGCTAGTCAGCAGCTCTTTAAGAGTGTGCAAATTGTTTCGCTAGAGACCAACGATAAGTTACTTATGGCGGCCGCTAATCAAGTTAAATTTTTTGAGGATCAGTACTTTGTACTGGATAGACAGATACAGAAACTATTCGTATTTGATTTGCAAGGCAATTTTAAGTATCAAATCGGTACAGAAGGAGATGGGCCAGGAGAGTACCGGGAAATTGTTGATTTTGATATCGATGAGATTTCAAAGAAACTCTATATGTTTTGCCCTGAACAATTGGCCATTCAAGTTTATACCACATCGGGTGAGCATATAGAAAGAATAAAACTAGATTTCTATTCGAGTCGATTTAGCCTACTTGGTAATGATAAGCTCGCTTTTTATACCAATTATAACCCTAGCGATGTTTCAGGTTATAACAATGTTTTGATTACAGACATGAAAGGTAAGGTGTTGAAGAAATACTTTTCTTATCCTAAATCAATCCAATCTTCTGTAGGATTTTCTGGGCTTTTTGCAGGAAATGGTGATTCAGGATTTTATGCCCATGCTTTTTCTGACACTTTACATCTGCTGAATATCGAAACCGGTGAAATCGATCAAAGTATCAAGTTCGATTTTGATGGTAAAGAATGGCCGCATGGATTTAATTTTAATAAACTGGGCTCGATAGATATATCCTGGCTAAACACATCCTTTTTTTACAATGACCACTTTCTCTTTCAGGGTATAATGCATGAAAGAAGAAATCGACATTTGATTTACAATAGGAAGAATGGTCATGCCTTTAATGAGAATGACGTATCGGAAGACCTCCTATTCAAAATGATAAACGCCCCAAAAACAGTGCTGCCAGATGGAACTTATGTTTCGAGTCTATCTTCACTAGGTATCGGTGTATTGAAAAAAGTATACTCTGAAGAGTGGGAGCAATTTGTGGTGAATTACCCTGAGTTAGTACCACCTCTATTAGCGTTAGAGCAAGAACAAAACCCTGTGCTAATTCTGTTTAAGCTAAATAGTGATTTATAGTCCCACCTACTTATACATCACCACCCGGCCTTTGGTTTGGGCGGCTAGTTCGGGGTTGATAGGGTCAGAGTAATCAATTCTATAAATGTAGGTGCCAGCGGGGAGGTCTTTTCCATCTTGCGTGCCGTCCCATTCTCCACCAGTTTCTGAGATGAAAATGGGCTGCCCCCATCGGTTGAAAATGGTGATTTGATAATTGACAATGCAAGGAGATATCGGCTTGAAGGTATCGTTAATTCCATCGCCATCTGGAGTAAAAATATTTGGAACAAATAGCTTAGGGTAAGTTTCTTCCTTTTTGATTTCTTTAGAAATAGTATATCCATTGGCATCAGTTACAACTACCTGATAAGTTCCTTTGCCCACATCATAAATGGTTGGGGCATTTACGTTTGGTTGTGTCGACCACTGATAGGTATAAGGTTCGGTACCGCCAGTTACACTAATCGTTATGGTTCCGTCTTGTTGCTGTGGACAAATGGCGACATTGTCGCTTACCCTTAACTGAAGCGGAGCGGGGTCTGCTAGTTCCACATAATGATTCGAAGTACAGCCATTTTTGTCTGTTACTACTAAAGTATAAATACCAGCAAAGAGCTTATCAAATAGAGGTTCTGATTGTGTTACATCGTAATTGCTGGCGCTAGTGCTAGCGAAAAGATGATAGGTGAAAGGAGCAGTGCCTCCTTTGGGAATTATGCTCACAATACCGTCAGCTTCTCCGTTACAAAATTTAAATTCTTGCACATCGGCTGTTAAAAGCTGAGGAGATGAGATATCAAAGGTTTGGGTTAAGCTACAGCCAATTGCGTCTGTTACAGTTACTTCATATTCTCCAGCGGCCAAATCGCTTATATTCGGTGTTAAATCTTTACCATTGCTCCAGGAAATGGTGTATGGTGCTTTTCCTCCTTGAATGGATACGCTGGCTTTGCCGTCATCGGCTCCAAAGCATGAAAGGTCAGTGGTTTGAATGTCGAAGGATATATCTTCGTAAACCAAAACATTTAGTGCTTCGGAAGTTCCATAGCAAGAGTTTTGAAATAGGGTATAAGATATCTTGCCGTTTGGTTCTGTCCAATTCACTTCAATTTGATTCGTGTTTTGGCCGGAAGTAATTGTGCCACCTACTATGTGCCATTCAAAAGTAGCGCCTGTAATATGTGGAGTATAATAAGTTTGGTTGGCTTTTTCTTGAAAGCATACTTCGGTACTACCAAAAGGTTTGTCAGGACTTAATTCGTCTTTGGCTTCCAATACTACTGGCAGCTCAATCACGGGAATAGTACAGTTAAACACATCCGACACATATACCCTCACTTTGGCTTGCAGGTTGGGAGCTCCCCAGTTTATGGTTACTGTTTCTTGGTTATCAGGGCCTACAATTGTGCCTCCTACCACTTCCCAATTATAGAAATAGTCACCGTCTTTTATGAGAGTGTAAACCATATTTTCAGAGAAAGGGCATAGTGAAGTAGGTCCCTCTATACGCTCGGCTTTTATTTCATGTACTTCTACTTCCCGAATTAGAGTGTGGGTAGTTAAACAAATATCTTCATCAGTAAATACCTTGGCCGAAATTCTGTACAGTCCGGCTTCACTATAGGTTTTATTTACATTGATCCCTTCAGCCGTAGTACCATCACCAAAATCCCATTCAATGTGGTTGTATGTGCTTTCAAGCCCTGGCTTGAGATAGTTTAAGTTGAATTCTAATTCAGTATTTAGGCAGGCGTCTTCTCGTATCAATCCTAACTGCTGATCGTTGATGGCTACTTCGAAATTCAGGTTATTTAAGTTCTGAAAAGGGTTTTGTCCATAGCTTGTACTTGGGCCAAATCCGTATTCTGTAACCGTAAATTTACCTGTGCCGGCTTTCAGTCGATAGGCTACACCTGGTGTTACTGCTACGGTGGCATAAGAGAAGCCACTACCTCCTATTTCTGTAAAATTAACTGCGCCAGGGTTTGGCGAAATACTAAAATTTGGCGCATCGGCAGTAGGGATAGCGATATTTAAAAACTGATTAACGATGTCTTTGGTCTCCACAATCTCGACTACAGTTTCTTCAATGCCTTGCTCAAAAGGTGATAGGGTAATTGAAAAAGGAGAGCCCATAGCATTACCTAAGACGGGAGGTGTGAATGCATCGCAACCATCTTGCGCTGATGCTTGCTGCGTGACTAAAATGGGTTTGTCGGCCTTAATATATAATGGATCGTCATCTGAAAGCATAAATGTTTCTCCCTTCTCAAAAACCTTTGTTGCTGTACTGAACTGATTGGTTACTTGTATTGTGGTGTTGTTTTCAGTTGCCATATAGCTGTATGAGAATTTTTTTTCTTCTCTGCCCAGTAGGCGGGTTAAAACGTATTCTGTGCCAATAGTAGATAAGGGCGAGAGAGATTCTACAATATGGCTGGCAGCAGAAGGAAATGGACAGTGACCGAATGAACGCTTTTGACTTCCGGTATAAACAATTACAGGGTTACAGTAAATAGGAGGAAGCCCTACTCCGCCAGGAGGTGGAGGTGGCCCATTGCTAGGAACGATAGTTTGATCTTTTGATACAATGATTTCTAAACCGGAAAGGTCACTGGTTGATTCGATGGTATAGGTAGACATGGCATCGAGAAACAAGGCTTTTTCAGTTCCATCGGGGTGAATTATTTTCAGTACGGTTTTGCCGCCAGTAGCTATAATATTCACTTGACTAGTGTAGGGAGGATTAAGGCCTCCTTCCCAATCATCGGCAACGATATAGTGATGCCCCGCTGAAATTAAAGGAGTGGCAATGGTAGCATCGGCACTGAAGCTGCCTGAATTACTAAAAGCAAAGATGACTTTATTGTCGGAAATTACTTGGGCTGAGGCATTGACATTAGCGCCATTAGACACAGAAGTTGTAATAAGTCGGGCTTGTTCTGAAGTTAACTTAAAGCTTGACTGGCCAACAGGAAGGTTGTGGGTTACGTTTTGTTTATTGGCAAAGTTGATTTCAACTGTACTTGGTTTTTCGGCTCTAAAATGGAAATAAACCTCTTTTTGAGGTTCTTCATGCGGAAACAGACTTACATAGAATTCTCTACCCCAACTGTCATTCTGCGCAAAAGCAGTATGGTTTAAAAGGAGTAGAAGAAACAATACATATGTTTTCCTCAATAATAGCACTAGTAGAATCCGATTGAACTGATAAAGATATGGAATCGACCGTCATCTCAAAACAATATTATTTGATTGAAAAATACTTATGAGAAGGTGGTGAGTAAAAAGAAAGAAATACAAGGTCTAGTTTTAGCGTGAGGTTGGCTCGTTATTATATCATCATATAAAACAGTCGGAATCTTTTGGTTTACTTAATAACCCCATATTTCTGGAGTATGGGTATTACCTTTTCCATCGGTAATTGTTGAATCGTATGCCCATCTTTTCCTTTAGAGGTTTCGGCCATAAATAGCGAATTAATAATGGCTTCTTCTGTCGCCTCAATTGTTGCCATGAAAATAGAGCTCATGTGGTCATTTCTTAGTACATCACCTGTGTCAAACTTCTCTCTAGTTTGATAAGGAATTCGCATGGATTCTGCCGTAGAGGCTGCTATAACATAATCGCCACTGCCATTTGAGGCGATGCCTCCTGTTTTTGCCAAGCCCATCATGGCTCTTTTAGCGACTCGTTCTAGTTGGCGAGCGTCTAGTGGGGCATCGGTTAATACTACAATCATGCAGGAACCATCGCTTTTTTTGATCGCACTTGAAAATGGATACTGCTCTAACTCTTTTCCAACTGGTGCGCCATTGATGGTGAGCACACCTCCAAAATTGGTTTGCACCAAAACACCTACGGTATATCCACCCAAGGATTCTGGTAATTTTCTTGACGAAGTGCCGATTCCCCCTTTAAAACCAAAAGCGACTGTGCCTGTTCCAGCGCCAACATTTCCTTCAGGAACGATGCCTGTTTTTGCATTTTCAATAGCGGCAATCACATCATTTTCAGAAACATGCATTCCTCGAATGTCATTTAAGTAACCATCATTGGTTTCGCCAACAATTGCGTTTACCGACTGAACATTTTCATTTCCTTCTAAAGCCAACGTGTATTTTACGGTGCCCTGTATGCCCATGGGAACACTCAATGTGTTTGTAAGAATAATGGGCGTTTCTAGGTTTCCTAGTTCCTGCACCTGACTGATACCGGCCAGTTTACCAAAGCCATTTCCAATGTATATGGCGGCAGGCACTTTGTTCTGAAATATATTTCCTGAATGGGGTAAGATAGCGGTTACGCCAGTTCGAACACTATCACCTTTAATGAGTGTTTGATGACCAACTTTTACCCCTGGCACATCCGTAATGGTATTGAGGTTTCCACTTGCCATTACCCCAATTTCAATTCCGTAGTCTCTTGCCCTTTTCTTTTCTTGAGCATTAGAAAAAGTAAAAAGAAATAGAAATGATAGGGCGAAAATGTAGCGTGTCATTCCCGAAAATAGTAATTATTTACGGACTAACGAACTACGGTTATTGCTCCTCTTTGTTCAAACTCACCTCTTTCTGGTTGGAATCTACTTCTGAATTTAATCACATAGGGATAGGTGCCTATTGGAACCAGCTGACCATTAAAAGTACCATTCCATTGAAACTCTAGTGCGCTACTTTGGTAAATCAATTCTCCCCAACGACTGTAAATGAAAATCTGGAAGTCGGAGACAAAACCGTTTGGAACCACTGAAAACACGTTGTTTGGCGGATTGCCCTCTGGTACAATTACGTTTGGAGCCAAAATAACTGGATCACAACTTTCAATAATCTCCATTTGATCCACTCTTACACAGCCAGTAGCTGTAGTCATAGTTACTTGGTAAATACCTGGCGCATCAACGGCCAGGTCTTGGCCTGAATGGGCTAAAGGTTGTCCATCTAAAGTCCACTCATAAGTTTCAAAACCAATACCAGCCGTGACTGTAAGTACATTAGAAGAGGTTGGGCAATAGTATTCCAAGTCAGGCAATAACCCTTCTGGAATAGCACTTCTACGAATCAAAATACTTCTTTCAATTGAGCAACCACTGTTGTCGCTAATAGTAACTGTATAGGATCCTTCTTCATTTACTACCAACGGGTTGCCAGTTCCTGCGGCTTGACCATTACGAGTCCAAGTAAAATTAGTGGCATTTCCAGATAAAACATCCACAGTAAGTGTTATTGGCTGGCCATCATCACAAGCTGGGCTTGAGCTTAAAGTAGCCTCCAATTCTTCAGGGAAATCAATGGTTTCTGAGTCGGTTCCGGTACAAGTTAAATCTCCTGCTTCTCTTACGGTTACATCATAAGTGCCGTCAGCGGTTACAGTAATTCGTTTCGTGTTTTCACCTGTCGACCAAGCGAAGTTGTAGGTAGTGTTGGGTTTTTCATTATTGATTTGCGCTTCCAAAACCAAAGTGCCATCACAAAGGTCTCCAACCTGAATAATTTCTACATCTGGCTGAACGGTGAGCGTTACAATAACCGACTCAGAAGTAGGGCAAGCTACACCTGGAGCATCTGCTGTAACGGTATAGGTGCCCGATTCGGTAGCGTTAATGACTGCACCATTTAACGTAGCTCCACTTGGGCTTAGCCAAACATAACTTGTTCCATCAGTTGAACTTGCTGTCAACGTTGTGCTTGGGTTTACATCACATACCTCTGTAGTTCCAGATATTTGCAGGTTTTGAACATCTGTTGGTTGGTTTACCACAATACCCGAAGCGGTAGCAGTACAACCCAAAGCTGTCGAGGTTACTTCAATATTATAAGTACCGCCTTCAAGACCTGAAATTACAAAACCATTTGCCGTAGCATTTCCTGATAAAGGTGTAAATCCTGTTTCATCTCTTGTCAGTACATAGCTTACAGGGAAAACACTAGCATCATCTAAAGTAATGGTAATGCTCCCATCGGCAGTATCGCATGAGGCATCAGCCGTTACCACGGGTTCAATAATATTGAAGTTGTTGTTCTGAATTTCAATGCCTGTAAGTTCATCTGTACAGTTTGTACTATTGTCTGTTACACTAACAGAATAAATACCTCCGTCTAAACCCGTTACTGATACATCATTTGGTCCGTTTACCGAACTGTTTTGGGCTACTGTAGCGCCAGAGGCATTACTTACGGTATAGCTGTAACTTCCTGTTCCTGCGATATTGAATACAAATTCGCCATCAGGAGTTGGCCCTACTTGTGGGCAACTAGCATCTTGAGAACTCACTAATGACAAATTTGGTGATCCATTAATGGTAACTACAGTCGAATCATTGGCAAAACAGCCTGGTTCAATTGGGTCTTCAATAGAAACTACATATGTGAATATGCCCGGAACACTACTGTCTACCTCTGCAGTTCTTTGGTTTGGTAATGTAGTTGTTGAATTGTCAGGGTTAATTCTTGTCCAAATGTAGTTGTTGGCGTTCACGTTTGAATCTAAGGTCAGCGACTCGCCTTCACAAAGATTGGCGGTTTCGGGCAATTCAATTTCGAAAGGAGGTGCAGCGTAAACTTCGGCACTGGAAACACAACCCCCGCCACCAATACTGGTAATGGTGATGGTATAAATTTCTTCTTCAGTCACCGAATAATATCTTGAGTTACTTACTACTGCGCCTTGGCTGTTCGTCCATTCAAAACTTAAAGTCGGATCGTCAGGGCCACCGTCTAAGGCATCTAAATCATGGCTAGAGCCTTCGCAAAGCACAACGGCTGTAGGTACGGCTGGCCTAGGTGGAATATCAAATACATCAATGGTTTGAACGAATGTAGTATCGAAGCCACAGCGGTTAGAGATGTTCAATGAAATATCAAATCTTCCTGCTTGGCCTTGAGGGAAAACATATGCTGTATCTTGACCAGAAGCACTAAATACAGTGGTGTTCGCATCGTCAATGATCGTCCATAAGAACTCGTCAATATCAGAAGTTCCTACTCCCGAAAGTTCAATTCTCTCTTCTACACAAGTGCTGTCTGGAGCCGACATTGAAGGTTCCATTGGAGGGTTCACATTATTCTGAACAAAATTAGGTAGCCCTAATCGCGAATTGCCTGTAGTTAATGGAACTTGCATTTGGTTGAAAGAAGAAACCGCGGCAGTGTCTTCATTCACATTAATGGAACCAATAAATGGCGTTCCTGCTGGGTTGCCCGGAATTTCCATGGCCACATACAATTGTCCATCAGGGCCTGTTTGAATGGCACCGTAGTTTACGGTAACAGTAGAACTGGTTGAAATATCGGTTTTAGAAGCCAGTCGCGTAACTTCAGTCGAAGCAGAGTCAATTCTGTATTCTAATATTCTGCCTCCTGGTGCTCCGCCATTGCGGTTGTTCATGGTAGCAAAAAGCTTGTCGCCTCCTGTTGAAAAATGGACGTCATAAACTTGATCGTTTAGCGCTGGTCCGCCTTCTCCTAAATCAATTTTATACAATAAATCAGTTACTTCTCCAGTATTGGCATCAAAACTGAAAAGCTCTACATAGTCTTCATTACCTTCAATCAAAGCAACAGCAATACGTAAACCATCACCCGAAAACTTCATTCCTGCTTGACCGCTTAAAGCATCGTTAATGCTGTGAACAGACCCAACGGAAGATAAGATTGGTTGCCCAATCCCTTGGTTTGTAATGGGGTATGCTCTAAAGGTATTTGTACCATACTCATGCGCCATTAACCAGTAACCACCAGCACCTTCTAAGGCAATCAGTTTTTCTGTGCTTCTGGTAAAGAGTACATTGTCTTTTGAAATTACTGCACCTAATCCGTTGTCTTCTTTGAGGTCAACAACAGAATATTTGAGCATATAGGTGTTGTCACCATGCACTTCTTCTGTTGTAAATACATAGAAGAGTGTTTCGTCATCTTCAAACGGAACAATGACCACAGCTTGAGTAGAGGTAGAATCGCCACCAATTTCAGTTCCGTTTGGCATTATGCCATTGTCAGCATTCCATACCGTTGTTCCATTGGTATAGAAGAGTACTTGGCCGTTGGCATCGGATATGGTGGAGGTGCCTTCTGGTGCGTTCATGGCGTGTGCCGTTGTAATACTTCGAGGAGGCGGAGCCAGCCCATCTACTTCATTAAAGTCTATTCCCGCGCCATTCCCAAAATACCAAATATTGGCCGTTGGGTTTTCGTCACCATATACTTTTACTTCAACCGTTTCGTAAATCGGGCAACCTGTAGTAGGGGTAATCACGACCCAGTAATTGCCAGCGTCTGTTACGTCAATAGAAGAAGTGGTTTCTCCTGTGTTCCATCGGTATTCAAATGGGCCGCCAGTTGCTCCGCCTTGCTGGCCTTGACCACCGCTCTGAGGTTCAGCGTCTAAGGTTAAGGTTTCTCCTTCACAAATAGTGGTGTCTTGAAGCGATACCTGAATGTCGTTTTCCATGATTTCACCCATGAGGGTATTGGACATTACTGTGCCAATGCCATCAAATTCTACGGTAAGAGTGGCCATGTACATTCCGGCTTGATCAAATGTAAAAATAGGAGCAATGGCATTTGAGGTAATTCCAAAAGGCTGAATATCCCAAGAATATGAAGTTGGAATAGCTGTCGAGGGGTCAATATTGACAAAGAATTGAACAGGAGTGTTCATGCAGTAATCTCCATCATCTGAAATAGTAACCGTTGGGCCAATAGCTGCAGGTGGCATAAACTGTTGGAAATAATCAGAAGCAGGGTCTGCTCCTTCAAAAAGTGATGGCTCGTAGTCTAATGCAGTAAGCGCACTATCAGGTTGGTTAATTCTAGCCAATAACCTAGGGCCAGCTGCGGTTTCTTTATATATATGGTAGAGCGAACTGTCTGGTGCAAGCATTACACTTTGGCTCGCGCCTATTGGATTACTGAAAACGGGCTCTACTGAAGCCATAGGGTCAGATAAATCTATTCTGTATAAGTTGCCAGAAGTTGAATTAGCTAAGTTTCTACTGAAATAAAGTTTGGTTCCGTTATTCGACCAGCCAATAGAACCAGTTAGGCTTTGGTTCGGAACAAACGAGTTGGCTACCGAACGGTTGAACATCAGCTCTGAGGTGTCGCGGTTAAAATCTAAAATTTGAATATTGACATTATTGCTAGGTCGAACTGCAATTTGGGTACCCATTGGGTTGAGTGATAAATGAGCAGCCTGAACATTGGCTGTTAATACTGTTGGTGCGCCTTGTGGGTCGAATGGCTGACCTGCTACCGGTATTTCGTGGATTTCGAAGTTTCCGTTGGTGCTATTCTGAGTTACCAACCAAAACTGGGTCATATCGCCTGAAGCTACGGTAAGCATACCATCGCCTCGGCTAATAATTCCTGTTGGTTGATTTTTACTTCCAATTACAACAGCTCCAGCAGGAGGGCCAACTGCCCTGTTTCCTTGAGCACTCATGTCCACCAAAGTGTACAGAATTTCACCTGTTAGATTACGATGAAAAACGTAATAGCGTGATTCATTTCCCACACCTGGTACTGGGCTTAAAGCCAACGGTTGAATGGCATTTGGGTCTGTGGTTATGCCAGTTCCATTTTCCATAATGGCATGGCTGGCGTCATAAATATTGATTCCGTCTGAGTAAAATAATAGGTCTCCAGTAGTTGGGTCGGTGGCGGTTAGCTTTTCACCTGCATTGGTTTGAGCTATTTTTCCGTCTGCTATAAAAGATCTTGCGGCTTGTTCTTTACCAAAAATAAGGGCTTGGTCATTGTTGGAGAAATACCAATTATGACGTGTAAAGTTCTGAGCTTGTGTCAGTACCGAGAAAGTGATTCCTAATAAAAGGAGTAAAATGCGAGTTTTTCTTACCACGCTAAATGATGTCTAGTAATAAAACACTGGAGCTAAAATATAACCCTATTACGTGGTTAACGGAGTTTTTATTATATTCATCGCTCCTTAAAGTCAGCCCTAAGATAAGGGAATTCTCTTAGTAAGGTAAGCTTTGAGTGTTGGGTTTCGAGGAAAAAAAATAACTTTACGTTTCACAATAGTTTGAGGGTACTCAAGCGTTAAAGGTTAAAAGTTTAAATGCGCAAAACTTTATTTTTGTTGATTGCCATTTTGGGAATAGGATTGGGAGAGGTTAAAGCTCAGGATCCGCAGTTCTCACAGTTCTATGCTGCACCCTTGTATATCAACCCTGCTTTTACTGGTGCTTCGGGGTTTACCCGCTTGGGAATTAACTACCGAAACCAATGGCCATCACTCGATGCCTCATTTGTAACCTTTTCATTTTATGCCGATCATTATTTGGAAAAGTATAATAGTGGTGTAGGGTTTATTGTAACTACTGATCGTGAAGGTGTTGCTGGTTTACAAAGCACAAATGTAGGGCTTACTTACGCTTATCAACTGAAAGTTTCTGATAATCTCGTTTTTCGTCCGGGTATTCAAGCCAATTATTTTATGCGGAATGCCAATTTTTCAGACCTTGTTTTCGCCAGTCAGATTAACCCAGTTACTGGCTTTGACCCTAATTTACCAGGCGACCCAAGTGTAACGGGCAGTAATTTGAATGTTAACTATTTAGATCTTGGAGTTGGGGGAATTCTGTATTCAAGAAATTTATTTCTGGGTGCTTCTGTTCAACATTTAACAGAACCAAATCAGTCGCTTTTAGATGGTGATAGCCCATTGAATCAGCGTGTTAGTATTCATGGAGGGTATAAAATTATGCTGAAGGAAGGAGCACTAAGAAGAGACCTTACCTATACAAGAAAGGAAAGAAGCATTACTCCAATTTTTCAATACAAAACTCAAGGAGAATTTAGTCAGTTAGATGCCGGTTTCTTTTTACACTTAGAGCCAATCAATTTGGGTTTACAATACAGAGGATTGCCAATTAAAACTTTCGAGAACTTCCCTAATAATGAGGCGTTAATTTTCTCTTTTGGAGTTACTACTAGTGATTTTAATTTTGGCTATAGCTACGATTACACGCTCTCTGAATTGAGTAATGCGAGTGGAGGAGCTCATGAAATCTCCATATCTTACTTATTTCAATGGGGTAAACCTTTGAGGCTTCCGCGCGACCAGTGGAGCATTCCTTGCCCGAAAAACTAAATTAGCATGTCTTCGGTACAGCTACTATACCTGATTATAGGAATTGTTTTGGTTGATTATTTCTTTGATCAATTACTCGATTTCCTCAATATGAAATCAGCTAAAAGTAAATTACCAGAGGAATTCAAAGATATTTATCCCCCAGAGGAGTACGCTAAATCACAACGATATTTAAAAGCCAGATCGAAATTCTCATTTCTTACCACCGCGTTTAGTACAACACTTACTGTGTTGATTCTTGCTTTTGGGCTTTTCGGAGATTTACATATTTGGCTTTCGGCCCATTTTACAAGCCCAATGCTGCATTCGTTGGCTTTTTTTGGTGTTCTGTTTTTGGTTTCTGACATTATTAATATACCCTTTGAATTGTATTCTACTTTTGTGATTGAAGCAAAGTTTGGCTTCAATAAAACTTCTTTGAAAACATTTTGGGCAGATAAGCTAAAGGGCTATTTGTTGGTCGTTATTTTAGGTGGAGGTCTGGGCTATGTGTTGCTATGGCTAATTTTTGAATGGCAAGAGCAATTCTGGATTTATGCGCTAATCGTTATTACGGCATTCTCACTATTTATGAGTGTTTTTTATACATTACTTATTTTGCCTTTGTTCAATAAACTGACTCCTTTGGTCGAGGGCGAATTGAAGGATAAGATTAACGCCTATGCCGAACGCGTTAAATTTCCTTTAGATAATATTTTTGTAATTGATGGCTCTAAAAGGTCTAGTAAGGCAAATGCCTTTTTCTCTGGAATGGGGAAGAAAAAGAAAATTGTGCTTTACGATACGCTCATTGAAAAACAATCAGATGAAGAACTTGTGGCTGTTTTGGCACATGAAGTAGGCCATTTTAAAAAGAAACATGTTATGGTTGGCATGGCTATATCTGTAGTGCAAATGGCGATAACATTATATGTTTTATCTCTTCTTATTTTTAATGAAAATCTTTCCATGGCCTTGGGTGCAGAAGATCTATCGGTTCATTTAAACCTTGTTGCATTTGCGCTGCTTTATACGCCAATTTCGAAACTCACTGGTATTTTAATTAATATGATTAGTAGGAAGAACGAATTCGAAGCAGACGCTTATGCTTCCACAACCTACAATCCTGTTCCACTGCAGTCTGCGCTAAAGAAACTTTCAGTAGATAGCCTTAGTAACCTTACACCGCATCCTGCTTATGTTTTTGTAAACTATTCACATCCTCCATTACTTGAGCGATTAAAGCATATGGATAAGTTCAAAAAACCAGAATAGTCTTTATTTAAACAGGCTCGGGGATGGCTTTGTAATCAGGAAATCCGAAAAGTTAAACCCGCTATTCCCAGATAGGCTCAGGTCTGTCATTGGTAGTCCAACTGGGGCATCGGGGTAATAGGCCAAGCGAATTTCAATGGCCTTAAAAGTAAGGTTGTCATTTCTAATCCTAAAGCCTAAACCCATTCCGGATTGAGCCTTTTCGCTAAAAATATTTTTACTACCATTGTTTACCATGCCAAGGTCGTAAAAACCAAAAACAGCTAATTTAAAGTCAGCGGCTTCAAATGGGGTAAAGCTTACCGTTTCAATATTAATTAAGAAACGTTGAGTTCCTCTAAGTGTATTACTTTTCAAACCCCTTATGCCATTTCCGTCTCTTATATCAATGTACTCGTTCGAAAATCGGTCGATGCCGTAGGTGTAATTTACATTTATGAATTGCCTGAACTTCCATCGGTTTAGGTCAATTAATGAGCTGAAAAAACGGAAATCAGCTTTGAATACACCTTGTTCAAAAATTTTATTTTTAAGGAAACTTTCTAACGAAAAACCTCCTAAGAAATAGCCTAGGTTGCCCATATATCCTCCTCGGCCAGCTTTCCCGCCAAGAAAATAGCGGTGACCAAATTCTGCCCATTCATAACCTCCTAGTAATTCAATTTGATAGCCATAAGGTATATCCTCAGTTCTTCCATAGCCAAAAATGAGTTGATCCTTAAAGTATCTTCTTTGCGAAATTCCTACAGAGCCAATGGCTAAAGTTCGGTTATGGAATGGTTGATTAAGTTCAGTATCAACTTCTGGTCTGAGCGTAAATTTTATGTTTGAAATTCTTCCTGAAACAATAAGCCTTGTTCTTTCATTTCGAATAGGGTCTTTTAAGTTGAGAGGGAAAGCCCTAGCTAGCCAAAAATCTTGAAAGTCATAACGTTGGTTAATTGTTTGAAAGTCATACTCTTCGTCTGAAATGATATTGGATAGTTCAGTAAAACGAAGTCTTTGGTTCGTAAATTCAATACCACCTGCAAACTTAATTTTTGGTGAAATAAATTCACGCTGGAGTTTTACGCTGCTAAAATCTTGGTTTACCGTATTGGCGTAATTGGCTTCAAAGGAAATAAAAGAACGCTTAATATTGGGCACTCGATAACGTATCTGATAACTGTACCTTTGGTCTGAACTTTGGTCTACGGAAAAACGATTGTCTATTTCGTGCCCAGAACCAAAAATGTTTTTGTGGTTTACCCTTAAAACCCCCGAGTCAAAATCGCGTGCTTCAATGTCAAAAGATAAGGCCAAAACGTCTTTCGTTATTATCTCTACATCAACAATTTCGGGGTTATCCTCTCTTGGTTTTAGGTAAATTCGTGCATCTTTAATATAGGGTAGCTCACGAAGAATCCTTTCATTATCAGCTATAATTAGTGGGTCGACTATATCACCACTAGAAAAAAGCAGGTTGTTCAGAATTACCCTTTCTCTGGTGTTAAAGTTTACTGTATTACCGGTTTTTTGAATAAAGGATTTTGGCTTCTCATCGGGTTTATCCATTCTAGTTCCTAAAGCTTTGAGCTTAATAAGCTCAATGTTTCCTATGGTTTTTCCATTATAATTTTTAAATGGATTTTCACTTATAGAAAACTGAGTGGTGTCGAGCTTGAAATCATCAGAAGGCAGCGAAAACAAAAGGTTGAAAAGCTCTTTTGTTATTTTTCGGTTAGACCATTTGCCTTGAAGGCGTTGATAAAAATTGCCCCTAACTTTGTAAAAGGCAGTATCGGGTAAAATTAAAATAGTGTCTTTATCGAAAGTATATCGTACATCTTTTAAAATAATGGTGGTGTTTTTGGGTAAGGGTATAGTATCATAGTTTATTTTTTTCTGTTGGGCATATAGCGAAACAGAAGACCAGAAGGTCAGGCAAAGAATGATAATATAGTGTTTCTTGAATTTGATAGCTTGTGATGTTAGAACGCACCTCTCTTAATATAATTGAAATTAGGGGATATCTGATTGAATAGAAAAGGAGATGTTTTGATATCGGCTTTTAAAGAAAGTCGATATCAATATTGCCTGGGTATTTCATTAAATAGCTTAGGCCGTCCTGTGGTTTCATTCCTTCATAAAGAATTTTATAAAGGGTGTCTGTAATCAAAGGTTTAATCCCTTGAGCATCTGCTAATTGCTTAATGATTTTAATCGTGTTTACACCTTCAGCGGTTTCCTCCATCTCGGCAATGGCTTCATCCATGCTTTTTCCTTGCGCCAATTTAAAACCAATAGTGTAGTTTCGGCTGGTTTGACTCGAAGCGGTGGCAACCAAGTCGCCAATGCCTGCTAAACCAATGAATGACGATATTTCTCCACCCAAGGCTTTTCCCAAGTAGATCATTTCAACTAAACCTCTGCTGATCAATAATCCTTTAGCGTTATCGCCAAAACCTAAACCAGAGATGATACCTGAAGCAATAGCAATTATGTTTTTAAGTACTCCGCAAAGTTCGACTCCCTTCAAGTCTTGATTTCCGTAAACTTGAAATTTTTCTGATCTGAGTAACCTTTTGCCCTCATTAATTACCTCATTGAATGGCGAAGCAATTACAGTAGCTGCTGGGTGACCTAAAGCTAATTCTTTTGCCAAATTAGGGCCTGCCATACAACCTACACGTACCACTACACTCTCTTCCCTTATTACCTCACTCATGGTTCTAATGCATGATCGATCCATTTTGAAATCGGTTGGTGTTTCGTGAGGTAGAATTAAATCTAAGCCTTTGGTGCCATGAATGAGTACATGGTATGGATGTAGAAAAGGAGCGAACTGGCGCATCATTTCCCTGAAATTAGATGAAGGAACTACAGGGAAAATAACGTTACACTTTTGCGCAACTTCTTCTAAACTATTTGTAACGGTTATGTTTTCGTGGAGGTGTTGTCCGTTCGAAATTCTGGTCGACTTAATTTTTTCGACTGTTTCAGCATTTCGGGCATATAATAATACCTTGGAATTCTTTGAAAGAATATTTGCTACGGCTGTTCCAAAACTGCCTGAACCAATAACTCCAACACATTCTTTAGACATATTTCTCAAGATTATAACCTACTAAACGGTTGTGATAGTAAAACAGCAAATTTAAATCTTGGGTATAAATATCTCCCTTCTTATTCTTTATCAGCGGACGCTTGGCATGGTACATACCCACGTTGGCCAAACCGTGTGCAATAATCTTATCAGGGTCTCCGGTAAGGTAAGGAGAAACACTAACTTCTCCCTTATTATACATTTCATGAACTCTTCTTAAAACTGTTTGGAAAACCGTCTTAAATTCCTCATAAGGAATGATTTGGTCTTCTTCCGGAATTCTCAAAAAGTTATATAAGTCCAGTTTATTGAATTTCTTTTGAAGCATTTCAAAGGCTACAAATGCCACCAAATGACTGGCAAAAACCTTATTGATTCGATGGAATTCTTCAACTATTCTATCACTCAACATGCGGGTATATTCATCTTCGCGTTGCTGGTCGTGCGAAATGATTTTTCCGTCTTTAGTAAAGTACTCTTGAGTATCTATTTGACGGCCACTTTTGTCATAACTATTGCCATCTGTATCTACATAATTCCCCAGCACATCTAAACCTCTTCCGATGGACACTGATATGTCGGAACCCTTGGTAAAGAATTTAAGCAAGAAGGCAAAGATTTTATATGAGGTAGAGTACTCATCGTTTTCTACATAGTAGCGCTCTTGCCCTTTTAGTCTTAAGTATTCACGAATAAGAGAAGGCGCCTCAAGCACAAAATTGTAGTTTAAAGTTACCGGAACAATAAATATTTTGTGCAGACCGTCTCTTTTCCCTTTCTGATAGTTGACACGCTGAGCTTCAATAGCTGTGCTTAAAAGGCCAAGTTTCAATCTCTTTTCTATTTGTCCTGAGCGTGAACGGGTTCCGCCAGGGAAGAAAAGGCTATGGCAACCTTTCTGAATTGCAAGACTAGAATAACTCTTTAGGGTTTCTAAATAGAGTAGGTTTTTCTTTCTTCTGTCTACTTTATAGGCCCCAAGGCTTTCCATAAAATAGGCAAATATTTTTATGTTGAAGAGGTTTAAGCCAGCACCATAAATAAAAGCAGGCAAGCCCAAAGCACTAATTACCCAACCTATTAATATAGAATCAAGATTACTGAAATGGGTAGGCACCATAATGATCGTTCCTTTTTTGGCCAAGGTGCGTAATTCCTCTACTTCTCCAGTAATATGAATTTTATCTTGAAGCGAATATCGAGTACTGAAAATCGACCAAAAACCTCGGGCACGAGATGCGTTTAAAAGCCTAGCAAAACCAAAAGTAACAATGGAACGAGCCATTCTGTACCTTGACTTCTTGAAGTTTCCAGCAATTTCACTGGCGTAGCGCTCTATAATTTCTGAAAGTATATCTTCTAAAGTCTCATCAATGTCTTCCTTGTCGTCATTTGTCGATATTTCAAGAAGTCTATCTTTGATGGATTGAAGAAAGTCAGCTTCGTCTGGTGGGTCAACCGCCCATGGATTTCTTTTTACCCTAAGCTTTTCTCTAAAAAGAGTGGTTTCAATTTCCTCAATTAAGCTTGAACGCTTTGGGGTGAGTTTTTTTATACGCTTAATACTTTCAGCGGTCACTTCCTTAATAAAAGCATCCCTGTTATTGCTCAAGCTCACGACCGGCCACTCGTCAATTCCTCCCGGAACCACCTGGTCGTACTTCTTCTTTACGTAGTCTTTGCCGATTGGCTTCATTCAGTTTTTAAAAACCCCAAAGATATGATAAAAATTCTTCCGCTAGCTTCCGCTGTTAACAAAGTAAGGAATTCAGCGCATGCGCCAAACCCAATACTTCATTTTTACTATTAAAACTATGTAAGCAGATTCTCAAGCGTTCTTCCCCTTCTTTTACCGTAGGCGAAAGAATTGCACGAACATCGAATCCCATTTCTTGAAGTTGCTTTGACGTAGATTTTGCTTTTAAGTTGCCTTCGGTAATTACCACTTGTATAGCGCTAGTAGATAAATAACGCGGAGGTCTTTGTGTCTTAATTGCTTGGTTGAAGGTGGAAATGTTTTCTTTTAAACGAATAGCCAAATCTGGGTGGTTGGTTAAAAACTGGAAAGCTTGCTGTATTGATAAAAACTCAAAAGGAGAGGGTGCGGTAGTGTATATAAATGGTCGCGAATAATTGATCATATAATCAATTACTGTTTGGTTTGAAGCTATGCAAGCACCATGAATGCCCATTGCTTTACCAAATGTGTATACAACCGCATACACTTGTTGTGTTAGATCTAACTCTGCTACTAAGCCCGCCCCATTTTTACCAAATACACCTGTGCTGTGTGCTTCGTCTACAATGAGTTTTGCATTGTATTTTTCTGAAAGTTCACAGAGTGCTTTTAGTGGAGCAAAGTCACCATCCATAGAGTAGACGGCTTCGCAAGCGATATAAACCTCACCTTCACTTAATTTTAATTTTCGCTCAAGATCGGCCAAGTCGTTATGCTTAAAAGGCATTGATTTGGCCAAACTCAATCGGCTACCATCTTTAATGCATGCATGTGAAAGCTCATCATATAGAATAGTATCGCCCCTTTGAGGAAGGCAAGAGAAAAAGCCAAGGTTAGCAGTATAGCCAGAGTTAAAAACCAGACTGGCATCATAACCAAAAAGCTTGGCTAGTTCTGATTCTACCTCGGTGGCTAAGGCTGAATTTCCCGTCAATAGCCTTGACCCAGTTGATCCATTTTTATCCGCTAGGCTTTCATAGCTGTTTAGAATTCGGTTTTTTAAATCTTCAGACCTCGCAAAACCTAAATAGTCGTTTGAGCTGAAGTCTATCAGTTTTTCATTCACTAATAATAAACTGCGTTTATTGCCCAGCAATGCTCGTTTATTTAATTGTTCCTCAATTCTTAAATTCTTTTTTTCCATTTGCCAATAATACGCTGGCTAAAATTATAAATAATTGAGACTTTAGCGCCTCAAATTAAATATCACTGTAATCAAGTCGATTCTTATTTTTTTCTCACTGCTCTTTACGTTGCCAATTTTAGGGCAGGTAGACTATCGTAAATCTGAATTTTCATTCACCACCGAAAATGATGTTTACTTACTGAACAGGGATGACGAGTACTATTCTAATGGGTTTCTTTTTCATTATAGATATGTTCCCAAAAAACCTGATTCTTTAAACACAAAAGAAATTATAGATATAAGTCTTACGCATAAGTTCTATACGCCTGACGATTTGCTTTATGATGAAATCTCTGAATTGGATAGGCCATACGCAGGCTTGCTCTATGCTGGAATTTCAAAGTCTATGTTCAAGAATGATTATTCACGATTTAAATATGGTTTGGAGTTAGGTACAACGGGCAAAGCCTCGGGAGCAGAAGCTTTGCAGAAGTGGTATCATAATGCCGTGGGGTTTAAGCAACCAAGAGGATGGCAGCATCAAATTAGAACGGCTTTGGTTTTAAATGCCACTGCTGAATATAATCGGCAGTTTAGTTTGGTGCCGAAAAGTATGGATTTCATTAGTTCATCATCAGCATCATTAGGAACAGGTCATACGAACATTGCCCAGAATTTCGATTTTAGGATGGGGCTATTGAACGTTTTGAACAAGTCGCCATTTGCAAATGCTATGATTGGCGAAAATAGCCAAGGCCTAGAGCGGGTAGGCTATGTAGTTTTTGGTTACGGAGTGTCCTATGTTTTCCATGACATTACAGCTTCGGGTAGTTTATTCAATAATAAAAGTCCGCATACAGAAAGGCAGATGCCTTGGGTGAGTACTTTTAGGGTGGGTTGGGCTACTGGTAATGAAAAAGCGACATTTAAAATTATGTTTCATTGGTTGAGTAAAGATGTACAAACAGCAAAAAATGACGCTTATATTTCTTTCGTTTTTGATTTTAGACTAAAAAACAAGGACTAAGAATAAGTTCAGCGTAAAATTTTTAAACAAAGGGCTTCTACTTTTCTTATCAAATAAAACTGCCCTCACTTTGCCGTTGAAGCATTACCTGTTAATATTGTGGCATTCTACTGATATGGCGTTAAAGCTTTCCGAAATACAGGCCCCCATTGCTAGTGAAATGACTGAGTTCGAACAGAAATTCAGGTCATTCATGAAGAGTAAAGTATTTCTGCTCGACCAAATCATGAGTTACATTGTAAAGCGCAAGGGCAAGCAAATGAGGCCTATGTTTGTGTTTTTGGCAGCAGGGGTTACAGGAAAAATATCAGATAGAACTTATAGAGGCGCCTCGCTAATAGAATTACTTCACACCGCCACTCTGGTTCACGATGATGTAGTAGACGACTCAAATTACAGAAGAGACTTTTTTTCAATCAATGCCCTTTGGAAGAATAAAATAGCCGTTTTGGTAGGTGATTATTTACTTTCGCGCGGTTTACTGCTTTCCGTAGATAATGAAGATTTCGATTTTCTAAAAATTGTTTCCCGAGCGGTGCGCGAAATGAGTGAAGGTGAATTGCTTCAAATGGCCAAAGCCAGGAACTTAGATATTACCGAGGATATCTATTATGATGTAATTCGTCAGAAAACCGCTTCGCTTATTGCCTCATGCTGCGCTGTTGGCGCTACCGCCTCCAATGCTTCTCAAGAAGACATAGAAAAAATGCGAGAATTTGGCTTAAAAGTCGGAATGGCTTTTCAAATCAAAGATGACCTTTTTGACTACGGTACTGAAGAAGTGGGTAAGCCCCTAGGTATTGATATTAAGGAGCAGAAAATGACATTGCCGCTGATTTATTCTTTACAAAACGCCAGTAGTAGCACCAAACGAAGAATAATCCGAACCGTGAAAAGCAAAGGAGATCATTCAAAAAAGGTGAATGAAGTAGTTGCTTTTGTAAGAGAAACTGGCGGAATTGAATATGCCCAAAAAGTAATGAATCAGTATTACCAAGAGGCAATACAAATTCTGGAAACATTTGAGCCAAGTATTTACAGAGATTCTCTTTCTCAGCTAGTTACCTACACAATAGAGCGGTCTAAATAAAAAAAACAACGCCATATTTTGAGATATGGCGCTGTTCAGTTAGTTAGTAGTAAATTTGTTTTTTGCTATAGCCCAATAGTAAAATTACGCTATGGCAGATGCTAAAATAACAACCTGTCGGAGAAAAGACCTTATATAAAAGCCGGTTTTTTTTTAAAAAAAATCACCAACCACTTTCTGCACCAATGAAAAAATTAAAAATAATTGAGTTGGCTTCCGTTCTAGCTGGGCCTAGTGTTGGGCAGTTTTTTGCAGAATTGGGTGCAGAGGTAATCAAAGTAGAAAGCTCTAAAACTGGCGGAGATGTTACTCGGTCATGGCTGTTTAAAGGGGAAAAGTTAAATGGCAGTGTTTCGGCATATTTTACTTCTGTAAACTGGGGTAAAAAATCTTTGTCCATTGATTTGAGTAACCAGAAAGAAAGGGCAATAGTCTATAAGCTTGTCAAGAATGCAGACATGGTAATTGCTAGTTATAAACCTGGTGATGCCGAAAAATTGGGTGTAGACTTCAACACTCTAAAAAAGATTAACCCAGCGCTTATTTATGGTCAAATTACAGGATATGGCCTAAACACTTCAAAAGTGGGTTATGATGCTGTTATTCAGGCAGAATCGGGATTTATGAGCATTAATGGTGAGCAAGGGGCTGCTCCGTTAAAAATGCCTGTCGCTCTGATTGATGTTTTAGCAGGGCACCAACTGAAAGAGGCACTGTTGGTAGCTCTTGTTGAGCGTATGGAAAGTGGTAAAGGAAAGTTTGTTCAAGTGGCTTTGATTGATGCTGCCATCAGTGCTTTGGTAAATCAAGGTGCAAATTGGTTGGTAGGAAAAAATGAGCCAAAGTCAATGGGTAATCTTCACCCAAATATTGCACCTTATGGCGAACTTTTTGAGACCAAAGATTGTCGCCAATTGCTGTTGGCTATTGGAAATGATAAGCAATTCTACAAGCTATGTAGTGTTCTGAGCATTAATGAGATGGATGGTTTTTCGACCAATCAAGAAAGAGTAGTAAACAGAGATGAATTGAACAGAATTCTAGCTGATAAAATCCGACTATGGCCTTCAGGTGAATTAATGGAATTGCTGGTCAATCAGCAGGTGCCAGCTGGCTTGGTGAATACCATAAATACTGCCCTAGATGAAGGCGAACCTCATTGGTTTTTAGAAGCCGAAGGCATTACAGGTTTACGCTCTTTTGTGGCTTCGGGCTTCGATCGCCTTTCGCTGAGCCCGCCTCCCCAATTAGGGCAGCATAATCAAGAAATTCTGGATGGTTTGAATTGACTTCTTCCACCGAGCCTTATTTTACCGCAAACGAACGTTTTTTAGTGATTTTTCTCCCACTTTACTCCACATGATCTAAAATCGGGTTGGTTAAGCCTTTTTTTATGTCCATTTGGTCATTTGTTCTTGCCTTTAAAAAAAACTCACGCATGTTAATTTTGTACCTAAAATCCATTTTTAAGCCTAGTTTTCCGAACAGCTAAAGCCTTTCTTATTCATCAGAAATGGACTTTTTACCTCCTTTATCTTTCTAGTGATATTTTTCGATCACACTTGTTTTTCTGTATGGAAAAAGATACTTTTCATAAAAAGTGGGGAAAAGTGAGGAAAAGTGGTGAAGTGTGGGAAAAAATCTTACTTTTGTAAAGGTTCAGGTGTGTAATGGCTTTTTTTACAAGTGAATATGACTGTAAGCTCGATGTAAAGGGCAGATTGGCTTTACCTTCAAAGGTAAGGGCTGCACTGCCAGATAATGCATCAGAAGAGCTTGTGCTAAGACGAGGTTTCGAGCCTTGCTTGGTGTTATATCCTATGCTTGAGTATAAAAAGATCTATGCGAAGATAAAGGGACTAAGCGAATTCAGTGAGGAGTACCGCAGGTTTCAGAGAACTTTTTTTAGGGGAAATGTAGACGTTGAGTTAGACGGAGCAGGAAGAATCAATATCCCTAAAAAGATGATGGAATATGCGGGGCTTGAAAAAGAAGTTGTGTTGGTAGGGTTGGGAAATAGAATCGAAATCTGGAATCCTGACCAATATGAGGAATACCTCATCCAAGACGCAAGTGAGTACTCCAAGATGGCGGAGAAATTTTTGGCAGACGAATAAATAAACTATGTCAGAGTATCATGTGCCAGTTATGCTTAAAGAATGCGTTGATGGCCTCTCTATCAAGCCGAATGGAATCTATGTAGATGTCACCTTTGGAGGTGGCGGACATTCAACCGAAATATTAAAGCATTTAAATAGTGAAGGCAGGCTCTTTGGTTTCGATCAAGACGTTGATGCTAGGGCTAATGCTGAAAAAATAGACAATCGTTCTTTCACATTTGTACAAGCCAATTTTAGGCACATCAAGCGATACCTCAAGTTGTACGGGGTAAAGCAGGTAGATGGGATTTTGGCGGACTTGGGAATTTCATCTCATCAAATTGATGAGCCAATGCGTGGGTTTTCTACCCGTGCAGAAGCTGATTTAGACATGAGGATGGACTTGAATGGTTCGCTTACTGCTGCCGATGTGGTGAATGAGTATTCAGAAGAGCAATTACATAAGCTTTTGGGTATTTACGGAGAGGTGAAAAATGCAAAAACTTTGGCTGCGGCTATTGTTTCGGAGCGTTTTTCCAATCCTTTCAAAACCACCAAAGACCTGATTCAATTATTGGATCGATTGGCGCCAAGGCATAGAGAGTATAAATATTATGCTCAGGTTTTTCAGGCCATCCGCATCGAAGTAAACGATGAGATGGGAGCATTGGAGGATTTTCTAGAGCAGTCGGCTGAGGTAATTAAGCCCGGGGGGCGCTTGGTGGTAGAGTCTTATCATTCGCTAGAAGATCGAATGGTGAAGAACTTTATTAACAAAGGGAAGGTGTTTGGCGAGGTTGAAAAAGACTTCTTCGGAAATCAGTTGAAACCATTTAATGCGATCAACAGGAAGCCGATTGAAGCAAATGAAGAAGAGTTAAAAGTGAATAACAGGGCAAGAAGTGCAAAACTTCGTATTGCCGAAAAAATATAAGTAAAGAAAGTGGCAGCGAATAAATTCAAAGCGAAAAGAGATGAGAAATCCGGCACAGCAGGTGGTGGCTTATTTGGTCTTTTGTCGAAGCTGAAAATAGCTGGAAACTTAGAAACGGGGCTTCCAGTGAAGCACCTGCCGAAAGTAGCTTTCGCACTAGTGTTGGGTGTGTTTTATGTATGGAACAGCCATTATGCTGAAAAAGCAAATAGAAATATTAAGAAACTAGAAACAGAAGTTGAGGATTTAAGGGCCGATGTTACCACGCTAGAGGCAGATTATATGTATAGCAGTAAGCAGTCGGAAGTAGCCAAGAACGTAAAGAAACTAGGATTAGAAGAAAGTAAAGAACCGCCATATAAAATTGTTGTAGACGAAAGTGAATATTAAGCAGTCGATATTACTGAGAGTAAGAATAGCTTTTTTAGCTGTGATTGCCTTTGTCTTGGTAGTAATCTACCGGATTGCAGACATTCAGTTTGTTCAAGGCGATGATTGGCGAAAACAAGCACAAGAAATTGGGTTGGATTATAAAACAATTAAAGCCACCCGTGGAAGTATTTATGCTGATGGTAACGACCTGATGGCGACCTCACTTCCCTTTTACAAAATTGCATTCGATCCTTCGCTTGCAAACGATAATACCTTTAAAACAGGTATTGACTCCCTTTCACTACTATTGTCGAAATTTTTTCGAGATCTCTCTCCTGGCGAATACCGGAAGAAGATCTCGGAAGCTCGACAGTCTCGCAAACGATATTTGGTTCTAAACAACCGCCTCATTAACTATCAGGATAAGGCCATGATGGAAAAGTGGCCGATTTTTCGGGAAGGCCAAATGATTGGGGGAGTAATATTTGACAAGGAGGATAGGAGACATCGTCCTTTTAAAGCTTTAGCCCAACGTACAATTGGCGGTTTAAATATAGATGGTGTGGCTACTGTAGGAATAGAAAAAAGCTTCGATCATTATTTGGCAGGTCAAGATGGAAAAGGCTTGTATCAAAGAATTGCAGGCGGTAACTGGATGCCAGTAAATGTAGCTTCAGATGTTAAGCCTAGAAATGGCTATGATGTGTACACTACTATCGATATCAACCTTCAAGATGTTGCTCAAAACTCACTTTTGAGGCAGTTAGAGAAGTTTGAAGCGGCTTACGGTACGGTAGTTTTAATGGAGGTGAAAACAGGTGAAATCAAAGCCATGTCTAACCTTACCAGAACTGAAAGTGGTACTTATGTAGAAGATTATAACTATGCGGTTCAAGGCTTAAATGACCCTGGGTCTACCTTCAAGTTGGCTTCAATGCTAGCCCTCTTAGAAGCAGATAAAATTGAGCTTACCGATTCAGTAGATACCAATGACGGTACTGTTAAATTTTATGACCGCACCATGGAAGATCAAAGTGCTTGGAAAGGTGGTTATGGTAAATTGACTGTTCAGGAAGTCTTCGAAAAATCATCTAATGTGGGTATTTCCAAACTGGTAGATCAATACTTTGGTAAGGACCCTCAAAAATACATAGACATTATAAAATCAACAGGTTTAGGGAAGCCACTCGATTTTCAAATGATAGGTGAAGGTATACCTTATATTAAAAATGCTGATGACAAATCATGGAGTGGAACAAGTTTACCGTGGATGTCAGTAGGGTATGAAACAAGTATTACTCCGCTTCAAACCCTAGCTTTTTACAATGCAGTGGCCAACGATGGAAAAATGATTCAGCCCATTATTGTAAAGAGTATTAGGAAGGGAAATCAGATCGTAGAAGAGTTTGAAGCTAAAACACTTGATAAGAAGATAGCCTCAAAAGCTACACTAGAAAAATTGAAAATCATGCTTGAGGGCGTGGTAGAAAGAGGTACCGCAAAAAACATTAAAAACGATTATTACAAGATCGCTGGAAAAACGGGAACCGCTCAAAAATTGATTAATGGGCGATATTACAAGCAGCGCTATTACGCCTCATTTGCAGGCTATTTTCCTGCCGATGAGCCTTTGTATTCTTGCATTGTGGTGATTGATGACCCTAAAGGTTTGAATAGTTTCGGAGGAGATGTTTCTGCGCCTGTTTTCAAAGAAATTGCTGATATGATATTCGCTTTAGACCTTGACTTACACGATAAGTTTGAAGGAGAGCGCTTGGCTAAAGAGGGAACCTTCCCTGTAATCAGGGCTGGAAATTTTGATGAATTGAATAAGCTGTTAAATCAGTTTGGTATTTCAAATCATATGGAAGAAGAAAATGTAGAGTGGGTAAGGGCTAGTGTTAATAATAATGCGATTGCTTGGAAGCCCAATCATTCTCAGTCGAACCTTGTGCCTAATGTGGAAGGAATGACATTGAGAGATGCGCTTTACATACTGGAAAATAAAGGGCTAAAAGTTAATATTTCTGGAACAGGTCGAGTGCTTAGGCAATCGATTTACGCTGGAAGAAGAATAGAAAAAGGAACAACCATAACCATAGAACTAGGGTAATTCATGTCTGCATTAAAAGACATATTGTACAAAGTGGCTTTACAGTCAGTATCTGGCGATACAGCTGTAGAAGTGGCTGCATTGGCTTTCGACTCCAGAAAAGTAGAAACTAATACAGCCTTTATCGCTACGCGTGGTACTCAAGTCGATGGTCATGATTATATAGAACAGGCCATTGAAAAGGGTGCTGTTGCCATTATTTGTGAAGTATTGCCCGAAAGCCTAAATACTGCCATTACTTACGTTCAGGTTAAAAATAGTAGTGAAGCTTTGGGTATCATGGCTTCTAACTTCTTTGGAAACCCTAGTGCAAAGTTGAAGTTGGTAGGCGTTACTGGCACCAATGGAAAAACTACTTGTGTAAGCTTATTATTCCAGTTGTTCAAACAGCTCGGCTATAATGTTGGCTTGCTTTCTACGGTTGTTAATAAAATCAATGACGAGATAATTGTGGCAACCCACACTACGCCCGATGCCATTCAAATGAATGAGTTGATGGCGAAAATGGTAGCCAAAGGTTGTTCTCATTGTTTTATGGAAGTCAGTTCTCATGCCTTGGTACAACATCGTGTTTCAGGACTCACTTTCACAGGAGCGGTTTTCACGAACCTCTCTCACGATCATTTAGATTATCACAAGACTTTCGATGAGTACATCAAAGCAAAGAAGATGCTCTTCGATGGGCTTCCCTCTTCTGCCTTTGCTTTAACCAATACTGATGATAAGCGAGGGTCGATAATGCTTCAGAATACAAAAGCAACGAAACACAGCTATGCTTTAAAAACCATGGCTGATTTCAAAGCGAGAATTCTTTCCAATACCCTTCAAGGTTTGGAATTAGATATTGAAGGCCATAATGTTTGGTTCAAGTTGATTGGTGATTTCAATGCTTATAACCTAATGGCGGTTTATGGAGCGGCTATTTTGCTAGAAGAAGAACCCGCAGATGTGCTTCAAACCTTATCGAATTTAAACCCAGCGCCAGGTCGTTTTGAGCAGGTGCTTACTGATACAGGAATTACTGCTATTGTGGATTACGCCCATACGCCTGATGCATTAGAGAATGTGCTTTCTACTATTAAGGTTTTCCGAAGTGGAAACGAGAAAGTAATTACGGTAGTAGGCTGCGGTGGAAATCGAGATACAACGAAAAGGCCTGAAATGGCAAAAATTGCTTGTGAACTAAGCGATAAAGTGGTACTCACTTCAGATAATCCACGCTTTGAGGAGCCAATGGCGATTATCGAAGACATGCAAAAAGGTGTGAGCCCGAGCAATTATAGAAAAACACTGGTAATGGCAGACAGAAGAGAGGCGATTAAAACCGCTTGCTCTATGGCCGAACCTAATGATATTATCCTCGTGGCGGGAAAAGGTCACGAAACCTATCAAGATGTAAAGGGGGTAAAATCCGATTTCGATGATAGAAAAGTATTGAAAGAAATGTTAAACCTGATTCATAAATAAAATACGATTGACGATGTCAGAGCTCAGAAAGCCGATTTTCTAAACTCTAGCGTCTAAAATCTAAAATCTAATAGAATGCTATACTACCTATTCAATTATTTAGATAGAGAATTTGATTTGGTTGGCGCGGGAGTGTTTCAGTACATCTCTTTCCGTGCGGGTATGGCTGTGCTTTTATCTTTGTTAATCACCATTACTTTCGGTGAGAAGCTGATCAACATGCTTCGAAACAAACAAGTAGGCGAGAGCATTAGAGATTTAGGTTTAGAAGGCCAAATGGCCAAAAAAGGTACACCAACTATGGGTGGACTTATCATTATAGCTGCCATTGTAATTCCAACTTTGCTCTTCGCGAAGCTTGAAAATATTTACGTTATCCTTCTACTTATCACCACTTTGGGTTTAGGAGCCATTGGCTTTTTGGATGATTACATCAAGGTTTTTAAGAAGAACAAAGAGGGGCTTGCCGGTAAATTTAAAGTGGTAGGTCAGGTAGGCATTGGCCTCTTGGTAGGAGCTGTACTTTACTTTAACGATGATGTAGTGGTAAGGGAATTCAACCCTGGTCCACAAGAGCAAACTATTTCAGTAACAGAAGCGCCAAATTATGTTGATAGCAAATCTACTACAACCACAATTCCTTTTGTGAAGAATAATGAGTTGGATTACGATGCTTTCAACCCAACGGATAACAAGTGGATTACTGCGGCCATTTACATTTTGGTGGTGATTTTCTTTGTTACAGCCATTTCTAACGGAGCCAATATTACGGATGGAATTGACGGATTGGCTGCGGGCACATCGGCCATTATAGGCCTTACGCTGGCAATTTTCGCCTACATATCGGGTAACGCTATTTTCTCTGATTATCTAAACGTGATGTTCATTCCAAATTCTGGAGAGCTCGTAATTTTCTGTACTGCCTTTGTGGGGGCTTGTGTTGGCTTTTTATGGTACAACTCTTATCCGGCCCAAGTTTTTATGGGCGATACAGGTAGTCTGTCATTGGGTGGAATCATCGCTGTGCTGGCTTTGGTCCTCCGAAAAGAACTTTTGATTCCAGTATTGTGCGGAATCTTTGTGATCGAAAATCTCTCTGTAATTATTCAGGTGAGTTATTTCAAATACACAAAAAAGAAATATGGTGAGGGAAGGAGAATCTTTAGGATGTCGCCTTTACATCACCACTATCAAAAAATGGAAATTCCAGAAGCCAAGATTGTTACAAGGTTCTGGATTGTGGGAATTCTGTTGGCAATTATAACATTGGCAACGCTTAAACTGAGGTAAAAAAGTTGATCAGAAAACAGGAAAACGGTCCCGAAGTATCGGGAAGAAAACGGGGAAAAGAATTAAAAAACTGGGAGTCAGGGAACTCAATTCTCTGAAAAAAACTCAGCGATAACTGATAACGAATCTTGAAAAGAAAACTAACCATACTAGGCGCAGGCGAAAGCGGAACAGGAGCGGCATTGCTTGGGAAAGCAAAAGGCTATGACGTGTTCGTGTCTGATATGGGGCAGATCAAAGAACAGTATGTTCAGGAGTTAGAGGCCAATGATATTGAGTTTGAAAGCGGAAAACATTCAGAAGATCGAATTTTAGAAAGTGACTTGGTAATTAAGAGTCCTGGAATCCCAGAATCAGCTCCTTTGATCAAAAAACTCAGAGCCAAAGGAAATTTAATCATTGGCGAAATCGAGTTTGCAGCTCGGCATACGGCCGCAAAGTTGATTGGTATTACAGGAACAAACGGTAAAACTACTACCACGCTTTTGACTTATCATCTCTTGAAAGAAGGAGGGTTTAACGTAGGTCTTGGCGGAAATGTAGGAAAAAGTTTAGCACGTCAGGTGATCGAAGATCAACACGATTGGTACGTGCTAGAATTGAGCAGTTTTCAGTTGGACGACTGTTACGAATTGAAATTAAACATTGCAGTAGTATTGAATATCACTCCAGATCATTTGGATAGATATGATTACGACTTCGAAAAATATATCGCATCGAAGATGCGCATATTTCACCTTGTACACCTGGGAGGTCATGCCGTTTATTGGAACGATGACCACCAAATTGGGAAGAACATTTCTAAAGCCGCTCGCGGCCTGAAAGTTCATCCTTATTCGCTTGGAGGAGACGCTTCCGAGATAAACAATGATAGGTTGTTTTTTACCCCTTTAAACGTTGAGGTATCTGCCCCCAGAGCAGATATCTCAATAAAGGGGCAACATAATATGCTCAATGCCAAAGCTGCTGGCTATGCCGCAAGTTTGGCGGGGGTAAGTGATGAAGCCATTATTCGTGGTTTTAAAAACTTTAAAAATGCACCGCACCGATTGGAGCCAGTAAGGGAAATCAATGGAGCGAAATATATCAATGATTCAAAAGCAACTAATGTGGATTCTGTCTACTATGCTTTGGATGCGGTTGATGCACCTATTGTTTGGATTGCAGGTGGGGTAGATAAAGGAAATGATTACAGCCTAATTCAGGCGTTGGTACAGAATAAAGTAAAAAGCTTGATCTGTTTGGGAAAAGATAATTCGAAACTCTTTACGGCTTTCGAAAACATAGTGCCCAGCATTCAGGCAACGGACGATTTGATTAAAGCAATTAGAATGGCCAAGGAATTAGCTGAACCGGGCGATACGGTGTTGTTATCTCCGGCTTGTGCAAGCTTCGATTTGTTCAAGAACTATGAAGATCGCGGAGATCAGTTTAGAACAGCAGTTTTAGCCATTTAAAATAGAATATAAAAAATACGATGTTAGTAAAATTGAAAACATGGACCGATAAACACCTTCAGGGCGATCCCGTCATTTGGGTGGTGGTGCTATGCCTTTCTCTCATTAGTATTTTGGTGGTTTATAGTGCAACGGGCTCCTTGGCTTACAAACAAATGGGGGGAAATACCGAGTATTACCTTATTCGTCATACCATTATGGTAGGTTTGGCCATGGTGGTAATGTGGGTGGCACATAAAATCGACTACCGCTATTATTCTAAAATTACACGATACGCACTTTTCGTTTCTGTGCCATTATTGCTCTATGCATGGCAAGCAGGCTCAACTGTAAATGAAGCTTCTCGTTGGATTGAGTTGCCATTTATTGGTTTGCAGTTTCAGCCTTCTGATTTGGCTAAAATGGCCCTGATTGCTGGTTTAGCTAGTATGTTGGCCAAAAGGCAACAGAATATTGCCAATATCAAAGAATCATTGATTCCAATGTTAGCATGGTGTGGCGCAATTTGCGGCCTTATTGCAATGACCAATATTTCGACCGCAATTTTACTTTTTCTTACCTGCATGTTGCTTTTATTCATAGGTCGAGTACCGCCTAAATATTTGGCCATGTTGGTGGTGGTTGGAGCATTTGTAGGAGTTCTTGCGATGAGTTTTGGTCAGCGTGGCGGAACCGCAATTAGTAGGGTAACTGATTTTATCAGTCAAGAAGAAGTGCCTTATCAGGCTCAACAATCTTATATCGCTATTGCCACAGGTGGAGTAATTGGAAAAGGCCCAGGCAAGAGCGATCAAAGAAATTTCCTTCCATATCCTTATTCAGATTTTGTGTATGCCATCATTATCGAAGAGTATGGAATGATTGGAGGCGTGTTCGTTTTGTTCCTCTATTTAGTGCTGCTCTATCGAGGAATGCGAGTAATGGCCAACAGTGACAGGGCATTTGGAGGACTGCTTTCAGCGGGACTCAGTTTCGCCATTGTAATTCAGGCCTTGGTAAATATTGGCGTTGTGGTGGGTTTAGGCCCTGTAACAGGTCAAACATTACCATTGATTAGTATGGGGGGAACCTCACTACTATTCACTGGGCTTTCCTTAGGAATCATTCTGAGCGTGAGCCGAGGAGAACAAGAAAGTTTTTCGCCTATCAATGGCGATTTAAGAAATACAGCTAAAGCATAATAATCATAGAAAAGAAACAACCATATCGAATCATTATCAGCGGAGGCGGCACAGGCGGGCATATATACCCAGCCATTGCCATTGCCAATGCTTTTAAAGCGCGCTTCGATGATGCTGAAATTCTTTTTGTGGGTGCCGAAGGAAAAATGGAAATGCAAAAAGTGCCTGAAGCGGGTTATAAAATCATCGGTCTATGGATCAGTGGTTTGCAGCGCAGACTCACTTTCGACAATCTTCTTTTTCCAGTAAAATTGGTGAATAGTCTCAGCAAAAGCGCGGGGATTATTAGAAGGTTTAGGCCACATGCAGTGGTAGGTGTTGGTGGTTATGCTAGCGGTCCTTTATTAAGAGTGGCTTCGCGAAAGGGAATTCCTGCGGTGATTCAGGAGCAGAATTCATATGCAGGCCTTACCAATAAATTATTGGCAAAGAAGGTGCAAAAGATATGCGTAGCGTATCCTAATATGGAGCAATTCTTCCCAGCCAATAAAATCGCTTTTACAGGAAATCCTGTAAGAAAGGATATAGTGGATTTAGCAGGAAAGAAAGAAGCTGCATTGAAGCATTTTGGTTTGAGTGATGCACCAGTTTTGATGATTTTAGGAGGAAGCCTTGGCGCCAGAACCCTGAACGACAGTATGGTACTGGGTTTAGAGAAATTAAAGGAAGAAGGTGTTCAAGTGATTTGGCAGTGTGGCAAGTTTTATCATGCTGAAATGAAACAGAAACTTGAGGCTTCTGGAGATGCAAAAGGCATTCTTCTATTCGAGTTTTTGAAGGAAATGGATTTGGCCTATGCCGCAGCAGACGTTGTGATTTCCAGAGCGGGTGCATTATCGGTTTCTGAATTGAGCATTGCTGCCAAGCCGACAATTTTTGTGCCTTCGCCCAACGTAGCCGAAGACCACCAAACCAAAAACGCGAAAGCTTTGGTAGATAATGAGGCCGCCATTTTGGTGAAGGATGTAGAAGCCAGAGAGAGATTAATAGACGAAGCCATTACGCTGATCCGCGATCAGGAAAAGCAAGAGAGGCTGAGTGAAAAAATAAAGGCATTGGCCAAACCCAATGCTGCTGAAGAAATAGTTGACGAAATTTTAAAATTGATAGCGTGAAGCTGAGAGACATACATAACGTATATTTTCTTGGGATCGGAGGGATCGGGATGAGTGCTTTGGCCAGATGGTTTAAGCATAACGGTAAAGCTGTGTCTGGTTACGATAAAACGCCAACTGCGCTTACGAATCAATTAGAAAGCGAAGGAATTGCAGTTCATTTTGAAGATGACCCTGCGCAAATTAGCGATAAAATAAAAAGCTCGAAAGAAGATGCTTTGGTGATCTACACGCCAGCAATTCCAAAAGATCATAAAGAGTGGGCTTGGCTCAAGGCAGAAGGTTTCACCATAATGAAACGTTCACAAGTACTGGGTTTAATTACCGAAAGCATGATTTCTGTGGCGGTGGCCGGAACCCATGGTAAAACCACTACTAGTTCTATGATCGTCCATTTAATGAAAACTGCAGGCATTGATTGCACAGGTTTTTTGGGGGGAATTGCGACCAACTACGGTACAAACATGGTGATGAATGAGGAAACCAATTCTATCGCTGTGATTGAGGCCGATGAGTTTGATCGCTCGTTCTTAACGCTTCGTCCAGATGTGGCTGTGGTTACCTCTATCGATGCAGATCATTTAGATATTTACGGTGATAAAGACGCTTTGAAAGAGTCTTTTGCACTGTTTGTAAGTAAAATTGAAAAGAAAGGTAAACTCTTCGCAAAGCAAGGAGTGGGGAGTCAAATCTTGGGTGATGAGAATAGAATCCATCATTCTAGTTATGCCTTGGAGTCGGCTGACATTACAGCCGAAAACCTAAGAATTGAAGAGGCCGCTTTTGTTTTCGATTATAAAACGAGCAAGAAAACGATTACAGGTATTCGGTTGAATGTGCCTGGTTTTCATAATGTAGAAAATGCTTTGGCTGCCATTTCGGTAACCAAATACTTTGGTGCCGATGATGACTCTATTCGCGAAGGAGTAAGCACATATAAAGGAGTGAAAAGGCGTTTTGAGTATGTTATCAAGTCTGATAGCTTGGTGTATATTGATGATTACGCACATCACCCGGTCGAGATCGAATCACTGTTGAAGTCGGTGAGAGCGCTTTACCCAAACAAAAGAATTACGGCTGTTTTTCAACCGCATTTGTTCAGCCGTACAAGAGATTTCGCTTCAGAGTTTTCGGAGAGTTTGAGCTTAGCAGATGAGGTAATTTTGTTAGATATCTATCCTGCCAGAGAGCAACCAATTGAAGGGGTTACTTCAGAAATGTTGCTTGATAAAGTAACGGCAGAGAGAAAAATAGTTTGCGCAAAAGAAGCATTGCTTGAGCAAATTAAAGCTTGGCAGCCAGAGGTGCTTTTAACCATTGGCGCTGGCGACATTGATAAATTTGTAGAACCTATAAAAACTGAATTGTCATGAGAGCAAAAGAAACAATTTGGAGGATCGTAGGGATTACAGGGGCTTCAGTGCTTCTTTTATCTATGATCAGTTTTATCGACAAAAGAGAGCTGGGCTACAGAATTGATGACATCGAAGTGGACATCGTAAATACCTTCGAGAATTTCTTTATCGATGAGGAAGATGTAATGTCGCTCATTTTCGAGAACAAAGGAGATACTGTATTAGGTGATGCTTACGGCAGGGTGAGTTTGAAAGAAATAGAGCAAAGGGTGGAGTCGCACAGTTTTGTAAAAGATGCCCAAGTGTTTAGAGATTTAAATGGGCATTTGGTGGTGAAAGCCATTCAGAATAAACCCATGGCAAGAATTATAGCGGATAACGGAAAACATGCTTATTTGGGAGAAGAGGGTGATATTTTACCAGTTTCAAGTAAATACACGGCAAGGGTTATTGTGCTTTCAGGGAAATATATGGATGAGTTGACTTCTCGAAAAAGCATTGAAGAAAATGAATATGACCAAAAGCTTTATGATTTGATCGAATACATCAATAAAGATAAGTTTTGGAGCATGCAAATCGCTCAGTTGGTAGTAAACAAAAACGGAAAAGTAGTGATGATTCCACAAGTAGGAGATCAGAAACTTGAGTTTGGTTATGCTGAAGATTTTAAGTCGAAGTTCAAGAGGTTGGAAATTTTCTTTAAAGAAATTATGCCAACAAAAGGTTGGAATACCTACAGTAGAGTAAATGTAGAATACAAAGATCAACTCATTTGTGAGTGATCGAAACAAAGGAATTTAAAGTGAAAGTGAATGTAGAAGTAACAGGTTTACAAACACAGAAGCTCTGAAATATAAAATACAAACAACGCCATGCAAGAAGATAAAATAGTTGTCGGACTAGACATTGGAACCACAAAAATCTGTGTGATTGTGGGAACGAAAAATGAGTATGGAAAACTCGAGGTACTAGGAATGGGTAAAGCCGTTTCTGATGGAGTTATCCGTGGAATAGTGACCAATATTGACAAAACCGTTATTGCAATTGAAAAGGCAATTGCCGAAGCAAGTGAGCAATCAGGTATCGAAATCAATGTGGTAAATGTGGGCATTGCAGGCCAACACATTAAGAGTTCGGTGCACCACGGTAGCATCACCCGCGATGTAGTTGAAGACGAAATTACGGTGAGCGATTTAACTCGTTTGTCGAATGATATACACAAAATTGTAATGCCTCCAGGCTGTGAAATTATTCACGTAATGCCACAGGATTACATTGTGGATTATGAAGAAGGAATTAAAGATCCGGTGGGTATGTCGGGCGTTAAGCTTGAAGCAGATTTTCATGTAATTACTGCTCAAACTAATGCCATCAGAAATATCAATAAATGCGTGCGCAGGGCTGGTTTAGAAATCGAAAATTTGATTTTAGAGCCTTTGGCATCAAGCATGTCGGTATTAAGTGATGAAGAAAAAGAGGCTGGCGTTTGCCTTGTAGATATTGGTGGTGGTACTACCGACATCGCAATCTTCCACGATAATATTATCCGACACACAGCAGTCATTCCTTTTGGTGGTAATATCATCACCTCCGACATTAAGGAAGGCTGTAAAGTAATGCAGAACCAAGCTGAGCTGTTGAAAACAAAATTCGGAAAAGCCATTGCAGAAGAGGCCAATCCAAATGAAATCGTTTCGATTCCTGGCTTAAGAAATAGACCGCCAAAGGAAATTTCGATCCGTAACCTTGCCAATATTATTGAGGCTAGAATGGAAGAAATTATTGAGTTGGTACATGCCGAAATTATTACTTCTGGTTACGCAAGCAAGTTGGCTGGTGGAATCGTGATTACTGGAGGTGGTTCACAACTGGGTTATGTAAAACAGTTGTTTGAATACATGACGGGCATGGACGCCAGAATTGGTTACCCCAACGAGCACCTTGGTAAAAGTAAAATTGAAGCGATCAAGAGTCCAATGTATGCAACAACGGTTGGTTTAGTGCTTTCGGGCTTTAGGGCCATAGATGAAAGAGAAAACCGCTATATGCAAAACCAAGTGGCTTCTGGAAAGAAAACTATGAAGAGCGCAAAGAAAAGCTCGGACTTCTTCAAAGGCCTTATTGATAAAACAAAAGGTTTATTGATGGATGATTTTCAGGATAAGGGCGGAGAGTACTGAGGAGTTGGAAGATGGAAGGCCGAAGTTGGAAGTCAGTTTGGAAATAATATTTGAGGTATGAGTTTCAAATTTGAGAGTTTATTGATCTGGCAGAAAGCAATGGATTTAGGAGAGGTTGTGAATAGCATGACGCTGAAATTTCCTGATAGGGAAAAATTCAATCTATCTTCTCAAATGTCTAGAGCTGCCGATTCTGTTGCTCTTAATATTTCAGAAGGCTCAATCGGGCAGTCAGGCCCCGAGTATAGAAAGTTCATGGGGTACGCCATTCGTTCTTTGGCCGAAACAGTGACTTGTCTTTACAAGGCTGACAGAAGAGAATGCATAACAAAAAGTGAATTCAGTGCTGTTTATGACGCATCATTCAACTTGATGAACATGATGACAGCATTTAAAAATAAGATAAAATAACAAATACCTGATTTTGTCTTCGGTCTTCGGGCTTCAGACTTCAGGCTTAAACATAATAATCATGGCAGAATCTTATATGTTCGAAATTCCTAAGCATCACAAATCGATCATTAAAGTGATTGGAGTTGGTGGCGGAGGAAGCAACGCAGTAAACCACATGTATAATCAGGGGATTAAGGATGTGGAATTTATCGTTTGTAACACCGATGCACAAGCATTGAAAAGCAGTCCTATTCCAAATAGGTTGCAAATTGGTATTGGTCTAACCGAAGGTCTTGGTGCTGGAGCCAGCCCTGAAGTGGGTAAAAATGCCGCTTTAGAAAGCAAAGAGGACATCCGTCAAATGCTGGGTGACGATACCAAAATGGTGTTTATCACTGCTGGAATGGGTGGAGGTACCGGAACAGGTGCAGCTCCAATTATTGCCAAAATTGCACGCGACATGGACCTACTTACCGTAGGTATTGTTACGGCTCCTTTTGGTTTTGAAGGAAGAAAGAAAATGAATGCGGCTAATGAAGGTATTGCTGCATTAAAGGAAAATTGTGATACTGTTTTGGTGATCCTCAACGATAAACTGAGAGAAATCCACGGTAACCTACCAATCAGTAAGGCATTTGCCGAAGCTGATAACATTTTAACTACGGCTGCCAAAGGAATTGCCGAAATCATTACCGTTCCGGGGTATGTAAATGTCGATTTTATGGACGTTCAAACCGTAATGAAAGGCGCAGGTGCTGCGGTGATGGGTTCTGCTTCTGCCGAAGGCGAAGGAAGAGCACTAAGAGCTGCAGAAATGGCCATCTCTTCTCCATTATTGAATAGCCAAGATATTTTGGGTGCTAAGAAAATCTTGCTTTCTATTATTTCTGGTGAAGAAGCCGAACTTCAAATGGATGAGCTTACTGAAATCACTGAGTACATCCAAGACAAAGCAGGTGACGATGCTGAGGTAATCTTTGGTCACGGTATTGATGTTGATCATGGACAAAGCATTAGCGTAACCGTTATAGCAACGGGCTTCGAAACTCCATTAGTGGAAGCTAGACCTACTACTAAAAAAACGGTGATTGATTTAGAGAGTAATCAGCCAATTGAACGAAATGTTGAAAAACCATCTTTTGTTCAAAAGCCAACACAGTCATCTTTATTTAGTGCGGGCTTCGAAAAACCAGAACCTCGACAAGAAATTGATGAGGTAGAGAATAAAGATGACAGTGATGATGATAACATCACTTCAGGTTATACTTTCTTGTCTAGGTTGGCTCAGAAATATGATATCGAAGAAGTTGGGCCAGAAGCCAATGATGACCCTGAAATTCGTATGCGAAATGAGCGCATTGAGTTAGATCATGAAGAGCAACGTTATAAGGATTTCTTGGAAATGAAGCGTAATAAACTTCAGCAACAAGCCAGGCTCAGAGAAGAAAAACTGCGTAGCTCTGGAAATTATCACATTAAAAATGATGACATCAAAGAAAAGTTAGAGATTCCTGCTTACCAGCGTAGGCAAGTGAGGTTAAACGATGCACCGCCTTCATCTGAAAGCAATGTGTCGCGCTATAACTTGAACGATGATGATGAAATTATGGGCAACAATAAATTTCTGCACGACAATGTAGATTGATTAAAATCTTTCACCTAAATACAAAAGACGACCTGCTGCCATGGGTCGTCTTTTTTTTGTTACTATCACCAACCCTTGGAGGGTTCAAAAACCTCCAAGGGATTTTTAAATAAGTATTGTTGTCAATAACAGCCATCCTGTAGGTCTCAGCAGCTCAGGTCGCTAGTATACTTTCCTGTGTTACTGAAAAGGATGTTTACAGCATGACTTAGCTTTGTGCTCAACCCCACCTTTTGGAGGGGTTCAAAACCCTCCAAAAGTTTATTGAAATCGTGTGGGCTCGCCATAACATTCACCGTACGCCTCGATATCAGCTTTCCTTTTGCAACTGAAAAAGATGCTTACAGCATGACTTAGTTTTGAAGTTAGTGCACAAAACTTTGAGTGCATGTTCGCTAGCTATTAAGTCATCCCGTAGGGATCTTTTTCAGCATTTTAGTTTACCTGTTTATTGTAACCTGTGGTATTCTTGTGTTACTGAAAATGATGCTTACAGCATGACTTAACTTTGAATTTAGCACTCATGACTTTGATTGCAGGTCAGCCAGCTACTAAGTCACCCTGTAAGGGTTTTTTCCCGTAGTGCAAGTCATTAGCTCTGTATCCCGATAATGAAAAGGATGCTTACAGCTTAACTTAACTTTGAATTTAGCACTACCTTTTGGAGGGTTCAAAACCCTCCAAAAGTTTATTGAAATCGTATGGGCTCGCCATAACATTCACCGTACGCCTCGATATCAGCTTTCCTTTTGCAACTGAAAAAGATGCTTACAGCATGACTTAACTTTGGAGTTTGTGCGAGTGAATGAGTTGAGTTGGTAAAGCCTGCTACAAAGTCATCCCGTAGGGATCTTTTTCAGTATTTTAGTTTGCCTGTTTATTGTAACCTGTTTTTTTGTTACTGAAAATGATGCTTACAGCATGACTTAACTTTGAATTTAGCACTACCTTTTGGAGGGTTTCAAACCCTCCAAAAGTTTATCAAAACAACTCCATCTGCTCAGGCAATAACCTAAAAGATTTTCTATGCAAAGGAGTAACACCTAAATCTCGAATAGCTTGACGGTGCTTTTTAGTAGGGTAGCCGGCATTACTTTCCCAGCCATACCCGGGGAATTTCAATGCCGCCTCACTCATAATTCTGTCTCTTTCTACTTTGGCTAAAATGGAAGCCGCAGCAATGGATAAATACTTTCCATCGCCCTTTATAATACACTCATGCGGAATACTCTGATAGACCTTAAAGCGGTTCCCGTCAATAAGTAATAGTTCGGGCTTGATTTGCAATTGATCAATAGCGCGGTGCATGGCTAAAAATGAGGCGTTCAAAATATTGACTTCATCAATTTCCTCTGGACTTACTTCGCAAACCGCCCAAGCCAAGGCTTCGGTTTTGATTTCAATTTCAAGCTGCTCTCTGTGTGCCCTTTTCAGTTGTTTAGAATCATTGAGCAGCTTATTCTCGTAATCCGCTGGTAGAATAACGGCCGAGGCCACTACTGGACCCGCAAGAGGGCCACGGCCAGCTTCATCACAACCCGCTTCAATCTTTCCAGAACCAAAATTTGATAATAACATGCCCAAACTTAAAACTTTGATTTGGATGCTGAAACATATGTCTAATTTTGCGGCATGGAATCGCATAAAAACCCTTGGAAGACTTTAGATGGAAAACTGATTTACGAGAACCCATGGATTAGAGTCGATGAGTTTAATGTGATCAATCCTTCGGGCGGAAAAGGGATTTATGGGAAGGTGTCTTTCAAAGGCCGAGCGGTAGGTATTCTTCCCATTGATGAAGAAATGAATACTTGGCTCGTTGGGCAATATAGATATACTTTGAATGAATACAGTTGGGAAATTCCTATGGGTGCAGTACCTGAAAACGAAACTTTAGAAATAGGAGCGAAGCGTGAGTTAAAAGAAGAAACAGGGTTAGACTGTAACGAACTTGAGTTTCTGTGTAAAATTCATACCTCCAACTCTGTTACAGACGAAGTGGGGTTCGCCTATTTAGCAACTGGCCTTACCGAGGGTGAAGCCAACTTTGACGATACCGAAGACATTTCAATCAAGAAATTACCCTTTACCGAAGTTTTGGAAATGGTACTCGATGGCCGCATTACCGATAGTTTAAGCGTAGCGGCAATCATGAGGTTTGCTAGAATAAAAGGAATCTGATGTTGGAGAAACTATCGTACAAACAACATTTCAGCAAAACTATTAACCTTGCCTATCCTGTAATGTTGAGCCAAGTAGGTCATGTTACCGTGGGTATAGTGGATAGCATCATGGTAGGCCAAATTGGGCCAGAAGCATTGGCAGCATCTTCTTTTGCCAATAATGTGCTTATGGTATTTCTGATGTTCGGCATTGGCATGTCGTATGGCATCACTCCATTAGTCGCTCAGGCCGATGGTGAGGGCGACCGCAATAAAATCACCCGACTGCTCCGCCATGGGATTGTTTTGTGTTTGGGCACCAGTTTAGTATTGGTCTTATTAGGCTACCTCTTGTCTTTTGGTTTTGGAAGTTTTTCTCAACCCGATGAAGTAATCAGGTTGGGGAAACCATACTTCTATGTCATCCTCTTTTCGATGATTCCGATGATGCTTTTTCAGAATTTCCGACAATTTGCCGAGGGGCTTTCTATCACCAAACCGACCATGTTTATTACCATTAGTGCTAACCTGATCAATGTGTTATTCAATTACATTCTAATTTATGGAAAGTTCGGTTTTCCTGAATTGGGCCTAATTGGAGCGGGTTGGGGAACATTAATTTCTAGGGTATTTATGGCCATAGGTATGATGCTGTATGTAGGAAGGAGTAAAAGAACACAGTATTACAGCGCTGCTTTCAAAATTTTCAATATTACCGCAGCCTACTTTAAACCCATGCTCAAAATTGGAGTGCCAAGCGGAACCCAGTTTGTATTCGAGGTAAGTGCTTTTGCAGGAGCAGCGTTGTTGATGGGAAGGCTTGGGGTAGTTCCTTTGGCAGCACACCAAATTGCTTTGAGCTTGGTTTCACTCAGTTATATGATGGCCACAGGTATTGCAGCAGCTTCTACCGTGCGTATTGGTAATCAGGTGGGGAGAAGAGATGCGTTCAATTTAAATCGCGCTGGTAATACCAGTTTTATGATGGCTCTTATTTTTATGGCCTGTTGTTCTGTAGTCTACATTGTATTCCATAATTTCTTCCCTACACTCTATATCGATGACCCCGAAGTAATAAGAATAGCAGGCTCATTGATTATTGTGGCAGGTTTTTTCCAGTTGTCAGATGGCGTGCAAGTGGTGGGGCTAGGCTCGCTTAGAGGGATGTCTGATGTTCGAGTGCCTACTGTAATCACTTTTGTGGCCTATTGGGTACTCGGTATTCCGGTTAGTTATTTGTTTGGTTTCACGTTAGGCTTTGGCCCCGAAGGCGTTTGGTATGGCCTGCTAACCGGCTTAAGCATAGCAGCCATCACCCTCTTTATCCGCTTTAAGGTTTTGGCGAAAAGGAAGGCGCTTTCTTTTGGGACGGAAGGCAAATAGATTAATGCCTGTGTCGTCTTTTATTCACTTGCTTTAAGACCTTTAATAAACTCTACAATCCCCCTAACTATCATAAATTGGGCTATAATGTAAGTAAGCATAATCAAGAAACCCGCTTGCGGAAAAGGGGTTCCAAATTGGTTAATGGCCAAAATACTATCGCTGATAATGAAAAGAAAGGCGCCAATCATAATCCACCAAAAACTGGCTTTGTCTGTTTTGCCCCAGCGCTTGCTGGCGGTAATGCCCATAATACAAATCACGATGGTGTAGAGCAGCGCTGGAATCATCATATCTCCCAATCCTGGTTTGATTTGCTGAAATATAACGAGGCCGTAAAAACCAAAGAGTAAATCATGCCACCTGAATTTTAGTTTTCGGTCTTCCGTATCTACCAAATTGAGGTTTAGAAAAATGTAAATGAGGTGTGCTAGTAAAAATGAAGCCAAACCCAGCAGAAAGAAGATGGGCTGAGCTTTCGAAAAAATCAAGAAAACATCACCTAATAGAGAAAGAAAAAGAGCCGCATTCACAAATTTGCTCAGTACCGTTTTCGGCACTTCATTATTGAAATAAATCATCAAGCCTACCATTAAAAGTGGTTTGGTGAAATCGGCCATGGTAGGAAAATCCATAAGCTTGGCCAGCAGGTGAAGAAAGGAAAATGCAAAAAAGGGAAGCAGTGTCTTTGGTGTTTTCATGATTTTTAAATCTAGGAATAACCCTCCAAAAGTTCTGTATATTAAATGGTTATAGGTTATTTGGGGTTGTCGTTAAATATATTAATTACCGCTCTCTAAATGATGGGATACCGAAACAAGTTCAGTATGACTGGGTAAGGAGGGTTCGATTCTATTAAACCGTACTCTTCACAAACCGCTTCGACCAATTTAAACCAAAAGTTAGAAATAAGAAACCGATAAAGGAAAGCGCAGCACAAAGCAAAAAGGCTTCGCGAAGGTTTTCAATGTGGTTTGCGTAAATCCATCCAGCAATGAGCGCTCCTGAACCAATACCAATTTCTAGTGCAATGTACATAGTGGCCAAGCCTTTGCCACGCAAGTGGTCTAAACTCAAGTCAATCGTCCATGCATAAATGGTTGGGGTATTCATTCCTACTGCAACTCCAAACATTACTGCGCTAACCATTAGCATGGTTTGAGTGTGCGTATAGGCGATAAGAACATCAGAAACGACTATCGCCAATGCCGCAATTTTCAAAACGATTATCCTTCCATATTTATCTGAAGCTTTTCCTGCCAAAAGTCGAATGGCTAATGATGAAATCACGAACACGGTAAAGAAAATTCCTTTTTCACCTTGATCATAACCTAGTTGTATGGTAAGGTCTGGCACTAAAGTAAGTACTGCTCCAAATGAAAATGCAGTGAGTAAAAATAGGAGGGAGGGGTTGAAGACTCTTGGTTCAATAACCTCATTCCATTTGATTTTGAGTAACCTTGGGTGGAATTTCACCTTTTCTTGCAAGGTTTCTTTCATGCCAGCTAGTATAATTACTGATAATATTGCAGCCACAGAAGAGGTATAGAATGTCATATCCAAACCATAGGCGGCTGTAATCTTCGGACCAATGGATGGGCCTGCTGCCATACCTAAGCTCCCGAAAAAGCCAGAGTACCCCATGGCTTCACCTCTTCTGGTGGAAGGTACAATATCGGCAATATAAGCTGAGGTGCCTGTTGGTTTAAAGCCCGTGGAAAAGCCATGCAAAAACCTGAGGAGTAAAAGCGCCCATACCGTGCTAACTATTGGATAAAGAAAGCCCATTACGAAACATACGCCAGCTCCAAAAATCATTACTGGTATTCTGCCAATCGTATCAGATAATCTACCGCTAAAGGGCCTTGAAAGCCCTGCCGTTACGGTAAACAGAGAAATGATTAAGCCCTTGTATTCGCCCCCACCCAATGAAGTGATGTAATCATACAAATCGGGTACGATCATATTAAAGCTACCGAAGAACAGAAAGGAACTTAGGCAAAGTAAAAAAAACTGTAAGGTGTAAATACTGGGCGTTCCTGTCTTTCTTTTGAGCATAGTTGTAAATAAAAAATGGAGCCGAGACTCCATTTGATTTATTGCTGCATTAAATAAGCCTTTATGTAATCGTCTAAATCTCCATCTAACACGTTTTGTACATCGGTGCGTTCAAAACCAGTTCGGGCATCTTTGATTAGTTTATAAGGATGTAGTACATAGTTTCTAATTTGAGAACCAAAATCAACTCTCATTTTTTCGCCTTCCACTTTGTCTCGTGCAGCGTTTCGCTTGTCCATTTCAATTTGATAGAGCCTCGATTTAAGCATTGAAAGCGCTTTTTCCTTATTGCCCAGCTGCGATCTACCTTCTGTATTTTCAATTGTAATACCCGTAGGAGCGTGTTTTAGACGTACCCCAGTTTCTACTTTGTTTACATTCTGTCCACCAGCTCCTCCCGATCGGAAAGTATCCCAACTGATATCAGCAGGGTTAATTTCAATTTCAATGGTGTCATCAACTACTGGGTAGGCAAATACAGAGGCAAATGAGGTATGTCTTCTTCCGCCAGAATCGAAAGGAGAAATACGAACCAATCGATGCACTCCTGATTCGGCCTTCAATAGCCCAAAAGCAAATTCGCCTTCGAATTCAAGCGTACAGGATTTACAGCCTGCTACATCACCTGGTTGATAATGAATTTGTTTAACCTTATAGCCCTTGCTTTCGCCCCACATGATGTACATACGCATCAATATTTCGGCCCAGTCGTTACTTTCAGTTCCGCCTGCGCCTGGGTTGATTTCAATCATGGCACTCAGTTGGTCTTCTTCACCACTGAGCATCTTTTTGAATTCAATTTCTTCGAGAATTTCCAAGGCCTTTCGGTATTCTTTTTCTACCTCTTCTTCCGACACTTCGCCCATTTCGAGAAACTCGTTTAGGGTGTCAACGTCTTCTAAGGCAGTTAAAACGTTTTCAAAGCTGGTGGTCCATACTTTCTTTAAACGTATTTGTTTTAATACTTTTTCGGCTTCTTTTGGATCGTTCCAAAACTCTGGTTGGGCTGTAACCAGTTCTTCTTCTTCTACTTCACGTTTCTTGACATCGTAGTCAAAGATACCCCCTCAAAGCCGCTACTCTGGCTTTTAAATCTTTCAGCTGATCTGAAGTCATAGTTTGTGATTTTTTGAAGCGCAAAGGTGGTGAAATGTAGGGGATAATTCAAGGTTGAATTGGGTATGAATGATACTTTGGTAGTATTAAAAAAGAAGAAGCCCAATTTATACCTGTCTCTTATACACATCT
>NZ_LRPB01000003.1 GCF_001592945.1 Roseivirga seohaensis
GGAATCAGGAATCAGGAATCAGTTAAGGCTGAGTTTTTTCCAGCAATTTGAGTTCCCCACCTCACTGTTTTTTACTTTATTATTTCCTGATTTACTTGTTTTCTGTTTTACTAATAACTGATTCCCTGATCAACTAATAACTGACCAACTAATCACTCTTAACTACTTTTTCGCAGAAAAAGGCGAGTCTGGTTCTTTAGCGAAAACATTGAATACAATTTTATCCATTCGGCTGGGGATCCATTTATTGAGGAAGACGGCCAATTTACCTTGGCTGGTAAATACGATGTCGCGCTTTCTTTTTTGAATGGCTTTTATAATTCCTTGAGCTACTTCTTCTGCCGTCATCATCTTTCCTTCATCACGAGGCGATTCACCTTGGGAAGTACCGTCAGCCGTAAGTGCGGCATTTCTGATATTCGTTCCTGTAAAACCAGGGCAAGCCACGAGTACATGAACACCTCTGTGCATTACTTCCGTACGCAGCGATTCCATAAAGCCATTCATCGCATATTTTGAGGCGGTGTAAGCGGTTCTGGCTGGGGTGCCTCGGTAACCGTTAATTGACGAAACGCCTACAATGGAGCCTTTGGTTTTTAGTATTTCAGGAAGACAGTATTTAGTAGCGTAAAGGGTTCCGTAAAAGTTAATGTCCATCACTTTTTTGAAAACATCCATTTCGATTTCTTCGAAAAGCGCTCGCATGGAAATGCCCGCATTATTGATCAGGATGTCAATTTTACCGAAGGTATTTAGGGTTTCATTGACTAAAATCTCGTTGTCTTTTTCTTTGGCTACATCCAGTTGCAGACAAAGATTTCGGGTTTTCATGCCATCCAGAATTTCGGCTACTTCATTAAGGCGTGCTTCATTTCTACCAGTAATGACAATATGTGCGCCCAGTTTAGCAAACTCAATGGCCAATGCTTTTCCAATACCCGAAGAAGCTCCTGTGATGATAACAACTTTGTTTTTCATGCCTAATATTTACGCAAAGATATCAGCTTTTAGAACTCTCTTAAATAATTCATGATATTAAGGGCTTAATACATGATGGCTGTTAATAAATTAATGAAAAAGCTGGTATACATAATTACCCTTCTACTATTGATTACTGGCTACAGCAAGGCTCAAATGGTTATTAAAGGAAAAGTTATGGCTTCAGATGATGGATTGCCATTGCGCTTTGTGAGCATTCAAGCAAAAGAAACTGACAAAAAAACACTAACAACTATTGATGGTGATTTTGAAATTGAGGTTGAACTCGGACAAACACTTATTTTTAAATTCGTTGGGTTTGCCGAAAGGGAAGTTCAAATTACTGACGACAAATTTTATCTAGTTGAGCTCAAACCATATATCATTCAAGATGATTTTGGCCAGAGTCGTATTCATTTTGATGCAGGGTATGATCTGAAGAACAGGTTTGTTATAGGAAAGCTTAGCTACGTTTCAGACCAAATTGGGTGGTTTTCAATCCGAACTTCAGTCGTAAAAAACCTTACTAGCCAAGCTGATTTTCTCGACTCAAAAATAGAAGCTTCCAATCTTATTTACTCATATCCTAACATAAGCATTGGCACTACATTTCGATACCAAAATATCTCTTTCCAAGATTACAGTTTCAAAAACTCTACATTTTCATTTCAACCAAAATTGAGATATTTTGATGGTAATATTGGGTTTGGAGTTAGCAATCATGATTTAAATTCCAAGAAGTCTTTTGGAATCCTTCTTGGGGCAAATAAAGAAATTCGTCTTGGCAAATATCACTATATCCCGATTGAGGTCTCCTCAACCTTTTGGGGTAAAAACGTAGAATTTAATGCCTCATTAAAATATAGAGTCCTAAGATATTTTGAGCTTGGATTGAGCTATCAGCATTATCGAAGTTTTGATTCGTTGATAGCAACAGTTGGAAGCTCAATCAGATTATGGAAACGGGCTAAAAACGAATACTAAACTTCAGCCGCCACTTTTTTATTGTAATTATCAATCGCCACAAAGTAATCTGGATCTTCAAGTACATTCACATCGCAAATTTCTTCGGCACGTTTAATTAGCGCTAAGCAATCTTTACTTAAATGACGCAAGTGAATAGTTTTCCCTTCTTTCTGATACCTTTCTGCCAGCTTATTAATAGCTTCTATGGCAGATTGATCGACAATGCGTGATTCAGCAAAATCAATAATCACTTCATTCGGGTCTTCTTTAATATCGAATTTGCTATTGAAAAGGCTGATAGAACCAAAGAATAATGGTCCGTAAATTTCATAGTGCTTAATGCCGTGTTCGTCAATTGATTTCCTCGCTCGAATGCGCAATGCATTTTGCCAAGCAAACACCAATGCCGACACGATCACCCCTGCAAAAACAGCAATGGCCAAGTCGAAAATTACAGTAAGCCCTGTTACCAATATGATTACGATTACATCGGCCTTCGGTACTTTGTTCCAAACCTTAAAAGTAGACCAAGCGAATGTGCCAATCACCACCATAAACATTACACCTACCAATGCTGCAATAGGCACCATTTCAATGTATTCTGAACCAAAAAGAATAAAAGCGAGCAAAGCCAACGCGGCAACCACGCCTGAAAGGCGACCTCTTCCGCCAGATTTTACATTGATAATACTTTGGCCAATCATGGCGCAACCGCCCATTCCACCAAAAAATCCGTTCACCATATTGGCCAAGCCTTGCGCAACCGATTCACGGTTTCCGCTTCCACGGGTTTCGGTTAATTCGTCTAATAAGTTTAAGGTCATCAAGGATTCGATCAGGCCAATCGCGGCTAGGATTACTGCGTAAGGAAATATGAAGGCCAAGGTGTCCCAGTTCAGGTCGATTACTGGTACGTTGAAAGAAGGAAGTCCAGCTTTAATACCATCGCCTCCACCGGCTTGAATAAAACTCTTTACTGTTTCGGTTTCTATACCTCCAAAAATTACAATGAACGACACTACCAATATGGCTACAAGTGCCCCCGGAATATTCTTATTGATTTTAGGGATAAAAACCATAATAGCCATGGTCAGCAGTGTTAAACCAAGCATGATAAAAAGTGACTGACCTGTAAGCCATTCGCCACCTACTTTAAACATGCCCAGTTGCGACATAAAAATCACAATGGCCAAGCCGTTTACAAAGCCCATCATTACCGAATGTGGCACCATTCTGATGAACTTGCCCAGCTTTAAAAAGCCAGCCGACATTTGAATAATGCCTGTTAATATCAAAGTAGCAAACAAGAACTGAAGGCCTTGACCTTCGCCCATAAGCTCACCTTCGGCTACCAGAGAAACCATTACTACTGCCAACGCTCCCGTAGCTCCAGAAATCATCCCTGGCCTACCACCAAAAATGGAAGTAATTAGACCCATCATAAAGGCACCATAAAGCCCAACAATTGGAGAAATTCCAGCCACAAAGGCAAAGGCAACTGCCTCTGGCACAAGCGCCAAAGCCACTGTTAAGCCTGAAAAAATATCACTTTTGGCGCTGATTCTGTTTTTGTCAACAATTGAGAATGCTTCTCTAAAATTCATATGCGTTTTTGTAATAAGCCTGCAAAGGTAGGGCATTTCATTTAGACAGAAAGACTTACCTATGAATTGTTGGTTAAATCACACCACGGCAAAAGTAACTCATCATCAAAATTAACATTGGGTAACTAGACTTTCACAGAATGAAATTATCTTCGCGCATGGCAAAGTTTAGGGGAAAAAGAAAAGTACTAGAGCAAGTAAGAATCGAAGGCATTGCAGCAGAAGGAAAGTGCATTGCCCGTGTAAACGATGAAGTGCTTTTTGTGGAAGGCGTGGCGCCAGGTGATGTGGTAGATGTACTCGTGACCAGAAAGAAAAAGAACTTTATGGAAGGCAAGCCCCTTACTTTTCATGAATACTCAAAAGATAGAGTAAAGCCTTTCTGTCAGCATTTTGGCATTTGTGGAGGTTGTAAATGGCAACACATTCCGTATGACATTCAGCTAAAATACAAGCACCAGCAAGTGATTGATAATTTGGAACGTATTGGTAAAATCCCTTTGCCAGAAGTCAGTCCAATTTTAGGTTCTTCTAAAATCAAATATTATCGAAACAAGCTTGAATACACCTTTTCAAACTGGAAATGGCTAACGCAAGAAGAAATTGCCACAGGCGAAGAACTCGACCGAAGAGGTTTGGGCTTCCACGTTCCGGGCAGCTTTGATAAAATATTGGACATTGAAACCTGTTATCACCAACCCGATCCTTCTAACGAAATTAGGCTTTCGGTAAGAAAATACTGTTTGGAAAACGATGTCCCTTTTTTCGACTTAAAGCGAAGAACCGGAAATGTCAGAAACCTGATCATCAGAAATTCATCGCTAGATCAATGGATGGTGATTGTTCAGTTTGCCATGGAGCATGAAAAGAATATGGGGCTGATGGAGCACATTAAAACCGCCTTCCCTCATATTCATTCCTTACAATACGTAATTAACGATAAGGGCAACGAAACTTTCCACGACCTAGAAGTGAAACTTTACTCTGGCGAAGCTCATATTACTGAGGCCATGGAAGATGTCCAGTTTCGAGTTGGACCAAAATCGTTTTACCAAACCAATGCGGCTCAGGCTTATGAGCTCTACAAAATTGCCAGAGATTATGCTGGTTTAAAGGGTGACGAAGTGGTTTATGATTTATATACCGGCACAGGCACCATTGCCAACTTTATTGCCAAAGACGCTAAAAAAGTAATTGGTTTAGAGTATGTAGAAGCGGCCATTGAAGATGCCAAATTGAATTCAGAAATCAATGGAGTGACGAACACCGAATTCTACGCAGGCGATATGAGGGAATTACTCAATGACGATTTCATGTCTAATCATGATAGGCCGGATGTGATCATCACCGACCCACCACGTGCAGGAATGCACGAAGATGTAATTGAAATGTTGCTCAAAATTGAGGCTGAAAAAATCGTGTACGTTAGCTGTAACCCCGCCACACAAGCCCGCGACTTGGCTTTACTCGATGTAAAATACACCGTTAAAAAAGTACAGCCAGTAGATATGTTTCCACAAACGCATCATGTGGAGAATGTGGTTTTGTTGGAAAAGAAATAAACGTTTAAGGCTGATAAATTAGCCAAAACTTCGTGAGCGCATCAAATTTTGGTTAACTTCCTTTTCGAAATTAAACAAACTCAATCATGCGTAAACAACTACTCACATTCTTAGCACTTTTTTGCTTTGCAAGTTTTGCTGTGGCCCAAGAAAAAAAGCCCATTACATGGCAAGATATTCCCACTTGGAAATACATGCAAAGCAATAGCTTTCAAGTATCACCAGATGGAAAGTGGATTGCCTACGGAAACGTGGCTTTGGAAGCAGATGGCGAGCTCATCCTTCAAAACATTTCAGACCCAAGTGCTGAAAAAAAATCATTCCCCATCGGCTCAACAAACTTCCCCTCGATTTCTTTTAGTGATGACGGGAAATGGATTGCGTTTAAGGAGTATCCTACGTTTGCTGAAAGCAAAGCAAACAAAGGAGCGAAAGGAAAACCGCTTCGAGACAAACTTACTTTGATCGAACTAGGAACAGATGAGAAGACAACTTTTGAAAACGTAATCAGCTTTTCTTTCAACGGCAAAGCAGCTTCGCATTTGGCCATCAACCTGGCTAAAGATGGAAATGGTGACGGCAAAGGTTCTGATCTTTTGATTCATCATTTAAAGACTGGAAAATCTCAAAACATGGGAAATGTCTCTGAATTCAGGTTCAATAAATCGGGTAGCCACTTGGCATATGTTGTTGATGCGGCCAATAAATCTGGCAACGGCCTTTATCTACTGAATTTGACTAACAACAGAACCCAAATCTTAGATTCAGACAAGGCATCTTACAAGTCTATCAACTGGACTGAGAAAGGCGATGCTTTTGCTGCCTTAAAAATGGTTGAAGACAAAAAATACAAACAAGATCACGGTCAGGTAATTGGAGTGAAAAACCTAAACAACCCACAGGTTACCATTTATGATGCCCTGAAAGACAGCATTGGTTTTGACCAAGCGTACACCATAAGCGGTAGTCGAAGACCAATGTGGTCAGAAGATTTAACCCGACTTTTTTACGGCATTCACCCACTGACACTAGCGAAAAAAGATGATAAAAAAGAGCTGGACAAAGATTCGGTGAAAATGGCAGAAGCAAATGCCATGGAAAAAATCATGGCAGACACATCGATAAAGTCGATTGCCGATCTGCAAAAAGCAATTGCCAAACTGAACTCAGGAAAAGAAAAGAAAGAGGCAAATACTGATAAGCCAGATATGACCATATGGCATTGGAACGACAGCAAACTCCAGTCGCGACAGCAGGTTACGGCAAATCAGGACAAAAATTACAGCTTCTGGGCCATGTATAATGTGGCATCCGCTAAGCATACCGCTTTACAAGACAGCAGTATGAAAGATTTAAGTATTCTACCTAAACATCGTTATGCCTTGGGGTCAGATGCTCAAGCTTACGAACTAGACATTAACCTAGACGGGCAGCAATACAGCGACTTTTACATCGTAGACTTACTTACAGGTGAAAAAACTACGCTTTTCACTAAATTCTATATTCCATCATATTCGTCATCACCAAGACCCTCAACGGACGGAACCAAACTGATGTATGGAAAAGATGGACATTATTTCGTCTACGATATTGCTAGTAAATCAACAAAAAACATCACGGAAAATCTTCCAGTAACCTTTGTAGACGTTGAAGATGACCATAATGTAGAGAAGCCCATGGTGGGCGCCTTAGGCTGGAGTTCAGATGACAAGTATGTGTTACTTCGAGATGGTTGGGATATTTGGCAGGTGCCTTTAAATGGCAAATCATCATCTATCAACCTTACTCAAAATGGTAGAGCGAAAAAGATTCGCTACCAGTATAGGTTTGGACTTGATCCTGAGGAAAAAGGAATTGACCTTACTAAGCCAGTTTACGTCCGAACCTATGGTGAATGGAACAAAAAAAGTGGTATTTCCTTGCTTTCTCCAGCAAAAAAAGATGGCCTATCTTCTGGAGCTAAATCTCTAATCTGGGAAGACGCTAATGTTGGAGGCCTTAGAAAAGCTGAAAATGCTGATGCATTCTTCTTCAGTAAAGAGACCTTCAATATGCCAACAGAAATTTACATGACGGACGCCTCGCTTTCTTCACCAAAGCAGGTTACAGAAAACACACCTGATGCCGAAAAGTACCTTTGGTCAGACGGAACACAATTGGTGGATTATGTGACTGACAAAGGAGATTCATTACAAGGAGCATTATTTCTTCCAGCCAATTATGTAGAAGGGAAAAAGTACCCAACCATAGTTTACTATTACGAGAAACTTTCACAAACCCGCCATAATTGGGCAAACCCAGGATTTAGCGGAACAGGCTGGAACCCTACTGTTTACACCAGCAATGGTTATGCTGTGTTTATTCCAGACATCGTTTACAAGCTAGACGATCCGGGAATGTCAGCGGTTTGGGCAGTACTTCCTGCCGTAAAAGCCGCCATCGCTACGGGTGTGGTCGATGAAAATAATATCGGAATTCATGGTCATTCTTGGGGTGGTTATCAAACTTCTTTCCTCATTACACAAACAAACATGTTCAAGGCGGCTGCGGCAGGAGCACCTCTAACGAACATGATCTCGATGTATGATTTGATCTACTGGAACTCTGGCGGTGGAAACATGTCCATCTTTGAAGCTTCTCAAGGAAGGTTTAGTGGCGCCCCATGGGAAAACTGGGATTCTTACGAGCGAAATAGCCCAGTGTACCATGTGAAAAAAGTGAATACCCCACTCTTAATGCTTCACAACGACAAAGATGGTGCAGTAGATTTCACCCAAGGTATTGAGTATTATTCAGCTTTAAGAAGGCTGAAAAAACCAGTGATACTTATGCAATACAAAGGCGAAAATCACGGACTGAGCAAGCTTGAAAACCGAAAGGATTATAGCGTTCGTATGATGGAATTCTTCAATCATCATTTAAAAGGCCATGCTGCCCCAGACTGGTTAGAAAAAGGAATTGACAACCTTAAATTAGATGAACATTTAGAGAAAAGAGGTTTCTAAATTTAAAAACCAAATTGCTTTCAACATCACATCCCTCGATACACATCGGGGGATATTTTTTTTGCTAGTAGCCTATTTTTGAAGTGGCGAGTTTTAACTTAATACTAAAGGTAAGGCTAATACTATTTCTATTCTTTGGCAACCAGTTAAAATTAGAAGGAAGAATCCTTTCTAAAATTTAAAAAGCGAATTGCTTTTGGAAGTACTCTTCAAAAAAAATAAGCCTTACTAAATTCAAAAATTCTGAACTGCCAAAGAACTTGATTAGTTTAAGACTTAAATAAAAGAAGCATTATGAACCAATTGATATTTAAAAACGGAGATAAATTAGACACCATCGGGCTGGGAACTTGGAAATCTGAACCAGGAGAGGTTTACAAGGCAGTAAGAGAAGCCATAAAACTAGGCTACCGACACATTGACTGCGCTTGGATTTACCAAAACGAAAAAGAAATAGGCAACGCTTTTGCCGATGCCTTTGCCGAAGGTGATGTAACCCGAGATGAGCTTTTTGTCACCTCAAAACTTTGGAATTCATTCCATGCTCCAGAAGATGTAATGCCTGCCTTAAAAGAATCGTTGAACGCATTACAGCTCGAATATTTGGACTTGTATTTAATCCATTGGCCAATTGCTCATAAAAAAGAAGCCATCAATCCAAAAACTGCTGACGATTTTATTCCGATTGACGAAATGCCCATTGCCGACACTTGGAAAGCCATGGAAGCTTGTGTAGAGGCGGGGTTAGTAAAACATATTGGCGTTTCAAACTTCAATATTCCTAAGTTGAAAAAGCTGATGGAAACCGCCATTATTCAGCCCGAAATGAACCAGGTGGAGTCGCACCCTTATTTGGCTCAGAATGACTTATTGCAATTCTGTATTGACAACAATATTCATTACACGGCCTACTCTCCGCTTGGGTCGCGCGATCGTGCCGAAGGTATGAAAGGGATTGACGAACCTGATATGTTTGAAAATGACGTGGTGAAGAAAATCGCTGAAGCCCACAATGTTCACCCCGCTCAAATTTTAATCAAATGGGCGGAAGCCAGAGGCACTGCCGTAATTCCAAAATCGGTAAATCCAGAAAGGTTAAAGAAGAACTTGAAGTCGGCTAAAATTGAGCTGAGTAAGGAAGATATGGCCAAACTGAACAAGCTTGATAAAGGATACCGATTCCTAAACGGTAAGTTTTGGGAACGCGAAGGTGGAAGTTATACCGCAGATGGTCTTTGGAATAACTAGACTCACCTCGCACTTATTTAAATTCTCAAAAAACCAGCCTTGGAGACAGGGCTGGTTTTTTTATTCTATTCTAAAATGAATCAATAAAATCGACAGAACCTGTTCCAGTGTGTTCAAATAAGGAGTTTTTACCTTTAGGATAAATGTGTCATTTTTAGCACTTGCATTGAAAGACCTAAGTCCTGAAACGCTACTTTTTTTCAATTCAGAAATCCAATATTGAGCAAATTTGTTACCGCCATCTCCTAAAACAACAAACCTTTTTTTTGACAACAACCTAGAAATACCATTATTCATTTTAATGGTAAAATCGGAAGACTCAAAATTGGAAACAGTTAAACTAAGTTTGATGTTAGTGTTCAACGCAGAAACAGAAGCACCTTTACTTATTTCAAGTAACAACCTCAATTTATCACTTTGAATAATACTTTTATTCGTTACCACTAAAAGGACACTATCAGAATAATTATCCAGCTTTACATTAAATTCATCTGCAATAGATTCAAGTAATTCTGCAATTCTTTTATCATTCATTATTAATAAAATCTAATGCTCGGTTTAGCTTGTGCTTCCCTTATTGGTCGCTGTATCCACATACACAGCCTAATATAAAAAGCTTATTTCAATTTTACCTTTTGATTTTTAAAGCTTACTTCCACAGGGTTATAATAACCCATCTAACCTATAAAACAGAAGAGGTTACACCATTGCTGATGTAACCTCTTTTGTATTTTTATGATTTATAAAAAAACCCCGACCAGTCGGGGTTCAATAATCAAAAATCTATAATTCTTAACTATATTTTCTTGACATTCACAGCGTTAAGTCCTTTACGACCTTCTGCTTTCTCGAATTCAACTTTGTCGTCTTTGTCGATAGCATCGATTGTACCAGAAACGTGAACAAAGATTTCTTCACCAGATGCGTCATCAACGATAAAGCCGAAGCCTTTATCATTGTTGAAGAATTTTACTACTCCTGTATTCATTGTAAATTGTAATAAGTAATTAAAAATTTTATTTGTATTACGGCAAATGTAGCTATTAGTTATGAAATCCAATAAAACCAGCAATAAAAAACTGTATATCGTTCGTCATGCCAAATCTAGTTGGGGCAATCCGCATCTATCTGATTTTGAGCGACCTTTAAATCATCGTGGTAAAAATGATGCGCCAGATATGGGTCAGCGACTGGCCATGAAAGGCATCAAACCATCGCTTATCATATCCTCTCCTGCCAACAGGGCATTGACCACGGCAAAAGTAATTTCTGCTAAAATCGGTTATCCTGTTTCCTACATTATGGAAGAAGAAAGGCTTTATCATGCTTCTACCGGAACCATTAAAACGCTGTTAAGCCGAGTGGATGATCAGCACAACACAGTTATGATTTTTGGCCATAACCCTGGGTTGACTTACTTGATCAACGAAATCAGTCATTTTGATTTAGACAATCTACCCACCTGTGCGGTATGCGGTATTGAGTTTGAAATGGAAAGTTGGAAAGATATTCACAGTACTAAAGGTCATCAGTTTTATTACGATTACCCGAAATCGCAGCAATGATCTTCTCTTATAAAACGGGTCGCTCCTACGGAGCTTAACTATCTATTCATTTGACCCTAAGCTACAAACGGTAAGTCCCGCTGGGACTAGAGTAGTTTGTATTCTCGAATCTATGATCAAAAGCCTACCAAAGAGTAAAAGATACACATTTAAAATGCATCATAATTTTTAAGAAAACTAACCTCGTAGAGGTGGCCTGATTGTAACATAATCCACTAATCGCCAACAAGCCCCATCGGGGCGACCTGCTAAGATTGCCGCTAAAGCATACCCCAGTTCCAAAAATCCAATCATACCTGAGGACAAAGCCAGTCCATTAAGACACCCCATGTATCCGTGATGAAGCTAACCTCGTAGAGGCGGCCTGATTGTAGAATAGCCGCTAACGAACGAACCTTAAGCCCCATCGGGGCGACCCGATAAAACTTCAAGACTAATCTAAATCACAAAACCTGTTTCAGAAGTTGGATGTAAAACTCAATTCCCTCTTCTATTTCATGGATGAAAACAAATTCATCGGCTGTATGCGATCGTGCCGAATCGCCAACACCGAGCTTTAATGAAGGATAAGGCATTAGCGCCTGATCCGACATTGTTGGAGAGCCATACGTTTTTCCACCCAAAGCAATTCCCGCCTGAACAATCGGATGATCCATTGGAATGGAGGATGGATTCAATCTGGTAGATCGTGGTTCCACTTTGGATTTAACATGCGCTCTAATAATTTCTAAAATTTGGGTATTTGAATAGCAATCTGTACTGCGCACATCAACTACAAACTTGCATTCATCAGGCACTACATTGTGCTGCTGGCCCGCATTAATCATCGTTACCGACATTCGCACTGGCCCCAAGGTTTTCGAAACTTCATCAAAGGCATAAGTACGAAACCATTCAATATCTTTCATGGCTTTGTAAATGGCGTTTTCGCCTTCATTTCGGGCAGCGTGGCCAGATTTTCCGATGGCTACACAGTCCAGAACCATCAATCCTTTTTCCGCTATCGCCAAATCAAGCAAAGTAGGCTCGCCCACTATGGCGAAATCTATATCTCCCAGTTCTTCTAGAATACTTTCCACCCCATTCTTCCCAGAAATTTCTTCTTCGGCTGTAGCCGCCAAAATCAAATTGTATTTTAGGTCAGGAGCATGAGAGAAATGTAGAAAACAAACCATGAGAGAAACCAGACTGGCTCCAGCATCATTGCTTCCCAAGCCGTAAAGTTTTCCATCTTTCACCTCCGGAAAAAATGGATCTTTGATGTAGCCCACATTCGGTTTTACGGTGTCGTGATGCGAGTTGAGCAAAATGGTGGGTTTACTGGCATCGAAATGTAAGTTCTTCACCCAGACGTTATTGCCTTTTCTTTGGGTTGAAATTCCTTTATTCTGAAAAAAGGATTGAATCAAATCGGCCGTTTTATCCTCTTCTTTGCTGAAAGAAGGAATAGCAATAAGCTGTTTTAGTAATTCGATTGCCTCGTTGAATAACTGCATTTTAATTGGTGATTAGAGTTCCAGATTGGTCATTGGCCAAGGCTGGTAAGTTTTCAAAAGAACCGATTCTCACCGATTTAGCACCATGAGCCAAGGCCAATAAAGCGCAATCCATTTTGGGAAGCATGCCTTCATTGACCACTCCGCGCTCTTTTAGTTCTGCTACTTCTGCCCTTTTAATTTCAGGAATTACAATTTTATTTTCGAAATCGGAAAGTACACCAGGTTGCTCGAAGCAGTAAATCAATTTCACTTCAAATTGCTGCGCCAAAGCAGCTGCCACAGAAGCCGCAATGGTATCGGCATTCGTATTGAGCATATGACCTTCGCCATCGTGGGTCAAAGGTGCCAACACAGGGATTAGTCCCGAATCGATAAGGTTTTTAAGTATTTCAGTATTGATATTTTCTGGCTTTACATCGCCTACAAACCCATAATCAATTGCTCCAACGGGTCTTTTTGTAGCAGGAATTACATTGGCATCCGCACCAGTGAGGCCAATGGCGTTTACCTTCAAGGCTTGAAGTTTACTAACGATTCGCTTACTCACCAAGCCACCATACACCATGGTCACCAAATCAATGGTTTCCGCATCGGTAATTCTTCGTCCGTCAATCATTTTGGCTTCAATGCCCAATCTCTTACCAAAGTCGGAAGCAATTTTTCCACCTCCGTGAATTAGAATTTTCTCTCCTTCTAAAGTTGAAAACGATTTTAGAAAAGCATTTAAAGCCGATGCTTCATCAATTACCTTTCCCCCAACTTTAACAATGGTAAGTTTTTTCATTTTTCTTATTTATTTGGCCTCTCCCTAAATCCCTCTCCTAGGAGAGGGACTTTACAGACTGCGAGTGTGTAGTGGATCTCTCCAAACTGGCAGTCTGTAAGCCTTCCCCCTCGGGGAATTCCGAAGTTTCGGAAGGATGGGGCTACATTAACAATTCGTAAAACACCGCTTGAGCTGCGTAAACTCGGTTTTCAGCTTGTTCTAAATGAATGGCATTTGGTCCATCTAAAATTTCATCTTTAATCACCAAGCCACGTCTTACGGGCAAACAGTGCATCACTTTCGCGTTTTCAGTCAATTCCAATTGCTTCGAACCGAAAGTCCAGCTTTCATCCTGAGATAAAATTTGGCCATAGTCATCATAAGACGACCAGTTCTTCACATACACAAAATCGGCATCTTTAAGCGCCTCTGCTTGGTCATGAAAAACTGGTACACCTTGGCGAAACTCTTCTGCCAAATCATAGCCCTCTGGATTGGCAATACTGAAATCAACGTCAGCTTTTCCCATCCATTCTGCAAAAGAATTGGGAACTGCTTGCGGTAAAGCCTTTACATGTGGCGCCCAAGTCAGCACTACTTTGGGTTTGTGCGTTGCTGTCCATTGCTCTTTGATCGTAATCAAATCGGCCAAGCTCTGTAATGGATGTCTGGTGCCGCTTTCCAAACTCACAATGGGAACTCCCGCATATTTAATAAAGGCATTCAAGAGCTTTTCTGAATAGTCCGCTTCTTTCGATTTCAATTCAGGAAAAGTACGCACCCCCAACACATCAAAATAACGTCCCATTACAGCTGCAGCCTCCTTAATGTGTTCGGCCTTATCGCCATTCATCACCACACCATCTTCAAACTCTAAAGCCCAGCCGTCTTTCCCTATATCGAGCACAATGGCTTGAGCCCCTAGATTTTGAGCCGCCACCTGAGAACTCAAACGTGTTCTCAAGCTCGGGTTGAAGAAAATCAAACCGATTCTTTTGCCTTCGGCCAATTTGGTTTGAAATGGATTTGCCTTTAACGACAAAGCCTTTTCAACCAGTGCATTTATATTTTGTACGTCTTTTACTGAAGTGAAATTTTTCATTCTTTTTTATTCGTTGCGGAAATGAATTCAATCATTCCTACATTTTGAGATCGTAATTCTGACCTCTTATTTGTTTAACTCTATACTTAATGCGGCTAAAAACTGATCCAGTTCGGCCTTGCTAATGTTCAGCGGTGGTAATAAACGAATCGTGTTTTTATTTGAAGCCGAACCAGTGAAAATGCCATGTTCAAAAATCAAGGCTTTACGCAAAGCCGCCACATCAAAATCAAATTCAGCACCAATCATTAGGCCCTTTCCTCGGACTTCCTTCACTTGTTCAATTTTCTTCAATTCGGTTTCAAGGTAAGTGCCCATTTCGGTAGCATTCTTGAGTAAGTGTTCTTCCTCTATCACTTCCAAAACTGCAAGCGAAGCAGCACAAGCCAAATGATTTCCTCCGAAAGTGGTGCCCAACATGCCATGCCAAGGCTCAATTTCTGGTGAAATCAAAACACAACCCACTGGAAAGCCATTGCCCATTCCTTTTGCCATGGTAATAATATCAGGACGCACTACAGAATGCTGATGAGCGAAGAACTTACCTGTTCTTCCAGCCCCCGACTGTACTTCGTCCAGAATTAATACGGCTTCATACTTATCGCAGAGTTCGCGAGCTCTGGCTAAAAAGGCATCGTTTGGCGAATACAGCCCAGCAACTCCTTGAATGCCTTCAATAATTACACCTGCTACTTCATCATCAAAAGCTGAAGTTAAAGCCTCCAAATCATTCAAAGGCACAAAAACCACCTCGTGACCACTGTTGAATGGCGCTACGATTTTAGGATTGTCAGTTGCGGCAACTGCTCCAGAGGTTCTCCCATGAAAAGCATTTTCAACCGCAATAATTTTGCGTTTTCCAGTATGAAAAGAGGCCAGTTTTAATGCATTTTCATTGGCTTCGGCACCAGAGCTACACATAAAAAACTGGTAGTCGTAGTAGCCTGAAATTCGGCCCATCGCTTCGGCCAATTGATCTTGCAATGAATTTTGAACTGCATTGGAATAGAAACCAATTTTAGATAATTGATCTGTAATTCGTTTCACGTAATGCGGATGGGTATGACCAATGGAAATAACCGCATGACCACCATATAAATCCAAATACTCTTTCCCTTCTTTATCCCAAAGTTTGGCTCCAAGCGCACGCACAGGCTCAATTGGGTAAAGCGGATAAACATCAAATAATTTCATAGTTATCAATTAAAAAGCACTTGGTTTTAAGTTCAAGCCTAGTTTTTCAGGCAAACCAAACATTAAATTCATGTTTTGTACGGCCTGACCGCTAGCACCTTTGAGTAGGTTATCAATCGCAGAGTGGATCACCAAATAGCTGCCATGTTTTTCAAGATGAAGCACACACTTATTAGTGTTCACTACTTGTTTCACATCAATGGCCGCATCGCTTACCCAAGTAAAGGGATGGTCTTCATAATATTCCTTATACACCTGAATGGCTTCTTCCAAAGGCCACTCGCAATGCTGATAGGCCGTCACAAAAATGCCTCTAGTGAAGTTTCCTCTGTAAGGCACAAAGTTGATGGGCTTATCGAACCAAGGCTGAAGCTGTTGAAGGCTTTTCCCAGTCTCATCCATGTGTTGGTGGGTGAAAACTTTATAAGCCGAAACATTACTGTCGCGCCAGCTAAAATGGGTACTGGCCGAAGGTTGAACTCCTGCACCTGTTGAGCCCGTCATGCCAGAAAGGTGTACTTCTCTCAACATTCCGTTATAGGCCAAAGGCAGCAAAGCCAACTGAATGGCCGTGGCAAAACAACCAGGATTGGCCAAGAAACGGGCATTTTTAATTTCGTCACGATTAAGTTCGGGCAAGCCATAAACGGCTTCATTACTCATTCTGAAATCATGGCTTAAGTCAATAATCTTGACCGTATCTGGCACTTGATTCTCCTTCATAAATTCTGAAGAAGCACCATGTCCCATGCAAAGGAAAAGCAGATCAATATCGAAATGGATCTGATCCGTAAAGCAAAGTTCGCTATCTCCCAAAAGGTCGGTGTGCACATTATGAATAGGTAAACCTACCTGACTTCGGCTGTGGGCAAAAATGACCTCCACCTCAGGATGATGAATCAGTAAACGCAGCAACTCACCTCCTGTATAGCCTGCTGCTCCAACTATTCCTGCTCTAATCATTTTCTTGATTTACTTGGTGGTAAATGGCACTTTGGTTACCGAAAATCTTTGCAAAGCCTTTTACGTCATCACCCGTCCAAGCATTGTTCATTTCTCCGTAGTTGCCAAATTTGGCCGACATCAAATCATGCTCAGATTCAATTCCAATGAGCTGATAACGGTAAGGTAAAAGCTTGAAAAATGCTTTTCCAGTCACAAATTTCTGACTGCTTTCCATCATAGTTTCCAAATCACGCATTACAGGATCCATAAACTGCCCTTCGTGCAGCCAGTTGCCATAAAATGCGGCCACTTGGTCTTTCCAGTAAATTTGCCATTTAGTCAAAATATGTTTCTCCAAAGCCTGATGTGCTTTGATGGTAAGGATGGCAGCCGAAGCCTCAAAACCCACCCTTCCTTTAATTCCAATAATGGTATCACCCACATGGATATCGCGACCAATGCCAAAAGGTGCTGCTATTTTCTCTAAAGCCTGAATGGCTTCATATGAATGTGTAAACTCAGTTCCGTTTATCGACTTCAACTCACCTTTTACAAAGCCCAATTCTAAATCCTCTTCCACTGTTTTGGTTACTTGAGTGGGCCAAGCTTCTTCAGGTAAATAACCTTTAGAAGTCAATGTTTCTTTTCCTCCAACCGATGTTCCCCAAAGGCCTTTGTTAATAGAATAAGCCGATTTCGAAAAGTCCATATCTACACCTTTCGATTTCAGGTAAGCGATTTCTTCTTCTCTCGAAAGTCGCATATCTCGAATGGGCGTGATGATTTCCGCGTCAGGTAAGTAGGTTTGGAAAATCATATCAAAACGGACTTGGTCGTTTCCAGCACCAGTGCTTCCGTGCGCTATATATTCAGGGTTAAGTGTTTTGGCATATTTGGCAATTGCCATGGCTTGACTCACCCTTTCGGCACTTACAGAAAGTGGATAAGTACTGTTTTTCAATATGTTACCAAAAATCAAATATTTGATTACACTTGAGTAATAGTTAGAAGTTTCTTCAATGGTTTTATGGCTGGTTACACCCATCGCATAAGCGCGCTTTTCTACTTCGTCTAGTTCTTGCTGAGAAAAACCACCCGTATTTACCAATACCGAATGGATTTCTAAACCGCGTTCTTCGCTTAAATATTTTACACAATAAGAGGTGTCGAGCCCTCCGCTATAGGCTAAAACTACTTTCTTCTTATTCATCATTTTTCTTTCTTTTGGCTTCTGCCTTCAACAAAATATTTTTCTTAAAATTCACCCAGCGCTTGAACAAGTTAAAGTCTTTATCCAACTCGCGTTCTACCCATTGGGTTCTTTTAGGTTTTACGTTTTTCTCCCATTCCGGATTGTACAACATGGCTGTACAAATGCAGTTTGACCTATTTTTTGCTTTTAGTATCTCGTAATTGACACAGCTTTGACAGCCCTTCCAGAAATCCTCGTCTTGGGTAAGTTCTGAATACACCACAGGTTTATAACCCAATTCTGAGTTGATTTTTAACACAGCCGCGCCAGTAGTTAGCCCAAATATTTTTGCTGTGGGGTACTTCTTCCTAGATAACCTGAACACGGCTGCCTTAATACGTTTTGACAAACCTAAGCCACGAAATTTATGAGATACGATGAGCCCAGAGTTGGCTACAAATTTCTCATGACTCCACACCTCAATGTAGCAGAAACCCGCCCATTCACCCGCTTCAGTTACGGCTACTACCGCTTTGCCTTCACGCATTTTTAGCGATACGTATTCTGGGGTTCTTCGCGCAATTCCAGTGCCTCTAATTTTGGCGGAGTTGGCTATTTCTTCAATAATATCTTCTGTAAAGCGGGTGTCTTCTTCTGTGGCTACCCTTATTATGAATTTTGTTGATTCCATTCTCACTATAATTCTGGACCATGAAAACGACTCAATGTTTTCAGAAATCCTAAAAGGAAATATGATTAAAAATTTGAAAAAGAATATAGGTAATATTGGGGACTTGACTACCGCATAGGTAGTCTATGTATATGAGGCGACTAGCGCCTAAAAAACTTAGGTGTATATACAGCAAACTCAGACACAGGAAGTGTCAAGTTTACGGCTGATGATATGTTCGCTTCGTTCTTCATTCTGAAATGAGGGACAAAGGAAATGAAAAGTTTGGAATGGACAACGGTTTTATACAGGAATTTTAAAAACCCAATAAAAATGGTTCAAAACACAGTATTTACGCACTCAATTTACGATAACCTGCTGGTGGCCTGCGATATGCATAATAACTCATCACCACTTCAATTGCTTGACGAATTGCCTGATTAATAGGCATCATCTTAGTACCTAGTTCGGTGTCAATACTTCGAAGTCTAAAGTAATAATCACTCATCATTGGTGCGGGAGTACCTGCCTCCATATCTGCTTCAATCTTTGAAATAGTATCTGCTTGGCCTGCTTTCATGATTTTACAGGTAATGAATTTTGGCTTGCCGTTTTTATCGCGTGTAGCTGAATAACCAAAAAGCCGACAAATTAAACCTCGATATGCGTACTGAGAGCAACCTCCTTTATCTAAGGAATCCTTCACTGGATTAAATAGCGTACACATGGAGCTTTCATTCGCCAGCAGGCCTTGATAAACTTCATCAATTCGCTTGGTCAGGAAGAGGTGAAGGGCATAAGGAAGAAACTCTAAAGGAGTAGCCTCAATATTGGCCTTGAAGCAGCATTTTCCACAGCCCGAAACACAATGAAGACCACTTCTATCGCGAAGTGAATTCATTTCTTGGTCTAAAGCGGCAAAAATCTTTTCTACCGATTTTACTTTTCTGACGATTGACATAAGGGCTGCGAAGGTAGTGGAGAAAAGCATCGAGTTTACATTTCTCGTAAGATTTACTTTTAGTGCTTACACCCTAAAAGTCAAGCGTTTTAACCAAGGTTGGTAAAGAGTTATTTTTTGGAAAAAACAACCTGTGACCTCACAGGTAGGGCACCTTCTTCTAGGCTTAAAAATGAAATACCTGTAAGCATATTCCCATTACTTTTTTCTACATAGATAATTCCAAAACCAGCGGTAAGTACTTCGGAAGAAAACTCGATGGCCATGTATTTTCCTAAAGTATGGGTGTAGAATTCTCGTTTTTCATGTTGGCCGTTTTCCCAAATAAAAAGCTCTCCTTTGGGTCTAAATTCAAAGGTTTTATTCTGAAAAAACCCCGAACTACCATTGGTACTCCATGAGCTATTTGTCAGCTCAAATGGAGCAACTTCTGGAGAAAAAGCAGCAAAAAAATAGTCTGTTGGGCTTTCATCAATGGTTGATTTTAATACAAGCATACCTTCGGTATTGAATCCTCCGTAGAGTGTATCTTCTAACGATTCGAAGCGCACCTGTTTTCCATCTTGAATCACTTTCCACTCTTCTTTCACATCGGCATAGAAGCTTTCTGCCTTATTGCTCGGCAACACTGACAACAGCATAAGCCCAGGTTCTATGAAGCTCTGCTCATCGTCATAACCACCCTCATTATACTCCAACACTGCCCCGTCTTCTCCCATTACCATTTCGGGCGGAGAAGCCTTAATATAAGCCAAAAGCCAATTTCCATTAAGGTTTTGAGCACTAAGAGAGGTAGAAAAAACAATTAGAATTGATGATAATAAAACACGCATGTCCGAATATACGGTAAAAAGGCATTATCGATCGAGCCACTTTTTAAAATCTTGCACTTTGTCTCTGCTTACAATCGCATCGGTTTCATCTGTATGAATTAAAATAAGTCGGAGACGAGAGTTTGAATAGGTGATAATATCCTTTACCGCCTCTAGCGAAACCAAGTATTTACGATTAATGCGGAAGAATTTTTGAGGATCTACCAACTGTTCCACTTGTTCCATGGTGTAGTCAATAATGTATCGGTTCTTCTCTTTAGTTTGAAGGTAAGTGGCCTTTTCTTGGCTAAAAAAGTATGCTGTTTCTGAAGTTGCAATGGTGTGAATATGCTCCCCAATTTTGACAACAAAGCGCTCCTTGTATTGCTTTGTCAGCATTTGCATGGCTTGCTGAATCAGCATCATATCCATACCTGAGTTTCGCTCAGGTACGCTGGGCTTAAATCTGGCTTCATACTTTTCTAAAGCACTTTCTAAATCTGCTGGATCAATGGGTTTGAGCAAATAATCAATGCTATTTACCTTAAACGCCTGAATGGCATACTCATCAAAAGCAGTAGTGAATATGATGGGGGAAGAAACTTCTACCTGCTCCAAAATCTCGAAACTGAGTCCATCTGCCAACTGAATATCGAAGAACAGAAGATCGGGCTGAGGATTTTCTTTTAACCAATTCACCGTTCGTTTTACCGAATCGAGTTTGGCCAGTATTTCAATTTCTGGATTAATTTTTTCTAGTAAGCTAGCCAATCTCTTGGCTGCCATCGACTCATCTTCTACAATCAGTACTTTCATTTCTCAAAGGCTAATAATGGAAGTTTCACAATAAATTCGCTCGGCCCATCAACCACCTCCACGGGTATTGGGCTTAAGAATTCATACCTAGATTTTATGTTTGAAAGCCCCATACCTGAACTTTCATCTACTGGGATATTCTTCTTCTGAAGGTTATTTCGAACCACCAGTTTTTCCCCATTTTCAATTTCAACATGAATAGTAAGTGGTTCTTCTTCAGCAATTACATTATGCTTAATGGCATTTTCTAAAAGCATTTGAATGGCCATAGGTGGAAGCATTTTTTGTTCAAAATCTTCAATATTTATTATCAACTGAAGCTTTTCGTCAAACCTTATTTTTTGTAGAAAGAGGTAAGAGTTAACAAATTCCATTTCGGTTTTCAGGCTTACTACCTCTTGGGCACGAGTATCTAAAACATACCGATACACTTTTGAAAGCTCACGAATAAACTTGGCCGCTTGGTCTTGATCTTCATACACCAAATTGGTTAGCGCATTCAAGCTATTAAATAGAAAGTGTGGGTTGACCTGATTTTTGAGTGTTTCATATTTGGCCTCCATCTGTTCTTTTTTTAGCCTTTCTGCATCCAAACTGGCTTTCTTCCAGTTCTTAAGAAATTCAACCGAATTCAAGAAAAAAGAAATAACAAAAGTGATTCCGACAGAGATTAATAAGGTCCATTTAATATCACCCAAATCAATGTCGAAGCCATATTTCAGCACTACATATAGTGAGTAAACAGCTGTAGGAGTATATGCAATTACGCCTATTACTCCCCAAATAAATCGCTTACTTGGGTTTTCTAACCAAGGGATTCTATAGGAAAGATAATTGGAAACATGTGCATTGCCTTGCCAGAGTAAAATCCACTGAATGGCAGAAATGGCCGTTGCTGCAAGGGCTACATTCCAAGCACTAAAGCAGGTACTACACCAGAAATAGGCAGAAGGGCCTCCAAACAATGCGATAAGCACAGTTTCCTTAATCTCCTTTTTCCAGTTCAGTGTTTTGAGGTATCCCATTTAGGCTAAAGTACTGATTTTATACTTTCAATGTGTTGGCATATTTACCAACGCCAAATTGTTTTCTGTAACGGTTGGCATGATAAGCAATTAATGGCGAACCTATGGCAGCAGGCAAAACCCAAAGTAACCACCCCTTATTTCCTAAGGCCTGAAAAAGGGCTCCATTTTGAACTAAAAAAGCTGTAATGCTAGCGATAAATGCACCTCCCATTAAATTCATATGGGCAAACCACCACCACATTTTATCGGGTTTGGTATTTCTAAACCCTTTGATGTTGAGCCACGCGGTATTGGCAGTGAAAAACCCGAAAATGATGGACAGATAACCAAAGCTTGATGAAAAATTGCTCAAGACTAAATACCTAATTCCCGCCCCAAAAAGAGTTAAGCCAAAAGCAATGGCAATAAAAGCCGCGATCCAATCGATAAGCAATGGCTTCAATGTTTTTTTCAGCTCCAATACCCGTTGGCCTGCGAATGTCATATAGAAACTAAATACAGCTATGATGGTAAGAAAGAAGTTAAACCTAACGAAGCTTACAATTAAAATTGCGCTAATGAAGATCCAAGTCATAGACCAAAAGAAAACCTTTCCGGCAGCGCAGTGAATCTTACCTCCTTTTCTACCAAAAAAAGCAGCCAAAATTCCTGAAAGCAAAGTAGTAACGCCTGCAGTTACGTGAGATAAGATGAGTACTTTTTCCATGATTGAATCTTTTAAGGAAGAAGAAAAATGAGGTGCTACCGACTTTCGATAGCACCATTGTTTTTACTTTCCGCAACCAGCCATTAACTGTTCAGCTACTTCAATTCCCCAAGTAGGATCAAAGCTTTTTCCTTTTTCTTCAGCATTAAAGAGAGGAATACTTTTCTGCGCCAAACCACAGGCGCCTGCTGTAGAAGAACCGAAAAACTGTGCTGTACCATATTGCATTTGAGCCATTAAAGCCATTGCTCTAGGATTTTCAGGGTTTAATTTCATGGCATAACCAAAAGTTTGTGTTGCCAAGCCCGACAATGATTGTCCTCTTGTGTTTGGATCGGCCGCCAATTGCGCCATAAAATAAAAACCTTCTAAGGCCACAACCTCACTATTGTTAGGCACAAGCTCTTTCGCTTTTTCAACAAATGGCTTAGCCTTATCTAAAAGTTGGTCTTTGGCTTTTACACCCTCTGCCAATAATGAAGCATTAATATAACTAAGGGCAGCGTAATATTGAGGGTGCCACTGGTCGCTTGCATTGGAGGCTATACGTTCAAATTGACCAGCTGAAGCTTGTAGGTTTTCTAAATTTCGCTCAGCCCCCATTGACTGCAAGCCCTTGACCATGGCGTTCATATAAGCCTCTTGGTTTTGAGCATTTAAGGTGAAACTTGTGATAAAAAGTGCGAGTAAAATTGTAAGCTTTTTCATGTTATGTTTTTTATAGTTTTTGAGTTCGTTTTCTAATGATGATACTAAAGTGCAGGGAAATGATTGGCTTAGAAAAAAAGTGTTACCGAACCGTAGAATCTTCAGGATGAACCGTAATAAAGTAAAATTTCAAGGGGTCAAAACTCAAATTTCAAAAGGATCTCATCTAATGTCTAAATGCTAACTACTACAAGTTATCCAGCTGATTCTCTTGTCCATCTTTTGTTAAGGTGATGAACAGGGAAAGAAAAATGAAACGCTTGGCGCCTTGCCCTATCTCCTGTCGTTCATAAATACCTTGAGCATTCGCTTGATCTGCATATTGGTAACCAAACACATTATTGCGCCCGAAGATGTTGGAAGAAGACATGTACAGGATGATATTCGGTTTTATAAGGAAAGCAGCATTCAAACTCAAGTCGTGAAAAGTTGGTGTTTTATCATTCTGAAAACCAGACTTGTTCGGGTTGTGAAATGGCCTGCTCGAAGCAAAATTATATGTGGCTCCAAATTGAGTTCTTAACGGCACAACAAAATGTTTGGCCACAAAAGAGAAGTTGTGATTAGACACAAATGAAGGCGTAGCTAAACTCGAAAAATCTCGATAATCTCTTTTTGAATCCACGTAGGAGTAAGAAATCCAGTAGTCAGTATTTTCAAAGGTCTTACTATCTCTCCAAAACACATCCACCCCTTTGGCCTCACCAAAGCCAGCATTTGAGTAATTATTAGGGTTGAAATCATTCTCGTCAATGAACTTCACTAAGTCGTCATATTTTTTAAAATAGGTTTCTACCCTGAAAACACGATCATTATGAATGTATTGATAGTTCAGAATGTAATGCGCTGCCTTCTCTGGTTTTAAATTCTGATTTACCAAAGCATAGTCGTTTTGAGCAGATTGCAAATACTGCCCATAGGCCAGCGAAAACTGCCCTTTTTCTGTCAGCTTATACGACATCGCTAATCGTGGATTCACCCACGTTTGGCCCAATAATGAAGAGTGTTCTAAACGCAATCCCGTGCGCACTACAAACTTATTCGAAGCGAAATAATCCGTTTCAACAAAAGTGCTCGCAATGTTTTCTTTAAAATCGAAGGCATCATTTGGCCCATTTTCTATGTTAAATTTATTGGTGTATTTCTTAGCGAAAAACTCGGCCCCCATATTTACGCTCACCTTTTCGGCTGCTTCCCAGTTTAAAGCGAGCTTAGCGTGAACGCCTTTTTCGTCCTCCTCAATCACATCAGTATTGAAGTCAATTTTCTCTTGGTTCAAAGTGGTAGAAACCCCAGCCCGAACCGACCAACGGTCAGCAATAATGTCTTTGTAGCTCGTATTCAAATAGAAGTAATCATTACCAATCGAAACGGTGTCTTTCGCTCCACCATTATTGATGTTGGGTTGACGAATGCTCAGGTTCGAAATGTCCATATTGGTGTATACTTTCAATAAACCAGTTCCATTTATTTTCTGTCGGAAAACCAACTCAGCTACTTTCCCATTAGGCGCCACTTTCCAATCAAAATCCTGTTTGATCATATCTTGATAAGGGCGTAAATCCGTATACTGAACCTTGCCTGAAATACTGGAGTTCTCCCATTTTTTGGTGTAGGCCAAATCGCCTCCAACCGTCATTACCGAAATATCAGCTTGGGTTTTCTCGGCAATATCGTTGGAGTTTAAAACCAAGGCCGAAGAAAGTGCTTGGCCATATTCAGCAGAGTACCCGCCCGTACTAAATATGGTTCCTTTAAACAAAAAAGGACTAAATCGTCCTCTAGTGGGTACATTGGGAGCCGTAGCACCAAATGCATTTCTAACCTCAAGTCCATCAATAAAAACCTTGGTTTCGTAGCCTTCGCCTCCACGAACGAATAACCTTCCTGATTCGCCAACAGTGGCGGTACCAGGCAGAGTGTTTATTGCCCCCATGATATCGCCTGCTGCACTTGCCGTAGTTACAATATCAAGGGGTTTTAACACAGTCACCTTTTTAATATCGCTGGCTTCGAATGCTCCAGCGGTAATGGTTACTCCATCAATTTTATTGATTTGCTCTTCTAAAATGACATCCACCTGAATTGGTTGACCATTCAATTCAAGTGTTTTCTCGAAGGTTTTAAAGCCAATAAAGCTTACCATTAGGGTTCGCTGTCCTGTCTCGCTTGTTTGGAAACTGAAGGAACCGTCATTTTTAGAGTTTGCACCATCAAATGATCCTTTAATGTACACATTCGCAAAAGGGATTGATTGCCCTTGACTATCGGTTACTTTTCCTGAAATAACAGTTTGTGCCTTGGCATTGGAAGCAATGGCCAACACAAAAAGAATAATAAATTTGAAACACTGCATTGTTGTTGTTTTTTGAGTTTCAGCCCCAAGGGCTCGTTGTTGACTCAAAGGTGCGATGCTCCGTTTCTGAATTGAAATTAGTCTTACCGAATCGTAGAATTGGGCGGATGAATTGTGAGTTCTAAAAGGAAGTGACTAAGGTCAGTACATCGTAATCCAAAATTATTATGTTTTTAGAATCACTTATTCAATGCTATCATAAGCATCATTAATGGTTTTTCAACACAAGCCATTATCTTAGCTAACAAATCAAAACCTTATGAAAACCAAGACCTTATTTTTCCTCTCGCTCTTACTTGTCTGTTTAATACAAAGCTGTGGATCAGGAACCACTCAAGAAACCACAGATGTTGAATATGGCAACCCTCCAGCTGAAGGCTTTAATCTAGAAGGTTCTGACCCAAAAGCCATCGAAGTAGCCGATCAAGTAATGGAAGCCATGGGGGGACGTAAAGCATGGGACAACACCCGACATATTGCATGGAATTTCTTTGGCGCTCGTGATTTAGTTTGGGACAAATGGACAGGTGATGTTCGCATTGATATGCGCAATACTACTTTCCTAATCAACATTAATGATAATACTGGAAAAGCATTTATAGACGGAAGAGAAATTACCGATTCTGATACATTAAACAATCTAATTGGCAGAGGTAAAAGTGCTTGGATCAACGACTCCTATTGGTTGCTTATGCCTTTCAAATTAAAAGACTCGGGCGTTACACTAAAGTATTTGGGGGAAGAAAAAACCAATGAAGATGTATTGGCAGATAAGCTTGAATTGACATTCGATAAAGTAGGGAACACTCCAAATAACCGCTATTGGGTATGGGTAGATAAAACGGATCACTTGGTTAAGCAATGGGCTTATTATCGTAATGCGGCTGACACTACCCAAGGCTTCAATGTTCCTTTTAGAAATTACCAAAAGATGGGCAACATCTTAATTTCAGGAGACCGAGGCGAACGCCAACTCACCAATATTATGGTATTTGATGAATTACCTTCTTCAGTGTATAAATCGAAAGAAAAGCCAGATTTGGCTGCCTTGAAAAACCAGTAAAACCCCCATGAAGAAATTAATATACTTATTTCCAATCCTCTTCTTACTAGGCTGTGGAAGTTCAGAGAAAAAAGAAGAAGAAAGCAAAACACAAATCCCTTATTGGCAAGCACAAACGTCTGGTTCAAAAGCTAGTTTACGAGGTCTAAATGCCGTAACAGAAAATGTAGCCTGGGCCAGCGGCACCAAAGGAACGGTGCTCAGAACAATTGACGGAGGAGAAACTTGGGAAGACGTAAGTGTTCCAGCATCCGACACTATCGACTTTAGAGATATTCAAGGCTTTGATGAGAATACGGCCATTGTATTGAGTGCAGGCCTACCAGCGGTGATTTACAAAACCACTGATGGCGGTCAAAGTTGGCAACAGAAATACTTTTCTATGAAGGAAGGCACTTTCTACGATGCCATGGATTTTTGGGACGATCAAAACGGAATCATTTTTGGCGATGCGGTAGATAGCCGATTGCTAATTCTGAAAACCAAAGATGGTGGTGAAACCTGGCAAGAACTTCCTTTCGAACAAAGACCGATTGCTAAAGATGGACAGGGTGGTTTTGCAGCCAGTGGCACTTGCTTAATTACGAATGGAAATTCAGATGTTTATATAGGCTTAGGCGGAGAAGAAGCTAGTCTTTTTTATTCTTACGATAGAGGTGAAACTTGGGAGAAAACCATTACACCGCTTCAATCAGGTGAATCCACCGCAGGAATTTTTTCCATTGCTTTTAAAAATGAAAACGAAGGTCTGATGGTCGGGGGTGATTATCGTGGAGATTCGCTTACCCGAATCAATAGTGCCTATACCTTAGACCGTGGAAAATCGTGGTTTCCTGTAATGGCTGCTTTAAAACCACAAGGTTACAGGTCTGGAGTTGCTATTTTCAATGATTTGGTTTTGGCCGTAGGCAGAGAAAGTTGCGATTACTTTAGAGAAGGAATGGAAGGTTATGCTCCAATGGAAGGTAAATATTATGCTGTAAGCGTATCCAAAGACAACAAGGCAGCCTATGCTTCGGGTCCTGGAGGCTCGGTGGCAAAATTAGCCTTCAAGGAATAAGATTGCTCACAGAATTTGTAATCAAATAAACGACTGAGGTTTATTTGATTACAATTTTTGTTTTTGGCTTTTTATTGAAGTCTTCTTTAATAAACAGCCTATATTCCCAACTAGCCACTTTTTTGTCGTCCGAAATTACATATTCCTTATTTGAAACTGATTTAATCTTATTATCAAATTCAATAGTCTGCTTATAAGAAGCATCACCGAACAACATTGCAGCCATTTCTAAATCAAGTTCTTCTTCTCCATCTTCCTGAAGTCCTTTTTTAAAATTATCGACTATTCCATTGTTTTCAGTTCTTTCAAAAGTATTGCCCTTTTGGATAAAAAAGGTTGTCAGCTTAGTTGAGCCCACTTCTGTGGAGTCACGGTAAAACTCACTCATTCCCGCATTCAAGGCATCTACATCTGCAAAGTCAAAAAGCACCTCATATTTTAGGTTCTCTCGGTCAAACTCGTTCCGCCAATTAGATACTCCGTTGATTGCCTCCATTCGAGCCACCTTCTCTTCAAAACTCACCTCCATCTCATCCATGCTCTTAATGAACTCGTCATCTGCTCCGCCTAAAGACTTCATCATTTCAGCCATTTCACTCATATCAACGGCCATAGAATATGTACCACTACCATCATTTTTGAAAATGAATTTCTCTATAATCTTAACACATGAAGTAAGACATATTGAGAGACTGAGAATACAGATTATCGAAAGGAATTTTTTAGTGGTTTTCATAAGATGTAGGAATTTGAAATAAATATAAGCGATTAGCCTAAATCTGATTACAGATTAATAGAAATAAATTTTGATGATATTCTGCTAAACCTCAAAAATGACTTCGCTATTTGGCACTCTAAATCGCTCTGAATAAACACCACCTTCTGCTGCCGGACCGCAACCAATCACCATAGTTACTTCTGCTTTTCGCGGAAGCTTTAGAAACTTTTTAATCCGAAGTGAGTCCATACCTTCCATTGGGCAAGTATCGTAACCTTCAGATTTCATGCTCAGCATAAAGGTTTGGGCAGCCAATGCAGCACTTTTATGTACACTAATACGAACATCAGTAGCATTTCCGTGACGCACCATTGGCCTGTTTAGACCTACAAAAAAGTAGATGCACTTTTTAATAAAACCCCAAACGCCAAAAGGGTCGTTGTAGTAATATTTAGGAATTAGGCTTTCGTAATAGTTAAGTGCCCTCTTGGCTGCCTTGGTTTTAGGTTCGCCATAAACCCTTTTCATTTCTTTTACCAAAGCTTTTTGCCTTGTTCGCCAAAGATCTTTTCGAGCTACAAATACCACCAATTCTCTAGCAGTTTTCGCAGCCTTCTGATTCATACACATCCAGCTTACCTTTTCAAGGGCTTCTTCGGAACGAATTCTATAAAATTCCCAAAGTTGCATGTTGCTGCTATTGGGTGAAAGAATAGCCCTTTCCAAACTTCGCTTAACAGCATCTGGGTCAAAATCTGCTTTATCGTCATAAATCCGCACTGACCTTCTTTCTTCAACAATCTTATCAAATACTATTGCGCTTTCTTTCATGTTATCCATACACTAAGGGAATCAAGGTTTCTGATAAAACAGCTAAAAGAAGAATAGCTACAACATTAAGAATAAATCCAGCCCTAATCATTTGCTTCATGGGGATCATTCCAGAAGAAAACACTATTGCATTTGGCGGAGTAGAAATGGGCATCATAAAGGCATAGCTTGCCGCCAAAGTAACCGGCAACGAAAGGTACATTGGGTTAATATTTAGACTAATGGAAATTCCTAAAACTACCGGCACAAAGATAACGGCAAGGGCTACATTACTCATAATCTCGGTCATAAACAGCATAAATGCACTTAAACCTAAAACCAATAGTAACTTACTGACATTGCCTTGTTGGGTTATTGTTTCGCCTACAATCTGAACAATTTCAGTAGTTTCCATGGCCTTGGCCAACGTGAGACCACCTCCAAAAAGTAATAGAATTCCCCAAGGTAACTTTTTGGTATATTCCCAATCCAATAAAAATTCTCCTTTCTTCAAACTAACCGGAGTAGCAAACATAAAAATGGCACCTACCATCCCTATTAAGGTGTCGTTTAGCAAGTTGGTATTAAACCAAGTATTTAAGTTTCCTCTGAGAATCCAGGCAACTGCAGTAAGGACAAATATAATTGCTACCAACTTTTCTGCTCGGCTAATCTTTCCCAGCAATTTGATTTGATCGTCAATAATTTGAGAGGAATCAGCCAGATTCTTGATTCTACTAGGGAAAAGTACTTTAGTAAGCAAAAGGTAAGTAATGGTGAGCATGATAAAACATGTAGGTAAACCCACTTTCAAATATTGAGAGAAACTCACCTCATAATTCATCATTTCACTCATAAAACCCACCCATGCCACGTTAGGCGGAGTTCCAATAATGGTGGCTGTACCTCCGATATTAGCGGCATAAGCAATGCCTAACATGAGCACTAATGAAAACCTCTTTTTCCCTTTGTCTTCTGTCAGATCCAATTCTAGCAAACTGGTAATAGATAGTGCAATTGGCAGCATCATCACCGTTGTAGCTGTATTGCTAATCCACATAGAAAGAAAGGCAGTGGTAAGCATAAAACCCAAGATAATTCCATTTGGATTGGTGCCTGTTAGACGGATTAAGTTCAATGCGATTCGTTTATGCAGATTGTGCTTTTCCATTCCTAAACCCAAAATAAAACCTGCCATAAACAGAAATATAATAGGGTTTGCATAAGGTGCAGTAGCTTCGTTTGCATCGAAAACACCCGTAAGTTGAAACAAGACAATGGGAAGTAAAGCAGTAACAGGAATGGGAGCAGCTTCGGTAATCCACCAAATAATCATCCAAGCAGCAATACCAACCACCTTCCATGCTTCAGGAGATATCCAGAAATCGGGAGAAAAGGTTAGGATGAGAAAAAATACTAGGGGTCCAGCAAATAGGCCAAAAATTTTTGCGCCTTTGAAATCAGGTGTGCTCATTTTATTTTTTGGATGACCTACTAAGATAGTATTTTAATAGAGTGTTGTTAAGCCTAGGCGATTCAAATTCCTATTTTTCTAACAGGCCTAAAAAAAGAAAAGAGCCCCAACCTCGAGCTCTTTTTCTTAATCAACCTTAAAATACTAAAAACTAACTATGTATAATCAACCTTAATCTATATTCTTACCTGATAAGTGTTGTTTATCAATTCTTCTTTCTAAACACTTATGGGTAGGTATACCGACAATCGATAAAAATTGTTTCAGTTTTCAGAATAAAATTTCGTTAAAAAAGGTTAACAGTTTTTTCGTTCACAAAAGCTTGGGTTGTAATTCAGCCAAACGGAACATCTCAAGCAATTAATCCTTTGGCTTAGCCATTTATTATTCTATTTTTGCCACAAATTTAAACCCGCTGTAATGAGTGTTTTAGTCAATAAAGATTCTAAAATTATAGTTCAAGGATTTACCGGTTCTGAAGGTACTTTCCATGCTGAACAAATGATTGAATATGGTACAAATGTAGTTGGTGGTGTTACTCCAAATAAAGGAGGTCAGCTACACCTAGGCAAACCTGTTTTTAATACTGTTGAAGACGCAGTGACTTCAACAGGTGCAGATGTTTCCATTATTTTTGTTCCACCTGCTTTTGCGGCTGATGCCATTATGGAAGCGGCTGATGCTGGAATATCTGTAATCATCGCTATTACCGAAGGAATTCCTGTAAAGGATATGGTAATGGCTAAAGAATATATCAAAAACAAAAATGTTACTTTGATTGGCCCTAACTGCCCAGGTGTAATTACTCCTGGCGAAGCTAAAGTTGGTATCATGCCTGGCTTTATTTTCAAAAAAGGTAGAATTGGTTTAGTATCTAAATCAGGTACATTAACTTACGAAGCTGCTGACCAGTTGGTGAAAGCCGGTTTGGGTATTTCTACTGCAATTGGTATTGGTGGCGACCCAATTATTGGAACTCCTACTAAAGAAGCCGTAGAGCTTTTAATGAACGATCCAGAAACGGACGCTATCGTTATGATCGGTGAAATTGGCGGTAACTACGAAGCCCTTGCTGCTGAGTACATTAAATCAACAGGAAACAAAAAACCTGTAGTTGGATTTATTGCTGGTCAAACAGCGCCTCCAGGCAGAAGAATGGGCCACGCTGGTGCAATCATTGGTGGAGCAGAAGATACTGCAGAAGCCAAAATGAAAATTATGTCAGAGTGCGGAATTACTGTAGTTAATTCTCCTGCAGATATCGGAGCTACAATGGCTGAACTATTGAAAGCTTAAGAAGAATAAATCTTAGAAAATATTAAAGCCTCATTTTGAGGCTTTTTTTATGTCCTATTGGGCGGAAGCAAGTTGGTTCAAGGCAATCCAAGCCATCAGACCAATCCCCAATTCAATGGCATCTTCGTCTATGTTGAATTTAGGTGTATGCACCCCCAAAGTAGTTCCTTTTACTGAATTTCCTGTTCCCAAACGATAGAAGCAAGAAGGCACCTCATGCGAATAGTAGGCAAAATCTTCTGCCCCCATCCATAAATCTAAATCCACAATATTTTCTGCACCGAGATAAGCTGTTGCTGCCGCACGTGCTGATTGCGTAGTTGTCGGGTCATTGGTTAAGTAAGGGTAACCAACGTCAATCAACACATCACAACTCCCTCCCATTGCCTCAGCAAGTCCTTCAGCAATGCTTCTTATTTTTTTGTGTGCCTCAAAGCGCCACTCCTCGTCTAAAGCCCGAAAGGTTCCTCCGATTTTAACTTCATCGGGAATGATATTCTGCGCATGGCCACCTTCAATTTGCCCAAACGAAAGCACGGTTGGTTTTTTAGGGTCAGCATTTCTGCTCACTACTTGCTGTAACGCCACAATGATATGCGATGCAATCAGAATAGGGTCAATCACTTTATCAGGCAGTGCAGCATGACCACCTTTACCTTTTACGGTAAGGTAAATTTCATCAGCACTGGCCATGTATTGCCCTTCTCTAAAACCAACTTTCCCTGTCGGAATATACGGCATCACATGTTGCCCAAACATATTATTTGGTCTAGGGTTTTCCAAAGCTCCATCTTTAATCATTAAAGATGCGCCCCCTGGGTTTTTCTCTTCTCCCGGCTGAAAAACAAGCTTTATAGTTCCTTCAAACTGATCTTTAAGTTGCACTAAAATACGGGCGGCACCTAAAAGACATGACGTGTGGACATCGTGACCACAAGCGTGCATTACCCCTATATTCTTAGATTTATAAGAAACTTCATTTTGCTCCGTAATCGGCAAAGCGTCCATATCGGCACGCAAAGCCACCGTTTTGGATGCTGGATTCCTTCCTTCAATTAAGGCGGTTAACCCTGTTCCAGCCACTCCTTCCTTTGGTTCGATTCCTAATTTACGCAACTCAGCCGCCACATATTTTGCGGTTTCAAACTCCTTGAAAGAAAGCTCGGGGTTTGCATGAATATGCCTACGAATATTAACAGTATCCTCTGCATACTGAGCAGCAAGCTTTTTTACGTCATTCAACAAACTCATTTTTCAAGCTTGAATTGCTCTGGAACTACAGTAGCGGTTGGGTAATATTTCTTTATTTTTTCATAAAGCGGTTGGGCTTCTATCTGCTGATAGAACTCTCCAATCTTCACGAAATAGGTCGGCAATTTGTACTGAATCTGCGCCTCCATTGCTGGAAGAATATCGAAAAGGCGATTTCTGATTCTACCTGCCTCAACTTCGTTGGTACCAGAATAAACCATAATGGTATAGCCAGAAAGTGTTGCCAAGGTGTCATTTCTCACGGCAATGGAATCCATCACGGCATCCATCTTATCTGATATTTCATAAGTTGAGCGGATGGCTTGATTATTCAATACTTTGATTGTATCGCCCTCTTTAGATTGTACCTTAACAGTTGGGCGATATTTCGATAAATCATCAGAATAACTCAAATCAACATCGTCTCGCTTTACATCCTTTTTAGGAATAGCCTGATTGGTACAACCAACCGCCAACAGGACTACTGTCAGAGTCAATAAAGTATTTGAAACAGACTTAATCATTAATAACTACGCATTTATTGCTCAGAATATCTTCTTCCACTTGCTTAAACTTAACGTCATTTTTAATGGTTCCGTCTTGATACTGAACATTTACTCGATCGTTTCTTCCATAAATCTTTTCAGACTTAATAGGAGCTGTTTTTTCTACCGGAGGTCTGTTTCTAGTATCTTGTCTACTTGCCAAAGCAGATTTAGATTCTTCCTTACTCTCATTCAATTTCTGCTGACTTCCTCTACTTCTTGCCTCTTGCACCCTATCTGGCGCTTGTTGAGGGATATCGGCTTTGGTTAAGAAAGAAACGGTTTCTTCATTTACTTTAGAAAGGAAGGCTTTAAACAATTGGAAAGCTTCGAATTTATAAATCAAAAGTGGATCCTTCTGCTCATAAACCGCATTCTGTACCGACTGCTTCAAGTCATCCATGTCGCGAAGATGTTCTTTCCAAGTTTGGTCAATTACAGCTAGTGTAATAGATTTTTCCATGGCCTTGATCAGCTCAGCATTTTCTGTTTCAACAGTCTTATTCAGGTTAACAGCCACTCCAATCTGCCTTTTTCCATCAATAAATGGAAGGAGAATGTTCTCAACTGTAGCGCCTTTTTCTTGTTGAATATGCTTCATCAACGGCAGTGTTTTTTCCGCTATATTCTTGTTCTTCTTGTTATAATCTGCATAAACCTCTTCATACAGATCATTGATAAGCGTGTTTACATCAGATTGCGTGTATTGATCCAAATTAATTTTGGTATCCATACCTAAAGTACCAATGCAACTCAGTTTGAATCCATCGAAATCGTTTGTTGGTTTTGTATTGTTCACAATGTCTTCACAAGTGTCGTACATCATGTTCATAATATCCAACTGTAGACGTTCGCCCATCAGCGCATTTCTTCTTCGTTCGTAGATCACAGAACGCTGTTGGTTCATGATGTCATCATACTCCAAAAGTCGTTTTCTAGTACCGAAGTTATTTTCTTCCACCTTACGCTGTGCTCTTTCAATAGATTTGGAAATCATGGAATGCTGAATCATTTCACCTTCCTTCAATCCCATTCTATCCATTAACTTGGCCACTCTGTCTGAGCCAAAAAGCCTCATTAGATTATCTTCTAACGAAACAAAGAATTGAGATGAACCTGCGTCTCCCTGACGGCCCGCTCTACCTCTTAACTGACGGTCAACTCGTCTTGACTCATGTCTTTCTGTACCAATAATGGCAAGCCCGCCAGCAGCTTTAGATTCTGGCGATAGTTTAATATCTGTTCCACGACCCGCCATGTTTGTAGCAATGGTTACCGTACCTGGTCTACCAGCAGCGGCTACAACATCGGCTTCTCTAGCGTGTTGTTTCGCGTTCAATACCTGGTGCTCAATCTTTTTCAGATGAAGCATTCTACTCAATATCTCTGAGATTTCAACCGAAGTAGTACCCACAAGTACCGGTCTGCCTTCAGCAGTTAACTCAACGATTTCATCGACTACGGCATTAAACTTTTCTCTTACCGTTTTATATACTTTATCCTCTCTGTCTTCTCTTGCAATTGGTCTGTTGGTAGGAATTACCACTGTATCCAACTTATAGATTTCCCAGAACTCACCTGCTTCTGTTTCGGCAGTACCCGTCATACCTGCCAGTTTGTGGTACATTCTGAAGTAATTCTGCAATGTGATTGTAGCATAGGTTTGAGTAGCGTCTTCTACCTTCACGTTTTCCTTTGCTTCAATGGCTTGGTGTAGTCCGTCAGAATACCTACGACCGTCCATTACCCTTCCGGTTTGCTCATCTACAATTTTCACCTTACCGCCATCAAGGATGTATTCTGTATCCTTTTCAAACATGGTATAAGCTTTTAGCAGCTGGTTCACGGTATGTATTCGCTGGCCTTTTACGGAGTAATCTTGAATAGCTTCTTCCTTTTGTTTCAGCTTTTCCTCATCCGATAAAGTTTCATCTTTCTCTAGTCTGGCAACTACTTCTCCAATATCGGTCATGATAAAGAAGTTTGGATCTTCTCCTTCGCCAGTAATCAAGTCTGTTCCTTTTTCAGTAAGATTAACCGCGTTGGTTTTTTCATCAATAGTAAAGTAAAGCGGTTCATCTGCCTTAGGCATGTTTTTCTGATTGTCTTGCAGATAGAAGTTTTCTGTTTTCTGCATTACCATCTTCATTCCTGTTTCACTAAGGAATTTAATCAATGGCTTATATTTTGGAAGACCACGGAAGGCTCTAAACAAGGCTAATCCACCTTCTTCCTCGTTTCCTTCTTTAATTAACCTTTTGGCATCGTTCAAATACTGAGAACATAACTTCTTTTGTGCATCTACCAATTTGGTTACGCGAGGCTTCAATTCATGAAACTCGTGTTCATCCCCTTTAGGAATTGGCCCCGAAATAATTAATGGAGTTCTGGCTTCATCGATCAATACTGAATCGACCTCATCGACCATAGCATAATGATGCTTGCGCTGCACAAGTTCTTTGGCTTCTCTAGCCATGTTGTCACGCAGATAATCAAAGCCAAACTCGTTATTAGTTCCGTAAGTAATATCAGCACGGTAGGCTTGTCTTCTTTGTTCAGAGTTAGGTTGGTGCTTATCAATACAGTCGATGGTAAGCCCATGAAACTGGAATAATGGCGCCATCCATTCTGAATCTCGTTTTGCCAAATAGTCGTTCACCGTAATTACGTGAACCCCTCTTTCGGCCAAAGCATTTAGGTAGGCAGGCAAGGTAGCCACAAGCGTTTTACCTTCACCAGTAGCCATTTCGGCAATTTTACCTTGATGCAAAACAATTCCACCGATAAGTTGAACATCGTAGTGAAGCATCTCCCAAGTCACCTCAGAGCCTGCAGCTAACCACTTATTCTTCCAAACCGCTGTTTCACCAACAATTTCTACCTGAGGGCCAATGGCCGCAATTTGCCTGTCGTGCAAAGTGGCCTGAACTTCAAGTTTACCTACTTCTTTTAATCTTCTTGCGGTTTCCTTTACTACAGCAAAGGCATCGGGAAGCACATCCATAAGTACTTTTTCAAGTTCTTCATCGCGCTTCTCTTCCAATTTATCTATTTGATCAAAAATGCTCTCTTTTTGAGCAATCTCAAGACCAGTTTCGCTATCAATTCTTTTATGAAGTGCCTCTAGCTCTCCATCAATTTCTTTAAGGTAGTCTTTAATCCTTCCTTTAATTTCTTGGGTCTTCCCCCTTAAGGCCTCATCAGAGATGTTCCTCATTTCGGCAAACGCCTTATTGATCTTGTCAACGTAAGGTTTTACCTCTTTAATATCGCGATCTGACTTTGATCCGAAAACCTTTGCTAACCCCTTTGTTAAAAAACTCATACTGTATTTTTAATATGGTCTAAAGTTAATTTCTTGTATAGAAAAAGGAAACATAAGCTTGATTTATATTCACAGCTCTATTACTCCTTCGAATACTTTTTCTGCAGGACCTATCAAATAGATATCCTTAAAAATATCGCCCTCTTGGTTAAAAGAGACTTGAAGTTCTCCACCAACAGCATTAAGCCTAATGGGCGATTCTGCACCCTTAAGTGCAAAAGACAATGCCGCAGCAGTACATCCAGTACCGCAAGACAAAGTCTCGTTTTCAACACCTCTCTCATACGTCCTAATTACAAGTGAGTTGTTTGGGCACTCCTCAATAAAGTTCACATTTACTCCATCCTCTTTAAAGCGGTCAGAATAACGAATATCTCTACCTGTTTGCACAACATCAATATCGTGCGCATTCGGTACATATTTTATGTAATGAGGAGAACCTGTATTGATTAGAAAGTCGTTACCGATCAATTCATGTTCGGCAACATCATTCATTAATAAGTGTACTTCATCTTCATCAATAAAAGCGGAGTGAACCCCATCAATGGCTAAAAACCCGGTTTCATTGTCGATAATTCCTAAACTTTTGGCAAACATAACCGCACAACGGCTTCCGTTACCACACAAACTCTGTGAGCCATCAGGGTTAAAGTAAATCATTTCGAAGTCGAGTTCGGGGTGATTCTCTATAAGAATGACACCATCTGCGCCTACTCCGAACCTTCGGTCGCACAATCTTCCGATGAGCAAAAGGTCCGATTTATCGAATTTCAAATCACGATTATCGATCATTACGAAATCGTTGCCTGTACCTTGATATTTATGAAATTGAATCACCACTGATAAATTCTTATTTGGTGGGCAAAGGAACAATAAATGAGCCTTATTTAAAAAGGTGACATATTGGCGCAGAAAAAATATAAGGCATAAAAAAACCCCCAAAATGGAGGTTTAAATTCTTTTTAAAGGAATGACTATTTAGTCAACTTCTCTTTAATTCTAGCAGCTTTACCATGTCTACCTCTTAAGTAGAATAATTTAGCTCTTCTTACTTTACCTTTTCTAAGCACTTCGATTTTATCGACATTTGGAGAAAGCAGTGGGAACACTCTTTCAACACCAACACCGTTAGAAATCTTTCTTACTGTGAAAGTCTCACCGTTTGTGCCTGGGTTTTTTCTCTGAATCACAGTTCCTTGAAACTGCTGAATTCTCTCTTTACCACCTTCTTTAATCTTCACGTGCACATTGATAGTGTCACCTGGATTGAACTGTGGCATCGAAGTTCTTACTTCGTTATTTTCTTGCTCTATAAATTTGATAAGATCACTCATGATTTCTATCTCTAACAGCCTCGTCTAAAATCGGACTGCAAATATATGGAAAATGTTTTTGTAACAAGCAGGCTATCAATAATTTTTTATTCATCTAGCAATCCAGGTCGCCTAGCCCTAGTTCGCGCTACAGATTGCTCATACCTCCATTCTTCAATCTTGGCCTGATGACCCGATAAAAGCACTTCTGGCACAACCATTCCTTTATACTCCGCAGGCCGTGTATAGACTGGTGGAGCTACCAAATCATCTTGAAAAGAGTCCGTCAGAGCCGAAGTTTCGTCAGACAATACCCCGGGCAGCAGTCTAATTATAGCATCCGCTACCACAGCGGCTGCCAATTCCCCTCCCGATAGCACATAATTTCCAATGCTAATTTCTCGGGTAATAAAATGCTCTCTTACTCTTTCGTCTACTCCTTTATAATGACCGCACAGTAAAATAAGATTCCCTTTTAAGGAAAGTTCATTCGCAATTCCTTGATTCAGCAATTCCCCATCAGGAGTCATATAAATAACTTCATCATAATCACGCTCAGCCTTTAATTTAGAAATACACAAATCAATCGGCTCAATCATCATCACCATGCCTGCCCCACCGCCATAAGCATAATCATCAAGTTGACGCTGCTTGCTGGTTGAGAATTCACGCAAATCATGCACTACCACTTCTGCTAAACCTTTATCCTGCGCTCTTTTTAATATAGAGTGTGAAAAAGGACTATCAAGCAACCGTGGTAATAAGGTAATGATGTCAATTCTCATGGATTAATCTTCTAAATAAACATCTACCAAACCCTCAGGAACAAACATGTGAATTTGATTATTCTCTTTGTCTATTTCCTTTATCAGCTCATCCGTCAACGGAATCAATACTTCCTTAGAAGTTTTATGCTTTACCGACAGCAATGTTTGCGGACCAGCCTCAAACACATTCTCAATCATACCAACAGCCTCATCCGTATTCACATCGATTAACTCTAAGCCTACGAGTTCATGAAAATAAAAATCTCCTTCCTCTCGTTCTGGAAGAGTAGATAAAGGCAAATAAAGCACACAACCTTTAAGCGACTGTGCTAACTCTAGAGAATCCGTATCCTCAAACCTAATTATGGCTTTATCTCCATTTAAGGAGATAGCGGTAATAAAAAAAGGAACCAGTTGTTGCCCTTGTTGGACAAAAACTGATTCCAATGTTTTATATTCATCAGGATAGTCCACGTCTAATAAGACCTGAACCTCACCTTTTAAGCCGTGCGGTTTAACGATATACCCTAATTGGTAACAATCTTCAACCGTCATGACCGAATAAATTAATCTTCCTTTTTCTCTTCAGCAGCTGGTGCTTCTTCTGCAGCAGGAGCCTCTACTTCTTCAGTAGCTTCTTCCTCAGCAGCCGGTGCATTAGCAGCCTCTGCTTCTGCTTTTCTAGCAGCAATCGCCTCAGCTCTTGCAGCATTTACCTTAGCTTCCGCTTCTAATTTCGCTTTCTTAGCGTCATCTTTTGCTTTTGCTAATTGCTCTACTTTACCAGAAATCTGAGATTCTTTACCCTCTAACCAAGCCTGATATTTTTTATCAGCTTCTTCTTGAGTAATTGCGCCTTTGATTACACCAATCTGAAGGTGTTTTCTTAAAAGAACTCCTCGGTAAGAAAGCATTGCCTTTACAGTATCTGTAGGCTGAGCTCCATTCATAACCCACTGAAACGCCTTCTCATTATCAATATTGATAGTAGCTGGGTTGGTGTTTGGGTTATAAATACCAATTTTTTCAATAAAGCGACCATCACGTGGTGCTCTTGCGTCTGCGATAACTACATCGTAAATCGCTTGCTTCTTGCGGCCTCTACGGGCCAATCTGATTTTTACTGCCATTTAACTTTTAAAGTTTAGCGAGGATCACGTCCTCTAATCTTTGAAATCACGTCTCAAAAATGGACTGCAAATGTACGGGTAATATTTTAATTATAAAACGATTCAGAAAACTGACTTACTAAAGAATGTGTCTATCTTACTTCTCCAGCCACTCCCAATCAGAGCCGTCCTCGGCATTCATAAAAGTAACTTTCGCTTTTCCATCCTTACCAATTTCCAACAATGAGGGATACATATGAGAAAGCCCATGATCTAATGCGACAGACAACTCTATAAAACCTATTCCAGAAGTATCTTCTTCGCCCAGCACTTTAAGCCTAACCCTTATGCCTTTTTTCGATCCATAATTGATGAAAACATATTTGATTAAAGGAGAATTGTAACGTAACAACATAAAATCATAGGATTTCTTAACACAATTAGAACAGCCATTTTGAGGGATTACCAGCACAAATCTTCACTATTCAATTTTATCGAAGACTCCTCAAACAAAGGTTTATATTCGATTTCTAACCTATGCTTACAGCTCTGCAACCCAAGTAATATCACAAAACAACATATAATTACTCTCTTCATTTTTTCAAACCGATGAATGAAATCCCCATTATATCTTCCCCCTTAACACTATGCTGTGGCCCACTTAACCCGTCTGGTGTAACAAAAATCCCCCTGTCCAGCAAAGCATGCCAACCATCTATGATTCCATCAGAAAGTTTGTTAAAGTCTGCATCAAAAACAGTTACTGAATACATAAAAGGATCGCGTACCTCCTCTCCAGCTAACAGCCGCCTGTATGTATTCTTGCCTTTTTCAACCACCCCCACCCTGTAATACAAATCCTTATAAGGGTTATAAAGAACACCATAATATCTCGCACTACTGAAACCTATTGCGTGTACATCAATGTTGTTAGGGTCGTAAACTATGGGGCGTTTTCTCTCAAGAAAATGAAACTCTCCAATCGCATCACTCTTTCCATCTAATTTCTCTACAATGCCATTTCTAAGCCTGTAGACATTATGATCTAAGGGAAAACTTATAATAACATCTCCATTCTTAGTGTTTTGGGTTATGCGGCAATTGTAGAAGTAATAGAAATTATTCCAAACTGTACTACGCACATCAAAACCTTGGTAAGGCAAGGGAGCCTTTAGATATTCAAAGGTATCGTTACTCATATCTAATTTAATGATAGGAGCTACTTTGTTTTGTTCTTCTTTATCCGATATCTCCAAACCAATGTAAACAAAAGGAGGCCTAACTACCAGTGCCCCAAAAAGGGTTGAGGCACTTGGGTAGCGCACCTTACTGTAATCATCACTTGAATAATGAAATGTATTGAGCTTTTTACCTTCTGAGTTCATAAGGAACATACTAAAGTTTGTCCCCCTGCTCAATATAAAAATAGAATCCTTATTGTGGTAGTGGAAATAGTAAGGGTCTGGCCCAATATCATCTGGCCCCTGTTTGGCAAACTGGGTTTGCCCTACGCCTTTACCTGTTTTATAATCGAAGTACTTAAGAGCATTTGTTATTCTGTTGTAGTAGACAATTGCCTTACGGTCTTCACAGTATTGAAACGAACTACCAAAAGAAGGAGGAGGTGCCGTTTCATTGTCCAAGTGAAGATCTAACTCACCTACCACTCCAACTTGAGCTTTCTGAGCACTCATTGACAAAGGACAAAAGAGCAATAGGCTGCTCAACAAAGCATGAACACAAAAAAGATATTTTTTCAACAAGCTCCCCATACTAGTTTTCATATTCAATTAAGCACAAAAGTTAAAATTTATAGGGTTCAGAATCCTGTTCCATCTGTTCCTCAAGCCACTGCCAATCAGAGCCGTCTTCTGCATTCATAAAAGTAACTTTTGCCTTACCATCCTTACCAATTTCTAACAAAGAGGGATACATTTGAGATAGCCCATTCTCTAAGGCTACACGCAAATCGATAAATCCAATTCGGGAAACATCCTCCTTGCCCAAAACATTCAACCTAACCTTGATTGCCTTCTGAGAGGAATAGTGCGTAAAAACATATTTTATTTTGGGGCTTTCATAGTTCTTTAAAAGAAAGCCATAAGATTTTTTCACACAAGTCGAGCAACCATTCTGAGGAATAACTAACATAAATTCTTCATTATCAACCTCAAAGCCAGCCTCTTTCAAAAAGAGTGAATAGTCCATTTCTGAATGCCTACTACAACTCAGACTTATTGTCAATAACCCAAACACTGTTAAAAATACTTTAATCCTTCTCATTAAATTTCAATAACCCAATAGACATAATATCCTCCCCTTTACTATTTGGCAACAAAACCCATAAACCCTTAGGACTCACAAAAACACCCTTTTCGGGAGTCGCCTCTCTAGATGTAAATAAAACTTCTGTTTTTTTACTCAAGCCAGAATCAAATATCATCCATGAGTAAGAGTCAGGCACGTACTTTTTGGAATTTGATAAATACTTTGATTCCGTTTTTGAAACATTATCCAATTTAACTAATCTATAAAAAAGCTTATTATATTGATCATAGAAAATCCCAAAGTATCTTGCGCTTCCGAACACAATCTTTTTATATCCTACATCATTAACTTCAAATCTATTTTTGTCTCTAGAGAGCAATTCAAACCCCTTAACACTCTTGCTTTTTGCCTCTACTTCTTTTACTATCCCGTCTCTTAAAACATAGAGTTTTTGGCTCAGTGGGTAATTAATTACCATTTCATTATTATCAGCATTGAAGGCTAATCGAGACTCATAGAATTCATGCTGTCCTCCTTTGGGTATTCGTGACAAATCTAAATCCCTATATGCACCAGGTTCTTTTAAAAAACCATGTTCCTTGGTTACCATGTTATATTTTAAAACTGGTGCAACACTATTCCGTTCCTTCTGCTCTGAAATGTTGAATGATAAGAAAAAATGTTCCTTGTGGACAACAATGGCTCCTGAAACTCTAGTCAATCTTGGAAATGGTGTAAAACGATACCCATCTTTAGCTTCAAAATCGAAGGTATCAACTTTACCTCCTCTATCATTCACCAAAAAAAGTTTGGAATTCTGAAATTCTGAAAAGATAAAAATCGAATCCTTGTTATGATAATAAAAATAGTAAGGTTCACCGGGTATAGCCTCAGGGCCATAAGGTGAAAGTTTGGTTTCTTTTACAGTTTCTCCCGACTCTAAATCAAAGTACTTTATGGATTTAGTTATCCCATTCCAGTAAGCCAGTAAATCTGTATCATCACAATACTGAAACACACTACCAAAATACCATGGCATAGCAGTTTCATTATCAAGCTTTAGGTCTATAACTTTTCCAAATACCTCATTAGTAAATTGTACTGTTTGCCCTACACAAACAGTACATACTTTAGCTATTAAGAAACACAAAACAAGCTTCCTCATTATTAAAACAATTAGTTTAATGGCTCTATTGAGTTTCCAGAACATTTCTGTTTACCACTTTCATTGGGGGCTGACATATCTGCTGCGACACACCGAGAAATTAAAATATCATCTTCTCCTTCTGCTCCCTTTATTGTTATAGCATCACAGTACCCCTGATACATATTTTCTTGTATCAGGCAATACTCTTCATCTGGAACAATATAGAAAGGCACAATAAACAAACTCACAAAGCTATATACTGTAATAAGTGTAATTTTTTTCATAATTATTTTTTTAATATTTTCATTAATTTAAATTCCATAACATCCTCATCCTCTCCTTGTGGGCGCAACAACCATAACCCTTCTTCATTGACAAATAACCCCTGTTCAAAAAGAAGATTCTCATCAAAAAATTTATTCTCCGCAATTTTCTTGAAATCCTTATCAAAAGCCTGAATTGAGAACTCTTGATATATCTTTAACTCCTCACCCATATCTCTTCTTTTTGATAACTCCCTATTGAAAGGAAGCCTCCCAATACGATAATAAACATCCCGATATTGATCGTAAACCAACGCTGAATACCGTGGCATCAGCCTCACCTCGTCAATATATTTCCTTCTATTATTCTTATATTTCGTGAGCTCCGATTTTAAGAACAAAGGTTTTTCATAATAGACACTTTGCGCTCTAAAAATCAACCATTTATCACTATCTCTTTTTACCCACAAATCAGGTGATAGCGCGAAATCCAAAATCAACTCATTGGATAGATCATTGTAAAAAACAGCAGTTGAACCAAATCTGTGATCAAAAGGAATTTTTCCTAAATCACTTTTAGCATACGGTTGTGGATTAGTAAAGTAATCTAATTTCCCCGAGGCTATATCCAGCTTCAAGTACGGTGCTCTTTTGAGCATCTTCTGAGGGGAATAAACACGTAACCCTAAGAATAAAGCATTCATCTGTTTAGAATAGCTAATACCTCCAGAAATTCGTTTTAACTCAACAGTATGAGCAAGCTCATCACTAGTTGAATTCAGTTCATAGTTTCTATATTTTTCCCCTTTGCTATTAAGAAGACTTAAACGCCCATTGTTCAAATTTGAGAATACAAAAATAGAATCCCTATTAACCCAATAAAACGAAACAGGCTCAGGACCAACAGAATCCGGACCTTCTATGGATAATGGCACACTCAACACTATAGTACCTGATTTTACGTCAAATAATTTTATGCTGGCATCAATTTTATTTAAGTAAGCTACCGCATCTTCGGAAGACAAATACTGGAAACAACTCCCTGGAGCCCATGGATGTACAGTCCTTTCATCAAGTTCAAAAGTCATACTATCTCCCTTAATAACTTTAAATGGGAAATCAACATCCACCTCCCTTATGTACTGCCTTGCATCACCCACAAACTCACTGACAATTAACAAGAAGAGAATCAATAAATGTTTACACATTTAATTGTACATTTCTGGAAAAAAATACAAACTATTCCCTGAACACCTTGAATAAGCAAAATCTCCGCTTTCCCATTCGCATACAGCTAAATCTGTTGATTCCCCATTATATTGTTCAGTTGTAATATTACAGTAGTAGTCATTAGGCACATCATTACCATTCATATCTTTCGCATTTGTAAGACACTTAGAGTAATAATCCGGGACATACCTGAAAGCAAAAGAGCTAGCCAACAACAAGCCCATACCCATAATTAAAAATCTATTTTTCATAATCATTCTTGATAAAAGTAAAACATGATTTAAACCTAAATAGAAAATTTCGTAAATCAAATTATTACATATTTTTTTTTATTTTGCACTTTATACACTTCATACGCCTTCTATAAGGTATTACCATACGTATTCTATATTCATTTAATATTTTAAAACTAAGAAGACTATAGTTGTTTTCAATACTTCACTATGAAAGACAGAGTGGCTAATCACTCTTATGTAGAAGATATTCTCCCACACAAACACAACCCTAAGCCACTAAATACGATTAAGAACAAAAACCTCATTTTGATATAGAAAAATAAATACATTTATATAACCGCATAAACAGTTTTCAATAACTAAACTAAAGGTCTACCTTTGGTACTCATAAGAGGCAAACACCTGTTCATGGATAATTATTCTTATTTAAGCAATGCAGATCCTAAGGCTTTAGAAGCCCTTTATCAGCAATTCAAAAATGACCCCAACAGTATTGATGAGGGTTGGAAAAAATTTTTCGAAGGTTTTGAGTTCGCTCAAACGGAGTATTCAATGCTACCAGATGGTCAGGCTTCGAGCACTGCTCAAACTACAACTGGTACTAATACCGTTTCTGACAAAGAGGTTCAGGTAAGAAACCTGATCCATGCTTACAGAACTAGAGCGCACCTAAGGTCTAAAACCAACCCTGTTAGGGAAAGAAAAGATAGAAAACCAATTCTTGATTTGGCTGACTTCAACTTAAGTGAGTCAGACTTAGATACTCAATTCATCTCTGGTGAAGAGTTGGGAATTGGCAAAGCACCTTTAAGAAAAATCATTGAAACACTTAAATACATATATGAAGGAACTGTCGGCTTCGAATACATGTATGTTCGTGATCCAGAGAAACTAAAGTGGCTTAGAGAGAAAATTGAAAAAGATGCGCTTTCATTTAAGCCGTCTCATGCCCAGCGCGAAAGAATTCTTAGCAAGCTTAACGAAGCCGTAGTTTTCGAAAACTTTCTTCACACCAAATACTTGGGCCAGAAAAGATTCTCTTTGGAAGGTGGTGAAACTACAATCGCTGCATTGGATGCTATTATTAATAAAGGTGCCGAACTTGGTGTTAAAGAAGTAATGATTGGAATGGCCCACCGTGGCCGTTTAAATGTTTTGGCTAATATTATGGGCAAAACCTATGAACAAATCTTTAGCGAATTTGAAGGCAACTCTACACCAGACCTTACTATGGGCGATGGTGACGTTAAATATCACATGGGATTTTCGAGCCAAATTACTGCGGTAAATGGCGAAAAAGTTGAACTTAAACTAGCACCTAACCCTTCTCACTTAGAAGCAGTAAACCCGGTGGTTGAAGGCTTTGTAAGGGCCAAAGGTGATGAGGAATACAATAGAGACCGCTCTAAAATACTACCAATCCTTATTCACGGTGATGCAGCCGTTGCAGCTCAAGGTATAGTATATGAGGTTACTCAAATGGGTAATCTTGAAGGCTACAATACAGGCGGAACTATCCACTTTGTAATTAATAACCAAGTTGGTTTTACTACCGACTTTGACGATGCTCGTTCAAGTATCTATTGTACTGATGTAGCAAAAATTATTGACGCACCTGTACTTCATGTTAATGGTGATGATCCAGAAGCGGTAGTGTTCTGCGTTCAGTTTGCTACTGAGTACAGACAAAAATTTGGTGAAGATATTTTCGTGGACATGGTTTGCTACCGTAGACACGGCCACAACGAAAGCGATGAACCTAAGTTCACACAGCCTTCACTATATAATGTGATTTCAAAACACCCTAACCCACGCGAGGTTTACAATAAACAACTCATTGAAAAGGGAGAAATTGAAGCCGCTCTAGCTAAGAAATTAGACAAAGAATTTAGAGCATTGCTTCAAGATAGACTCAATTTGGTGAAGCAAAAGCCACTTCCGTACATCTACCAACCTTTGGAAGAAGAATGGAGGAACTTGAGAAGATCTAAACCAGAGGATTTTGAACAGTCTCCAGAAACTGGAATTTCAAATGATACGCTCAAGAAAGTAGCGGACGCCTTAACTACTATTCCAAAAGGATTTAAGCCTTTAAAGCAAATCGAAAAGCAGCTAAAACAACGTAAGGACATGTTCTTCAAAGAGAAGTCTTTGAACTGGGCCGCTGGTGAACTTCTGGCTTACGGCTCGCTTCTATTGGATGGTAAGAAAGTACGTTTAACCGGTCAAGATGTGCAAAGAGGAACTTTTTCACACAGACACGCTGTATTGCATGATGCCAACACCAACGAAGCCTACAATAGCTTAAACCATCTTGGAGCAGATAACAAATTCGAGATTTATAACTCTCTGCTTTCAGAATTTGGCGTAATGGGCTTTGAATTTGGCTATGCCATGGCAAACCCAAATGCTCTTACATTGTGGGAAGGCCAGTTCGGTGATTTTGCCAACGGTGCCCAAGTAATGGTAGATCAGTTCATTTCATGTTCTGAAACCAAATGGCAACGCATGAATGGAATGGTACTTCTTTTACCACATGGTTATGAAGGTCAAGGCCCAGAGCATTCAAACGCAAGACCTGAGCGTTACTTACAGTTGAGCGCTGAATACAACATGGTAGTGGCCAATATTACCACTCCGGCCAACTTCTTCCACGCATTGAGAAGACAGCTGACATGGGAATTCAGAAAACCATTGGTGGTGATGTCGCCTAAATCTTTATTGCGCCATCCTAAGGTAGTTTCACCGGTGGAAGATTTTACTTCAGGTCGTTTCCAAGAGGTAATTGGCGATGACTATGCAACTGCTAAATCTGTAAAACGTGTTCTTCTTTGTTCAGGAAAAATCTACTACGATTTGCTTGAGCGCCAAGAAGCAGACAAGCGTAAGGATGTGGCTATAGTGAGGGTTGAGCAAATTCAGCCATTCCCAACTAATCAAGTGAACGAAATCCTAAGCCAATATAAAGGTGCGGAAGTTTTCTGGGTACAAGAAGAGCCTGAAAACATGGGTTACTGGTCGTTTATATTAAGAGCCTATAAAGACAAAGTCCTTACATTAATATCTCGTAAAGCGAGTGCTTCACCTGCAACAGGCTACGCTAAAGTACACGCTGCCGAACAAGAAAAATTAGTCGATCAAGCTTTCGCAAAAAATTAAAAAATCATGAGTCTTGAAATCAAAGTACCTACCGTTGGAGAGTCAATAACCGAGGTTACAATTGCCCAATGGTTCAAAAAAGAAGGAGAGTCTGTAGAAATGGACGAAGTTATTTGTGAGCTAGAATCAGACAAAGCCACATTTGAACTAAATGCCGAAGCTGCAGGTAAATTGCACATTATTGCCCAAGAAGGCGAAACGTTAGAAATTGGTGCGACCATCTGTGAAATTGACACAGATGCAGCTGGAAGTAGCGCCCCTGCTCCAGAAAAAGAAGCTCCGAAAGCTGAAGCCAAAGAAAGTACTGGCCCTAAATCTACTGGTGAAACTAAAGAAATGATTGTTCCTACTGTAGGCGAATCTATTACTGAAGTAACCATTTCTAGCTGGTTGAAAAACACTGGCGATTATGTAGAGCTTGACGAGATTATTGCTGAAGTAGATTCGGACAAAGCAACTTTTGAATTGCCTGCCGAAGCATCGGGTATACTTACCATTATTGCAGAAGAAGGCGACACTATCGAAATCGGTGCAACGATTTGTAAAATTGAGGTAACCGAAGGTGGTGCCCCTGCTAAATCTGAAGCAAAAGTAGCATCTGGTGCTGCTCCTGCTTCTCAATCTGCTTCACAAGATCAAACTTACGCTACAGGCCATGCCTCTCCTGCAGCGGCTAAAATTTTAGCTGAAAAAGGTATTGACCCTAAATCAGTTAAAGGAACAGGCGTTGATGGTAGAATTACCAAAGAAGATGCAGAAAGTGCTCAAAAATCGGCACCAGCGCCTAAAGCAGCGGAAAGCAAAAAAGAAGATTCAGCTCCAGCCATTAGTGTTCCAGGTGGACGTAATGAAAGTAGAGAGCGCATGTCGGCTTTAAGAAAAACAGTGGCCAAGCGTTTGGTTTCAGTGAAAAACGAAACTGCAATGCTTACTACCTTCAACGAAGTGAACATGAAACCTATCATGGACATTCGTAAAAAGTACAAAGATTCGTTTAAAGAGAAGCACGAGATTGGCTTAGGCTTTATGTCGTTCTTTACCAAAGCGGTAACTATGGCGGCCAAAGACTGGCCAGCTGTAAACGCTCAAATTGATGGTAACGAAATCGTTTACCATGATTTCGTAGACGTTTCTATTGCCGTTTCAGCCCCGAAAGGTTTGATGGTTCCTGTAATCAGAAATGCAGAAAGCATGAGCTTCGACCAAATTGAAAAAGAAGTAATGAGGTTGGCCATGAAAGCGAGAGATGGTAAACTTACGATTGAGGAAATGACTGGAGGAACCTTCACAATTACTAATGGAGGTATTTTCGGTTCTATGCTTTCAACACCAATTATCAATGCTCCGCAGTCGGCTATTTTGGGAATGCACAACATTGTAGAGCGCCCAATGGCAGTAAATGGTCAGGTTGAAATTCTTCCTATTATGTACTTAGCCCTTTCTTACGATCACAGAATTGTGGACGGAAGAGAGTCGGTAAGCTTCTTAGTAAGAGTGAAAGAATTACTAGAAGATCCAACAAGATTATTATTAGGAGTATAAATCTAAAATCAAACATCCAAAATCGTAGATATGAAATATGATGTAACAGTGATTGGTTCGGGACCCGGTGGTTATGTAGCGGCAATTCGTTGCGCACAACTGGGAATGAAAACGGCCATCATCGAAAAATACGATACATTAGGTGGTACTTGCTTAAACGTAGGTTGTATTCCTTCAAAAGCATTACTCGATTCTTCAGAACATTACCATAACGCAGCGCACACCTTTAAAACGCACGGCATTGAATTAGATAACCTTAAGGTAAACCTAAAGCAAATGATCGATCGCAAAGCAGGTGTGGTAACCGATAACGTGAATGGCATTGCCTTCTTAATGAAGAAGAACAAAATTGATGTTCACACGGGTGTTGGATCGTTCATCGATAAAAACAACATCAAAGTAACCGACAAAGACGGTAAAGAAACCAAGCTTGAAACGGATAAAGTTATTATTGCTACGGGTTCAAAACCTTCTTCGCTTCCTTTCATCACAATTGATAAAAAGCGTGTCATTACTTCTACCGAAGCCTTAGAACTTAAAGAAGTGCCAAAACACATGATCGTGATTGGTGGTGGTGTAATCGGTATGGAGTTAGGTTCGGTGTATGCCCGTTTGGGTGCCGAAGTTTCTGTGGTGGAATACATGGATTCGCTTATCCCAACGATGGACAGCACTATGGGGCGTGAGTTGAAGAAATCATTGAAAAAACTCGGTTTCAACTTCTACTTAGGACATAAAGTAACCGAGGTAAAAGGCACAGCGAAAAACGTAACTGTTAAAGCTGAAAACAGCAAAGGCGAAACTGTTGAACTGAACGCAGATTACTGCTTGGTTTCAATTGGAAGAAAACCTTATACCGAAGGTTTGGGGTTAGAAAACATTGGCATTACGCCAGATGATCGCGGCAGAATTGAGGTTGACGAGCATTTAAAAACCAAAGTGGACAATGTATATGCCATTGGTGATGTAATCAAAGGCGCCATGTTAGCCCATAAGGCTGAAGAAGAAGGCGTTTTTGTTGCAGAAACTATTATGGGACAAAAGCCACACATCAATTACAACCTAATTCCTGGTGTGGTGTATACTTGGCCAGAAGTGGCTGCTGTAGGTTATACTGAAGAGCAGTTGAAAGAAAAAGGAGTTGAATACAAAACTGGTTCTTTCCCTTTCAAAGCCTCAGGTCGTGCTCGTGCTTCAATGGACACTGACGGTTTAGTAAAAGTATTGGCTGATAAAAAGACCGATGAAATTCTTGGCGTACATATGATTGGACCAAGAACAGCAGACATGATTGCTGAGGCCGTTGTAGCCATGGAGTTCAGGGCAAGTGCCGAAGACATTGCAAGAATGTCGCATGCGCACCCAACTTATACCGAAGCTTTCAAAGAGGCTTGTTTAGCAGCAACTGACAATAGAGCGTTGCACATTTAGACAAAACTTACATAGCATAAAATAAGAGAAGGCCGTCAAATGACGGCCTTCTCTATTTTTAACCTAAAAACTCAACTCAACTTTTATTAAAACTCAATTTCTTATTGTTGCCCCTTTATTTCTGCGTTCAACTTTCTGTTTAAACTAAAAAAACTAACCTCCGATGAATTATTATTTTGAAGGGACTGTAAGCCCTCAAGCGTCTTCATTTCGTAAGTCTTGAATTGTGCAGCTACATAAACTGTATCATTATCACTGTTCAAGTATCCAAATGAAAAGCGAATATCTCCATCGCAACTGAAGTCGAATATTTCCTTCTCTTCATTATCAATTTTCATTTTTATTCCCTTTTCAATTTTCGAGAATTGAAAAAGAACCTTCTCTTCATCTAAAGCTTCCCATTCCCCCATCAAAGCCTCTTTTAGGTTTTCATTTCTTGAATCGAAAAATCCGTTTCCTGAAACCCTTGCTCCCTGACAGCCACTTATTAATATGGATAAATAAAAGACTAAAGCCATAGCCGATTTTGAGTACTTATTCATGTCTTAAGAGTTGGTCAGTTATCATTTACCAAACACTAAGCCATATATAAAATCAGCCAAAAGAGGAAGAGGTGAGAGGTTTTAAAAACTATTCCTACCCACTATGGGATAAAATTCCCAATTTTAGAATCAGACTCAACAAAGTGATGTTTACATAAAAAAACCTGCTGTTCAGCAGGTTTCTAATGATTAATAAAAATAGTTAGAGCTAGCCTATTTTGATTTACGCGTGGCTTGCACTGGGAAAGAGTCAGCCCCCATATTTACGTATCCAGCCATACTTTCGCCATCAAAAGTACCCTCAATACTTGCTGTAGTACCCATAACATCAATAGAGCCAGAAAAAGCATTACCTACCACTGTAAATCCAGTTACATTCAATGTCCCGAATTGATCAGTTTCCATCACTGCAGCATAAAGACCATTATCTCCTGTAATTCTCATTATTCCATAGCTATCGGTATCAGGGGTTTGCACGGTATAATCCCAAACTCCTCTTGGGTCATAAGCTTTTTCTTTGGCCTTCTTTTCCACCTTAGCAGTAGCCGATGCTTTTCCTGATGCACAGCCTACGATAGAAACCGCTAAAAGCAAGCTTAAAGTAAGTGTTAAAAGTGACTTCAAATTTTTCATAGTGTTGTTTGTTAGTATAAAATGTTCATCTGAATTTAAGCTTTTTTTCTTTCTGCCTTTCTGAAAACTTTTAGAATTTCAGCCTTAGATACCAAATCTAAGAATAAGCTTTCCATTGGTTTTGATTATAAGTTTTACGCTATAACTTTGTGCCAATTTACACCCTAGTAAAACCGCACGTACCCCTTACAAATGCCTAAAGACAATAGTATAAAATCTGTCCTCATCATCGGAAGTGGGCCAATCATCATCGGACAAGCTTGTGAATTTGATTATTCTGGTACTCAAGCCTCAAAATCATTAAGGGAAGAAGGAATCGAGGTAACCCTCATCAATTCCAATCCTGCCACAATCATGACCGATCCGGTAACGGCCGATAACGTTTATTTGAAGCCTTTAACAAAAAGGTCCATCATTGAAATTCTAGAAAAGCATAAAATTGACGCAGTTCTACCAACTATGGGAGGCCAAACTGCACTCAATTTGGCAATTGACTGTGACAAAGCAGGAATCTGGAAAAAGTATGATGTGAGAATTATTGGCGTAGACATTAATGCCATCGAAACTACTGAAGATCGTGAGAAGTTCAGGTTGAAGATGCAAGAAATAGATGTCAACGTTTGTAAAGGAGAAACCGCAACATCTTTCTTAAAAGGAAAAGAAATTGCGCAAGAAATTGGTTTTCCGCTCGTGATTCGTCCTTCCTATACATTAGGAGGCTATGGTGGTGGATTTGTGAACACCCAAGAAGAATTTGACGCTGCGCTAACGCATGGCTTAAATGCTTCACCAATTCACGAAGTATTGGTAGAGCAAAGTATTTTGGGCTGGAAAGAATACGAACTAGAATTACTCAGAGACAATATTGGCAACGTCATCATCATCTGTTCTATCGAGAACTTTGACCCAATGGGTGTCCATACTGGCGACTCGATCACAGTTGCGCCAGCCATGACTTTACCTGACACTGTCTATCAGGAAATGCGTGATTTGGCCATCAAAATGATGAACGCCATTGGTCAGTTTGCAGGAGGCTGTAATGTACAGTTCTCTGTAAGCCCAGAAGATGACACCATCATTGGTATAGAAATCAACCCTCGTGTTTCAAGGTCTTCGGCACTGGCTTCTAAGGCTACTGGTTACCCAATTGCGAAAATTGCCGCTAAGTTGGCCATTGGTTACAACTTAGATGAATTGAAAAACCAGATTACTAAAACCACCTCAGCCTTCTTTGAGCCTGCACTGGATTATGTAATCGTAAAAATACCTCGTTGGAATTTTGACAAATTCAAAGGTTCTGACAGAAAGCTTGGTTTGCAAATGAAGTCGGTAGGTGAAGCCATGGGAATTGGCCGAAACTTCCAAGAAGCACTTCAGAAGGCATGTCAATCTTTAGAGATTAAGCGTAACGGATTAGGGGCCGATGGCAAGGAATTAAAAGACCAAGCCGCCTTGCTTTACAGCTTAGAAAACCCAAGTTGGAACAGGCTCTTCCATATTTATGACGCTTTTAAGCTTGGCATTCCGTTAAAAACCATTCAGAAGAAAACGAAAATCGACAAGTGGTTCCTTCAGCAAATTGAAGAAATGATCCAGTTGGAAGATGAAATCGAAAAGCATAACCTTGAATCTTTACCTGAAAGCCTTCTAAGAACGGCCAAGGAAAAAGGGTATGCCGACAGACAAATCGCACATTTGATTAAATGCCTTGAGAGTGAAGTTTTCACTAAAAGACATGAAATGGGCATTAAGCGAGTGTATAAACTTGTGGATACTTGTGCTGCAGAATTTGAAGCCCAAACTCCATATTATTACTCTTCTTTCGATGAAGAAAACGAATCGATTAGCAGCGATAAAAAGAAAGTAATTATTCTAGGTTCGGGACCAAACCGTATCGGGCAAGGAATTGAATTTGATTACTCTTGCGTTCACGGTTTATTGGCCGCCAAAGAATGCGGTTACGAAACCATCATGATCAACTGTAACCCTGAAACGGTTTCTACAGATTTTGATGTGGCAGATAAACTCTACTTCGAACCTGTTTTCTGGGAACACATTTACGACATTATTCTTCATGAAAAACCAGAAGGTGTAATTGTGCAATTGGGCGGGCAAACTGCCTTGAAACTGGCCGAGAAGCTCGATCGTTACGGAATCAAAATTATTGGAACGAGCTACAATGCCCTTGATTTAGCGGAAGACAGAGGCCGTTTCTCTGACCTGTTGGCCGAAAACGATATTCCTTACCCTAAATTTGGTGTAATTGAAGATGCTGATGAAGCCTTGGAGCTTTCTAAAGAACTAGGCTTTCCATTATTGGTGCGTCCTTCATACGTGTTAGGAGGCCAGAGCATGAAGATTGTGATCAACGAGCAAGAGCTTGAAGAACACGTGGTCAATATCCTAAAAGACATCCCTGGTAACCGCGTGTTACTCGATCACTTCTTAGAAAATGCGATTGAAGCAGAAGCCGATGCCATTTGCGATGGAGAAGATGTGTACATCATAGGAATTATGGAGCACATTGAGCCTGCCGGAATTCACTCTGGCGACTCATATGCTGTGCTACCTCCTTACAGTCTCGGTGATTTCATCATCAGACAAATTGAGGCACACACCAAGAAAATTGCACTTGCGCTAAACACTGTCGGGCTCATCAATATTCAGTTCGCCATAAAAAATGATAAAGTTTATATCATTGAAGCGAACCCAAGGGCATCGAGAACCGTTCCGTTTATAGGTAAAGCCTACCAAGAGCCATATGTAAAGTACGCTACAATGGTAATGTTGGGTGAGAAAAAGATCAAAGACTTTGACTTTAAGCCAGTTAAGAAGGGCTACGCCATTAAAGAACCGGTTTTCTCATTCCATAAATTCCCGAACGTAAACAAGGAACTTGGGCCAGAGATGAAATCTACTGGTGAGGCAATTTACTTTATAGATGACCTAATGGATGATTATTTCTTGGACATCTACTCTAAAAGGAATTTGTACCTAAGCAGGTAAAACGATATGTTTTTTAAATTTTTATTCTTCGTAATTCTAATTGGCTGGATAATCCGCAATGTGCTCCGCTTTTTTGTAGCAGGCCTAACAGGCCAGCAAAGAACGGCTGGCGCTCGCCAACAGTATACGCAACAACATCGTCCCGAAGGGAAAATCAATGTTGACTACGCGCCTAAGAATACGAAAGAAAAATCCTCTGATAATTTCAGAGGAGGAGAATATGTAGATTACGAAGAGGTGGATTAATCCACCTCTTTTTTTGTGCTTTTTTGGTCACAGCGAGACGCGACCAGTGGGGGGATATCTTCCTTTTAGCCTTTGGAATATTTCAATTTTATTTGATCCACTGGTCATCAATGTTCGATCATGATGGAAGTTAGATGTTCTGGGCAATGGAGTTTCCAAATCATCAAAATAGTTGTAAAAGATTATATACGACATCACAAAATCCAGAATGTTACCATACCAACCGCGGCCTTCAGCCATTTCATATTCCCAACCATAAATTTCATCGGGACTGGTAACATGAAAAATATCTGACATTAGAGTTAAAGTATTCTCAAAGAATGGCAGGATTAAAAGGTCTCGATCATTTGGAGGGTTTGGGGCTTTGGGATCATAGTATCCTTGTAATTTGGAGTGTTCGTCTGAATCTAACCAAGAATATACAATGGTGTTAACTGGGTAATTCTGTGCGTTTATATCTTTTATATATTCAGGAACCTCTGAAAAAACTGGATAAATCGGATTGTTCAAAAAAATAACACCAGTTTCCTGTGGTGAGGATTTTAAAAGTTGAGCTTTATCTTTTAGGTTTTCAACGTCAATTAGATAGCCAGAAATATGATTGTCCAACCATGCTAATTGTAGGTCTCGATGTTCAAAAAACTTCCAGACTTTGACAATTTCAGAGTGTTGTTCAAAACAAGTCGTGAAGTGGGTTAATGATTTAATAGTATCATCCATAAATTGATTGTTGTGAATGAAATTAAGTAATGGATGTTTAGATATTAGTAAATTCTCTTTAGTCATAAATGAATTAAAAATAACATTATGTATACGCCACGTTTGTGGCGCATATATCCCATGTAATTTATTAAAACTTCCTTATAGCGATAAATAATAGAGTGCTATAAGGAAGTTTTAGTGAAGGTTCTTGGAGAAATGGTTCGTATAGCAATTCCAATTATTCTTTAATCCCATGCCTAACATACAACCAAGTAACCAAAGGCGGCACAAATACAGAAATCACCAGCCCCAAAATCATAATTGCTCCTTCTGGCTCAGTTCCACCAGTTGAAACCAAGGCTATTTCACCCAAAGGGCCTTTAGAAAACAGTCCGTTGTTAATGGCATTCCAGCCAAGATGAAGACCAAAAGGAAGCATGATAGATTCTGTTTTAGCAAAGGCATATGCCCAAACCAACCCCATTAAGCCTGTCAGTAGAAATACATAAATCATGGGCACCACATTCCCAAATGCGCCAAACGAAAACCAATGGTAGACGCCAAAAGCAGTTGCCGAAATCAATACCCCTTTCTTACCGCCTAGTTTTTTGATCAGGAGGTAAAGTAGAGCACCTCGGTAAATCAGCTCTTCGGTGAATACGGATTTGAGATCGTACCAAACTGAATCGAGGAGCAATGTAAAACTAAATTGGTCACTCAGAAGCCAGGTTTCAGATCTTAAAACTGCCAGCACAAGGGTAACCATGGTGCAAATAACCGCGGAAACTAAAAAACCCAATCCGAACTGTTTGAGCCTTTTGGTTACTGGTGTAAAGCATAAAGCCAACAGACTCTTCTTTTCAAAAAGAAAGAGCATTAACCAGGATGCAAGAAGAATAATTAGAATGCCGAGCATAGCCATTACAAGTCTAAGACATTCTTTTTTGAATAAAAAATGGATTCATTGCTGAACCCATTTAAGTGATTTCTTATGTCAATAGAAGCCTTAAGGCACTTTATACACCATTGCATTAATGTGCATTCCTGCGCCAACTGAGGCAAAAACCAGAATATCTCCAGAGTTGATTTGATGCCCTTCTAGTTCATTTCGTTGAATTAAATCCAACATAGTCGGGATTGTGGCTACAGAACTATTACCCAAATCTTGAATGGTCATAGGCATAAATTCGGCCATAGGTTTTTCTTGTCCGCAGATTTTAAAAAGCTTCTTTAAAATGGCTTCATCCATTTTTTCATTCGCTTGGTGGATCAAAATTTTATCTACGTCTTTCAACTCCACTCCCGCTTTGTCCATGGCAGTTTTAATAGCTTCGGCTACATTCACTAGCGCATATTCGTAAATCTTACGGCCTTTCATTTTTATAAAGCGTTTACCGTTTTGCTTTTCTGGGTGAAAAGAAGCACCCATTTCTAGGTAACTCATTTCAACCGTAGCATCGGTTCTAGAGCTTTGCGAAAGCACACCTCCAATGCTATCGGCTGATACTCCTTGAAAAATAGTAGCGCCTGCTCCATCTGCAAAAATCATTGAGTCACGGTCGTGCACATCCACCACACGACTAATGGTTTCGGTACCCACCACCAAAACATTTTTGGCATCACCCATCATAATCATTTGGTAGGCCTGAATACTTGATTGCAACCAGCCTGGACAACCGAAAATCACATCGTAACAAGAAGTAGCAGGATTCTGAATATTGAGATTGTGCTTCACACGCGAGGCCAAGCTTGGCATCATGTCGGTGCGTTGCGTACCCACTTCCATATCTCCAAAATTGTGAGCTACAATTATGTAATCTAGCTCTTCGGCATCTATTGTACTATTGTCCAATGCATTTTTTGCAGCAATTGTAGCCAAGTCAGAGGCCTTTTGATCGTCATTGGCATAGCGCCTAGCTTTTATCCCAGTAATGGCTTCAAATTTTCGAATAATTTCAGCATTATCGGCTGTAAACTTCTCTCCGTTTTCCTGATAGAATTCAGCATTTAGGAAATCTTCATTTTTAACTATTCTTTCGGGAATACAACTTCCCACCCCGTTAATAATTACTTTGCAATCGCGCATAATTCACTTTTGTTAATTGTGTTTCACGGCATCCCAACAGGCCTCTGCAGCCTGATCTATCCTGTCGTCTGAAAGATTTTGATTGTTGTCAATATGTTGTTTGAGCAAAGACACGATTGGACCATATAGCAATGCTATGATGGTATACAATGGCAGGTCCTTCATGGCCTTGGCCCGCTTGGCCTCAATAAAAAACATCATCACAGGCGATAAAATCATAAAAGACTCTTCTCTTGTGAGGTTGCTCATATAAGGCGCGTAGCGGTGCTGCTCAATAAAATTAAATTCCTTTGGGTGCTTCATAAAATAGTGAACCATGTTTTTCCATAGGTGCATAAAACGTGCTTTAAAATCACCCTCGTCACTATAATTATTGAGCATGGCCCGAATAATATCTCGCTTTATCTCTTTGAAAAGCTCATTGATCAGTTCCTCCTTATTTTGAAAATAACGGTATATAGTACCTGCACCAACTCCAGCTCGCTGAGCAATAATAGATATTGGCGTACCATGAAAGCCCTGCTCCGAAATTAAATTCAGAGTAGTACCTAAAATCAAGGAACGTTTATCAAGCTTATTTTCAAACATTTGTAATGCGGAATGAACGTTCATTCCGTGATACGAAGGAAAAGAGAAATGAATAGAAAACCAATCAGTTTTTAGCTTTTTGTTGGGTATATAGATGTTTTATGAGAGGTTCTCACGATTAGGCTTTGGGCTACCACAGTTTTGACCTATTTTTGTTCCCTATTTGTTTATAAAGTTCAAGCTTAATAAAGAACGCGTATGTCTTGGTTTGAGAGAAAAGTTAAAGGGATTACTACCCCTACAGAACAGAAGAAAGATGCACCAGACGGTTTATGGTTCAAAACCCCTAACGGGAAGATTGTTCATACCCGCGAGCTTAAAAACAATGCATACGTAAGCCCAGAAGATGGCTTTCATGTGCGCATCGGTTCTAAAGAATACTTCGAAATAATTTTCGATAATAATAAATTTACTGAAATGGACGCCAAATTGACTTCTGGTGATCCACTTAAGTTTGTTGACAGCAAGCCTTACCCAAAAAGGATTGTAGAAACGCAATCCAAAACTCAATTGACAGATGCTGTTCGTTCGGCTCATGGTAAAATGAACGGGATTGACATTGTGGTTTCGTGCATGGACTTTGCCTTTATTGGTGGTTCTATGGGGTCTGTTGTGGGGGAAAAAATTGCAAGAGCAATCGACTTCGCTTTAGAGAACAAAATGCCTTTCTTGATGATTTCGAAATCAGGTGGTGCTCGAATGATGGAAGCAGGTTATTCATTGATGCAAATGGCCAAAACATCTGCCAAACTTGCACGACTTTCTGAGGCAGGTATTCCTTACATTTCGTTATTGACTGACCCTACTACGGGTGGAGTAAGTGCTTCTTACGCCATGTTGGGTGACTTTAACATTGCAGAACCGGGTTCATTAATTGGATTTGCTGGCCCACGAATTATTCGCGATACAGTAGGTAAAGATTTACCAAAAGGTTTCCAAAGTGCCGAGTTTGTTCTTGACCATGGCTTCTTAGATTTTATAGTTGACCGCAGGGATTTGAAAAAACAATTGACTACATTGTTGAGTATGTTGAAGAATTAACAACCTCGCTATGAATCTGTCAATTTCTAAAACTGGAGTTCGAGTAGTATTGTCCGTCATACTGATGTTCACACTACTCGCCACCTCAATACTTTTAAAGATTGGCGCTCTATCTCTTGGCCTCGCAATTATGGTTTGGGCTACACTCAAAGTGGAAGGTTTTTACCCGAAACCTAATAAGAAAGTACAGGCCGTTTGGCTGGGTATTTTGGGCGGATTAACCCTTATAGTGTTAGGCGTCTACGTTTTGGCTTAAATCACAGCAGCAACTACTTAGCTTAACAGTCTGAAGTGCCTTATGAGACTTATTAAGCATCCCATACTTTGCAATTACTACGTTACTTATCGTTGCAACGCGACTTGTAGCTTTTGCGATATTTGGGAGAAGCCATCGCCTTACATTACGCTAGAAGATGCCGAACGCAATTTTAGCGACCTTAAAAAACTAGGCGTTAAGGTAGTCGATTTTACGGGAGGCGAACCGCTCCTCCATCGCGAATTGCCTGAGCTTCTAAAACTGGCAAAATCCTTTGGCCTCATTACTACTGTAACCACCAACGGCTTGCTCTACCCAAAGCGAGCAGAGTCGCTCAAAGGTTTGGTAGATATGCTCCACTTTTCCCTCGATTATGCCAGCAAAGAAAAGCATGATACCGCCCGTGGTGTAGCCTGTTTCGATACTGTAATAGAGTCCATTCAGCTGGCCAAAAGTTTGGGAGAAAGACCAGATATTCTGATGACGGTGTTTGAAGAAAATATTGATGAAATCGAAAAGGTCTATCAACAAATTACACTTCCGAACAACCTTGTACTTATTCTAAATCCAGTTTTTGAATATAACGAAGTGGAAACGGGACCTTCACTTTCTTCTTCAACTTTAGACCTTTTAGAAAAGTGGGCTAAACGTAAAAACGTATACCTAAACGAAGGCTTTATCCAATTAAGACGTGATGGCGGAAATCATATCGACAAGCCAGTTTGCAAAGCTGGAAGCACAACCATTGTTATTTCTCCGCAAAACGAGTTGGTCATGCCCTGCTATCATTTGGGAATAGAAACTATTCCGGTTCAAAATGATTTGTTCAACCTTTATCAATCAGAAAAAGTACAGGCTGCTATTGCGATGGAAGGCCTTTACGATGCTTGTGAAGGTTGCGCGATCAACTGTTACATGCAGCCGAGTTTTGCAGTTGAAATGAATAAGTATTGGTGGAAGGCGCTTCCCAGCACCCTTAAATACAACCGCATCAAAAGCACTTGGAAACAGCTTTTTTGAGGTATTTTAATTTAAACTCCTTCTCTCCTGACCTCGAGATTTCGGGGAAGTATCTAAATTTCTCGATTCATGATTCTATTTCTAGATCCTTCCTCCGAAGCTTCGGAGTCAGGATGAAAAGCAGTGTGCATAGAACTAGATTGGACGTTATTTTTAGGCTTACCAGTTTAATAAAAAGGTGGGCTCAAACTTACCGCCAAACCGTTCCCTCTATTAAGAGGGGTTAGGGGAGTGTGGTGCAAACCTATTTCACGGTGAAACACATTCAACTAACCGAATCACACTTTGCGCACCTTACCGATCGTTGCGGCTCACTCTCTCCAACTCAGTAAAAAACCAATATCAAAGCAGCTGAAGCTACGCCCACAAACACCCAAAGTGCAATGCCGTACACCAAAGGTTTATAGCCTACCACCTTGAATTCTTTGAGTGTTAAACTCGCCCCCATTAAAAACAATACCAAAGACATTAGCGATTTAGAAAAAGTAAACATGCTTAAGGTGAGTACTTTTGGAAGCGGAAAAGCGGCTGAAAAACCCATAGCTAGTATAAAGAAAAGTACAAACCACGGAAATTTGAATTGCTTTTTATCTTTAGTGAAAACGGCCACTCCGAGCATCAATGGGATAATCCATAATACTCTCACCAGCTTGGCGGTCGTAGCCAACTCCAAAGCTTCTTTACCATATACTGAAGCAGCCCCCACTACCGAACTGGTATCATGAATTGCTATGGCACACCATAAACCAAATTGATGTTGTGTCATGTGCATAAAAGCCCCGAGGCTAGGAAAAATAAAAACAGCCAAGGCGTTTAGTAAAAAAACCACCGCCAAAGCGGAAGATATCTCTCTGGTGGATGCGTTAATTACAGGTGCCATTGAGGCGATGGCACTTCCTCCGCAAATTGCAGTTCCGGAAGAGATTAAGAAGGACATTTTCTTATCTAAATGAAATCGTTTTGTTAGGAACAAGCCTAAGCCTAATACTGAAAATACAGAAAGTGCCGTAAGCATAAACCCTTCCGAACCTGCCGATAGGGCTTTATCCACCGCAATGCAAAAACCCAATACCACCACCGCAATTTGCAGTAGCCATTTTGTGATTTTTGGCACTTGGCTAAAACCGACATCCCCTATTATGCTCCCGAAAATAAGCCCCATAATTAAGGCAATCGGGCCGTTGATTGCAGGCAAAAGGCATAACGCAGCTAGGCCTATAAACAGGCTTCTTTTGAAAATTAACATGATTTAGAGATTTAAATCGAAACGTTTAATTCAAGTTCTCTAAGTACTTATAGCCGCTTCCCGTATTGATCATCATAATTTTTTCAGAGCGAGAAATTTCTCCACTAGCAATAAGCTTCGGAATTGCTTTCCAAAGTGCTGCTCCTTCAGGCGCAACTAACACCCCTTCTTGCTTGGCCATTTTCTTCACTCCATCAATCATTTCTTGTTCAGAAACTGTCACCGAAGTACCACCCGACTCTTTCACCACACAGTGAATCATATCCTGACCAAAGGCCACCGGAACAGCCAAACCATTGGCCAAAGACTCTGTGTATTCAGAAATGTCTTTCGTAATTCCATTCAAAGAATCTACCACAGGAGAACAATTAGCCGCTTGCACTACAATCATTCGAGGCAACTTCACATCAGCTTTTAACCAGCCAAGGTTTATCATTTCATGAAAAGCTTTCCAGATTCCTAGTAGGCCCGTTCCTCCACCAGTAGGATACAGAATTACATCAGGCAACTGCCAATTCATCTGCTCAGCAATTTCATAACCCATGGTTTTCTTACCCTCTAGTCGGTAAGGTTCCTTTAAAGTGGAAATATTGAAAGCGCCTTGCTCTTTCTCAATTTTAGCAGCCAAAGCCCCACATTGATTGATCAAGCCCTTAACTAAAAGCAACTCTACTCCGTAATACTGGCATTCGTCTTGAAATATTTTCGGGGTATGGCTCGGCATAATCACCGTAGCTTTAATGCCAGCCGAAGCGCAATAGGCAGCCATTGCCCCTCCTGCATTTCCCGCAGTGGGAACCACGCATTTTTCCACTCCTAATTCTTTGGCTTTTGAAACTGCCATACTCAAACCTCGCGCCTTGAAAGAACCCGTTGGGTTGAGTGATTCATCTTTCATTTGAAGGTCATTTAGCCTCAATTGAGCAGCCAATCGTTTGAGTGGCAGTATGGGAGTCATGCCCTCGCCAAGTGAAACAATATTGGCATCATCCAAAACAGGCAACATTTCACGATAGCGCCACATGCTGGGTTTTCTACCCTGAAGATCAGAAATACCAAAGGAGTCGATAGCATGATACTGTACGACCAATGGTTTGTTGCAGCAAGTGGCAAAAGTCTGCAATTCATGAAGGGAGTATGATTTTTTACATTTGGAGCATTCCAAATGACTGGCGAGTGATGTTTGTGTTTTGATGAAGTTCATGATGCAAAACTGCATCGCTAATCATAACCAATCAAATGAATAAAAGTAACCCATTATAACTAACGGTTATAACTAAATTTTGCCTGCTTAATAAAAGCCTTGGTCACATCGGTCATGGTTTCACCCGTTCTTGTTACAAAGTTGAAACTTCGTTCTACTGCCAAACCCGAAATATTTACTTCGGTAAGTAAACCCAAAGCCACTTCGCGCTTTACCGCCAAAGGCGAAAGAAAACCTACAGCGGTATCTTCCACCAAAAAATTCTTAAGTACTTCGGTACCGCCCAATCGTACTTTTATGTTTAGGTCGGAGGACTTAATATTCAACTGCGCCATTTTTCTAGACCAAGCAGACAAGGTTCCTGAACCCACTTCGCGCAGCGCCAAAGGAATTTCCTTCAGTTCTTTCATGGAAATTTCACGCCCTGCATAAGGGCTGTGTGTAGAACAGATCGGAATGATTTTATCCGCCATAAAAAAGTCATAATGAAGTCCGCTGGCCTCGTGCTTATCTTCTACTACAGCCAAGTCAATTTCTTCATTGGTCAGCGCCTTAAGAATGTTCTCTGTATTCCGATTGATCAAAGTTATTTTCACCAATGGCCATTTTTTTCGGAACGAAGAAAGCACTTTGGGCAAAACATACAGCGACAGGGTGGTACTAGCACCTATCCTCAGTTCGCCTTTGGCTGTCAACTGACTTTTGACAATGTCCATATCCGATTCCATACGTTTCTGGATATGCTTGGCTTCACGCAAATAGCTTAGCATTTTTTCACCCTGAGGCGTTAAAAACACAGCATTGCCCTTGCGCTGAAAAAGAGGTACTTCCATTTCTCCTTCCAATTTTTTTATCTGTTTGCTTACTGCTGGCTGTGAGATACAAAGTATTTCCGCAGCTTTAGAAAAGCTTAAGTGACTGGCCACGGTATAAAAAACTTCGTGCGAAATGGATAACATAGGCCGCAATATACGGGATTGATGGAAAGAAGACACGAAACATTTCGCTCCTTATTTCTGGTTTGAACAAGTCATTTTCAGCTTCTGCTCCCTAGTGTAGGAGACTAGTTTACAACCATATTAAACCAAATTCAGTAAACTATACTTCATTCCATTTTTTATGAAGAAGTTATCTTATCTATTTCTACTCCTGTTTGTCTTCGGCTGCCAGAATAAAGACTCAGAAACTCCTGTTCCTGAAATATCTATTGAGGTTCAAAAAAAAGTTAGTGAGTTTAACGATTCAACTTTTGTTGGTATAACAGAGGATATACAATACTCGAAAGGAAGCATTTTCCTTACTGAAATTGAAAATGGTAGAGTTTTAGAGTTAAATGAAACCTATGAATTGAAGCAGATTTTCGGACGGAAAGGTGATGGCCCAACCGAATTACAAGACCCAAGAGCTTCTCAGGTTCACAATAATCAATTACTTATACTGGATGGTGGTCACCAGAAAATTAAGGTCTTCAATTTAGATGGAACGATTAGCCACCAATTTGGCAGAGATATCCCTAGCAACGGTGGATTTTTCATTAAAAACAACAAGCTGTATGGAAGTAAATATGATAAATCTACCCCACCGCTTTTCTCCTACAGCTTAACAGATGAGAACTCAATCCACTATTTCGGCTCTCACAATAGAAGACTCACTGAGATCAATCATGATAGACCTAGAGTTTGTCGTTTGTTCCCATATAAAAATGAAATAATTGCAGTAAGTGAAAATGAGCCTGTAATAGAACGATTTGACTTCGCAGGAAATAAAACCGAAGAAATATACTATCCTGAGTACTTCGAGGAATTTATTGAGCACTCCATTAAAAGAGAAAAATCATCACCCCAGATGCGCGGCACAACCGGCTTTGTTATAGATGCAAGCTTGCATGGCAGTGAGCTTTATATACTCCTAGTAGGGTTTGATTCGACCAAAAATAAAGTTACATCAAGGCAAATTTTCAATTTTACGATAAGCGATTCTAAAATTGAACTATCAAGAATTATTGAACTCAATAATGGCAAGAATGACACTTGGTATATGTCGTTTACCATCTTAAGGAACAAAATATTGGCCTTTGATGGAGTGACCTACGAGCTTCATGAGTTCGACTTACCTAAAAAGGACTAACCTGATAAATCATACCTAGTTACTTTTTTGCTAAATCGACCAATTCATAAACCATCTTCAAAGAGATATTTTATGTATCGGAATTGTACTTTCAGATTATTTTTTTCATTATCTATTTTGAAATTCGTAAAACGGCTTGTACGTTTGTGCCCACAAGTCGAGAATTCTTGTTTTGGCATCAGCCAAATTTCAAGAATCGATTTATACAGAAGCGTGGAGAGATAGGCTCTATGAAGCGCTAGCAACCATCCGCAGAGGAAAGGTGCTAATTCCTAATCCCAAAAGAAAGCCGAGTGGTTTTCGGGAGAATATAAATTTGACAGTTATGCAAACCTATTTATCCTTTGTGGACAAACGTCCGCTCCATACCATACCCTCAAAGTCAGGGTCAGTTCTTCATGTCTCAATTTGTTGTTTGATTACAGCCTAATTCTGAATTTCTCAGAATCCTTTCCTGCTGTTCTACATTCAAAATTCTTGTGCCATGACTACTTCATTTCCATTTACTCAAAATCTTAAAAAAGTGAACGATTCGTTACACTACTATCGCCATTCTGGTGAATTCCGCCTAGAATCTGGTGAGATTCTCAATGAGCTTCAGATTGCCTACCAAACCTTTGGTGAGCTTAATTCAGACAAAAGCAATGTAATTTGGGTTTGCCATGCCCTAACGGCAAATGCAGACCCAATACAGTGGTGGCCAGGTTTGATTGGGTATAATTACCTGATTAATCCTGATGAATATTTTATTGTTTGCGCTAATATTCTGGGCTCTTGTTATGGCACTACTGGCCCTAAAGATTTCGACCCAAATACTGGCGAAAGGTATTTATCAAACTTCCCAAACATCACCATTCGTGACCAGGTAAAAGCACATATTTTGCTGAGGAAGCACTTAGAAATTGAGCAAATCCATTTGGGCATGGGGGGATCTACTGGAGGTCAACAAATTCTAGAGTGGGTAATTGAAGAACCTATTTTTGATAAACTATTTGTAATTGCCACTTCGGCACAAAGCAGCCCTTGGGGCAAAGCTATTCGCGCTGCGCAACGCATGGCCATCGAAGCAGATCCTTCATTTTATTCCAGCTCGGTTAACGGAGGAAAGAAAGGAATGGAAGCGGCAAGGGCCATGGCCTTACTTTCATATCGTACACCCAGCACATTCAACCAAAGCCAGAAAGACGACAACGAAGCGCTCGATAATTATAGGGCCGAGAGTTACCAGCGTTATCAAGGGTTAAAGCTAAGTCATCGCTTTGATGCACGCAGCTATTATGTTTTGGGGAAAGCCATGGACTCGCACAATGTGGGGCGCGGAAGAGGAGATTTCCAAAAAGCATTGACCACAATAAAGGCAGAAACCTTAGTCATTGGCATTGAAGGTGATATTCTTTTCCCAATAGAAGACCAGCAAATTATAGCGGAGCATTTACCGAATTCAACATTCAATATCATTCAATCCGATTATGGCCATGACGGCTTTTTAATCGAAACTCAAAAAATATCTGAAATACTAAAACCATTCTTGAAAAAATGAGAGCAATTAAAATAGGTCTATTTGGCTTTGGCTGTGTAGGGCAAGGCCTTTATCAAACCATCAACAATTCGAAAAACTTTGAAGGTGAAATCGTAAGAATTTGCGTGAAAGATCGCCATAAAGTAAGAAGTCTTCCCGAGTCCGTTTTTACTTATACTAAAGAAGACATTTTGAACGACCCTTCTATTGACGTAATTGTAGAGCTGATTGATAATGCGGAAGCTGCGCTTGAAATAGTAACTACGACTTTAAAAAACGGCAAATCGGTGGTAACTGCCAACAAAAAAATGGTGGCCGAAAACCTTGAATACCTGATTGATCTTCAGGAAAAAACTGGAAAGGGAATTTTGTATGAAGGTGCTGTTTGCGGCAGTATTCCTATCATCAGAACTTTGGAAGAGTACTTTGGACACGAACCACTGAACGAAATCAAAGGAATTTTCAATGGCTCAACCAATTACATTCTCACCAAAATTTTTGATGAGCATTTAGATTACGCTCAAGCTTTGGAAGAAGCCAAAGAAAAGGGTTTTGCTGAAAGCGATCCCACTTTAGATGTAAAAGGCTTCGACCCGAAATTTAAGTTGAGCATATTACTGACGCATGCTTTCGGCATTAACGTGTCGCCAGAGAAAATCGCCAATTTAGGCATTGACCATTTGCAGCCAAGCGATTTGGAGTTTGCAAGAAAACACGGTTATAGAATTAAGCTGATTGCTCAAGCTTCGCGAAAAAACGATGAGGTATTTGCCTGCGTTTTACCACAGTTTATAAAGGAGAACCATAACCTCAGAAATGTAAACAACGAGTTCAACGCAGTTACACTGAACGGTGAATTCTGTGACGATCAGCTATTTATAGGAAAAGGGGCTGGAAGTTTACCTACTGGTGCGGCCGTGCTTTCAGATATTTCGGCATTGAGTTATGATTACAAATACGAATATAAAAAGCACTACAATCAGGGTAAGGTACATTTCAGTAGCGAAAACGCTGTAACAGTGTATGTCAGTTTTGAAAAACCAGAGCATATTGACCTCAACGAGTTCGAAGCAGTTTCCGAAAAATTCTTCTGCTTTGATAGAAGTTATGTGATCGGTAAAATCAAACTTTCAAAACTACTTCAATCTAAATGGGTTTATAACTCTAAAATCTCTGTAGTTCAGTTCGACAATGACACCGAAATTTCGGAAGAATTAGACCTTAGCGCACTGGAAACCGAGATTTTAGAATTGAGAAAGGGTCAAAAGTTGAGAGAAAAAATCAGCGTTTAAAGAGTATCTTCTAAATGCGTGGTTTTTTTACTGAATCCTTCTCCATTTTAATCTTTAGTGGATATATTTGTAGCCCTTATGGGAGGTCGATTTACGGCCTAACCAATTGTTGATTTAAAAGAGATTGTTAAATGTCTTCAGTAATTATCACTTCAGTAGTCGCGTTTTCGGCTGTAATCTTATTGCTCGTACTGATTTTGCTTTATGCTCAGTCCAAGTTAGTTCAGTCGGGAGACGTTAAAATCATCGTAAACGGTGACGAGGCGAACCCTATTATTACTTCCGCAGGAAGTACACTATTAAATACCCTTTCTAGTCAGAAAATTTTCCTTCCGTCTGCTTGCGGTGGCGGTGGTACTTGTGCCATGTGTAAATGTACCGTAAACGAAGGTGGAGGAGATGTACTTCCAACCGAAGTGGGTCACCTTAACCGTGCCGAGCAAAAAGAAGGCGTTCGTCTTTCTTGCCAAGTAAAGGTTAAAAACGACATGCGTATTCAAATACCTGAAGAAATCTTCGGTATTAAGAAATGGGAATGCGAAGTGGTTTCAAACTACAACGTGGCCTCATTTATTAAAGAATTCGTAGTGAAATTACCTGAAGGCGAGCACTTAGAGTTTGAAGCGGGTGGTTATATTCAGGTAGACGTTCCACCGGTAGTTTGTGATTTCAAAACGATCAACATTGAGCCGCATCCAAACGATCCGGCTGGTCCAGACAAGTTCAAAGGAGATTGGGACAAGTTCCAGCTTTGGGATTTAAAAATGGTAAACGAAGAAGAAATCTTCCGTGCCTATTCAATGGCTAACCACCCTGCCGAAGGAAACATCATCATGTTGAACATCCGTATTGCTACTCCACCTTGGGACAGAGCAAATAACAAATGGATGGATGTTAACCCAGGTATTTGTTCTTCTTATGTATTTACTAGAAAGCCAGGCGATAAAGTAACTATTTCTGGACCTTACGGTGAATTCTTCATTAAACCTACCGATGCAGAAATGCTTTATGTTGGTGGTGGTGCAGGTATGGCGCCAATGAGATCTCACTTATTCCATCTTTTCCATACATTAAAAACAGGAAGAAAGGTATCTTACTGGTACGGAGGCCGTTCAAAAAGAGAGCTTTTCTACCTAGACGATTTCCAGAAAATTGAAAAGGAATTCCCGAACTTCCGTTTCTATCTTGTGCTTTCTGAGCCAATGCCAGAAGACAATTGGGTAGAGAAGAAAGATATTAATGACAAAGAGGGTGACGGTTTCTTAGGTTTTGTTCACCAAGCGGTGATTGACCAATACTTGAGCAAACATGATTCTCCTGAAGATATAGAGTTTTACTTCTGTGGGCCTCCAATGATGAACGCAGCGGTAATCAAAATGTGCGATGATTGGGGTGTTCCTCCTGAAAACGTAGCATTTGATGACTTTGGAGGTTAATTAACCCCAAGCAATAAAATATACAATGGCCATTCTTTTAGGATGGTCATTTTTTTATCCCTACTCAATCACAATAAAAAAAATGATAATATAATTAATACTGTATATATTCACTTTGTGAAGTTAAGTGCGTCTATTTTTCTTATTTCTACTCTGATCATTTTAGGTTGTACAAATAAGCTACCTGAACCCGAAGTAAAAAAAGATCTACCTGAGATCAATGCTACTATATCTGGCGAGGTATGGACTCCCCAATATGCGGGTGCCGTAGTATCAAATACTGAAAATTTGGGAGGCATTAGTGTATTCATCTACGATGAAGCACACCTCAATTCTCAAAAGAGAAATAGACTTCTTCAACTGTCCTTCACAAATAATGATTTTGACTGGAGTCCCATAAGGCCTATCAACCTGTTCAATACTGAAGATGATTTTATCGTATCTTCTCGATTTGGAGAAAACTTAGACCCTTTTAAAAGAACATATAGAACAACCGAATACAATGATGCCATTGGTGTAGAAATTACTGAAGTAAGAGAAGAAAATGGCATTTACTATTTAGATGGCAGGTTTAAATCACAACCATGCTATGGTGGTGGGGATGTATTTCCCAATTGCTTAAATATAGTAGGCACGTTTAAAAATATGAGAGTTTTTGAAAGCTACACGGACATGTCTTGGTATTTCAAAATTCCTTAGTGTTTCACAAGCAATCCATATTGTTTTTTACGTGCCTAAAGTTCTGGTTTGAGTTTAGGAATTAAACAGTTACTCATGAATAGTTTTGGGTAGTTGGTGACTTTTATTGGTTTTAGTCCCGGATTTACTATTTATTGAGAAATAAAAATTCAGTTCAAATTGATTCTCGATGAAAAAAATCAAAGTCTTATTCATTCTATTTATGGCTAGCATCTCGCTATCCAGTTGCGAAGATTTAGCCTCTTGTGGTTCGGCCACCGCAGTATTCTACAACAGTTACGGAAATTCAATTACCCTAATTGTAGACGGAACCTTAAGAGGAAACGTCAGCAATGGAGGCCAGAAAACTATAAGCCTAACAGAAGGAAGTCACACCTATACTATTGGTGGTTCCAATCAAAACAAATCGTTCTCGCTAAAGGATTGCGGAACCTTAAATATAGAAATCACTAAAAATTAGATTTTAGAAATAACCCCCTTAAAACATTTCACACTAAGTTTTTCTTATTTGTCGACACCTAAATGGTTTACCATTTATAGATAGAAATAAAAAACTAGACCCGAAAACAGAAACCGCTCAGCAAGCGGTTTTTTTATGCCTTAACATTTCTACTCTACTTTCCCGAATAGACTAAAATCAACTATCTTTATTTTTCTGAACTAGGCCACATTTAAATGAACCTCAAACTCTTTTTTAGTCCCGTAGATATTTCTGAAGAATTACCTGCCAACAGCGTTGGTCATTCTGTTCAAACCTCGGGTAGCAATAATTTTGATATTACTCAATGTGACATTGCCCTTGTGGGCTTGACGGACAACCGAAGTGTTGGAGAAGCAGAAGGTGAAAGTGATGGCGCAGATAAAATTAGAGCCAAGTTTTTTCAGCTAAAGAAAGGTGCTGGAAACTACAGAATTGCCGATTTAGGCAATTTGAAAAGCGGAGAAAGCCTTGAAGACACCAACGACAGATTAAGAGAAGTCTGTGAGTTTTTACTCCGACATAAAATCCTTCCGTTGATTATTGGCGGATCGCATGACCTTAGTTTTGGGCAGTTTCAGGCCTATGAATCTTTGCCCGAACTGATTACTCTTTTAAATATAGACGCCACTTTAGACCTTGAACCAAAGGGCGATGAAAACGTTACTTTCTTAGACAAAATACTGACCTACACACCAAATTACTTGTTCTCATACAATCATTTAGCGCACCAAAGCTACTTGGTGGGCCAAGACCATTTGAGCGTGTTGGACAAACTCTATTTCGAAGCCATGCGATTGGGCGAGCTTCGTGAAAATTTTCAAGAAGCAGAACCCTTGGTACGGATGGCCAACATGATGACTTTTGACATCACTGCTATTCGCAGTGCCGATGCGCCTGCCAACCCCAATGCCCAGCCTTTTGGCCTAACGGGTGAAGAAGCTTGCCAACTTTGTTGGTATGCGGGAATGAATGAAAAATTAAGCTCCATCAGTATTTCTGGCTTCAGCCCAGATTTAGATGACCAACATGGCAAAACGGCTACGGTTATCGCAACTATGCTTTGGTACTTTGTAGAAGGTTTTTACAATAGGAAGGACAGTGGAAAGTTTGAGTCTAGTGAGTACACTCGTTATGTAGTTTCACAAGAAGGTACTGACGACACAATGGTTTTTTATAAAAGTAAGTCGACCGATAAATGGTGGATGTTGGTTACCTTCGGCACTAAACACAGCCAAAAAGCTTATCTGCCTTGTAGCTATAAAGACTACACCAATGCTACCCATGGCGAATTGCCTGAACGATGGATTAGGGCACAAGCCAAGTTGATATAACTTCTAGAAAAGATGACCTTATCAAAAAAACATTCCAGAGCAATAGTGATTGACGATTGTCGGTTTAAGTGGCTTGTCAGCCCAAATGATGGGCACAATGTGTTTGTTGCAGAGAAAGAAGATATAAAGGGTCAAAAAATTGAAGTTCATTTCAATACTGATATTAATTCCTTCTGGGTAGAATTCCCAAACGTAGTAAACTTGAATCTTAAGGTTTTAAAACCAAAAGATGCAGAGTCAATAATTAGGCAAGCTTTGAATGATGGGTGGAATCCAGAAAGAAAAGGGACACCTATGGTATTTGACTGGGAAAACGATACGATAATTAGGAGAAGCAAATAAAGAGATATTTGAAATTATAGAATAGTCAGAAAGCTTACCTTCCTTGTGGCTATAAAGACTACACCAATGCTACGCATGGGGAATTACCTGAACAATGGATTAGGACACAAGCCAAGTTGATATAATCCTCAGTAAAAACTTTCCAAAAGTTAATTCATGAAGTGTTCATTCTAAATATCAAGCAACTTTTGGAAAGTTAGTACAACATGAAAAAGCTCTTTGCACCGTCTGTGAAAGAGCTTTTTGCTGGGTCATTAAAATAAAAATGGTATTTTTCAACAATGATGAAACAGCTGGTTTTACCGTTGTTGTTTGAGTGTTATACACACTGAGTAAAAAACACCCTACTTATATTTATAAATATTCAATATTTATTTTGTAACTGATCGTTTTGTTTTTTAAAAACCTAACCACTCTACTTAGTCATATATCACCTTGTTTTAAATACTTATACCAACTTCTGATATTTCAGAATTCACAATTTGATGACATTGTAAGTTGAGCGTCTTAAATCACAAATGCTTAATTTTCAATAGAAATCAAGCCACTAAAGTCATGAAAATCAGATATATCGTTGCTCTATTTTTATTTCTAAGTATTCTAAGTTGTGAGCAAGAGGAAGAAGCCAATTGGCTCAAAGGAAATTTACACACGCATACCTATTGGAGCGATGGAGATGGTTTTCCAGAAATGGTTTTGGATTGGTACAAAAACAACGACTACCAATTTATTGCGCTTTCGGAACACAACATTATCGCCCGAACCGAAAAGTGGAAAAAGCTTCCGAAAAGCATGATCTACCAGCAAGCTTTTGAAGATTACTTGAAGAAATACGGTGAAGATTGGGTGGAATATAAAGAGGACAGCACGGGCATTAGCGTTAAGCTAAAAACCGAAACTGAATATAAACCATTGTTTGAAGAAGCTGGAAAATTTGCCATCATAACGGCTCAAGAAATTACCGATGGCTATGGCGGAAAACCATTGCATATGAATGCTACCAATGTGCAGGAACTCATTCAACCAAGGCATGGAAACAGCGTGGCCGAAACAATGCAAAACAATATTGATGCGGTGTTGGAACAAAGAAAAGCCACTGGAGAGCCTATTATGCCCCACATTAACCATCCCAATTTCGGCTGGGCCGTTACGGTAGATGACATGAAATCACTTCGCGGAGAACGTTTTTTCGAAGTATTTAATGGCCACCCTCAAGTGCACAATTATGGAGATTCCACTAGAATGGGCATGGAAGAAATGTGGGATCAAATCAACATTGCTTACCTCAACAGAAATCAGCCTATGATGTATGGCATTGCTACAGATGACAGTCATAATTACCATTTGTTTGGTGGACAGTACAGCAATAGCGGCCGTGGCTGGGTGATGGTAAACAGTAAATCCCTTGATGCTAAATCTATTATTGAAACCATGGAGGCTGGAAATTTCTACGCCTCAACTGGAGTCACCTTGGCTTCATTAGAACAAGAGGAAAATGAAATCGAATTGGAAGTTAAGGCCGAAGCTGGTGTGAACTATACCATTGAATTTATTGGAGTGAGAAAAGGAAGCGACAAAAGCGAAGTATTCGAAACGGTGAATGGCACCGAAGCCTCTTTTAAACTGACCAAAGAAATGCTCTTTGTCAGGGCAAGAGTTCGCTCTTCAAAAATTAAAGAAAACCCATTTCAAGAAGGTGATTATGAAATGGCCTGGACGCAGCCGATTTCACATTAACTATACGGCTAATTTTTCTTTTCAAACACCACTAATCCCGAAGCATTCTTCTCGTATTTAGCGATGTAGGAGCTATTAAACTCTGCTGAAAAGTTGACATCGCCTCCACTTACATCGGTTGGTGTTGGGCTGCCTTCGGGGAAGAAGTACACTTTAGTATTACCAAATTTGGTGTGGAGCATATAGTTACCATAGGCTTCCATTTCAGCACTTTCAGGGTCGGCTACGGTAACGATATACACTCGAACGACTGGCCCAGTATTGTTTTCGTTACGGTAAAAGGCCACTTCGGTAAACCCACCTTTGAGGTCGGAAACGGAAGGCAGACTAAATGACTGCCATAGCATAATAGCCACCAAAATGCCAATCACTAAAATCATCGCAGTTCTGTACTTTCGCATTTCCATATCAGATCAATCCTCTAGATTTCAGTTCAAGGTACTTGTTAATGGTGTTAACGCTCAACTCTTTTGGAGGCGTTAAAATAGTATGAATTCCGTGGGCCTGAAGCTCTTTCATAATCAGCTTCTTTTCATAAGCCAATTGTTCAGCAATTCCCTTTGTATACACTCCTTCCAAAGAATCCGCTTTGGTTTCAATGAGTTCCTTGACTTCCGTATTCTCAAAGAAAATACATACCAATAAATGCTGTTGATTGATTTTTCTGAGGTAAAGCAATTGCCTTTGTAAGGAAGAAACCGAAACGAAATTAGTGTAAAGTAGAATAAGACTTCGCTGCGTTACCTTCCGTTTTAAGGAAATATAGAGCTGTGAAAAGTCACTTTCTTTATAGGCTGTTTTCTGCTTATATAAATGCTCTAAAATTAAATTCAGCTGCATATTTCTGGAAGAAGCAGGCAAAACTGAATTCACTTTATGCTGAAAAGTAACCAAACCAGCCTTATCCCCTTTTTTCAGGGCGATGTTGGAAATCACCAAACTGGCATTAATCGCATAGTCCAGTAAGCTCATACCCTCAAAAGGCATCTGCATCATTCGGCCTTTATCAATTACAGAATATACCTGCTGCGAACGCTCATCTTGGAATTGATTAATCATCAATTCCGACCTTCGGGCAGAGGCTTTCCAGTTGATTTTCCGATAATCATCTCCAGCTACATAGTTTTTGATTTGCTCAAATTCCATGTTATTCCCAATCCGCCTGATTTTCTTGATACCGCTCTGCTGCAATTGATTTGAAATGGCGAGCAATTCGTACTTGCGCATTTGAATGAAAGAAGGATATACCGAAACTGCTTTGGGCTGCCCCAGTTGAAACCTTCGTTTCACAATACCTAGCTTGGTAAACACAAAGGCGTTAATGATTCCAAAATCATATTCACCACGCTTTACCGGGCGAAGGGAATAATTAATATTCTTGACCTCTCCAGGTTTTAAAGCCAGGTTAAATTGCTGATTTCTAATCTGAAACTGCACGGGCAATTCATCGAAAACCTGAATAAATACTTGTTGTTGAAACCGATGTTCTAGAATAATCTGAATTGAATTTTCATCTCCGTTAGAAAACTTTTCGGTCATTATTCTTTCTGCCATCAATGGTCTTTTTTGCTTATACAAAAGCAGCGTATCGAGCACTAGCAGTACCAAAGCCAGATAGAAGAGCGTTTCTGCTATAGCGGCTACTGCAGGAACAGCAAAACCAACCATAAACAAAAACACCAAAGCCCCTGCTACGGCAAAAAAACGATTGGTGAGATAGAAAGACTTGATGTAATTCATTAACGCGGTACTTCAGTTTTAGCAACCAACTGATTGATTACTTCTTCGGCAGTAACCCCTTCCATTTCCTTTTCAGGTGTAAGAATAATTCTATGAGTGAGCACAGGAGAGGCCAAGAATTTAATATCTTCTGGTGTTACAAAGTCGCGTCCCTGAATGGCTGCGAAAGCCCTTGCGCCATTGAGCAGAGCTAAAGAAGCACGAGGAGAAGCTCCTAAATAAATGGCATGGTCATGACGTGTCTGAGTCACGATTTCAGCAATGTATTTAAGAAGTTTTTCGTCTACTACAATCTCGTTTAAGGTAGATCGGTAGGTAGCTATATCCTGCGCATTGAGCACTTTAGAAACGCCTTCGAGTTGACTGCCTTTTCTAGCCGCATGGCGGGTTAATATTTCTGTTTCTTCATCGAGTGAAGGATAACCGATTTCAATTTTGAATAAAAAACGATCGAGTTGCGCTTCTGGCAGTCGGTAAGTTCCTTCTTGCTCAATTGGGTTTTGCGTAGCCAAAACAATGTAAGGCTCCTCCATTTTATGCGTAGTTCCATCCACAGAAACTTGGCGTTCTTCCATTACCTCGAAAAGCGCGGCTTGGGTTTTTGCTGGTGCTCGGTTGATTTCATCAATAAGCACAATATTCGAGAAGATAGGGCCTTTTCGGAATTCGAACTCGGAAGTTTTTACATTGAAGATTGAGGTGCCGAGCACATCTGAAGGCATAAGATCGGGCGTAAACTGAACCCGAGAAAAATCTACATCAATACTCTTCGCTACCAGCTTAGACGCCAATGTTTTGGCTACACCCGGCACACCCTCTAAAAGAATATGACCATCGGCAAGAATAGCGGTTAAAATCAAATCGACCATTTTCTTTTGGCCCACTATCACTTTGCCAATCTCCTCACGGATTTGTTCTACACCTGCCTTTAGTTTTGTCAGGTCTACCCTGTTTTCGAATGTATCTTGATTTTCCATATGTTATACTATTCCGTAAAATTCGTTCATTAATTTTTCCATCATCAGAAGTTCGCCTTCTTCGATCATATCATTTGCTTCTATTCGCTCTACTAATTCTACCAATTCAAAAACCTTTGCCTTTTCAACGCCAGATTTTCTTGTGAGCTCTAGTTTAAAAGCCTCGTCTAATTTATCTGTTCTGAGCATGTAATGACTTCGTACATAATCTTTCCAAAACAGAATTCTTTTTTGCGCTAAGTTTTTATGGTTCTTCTGTTGATGATAAAGCTGCCCCAGTGTGTTCACAAATTCAAGGGTGGCATTTTTCACTGGCGGAATCACTGCAATAATGCGTTGCCTTCTTTTAGATTCAAATAAAATGAAAATGAATACCGTAGCCAATAGAATGAAAATGGCCCACCTTAAAGCAGGGTAACTCAACAAAGCCCTTATTTCGGAGCGCGACTCAAGTTTACCCATCTGGTAATATTCTATATGTATTAAAGGCTCATCTTCAGGCAAAAGGCTCAACATTGAGGAAGCAAAAGCCGAAGTTTCTTCATGTAATACAAAGTAATTTGTAAAAGCCAACGGCATGGCGCTCAAATACAAATTACCTTGACCACTATTATATTTAAGCAGAACAGGTTTGCCATCTTCTCGCCAAGCCATTTCTGTAATGCTGTCGCTTTCTACTTTAGAAAAATAAGCTGCCGTAGTTAAAGTGGGGAAAACGAAAGTCTCTTCATTTCCATTTGGCAAGGCAAATCGCACCCTCGTTTTAGTTTCTTCTGCCAATTCATTTGCTATTTGGGTGAAGTCAGAAGGATTCAATCTTTGCTCCAAGTAGGCTTCAAAACGCAAAGAATCTTCAAAACGAGTAGAAAAATCTTGTGCTGCTAAAAAAACCGTATTTCCCTTTTCAACATGCTCTAAAAGCGAATTGAAGTCGTTATCATCAAAAATCAAATTGCCAGCAATTGCCAAGAAATTATCGTCTACCTCCTCTTGCTCTACTAGTTCATAAATGGTTTTAAAACTCGAAGGTACATCTCCCTGATCGAAAAGATCTTTGAGTAAATCGTGTGTAGCGAAAGTGCCAAAAGGAATACGGTCGCGGTAATGATATGTGACCGTCCAATCCTCAGATTTAGGCTTCTGCATTTCGTACACCACATAAATGGTAATAATGGCAATAAAGAATATCAGGTATTTTTTGTCTTTCATTTCTTTGAAGACTTTAAAGTTCCAATACGCTCTAAATGGTCTTTGGCCTTAGCAACCATGGTTTCGTTGGCTTCAAAATGACCATACCAAGTGTAATCAAAAAGGAAACTGAGGCTGGCAAAATCCTTTTCTATCTTATGACCCGACAATTCGTATAGATATTCTCGATTCGTTTTTCCCTTGCGAATAGCAATGAGGTTAGCATCTGATATTCTTTTCAAGGAATAGAGGTAAGTGAGGCGCACCGCAACCCTCCACTGCGCTTGGTTGATAGCTTGTTGAATTTCAGTTTCAAAATCAATTTCATGTAACGCTTCTTCATCTACCTGATAAGGCTTTGCTTCTGATTTAGCTTTCTTAAAAAGAGTTGTAGGCTGAATACCTGCTAATTTGACAATGAAAAATACGAAAGCCGCAATGAGCAAGCCATAGAATAGAATTTCTAATATTCCGCTTGTTACCGCAGAACCAAATAAGCTGTTAAACCAACCTACAATCCTATCCCAAAGTCGCTCCAGAAAGCCCTTTGGTTTGGCTTTATACACTTCGTATTGAAAGCGCTTATCGCTTCTGTATTCATCTAGCTTTTGGGCGTCAAAACTCCTTATCTCTGTTTGTGGAGATTGATGAGGTAAAGCTACCATAGCAGATGAACCCGCCCACGAAAACTGTAGGCTAAGAATTAAAAAAAGCAGCTTAATATGTCTCTTCATCCTCTGTTGTTCCGGCATCGTCCATTTGCTCAATTCTAGACATCAAACCTCTAGATTCTCTTCTTTCTACTAAATTAAAATACTGAAAAGCCAAAGCTAAAAAGCTGATAGAGTAGGTGAGAATAGCTCCAAAAGTTTCTAGAACAGAAAAGAGAATACTCAATGGATTACTCCCAAAATTTGACTCATCCAAACTACTAAAGTCACCTGATTCTTGAACAGATGTAAATACATCCCCAAATACCAAAAGGGTTCTAGGTAAGCTAAACAATCCACTAATTACATAGCCAATAATTGCCGTAACGAACAATAAACCTAAAGTGCTCCACCATTTATCCTTTATCAATTTAAAAGCCCTTCCAAAAGCATCGATAGGGTTGTTGTCTTCAAACACAATAATGGCCGAACCTAATGACAGCACAATCATTAAGTAAACACCAGGAATGAAGAAAAAGAACATACCAATCACCACTACAATGGCAGTTAGCACATTAAACACCAATAAATTGAATATTCTTGAAAGCAAGTTTTTAGTCACATCTGGTATTCGAATGTCAACGGGTGCTTTATGTTCATAAGCCCTCATATAACCATAAGCCACTGCAGGTAAAACTGCAGATGTAACCACTGCAGAAATCAACACCAAACCATAAAGGCTAAACATATCTATAATGATGTCTGGTGAAAAGCCTTGTTCTCCAAAATTGAACATTCCAAAAGAAAGCTGGCTCATCAGAATATTAGATAAGAGCAGTATTGGGCCAGATATAAGCAATTGAGCTTTGAGATACGGCCACGCGTTTTCGCGAAGGAAAACAAAGGTCATGTTCAGCTTGTCTCCAAACTGGCGCTTTTTATAAAATTCTATCTGCGGTGTATACGCCATTTTTAAACAGTTTTCGAGGGTAAATAATTATGTAATAAACCATAAAAGCCAATGATCCTAAAATGATGGCGGCTTTTAAAGCATTTGGCATTCCGAACAATCGGGTAACAAAAGATTCCAGAAAGCCAGCAATAATAAACATAGGCACCAAGCCTAAAACCACTTTAGCTCCCGTTAAAGCTCCTTTTTTTAAAGATTCAAGTCTAGAGTAAGTACCTGGAAACAACATTGAGTTGCCCATAATGAGCCCAGCCCCACCTGCCATTACTATAGATATAATTTCAATTGTGCCGTGAATCCAAATGGTAAGTACCGAAGTAAGCAAAAGCCCTTTTTGATAAAAGAAATATTGAAAAGAACCGAGCATCACTCCGTTCTTAAAAAGCAAAAACCCTGTGCCTACAGAAGCTACAATACCCGCAGCAAAGGCCATAAATGACACCCGAATGTTATTGAAGGTAATGGCAAAAAACATATCTGTTTGTGCCATAGAAGCATAAATACCTAGAGGTTTTCCGCTCTCAATATTAGCCAAAGTTCTATTTACATAGCTATCTCCCAATATAAGCCTTACGAAAGTATCGTCTTGAGCGGCAGAAAATGCGCCTATTAAAGAAGACAGTAAAAAGATGATCAATGAGTAACCGAACTCTTTGCGATGAACCCAGAATATTTCGGGCAATTCCACCTGCCAAAACCGTACAAACCGGCCCGAGCTCTGTTTCTTATTCTTATAGATGTATTGGTGAACTTTTGTGGAAAGGTTGTTCAAATAAACAGTAATATCACTTTTAGGATAATGCGTTTTAGCATAGGCCAAATCGTCTGTAAGCTGAATAAACAAACTCGCAAGCCTATCTGGGTCTTTTCTGGCTTTGGAGGAAATTTGCCTTTCGAACTCTTCCCATTTACTTATATTTGCTTTTACGAAAGCGGATTCCCTCATCTTTGATTCGTATTTAAGTCAAAAATTATTCAATATAAGTTCATATGCAAGCGGTAAGCATTCAAACCTCACAAAACATTCAATTAGAGTATCCGCTTGCTGGTATTGGCGATAGAATTTTGGCTTTTGTTTTAGATGCCATAATCATTCTCAGCTTTTTCTTTATCACCAGTGTAACACTAGCAGCAACCGGTATATCAATGAGCGTGGCCATGAATGTAATGCTGAGTATAGTGGCCTATTTATACCGGTTAATTTCAGAAGTATTTTTTAATGGTCAAACCGTAGGAAAAAAAGCCTTGAGCATAAAAGTGGTAAAACTGGACGGAAGTGTTCCTTCTTTTGGCGCCTATTTTCTCAGGTGGCTTATGGAACCCATAGATTTTTTCATTGTAGGGCTTGGGGTAGTCTTTATTATTTTGACGAAAAATGGGCAGCGTGTTGGAGACCTTTTAGCAGGAACAACGGTAGTGAAAATAAAGAAAATTACTGCCACCAACGTCAGAAATAAAATCATAATGGAAACCGTAGATGAAAACTATGTACCGAAAATACCCGAAGCTACACAGTTAACAGACCATGAAATCCGTTTGATCAAAGATGCTTTATCTGTTTTTAGAGATGGAGCCAAAGAAAAACCTCTGCTGCTCATTGAAGAAAAAATCAAAGAGAAGTACAACATACAAAGTGACATGCCTACGGTGAAATTCATGTATACATTACTAAGAGATCACACCTATTACATGACGAAGTAGAATACTTAAAACTGCTTTTGTGTTCTATAAAAAGAAATCAGCTAGAGTTGGCCATGGAAATTAAATCATACACCCCTTCACAATTGGCACTAAGAAATGGTCAAGACCGACCTGAAATATGGGTGGCTTATCAAGGGCGAATCTATGATGTAACTTCTTCACGCCTCTGGAAAAAAGGCATGCATTATGAACATTGGGCTGGTCAAGATTTAACTAATGAACTTTCCGATGCACCACATACCGAAAAGGTGTTTGAAAAATTCTCTATTATAGGAATTCTCTCTTCCTAACCCTGCCCAATTCATCAAAATACTGTGCTATAAGTGACCGCTTTGTGTACGTTTTCGTTACACATTTTTTACAAATACGAACACATTTTTCTTTTAATTCCCTAATTATCAGTAAGTTAATTTTAATGGCACGTGCATTGGATAAAGAATAGCATGTCGAATAGAAAAAATCAAAACAACAATTTAAACAACACGGTCATGAATAGCTCAAAGGTTAAAACTCAAAAAAATTTAAGTGCATTATTAGGTCTAGCACTTGCGGTCATCACATTGTTTCAGGCAGGTTCAGTAAAATCGAACGAATCTTCTGACAGAAGCTTAACATCAATCGAAGAAGCTGAATTAAGAGCTGAAATCGATAGCATCTTTCCTGATGATGGATTAACAATCACAGAGAGAGCTTATGCAGAAATTGAGGCTGAACAAACTAATTACGTAAAGGTTTTTAATGCCAATAACGAGTTGGTCGCTCAAGGCATTACTATTGAAAATGAAGAACTGAGAAGATTGGTCAATCAAGCAGATTTTCTTATTCAGGTACCAGGTCAGAAATATTACAGAATATCAGAATAAGTCTTGGCTAGAGCATTCTAACCACAGACACTATTCGAAAAGTCAAAGTCAGTTTAGTTTAATAAGGTCAATTTTAGTTAAGAAAGCCGCCCAACGGGTGGCTTTCTTTTTTTAGCCAAACTTTAACTCAGTATAGAACCAAAGTACCTTTTACTGAAAACGCACTGCCTTCAATTCTTCGGTCAGTGCACGCCCACGTTTTTCAATTTTCTCTTCACCAATAGGTACAAGTAAATTTTTAAACAATTTTAAATGGTCTTCTGAATGCTCCTTCCCTCTTTGAGCCTTAATATCAAAGTGGAAAAACTTCGTCCACAACACGGCTTTTACATGTGTTTTATGAAGGTCGTACATTACCATTTCGGCTTGTACGTACTTTTCGGTATAATCAATCAGCCTTGATTGCACAATCACTTTCTCCATGACAAAAACTGGCCTAACATAGGTCATTTCGTGATGCCCCACCACCCAGGCTCTTCCTTCTTCTTTGGCCATTTTAAAAACATTGAAATCATAAGTATTGATGAGATGGTCTTCTCTAACATTCAACATATAATCTAAATACTTAGAGTTATTGAGATGACCATAAGGATCGCAATCTTGAAAACGAACCAATACTTGACTTTCGGGTTCTTTAATTAATTCTTTCATCATAACATTAATAGACCAGTCTGTCTAATTTTGAGTTAAAAAATTTTTAGCTATTCAGAATAATAGGAATATATATTTTCTGGTTTTTAAGGTATTTAACGTCCTTATGTGCTTGGCTTAAAACAAAAGCACCTTCAAACATTGCATATAACTGCTCTGCTTTTTGGTTGGCTTTAGATACTCCTCTGCGTTCTAAGTAACCTGCCAAATTTTCTTGCCAGCCTTTGAAGATATTCTCGCATGCCAAACGAATATCTTCATCCATTGAAGTGGCCACAACTGCTACTGCAGTAATCGGGCAAGCGTCTTTGTAGTCTGATTCAAGCAAATCATTAATCATAACATCTACCATTGCCGACAGTCCTTCTAGTGCAGGCTTGCCCCTTAATGCCTCACCATACTTAAGCATTTGTGCTTCGCCTCCATATTGAATGGCTTGGCGAATAAGCCCGTTTTTACCATCAGGGAAATGGTGATATAGCGAACCCTTAGGTACACCCACTTCTTTCAGCACTTCAGAAATACCCGTTCCGGAATAACCCTTTCTCCGGATTAATCCTGCGGTTACCTGAATAAGCTTGTCCTTTGTCGATAGCATGTTCAAAGTAAATAAAAATAGACCGATTAGTCTAGTGATTCAAAAATTATTTTCCTCCACTCCAATAAAACAAAAAAAGCCAACCGTTTTTCAACAGTTGGCTTCTCATTTATATTAAATCGAGTACTACTTAACTTCTTCGTACTCTACATCAGATACATCACCTGACTTTGAATCGTCACTGGCACCAGTATTTGCATCTGCTCCACCTTGCGCACCTGCAGCGTCAGCTCCTTGGCTCGCAGCGTACATTTCTTGAGAAGCAGCTTCCCAAGCCTTGTTCAAAGTTTCCATTGCGGCATCAATACCGGCAATGTCTTGACTTCCGTGAGCAGTTTTCAAATTAGCAAGGGCTTCTTCGATTGGCTTTTTATTGCCTTCTGAAAGCTTGTCGCCATATTCTTCTAATTGCTTTTCTGTTTGGAAAATCAATGAGTCAGCGGTATTCAATTTCTCAACCTTCTCTTTTTCCCTTTTGTCAGACTCAGCATTGGCCTCAGCTTCTTGCTTCATTTTATTGATTTCCTCCTCTGTTAAACCAGAAGAAGCCTCAATTTTGATTTTCTGCTCTTTACCTGTGCCTTTATCTTTAGCCGAAACGCTCATGATACCATTGGCATCGATATCGAATGTTACTTCGATTTGAGGTACACCTCTTCGTGCTGGTGGAATATCACTCAAGTGGAATCTACCGATCGTTCTGTTGTCTTTCGCCATTGGTCTTTCACCTTGCAATACGTGAATTTCTACAGAAGGCTGATTATCGGCAGCAGTAGAGAAAACCTCTGATTTCTTGGCCGGAATAGTAGTGTTCGACTCAATCAATTTAGTGAACACGCCACCCATGGTTTCGATACCTAGTGAAAGAGGCGTTACATCAAGTAACAATACATCTTTTACTTCACCAGTTAATACACCACCTTGAATAGCTGCACCAATCGCTACTACCTCATCAGGGTTTACACCTTTTGAAGGTTTTTTACCGAAGAATGCTTCTACTACTTCCTGAATTTTAGGGATTCTTGTAGAACCACCTACCAAGATTACTTCATCAATATCTCCAGTGCTATAACCTGCATCAGACAAAGCCTTTTTCACTGGCTCCATTGATCTTTTTACCAAGTTGTCTGCTAAAGACTCGAATTTTGCTCTTGACAATGTTCTTACCAAGTGCTTTGGCACACCGTCAACTGGCATAATGTATGGCAAGTTGATTTCAGTAGAGTTAGAAGAAGACAATTCGATTTTTGCTTTCTCCGCAGCTTCCTTCAATCTCTGAAGTGCCATCGGATCTTTTCTCAAATCAATTCCTTCGTCCTTGTTGAACTCATCTGCCAACCAGTCGATGATTACTTGGTCAAAGTCATCACCACCTAGGTGAACGTCACCATTAGTAGATTTCACTTCGAACACGCCATCGCCCAATTCTAAGATTGAGATATCGAAAGTACCTCCACCTAAATCGTACACTGCGATTTTTTGGTCTTTGTCTTTTTTATCCAAGCCATATGCTAAAGCTGCTGCAGTAGGCTCGTTAATAATTCTCTTTACTTCTAAACCAGCAATTTGTCCAGCTTCTTTTGTAGCCTGACGCTCAGCATCGTTAAAGTAAGCAGGTACAGTAATTACTGCTTCTGATACTTCTGTTCCTAAATAATCTTCGGCAGTAGACTTCATTTTCTGAAGAATCATTGCAGAAAGCTCTTGAGGAGTATACATTCTATCACCGATTTTTACTCTTACGGTGTCGTTATTCCCCTTTTCAACTTCGTATGAAATACCTCTTAGTTCTTCAGAAACATTCGAGAATTTCTTTGCCATAAATCTCTTAATAGAGCTTACAGTATTTTTAGGGTTAGTGATCGCCTGTCTCTTCGCAGGGTCACCCACTTTACGCTCTCCGTTACCATTGTCCAAAAATGCCACAATAGACGGAGTTGTTCTTCTACCTTCGCTATTAGGGATTACCACAGGCTCATTACCTTCCATTACGGCAACGCACGAGTTGGTAGTTCCTAAGTCAATTCCAATAATTTTTCCCATGATGTATAAATGATTTCTTTTCTGTTGCTATTTAAACTCACTCCGTATTTATCAATGGTTGTGCCAAAGGAATTAGCCTGACATTTGGTGACACAATGACAGAAACGGACACAAAAAAAGTCTAGCCGACTGACTAGACTTCTGTTTTACAAGGCCAAAACCAGTTTTAAGCCATCTCAACGTTTTCCAAAGTGAAGGTAAAAGGAGTAGCATTCGCTCCATATCCGCCACCTGTCATTACAATATCGGCAGAGGCAATGCCTAAAAGTGAAATCTCTGTATTAATACTACTAATGATAGCCGAATTCATGATTTGACCTTGAGTGATTTGAGAAGCTACTCCAATAAAAATTGTTGGTTTGAATTCAAAAGCTGCTTGTTGAGCAGGAACAATATTTGATTTCAAAGCAGCCACACTCCCATCTCTATAAACATAACCACTCACGGCTCCCTTTTGAAGAGAATTTTTAAGCACAATTTGATTTGCTGCAGTGGCTGGACCTGAGTATTGAATTAAATCACCAGAAGGTGCCAAAACCATTTCGAAAGCCTGCCCAGGCATGGCAGATAATTTTGGAGTATAGTTTCCGTAACTATCGCTCATGGCTACTTGATATAAACTTGAATAAGTAAAAGGATGGTAATCTCCTTGACCACAGTTCTTAATAACTTTCCATGCTACTGCAATTTCATCGAAGTCTGCGGCTACGTTTTTCTGAAAAATAACGATCTCTGAGTTATTCTGATCGTTGGATTTGTTAACAAAATTCAATTGTACTGTGCTCATGAGGTAAGGTTAGGCTTTTATTATACAATAAATATGATTAAATATTTTCGAACAAAAGTTAAAACTATTAATCTCTAAAACCAACTAATACAACAATCAATAATTGCAGGTTGCTTTCAAATAGCCTACACCTATTTTGACCTAAACTCAGATTTTGAACCATATTTTCCTGACTACGCTCTGAATGCCTAACTTGCTAAACAAATGACAGAAAAATATGGCTGCTATTTTTTATTACCTCTTTGTTAAGCCAGTATCGCTATTACCATTGCGGCTCACTTATGTGATTTCCGATATTTCATGCTTCTTTATATATAGAATTTTTGGCTATCGAAAAAAAGTGGTGACCACTAACCTCAAAAACTCTTTTCCAAATATGTCCGAAAAGGAGATTAAGGAAATTAGAAAGAAATTTTACAGTCACTTTACAGATTTCCTATTTGAGAGTTTTCGGAATTTCAGTATTACTGAAGAAGAAACATTGGCTCGTTTCAAGGTTGTCAACCCTGAAATTTTAAAACCGTTTGCTGATGCCAACCGAAGTGTGATTATTGTGGGTGGCCACTATAACAATTGGGAAATGCTGGCCGTTGGCATCGACCATTATATTGAACATCAAAGCGTGGCGATATACCACAAACTGGGGAACAAGTTTATAGACAATAAAGTGTTAAAATCGAGATGCAAGTTTGGTTTGAAGCTTATCTCACGTCCAGAAGTAAAATCCTTTTTTGCGAATGACAATCAACTCACCACAACGATTTTTGGATCAGATCAATCGCCTAGTATAGCCAAGAAGGTATATTGGACTCGCTTTTTGAATCAGGACACTCCGGTAATGTTTGGGGTTGAAAAATTCGCCAAAGAAAAAAACTACCCTGTGGTTTATGGCGGTATTCGGAAAGTAAAGCGCGGCTATTATGAATTCGAGCTTGAATTACTTTTTGACGAACCTACTTTATGTAAGCATGGCGAAATCACAGAGGCGCACACCAAGTGCCTAGAAAAACAAATTATTGAAGATCCTCAATACTGGCTTTGGACGCACAAGCGCTGGAAAAGAAAGCGAAAGCCAGAAGAATTAGATGAAGCCAAAACAGTTAAAGATCAATTGGCTGAAATTAAGGTTTAAAGCTATCCTGCCGTTGGTCAAGAATTCTGACCTCCATACATTGAGTAAAGAGCATGTGCCTCGCACTTTTTCTTTTATCTTTGCAGCTTAATTCAAAAAGCGTATGGGTTTAAAGGAGGAGATAGCAAAAAGAAGAACTTTCGGAATTATTAGTCACCCCGATGCGGGAAAGACTACTCTGACTGAAAAACTACTTCTTTTTGGTGGAGCAATTCAGAAGGCTGGAGCTGTAAAATCCAGCAAAATCGATATGCACGCGCGCTCCGACTGGATGGAGATAGAAAAGCAGAGAGGTATTTCTGTGGCCACTTCTGTAATGGCTTTTGAATATGAAGGCATGAAGGTGAACCTACTCGATACTCCTGGTCACCAAGATTTTGCCGAAGATACTTACCGAACATTAACAGCAGTTGATTCTGTTGTGATGGTGGTGGATTGCGTAAAGGGTGTGGAAATCCAGACAGAAAAACTGATGGAAGTTTGCCGTATGCGTAACACGCCTGTGATTTCTTTCATCAATAAAATGGATAGAGAAGGCAAAGACCCTTACGATTTATTGGAAGAAATTGAAGGCCGCTTAAACATCAATGTTCATCCGCTCAGTTGGCCAATCGGTATCGGAAAAAACTTTAAAGGGGTTTACAGCCTTTACGACAAAAGCTTAAGACTTTTTCAACCTAGCAAGCAAAGACTCTACGAGGAAACCGTAAAATTATCGGACATTAACAGCCCCGATTTAGAAAAATATATTGGAGAAAAAGACGCGAACCAGCTTCGCGAAGATGTTGAGCTTCTTCAAGATTTATATGGCGACTTAGATGTAGACGCCTATTTGAATGGAGAAATCGCTCCTGTATTCTTTGGCTCTGCCGTGAATAATTTTGGAGTGAAAGAGCTTTTAGACACTTTCCTTAAAATTTCACCCAAACCACTGGCCAGAAGTACTGACGAAAGACTGGTTGAACCCACAGAAGAAAAGTTTACAGGTTTTATCTTTAAGGTACATGCCAACATGGATCCAAAGCATAGAAACCGAATTGCTTTCTTGAGAATATGTTCAGGTAAATTTGAAAGAGGAAGCAATTATTACCATACCCGTCAGGATAAGAAGTTTAGGATTTCGCAAGCCACCGCTTTTATGGCGCAGGATAAAGAAACCATTGACGAGGCTTGGCCAGGTGACATCATAGGCTTGTACGACACCGGCAACTTCAAAATTGGGGATACGCTTTCTGAAGGAGAAAAAGGTACTTACAAAGGCATTCCTAGCTTCTCTCCAGAGATTTTCCGCGAAGTAATTAACCGCGATGCCATGAAAACCAAGCAACTTGAAAAGGGCTTGAACCAACTTATGGATGAAGGTGTTGCGCAGTTGTTCAGTTATGAATTAGGGTCTAGAAAAGCAGTGGGTGTAGTAGGACAGCTTCAGTTTGAAGTAATTCAATACCGATTGAAAAACGAATATGGAGCTTCTGCCGACTTTGTGCCAATTCAGGTACATAAGGCCTGTTGGTTCTCTTCAAAAGACCCTAAAAAACTGGATGCCTTTATTGATTCTAAACAGCGCCATATTGCCAGAGATAAAGATGGTAAGTTGGTGTTTATGGCCGAATCAAGGGCTTGGCTACAAATGGTTCAGGATAATTTTCCTGAAATTGATTTTCACTTTACTAGCGAATTCTAATGGAAAAAATAGTTCAACCTATCTATGAAGACAATCACCTGCTGATTGTTAATAAACCTGCTGGAATACTGGTTCAAGGTGATAACACTGGCGACAAGCCATTGGTAGACTACTGCAAAGACTACATAAAAGAGAAATACAATAAGCCTGGGGCCGTGTTTTTAGGCGTGGTTCATAGAATAGACAGGCCAGTAAGTGGAATTGTGGTTTTTGCTCGTACCTCAAAGGCACTGGAAAGAATGAACAAACTTTTCTCAACCAGAAAAGTGCAAAAAACCTATTGGGCTGTGGTGAAAAGAAAACCAAGACAACCCGAAGGGAAATTAATCAGTTGGTTGAAAAAAGACCCTTCTAAAAACATTACCACTGCCTACGATTACCAAGAAGAAGGTTCGCAAAAAGCCGAACTTGATTTTAAGGTTTTAGGTAAATTGAACGATCATTACCTGATTGAAGTAAAACCAATTACTGGTCGTCCGCATCAGATTAGGGTTCAACTTTCTGAGTTGGGCTGCCCTATCCGTGGCGACTTGCGTTATGGTTTTTCTAAACCGAATCCAGATAAAAGCATTAACCTACATGCCAAAGGACTTTATTTTGAGCACCCAATAAAAAAAGAGCCTTTGATCATCCGCGCTGGTTTGCCTAACGATCAGTTTTGGGAGCAATTCCTAACCTTAGAGAAGATCAAAATCAAGGACAAAAACGTAGATAAAATTTACTAATTAATACAAAAGCCAATTTTAAAACATGCAGAACGATCCAGAATTAAACGGCAAATACTTGGGCACTATTACCAAGGATTTTGTGCTGGTGGCCGATACATTGAAAGAAGCGGCTTACCAAGTAAAAAAGAGGGGGTTCTCTGAATTCCCAATCTTCCCTATTTCTAAAACCGACATCTCTGTTGGGCAACTATTAATAGGAAAGAATGAAATGAACACTACTTGGAACTACTCTATTACCTACTTAGATGAATTTGTGCAGCGCAAACTGGTAGAAGATGAAGAGGCGTTCAAAAAGGCTTACAAAGATCCTGATGAATTTTGCTGCCTTTTCGTAGTAGATCAGGAGTTCACCAACTTCCTTTTTATCCCTTATCCTGAAGATTAAATCTCGAACCCTCCAAAAGTTCTCCTTTTAGCATTTGACTAGGTGATTTAACATTGTCAATATTGTTATTTCAACTTTTGGAGGGTTTATAGGCTATAGCGCTTCATAACCAATCCTCAAATTCTTCGTTCTCTTTTCAATATATTCCATTAAATTGATGTATGGGGGAAATTGCGGAAGAAACAAGAAACATGGTGCGCGGCCTGCTGACCAAGCTTTCGGACATGAGGACAGGTTTAACATGGAGAATCAATAATACTTATAGCAATGGCATTGACAATACCGTGCTCGAAATCCTGATTTTTGAAAGTCGTGAACAAACAGGAAGAATCGCTTTTCAGCTTGAAGATGGCCATGTTATTAACTACCGCTATAAGGAAGTAAAAAAGCAATTGCCTGCGCAAATCATGGATGTACTTTTAGATGTAATCAGTTTTGAAATGACGGTTGCTTAGTTTCTTCAGCTAATAGCTTAGCGTAGCCTTCCATCAGTAGTTTCGTTTTAGCTCCTACTTTTCCGTCAGCAATTTCTTGATCATCAATTTTTACCACAGGCATTACCTTTTTATTTGTGCTTGTTATAAAAACTTCTTGAGCTGCCAAAACCTCTGATAAAGCAATTGGCCTTACTTCAACTACGAAACCAAGCTGAGGAGCCAAATTCACCACATTCATTCGGGTAATCCCAGGCAAAACGCCTTCTTCATTTGTAATCAGTTTGTTTCCTTCTACTAAAAACACATTACTGCGCGAAACCTCACTGATATAATGGCCATCATGATAAAGCACGTCAATATGCCCTTTCTGCTTCCATATGGGCTCTAACCGAACTGCGGTAGCATAATTGGTGGTTTTCACTTGGGGCATTTCGCGGGTAAACTGATGTGTCATTAAACTCACTCCCTCTGCATAAAACGATGGATTCGTTTCCGAAACTGCCGTATTGGTAATTACTAAATTGGGTTTTCCAGCCGAAAAACCATCGGGCGAAGCACCACCCGTCATTAACACTTTGACGCCCGAAAGGGGAAACTCATTGTGCTGAATAATCTTAAAAATGGCAGTTTCTATTTCATTTCGAGAGAAAGGAATTTCCATTCCCAACAAAAGCGCAGAGCTTTCAAAACGGTTTAAATGAGCCTCCATAAAAGCAGGCGCTCCATTATACACTTTGAAATAATCGAAAATTCCGAAACCGCGTAATACGCCTACATCATCAATTGAAAAGGTAATTGACTCTTTTGGAACAAATTTACCGTTGAAGAATTGGATCGCTTGCATAACTGAAAAATTATGGAGCAAATATGTCTAAATTTTCAAAACTGAGTCTTACCATTGCAGAAAAACTAATGAGGTATCAGCCGTTAGCCCGAAAAATTATAGATTAAAGAAAAATTGCTCGATTTGCTGAAATGGCTAAAGACTACTATCAAATATTGGGGGTTACCGAAAACGCTGATCAGCAAGAAATTAAAAAGGCATATCGACAAAAAGCACTTGAGCTTCACCCCGATGTAAACCCATCCCCGGAAGCTGTTGCTGTTTTTCAAGAAGTGAAAGAAGCTTATGAAGTTTTAGGCGATGCAGAAGCCCGATTGCATTATGACAGCGGAACGATAATTATCAATTTCGAAGATTTTGAAGAACCCGCCCAAAGGCAGTATTACCAGACTGAACCTCAGCCCGTTCCTACCAATTTTAAAATCTATGCTAAACAAAGCACGCGATTATGTGCATTAGCGCTGGTTTTCAGTTTAACCTTCTTCTTTGACTTCTTCGTTCAACGCAATTTAGGCAATGTAGAAGTTGAATATGCCGAAGTGAGTGATTACAGTGGTAGAAATGGCGGTCGTTATTTTATGAATGTGGCAACCACAGCCGGCAGCTTTAAGACTGTAACTTATGGAAGCTCAATTTATGCGGGTGAAATTCTTGAAATGAAAAAGAGCCACATTTATGGTTTCCTCAAATACAAAAGGGCAAGCGAAACACGATTTCAATTCACCTATAATACTCCTTCAATGATATTCTTTATGGCGGGGCTTGTGTTGCTGGCTGGAATTTTCGGAATTATTCCCAACACAAAACCCGAACGAAAATTTAATGCTGCCATTATCGGCTGCTTTTTCAGCCTTACCTTAGTTATCTTCCTTTTGGCCGCTTAAATGATTCCAGCCCTGAGCTTTTAATTCCACCAAATTATTGTTTTTAGTTACCAATCTGTTCCCCTTAGTTAACTCTTGCGTATGGCCAATAAAATGGATGTCCTCGTGTTTTTCTAACTTTTCGTAATCCTCTTGCTTAATGGTGAAAAGCAATTCGTAATCCTCTCCTCCATTCAGTGCACAAGTAATTGGGTCGAGATTAAACTCCACTGCAGTTTCATAAGTCTGTCGGTCGATCGGAATTTTATCTTCATAAACCTGAATACCTACGCCCGAATGAGTGCTCAAATGCAAACACTCCGAAGCCAGTCCATCCGAAATATCAATCATAGAAGTAGGTACTACACCAAACTCAGCCAATTCATGAATAATATCCATTCTGGCAATAGGTTTTAGCTGGCGCTGAACAATGTACTCGTAGTTTTCTAATTGCGGCTGCAAATTTGGATTGGCCATAAAAGCCTGCTTTTCTCGTTCCATTACCTGAAGCCCCATAAAGGCACCTCCCAAATCGCCAGTAGCGCAAAGAATATCGCCAACTTTCGCTCCTTTTCTGTAGGCTACTTTTTCCTTCTCCACCTTACCAAAAACCGAAATAGAAATGATCAGTCCACTTTTTGAAGTGGTGGTATCTCCGCCCACAATATCTACTTGAAATGCTTTGGCAGCTGCTTTCATCCCTTCGTAAAGGGCTTCAATGGCTTCTACCGAAAAACGATTGCTCAAGCCTAAAGAAACGGTTACCTGTTCTGGTTTACCATTCATGGCAGCAATATCAGACACGTTTACCGAAATGGCTTTGTAGCCCAAATGCTGTAACGGCACATAAGATAAATCAAAATGCACTCCTTCTACCAGCATATCGGCTGCTAATAAACCATACTGATCACCAGTATTGATTACCGCGGCATCGTCTCCAATACCCGTCACAGTACTGTGGTTCTGTGTGCTAATTCCCTCGGCTAATCGATTGATCAATCCAAATTCACCTAGTTGAGATAATTCTGTTCTACTTTCTGACATGGCTTTTCCTCGTTTCGGTCGCAAAGATACTATTTTAGTCAATAGTCAGGTATCAGGTATCAGGTA
>NZ_LRPB01000004.1 GCF_001592945.1 Roseivirga seohaensis
TAAGTCTGTAGTACCATCTACTTTTTTCAAGCTGGTTATTACTGGACTGGTGGCCGTACCGCCAGAAATTGAAATGGCAATATCTGCTATCTCCAAAGCGCCACTTCCTCCATTCGTGCTGTAAAGTCCTTCACTCGCAAAAATCTCTACAAAAGTATTTCCATTATGTAGACTTAAGCTGGTAATTACTGGGGCTACAGCATCAACTAAAACAGCCGTAGTTGTTCCTACTGAGTTTAAGGTAAGATTAGCATCGTTGGTTGCGGCATCTTTCAAAGTGCCTCCGTTAGCGGCAAGGGTTCCCACAGAAATGCCATCAGTATCAACATCACCTGATTGTACAACATACCTAAACAATAAAGCTCCTGTGCCTGTACCACTCGTATAGGCCGCTTGGCGAGTAGTAGAGCCTATAGTAATTGCTAGTTGTGGGGTTCCCCCAGCGTCTACAACTGTTACATTCTCAGAGAAATTAACTGTGAAATCTAAATTCTGACCCGCTACATAAGTAGCATTTGCTGGTACACTTACACTTGTTACTGTTGGGGCTACCGCATCTACTAAAACAGCTGTAGTTGCTCCTACTGAGTTTAGGGTAAGATTAGCATCGTTGGTTACTGCATCTTTCAAAGTGCCTCCGTTAGAGGCAAGGGTTCCCACAGAAATACCATCGGTATCTGCTTCTCCTGACTGTACAACATATCTAAAGAGTAAGCCACTTGTTCCTGAACCGCTCTGGTACACTGCCTGACGGGTGGTAGAACCTATTGTTACTGCCAATTGAGGAATTCCGCCTGTAGTTACAACCGTTACATTCTCAGAAAAATTAACCGTGAAATCTAAATTCTGCCCGGCAATATATGTTGCGTTCGCGGGAACGGAAACGCTTGTTACTGTTGGGGCTACCGCATCTACTAAAACAGCCGTAGTGGCTCCTACTGAGTTTAAGGTAAGATTAGCATCGTTGGTTGCGGCATCTTTCAAAGTGCCTCCATTAGCGGCAAGGGTTCCTACAGAAATACCATCGGTACCTGCTTCTCCAGACTGTACAACATATCTAAAGAGTAAGCCACTTGTTCCTGAACCGCTCTGGTACACTGCCTGACGGGTGGTAGAACCTACCGTTATCGCCAATTGGGGAATTCCGCCTGTTGTCACTACGGTTACGTTCTCAGAAAAATTAACCGTGAAATCTAAATTCTGACTGGCAATGTATGTTGCGTTCGCCGGGACGGAAACGCTCGTTACTGTTGGGGAGGTAACATCATTAGTGACTTGTGGAGATGGAGTTTGAGCTACAAAACCTCCAGTTCCGTCAGCACTACGAGATATAGAATTACTCGCATCACCTGCTACTTGTAAAGCAGGATTTCCTAAAGCGGCTCTAAGAGTTGCATCATCAGAGCTCCCGTACACTATTACATCCACTAAACCGTCTAAAGTTGGTGCCGAAGCTCCAGTGAAGTCGTTCTGACTTCCAACATACAGTGCTACTGCATCTGGGCCATTTTGGAGGTCGGGTGAAGCACCCCAATCTTGGTCTTTGCTTCCAAAAGCTGTTTCGCCTATCACATAAAACCCGTTGGCATTTGTTGACCCTGTAAGATCAAAATCCTTATATGCTAAATCATCACCACCGTTAAACCAAACCATTACTAAACCTGATAGACTAGTGGCATTAGCTTCAGTATTATACACTTCAATAAATTCAGCATCCGGGCCTGCACCAGCATGCACTTCATTGATTTTAATATTCGTAGGAGTAACAAAAATATCGAAGGTTTGCGCTGGTGAAGTGTCTACACCACTATTGGCTGTACCTCCATTATCTGAAATGGTTACCGAAATGGTTGCTTTGCCAAATTTCGTTGCATCTGGCGTAAAGGTCAGAACACCTGTAGCACTAATGGCTGGTCCAGATGTAAATAAAGTAGCGTTAGTATTATTGGTGATATTAAACTGCACAGTTTGGGTTGCCTCTGCATCACCATCGTCAAATGTTGTGATAAAGCTGTTTATTGATTGCGCTCCAGCATTTTGAGCTACGGTTTGGTTTGCACCAATCGTAAAAGTAGGCGCATCATTAACTGCGGTAATATCTATATTTCCGCTGCCCACTTGAGGATTAACCGTAGCATCATTTGCGTTTAAGGTAAATGTTGCGGCATTATCGCCACTCACGTTTGAAGCTCCAGTGTATTTAATATTGGCTGGGGTATCAAAGTAAGTATTGATATTGGCGGCTGTACCTGCCAAAGTAAGAGAAGCAGTACCTGAACCACCAATGGTCACGCCTCCACCCGAGGTTGCAGTAAAAGTACCTGCCGAAGCCGCTAATGTTGCAGTAAGTGCATCTCCATCAGGATCAACTAGTGTAACAGCCGATAGATCAAAGTTGCTCGCAGCATCTTCAATCACAGTTATATCTGTAGGAACACCAGTTGCTGTTGGGGCATCATTCACTGGGGTAATCGTAATGTTAAAGGTCTGATTGGTTAATTCTCCGCCATCTGGATCACTTACTTTAAACACAAAGCTGTCGGAAATATCATTGTCGGTTGTACTGACATACCTGATTCTATCACTGTCAAGATCGTTTTTAGTGAAAGTGGCATTCAATACAAGTTCCGTATCGCCTGCATTAAAAGTATTGCTTGGGTTGGTATCTATAAACAGGGTGCCTTTGGTAGTGGCCGTTGTAATCGTAAAAGTAAGTGTTCCTCCCTCTGTATCGCTGGCGTTTAACTTCCCTGAATCAATAAGCTCTGTGGCCCCTTCGTTTAAGGTTAGGCCAGTATTTACAGTTACCGTTGGGGCGTTATTTGTTCCGAAATTCAAGGCTGTGCCGTTTGTGATTCCTGCATAACTGTTTCCAGCAATATCATCTATAGCTGTAGCGGCAATTCTAACAGAGTAATTAGATGATAAATCCAAATTGCTACTTGGGTTGATGGTCAGTACGGCACCACTAATAGAAGCTTGTGTACCTGGAGAAGCTGCGTCTATTGTGAAAGAATTCGAACCATTGGTCTCGTCAATTACTTCAATATTTCCTGTTCCAAAGGCAATATTTTCATTGAAAGTAAGAGTAATATTTCCACTTGTATTTACCCCAGTTGCGTCATCAGCGGGACTGCTAGAGCTTAAAGTTGGGTTTGAAGTGTCTACTACAATTGACAAGGCAGCCGAGGCAGCACTTTCGTTGCCTGCGGCATCGGTAGCTGTGAAAGTTATGTTATGGGTTCCTTCAGAAAGGGTTCCACTGATTGTTTGAAGCCAGTTGCCACTACCATTAGCAGTGGAAGTACCCACTTGACCATCAATTGATGAAATTATTTTTATAGAAGCATTGGCCTCTGTTGAACCACTAAACCTTGGTTGGGTATTAGAAGTAATATCATCAGAATTTGAGGTCCCAGTGTCCCAGTTAGCTGTCAAGTTTGGAGCACTTGGGGTAGCAGGAGCAGTCGCATCATAAGTTCGGCTCAACTGTGTAGCAGCTGTATTGTTATTACCAAAGGCATCTTGTGCAGCTCCTGCCCCCACATCAACAGTTACAGCACCATCCCCTGTGGGGGTGATATCTGCCGTGTAAGTAGTTCCTGATCCAGCAAAATTACCAGCCGACCCATTGCTCACTGTAATATCTCCAACGGCAAAGCCTGTGACAGACTCACTAAAAGTTATGGTTACAGAGAATGGAGAAGAATTTGTTGGGTTACCAGCTCCTGTTGTGATTGTAGTTGAAGGGTAGGTTGCGTCTTCATCATTGATGGTTATTGTAACCTGTTGAGTCCCACTTTCTACTGCATTGGTTGGTGCACCCATATCAACAATTATGGTTTCACTTCCTTCCTCAATGCCGTCAAATTGTGAAGTAACACGAACACTATCCATAATTTCTCCTGGAGAAAGTGTAATAGTAGTACCAGTCAATGAATAATCTGTTCCGCCACCAGTTGCTGTTCCACTGAATGACAAAGGTATAGTTACAGTTGTTCCTGCTACTGCATCAATTTTACCTCGGATGTAGGCTTGCCCTCCACTCTCATCGGTTATTGGATTGTAAATTGGCAGCACTTCCAATGTTGCATTCGGCTGAGAGTCGTCATCGATAATCGTAAATGTTCGTTGTTGAGTACCGTTTTCTGTTCCATTGCTAACGGAAGAAATATCTATTATCACGGTTTCATTCCCTTCATAAAGCACATCTGGCACGTTGGTGAGCACAATGGAATTTGTTGTATTTCCTGCGCCAACAGTAATAGATGAAGAAGAAATAGTATAATCCACCCCACTACCAGTTGCTGATCCTGAAAACGACAGGTTAACCGTAGTATTTGCCCCATATGCATTTGATAGTGTGGCTGTCACTATACTTGCAGTAGTGATTGATTCACTTTTAGAAGTAGGTGTAATACTCAATGTAACCGTTGGCACTGCCCTCATTGTCAAAGTGGCTATATAATTACCACTGCTGTTTTCCGTACCATCATTCACTTCAAACTGAAAAGAAGTGTTTGAAGAACCATTCTGAATGTATTGTAGGTTACCTGCATTTATATTGGCTACACTGATTTGTTGCGAAACTGAAACTGCTTCACCTCCATCAAATACATCGTCATTATCTGCATCTAGATACAGGGTTCCATTTGTAGGTAAAGCTTCAATCAAAACACTGCTGAGCGGATCGCCATCACCATCGCTGTAGCCGAAATCGCTGGCAGAAAAGGTATAGGTCAAATTCTCAGAAGGGTTTGCTGTAAAAGAAGAAGCGGTTGGGGCGTTGTTGGAGGCTACAGCTGCCGCCAGCAAAACATCATCTATTGCAAAATTTGCTGGCGCAGGTGTGTTCATTGTCATTCTAATTTCATCAATATTACCCCACCCTGATGAAGCCGAAACATCTCCTGAAGTAACTGTAAAGTTGGTAACTCCCGGAGAAGATATGGTCTTAGTAATTGCCCCTGAAACTGCACTACCGTTATCATACCCTTGAACGGTTATATTCTGGGTTGTTCCTGTAGCCACTGCAAAAGCAAAGCTTGTTACTCCAAAATTATTTGCTGCATTATCCGATTTGTAAGAAAAAGATGTAACATTTGTACCTGTAGCTGTCATAATCACTGCCAAATCTGATCCGCCAGATATACCCGTAACTGTATTGTTTACTGTAATATTGACAATATTACCAGAAGTAACAGCAGAAACTCCTAGAGCGTGACCATCAATATTTGTAGCACTGGGATTCGTAGATGCCCCCGTAAGCAATCTTGCTGAGCCGGCCTCGAATGTAATAACACTACCTGTAGTTTGAGCCTTACTCCCATTCAAAAAGAGAAAAAAGAAAAAAGGGAGAGCCAAAAAGAATCGCTTATTAAAAACTTCAGAAAAAGCCTTGTATTTAATATGAACCAAATTCATCGGGTGGAAGATTAAATTAACAATACGTTAGAGTATATAAATTACTATAAACAATAAACTAAAATAAAATGACACCCAAGTGGGTATCATTTTATTTTTTTAACACAAAGAAATACAATATTAATTTCTTGAAGGGTATACTCCAAACATACAGATAATCCAATAGATCGTCAAGTAAGGCTGCATATTGGTATGGGATTGGTTACCTCCAGTTGGCTCCACTGATACTGGCTGTCCAGAAGGTATTTGAGAGGTTCCTGAACTCAAAGTTACATCATTTCCTGCGCTTCCATACATGTTAGTTGGAGTAGCAGCAAAGTTCACCTCTGTATTACCTTTAGCTAATGACAGACCCGCAGCTGGCGTATCTGTAGTTGCAGCCCCATCTTTAGCAGTCATAGAAGTTGTAATTGTCATCGGGTTTGCAGTTGTAGCAAAGTGATGATGTGAGGGTAGCTGTAACAGATTCAGTGTAACGGTCTCAACCCCACCTCTTGACCCTAACCGATGATCGCTCAGCCCAGGGCCCATTCCAGCAGATATGGGTATTCTACCTCTTAGGTCTGGTAGGCCGAATGTTGTCCTACCATCTCCACCGTAGGTTGTACCCAGAATTGAAAACAATGCAGTATTCTGAGCTATTGACATTAATTGACCTGCACAAAAGGCCCATGATCGTGGGGCAAAATTACCTGCAAATCCTCTAATTTCTCCTATAGTTCCTTCCATAATAATTAGTTTTAAGTAAAATTTTAATTTCTTGATGGAAACAAACCTTGCATACAAATAATCCAATAGATAGTCAAGTAGGGCTGCATATTAGTATGCCATTGACTTCCTCCTGTAGCTCCTACTGTCACTGACTGCCCAGCAGGTATTTGAGAGGAACCTGAACTCAGGACTACATTGTTACCCGTGCTTCCATACATGTTAGTGGGGGTAGCGGCAAAGTTCACCTCAGTATTACCTTTGGCCAATGACAGACCTGCAGCAGGTGTATCGGTAGTTGCAGCCCCATCTTTAGCAGTCATAGAAGTTATAACAGCCATCGGGTTGGTAGTTGCAGCAACGTGATAATGCGAAGGCATCTGAGAAGCAGTTAAAGTCACCGTCTCCGTTCCGCTTCTTGAACCTAGATTGTGATTACTGAGCCCTGGCCCTTGCCCAGCACTTATAGGCGCCCTGCCCCTTAAATCGGGTAGCGCGAAAGTAGTTCTTCCGTCACCTCCATACGTGGTGCCTAATAATGAAAATAAGGCTTGATTTTGAGCAATCGATAGTAATTGTCCGCTGCAAAATGCCCATGCCCGAGGCGCAAAATTACCCGCAAAACCGCGGATTTCGGCTAAATATCCTTCCATGATGTTTTAATAGTTGTAGGGTTATAAAAAATTATCTGTACTCTGTTTTTAAGGCAATTCTAATTAAATTGTGTTGAAGTTAAAAATAATATTGAAAGATTATAAGTTTTAAGACTATTACTTTCAAAGTAGCTCTGAAAAAAAAATAGAACCCCATTAACGAATATACTATTACTTTCAAGTACTCTTTCGCTCGCACGATATCTAATTTGTAAATTGATGTCCTGTTAAAAAACCAAGGTTAAACAATTTTACCCCCGACAAAAAACCTTCACCCGTTTGGGCTATAGTGATTCTCAGAAATTCATTGTTAATGCACGCCACCACTAAACCATAAACTACATCAGCATGCACTATTTGACCTGGTTCGGCCTGTATAGCGCCTTGCATGGTTACTGGGGTTACCTCTAAAATCCTCATTTCAAAACCTGCCAATTTGGTATTGGCACCGCTATATTTTGGATTGGTTGCATTAATAAGGCATTCAATTTCCTCTGCGGTTTGTTTGTTCCAGTAAATGGTTAAATCTTCAATGCTTGGTTTGCTCTCATAGGTCTCAATTTCAGAATCTAGCTTTAAATAGTTGTTCTGATTATTTGACAGCTTTTCAATAAGTTTTTCAGTTAGAGTAGAGGTGAATTCTCCCAGACGTTTACAGTGCAAGCCATAATTTTCTCCTGGAATAATTCTTAATTCTTCTCTCATCAACACAGGCCCCTCGTCAATTTTATCATTCATAAGGTGAATTGTCACGCCTCCAATTTCCTCATTATTCTTTAACTGCCAGAAAATAGGGTCAGCCCCTTTGTATTTAGGAAGCATACCAAAATGGAAGTTAATAAACCCTTTAGGAACGGTATTGAAAAGCTCATTAGGAATGATCCAAGGAAAAGTAAGCACCCAAACTACCTCTATTTCATTTTTACGTATGAATTGGCTAAGTTCAGACACCCAGTTTCTTCGCTCTAAGGAAAGAATTTGATCTTCTTTCAGTCCAATACTTTTAAGCACTGGCTCTATTTGAGGTCTGCTTTTCTTTAGGATTCCCACACCTTCTACTGAGCCAGTTTCCAGCATTTTTTTAATTGTTGGTGCAGAAAGAGCGTCTGAATTGGTAAGTATTAAGGTCTTCATTTTACACCGCCAAATATGAGTTCATCCAAGAACTACTTATAGCATCTCTTGATTGTCTAATTTTTTCATCATTCTTTAAATCGATATCAACTGAAATAATATCTTCAGATACCACCTGATTACCCGCCTTCACCTTATGCCTTACTAGTCGTATTTTTTCCTTTAAACATGGAATTTTAGTAGAGTCGTATTCTTTTCCACCATCTATTGCCAACATCTCTTTGATGAGCTCTTCTGCATCTATATTTTCCAGATTCTTGGCAATTACTCTTCCAACAGCGTGTCCGCAGTTTTTTCCCATGGTTTCAAAAATACCTTTCCACAACAAATCTCCCTTAGGTTGATTTTCGTGGGCTGTGGAAATCAATTCTAAACCTGATAAATCCTTTTCCTTCAATTCTAACAAATAAGGCAACCCGATTAATTTGGTTTTACTCATGAGTTCTCTTGAGTGAAACTCTTCCAGAAAGATTGTGGCTTCCTCTCCACAGAATAGAGGGAATACAAAGTCGTATTCGCTCATATCAATGTTATCAAACGCCTCTTTAACTTGAGATAACTTACCTGGTTGTGGTAGCGGCAACAGCCTTAGGTCATGATCAAAATTCTCGTCTTCTGAGTATAAACCTAACTGGATGCAATTCAAAAAAGCATAACCGGCATCGAACATAGAACTGAGAATAAGACCTTTTTTACCCAGGTTTTGAGCTGCATATTGCCCCATTGCCCAACAGTGTTGCCAAAGGTGAGTTGAGTTGATTAAGACTTGACTATTATAGCCTTTACTCGGTATAAGGTGTTCTCCTAAATTATTGATAATTAAAGGAACCTTCCGCTTTTCAAATTTATCGACAAAGCTCCCCATGGCATGATTGGTGAACAAACCTGTAACTAAGTTAGCATCATGGTACCCAAAAAATTTATCGAGAGATTTCTCTATCATCACAGGATTTCCCTGTCCAATCATTTCGGTAATAATTTCAAGCTCACAATCAGTATTAGAGAGCTCTAACTTTATGGCCTTTTTAAAAGCCTTGTCAAATTGCTTGCCCATAGGCAATATACCTGAAGTAGGTATCATTATTCCAATAGTAATTTCTTGCATACTTTTGTTTTGGTACGATGTGTTATGATGGTTCAATTATATTTCTGCCCACATGCGGATTAAATTACTGTAAATTTGCTGAAGCATAAGATGACTTTCCTTATGGTCGGTTGCCGATAGTTCATTGAGTACCTGATTAATCTGATCAATAATTTCACGCTTATTTGCTTCTCTGATAGCGCACTGCATCCAAGTAACTACAGCCAATCTTTTTCCTTGAGTAACAGGCAATACTTGATGCAGCCTTGTGGTTGGGTAAATCACCGCACTACCTGCTGATAGTTTAAAGCGTTGTAGACCAAACTCTGTCATTATCTCTAATTCTCCTCCTTCATAACTACTAGGGTCTGATAAAAATAGAGTCATTCCCACATCTGTCCTTATAGTAAATTGATTGCCCATCAGTGGGCTATCAACATGAAGACCATAATGCATTCCTGATTCATATTGACTAACGAGCGGAGGAAGGATAACCTTAGGGAGAATGGCCGATTGAATCCTGCGATTTTTAGAAATGGCTTGATGCACAATTTGACCAATCTGTTGAGCGTGAAAATTATTTTCGCTGTTTATCTGCAAATTGTTTTTAACATTTGCCGCATTTTCAGAAGCAGTACTTTTCCCATCTTTAAAGTTTGACTGCTCAATTAAATTGAGAATACTAGAGAGTTCGCTTGGGTTTATCAGTTGTGTTAACTCTAAGTAGTTTCCAGTTTCTATTATCATAGAATTACGTACATTCAAAATTCACCTAAGTATAACCATTGTTAAGAGATTAAAAAAAACATATATAAAATATTCAATACACTTTTAATAAAATAGAAAGCAATACTACCAACTCTTGATACGTAAGCATAAATTAAATAGCTTTCGAATCATAAACCACAATTAATGGATACTGCAAAGGACGAATCACTACTAGTACAGGCTAAATCACTTCAACAAAAAGGTGACTTAGTCAATGCAGAAAAGTTTTATCAACAAGCCTTAGAAAACAACCCTAATTCATTAGAGGCTATTTCTAGCCTAGCTATGCTATACCTTATGAAAGGGGATGCGCATAATGCGATTAGCAATTGGCAAAAGGCCTTAAAAATAAATCCAACCGACATAGAAAGCTTAAGCAACTTAGGCTATGTTTATTCTCAATTTCAAGATTTTAATACAGCTCTCCCTTATCTGGAATCTGCGCATAAGGTTGCCCCAGAAAGAGACGATATATGTCTTCAAATTGCTCAAATAAGAACACATCTAGGAAACCTTAGCGGGGCAAAAGAGATTCTCGCTCCCCTTATGGAAAGTGTTCCAATAAGTCCAAATGCATACTTAATGTATGCACAATTGGAGCTTTTAAGTAATGATTTCCCCGGAGCCAAAGCAACACTGAGAGAACTTCTGGATAAGAGCCCTAATTTACCAGAAGCAATGATTAATCTGGGTTCAATTTTAGAGACAGAAGGAAATACAAAAGAGGCTTTATCCTTTTTTAAGAATGCTGCAGAGAAAGCCCCTTTTCACTTTCAAGCAAACCTAGAACTAGGCCGGTTTATGAGCAGTAATGGGCAAGTTGAAAACGGATTGGCACATTTAAATAAAGCGGCTGAAATTCAACCTACCGATTGGGGCGTTCATGTTCACCTTGGTAATGCTTATCAAGAAATTGGTGATTTTGACAAGGCAATTAACTCCTACAAAAAAGCACTGACCATTAACCCAAATGATCTAGGCACAAGACAAAATCTCAGCAGGGTGACTTCAAGATTTGTACCCCCATGGCATTTGAAAATGCTAGCCGATCATGAGAGGAATGATGCTTTCGAGAAGGCTATTAAGAATACAGTTGGTGAGGAATCCGTAGTTTTAGATATTGGGACAGGATCTGGACTTCTAGCCATGATGGCGGCAAAATCTGGAGCTAAAAAGGTCTACGCTTGTGAACAGTCGAAATATATAGCAGACGCAGCACTAGAAAATATAACAAAGAATGCCCTAAAGGACAAAATTCAACTTTTTCAGTCTAAATCTACACAGCTTACCAATGAAGACCTTGACCCAAAACCCAATGTTATAGTAGCTGAAATTTTTGACTCTGGCCTTTTAGGCGAGCATGCCATCCCTTCTTTCCGGCATGCTTTACAAAACCTATGCTCTAAGAATACAAAGGTGATTCCTAAAGCTGCAGAAGTAAAAGGAAAGCTCCTTTATGCGCCAAAGTTGGGCTCTGTGAATCCGATAAAAGAAATCTCTGGCTTTGATCTTTCTGGTTTCGATCAGTTCAGAATTCCTGAAGAGTATATCACTCAAAATCTTGCCTATATTACCCATGAATTTTGCTCAGAAGAGTTCAAAATAATTGATGTAGACTTTGAGAATCCCTGGCCGGCAATTGCTCCTAATCAATGTAGAAGATTTGAAATTCACGTTGAAGTAAATTCTGACCAACAAATACATGGAGTAGCTTTTTGGTTTATTTTATTGATGGATGATAAAATTAAATTGAGCAGTGCTCCAGGCAGAAAAGATAATCATTGGGGGCAAGCAATTTCCTTCTTTCCACAACCTCTATATGGCAAATCGGGACAGAAGTTACGGATGATAGTAAATTACACGGATACTCAAATTTGGTTTGAAGACCCTAAACTTATTTAGGATAAGAATAACGTTCTGAAGCCCCCCATTACTCCTGATTTTAAGTAAGAAGGTTAGGAAAGCAGTTATGAGTTGCTTTATACTCCTTACAATAGTGGGTTTAACACACCATCTATATTACATTATAAGTGCAAAGGAGAAACACGATGGCTTACATTGCCATCGTGTTCTAAATCATCCCTTATAAATCAAACTTTATACCCTGCGCTAAAGGCAGTTCAGTAGAGTAATTTAGGGTATTGGTTTGTCTGCGCATGTAAGCTTTCCATGCATCAGAACCAGACTCTCTACCTCCGCCAGTTTCCTTTTCACCACCAAATGCACCGCCAATCTCGGCACCAGAAGTACCAATGTTTACGTTTGCAATTCCGCAATCAGAACCTACCGCTGAAAGGAACTGATGGGCATCTCGCATACTATTGGTCATAATGGCTGAAGATAAACCTTGTGCCACTCCATTTTGAATTGCAATGGCATCATGCACATCGCCTTTGTATTTAATGATGTATAAGATTGGCGCAAAAGTCTCGGCTTGAACGATTTCGAAATCGTTTTTCGCCTCTATAATACAAGGCTTTACGTAGCAGCCACTTTCGTAACCTTCACCAGAAAGCACACCGCCTTCAACCAATATTTTACCTCCTTCAGCTTTTGCTGCTTCAATGGCTTTGTTATAGTTATTTACAGAGTCTTTGTCGATAAGAGGCCCAACATGATTCTTTTCATCTAATGGGTTTCCAATTCTCAACTGCCCGTAAGCACCAACAACTGCATCTCTTACCTTATCGTAAATGTCTTCGTGAACTATCAACCTGCGGGTTGAAGTACATCTTTGGCCAGCAGTTCCTACAGCGCCAAATACAGCTCCAATCACTGTCATTTTTATGTCAGCATCTGGGGTTACAATAATGGCATTGTTACCACCCAATTCAAGGATGGATTTTCCTAAACGAGCCGCCACAGTTTGCCCAACGATTTTACCCATTCGGGTAGATCCTGTAGCCGAAATCAATGGAACTCTGTGGTCTTGCGTCATCCACTCACCCACCTTATAATCACCATTGATTAAACAGCTGATGCCTTCTGGCAGGTTGTTTTCTTTTAATACTTCTGCAATAATATTTTGGCAGGCAACACCTGTTAATGGAGTCTTTTCAGAAGGCTTCCAAACACAAACATCTCCGCAAACCCAAGCCAAAGCGGTATTCCACGACCATACAGCCACAGGAAAATTGAAAGCTGAAATAATACCTACAATACCCAATGGATGATACTGCTCTTGCATGTGATGCAGTGGACGTTCAGATTTGATAGTTAATCCATGGAGCTGACGAGAAAGCCCTACAGCAAAATCACAGATATCAATCATTTCTTGTACTTCGCCCAAACCTTCTTGGTAAGATTTACCCATTTCATAGGAAACTAACTTACCCAAGTCCGTTTTATGCTCTCTTAACTTTTGACCAAATTGACGAACAATCTCTCCTCTTAAAGGCGCAGGAGTACTTCTCCAATCTTTAAAAGCAGCTTGAGCCGTTTCGATTACCTTATCATACTGAGCTTGTGTTGTCACACTTACCTTACCTATTAGTGCACCATCTACTGGAGAGTAAGACTCTATATAGCTATCTCCACCATGTGACTGCAAACCTGTTGAGGTTCCGTTGTTTTCAGCTGCTACACCTAGGTTTTTTAGGGCCTCTGTAAGACCAAATTCAGTTTGAATATTCATAATATTTTATCTGTCAATTAATAGAATTCATAGTTACGGGAATTTTCAAAGGACTGCAAAAAAGCCATTGACTAATTCAGAATAAAACGAAAAAAGCCAAACCCTTAAAGGTTTGGCTTGTAAACGACAGGTAAATAATCCTTACCAAGTAATTCTGTAATATTCTTTTTCTCCGTTAGGGTATTTCCCCATTACAAAGAAGTCTTTCGTCTTGGTATCGATTATTTTCTGAAACTGCTCTAAGCTGGTTATATCATCATCGCCAACTTTGGTTATTACAAAGCCTTCTTTCACACCGCTGGCCTTCCAAGCCCCTCCGCCCAATTGCGACAAATGTACACCTCCTTCTAAATTCAGGCTTTTTTTCAACTGACTAGACAAATCCTCAAATACGGCTCCAGCTATTTCGTAGGTCAGTGTGTTTTCAGACACACCATCTTCTTTTTCGAAAATAAGCTCAGGCTCGGCAAGATCTATAGCCGCTAAAGATTCCCTATTCTGAAGTTTAAGGGAGGTTTCTCTGTCGTTACCTTTACGTTTGTAACTAATAGAAACCGCATCTCCTGGCCGTTTTCGAGCGATTAACTCCTGCAACTGACTGGTAGTTTTTACTTCCTTTCCATCCACACCTGTAATTACATCTTCTTCTTTCAAACCAGCCTCATCGGCAGCGCCACCAGGAGAAACCCCCATAATTCTAACACCGGACAGTTCTACTGTACCCACACCGTCTGCATCTCGAATAGTAACACCCAAAAGGCCTCTTTTCACTTCGCCAAATTCAAGTAAATCATCCATTACTTTTTTAACCAGAATTGATGGTACCGCAAAGGAATAACCGCTGAAAGTCCCTGTATTTGTAGCAATAGCCGTATTAATACCTATAAGCTCACCCTGAAGATTCACTAAAGCGCCTCCACTATTGCCGCGATTTACTACCGCATCGGTTTGTAAAAAGGACTCAATTCCGTATCGGTTATCTGTGTTTCCAGTAATCAGGTTTATATTTCTTGCCTTAGCACTTACAATTCCTGCGGTTACTGTATTATTTAAATCGAAAGGATTGCCTACCGCTAAAACCCATTCTCCTACTTCTACTTGATCTGAATTACCAAAGTCTATATAAGGCATTCCTTTGGCATTTATCTTGATTAATGCCAAATCAGTATCAGGGTCTGCACCTATTATTTCTGCCTTAAGCCTTCTATTGTCATCTAATCTTACCTCAAGCTCATCTGCTCCTTCTACCACATGATAGTTGGTAGTGATGTAACCGTCTTCAGAGATTAACACACCCGAGCCAGTGGACTCCCTAAACTTAACTCCATTTCGCAACAGCCTTCTCCAACGACTGGAAGTGCCTTTTATCTCTTCTCTATTGGTAATATGAACTACAGCAGGCACAATTTTTCTAGAGGCTTCAATAAAATTAACACCAGCTGGCACTGAATAATCGTGAGGCTCGTCACTAATTGTCCCAAAACTTGTAGCCACTGAATTGGAACGGTTTAATGAAAAAGAGCCATTAACGGTTTCTGTACCCCCCAAAAAACTAATCCCCAACAAAACAACCAGACCACCCAGCAATGAGGAAGCCAACATGCCCAAAATAAACTGTCTCTTACTCATAAAACATGACTTTAAGATTTACCTTTTCCGAAAAAGACTAACGCAATTTGAATACTGGTGTTCTAATTTATTTAATTTACGTCAAGAATTAACCCCTTTTAACAAAAAAGAGCCCCGATAAATCGAGGCCCTTCAATCAACACAACCAAACTCAAACTATTTTACTGCAATTTTTGATTCCACTTTCTTCGTTTCATCTTTAGGAATTCTTAATTCTAGAATACCATTTTCGTAAACAGCTTCAATTCCTTTTTCATCAATATTATCTGGCAATTGGAAGCTCTTATAGAACTTTCCGTATTCTGTTTGAATAGAGATGAAATTCTTCTCTTTATTCTCCTTTTCTAGCTTTCGCTCTCCGGTAATGCTTAGCTTACCTTCTTTTAAATCAATGCTGAAATCATTTTTGTTAAAACCCGGTACTGCTACCTGAATTTCAAACGCCTTAGCAGTTTCAGCAATGTCTACCTTTGGTGAAAAACCGCTGTAATTTTTCTGCAAAGAATCATTGAAGAATCGATCAAAGAAAGCATCAACTGATGCGGGACCATACCATTCGGGATTTCTCTTAACTAAGTTCATATCGTTTTTATTTTTAAGTTTCTGTTTCATTTCCATCCCTATAATTCAAAACTATACCAATCCCTTTTTTCACTAAAATTACGCCACTATGTCTGCTTTTATTTAAAAATCAACCAGAATCAAGTCATAATGTCTGTAGTTTTCATTTTTTTAGCGGTTATGGCGATACGAAAAGATTATCTATTTTTAGCTTTTGCGAGTTTATGAAATCAGACATTAGTAATAAGCTAAAGGCTTTTGGCCCAGGAATACTTTTTGCCAGCACTTGCATTGGCGTTTCACATTTGGTTCAATCTACTAGAGCAGGAGCCGACTTTGGTTTTCAACTGGTTGCCTTCATACTATTGGCCAACCTATTTAAATATCCATTCTTCGAGTTTGGATCTCGCTTTGCCGCAGCTACCAAAAAGAACCTTTTAGAAGGCTACTTAGCGGAAGGAAAGTGGGTACTGTGGGTCTATTTTATTTTGAGCTTGGCTTCCATGTTCACCGTTACAGCTGCCGTTACTTTTGTAACTGCCGGAATGTTCAACAACCTTACAGGAGTAACCTTAGACCCCGCCTATGTTTCAGGAATCATTCTAGCCATATGCACCCTAATTTTAGCGTTAGGAAAATACAGCATACTCGACACTCTGCTGAAAGTAATAGGCTCAGTATTGTTAATTTCAACCTTGGTGGCCTTTTTTGGAGCCCTTTCTAAAGGACAAGTAACTCCTGTCGAAAATTTTGTTCCTAAAAACATCTTCGAACGCGACAGCATTATCTTCATTATTGCACTTATGGGCTGGATGCCAACTGCGGTTGATCTTTCTACATGGAATAGCCTTTGGACAATTGAAAGAATGAAGCAAACTGGCTATGTTCCTAAACTAAAAGAGATTCTAGCCGATTTCAATTTTGGGTACATCGTTACAGCAGTATTGGCCATCTGCTTTCTTACATTAGGTGCAAAAGTGATGTACGGAACAGGTATTGAGCTTTCTAATAACTCCACGGTTTTCTCAGACCAAGTAGTTACGCTTTATACGTCCGCCTTAGGCAATTGGGCTTATTTAATTATTGCCACAGCAGCTTTCAGCGTAATGTTCAGCACTACCATCACGGTTGTAGATGGTTTTGGAAGAGCAATGGGAGAGACAACACGATTATTATTCTTTAAAAAAGCCGATGCTAAAAACACTTATAAATGGATGATGATCATTGTATCAGCTATTTCATTTTTGTTTATTCTGCTGCTTTCATCTAATTTAAAAGACTTAGTTGATCTTGCCACCACGCTATCCTTTGTTATCGCTCCAGTTATTGCAATTATTAACTATAGAGTAATTACCTCTAAACAAATTCCGGAAGACTATAAACCCGGAAAAAAATTGCTCCTATTGGCCAAAAGCGGCATTGTTTTCCTTACAGTCTTCGCTATCATTTACATTGCCGTGTATTTCTTTCTATAATCTGAAAAAAAATCTCAACAAGGTATTGGAATATATTTAACCAACCACTAATATTGCACTCCGTTTCGCAAGAAGAGTGGAACAAACCACAAATTCCTCCTTAGCTCAGTTGGTTAGAGCATCTGACTGTTAATCAGAGGGTCCTTGGTTCGAGCCCAAGAGGAGGAGCTTAAAAATCAGAAGGGTCAGCAGCAATGTTGACCCTTTTCTTTTATGAATACATTCAAAGAAACTCATGTCGTTCTTTTGACCATTTAAAGAAATACCCCCATACTTTTTTCGTTATTTTTGGGCAATGCAAAAATTCATTCTTTTCATATTCTTAATGGCTTCTCCAGCACTTCTCGTTGCACAAAGCAAAAAAGAGAAGAAGAACGAAAAGGCGAAAACCGAGGTAATAGAGAAGCCCAACATTTCTATCGACTTAGATGCTGAAGACACACTGACCGATGTAGACTTAAAGGTTAAAAAAAACACTTTCTATGGTGAAAAAACCAAAAGAAGGTGGACTGTTACGGAAGTACAAGGCCGAAATCAAATCGAAGAATTCTATGTATTGAAAGAAGCCGTTGAAGTAGACGCCTATGCCCCTATTGTTTATGTTTACGACCACAACAAAAGGCAAATTGCAGATGCGAAATCGAGGGCTGGACTGATAGAAAATGTGCTTCACGGCCCATACAAAAGACTTATAAATGACGTAATAGTAGAAGAAGGTATGTACTTTCATGGGGTGAAGCATGAGAGATGGATAAGCTTAACAAGAGATCAAATGCTCACCGATAAAGAACACTATTCAAAAGGTTGGTATAGAGATTCGGAAATCACTTATTACGATGCCGAGAAGACCAAAGTAAAAGAAGTGATCCCCATTCAGTACGGAAAAAAAGAAGGCACCTATTATTACTTTTATGAAAATGGCCGAGTAGCCGTGCGCGGTTATTATGAGTTTGATAAGAAAGTCGGTGTTTGGACCGAATACTATAACAACACCACTCGGGTTATTGCAAAGCGTGAAATCCAATTCCCTCCAGACCCTTACCAAAAACATTTCAGAACCTATATTCGAAAAGAATCAGACAGGTTTGCCAATGTATTATACGAATCACCAAAAATAAAATAAGGCCTGCCCTTCTAATAAAAGGCATCTTCAAAATGCTCAATCTCTTCAATTTGGCCATTTTTATAAATCGCAATAATATCAAAGCGAATATCACCATGCCAATCTTCGTCCAAAACAAAAGCCTCAGAGGCCTTTAAAATTGCTTGCTCTTGGCTTTTTGAAACAAAACTCTCTGGTTGACCAAAAGCCTTACTTGACCTAGATTTCACTTCCACAAAAACTAACAAACCAGCCTTTGAACAAATAATATCAATCTCAGACTTTTTATATCTGAAATTCCGATGCAAAATTCGATAACCCTTCTTCTTCAGAAAGCTTACGGCTAAATCTTCTCCTTTTTTTCCAAACGATTGCATTGTATCAAAACAAGTCCTCCTTAATTTAGGCATTATAAAGGTGATGTCAATTCAAAAACACAATGATGCTTCAATCTATTAACCCTACCCAGACTAAATCATGGGCTGCGCTCTCCAAACATTTCAGCGCAACAGCTGATGTACATATGAAGCAACTGTTTTCTGAAGATCCCAGAAGGTTTGAGAAATTCTCTATTCAATTCAACGACATCTTAATTGACTATTCTAAAAACCGTATTTCAGAAGAAACAATCAAATTACTACTCAGTTTGGCGGAAGAATGCCAGCTGAAAGAAGCAATTGATTTAATGTTTTCGGGTGAAGCAATTAATCAAACGGAAAACCGAGCTGTACTGCATACTGCACTCAGAAACCAGTCGAACAAACCCATAATGGTAGATGGGGAAGATGTAATGCCAGAGGTAAAAGCTGCTTTGTCGAAGATGAAGACTTTCGCCAACAAAGTAACTGCTGGCAAGTGGATTGGGTACACCGGAAAACCAATTACGCAAATTGTAAACATCGGTATTGGTGGCTCAGATTTAGGCCCAGTGATGGTTACGGAAGCGTTAAAGAACTACAATACTTTTGGCATTGAGACTTATTTTGTTTCAAATGTAGATGGCACACACATTTCTGAAGTGTTAAAGAAGGTAAATGCGGAGGAAACCTTATTCATGATTGCCTCAAAGACTTTCACTACTCAAGAAACCATGACCAATGCCCATACGGCCAAAACATGGTTTTTAAGCCAAGGAGGAAACCAAACTGACATTGCTAAGCATTTTATTGCCATTTCTACCAATCAAGAATCGGTAGTGGATTTTGGTATCGACCCAGACAATATGTTTGTTTTTTGGGACTGGGTAGGTGGCCGCTATTCGCTTTGGTCGTCTATTGGACTTTCCATTGCCTGCACCATCGGCTACGATAACTTTGAGCAGTTATTGATAGGAGCTTTTGAAATGGATGAACATTTTCAGCAAACGCCTTTCGAAAAAAATGCACCTGTAATTCTAGCCTTGCTGGGCATCTGGTACGCAAATTTCTTTGGAGCCGACAGTGAGGCAATTCTACCCTACGACCAATACATGCATCGTTTTGCCGCCTATTTTCAGCAAGGGAATATGGAAAGTAATGGCAAATCAGTGGATCGTTCCGGACAGAAAATCAATTACCAAACTGGCCCAATAGTTTGGGGAGAACCAGGCACAAATGGACAACACGCCTTCTACCAGCTTATTCACCAAGGTACAAAGCTAATCCCTTGTGATTTTATTGCTCCGGCCATAAGCCAAAACCCGATAGGTAATCACCATTCCATTTTGCTATCGAATTTCTTTGCACAAACCGAAGCGCTTATGAATGGCAAATCGTATGATGAGGTTGTTAATGAATTAACCAAAGCCGGAGAATCAGAAACTGAAATTAATAAAACAGCCCCGTTCAAAGTTTTTGAAGGCAATAAACCCTCAAACTCTATCCTCGTTAAAAAACTTAATGCAAAAACATTAGGCTCTCTCATTGCGCTTTATGAACATAAGATTTTTGTACAAGGAATTATCTGGAATATCTACAGCTTTGACCAATGGGGTGTAGAGTTGGGCAAAGTATTAGCCTCCAAAATTCTCCCCGAATTGCAAGATGAAAGCGAAGTACAAAGTCACGATAGTTCTACCAATGGGTTAATAAATACATACAAGAAAATGACTCTAGGCAATGACTGACAAGAAATACCTCTATCCATTAAAATTCGATACCATTTTTAAAGAGAAAATATGGGGAGGAACAAAAATTAGAGATGTTCTAGGTAAAGACTTTTCTCCCCTAAAAAATTGTGGAGAAACCTGGGAAATATCTGGAGTGGAAGGCAATCTCTCAAAGGTAAGCGAGGGACCACTTAAAGGCATGACCATTCCCGAAATCACTAACATGTTTAAAGAAGAGTTTGTAGGTAAAAAAGTATACAAAAAATACGGTAACAATTTCCCTTTACTCATTAAGTTTATTGATGCCGCACAAGACTTAAGTATCCAAGTCCACCCGAATAACAAGCTTGCTAAAGAAAGACATAATTCTTTGGGTAAAAGCGAAATGTGGTATGTTCTACAGGCCAACCAAGGCGCTAAAATCATTAGCGGTTTTAACAAAGACATCAGCAAAGAAGAGTACCTAGATCATTTAAATAATGGAACTTTAATAGACATCCTAAATGAAGAAACTGTAGAAGCAGGTGATGCAGTTTACTTACCCGCTGGCAGAGTACACACAATAGGTAAAGGACTCTTAATTGCCGAAATACAGCAGTCATCAGATGTTACCTACCGTATCTATGATTTTGACCGAAAAGATGAAAAAGGCAATAAACGAACACTACATACACAAGAAGCTATTGATGCGCTTGACTATGACACACATTCGGACTACAAAATAAAAGTGCAAAAAAAACTAAACGAGGTTGTCCCTTTAGTAGAGTCTGAATTCTTTAAAATAAACCTGTTAGAATTCTCTACTGGTATTATCCGTGAGCATTACAACAAAGACTCATTCATAATATATGTATGTCTAGAAGGAGAAGCAGAAATTACAACTTTGGGTCAAACAGCAAAAATTAGTAAGGGAAATGCAGTTTTAGTGCCACAAAAGTTTCCAGAAGTACACATTAGAACAAATTTGGGCTTCAAAATGTTGGAAACCTACTTACCTTAAGCTACTTTTGGGCATGGCTGGAAAAAAGAATATGAAAAACTTTGAAGCCACTTTCTTAAACCTAAAGGATGAGACTGTGGTAAAGAAAGAGTTTCCAGCGCGAAATCATACTTCAGCACTTCGCAAGGCCAACCGATTAATCACGAAAAACGTACGTGTATTATCTGTTGACCAAGTTGAAGGCCCTGAGGTTTCGGCTTAAAAGTGTGTGTGTGTATAAAGCTGTTTCGCGTAAGACATGAATATTCTAACTAATAAGGCTGTTGAAGTAATCAATCTGGGTGCAGAAGATTACCAACTTGTATGGGATTACCAAGAAACTGTTTTTAAAAAAACGGTCGATCGGAAAATTGAAAATAGAAAGCTTGAAAAAGGCGAATTACAAACTATTACAGACAACTATCTTATTCTGTGCGAACATCCTCATGTCTATACTCTTGGCAAAAGTGGGTCTATGGAAAACCTGCTCTTAGATGAGCATGGATTAGAAAAGCATTTCGCGAAATTTTATCGGATTAACAGAGGTGGTGACATTACATACCACGGCCCTGGGCAATTAGTTGTTTATCCGATAATTGATCTCGAAAATTTCTTCACAGATATTCATAAATACTTGAGATATCTGGAAGAAGCAGTAATCCTCACTCTACGGGAATACGGCCTAAATACTGGCCGTATTGATGGGCTTACTGGGGTATGGGTCGACTTTGAAAAAGGCGCCCAAAACCCACGTAAGATATGTGCAATGGGGGTAAAAACAAGCCGGTGGGTAACCATGCACGGCTTGGCCCTCAATGTTAATACAGACTTAAGTTACTTTAACCACATTGTTCCTTGTGGTATTGACGATAAAGAAGTCACCTCTTTAAACAAAGAATTAGGCCATATCGTAAATATGGCAGACATTCAGCAAAAATTAATTCACCATATTGCTGAAGTATTCCAAATGGAGATTCTTTGAGAAAGCATTACAAAAAACTTGGTATTACCATTACCCCAATCCTTTTGATTGCGGTTTTGTATTTTGCATTCTCGAATTCTAAATCTGCCCCAAAATCTTTAATAAATATTCCATATCACGAAAAACACCGTGGTATTTGCTGGGTAGCCAGTTCTAGAGAAGTAGCCGAAGCCGAAATACAATCACTGGTTGGGAGAAACATTAACTGGATATCTCAAACTCCTTTTGGCTGGCAAAGTGGATATGACAACCCTGAAGTGAGAGGGAATCATGGCAGAGAAGAACAAAACGGTTGGTGGGGAGAAAGAGATGAAGGACTCAAGATAACCACTCAATACGCTAAGGAAAACGGCATAAAAACGATACTAAAACCACACATCTGGCTTCGCGACCAAGAAGGAAAATGGCGTGGGGAAATCAAAATGAAAACGGAAGAAGACTGGCAAAAATGGTTTTCAGATTATGAAGATTTTATACTTCACTACGCTCGAGTAGCAGAAGATGCTGAAATGGAAATGCTCTGTATTGGCACAGAACTGCATCAAACCTGCATTGAGCGAGAGAAGGATTGGAGAAAACTTATTGCTAAAATAAGAACCATCTATTCTGGAGAACTCACTTATGCTGCAAACTTTTCGGACGAATACCAAGACGTTAAATTTTGGGATGCGCTAGATTACATAGGTGTACAAGGCTACTTTCCGTTAACAGACAAAGAGAACCCTTCGGTAGACGACCTTAGAAAAGGCTGGGCAATACCACTTAAAAATTTAGAAGAATTTTCTATTCAGTACGATAAACCTATCCTTTTTACCGAAGTAGGTTATAAAAGCACCAAAGATGCTGGCATTGACCCTTGGGAATGGCCGCAAAGAATAAATGCTGAAGAAAGAGAAAAGATTTTTTCTGAAGAAACGCAAGCCAATGCGTATCAAGCACTTTTTGATGAAGTAATGGACGAACCTTGGTTTGCTGGTTTACACATCTGGAAATGGTACCCCAACTATGGTAACTCACGAAATTCAAGTGAATTCAATATTGATTTCACCCCTCAGAAAAAGCAAGCAGAACAAGTGATTATTAATTCATTCGCTAAATTCAAATAACCTAAGAGTTTTCAATCTTGATTATTAGTTTTGCCTTTCTAATAAAGCACATCAAGAACTTGTTATGAAAAAAGACATCTCATTTCCGGAAGTCACCGGTGTTAAAATAGCAATTGCCAAAAGCACAAATAATTTAGGTGAAAGTGAATGGCATGCCTATATCATTAACAAAAACTTGATTGAACTGAATGATGTGCTAGTAGTTTCCAAAGGTCAAGAAAAACCCAATGGAACGGGAAGAAACACATCTACATTAAGGCATATTTTAGAAACAATTGAAGCACAAAGTACCGCTCCCTTTGAAATGATTAGTCCTGAAGTATTTTCATTCCAAAATGAGTTTTGGATTAGCTATTATATTGTTGGTGAGTTATTCGATAAAAAATTCATAATTGCTCCATTCAATGAATTCGAGTTACAAGACATTGAAGAGCTTGGGCTCAAAGGAGTTTACGCCCAATAAAAACCTTAACACAAGCCCAGCTCTTTTTGGTAGGGTATAAACCAAGATAAGCGTAAGTATTCTGTAAAGCGTATAAACAAATTATCTATTTTAAACTGATCGAAGATAGTAAAGTACTTTTGTCAGTAAAGTTTGTTTACCGCTACCAATTACATACTTTCGATTGAGACTCGACTAGACCAGTTTGTTAAATTTTAAACAGTAGTTAAAAAAAGAACTAATGGAACAATTTAGCCCGAACCACAAGCAGAATGAGTCTGGTAGAGAAAAAACAACAGCCATTTCTCAAAAGTACAATAGCCCTCTAACTACCGAAACAATCGTGCGTAAAAGAGTATCTGTTAGAGATATCATTGACGCCCATTATAAGCGTAATAGATAACACTTTGAAAGCTACTTACAATTGTCTTTTCTTCTGGTGTCTACTAAATAGATAATCTTCCAGCCGTTTTCTCCTTTAAAAAGTTGAAAGGAATTTACCCCACAGTGCGAAAAATTATCACCAAGGTAAAATTCATAAGGAGTCCAAACGGAGGCCAGATCTCCATCAATTAATATATTCCCAAACTCAATTTTTTCATCCCAAACCTGATCATGTGGGGTTCCAACTGCGTTCAGAAAACCCTTCAACCCAGCATCCAACACTACAGCTTTCCCAGTTCTGTCTTTGTTAATAGTTTGTAAAATAGCTTTGTCAGCAAATGCTGAACGCACCATAGTGCTATCCCCTTTTCTCATTCCGTTAAACATTGTCATAATCGTTTCTTTAATTATGACTTCATCCGACTGTGCCTTGAGCGTTGTAGTTTGAGTTAAAACCAACATAGTTAGGGTAACTCCTAAGGTAAATATCTTTTTCATTTTCTTCCTTTTCCAACAAGTTAAACATTCTACTAAAAAACCGCGACCGTCAATAACCAATTTAGACGCTTTCTTAGCATAATATTTAGGTCGAAAACGTTTTCGGTTTACCTTTGCACAAACAAGTGAAATGGCTGATCCTTACATAAAAGCGTTACACATTATTTTTATAGTCACCTGGTTTGCAGGGCTATTTTATATTGTAAGGCTCTTCATTTATCAGGTTGAAGCTTCTGAAAAACCAGAGCCAGACAAATCCATTCTTGGGGCTCAATTAAAGTTAATGTCCAACCGTTTGTGGTTCATTATTACTTGGCCTTCAGCAATACTTACTTTATTCTTTGGAAGTTGGATGGTCATCAGCAATCCTGCTATGCTTTCGTTATCATTTATGCAGATTAAGCTAAGTTTCGTTTTGCTACTCTATGTGTATCATTTCGCTTGCCACAAGCTCTATAAGCAGCTTCAAAACGACATTATAAAATACACTTCAACCCAACTGCGCATATTCAATGAAATTGCCACAATTATCTTAATCTCTGTGGTCTTTTTAATCGTATTGAAAAACGAACTCAACTGGATTAAGGGAACCATTGGTTTTGTGTTAGTAGCAGTACTTTTAATGTTGGGTATTAGAATTTATAAAAGAATAAGAAATCAAAAAGGAGATAAGTAGTAGGTATGAAAAAGCAATTGGCAGTTATCACTTTAATTTTTGCATTCGGATTTTCCGCATGTAACTCACAGAAAAAAAATAAACTCCCTATTTTAGGAAGAACTGATTATGTAGAAGTAAACGGAAAAATAGACACGGTTTATCATACGATTCCAGATTACAGTTTTGTAGATCAAGACAGTGCCGAGGTAACCCCTAAAACCTTCGAAAACAAGGTTTATGTAGCTGACTTTTTCTTCGGCACATGCCCTACTATTTGCCCAGTAATGAAGCAGCAAATGCTCCGTATTTATGACCGTTTCAAATCAAACCCGGAGTTTGGTATTATATCGCATACCATAGACCCAGACCATGATACTGTTGCTTACTTAAAAGACTATTCGGAACGCATTGGCATTATGGATAACGATGTTTGGCATTTTGTAACGGGTAAAAAAGAAGAGATTTATGACTTAGGAACAGCAGCTGGCTACATGGTTCAGGTAGGCGAAGATGCCTCTGCAGAAGGCGGATACATTCATAGTGGTGCATTTATTTTGGTAGACAAGGAAAGAAGAGTAAGAGGTTTTTATGACGGTACAGTTGCTGCTGATGTTGATATACTGATGAATGATATTGACCGACTTTTAAGTGAATACGAAAAGAAATGAAAAAACAGCTATTCATATTAGCCGTCATATTAGGCATGGCTTCGGGCTGCTCAGATAATAAAAAAGCTGTTGAGAACGAAGTGCCAAATAATACCCTGAGCGACTTCGACCATAAGGAAACCCAATACTATTCAAACGGACGAAGGCTATATAAATCCATTTGCCAAAACTGCCACATGGAAAATGGGGAAGGGCTTGGTAGGTTAATTCCGCCTTTGGCGAAATCTGATTTTCTGACAAAAAACAGAGCAGATTTACCCAGAATTCTAAAATATGGATTGCATGGCCCAATTACCGTAAACGGGGTTGAGTATAACCAGCCAATGCCAGCTAACCCTAAATTAACTGACATTGAAGTAGCTGAGATTCTTACCTATATAGGAAATACCTGGGGAAACGGAATAGGAAGCTTTACCACGGAAGAAGTGATTACCAGCCTTTCGGAGAAAGAATAGCTTTAATTGTTCTCTAAAGCTTTCTTGGCTGCCGCTATACTGCTGTTGATATCTTCCTTAACCTTTTTGACTCTTACGATTTCGGCATTAATAAAAGTCATTTTTTCTTCTTCAGTAGACTCATTGTTTACATGAGGAGTAGAGTTTTTGCTCCAATCGTTCATCCAACTCATCATACCTTCTTGTGCTTTCTCTAAGCTCAAAGCGATGCCTCTAAGTTCATCAGGGTTTGCACTGCCTTCCACTTTATCGAGTATCTTCTTTTTAAGCGACATCAGCTCACCCATTTTCGGCATTACTTCATCATGAATGGCGAAAACTTCGGTTTTAAGAGTATCAAACTTATCCTCCTTCTTTTCGCAAGCAAAAACGAACAGTATAATTACGAATAACGAAAAAGCTCTTTTCATAACGATTATTAATTTGGCGTAAAGCTAACTTTTGGCAATCTAAGCCACAAAGAATTTTAGAAAGAATAAACTAGTAGCTATCGTAAGCTAAACCAGCAAATACCCCATCTTTCAAAATATACATCAGCTTGTCTGGGTCTTTCTTATTCAATGCCAGTTTACCTCTTATTCTTATCCGTTTGGTAGTGTACTTAATTTGCTCTTTCATGGTAACTTCCATCACCGTTTCTGGCCCACCAGACCCGCAAAAAAAACACTCACTAATTGGTAATGAAGAAATAATTAATTGGGTAGGCTTGAACATTCCTTCAAAAGGAATAATGTAGCCATCCACTTCAACCTCTTGGCCTTCTACCGCCTGAATTTCTTTACTGAAAACAGGAAGGTAAACATCGCCATATTCATCTTTAGAAATCTCATAGGTAACCTCCGTTAAGGTTTTCCATAATTTTGCTCCTGAAATTTTAGGTTCTTGGGCATTAAGCCCTGCCGATACAACTGAGACTAATAGTACTATCAATATTTTTTTCATATCATTCTTGTGCTAATACTTTCGAAATTTGTGTTCTATATGCATTGAATGCTGGCAGAATTGAGGCCAACACCCCTACACCCACGCTAATTAATAACACGTAGAATTCACCTTTTACCAAAACCATTCCTGAAATACCAATGGCTTCGGATTTCTCATAAAGCCCGGTTAAGAATTCTACTAAACCATGACCGAGCAAAAAGCCCAATACACCACCAATTGTGGTAATTATAATGCCTTCAAAAATTACATGAATAAACAATTTGGTTTTTGAGGCACCCAACGATCGCATAATGGCCAAATCGTATTTTCGGTCTTTCAGGGCATTGTAAAGAGAAATAAAAATGCTTAATCCTGCAATTACGATGATTATATACGCAAAGCTTTTGATCATGTTTACCCCAATTCCCATAAGTGAAAACAACCTCTGGGTTTCAAAAGCAGGAGACGCTGCTTGCATATTGGTGTCGCTGTTAATCATTCGAGGCATAACAACCGCCCCCATAGCCGACCTAAACTGAATTAACATTGAGGTGATTTCAGCATCCGAGCCACCTTCTGGCAAACCTGTTTCATAGGCAGACCCCAACACTGGTTCGTGATCGTGGTTATCATGGTCTTCGTCTCCCTCTTCATCTGTATGTTCATGTACTTGCCAAATACTTTCAATATTGGTTAAAATGAGGTTATCCAAAGCCGAATTACTAGGCTCTAGAATGCCCACTACTTTATAGCTGGCCTCATCGTGATCAAGATCTGTATCGCTCAAGCCATGTGCTCCAAAAAACTCATCACCAATTTTAAGCCCCAATTGCATGGCCACATTCGTGCCTATAGTGCATTCCAAATTATATTTCCACAAATCGCCAGACGCCAGACTTCCTTCATAAAGCTTTACGTAATCGTGGTTAGTGCCTACTATTCTAAAGCCTTGGTAGTTGTCGCCCAAAGCCAGAGGAATTGCCGATTTTACCTGACGGTTGCGAGTTAATGCTTTCGCCTCATCTAATTTTATATTTCCAGTTGGGAAATCGATGTGATACACATTCGCTAAAATCAACTGCAGTGGACTTCCCTTCGCCCCCACTACCAAATCAATTCCCCTTTTGTTCTTGGATAGGTTTTCTTCCAACTGAGAATTGAGAATTAACAGTACCAAAATAATGGCGATTCCTAAGCCCATGAGCAATACATTTAAGAATGTATTGAGGGGTTTATCCTTTATATATTTCCAACTAAGTAAAAACAGGTTCATTGCTCGTTCAGGTTTAGTTGTAAATCAAAAGCATCTTTCACGCGCTGGTCGTGAGTAGCTATTATTAATGAAGCATTGTGGTTTTCGGCTTGTTCTTTGAGCAGCTGAATTACACTGTCCGCATTGTCGTCATCTAAACTTGCGGTAGGTTCATCGGCCAAAAGCAAACGTGGGTTGTTCAGCAAAGCCCTAGCAATGGTCACTCTTTGTTGCTCTCCTTGGCTCAATTGCCTTACCTTAGAATTGAGTTTTTCACCCAAGTTCAAGGTGTTTAGAACTTCTTTGATACGCCCCTTATCTTGAGGAATTCCAGAAAAATACTGCGCCAATAAAAGGTTATCTTTCACGGTAAGTGCCGAAATTAAATGCGCTTTCTGAAAAACTAGTCCAATGTTCTGACCTCGGTATTTGTCCATTTCAGTACCTGAAAGACTATACAAATCGGTGCCGTCAATGAGCACTTTGCCCTGAACAGGCTTTAAGAGTCCACCAAGAATATGCAACAAAGTGGTTTTCCCGCTTCCTGACTTGCCAAGAATCATCAGATGCTGCTTCTCTTTAATTTCCATATGGGAAATGGACAGAAGTCGCTTCTCTGAATATCCGAAATTTAGGTTTTCTATGGTTATCATATCCCTTTCAAAAATTCAAATGCTAAGTAACCAACTTGTATTTAAAAATGGCAACCGATGGTGGAGTTTTGGGCAGAATAACCATTATAGCGCTCCTACGTTTCAATAAAAGTCATTCCTCTTTTGAATGTCTCGAATTTTTAAGAATAAATAATACCTTTACAGCTTACTCAAAATTGAAGATTTATATGTTGGATTTCTTTAAAAAGAAAAAAGACAAGGCACCAAAACAGAAGAAAGGTTTCTTTAGAGAACTCTTCAATGACGTGCTTTTCGCGTTAATAGCGGTCACTATTATCCGAGGTTTATTTATTGAAGCCTACGCTATTCCTACAGGATCCATGGAAAACTCCATGCTCATTGGCGATCACCTTTTTGTAAGCAAATTGCATTATGGCGCCCGAACGCCAAAAACACCTATAAAATTCCCTTTGGCACATCAAGACTTTTGGGGCTCAGGAATTCCATCTTACTGGGACGGAATTCAACTTCCGCAATACAGATTACCGGGTTTTAGAAAAGTAAGAAGAGGTGAGCCTGTAGTTTTCAACTACCCGCCAGACTTAAAATATCCAACTGATATTAAGACATTCTATGTAAAACGTTGCGTGGCCATTCCTGGTGATGTTTTAGAAGTACGCGACCAACAAGTATACATCAATGGAGAACCAATGGAAAACCCTCCAAATATGCAAACCAGCTATTTTGTGGAAACTCAAAACGGAATTCATCCAAGATATATGAGAGAATTAGGTATAACAGATTATACCGATGATAACCCGATGGACACTTATGCCACTACGGCTTCTCCAAACTACCAATACAATGGAAAATTGGGTTTTTATATGAACACCAGCCAAGAGCAAGCCGATGAACTGGCTAAACTGAATTTCGTTACCAGTGTTGAGAAAGTAGTTTACAAAAAAGGTGAAGGCTACACGGCTTTCCCTGAATCACAACAGTATTTAGGGGCCGAATATACTGCCTATAACCCTGTAACGGATTTTGGTTGGACAATCGACTCTTTTGGCCCTTTGACCATGCCTGAAAAAGGGCAAACCATTCAGCTGACACCAGAGAACGTAGATTTGTACCGTACTCCAATTGAGCATTACGAAGGGAATGACGATGTAGAAATTAGAGGAAGTGAAGTATTTATTGAAGGACAAAAAATTACAGAGTACACCTTCAAGCAAGGCTACTACTTTATGATGGGTGATAATCGTCACAACTCTGAAGACTCTCGTTCATGGGGTTTTGTACCTGCAGATCATATTGTAGGTAAACCATTGTTCATTTTCTGGTCTGTGGATAGAACCAACCCTGAGGCTGGATTCTTCGAAAGCATTCGTTGGAATAGAATATTTGATTTAATAAAATAATGCGGAAAAGACTGATTTTCATACTGTTAATTTTAGGAATTACTACCTCTTCCTTTGCTCAAGAAAAAAACATGTGGAAGACGCTTTCCAATGTAACCGTTGAAAAGAGCTTTGATGAAATCCTGAGTATTGATGTCGAGCATTATAATTTTGCCAGCCAGGTAAAAGCCCTTAACGGGAAAAAAATCAGCCTTGAGGGCTGGATGATTCCATTGGATGAATTACGTGGCGAAAACTACTTTGTGTTGTCTTCTTTGCCATTTGCCAATTGCTTTTTTTGCGGTGGTGCCGGCCCAGAAACCGTAGCCGAAGTGTTTAGTAAAAAGGAGGTAAAGTTTACTGAAAAGAAAGTTAGAGTAACAGGGGTACTTACCCTAAATTCAGACGATCCTTTGCGCTTAATGTACATACTCAACGATGTTGAGGTAGAAGAAGTAAAAGACTAGACACACCACTTATAAGAACTTAATTGCATGCTTTCATTTCAATAGACATATTGAAAAATGAAAGCATTTTTTTCTTTGGCTGTTTTGACCTTATTCCTCATTTCTTGTGAAACCAAACCGCAGTATGTACTTACTGAATTTAATTACGCGCAAAAAAACGACACCCACGATAAAGAAATAGCTCCTCAGGAAAAGCGCAGTTATTCCCTTACAAACGAAGGCGTAACAGCCGATAATTTATTTGATGGTGCCCGAATGAACAATTTTACTTCGATTGGCAAAAACCATTATCAAGTAGAAATCAGTCCAGAAAACACCCCCATAAACCCAAGTGCTTGGTTTGCTTTTAGAATTTATTCTGAAGATGAAAAGACCGTTGATATTACACTCAAATATGGGTTTGGAAGACATCGTTATTGGCCAAAAATAAGTACCGACAGAGAAAACTGGACTGCAATAGACAGTACAACGTTCACCGTGGCTGAAGATCGAAAAAGCGCTACCATGACCGTAAACCTTAGCGCAGACACGCTCTACATTGCTGCTCAAGAAATTATCAACTCTTCAGATATGTTGGAATGGACGAAGTCATTCTCGTCTGCCAAAACTCAGCACGAGGTGATTGGGAAATCGAAATTAGGCCGCGACCTGCTCAATATGGACATTACCAATGGTAGCGCAGAAGGAAAAGACATAGTGGTGGTGCTCAGTAGGCAACATCCCCCAGAAGTAACGGGCAACTTGGCTATGATGGCTTTCTTAGAAGAAATCGTGAACGATAGCGAGCTTAGCAATAAATTCTTAGACCAATACCGATTAATCGTTTATCCGATGCTTAACCCCGATGGTGTAGATTTAGGGCATTGGAGGCATAATACTGGTGGAGTAGATTTAAACCGCGATTGGGCTTTTTACAGACAGCCAGAAATAGAACAAGTCTGTTCCGACATTGTTGAAAAAGTAAATGCTTCTGGTGGTAACGTTAAACTCGGGCTCGATTTCCATTCCACTTTTTCCGATGTTTATTACACATATCACGACACCGTTCAATCCGTAATTCAAGGTTTTTCTAAAGACTGGATTGAGAATATTTTTGAACGTGTGCCTCAAGACCAAGGCAGAATAAGCCCAGCAGCAGTGGGTTCAGCCGTTTCTAAAAACTGGTTTTATAGCCAGTTTAAAGCCGAAGGCATTACCTACGAAATTGGTGATGACACCCCCAGAAATTTGATCAAAGAAAAAGGCAAAGTAAGCGCCCAAGAAATGATGAAACTGCTTTTAGAGGAATATAATGGGGAGAGGTAAAAGTAATCAAGGGTATAACTGGTGCTTGCCTGTGGCGAATACCCATCTTCTTATGAGCTTGTAAGTAAAAAGACCATTGTAATCTAGTAAGGAACACAATGGTGTGTTGGTTTTTCATTCATAGCTGAAATCCTTCACCTAGCCCCCTCCAATTATCTTCATTGCCCAACTCTAATGTTTTCGGTTAAGGGGGACAGGTTACCTATAGTTTTGAGCATTCATCGGACAGACTCTTTCGGAACGGCCCCAAAAGGCACATTCCTCAGAGTAATGGTCCATTTTGACGTCATTCTGAACGCTTACGCCTTAGCTACAGCGGTGGCGTAGAGAGAATTTTTCTCGATAGAGAAATACTCGACCGAAAGAATCCGTCTGTTATTGGCTACAACCAACCCATTAGCACATAGGGCAAGGTATTGCCATTTTCTAGCAAAATATATTCAAAACAACTACCTTGTATAAAAAGGTACTGGTCAACACAACATATTTGATACTCATTACGTTGTTCTTCCAACAACCTAAAACCGGACGGTCAAATAGTCCAAAGGTCAACAACTCAAACAACATGCAACATCTCAAAGAATTTTTCTGGTTCTGTGCGGGGGTCAACCGCTCATTATTGAACCGATGTCCCACCGATGCTTCAAAATACACTGGAATAGGCGCTGCCGTTTTCTTCACTGGCGTTTTAGCCGCGCTTTCTGGTGGTTATGCCTTTCATACCGTTTTTGAAAATGTTTGGTGGGCACTGGCCTTTGGCCTACTCTGGGGTACCATCATTTTCAATCTCGACCGCTTTATTGTTTCTACCATGCGGAAAAACAAGAAGGGTTTTGGAAGAGAATTTTTAACCGCTTCTCCCCGAATATTGTTGGCCATTATGCTGGCCATTGTAATTTCAAAACCCCTTGAACTTCGAATTTTCTCTAAAGAAATCGATCGAAAACTGATTACACTCGAAGAAGAAATTTATCAGAAAGAGATTATTGATTTAGAGCGAAGGTACACCGCACAACTGGCGACAATCGATGGTCAAATTGGTAGTCTAAAAGCTGAAATAGTTGCTAAAACAGAAAAGCGTGATGAACTAGCCAAAGCGGCTCAGCAAGAAGCCGATGGCACGGGTGGTTCGGGAAAAAGAAATGCCGGCCCTATTTATCAAATCAAAAAAGCAGATGCTGATCAATCGCAAAAAGAGCTGGCTGAATTACAAGCCCTAAACTTGCCATTGATTGCAGATAAACAACAAGAATGGGATACCCTTTTCGAGGCCAAGCAAACTGAAATTGCCAACCTAAAACGTAACCCTTGGAACGGAATGGCGGCTCAATTACAGGCATTAAGAATTTTGGGAGAAGAAAATACAGCCATTCATTTTGCCGATATTTTCATTATGCTACTTTTCATTTTATTAGAATGTACCCCTATTCTAGCCAAGCTCATTTCTGGCCGTGGGCCTTATGACGAAATGCTGGAAATCAGAGAACACTTCTACAAAAACCATAACATAGAAAAATTAGCCGAAATGGATCACAACACCTATGAAAAGGTGAAGGGATATTCTACGTTTCCATGGAATTAGGAATATAGTGAAACAAAAAAGCCATCCGTTTTTCATCAGATGGCTTCTCATATTTTTTAAGGATAAGCTTTAAAGACTTTTCTCTTCACTATTTAAAATAATAACCCCCGAGGCTTCAAAGGCCAATTCGTTTTTATCTTCTGTAATAGCAGCAATTTCTTCTACGCTTTTGCCAGCATCTTCAGCGTAATGCTTTAGAGTTGCTACATCAGTCATAACCCTTTTTACCTTACCTTCAATTATAGCTCTATTTCCTTCCATTCCTTCTTTTGGAACAAAGAATGCATAATCTTTAAAAGTTACCCTCATTTCTTCACCAGAAGGAAGAACAAGGTTCATCCAGCAACCCTTCATAGCACAAGTAGAAGTAATTTCACCTTCCACTTTTACCATTATAGAATCACTTTCATTCAACTGATTCATCATGTCCTCTACAGAGATGATGTTTTCATTGTTGATTTTTTCTCCGTAATACCCCACTACGATAGATTCGTCCCACTTAACTTCTTCTTTCTTACCTGCGCAAGAAAAAACGAAAAGAGCGATAAGTAATAGTATGCTAATTTTCTTCATGATATCGTTATTTAATGCAAAAATAGCAACAGATTAGTTAAGGAACAACGCACTTAAGGCTTTGACGGAACCAGCAGTTCTCTTACATCTATATCTAATACTTCAGCTATTTTGTACAAAACATGTAAACTTGGCTGGGTCTTGTTGTTTACGTAATTGGTAGTTACTACGTAACTTTTTTCAATTTTTTCGGATAGCCACGCCTGAGTACGGCCTTGCTCCCGAAGAACGGCTTTTATCTTATTCATTTGATTGAGGTTTTTTAGAATTCAGAGAATTCTAGTTGCAATTTGCTAACTGTTAACGTCAATTCCACAATACTTTTATATAAATCTCATCAAATATGAGAAATCAAGGTTCGAATTATGGCTGAAACAACATGAAGAGCATCCTAAAACCCATTATTCAACAATTATGATCCGTAATTATTTTCTTGAAGAAACGTGACAATCGGTACAACTGCTTCGTTTCTTGAGGTTTACAACTCCAGAAACCAGTTAGAGCTCTCTAACCTTAAAAGGAACCTGATAACCTACCGTATTGCGTTTATGTTTGTTATTTTTGCCTTTCATTAATCACTATGTCAAAAGGGATTCAGCTATTTGTTGGTGTTATTTTAATATCTCTCTTCAGTTTAGAGATTCCTACTCGTGCTTTTCGCTTATATGAAAAAGGAGATACAGAAAAAGCCATTGAAGTGCTGAACAAATCTTTAGAGAAGGACAGCCTGAATCCCGCAGGCAATTTTTTGTACTCAAAAATTTTTATCGATAGCCTTTTTAAAAGTTACAGTATCGATTCTGCCTATCATTTTGTGAATAAGGCCATTTCTAATTTCAAACACGTTAAGGACAGCAAAGATTTAGACAACTTAAAAGAACTCGGCATTGACTCAGCTGCTTTGCAAAAGCAAAAAGATAATATTGATAAGCTGAAGTTTGAGGTTATTAAAGCCAAACACACTATTTCAGATTACAACTGGTTTATAAATAAACATGCTGATGCCGACCAAATACCTGATGCGATTCAACTGAGAAATCACATTGCTTTTGAAGATGCTGCGGCCGTTCATACATGGCAGAGCTATTTGGCTTTTATGACGAAGTACCCGAAAGCAGAAGATTATGGAAAGGCCAAGCCCCTCTATGAAAAACTGCTTTTTGAAGAAAAAACAGCTGATGGCAAATTGGAAAGCTTGACAAGCTTTTTAGAAGAACATCCTGAAACGCCTTATCACGAATCGGTAGAAAATAACATTTACGAAATTGTTACAGCCACCAACCAAATAGAAGACTATACCAGTTTTCTAAAAAAATATCCAAACCAAAAACTTACAAGAAAAAGCATCCCGAGACTTTATCAACTGTTTAAGGAACTGTACCCCAATCAAGATTTCTTCAAATATTTTAAGTTTCAAACGGCAAAGGATTCGATTGAAAAAGTAAATGCATTAGAGGCGGGCTATTGGCTTCCTAAAATTGAGGACGGAAAAATCAGCTTCATAAATAGTAAAGCCGAAACCACACTTAAAACAGGTTTCGATAAAGTAGATTCGGATTGCCTTTGCTCGCCTCAGTTGGCTGATTTTGTTCTAGGTGAAAAAGGTGGTAAACAGCAAATCGTTGCGCGAAACGGAACCGTGATTTATGAAGGAGACTTCGATAATGCTTCCGATGTCGGTTTTGGCTATATCCAAATAGAAAGTGAATCAGGCTTTATGCTTGTTCATAAATCGGGTGAGCTGATTATTGACCAGCCCATGTCGTCCATTGCCGTTTTGAATTCGCATTTTATCAGAACAGAACAAAACGGCTTTTATGGCTTAACCACCATTAATAAAAAGCCGCTGCTAAGCCATCAGTTTATCGATATTGATACCATTGGAAATTTCATTTGGCTTCAAAAAGAAGAAGGAATTGCACTGGCAAAAACTGAGACGCTATTTCCAGCCGCCAATGGCGACAAAGTGGACCTAGACTTTATGTATGAAGAAGTTGAGCTTCTTGATGATGGAAACTTTTGGGTAGTTAAAAATGGGCAAGAGGCTATTTTAGATGCTCAACTCAACACTTTAATTCCCTTCGGCTCTTATAAAATATACCCTAAAACTTACGGTTGGCAACTAAAATCCGATAAAGGAATTCAACTATTACATAACAAGTATTTATCCTTAAAAGACCTCCACTACGAAAAAGTGGTTGAAAGTGAGCGTTGGCTTGGACTGAAAAAAGATGACAAATGGACTTTGCTAGATCAGGCCGGAAAATTTCAACCAAAATATAATTACGACTCATTAGGGCTTTGGGGCGAAAACATAGTTATGTTGAAAAAAGAAGAGCAAACCACTGCTCTATTCTCCAACGGCAAACAACTTGACATTAAGAAAGGTTGGGAACCGAAACTCCTGATACCTCAGAGTTATGTGAGTACAGGAGCAAAAGTAGAGTTCGACTTTTTAATGCTTACTGGCCCAAAAAAAGCGAGGAAGATTTACAATAGTTTTGGAAGAGAAATTCTTAGCATCACACTGGAAGATGCAGTGGCACTAGGGCCTAACTTAATCCGTCTACAGAAAACAAATGCGGCCCTTACCGACAGTACAGGCAACTATGTATTGAACTTTATTTATGATGGAATTGGCTCCAACACAAACGGTTATGTTAGCATTTTAGATAAAGGAAAAGTAGGTGTAATCAATATTGAAAAGCAGATTAAAATCCCACCTTCTTACGATAAGCTTATTGAACCTTATTCCGACACAGTGATGGTGGCGACCAAAGGTAAGCTTAAAGGCTTTATTTCCACAAAAAACAGAGAATTAAGCGCTTTTGATTATGATGAAGTTAAATATTTTACCGACACCGTAGCCTTAGCAAGAATTGAAAACGAATGGTTTTTACATGACATCCGAGATGAGTCTTTACATTATGAGGGAATTCTGAATTATAAAATGCTTGAAGAAAATTCTCAAGAGAAAAAACTATTGATTACTACAGAAAATGGAAAGGGAGTTTACAGTAATACACGTGGTGAATTTATTGAAGCAACCTACGATGAAATAAAAGTATTAGGTACAGCGAATGATCCTATTTATTTTGCTGTGAAGATCGTAAGAGAAGCCAATATTTATGTGGTAATCTACTTCGACAAAAATGGTAATAAACTGTTTACACAGACTTTTAAACAGGATGAATATTTTAAAATAGCTTGCCCTATAAATTGAAAAAACTACAAATGAAGAAGTCTTCTTATTTAATTCTAATGCTTGCATTGCTAACGTCTATGCAATTAAAGGCGCAAAACGTAAATGAAAAGCCTAAGCTAGTAGTCGGTATTGTTGTAGATCAAATGAAACAAGAATATTTGACCCGATTCTACGGAAATTTTGGCGAAGGCGGTTTTAAAAGATTTGTAGAAGAAGGGTTTATGGCCAGAAATGGGCATTACAATTATTCTTCAACAAATACTGGCCCTGGTCATGCATCAGTGTATACTGGCACAACCCCAGCAGTACACGGGATTGTAAATAACAGTTGGTATAGCAGAAGTTTAGGCAGAAGCGTTTACTGCGCAGAAGACACCACGGTAGTGGCAGTAGGAGGCTCGGCCAAAAGCGGACTTATTTCTCCAATGAATCTTTATTCTACTACAATTACAGACGAGCTTAAGCTATACACACAGAAACAAGGAAAAGTGATTGCAATGTCAATCAAAGATAGAGGTTCAGCCCTTCCTGGTGGTCACTTGTCAGATGGTTCTTATTGGTACGACTCAAGTACTGGTGAATTCATGACTTCTACTTATTACATGAAAGAATTACCAAACTGGGTGAAATCATTCAACTCAGCTCAGCATGTAGACAAGTATTTAAACATGACATGGGATACTTTTTTGCCCATTGAGAAATATTCGATTAGCGGTCCAGACAACTCTCAATATGAGTCTGGGTTTAAAGGTAAAGACACTCCCACATTTCCTTATAACCTAAAAGAGTTAAGAAAGGACAATGGCAATTTCTCATTGATTTCAAGTACTCCGTTCGGAAACAGCCTATTAACAGAGTTTGCCATTTCTGCTGTTGATGCCGAAAAGTTAGGGCAAGACAACACGCCTGACTTCTTAGCTGTGAGCTATTCTAGCACCGATTATATAGGCCATAACTTTGGCCCTCAATCTAAAGAGGTTCAAGACACTTATATCCGACTGGATCGTGAACTCGCAAAACTATTTGATGCGCTCGATCAAAAAGTAGGTAAAGGTAATTATAGCGTTTTCTTAACTGCTGATCACGCAGTGGCCGAAAATTCACTTCAAATGAAAGATGAAGGCTTTAAAATTGACAACTTCAGTAACAGTAATGCGAGAAAGGCCGTTTCTGCGGCTTTGAGTGCAAAATATGGAGCGAAACCTTGGATTGAATCTTTTTCTAACAACATTCATTTAAATCACAAATTGATTGAAGCTGAAGGCATTGACCTTTATGAAATGCAAAGCTTTATTGCTGCTAAAATGATGGAGCAAGATGGTATTTACATTGCTCTCACTGCTCGTGATTTAGTGACCAACAACTACACTAAAAACATTAAAAACTTATTACAAAATGCTTATCACACTAAAGAATCAGGTGACGTATTGGTAGTAATGGATCCGGGATGGCAAACTGGAGGCAGTAAAGGTACAGGTCACGGAAATTCATGGACTTATGATACCCATGTACCTATTTTGTTTTACGGTTGGGGAATTAAGAAAGGAAATTCTGTTCGCGAAATTCATATTACTGATATTGCGCCTTCTGTAAGTATGTTATTGAATATGAGACTTCCGAATGGTGCCACGGGCACACCAATTATAGAAATGTTTAAATAAGAATTGCAAAACGCAGCTCTGAAAACACCCTTGAGAAGTGAATTTTCTCAAGGGTGTTTTTTTTACCCCCATAAAAAGCCATATAATAAGTTATTGCATCTTATTAATTGTTGTTGGTCACGCTTTTTCTGCTTAAAACTTGTTCTACTCATGGAATTCATACTACTTTAGAGTATGAAGTTTCTTTTTTCTCTTCTCGTTCTGTTCAGTGGTGTTTTAAATGCAACGTCCTTTGAGCAAGACCCAGTCAATGAGATTCAGGTTGCATCTTTAAATTTGCTTTATGGTACTCCTGCCGATTTAGAAAATACCTGGAAAAAACGGAAATCAAGGGCCATTGCCAATCTTCAACAATACAAAGACGGGATCATCTGTTTACAAGAAGTAAACGAAACCCAAATCAAGGATATTTCCAAAGGCGTTTCTGGTTTAGATGTAGTTTACAGAACGCAAGGGCTCAAAAACGGAGACGGAAAAGCCAATGCGATTTTCTATAGCAAGAAAACTTGGAAGTTGATTGAAGAAGAAACTTTTTGGCTTTCAGACACTCCTACAAAACCAGAATCTAAAAGCTGGGGAAATACACTACCAAGAATTGCCACCGTTGTGGTATTAGAAAACAAAACAGACAAGAAGCGTATTCGGGTATTAAACACCCTGCTAGATCATAGGTCTGAATCATCTAGGTTGAACAGCATTGAAATGATTCTGTCAAAACTGGAAGACTATAAAGACCAATACCCAACCTTATTGGTTGGCGATTTCAATGTGCCTTCTGACGACATCGTTACTAAGCGAATTTTAGAAGAATATGCCGACACGTATACCGGAGGCCCATTCGAAGGCTGTACCTATCACAGTTTTCATGGTGGAAAGAACTGCCCCAGAATTGACTATATATTTTACAGAAAGTCTGATGGCTTTGAAATGACCACTTCAGGCATCGACCGTTTTGAAAGAAATCGATTGTACGTTTCAGATCATTACCTGATCCACGCTAAATTTACTTTGAAATAGATTTCTTTCTGTTGGTAATATAGACGCCAACAAAAATAGCCAGCATTCCTATTACCTGCCCTAAACCTAGGTCTTCACCATCCCAAAAACCCCAAATTAACGCCACAATAGGAATAAGATACGTTACCGTACTTGTAAATAGTGGATTAGTGATTTGCACCAACTTATTAAAAAGAATAAGCGCTATTGCTGTGCCCATAACCCCCAGAAGAGAAATATAACCAAAGGCTTCCAAAGCCCCTTCTTCAGTAGCCAAGGTCACCGAAAAGTCAGTGAAAGTGAGCAAATAAATTCCGGCCAAGGGTCCCATAAATAATAGGCTTACAGATGTAATTACAAGCGGTTTTAAATCCGCCAAATAATACTTTATTACATTTAGGTTTATGCCGTAACAGATAGTAGCCAATACAATAAAGAGTGCGTAAAAATTAATACCCCTGAGCCCACCAGTACTACCTGCCGCCAATAGTACAGTAGTTCCTACAAAAGCCGTAATCAACCCAAATGTCTTCCTTTTTGTAATTTCTTGTTTGAAGAAAAGTACACCCATTATTAGAACGAAAATTGGTGTAAGGGCATTTAATACTCCCGTAACCCCGCTAGGCAATTGGGTTTGGCCAATAGCAAAAAGAAAGGCCGGAATGAAACTTCCTACCAAACCAATAATGAAGAGTAATTTAAGATGCTTGAACGACAGCTTTCCTACTTTTGGAATTGAGATTGGAATTAGAAACAGACAGGCAGCCAAAATGCGTAAAGCACCAACTTCGCCAGCGTTAAAAACCGCAAGTCCTCTTTTAATAAGGATAAAGGAACTTCCCCAAATCAGAGCAAGTAAGATAAGTAGCGACCACGCTAAAACGTTCGTATTTTTCATTCAACCAAAGCATAAGCATCTTCGAACACGGTCGAAATCTCATCCAGAATATTAAATAACTCTTCTGGATTTTCAGATTCAACCAAGCGTGCTCTGTACGGCTTGAAGTTAGGTATTCCTCTGAAATAATTGGTGTAATGTCTTCGCATTTCAAAAATGCCTTGAAGCTCGTTTTTCCATTCAAGAGAAAACTGTAAATGTTTCTTGGCAGTGGCCACCCTACTTTTCATATCTGGAACAGGCAAGTGCTCTCCTGTTTTAATAAAATGCTTTACCTCATTAAAAATCCATGGATAGCCAATGGCCGCACGACCAATCATGATACCGTCAAGCTCATAGCGATTTTTATAGTCCAATGCCTTTTCTGGCGAATCAATATCTCCGTTTCCAAAAATCGGAATATGAATATCAGGATGATGTTTTACTTCTGCAATTTTTGTCCAATCTGCTTCGCCTTTGTACATCTGCGCACGGGTTCTACCATGAATAGTGAGGGCTTGAATTCCTACATCTTGTAGTCTTTTGGCTACTTCCAAAATTCTGATGGTGGAATCGTCCCAACCTAGTCGGGTTTTTACGGTAACTGGCAAACTTACCTGTTTCACAATTTCAGCAGTCATCTGCTGCATTTTAGGAATGTCGAGCAAAATACCAGCTCCAGCTCCTTTACAAGCTACTTTCTTTACCGGGCAACCGTAATTGATGTCGACCATTTCGGGCTGAGCTGCTTCAGCAATAGAAGCTGCCTCGCGCATCGACTCTATTTTATCTCCAAAAATCTGAATCCCAATAGGGCGTTCGTAATCATAGATATCGAGCTTTTGCACACTTTTTTCCGCATTCCGAATTAACCCTTCAGAAGAAATAAATTCAGTAAACATCAGGTCTGCACCGTTTTCTTTGCATACAGCCCTAAATGGTGGATCGCTAACATCCTCCATTGGTGCCAAAAGCAACGGAAATTCACCTAATTCTATGTTCCCAATTTTAACCATGCCCGTTTCGAAAAATCGCGTAAATTTACGTCATTATGGCGAGAATCGACAACGGGATTAATATTTCCTTGAGAGGAGAAAGAGTAGACGTAATTAAGGAGTTCGAAAACGGAGAATTAAATACCGTAACCACTTATAACGAAAACCCTCAAAAGACTTTTTGGGTAGTTCTGGGCCTGTTATTTACAGGTTTTTTCGTGGGTCAGTTTGCAGCCACCATAGCAGTAATAATTTTTGTATTAATTAATGGTGGAGGAACTGAGGTTTTATCGAACCCCGAAGCACTCTTTGAGCTGATTGGCCAATCGCAATTGTTAATTTCACAATCACTTTATACCGTAGTATTTACTTTCTTGGTGCCTTGGTTTTATATGAAAAACCTAGCTCGAAAACCAATGAATGTTGTTTTTGGTGAATCCAAAACTGAATCTCTTCCTCTAGCTCTAGCTGTTTTTGTTACCATCGCCTTTGTGTTTGTTAATGGTTACATTATTGAATGGAACGAAAATATTCAACTTCCAGAATTTATGGCAGGCTTCGAGAGACTCGCCCGTCAGATGGAAGACTCACTGAAAGAAACTACTGAGATGTTTACCACCTTCGACAGCTTCGGTACATTCCTTTTGGCTTTTGTAGTAGTGGCTATTCTTCCTGGAATAGGCGAAGAGCTTCTTTTCAGGGGTTTATTGCAAAACTCACTGCACCGATGGTCTAAAAATGCACATGTCGCCATTTGGGTTTCGGCTTTCTTATTTTCTGCTATACACATGCAGTTCTATGGCCTTTTCCCACGTATGATCCTTGGAGCGCTATTTGGTTACTTATATGTCTGGTCTGGAAATTTGTGGTATCCGATTATTGCCCACATCGCAAATAATGGCTTTGCGCTTATTGTAGCTTACATGTATCAAACAGAAGTAACAGATATTAACCCTGACGAAACTGATTCTTTACCCGGTTATGCGGGAATAATAGCGCTGATAGTCGTTTCCTTTTTGCTGTTCGTATTCAGAAATTACTATCTTAAACCAAAATCAGTTAGATGAGCAATTGGAACACCGTTTTCAAAACTAATATGCCGCACCAAGCCGAGATTGTGAAAGACGTGTTGATAGATAACAACATTGAAGCAGTGCTGCTTAACCAAAAGGATTCTTCCTATCATTTCGGAAATCTAGAAGTGAAAGTGGAGCAATCTAATGTGATCAAAGCCTTAAAGATTATAGGCGACCTGAACTTTTAATCATGAGTAATCTCTTATTAAGGATTATCACTGGCATTTTCGGAGTTTCTCTGATAATAGCGGGTATAGTATTTAGTTCATGGACCTTTGCCTTGATTTTTTTGTGCATCATGATTCTCACACTTAGAGAGTTTTATGGTCTTATTGTCGCTTCGGGCAATACACCATTTAAAATATGGGGTTCATTTTTTAGTATTTGCCTCTTTGTTTTAGTACACCTTTCCACTGCGGGAAAACTAGACACTAAATACTTATGGTTATTACCCTCCTTATTAGTGATCTGTTTCATGTTTGCCCTTTATCGTCAAAAAACGCATCAACCTATCATTTCATTAGGGCTCACTTTATTTGGGGTAATATATATTGCTTTCCCTTTAAGCATGGCCAATTTGATTGTGTTTAAGAATGAATCATACGAATATGCCTTAATCATAGGCGTGCTAATTGCCCAGTGGGCAAACGACTCCGGAGCCTATTTTGTGGGCAAAAGCATGGGGCGGACAAAGTTATTCGAGAGTGTTTCTCCAAACAAAACATGGGAAGGCACCGTTGGTGGAGTACTGATTTCACTAGGAATTATCTATATATGGAGTTTATACTTTACCGATCTTACCACAATTGAGTGGTTTGGTTTATCGATAATCGTGAGTGTTTTTGGTAGTTATGGAGATTTAATTGAGTCGCTATTTAAGCGCCATTTAGCCATTAAAGATTCTGGGAGCGCACTTCCTGGGCATGGCGGCTTTCTCGATAGATTTGATGGACTACTGTTCGCGCTTCCGTTCGTTACGCTATACTTGATGGTCATCACATAATATCTTAAATAAGCATCAAGTAATAGACCGTATTACTTTAAAATTTCCTTAATTTTGACCAAGTTTTTAAACAAAGATAGATTTCTCTATGGGTTACATTGAACCGGCTCCGATTAAGGACAAGGCTAATCCTTTCGAGTCAATGATGTCCAGATTCAACATTGCTGCTGAAGCACTTGGATTGGACGAGCAAGTATATAACGTGCTCAAATCTCCTACAAAACAAGTCTCTGTGACACTTCCAATCACTATGGATGATGGCTCTATTCGTGTTTTTGAGGGTCACAGGGTAATTCACTCGAATATCCTAGGCCCATCAAAAGGCGGTGTTAGATACGCCATGGATGTACACATTGACGAAGTAAAAGCACTCGCGGCATGGATGACATGGAAGTGTGCTGTTGTAGACATCCCGTATGGTGGTGCCAAAGGCGGCATCAAATGTAATCCGAGAGAGATGTCTGCTGGTGAAATCGAAAGATTAACCAGAGCATATACCAATGCTATGCTAGATGTTTTCGGTCCAGACCGAGACATTCCTGCACCAGACATGGGTACAGGACCAAGAGAAATGGCTTGGATGATGGATGAGTTCTCTAGGGCTCATGGTATGACTGTAAATGCCATGGTAACTGGAAAACCTTTAGTACTTGGGGGCTCTTTAGGTAGAACCGAAGCCACAGGACGTGGTGTAATGGTTTCTGCTTTGGCCGCTATGGAAAAACTAAACATCAACCCTTATCACGCTACTGTAGCTGTTCAAGGTTTTGGAAATGTAGGATCTCATGCAGCTTTACTTCTTGAAGAAAGAGGAGCTTCTGTAATTGCGATTAGTGATATTTCTGGCGCATACTACAACGAAAAAGGAATTAACATCAAAGCTGCTGTGGCTTATCGCGATAGCAATAATGGTACATTAGAAGGCTTTAAAGGCGCTGAGCTAATGGACGATGCTTCTGATTTGCTAGTGCTAAAAGTAGATGTTCTTGTTCCAGCTGCTGTAGAGGATGTAATCCATTCAGGTAACGTTGATAGAGTACAGGCAAAACTTATTGTTGAAGGTGCTAACGGACCAACTTCTGCCCAAGCAGATAAAATTATCAACGAAAAAGGTATTATGGTTGCTCCAGATATTCTTGCGAACGCTGGTGGTGTAACTGTATCATACTTTGAGTGGGTACAAAACCGTTTAGGCTATAAGTGGACGCGCGAAAGAGTAAACAGAAGGTCTGACAGGATTATGAAAGATGCTTTCGACAAAGTATATGAAACATCGCTTAAATATAATGTACCAATGCGTATTGCGGCTTACATTGTAGCCATTGATAAAGTTGCTTCTACCTATAAGTATAGAGGTGGTTTCTAACCAGAAAATTAGTTAATGAATATTCATAAAGAAGGAAGAGCACTGCTAGCGGTGCTCTTTTCCATATTACTAGGTTTAAATTTAGGCTTGTTCTTTTTGCTGAACATCCCTAGCCCTTGGATCGGAATTATTGGTGCCGTCAGCTTAATTCTGTTCCTGTTTTTCCTTCAGTTTTTCCGTAATCCATCTCGAAAAATTGAAATCAACGAAAAGCAAATTCTAGCTCCTGCTGATGGAAAAGTGGTGGTAATTGAAAAAACCACCGAAGACGAATACTTTAAAGGAAAGGAAAGAATTCAGGTATCTATATTTATGTCGCCAATTAATGTGCACGTAAATAGAAATCCTGTTACTGGCCTTATCAAGTACTTCAGATACCACGAAGGCAAATATTTAGTGGCTTGGCACCCAAAATCAAGCACTGAAAACGAAAGAACTACACTTGTTTATGAAATCCATAAAGGAGTAGAAATTCTAATCCGTCAGATTGCCGGAGCAGCTGCCCGTAGAATTAAGTGCTACGTAAAAGAAAATCAATCTGTGATTCAAGGCAAGGAATTCGGTTTTATCAAGTTTGGGTCAAGAGTCGATCTATTCTTACCGCTAGATGCTGTGGTAAAAGTTGAGATTGGACAAGTAACCCAAGGCGGACAAACCGTAATTGCGGAGTTGGCTTAAATTAAGCCTTCAATTATCCGCATTAACTTCTCTAAATGTACTTGATCTACCTCATCAAAATCATTGAGTTGATCAGAGTCCACATCAAGAATTAAGTTGACTTCCCCGTTTTTCATGGCTGGTAATACGATTTCCGATTTGGAAGCCGAACTACAAGCAATGTGACCGGGGAATTCATCTACATTCGGAACAAGAATGGTTTGAGCCTTTTCCCAACTGGTTCCGCAAACTCCTTTTCCTTTACGAATACGAGTACACGCTATTGGACCTTGGAAGGGACCTAATACCAATTCCTCTCCTTTTACCAAGTAGAAACCTACCCAAAAGAAGCCCATTCCATACTTTAGGGCCGAAGCAATATTGGCCAAATTGGCTGTTTGGTCTGGTTCGCCAGTAACCAAGGCTTCAATTTGCGGAATAAGCGATTCGTACTTTTCTGCTTTGCTTAAGTCGTTCGAGATGATAAGTTCTTCGGCCATAATTTTAATTCTGAATTGCGAATTTAAAAGAGAATTGTGTGAATGTTGGTTCCTTAATGTCGGTAAATTTTAAGCACATCGATTTGTAGCTGAATTGTTTCCGATGGTGCATCTTTTAAACTTGGCGCCATAATGCCTTCATTGAATAACACAGGGCATTCGAACACGCGGGCTTCGTCCCATAAGCCCAAAGCCATTAAAGAATTGAGCAAGAAACTTCCACCTTCCACCAAAACAGATTGCACTTTGCGCTCATGCAAATCAGCCAACATGTTTTGAAGAAAGTCCTTCTCTCCAATTTTAACAAGAGTGAGGTTTTTACTTTCTTCTGTCTTTTTCAAATTATACACAATGGTTGGTAGGCTTCTATCAAACAAGTTAAAGTCGGTGGGTAATCGTAAATGTTTATCAATCACTAAGCGAAGTGGTGATTCGCCATGCCAATCGCGAACATCTAATTTGGGATTATCGTGCAATGCGGTATTCGTGCCCACTAAAATGGCATCTTCTTCAGCCCGCCATTGGTGCACCATCATTCTCGATTGTTCACTGCTAATCCACTTGCTATCAAAATTATTGCGAGCAATAAAACCATCAGCCGTTTGCGCCCATTTAAGCAAAATATAGGGTCGCTTTTTTTCAATCATGGTAAAAAACCTTCGATTCAGGTTTTTTGCTGCTGATTCTAAAACTCCAGTGCTGACTTCTATTCCCGCATCTTTAAGTTTCTGAACACCTTTGCCTCCCACCAATGGATTAGTATCCATTGAAGCAATGACAACTTTCTTCACCTTTTTAGCCACTAATAAATCGGCACAGGGCGGAGTTTTGCCAAAGTGTGCGCAAGGTTCAAGAGTAACGTAGCAAGTACTTTCAGAAAGCAGATCAAGATTGGCTACAGCGTTAATGGCATTCACTTCGGCATGCGGGCCGCCATACTTTTGATGATAGCCTTCACCAATAATTTTATCATTGTGAACAATTACGCAGCCCACCATAGGGTTTGGGCTAACATGACCTCGCCCCAATTCGGCTAAGTCCAATGCACGCTGCATCCACTTCAAATCTTGCTCATTATTCACCCGCGCAATTTAGCGAATGCGTAATACTATTCCTTGTTCCCCTATTTTAATTGACTAAACCTTCCAAATGCTAGTTGACAACTTTTGGAGGGTTGGCTAACCCACATGCAAATCCTTCTCACTACTTTTGCTTATGCCTTTTGAAAAACCCAAAGCTAAAATTCAATCTATTGTTAACGCACTCAGTGGTGTTTATGATGAACGTGAAGCCACCAACATGGCCAATTTACTTCTAAGTCACTTTTATGGTTTAGATAGAATGGCGATCATTTTGAATGATGAGTTTTCGTTGGTTGAAGGCTCTGAAAAAGGCCTAGCAAAATCGATTGATGAACTAAATCAACACAAGCCAATTCAGCATATTATAGGAAGTGTAGAGTTTTATGGTTGCGAACTTCTGGTAGATGAACGGGCTTTAATTCCTCGACCAGAAACAGAAGAATTGGTAGATTGGATTGTGACGGTGAATACGGTTGAAGCCCCTTCCATTGTAGACATTGGTACCGGAACAGGCTGTATTCCAATTGCGCTAAAAAAGGCAATACCAAACGCGCAAGTAGCTGCTGTTGATATAAGTGAAGAAGCTCTCACACTGGCGCAAGCGAATGCCAAACAAAATGGAGTTGAAGTCGACTTTCGGCATCTAGATATTCTTGAAAACAACTTTCCTTTTGATCTGTTGGATATAGTGGTCAGTAACCCGCCTTATATTCCTGAAAGTGATAAGGCCGAAATGAGCTCGAATGTATTATCCTTCGAACCACATTTGGCACTTTTTGTAGAAAACCACGATCCGTTGATTTTCTATAGAAGAATAGCCGAGTTAGCCTTCCTGCATTTGAAGATTGGCGGAATGCTTTACTTTGAAATTCATGAAAGATTTGGGGAAGAAATGATTAAACTGGTGGAGGAGATTGGTTTTACTAAAGTGCTCCTCAAAAAAGATTTACAAGGAAAAGATAGAATGCTACAAGCACAAAAATATTCGAAATGAAAAAATTGATTCTATTACACGGTGCGCTTGGTAGCGCCTCAATGTTTGAAGTCCTTACAAATAATCTAAAAGGCGATTTTGAAGTACATGCTTTCAATTTCTCTGGGCATGGCGGTGCACCAGTAAATGAAGAAGGCTTTGGAATCGAAGTTTTTGCCGAAGAACTCCAAGCCTTTATTACCAAGCACAAATTGGAAGGCGCAGATATTTTTGGATACAGCATGGGCGGTTATGTGGCACTTTATCTGGCGGCTTCTCAGCCGAACTTGATAGGTAAAATCGTCACCCTTGGCACTAAATTAACCTGGACAGCTGAAGGTGCAGAAGAAGAAACTGCACGCTTGAACCCAGAGTTAATGAAGGAGAAAGTGCCGCAATATGCTGCGCTTTTGAAAGAGCGTCATGGTAAAAAGCAATGGAAACAGGTGATTTGGCAAACCGCAGGCATGATGCTAGAACTGGGCGATGAGCCTTTGCTCACTATGGAAAATCTTCCTTTAATCACCAATCAAGTAACAATTCTATTGGGTGCTGATGACACTATGGTAGGCAAAGAAGAAAGTGAAAATGTGGCTACAATTCTTCCCAACGGAAAGTTTATCTCTATTCCCAATATGCCACACCCTTTGGAGAAAGTGGATTTAGACACCCTATATGAAATTATTAAGAATACTTTGATCTAAGTAGTGAATTAGGGATTAATTTATATCTTTAGAGTTTATTTCTAATCTAGATATAATCTTTATATGTCCCAATCTAAGTTAATCAGCTCTGGTTTTCCCTTTCTTACCGTATTCATAGTCCTTTTGACTCTTTTTTCTTGTAGCAAGGAGAAGAAGATCGAGACTGGCCTTACCACTATTAATTTGGTAGAAGCCTACAGCAATGCTGCACCAATCAATATCAGTGATTTTGCTTCAGACATTGAATACATTCGATTAGAGACCAGTGAGAATACTTTTTATAAATCAATTTACCTCAAAAGCACACTAGGAGACTCAATGATTCTAATGAAGTCGACTGATCGAATCTCGTTGTTTGATAGGAAAACAGGAACTTACCTCAAAGATATTGGCCACAAAGGAGACGACCCTGAAGGTTTTTCCAGTGCGCTTTATGATCTCGGTGTTAATGCAAAGAATAAAACAGTTTATGCCAGAGGGAAGCGTTTTGATTTGTATGAATACTCTTTAGGTGATGGGCTTTTAGAGAACACTATTCCTGGACCAAAAGTAGAGGGGCTCGACAAAGCGCTCGCTTCTCTTTCATTTATGGACATGAGCTTAATCACTTCACAAGGTATCATTGATGATGAACTCGGTGTGGGCTATTTCATGAACATCAAAGGTAATGAACCTTATAAGTTAGTAGTTTATGACTTTAATGGTGAGGTATTGAAAATATATCCAAACCACCAGAGTTACGAGAAACGAAAAAATGGAATTAGTATCGAAAGTGCCGATTTCCACAATTACAATAACGCGTTATTCTTCAAAGAGAATTTCAATGATACAGTATTCAATGTAGGTGTTGACACTTTGAAACCAGCTATTCTCTATGAATTGGGGGAGTTCAGTCCACCCTATGCTGAACAAGAAAATTTAGGTGAAAAGAGAAGTGAATATATGTTCCCTTATAAGACTCTGCAAAGCCCAGATTTTGTTTTCTATTATGTTTCCTTTAAGGAAAAATTGGCCTACGGATATTACAACCGAAAAACGAAAGAAGCTTTTCTTTCCGACCCTTCAACCAGTGATAAGAAGACTGGCTTTACAAACGACATTGATAATTTTGTACCCTTTTACCCCACTTCTATCAATGAAAAGGGTGAGATGTTGGGCCTAATCACGGCTGAAGAAGTCTACGAATGGTTTCAGAACAACCCCGACAAAATCGCTTCTCTTCCTGAAAACCTACAGGCGCTCCAGAACATTGAGCCCGAAGACAATCCTATTGTCATGATTGCCAAGTTAAAATAGACCCTCCAAATTTCTTTCTACTATTTTTATAGAAGTATTACTATTTATTTAGTTTATTTACTATGTTTATAGTATGAAAGAACTTACTAAGGCCGAAGAAAAGGTTATGCAGTTGCTTTGGCAGCTAGAAAAGGCCTTTACTCGTGAAATTCTGGATCAGTTTGAAGGTACACCGCCAAGCTACACTACCGTGGCTACCGTACTCACCGTGCTCGAACAAAAAGGCTTTGTCGATTTTGAAAAACTCGGTAACAGCAAGCGCTACTATCCCCTTGTCAGCAAAGAGGCCTACAGTGAATTTGCTTTGAGCAATGTGGTAGGTAAATATTTCGAAGGCTCTTTAAGTAAACTCGTTTCCTTCTTTACCGAAAAGAAGAACATTGACCTGAAAGAGCTCGATGAGATAATTGATGTAATTGAAAAAAATAAAGAACAGAAATGATGTGGAACCCTATTCTTATCTGGAGTCTAAAAGCAGGCTTATTATTAAGCCTCTTGTATGGTGTTTATTTTTTCTTGTTCCGAAATAATACTCAGTTTCATCTAAAACGAGCATTGCTCTTATCGGTCTTAGTAGCAGCCCTACTTTGGCCTGTGATAAAGTTCAGTGCCAGCGAAAAGCCTGTCTCTACTACTCAAGTGTTCCAAAAACTAGATGAATCATTGATTTCTCCTGTGGCTGAAGTTGCATCTAAGTCAACTAAAACGGGAGAAGCCCTAGTCACCGAAACCTCCTCTGTAAACAGCACTTCAGATATTATTTGGTGGGTGTATTTAACAGGAGTGGCTATAAGCCTTTTAGTCTTCTTTAGCGAATTAGCAAAACTCACCTATTGGCGATTAACAGGTACGGAAATGCGAGATTTAGGCAAGAACGTAATCAGCCATCCTTCAGTAAAGTACCCTTTCTCCTTCTGGAAATGGATTTTCATTCCAGAGTCAGTAGACTATTCTGAATCAGAATGGATTGTGATTCAGGAACATGAAAACCTACATTTAAAACAA
>NZ_LRPB01000005.1 GCF_001592945.1 Roseivirga seohaensis
TTAATCTCTTGGGGTTTTTTTTATGTACAATCTTTCCTAAACGAAATGAGGGAAAGGTACTACTGTAGTTATTAATGAGTTTTTTAGCTAGGTTTTGCCGGCAGACTCCTTAAAAGAAAAGTTGCCAATCAGAATTTTATAAATTTATCAATCTGAGTATTGATAAGCTCGTTATACAGGGCGTTTGTAATTCGGCCATTGATAAAGTTACTTTCTATAGCGGCTAGTTTAGGTTTAAGCGCAAATACATGCATTCCTAAATAATTAAAAATATCTGTGAGGTGAGACATTGCAAAAACTCCGCCTTGTACGCCTGAGGAAATACCCACTAATGCAGCCTTTTTATCTCTAACTCCTTGAGGGTATTTTAATCCATCGATGAATGTTTTAAGTATACCAGGGAAAGAACCGTTGTATTCAGGGACGATAAAAATAAGTTTTTCAGCACTTTGAACTTTATCTCTCATCGTATTGAAAATAGCGTTATTTCCATTGTTTTCGTAAAGAGCCGTTCCCGTGAAATCATGGGGTAAGTCAACGAGATCAACAATTTCGGCAGAAATGCCTTTTTCTTGAATAATGGATTGATAGTAATTTGCGACTTGTCTACTAACTGAATTAATACGATTGGTTCCTACTACAATTGTGATCATGTTGTGATTTGATTTCAATTCGAAATTAAGGCCTTTGCCTGAAAGAGCATAGAACTATACGCTTTTATAGAAGTATGATTATGGAATTAAGTTTTGACTTTTAAAGTTCCTCCCAAAATGAAATCTTTTGCATCTTTGAAACTGAATTGAGAATTGATACTATGGACTATACCAAACGAGTTTTTGAAGCACTTAACTATATTCAATCCGAAAACGATTTTAAGCCTGAATTTGGTATTATACTGGGAACGGGTTTAGGGGCTTTAGTAGATAAGATTAGAATTGAGCACACAATTGAATATAAAGAAATACCTCACTTTCCTATCTCAACAGTAGAGAGTCATAGTGGTAGGCTGATTTTCGGAGAACTTTCAGGAAAGAGGGTTGTAGCTATGCAGGGGCGATTTCATTATTATGAAGGTTACGACATGAAACAGGTAACTTTTCCTGTCCGTGTATTAAAGCTTTTAGGTATTAAGAAACTTTTTGTTTCAAATGCTGCTGGTGGTGTGAATTTAAGCTTTCAGGTGGCTGATTTAATGATTATTGAAGACCATATTGATTTGACTAAGGAGAATCCGTTAACAGGTGCTAACCTTGATGAGTTTGGTGGACGCTTTCCAGATATGAGTGAGCCTTACGAGCGAAAAATGATTGATCAGGCTTTATCGATTGCGAAGGAAGAAGGGATAAGGTGTCATGAAGGCGTATACGCTGGTGTGAGCGGCCCTAATTTAGAAACAAAAGCTGAATATCGTTTTTTGAAAATCATTGGAGCAGATGCTGTTGGAATGTCTACTGTACCAGAAGTAATTGTAGCTCGACATATGAATCTTCCTGTGTTTGCTATTTCTGCTATAACTGATTTGTGTGACCCAGATCACTTGGAAGTGGCTGAACTTTCTAAAATATTGGCAGCGGCAGCAAAGGCCGAGAAGGGGATGACTATTCTATTACAGAAGTTGATTGCGCTACAGTAATTGTTAATTACTACGTTTTTCAAATTCTTCGCTACTGCGTTGATTGATTCGTCTTTTTATGCCAAAAGCTATTCTGACAGCGATTACAACCCAAATTGTGATCGCTGTCCATATAATTAAAGCGGCCATTTTTGAATGAATTACTTCAGCTTAACTGCTGTTCCATAGGCAAGTATTTCAGCTGTTCCTTGCATAATCATAGCGGTTGTAAATCGAACATTGATAATAGCATGCGCTCCTAGTTTTTCAGCGTCCTTCGTCATTCTAAAAATTGCCTCTTCTCTTGATTCAGCTTGTAGTTGGGTGTATTCATCTATTTCGCCCCCAACTAAATTTTTAAAGCCAGCGAAGATATCCCTACCTACATTTCTAGCCCTTACAGTACTACCTCTAGCTATACCTACGATCTCTATAATTTCTTTATTCGGAACAAAGTCTGTTGTTGATAGTATCATTTTCTTTTTTTTGAGAAGTTACTAAAAAATCGTTTTAAGATTAACATTGCTTTACAGTTCCATAATCAGTTTTAGCTTGTTAATTTCACACTATGGATATTCAAGGGAAAGTGGCCATTGTAACTGGCGTAAGTAAAGGAATTGGTTTGGAAACGGTGAAACAATTGTTGGAAGGTGGAGCCATTGTAGCGGGATGGGGAAGAACGGAACCGAAACTGGATGATCCTAATTTCCATTTTTTCAAGACAGATGTTTCTGATTGGGATAATGTTCAGGCTTCTTATAAAGCCACTTCTGATAAGCTTGGTAAGGCAAGTGTTTTGGTGAATAATGCTGGAATGGGTTATCAAGGGCTTATTCACGAAATGGATGTGGCCGAATGGAGAGAGATGTATGACATCAATGTTCATGGATTATTTTATTGCATTAAAGTAGCCGTACCTAGCATGATAGAATTGGGAGAAGGGCATATTGTTAATATTTCTTCCATTGCAGGAACAAGTGGAATTAAAACAATGTCAGGCTATGTAGGAACAAAACATGCGGTTCGAGGAATTTCACATTCTATTTTTCAAGAGCTAAGAGAACATGGAATAAAGGTAACGACAATTTACCCAGGTTCAACCAATACCAATTTCTTCGATAGTATTGAATTGGCAAATGCCAACGATAATATGATGCGTCCGCAAGATGTAGCAAACTCCATTGTTCAGTCTGTTCAAACTTTTGCAAATTACCATGTGGTGGATGTAGAAGTTCGTCCATTATGGCCAAAAGGAAAGCCCAATAAATAATATTAGGCCTCGTTAAGGATTCAATGTCGATACAGGTAAAGCAACTCACCAAAGTTTACGGACAACAAAAAGCTGTTGATGGAATCTCTTTTGAAGTAAACAAAGGAGATATTCTTGGTTTACTCGGACCTAATGGTGCGGGTAAATCGACCACAATGAAAATTGCGACAGGCTACCTGCCGCCTTCCGAAGGAGAGGTAATTGTGAAGGGGTTTGATATTGTGAAAGAGTCTAAAAAAGCGAGAGCCATTATTGGTTATTTGCCTGAGCATAATCCGCTGTATTTAGATATGTTCGTTCACGAGTATTTGGCTTTTATTGCTTCCCTTCATCAAATAAAAGGAGAGAAGAGGAAGCAGCGGATAGCTGAAATGATTCGGCTTTGTGGCTTAACACGTGAGCAGAATAAGAAGATAGGCTCGCTTTCAAAAGGGTATAGGCAAAGAGTAGGCTTGGCTCAGGCATTATTGCATGACCCTGAAGTGCTTATTCTCGATGAGCCCACCACTGGCTTAGACCCCAACCAGCTTGCTGAAATCAGAGGTTTAATTAAGCAAATCAGTAAAGATAAAACGGTAATTCTTTCGACTCATATTATGCAAGAAGTGAAAGCTTTGTGTAATAGAGTGGTGATTATAAATCAGGGTAGAATTGTGGCCAACGATTCGGTTGCTCATTTGATTTCGGGTGTAAAACAGGTTTTGTATGTTGAATTATCTAAACCAGTTGATCTTAAAGCTATTTCTGAAATTAAAGATTTTCAGTTTAAAGATTTAGGTGCAGGAAAATACCAGGTTACATCAAAGGTGAATAAAGATATTCGAGAGCGATTTTTTAAACTGGCTTCGGAAAGAAACTGGGTGATTTTAGAGATGCAACTTATTGAACAAGACCTAGAACAAATTTTCTATGACTTAACTAACCAACAGAGCAATGTGGGCGATTTATAGAAAAGAGGTTCAACAGTTTCTGAATTCGTTGATCGCTTATGTTGTGATCGGTGTTTTTCTTACTGGTATTGGGTTATTGATGTGGGTTTTTCCTGAAACCAGTGTAATCGACTACGGTTATGCTCAGCTTGATACGCTTTTTTCGCTAGGCCCTTTTGTTTACATGTTTCTTATTCCGGCCATTACCATGCGGATGTTGGCTGAAGAGAGAAAAGCAGGCACTTTAGAGTTGCTGCTTACCCGTCCATTGAGTGACTTTCAGATTATTTTAGGGAAGTACTTGGCTGCTTTTTCTTTGGTAATTTTCTCAGTGCTTCCTACGCTTGTTTATTATTATTCGGTTTATCAGCTCGGAAATCCAGTTGGGAATTTAGATACACCTGGAATTATTGGATCTTATATAGGCCTTATTTTATTGGGTGGTGTATTTACATCCATTGGGCTATTTGCATCCGCACTCAGCGAAAATCAAATTGTAGCTTTCATTCTGGCCGTATTCTTCTGCTTCTTTATGTTCACTGGCATAAGTGCATTGGCCGATATATTTACAGGTCAAACTGCCCTTTATATTGATGAAATGAGCCTTTCATTTCATTATGACGCCATGAGTCGCGGCCTGATTGACTCAAGAAATCTAGTGTATTTCTTCAGCACTATTACTGTTGTTTTGCTGCTTACCTCGCTAAAATTTGCTGCGCGAAGAATGTCATTTAAACCACACAGGGTAAAGGCAATTAGAATATTTGGATTGGGTTTGTTCATCGTTTTTGCGGTCAATGTAGTTGCTGCCAACTTCTTTTGGAGGTTTGATTTAACAGAAGAAAAACGATATACACTTCAAGAGCCAACAAAGGAATTATTGAGAAAATTGAATCAGCCTTTACATGTTGAAATTTTATTGGGAACCGATTTACCAACCGAATTTCAGCGTTTTCAAAAATCTATTGTGGAAACCGTAGAAGAGTTGGGTGTTTATAGCAACCAGCCAATTTACTATTCAATTAACGATCCTGGAGCTGCATCTACGGAAACGGAGCGGAATAAGAATTATCAGGCTTGGATGGACTCGGGGCTGTCGCCCACTAGAATATTTGATAATGATAATGGAACGGATGTTCAGAAGCTTATTTTTCCCTATGTGGTGCTTCGTTATGGAGATCGAACTTCCAGTGTTTTATTACTGAAAGGGAACCAAGGGGCGTCATTTGAAGCAAAACTTAACCAATCACTAGAAGGAATTGAATATGAACTAGCGACTGGAATTCAGCGGATTGCTGATATAGACAGAAAACGCATTGGGTTACTTCAGGGGCATGGAGAGCTTGATTCGTTGAATATTTATTGGTTTGCTCGGGATTTCTCTGAAGCATTTGATATAGTGCCTGTCGATTTGAGTGAGGCAAAGGAGTTGAAAAACTTCGATGTGATTATTATGGCAAAGCCTACCAAGGCTTTTTCTAGGGAAGATAAGTTTAAAATTGATCAGTATTTGATGCATGGGGGAAAGGCTATTTTTATGGTCGATGCTCTTGGAGTAGACATGCGTCAAGCGGGTGGAGTAGGTACTTTTGGCTTGCCTTACACGCTAGATCTGGATGATCTGTTTTTTCGTTATGGAATTAGGTTGAAAAATGATTTCATCTTGGATGTACAGAATTTCGGTCGATACCCAGTACGAATGGACGATTCTCAAACAATTACGAATTTACGCTGGCCGTTTTTCTTTGGTGCTTCGTGGTTTAGCGATCATCCGATTACTCGTAATTTAGATGCCGTTTACACACGTTTTACCAGTACGATTGACACAGTAGCCGCTCAAGGCATTAAGAAAACTCCGCTGATATTCACCTCGCAATATACTCGAATTCTGAATGCGCCAGCACCTGTTTCGTTTGAGGAAATCGCAGCGGAGAATGACCCAAGTCTTTACCAAGGAGGACAACACCCTATTGCTTATTTATTGGAAGGAGAATTTGAAAGCCTTTTCAAAAATAGAGTTTTGCCTAAAGAAGGAGTGAATACCAATAATTTTAAAGCCGATAGCCCCAATACAAAAATCATTGTAATTGGCGATGGCGATATTATCAGAAATGAAATGCAGCGAGGAGTACCGCTCGATTTAGGTTTTAACCCTTATGCTGAAGGTGAAGAAAAAAGAGTATTCGCCAACAAAGACTTTATGATGAATGCGCTGACCTATTTGATAGACGATGATGGGTTAATTCAGGCAAGAAATAAAGAGATTAAGCTACGGCCTTTAGATAGAATTCGAGCGCAAAAAGAGAAGTTGAAATGGCAGTTGATTAACCTTGTAGGGCCAATTGTTTTGTTAGTGCTCTTTGGAGTGATTCGCAATTTTATTCGCGTTAGAAAATATAGCCGATTTTAGGTTTTCAGAAGGTTGAATAAGTTTCAACCTTCTGAAAACAGTTTAGTATTTCGTTAAGTTATTGTCAATTTCATCGGCATAGGCCAGAATTCCACCTTTAAGGTTATAGAGATTTTCGAAACCATGGTTTTGCTCTAACCAGTTGATTACATCTCCACTTCGTTTTCCGCTTCGGCAATGAATCACCACTTTCTTATCGCGACTCACTTTATCTACGTTGTCTGGAATGGTGTTCATGGGAATTAATTCTCCACCAATTTCAGCTATTTCAAATTCATTTTGTTCTCTTACATCAATCAACTGAAAGTCTTCTCCTGATGCTTTTAGTTCTGCTAGTTCCTTTACGGTAATTTCTTTCATAACACTATTTAATATGGAATTGAAAATTAGTGAATTAACATTGAATATGAGGACTATGTTGCTAATCCTTTTATTTGTTTATCAGGTGTTCAGTCAATTTATTGAGCTCTTTTACTTTTTTACTGAAATCTCCTTTTATGTTATTTCGAATCATTTCCATATTGCTAATCAGGGTTTCAATTTCATCTGGAAGTAAATCATTAAAAAGCTCTCTTAATCGTTTGGCAATGGTTGGAGATTTTCCATTGGTTGAAATTCCAATTTTTAAATCGCCTTTGGTAACTATACTTCCCATATAGAAATCACATAATTCGGGGGTGTCGGCTACGTTTACCAAAATGCCTCTTTCTTTGGCTTCGGTATGTATAGTTTTGTTCAATGCTCGATTTTCAGTTGCAATAATAACCAACTGCATTTCGGTCAAATCTTCATTAAAAAACTCTCGTTCTATTAGCTTTACAGAAAGGTGATCTTTAGCTAATACTTTGATTTCATTCTTTATTTCTTTGGCTACCAAAGTGACTTTAGCGTTTGGGCTGCTTTTTAACAAGAAGCTTATTTTCTCTAGCCCAACATCGCCTCCGCCAACAATGAGTACATCGAAAGCATGTACTTTGAGAAAAACAGGGTAGAGTTCATTGACCATGAGCAAATACTTGTTGTTGAATAGAAGAGAGCTTTTGTTCTTGACGGAGGTTTACAGTCTCTCCAATAACGATTATGGCAGGTGCGCCAACTTCACTTTCTTTTGCTTTTTCTTGAATGTCATCAATCGTACCGACTACAATTTTTTCGTTTGGTAATGTGCCATTCTGAATAATTGCAATTGAAGTGTTTCCTTTTTTTACTTCTTGAAAAACTTGACAAATCTCAGTTAACTTTCTAGTGCCCATTAGAATTACTATTGTGGCCGATGATTGTGCCGCAATGGTAATATCTGGCGATAACTCGCCTGTGCTGGTAGTGCCAGTAGTTACCCAGTAACTTTGGTTTATACCTCTGGAAGTAAGGGGGATGTTCTGTAGTGCAGGTACGGCATGAGCACTGCTGATACCGGGAACCATAGCAGTAGAGATACCATGTTTTTGAGCATAAACAATTTCTTCATAGCCACGGCCAAAAATAAATGGATCTCCTCCCTTTAAGCGAACCACATGTCCTTTTTCTTGGGCAAAGTATACTATCAATTCATTGATGGCATTTTGAGTGTGGCTGTGTTTTCCTACACGTTTGCCCACGTAGATAAGTTCTGCTCGCTTGGTGGCATAGGTTAACAACTCCTTACTAACCAATGCATCGTAAAGAATGACATCGGCATCGGCAATGGCTTTAATTCCCTTTACACTGATTAAATCTGGATCGCCCGGGCCTGCGCCTACAAGGGTTAATTTTGGATGTATACTCTGCATTAGGCTTTATAGAAATCGGTGATTACGGTTTTGTCTACACCATTTGCATCAGCCAATTGCTGGCTTCTATAGGTGTTGGCTTTTATTAGAAAATGTTCTGCAGCATTGTAAAAGCTGTTGGCAAACTCTTTTGATGGTTCATTCTTGTTGATTTGGAGTACGAAATCTTCAAATGAAGGCTCAAATTGAAAAAGAGCTTTGTTTTGAAAGGTTTGATCGAAGCTCTGGAGAATGCCTATTTGTGTATTACAACTTACATCTTCACTAAGCAGTAGGGCCTTGGCCGCAATCACAAAGGCATTGTAACTATTGTAAATAGCATCGGCATAAATGCCTTCATCTAAGCCTTCTTTAGACCAATCCAGTCTTTCTTTAGCTTCTTCAATTACCGTTTGAATTACGTCTAATGTTACACTAGCGCATTCGCCCACACCAATTTCCGGACTAAAGCTTTCTGATTTCCCCCAGTCCACATAGTCTGAAGCCTCGAGTGCTTGTACATCCGTCAATGGCTTGAGCAAATGATAGAAATGCATTTTCCCTAAACGTTGATAGAAATCGTTAAAATATTCGCCTTCATTGGCTTTTTCTGCAAACTCATGAAGAATAATAGATAAGGCCAAGGGGATTTTCTTAGTAGGTACTTTTATTATTTTTTCTGCAATAAAGCCTTCCCCGTTAGGGGAAATACCACCACCAATAACCACTTGCATAGCAGGAATAACAAGCGCACCATTTTTTATTGAACTTCCGTGGAAGCCAATGTTTGCTGCCATATGCTGACCACAGGCATTCATACAACCACTGATTTTGATTTTGATAAAGGATTCATCAATCAAATGTTTGAACTCATTGTTGAGCATGTGTTCGAGGGTTGTAGACAGGGCGGTGCTATTGGTAACAGCTAAATTACAAGTGTCGGAACCGGGGCAAGAAGTAATGTCGTGTGTGGAATTGAATCCAGGTTTTGCTAGGCCGAGTTCAGTTAATTTTTGAAAGAAGAATGGTAGTAATTCTTTCCGAACATACTTAATAAGCAAACCTTGGTTTACAGTAACTCTAATGTCGTCTGCCGTATATTTTTGAACCAGCTTGGCCAATAGTTTGACGGTAGAAGAATGAATGTCTCCTAAAGAAACTCGTACCCAGATACCAAAGTAGTCTGATTGTTTTTGTGGAAATGCATTGGTGCGTTGCCAGTCTTCAAACTGTTGCCAGTTTTCTAAAGTTACCGGTGGAATCGAAGGGTTTTCAGGGAGAGTGATTTTTTCATAATCGTTATTCACCTCAAATGACTTTACCTTTAATGCTTTTTGCTCTTCGGCCACAAGCTTTAACAACTGATCAAAACCAATTTTCTTTACCAAAAACTTCATTCTGGCTTTGTTTCGATTGGTACGCTCGCCATACCGATCGAATACTCTAATTACAGCTTCTGTAAACGGGATGAACTGATCGGCTGGTAAGAATTCATGTGCAGTTTGAGCAATCATAGATACGGCTCCTAATCCACCTCCAAGCACTACTTTAAAGCCTTTGATACTTTGACCGTTTTCTTCCTTCAGTTTAGGTATGAACCCTATATCATGAAAATAAGTATAAGCAGAGTCTTTGTCATCTGATGCAAAGGCAATTTTGAATTTCCTTCCCATATCTTGGCAAATGGGGTTTCTAAGGAAATAATGGGTTAACTCATGGGCATATGCCGTAACATCAAACGGTTCGTTTGGATTGATGCCTGCGTCTGGCGATGCAGTTACATTTCTAACTGTGTTACCGCAAGCACCACGCAATGTAATTTGCTCTTCTTCTAATTCAGCCCATAGGGCAGGAGAATCCTGCATTTTAACAAAGTGCAGTTGAATATCCTGACGCGTGGTTAAGTGTAAATTACCCGTTGCGTATTTATCAGATACCTCAGCAATCTTAACCAGTTGATTTGAGGTTACTTTTCCATATGGAAGTTTAATGCGCACCATTTGAACACCAGGTTGGCGTTGGCCATAAACGCCTCGCGTTAAACGAAAGAGTTTGAATTTGTCTTCTTCAATTTTGCCTTGTTGAAACCTTTCAATCTTTGCTTTGAGCTCAAGGATGTCTCTTTTGGCGGCTTTGCTTACTTGTGTAGAAATGTTCAGATCCATACTTTGAGTTTTAGTGATTTGATTTCTGGTGCAAAGAAAAAGAAAGAATATAAAATCTACCAAATTAGTAGGGTAATAATTTTCAAAAGATTTTAATAGAAGAAGGAGGGTTTAGGTTTTGAGATAAGAAAACGGTGTGCGAAGCTATTGATTAGCTAGTTTGAGTTACTTACTAAAGTATTTCTCACGAATCTCTTCTAAGTACTCAGTGGTGAGTGGCTTGCTGGTGAATTCGCTTACTTCGTTTATTTCGTTCGCTTTTTTAATATATTCTGGATTTTTAGAAGTAGACAGCATAACCACTATGATTCTTTCGTTTTCAGGTTTGTCCAGCTTTGCATAAGCTTCTAAAAACTCCCACCCATCCATTCTAGGCATGTTAATATCAAGAAAAATCAAATCTGGCGATGGGTTTTCTCCTTTCAAACTTAATTGAAGGTATTCTAAAGCCTCTTGTCCTCCGGTAACCGATACTATTTCTTCTGCAAATTCAGATCTTTCTATCACGATTTTATGATAGAAATTATCAGCCTCGTTGTCGTCAACTAATAATACGCAGGGGATTTTCTTTTTCATAATTAATTAATTTGGAATAGAAAAATAGAATGTACTACCTTGATTGGGTTGAGAATCGACCCATATTTTGCCACCATGTAATTCTGCAATTTTCCGACACCGGGCTAATCCAATCCCTGTTCCTTCATAAGTGTCATGATTATGAAGCCGTTGAAAAATCACAAATATCTTCTCTTTATATTTTTCATCAATGCCAATTCCATTATCCTTTATAGCAAAAGTATATTGATTAGTTTCTTTCTCTACAGAAATATCAATTTCGGGAGTGGTATCGGGCTTGCAGTATTTAATGGAGTTAGATATTAGGTTTTGAAAAAGAGATCGTAACTCGTGTCCATAACCTTTAACTTGTACTAGTTTGTTAATTTTAAGTTTGACTTTCTTTTTTTCCAGCTGGGCAGATAAATCAACCTTAACTTGATCCAATATATGATTACAGTCAATAAGTGTTGGTTCCTTTTCGTATTTCCCAATGCTTGTATACTCTAATAATGCATGCAGCAAGTCTTGCATTCGCTCTACCGAACGCGTGATATAGCTTAGGTATAGATTTGAATTTGCATCTAATTTATCTTGGTATTTCCAATTGAGCAGTTCAACATAGTTTGCCACAGTTCGAAGAGGTTCTTGTAAATCGTGTGATGCGATGTATGCAAACTGATTCAACTCTTTATTTTTCTGTTCTAATAACTGAAGGTGGTGTTGGATGGATAATTCAGTTTTTTTACGTTCGGTAATGTCTTGGAATGTACCCGTTACTTTTGTGGTTTTTCCGTTTTTTGTAATAGGCCTACCAATTGCACGAACCCATAATTGTTTACCTGTTGCTGTTATAAATTTAACTTCTAGATCAAATGGCTCTTTTAGGTCAATGGCCTTTTGAACAGCTTTTTCAATTTTAGACCGATCATCAGGATGATAATATTTAATTCCTTCTGCTAAGTTTGGTTGTTGACCGGGGTCTAGTTCATAAATAAAATATGTTTCATCTGTCCAATCAATTTGCAATGTGTTAACGTCTAATTCCCAACCGCCAATCTTTGCTGTTTCACTCATGTTGGCTAATAATGCCTCATTTTTTCTGAGGCCTTCTTCGGCCATCCTTTGTTTGGTAATGTCATAAACAATGCCTTCGCGAAACATTACTTTTCCAGCAGTATTGCGTCTTATGTAGGTGGTATCAAGCACCCATTTTGTTTCCCCATTTTTTGTAATAAGCCTATAAGGCTCATGATGATACATGTTATTTATGTTACTTGAATTGGCTTGTAATACCTCAAAACTGACACGTTCTCGATCTTCTGGATGTATGATGTCATCATAACTAATCCGTTTGTTTAAAAAATCCTCAGTTGAGTATCCGGTAAGTTCCAAAACATTATTTGACACAAAATCGACAGGAAGGTCTTGAATGTTTTTCCATCTAAAAACAACTGCTGGACTGCGGTTGATTATGTTATAGGCATATCTAAGGGCAGCTTGCGCTTCTTTCCTCTCTGTTATGTCTTGCATTGTGCCAATCGACCCAATAAAGTTGTTGTCCTTATCATACTTTGCTTCTGCTGTTAATTCAAGGTGTAGCCACTTTCCGCTAGAATGTTTTGCTCTAAACTCAAATTGAGTTTTTGTTTCATTAGAAAGAGACTCCACTAATTTATCAAATGAAGGTTGATCATTCGGATGTAACAAGCTATAAAAGCTATCTCTTTGGGGTTTGAAGTTGTTAGGACTTAACCCAAATAATGCAAACAACTCGTTTGACCACCATATCTCATTCATACTAGTGTCGAAACTTCCGATCTTGGCAATTTTTTGGGCTTGATTAAGGTTGAACTCAGTGTCTTTTTGTGAGTTTCTGTTTAGAGAATTGAGTGTTTTTAACTTGCTTTCTGTGATGTCGATCTGAACAATAGTGTAATGTTCAATTTTTCCTTGATTGTTTTTAGTAGGAACAATAGAGGCTTGTGTCCAAAAATAGGTTCCGTTTTTTTTTCTGTTTTTCAGTTCTCCTTTCCATGCGTGGTGAGAAGAGATTTGACTTTCGATGGTTGAAATGAGGTTGTGATTTTCACCCAATAATTCTTTTCTACTGTAATCAGAGATGTTACAGAAGTTGTCGTTTACAAAAGTGAAGTTGCCTTTCGTATCAACAACAGATATAATGGAAGCCTGGTTTAACGCCTCGAGAAGTGTGTTTTGCCCTTTACTAGTATTCGCTAGTTCATGTATGTCTTCGGATTTTAAATTCACTTTTTATAAATTCTTACCTCATTTTGTTATGAATTATTTTAAGATAACTGCTTTTGCTTAATTGTTTAAGCATATGATAAGATACTTAATTATATACTAAATGCCATATTTGGTTTACTTTATATAGAAATTAAAATAGCGAAATTTTCTGATCTATTGGTAAATGTATGAGCTGTGAAACTATGTGAAATTGATTTTTCAGCTTAAAGGGCAATAAAAAAACCTCAACCATTTCTGATTGAGGTTTTAGGGTTGATTTTCTAGAATATTATAGGGTTTGTTTTAGATCAAATTTCTCTAAATAATCAGCTACTCTTCTTACCACCATTCCACCTAAAGAACCATCTACAACTCTGTGGTCGTAAGAATGTGAAAGGAACATTTTATGACGAATCGCGATTGCATCGCCCGAAGGTGTTTCAATTACTGCTGGTTTTTTAACCACTGCACCTAAAGCCATAATTGCTACTTGAGGTTGCATGATAATTGGAGTTCCCATTACGTTACCGAATGAACCCACGTTTGAAACGGTAAAAGTACCGCCTTGCAAATCATCTGGTGTCAATTTGTTTTCACGTGCTTTTTTAGCCAAGGCATTTACCTTTTTAGTAAGCCCAGTTAAGTTGTATTGGTCGGCTCGGTGAATTACAGGAACGATAAGGTTACCACTAGGTAAGGCTACAGCTAAACCAATATTGATGTCTTTTTTCTTAATGATTCTAGTGCCGTCTACCTGAATATTGATCATTGGGTAGTCTTTTATGGCTTTTACAATGGCCTCAATAAAGATTGGAGTGAAGGTAATTGGCTCACCTTCTCTTTCCATAAAGCCATTTTTCACCTTGTTTCTCCAAGCAACTACATTCGATACATCTGCCTCAACAAAAGAAGTAACGTGAGGAGAAATGCGTTTAGAATCTACCATTCGCTCGGCAATCATCTTACGCATTCTGTCCATTTCTATGATTTCATCTTCACCTGAAATCGAAACTGGCATTTGCTTTGGAGCCGACTGCACTGGCGCAGACGGTGTTGTTTGCGTTTGAGTTGGAGCTGCTGCTACACCACCTTGTGGCCTGTTTTTAACGTAGGCCAAAATATCTTTTTTAGTTACTCGGTCTTCTCTGCCAGTACCTGGAACTCTTTCCAATTCACTCATAGAAATGCCTTCTTCACGGGCAATGTTCATTACCAAAGGTGAATAAAACCTATCACCAGCGGGTTTATCTAATACAACCGCTTGATTGTTGGATGTGACTTCTGCAGGTTTTTCACTTGCTGTAGTAACTTTAGGGGCTGCAGCAGCTGGTGTAGTATCACCACCAGCAGATGCTTCTGTTTCTATTCGGGCAATTGGAGCTCCGACAGCAACTACATCGCCTTCTTTTACTAATATTTCTTTTAAAACACCTGCGTGAATGGCAGGGACTTCAGTGTCAACCTTGTCTGTGGCTACCTCCAATACAGACTCATCGGCTTCAATTGTGTCGCCCTCCTGTTTTAGCCAAGTCAAGACCGTGCCTTCCATTATACTCTCGCCCATTTTAGGCATCACCATTTCTACAAGTGCCATATTCTTATGTTCTTAGAGATTAAAAACGTTCGCATTAAAAATACAAAAATAGCATTAAACCAAATATTATCAATGTTCTATTAATTTAAACTTTTTCTAACCAAATTTAATACTGTTATTTCTGTTAATTCAATATTTAATATCCTATTCTGTGTTAATTGAAGTCGTTTGGTTATGGTTTGTTTGCCATCTGCAAAGGCAATCCATACCGTTCCTACTGGTTTTTCTTCAGAACCACCGCCTGGTCCGGCAATTCCACTGCTAGCTACACCAATGTCTGAGTTAAATTTTTCTCTAACCCTCTCGGCCATTTCTTTAACACATTCTTCGCTTACCGCACCATGTTTTTCAAGTGTGGAAGCCTTCACACCTAACACATCAATCTTAAATTGGTTGTGGTAAGGTACAATTCCGCCCTGAAAGTAAGTAGATGATCCGGGAATTTGAGTGATTTTATGTTGAATAAATCCACCCGAACAACTTTCTGCTAGCGCAATTGTTTTCTTTTGGGCCAGAAGAAGTTGGCCTACGGCTTCTTCTAAGCTTGTTTCGTCATAGCCGTAGATGTATTTACCGCCTAGAGGAATAAATGCTTCAATCAGTTGTTGTACATCTTTTTCCAGTTGGCTGCGGTCGTCACCAAAGGCAGTTAGCCTTAATTTTACATGACCAACACTCGGAAGATAGGCCAAGCGAATATGATGGGGGAGGGCTTTTTCCCAATCTTTTATTTTATCTGCTAAAAAGGATTCACCGATTCCTACCGTTCTAATTACCTTATGGTAAATTACTGGGGTTTGAAAGAAAGTACGAACCTTCGGAATAATGAATTCCTTCATTACATTTTTCATCTCATGAGGCACCCCGGGCATGGAAACAAATATTTTACCGTTCCGCTCATACCATGTGCAAGGTGCAGTGCCCAAAGAGTTATGGATCACCTCGGCAATTTCAGGAACTAGCGCCTGCCTTCTATTCATCTCTGTAAAATCCCTTCCTCGTTTTTCGAAGAAGTCTTTCACGTGTGCCAAAACACTAGCGTTTTCTACAATTTTGCAACCAAAATATTTGGCCAGACTGGGCATAGTAAGGTCGTCATTAGTTGGGCCTAAACCGCCTGTAATTAACACCAAATCTGCTCGGCTTTCGGCTTCTGTAAATGCATGCAGAATATCTGGTTCATTGTCGCCAACCGTAGTTTTTCTCACTACTCTAATTCCAAGCAGATCGAGTTCAGCACTCATCCATTGGGCGTTAGTGTCTAAAATTTGACCAAAGAGAATTTCATCTCCAATGGTCAGGATTTCCGCAGTTACGTTTTTCATATGGAAATTATTGGGCGGCTTTTAAGGCTTGCTCAATGTCGGTTATAATATCTGTAATATGCTCTAAACCTACTGAAACCCTAATCAGTTCCGGAGTTATTCCCACTTTTATTCTCTCTTCTTCCGAGAGCTTTGCGTGTGTGGTAGAAGAAGGGTGAGTTACAATGGTTCGGCTGTCGCCTAAATTCGCAGTAAGGGAACAGATTTTAATGTTGTTCAAAAATGTTCTTCCGCTTTCTAGGCCTCCTTTAATGCCAAATGCTACCATTGCTCCACCAGCCTTCATTTGCTTTTTAGCCACTTCATACATAGGGTGTGATTTTAGAAAGGGATATTTAACCCATTCTACAAATTCTGAATTTTCGAGAAATTCAGCCAGCTTGAGTGCATTTTCAGAATGGCGATCCATGCGTACAGCCAAGGTTTCTAAGCTTTTAGAAATTACCCAAGCATTAAAGGCAGAAAGGGCAGGGCCAGTACTTCTACTAAAGGCATAGATTTCATCAATCAATTCTTTTTTACCAACCGTAATTCCACCCATTACACGGCCTTGTCCATCCATGAATTTGGTGGCCGAATGAATTACTAAGTCGGCACCATATTGAATGGGCTGTTGTAGGTAAGGAGTAGCAAAGCAATTGTCGACCACTAAAATGAGATTGTGCTTTTTTGCAAAATGCCCCAACCATTCCAAATCAATAATATCTACAGCTGGGTTTGTTGGGGTTTCTACATATAAAATTTTGCTATTGGGTTGAACCGCATTGTCCCAATCGCTGGTATTGTCAATGTCCACATAAGTGGTGTCGATATTCCATTTGGGTAATATTTTACCGAAAACAGTATGGGTTGAACCAAAAATGGATCGACAAGAAATAATATGGTCGCCCGAAGAAAGTAAGGCAGCGAATGTAGAGAAAATGGCAGCCATTCCTGAAGCAAAAGCGTAACCAGCTTCTGCCTTTTCCATTTTGCAGACCTTGTCTACTAGTTCTTGTAGGTTTGGGTTGCTGAAGCGACTGTAGATGTTCTTATCATTTTCACCAGCAAAAGCCGCACGCATTTCTTCAGCGTCTTCATAAGTGAAGCTAGAAGTAAGGTACATAGGAGTAGAATGCTCCTGCGCATGTGTGCCTTCAATCTGAGTGCGAATGGCCTCGGTTTCGAAATGTTTTTGCTTCTCTTTCATTCAAATTATTTCTTGCCCAAATATACATTCCGAAACAGCTAGAGAAAAAGGATTCCTATCATTCTTGAACAAGTATACTAATAGGGTAAGCCATCTGACTTTGGAAATCTGTAAATTCGTGAACTTTACGGCAGAATTTAATCAATCTGAAAATGAAAAAATATTTAATAGTTTTCCTTATGGCTTCTCTAATGGGCTGTGGAGAAACAAAAACTGAGAATAAAATTGAAGAGGTAAAAGTAACTTCGCCAAAAACGGAACATCACTCAGAAAGCATCACTAAAGTTTTTGATGCTCATGGTGGTTTTGGTAATTGGTCTGAAATGAAGCAGCTTTCTTATGATATGTCCAATGGGCAGCATCACTTGATTGAGCTCCAAAGCAGGTATACTCGGATTGAGTCTGAAAAGGATACAACAGGTTTTGATGGTAATGAGGTTTGGGTAAGCCCAGCTACGGCTAATGCTTCCCGAGCTCGAATGACCTATAACCTCTATTTCTATTTTTACGCATTCCCTTTTGTGGTAGGCGATGAAGGCGTGATTTATGAAGATGTAGAGCCAATGAATATCCTGGGTACTACTTATAATGGAGTGAAAATTTCGTATGAAAACGGAGTGGGTGAGTCATCTAAGGATAATTACATCATTTACTCCGATCCGGAAACCAATAAAATGGCTTGGTTAATGTATACTGCCACTTTTGGTAGTGAAAAAGCAAGCGACAGATGGAATTTAATTAAGTATGATCAATGGCAAACCATTAATGGAATTACTTTACCAAAATCTTTGCAGTGGTATCAATATAAAGATGGCGAAGTAGGTGGAATGAGAAATGAAGTGCTTTTCGAAAATGTAAAGCTTTCAAAAGAAGTACCAAGCATGGATAATTTCAAAATGCCTGAAGGTGCTCAAATTGCTCCAAGAGGTTAAAGCTGAATTTAATTTTCATGAAATGTCGCAATGGGTTAATTCCTGTTGCGACATTTTTTTTGTGCAGATTCTTACTTAAAAACTCGGTAAGAAATGACAAGTTAATGAGTCATTCTTTCCCCATATTTGTCCGCTTACAAGATTCTTGTTTTCATTTTGACAGCAATTTTCTCTATTCGAAAAGAAAACTTTGTGAAAAGTTGCTAAAAGAGCTGTTTAGTGAAAATAATAGTAGCTTGGAACAGAACTTGCTTAATGAGAAATCGTTTAACGAAGCCATATATATGAAACCAAATTCACACAACATGAAAAGCATCTTTAAATTAGTGCCAGTCTTCTGTTTACTGCTCTTTGTAATGTCTTCTTGTAAGAGTCAAAAAGCGGTGGTTGATGCCAACCAAGAACCAGAAGAAGTTATTGAAGAAACCACTCCCGAGCCAACTCCTCCTGTAAAGGAAGAACCAAAAGTAGATCCAGAGGCAGCCAATAGGGCGCTTGACGCTAGGTTGTCTAATTATTTTGGGCAAATCGCGAATGCTTCGTCTATTAATGCGGCAAATAATAATATCAGAGAAGCCGTTGGAATGTTTAGTAATGGAGAAGCTCCAGTATTGATCATTTTTTACGCAGCCAATGGAACTGAAGATTTTGACGAACCAACTACGATTACTAAGTACCTTAACTATTTAAAGGACCTTAAGAAGGCTCCACATAAGGTAAAAGAAATGGTGATGGATTCTCAAGGCAGAATCAAGGAACTAGTATTAGTAAAGAAATAGTCAAAAATACCCTAACACAAGAAATTATGAACAATCAAATATTTAAAAGACTTTCTTATGTGGTTGCTTTAATGGCCTTTTTTGCTGTTTCAACCCAAGCTCAAAGTCCTGTAGATCCCAATCGTGAAAAAGCAATTGACTCACTAGCCTTAGAAAAAGTTAAAGACTTAGGAAAGTACATTGCCATTATTGGTAATAAGGATACTCCTTTTTCTGAAGCCAACCGCGTAATGGATAGGGCCGAAGAATTATTCGCTCCGGGTAGCGAAATGGGCGTGTCATCACTCGCTTCGGAAGAAATCAAGTACTACAAAGTACGTGAGTATTTCCAGCGATTAATGGCCCTTAACTATGATAAGGTAAATATTGAGTGGTACGATGTTCAATATATATCTGATTTAGAAAGACAGCCCGATGGCCGATATGTTGGTGTAGTTACTATCTATCAGAAGTTTGAAGGAACTACTGCGGATAAAATGAACTATAAAGACACAACTAAAAAGGATATTACCATTTACGTAGAAAAGAAAAAGACTCAGATTGCTGGTAGAACTATCGAATTTTGGGACGTAATTTTGGGCGATATCAGAGTATCTGAAACTTCAGTATGAAAAAACTAATTCTTCTTTCACTTTCTTTTTTCTTCGTTTTTACCTCATATGCTTCTGCCCAAATTGTGGGCGAAAATTATGAAATCGAGCAGCAACTGTTGGCAAGCACGAAGCAACTCAATCAGTTTTTTAAGCGCTTTAACGGAGAAGAAGACGTAAAAGGAAGAACGTTTGAGCCTGATGATAGGCAATATCGCAATGAAAGATTGCGTAAAAAATACCTCAGTATCCTCTTCGATGAGGAGGATACTGATATTTCTTCTCAAGCCAAGAATGACTTTATAGAAAGAGTAACTCAAGGTGATAATCCTGAATTTTTAAATCTCCACTCCAAAGATTGGTTTGCAGTAGTAAACACTACTTTTCTATACAAAGGGAAAGAAATGCCATTACTGCTCTATATGAAAATTCAGCAGGAGGCACTTGGTTACGAATGGGTAATTGCCGATGTGGCTTTCGATCCTTACAAAACAATGTTTGACAAACAGCGAGGCGAAACCAAAGTGTTTTTGCACCCAATGAGCCACGAGCTTGACTTTATGAATTTACGAAAGGCCCTTGTGAAAGGAGGCGTTCCAGAATCATATACTTTGGCCGATTACAAACCAGATTTCTTAACCATATTTCTATATGAGGTAAAAATGGGGATTCTTCAATTTCAAACTGTAAACCGAATGAATTATCATTTCTTTGGTATTGATGGCTGGTACTTTTCTCTCACCAATTTTAATCGTGCCAACGATAATTCAGGTTGGTTAATTTCAGACTTACTTCAAGTCAACACTTCTCAAAAAGAAGATTTATTGAAAATAATTTATGAGAAGAAATAGACTCATATTATTACTGCTCTTTTTTAGTGCAAGTGCCTCATTGTGGGCGCAGTCTCCTGTTTTGCCCGACTCGGTATTGGAAAAAAAGAAGGAGGGAGTAAAGGAAATTATAAGTGCGTTAGAATATTACCTCAATGTAATTGGTTCAGAACGAACCGCAGTAAGCGAAAAGGAAGTGATTATTAGCAACAGCTATGCAAAGCTTTTTGTCGACCCCAAAGTTCAGGTAGAAGATGACCTGGAAGAGAAAAGATCAACTCCAATTTTTAAAGACATTCAGGCCTACTTAAAAGACATTGATTTCTTTTTCAAGAATGTGGTGTTCGATTTCGAGATCACAGAAATATTGGTCCAAACCAAAGAGAATGGCACGCCCTTCTATAAGGCCGAAATCATAAGAAATTTGCAAGGTACTTCACTAGGTGGAGAGCCTGTAAACAGTAGCCAAAAACGATTTATAGAGCTGAATTTAGACCCGAAAAAGAGTGAACTTAAAATTGCCAGTATATATACAAATAAACTGAGCAGAGATAAACAGTTAACGGAATGGTGGTCTTTGCTGACCTTAGGGTGGAAGCAAGTTTTTAGAGATAAAATTAAGTTTGAAGGAGACAGTATTAGCAATCAGGATTTGGTGCGTTTGGCTTCTATCGATTCCCTTGATTTATCAGGAAATGACCTTGTGCTTAATCTTGATCCAATTTATCAGCTTACCAACCTAAAGTATCTGAAAATAAGCAATACATGGATTAATGATCTAAAACCTTTGCGATCTATCAATACATTAAAGTCACTTGATGTTTCCAATACTTCAGTTTTCGACCTTCAGTACCTAAAATACCACAACGAAATTGAAGCGCTTAATCTATCTAATTGTCATGTTGAGGATTTCTCATTCTTGAAGTCGTTCGAGAAATTGAAGAAACTGAATCTTTCTAGAATCAAACAAATAGATTTGTCATTCATAAGTGAACTGGTTTCTTTGGAAGAACTCAACTTATCTGAAGCCGCACAAACGGCAACCGTTGATTTTTCTAAGTTGAATAAGCTTAAGAAGTTAGATTTATCAGCAAGCGATATTATAAATCTGAATGGGTTTCAGTCGGCTATTGCGCTGCAAGATTTAGACCTTGAATTGACAAATGTAAGTGACTTAACTTCGCTTTCGGGTTTAGGGCAATTGAAGACCTTGAACATCACCAATACTAAGGTAGAATCACTTGAGCCACTGAATCAGGTGAAATCTTTAACAAAGATATACTGCGACAATGCACCGCTGGAAGAAGTAAGTACAGAGGCTTATGTAGAGGCTAATCCACGAGTTTTGGTGGTGAGAAATACCAAGCAATTAGAACAATGGTGGGGTGGTATGTCAGACATGTGGAAGGGCGTTTTAACAAAATATATGGATACGCCTAACCCTGATAATGAAGATTTAATTCAGCTCTTAAGAATCGATTCTTTGAACTTAGAAGGAGCTGGAATTATAACTTTAGCGCCACTGGCACAACTGAAGAAAATCGCGCATTTGAACTTAAATTCTAATCCATTAAAGAACCTTCAAGGCCTTGAGTCATTGGAACGTTTAGAAACCCTTACCCTGAATAATACTTCCGTAGCGGATCTTTCGCCTTTGGCAAACTTATCTAACTTAAGACATATTGAGGCTGAGAATACCAAGGTCAAGAATATTACAGACTTGGGGCGGTTGGCCATGTTGAAATACCTGAGTTTAGAGGGGAGTAATGTGGATAAAACTGCGGTTTCGTTAATACTCGATAAGAAGGAAGACCTGATCGTGATTTTTCAAACCAAAGCTTTAAATGCTTGGTGGGGAATATTAAGCGAGCCAATGAAAAGAGCCTTTAAAGAGAACGTGGTAATGGCTGCTCAGCCAACGGCCAAACAATTACATCAATTGGTTTCCCTTGAAAGGTTGAATATTCAAGGCTCATCGATTACTAGCTTGGTGGAATTGTCGGAGTTTTACCGACTGAAAGAGCTTAGCCTAAACCGGCTTGGAATGAGAGATTTGAACTCATTACCAGACCTAAAAACTTTAGAGTCTTTGAGTTTTACCGAAATGCCGGTAACAGATTTATTGTCTGTACTCAAATTCAATAACCTCAAGTCACTGAACTTTAGCAATACGGCCATTGGTGATTTACGCCCGCTCACAACGATGACGAAATTAGAGCGAATCAATTGCTCAGGAACGAATGTGAAGCGTTTCACTGGGCTCGAGGGACTTTCTAACTTGAAATGGATAGACTGTTCAAACACCAAAGTCTTCAAGTTCGACCGATTGACAGAACTTAAGAAATTAGAAACGGTTATCTGCTTCAATACCTCTTTGCGCAGCAACGATATCGAAAAGCTGAAAAGTGCTCTCCCAAATGTGGAGGTGGTGTTTTATTAGGCTTGATGAAAAATATAGAACCCTCCAAAAGTTCAAAGCTTTTGGAGGGTTGAGTTCACCTCTTTGTTAAGGATTTATAGGTTGAGTTTCTACTTGAAAGAAATCAGCCTGACCTTTCTTAATTTCGTTTCGACCTACTAACTATTAACTACTAACTATCCTCAAACCTCTTAAACACCGCGCTGGCCATATGTCCGCCAAAGCCAAAAGTGTTGCTCAATGCATATTTTACTTCGCGCTTTTGTGCCGAACCAAGGGTGAGTTCAAATTTACCATCAAATTCTGGATCAACGTTTTTCGTGTTAATCGTTGGAGGAATAATGCCATCTACAATGGCCATTACACTAGCAATTGCTTCTATTGCACCTGCCGCACCAAGTAAATGACCTGTCATGGATTTCGTAGCTGAAATATTCAAATCAGGATTCGTTCCAAAAACTCTTTCAATCGCGATCAACTCACTTGTGTCACCTACTGAGGTGGAGGTGGCGTGCATATTGATATAGTCGATATCTTTTGGCTCAATACCCGCATCATTGAGGGCTTCTTGCATTCCTAAGAAAGCACCTTCTCCTTCGGGGTGAGTTCCGGTTAAATGATACGCATCTGCGGCCATTCCTCCACCTGCTACTTCAGCTATAATGGTTGCGCCTCTGGCGATTGCGTGCTCGTAAGATTCCAGAATTAAAGTACCAGCGCCTTCGCCCATTACAAAGCCATCGCGACTTACATCGAACGGACGGCAAGCAGTTGCTGGGTTCTCGTTATTGGTAGAAAGTGCACGAGAAGCGGTGAAGCCGCCCAGTCCAGCCGCGGTAATTGGGGCTTCCGATCCCCCCGTAATAATCATGTCGGCCTTGCCCCATTTAATATAGTTAAAGGCATCTATAATGGCAGTGGTAGAAGAGGCGCAAGCAGAAATGGTGGTGAAGTTCACGCCTCTTAGGCCGTATTTGATAGAGATAAGTCCCGAAGCAATGTCTGCGATGATTTTGGGAATGAAGAAAGGGGAGAAGCGAGGAGTTTCATCATTTTTCACATAGTCGATCATCTCTTCCGTAAAGGTTTGAATACCGCCATTTCCTGATCCCCAAATCACCCCAATTCGATTTCTGTTCAGTACATCAAAATCAATTTTGGCATTTTTGATGGCTTCTTCTGTAGCAATTAGGGCGTACTGCGTAAAGGGATCCATACGTCTGGCTTCATTTCGCGGAATGTAATCTTCCACATTAAAGTCTTTCAATTCGCAGGCAAAGTGGCTTTTGAATTTCGTGGTATCGAACCTCGTGATTGGTGCACCACCGCTTTTTCCAGCTTTTAGGTTGGCCCAATACGTTTCTAAATTATTTCCAATTGGGGTCAAAGCCCCCATTCCTGTAATTACTACTCTTTTCATGTTGTTATTTTTAATTGGTGATTGACCAATGATTTCAAGTTTTCAATAATGTTAAAAAACGATGCTGGATCGTTTGCGGTTTTTGCTATCAGAATACCACCTTCAATGGCGGCAATGTAGAAATTGGCATAATTGGTCGCATCAACTTCAGGTTTGATTTCGCCAGATTTTTGCCCCTCTTTAATTACGCTGGCAATTTCAGATTGCCAATTCATTAATATCTTTTTGGCCTTTTCCTTAAAAAAGGGATAGAAGTCATCTGCTTCTACCGCTACATTCATTAAGGGGCAACCGCCATTGTTGGCCACAGTTTCAAAGTTCTGATGATAGAAATTGAGTAAACCAATGAGTTTGCCGATGCTCGATGGGTTGGCAGCCCATGTTATTTGTAAACCCTTCTGCAAGAATTTTACATTGTGATTGAAACAAGCTTCTGCCAAATTTTCCTTATTTCCGAAGTTACCATAAATGGCACCTTTGGTTAATCCAGTGGCGCTGGTAATGTCTGACAAAGCTGTGCTCTGGTAACCCTTTTTGTTAAAAATGGGAGCTACCGTTTCTATGATCCTCTTCTTTGTTCTTTCAGATTTAGCAAAAGTCACATGTAAAAATATACCAATCGGTATATTTTTACAACAAGCCAGAGCTTTAATTTCAAGGCGGTAATAATTTTATTTCTATGGTTTGAATTTACTGGTTGGAATATTGTAATTGAACTGGTCAAAAAAACATTCCTATGAAACTTAGAATCATCTTTGCCTTTTCTTTGCTCCTCATTACTCAGTTGAGCTTTTCTCAAGAAAAGAAGTGGGTAAACCCTATCATTAAAAACTACGGTAGAATTTTAGAGTTGGAAAAGGTGGATGTTGCGCCTGACCCAAATATGGAATATAAAATTCTGATTGAGTTGGTGCATAAACTAGATAAGCCTGAAAATGCGGCTTTTGCTGCAACAAATGTGGCGCGTCTGATTAACCTGCACGGTGTAGGAGGAGTGAAGCCTGAAAACCTTAAAGTGGCGGTGGTGATTCATGCGGGTGCCACGAGTTCTGTTTTGAACGCTGACGCCTACAAAACAAAATATGAAGTAGAAAGCCCCTATGCTCCTTTGTACAAAGAACTGATGGAAGCTGGTGTTGAAGTGATTGTTTGTGGTCAGTCGTATTCCATGTATGGAAATAAGGTAGAGGACTTAATGCCTGGCGTGAAAATTGGGACTTCTGCTCTCACCACTATAAGCACCTATCAACTTAAAGGCTACGCTTTTTTTAAGTGGGAATAATCCTTTCCAAAAAGATTGATTGATTTATTCTTTGAAATTGTGTCTATTGGGTTCGATTGTAAATAACCCTGAATAGCATGACAAAATTGAACAAATACCTCTTTGCTTTTGCCGCCTTGTTAATCGTTAACATCGGTTTTTCACAAGAAAAAATTAACCCAATCATTAAAGGATACGGAGGAATCATTGATGCTCCTTTTGCTGTCGAAAAACCAGACCCTAAACTGGAATACAAAATAGTTATTGATATTGCTACTGGTGATGCTGACCCCAAAGCTGTAATGTATTCTTTAGAGAATGTAGCCCGACTTTTGAACTTGCATGCCATGGGAGGAGTGCCTGCCAAAAACATGAAGGTGGTGTTGGCTATTCATGGGCAAGCTATATGGTCTACATTAGATAATGACACTTACAAAGCAAAATACGGAGTAGACAACCCACATATTCCTCTTTTCAAAGAATTAGAAGGAGCAGGAGTGAAGTTATTTGCTTGTTCTCAATCCATTTTAGGTCGCGATATTGATCACACAAAACTTGCCCCTGGTATCAAAGTGGCTACTTCAATGTTAAGCACACTTACTACCTACCAGTTGAAAGGCTATGCGGCTTTGAAGTTTTAAGGCATATTAGAACCTATTAATCACTTTCACACCTACTCCCTGAAATTCATTCATTTTGGGAAGTAGGTTTGTGGCTTCTTCTAAAGAAATCAATTCGCCAATCAGTTTTTCGGGTTGAAGTTTTCCTGACTTAATCATGTTCATCATTTCAGGGTAAGCATGGGCTTGCATACCGTGGCTGCCAATTATTTCTAACTCATTGGCTACCACCAAATGCATGGGTATTTCTGGTAGGTAATCGTTGCCAGCCATTAAGCCTACTTGAATATGCTTGCCTCTTTTTCTAAGGTTGTCAATGGAATTGAAACAGGTGGTTTTACTCCCGAGCGCATCTACCGAAACATGTACACCGCCATTCGATATTTCTTTGACCGCCTCAACCACATTTTCTTTTCCGCCATTTATGGTGTAGTGCGCGCCAATGGTTTTTGCAAAAGTCAATTTGCTATCGTCAATGTCTACAGCAATTACTTGAGCACCCAAAGCTTCGGCAATCATAATGGCAGAAAGCCCAACACCACCGCAACCATGCACCGCTAGCCAATTTCCTCCAGTTGTTTTGGCTTGGTGCGCTACTGCTCTAAAGGAAGTGATAAACCTACAACCCAAACTGGCTGCGGTTTCAAAACTGATTTCATCGGGTAAGTGCACCAAATTAGTGTCGGCATAATGAATACCTACATATTCAGCAAAACTCCCCCAGTGAGTAAAGCCAGGCTGAAATTGGTGATCACAAACTTGCTGATTGCCCGAATTGCATTGTTCACATCTTCCGCAGCCACTTACAAAGGGAACTGTTACCCTGTCTCCAATTTTGAATTTGGTAATGCCTGAGCCAAGTTCTATTACAGTTCCAGCCAATTCATGCCCAGGGATATGGGGTAATTGAATATCCGTATCGTGTCCCATCCAGCCATGCCAATCACTTCGGCACAAACCTGTGGCACCTACTTTTAGTACCACTCCACCAATAACGGGTTTTGGGTCGGTTACGGTTTCGATTGTAACTGGACCTTGAAATTTGGTGTAAAGCGCGGCTTTCATACGGAAGATTTTCGGTTTTTTCGTGTCCAAATTAAGAAAATCAAGAGATTCTAATTCACCGATAATCAATGATCGTGTTTTTTATTTTATGGCTCTTTTGTGCTTACTTTGTTAAACACTAAAGAAAGCAATATGTACAACGGATTACTTCACGCTCACTCTGGTTTAAGGTGGATCGTTCTGATTTTATTATTAGCCGCCATTTTTAACGCTTTTTCTAAAAAGAAATCGGGAGTATGGACGGCAAAAGACAAGAAAATTTCACTTTTCGCTATGGTTTTCACCCATATTCAACTTTTAATTGGTTTGGTCTTATATTTTATTAGCCCGAAAGTGAATTTTGTGGAAGGCTTTATGAAAGACGATGTGCTTCGCTTTTTTGCGGTAGAGCACGTATTGCTGATGGTGGTTGCGATTGTCTTAATCACAATTGGTCATAGTAAGTCTAAAAAAGCTGTAACTGACGCTAAGAAATTTGGTGCTATTGCTACTTTCTACCTTATCGGACTGATTCTGATTTTGGCATCTATTCCTTGGCCGTTCAGAAACTTAGGGGCGGGTTGGTTTTAAACATAGCCTTCGAAAATATGTAAAAGAAGCAGAAGTCAACTCTTCTGCTTTTTTATTGCCCTTTACTGTTCAAGATAAGCTGTCGGTAAAAGCGAATGGCGTTCTTGTAATCTTCTACTGGAATGCGCTCGTCAATACCATGAAAAGTGCTGATGTTTTCTTCATTAATATGGTAGGGCACAAAGCGATAGATGTTTGGGCTGATGGCTCCAAAATGCCTAGAGTCTGTAGCTGCGATAACTAAGTTAGGCGCGGTTAAAACTCCATCGAAAACTTCTTTAATAGACTTATTAATGGTGTTGTATCCCGAGGTTTCCACAGGAGAAACTGGGGATGGCTCTGAATTGAAACCGAAAAACCTGGTTTTAACACGTGAATCGTCAATGGTTTGATTTACATGGTTCAGCACATCTTCTGAAGTTTCTCCCGGAATAATTCTGAAGTTGATCAAAGCTCTAGCATGTGTTGGAATAATGTTCTCTTTAATTCCTGCATTGAAAATGGTTGGAGCGGTCGTAGTTCTGATCAAGGCATTTCCAGCTCCGCCCGCGCTTTCATAGGTACTTAAAACAAGTGGTTTGAAGATAGAAAGATTAGCGAAAGCCATTTTATTCACAAAACCCATTTCAGGCCCAATCTGATTGATAAAGCCTTGCATCGGTTCTGAAATTGTTCCTTTGGATGGATTGCTTTTCACCTTAGCTACCGCTTTGGCTAATACATCAATGGCTGTTTCCGCGTCAGGTCGGGAAGAATGACCACCATCCATATCAACCGTCAGTTCAATGGTGGTAGAGCCTTTTTCGGCTACTCCAATAAAGGCCACATCAGAATCTACACCCGGTACAAGTTTTTGGGTGATGGCATATCCTTCATCCAAAATATATTCAGCATGAATTCCCTCATGCTCCAAATATCGAGCAATAGCAACTGCGCCTTTTTCTCCGCCTACTTCTTCATCGTGACCAAAAGCCAAATAGATAGTTCTTTCAGGTTGGGCACCTTCAGAAAGAAGCATTTCTACAGCTTCTAAAATACCGATTACCGAAAACTTATCGTCAATAGTGCCACGGCCCCAAATCACTCCGTCTTTCACAATTCCGCCAAAAGGATCGACCGACCATTTTTCTGGGGAAGCAATAGGAACCACATCAATATGGCCCATCAGTACAATAGGCTTAAGTGTTAGGTCTTTTCCCCTCCAGCTAAATAAATGGCTGTATTGGTTAAAGGTTTTGTGTTCTAAAATAGAATCAATTAGAGGGTAATTGTTCTTAAGAAATTCATTGAAGGACTCGAAAGCGGTGGAATCAAAATTGGCTGGGTCTTCGTGAGAAATGGTTTTAATCTTTAAAGCTTCTGTAAGTCTTTGAATTGAAGAATCAGGGATTTTAATTTTTGAGACTGGCTCAACCTCTAATTGTTTCGAACTAAAAATAAAGGTTTTGAAAAGCACAAAGGCCACAAAAATGAGGAGGAGTACTAGTATTGCTTTGAGGAATTTCTTCATGTTTAAATGAGATTGAGCCTAAATATAAAAATTGTCGGCTTTATTCTTCGGGTTCGATGTGAATAAGCACATCGGCTATTTCGGGCATTTCGTTTTGAATTGCATTTTTCACCTCATGGGCAATGTCATGTCCTTTTTTAACAGAAATTTCACCTTTAACCGTAAGGTGTAAATCTACATGGAACGACATACCTGTTTTTCTAACAAAGCACTTTTCTGTACCCTGAACTCCAGAAACGGTTTTAGCTACTTTTCTGATGTCGACAATTAAATCATCATAAACGTGCTCATCCATAATTTCGCCAAGGGCGGGGCGAAAAATCAGAAATGCATTGTAAATAATAAAACCTGAAGCGAGTAGTGCCGCCCAATCATCTGCTGTTTCATAACCTTCCCCCATATAAACGGCAATTGAAATTCCGATAAAGGCCAATAAGGAAGTGATGGCATCGCTTCTATGATGCCAAGCATCGGCTTTCAAAGAAGTGCTTTTAGTTTTGTCGCTCTTCTTAGATACAAACCGATAGAAAACCTCTTTTAGAATGACGATTGCCGCCAAAACTACTAGTGTGAATTTTTCTGGAACTTTATGTGGCGTGCGAATATGCTGGATGCTTTCATAAGCAATTACTGTGGCTGAAATCACTAAAATTCCAACCACAATAAAAGTAATAAGTGGCTCGGCCTTGCCATGCCCGTAAGGATGATTCTCATCCGCAGGTCGGGTAGAATATCTTAACCCGAAAAGAACTAGTAATGAAGCAAATACATCTGTAGTAGACTCAATGGCATCGGCAATGAGGGCATAAGAATTACCAAATACGCCTGCAATTCCTTTTGCAATGGCTAAAAATGCATTGGCAATCGCGCTAAAAATGGCGGTATTGATGGCCGTTCGTCTATTCGATTCCATGATTCATTAATCATCATGAGTTTTGGAGGATGTAGAAATCAATCGGTTGATTTCAGCCATTTCTTTTGGGGTAATGTCGCGCCAAGTACCAACAGGCATATTCAATATCACATTCATGATGCGCACCCTTTTTAATTGTCGTACTTCATAATCTAAATACTCGCACATTCTTCGTATTTGTCGATTGAGTCCTTGCGTCAACACGATACGGAACTTGAGTTTACCGATTTGTTCTACTTCGCATTTACGCGTAACCGTATCTAAAATAGGTACACCATTGCTCATCTTTGAAATAAAATCTCGTGTGATGGGCTTGTTTACTGTAACGATGTACTCTTTTTCATGATTGTTTCTGGCGCGTAAGATCTTGTTCACAATGTCCCCATCATTAGTAAGGAATATGAGGCCTTCACTGGGTTTGTCTAATCGGCCAATGGGGAAAATTCGTTTTGGGTAGTTTATAAAATCAATGATATTATCTTTTTCCACTTTTACATCCGTGGTGCAAACAATTCCTACAGGCTTATTAAAAGCAATATAAACAGGCTTGTCTTTTGGTTCAATCACAGGTTTTCCATCTACCGCAACATTATCTTCCTTTGTAACTTTTGTTCCCATTTCGGGTACAGCGCCATTGATGGTTACCCGCCCTTCCTCAATCAGTTTATCGGCTGCTCTTCGCGAACAGTAGCCAATTTCACTTAAGTATTTATTGATTCTAACAGGCTGGTCAGTAGTCATTCGTTAATTATTGAGTGCTGATGTGTCTGGGTTGAAATTCAACCATGCAGTATTTTGACGCAAATTACAGAATTCTATTGGCAGAGACGCATAAAAAATGCCGCCTCTGCAAAAGCAAATGGCGGCATTTAAAGATTATTGTTTGAGATTTACTTCTTTAACAAATCTCTGATTTCAGTTAAGAGTACTTCTTCTTTAGAAGGCGCAGGAGGCGCAGCAGGAGCTTCCGCTTCTTTCTTCTCCATTCTTTCTTTCAAATGGTTGTAAGATTTTACCACCATAAAAATAGCAAAAGCTACTATTACAAAAGTAATGATGGTGTTAATGAACACTCCGTAAGCAATTGCTACTTCTGCAGTAGCATCGCCAGCACCGGCAGTAGTTTCGGCAACGGCCTCTTGTAAAACCAATTTCATTTCTGAAAAATCAACACCACCTAGAAGGATTCCAATCGGGGGCATTAAAATGTCATTTACAAATGACTTGACGATGGCACCAAAATAAGTGGCCATAATTAAACCCACGGCTATTTCTAGTACATTTCCGCGGATGAGGAATTTCTTAAATTCTTTCATGTTTAGCTTTTTTTGTTTAGTAATTAAGATTGATTATTCACGATCTCTTTTTGTCTGCCTAAGGTTGAAAACAGGCATTCATAGCGATAGCGTGGAATAAGATAACGATTTTTAAAATAATTCAATCTTGTTACTCTTGTAAAGGCAAATTAGAATAACAGCATTTACAAGAATTGCTCGCTGCGGGTTAAATAAAATTTGGAATGAGGGATTCTAAGAGTATATCTCTTAGAGGGCGCAATATACGAATATTCAGCTTAGCTTTCTGTTATATGTGAATCGATTCCATTAAATTCGACCAAACAAACGTTCGTTATGGGATTGACAACTGCACAAAAAGACATACTAAATAAGGCGGTAAAAGCCTTACATACTCGTGGATTTCACTCACAATACCCTGAGCATCCGGCACCAGCCATTTATGGCGAAACGGCCGATGCCGATGGAAAAGAGGCTTTCAAAGCCTTAAGAAAAAAGAATTTTGAAGAATTAAAACAAGAAGGAGCTACTTCATGGATAGGCGAGGAGCATTCTCCTTATTTTGATGCGCCAGTAGGGCCTAAGTATCCAGCGTTCAGTAACGAAGAATTAATAAACCGTGCCGAAAAGGCTTTCCATTCTTGGAGAAAAGTGAGCTTAGATGATAGAGCGGCTGTTTTGATTGATGCTTTAGATCGTTTCTCTAAGCGCTTTTTCGAGAATGCTTATGCAACAATGCACACCACAGGCCAAGGTTATATGATGGCTTTTCAGGCCTCTGGCCCACACGCTGCCGACCGTGCATTAGAAGCAATTGCCGCTGGATATGATGAATTGAGCCGTTTCCCTTCTAAAACCACTTGGGACAAACCAATGGGTAAATACAACTTGGTGGTGAACAAAGAGTGGAGGGCAGTGCCAAAGGGTATTGGTTTGGTGATTGGCTGCTCTACCTTCCCTACTTGGAATTCGGTACCAGGTGTTTTTGCCGATTTGATTACGGGTAACTCTGTATTGGTGAAGCCACACCCAGGTGCTATTTTACCAATGGCCATTGTGGTAGCTGAAATTAGAAATGCATTGAGAGACGCTGGCTTCGATGCCGATGCTTGTCAGTTAGCGGTTGACGTGCCGAATGCTCCAATCACTAAAGAATTGGCTGAACACCCTAAGGTGAAATTAATAGACTTTACAGGAAATTCTGAGTTTGGTAGCTATTTAGAGAAACTTCCAAAAGCAGTATTTACTGAGAAAACTGGTGTGAACTCAATCATTTTGGATTCGGTAGTTGATATAGATAAAGTCATTCAGAACATTACCTTCTCGGTATGTTTGTACTCGGGCCAAATGTGTACCGCACCTCAAAACTTCTTTATTCCAGAAGGTGGCGTGAAAACGCCAGATGGTGTGCTATCATTCGATGAGGTAGCCCAGAAATTTGCTGACTTCACCAACGGTTTGATCGATAACCCTAAGGCTGGACCATTTGTATTGGGAGCCATTCAAAACCCAAATACAGGCGAAAGAACTAAAAATGCAGCCAAAGAATTAGGCGGTAAGGTTTGGTTAGAATCTAGAACCATTGAAAACCCAATTTTCGCGACTACGAGAACCCAAACACCAGTGGTAATTGAGTTAAACTCTGCTGATAAGGACAAGTTCGCAACTGAGTTTTTTGGGCCGATTGCGTTGCTTATTAAGACAAAAAATACGGAAGAGTCTGTGGCTTTGGCTAAAGAATTGGCAGAAGAACATGGTGCTATTTCTTGTGGTGCTTACACTACGGATGAGGCCATGAAGGAGTACATTGCAGATCAGATGTCGTTGGCGGCAACTCCAGTTTCATTCAATTTAACTGGCGGTATTTTCGTGAATCAAAACGCTGCTTTCTCTGATTACCATGTAACAGGAGGAAACCCAGCAGGTAATGCTTCATTTACTAACCCAGGTTATGTAAATGGAAGGTTTACTTGGGTTGGAATGAGAGAATTGGCTTAAGAGACGCGAGTTTAACCTAAAATATTGAAACCACCTTCGGGTGGTTTTTTTATGTTGAAGTGGTTTTACTTATTGATACTGATTTCAGTCCATCCTTGCCTTTCCATGGCCAGAAAAATATCTCCTGATTGTTTGATGACATCAAATGCAACTGGTACACGGTCGCGGCCTTTAATATCGACAACTCCGTATTTGCCATTTCGGCTGACGATAAAGTTAATATTGTCGTTGGTAGAAATGGAATCAAATTGAGGTGTTCGAACCAAGGCGCCTTCATGGTTTGCTAAACCGAATTGATTATTTTTCTCAAGCAGAATAAAGCCTTGTTTTCTTATCAACTGATCATAAATGGCATCTAACACAAAGGTTCCATTAAGGTCGATTAGCCCATATAAACCATTGGTTTTCACTAGTGAAAGCCCATTGTTAAAAGATTCCACAGATTGAAGGGTGGGTTGAATTGTGATTTGGTCTTCTGTATTAATAAAGCCCCATTTACCGTTGATCATGATGGCACAAAGGCCTTGCGAAAACTCCTTGGCCTGTTGGTATCGGTTGGCAATCGTCAATAAGCCTTGTTCCGAAACAAAACCCCATTCATTTTCCATCATTACCGAAATAAGGCCTTCACTATAAGCCCTAACCTGTTGCGTTTTTGAATCGAGTTTAAAGGTTTGAGTATTTGGGATTTGTAGCAGCTCAAACTTGTTTTTCGATTTCAGCACTAAAAAATCAGGTGCTATTTGGTATACCGAATCATATGCGTTTGGACTGAGCTGATTTGCATTGAAATCATAGATTTTATAGCCATCATTTGTCCGCTCCGAAAAAGCTTTTTGATATGGAATAATAGGATAAATACTTCGGAAAATCTGTTGCTCGAATAAATCATAAACACCATGCTCTGTTCCTTGTTCGTAGAAGATTCGATTAGCAATAATCTGGATGCTGTCCTTGTATGGTGTTATTAACCAATTGCCATTGGGCTTAATGATGCCCTGATTTCCTAAATATTCTGCAATGGACATCCCATTTTCAAAATCATTAATCTTATCAAAAATAAATGGTGTTTGCTCGTAGCCTTCATGGTCGAGTAAGCCGTATTTTCCATTTTTAAGCGCTAAAAAGGAACCGTCTTTTCTTGGGGTAATTTCCTCATAAAATTGAATTCCAATTCGTTTTCCACTGAGGTCATAGGGAATCCAATTTTGGGCATCTTTTCTTTTTGATTGGGCAAGAATTACAGACTTATAAAACTGGATTGAATCGAATTGATAAGGAAGAATGTTTCTTCCTTCAGAGTTGATCACACCTTTAAAACCATCTTTTTTAACGGCCAATAGATTTGAGTGTGTATGTGTAATTTGCATTTCCTGCACATAATGCTCAAAGGAATTCTCATTTGTAATGTTAACTATTCCAATATTTCCATTGGTCTGAATACCCATCAAGTTCTTGTCGATGTACCAAACTTCATCATGCGCAAGAGTTTTTGGATTCGATTCAAGCGTAAATACAGTCCATTTGTTAAATGGGAGCACCTCTGCCTTGCCATTTCTTAAGTTTAAGGATTTGTATTCAGGAGGAATTATTAAGGTTCCTTTTCTGTCAATCAGGCCTTCTTTGTTATAATATTTTACTCTGAAGGTGTTTTCATTGTACCGAAGAATTAACTCGTAAAGAAAACCGGAAAGAGGTTTGCCTTGTAAATTGTATAGTGCATAAAGTCCTTGGTTGTTCTGAACAGAAAGCGTTTCACTATCAATTCGTTCTATGTGATTGTACTCTAAAGGAAGTAAAACGTTTCCGCTCTTATTGAGTACACCGAACTGATTATCCTTTCCTGTTTTTTTTGCAACAATAAGGGCATCGCCCACGGGGTCAATCCATTGATATTCAGAAGGAACAATGATATTGCCTTTCGAGTTAATAGTGCCGTAGTCATTGAGTATAGAGAAGCGACTTCGTTCACCAATAATAAAAGTGTTATCGGTAAAAGGGTAAAGTTCAGAAAAGAGGTGGCGTGTAATTTTTGATCCATCAACATTGGCCAAGGCCCAGCGCTCATTTTGCTTGAGTCCAATAAGACCACCTGATGCTTCAAGTTTGCCTTTTGACCAACCAATATCATCATATATGGCTTTAATTACTACTTGATTGGTGGTGCTATTTCGGAGTCCAACCTTCCCATTTTCAGAGAATTTCTCATAGGAATCATTGCCCAATATAGGGTGAATGAAATGTAAGGTTAAGATGAGATAGATTAAAATGCGCAATTCTCAATATCAAAACGCAAGCTTAATAAAATTTGATACGAATTAGAAGGAGGCTGAATGACTTTCGGCTCGATTATTTTTCTTTCGGAGTGTTTTCCAGATCGAAAAGCTCATTAAGTACATCAATTAAAGATTCAGCATCGCCTCGTTTACATGCAGCTTTTAATTGCAATACGGGAAGTTTAATGATCTTTTGAGTGATACTCTTAGAGAAACGCTCAGCAAATTCTTGTACTTCGGGTGAAGCGTTTTTCAAATGCCTGGTTATCTCATCTTGACGGATTTGCTCCAGCGCATTCTTGAGTTTATGAATGGTGGGTGAAACAACCATCTCTTTCGACCAGTCATTGAATTCAGCTATGGCCTCTTCAATAATGGCTTCTACTAAAGGGATAGAAGCTTTCCTTTTTTCAACAGCAGCCGAAGCTTTGTCATTGATTTCGTCAATATTGAACAAAGTAACGCCACTCAGTTTTCCAACTTCAGGGCTAATACTTCTAGGAATAGAAAGATCAACGAAGAATTTGAAACCATTATTTATTTCCCCTACCAATTCTTTGTTAATGATTGGGGTACTGTGGGCTACAGAAGAGATAATCAAGTCGTATTCTGCAACAGCTTCTTTCAGTTCAGAAAAAGGAATTACAGCTTGGTTGCACTCTAATGCTAAGGCTTGCGCTTTTTCAGTTGTTCTATTGCAGATAGCTACCTTAAGATCGGTTTCAGAAAGGTGTCTACAAACGTCTGCTCCAATTTCTCCAATACCTAAAATAAGTACCTTAGGTTCTATAATAGTAGATGCTAAATTCTGAACAAGTTCGGCAGCAGCGTAAGAAACGCTTGCAGCGCCATCTCTGAATGAAGTTTCTTGAACTACTCTTTTGCTGCTAAAGAAAATGGTATGCATTAAGCGGTGTAAAAAAGGCCCTGCCAATTGCGCATCTGCTGCCCACTGATAAGCTCTTTTTACTTGATTTGAAATTTGGAGGTCACCCACTACTTGGGCTTCGAGGCCTAATGATACTCTGAAGAGGTGATTAACGGCTTCTTCACTTTCAAATGAATTGAAATAATTTATATAAGCATCTGCATTTAAAATCCCTTTTTTGATGGCAATCAATTTAATGATTTCAATATCTAGGTTTTGTTCTGCAGAATAATAAACCTCCGTACGGTTGCAGGTAGAAAGAATTAGGGCTTCTGTTAAAGACAGAACCTCTGAAATTTCACTTAGAATGGATTTGATTGTGAGCTCATCAATGGAAATAATTTCCCTGATTTCAACTGGTGCCTTTTTGTAAGACAAACTTATCGCTCTGAATTTACCCTGCATTATTGCTTACGCCTTTCCTCTAAATTCTTCTGTGCAAAAATAGCCTCTAACTATGTGTAAAAAAAGTGATCAAAATCATGTATTCTTATTTAGAATCAGTTTAAACAACTCTATTGGTCCTTGTTGCTTATTTAATGATTTCGATTCAATTAAATATAATTGATCTTAAAGTAAGAATATATTATATTAAATCACAATTTTATAAATAGAGCCAATCCATTATGAATATTAAACGCCTAGTGAGAAACTACTTTGGGTTTTCTAAAACTCAAACCAATGGTTTTATGGTTCTGACTCCGTTAATGTTTGTTTTACTTTTTGTTCCAGGTATTTACCGTAACGTAACTGAAATTGAATACAATGAGTTCGATTCTGATAAAAGACAATTAGACAGTTTGGTTGGTTTATGGAGAAATAATATGAAGCCTAGCTTGGAGAAAGAAGTATTGCCAGGCGTCAATATTCGGCTTACTTTCATTGAACCCAATACAGCAACTCAAGAAGAGTTGATGGGAGTAGGTTTAGATCAACGTTTGGCAAGTAGAATTTATAATTACAGAACCGCGGGTGGGAGTTTCAAGGTCAAGTCAGATTTGAAGCGCATTTATGGATTTCCCGATAGTCTTTATCAAGTATTAGAAAAATATATACAGTTGCCAGACGAACTGCCTCAGCCTAAAGTAAAAGTTGCACAACCTAGCGAAAAACCTGTTAAAAGAGAGCGTAAACCGTACAGTGTAGAAAAGGAAAGTGCTTTGAAACTTGAGAGTTTCACTTTAGATATTAATAAGGCTGATTCCTTGGAACTACAAAAACTGAGAGGAATTGGGCCTGCTTATTCAAGTAGAATAGTGAAGTTTCGTCAATTGTTAGGAGGTTTTAGCAGTATTGATCAAGTCAAGGAAGTGTTTGGTATTTCTGACTCACTGTACCAAAGCATTGCTCCACAACTTATGGTGGATGAGACTTATCAACTAATTCAAATTAATATCAATTTGGCCACTTTTAAAGAACTTAACGCACATCCATACATCAGCTATGAACAGACCAAAGAAATAATGAATGCCAAAAGTAAGTACGGGAAATTTAGGTCTGCCGAGGATTTGAAACGTTTAAGCCTCTTCGATTCGATTCAAATCGTTAAATTGATTCCATATCTTCAATTTCAATGATCAAAATTTTAAGTGCTGAACAAATTCGCAGATGGGATTTGTATACAATTAAAAACGAACCTATTTCTTCATTTGATTTGATGGAGCGGGCTTCGGAGGCTTTTGTAAAACTGTTATTAACCAAAATTAATCATAAGCTTAATGTCGATGTAGTGTGTGGCCCTGGGAATAATGGGGGAGATGGGTTTGCTATTGCGAGATTGCTTATTGAAAAAGGATTGAAAGTGAATTGTCACTTGATTGATTTTGGAGTGAAGCTTTCGGAAGATTGCCGAAAGAGCTATCGAAAATACTTAGATATCTGTCAGGTAAACATTGTCAAACAATCTAAGGAATTAGACCTCAGCGGAGAACTCATTATTGATGCTGTATTTGGTTCTGGTTTGAACAGGCCTGCAACAGGTCTTGCAGCAGAAGTTATACAATTGATAAATCAGAGCAGTGCAAAAACTGTTTCTGTCGATATGCCCTCGGGTCTTTTTGCAGATAAAGTGAATTTAACGGGAAGGATTGTAGAGGCCGACTGGACCATCACTTTTCAAGTTCCAAAACTTTCATTTCTAATTCCTGAATCTGGTTTTTATGTTGGAGAATGGTCGGTAGTTGACATTGGTTTAGATCTAAATTTTTTAAAAACAGAAAGTTCTGATTACTCAATTTTTGAAAAGAGCGACATCGATCGCTCCCTTTTTATTAGGAAAAAGTATGACCATAAAGGCAAATACGGCCGAGTATTGATGGTAGCTGGTAGTTTAGGTAAAATAGGTGCGGCTTATTTGTCGTCCAAAGCTGCTCTTAAATCCGGTACGGGACTTCTTACCGTACATATTCCTAAAGTGGGTTATGGGCCAATACAGACATCTTTACCTGAAGCCATGGTTTCTTTAGATTCAGAAGAGGAATTTATTTCTCAGGTAGATAATGTTGACGCCTTCGATGCCATTGGAATTGGGCCGGGGCTGGGGACTAACCCAAAGACAGGAAAAATACTTAAGTCGCTATTCACATCTTTTAACAAGCCTATGGCAATAGATGCGGATGCTTTAAACCTAATTGCATTAGATAAAGAGTTGATTGATTTAGTACCCAAGGGTTCTGTACTTACGCCCCACATAGGAGAGTTCAATCGGTTATTTGGAGAATGCGATAACGGATTGGAGCGAATTGAGAAAGTGAAGTCGATAGCAATTGAAAAGCAATTGGTAATAGTATTGAAAGGAGCACATACTGTAATTGCTACACCAGACGGTAAAGTTCATTTTAATTCCACAGGGAATTCTGGAATGGCTACTGCTGGATGTGGAGACGTGTTGACAGGAATCATCAGCGCATTCATAGCACGAGGAGGTGACACTTCGACTTCTGCAAAAGTCGGGGTTTGTATACATGGGTGGGCTGGCGATTTAGCTGAAAAAACAGTAGGAAAAACCGCATTGATGGCATCAGATTTGCTATCTGCATTACCAAAAGTTTTTAGCAACGTAGAGAGTAGTGATTTTATTTGAAAAAACTGTAACTTTAACTAAACCTTTAGCGTGACTTTGGGGTCTTTATAGACGATGAATCTTTTAAACCGAAACATATCAATCTCAAAAACATTAATGATTCTGTCATTAATGCTGTTTTCGGTAATGGCCAATGCTCAAAATGAGACTTTAGCCAATTTAAAGATGAACAATGACCCAAAGGTTAAAGTAGAAGTTTTCCCCAATCCAACATCTGATTTTCTGACAATCGACTTATCGAAGTTAGATTTGAAACAACCAAAAATTGAAATCAGAAATATTATTGGTAGCAAAATGGAAATGACTTCTGAAGATCTTGGTGATAAGAAGCATCGTGTTGATGTTACTACCTACCCAAGAGGTTATTATCTAGTATTGGTAAAAGACGATCAGTCTAAATTTCAGCAAACGATTCGTTTTTCCAAGAAATAGATTTGATTAAAGAAATTGCTATAGAAAGTCTATGGCGTAAAAAAAGGTTTGAACTAATCAAGTTCAAACCTTTTTTCGTTTGAAGGATGGTTCTATTAGAACTCTGCATTTCCTGGTGTTCTTGGGAAAGGAATTACGTCTCTAATATTGGCCATGCCTGTAACAAATATAATCAGCCTTTCAAAACCTAATCCGAAGCCGCTATGAGGTGCAGAACCATATCTTCGGGTATCTAAATACCACTCCATTTCATGAGTAGGCACTCCCATTTCGTTCATTCTGCTAACAAGCTTGTCAAGCCTTTCTTCACGCTGAGAACCACCAACTATTTCGCCAATTCCAGGGAAAAGGATATCCATTGCACCCACTGTTTTTTCATCATCATTCATTCTCATATAGAACGACTTGATGTCTTTTGGGTAGTTGGTTAGAATTACTGGTTTTTTGAAATGCTTCTCTACCAAATAGCGTTCATGTTCCGACTGAAGGTCGGTGCCCCAGCCTTCAATTAAGTATTGGAATTTCTTTTTCTTGTTGGGGTTGCAGTTTCTGAGTATATCAATGGCTTCAGTATAAGTAATTCTTTCAAAGTCGTTTTCTGCCACAAACCTCAGTTTTTCGGTGAGCGTCATTTCGCTCTTTTCATTCGCAGGCTTGTTTTTCTCCTCTTCAATTAAGCGTTGTTCAAGAAACGCTAAATCATCGGCACAGTTCTCTAAAGCGTAATTGATTAAGTATTTTAAAAATTCTTCCGCCAAGTCCATGTTGTCTTGAAGGTCATAGAATGCCATTTCAGGTTCTATCATCCAAAATTCAGCAAGGTGTCTTGTTGTGTTTGAATTTTCAGCTCTGAAAGTCGGCCCAAAGGTGTAAATATCGGAAAGTGCTAAAGCGCCCAATTCACCTTCTAGTTGACCCGAAACAGTGAGGTTAGTTTCTTTTTCAAAAAAGTCTTCTTTAAAATTAACGGATCCATCTTCTTTTAAAGGAGGGTTTTTAGCGTCTAAGGTAGTTACACGGAACATTTCGCCTGCTCCTTCTGCATCTGACCCCGTAATAATTGGGGTGTGCATGTAGAAGAATTTCTTTTCGTTAAAGAAGTTATGGACTGCAAAAGCCATAGCATGGCGAATTCTTAACACAGCGCCAAAAGTGTTGGTGCGAGGTCTTAAGTGCGCAATTTCCCTCAAAAATTCCATCGAATGCTTTTTGGGTTGCAATGGGTATTTTTCTGGGTCGGCAGCACCAAGTACTTGAATTTCTTTCGCGTTGATTTCAAATTTTTGTCCCGCACCTTGAGATTCAACGAGGGTTCCGTTTACAGCAATGCAGGCTCCCGTTGAAACTTGTTTAAGAATTTCTTCCGAAATCAAATTAGGGTCGGCTACAATTTGAAGGTTATTGATTGTGGATCCATCATTGAGCGAAATAAAATTCACATTTTTATTACCTCTTTTGGTTCTTACCCATCCCTTAACAGTTACCTCAATATTGGTTTGACTGCTCTTTAATAACGCTTCAATTTTGATTCTTTTTGTCATAATAAACCCGAGTTGGTTTTTAGTAAAAAAAACGAATGCAAAACAAGTCTTTTTTGAAGTGATTCACAACGTGATTACTAAAAATAAGCATTGAGAACATATTCCGAACAATGTTGTGGAGTGTTCGTAAAACCTACTTGAAATAGTTTTTTGACACATTTGTTAAATTTGCATGATTTTTGTTAAAAAGTCGGCTAATCTAATTTGTTCCTCAATTCTTTATTCTAAATTTGCTTATAACCAATAGGATTTTTCTATCAATGCAAAAACTTAGTCTAAATCAGTCTCTTAGCCAAAAGCTGTCACCACAGCAAATACAGTTTATTAAGCTGTTGCAAGTGCCAACTGCTGAGTTGGACACCAGGATTGAGGAAGAACTGGAAATCAACCCGGCTTTGGAAGAAGGAAGAGAGGAGCCTGAGGCCCCAACTACAGAAGAGGATTTTGATGAGCCATCTGACGAAATTTCTTCAACTGAAGACCTAAATGTTGAAGATTATTTGGGAGATGATGAGTATGCAGGTTACAAAATGCAAGGTGATGGTAATTACTCTGAAGATGACGACAGAGAAATGCCTGTAGCTATGCAAAGCTCTTTGAATGATCAATTGGAAATGCAATTGGGATTTTTGGGTCTTGATGAACGCCAAACTTTAGTCGCTAAACAACTTATTGGAAGTATTGAAGGCGATGGGTATATCAGAAGAGAGTTAGATGCAATTGTAAATGACTTGGCCTTTGCTCAAAATATAGAGACAGACGTTGATGAGCTGGAAGATTTGCTTCGTGAAATCCAGCAGTTTGATCCGCCAGGCATTGGAGCAAGAAATTTAAAGGAATGCCTTTTAATTCAACTTGAGAGAAGATGGGAAGAAGATGACCCAGATCCAGCAGTAGAAATGGCCAAAGCTATTCTGTCAATTTGTTTTGAGGAGTTTACAAAGAAACATTACGATAAGATTATAAAGAAACTCAATATTGAGGATGAAGTACTAATGAAAGATGCTATTCATCTAATCACTAAACTGAATCCAAAACCAGGAGGTGTTTCTGGTGGAATGGCTAAAACTCAATATTTAATTCCTGATTTTATTCTTACCAATAATGATGGCGTGTTTGATTTAACGTTGAATTCACGAAATGCACCTGAGTTAAGAGTGAGTCAGTCGTACTCAGATATGTTTTCAGCTTACGACAAGAGTGATAAGAAAGATAAGAAACTGAAAGAGACAGTTTCTTTTGTAAAACAAAAACTCGATGCAGCCAAATGGTTTATCGATGCCATTAAGCAACGTCAGAATACACTCTTGCGCACTATGGACGCGATGGTGAGGTTTCAGTATGAATTCTTTTTAGAAGGTGATGAAACGAAACTTCGGCCAATGATTTTGAAGGATATTGCGAATGAAATTAATATGGATATTTCCACAGTTTCGCGTGTTGCTAACTCAAAATCGGTTCAAACAGATTTTGGTATCTTTCCATTGAAATACTTTTTCTCGGAAGGTATCTCGACAGTTTCTGGAGAAGATGTGAGTAGCCGAGAAGTGAAAAACATTTTAAGTCAACTGATAGATAATGAAGATAAGAGTAAGCCATTATCAGATGATAAATTAGAGAAATCGCTGAAAGCAAGAGGTTATAATATTGCCAGAAGAACCGTGGCCAAATATCGAGAACAATTGAATATTCCTGTCGCCAGATTAAGAAAAGAACTATAGGGTTGAAGTTACTTGCTCAAATTGTATCTACTGTTTTCCAGCCATTGCTTATGCCATCGCTGGTTTTTTATACTTATCTCTTTCATGTTGACAACAGTTCAAATCTTACTGAAAAAGGCCGTTCTACTGTGCTGCTTTTAATTTTTCTCACTACTTGTGTCATCCCTGTTTTTATTGTTTTGCTCTTTAGGTTTACTAAAGTGATAAAAGATTTACACATGAAAGAAAGGCGTGATCGATATCTGCCTTTTGCATTCATCTCAGTTTTCTATATTCTGGTTACTTATTTAATGAGTCGTCAGGTTTGGTTTAGTCCAAGTATGGCAGTAATCATGATTTCAATGACCACCGTAGTAATAAGCACCAATCTTATTACTTACTTCTGGAAAATAAGTGCGCATGCGGCTGGTGTGGCTGGGTGGTTGGGTTTTATTATAGTGTTTACTAGAATCTATTCCAGCGGTAATACTTTGTTTTGGCCTTTGGTTATCGCGGTTATGTTAACGGGTATCGTGATTTGGTCTAGATTATATTTAAATGCCCATAAGCCCTCTGAATCATTGGCTGGTTTTGTTTTGGGCTTTTTAGTTTGTTTCAGTTCTGTATTATTATTTGTTTAGTATATGTATGAATTTATAAAGTTTGAAAAAGAAGATGGCGTAGCTACGCTTACTTTAAACCGACCAGATGTGTATAATGCCCTAAACGATGAAATAACCTATGAAATCCAAGCGGCTTTAAAAGAAGCAAAGAGAGATAAAGAAGTTAGAGTATTGGTGCTGACTGGAGAAGGAAAAGCATTTTGCTCAGGACAGGACCTGAAGGCTTCCGCCAAAAATCCGGGTCGTTCGTTTTCAGACTCATTACACAAAAGGTACAACCCAATTATTAAGGCAATTACTGAAATGCCAAAACCAGTAATTTGTAAATTGAATGGGGTAGCGGCTGGAGCAGGTTGTTCTTTTGCATTAGCTTGTGATTTGATTGTGGCTGGTGAAAGCGCAAAACTGATTGAAGTTTTTGTGAATATTGGTTTGGTATTGGATTCGGGCTCTTCTTACTTTTTACCTCGATTGGTGGGAAGTTCGAAAGCTTTTGAATTAGCCACTATGGGTACTAGAATTTCAGCCTCAGAGGCAGAGAAAATGGGGCTTGTATCTAAATGTGTAGCAGATGAAGAACTTGATAATGCAGTGAAAGTTTATACAGATTATTATGCTTCGGCCCCAACAAAGGCGATTGGTTTAATGAAAAAAATGTTGAACAAGTCGCAGAATTCTAGTTTAAAAGAAATGCTCGAGTATGAGGCTTATTGTCAAGATATTGCAGGCGCTACTTATGATTATAAGGAAGGAACTACCGCTTTCTTAGAAAAGAGAAAAGCAGCATTCAAAGGCGAATAAAATTTGAAAATTGAAGGCATAAAAAAAGGGAAGATTTTTCTTCCCTTTTTTTATGCTAAATATCGTTTAAATCTTTAATTAGAATCCAGTGAGTGAAATACCAAAAGATAAACCTTGAGTATCTACTCCGCCAGCTGGAGCAATATCGAATTTGTCTGAAAGTTCGTAATATCCGAAAAGGCTAAATCCTCCAAATCCTACTCTAGCCTGTACTCCATATCTGAATTTTTGAAACCCAAGATCCTGACGGTCTTTAATCATTCTTTGGTCTGCTGCGTTATCTTCGAACTTCACTTTGGTGAAAGAAGAGTAAAGAACACCCACTTTTGCACCTAAAGCTACTCTAAAGCCTCTGCTCAAATTGTTTTTGCTTGTGTAGTACCTAAACTCCAATGGTATGTCTAAGTAGTTTAAACCAACCTTCGACTTATCAAAAGTATTTGCTTGAGGATAAACCGTTGCTAAATCTGCTACAGCTACACTTCTTACATTTGAGTTGTTTACACTTGTTCTAAGAGTTTTTCCATTTTCAAGAGTAAATCTTTCCATACCTAAGCCAATACCAGGAGTAAAGGTCAGTCCGTTATCGCCAATCGGTAAGTCGTAATAATAAATTACGTTTACTGTTTTTGAATTGAAACTGCTAAGCTTAACATCTGTTGGAGCGTTTAAAAAGGTATTCAAACCCCAGTCTACAACAAGACTTCCCGGAAGGTCTGGTCTTTGAGCTCTGGCAATTGATCCTAGTGTTAAAACTCCTATAAGTAGTATTCCTAATTTCCTCATGTTTATTGGCTTTTTTGAGCTGGGCAAAGATAGTATTTTTTGAAAGTATTAATAACTAGCTTTTGCAAAGTAGAAGAATTAATTACCTTTGCAGACCAAATTTAACGGGATTTAACGAATCTTGGTTTTGGCCTCGTAGCATAACTGAATAGTGCACTTGATTACGGCTCAAGAGGTTGCAGGTTTGAATCCTGCCGAGGTCACATAAAAGCCCTTTCCATGTAAGTGGAAAGGGCTTTGTTTTTTAGCCGTGTTTAAGAATTATTAACTTCTGATTTAGAGACTAGTAGCGGCATTTTTCTACTTTCCCTCTATGATTCACCTTCAGAGCAAAAGACTTGATCTTCACTTATTATCCTTAGCTGATTTGCAGCAAGTTCATGCATTACACAGCATTCCAAAGGTAGATGAGTTCAACACCCTTGGTATTCCACAAAACATAGCGCATACTCAATCCATCATTGAGCCTTGGATTTTAGAACATCAAAAACTTGACGCCAAACAGTATACTTTTGCGATTCGGACAAAGAAGACGAATGATTTTGTCGGCCTGATTGCATTAAAATTGGGGAATGTCAAATTTCAAATTGGCGAGGTTTGGTTTAAACTCCATCCTGATTTTTGGAACAAAGGGTACGGAACTGAGGCTTTAAAGTTAGTGTTAAGCTTTGCTTTTGACGATTTGAAACTTCATAGAATTGAAGCGGGCTGCGCTGTAGATAACGTGGGTTCTGCCCGAGTTTTAGAAAAAGCAGGAATGATTAAGGAGGGAAGGAAGAGAAAAGTGCTGCCATTAAAAACAGGCTGGTCCGATAATTTCGAATACGCAATACTAGACACAGACCCTAGATTTTAATTTCTTTTGTTAAATACTCTTTTTACCAGGCAGCACCTTTAAAAGTATTTTGTACGACATTGTCCCAATACTTTTCTAAGTTGTGTAAATCTTTTTGCTCGAAAACGAGTTGATAAGCTCAAAGGAAACTGAATGTCTCAAGTTAATAATACTGCTATTTTATTTTTTTCAAGAAACCTCAAAGAGGAATTCTTGGCAAAGAATGTAGGCCTGAACATTCAGCAGTTTTCTAATTTGTTTAATCTGCTGGTCAAGAAAACTCAGAGAACGATTGGTCAAACGCAGATTCCGGTAAAAACACTCTTTTCTGACGAACAAATTGGAAGTTCGTTTGGAGAGCGACTCACAAATGGTATATCGAACTTATTCTCAGAAGGTTTTGAAAACGTAATCGTTGTTGGCAATGACGCTCCAGAACTTTCTTCTGAAGACTTACTTTGGGTTAAAAATAAGCTTGAAAATGGGAAGAATGTTTTAGGAAGGGATAGCCATGGCGGAGCTTATTTAATCGGTGTTTCAAAAAAGGACTTTTGCACCACGGCTTTCCTAAATATTGATTGGAACACTAAGTTGGTTTTCAATCAGCTTAAGTTGCTTCTATCTTCAGAAGAATTAGAGAATCGTTTAATTGACTTAAATGAGAAATCTGATTTTCAGAATATACTTAAGCAAGGGCTACACTTGTCGAAAACGTTCAAGCAAATTCTGAAAGCAATTTTCAGTAACTATACTTCACACACAAACTTTAATTTCACCCTTCCAAAATCAATTTGGTTTCAACTGACAGAGCTTAGAGGGCCGCCCTCACTAGTTTCTTAACCATCCTGCTTTTTCTTGGTAATCAGCATTTCTCCTAGAGAAATCAATTTTAATCTATTTATATAAAGTAGCCCAGCCTCAATGAGCAATGTGTTTCATGTCGGATGACTTGAAATTGCTTATGTTTTGGAATTGAATAAGGGCTTCACACTTAAGAAATAATACTATGCCTAAAAAATATTACGACCCGAGCGATCTGAAAAAATTCGGGAACATAACTGAATTCCAACCTGAAATGGGAAACAAATTCTTCGATTGGTACGGAAGCGTTTTCGAAGAAGGCGCATTAACCGCTAGAGAGAAATCGCTAATTGCCTTGGCGGTGGCTCATGCTGTTCAATGTCCATATTGTATTGATGCTTACACTGATACTTGTTTGAAAAAAGGAGCTGATGAAGAGCAAATGATGGAGGCTGTTCATGTAGCCGCTGCCATAAAAGGTGGAGCTGTTTTGGTACATGGAGTGCAGATGATGAATCAAGTAAAGGAAAAACTGATGTAGTCTATGACTTTACAAACATTAAAAAGACAACAACATGCCCTTTCTATTGCTGAAAGGCAGATTAGAATTTTAGATGATCATGAGGCAATTGGTGTTGATTCTTTTGAACAGAGAATTAATGCCATTGGTATGATGCCTTTAACCCCTGTTTCTGTAGATGTATTTCAGATCAATGTGGGCAAAATGTGCAATCAGGTTTGTAAACATTGTCACGTAGATGCTGGTCCTGATCGCAAGGAAATCATGACACGAGAAACTATGCAACAATGTTTAGATGCTCTTAAGATTTCTAAGGCCACTACAGTGGATTTAACGGGAGGTGCTCCAGAAATGAATCCTGATTTTCGCTGGTTTGTGGAGGAGATTTCTAAGTTGGGTAAGCAAATCATTGTGCGTTGTAACCTGACCATAATTTTAGCCAACCCGAAATACCATGACTTGCCTGCGTTTTTCAAAAAACACAAGGTGAATGTGGTGTCTTCTCTTCCGTCATTCACAGCCAGAAGAACCGATGCTCAGCGCGGTGATGGTGTGTTTGAGAAGTCCATTAAAGCGCTTCAAATGCTGAATGAAATTGGGTATGGAAAAGAGGAGACAGGTTTAAAACTAGACTTGGTGTATAATCCATCAGGTGCATTTCTGCCAGACGATCAGGCGGTGCTGAAAAGTGAGTTTGAAAGAAAATTGAAAGAGAGTTTCAATATTGTTTTCAATGATTTGTATGCGATAACCAATCTGCCAGTGAGTCGATTTCTAGATTACTTGGTTAACAGCAGTAATTATGAGGCCTACATGAACGAGCTGGTGAATGCCTTTAATCCTGCAGCAGCGGCAGGAGTAATGTGCCGTTCTATGATTTCAATCAGTTGGGATGGCTATTTATATGATTGCGATTTCAATCAAATGCTAGAAATGAAGCTGAAAGATGGTGCGCCAGATCACATCAAGGATTTCAACCTAGATAGGTTAATGGCAAGGGAGATTTTAATTAACCAACACTGTTTCGGTTGTACTGCAGGAGCAGGCTCAAGCTGCGGAGGAACCACAACAAATTAATTATAGAATGAGTAATTACTTAGAAACCACCAAAGACATATATAAGGCAGCAGCCGAAACACCAGATGTTGGGCTTTGTTGCACTACTACTCCGGTTTGGTCATTTCCTGGTTTGGAGATTCCCAAAATCATGCTCGAAATGAATTATGGTTGTGGCAGCACTGTCCATCCAAGGGATTTAATCAATTCACCCAAAATACTTTATGTAGGAGTGGGCGGTGGAATGGAGCTCCTTCAGTTCTCGTATTTCAGCCGACAGAAGGCGGGTGTTATTGGTGTAGATGTGGTAGATGAAATGCTTGATGCTTGCAAGAAAAACATCAAGGAAGCAGAATTAACTAATGATTGGTTAGATGCTTCTTTTATTGATGTCCGTCAAGGCGATGCACTCAATTTGCCTATTGAAGACGCTTCTATTGATGTGGCTGCACAAAATTGTTTGTTCAATATTTTTCATGAAGAAGACTTAAAAAAGGCACTTCAAGAAATGTATAGAGTTTTGAAACCTCATGGCCGATTGGTATTGTCTGACCCAATAGCTGAGCAAACCATGCCTGAAAACCTCAAGAATGATGATCGATTGCGCGGACTTTGCTTGAGCGGTTCGTTGCCTTTAAAAGATTATATCAAAATGATTACTGATGTTGGATTTGGTACAGTGGAAATTAGGGCGAAAAGACCGTATAGAATTTTGCATCCCAATCAATACGATACTGCCGAACCAATATATATAGAGAGTGTAGAGGTTTGCGCTATTAAAGATCCAATGCCAGCTGATGGGCCTTGTGTGTTTACGGGCAGAACCGCAATTTATTACGGAACAGAAACCCATTTCGATGATCACGGTGGTCATATTTTATTACAGAATCAGCCATTATCGGTTTGTGATAAGACAGCGGGAAATTTGGAAGCCTTGAATGACTCAAATATTTGGGTTTCGCCTTCTACTTACTTTTATGATGGTGGAGGATGCTGTTAATCTATTTGGCTTCTCGCTATGAGAATAGTTAAGGAAGGGGGGTATGTTAAAGATTAGACCATTCCTTTCTTCAACTCTTCTTTAAATTTTTTACCTTTCCTAAGCAACCCTCATACAAGAGGGCTGTCTTTAGCGCAAGGATTAGAAATTTGGAACCGAAATATCAAAATCTTCATCAAGAGGTAATTGACCTGTGTATGTTGGGCGACCGACAAGCGCAGTATCAGTTGTACAAGCTTTATTCGAAAGCCATGTACAACGTGTCTTTTCGGGTAACCCAAAATGAACAAGAAGCTGAAGATGTGCTCCAGGAGTCGTTTTTAAGTGCTTTCAAAAACATTCATAGCTATAAAGGAACGGCAGCTTTTGGTAGTTGGCTAAAGCGAATTACGCTTAACAATGCTATTAATTTAGTCAAGAAAAGACGTTTAGATTTTGAGTCCGTTGAAGATTACGGAGCTTATGATGAGCGTTTTGATCATGAAGAAACGGATGATCGAGATTTCGATGTAAATCAAGTAAAAAAAGCGATTGAGCTTTTGCCAGACGGATATCGGTTGGTGTTAACTCTTTACTTGATTGAGGGTTATGACCATAAAGAGATTGCAGAAATATTGAACATTACAGAATCGACTTCTAAGTCGCAGTTTAATAGATCAAAAAAGAAATTGAGGGAAATATTAAAAGAGGAATTTCAACATGCAGGATAAGCTAGAAGATTTCATAAAAGAAAATAAAGAACAATTCGATACTGAAGTACCAAGAGCTGAGGTATGGAATAAGATACAAAAAGGGCTTGATAATAGCGATAATACTTCAAGCAGTTCCACACATTGGTTTTGGAAAGTGGCTGTTGCGGTGTTGCTTATTGCGGTAGCTTATTTGGGTTCTGAAAAATATTTTGGTGCCGATGTTAATAAAGAAAGCACTGCTATGGAAGAGTTTAAAGAGCTTGAAATTTTTTATACTCAGATGATCTCTGATAAGAAAACGAAGCTGTCGGAAGAGGTGGAGGCAGGTGAGTATTTCAGCTTTTTGGAAGCCGATATTCAATCCTTAGATCAGAATTATGAAGAGTTGAAAACTACATTTGAAAACGGACAAGAAACACCTCAACTTAAAAGTGCATTGGTGCATTTGCTCAAACAAAAGCTCTATTTGATAGAGAAACAATTAGAGATTTTAGAAGAAACTAAAAGTGAAACCTCAGAAGGTGTTAGCTCACTTTAAATAAACTCAATTCAACTTCATTAGAATCGAGAATACTTCCCTTTTCGCATTTAAGAACACGCTTAGGGTAATTTTTAATAAGGTTATAATCATGCGTGGCCATCAGAATTGAGGTTCCACCTTTGTTGATTTCCATAAAAGTCTGGAAAATACCATCTGAAACTTCTGGGTCTAGATTTCCAGTAGGTTCATCGGCAATTAAAAGTACAGGATCGTTAATTAAGGCACGTGCAATTACCACCCTTTGTTGCTCACCGCCAGAAAGTTGATGTGGCATTTTATTAGCCACCACTCCCAAACCAACACGCATAAGCACTTCGGCCAACTTGCTTTTCATCTTAGCTTTGTTTTTCCAGCCAGTGGCTTTCATTACAAAGTAGATGTTTTCAGCAACCGAGCGATCGGGAAAGAGCTGGAAGTCTTGAAATACAACTCCTAGTTTTCTTCTTAAAAGTGGAACATCCTTTCGTTTGATATTCTGAATGTCATGATTTGCGATTCTGATTTTACCCAAACGAAGAGGTAAATCGGCATAAAGCGTTTTTAACAGAGAACTCTTTCCGCTTCCTGTTCTTCCAACCAAATACACTAACTCTCCTTTATTAATGGAAAGCGTAATGTTGTTCAACACAGTTTTGTCGTCTTGAAAAATGGTGGCATCCTCGATGCGAACAATGGGTTCTCCTGAAAAAGGCATAATTTAAATATCCAGTTTTTGAAGTTTACCGAAAGGTAAGTTATTGATTACTTCTTGCAATTCAGTTTCTTTCCCTTCAAGGTCATACTTTTCTAACTTTTTTAACGGTCGGTCGGCACGAAAGTATGCTATGAGCACGAAATTTTCGTCTCTTAACTGAATGTAATCTGGGATTTTAGCTTTCCCTTTTACTTTAATGATATACATATTCCTAAATAACTTCGGGTCATTTGCATAACCCGAAGTTGGAACTAAAGTTTTATCCATTTGCTTTGGCGTGGTCGGCAAGAAATTGTGCCAAACCTTTGTCTGTTAGCGGATGGTTCAGCAAGCTAGTGATAACCTTCAACGGGCAAGTTGCAACGTCTGCACCAATTTCGGCACACTGCAATAAGTGCATTGTGTGACGTACTGAGGCAGCCAGTACTTCGGTAGCAAAACCGTAGTTGTCATAAATCTGGCAGATTTGCTCGATAAGCTCTAAACCATCATATCCAATGTCATCAAGTCTTCCAATAAATGGAGAAACATAAGATGCACCTGCTTTGGCAGCCAATAAAGCTTGACCAGCAGAGAATACTAATGTACAGTTGGTTCTGATGTCTTCAGCTGTAAAGGTTTTAATCGCCTTAATACCATCTTTAGTCATTGGTACTTTTACAACGATTTTGTCATCGATTTGAGCCAATTCACGACCTTCTTTCAACATGCCTTCGTAATCGGTAGCAATTACCTCGGCACTTACGTTGTCGTCTACAATATCACAAATCGCCTTATAATGGGCTATTACGTTATCGTGGCCAGAAATGCCTTCTTTAGCCATTAAAGAAGGGTTGGTGGTTACACCATCTAACACGCCTAAGTCGTAGGCTTCTCTTATTTCATCAAGATTCGCGGTGTCGATAAAGAACTTCATTTTGTCTATTTTAGATTGATTTGCAATGCATTACAAAGCTAATGTTTTTGTTTGCTTGAAGCGCCCTTATAAACACAACTTTTTATTGACGGCAGAAATTATCTTGAAACTAAACCTAGTTCAGTTCTTCGAGCTTTTTCACCAAGGCAAAAGTATCGCCCTCTAATGGCAAGTAGCCGTATTCATAGCAAAAGTAATAGGTGGCGCCTGCTTTTGTAGTGTAAGTAGAAGTGTGATAGTTAAAGTCGAATCCCTTTTCTATGAGTTTGTTTCTGGTGGTTTTCGATTTGCCATCAGGATTGAGTTCCTCCAAAATTCGCCTGTTTCTTCTCAATAGGTTATGGACGTTTCGTACATAGTTATTTGAATCACTGTTCTGTCGGTTATTAAAGGTATTACGACACTGATCTGAGCAAAATTTTTTATCGATTCTACCGTACATCGCGTCTCCACACTCTAAACATTGCCTTTCTTCCATGCTGAAAAATATAAAAAACGAAAACTACCACTTTTCTGAGTTGGAAGTTAAGTTATTGTAAAAGAGTGATATATCCAATTGTAAACGTTTACAAACGAATGTTACCCGACTACAAACGCTTAGCAACCGATTTTACTTTTCGACCTGCTGTTACTTTGCCATTGTCAATTCGGAAATACAAACCGAGAGGACAACAAACTTTAAAATTAAACAATTTATATCATGAGAAATTTAAGAAACAGTGTACAGTTGATCGGAAGATTAGGTCAAGATCCAGAAGTGAAAAACTTAACATCAGGTAAAAAACTTACTACGTTTTCATTGGCCACTACAGATGCCTACAAAAATGCAGATGGAGATAAAATTGAAGACACGCAATGGCATAATATTATTGCCTGGGGCAAGGTAGGAGAGATAGCTGCTGAGTATTTAAAGAAAGGTGCGGAAGTTTGTATTGAAGGAAAGTTGGTGCACAGGTCGTACGAAAACTCGGCTGGTGAAAAACGATTCGTGACTGAGATTAATCTAAACGAATTGTTGATGATGGGTGGGAAGAAATGATGCCCAATTCTTTTAAAACAGAAATGCATAGACGGTCAGGGATTGTCTATGCATTTTTTAATTATTCTACTTTTTTTCGGCTTAGCCTATAATTCCTGTTACTGAAATGAGTGTTTGGTAAGCAATGAAGGTTACGAAAACAGCAACTACTAATTTTGTTAATGAATTGGTTTTTTTAGAGGTGGTAGTTTGTGTTGTTGCAGCTTTCATAATTTCTGTATTTAAGTTCGGTAGTAAGTATCCAAATAGGGTGCCAGTGCCCTGAGCGGGTTTAAACCCACTTTTTCTTATTGAGCTTGTCCCGAATTGGGAATCATCTTGGCTTGTGGGAATAAATAAGCCTTCTCAAAACGCAGAAATGCATAGAACAAGAAATTGTTTATGCATTTTAATAATCCTTAGTTGATCTTGCGGTTTAGCCAATAAGCCCCATTACCGAAATAAACGTTTGATAAACGATGAATGCCGAAAGAATACTAAAGGTAAGTTTGATAAAGGAATTGGATTTTTTTGAAGCAGTTCTTCTTACTCTTGCCTGACCCTGATTTTGTAATGTTGCAGTTCTCATAATACTCATGTTTATATACTGATATTGAGTATTCAAATGGAATGCCATTGCGTAAAAATGATTTTAACGGGTTTTTTGGCTTAAATAGAATCCCATTTTGGGATTGCTGTATAAGCTTTGAAACCGAGAGTTGCTATTTTTTCTTTGCCTCTTCTGCAATGGCGTAAGCAATTATCAAAATGCTACTCACAATACAAGACCAGGTAAGAATTCCTGTCGTACCATTAAAAGCTAATTGATAAAGTCCAGCCCCAAGTCCGCCTCCGATGATAGGCCCTATAATAGGAATCCAAGCATAACTCCATTTCGAATTTCCTTTTCCTTTTATGGGCAATAGAAAATGTGCGAGTCTGGGGCCAAAATCTCTTGCAGGATTAATTGCATATCCAGTTGAGCCGCCTTGCGCCATACCAATAACAACGATGAGTCCGCCAACAACTAAAGGGTTTAAGCCTTCTACAAACTGATTAGCACCAATCATTAGTAAGCCAAAAATCAACACCATTGTGCCAAGAACTTCACTCAATAAGTTAGCTCCTTTTTGGTCAATGGCTCCTCCTGTACAAAAAACTCCTAGTTTCGCGCCTTTATCTTCGGTTTTATCCCAGTGTGGTAAATACTGTAGCCAAGTAAACGAAGCACCTGCCATTGCGCCAAGTACTTGGGCAATAATATAACCAGGCACTAAGTTCCATTCAAAATCACCAGTCATGGCGAGTGAAAGAGTTACGGCAGGATTGATATGTGCTCCACTAATTTGGCCAACTGCGTAAATGCCAAAAGTAACGGCTAGGCCCCAGCCAATTGTGGTAACAATCCAACCTGAGTTTTTAGCGTAAGAAAAATTCAGTGTAGTGGCAGCGTTGGTTCCATTCCCAAAAAAGATAAGGATGGCCGTGCCCACAAATTCTGCGAGATAAACGGACATAATCAAAAAGTCTAGGAAGTAATAATACGATAAAGAAGGGGATAAAAAAAGGCATCAGGATGTCGCACCGCTACAACCGCTTACCCTTGCTCTGTTCCCAGCCTGGGGGAGTTCAGCGGGAGCTGGTCGCACCCCTCTGCCGGGCGCAAAGGTATTAAGAAATTGCTAATAGGAAAACTTGAGAGCCGAAATATTAAATTATTATTCTCACTATTTCTGGGTATTTACTTCCTAAGCCCATTATGCTTATTTTAAGCTTGAATCTGGCTTGTTTCCCTCATAGAAAAGTAAGAGATTCATTGTGTGTATATTTTATCTTCAATCAAAAAAAGTGTGATATGTTAAAATCAGAAAGAAGAAATTCAGTTGAAAAGAACTTTGGGTTGATGTTTCAATCCAAAGGCTTTGTGTTTAATAAGTTTGATCCAGACCCGGAAGAGCCCGAAGAGGAAGAAGAAGGAGGTTCCAATAACCCACCACCCCCAGTCCCCCCAGTTTCTGGTAATTAAGAATGAGAGTAATCATTACAGGGATTTTGATTTTCATTCTGAATCCTTTATTCGGTCAGGATTTAAATGACCTGGATGAATTAAGGGGACAGGGTGAAAAATATAGAGCTGAGGCAAAGTATGACTCAGCTCTAATTGCTTTTCGTCAAGTTTCGGATTTGGCAGAAGAGATGGGTAATATTGAATTTCAAGTTCGCGCGGCAATAGGAGAAGCTGCCGTGTTTATTGAATTGAACGAGTCAGACTTTGCTCGTTCATCCTACCTAAAAGCAATAAAACTCTCTCAAAGTATTAACAATAAACGTTTAGAGAATAACTCATGGTATGGAATTGGAGTGACACACCAAATAGAAGGAAATATTGACTCTGCATTGTATTACTACAATAAAACAGAGGTGTTATTTAATGAAGAAAAGAATAAAGAAATGGTGGCTTCTTTACTCTCAAATATTGGGTCACTTCATTATTTAAAAGAGGAATATGATTTAGCGATTGCTAAAAGTTTTGAGTCTTCAAAACAGAATAAACAACTAAAGAATTTCAGAGTTGTAGGACTTGATTATAGAAGGATGGGAATGTCTTTCTTCAAACTTGATAACCTTGACAGTGCAAAATTCTATGCAACGCTAGCATATGAAATAGCTGATTCTTTGAAATACTTAGATGATGCTAGAGAGGTATTGACACTCCAATCTCAAATAGCAAGAAGTGAAGGTAGGTTTGAAGATGCCGCTAGATATACTGACTCATCAGACTCGCTAGCGAAGGTTATTTATGTCGATGGTAAAAATGATGAAATTCTAGAGCTAAAAGCTAAGGTTATGACTGCTTCTTTAGCACTCGAATCTGAAAAGCAGAAGAACTTGGCACTTCAACAAAGGAAATATAAAACCATAATCCTTGGTGTATCCATAATTCTTGTTGTAGCAGCTTTCATAATTATTTATGTGATTGATCAGCGTAGAAAAAACATAAAGGCTTTGGCAGATAAAAATGAAGAGATCAATAAACAGCAAATTGATGAACTGCTTCAAAAGCAAGAAATAGCTTCACTACAAGGCGTTTTAGAAGGGCAAGAAACTGAACGAAGAAGAATTGCTATTGACCTTCATGACAGACTCGGAGGTATACTCTCGATGGTGAAACTACATTTTAGCGTAGTTACCGAAAGCCTGAGTAAGGATGATCAAACCCATACCAAGTTTATGAAGGCGTCTGATTTATTGGATCAGGCAACAGGTGAAGTGAGAAGTATTTCACACAATTTAATGTCTGGGGTACTTACAAAGTTTGGACTCGTGCCCGCTTTAGAAGATCTGAAAGACAAGATTTCACAAACAGGTAAACTCAAGGTAAGTCTCTATTCTAACGACCTCAATAATGTTTTGACGGCCGAACAAGAGTTGCAGTTGTACCGTATTGTTCAGGAGTTGATTAGCAACATTTTAAAGCATTCACATGCCAAAGAAGCAAATATTCAACTCACAAAAGGAGAGGACAGTGTTAACCTCATTGTGGAAGATGATGGAGTGGGTTTTGACTTGAAGGAAGTGAATAAAAAGGCTGGAATAGGTTTGATTAACTTAAAAGCACGCGTAGCCAAACTCAACGGTAATTTCCATATTGATACAGGAAGAGGGGCAGGCACAACAATCTCAATTGATATACCAATAAATAATGATTAGAGTTCTTATAGTTGACGATCACCAAGTGGTAATTGATGGCATATCTTCAATCCTTGAAGATGATGCTTCAATAAAAGTGGTCGATAGCGCTTTAACTGGAGCAGACGCACTACGCAAACTCGAATTTTGTGCGGTTGATGTTTTATTGCTCGATATCAATATGCCCGAAATGGATGGAATCGAGGTGGTAAGACAGCTGCATAAGAAAGGAATTAAAGTGAATGTGCTTATTCTCACAATGCATAACAATGCACAGTTTACCAAGCAACTGATTGAGCTGGGAGTCCAAGGTTGTATTCTGAAAAATTCTGGAAAGAAAGAATTGATTTTCGCCATTAACGAAGTATCACAGGGCAGAAGGATTTATAGCGAAGATGTGACTGAATCACTTTTTGACAGCTTAGAAAAAACTCAGAATGCTGTAGATCAAGTACAACTGACTAAAAGAGAAGTAGAGATTATTAAGCTTATTGCCTCAGAGCTAAATACCAATGAAATTGCAGAACAACTATTTATTAGTTCTCATACAGTAGATACGCACAGGAAGAATATCTTAAGTAAGTTAGGAGTGAAGAATTTGGCAGGCTTGGTGAAATTTGCTTACGAGAATCAGTTGGTTTAGCCTTCCTTTCGTTGAAAAAAGTCTTTTTTCATATAGAGTTGAAACTCTAATGGACTACTTTCTTTGAATTCATCTTCGGCTAAATCATCATAAATTTCTTCATCAAAATTCATGTCTGTTTTTTCTACTTTTCCATCAGGGTGAATAATCAATTCGGTGCCAGAAAAGTCAATAGGGTTGACTGACACAAGTACCTGATAGTCTTCAAAAACGCGCTTGAAGTATTTGAAAACGATTGCATCTTTTTTCATACTAAAATCTGATTTGTATTGTTGAATTAACCCTTCTACTTTTTAGTTGAAACAAAGGTAAACAAGCGGAAGCATACATATCCGGCAATCAAGCCAATTAATGCACCTGTGATTACATCGCCAGGAAAGTGAACACCTAAATAAACCCGACTATAAGCAATTAAAGCAGCCCAAGGCAGCAAAAGCCAAATGTATTTTAGCTTGTCTTTTAAACAAAACCAGCAGAAAAAGGCAAGTGCAAACATATTTGAGGAATGCGATGATGCAAAACCATAGCGTCCGCCACAACCATCTGGACTGTGGACCAAATCCATTATTTCAGGGTCATGGCATGGTCGGAGACGGGCTACCCATGGTTTTAATAAACCAGAGGCTGTTTGGTCGCTGATTAATATGAGTAAACCTAAAGATAGAGCCATCCAGCCGTAGTTCTTTTTGTATTTGAATAGCCAATAAAGCAAGACGACATAAAGAGGAATCCAAATGAATTTATTGCTGGCCCAGGTCATTACAAAATCACCAAAGCTATTATGCGCTCCATTAATGATGCGGAATAGTGCCTTATCCCATTGTTCTAATTGATCGATCATTTAAAGCTTTAGCCAGTTGATTCCTTTTTGTAATAAAGCCTGAGTTTTTGCCTCTTTACTTCCTTTTAGTGGCTGAAAGTCATATTCCCAACCGGCCTGAGCGGGTAAACTCATTAAAATTGACTCAATTCGTCCGTCAGTTTCTAAGCCAAAACGTGTACCTCTATCGTGCACCAGATTGAATTCTACATAGCGACCACGCCTAAGCATCTGCCATTCTTTTTCTCTTTCTCCGTAAGGAAGTTTAGAGTTTTTGCGCATTAAGTAAGTGTATATAGGGGCAAAAGCAAGCCCTACATCTTTTACGAATTCTAGGCGGTCCGACTTGCTAAAAGTGCTGTCCTCAGTTAAATGATCGAAGAAAATCCCTCCAATTCCTCTGGTTTCTTTTCTATGTTTCACGTAGAAATAGTCATCGGCCCAAGGCTTGAACTCTGTATAGTATGAAGAATGGTGCTTGTCGCAAACGGCCTTTAATTTTTCATGAAAAAACTGAGCGTCCGATTCGTCTACATAATGAGGTGTTAAATCAATTCCTCCACCAAACCAATATTTCCCATCCGACATTTCGAAATAGCGAATGTTCATATGGATAATAGGTACCATAGGGTTTTCAGGGTGAAGAACTATAGAGACACCCGTAGCAAAGAAATCTCCTTCAGTAAGCCCGAACGAGCTCAATATTTTTTCAGGTGTTTTACCATGCACTGCTGAAAAATTGACACCCCCTTTTTCTATTATGGTGCCATGACGCATTACGCGGCTAATGCCACCGCCACCGCCCGGACGTTCCCATTGGTCTTCAATAAAGCGGCCTGTGCCATCACATTTGGTGATTTCTTTACAAATATGATCCTGAATATTTCTGAAAATCCGAGTAATCGAATCTCTATCTGTCATTGTCATAATGCAAAAGTAAAACAAACCGTTGAAAGGCAATTCCGTATGCAAAATAGATTGCCTAACGATCGGTAGGTTTTTTAGCACATCGTTCAGAAATATTGGCTATTTTTGGATTTGACATAACCACACATATGGGAGTTATCAAGACGAAGAAGATTTTAACAGACGAGAAAAAAGAAATTACCATATCTAAAGCATTGTTGGAGAAGGCTTACCGCCTGATGCACACCGCCATGAACATGGCGATGACCTACGAGGAGAACAAGGCGATTTGCAGTAAATACGTTCATAGTACATCAAGAGGGCACGAAGCTATTCAATTGGCAGCAGGACTTTCTTTAATGCCTCATGATTTTGCTGCACCATATTATAGAGATGAATCCATCCTTTTGGGAATAGGAATGCAGCCTTATGAGCTCATGCTACAACTTATGGCTAAAAAGGACGACCCTTTTTCTGGCGGAAGGACCTATTATGGTCATCCTTCTTTAAAAAGAGAAGGCTTTCCTACAATACCTCACCAAAGTTCGGCAACGGGAATGCAGGCCATACCAGCTACGGGAATGGCGCATGGAATCCATTATTTGGAAAGCCAAAACTTACTAAAGGGAGATGGAAAACCAGTAGTGCTTTGTTCGCTTGGCGATGGTTCTGTAACAGAGGGTGAAGTTTCTGAGGCCTTTCAAATGGCGGTACTTCATAAGCTACCAATCGTTTATTTGATTCAAGACAATGATTGGGGTATTTCTGCGACTGGTGCTGAAATGCGTGCTATGGATGCTTATGATTTTGTTTCCGGCTTTACAGGCATGGAGCGCATGCGTGTAGATGGAAGTGATTTTGTAGATTCCTATGAAGGTTTGCAAAAAGCTTTTAACTATGTGAGAGAAAATAGGGCGCCAATTCTTGTTCATGCGAAAGTGCCTTTATTGGGGCATCACACATCGGGGGTAAGAAAAGAATGGTACAGGGGGGATTATGATGAGCACCTGAAGAATGACCCAATTCCGAGGTTAAGGAAAGAACTGAAAAGGCGAGGATGGAAGGAAGCCCAACTGGTAAAAATAGAAGATGAAGCCTTGGCTTTTGTGCAGGCAGAATACGCAAGAGCAATCAATGCCGATGATCCGGACATTACTACGTTTATGGATCATGAGTTTGCACCTACGCCAATTACTGAAGAGAAAGGGCAAAGAAAACCGAGAGGAGCCGAAAAGGTAGTGATGGTTGATGCTGCACTTCATGCGGTTGATGATATTTTAAAAACACACCCTGAATCATTATTCTACGGACAGGATGTGGGAGGAACATTAGGTGGAGTATTCCGTGAAGCCGCTACGCTTGCTCAGAAATATGGAGATGATCGTATTTTCAATACTCCAATTCAAGAGGCCTATATAATTGGGTCAACTGCGGGAATGTCGGCCATTGGGGCTAAGGCCATTGTAGAGATTCAATTTGCGGACTACATCTGGCCAGGAATTAACCAGTTGGTAGAAGAGCTTTCTAAAAGTTGTTATTTGTCGAAGGGGCAATTTCCAATACAATCTCTGATTAGAGTGCCGATTGGAGCTTACGGTGGAGGAGGCCCATACCATTCGGGAAGTATAGAGTCTACTTTGCTCAATATCAGAGGAATTAAAGTGGTTTACCCATCGAATGCTGCCGATATGAAAGGCTTGATGAAAGCGGCTTTTCATGATCCTAACCCAGTGGTGATGTTGGAGCACAAAGGTTTATATTGGTCCAAAGTACCAGGGACTGAAGGGGCAAAAACATTTGAACCAGATAGCGATTACATCATTCCACTAGGTAAATCTCGAATTGATCAAGAAGCGAGTGAGGAGGCTATTGAAAATGGTGAAAGCTGTGTGGTGATTACTTACGGCATGGGCGTTTATTGGACAAGAGCAGCGTCTGAAGCTTTCAAAGGACAAGTAGAAATACTTGATTTAAGAACCTTAAACCCAATAGACTGGGAAGGTGTTATTGCATCAGTAAAAAGGCATAATAAGGCTTTAGTGCTTACAGAGGAGCCTTTATTGAATTCTTTTGCCGAATCTTTAGCGGGGCGTATATCACAAGAGTGTTTCCAAATTCTGGATGCACCAGTAATGACTTATGGTGCGGCTAATTTGCCTGCAATACCATTGAATGTAGATTTAGAAAAACAGATGCTTCCTACTGCTGAAAAGGTAAAAGGAATGCTTTCTCAATTGTTGAATTACTAATTGAGAAAATTAATAGAAATATGAGCGGCTGGTTTTTGATCAGTCGCTTTTTTTATGCGGCTAATGTTAGAAAGCGTAACCCACTCCAATATTCCATACCGTTTGGTTGGTATCGGTAAAAGGTTTTCTCCATCGTTCACCGTTTGGAAAGCGAGGGTCACGAATTTTATGTCCAATATCGAACCTGAATACAAGGAAAGAGAAATCGAAGCGAAGCCCGATTCCCGCCCCCACAGCTATTTCTTTATAAAAGCGATTGAATTTAAAATCGGCACCTGACGATAAAGTAATTGGATCGCTTGGGTCGTCAGGCGCTTCGGTATCGCGAAATTTCCACACATTGCCGGCATCTACAAAAAAAGCCCAATCTAAAAAGCCCACAATATTAGCCCTGTACTCTGCATTTATTTCTAATAGAATTTCTCCTGGCTGTTCAAATCGATAACTGTCTTTTGAACGGTCGGCTACAAGGTTTCCTTCTGAATCTCTAACGTTATCGCCATTGTCGTCTAGCAGGTAAGGAAAAGCAGAGCCAGGCCCCAGTCGCCTTGGTGTCCAAGCGCGGTTGCTATTACTTCCACCCGAAAAAAAGTATTTTTCATATGGTAAGTCTGCTCCATTGTAAGGGTCAGCAATGCCCATATTGCCCCTGAATACTAATGCCCTTTCTCTGCTTAACGGATAATACCTCCGGTAATCTAGCTGAAATTTCAGAAACTGATAGTTGGTTAAATCGTTGTTTCGCAGAAGGCCTGTTCCAGTAAGGTTTAGTATACTTCCGCCTGCTTCAACAAAATAGCGGAAGAATGAAGAGGGCGAATTGGTGTTTGAGTAATCGCTATTCAAAGTAGCATTAAAGGAAGTACTACTCACAAAAGAGGGTTCAAAAGCCAACTTCAGAGTGTTTCCTTGTGCTTCGAGTCGGTCTAATAAAGCATCAAACTCTTCACTTCTGAATGGGGTATAAATCAAATTGACGTCTGCCAGAGTAAGCGTATAGTTCTTGCTACCCTTAAGGTTTTGCCAATTGTAAGATAAATTTCCATTAATGTTTTCTCGCTTGTACTGTGTTCTATCGGTGTAAGAATACCCCAAAGATACGGTAGTTCGGGGGTTGAAGGTTCCTAAGTTTAATTCCCGAGAAGGGAAGGGGGTGATGAATCTAGGGAAACTTAGTGATAGGTTGCCGCCATACTGAAGGTTAGAGTTTGAAGATTCAGATGAATTTGATTTTGCGATTCCTTCTATTCCAACAAAAGCATTGAGTTCTAATATTTCTAAACCTCCGAAAACGTTTCTGTCTTTTAAAGATAGGTTATAAAATGGTCCTGGATAACTCGATTGAGTGTTGTTGGTTACATTTAAACCTAGCTCTTGTGTAAGTTGATATTTCTTGAGCGGAGCGGTATAGAAGTTGGTCACCATTTTACCAGGAACTAAGGTGGTGTCAAAATTAATATTGACATAGCGAAACATGTCGATGGCCAATAGTTGTCGCTGCGTATTGATTACACTGGTATAGTTGTATAATTCGCCTTTTCTAAAAATTAGACGTGTGTCGATTACTTTAGGGGAGTAGTAATTTAAGCCTGAAACATAACTTACATTTTCATACTCTGTGGTGTCGGTAGGCATATCACTGCCGTTGCTATTGAATATAATAGAGTCCATTTGATAAATTTGATGCTTAGGCTTATCAGATGGCTTGTTGATAACTGTTGAAACCCATAAGTCAAGTTCATTTGGTTTAAAAAATACATCGAACTCGATAAAACCCTTGGTGAAATTAAAATAGCCATTGTCTTTCATTAAAGATTCAATTCTCTCCCTTTCTTGGTCGATCTTATCCTTGCTGTAAGGGTCGCCAATTTTCAGGAAGGACTTTGCTTTAGTAGCATTGATTAAGTTACTTAATGTAGAATCTCCTGTTCTTAAAGTAAGGCTGTCGATATAACTGCGTGGGCCTTCATCCACAATGAATTTTTGATGAACCTTTCTTCGTTTCTCTTTTACTTCAATATCGATTTGCGCTTTCAAAAAACCATTGAAATTGAGGTAAGTGAGCATACGCTCCTTTGAATTAGCTATGGCTAGGCTATCATATACGGCCAAGGGAGTTCCTGTACGCATTGGTAAATTACCGTTCCGTAATTTGTTTTCATACCGGTCAAGTTTTCTCTTTTTATTGGTTTCAAGCCGTGAAGTTGATTTCCCATCTTCTTCCCTTGCTGAAATCTTTTTGTCCATCTTCTCAATGTATTCTCGTCTGTCCTGATTGATTTCTGCGGTGTCATAACTGTTTTCGCCAAGTTCATAGATTGCCGCGCCAAGTGGACCCAGAAGTGGAATTCTAGTGTTCGGAGTAAGGGTTATTTGTTCAGAAAGTGCATCTTTGTTGGCTTTTTCAACGCCTACAATGCTTTGTTTGTATAGAAGTTTTTCGCCATCTTCCAGATGTCTGACGCCTGTACAACCATTGATTAGGATGGTGAAAAAAAGAATTAAGAATATTAGATTTCCCGACTTCACAAATAGCTTTCGATATGCTTTCTAAACGATTGATAAAGTACTTTAAATCTCTTCAATTAAAAAAATATAGACATCAAGAACGTAAGTTTATTGTGGAGGGAGCAAAAGGCGTTTCTGAAGTTCTAGCGTCTGATTTCGTCATGGATTATCTCTTAACAACCAAAGCCTACGCTGAATTGTTACCCACAGACCAATTATCTAAGGTAAAGGAAGTGATTGAAGTGACGGAAAGCGAATTGAAAGCGGTGGGCACATTTCAAACCAATAGTGCGGCTTTAGCGGTTGTTTCGATGGAAGAAGAGCATGATTTTCTACTCCCTAATGATAGACTGGTTCTTGCACTTGATGATGTTCGTGACCCCGGTAATTTGGGCACAATTATTCGCATTGCAGATTGGTATGGAATTGACACCATTATATGCTCTTTGGAATCGGCAGATTTTTATAACCCTAAAGTGATTAACGCTAGTATGGGGTCATTTACACGAGTTAAGGTGTATTATAAAGACTTAAAGGAAGTTTTTACAGCGACTGAATTGCCTGTTTATGGAGCCTTACTTTCTGGCGAAAACATCTATAAATCTCAATTGACCAACAGAGGTATTCTGTTAATGGGGAATGAATCACAAGGAATTAATCCTGATTTGGAACAGTATATTTCCCATTCGTTACATATTCCAAGAAGAGGAGGGGCGGAGTCGTTAAATGTGGCTATTGCTACCGCTGTTATTTTAGATAACTTCTTTCGTTAAAAGATTTTATCTCCACTTTCTAAACTTGCTTCTTCTTGAAGCTGTTCCGAAATTTCTTTCCCTAAGTACCTATCAATAAAGAAATGCGCGACATAAAGCAAAGGAGTGAGCGCAATTGCAATTAGAAATTTATAGATGTAATTGGTTACACCTACCGCTAAAACTTGTTCTATTGGCCAAGAGCCAAGGAAATAGAAGGCCACGAAAAGCACAACAAAGCTATCGATAAGCTGAGAAATTAGGGTAGAGCCTGTAGCACGAAGCCAAATTTTATTTTGCCCTGTGATTTTTCTTAGCTTATGAAAAACGTAAACATCCACAAACTGACCGATTAAAAAGGCTACAAGTGATGCGAAAATAATATTCAACCCTTGTGAGAACACCTTTTGAAATGCTTCATCAATATTGAATGGGTTGCCTTGCGCATCTGTAGCAAATACTCCAAGCCAGAAGTCTGCAGGCACAAGTTTGATGGCTAAATATATAACCAGAAAAGCATAAGCAATAAGTCCAACGGTAATGTATGTAATTCGCTTTACGCCTCTTTTGCCAAAGTATTCATTAATAATATCTGTAGTAATAAACACTACGGGCCAAAGTAATACGCCCGCTGTTAAATTGAACTGAAGCATAAAGTCTCCCATCAAGGAGATGTCTAAAGGTTCAAAGCCTAGTGTTTTTTCGAAAGAGAAAATTTTTCCGCCAATGAGCTCTGCAATCAGAGCATTTGTGATAAAAATACCAGCTAAAACAATGAAGAGGTTGGTCTTTTTATTCTTCAGAATCGACTCGCCCATGGGTTATGGATTTAAGAAATATCGTCTAAGATAAAGTCTTCTCCTTCAATGGCAAGGTGAGAATTCGGGAAAATGGACTGGGCTTCGTATTTCAAGGGCTCTAACTCTTTATACCGAATGGAAAAATGCCCCATTAGTAGCATTCCAACATTGGCTTTTTTGGCAATGGTAGCGGCCTGCTTTGTGGTTGAGTGATATGTGTTTGCTGCTCTGTCTTCATGTTCTTCCATAAAAGTAGTTTCGTGATAGAGCATATCCGCATCTTGAATGATGGGGATAATGGACTCATCGTACTTGGTGTCGGAACAGAATGCATACTTGTAAACCCGTTTTGGAGGTAAAGTCATTTGAGTGTGATGATAAATAATGTTACCATCGCCATCATAGATGTCTTCACCATTCTTGAGTTTAATGATATTCTTGACAGAAAAGCCTTCAGGTATTTTATCCTTTATGATTCTTCTCTTCTTTGGTTTCTCAGCAAATAAAAAACCAGCGCAAGGGATTCTATGGTTTAGCGGGATAGTGTAAACCCTAATAAAGTCATCTTCATGAATGAGTTTGTTGGCCTTTGTGTCTACAGGGTGAAAGTTTACCTGATAGTTAAATACGGTTTCAGAGTATTTAAGCTGTAAGGTGATAATTTCTGCTAAACCTGGAGGCCCATAGAGGTTAAGAGGCTTTTTTCTACCCATCAAATGCATGGTAGATAAAAGCCCCATAATCCCTAAATAATGGTCTCCGTGTAAATGAGAAATGAAGATATTGTTGATGCGCTGAATAGGTACTCTATATCGTTTTAATTGAAGTTGAGTACCTTCTCCACAGTCCATTAAATAGAGATGCCCCTCAATAGTAAGCAACTGAGAAGTTTGGTTGCGCTTATGAGCTGGAGCTGCAGAATTAGAGCCTAATATCTTTACTTTTATACTCAAATCGCTGAATTAAGCTTCGCCTTCTTCAGCTCCCAATTCCTTTTTAATCTCTGTCATCGTAATAAATTCGATGGCTTCATTTGAAGTAGGGAGAATGTCTAAAATTTTGTGTAGCTGAGAAAGCTCAATCAGTTTCTGAACCATTGGTTGTAAACTGCTTAATACAAGCTTGCCTTCATTTTCTGTACAAATTCTATTTCCTGTTAGAATAGCGCTTAGACCAGAAGAATCGCAATATTTGGTGGCAGAAAGATCTAAAACTATATTGGTAACACCCTGAGTACTAAGGTTTACAAACTCTGACTTCAAACCTGGGGCAATAGTAGCATCCAGTTTATCTTCGTCTAGTTTTAAGAGTGTGTATTTTTCTTGTTTATCTACTGTAAATTTCATCGTCTTATTTTTTATTTAGGTATCCGAGGATATTATTTTCAATTCTTTTTTCGATTTCTTGAGTGGGGTGCTTTATAAACTTATCACCTGTTACTTTTTCGAAAAGTTCAATATACCTGTCTGAGATTGATTTAACAACCTCGTCTGTCATCTCAGGAATTTGTTGGCCTTCTTTGCCTTGAAAACCGTTTTCAATTAGCCACTGTCTTACAAACTCCTTAGAAAGTTGTTTTTGTTTTTCGTTATTTCGTTGCCTTTCTTCATAGCCTTCTTTGTAAAAATACCTTGAAGAATCTGGCGTATGGATTTCATCAATTAGGTAGATTTCTCCATCCTTATGGCCGAATTCGTATTTGGTATCTACCAAAATTAACCCCTGATCGGCTGCTAGTTCTGTTCCTCTTTTAAATATGGCTTGAGTATATTTTTCAAGTTGTTTGTATTCTCGCTCCGATACAAGCCCCTGTTTCAATATTTCTTCCCTTGAAATATCTTCATCGTGACCTTCTTTAGCTTTGGTGGTTGGGGTAATAATAGGGAAGGGGAGCTTGTCATTTTCTTTTAAGCCATCAGGTAACTCTACTCCGCAAAGTTTTCTTTTCCCAGCACGATATTCGCGCCAAGCATGCCCGGCTAAATAACCACGAATCACCATTTCAACAGGATAGGTTTCGCACTTTAAACCAATACTCACATTAGGGTCTGGAGTAGCTTGAATCCAATTTGGAACGATATCTTCCGTAGCTTTTAAAAACTTAGAAGCAATTTGGTTTAAAACCTGCCCTTTATAGGGGATTGCTCTCGGGAGCACCACATCAAAAGCGGAAATTCTATCTGACGCCACCATGGCAAGAAAATCGCTAAAGAAATAAATATCTCTAACCTTTCCTCTGTAGAAATCGGATTGGTTCGGGAAGTTGAAGTTGGTTTCTTTAATACCTTGGATCATTTGGCAAAAATAGTCAAAAAATACTCTTGCTTAATGATTGGTTTAGTTTTCTGACGAACTGATTAATTTGCCTCTAGAATAGACTTCTTTTTTGGTTACCACTCCATTTTCGTTGTAGTATTGCCAAGTGCCTTCACGCATGTCGTAACGATGATTTCCCTTGATTTTCACCTTTTTTCCATCAAAGTATTCTGTGTAATTACCAGACTTAGATCCGTTGACATAACTAGTCTCACTTTTTACTTTTCCATTAGGAAAGAATATGGTCTGGATACCTGTGTTTCGTCCGTACTGATAAGGCGATTGTTTTTCTAAGTAACCGTCTTTGTTGTACTCTTTATAAAAACCGTTTACTGTTCCGTTGCTGTAAGGTGTTTCGGTTTTTTTTTGTCCATTTTCAAAAAACTCAACCCAAGTTTTGTTTGGAGAAGCGTTTATGTAGAACTGAGTTTTCTTTAGATTTCCGTTTTCATAATATTCCTGAATGTTTACATCTTGGGTTACGCGCGTGTAATCTTCAATTTTCTTTATTTTCCCACTTTCATAGTAGGTGTAGTTTTTACCCACTTTAGCTCCTTTATCATAGGTGAATTTTTCTTTCAGAGAACCGTCTAAATAATAGCTTTTTACTTCACCTACATAAATACCGTCAACATATTGGCCTTCGTCTAATAGGCTTCCATCTCCATCAAATCGCTTGAAAGGACCATTTTTATAACCGCCAACATATTGGTATTGCCATTCAACTTGACCATTCTTATAGTAGGTCAGGTATTTGCCTTCAATTACTCCTTGCTTATAGGTAAATTCAGAAGAGACTTCGCCTGTTTGGTAATAGGTTTTGGCTGGCCCGTGCTGGGTGCCGTTGTTGTATTGAAATTCTGATTTCAAACTTCCTGAAGGAAAATATTCTTTTGCCCAACCAATAGGGGTGCTGTCATTAAATTGTGTTTCAGTTTTCTTTGTGCCGTCTTCGTAATAAGAAGTGACCAAGCCATTGAGTTCTCCATTCTTGTAGCCTCCGTCTTGAATGGGTTTTCCCGAACGAGATAAAATTTGAAAAGGCCCTGTTTTCTCTCCGTGGTCAAAAGTAATGGTGCTTAACTTCTTTCCGTTTTCATAATATTCGTTGAATACTCCGTTGGGTTTTCCGTTTTCGAATTTACCCTTCATAGCTATGCCGCCTTCTTCGTAGTATTTAACATACTCACCATGTATTTTGGTGGTGTCGTTATCTAGAATGTAGTATTCTTCTTTGACGATTTTATTTTCTGGCGGATAATATTTTACCACCTTCTGCTGGCCCAATAGAGAAATGGAGCCACTGATTATCAGGATGAATGAGAATAGGTGTTTCATAAAAAAAGCCTTACGTAAAGTTACGAAAGGCTTTTTGGTTTAGTATAATTGATATTATAATTTTTCAATAACCATGGCTGAAGCGCCACCGCCACCATTACAAATACCAGCAACTCCAATGCTGCCTCCTTTTTGGTGGAGTACAGAAGTTAGTGTAGTTACAATTCTACATCCTGAAGCACCTAGCGGATGTCCCATGGCTACGGCACCACCGAATACGTTTACCTTTTCAGGGTCTAAGCCAAGTTCAATGTTGTTGGCTAAAGCTACAGCCGAGAATGCCTCATTGATTTCATAATAATCTACTTGCGATTTATCTACGCCAGCCATTGCCATTGCTTTAGGGATGGCCTTTGAAGGGGCTGTTGTAAACCACAGTGGATCTTGAGCAGCGTCTGCAAATCCTATAATTCTAGCGATTGGCTTAATGCCCAATTCGTCTGCTTTTTTCTTGCTCATCAATACCATTGCCGATGCACCATCATTAATCGTAGATGCGTTGGCAGCTGTAACAGTTCCATCTTTACTAAAAACAGGTCTCAAAGAAGGGATTTTTTCGAACATTACATTATGAAATTCTTCATCCTCATCCATAATTATTGGATCACCTTTTCTTTGCGGAATTGCAACTGGAATAATTTCGTTTTTGAAATGTCCTGCAGCAGTTGAAGCGGCTACTTTTTTATAAGAATTGATTGCGAATTCATCTTGTTGCTCTCTGGTAATTCCCATTTCTTTAGCGGTATTGTCAGCACAGTTTCCCATTGGAAATTGATTGTACACCTCCCAAAGACCATCGTGCAACAGGCCATCAGTCAATTCTCCATTACCATATTTGTAGCCGAAACGCGCCTTTGGAATATAATAAGGAACATTGCTCATGCTTTCCATTCCTCCTGCTACAATTACATCTTGAGCACCAACCATAATCGACTGGGCTGCAAACATTGCGGCCTTCATTCCAGAGGCGCATACTTTGTTGATGGTAGTGCAAGGTACTTCATTGCTGAGTCCAGCGCCTATTGCAGCTTGCCTAGCTGGAGCTTGACCTAAGCCCGCTGAAATTACATTGCCCATAAAAACCTCTTGTACATGCTTAGGGTCTAAGCCAGCTTTTTCTAAGGCGCCTTTAATGGCAAACGATCCTAGCTGTGTGGCAGAAAAGCCTGCTAATTTACCTCCAAAACTTCCTATTGGAGTTCTGGCTGCTGATACTATATAAACTTCATTCATATTGAATTATTTAATTTACCTAACGAGTGTTAGCAAATGTAAGAAATACTGAGCCAAATAGGAAAGGAAAAGCCTGATGATAAAGTAGTGACCTCAGCGAGGTGAAGAGCTTGAGCGAATAATTTGTTTGGTTATTATGATGAAATGTTGGCATAAACTCTTAAATTAATGACTAGGTGTTTTACCTAATTTAATAAAAACGAATTCAATCATATTTGATGGTTCCACCTAGGTCACTCTTTTAGGTGTTTTTCAATAAGTGGATAAATCCCCTTTTCAGTCTTATTAGGGTGGAAAGTAATTAATTGAGCCATAAGGAAATTGCAGTAATGAAAGGTAAGAAAGTAGATGGAAACGACCATTGGCGCTATGAGAGGGAGCAACTCTTTGATGCAATTGCAGGTAATAGAGCGTTGATTGACTCACTATTAGATACGAATAATGATGGCGTTACATTGACAAGCGAAGCAGGGAATCTGTTGGTGGCGAATAATCAATTTAAAAAGCTAATAGGTTATTCATTAGAACAAATAGAAGGAAGAAAACTGGTAGATTTTGTTGAGCCAAAATTCAAGAAGTCTTTTGAAAAGAATCATCAGAGGGCATTTGAGGGCGAACGTGTCGAGTCGGTAGAGTATGAGTTCATTACAAATTCAGGGTCGGTTATAGAGGCATCCGAGGCAATACAAATTATTAATATTGGCAGTAGTCAATATTTGCTTTCGAGTATCAAAAGCATTACTGAAGAGAGAGAAAATCAACAAGAATTAAATAGTCTATACGCTGCTATTAATAAATCTTCCAATGCTATAGTAATCACCGATACTGAAGGAATTACACTTTACGTAAACGATGTTCATGAGAGTTTTACTGGGTTTAAACGAGAAGAATCATTAGGTAAATTGGTTACTCTTTTTGATTCTAATTTTATAGAACCTGAGGTTGTCGAAGAAATCAAGCAGCAGTTAAACAAGGGTAAACAATGGAAAGGTAAATATACCTCTCAGCGTAAAAGCGGTATGTTCTTCGATATTCAGATTACGGTGTCGCCTGTAATAAACGATGATGGTAAAACAGAGGCCTTTTTGTTTTATACAGAAAACATTGGTATTGAAGAATATATACATGATCGTAAAATAAAGGAGCTCGATTTGATGAATACCAAAGAGCTTTTGTCACGAACTGAGAAGATTGGAGGAATAGGTTCTTTTAAAATGAACCTCAAAACAAATAAAATTGTATGGTCCGACAATATTTATAATCTCTTAGGCATGCCTGTTTCAGAAGGGCCTTCACTGCGTTTCTTCCATAAAATAATCAAAGAAGATAGGTATGTTATTCAGTTGACCCTCGACTTAAAATCTGGAGAAAGAGCTAGCTTCAATTTTAGAATGGATATTGAAGGTGGGGTTAAGCATTTGTACTGCGAATTGGAGCGAAACGGAGAAGATTTGACGGGAATGCTTAGAGATGTAACAAGCGAGATGCTCTCTAATTTGGCACTAAAGGAGAGTGAAGAAAAATACAGGTTTCAGTCAGAAGCACTACCTCATATTCTTTGGCTCGTTGATGCTCAGGGTAGCTTGACCTATCTAAATAGTAGAGGGAGGTCTTACTTTGGAATTCACGATCATTCGTTTTTCGGTGCTAAGTGGTTGGATTTTGTTCACCCTGATGACATTCTTTTGATAAAGACAAAATGGAAGGAAACAAATCGAAATAAGACTACTTTTTCTGAACAAGTACGAATTAAAAACTCAACAGGAATTTATAGGTGGTTTATGGTTTCTGTATCTCCCATGTTAGATGAATCGGGGAATATCACCTCTCTTATCGGTATCTCAACAGATGTTCATGATCAGTATCTAATTCAGGCGAACTTAAAAGAAAATGAACAGAAGTTCAGGACCATTTTTGAACAGAGTAATGATGCAATGGTCATCTTAAAAGATGGTTTCTGCCTAGATTGTAATACCAATGTCAAAGCAATTTTTGGTATAGCAGAAGAGCAGCTTAAAAATGAAAAACTTTGGAGGTTTACTCCAGAATATCAAACCAATGGACGCCTTTCTGAAGAATTTGTCGCTGAACAAATTGAGAACGTCTTGAAAAACGGTCAGGCAAATTTTTTCTGGGATGTAAAGAAGAGCAATAGTAAGATCATTTTCTGCGAAGTAAACCTAAGTAGAATTATGATAGATGGGGATGTTTTTATTTTTGCTGTTTTTAGAGATGTTACTGGCAGAGTTAAAGCAGAAAAGGAATTGTTGGATAGCAAGCAAAAAATGATGCTGGCCATCGAATCTGCCAGAATTGGAACATGGGAATTGAACCTGAAAACTGGCAAGACCCGATTCAATGAATACTATGCAGAAATGCTGGGGTATGATTTCGATGAGATTGTTCACGAACAAGCCTTTTTTGACGAACGTGTCCATCCAGACGACTTAGAAAGAATCAATACTGGTTTATACGGAGAGGCAGTTAATGCTAGCGGAGAGTTTGAATTATTGATTCGGATTAAAGGAAAAGACGATAAATGGCGCTGGGTATTAGACCGAGGCAAAATTATAGAAAGAGATAAAGATGGTAAGCCGCTTATAATCTATGGCACCCATATAGACTTTACCGAATACAAAGAGAAAGAAAAGGCGATTGTAAATGCAAACCTTAAGTATGAGTTAGCTGCTACTACGGCAAAAACTGGTGTTTGGGAATGGGATATGGTTTCAGACTACCTAGTTTGGGATAAAGGGATGGCTTCAATTCATGAAAGAAAACTTCCGAAGGATAACCAAATTAAAATTTCTGATTGGCTCGAATATGTTCAGCCAGCCTATAAGGAATTACTTACCCTGAATTTAGGCTCTTTAGTAAAAAATAGAGGGGTGTTTGATGTTGAATATGAGATTAAGACTAAGTCTGGAAAAATAAAGAGAGTAAGATCAACAGCCAAAATTTTCCGAATCAACGAAGAAGAGGGGGATAAGATAATTGGACTTAATTTAGATATTACAGATTCCTACCTCAAAGACCAAGAATTGTTAGAAAATGAAGAGAGATTAAAACTTGCATTTGATGGAGCCAATATGGCTTTGATGGACTGGGACTTGGAAACCAATACTGTAAGTGTAAGTGATAATTATTTAGAAATTATAGGTCAGGAAAAAGATAGATACGATCCTTCCAAAGATCAATTTATGGATTCTGTGCTTCATCCTGACGATAGTGAGAAAGTACGAATGCTTTTTAGTAAACTTAAAGTAGGAAAACTCAGACATTACGAACTTGAGTATAGAGTGCTTACTCAGAACAACGAATTGCGTTGGCTTAGATCAAAAGGTAAAACTTTTGTTGACACAAACGGCAGACTAAGAGTGATAGGTTTAACAATGAACGTAACTGCCACCCGCATTGCTCAAGAACAGCTTATGGAAAGCCAAAGGGTTTTAAACTTGGCTATTTCTGGTACCAAACAAATAATTCTGGACTGGGATATTAAGAACGATTTACTGGAATGGAATGAAAATTACTACGAACTCATAGGAAGATCGAAATATGACTTTGAGAATGATGTTACAGATTATGTGAGAAAAAGTGTTTTTGCCGAGGATGTAGAGTTGGTTTGTGATTTGGCCACAAAGCTTAAATCAGGAGAGGTTAATGAAATCGATGTTTTAGTGAGGCTTGTGACCAATGTGGGTGATGTAAAGTGGATGAGAGCCTTAGGTAAAAATGTAGAGTTTGATAAAAATCGACTTCCTATAAGGCATGTCTGTACTCTAATGGATGTGACCAAGGAAAGAAAGCTCACGCTTGATCTTGAAAAATCATATGCGCAATATCAGTCGTTAGTCGAAGACATACCAGGGCTAGTGTATAGCGCTAAATATCCATCCAAAGAATTCGTCTATGTAAATGCATATTGCCTTGAGTTAACCGGATTTACTGCCGATGAGCTGATAAAAATAGATCCTTTACAATATCAAAAACAAATTCATCCAGACGATAAAAGGTTTGTAGAATCTAGCCTAAATGCAGCAATAAGCAATAAGCAGCCCTATAGACTAAGCTACCGAATTCTTGATAGAGAAGGAAAAATAAAGTGGCTTTCGGAATTCGGGCATGGTATTTTTGACCAAAATGGAGTTCCGTTATCTATCGAAGCTTCTGTTTTTGATATTACAGACAGAATAAGGTCAGAAGAAAAAGTATTGGCCGCCATTTTAGATGCCGCAGATCATGAGCGTAGCCGTATTTCTCGCGAGATTCATGACAGTTTACAACAAACTTTAACTATTGCTTCGCTCAACTTAGAGTTTGTTAAAAAAGAAAAACACCTCTTAAGCCCAAAGGTGTTGGAACGATACGAACGTGGCTGGCAAAACCTAAGAAAGTCGCTAGATCAAACCCGCGAAATTGCCCATAGATTAATGCCGAAAGCTATCGAAGATTTTGGATTAACAGAAGTTGTTAAAGACTTAGTAGATGAATTGAATGCTACTTCTTCGGTGAATTTCGAATTCATTACTAACTTAGAGGAAGAACGACTTAATGTTAGTACTGAAACTAGCTTCTATAAAATTATCCAAGAGTCAATAACTAATATTATTAAGCATGCTCAAGCGGAGAGTGTTTCAATACAACTGCTTAAACTTTCCGAAAGCATTCAACTAATAATTGAAGACGATGGGCAGGGTTTCGACATGGATAATATAAATTTCAATTCTTCGGGCTTTGGCTTAGCAAGTATGAAAAATAGAGCTAGTGCTCTTTCAGGTGAATTTATTCTTGACTCTTTCCCAGGAAAAGGAACCTCATTAATTCTAAATGTACCATTGGATAACTCAAAAATAGCATATGAAAACGATTAAAATATTTCTCGTTGACGACCATAAAATGATTCGTGATGGCATTAAATTTTACCTAGACGAGGATGAGAGGTTCGAGATTGTTGGCGAAGCCAATAATGGGCAAGAAGCTTTATCTATGATTAGCAAGAATGGCAATTTCGATGTGCTTGTTACTGATATAGTAATGCCCTCAATGGATGGAATAGAGTTAGTGAAAAATTTAATTCAAGGGGCTACTATTGAATTTAAGATATTAGCACTTACAATGTTAAGCGAAACCCAACACATAAAGAAAATGCTCAATTATGGCATTCAAGGCTATATATTGAAGAGCAGTGGGGAGGAAGAGATAAAGCGGGCAATCACAGAAGTAGCTGCGGGCAATACTTATTACTCACAAGAGGTAACTACCATAATTATGAATAACCTTAGAGGTGATAAAACTAGGGGTTCTAGAATGGCTGTTGATATTCCTTTGACTAAGCGAGAAAGAGAGGTGCTTCATCTAATTGTTAAAGAGTATTCCAATCAGGAAATTGCAGATGAGTTATTTATTTCTGTTCGTACTGTAGATGCGCACAAACGGAATCTTCTTGAAAAAACCGGAGCTAAAAATATGGCTGGGTTAGCTGTTTTTGCATTAGAGAAAAGGCTTTTTGATGACATTTAATAGGTGACTTACCTATGCTTTAGGTGAAATTTGGATTTCTTTTTTGTAGGTAATCAATTCATGCTTTTTACTCTGGCTCTTGATTAAATTTATAGCTAAGAACAACCGCAGAGATTGATCTATTTAATAAAAGAGATCGTGATCTGCACATTCACCTAAAGCATGGACAATAAGAATCAGAAGGCGAATGACGGCCTTTCCTTTTCAACTACACAGTTTCAGCCATTCAATTTTGATCTTTCAAATATTTTGAGCCGTAATTTTACTGGGCCAATTTCTGTAATAAAGCTTAATACAGAACTTATTAATAGAATGGCCGTAGGTTGTGGTTCGAATGAAGGAGCCATGAGGGGGAGGGTTCGTAAAATACTAAATCAAGCAAATAATGTTGAGAACATATTAGAAGACCTACTTTTACTCTTGAGGATAGAACAAGGGATTCTTGAAAAGTCTAAACTGGAATATAAAGTTTTAGATTTAGAGGATCAGTTAAGTGTTTGTTTTGAAGAATATTCAGCATGTAGGCAACATAGGATTGAAGACTACCTTAAAGGTGTATATGTATATACAGATTTTGAAAAAACAGTTTCGGCATTTGAAAGACTAATTAATTTGATGAGGGATTTCTCTAGCGGAGAGAAACCAGAACTTATTGTTAAGTTGGATAGCGACTTTGTAAATGTAAACATTACTATGGCCTTCCATGAAAGAAAGGACTTTTCGGAATGGGAGTCGTTTTTTTCGTATCGCGTTAATTTTGATGACAACGAAAGAACAAGCATGCTTTCACTTCGACTCTATTTAATAAAGAAACTCTTCAATTTAGCCGACTGCAACATTGTGGCTTCAAAACTAAGTAATCGCGTTACTTTTATGATTGCTATGCCTCTGGCTCAAAGTATGGTTGAACAAAAGTCTGACAGTTCTAATCCAGATGCCGCTGCCTAAGTGTTTACCAATCAGGTTTGCTTGAGTCCTTTTTCTTAGTGGCTTTTCTTTTGTTTTGCTGAACATACTGAATTTCATTGTTCTTCATTGCCTCTAAAATCATCTGAGCCTTTTCCGGACTCATATTCATCTCTTCAAGCTTTTCTTTTAATTTCTCAAGAGGGTCTTTTTCTTGGGGTTTTCCTTCATTAGGATCTTGCTCTTCATCGTTTTGTTGCTGATCCTTCTTCTCTTGTTCTTGGTCTTTCTTTTCCTGTTCGTTTTTCTCCTGATCTTTCTTTTCTTGGTCGTTTTTTTCTTCCTGATCCTTCTTTTCTTGTTCTTGATCTTTCTTTTCCTGATCCTTTTTCTCCTCTTGATCTTTGTTTTCTTCGTTATTCTGCTCTTGTTGTTCTTGTTCTCTGATTAGTTTTTTCAGAAGCTCATAATTGTATCTGGCAGATTCGTTTTCAGGGTTTTTTCGCAGTGAATTTTTGAAATCATTTAAGGCTTGATCGGTAAGAGATTTCTTTTCTTCGGCTTTAGCGGCTTCACTTCTTTTATAAGCAATAATTCCCTTTTGATTAAATGCACTAGAGGCAATTACTTTGTTTTGAGCGTTGGCTGATAGTTCGTCATAATTATTGCTTGCAATGCTAGCGTACTTTAATCCTTCACTTGCCATTTCTACCTTGCTTTCGTCAAGCTCGTCTGGATTTTCTGAGGCTTCGTTTAAAACACCCAAAAGCTCTTTGTCGCCATAGGCTAAAAGATAGGCGGCATTAGCCATGTTTAGTCTGGCATCTTCATCCTCAACCAGCATAGAATCCAGTAGTCTTGCATAGCTGGTTATGGCTTGTTCATAATTCTTCTCGTCATAGAAAGCTTTCGCATCCTTCTTTAGGGCATTAGACTTAGCAATTTTGGTTACGGGGTCGGTTATGCTAGTAAATACTAAAATGAGCGTAATTAAATATTTCATAGTCGTAATGTCTTTCTTCTAATTAATGCATCTAAAATGAGCAGTAAAATGGCTGCACCTAGAAAATAATAGAATTTATTGGCAGAAGCATCGATCTGGCGAGTGTCGCGTACTTCGCCTTCTACTTCATTAATGGCTCTAATCAGTCGTTTAACGTCATTTTGATCTTCGTTAATCTCAAAATAATTTCCGCCTGTATCTGCGGCCAACTTCCTTAACGATTCAGAGTTGAGCTTTGTTATTACCTCTTGCCCGTTTCTGTCTCGTTTGAAAGAGCGTCCTTCAGGAATTTTGGCTCCCTTTTCTGTGCCTACCCCAAGTGTAAAAAGCTTAACTCCTGTGTTTACTACTTTCTTGGCTGCTTTGTCGGTTTCATCCCCAAAATCTTCTCCATCGCTAATCATCAGAATAATTTTTGATTTCTGTTGGGTTATTGGTCCCTCGGCTGCCAATTCAAGTTTTTCCATCGCAATATTTAAGGGGGCGCTAAAGTCGGTTCCCGCATTGGGTACTAAATCAGTTTTGAGAGTGCTGATAAATAAATTAATAGCGCTTTGATCGTAAGTAAGCGGGCATTGAATAAATGCTTCGGAAGAGAATATAATTAAGCCGATTCTATCTGAGCTAAAGGCTTGAACAATATTGTTGAGCTCGTATTTGATTTTCGATAATCTAGATGGCTCAACATCTTCCGCGTTCATAGATTGAGACAAGTCCACAGCAATGTAAATGTCTTTACCTTCTGATTTAACTTCTTTAGTGGTTTCTCCAAAAGATGGCCCCATTAGTGAGAAGATGATGAGCGCGAATGCTAAGGTACGTATTAATACTTTGAGCAACAGTGGCCTAAAACTGGTTTGCAGTCTTTTGGCAATTGTGGCTAACCGGAAGATATATGCAAAATAGGCAGCAATAAAAAGCCCTATAAATATGGCTTCTGTTGTTCCTATAGATTTAAACCAAGTCATGTGTTTTTTAGCTAATCGACAAAGATAGCAATCCTTTAACGTCTAGGTTAACCGTTTATAAAGCGCTTTCTAAAAAATCGCTGTTAAAGATTGTTAAATCAGTGCTTAAACACTTTTTAGGTGAATTACTAAGTTGCTATAACTACTAGAATCGAGTAGGTGAAATTCTAACACTTGATAGGTTAAAAACTATATGGGTTTACCACATATTGCCTAATGATAATGATTAGTCAAATCTCCCATTCTATTAAGCGTAATCAACATTTTTCATATTAGGGAACAAGCCCATAAGATAGGCCGACCAATCAATGACATTTGGAATACAGAACAATTAAATCTAAATGTCATGAAAAAGTTAATGATCATCGCAATCCTGCTATTAGTTAGCAACGTAGTTTTTTCTCAAACTCATTATTACAAGGCAAAATATGAAAAGCCTTTCACCTTTCAAGTGGCTCCCACTTACTTTAATTATGGAGGTGATTTATTCGGGTATCAAATTGGTATCAATTTTAAAGAAGTTTTCAACTTAAGTTATTTCCACACTCGAGATTATGACTTTGGTGAACGATACATGGACGATCGTTTCGCTGGAATTCAAAGTAGTGTAATGCTGCCGGTAGGAGAGTATATGCAAGTAGGACCTTCTGTAAGATTGGCAACATATAATACAGAATTACAAAAGGTATTTATAGCTGCCGAAGTAAGACTTGACCTAAGTGATGCTTGGAAGCTAGGTTTAGAATATGGCGCTGGTGATAAGAAGGGCTTTGGTTTGAAGTTTATCTGGAACATGTATTAATAATGAAATCATGGGACAGCACAACAGATTATATTTCCAGTCAAACCTTTTAGGGGTTAATGGAATAAACAGAGCAGGAGAAAGTAACATGAGTGAAAAGTGCTCACAGACCACTGATGGTAGAGAAGGGTATAGACTGATCTTTGACTTACCCCCTAGAATGAATGTGGTAAGTAATTCAAATGAGCAGTCGAAAAAAAGTACTGTTAATGCAAATACTAAAGAAGGGTTTTATCTAAAACAAATGAAACGTTCTTCTGAAGTGCATAATGTGATTGGAACTAAACTTAAGGGCGATGGTTCGCTCTCCGTAAATCGGAATCCACTAAATGGTTTTTTACGTGAGGTATTGGCTTGTGTTAAACCCAAAGTTTAGTAAGATGAAAAAAGTATTAGCATTTATACTATTGCTCTTCGGTTTGAGTTCGTGCTCAGATATTTATGAACAGCATGAGGTAGAGTACCTTATGCAAAAGGGGCAGCACACCAGTAAAAAGATAGGTGGTTTACCAGGTGAAAAACTGGGAACTTTAAAGTCAGATATGTTGGCTTTTACAGCAAGGTTTGATGAAACCGTACGGTACGATTTAGGAAATAAGAACCAAGAAGATATAAACAAGCTAATGGGGTTTTCTGATTGCAACAGTTTGCATCATGAAAACAGTGTAAGATTTGGCTGGAGGTATAGTGTAGAAAAAGACTTGGTTGAAATATTTTCATATGCCTACACGAGTGGGGTTGTGAGTTACCATCACATGGGTGATGTAGCTATTGATGAAACAGCATACTATCAGATTCAAATTGTAGACGATAAGTTCTATTTACTATTAAATGGAGAAATAGAGCAGGAGGTTGATCGTGGAGCAAATTGCGATACGGGTCTATATTATAAGCTCTACCCATACTTTGGAGGAGATGAAACAGCACCACATGATATATCAGTGTATATCAAAGAAATATTGAACCAATAAAGATTATCGGTGAGCGTTCATGGCTCATTGGTTAGTTGTTCTGAAGGAGGTCGATCTAGGATTGGCCTCCATTTTTTTTTGAAGTTAGCTTGAAGGAAGATGATTTAAGAAAAATACCTATAAGCTTTGGGGTTAAACCTAAATATTATAATTCGTTTTTCTCATATCTTATCTATTTGGTTGTGAGGTACTTTTATGCTACAGAATGACAACAACCAAAACCATGAAAACAGTAATCATTTTAATGTTGAGCTTAATATGTTTAGAAGCTTCATCTCAATCTCTTTATAAAAGAGCAAGGACTCCCAATTATACTTTAGAAATATCTCCTTCTGCCAATCGAACAGTTTATGGATGGAAATATGGCATTAGATTAGGAGTGGATTATAAATCACGGATTAAAGCCGGTTATACTAGATTAGAAAATTTCGACAATTCAGAGAAAGGGCAAAAAACGTTTTCTGGTACATATTTTCAATATGCTTTAAATCCTAAATCTAAATTCACATTGCTCCCTAGTCTCAAGGTTGGTTTGTATGATGGTCGCTTTTTAGCAATTCAGCCTACCATTGAAGGTTCTTTTAAAATGAAAGAGAATTTGTCACTCAATGCAGGTATAGGAAAGGTAGATGGTTTTGCAAGTTTTGATTTAGGCTTAAAATGGAAGCTGAACCTTACTAGGTAAAATACCGATATCTCTTAAAGAATTACCTAAAATATATAATACGGATTACTACAACTAATAGAGGTTAATTATTCGTCAACTTTGGTTTAAATAAAGAATATGAAAATACGTCAGATACTTTTCGCGCTAGCATTCATCACCCCGCTGATGACATTACCAATAAAGGGTTTCTTTAATTCTCCGGAAGAATTTGTGATGCTGAGTCCAGAAGTAAATAATAATTGGACAGCTGGTAATGATTGGGTGGATTGGAGGAATGGTATGACTTACTCCACTCAAGAGTTTGATGGTGTGGTTTGGATGACTGCTAACTTTATGGGGAATTCTAAGCAAATGTCTTACAAGGAGGCTGAAATAGCTGCTCCAGAAGGCTGGAGAATCCCAACTATAGAAGAGTGGAATAAACTTCTAGAAAAAACTGGCTTTTCGTCAGATCCTAATCGAGTTATTCCTGATGACTATTACTTGTTCAAATTTGAATCTGAAGGATATCACGATCCTTTAATGGGGAAAATAGGCGTAAACCAAGTGGGTTTCTTTTGGACAAAGTCTTCTGACAATGAAATTGGTAATTATATCTCTATCCCTAATAGAGAGTTAAGTTATAATCACGGTAAAATATCGTCAATCGCTAAAATGGCAGTTCGATATGTGAAAGATTAATTGAGTACACACACAAATGTTTTGGTTAAAGGGGCTTCCAGACGGGAAGCCCTTTTTTTATGCGAAAACCCGACTTTCTATGCTCGACTGTTGTAGGGGGTGGCTTCTATATAATTGGTTATTTTTTCTGTTTATAGGTTCCGATTTTGTTCTGTCGGTAGGCTTGGAGTTTAAAGCCAAGGATTTTATTCTGAAAAAAGATGTATTTAATCGGACTTTTAATGAGTTTATTTTTTCGGTTTTATCGAGAAAAATGGTGATTTGTAACTCTCTGATATATAGAGTGTAGATGTTTTTTTATTTGAATAGTACAGTGATTAATTAAAATGACATAGGTGTTAGTGTTAATTTTTTTGTCAAAAAGCATAATAAGCAATCACGATATTGAATTAATTCAAATATGTGTCACACTGACGCTTTTTGTGTCAATTTTAAATCCATCATATTCTGAAATTTACGATCGCTTTTTAAGAATAAAATACTTTAATAGGTCTTTTTTTGCCTTAAAAATATGGTGAGGGTTTTCTTTGACCGTATTTTATTTTACATTTGGTAATTCAATCGAATTATTTACTAAAATAATTTTTTACTAAAACTACTAACTATGAAGAGAGTATTACTGACTTTCATGATGTCAGTGCTTGTCTCCCTGTCTGCTATTGCGCAAGATCGCGATATCAAGGGAAAAGTAACTGATGAAACTGGCCAGGGGCTTCCTGGTGTTAATGTATTAATTAAAGGCACCACTAATGGTGTTGCAACAAACCCAGATGGTACATACCAACTGTCGGCTCCAGCAAATGGAGTTCTCGTCTTTAGATTCTTGGGATATATTACTCAAGAAGTTCAAATTGGATCACAGACAACAATCGATATTCGATTAAACCCAGATGCAACTGATTTGGGAGAAATCGTTGTTTCGGGTGTGGCTGCTGGTACTCCTAGAAAGAAACTAACGGTAACTGTTGCTAAAATTGACGCAGAGCGTTTGAGTTTGGCTCCGGCAACTTCTGCAGGTAATGCCCTAGCGGGTAAAGTTGCGGGTGTTAGAATTTCTCAAGGTGGAGGTACTCCAGGTAACGATGCAAGTGTTCAGTTAAGAGCTGATAACAACTTGAACGTAGGGTCTGGCCCAATGGTGGTGATTGATGGAGTTATCATTGAAGGTGGTCTTTCTGACCTTAACGTAGATGATATAGAGTCTTATGAGGTGATTAAGGGTGCTTCTGCAGCTTCACTATATGGTTCTAGAGCTGGTAATGGTGTAATTATTATTACTTCTAAGCGTGGTCAGAATCAAAATATTGGAACTACCAATATTACTGTTAGAAATGAAATTGGATGGCAGCAGCTTGAAAGAACTATCGATCTGGCTGAGCACCATGCATTTACATTAGCGCCTGATTATGCTAGTTTTGATAAGTTTACTAAATATGATGGAGTTACTTATCCTGCAGGATATGCTGGTGGATTTAGCCCTGATATTGTTGGTAACAGAAGTTTTGATGCAGATCACTATATGGATAATCCATTTGGAAGAAACATTGATCAGCAAGAGGCATTCTTTAGAACAGGAACTAACTACACAAACTATGTAGCTGTTTCTACTCGTAACTCTACCACTAACGCCTTTATGTCGTTTGAGAACAATGCGCAAACAGGTATTATTCCTAATACAGATGGTTTCTCTCGTCAAAACATTAGATTGAATATCGACCATCAAATTAACGATTGGTTGAAGTTTTCAGCTTCAAATTTGATTGCAAACTCTTCACAAAATAACCCAGGTGGTGGGGGAGGTATATTCTTCAACATTGTTTTGGCAGAACCAGATAATGATTTGTTCTTACCAAATCCTGATGGACAGCCTTATTACTACAGACACAACCATTGGTCTAATGAGTCTAACCCTCTTTACAGTACTTATAAAACTGAAAATAGAAATGAAGAGAAAAGAATCATTGGTAACTACCGTTTGAATTTTGATTTAGCTCCATGGATTGACTTTGAAGCTAGCTATTCTACTGAGTTTAGAGAAATCAGCTCAGGATCATACTCTCCTTATGATACTTGGACTTTGGGTGGAACAGACCCTCTAGGTATTACTTACTCTTTAGGTTCACTTAGTGAAAACACTTCTGAAAGAAATGTTCAGCAAGTACAAACTACTATGAATCTTAATGGAAGGTTTGGTGATGTTACAGCAAAAGGTAAAATCTCTTACTTATATGAGAACAGTAAAATTCACAATGTAAATACTAGTGGTTTTGACTTCGGTATTAGAGACTTACCTACTTTGTCAGCTATTCCAACTGCAAACATTTCTTCTTCTAACTATCAGCAAGAAGTAATCGCATCTAACTATTTCTTCATTGGTTCTTTGGATTACAAAGACAAGATTTTGTTTGATGGTATGTTCCGTATTGATGGTTCTTCTTTGTTTGGTGAAAACGAAAGATGGAATAACTACTATAGACTTTCTGGTGGATACAGAATTACTGAAGACATAGATATTCCTAATGTTCAAGAATTGAAGATTAGAGGAGCATATGGTGTTGCTGGTATCAGACCTGGTTTTGATTGGCAATATGAAACTTACAGTGTAAGTAATGGTATTGCTTCTGCTTCAACTTTGGGTAACAAAAACCTTAAGCCATCTAGAACAGCTGAGACTGAAGTAGCTATTAACGCTGAGTTCTTAAACAGATTTACTTTAGAAGCTATTTATGCTAATTCAGTAACTTCTGATCAGTTCTTGAGTGTAAGATTACTTCCGATCGCTGGTGGTTTTAGTAGCCAATACCAAAATGCAGGTTCAATTGAGTCAAACACATTTGAACTTAATTTAGGTGCTAATATTATTAAAAGCGAAGACTTAACTTGGGATGCTAACTTAGTTTTCTCAAGAACAAGACAAACTGTAACTGAGCTTCCAATTGCTCCATATACTTTCGGAACGGATGGATTATTCTATGTAAAAGAAGGTGAAACTTACGGTTCAATTTACGGAAACACTTGGGTTAAGTCTTTAGATCAAATGTCACAGCAATTACCAGAAGGTAAGAGTATTTCTGATTACGAAGTGAACAACGAAGGTTATGTAGTACCAGCTGGTTCTCAGGGAACAACTAGCGAAGCGCCTATTAAGTTAAAAGACGAAAACGGTCTTGATGCTTTCGTTAAAATTGGTGATGGTAATCCTGATTTTTACGCTGGTTTCTCTAATACTGTTAGATATAAAGGCTTCACTGCATATGTGTTGTTAGACATCAAAGAAGGTGGAGATGTATACAACAGAAAATCTCAATGGTTAACTAGAGATGACAGAAATGGTATCATGGATCAATTCGGAAAAGCTGATTCTGAGAAAAAAGCACTTGAGTATTACAAAGGATTTTACGATGTAAACTCAAATAACTCTTACTGGGTTGAAGATGCTAGCTTCGTAAAAGTTAGAGAAGTGGCTTTAGGTTATACTTTCTCTGCTACTCAATTACAAAATCTTTTAGGGTTTGACGCCTTTAAAGGAGCTTCTTTGAGAGCTATTGGACGTAACTTGTTTACTTTCTCTGGGTACTCTGGATATGATCCAGAAGTTGGTTCTATTAGAAACCCAGTGGATGGTACAGGTACTTATCCAAACTTCAGAAATTATGCTCTGTCTCTATCACTTAATTTCTAAAACTAAACTGATATGAAAAAAATAATATATAAAGGATTCTTATTAGCCTTTCTTTTAGTCAGTGGCGTTGCTTGCCACGACTTGGAAGTCGAGAACTTAAACAACCCAGATACGGCAAAAGTATTGGCGTCTGATTCAGATGTTAAGACTTTAGCTGGTGGTATGTTTATTACATGGTATGCTCCAACGCACTGGACAAATGGTATATCTCATATGCTTTCAACCGCTGCGGATAACTTAACGTGCTCTTGGGGTAACTTTGGTATGAGAGATCAGTCATGGGAGCCTAGAAAAGCTTGGGATAACCAGCCAGCTTATAGCTATGCTTCAAACTCTAACTACATGTTTACTAATCTGTATGAAGCTGTTTCTACTGCCAACACAGTACTTCAAGTAATGGATGGTGGTTTAGATATTGGGCCTAATGGTGAAGATAATAACTTGGTTAGAGCTTGGTCTAAGTTTATTCAAGGTATCGGACTCGGTTATATTGGTTTGAACTATGATAAAGGATTTATTGTAGATGAAAACAGTACTCCAGAAGAGATTGCTGCTGCAGAATTTTACCCTTATGATGAAGTTCTTGATGTAGCTTTAACTAAACTGGATGAGGCTATTGCACTATCTGGAAACTCATTCACTATTCCTGCAGCATGGATGAATACTGCAGAGGATTTAAGCAGTGATGATTTCAAAAAGTTGATCAACTCTTTTGCAGCTCGTTTAGTGGCTTATGCCCCAAGAAATGCAGCAGAAGATGCTGCGGCTGACTGGACAAGAGCTAAAAACTATGCGGATAATGGTATCACAGAAGACTACATTATTCAAGGTGATGGTTACGTAAGATGGATTAATGAGCACTGGGTATATTCAGTGTACCCAGGTTGGGGACAAACTGATATGAGAGTGATTCATATGATGGATGATGATCAGCCAGAGCATTGGGATGATGATCCTAGCTTCCCTTTCCCACCAGAATCTACTACTCCTGAGGATCAAAGGTTAGTGACAGATTTCCAATACAAGTCTTCTGTTCCGTTCCGTGTAGAAAGAGGTTACTATCACTTCTCTAACTACAGATTTAGCAGATACGATTATCTTCTTGCTGGATGGTTTGGTGATATGCCGGAAATCTTATTGTCTGAGAACGATTTGATCAGAGCTGAAGCAAGAGCAAACCTTGGTGATTTACCAGGCGCTGCGCTAATCATTAATGCAGGTACTCGTGTAACTAGAGGTAATTTACCTCCAGTAGCACCTACTTTAGCTGCAATTAAGGATGCTATTCATCATGAAAGGCACGTAGAATTAATGGCAACAAGTATTGGTATTCAGTTCTACGAAATGAGAAAGAGAGATTTACTTCAGTATGGTACTTTCCTTCACTTACCAGTTGCTCCTCAAATTTTGGAGACAATGGGTACTGCTCGTCCGTTCTACACTTATGGTGGTCCTGATGCTGCTGATGGTGTGAATGCATCGAATGGAGGTTGGAGATAATCCAAGATTTTAAAATACATATTAAAGGCTGCTCATTGGGCAGCCTTTTTTTATACCAACATGTCTATAAACTATAATTTTACTTCCTCGCTAAGAATTTTCTCAATCACAAATTGCATTTGCTCAAATTCGGTATACCCGTGATTGATTTGGAAGAGTTGATTCCCACTTTTAAAAAGCACCGTAGGATAACCCTTTACACCCCACTGACGGTTAAGTTGAAACTCCTGATGAGTGCTGTATTTTGTTTCATCACTTTCGAATATCTGTTTGAATTGTTCAAAAGGAATGTTGAATTCCTGACAAATTGATCTATAGAATTCTGATTCATTAGGATCTTCATTATCTACATAAAATTTCCTTGAAACTGACTCAAAGAATTGAAGCTCATTTTCTCCCATCCATTTTCGCGAAGCAACAACTGCTCTACAAGGAGGTTCTGTATCGTAGTTGAAACTTTCCTTATCGAATAATGAATAACCAAATGGTTGTCCGCTTCTTTTTGTTACTTCTTCCCAATGGTGTTTTAAAAACTTCTTCATTTCATCACCCCAAGCTTCTCCACCTCCAGGCCGTAAACCACCTACAACAATCGAAAATTTAAATTGTGGGTATTCAGATTTCAAAGTTTTTAAATGATTTGAAATGCCCCAACACCAAGAACACATCGGGTCGCCAACATAAATAATTTCATTATCGGTATTTAGTTCTGGTTTTGCTTTAAACTCTCCCAATTCAGAAGGAGTGCACTCACCAGTTTCAGGGTCGCAAAATGATTTTTCTTCTTTCATATCAAAAAAACCAACATAGAGGTGGTGCAGTAAGTTCAACGCTTAGTGAAATGCTTTTGGTTATTAATTAGTATAGGATGAGTAATACTTTAGGGGTATGAAATACGGAGCTTAAAGACCTACATTAGCTATTATTTTAAAATTAACCCAACCAAAAATGAGTACTACTATTAAAATTGCAAACCTAAGAGGCGAATCCTCTATACTGGCAAAACAATCTTCTCCAGACCCAAGTAAAGCTCTTTACGTATTACTAACAGCCGATGCTTCATCTGGAGTTTCTGGAATAACCGTGGGGGCTGTGACTCCTTTGACGGAGAACATGGCCATCACCTTTGATACAATCAAAAGCGGTCGCTTGTACGTTGGCTATGGTAAATATCCAAACCCACCGTTACCTCAGGGGCCTGATTATTATGGGTGGATAGAGTTTTCACGAACTAGCACTGATACTGCGGTATGGATTAATTTATCTAATGTTGATATTCTCGGACTGCCTCTAACGCTTGAAGGAACTGATTCTGCAGGAGCATCATTCTCTTTAGGTTACAAAACGCCAATGGTGGCTGCCAAAGCTTCCGATTCTATCATAGGGCAAGTAAAGGCCGTTTTGACAGATAGTGGTGCATCGGGAGGTTCTGCTGCGGTAATAAAAACCAATACAGGTCAGGATAAAATTCTTGCGCCCAATCATGTACCTGCTAGCTATAGGTCTTATGATACTTATTTGAACAGTTTAACCGATACTACAGCTGCTAATTACCCAGCTTCACTGAGTATACTATCGGATACTCCAAAAGACGGAAGTCCGGTTCAAATGACGGGGAGTTTTAAAAATGCTGCAACGGGTTCCGATAATATTATAGAGCTTACCAGTGCTGATGGTACACAGGTTTGCCATATTACCAAATCGAACTTAACCTCACAAATCATTTATGAATGTGATGGTGGTTATATGAATTGGTCCACTGATAGTGGTAAAACTTTTACTACTATACATCAAAACAGAACTGCTATAAATGATCCGTCAAGCACACTGGCAGAAAGAACAATTACCAATTCTGTATTTAGAGAAATCATGATTGGTATTAATGAGGGATATTTTTCAATGACCAATCCTGCAAATAACAGTAATGGCATGTTTCCAGGTTTAGTGCCATTTGCTACTGGTGATGGTAACCAATACGCGCAGGTGATACATAAGAACTCAAACTCTTATGGGTTTCCATATGCCGATTCAAACCTCAAAGTCTTAGTAACCTCTCAATTAGGAGCCGATCTTACCCTGAATGTGATTGCTGATGATGCTACAAAGGATTATTCAGCGCCATCAGATAACAGCAGTAATCAGCCGCAATCTGGCACTTATCAATTTGGTATAGGAACAGGAAGTCAAGGTTTAGGTGTAATAAGAATTGGGAACTGGCGATATCTTCCAAATTCGGCCGGGGCCTATGGTGGATACCTTCCCGACTTACCAAATTGGACAAAAATGGAGTTTAGCGGACTTGGTGCCAATAAATATATATGGGTTAAAAATAACCAAGTAGCGGAGGGAAGTGGATCAACCCAATGCCTTACCCAAGCTTGTGTTATAAATAATAAAGTTCTTGTTTGGGGAGCAGGTCTAGCTTGGAACGGTAGTGTGGCCGCTCCATCGAAACCAACAACCTAAGGATAATAGAAAGTTGTCAGTTGTGGGACTGTCAACTGTCTAATTTTTTCAACTTTACAAAGGTGCTTCAATATGAAGTGCCTTTGTTTTTTAACTCATCAAACTGCTCAAAAAATGCATCGTCATATACCAGCTCGGCTTTGTTAAGGTATTTTTGCATACCGAGCATAACCTCGAAGTTGGGCTGATGCAGGTGTTTTGGGATTTTATAAAGGCGATCGTCTTTTTTATCGAAGGGAGTGCTTTCTTTCGACCCAAATAAGTAGGGGATTAGAATTTTAGAACAGCTCAAGGCAATTCTATCAAATTCGTATTCTTTGAAATGACCCTGAAGCCTGAGGTTAATGTTTTCGAAAAACTCTAAAGTACTGGCCAAGCGTACACGAGAACCTGCTCTTGATTTTCCTTTGGTTTTGAGATGTTTGATCTGGCTTTTTCCCTGCTTCTTTCTAACCATGTAGGCACCGAATACTTTGTGCGCTAAACATTTTTCTCCTTTAAACACGCCTACAGACGCACTGCCCGATTGCACCAAAAGCATTAGGTAGTTTACTTCTTTTTCAAAATCTAAAACGAGATTTTGATTGCAGGTCAAGGTTAGGGGCAAACGCAGATAAGCTTCACGATATTGTCCTTCCAAACCAAGTTCAACTCTGTGTTTATTGAAATCATATTGGGTTTGAAAGTTTAAGCCTCTGACTTTATCCAAGATCTCAGGCACTTCGGAACGATCAAAGAAAATGCTTTTCATTCCGAATACTAAAAAAAGGAAACGCCATCATCAAACCTTTCTTTCAAATCGAGAAAACTTTTTTCAAAATGAAAATTTAAGGCGGGAAAAAAGTTGTTATTCAGTGCAATAATATTGGTTCAGATGAAGTTGGAAGGCATATTAAAAAAGATGATGTTTTCGGCATGGCAAGTGCATATTTTTGCTGAACCATAATAGACACAAATGACTAGATCACGCAAGCCAAAACGTAAGTTCTTAAAATGGACTTTGAGAATTACTTTGTTTGGTATCCTCTCAATTCTACTTTTTTACCTCAGTGTTTATTTGCAAGTATGGGGACCACTTCCAAATCAAAATCAACTTACCGAAATTAGGCAGAGCAAAGCTTCTGAAGTATATGCTTCTAACGGAAAGCTCATTGGTAAATTCTATATTTTCGATAGGCAGCCGATAGGTTATGATGAAATTCCTAAACATTTGATTGACGCCCTAATTGCAACAGAGGATGCAAGGTTCTATGATCATGAAGGAATTGACAACCGCAGTTTGTTAAGGGTTATTTTCAAAAGTCTATTGCTGCAAGATGAATCATCAGGCGGAGGAAGTACGATTTCTCAGCAGTTGGCTAAAAATCTCTTCCCCAGAAAGAACCACGGTATATTTAGTATGCCAGTTAATAAAACACGGGAAGCTATCATTGCTACTCGTTTAGAAAAGGCTTATACCAAAGAAGAAATCATTACGCTTTATTTAAATACGGTTCCGTTTGGTGATAATACTTTTGGTATTGAGAGCGCTGCGGGTAAGTTTTATAGTAAAAAAGCACGTGAATTAACCCTTACAGAGTCTGCCGTTTTGATAGGGATGCTTAAAGCTTCGCACCTGTATAACCCAAGGATTTTCCCTGAAAGGAGCAAAACCAGAAGGGATGTTGTGTTGAACCAAATGTCGCGCTATGGCTATTTAACGGCTGAAGAAGTTGCAATGGCTAAGAAGGAAAAACTACAGCTTTCATATAGAGGGTTTAGCCATGAAGATGGACTTGCGCCTTATTTTAGGGAGCAGGTAAGAAAGACTTTAGAAGAATGGACAAAGCATAATAAGGATGAAAAAGGTGATAAATATAACCTGTATACCAGTGGTTTGAAAATCTATACCACTTTGGATTACGACATGCAAAGAATGGCAGAGGAGGCCATGACGGAGCATATGAGTAAGCTTCAAACGGATTTTGAAGAAAGTTATGGAAAGAATGCACCTTGGTTGAAAAATGCTTCTTTGATTGAAAGTACAATAGAGAGACTCCCCAAATACAAAGCACTAAAAGCTTCTGGAAGAACCAAAAAGCAAATCATGGATTCATTAGCTGTAAAGTATGAAATGGAGCTTTTTGATTGGTCGGGGAAAAAGGTGGTGAAAGCCAGTCCGATTGATAGTGCTGTTCATTATTTAAAGTTTTTGAACACAGGAATGTTGTCTATTGACCCCAGGTCGGGTGCAGTAAAAAGCTGGATTGGCGGAATTGACTTCGAGCATTTTCAATACGACCATGTGAGTCAGGCTAAAAGGCAGGTGGGTTCTACATTTAAGCCCATTGTTTATACTGCCGCTTTAGAAGCAGGGATTGACCCGTGTAAACACTATTCTGCCCAACAGGTAACTTATACCAATTACGACAATTGGACGCCTACCAACTCTGGTGACGAAGGAAATTACGACCTCAATTACTCAATGAAAGGAGCTCTGAGTAATTCTGTCAATACTGTAGCGGTGAAAGTGCTTGAGGATGCCGGTTTACAAAATGTAATAGGGCAAGCGCAAAGAATGGGGATAACCTCTAGCATGCCTCAAGTACCCTCCATTGCTCTTGGAACTGCCGAAATTAGCCTAATAGAAATGATTGAAGCTTATTCTAGCTATGTCAATTCATCGAGAACAGTAAAACCGTATTTCATTACAAGCATTGAAGATAGCAGAGGAGAATTAATTGCAGAATTCAAACCAGAAGTAAGTGAAGACCCTGCTTTTTCTGAAACAACTCGCGAAGCTATTATTGAAATGCTAAAAGCTACTGTCGATGAAGGTACCGCTTCTCGTCTGCGTTGGAAGTATGGATTGAGCAATGACATTGCGGGCAAAACAGGTACTACACAATCGAATAAAGACGGCTGGTTTGTAGGAATTACTCCAAAGCTATTGACTATTACTTGGGTAGGAGTTGATGATCATCGTATTGGATTTAGAACCACCGCTATGGGCCAAGGGGCAAATTCCGCATTGCCTATATATGGATTAATGATGCAGAAAATGAATGGAGATAAAAATTTCAATTCCATTACAAGGGCGAAATTCCCTCCACCGTCAATCGAAGTGCTCAATCAAATGGGTTGTAAACCGGTGGAAGAAGATGGTTTTCTGAAACGGATTTTTACCAATGATGAAAAACCTAAGCCTATGAAATTTGATACCAAAACTGAGGAAGAAAAAGAAGGCATCTTTTCAAAAATTGGAAACCTGTTTAAACGAAAAGACAAGAAAGAAAAGAAGAAAAGTGGAGGAGGCTAAAACTAAAAAGGCCAGTAGATGTATAAATCAACTGGCCTTTTTAGTTTGGAATGCGCTTAATCTAAATCAACCTCTTCCTCAATAAAGTGGAAGCCAAGCTCGTCAAGTTCATTCAAAATAGGCTCATAGAATTCTGGGGTAATAGGAATAACCACACCGCGGGCTTCGATTTTTCCTTGTAGCAGCAATTTAGTAGCCACCCCTAATGGGAAACCTACGGTTTTTGCCATAGCAGTTTCGTTGGCATTTTCTCCATTGGCTACCATGGCCGAACGAATACGTTTTGTCTTCCCATTTTCAACGTAGTCGAACAAATGCCACATCACTATTTGGTCTTTCTCGTCAGGGCCAATCGTCCATTTCTTTTTGAGTATATGCTCTAAAATTTGCGCTGGTGTGCCTTTCTGAAGTCCAACAGGCGTTTCTTCAAACATATCTAACCACCTTAGTTTATGCATTTCTGGGCCGTCCAGTTCTAAACCTAAATAATGGGCTAGTTTTAATTCAACAGAATCATTTGGGTTATAAGAAAGAAAAGAATTGATAAACTGCCGATGCGTCATTTGATTCACACCATCCATTTGATAAGTATCGTCTGTGGCTCCCAACTGTACAAAAACGTCCCAGCCCTTGCAATAGCCAGGTCTTCTCAGTGTCCCTCTAAAAAGCGTTTGAATATTATGGAGGTTATAAACGTCCATATACATTAATGAATCTCGATTGGCGTAGCCCTCAAAATAGCCATGTCCAGGAATATGGATCATCTCTGTTCTTCTAAAAAGCTTATGGTAAGGAATGAACTTAAACTTTCCTTCCTGAATAAATTTTACTGTGCCTTGGCCTGCCAGTACTACGTTTCGAGGGTTCCAAGTAAAGCCATACTCCCACGGGTTGTCGTCATTTGGGTTGGGCATTAAAAGTCCGCCAGTAAACGATTCAAAAGCGCGGAGTTCTAAGCCCTTGCTTCTCACTTTGTCTATCACCTTCATGGCCGACATATGGTCGATCCCTGGATCTAGGCCACACTCATTCAAAAAGAGCAATCCCTTTGTTTTTGCTTGCTCATTTAAAGCCCGCATATCGTCTGATACGTACGAAGCGGTGAGTAAGTGTTTATTTAAGGATAAACAGGTTTCTGCCACTGTAGGATGGAAAGATGCGGGTAACATCGAAATCACCACATCTGCTTCTGATATTACTTTAATTCTTTCTTGCTCTTCTCTAACATTAAAAGCAATTGCACTTCCTCTTTCACTATTCTTTACCTTTTCTTCGGCAAGCTGAAGGGCGTAATCGCCAACAGTTACATGCCAATCATTTTCTTCGGCAGCAGATAGTAAATAGTTAATTAATGAAGTTGCAGAGCGTCCAGCCCCAAGAATTAATATGCGATTCATAGGTTCATTAGGTTTGGCCGCCAAGCTGTCAATTTTTTTTGTGCCGCCCAAACATATTTCAACAAATCCTGATTCAAGCATCTGAATCAAAAAGGATTCGTATATTCCAAGCGCACATCAAGAAAAAATTAATGCCTAGGATAATTAAAAAGGAAGTATCACTAACACAATATGAAGCGGATGAGCTTGATGAAGTGACACAAAACTTAATAGAAACAGCTAAACAATCTGCACTAAGAGCATATGCTCCATATTCTAATTTTCAAGTAGGGGCCGCATTACTTTTAGACAACGGCAAAATCATTTCAGGAAACAATCAAGAAAATGCCTGTTATCCTGCTGGACTTTGCGCTGAACGTGTTGCCTTCTTTTCAGCGAAGTCGCAGTTTCCAGATTGTCAAATTCTTAAAGTAGCCATAGTGGCCAAACCAGCGAGTCAAGAACAATTTAAAATGGCTACACCTTGCGGAAGTTGCCGTCAGGTAATGAGTGAATACGAAAATAATCAGGAGCAGCATATTAAAATCTATTTGCCAGCAACGGATGGTAGTGTTTACGAGTCTGATTCAGTTGATAACTTCCTGCCTTTTAAATTTTCGAACAAAGATCTTAATTCATAATGGAGCACAAGATAAGCTTTGAGTTCAATGCTAGATTTCACACCTTAGGTCAGGTTTCAGGTGATATTGAACAACTTTGGTTGGTTTGTCATGGGCACGGTCAATTGGCTAAATATTTTATTAGAAAGTTCGAAGTGTTGAATGATGGAAAAACTTTAATTGTAGCTCCTGAAGGGCTTTCTCGATATTATTTAGAGGGATTTACGGGAAGAGTAGGGGCTACATGGATGACCAAAGAAGATCGACTTTCGGACATAGAAAATTATTTAACCTATTTGGATCGGGTTTTTAATTCGGTAAAAAGCCAGCTAAAACCTGATGTACGAGTGAACCTTTTGGGTTTTTCGCAAGGCGCAGCTACCATTTCGCGTTTTGCTACCCAAACCAATGTTCACTTTGATAAACTTATTCTTTGGGCAGGGATTTTCCCTCCTGATTTGCCTCCATTAGAAAGCAAAGAGCGGCTAAAGGGCAAAAAGGTGTATTGGGTATATGGAACAGATGACCAATATCTTTCCGCTGGAGTAATGGAAGAGCAAGAGACCATCGCCAAACATTTGGATATAAAGCCAAGGGTAAAAACCTTTAAAGGCTTACACGAGCTTTCAAGTGAGGTGCTGCTTGAAATTGCAGCAGAATAGCCTTGATTTAGTACTTTTTGCGATGAATTAAGTGTTTGGCGTTTAATGAGATGGCTGTCTTTTTTGTGAAGGTAATTTTCCTGAAATACAATCTTTTACTTTCGTGTGGTTTTTTGTTGTAATTGCCTATCTTTGCAGCCCGAAATAATTAAATCATTAACATGAACAATTACGAAACAGTATTCATTTTAAATCCCGTTTTGTCTGATGATCAGATGAAGGATGCTGTCGGAAGTTTTGAAACTTTGCTTAAAAACAATGGAGCAGAGATAATAAACGTAGAGAAGTGGGGCTTGAAGAAATTGGCTTATCCAATTCAACACAAGTCTACTGGTTTCTACAATTTGATTGAATTCAAAGCCGACCCAAGCCTAATCAAAACTTTAGAAGTAGAGTTTAAAAGAGACGAAAAGGTAATGAGATTCTTGACCACTGCTTTGAACAAGCACGCTATAGAGTACAACGAAAAAAGAAGAAAAGGCGCATTCAACAAATCTAAAAAAGAGGAGGCAGCAGTATGACACTCGTAAACGAACCAGTAAACAGAGATCAACAGAAGAAAAAATATTGCCGATTCAAAAAGAGCGGTATTAAGTACGTTGATTACAAAAATCCTGATTTCCTTTTAAAGTTTGTAAACGAACAAGGTAAACTTCTGCCAAGAAGATTAACTGGAACAAGCTTAAAGTATCAGAAGAAAGTAGCTCAGGCGGTTAAAAGAGCAAGACACATTGCACTTTTACCTTACGTAACTGATTCTTTGAAATAATTTGAACCCTTAAAAGTAGAGCAGAATGGAAGTAATATTAAAGACTGATATCAAGGGCTTAGGTTATAAAAACGATATTGTTGCTGTAAAGCCAGGATACGGAAGAAACTACCTTATTCCACAAGGATTTGCTGTTATCGCTAGTGCATCTAACAAGAAGCACACTGAAGAAACAGTAAAGCAAATGGCGCACAAAGCTGAAAAAATCATGGCAGATGCTCAAGCAATTGCTGATGCGATTGGAGATACTGTACTTGAAATTAAAGCAAAGGCTGGTGATAGCGGGAAGATTTTTGGAGCGGTAACTACCCTACAAATTTCTGATGCTTTAAAAGTTGCCAAAGGTGTGGAAGTTGACAGAAAGAAAATTTCTTTCAAAGGTGAAGTGAAAATGATTGGTGAGTACGAGGCTGAAATCGATTTGCATAAGTCGGTGAAGAAAGACGTTAAATTCAACGTTGTAGCTGAGTAATCCCTTAGGATATAGAATTAAAAAGCGGCTGAATCACTGATTCAGCCGCTTTTTTTATGACTAATGAATCTTCTAGTTATAAGTTGAAGCCATTATTTTAGTTGTAATAAACTGTTTCGTTATAAGGCAAATAGAGGGGGAGAGGTTACTGCTCTGAGTTTATCCCTTTTCAGCCGCATACATGGCCGCACCAACAATACCAGAATTGTTAAGCTTGGCCGATACAGAATATGGAGTGTTAATTTTAATATGCTTTTCGATCTTATGTATTTTCTTGCTCAAGCCGCCTCCAATAATAATATGGTCTGGTGAGCAGATTCTTTCTATATGCTTCAGAAAGAAATTAAAACGTTTTCCGTACTCTTTAAAGCTTAAGTCTTCTCTGGTTTTCGCAGAACCTGCTGCATAATGCTCAATTACATTTCCATCAATGCCATAGATGCGGCCTAGTTCAAAATTAGGAATGAGCTGCCCATTGTAAAAAACACCGCTACCTAGACCTGTGCCAATAGTAATTGTAATGACAAGGCCATCGAGGCCTTTACCAGCACCAAATCGCATTTCTGCAATACCAGCTGCATCGGCATCATTTATTACAGTGAATTTTAGACCATCGCAATATTTACTAAACGTTTCGTCTATTTGTGTACCCACCCAAGAATCGTCTAAATTGCTGCTGTATATAGCTTTTCCTTTAATAACCACGGTAGGAAATGCACAACCCACATTGCCTTTCCATTCAAAATGATCGATTAACTTTTTTACAGTTTTGGCCAAGGCCTCTGGTGTAGAAGGTTGGGGGGTGTCTAGCCTGTACCTTTCCGAAACCATTTGACCTGTTATTGTATCTACAATAGCGCCTTTGATTCCAGTACCACCAATGTCAATTCCTAAAACTTGCATATTATTTAATGAGTAATTGGGGTGAAGATATTTAGATAAATCAGGCTCTGCAACAATTAATAGTTTCTGCTCAAATTCAGATTAGAGGTGGAGGTAATAGTCCTTTAGTAGGTAGGTAAATTGATCGGTGTATGCGCCATTCTCTTCTTTAATAATCAAGGTTTCAGTAATTTCTAACTCAGGTTTTATTAGAGAAAATGATTTTACCTTTCTAAAAACAGGTTTGCTCATTTGATTAAGAACTCTAATGTCGGCCACTACATGAAAACCCCTTTCTTGCATTTTTTGGCTAAATAAACTCATTTCATACTCTGGATAAATAACCGAAGCAATTCCTTTTTCAGAATTCAAAAGTCTGGAGATGCTGGTAGCCAAATCTTCAAAAGTAAGACTGGAATTATGGATGGCTTGATTCTTTTGGCGATTGCTTCCAAGCTGATTGTCCTGAAAAAATGGCGGATTGCAGATGATATGATCGTAGAGGTGGTTTGGTTCGAATTCGAGTAAATCTGTATGAAATCCAGATAAGCGATTGGACCAAGGTGAGCTCTCAAAGTTTATTTTAGCTTGTTTAAATGCGGTTTCGTCAATTTCTACCGCATCAATAAAGGCATCAGTTTGTTGGGCCTTCATTAGTGCCAAAAGCCCGGTGCCAGTTCCAATATCTAGAATTCGCTTAGGATTGAAAGTACTTGGTGTTAGCCTAAGAGCACCAAACAAGCAACCTTCGGTGGTTACTTTCATTCCGCAATTGCCCTGCTCTATTCTGAACTGCTTGAATTGAAAGAATGAATTGGCCATTGCGAAGCTTAGAATTTAGATTTACGAATTGGGAATTATCAATTCTGCATACTCAGATAAAATATGATCCTTTTAACTTAAAAATCGTTGATGCCGTTTTCAAACTCGGTGTCAACTTTCAAGTCATTTCCCATGGCTGCTTCTACCGCTAATTGGTCACACCTTTCGTTTTCGATATTACCCGCATGGCCTTTCACCCATTGAAAAGTGACACGGTGTTTTTTATACACTTCAGCAAAACGCAGCCAGAGGTCTTTATTCTTCTTTCCTTTAAAACCTTTCTTTATCCAGCCCCAAAGCCAACCTTTTTCAACAGAGTCGATTACATATTTAGAATCGGAATAAACGGTTACAGGGGCGTTGGCTACATTAATGGCTTCTAAACCCATGATCACAGCGAGTAACTCCATTCGGTTGTTGGTGGTTTTTCTAAAGCCTTCTGAAAGTTCTTTTCGGTGTTCTTTGTACTTAAGTACTGTGCCATAACCTCCAGGGCCAGGGTTTCCACGAGAAGAACCGTCAGTATAGATAATAATCATAGATTAATAATGTTGTCTTTGAAAAGTTTGATGGCGATTGATAGAAGAATAATACCGAATACTTTTTGCAAAACACTGATTCCGCCTGCACCTATCTTTTTCTCTAACCAGTTGGTAGATTTTAATACTAAGTAAACAAAGGCCAAGTTAACAACGATTCCTACTAGAATATTGAGTTCACTGTACTCTGCTTTAATAGAAACTATAGTGGTGAGTGTGCCTGCTCCGGCAATTAGCGGAAAAGCAATCGGAACAATAGATGACGTGTTATTTGCACCTTCAACAGGTTCATTTTTAAAGAAACTTCTGCCCAAAATCATTTCCATTCCTATAATGAACATGATGATAGCTCCGGCTATAGCAAAAGAACCCACATCGATTCCAAATAAGCCCAGAAGATTATCGCCTACAAAAAGGAAGAGGATCATTAAGATGCCTGCGACTAAAGTTGCTTTTCCTGATTGAACATGGCCTACTTTTTTTCTCAGGTCGATAACAATCGGAATAGAACCCAGAATATCGATAACTGAAAATAAGATCAGGGTTACAGATAGAATTTCCTTGAAATTGAACATCGCTTTTTTTTGACAAAGCTAGGAAATTGAAAGTTGAATTGACCAGTAAATGATGAGTAAAAACTGTAAACGAATTATTAAATCTTAAATACACAATTGAATTTTAGAATCGTAAACCTCAGAACGACTCACCGCTTATCAATTCGTTTTGTAGACTTAATAAATTGATTATAGATTGCTCTTAGCTTACTATATACTCAACTGAATTATTTACCACTTTGGAATTTAGGCTCATTATAGGTCTTTTAGTATTGTATACAGGTTTTTTAACCTCTCATAATCTGTCTGCACAAAATACATCTTCAAACCTTGAATACAGTATTCACTATTTTGTCGATAGTGCGGGCAAATTATCAATTGATGAGCTACAGCTGGGTGAAGTGCAAAGTGCTTTTGATGCAACCCCTCTTAAGTCGCCAAACTTTGGGTTTGATCATAGGCCTTATTGGTTTCGAATTGAACTGACTCATCCGCCATCAGGGCCTTTAATGCTAGAGATTAATCAACCTTCTTTGGATTACATCAGTGTGTTCACAAAGACGTCTGTTGACACCGTATGGAAGGAACAAAAGGCGGGGCATGCTTATTCTCCACGAACAAATGATTATGGGGGAATTGTGTATGCCTTTCCAATCGATCCAGATATAGAAAATAACACGATTTATGTTCGAGTAGAAACTATTGTGAGCATGGCCGTACCAATTCTAATCAAGCCAAAATCAGAATACAATGCTCATCAAATGACCAGAATGCTCTTACTGGGAGTGTTTTTTGGTTTGATGTTCATAATGGCCTCATATAACTTTCTGTTATATCTGTTTTTAAAAGACACCTCGTATCTTTTTTATGTGGGAGCTACCATTATGGGATTGTGCGCATCATTGGTGCTAAATGGATTTGGGTATTATTTTATTTGGCCGAACAACCCAGCCCTCGATCAACACATTTATCTAACATTCGGAAGCCTAAGTATGGTTTTCTCAAGCAGATTTGCTGCTAATTTCTTGAACTTGAAAAAGTTCGACCCAAAAATGAATGCTTTTTTATGGGTTATTTGTTTTGCTAGTTTATTACTGGCTATACTCAGTCTTTTTTATACCGCTACCGAGTTACTCTTGTTTGGTAGACTACTGGTTATCATCACATTTCCTTCTTACATTATAATTGGTCTGAGAACCTATTTTAAAGGGTACACCACTGCCATTTATTATGTAATTGCATGGATACCCTACATGTTAGGTATTATATTAATGACCTTCCGTGGGGCGGGGCTTATAGGTGAGCATTGGGTAACCGCTTATGGAATTGAATTTGGAGGTGCCATAGAGGTAGTACTGCTTTCTTTTGCTCTAGCAGCCAGAATTAAAGGAATGCGTAAGGAAATTGCCGAAAAGGAACTGGAAAAGGAGCAGTTTAAAACGAGACTTTTAAGCGAGCAGCGGGAAGTTTTAGAACAGAAAGTAGAAGAAAGAACCCAAGAGCTGAAAGAGGCCAATGCAACTAAAGATAAGTTCTTTTCCATTATTGCCCACGACCTTCGTAGTCCAATGATTGCCTTACAGGGAGTAGGGCAAAAACTTGAATACTTTATAAGGAAGGAAAAACTAGAAAAACTGCTTGAAATGGGGGCAAAGATTGATCAGTCTATAGATCAATTGAACCATTTGCTAAACAATTTACTCAATTGGGCTACATCGCAAACAGGTGGAGTCCCTCATCATCCTGCTAAGCTAGATCTATCCGCTTTGGTAAACGAAAATATTGAGCTATATCGGTCTTTGGCCGAATCTAAGGGCATCAGTATAGTATGCGAAATATCTGCTAAGTATGTTTTTGCAGATGTAAACACTACTTCTACAATTATCCGAAACTTGTTGAGCAATGCACTGAAATTTACCAAAGATGGAGGTGGAATAAAGATTTCAACTCAGCAAAAAAATGATTTTGTAGAGTTAGAAATTGAAGATCAAGGTATTGGCATGGATAAACAGACTTTAGCCCAACTGTTTAATTCAAATGTACAAGGGCACATAGGGCAGAGGGGTGAAAAGGGCTTTGGTTTAGGCCTGAAGCTCTGTAATGAATTTGTACAGATGAACAGGGGACATATTGCTGTAACGAGCAAATTGAATGTAGGTACAACATTTACCGTGACTTTACCCACTGCTTAACTCATAGAAAAATTAGAGATGTTCGGATTTCTGTTGTACTTATAATGGAATTATTTGAAAGTTGTTTGAAAAGGTGTTTTTAGTAAAGAGTTATACATTACTTTGAGCTGCTTTTACTCTTAACCAAAAGTATGAATGTTCTTATAGTTGAAGACGAGCCCAACTACTCCGATACCCTTGAAATGTTTATTGATGAACTCGGGTATCAGGTTATTGGTGTTGCCCAAGAAGGAAAAACAGCCCTAAAATTATTCAAGACCAGCAAGCCTGACATTGTTCTAATGGATATTAACCTAAACGGAGAAATGACAGGGATTGACGTAGCAAAAGAGTTTCAATCTGTTCAACCCACCCCAATTATATTCATTACTTCTTTCGATGATAGAGAGACATTTGAAAAGGCCAAAGAAACCGCACCGTATGCTTATTTAATTAAACCTTTTGACCCAGACACACTTCAACGTAGCATTGAATTAGCCTTTTGCAGAGCACATACAGAGGATAACCGAGCTTTAGAGGAGGAATCAAATGTGATACTGGCGAGTAATTCCTTTTTTGTAAAGGAGCGAAATCGATTAATTAAGGTGGATATTGATGATGTTTTCTGGGTTGAAGTAGAGGATAAGTATAGCATACTTCATGTACCTGCTAAAAAATATGTTTTGAGGCAATCGCTAAAAGATATTGCCGAAAAGCTTGATCCTTCCGTTTTCGTGCAAACCCATAGGTCACATATTGTGAATGCTTCAAAAATTGAGGACATTGATTTAAATCTGTTTGTGGTAAGAATTAATGGTAATGAAATACCATTAGGAAAATCATATAAAGACAACTTGATCAATCGCTTACAAATGCTGTAAACTTACTTCCCTCCTTAAACTCTAACGTTTACGCCTTTTATTAGGCATCTGACGCACAAAACCTTGAGCGAATTTCAGTAAAAGATATATTGAGGTTTAATTCAAAGAACATGAAGGTATTAAGGCAATCCGATCTGCAAATTGGAGATATTCTCATTTTCGAAAATCAAGACTTCAGCTATGTCAAATTCTTAGATGAACTTAAGAAAGACTACTTTGAAGAAGATCCAAAAAAGCGAATGCACGCTGCTTTTTATCTGTTGCTCTATCTAATTCCTTGGTTCGACCCAGGTAAAGAAGGGAAAGACTACAGAAATATCTATCATGCGGCCATTTGGGGAAACGTAGATGTTAATCGTGGGCAGAATAAAATACCCGAGAATCTAAATAGAATAGTTCAAGCAGGGCGTGCAGGAATAGGGCAAGCCGAACTTGAAGCTACTCTGAGAGGGGAAGGGGTGAAAAATATTTATGTGTACCGAAGGAAAAATCGACCAGTTCATTTCCAAGATAAAATCAATTCAGCAATACGAGCTTTTTATGATGATGTATCCATTCCGTATTCCTATGAAGCCGCTTGGCTTTTAGCTGTTATTTGTTCTATGCGTTATACAGATGGTACTTTGTATAAAATGCTCGAAAAGCATTTAGGAGAATGGGGCGCCAAAAAAATGATTGATATCATTCAGTCACTCATTAATGAATACAGTAATAATCACCAGAAAAAAATGGTGGCATGCTCTACTTTAGTAGCGATGGTCTACAAAAATGCTGGCTTTGAATTAGAAGTGAATGAAATGGAAGCAGACCCCGAAATAAAGGTGCATCCAGACTTAAAATTAAGTACAGATTTTTTCCATCAGTCGTTTACATCGTCTAAACCTTTAGCTTCTTTGCAAGTAAAAGAAACTGTTATTACCCCGCGCCAATTGGCTGAATCTTCTGATGTAGAGCTAATAGGTGTTTTACCACATACCATAAGATAAGGTACCAAATTTCAAGCTTTCTATCTATAGACTATCGTTTATCAACCATTACCAGTATTCGACTCCCAACTTAAATTCAATTCCCTTATCTCCAATCTTCACACCCAAATATTAGGCGTTCACGCACATTTCTAATTTCCTCGCAATAAATGGCCGCACTTTCATATTGAATTAATCTTCACCGAAATGCGTGTTATGTTAACAAAAGTTATTGAACCATTATTGAAAAGGAGTGTGTCTCTAGTGGCGCTATTCTTAATCTTCTTCCTGCAATCCACAGGGTTTGCCCAGATCAAGTTTACCATCTATGGCGAGTCAGCTTCTGCAACTATGCTCACAGTCGTTGGTTCGGGTTCTGCAACCACTAATGGCAAGGGTGCTTCATGGACTACCAGTAATGGGTATAATCAGATATTCGGAAACGCTTCATTTAACTACACCAATTCAAGTATTAATTTTAAAACATTTAATCTTTCAGGAGATTTGACTTTAAGCGATGGGGTTACACCTGTTATCTTCAGTGCGATTGTCATTGATGATGACACCGGTTCGGATTACGATGATATTGCCTTCGATGTGAGTTCTATTAAGAGTATGGCAGCAAATACATCCTATAGCCTATCGGGGAGCTCAACATTTACTTTGAGTGGTGCCACATTTGGAGACCTGACAACTGGAACCTACGCTGGAACATTTGACGGGCTACAGGGCGGTTTCGACAATTTCAGTACTTCGGATATCGTAATTGAAATTATTGAAGGTTCTCCAAGTGCCTTGCCTGTGGCTTCTAATGTCACTTTCTCAGGAACAATGTCTATTGGAGAAGAACTAACAGGGGCATATACTTACAGTCATGACGATGATAATCAAGAAAGCGGTTCAACTTTCAAATGGTATCGCTCAGATAACGTTTCTGGAACCAATAAAACAACTATTTCGGGTGCAACAGCTTTAACATATACTCTCACAGAAGATGATGTGGACAAATACATCAGCTTTGAGGTAACCCCAAGTGATGGTACAGATGTCGGATCGGCTGTTCAAAGCACCTTGAAGGGGCCAGTACTTGGTCCTTTTGTAGTGACGAGTATAGAAAGACAAGACCCTACTGACGCAACTGTTTCTGCACAAAGTGTAACATTTAGGGTAACTTTTGACGATAATGCCACAAACGTTACAACAGACGATTTCTTACTCAATTCTACTGTTGATGGTGAAATTGCATCGATTACTAAAGTTGATGCAAAGACCTATGACGTTGTGGTCAATAACCTGACCAATGCAGATGGTTCTCTGTCGCTTCAAATTAAAGGAGTGGATGGAGCCAGCGGTTCCAATGATATTAAAAGAACCATAGTTGATACAGGCGCTAAAACAATTACCCAGACCAATACGAACGATTATTTAGATCAGGCGAAACTCGGCCAAACCTTTACAGCCACAACAGATAATTATCTTACTGCTTATACTATTTACCCGAAATCAGGAAACTACAGCTTTAGTGGAACAGCAGACCTTAAGGTGTACAGTGGAAATGAACTTGCGGGTGGTGCATCATTAATTGAATCACAAACAATTAGCTTAACCAGTAGCACTGATGCTGGTGGACAGACATTTATGCTGGAAACCCCAGCTCAACTTACTCAGGGTGAGGTTTACAGTATAGTAATGAACAACTTCACAGGAAGTGGCTCGCACGCACTAGAATCTAGCACTTCGGGTAACTATGCTGGTGGTAGAGTGATATTCACAGGAACCAGTACTAGTACCCATACAGACTTTGACCTGAAAATTGATATTTATGAAGGAACAGTAACTGCTGGTGATGCTTTAAGAGCAACTGCTCCTCAAACCTCTGAGAGTTACACATTAGAAGCGATAAATGTTGCACCAACTGCTTCTAACGTAACTTTTTCGGGTACATTGGAAGTGAATGAAGTACTTACGGGTGCCTATGATTATGCCGATGCTGAAAATGATGCACAAAGTGGTACCACTTTTCAATGGTACCGTTCCGATGATGCTAGCGGAACCAATAAAACTGCTATTAATGGGGCTACCTCCAAAACTTACACACTTACATTGGCGGAGGCCACAAAGTATATCAGCTTTGAAGTAACACCCAACGATGGAAACTCTGCGGGGGCAGCCGTGGAGAGCTCCTTACAGGGACCATTACCAAGTTATCCTCCAGGAGTTTTGAGCATTACCCGTCAGGCACCTTCAACTGAAACCACCGGCTCGACTACTGTTGTTTTCAGGGTAACCTTTAGTGACGAAGTAACTAATGTGGATGTCACTGACTTTGTATTAAATAGTACCGTAAACGGTACAGTATCTTCGGTAAGTCTTGTAAGCGCTGGAGTATACGATGTTACGATATCAGGCCTGGACAATGCGGTGGGTACAATAAGCTTAGGTATTAAAGGGGTAGATGGTGAAAGTGGGAGTAATGACATCGCCACCTTCACTGCAAACGAAAATCTTGAAACGGATTATAACGGCTCAGGCGATTATTTGAATCAATCTTTTATCGGGCAGACGTTCACCGCAGCTACATCTAACAGGTTATCTAAGATTACAATTTACCCTGAGTCTGGTAATCACAGTTTTTCAGGAACTGCTACGTTGAGTATCTATGATGGAGACCAAACTCAAAGTGGTACCTTAATAACAAGTCAAACAGTTAACATTACGAACAGTACGGATGCCGGAGGTCAAAGCTTTGCCATTCCTACTTTACCGCAACTGACACAAGGGAACACGTATTCTTTTCTGTTCTCGGGCTTCTCTGGTTCTGGTAGCCATGCAATAGTAGCCAGTACCAATGCAGGTTTCGCCAATGGCCATGTGATTTTTACAGGTATGAACAGTACCTCACATCTCACAGATCTTGATTTGGCATTCCAAGTTTACGAGTCAGTCGTAACTACAGTGGAAGATCTTTCCAATACTGCTCCTGTTACTTCAGAAAGCTATACTAAGGAAGAGTATGTTCGCCCACCATTTGGAGAATGGCCGGCTAGCTTTGTGTTGGAAGGAGGAAGCGGAGCTTTCAATGGTGCAAATCACAATGGGCTTAATGTAGCAATACCAGATGGTAGTGATGCAAGACTTCCTGGCTTTGCTCCGGGAGACCTAGATGGAGATGGTGATATTGATTTTCTAGTTGGATCCTTCACCGGAAGAGTATATCCAATGAGGAATGTAGGCACTTCTACAGCTCCCAATTGGGAGTTTGAAACTGGATGGATTCCAACGATCGATTCATTGGATACAAAACCAGGCACTAGCAATGAAGGTGCAAGGCCTGTTTTGGTAGATATAGATAATGATGGAGATCTGGATTTGTTTGTTGGAAACCAAACGGGGTGGGATGCTAATAAAGCTACCCAACTAGGCGTTAGCGCAGCGGCAATGAATGATGTCGTTTTCTTTCGCAATATTGGAGATATTGGTAATCCTGTGTTTGAGTTTCAGGAAATTGATGGGCTCTTCGCAGATCCAGACAATGGTACTGAGTGGTTCCATACGAACTATGGAAGTTTTGCCTCGCCAAGCTTCGCTGATCTGGATGGTGATGATGATTTCGATTTGATCGTGATGGGGAATGATACCATTAGCTATGCCGAGAATATTGGTACAAAGGAAGTTCCTCAGTTCTCAAGGAAATATCGTGAAAACAGCCCTTTCGAAGACTTTAGTCCTGTTGCTAATAGATCAGGAAGTACGCTGTCCGAACCCAGTTTTGCAGATATAGATAATGATGGTGACCTGGATTTGATTTCCGGTAATACGGACGGTACTTTTCAGGTTATTCTGAATTCTGGTACCGCCAATGCCCCTGAGTTTCTCAACGTAAATAAAAGCAATGGCTACTTACCGGATGTACTAAAGAATTTCGATGTAGGGCAGCACAGCCTTGGCCGTTTGGCTGATTTGAATGGAGATGGAGTGCTGGATTTTATTGTGGCTAACCTCGATGGCGATATGGGCTGGTTCTCTGGTGTAAGTAATAGGCCTTCAATGATAAGCGCAGTTAAAACCGATAACAATACTATTACAATTACCTATAGTGAGAATGTACAGACCAAAGGTACCAATCCAACCGACTTTGTGGTAACCGACTGCCGTGGCAATACTTTTGAAGTTACAGCTCAAGTAGATGGTACTGCTGGTGATACGGACATTGTATTAACAGTAGCCAGCCTAGAGTTTGCGGTGGGAGATTTAACCATTACTTATACCAACAATAATGATGAGATTTCCGACTTGAATGATTGGGTTCAAAATACGGATGATACGGGAGTGGTAATTAGTGCCTCAGCCGATGCCGTAGCACCGACCCTAGCCAGTGCCACTAAGGACAGTGATACTGAAATCACCATCACCTTTAGTGAAAATGTAGATGTTTTAGAGGCTAACCCTACTGACTTTACGGTTAAGGATGGTGTAGGGAACACCTACGTAGTAAGTGCCATCGATAATGGAACTGTTGGAGATGATGAGGTGACTTTAACGGTAGCGGATTTAAGCGATGCCTTAGGTGATATAATCATCACTTATGTCAATAATAACAATGAAGTAGTTGACTTTGCCTGCAATGCGTTAACTACTGATGCCACAGGCGTAACCATTGATTTGGACAATACAGCGCCAACGCTGGTAAGTGCCACAAAAGATTCTGACAGTCAGATTACTTTAACCTTTAGTGAAAAGGTGCAAATAGATGGTGCCGATGCCAGTAACTTCACTGTAGAAGATGCCAATAGCAATGGTTTCTGTATACTTTCCTTAACAGATGGTACGGCAGAAGACAACCAACTGATACTTGGTTTTGATAATTTAAGCAGTGCGGTAGGAAAAATTACAATTACCTATGATCCTTCCAGCGGAAACATAAGTGACTTTGGAGGTAATAACTTAGCTGCCGATGCTACCGGAGTGGAAATTCTCCTCGATGTAACAGCCCCAAGCGGGTATTCTGTAAGCCTGGATGATGATCTAATCAATGCAACAGAAGCTACAAATGCCACTTTCACCTTTGCCGGAGCAGAAGTAGGAGCAACCTACAACTACACTGTAAGCTCAGAAAATGGAGGAACAAATGTGACTGGGTCTGGTACAGTTGCCACTGCAACTGATCAAATCACTTTAGCAGACCTCTCAGGTTTGAATGATGGTGAGTTGACCTTATCAGTCAAACTAACCGACCCGGCTAGTAATGAAGGAATTGCTGTAACGGATAACACCAATATGGATGCTACAGCACCATCAGCACCAACAGTGGGGGCAGTAGGCGATGATAATGGACCTTCCAATTCAGACTTTATCACCAACGATCAAAGTCTGATAATTGGCGGGCTGGCGGAAGCCAATAGTAGTGTAGAAGTGTTTATCGATAACACAAGCGTTGGTACAACCACAACAAATGGACAGGGTACTTATCTGTTAGATTATACAGGTACAGATTTATCTGAAGGGGAATATTCAATTACAGCAAAAGCTACAGATGCCGCAGGGAATACTTCCAGTGCATCAACAGCACAAGAAGTTGTGATTGATCTGACTGCCCCAACAGTAACGATCACAAGCAATGCCAATGATCCGCAAAGTGGAACCTTTACGGCTACGTTCACATTCTCAGAAGATGTAACGGACTTTGCACAAGAGGACATATCGGTAGGCAACGGTGTAGCAAGCAACTTTAGCACTGTAAGCGCAAAAATTTACACCGCTACCATTTCGCCATCAGCCGATGGAGGAGTAACCGTAGATGTATTAGCGAATAAAGCCACAGATATTGCAGGCAATGCGAATACCGCAGCCACCCAACTAAGCGTAACCAATGACGAAACGGCACCTGATGCCCCAATTGTAGCAAGCATTTCAACAGATGCAGGAAGCAGTGCCACAGATAATTTAACTAACGATCAAACTTTAGAAATCAACGGTACTGCCGAGGCCAATACTTCTGTAGAAGTATTTATTGGAGGAAGCAGTATAGGGAATACCACAGCCGATGGATCAGGAGATTGGACTTTCGATCATTCGGGTTCAACCCTTACTGAGGCTACACATAGCATCACTGCCAAAGCTACAGATGCTGCTGGCAATGAGTCGGCTACTTCAACTGCATTAAACATTACAGTAGACATCACTCCTCCGTCAGTTTCTACAGGTACAATTGTGGGTAAAACCTATGGATTGGGAGACAATGTAGATGTTACTTATGTCTTCAATGATATTGTACTTGTAGATGAAACCAATGGCACGCCAAGTGTTACTATCGCCATGGGCGGACAGAATAGGGCTGCAGCATATTATAGTGGTTCAGGTACAAACACTTTGGTGTTCAGATACACAACAGTTGCCGGTGATATTGATGGCAATGGTGTTAGCGTTTCTGCAATAAATACTAACGGAGGAACAATTCAAGATGCAGCAGGAAATGATGCTAGCACTTCGATTAGTGTTTCTGGTGCAGCAGATGTAAGAGTCGATACTTCAGCACCATACATGTCAATTACCAGTTCTTCCAATACGGTAAGTGGAGCCTTTACAGCAACCTTTACTTTCAACGAAGATGTTTCAGGGTTTGATCTAAGCGATATCTCAGTAGGTAATGGTTCGGCAAGTAGTTTCAATACAACTAGTGCGAAGATTTATACGGTAACCATTACTCCATTGGCTGATGGGAATGTAACCGTAAATGTTGCTGCCGATAAGGCACAGGATGCGGGTGGTAATGGAAATACAGCTGCATCAGAACTAAGGGTAGTCAATGATGAAACTGTTCCAGCTGCCCCAATCGTAGCAAGCATTTCAACAGATGCAGGAAGCAGTGCTACGGATAATGTAACCAATGACCAAACTTTGGAAATCAGCGGTACGGCCGAGGCCAATGCTTCTGTAGAAGTATTTATTGGTGGAAGCAGTATAGGGAATACCACAGCAGATGGCTCAGGCAATTGGACTTATGATCATACTGGATCATCGCTTGCAGAGGCTACACACAGCATCACTGCTAAGGCTACAGATGCTGCTGGCAATGAGTCGGCTGAGTCAACAGCCCTAAGTGTAACCGTTGATATCACTGCTCCTGGTGCTCCAGTGGTAACAGGTATTAGCAACGATACAGGTGTCAGCAGTTCTGATGGCTTGACCAATGATGATGCCATTGAGATTCATGGCACAGCGGAAGCCAATACTACCGTTGAGGTATTTATTGACAACACCAGTGTGGGTACAACCAATGCCGATGCTAATGGCGATTGGACTTTAGATCGATCTAGGGATGCCTTGGCAGAAAACACTTACAGCATTACCGCCAAAGCAACAGATTTGGCGGGCAATGAGTCAGCAGCTTCTTCTGCCTTTAGCTTGCAGATAGACCTTACAGGCCCGGTTTCGGCTCCAAGTGCAGGGGCAGTAGGTAATGATAATGGACCTTCTAATTCAGATTTCATTACCAACGATCAAACCTTGATTATTGGAGGAAATGCCACGGCCAATAGCAGGGTAGAGGTGTTTATTGATGGAACAAGCATAGGAATTGCCAACACTAATAATGCAACTACCTGGCTGTTCAACCATGAAGGAACTACCTTATCTGCTGGTACTTATTCAATCACTGCGAAGGAATTGGATGATGCTGGAAATCATTCACCTGCTTCTGCCACAAAAACCTTGGTGATTGACCTGGTACAGCCAACCGTAACTATTACAAGCAATGCCAATGACGCTCAAAGAGGTTCATTTACGGCTACCTTCACTTTCTCAGAAGATGTTACGGGCTTCGATGTAAATGACATTTCTGTAACCAATGGAACAGCGGGTAGCTTTAGCACCACTAGCGCAAGTGTTTATACTGCGAAAATCACTCCATCAGCCGATGGTCAGGTAACTGTTGGTGTTGCGGCCAACAAGGCAATGGATACTGCTGGTAATAACAATTCTGCGGCCACATCTATCAATGTCACCAATGATGAAACGGCTCCAAGTCTGGTAAGTGCTACAAAGGACAGTGACACTCAGATCACTCTAACCTTCAGTGAACCAGTAGAACCTGGTGCAAATGGACATCATAATATTACCGTGTACGGTGGAAATAGCAAGTGGGAAAATGCCGTTTCCGTGGAAGATGGAACAGTTGGAGACAATAAAATTATAGCCAACTTCAATACATTGGATGAGTTCTTGGGCGATTTGGAAATCCTTCACTCAGGTGGAAGTACAATTGCTGATTTAGCCGGGAACCTTTATCCTTTGGATGGAACAGGTGTGAAGATTGATTTGGATCAGACCGCCCCAACTTTGGTAAGTGCTACTAAGGACAGTGAAACTCAAATCATTCTAACCTTCAGCGAGCCAGTAAAAATGCTGGGTACTCACCCAACAGATTTCACCGTGACTGATGACAATAGCACCAATTTCACAGTTCAAACCATAACTGATGAAACTGCTGAAGACAACGAGCTGGTACTGACCGTTGCTGACTTGAGCACGGCTCAACTCAACCTGAATATCACTTATGTCAACAACAATAATGTGGTCACCGATTTTGGCGGGAATAGTTTAGCCTCAGATGCCAATGGAGTCAATATTTCCTTGAATGCTTTACCTACAGCAACAGGTGTAGATTTTACAGGAACCTTGACAGTAGGCGAAACCTTGACAGGATCTTATACTTATGGTGATGCTGATAATGATGCCGAAAGTGGTTCCACTTTCATATGGTACAGATCGGACGATTCCAATGGCACCAATAAAACAGCCATTACTGGAGCAACAGCTTTAACTTATGATCTAACCAGTGCCGATGTAGATAAGTACATCAGCTTTGAAGTAACACCAAATGATGGATTGAATGCAGGAACAGCTGTAGAAAGTAGCTTGCAAGGTGAGGTTAGTAAAATCAGCCAAAGTATCACTTTCAATACTTTGGAAGCCAAAACCTATGGCGATGCGAATTTTGACCTGATAGCTACGGCTTCTTCTAATCTGGCTGTTACTTATGTTAGTTCGAACACTAGTGTGGCGACTGTTAGCGGAAATACAGTCACCATTGTTGGTGCTGGTAAAACAACCATTACGGCTTCGCAAGCTGGAGATGCCAGCTATGCGGCCGCTACTGATGCAACCCAAGACCTGACGGTTAATAAGGCAACCATCACAGCCACAGCAGAAGATAAGTCTAAAACTTATGGCGAAGCGAACCCAGCATTCACCATTGTTTACACAGGTTTTGTGAATGGCGAGGATAAGTCAGTGATTGCTACCGAGCCAACTGCTTCAACAACAGCAGATGCGACAACAGGTGTAGGAAAATATGATATCGACCTTGCAGGTGGAACAGCTGATAACTACAGCTTCAACTTAACAAGCGGAACCCTGACTATCGGCAAGGCAACCTTAACTGCCACAGCTGATGACAAGTCTAAAACTTATGGCGAAGTCAATCCAGCCTTCACCATTGCATACACAGGTTTTGTAAATGGTGAGGATAAGTCAGTGATTACTACCGAACCAACCGTTTCAACAACAGCAGATGCGACAACCGGTGTAGGAACTTATGACATCGACCTTGCAGGTGGAACAGCTGATAACTACAGCTTCAACTTAACAAGCGGAACCCTGACTATCGGTAAGGCTACACTAACTGCCACGGCAGAAGACAAGTCTAAAACCTATGGCGAAGACAATCCAGCTTTCACCATTGCTTACACAGGCTTTGTGAATGGAGACGATAAGTCAGTGATTACTACCGAACCAAGCGCTTCAACAACCGCAGATGCTACAACAGGAGTAGGAACTTATGATATCGACCTTGCTGGTGGAACAGCTGTTAATTACAGCTTCAACTTAACGAGCGGAACCCTGACCATCAGCAAGGCAACTATCACAGCTACGGCAGAAGACAAGTCTAAAACTTATGGTGATGCTAATCCAGCCTTCACCATTGTTTACACAGATTTTGTAAATGGCGAGGATAAGTCAGTGATTACTACCGAACCAACGGCTTCAACAGTGGTAGATGCTACCACAGGAGTAGGTATTTACGATATTGACCTGACAGGAGGGGTTGCTGATAACTACAGCTTCATCCTGGCCAGTGGAACACTTACTATCAACAAAGCAGTACTAACAGTAACTGCTGATGATAAGTCGAAGACCTATGGAGAAGCCAATCCTGAATTCACAATTAGTTATACAGGTTTTGTGAACGGAGATAAGGAAAGTGATATCACAGTGCCAGTTGCCAGTACAACTGCAGATGAGACAAGTGATGCAGGTACTTATGATATCACGCTGTCTGGTGGATCGGCCAATAATTATTCACTAATAACGAATAACAGTACCCTGACTATTGAAAAAGCTACGCTAACCGCCACTGCGGAAGACAAACAAAGAGCAGTGGGGCAGGCCAATCCAGCGTTTACCATCAGTTATTCAGGCTTTGTAAATGGTGATGATAGGTCGGTGATCGATTCAGAGCCAACAGCTTCGACAACGGCAGATGAGACCACAGTGGCTGGAACAGCACCTATTACCTTGAGCGGGGGCAGCGACAATAACTACAGTTTCAACCTGGTAGCTGGAACATTGACCATTGTGGATGCATCATTTGTTACCTCTGTTTCTGTTCCAAATGACGGTACTTACGCCATTGGCGATGAGATGAGCTTTACTGTAAACTTTGCTCTGCCTGTTACCATTACAGGTGCACCTAGTTTGCCATTGACCATTGGTTCCAGTACTAGGGCTGCGAGCCTGAAAGGCTCTGTAATCGCTGCTACAACAGCTACCTTCAGCTATACTGTGGAAGAAGATGACCTAGATTCTGATGGTTTGGTATTGGTAAGCTCAATCGAACTGAGAGGAGGAAGTATTCGAGATGAATTTGGCACTGATGCCATACTTGCCCTAAATAATGTGGCTAGTACAGCGGGTGTTTTGGTAGATGGAGTAGCACCAGCAGTAACGCTGACCACCGCTGTAGGGACATTGACGAATACCAAATTTGAAGTGAATATTAGCTTTGATGAAGTGGTAACAGGTTTTGCTTTAAGTGATATTCAAGTAACAAATGGTACAGCCAGTAATTTGGTAGAAGTTGTTGTAGGCAAACAATGGAAAGTAGAAATTACTCCAGGAAAAGACGGTACAGTGACGGTGGGTCTTCCAGCCAATAAAGTCACTGATACCCCTGGGAATTCCAACAAAGCGGGCAATACAATTAGTAGCACCTTTGATGGTACTGCGCCAAGGGTAACTTCAATCACAAGAAAAACCTCTAATCCAATCTTAAAAGCCAGTGTAGGCTTTAGAGCAATCTTCTCAGAAGATGTAACAGGCGTAGATTTGACAGACTTTGAAGTGATTTTGACAGGCACAGCAACAGGTACCCTGAATTCTGTGACCCAAGTAGATGCCAAAACCTATGACATAACCGTAATCGGCATATCAGGCCAAGGCAGCATAGGCCTAAACCTAAAAGACGATGGCAGTATTTTAGATGCAGCCAATAACCCATTGTCAGGCTCACTAACAGGCGAAGTATATGTGACCAATCTGTCACCAACCGACATAACGATAAGCTCATCCAACATTGCAGAGAACAATCAGGTGGGAGCGGTGATAGGAAGTTTCACTACAATAGATGCTGATCAATCTATTGGACACACTTATAGTTTGGTAACGGGAACAGGAAGTACAGACAATGTGCAGTTTGTTATTGAGGGCACAAGTCTTAAAGCAGCCTCTGTTTTTGATTTCGAAACTAAGACGAGTTACAGCATTCGGGTGAAAACCGATGACGGTAGAGGAGGAGCTTTCGAGAAAGCGTTTACCATAACAGTCACTAATGTGGCAGAACCTGAACTTCGAGTTACCACAAATATCGATATTCCTGTAACGGCTTTAGGACTAACAAGCAACTTCGATATTACAATCCACAATGAAGGAGAAGCAGCATTGACTGTCAACAGTGTACTGTTCCCCGAAGGATTCATTGGAGCAGTTACAGGGATTATGGTAAACCCAGGAGAAAGCAGAACCATCGCCTTCGGTTTTAAACCAACGGAAGTGAAAGTTTATTCGGGAACTATTGAGTTCATTACTAATGCTGGTAACGTTTCTGTGGATGTATCTGGTGAAGGTGCTATAATCACGGGGGTAGATGACGGAGCGATCAACCCTGAAACCATCAGTATATTCCCTAACCCAGCAAGCAGAATACTAAACATTGATTTGTCAGAAGTAGGAGGTAAAAAGCTAGATATTGATATCGCAAATGCTTCAGGTACCCCATTGTTCAGTAGAAAATCCTTCACAGAGAAGATCCTTCAACTGGATGTTTCGGGCTACGCCAGCGGTATTTATATTATTCAAATTACTGATGGAAAATCTGTGGTAAGGAAAAAAGTAATGATCAAAAAATAAGACAACTATGAAAATCAATAGAACCAAAACCATAAGTGCTTTAGTACTACTTGTAATGATCATTATAGGTTGTAGCTCAGATGACCCAAACGGACCAACAAACAAAGAGCTCGCCTTTGAAAAACTTGCAGGGAATTGGACATTCGGTATATCTGGAAAAATCATGTTAGATGATCAAGATGTGAGTTTGAATTACCCAGGCTTTACACTGTCATTTACCGATGGGGGCTATACCACCACCAATGGAGGTGACCTTTTTCGTGCCACGGGTACTTGGACATGGGCTAATGAAGCAGCAGGTAGTATTAATTTAGACACAGGAGAGGAGGTTACAATTCTAGAACTGAGCCTGACAAACTTTAAGTTCAGTTTTACCCATACAGGCGGAGGAGTAGCAGCCGGAACTTCAGGAAATTACACCGTGAGTTTAGAGAAATAAGAGAAAATTCAATTTAGTAACACTTACTATTTTGTGTTGAGGGGGATTTGAAAACTTTTGTTTTCAAATTTTATAAGGAGCCTATGGAGATAGGCTCTTTGTAATTAAAATATCTCAAGAAAAACCTTTCTCCTTTAATGCTTCAACCCCATATTTGTAGCATGAATTACATAAAACAAGCGGTAGCATGGTTGCTGGTGACGAGTTCACTAATCAGCGCGTTTATTGCCCCACTTGTTTATCTGGATTTTGAGCTGCGCAGAGATTACATAGCCGAAGTGCTGTGTATCAACAGAGACAAGCCAATTACGGTTTGTGGAGGTGAGTGTTTTCTAAACAAACAACTGAGAATGTTAGAAGGAGATACTCAAGATCAAAAAGCTCCAGTTCGAGAGGAAATAAGAATTACCTTCTTTTTCCAAGAATTCAAACAAACCACATTCTTCGATAAGGATTACTCTTTATTGAATGAATGGGGCGCTACTCTCAATCAGGATAAGCTCTTAGTGGGCTTCACCTCCGATATTTTTCATCCTCCCATATCTTAATTCATTTCCGTCATTTTTAGTATAGAATTCCATTTCTGATTCGATCAGAGGATGGACAGCTATGCACTAAACTTTACAATTAATTTTCAGCAATACAAAAGGAAGCTTTGTTTACAAAGTGCCTGTTTCATTTACTCAAGGCCGATTTTGGACTAGAGGATGGAGAAATATGCCCTTTTGGAATTGCTATTAACTGAATAAAAAATATAGAAATGAATAAGATTAAATATATACTTCTAGTATCAATTTTTGCCCTTACAATGTCTTGCGGAGAAGATGATACTCCGCAAGCCGAGCGTTTCGGTGAGTTCGTTGTCGAGTTTGATAATATTGTAGGAACCAAGCAAATGTCTCTCAAGACAGCAGGTTCAACAGACTATAATTTTGAAAACAATCAAGGCCAAAACTTCAACCTATCTACATTTCGGTACTACATCAGCAAAATCAAATTATCGGGCCCAAACGGAGAGGTTTATGAAGATGAAATGAAAGTAGATGCTAATGCAGCAAATGTAAAAGGCTACTACTTGATTCAGGAAAGTGAACCAAGTTCTTCAGAAATTTCTTTGAACAATGTTCCTTATGGAGAGTATGATAAAATCATTTTTACAGTAGGGATTGAGGAAGATGGAGTTGTAGAAGGTGCAGCAGGTGGAGTACTTGACCCCGCAGAAGGCGCATGGTTCTGGAATTGGAATTCTGGCTACATAGGCTTTGGGATTGAAGGCGCTTCTTCTGCCTCTGGTGATGCTAACAAAGGTTTTAGTATTCACATTGGAGGTTGGAAAGACATTGCCCCTGCAGCAGGAGAGACTCAGAGATTCTTTAACAATGTTAAAACGATTACACTCAATTTAGGGGTGAATGCTAAAGTTTCTGCGACTCAAAAACCACAAGCGCATATTGTTACTGATGCGTTGAAAGTACTAGGCGATATCAATTTTCAAGATACATACGGAGTTCACTCGCCTTTGGCTGGTAAACCTTTCGCGGAGAATATAACTACAGCTTTTGCAGTAGATCATGTGCATTAATAAGGTTAAAATGATTATAGCACACCCTGTTCTATGGGTGTGCTTATTTTGCTTAACGGCCTGCTCAAGTGAGGGTGACAGCCCCAGAGACTTAACTTATGAGTTCAAAAAACCTTCAAACTTTCCTGAGCCAACTTATACCTTCGATAATAATACAATAACCAAAGAGGGCTTTTTGTTAGGAAGAAAGCTGTTTTTTGATCCTAAGCTATCAAGAGACGGTAGTGTTTCTTGCAATAATTGTCATCAACAGTCGAAGGCGTTTGCTGATTCGGAGCAACACCCAGTAAGTGTTGGGATTGACGATTTGTTAGGGATTAGGAATGCTCCATCGCTGACTAATTTGGCTTTTTTTAAAGAGTTTTTTTGGGATGGAGGCGTAACGCACTTAGACTTTGTGCCCATTAATGCCATTGAGTCTGAAGTAGAAATGGATGAAGACTTGGCGAATTTGGTACGGAAACTCAAAAATGACTCGGAATATCCTGAGTTGTTTCTTCAAGCCTTCGGAACCGAAGAAGTTACTTCACCCTATATACTACATTCCCTATCTCAATTTACCCTGATGATGGTGTCTTCAAATTCAGCTTATGATAAGTATGTAAGAAATGAAGGTCAAATACTGTCTGAAACGGAAATAGCAGGGTTGGAGCTCTTTAAGCAAAAGTGTAGCAGTTGTCATTCGGGTGAATTATTCACCGATTTCACTTATAGAAACAATGGGTTGGACAGTGAGTTTACGGACACTGGACGTGCTAGAATTACAGAGAGCAGACAGGATGAAGGTAAATTTCGAGTGCCGAGTTTAAGGAATGTTGAATTGACTTCTCCTTATATGCATGACGGTAGGTTTAAGACCCTAGAAGCTGTTCTCGATCATTACAGTGAAGGTGTAGTGATTTCTCCTACTTTGGATGAAGAGTTGAAAGGAAATACCTCATTGGGTATTTCCATGAATGAAGATGAGAAAAGCAAAATCATTGCTTTTCTAAGAACACTAACCGACCGAGAGTTTATCTCGGATTCAAAATTTCATAATCGATAAAATGAGAAGAATTTTAATAATAATGCTGTTGGGTGTCTCTACAAGAGTACTCATGGCCTGCGATATATGTGGTTGTAGTTTAGGAGGTTTATCCTATGGTATACTGAATCAACATTATCAAGACTTCATAGGTCTACGATATAGCCATGCGAAGTTTAATGCTTTTATAGATCATAATAGTCAATATTTGGAGCCTGAATTTTCAGAAGATACTTACCAACGTATGGAAATATTGGGGAGAATAGGTTTGACAGAAAGGCTCAGCTTGAATCTACAATTACCCTACTTATCCAATAATATGGACGGGAGTCATCAGAAGGTAAAGTCTTCTGGCTTAGGAGACCCTACTATGATGTTATATTTCAGTCCTAAATTGAAAATACCGAAGGAGGAGAGTCTTTGGAGCAATGTTGTTCAAGTAGGTGTAGGGCTAAAGTTACCTCTTGGAGAGCATCAGAAGGAAGATAATGGTGTAATTATCAATCGGAATTTTCAGATGGGGTCTGGAAGCCTTGATTATATCTTCAGCACTAATTATACCTTAAACTACTCAACTTGGGCGTTTAATATAGAGTCATCTTATAAGCTGAATGGAAAGAACAGTGATGATTATAAAATCGGAAACCAATTCAACTACAGTGTATACTTGCTAAAATACCTGACTATTAAAGATAAGCTAGTATTGCCTTTTGCAGGTGTTTATCACGAAAGTGCAGCAAGACATAAAGAAGGTAACTATGAAGAATTTAATACAGGTGGTAGGGCTCTCTTTGCAACAATAGGAACGCAGCTGACTTTGAATAGAATTACCCTAAACTTTCAGTATCAATCTCCTTTGAATCAGAACTATAATTCGGAGTCCATTGCGCAGATTCAATCTAACGACAGATTTAGTGTTGGGCTCTTATTTAGCTTTCTTCCAAAAGTGAAGCTTGGATAGGGGACGATTAAATTAGAAAAAAGTTTAACTGTGGTATAAGCGTACAAATGTGTACGGTTATGAACGAATAACGGGCTATATTTTTTGATGTGATATATGTTAACATACTGATATTTAGTTAGTTGTGTAAGTTGGCATAAGCGTTGTCATAAGGAGGTAGGTCAGCTGCTTTGGTCGGCAGCAATGTTAAACTCAAAAACAACAAGGTCATGAACTCAATAAACAACACAATCGACATTTTAAGGAGAAGAATTCCTTTAATGATTTGCCTTTTGATAGGTATTAGCTCAACATCAATGGCTTCTGAAATTGCTGATGAAAAATTAACAAGAGAAGAAGCTATTGAATTGATTTCTGAAGTAAAAGATGATTTGAACTTAGGTAAAGATTGCGAATTAGAATTCGTAATTGACGATGAAGGTAACGTTAAGCCTTCTCCGATTAAGATCATCAAGATTTACGATAAGGACAACGAATTGCTTTTAGAAGCTCCAATTCATACGGTTGAACAAATGAGCAATAAGGAATTAAGAAGGTTAGTAAATTCAAGTGATTTTCTAATCGCGTCTTATAACACCTTTTATTATCGATTAGATTTATAATCGATAGAATCAATCGTAAAGTAAACAGGCCACTTCATTTGAAGTGGCCTGTTTTTGTTTCATTTAGTGTGTTTACGACTAGCAGTATTCTTCGAAAACGTCAGCCAAATGGCCGCCAATCATATCAGCTGTTCTGCCTTCAATGTGATGTCTTTCAACAAAGTGTACCAATTCGCCATCTTTGAAAAGCGCAACAGATGGAGAAGAAGGAGGGTAAGGCATATGGAATTCTCTTACTTTAGCCGTTGCCTCGATGTCGCCACCAGCAAAAACTGTCATAAGGTGGTCCGGTTTTTTATCAGCTAGTTTTAAAGCCATTTTAACACCTGGTCTTGCTGTTCCAGCTGCGCAACCACAAACTGAATTGATTACTACCAAAGAAGTACCTTTTTGGTTTTTTAAATGATCTTCAACAGCATCAGCAGTCTTTAGTTCTGTAAAACCCGCTTCAGTCAATTCTTGTCTGAAAGGGACGAGTAAATGTTCAGGATACATATTTCTTAATTTTATTTCGTTTCTAAATCGTAAATGCCTTGTGGCTATTCTTACATAAAACCAAGTTCTAGCTTGGCTGCTTCCGACATCATGTCTTGCGTGAATGGCGGGTCGAATGTCAATTCAACTTCAACATCATTTACACTTTCTATGGCCTGAATTTTTTGTTTTACTTCTTCTGGTATCACTTCTGCCGCAGGGCACGAAGGAGAAGTCAATGTCATTAATACGTAAACATTATTCACTGGGAAAACATTGATTTCATAAATCAAACCCAACTCATATACGTCTACCGGTATTTCAGGGTCGTACACTGTTTTTATTGCAGCTACAACTTGGTCTCTTAAGTTATCTTCCATAATTCAACGTCAAATTATCAAATGACAAAAAACAAATTTCAAATCTCAATTGTGATGCCTGAGATTTGACTTTTGTTATTTGAGGCTTACTCCGCCTTAGCAGAGTACGCTAATCCGTATATTTTCATTTGTTTCATCATAGCGCCAAGACCGTTAGATCGTTGCGTGCCGATGAATCTATTTAAACCAATTTTGTCTACAAAGTAAAGATCCGCATCAACGATTTCTTGAGGCGTACGACCAGAAAGAATTCTTACCAAAATACTCACCAACCCTTTCGTGATGGCAGTATTGCTATCAGCTTCTAAATATATTTTACCATCTTTTGCTTCAGCATTCAGCCAAACCTTAGATTGACAGCCTTTAACAATGTTGTCTTCGGTTTTGAGTGCTTCTGCCATTTCTGGTAACTGCTGCCCCAATTCCATAATGTATTCAATGGTCATTTCCATGTCGGAATCCAACATTGAAAACTCTTCGATGATCTCGTTTTGAATATCGTTTATGGTTTCGCTCATTTCTTGAATTTGCTGATTGTGCTTTTTAAAGCTTCAATAAAAGCATCTATTTCTTCAATCGTGTTGTAAACAGAGAATGAAGCACGAACAGTTCCTTCAATGCAATAGTGATCCATCAAAGGCTGAGTACAGTGGTGGCCTGTTCTTACAGCAACACCTTTAGCATCGAGCCACATGCCTAAATCGAAGTGGTGAATTCCTTCTACTTCGAAAGAAAGCACACTCACTTTTTCTTTGGCCGTACCAATGAGTTTCACACCTTCTATTTGGGTGATTTTATCAGTAGCATAAGCCAATAGCTCATTTTCGTAAGCGGCAATGTTTTCTTTGCCCAATTCATTAATAAAGAGAATGGCTTCATTGAAAGCGATTACATTCGCAATATCTGGAGTGCCTGCTTCAAATTTGTAAGGAATATCGTTGTAAGTGGTTTTACCAAAACTCACTTCTTTAATCATTTCTCCACCGCCTTGGTAAGGAGGGGTTTTTTCGAGAATATCGCGCTTACCGTACAGCACGCCCAAACCTGTTGGGCCATACATTTTGTGAGCAGAGAAAGCATAGAAATCGGCATTTAATGCTTGAACATCAACAGTGAGGTGAGAGGAGGCTTGTGCGCCATCTACCAAAACTTTGGCGCCAACGGCATGCGCTTTGTCGATGATGTGTTTTACTGGGTTGATAGTGCCCAAAGAATTAGAAGCATGGTTAAATGCGACCATCTTGGTTTTTTCAGTAATCAACTCATCAAGTGCTTCTATAATAATTTCACCAGCTTCGTTAATGGGCATTACCTTAAGTTCTGCTCCGCGCTCTTCGCAAATCATTTGCCAAGGCACAATGTTGGAGTGGTGTTCTAAGGTTGAAATCAAAACTTCATCTCCTGGGTTCAAAAACTTTCTCCCCCAACTTGAAGCGACTAGATTTATACTTTCAGAAGTGCCTTTGGTGAAAATAATCTCTTCGGGCTCGTTGGCATTGATAAACTTCTGTACGGAAACACGTGTGTTTTCAAATGCTTCTGTAGCACGAGCGGCCAAGGCATGCGCTCCTCTATGGATGTTCGCATTGTCATGCTCGTAATACTTCACCAAAGCATCAATTACCCTTTTTGGTTTTTGATTTGTGGCGGCATTATCGAAGTAAATCAAGGACTTACCGTTCACTTCTTGATGAAGCACGGGAAATTGAGCCCTGATTTTCTGAATGTCCAATGTGTGTTTTTCCAAAGTCTGAGCCATGGTTTATTTTTCCAACCTCTTTTCTATAATTGCAGCGAGATATTCTTTGATCGCTTCGTTTTCAACGGTTTCTAACACATCGTTAGCGAAGGCCTTTAATAAAATAGCGCGTGCTTTATCTTTCTGAATTCCCCTTGCTTGTAGGTAGAAGAGTGCGTCCATATCCAATTGGCCAGTAGTACAGCCGTGCGAACAAGAAACATCATCGGCCCAAATTTCTAATTGAGGCTTGGTGTTTACAGTCGCCTTGTCAGAAATCAGGATGTTTTTATTTGACTGGAATGCATTGGTTTTTTGTGCGTCAGGGCGAACAAAGATTTTCCCATTGAAAACACCTTTTGAGCTACCATCCATTATGCCTTTATACAATTCGTTTGAATAGCAATTGGGCATCATATGGTCAGCAACGGTATGGTTATCTACATGCGTTTTTCCGTCTAATAAATAGAGTCCATTCATGTAGGTTTCAATGCCTTCGGCCTGAAGTTTAATGTTCAGGTTATTACGAATCATCGCGCCATTTAGCGAGAAGGTAAAGGCTTTAAAATTACTGTTTGCTCCCTGCGAAGCGTGAATGTTTGAAATGTGATAAGCTTGCTCTGTGTCGTTTTCAATTTTGAAAAAACGAAGGTGGGCACTATCGCTTACGCTGATTTCATTCACCGAAGTTGTAAAGCTTTTGTGTTCACCAACGGTATCGAATTTCTCAATAATGGTGGCTTGAGAAAACTTACCCGCCACCACAATATTTCTGATGTGGTATGAAAGTTCTGCTGTTGAGCTATCACCAATAAAGTAAAGTACAATTGGTTTTTCGATTACCGCTTTGTCCGCGATCTCAATCGTAACCCCATGCTGACTGAAAGCAGTGTTTAAGGCTACAAACGCGTCTTCTGCGAAGCTGGCCTTTTTGCCAAAATTCGCCTGAGCCAACGCTGAATTGGCTTTGAAACCTTCCGCAAGTGATTCAACTTTTAAACCTTCTACTTGAATGTTGTCAGAAAGCTCACTTGAATAAATCCCGTTTAAGAATACGATTTTATGCGCATCCAATCCTTCGATTTGAGTAGCTGAAATTTGAGCTTCAGTTAAACCAAAATCAGCATTTGTTCCATTCAGTTCAAAGTTCTTTTCAACGGCTCTGGTAAAGTTGGTGAACTTATATTCCTCGTTTTTTGGACCAGGAAAGCCAGAGTTCTTCAAGCTCGAGAACGCCTCTTTTCTTACGGCATGCGCTGCCGATTTACTTTGACCATTCAAGCTTTTTTCAAACGCCTCAAATTGAGTTTCAAGCGAATTTAAAATCGATTGTCCTGCAATTTTTTCCATAAAATATCTGCTTAAGCGGTTGCGTCTGCTTCTTCCTTAATCCAATCGTAACCTCTGGCTTCTAGCTCTAAGGCTAACTCTTTAGTGCCTGATTTTACAATTCTTCCATTATAAAGTACGTGTACAAAATCAGGAACGATGTAATCCAAAAGTCTTTGGTAGTGAGTTACCACAATTGTGGCGTTGTCTTTGTTTTTCAGGGTGTTAACACCATGCGCTACAATTTTGAGTGCATCAATATCAAGACCTGAATCGGTTTCATCAAGAATGGCCAGCTTTGGTTCAAGCATTGCCATTTGGAAAATCTCGTTGCGTTTCTTTTCACCGCCTGAGAAACCTTCATTTAAAGAACGGCTCAATAAAGCTTGGTCGATTTCAACCAGCTTCATTTTCTCCTTCATCAATTTTAAGAAAGAAACCGCATCGAGTGCTTTTTCTCCGTGATGCTCTCTGATTTGGTTTACAGCCGTTTTCATAAAGTTAGTGGTGCTCACTCCTGGTATCTCGATTGGGTACTGAAATGCCAAGAAAACACCTTCTCTAGCACGAACATCAGCTTCCATTTCAAGCAAATCTTTGCCTAAAAACTCTACCGATCCGCCAGTTACTTCGTAATCTTCTCTTCCTGCAAGCACAGAAGCCAAAGTACTTTTTCCAGAACCATTTGGTCCCATAATCGCGTGCACTTCGCCTGGTTTGATTTCTAGGTTGATTCCTTTCAGGATTTCCTTTTCCTCAATTCTGGCTTGTAAATTTTTTATTGATAACATCTTAACTCTTTAATGTTTAGTGTTTAGCGTTTAATGTTCAAAGTTTAATGCTCAAGGTTTGTCGAAGTATTTTCTGCTATAGGTTCTTCGATGATAAATTTTGTGCCTTTAAACTCTGTCTTGTTCAGGTACTTTAAAATAAGAGATTAGCCAACAGACCCTTCAAGCGTTAGGGCAAGAAGTTTTTGCGCCTCTACGGCAAATTCCATTGGCAATTGCTTAAGTACTTCTTTGGCGTATCCGTTTACGATAAGTGCCACAGCAGTTTCTGCGTCAATTCCTCTTTGCTGACAATAGAAGATTTGATCTTCTCCAATTTTAGAAGTAGTTGCTTCATGCTCTACTTGTGCCGATTGATTTTCGATGTCGATATAAGGGAATGTATGTGCGCCACACTTATCGCCCATCAAAAGCGAATCACATTGCGAGAAGTTTCGGGCGTTGGTTGCACGTTTCATTACGTGAACTTGGCCTCGGTAACTGTTTTGCGACTTGCCCGCAGAAATACCTTTTGATACGATTCTCGACTTGGTGTTCTTACCAATGTGAATCATTTTGGTGCCTGTATCGGCTTGTTGGAAATTATTGGTTACGGCTACTGAATAGAATTCGCCAATTGAATAATCACCTTTCAGAATACATGAAGGGTATTTCCAAGTAACAGCCGAACCTGTTTCTACTTGCGTCCAAGAGATTTTAGAATGATCACCTTCGCAAATACCACGTTTGGTTACGAAGTTGTAAATACCACCTTTACCTTCTTTATTCCCTGGGTACCAGTTCTGAACAGTTGAGTATTTTACCTCTGCATTTTTGGCTGCTTTGATTTCTACCACGGCAGCGTGCAATTGGTTTTCGTCACGCATGGGAGCGGTACAACCCTCGAGGTAACTTACATAAGAACCTTCTTCGGCCACAATGAGTGTTCTTTCAAACTGACCTGTATTGGCGGCATTGATTCTAAAGTAAGTAGAAAGCTCCATAGGGCATCTTACTCCTTTTGGAATATAGCAGAATGAGCCATCAGAGAATACCGCTGCGTTTAGTGCTGCATAGTAATTATCGTTGGCTGGTACTACAGAACCCATGTGTTTTTTAATCAGCTCAGGGTGTTCGCGCACTGCTTCTGAAAATGAACAGAAAATAATTCCCAGTTCACCTAAAGTTTCTTTGAAAGTGGTGGCTACTGAAACTGAATCGATAACAGCATCTACAGCAACGCCAGTAAGCCTTTTTTGCTCTGTAAGCGAAATTCCAAGTCTTTCAAAAGTAGCGATCATTTCCGGATCAACTTCATCCAAGGAATTAACCTTCTTTTTCTTCTTTGGTGCTGAATAATATATGAGGTCTTGAAAATCTACTTTTGGGTAGTGAACATTGGCCCACTCTGGTTCTTTCATTTTCTGCCATGCATGAAAAGCTTCAAGCCTCCATTCTAGCATCCATTGCGGTTCTTCCTTTTTTGCAGAAATAAACCGAATGATATCATCGTTCAAACCTTTGGGAGCTTCATCTGCTTCAAAGTCTACTGTCCATCCGAACTCGTATTCTTTGGAGGTGAACTCTTCTAATATCTGATCGTCTTTGCTCATTCCTAGTTATTTAGAATCGTTTTAAATACAAAGGTACAACTTATAGATTAAAGGATTGGTTTCCTTAATTCCTTTTTTCAATAAACTATTACTAAAAGCTATTATGAGTTTAGAAATCCCTTGAATCAACTATCCAACTGAATGCTTCTGGTTAAAGTTTCTTCAAGTATGATAAAGGTTTCTGTACGTTCAATGCCGTCTACTTTCTGAATTTTATCGTGGAGAATATCCTTCAAGTGATCGGTTCCTTTGGCATAAATTCTTACAAACATGGAGTAATTCCCAGTAGTGTAGTGAATGCTAGTAATCTCATGTATTTTTTTTAATTGTGTGGCTACTTTTTCGTACAGCGAACTTTTGGAAAGGAAGACCCCTAAAAAGGCAGAGACATTATAGCCAAGCTTAGCAAGGTTTAAATCGAGAGAAGCGCCTTTTACTACACCCATTTTTTCAAGCTTGCTCATTCTTACATGTACAGTTCCGCTAGAAACAAATGCTTGTTTGGCTACTTCGGTATAGGGCTTTTTTGCGTTATGCTGAAGAATAGAGAGGATTTTCAAATCCACATTATCGATTTCGTAATTATCGGCCATGATTTTTGGTTAAAATTATTGATTCAATAATAAATGTATTGATTAAATAATTTATCTCTAAATATTCGGTCATTACATTGTTGATATTTTAATGAATCAACTGTTTCTGTTACCTTTGAAACAGTTTCAAAAGAGAAGCTATACACTGTAGGGTGATGAAACAGGCAGCCATGCCCTCCTTTCTCGAGGGTGGAGAAAAAGAAATAAATCTGAACTACCTGACGACTAATCTCTCCGTGAAGGTTCGACTCCTTCCCCTACAGCCATTCACATTGAATACTAGTTTGGAAACGTATTCTTTTGTTTTTTCTTAGATTGAAAGGAGGCTTGTTTGTTGGCCTCCTTTTTTTTTGGTAATTCATCTTTATATTTGATGATAGCCAAATTTTAATTCATGAGTACTTTCCCCTGGATTGCGCATTACCCAAAGGGTGTTCCCGCAGAAATTGAAGATCAACGTCCTAAAAACCTTCTAGAACTTTATCAAAACGCCTTTAATCAGTTTGGTAGCCGCGAGGCTTTCGAGAACATGGGCGGAGTGCTTACTTTTCAGGAGGTAGATCAGCTTTCTACCAACTTTGCGGCCTATTTGCAAAATGAGTTGGGCATGGTAAAGGGGGATAGAATCGCTATTCAAATGCCCAATTGTTTACAATATCCGGTAGTGCTTATTGGTGCCATTAAAGCTGGTTGTATTGTGGTCAACACAAATCCGCTGTATACCCATCGTGAAATGGAGCATCAGTTTAATGATGCTGGTATAAAAACCATTGTAATCATGGCTAATTTTGCCAAAAGTTTGGAAGAGGCAATACCAAACCTTTCTACAGTTGAAAACATTATCGTTACCGAATTGGGCGATATGCTTGGAGGCTTGAAAGGAAAGATTGTCAATTTTGTGGTGAAGCACATTAAAAAGATGGTGCCTGCTTATAAACTTCCCAATCCGATTTCTTTCAAGAGTGCTATGACCAAAGGCGCTCGAATGAAATACACTCAGCCTGAGATAAAAGGAGACGACACAGCTTTTCTTCAATATACAGGAGGTACCACTGGCGTATCAAAAGGTGCAATTTTATCTCATGACAATGTGGTTGCCCATACTTTGATTATTACACACGTTTTTAAACCCCTTTTAAAGGATGGGCAAAAAGATGTAATGATTACGGCCATCCCGCTCTATCATATTTTCGCCCTAAATGTGAACTGCACATTTATGATGCACATTGGAGCTAAAAACGTACTGATCACGAATCCGCGTGATATGCCTGGCTTTATTAAGGAACTGAAGAAACATCCGTTTACCTTATTTACAGGTGTGAACACGCTGTTCAACGGACTGCTGAATCAACCCAATTTTAAGGAAATCGACTTCTCTCATTTCAAAGTGTCTATTGGAGGTGGAATGGCAGTTCAAGACTTTGTAGCCAAGAAATGGGAGGAAGTCACAGGGACTCCTTTGGTACAAGGTTATGGCTTGAGTGAAACCTCTCCGGTTATTTGTGTAAATCCACTAGATGGAACCCATAAAATGGGGACAATTGGTTTGCCTGTGCCTTCTACCGAATTGGCCATTTTCGATGATGACGGAAACCGCTTAGCGCAAGGCGAAACAGGAGAAATTTGTGTTAAAGGGCCGCAGGTGATGTCGGGTTATTGGAACAAAGACAACGAAGGGGTATTCTTTGAAGGAGGTTATTTCAGAACTGGAGACATCGGTATAATGGACGAAGAAGGTTTCTTCAAAATTGTAGATCGTAAAAAGGATATGATTAACGTTTCTGGGTTCAATGTATATCCAAACGATGTTGAAAACGCGATTGCCGACCATCCAAAAGTGTTAGAAGTAGCGGTTATTGGCGTTCCAGACCCACATTCAACAGAATGTGTAAAGGCCTTTATCGTAAAATCTGATCCGTCACTTACCGAAGAAGAGTTACGCGACTATTGTCATGAAAACCTAACAGGCTACAAGCGTCCGAAACATTATGAGTTCAGAGCTGAGCTGCCCAAAACCAATGTGGGTAAAATTTTAAGAAGAAAGTTGAAAGAAGAAGAGGAGGCGAAAGAACACTAACACTGGTGGAACCTCAGTGGCCTGTTCGTGAAGAACGTTAATAGGGGCGGAAAATTTAAACAGTATGAAAAAGGTTGTTGGCTTATTTCTCATCATTTTTTTTATCAGCAGCTGTGGCTCGTTAAAGCCAGTGACGATCGTTAAAAATGAGAATATAAAGGACTATAGATATATTTATATTTCTCAAACTGAAAGCTTGACATCAAGTTCAGGCTCAACCATAGGTGATCGGTTTTATTCCTCCAGTAAGAGTGTTAACCCAAGTGATGTTATTTCTGGTATACTTGCAAAGGACGGATTCATTCTAATTCCTGAATTAAAAAATGATATTGCTGACGAGACATTAGTGGTTAATTATGGTGAGAGTGGAAAAAGGAATCGTGGCCTCGGTTACACTATTGAAGTAACTATTCAATTTGTATCCTTTGGTAAGAGGCTCTTAGTTTCGTCCTGTTCGGCTGAAGGTCAGGGTGAAACCGAGGCAGATGATATTAGAGAGGCGATAAGTAGATGTTTGAATGAATTGATTAATTCAAAATAGAACCTATTCAATCAAAATGCTAGATTGATTTGGTAATTGAGTCATTGCATATCTATCTATACTTATTTATACTAAAAACGCTTGAGGGTTCTTCGTGCTTGTTGGTGTTCTTCACCAACAAGCCTCAAATGATTGCTTTTGATTTCTTTTACCATCTTCAATACCCAAAGTATTGTATGTAATGGGTAAGAAAAGTAAACCTATTTCCATTTCTCTCATAGTGACTGGCAGAAGAATAGGAGTGGTTTGCTAGCTCATTTGATGACATCCATCCTGTTGGTGAAGAACACGCAACAAAGGCGGGCTTTGGTGCCAAATCAGTGAAATCCCGTAATCCATCAAACCTGTGATGCAGACAAAAAAAGTAGAAACACAGATTCATAAGGATTAAAGGATGGCACAGATGCCTGCCTAAACCTTCTCTACACCTTACAATCAGCGTAATCCCGAAATTCAACTAATCTGCGATACAGACGGAATGAGCCGCGGTCTGACCTGCGGTGCCGACCGCCTAACTTCCAACCTCTAACTCCACCCAAAACAGCCCACCTATTAAATAATTCACATACTGCAATAAGCCAATTCTAAATTCATTCACTTATATTGTTGGAGAAACTACCAAAATATTATTTTTTGATATAGGCGCTCTTGATGAAATTCAACGAAGACAGCAGAGTAAAAATACCAGCCATTCTCCATTTGATGAGATTGGGCTATAATTACTTATCCCTAAAAACTACCAGTTGGGATTATACAACCAATATTTTTAAAAGTATTTTTGATGAAAGCATTAGCCGAATCAACGCTAATAATTCAGAATTAGACCTTGATGGCTTATATAATCAAATAGCGCTAGACCTTGAAAACGAAGACTTAGGAAAAGCCTTTTATGAAAGACTGATTGACCGTTCTGGGGTTAGGCTCATTGATTTTGACAATTTCGAAAACAACAGTCTTCATGTAGTTACCGAATTACCTTACGAGAAAGATGACGACAGCTTTAGACCCGACATCATCATACTCATTAATGGTATGCCGCTTTCATTTATTGAGGTGAAAAAGCCCAATAACCTTGACGGCATACAAGCGGAGCACAAACGAATGAAAACGCGCTTCCAGAATAAGAAATTCAGAAAGTTTGTCAACCTTACGCAGTTCATGGTCTTTTCCAATAACATGGAATATGACGATGAAAACCCTATTCCAATTGAAGGGGCATTTTATGCCAGCCCTTCCTATCAAGAATCAGTGTTCAATTACTTTAGAGAAGATAAAGACTATAAAGTCATTCCTGACTTGCAAGAGCTCAGTAATGAGCAAGAGCTTTTCGTCTTAAAAGACAATAACCTCCTGAGCATAAAAGATTCATCTGAATTTGCGCTGAACAAGGATACCAACACGCCTACCAATAGAATCATTAGCTCTTTATACTCCAAAGAGCGACTCGCTTTTATTCTTGAATTCGCTTTGGCTTATGTGAAAGAATCAACAGGCTTTGAGAAGCATATCATGCGTTATCCGCAGCTATTTGCGACACAAGCGATTGAGCGCACGCTGGTGAATGGCGGTAAGAAAGGCATTATTTGGCACACACAAGGAAGCGGAAAAACGGCTCTCACTTTCTACAATGTCAAATACTTAAAGCACTACTTCGGCAAAAGAAATATTATTCCAAAATTCTACTTCATTGTTGATAGAATTGACCTGCTCATTCAGGCAGGCCGAGAATTTAAAAGCAGAGGATTAATTGTTCATACCATTGACTCAAAGGAAGACTTTGTTCAAGACATTAAAGCAAACATTGCCTTACACAATGACACCGGCAAAGCAGAAATTACCGTGGTCAACATTCAAAAATTCAAAGATGATCCATCGGTAGTCTCCAATAGAGATTATCAACTGAATGTACAACGGGTCTACTTTTTAGATGAAGTACACAGAAGCTACAACCCCAAAGGCAGCTTTTTGGCAAACCTTAATCAGTCAGATGCTGAAGCCATTAAAATTGGGCTTACTGGTACGCCACTTTTGGGTGACGATTACAACTCTCGCTCGCTCTTCGGGGGCTACATTCATAAATACTACTATAACTCCTCTATCGCTGATGGCTACACCTTACGATTGATTCGGGAAGAGATTGAGACTTCTTATCAGTTGGCTTTACAAAAGGCATTAGAAGACATTAAAATTTTAGAAGGCGAAGGAAAACGCAAGTTCGTTTATGCTCACCCGAAGTTTGTGGAGCCCATGCTCGACTACATCATCGAAGACTTTCAAAATTCTAGGCTTCGCTTTGACGAGAATTCCATTGGAGGAATGGTGATTTGCGATTCCTCGGAACAAGCCAAGGAGCTTTTCAGAATTTTTCAAGAAAAACATGAGGTCACCGAACCGCTTTACCTAGCTGCTGATGACCCAGAAAGCTATGGCAAGAAAAGAGCCCATGAGCGAAAAGTTAAAACAGCTGCGCTTATACTTCACGATGTCGGAACGAAAGACGATAGAAAAGCGAAAGTTGAGGAGTTCAAAGAAGGTAAAATAGATTTTCTGTTTGTCTACAATATGCTTTTGACTGGCTTCGATGCCAAGCGTTTGAAAAAGCTTTACATCTGCCGAGTGATTAAATCGCATAACCTATTGCAAGCCCTCACTCGGGTAAACAGAACCTACAAAGATTTCCGCTATGGCTATGTAGTAGACTTTGCCGACATTCAAAAAGAGTTCGACAAGACCAATAGAGATTACTTTAATGAACTACAGAGCGAACTTGGTGATGAAATTGAGCATTACAGTAACCTGTTTAAATCGAAGGAAGAGATTGAGTCTGACATAGAAGAGATCAAGGACACGCTCTTCTATTTTGACACCAACAATGCGGAGGCTTTCTCTAGGCAAATCAACCAGATCAATGATCGGCAGGAAATGCTGAATATTGCCAAGGCATTGAATACGGCCAAGAGTCTGTATAACCTCATTCGCTTAACAGGTAATTATGAGTTATTGGAAAAGCTAGACTTTAAACTGTTGAACAAACTTGCTACAGAGGCCAACAATCGCTTACAGTTGATTAACCTGAAGCAGAACCTAGATGCTAACGAGGATACTACGAACCTGCTCAATGTAGCTTTGGAAGATGTAATCTTCGCCTTTACTAAAATTAGGGAGGAAGAAATGGTATTGGCCGATAAGTTGAAAAATACTCTGCAACGCACGCGCGAAATGTTAGGCGGCAACTTCGACCCGAAAGACCCTAACTTTATCAGCTTGAAAGAGGAATTGGAAAGACTCTTTAAAAAGAAAAACCTGAGCGAAGTAACCAAGGAAGAAATGGAACAAAACATTAAAGCCTTGAATGCCATTTATGACTCCGCCAAGGAAATGGAGCGTAAAAACCAACTTTTACGGGCCAAATATGCCAATGACGCTAAATACGCGCGTATTCATAAACGCCTTATGGAAAAAGACCCTTTAACTGATAAGGAAACCAAATTATTAGAGATGTTGCAAAGCATAAAATCAGAGGTTGACAACCACATTATGCAAAACGCCAATATTTTAAGCAACGAAAGCTTTGCAGAGAAGATGATGGCGCGTATTGTTGTGAATCAAATCAGAAATAAATTTAACATGAATGTGAATGCAGAACAATCAAAACGCATTTATCACATGATCGCCAAAGAATACCTCAACGAGTTTAACGGAAGAGCAGCATGACAGAGACCATCGCTTTTGAAAGCAAGACAAAAGCATTAATAGATAATTTAAAGAGCGTTTGCGCCAATTATGGCCTGGGCAACGATGGCAATGAATTCAAAATCATTACACAGACTTTCTTATATAAATTCTTAAACGACAAGTTCATTTATGAGGTAAAACAGCTCGATGCATCCATTGCCGATGCCAAAGACTGGGAAGAAGCCATTCGCAATTATGATGCAGACGAATATGAGCTTTTGATGCTACAGCTGAGCGAAAGCACAGCCCAGATAAAGCCAGATCAATTTATCTCTTCCCTATTTGCTAGGCAGAACGAACCTAACTTTGCAGACTTATTCGACAATACCCTTATAGAAATTGCCAGAGAAAACAGCGATATCTTCTCGGTGATTACAGAAGGCGGACAAAAGATTGTGCTCTTTGAAAACATAAGCAAGTATGTAACCGATAAGCGAGACGATTTTTGCCGAGCCATCATCAACAAACTGGTAGGCTTTAGTTTTGAGCGCATCTTCAAAGAAAAGTTCGATTTCTTTGCTACCATTTTTGAATACCTGATTAAAGACTATAACACCAACAGTGGCGGCAAGTATGCAGAGTACTTTACACCCCATGCCGTTTCTAAAATAATGGCGCGTTGCCTTGTACAAGGCGAAGTGAGTAATGCCACTTGTTACGACCCTTCGGCAGGTTCGGGCACGCTGCTGATGAATTTGGCCCACCAGATTGGCGAAGACAAATGCACAATTTACTCTCAAGATATTTCGCAGAAATCTTCTAACCTGCTCAGGTTGAATTTGATTTTGAATAACCTCGTGCATTCCATCCCCAATATTGTAAAGGGTAATACCATTTCCGACCCTTTCCATAAAGAGAGCAATGGCAAACTAAAGCAGTTCGACTATATCGTTTCCAACCCGCCTTTTAAACTAGATTTTTCTGACTACAGAGATGACCTAGACAGCAAGGCCAACCACGAGCGTTACTTTGCAGGCATACCCAATGTGCCAAAGAAGAAGAAGGAATCAATGGCCATTTATCTGCTCTTTTTGCAGCACATTATGTTCTCGCTCAACGATAAAGGCAAGGCAGCCATTGTAGTGCCTACGGGCTTTATTACTGCCCAAAGTGGTATTGATAAAAAGATCAGGCAAAAACTGGTAGAGAAAAAATGGCTGGCCGGAGTGGTGAGTATGCCCAGTAATATTTTTGCTACCACAGGCACCAATGTATCTATTCTGTTTTTAGACAAAGAAAATAAGGGTGATGTGGTGCTCTTAGATGCCTCTAACCTAGGCACCAAAGTAAAGGTGGACGACAAGAACCAGAAGACTGTACTTTCTGCGGAAGAAGAAGACCAAATCATTAACACCTTTAACAATAAGGATGCCTTAGACGACTTTTCAGTGGTGGTAAGCTATGAAGACATTGCGGCCAAAAACTACAGCCTAAGCGCAGGCCAGTATTTTGAAGTGAAGATTGACTATGTTGATATTACTGCTGAGGAGTTTCAAGAGAAACTAGCAGGTTTTAAAGTTGATTTGGGTGAACTCTTTGATGAGTCAAAAGAAATTGAGTCTAACATCAAAAACTCCTTACTTCAACTCAACTTAAATGAATCAAAAATATGATCCAGATTAAATTTGGAGAAATTGCAGAATTCAGGAACGGGTTGAACTTTGCCAAAGAAAGTCAGGGAAAAGGATGTTTACTTATCGGTATACCTGACTTCAAAGACAGATTTATACCACACTACGAAACTCTTACAGAGATAAATCCTTCTGGAATAACAAAGGCTGAAGACTTTTTAAAAAAGAATGATATACTTTTTGTTAGATCTAATGGAAATAAGGATCTAGTTGGACGCAGTCTATTTATCGACAAGAATATTAAAGCTCTTTATTCTGGTTTCTGTATTAGAGCGCGTCTTACTTCTGACTTAATCTCACCTATATTTTTAGCTTATTTTACCCGAACAAATAGATTCAAATCATTAATATCTTCTTCAGGGGGAACAAGTATTCAGAACCTTAATCAAGGAATACTTGCCAATGTTAAAATACCGCTATTCCCTAAAAAGGAACAGCAACAAATAGCCTCAGTCCTCTCTTCTCTTGACTCCAAAATCGAGCTGAATAATAAAATCAATGCGGAGTTAGAGGCCATGGCCAAACTGATTTATGACTATTGGTTTGTGCAGTTTGAGTTCCCCATAGAAGCAGCACTAGCTGCGAAGATGGGTGACTCTTCTTTAGCAGGCAAGCCTTATAAATCTTCAGGTGGGCCAATGGTTTATAATCAAGACTTGAAAAGGGAGATTCCTGAGGGTTGGGAAGTTGATTCCTTGGGTAACTATGCTGTTGTAAAAAAGGGGACGTTAGTCACTGAAAAAACAGCAGATACCTCGGGCAAGATTAAGGTAGTATCAGCCGGTCTCGACTATTCGTATTTTCATTCGAAATCCAATTATGAAGCTAATACAATCACAATAAGTGCTTCAGGAGCAAGTGCTGGATATATCAATTTTTGGAGAGAGCCAATTTTTGCATGCGATTGCACGACTGTTCGGGGAGAATCTGATTCTGTTACTCTTCTTGTATTAGGGTTTCTCAAAATGCGTCAAGCGTATATTTATCAGCAGGCAAGAGGATCTGCACAACCACATGTTTATCCAAAAGATATTGAAGGTTTAAAGATTGCTATTCCACCAAAGTCTCTTATTGAGGATTTTGGCGCTATTGTGGTTCCCGGTAATCAAACTATTACGATAAACCTAAAACAAAACCAAGAACTCAGCTCATTGCGCGATTGGTTATTACCCATGCTCATGAACGGTCAAGTAACTATTAAAGAAGCTGAGGAGCAGTTGAGTATGGCTGCGGAGGAAAGGGGGGATTATGGGAAGTAAAAGAAGAAATAAACATGCACATATCGAAAATCTACATCAAAAACTTCAAATGTCTCCAAGAAATCTCAATTGATACAAACGAGTCATTTAATGTCATTATTGGGGAAAACAACCAAGGCAAGAGTACAATCTTTGAAGCCCTTCAACTGTGGTATAGATGCTATCATAGATACATTCAAACGAACAGGATTAAATTCTATGTTGGCAACAACATGTATATTCCTTTCAGAGATTTAGACTTTCTAAGATTCTGGAGAGATACTGATCTATTTAATAAATATCCTTATGATTCTGTCATAAGGCTAACACTTCACCATAATGGAGTCGATCATGACTTAGCATTCAATATCAACAGGCCAAAAGTTATTGCTGATTCTTATCTAAGAGTTGCAAAAGGGAATAATCAGGCTTTTAAAGTTTTTGCACAGGCTATGAAAGACAATAGCATCAAGCTAGATGAAGCAATATTCCTTTATGAAACGTCCCCAATTTCCAGAATCCTTGGTGAAGAACCCTATATGACCAGAGGGCAGGTTAATCGTAAAATAATGCTAGGTAAGTCTCAAGATGTTTTACGGAACAAGATTGTCAAGCATAATCACCTTGACAAACTTAATGATCAAGTGAGCGAGGTAATGGGATCGGCCTTCGTGTTTCAACACGTTAACTCATCTAGGCAAGAGAACGAAGAATACATTGATCTTCAGGTGAAGCATACCGGTAAGCAACATGAATTGCATATGCAAGGCAGTGGTCTTTTGCAAGTGATAGAAATATTTGGAACATTAGATTACGCAGCCGCAGAGCTTAACATATTGCTCATAGATGAACCAGATAGTCATATTCATTTAGTCCTACAAAAAAGGCTTATGAAAAGCCTAAGAGACTTGGCGGATAATCAAACATTCATTATTAGTCACAATGATGCTTTCGTAAGTGAATGCAATAATGGCGAACTATTCTATCTGAATAATGAAGCTAAGCTTCAAAAGGAGTTAAAAGCTTTAGAGGATTTTGATCTTGTCAAGAAGGACTTTGGAAGCCCGATTTTGGCTCTTCAAAAGCTCAATGAAGCTAATCATGTTGTTTTCGTTGAAGGTTCTGATGATGTCAAAAACATTAAACTTCTTCTGGAAAATTTTAAAGCTGCTGGAGAAATTCCCGCTACTAGTGTTCCTGCTAATTGTCAATTCTTTTCCATTAGAGGAAAGGACAGATTAGTTGATAAACTAGATCATAATAAAAGGACACTTAGCCAACTCTTCAAAGACAAGAAATATGTTGTTATCACGGATAAAGACTTTACTACTCTCTTAGACAGTCAGTCATTGAATACATCAATTGAGTCAAGATTGAGAGGAAATTCAATTGCCTTTTCTCATGACGGATATTGCTTAGAATCAACACTATTCTCAGACCTCAATCTTCTGTATTGCTATTTGGCATTTGTCAGTGGTAAAACTGAAACTGAAATTCGAATTTCATCAGAAACCTACCTTGAAGAACTAAGGAGGAATCTCAATAGTGTCTCGACAGCCGATTATTCAACAATGAAGCAAAAGTTCATTTCTCAAAAAAGGAATAGAGGCGAGTTAGCTAACACAGAATTTGACGATGTAATGGCTGACGTTACTCAGAATATAAATTCCTTAAAATTCATAATGAATAAGGGACAAATACGAAAATTTATAGAGCACTTAGAGATTGATCTGAACATTGCGCTGGTTACCCCTTCGCCTGATGACACAGACGAGAATTATTGTGCCAGTTTCTTTCAAGACTATTGTAATTCTCTTTCTCAGCACCACATTACGTTTCAAAACCACAAAATTCTGTTAAACAATGTTTACGATCTAAACCTCTAAAATTGATATCATGAACATAACCGAATTAAAGAATAAGCTAATCGCGGATATTTCAGCTGTCAACGACAAGGAGCTATTACTTCAACTGAAAAGTTTGATGGAAAAGAAGACAACTCCGACAGTAATAATTCAAGCTAGCCTTTCAGAAATACTAGAATTAAAGGTAAAAGGCACTGATCCTATATTTGTTCAGCTTGATCATCACAACGCGGAAGTAAAAACTTGGAAGCAGCTTTTCATAACAGTTACCAGTTGGATTTTAGATGATAATAATATTGGTCTGTTAAAAGAACCTATTCCTGATCATTACGGAAAAACCAAGTACGCCATCAACAATGAGCCTTTTCATGCCAATGGTAAACCGTTTAGTAACCAAGTAAAACAAGGGCAGCTTTTTTTGGAAGGCCATAGAAGTACAGAGGAACAATTAAAGACTCTTCAATACATTTTCAAATATTTTAATTTGAATAGTAGCAGCTTAAAAATCAGCTTTTTAGGCTCTCCAAATCCAAATCAACCCTTAACTGGCTCTATTTAAAGTAGCTTTCGAACTAAAACATAAACCTGTAGGTTGATAAAATGAATATTGTTAGTATCTTCGAGCGCTCAAAGGATTGTCTTTATGCAGTTTTGTATGAAGGTGAAGCATTAGATGCTCTAAGAAACTTACAAGAACAATGGAGCGATTATGAAGAACTTAGAAAGTTCTTCATTCAATACAAAAAGGATTATGAAGCTTATTACGGCAAAACCAAGATCAATGAGATTGTTGAAAAAGCAGTTGATGATGCCGATAATTTGTTCGAATGGCTATTCGAATTAGCAGAAGATGAAACTGGTAATAACCTTAACCAGTTTTTCAAACCACTACACAACAAAGAAAAAGATACCGTTTATGATCTACAGCAACTCAAAGCTTACGGAAATCAACACAATTCATTTTTACGCGTCTATGCCATTAGATATGGCAACTCTTTCGTTATCACAGGTGGTGCTATAAAGCTCACTGACGGAATGATTGAAAGGCCGCATACAAAAGCGGAACTTTACAAACTTGATTTAGTTAAGAAATACCTTGAAGAAGGTGAAGATGCAGAATTCGTCTATTTAGATATTTGATATCATGAGCAAGATCGAAGAAAAATTAAATAAACTCGCAGCAGAGAACCCAGTATCAGACTGGAAAAAGCAAATTGAGTATCGCAAAGCCAACAAAGGCTGGTTGAAAAAATCAGGCCGCGTGGCATTGCGCGTTTTAGATGCGCTTGACGACAAAGGTTGGAGTCAGGCAGAGTTAGCTCGTCAATTAGAGGTTAGTCCACAACAAGTCACGAAAATTGTAAAAGGCCAAAGTGATTTCAAGTTCTCCACCATTGACAAATTGGAGAAGGTGTTGGGCATTCAGTTACAAGCCATTTTGTTTTCTGATGAGATTGTCATTAAAAAGGAACGTAAAGAATACTTGGAAAACGAGGTTTTCTCTAAAAGGCAAGCTTTGGAAAGTTTTGGAAAATCACTGGCTCATTCAACACATAGGTCTGAAAAGAGGTATTTAAAGGTAGCCTAATGAATAAGGAATTGTCTATACCATTTGCTTTAAGAGCTATTGAAACTCATCAGTTTGCTATTCTAGAAGAAAACTACTCGGAAGAGGCGCAAGGTGAACTGTTGGTTAGTGTTAATGTCGGAGCATCAGATGAGATTTGCGGTGTATCAATTTTCTTTGAAGTAAGATTTAACTTTAATGACAATCCTCTTATCATTCTTGAAATTGAATGTCAGTTTGAAGTTGAGGAGTCTGCTTATAAAGCATTCGTGAGTGAAGGGAATGAGCAGATAATTATCCCTAAAGAGTTTTGTCAACACCTCGGTGTAATAACGGTCGGTACAGCTCGAGGAGTTCTTTACGAAAAACTTAAGGATACAGAATTTGATTTTATTTTATTGCCGACAGTTGATTTAACAGTTCAACTTTCAGAAGATGTAGTATTAACAAAGGACAAATGAAAAGCCCAATCACTGGCCTACCGATGCGCTTAAGCTCAGAAGTCAGGAATCTCCCCTTCCAAAACACTATCGTTCAGATTGATTATCAATTCTATCTGTGCAACACCACAGGCGAGAGGTTTGTCACCACAACCCTAGATGAGTTGAACTTACAGCGTTTAAAGCAAGCTAGGTAGTTTTTTATACCTAGGAGAATCGAAATCAGGATAATAAGCACCCTCAATTTGTTGATGAAAAACACACAGCAAAAGCGGGCTTTGGTGCCAAATCAGTGAAATCCCGTAATCCATCAAATCTGTGATGCAGACAAAAAAGTGGAAGCACAGATGATAAGGATTTATATCGTCTTAGAACTTCTGGGGAGCTAAGGGTGTATTTTGTTGAGTCTATACTTGTGTTGTACTTAATCTCTTAAAAAACAAAAACCCCACTGAAATTATCAGAGGGGTTTAAAAGTGATCCTTCAGGATCGCCCCGAAGCTTCGGGGCTGAAACCTACTGCTTAGAAGGCAGTTGCTCTATCCTCCCGAAACTTCGGGAGAGCTAAGGGACTTTTTTTTGTTCAGAATTAGACCATTTTCAGTATCCTGAAAAGAAAAACCCCAACTCAAAATGAATTGGGGTTTAAAAGTGATCCCTTCAGGAATCGAACCTGAAACCTACTGCTTAGAAGGCAGTTGCTCTATCCAATTGAGCTAAGGGACCGTTAAGTTGCTCTATCCTTCCGAAGTTTCGGAAGAGCTAGGTACCAATCCGCTTTTCAAAAGCGAGTGCAAATATATGAAAATCGATTTTCTTTTGGCAAGTTGAACCTTGAATTTATTTACGCACAATGCTGTTTAATTTTTTACGATGAAATATAGAGCACTAAAAAATACAGAATTACATATCAGTGAAATCGCATTCGGCTGTATGTCAATGGATTTGAGTCGAAAGGATAATGATGAGTTGATCCACGCTGCCATTGATGGCGGAATAAATTATTTTGACACTGCCGACCTTTATGACCAAGGGAAGAACGAAGAAGCCCTTGGGCGAGCATTAAAAGGAAAAAGATCGGAGGTGATTGTGGCAACAAAAGTAGGTAATCAACTAAGAGCGGATGGCAGCGGTTGGGATTGGAATCCTTCAAAAGACTATATTCTGAAAGCCGTTGATCAGAGCTTGAAAAGACTTCAAACGGATTACATCGATTTGTATCAGTTGCATGGCGGAACTATAGAAGACTCGATCAGCGAAGTGATAGAAGCTTTTGAACAATTGAAGGCCGAAGGTAAAATCAGAAATTACGGCATCTCTTCCATTCGCCCCAATGTAATTCGGGAATATGTGTCCAATTCAACTATTGTCAGCGTAATGATGCAATACAGTTTACTCGACAGAAGGCCCGAAGAGGAAATGCTGAACCTTTTGGAAAGTAATAAGGTGGGCGTTATGGCACGTGGTGGTCTAGCAAAAGGGTTATTGGCAGGTAAAGGACCGGAAGCTTTCCTTAATTATAAGTTGCGAGAAATCGAATTGCTGGTCAACGAAATGAAGAAGTTTACGGATGACAAAACGAAACTGTCGCATGTGGCTTTGCAATGGGTATTGAGTCACTCTGCTGTAACCAGTGCCGTGGTGGGAATTCGAACTAAAGAACAGCTCAAAGAAGCTTTGACTTATGTTGAATCGACTGCTATTGAAAAAGCTAAGTTCGATGAATTAGGAAAGGTATTGCCGCCAGCTCTGTACCAAGCGCATCGATAAGTGTAAAATGTCCCAAATTCAGCAGGTCATTCGTTTAGTAAATGTTAGTTTTAGTTGAAATATCAAACCATTGATTCATGAACATCAGTCCCCCCAATTTCTCTTTTTTGAAAAAATTATCAGAAAACAATAACCGCGAATGGTTTACGGCCAATAAAAAGGAATACGAACAAGCGCATGAAAATGCGATTTCTGTAGCCGATGCTTTGTTGTCTGGGCTTTCGGAACATGATCAAATCACTACACACACAGGTAAAAAGAGCTTGATGCGTATTTATAGAGATGTACGTTTTTCGAAAGATAAAAGTCCTTATAATCCACGTTGGGCTGGAAGTTTCAATCGATCCAAACCAGCCTTGAGAGGTGGTTATTACTTCCATTTACAGCCAGGCGGAAACACTGTAGTGGGCGGAGGTTTCTATAAGCCCAATGCCGATGATATCAAACTTATTCGTGATCACATTGCTATGGATGATGAACCTTTAAGGAAAGTAATATCCGATCCTAAGTTCATGAAAACCTTTGGAGGCTTGCAAGGTGAACAGTTGAAAACCGCACCAAAAGGCTTTGAGAAAGATCATCCTTCCATAGATTTATTAAGATATAAATCCATGTACGTGTTCAAAAGCTTCTCCGATAAGGAAGTAACTTCCCCCGACTTTGTGGAAAATGCCCTGTCTGTATTTTTGGCCTTGCGTCCTTTTTTCGATGTAATGACAGAGTACCTCACGACTGATTTAAACGGAATTTCTCTTATCGAAAATCAAGCATAAACTTTAAGCGGAAAAACGGGTAGTAAGTAGCATGGCAAGAAAAGTGATTTTTGAATTTTTAGAACAGCTCAGTGCAAACAATTCTAAAGAGTGGATGGACGCTAACAGGGCTTGGTATGAAGAAGCCAAAAGCGAAGTAGTCAATCTGTTCGAGCCTATTTTAGCTTCGCTGAAGGAAATCGACCCAAGAATTGTGCAGCCTTCAGCCAGAAAAGCCATTAGTAGAATCAATAACAACTTGATGTTTCACCCTGAAAGGCCTACTTATAAAAACCATTTTGGAGTAGTGTTTGGGCATGGGAAGGGCTTGGCCGATTTCTATGTACACTTGGGCACTGATGAAACCTTAATGGCGGGCGGAATTTGGCATCCAGACAGTGAAAGGCTCAAGAAAATAAGAACTGAAATTGATTACGAAGGACACAAGCTGATGAAAACCTTAAATGCCGAACCCTTTAAAAGTTGGTTTCATTTCTATACAGAAGGAGCACTAAAAACTGCACCAAAGGGCTATTCGCAAGACCATGAGTTTATTGAGTTGCTAAGGCTGAAAAGTATTGCAGCCATGCGGCCAATTTCAAGGAAAGACATTCTTTCTGATGGTTTTCATGACATGGTAATTGAATCTTATGCGGCCATTTTACCCATGATCGACTTTTTGAACGTTGCTTTATTGGATGATTAGTTTTCGACTTTAGGGGCTTTGACATTAGCTGCGATTTGATTTTTTTCATAGCTTCACCCTCTTCAAAACAACCCTGATATGAAAAAACAACTCATCACATTTTTAATGTTGGTTTCGGTAGGGCTTTTCGCCCAAAATGCACCAAACTGGCTTCGTTATCCGGTCATCTCTCCAGATGGCACAACAATAGTTTTTACCTACAAAGGTGATCTTTATAAAGTAAGTACCAATGGAGGCGATGCCACTCAACTTACTTTTCACGAATCGCATGATTTTATGCCTGTTTTCAGCAAAGATGGAAAAACCATCGCTTTTGCTTCGGACCGTTATGGCAACTTTGATGTATTCACTATGGACATCCGTGGAGGAGAAGCAAATCGCATTACCTTCCATTCAAATGATGAGCAGCCTTTCTCTTTTTCTGCCGATAATAAATCGGTTTTGTTCGGAGCGTTAAGACAAGATTTGGCCGAACACAGACAGTATCCTCATGGCTCTCAGTCTGAATTATACTCGGTTCCAGTAGCTGGAGGGCGTGTAGACCAAGTTTTTACTTTTCCAGCAGAGTATGTGCAGGTAAATAAAAGCGGAAGCCAGATGGTTTACCACGATAAAAAAGGAGGCGAAAATGAATTTCGTAAGCATCAAAAATCTGCTATTGCCCGTGATATTTGGGTATATGATAAAAAGACGGATTCACACAAAATGATTACTTCTTATGAAGGAGAAGACCGCCAGCCGATTTATAGCCAAGACGAGAAAAGCCTTTACTTTTTAAGCGAAGAAAGTGGCAATTTCAATGTGCACAAGCTTTCGCTAGACAACCCTTCTGCAAGAACTCAACTAACGAATTTCAAAACTCACCCGGTTCGTTTCCTAAGCATGGGCGGAGACATTTTAAGCTTTGGCTACGATGGCGAATTATACACCATGAAAGAAGGGCAACAACCAAAAAAGCTTTCTGTGAATATTGTTACTCAAAACAAAGCCAATATCGATAAGTTCATTTCTATTAATGGTGGTGTGGGCGAAATGGCCATTTCACCTAATGGAAAAGAAATTGCATTTACTGCCCGTGGCGAAGTGTTTATAACTTCAGTAGACGGTTCTCTCACCAAAAGAATTACCAATACACCAGAGCAAGAAAGCTTCGTGACTTTTTCACCTGATGGAAAATCAGTGGTTTATGCCAGCGAAAGAGATGGACGATGGAGCATCTTCAAAACCACAAGAATTCGTGAAACCGAAGAGCCATTTTTCTTCGCTTCCACCTTATTAAAGGAAGAGCCTTTGGTGCAAAATAAGCTCGATAATTACCTTCCTAATTTTTCACCCGATGGAAAAAAACTAGCTTTTATTGAAGGAAGAAGAACTTTAAAGGTGTTGGATTTGGCTTCGAACAATACAACTACTCTGATGACCCCAGAAGATTTGTATCACATGGGTGATGGAGACCAGTCTTTCAGTTGGAGTCCCGACAGCAAATGGATTTTGTTCGATTGGGGAAAAACATTGAGCAATAGCGAAATTCTTCTATTAGCAGCTGATGGCTCTAAACGATTAAACCTTACTGAAAGTGGTTATGGAGACAGTAATCCTAAATGGGTGAATGATGGTAAGCAAATGATTTGGTTCAGTAACCGTGATGGCTTGAAGAGCTATGCCACCAGTGGTTCATCTCAACGCGATGTGTACAGTATGTTCTTCGATCAAGACGCTTGGGATAAGTATAACCTAAGCAAAGAAGATTACGACTTGATGAAGGAAATCGAAAAAGCAACGAAAAAAGATGAGGCTGAAGACAAGGAAAAAGACAAAGATAAGAAAGATGAGAAAGAGAAAGAAAAGGTGAAAGACCTCACTTTCGACTGGGATGACATGAAAGACCGTAAGGTGAGAATGACCATTCACTCTTCAAGTTTGGGAGATGCCGTACTTTCTAAAGATGGTGATAAACTGTATTACTTGGCGCGTTTTGAAAAAGGAATGAACCTTTGGAGTACGGATTTAAGAACCCGCGAAACTAAAATGGCAATGAAACTCGATGCAGGTTTTGGCAGCCTTACTTGGGATAAAGACAGAAAGAATCTTTACCTATTAAGTGGCGGTAGAATTTCTAAAATTGACCCAGAAAGTGGAAAGCGCGAAGGAGTGGATATAAAAGGAGAAATGAATTACGATGCCGTTGCAGAGCGTCAGTATATGTTTGACCATGTATACATTAGAACTAAGAATGTTTTTTACGAACCAACTTTCCACGGTATTGATTGGGAGCTGATGAGAAAAGAATATTCCAAATATTTGCCTTCAATAGGTAACTCATATGAATTCTCTGAATTGCTTTCAGAAATGCTCGGAGAACTAAATGTGTCACACTCTGGCGCCAGATACAGCACAAGTATTCCAAATGCCGATGCCACTGCTTCGCTGGGAATTTTTATGGACTATAAACACAAAGACGATGGTATTTTAATTACTGAAGTAATTAAAGGAGGACCGCTTGACAAAGCGAACCTCAATGTAACTAAAGGCATGATCATCGAAAAAATTGATGGAGAAACCATTGCTCAGAATGTGGATGTAGCCAAATACTTAAACCGTAAAGCGGATCAATTCACTTTGTTAGAAATCTATGATCCTGCAACTAAAAAGAGACAGCAAATTACCATGAAGCCTATTTCTTTAGGGGCTGAAAGAGGTTTGTTGTATGACCGTTGGGTGAAAATCAATGAGAAAGAAGTAGAAGAGAAGAGTAAAGGTCAGTTGGGCTATGTACATATTCCGGGTATGAGCGATGGCCCTTATCGTGATATTTACGAAGATATGATGGGTAAATTTTCTAATCGTAAAGCTGTTGTAGTCGATACACGATTTAATGGAGGAGGAGATTTGGTAGCTGATTTGGCCATGTTCTTCACAGGTGAACCATTTATTACTTATGCTACAGAAGCTAAAGTGGTAGGCGGAGAACCAACTTCTCGTTGGACAAAACCAACTTTAGCCATGTTCAACGAAAGTATGTATTCTGATGGTCACTGCTTTGCCAGTGGTTATACCGATCTTAAAATCGGTAAAACGGTGGGAATGCCAGTACCTGGTACCTGTAGTTTTGCTGGTTGGGAAGGTTTGCCCGATGGTGGAAGATGGGGAGTTGTACCTGTGAGTGCCAAAAATAAGGCAGGCGAATGGATGGAAAACAACCAAACCGAACCTCAGTTTAAGGTGAAGTTAATGCCAGGTGTTGTAGATAAAGGAAGAGATCAGCAGCTGGAAAAAGCCATTGAGGAATTGATGAAGGAGATCAGGTAAACTCATACTTGATCGTAAGCAAAAGCCTCTGTGAGTTAAATTACTCATAGAGGCTTTTTTTATTTCCACTCTTTCTCTAAAACCCTTAATTGATTTAATCTATCTCTTACCTCAGCAGCACGACATTCTTTCCATTTTTTGGGCGCTTTTCTCTGTGATTTTGGTGTTCTTTGCACCTCAAATTTTTTAAAGAGGAATGGTTGAGTTGAAAATTGGTGGGGTGCCAGAACATTTTAATATGCCTTGGCAACTATTGCTTGCCTCTGGAATACTTGAGAAATCTAGAATTACACCACATTGGGCCGATTATCACGGTGGTACTGGCCTTCTAGCGCAAGCTTTACACGATGGGGATTTAGACATTGGAATCTTGCTTACGGAAGGTGCTGTTCAAGGAATTGATAAAGGGAAAGCCTTCAAGATTTTTAGTTTCTATGTCGATTCTTCTTTAACCTGGGGGATTCATGTACCCGCTAATTCTGATTTTAAAACTGTTGCTGACATTGAAGGAAAACGCTATGCCATTAGCCGCTATGGTTCGGGCTCTCACTTGATGGCCATTATAGACGCAAAAGCAAGAGGCTGGTCTACGGAGGGTATGAAATTCGAAGTGATCGATAATTTGGCTGGTGCACGCGAGTCATTCAAATATGGCGATTCAGATGTTTTCTTCTGGGAGAAGTTCACGACCAAATCTTTAGTGGACAATGGAGAATTTAGAAGAGTAGGGGAGCGGAAAACGCCTTTCAGCTGCTTTGTAATCTGTGTGTCGGACAAGGCCTTTCAAGAAAAGAAAGAAGCCGTGTTAACAACTATAAATGCCTTGTTTCAGCAAGTAAATCAATTTATTGCTAGTGCTGATAAAGTTAAATTGATCAGCGACTTCTATCATTTAAAACCAGAAGATGTAGAAGCATGGCTCAAAGATGTAAACTGGACACCTCGTCCGCACCTTAACCCAGTAATGCTGCAAACCACCATCGACACTTTAAGAGTGCTTAATTTGGTGAACAGCGCTTTGTCTGTTGAGGATTTGATTGACAAAAGCTTTTTGACTGCCGAGTAGAAGGTTAGTCCTTACTTCCCAACCAAGCATGTCCTACTTTGAAAGAGTAATACTTTGTTACTTCATCGTCCTCTGATTTACTAACTGTTTTTCGATGTGGCTTTTTTAATTGTTTTTCAAAGGCCTTTTTCTCTGTTAGGAAATCTACTTCATCGTAATAGTCTTCAGGCTCGCCCAGATCATTACTGCTTAGATGCATTTCGTCTAGGCGGCATTCCCAATTGAAGCCATTAGGAAGGTTTTTGATTTGATGATCAGCCCGTGCTGTGTATTCTTGATCGGGATTAAAGAATGTGCTGTCATAGAAATGGAGAAAATCACCAATCGCACAGACCACCTGAGAGTTGGCAAAGTACGGGTCGATAAGCCATATTTTGAGGTAATAAGGTTCTCCCAATGCATCCAACTGCTTTTTCCATTCGGTATAGATATCGATCAAACCAGCAAGTATTTTTTGGCGGGTTTTACCTTTGGGTTGAGGGTATTCGCTGTTCAATAAAGTATAGTCGCAATAAGGACTCACCCAAATTTTTGTATGATCGCGCTGACTGCTTTTTAAGGACTCCATATTGAGTTTAAGATTTTCGTTCTTCCAAGTCTCAATGTCCTTCCATATACGATGGTGCCCTCTAAGTTTCTTAATTCTCATGCTCGGTCTATTGCGGAATGCTCTCTGATAAAATTGAGTGGGTAAGATAGTTAGACTTTTTCGCAAGGATGCAAGTAAGTCAAACTATCTACTCAGGTGATAAAATCATCTCTCTTTACAATATTGAGAGATTAAATTCTAAAACTTCTCAAACATGATCATGCATGATGACTTGCTTCCGTGAGATAAACGTCCCTTACATTTTGAGTATTCAAATTCTTTAAAAGTGACATATTGAAGTTTCCCGCATAAAGGACAGTTTACTTCAAAGGAAACACCATCAACTTCTTTGGCATAAATTTCCTTGAAATATTTGCCATGTTTTGTGGTTTTTAAAATCATATGGCAATCTGAAAATCTGAAATGACTTTTGTTAGGACAGTAATTTAGATTTGCTTTTGTAAGTGAGATTTTGAAGGTTAGCGATTTTCGATGGCCTTACTTAAGGGGAGTTAGAATACGAGCAAAAGATATAAATGCTTGTTCAGAATGTCGGGGTAGCGGCTCCGAAACTTCAAAGTGAACCCACTTTTCTTAATCAAGTCGGGGTAGCGGCTCCGAGATTTCGGACTGAACCTACTTTCCTCTAATTGAGTCGGGGTAGCGGGATTTGAACCCACGACCTCTCGCCCCCCAGACGAGCACGCTACCGGACTGCGCCATACCCCGATTAAGCTGCAATTATAATAATTTATACGATTATGAAATGTAATAAAATGGGAATTTTAGCGGGTGTACTTTCTAACCAAATATATAAGGCCGAGTGCTAAATAAAATCCACCAAACCAAAGAAAAGTACTGTCGGTTTCGCAACAGCTAAAGTAGAAATATGCTAGGGGTGTAAAGTAGCACAGGGCAGTAAGTAAAAATAATGGTACGGCTATTTTATGTGCCGGTTGTGCCGTCAGTTCAAATGTTTTTTCTTCCAAAACGCTAATAAAAAAGTAACCGCTTTCCTAAACTCAAGTGTTTGGCAAAAGGTTAGTTCCTTTTTACGAAAGGGAAATCTGCTTGTTTTTTGGTAGAAATCCTTTTTTAGCTTTAAAAAGCAAACCCCGAAGCTAGAGGCCTCGGGGTTTAGTTTAGCTGTTCTGAGCAGGAAAACTAGTTTCCTCCTTTTTCTTTGGCTTTATCAAAAGCACTTTGGGTGTTCTTTCTTGGAAAGGAATTATTTTCCGTGTTTACATCGGCTAACTCCTTGTTCGGATCAAACATCATACTGGCCACTTCTTTGTCTTTAGCAAAAATATGAGACACTTGGCTTTCGCTAAGTCTCCAGATTTCTGCAGGAATTTTCTCGATTTCTTTAGTGCCGTCTTTGTATGTCCACTCAATTACCAATGGAGTAATTAACCCTCCTGTGTTTTTAAAAGTTACTTGGTATAAATTTTTTCCTGCTAATCGTTTTCTGATGGCATCGTTCGGAATCTCGCTTCGGTATTCGCCTCTCACGCGGCTGTCCGTTAGTTCAATTTCTTGAGGCTTAGTATAGAATGGATTATCGGCATTTTGCTCGTTGCCCAGCGTTCCCGCTTGCGCATTCACTGTTTTTTCAACCTGTTGGTTTTCACCTTTGATTTTGAACCATTTTACATCGCTTACATCTACTTCTACATTGTCTGTAGTGTAGAACCAGCCTTTCCAGAACCAGTCCAAATCTACGCCAGAGGCATCTTCCATAGTACGGAAAAAGTCAGCTGGTTTTGGATGCTTAAACGCCCATCGTTCTGAATATTCTTTAAAAGCGGCATCGAATAATTCTGGTCCCATTACAGTTTCTCTTAACACTACCAAGGCAGCAGAAGGCTTTGAATATGCCTCTGGCCCCAATTGAAGCGACTGCTCAGGATTGGTCATAATTGGACGCATAAAATCTTTGCTACCTTTCATGTATGGCACTATGGCAGCCGGAGAGTTAGATGTGTATGGCAAGTAATCATAGTACTCGTGCATGGTTCTATATTCCAAGAAAGAGTTTAATCCTTCATCCATCCAAGCCCATTGTCTTTCGTCTGAATTTACAATCATAGGGAAGAAATTGTGGCCTACTTCGTGAACAATTACAGAAACCATATTTGTTGTGATGAAGTCATCATAGGTTCCATCAGGTCGTGGGCGACCAAAGTTGAAGCAGATCATAGGATACTCCATACCAATGCTAGCTGCATGTACCGAAATGGCTTTTGGGTAGGGGTATTCAATGGACATGTTGGAATATGAAATCAAGGTATTTACAACCGCTTTAGTCGATTCTTTTTCCCAAAGCGGATTGCCTTCTTTAGGGTAGTAAGACATCGCCAAAGGCGTATTGTTTTTCAGTTTAACAGCTTGGGCATCCCAGATGAATTTTCTAGAGCTGGCAAAAGCAAAATCTCTTACATTTTCTGCTTTGAAGGTCCAAGTAGATTGGGTAGAAGCTCTTTTCTTTTCCTTGGCTTCCGCTTCTTTTTGCGTGGTAATGATTACAGGTTTGTCAAAACTCTTTTTGGCTTGTTCAAAACGCTGTAATTCTGTTTTTGTCAATACATCAGAGGGGTTTTGTAAAGTACCCGTAGCTGCTACAATGTGGTCGGAAGGAACTGTGATAGATACCTCGAAATCGCCAAAAGTAAGCGCAAATTCTCCTGAACCTAAAAATTGCTTGTGTTGCCATCCATTAACATCGTCATACACTGCCATTCTTGGGTAGAACTGAGCAATGGTGTATAAATAGTTGTCGTCTTCCACAAAATGTTCGTAGCCAGACCGGCCACCAAGCTGAGCCCTATCGTTTATGTTATACCACCAAGCAGTCTTAAAACTAAATGATTCGCCAGTTTTTAATGGCGTAGGTAAGGTGATTTTCATCATGGTGTCATTGATTAAATAAGTCAATGGCTTACCATTGGTATCGGTTACTTTTTCTAGTTTGAAACCGCCATCAAAACCCGCGTCAATCATAGAGGCAGCTCTACTAGTGCCCAAGCTAGACGTATTGTCTCTTAGCTGCCCAAAGCCGTTGGTGAGCGCTCCGGTATTGTCAGCTTTTCTCACATTTTGGTCTAGCTGAACCCAAATGTATTTTAAAGTCGAAGGTGAATTGTTCGTGTAGGTTACCGTTTCAGAACCAGAAATTTTCTGGTTTTTGTCGTCTAATGTTACTGCGATTTTATAATCGGCTTTTTGCTGCCAATAGGCTGGCCCAGGTTCTCCCGACCCAGTGCGGTATTCGTTAGGTGTAGGGAGGGTTGTGCCTAGCTGTTCGAATTTTGCTCCCCAATTTTGTTGGGCAAAGCTCATGAGCGGGAAGAGGCACATCAATAATAAGATTTTCTTTCTCATGGGTTAAAGGTTTTATGCATCGAAAATTAACGATTTGTGATTCAATTGTAACAATTTATTAATAATGATTTTCAATTTCTGCTAAGTAAAAAATGAAGTTTTACAGCATGAAAACTAAACTAACAAGCTTAAAATTAACTGCAATTGCTTTGTTCCTGACCATCAATGGTTTTGCCCAAGATGCCAGCCGAACTAAAGTATTAACCACTATTGCTATCGGTTCGTGCAGTCGCCAAGAGGCGCCACAGTATTTATGGCCCGAAGTACTAAAAAATAACCCCGACCTATGGATTTGGTTAGGCGATAATATCTATGGTGATACCCAAGATATGGCACTCTTGAAAGAAAAGTATGAAGTACAAAAATCAAATGCTGACTATCAGAAGATGCTAAAGCAGATGGATATTATTGGCATTTGGGACGACCATGATTATGGGGTGAACGATGGCGGTAAAGAGTTTGTGAAACGGAAAGAAAGCCGCGACCTAATGTTTGAATTTTTAGATGTAGAGCGTAATAACCCAGCTTGGAAAAGGGAAGGTGGCTACCAATCGTACGAATATGGAGTAGAGGGTAATAAAGTAAAAATTATGCTTTTAGATGCGCGTTATTTCAGAGATGAATTGAACCGTGTTGACAGAAAGTATGTACCAAACTTAGAAGGAGATATTTTGGGTGAAGACCAATGGAAATGGCTTGAAAATGAACTGACCAATAGCGATGCCGATATTCATATTTTGGCAGGAGGAATACAATTATTACCAGAGGAGCACCCTTACGAAAAGTGGAATAATTTCCCGAAGGCAAAGCAAAGGCTATTGAAGCTTATCGGTACTGTTCAGCCAAAAAATACTTTCTATCTAAGCGGAGATCGCCATATTTCGGAAATTTCAAAAACAGTGATTCCTGGCTATGGTGCATTTTATGATTTCACCTCAAGTGGTTTAACCCATAGTTCGGAAGGAAATACAACTGAACCCAACGGATTTAGAGTGAGTAAACTGGTAGATAAAAAGAGCTTTGGGCTCATTAAAATCGACTGGTCTCAGGCTAAACCTCAAGTAACTTTTGAAATGCGAGGCTTAGAAAATGTTTTAATCGATACTCATAAAGTAGATTGGGAGAAATAAAGTTGAGACGCCCTGTTTTTTTATTATAAGCAGGGCGTATTACTACCTTGTCCGTTTCAGAATCTCATTTTTAATTTCCTTTGCGTAATTTGATTCAAATTCTATTTATGAAAACTTCTGTATTACTTCTTTTTTGTGTTGTCTTAGGTTGTGCCAAAGTTCAAGAACCTCTCGATATTCAAGGGCACAGAGGCGCTAGAGGCTTAATGCCTGAAAATTCTATTCCAGCATTTATGAGGGCTTTAGAGGAAGGGGTAACTACTTTAGAACTGGATGTGGTGATTACCAAAGACAAACAAGTAGTGGTTTCGCACGACCCATATATGCTTTCTTCAATTTGCGATAAACCCAATGGAGAACCCATTACTAAGGAAGAAGAACCAAAGCTGAATATTTATGAGATGGATTACGCAGAAGTGGTGGGCTATGATTGCGGATCGAGAGGAAATGCTCGTTTTCCAGAACAAGTGAAAACTGAAACCGCAAAACCTTTATTGGCCGATGTAATTTCAATGGTAGAAGATCACTTAAGGGAAAATAATCTTCCAAGGGTGGGTTATAATATTGAAATCAAGAGCCTAGAAAGTGAATATAATGTCAGTCAACCAGAAGTAGATGAGTTTTCTGAGTTAGTTTTAAGTGTAATTAGAGAAAGGCTTACCAACGAACACTTTACCATTCAATCATTCGATTTTAATGTGCTCAAGCATTTACATAAGTCGAACCCAGAGGTTCGTTTGGTGGCTTTGGTAGAAAACGCAAAAGGAGTGGAGGCCAATCTGGAAGCACTAGGGTTTACTCCAGAAGTTTACAGCCCATATTACATTCTCCTGAAGAAAGAAGACATTGATTTGATTCATGAAAAAGGAATGAAAGTAATTCCTTGGACCGTGAATGACCGGAAAGATATGGAGCAATTGGTGGCAGATGGCGTAGACGGAATTATTACCGATTACCCTGATAGAGCGAAAGGGCTGGGGAATAAAGGAACCTGATTTTTAACACAGAGATTTGCCTTCGATCACATTCTTATCAAAAGCCTGCGCATAACATTTTGATGTTGGGTATATCTAATTATTTTTGGGCTGCCCAATTTCGTACATGCAACTATTTGAAGTTACCGACAGCCATTCCGAAAAAGAATTCATTCAATTGCCTGTAAGGCTTTATAGAAATGAAAAAAACTGGATTAGACCTCTTGATAAGGACATCAAGGCTGTTTTCGACCCCAGTAAAAATAAAAATTATAGAAATGGTGAAGCCATTCGCTGGATTTTAAAGAATGATAAAGGAGAAGTCATTGGCAGGCTGGCAGCGTTCATTATTAAAAAGGTAGCCGAAGCACAAGAGCAGCCTACAGGTGGAGTTGGCTTTTTTGAGTGTATTGATGATCAAGCTGCGGCATTTATGCTTTTTGATGCTGGTAAAAAATGGCTTGAAGAACGCGGAATGGAAGCCATGGATGGGCCAATCAATTTTGGCGACCGTAACAATTGGTGGGGGCTTTTAGTCGATGGATTTTCAGAGCCTAACTATCAAATGCCGTATAATTTCCTCTACTACAAAGATCTTTTCGAGGCTTACGGTTTTAAAGAATACTTCAAACAGTTTACCTACAAACGACCGGTGGGCAGCCAAGTAGAACTTGACGATCGTTTTTACGCAAAGGCTCAAAGTAGCCTAGATAACCCCGACTACGAATTCAGGCATATTAGAAAGGATGAATTCAAAATTGCTCACAAGTACTTCTTAAAAGTTTATAATGAAGCTTGGACAGGTCACAATGGAGTAAAACCCATGACAGAAGCGCAAGCACACAATATCTTTAAGCAGCTAAAACCAATTACTGATGTTAAAATCGTTTGGTTTGCTTTTTATAAAGGAGAACCTGTCGCTTTTTTCATTTCCATTCCAGAATTGAACCAACTTTATAAACACCTAAATGGCCAATGGAATTTATGGTCGAAAATTAAGTTCATGTATATGCTCAAAACAGGTGTATGCAAAAAGGCTTTAGGGATTGTATTTGGAGTAGTACCAACCCATCAGCGGAAAGGCGTTGAAGGAGGTTTGGTGGTTTCATTTGTAAAAACCTTAGCTTGGAAAAAAGGGTTTCAGTACGAAAATATAGAAATGAACTGGATTGGTGATTTCAATCCAAAAATGATGCGCGTGGCAGAACAAATCGGTGCCGAAATTGCAAAAACGCACATTACCTACCGAAAATTATTTGACGAAACGAAGGAGTTTAAAAGAGCTTCCTTTATATAATAATAGTATATGAAAAAGAAGTACGATGTATATGGCATTGGAAATGCCTTGGTTGACCTTGAGTTCAAGATTGATGAACAATTCTTAACCGAACATAAGGTTGAAAAAGGCTTAATGACCTTAGTAGACGAAGAAACTCAGTTCAGATTGATTAACTCAATGATGCAAACCGATACAGTACGTAAATCGGGAGGGTCTGCGGCTAATTCTATGATTGCCATCAGTCAGTTTGGAGGAAAATCGTTCTATTCATGCAAAGTGGCCAACGATGAATTTGGTGATTTCTACATGAAAGATATGCGTGAGGCAGGCGTAGATACCAACCTCGACAAGCAAGAAAGAGAAGATGGAGTTACAGGAAAATGTTTGGTAATGATTACGCCAGATGCCGACAGAACCATGAATACTTTCTTGGGGGCTACATCGAATTTTTCGGTAAAAGAACTGGACGAAAATGCCATTAAAGATTCACAATATATTTACCTAGAAGGTTATCTGACCACTTCTCCAAATGGAGTAGAGGCCATGATGAAGGCCAAGAAAATAGCCGAAGATTACCGTGTAAAAACCTCGATTACACTTTCAGACCCTTCTATCGCCAAATTTTTCAAAGCCCAGTTTACTGAAGTAATTGGTGCTTCGGTAGATTTGATTTTCTGCAACGAAGAAGAAGCCAAAACTTACACTGGCAAAGACAACCTAGAAGAAGCCCGTCAGGCCATGAAGAAAGACGCCAGAAGGTTTGTGATTACTCAAGGGAAAAACGGAGCCATGATTTTCGATGGCGATACTTTTATCGATATAGAAGCATATGATGTAAAAGCCATCGATACCAATGGAGCAGGAGATATGTACGCTGGGGCTTTTCTGTACGGTATTACCAACGGAATGTCGTATGCTGAAGCCGGAAAATTAGCCAGTTTGGCCAGTTCAAGAATAGTGAGCCAATATGGCCCAAGATTAAAAACTCCAGAGGTACATGAAGTTTTAAGGCGCTTAAAATAACCCACCCTTTTTACTCCCCATCCAGCGGAATATCTTTCCGCTGGCCATTCGCATTAGAAGAACAGAAATATTTTGGCTTAATTTGAAGTCAAAACAAACCCTATATACTTATGCTTAGAAAAATCAGTCTGATTCTGGTGTTTTGTGCAGTGGCTACTTATGTGTCTCAAGCCCAAAATATCGAATTTGAAGAGTATGACATGGACAATGGACTTCATGTAATTCTTCATCAAGATAATTCCACCCCTATCGTTACTGTATCAGTACTTTATCATGTAGGCTCTAAAAATGAGCCCAAAGGAAGAACTGGCTTTGCTCACTTCTTTGAACACTTAATGTTTGAAGGTTCGCCTAACCTTAAAAGAGGAGAATACTTTAAAATTATTGAAGCGGCCGGAGGAAGTTTAAACGCAAATACATCGAACGATAGAACGTATTATTTCGAAACCTTACCCTCAAACCAGTTAGAGCTTGGCTTGTATATGGAGTCTGAAAGAATGCTTCATGCAAAAATTGATTCTGCTGGAATTGCTACACAAAAGGAAGTTGTTAAAGAGGAAAAACGACTTAGAGTAGACAATCAACCTTACGGCTCTGTGATTTCTGTAATGCTTAAAAATGCTTATCGAGGCACAAACTATGAATGGGCGCCAATTGGCTCATTTGAAGATATCGATGCCGCCACCGATCAAGATTTTGTAGACTTCTACGAAACGTTTTATGTGCCGAATAACGCTACACTTTCAATTGCTGGCGATATTGATATAGCTGAGGCAAAGAAGTTGATAGAAAAATACTTTGGAGAAATTAAGAAGGGAACGAGAAAAATTCCTAGACCTAAAATTACAGCTCCAAAATTAGAAGGCACAGTAGAGGAGACCGTGTTCGATAATATTCAAGTACCCGCTTTGGTGCAGGGCTACCGAATGCCAGCACAAGGAACAGAAGATTATTATGCGCTTCAAATGCTTACCACATTACTTTCTGGCGGGCAGAGTTCAAGATTTCAGAAAGAAATTGTAGATAATAAAGGTATGGCTTTGGCTGTTCAGTCTATTCCCTTAGGTCTTGAAAGTGAAGGCTTGTTTATCAATTTTGCCATTCCAAACCAAGGAGTTGCCATTGAAGATTTGGAAGCCGAAGTTGATGCCATGATCGAGCAGACTAAGAGCGAACTGATTCCAGAAAGAGAGTTTCAAAAAGTGAAAAATCAAGTGGAAAACAATTTTATTTCTGGATACGGTTCTGTACAGTCAATTGCAGAGAGTTTGGCCAATTACCATGTGTATTTCGGAAATACTGATTTAATCAATACAGAAATAGAGCGCTATAAAAAGGTGACTAGAGAAGATTTACAGCGTGTAGCTAAAAAATATCTTGTACCAGAAAATAAAGTAGTGTTAACCTACCGACCAAAATCTGAACAAGAAAAACCCGAGGAATCAAAAATCAAAAAAGAAGGAGGGAATAGAGAATGAAGAAGCTATTAATTATGGCACTTGCGTTGATCTCTGTCAACACATTCGCCCAAGTAGATAGGTCGAAAAGACCAGAACCTGCAGCCGCAAGAGAAATTAAGATTGGAGACTACGAGAGCTTTACATTGAAAAATGGACTTAAGGTAATTGTGGTGGAGAACGACAAGCTCCCTACCGTTGCTTGGACGCTTTCGCTAAACACAGGACCAATTACCGAGGGAGATAAATCTGGCTTAGCAGGAATGTTTGGTCAAGTGATGAGAGCGGGAACAACCTCTAAAAGTAAAGAGGTGTTAGATGAAGAAATTGACTTTATGGGAGCTAGCGTAAATGCTGGAGCCACTTCTATGTCGGCTTTTTCACTTTCTAAATACAAAGAAGATGTATTGAAATTAATGACGGATATTCTTTACAATCCAGCTTTTCCTGAAGATGAGTTAGAGAAAGTAAAGAAACAAACCATAACGGGTTTGGCTTCTGCTAAAGATGATCCAAATTCAATTTCTAGTATCATTAGTTCAATTGTGAACTACGGCAAAGAGCACACATATGGTGAAATGACTACAGAGGAAACTGTAGCCAACATTACTATTGAAGATGTTCGAAATCACTACAAAAAGTATTTCAAACCTAATATTGCTTATTTGGTGGTTGTGGGTGATATATCAAAGAAAGATGCTCAGAAGCTTGCGAAGAAGTATTTCTCTGACTGGAAAGAAGGTGACTTCACTCCTGAGAATTTTGTACAACCCGCTTCAGTAACAAAAACCAACGTTAATATTGTAGATAAAGCTTCTGCGGTGCAATCGGTGATTAACATTACTTATCCAATTGACAATAAGCCTGGCACTACCGATGTAACGAAGTTGAGCGTGCTTAACCAGATACTAGGCGGAAGTGCATCTGCACGTTTGTTTACAAATTTAAGAGAAGACAAAGGCTATACCTATGGTGCTTACTCGAGTATTGGTTCTAGCAGATATAGTGCTACTTTCTCTGCCAATGCAAGCGTTAGAAATGAAGTGACTGACAGCGCTTTGGTTGAATTCTTTAATGAAATGAACCGTATTCGTACTGAATTGGTGACCCAAGAAGAATTGGATTTAGCTAAAAACTCCTTGAGAGGTTCATTTGCAAGGTCTTTAGAAAGTAGAAGTACTGTTGCTCAATTTGCTTTGAATACTCAGCTGAATAACCTTCCCGAAGATTACTATGCAACTTACCTGAAACGTTTGGATGCTATCACGGCCAAGGATATTCAAGAAGTAGCAATGAAATATATTCGCCCTGATAAAGCCAATGTTATTGTGGTAGGAAAAGCAGAAGAAATTGCTCCAAAATTGAAGCAGTTTGGCCCAATTACCTATTACGATGTTGACGGTAATGCAGTCGACCCTGAAGCTCAGAAGGCCGCAGTTGGATCGGTAGATGCGAAGGCTATCATTGATAAGTATGTAGAAGCCATTGGAGGAGCTGAAAAACTTGAGTCCGTTAAAGATGTAAAGGCTGTAATTACTACCTCTGTTCAGGGGCAAACTTTAACAATTACCACAATGCAGAAAGGTAATACAATGAGCAAGCAATCTACCGGAATTAGTGGAATGACCCTTCAGGAATCTATTGTAAATAATGGAGAAGTAAAGGTTACCGTTCAAGGACAAACTCAAGAAATACCTGCTGGTCCGCAATTAGACGGAATGAAGGAAGGTGCAATTATGTTCCCTGAATTATTTTATTTCAAGGCGGGCTACAATTTAGAAATGACTGGGTTAGAAACCGTAAACGGTAAAGAAACCTATGTTATGACAATCAAATCACCTTCTGGCGCAACTAGCAAAAGGTATTTTAGCAAAGAAACAGGTTTAGTGGTGAAAGAAGAATCTATTGCTGGAACTCAAGAAATAATGGAATATCAGGAAGTTGGAGGTATTAAATTTCCTAAAAAAATTAAACTGGCCATTCCAGGTCTTGGAACAATTGAAGCCGATATGAAAGTAGAAGTGAATACAGGAATCCAAGACTCCGAATTCGCGATTAAGTAATTTCATATATACCAATTAGAATTCAACAAGAAGCCATCTGTCGTCTGACGGATGGCTTTTTTTATTACTTTGCATCAATGTCAAAGCCCGAAATCAACAATACACTCGATTATCTTTTTCGGCAAGAGTATACAAAAATGGTGTCGCTTTTCACTAATCGATATTCATCGGCTTTGATTGATCAGATTGAAGATGCTGTTCAGGAATCACTACTAAAAGCAGCCAAATTATGGAATTCTCAGCCTGTGCCAGAAAACCCTTCAGCATGGCTGTATCGGGTAGCAAACAATCAGTTGATCGACCAACTCAGAAGGCAGAATAAGTCTGTGGCTTACGGGGCGCATAATGAAAGTGAGGAGGAAGCTACTTCTGAGTTTGAGCTCGAAGAAGGAGAATTGGTTGATGGTCAGTTGAGAATGATTTTCGCCTGCTGTCACCCTTCCATTAAACTTCAAGAACAATTGATGCTGAGTTTAAAGCTACTTTGCGGGCTCAGTGTGAAGGAAATTGCCAGAGCACTTTTAAAGAAGGAGGATGCAGCCAAGAAGGCCATTACTAGAGCCAAACAGAAATTTAAGGCAGAAGTAGGAGAACTTTCAGTTCCAGAAGGAGATGCCATAAATGAAAGACTTGAAGTAGTTCTTCAAGTAATTTATCTTTTATTTAATGAAGGATATAAAGCTACAGAGGGTGATGAGTTGATTCGTTATGAGCTATGTGAAGAGGCCATTCGGTTGGCTTTTATCCTTACCAATGCCAAAGATTGCCATACCAGCGAACTGAATGCCTTGATTGCCATGATGCTTTTTAAAGCAGCGCGGTTTCCGGCTAGAATAGGGAAAGATGGATCCTTGTTGACATTAGAACATCAAGACCGAACTCTGTACCGAGACGATTATATTCAATGGGGCTGGAAGTTTATGCAAGAATCCAGCAAAGCAGAAAATACTTCTGTTTATCAATTAGAAGCAGCAATTGCAAGCTATTATACCGTTGCGGCCAGTTATGAAAAGACCAACTGGAAAGTGATTTTTAAACTGTATGATGGGTTAGTAAAACTGAAACCTTCGCCCGTAGTGAAAATGAGTAGGGTGTTTGTGATGAGTAAAGTGCTTGGTGCTCAAAAGGCCTTAGACGCCATGGCTGATATTGAAAGTGAATTTTCAGAAGTTCAATCTTTCCAAGCCTTAAAAGCTGAACTGTATGCCGAAGTTGGAAATTTTGAGAAGGCTATTTTTCATCTAAAAAAGGCTATAAATCAAGCACAGAATAATACGGAAAAGAAATTTTTAGAGGCAAAGTTGCTCAATTGGGCGGCCATTCAATCTGTTTAGCATATTCATTCTTAATTTTTTATTCAGCGTTGCTCCGTGGGGGATTAAACAAGTATAACTGCGTAAACGTAATTCTGAATGTTTGTTTACCTTAGCGTAAAACTACTCTGGTATCAATTTTGGAAGGGTGATATTGATTGAAATCTAAGCTTATGCGTTTCCTATTCCTGTCTGTTATTCTTTTGTGTTTGTTTTCATTTGAACCTATAAATGCTCAAAATTTGAGTTACATTGAAGAAATTCAAGCGTATCGAAAAGAGCAAAACGCAGAGTTTCTAAACCCAAGTAAATCGCCTTTGACAGCCCAAGAACGAAAGGAATTCAAGGGGCATGATTTTTTTCCTATTGATGAAAATTATATGGTACAAGCTAGATTTGAGCCCACTCCAGATTCAAAGCCATTTCCGCTATATACTAGCAAAGGAACAACGCAGTTGTATAAGCGCATCGGAATTCTTCATTTCGAGTTAAAAGGTAAACCTTATACTTTAGAGGCTTACCTCCAAATTCAGAGGTTCACCATTCCAGGGCAAAAAACCTATGTATTTCTTCCTTTGATAGATTCAACTACTGGTGAAAGCACTTATGATGCTGGGCGTTATTTACACTATGAAGGTATTCCTGAAGGAACAGATTGGGTTATCGACTTTAATAAACTCTATAATCCATATTGCGCTTATAGCGATAAATACGAATGTCCGATGGTGCCCGAACCAAATCACTTACCTATAGCTGTGGAGGCTGGGGTAAAGGGCTATTAGTTCTCTACTGACTCGAACTCAGGGCAATCTAGCCTAATTTCTGTATCAATAAGTTCTTTTTGGAGGAATGTGCAAAAATGGTTGCTTTCTGTTTTGCTATAAAACTTACAACCAAAGCATGTTCTCTGAACACTCAAAACACCATTTTTATTAAGTTGAAATATCAGTTTAGTTAGCGTAGCGTAAAGCGTGTTGAGGTTCTGTTCTTCTTGATCACTTAGAATTCTTTCTAACGGTTGAGAATAACTGTCCAAGGCTTGAATAAGTGCCTGCCCATCTGCCGAAAGAAGCAAGGTATAGCTTCGGCTATCAACAGATGACTGTTCTTTTTCAATATAGCCCTTACTGCTTAGGGCTTTGACGGCATCGCTGATGGTCGGTTTTGTAAGGTTGAACTCTTTGGCTAAATGGCTTACGTTGCTAAGCTCTGATTTGTGATGTGCAACAAAAAGTAGCACCTGAATTTGAATAGGGCTTAGCCCATACAGTTTGGCCTTGTCCCATAGTAAAGTCTTAAAAGCTTCTGAAATTCTTTCAAGGGCAATAACAATATTATGGTTCAACTCTTTACTCATAGAAAGACTGGCATGGCAATTTATGTAACACCAACAAAGTTAGTCATCCTAATTAGTTGAGAAAGCTACTAGTCACAATTTTCCATTTCTAAAATTGAAAAGCCTACAGTTTCTATTTCATGCTTTAAGGTATCTGTTGGGTACTCTATATGGCAAAAAGTACACTCCTTAGAAGTTAATTTTTCTGTGTCAAAAGACTTGGTGTCTAAATAAGCTTGTCCAAATTGAAATACTTTTTCAGCGTCTTGTAGAGTACTGTCAACAAGGATATCAAAGTGCATGGTCATTCCATCTGCACGTTTCACATAGGTGTCCCAAACTGCTATTTTCATTTGTATGTGTTTTATGATGAGTTAAATAAAGCTAGGAGTACTTTTAAATAAGGACTCCTAACTATAAAGATCAAATTTTAGCCTTTAACATCGGCCATAGATGCTCCAAAATTGAGATGTAGAACATTGCCATTTGGAGTAAGTAAAGCTGGAACTGATTTAACTCCAGCTTTCTCAGCTTCGTCTATTCTGTTTTTGGCTTCACCTAAATGAACGACCTCTACATTTGTTTTTCCAATAAGATCGACAATGTCTTGTTCTGCACTAATACATACAGGACAGCCAGCGTGATAGAAAATTGATTTTGACATGTTTGATGAATTTTTTGTTATGACACTATTGTCGCTTTAAATGTAGTAAGGAATCCTAACTAATAAAATATTCAAGAATAATTTTATCAAACAATACCCAGTGATTCTGCTTTCTTTTTAGTTAATGATTTAGAGTTTGCTTTTGAAAGTGGAAGTCTTCGCTTCTAATTCAACTTTCAATGATTCTTTTATGATCTTTCCCTCAGAAAAATTATCGTTGAAAGAAGGAAGTGAAAAAGTCTCAATGATTTCTGCACCACAGCGGGGTAAAAGGATTTTGCCTGAATTCATTGCGTTTCCAGCACCGTATCCGCCTGGGGAAGTGCTCATCAATAACATAGGTTTGTCTCCAAAAATATTAATGTCTATTCTGCTGCACCAATCAATGGTGTTTTTGAAAACAGCAGTATAGTTTCTGTTATGTTCGGCCAAAGAGCAAATAATGGCATCGGCTTTTTCCATTTCTAGCCTGAATTTATAAGCGTTTTCAGGGTAGCCCTGTTCTTTTTCTAGGTCTACTGAAAACATAGGCATTTCAAAATCATTAAGGTCTAATAAGCTGATTTCAAAATCTTTAAAGTAGGAAATAGCAAACTTTACTAACTGCTTATTAATGGATGTACTACTATTACTGCCTGCAAACGCGACTATCTTCTTCATATGTTTTTCGGCCTTGTTTTTAAATTTACAATGGGCAACCAATTCAAGTTAAGGTTATATCCTTTCATGTACAAAGGAGCGGGAGATAGTTAAATAAACAAGCGTCCCCCAATCCTAAAATCGAAGAACGCTTGATGTGATTATTGTAAAACGGATTATTGTATGTTACAACTGCCATTAAAATCTGAGGCGTCAAAAATAGTTTTGGCGCTACCTTTTAAATTGCCTTGTACCACTTCAATGGTGAGCTGGTTACTTCCAGAACGTTTGGGAGAACAGTATTCTAATAAATAGTAACTGTTTGCTTTACCGTTTATTAAATCACCTATCTCTTTGAATTTATCTAGTAACTCGCCAATGTTTACGGCAGAAACAAAGCTTGTTTTTCCTATCTCTTTTAACACAGGCTCGTCAATTTCGCCACCAAGTCCAATGGTGTAGAACGAAATAGAAGGGTCTGCTTTTCTCACAGCTTCTAAGGCTTGGCCTTTGGTAGATCGGTTGGCTTGGTCGGTTCCGTCAGTAAAAATCACTACCGAATTCGACCCAAACTTATCTAACTCTTGCGACTGACCGAGTCGTTGTGTTGCAATACCTACACTTTGAATCACAGCGCCATAAAGGTTGGTAGAATTGTCGGAACTCATTGAGGCGTTAATGTTGTCAATGGCATTTTTCAAAGTGGTTGTATTGGAAGTGATGGGCTGTAGCTGCTTAATGTTCTGAGAACCATCAAACCACCATATCTCTACTTTTACGGCTCCTGCAGAAACTTCACCTTCAGAAGGTACTACTTCATCAATAAAGCTTTTTGCTGCCGACTTAAGGGGAGCCAAATTCTGACTACTTAATATACTTCCACTCAAATCGAGCAAGAGCATAATGTTGTAGTCTAAAACTTTTTCGTTCGGTTGTATTTTTCGAACTGCCTCAAATTCTGAAATCAAACTTCCATTTTCATAAATATTAAAGTCGGATTCTTTTAAACCTGCCTTTCCTTTTCCTGCGCCATCTTGTACTTTGAAAAATACAGATACATTGGAAGGTAAGTTGGTAAACTGATTTTCAATAGTTACTTGAAGTTGTGGAGCGGTGTCGTTGTCTCCACCACAACTTTGTATTAGCATAAATATAAGTGCAGTCATTAAAACTGCTGTAAAACGTATTTGAGTCATGTTGTCTCTAGGTTGGTACTTCACACTCAACCATGAAACTTATGTCAATATTGTGTGGTTAACAGCATAATTGATTTAATTTTGAACTTTAATAAAACCACGCAATATGAGAGTTACAACTACGTTCAAGGATGATTATGAATTTCAGTCGGTTAACGAAGAGGGCAATGTTTTAGATATTGACATGTATTCTGCCGATAAGAAAAAGCACATGTCGCCTACACAATTATTGCTTTCAGGTTTGGCCGCTTGCGCCTCGGTAGACTTGGTTCAAATGTTGAAAAAACGTAAGAAAACAGTAAATGGCCTTACTGTAGTTGCCGATGGTACCCGTAGAGATGAACACCCGAGAGCATTCACTCATATTACCCTCACTTTTACAGTTGATTCTCCTGACGTGACTGAAGAAGAGTTTGAAAAAATGGGTCATTTAGCCGCAACAAAATATTGCTCTGTTGCAGGTACATTAAACTCAGAAGTAGATCACAAGTTTATAGTGAACAGAGCCTAATTATTCCTGTGAGAGTTGTAAAGGAAATACCCAATAGCAAATGTAAAATCACCATTTTTTCATGGAATGGAAAATTCCTCATTAAATTGGAAAACGGTGGTTTTGAACAAACCTTTAAGGTGAGCGAGCTTGATGTACTCGAGCAAGAACTTGATGAAATACTAAACGAAACTTTTATTTCAGAAGCCATCGAGCGATTTGATGATATGGCAAAATCGCTTCGTAAAGCCATTCCGTAAAGCGGAACTGTTATCTTTTTGGATGGTATTGTGTAAGTAGTTCTGTATTTTTGTTATTCTTGTTCTTGAACATTTGCTTTTGCTAAACATTACATGATCTATCTTCTACTCTTTTTAGCCATAATTTTAGCACTTGTTCTAGCCTATCTTTTATTTCGAACCAAAAAAAAGACAGCCCTATTTGTTCAAGAATTAAATGAATTAAAAGAGAAGTATGATGAGAATCAATTTCAGCTCGACTTTTTCTTAGACCACACTTCTGACTTTCTTTTTAAATTCGACACCGATGGAATAGTTACCTATTCATCCATGAACGTGGTGAGAGTAATGGGGCGAAATCCTAATATAAGACTCGCCCATTATAGCACTAGTTATACCGATAACCCCATAAATGCTAAAGCGCGTGAGAGGATTGATGGATTTCTTGCGGGAAAATACGATTCTGTACCCCCTTATTTTGTAGAGGTTAACGATTCTAAGGGCGACCCTCATATGTTGGAGGTGTTTCATAAGCCTATTTATAATGATCAAGGAGAATTGGTTTCTGTGACAGGAATTGCCAAAAATATTACTGGTATTTACAATGCAGAATTAGAAATCAAGAAGTTTGAAAAAGAGCAGATGTTGATTTTGGATGCGATTCCTGACACCATGTTCACCTTTGATAAACGAGGTTTCTTCTTGAATTATCATGCTAAAAATGAGATGGGAGTTATTCTTTCAGCTGAAAAGAGAATAGGAGATAATATAGTCGATATTTTTCCTGAAAGTATAATTTCATTGATGACTGCGGGCCTAAAGAAAGCACTTGAAACCGATCAAATGCAAACGGTTGAGTTCAAACTATTGGTAAATAAGAAAGATCATTTTTGTGAGGGCAGGTTTATTAAACTTACCGAAGATAGGATTCTTTTGATGATGCGCGATATCACCGCACAAAAGCAACTGGAAGAAGGTTTGAAATTGGCCAAAGAAGCTGCTGAAAACGCGAACCAAGCTAAGAGTACATTTCTGGCAACCATGAGTCATGAAATAAGAACACCAATGAATGGTGTAATTGGTATGACAAACCTTTTAAATGAAACCTTACTCAATCCTGAACAGAGGGATTATGTGGAAACCATAAAGGTAAGTGGTGAAACCTTGCTTCGAATTCTAAACGATATTCTTGACTATTCTAGAATTGAATCGGGGAAAGTTACTTTAGAAGATTCAGTTTTTGGATTGAAAAGGGTTGTAGAGGAATCTTTAAACCTTGTGGCTTATGAGGCCAAAGGTAAGAAAGTAGGTTTGAATCTAATTATAGATGAAAATGTACCAGAGTTTTTCTTTGCTGATAGAAATAGACTAGGGCAAATACTTGTTAATTTACTCTCAAACGCGGTAAAGTTTACCGAAAGAGGCTTTGTCTCGGTTAGAATATCTTTGATTGAAATAAAGGGAGATACAGCCAATATAGAGTTCAAAATTCAAGATACCGGCATAGGTGTTGCAAAAGAGGAAATCAAAAACCTCTTTAAAGAATTTACCCAAGTAGAGTCTTCTAATTCCAGACGATTTGGAGGCAGCGGTTTAGGTTTAGCAATTGTAAAGAACTTGCTCAAATTATATAATGGAAAGGTTTCTGTTCAAAGTGAGCTTGGCGTTGGTTCCTTATTCAGTTTTAACGTGCATTTAAAACTAGCTGTAGAAGAATTGGTAGAAGGAGAAATAAATAAAACAGCCAGGTCGAGTCGTTATGAACTTAGTAAGCTGGCAGGGGTTCTTTCTGGTAAATACCCGCTCAAGATCCTTTTAGCCGAAGATAACAAGATCAATAGCAAACTCATATGCCTCATATTAGAGCGTATGGGGTATATACCAACCTTAGCAAAAACAGGATTAGAAGCCCTGTCTAAAATGCAAGAAGAGACCTATGATGTGATTTTAATGGATGTTCAAATGCCAGTGATGGATGGGTTAGAAGCCACAAAACAAATTAAAGCACTCAACTTAGATACACCTCCCTATATCATCGGTATTTCAGCCAGTGCTTTCGATGAAGATGTTCAAAAAGCCCTTGAAAGCGGAATGGATGATTATCTGATAAAACCAGTCAAGTTTGATGCTCTCCGCGAAAAACTTATCGAAGTAGGGCAAAGGCGTTTTCCTTTTGTGTCTTGAGTTTCGTTCATAGCTTTACAGCATGAATTATTTTGTTACAGCCATAGGTACCGATAGTGGTAAAACCTTGGTTTCCTCAATTTTAGTAGAGGCCTTGAAAGCCGATTATTGGAAGCCTGTGCAAGCAGGAAAACCATTAGATACAGAAACGGTTAAAGAATTGGTCAGCAATGAGATCACAAGGTTTCATCCTGAAACCCATATATTTAAGTTGCCAGCTTCGCCACATGCTGCTGCAAAATTCGAACATCTGGCCATACAACTAGACGACTTTGTGCTTCCTGAAACTACTAATGATATTGTAATTGAAGGAGCAGGGGGTATTTTAGTACCTATTAATCAAGAGCATTATGTGATCGATATTGCCCGAGAATTATCTGCTCCAGTAATTCTAGTGGTCAACCTTTATTTGGGCTGTATTAACCATACTTTACTTACGGTAGATTATTTAAAGCGAAATAAAATCCCGGTGTTAGGAATAGTTTTTAACGGAGAGTCAAACTTTGAAAGCGAAAATATTATTGAAGAAAAATCTGGCTATAAGGTGCTGCTAAGACTTCCAAAACTCAGCTTGATCAATAAAGAAATAATAAAATACTGGGCTGACGAACTAATGCTGAATTGGTATGAGTGATTGGATTAAAAGAGATGCTGAAGCGATTTGGCATCCGTTTACGCCATTAAGGGGGATGGAAAACCCACTTATGGTAGAAACCGCAGAAGGAGTACACTTATACACGAGTGATGGTGCAAAAATCATTGACGCTATATCCTCTTGGTGGGTCAATTTACATGGGCATAGCCACCCTCATATTTCCAAAGCCATTGCTGCCCAAGCATCAAAATTAGAACATGTAATTTTTGCAGGTTTTACCCACGAACCTGCCATTCGATTAGCGGAGCGTCTTTTAGAAATACTTCCCAAAAATCAATCGAAAGTATTTTTCTCTGACAATGGAAGCACCGCTACCGAAGTGGCCATAAAAATGGCTTTTCAGTATTTCTATAATCAAGGGATTAGTAAAAGGAAAATTATAGCCATTGATGGTGCATATCATGGCGACACCTTTGGTGCTATGTCGGTAGGAGAAAGGGGGCCGTTTACCGAGCCGTTCGATCCGTATTTGTTCGATGTTAGTTTTGTTGATTTTCCAGAAGAAGGAAAGGAAGAAAAGGTTTATCAGCAATTCAAAAACTTGGTTGAAAAAGACGATGTGGCTGCCTTTATTTTTGAGCCTATTATTCAAGGTGCATCGGGTATGCGTATGTACAGCAAAGCCTTACTCGATAAGATGATTGCTTTGGCGCATCATCATCAAGTAATTTGTATTGCCGATGAAGTAATGACGGGTTTTGGAAGAACAGGGAAATTATTTGCATCCGATTGGCTCACTAATAAACCAGATATATTCTGTTTATCGAAAGGTCTAACTGGTGGGGCAATGGCCATGGGAGTAACTACATGCACAGAGAAAATCCAAGCCGCTTATCGTTCAAATGACTTAATGAAAACCTTCTTTCACGGTCATTCATTTACGGCCAACCCAATGACCTGCGCAGCTGCAAATGCATCATTGGATTTACTACTTAACAAAGAAAGTGAAGAGAATAGAAAGCGATTAAATAATCGTCACCTTTCATTTTTAAAAGTAATAGAAAAACATTCTATGGTACGAAATGCCCGAGTTTTGGGAACAATTCTGGCCTTTGAAATGAACACAGAAAAGGATACCTCTTATTTTAATGAGGCGCGCCATTATCTTTATCCCTACTTCATTAGCAAAGGAGTTTTGCTTCGCCCCTTGGGAAATGTGCTCTATTTGATTCCTCCTTATGTAATTAAAGATGAAGACTTAGATTACGTTTATCAAACTATTTTAGAATTCTTAAATCATCCACCTAAACCAGAGAGTACAAAAGGTTAGAAAACAGCTTAAACAACCTAGAAAGAAGGCTTTTAAGTAAAACGGACTTCTACTTTTAATTGGGTGCAGAACTGAAATTTTCTATTGTGCCAAAAAGCTAGGTTTTGATACCGAGTATTGATTTTATTTTTAACTTTATGCGATTAAAGTACCCATAGTAATAAACCCAGTTTTTATGAAGTTTATCGTTTCTTCAGCAGAATTGCTAAAGCGCCTTTCCAATATCAATGGAGTAATCACTACTAATCCAGTGGTGCCAATCCTTGAAAACTTTTTATTCGAAATTAAAGATGGGCTTTTGACCATCACAGCTTCTGATCTTCAAACCTCTATGATTACAGAGATTGATGTAGAAGCAAAAGAAAATGGAAGCATTGCGGTTCCTGCTCGTATCTTAATGGATACCTTAAAGAACTTACCAGAGCAGCCTGTAACTTTTACTATCGACAATGAAACTTACAGTGTTGAAATCAACTCTGATAATGGTAGGTATAAATTGGCTGGTGAAAACGCTACAGACTTTCCTAAAGTACCAGAGGTAACTAACGCTTACCAAGTAGACATGTCTACAGAGGTGTTGAGTAGTGCAATCAACAATACAATCTTTGCTACCAGCAACGATGAATTACGACCAGCAATGACCGGGGTTTATGTAAAGCTGGCAGAAACTAATACTACTTTTGTAGCGACAGACGGTCACCGTTTGGTACGATACAGAAGGGTAGATGTGGCTTCTGATACTGGAATGTCAATCATCATTCCTCGTAAAGCCTTGAACTTGTTGAAGTCTACTTTGCCTTCAGAAAATTCGAATGTAGTGGTGGAATACAATGCATCTAATGCCTACTTCCACTTCAATGCAATAAAAATGATTTGTCGTTTGATCGATGAGCGTTTCCCTGATTACGAAAACGTAATTCCTTCAGACAACCCAATCGAAATGAAAATCAACAAAAGCGAACTTTTAGGTTCCTTGAAAAGGATTTCAATTTACGCTAACAAAACCACACACCAAATTAGATTGAAAATCACAGGTAGCGAACTTACCGTTTCTGCCGAAGATTTAGATTTCTCTAATGAAGCTAAAGAAACTTTAGCTTGCGAGCATGAAGGAGAGGATATCGAAATTGGTTTCAATGCTAAATTCTTGGTAGAAATGTTGAGCAACCTTCATTCTAAAGAAGTTACGCTTCAAATGTCAGCGCCTAACCGTGCAGGACTTTTGATTCCTGGCGACAAGGATGAAAGTGAAGATATTCTAATGCTGGTAATGCCAGTAATGTTGAATAACTACTAATTTAACATTGAGCAAAAAACAATGAAAGGAGCTTTAAGCTCCTTTTTTAATTTCAATTCTAAATTTTGGTAACTTCGTCAATTAAAACTGAAAAGTGTTATCTAAAAAAACCCAATACGCGTTCCATGCTTTAACCTACTTGGCCGAAAACCAAGACAAGGGGCCTATACTCATTTCTGAAATTTCAGAAATGAGAAAAATCTCACTAAAGTTCTTAGAAAATATTCTTTTAGAATTGAAGAAGTCTGGGATTTTGGGAAGTAAGAAGGGAAAGGGTGGAGGCTATTACCTAATTAAACCACCCGAAGAGATTGGCCTAGCAAAAATTATTCGCTTACTCGATGGCCCTATAGCATTGCTTCCATGTGTAAGCTTAAACTATTATGAAAAGTGTGAAAACTGCCAAGAAGAGATTTGTGGCCTTAATGTGGTGATGAGCGAGGTGCGAGATAATACGCTTAAAGTGTTGGAAAACAAGTCTTTAAAAGACGTTCTGCGAGAGCATTAAAAAAATTTTGCTCATTAGTCTATTAAAATGGTAGGGAATATATACTTTTGTATCCTCAATGTTTCAACAAAAGCGAACCACTATGTTTTTAGACTCAGTTGTAAAAGGAAGAATCGAGAAAGAAGAACAACGTGATAGCAATCTTAAAAGCATTTTAAAAACTATCAGTTGGCGAATCGTTGGCACGGTGGATACCATAATGATTTCTTATTTCATTACTGGAGAGGCTGGTCTGGCCCTTTCAATCGGTTCGGTTGAAGTGTTTAGCAAAATAGTACTCTACTATTTCCATGAACGAGTTTGGTCTTCTGTTAAACTCAAAAAGTAGCGAGATGAAAGACAAGATAGAAGAATATAATAGCCGATTTTCCGGCCTTTCAATAGGAGAGGTAATTGACTCGCTCACACAAGAATTTCCCGCTCAGGTTAAATTTTCAAGTGCCTTTGGGCAAGAAGACCAAGTCATTGCCGACATCATATTTCGTAAGCAGTTGGCGGTAGAGGTTTTTACTCTGGATACGGGCCGGTTGTTTCCTGAGACCTATGACTTAATGGAAAAAACAAGGGAGCGTTATAAGCAGGAAATAACAACCTACTTCCCAAAGTCAGAAGATGTTGAGTCACTAGTGAGTGAGAAAGGTTTTTTCAGCTTTTACGAGTCGATTGAAAATAGAAAAGAATGCTGCTACATAAGAAAGGTAGCACCCTTAAAGCGGGCATTGAGAAATACCAAAGTTTGGATTACAGGCTTGAGAGCTGCTCAGTCAGACAATCGCCAAAATTTAGAATTGTTTGAGTGGGATGAAGGCAATCAGGTGATAAAATATAACCCTATTTTAAATTGGAGTTATGAAGCCATATTGACCTATTTGGAGGAGTATCAAGTACCCTATAACACGCTACACAATAAAGGTTTTGTAAGCATTGGTTGCCAGCCATGCACTCGGGCAATAAGCCCTGAGGAGCCTGCAAGAGCTGGCCGATGGTGGTGGGAGAATTCTCAAAAAGAGTGTGGTTTACATGCAGTTACAATCAAGAAATAAATACTGATATGAATGTTTTTGACGGGCAATTTCCACGCGAGTTGGAAGATGAGTCCATTTACATAATGAGAGAAGTAGCAGCTCAGTTTGAGCGTCCTGTTTTATTGTTTTCTGGAGGAAAGGATTCTATCACCTTAGTGCGATTGGCTGAAAAGGCTTTTTACCCTGGTAAAATTCCATTTCCGCTATTGCATGTAGATACTGGTCATAATTTCCCAGAGACCATTGCTTTTCGCGATGCATTGGTAGAAGAGCTTGGGCTCGAATTGCATGTGCGCTATGTACAAGATTCCATTGATAAGAAAATAGCTGTGGAGGAGTCAGGAAAATATGCTAGCAGAAACGCACTTCAAACTGTAACATTATTGGCGGCTATTGAAGAGTTTAAGTTCGATGCGTGTATAGGAGGGGCCAGAAGAGATGAAGAAAAGGCAAGAGCCAAAGAACGCGTTTTTTCGGTACGAGATGATTTCGGTCAATGGGATGCTAAAAAGCAACGACCTGAGCTTTTCGATATGCTGAATGGAAGAATAAATGTGGGCGAAAACGTTCGAGTTTTTCCTATCTCTAATTGGACAGAGATTGATGTATGGAATTATATCAGAGAAGAAAACCTCGAAATCCCCTCCATTTATTATGCTCATCAGCGTGAGGTTTTTCAACGAGATGGTATGATTTGGCCAAATTCACCCTTTATCAATAAAGATGAAAGCGAAATAATTGAAACCCGCACAGTACGCTTTAGAACTGTTGGCGATATGACCTGTACGGCCGCAGTAGAATCTGACGCAGATCGAATTGAAAGAGTGATAGAAGAAATTTTAAGCGCCACTATTTCCGAACGAGGCGCTAGAATTGATGATAAACGTTCGGAAGCAGCCATGGAAAAGAGAAAGCAGTATGGATATTTCTAACAAACAAGTTTTACGCATAGCTACAGCAGGAAGCGTAGATGATGGCAAAAGCACATTGATTGGAAGGTTACTCTTCGATACCAAATCCATTACTTCTGATAAGCTGCAGGCCATTGAAGAAAGTAGCCGTAGAAAAGGGCTTGATTATACTGACCTTTCCTTGCTGACAGATGGTTTGGTGGCAGAAAGAGAGCAGGGAATTACCATTGATGTGGCGCATATTTATTTCGCTACCAAAACCAGAAAGTATATCATTGCTGATACTCCCGGACATATTGAATATACCCGAAACATGGTGACAGGAGCAAGTAACGCTGATGTTTCCTTGATTTTGATAGATGCAAGAAATGGTTTGGTGGAACAGACCAGAAGGCACCTTTACATTGCTCATCTTTTGCGAGTGCCTAAAGTAGTGGTCTGTGTCAATAAAATGGATTTGGTTGATTACGACCAAGCACTTTTTGAAAGTATAGTGAATGAAGTGAAAGCCTTGGTAGATAAAGCATCATTAACTGGTTTCGATATTTCGTTCCTTCCAATCAGTTCACTTTACGGTGAAAACATAATTACAGATAGTGAGCACATGTCTTGGTATTTAGGCGATTCATTGATTGAGGCACTAGAATCAGTTGAGGTAAAATCTCATCAAACAGATTTACCAACTAGATTTCCTATTCAGTATGTAATTAGACCCAAAACAAATGAACATCATGATTATAGAGGCTATGCTGGTAAAATAGCGAGTGGTACGTTAAAAGTAGGAGATAAGGTAACGGTTTTGCCATCTGGGGCAGTGTCAGAAATTAAATCTATTCAAAAGTATAAAACAGAACTGAAAGAGGCCGTAGCTGGTGAGTCAGTGAGTGTTTTATTGAAAGACGATGTTGGTGCCAGCCGTGGCGACATGTTGGTAAAAGAAGGCGACTTTAATTTTGGGAATGAAGTTGTTTCTGAGATTTGCTGGATGGATAATACCCCATTGGTTGTAGGTAAAACCTATAAGATACAACATGGAGTAAGTGAATCAAGAGTAAAGATTTTGGGGCTAAATCATAAGGTAAAGACAGACAGTTTGTTGGTGGAAACAAATATTTCTGATTTTCTATTAAATGATATTGGAGAAGTAGTTCTTAGATCTTCTAAACCGATTTTAGCGGATTCATATAAAGACAATCGTAATAATGGCGCCTTTATTTTAATTGATGAATTTACCAATAATACGGTAGGAGTAGGGTTTGTGGCTTAATTAGTTATGGTTTCTTTGATTAGATCAAAATAATACATGAGCCAGAACTGAACTAATTATTATTAGTTTTTCAGAGTAAAGGAAACTTTAGTTTTGGTGGCCCTAGGTCTTTGTCTGACTCGCAATTTTGGAGAGTTCACTGCTAAATACACGTCTAAAATTAGTAGTGAACTCTGTATGTAATTCTAAACTTAAACATAAGATAAAAGCTAGTTACTTTAGCTTTTCTTTAATATTGAGGTCTACAATATCAATAGCAATATTGTTTGCTTCTTCTAAGAGTCGGTTCAGTTCGATTTCGTTTTCGATCAGGTTAAGAATTAAATTTTTAAACTCTATACTTTTAATTCGTTCATAGTTCACCACTTTCTGTAAACCAAAATCAACATCCTTAATAAGAAAGTCATTGTAGTATTTCTCCTTCATACTTGTATGGTATTGGGCAACTTCTTTTAAGGCTACATATTTATTTTTCAGGGTGAGTAAACTGTTTTTAAGGTCAGAATTAGAAGTGGTGTAATTGGTGTTGATATAATAATTGAGGCCCTCAAACTGGAGGTTGGGTTTATATGTTTTGTTAATTGCGAAAAGGTATTTTGAAATTTCTTGATTTTCTAAGTCGTCCTCAGCATAGAGGTATCCACCTGAATAAAGAATTTGAGCCAACTGATTTTCATTTTCAATTAACTCTAGTCGCTCATCTATTAACTTATCAAATTCAGTAATATTCAGTTCCAACTCTGTACGTACCTTTTCAATAGCAGCTTTCTCAAGTTTTAAGTCTTTTGAATCTTCATAGAGTACATTTAGTTGGTAGGCTACAGTAATTCCAAAAATTACAATGAAAATTTCAATGGTATAGGTAATTACATCAGCTTTTTTGATTTTCGCAAGCCTGCGAGAAGTCCCAAATTTCATTCTGTTACGTAGTTTGACATTGAATATAAAGCAATTGACAAAGAAAGTAGTCTTAGAATACTTAAGAAATCATACTTTCTAAAATTACCCCAACATAATAAGCGAGAATAGCTGCTGAACCGCCTAAGAAAAGCGTTTCTAACACACCTCGTATTCGGCTGGTAGAAGTAACATAGCTTTTTGCGTAGCCAATGGCACCAAATGCTACAAAGGTGAGAATGGAAGAATAAAGAAATAAATCGGCATCGAGACCCCTTGTGTAGTCAATTACATACACAATGAGCGGAATAAAGCCCATTAGTAAAAATGAAATAAAAGTGACCAACCCCATCTGAAAAGGCGATTTGGTCTCTTCCATCATCTCAAGCTCCTCTTTCATCATTACATCTACCCAGCGGTCTTTATCTTCGGTGATTTTGTCAACCACTTGTTCTAAAAGTTCGCCTTCAAAGCCTTTGGCTTGATAGATTTCCCTGATTTCTTCGCGTTCTTTTTCTGGCAAGTGATCCACCTCCCAGTATTCAATGGCTTTATGTTTATCGTAATTCTGTTTTTCAGATTTGGTCGAAAGATAGCTACCAACAGACATGGCAAAGCCATCGGCAAAGAGGTTTGCAAAACCTAAAATGATTACTACAGCGCTATCTAGATTGGCACCGGCAGCACCTGCCACAACAGCAAAGGTGGTTACGCTTCCGTCAATTCCTCCATAGATGAATTCACCAATGTATTCTTGGAATTTTGAGAAGAAGGATGTTTTTCCGTGTAAATGGGCTTCGTGATGTTTCTTGCTCATGCTGCTTGAGTTATAGGTTTTAACCTGAATATTTACTCAATATAACACGATTGCTTTTTTTAAACCCTATTGTCTTTGAATCTTAGCGCCTAAAGCGTTTAATCTTTCATCAATATGTTGGTAGCCTCTGTCTATTTGTTCAACATTGTCAATTACACTGGTGCCTTCGGCAGAAAGTGCTGCAATAAGCAAAGCTTGCCCCGCACGAATATCAGGAGAAGTCATTCTAATTCCTTTGAGTTTTTGCTGGCGGTTTAAGCCAATAACAGTGGCCCTGTGCGGGTCGCAAAGAATAATTTGAGCCCCCATATCAATCAGTTTATCGACAAAGAACAAGCGGCTTTCAAACATTTTTTGGTGTACCAAAACTGTTCCTTTGGCTTGCGTAGCCATCACTAAAATAATGCTCAAAAGGTCGGGAGTTAATCCTGGCCAAATGGCATCGGCAATGGTCATGATAGAGCCATCAATAAAGGTTTCAATTTCATAATGGTCTTGCCCCGGAATAAAGATATCGTCACCTCTAAACTCCATTTGAACACCCATTTTTCTGAAAGTGTCTGGAATTAAACCAAGCTGATCAATTCGGCAATCTTTAATAGTGATTTCGGATTGTGTCATGGCAGCCATACCGATAAAACTGCCAATTTCAATCATATCAGGCAGCATCGTATGCTCTGTACCTCCAAGCGAATCAACGCCTTCGATATGCAATAGATTAGAGCCTACACCTGTGATTTTAGCCCCCATTCTATTTAGCATGGCACAAAGCTGCTGCAAGTAAGGCTCGCAGGCCGCATTGTAAATGGTGGTTTTTCCATTGGCCATTACGGCTGCCATTAAGATGTTGGCCGTACCTGTAACCGAAGCTTCCTCTAAAAGCATGTAAGCGCCTTTTAGTTGCGAAGCATCAATGTGGTACATACCCGTTTCGGCTTCGTAAAGAAAGCGTGCGCCTAATTTTTGAAAACCAATAAAGTGAGTATCGAGTCTTCTGCGACCAATTTTATCTCCTCCTGGTTTCGAAATTTTTGCCTTACCAAAACGCGCCAACAGAGGCCCTAAAATCATTACCGAACCACGGAGCGATGATGCTTTGGTTCGGAACTCTTCAGTTTCTAAATAATCGATGTTTACATTTTTTGCACAAAAGCGGTAACTCTCTCCCCCTAAGAATTGCACTTCTACACCCATGGCGCCAAGCAATTCGATTAGTTTGTTTACATCACGAATATCAGGGACTTTGTGAAGTGTAACGGGTTCTGGAGTGATTAAAACAGCACACAAAATTTGTAATGCTTCGTTTTTAGCACCCTGTGGAGTGATTTCTCCACTCAATTTGGTACCGCCTTCAATTACAAAAGATGCCATTAATTATGCACGTCTACGTTTTGTGTAATTCTTTTTTCTGTTTTGGTTAGACGAACCTGAGGATGGTCTTCTTTCTCTAACACTGGTATTGAATAAACCTTCTTCTTTGATTTTTTCAATATTTACTTTCAATTGCCCCTTCGACATTCTGTGAATGTGTTGAGCAATTACTTCGTCTTCAATATTGTCTTTGTTCCAGTTAGAAAAGAAGCTTTTCATTAAGCGGCCAATGTGAATTATCGCATTTTCACGAGATTCTTCATCTTCCATTTCCACTGCCAACTTCACCATTGTTTCTAAGTTTCTACCATAATGGCGAAACTTAATTTCATCGGTTTTGTATTCCATACGCTGAGGCTTTTTTCCAATTGATTCTTTCTCAGGCATTGGAAAAGGAGATTCAACGTCTAAATCAAAACGTGACATGATGTATAAATCATCCCATACTTTTTGATCGTATTCGGCATTTTCGCGAAGCAAATTAGGGTTAATCTGACGCATAAGGTCAGTGAGCGTTTGCGCATATTGATTGCGCTTTTCTTTGTCTTCTACGGTTTTGATATATTCAACCAGTTTCTGTACGTTTCTGCCGTACTCCTTCTGGATTACATCTTCTCTTTGGGTATTATATTCTAAACTCATGTTTTCAGTTTTCACTACGAAATTAACAATTATTCTGGAAGAAGAAGGTCTATTTAATGCTAGACATGAATCGGTTTGAGTGCCGTTTTATAAACTTGATCCTTCTTTCGGACTAATATATTTTCAACGCGTATAGCGCTGGCTTGTTATGGCTGTAAGTTAATTCTTTTTTATTCTACAATCCTAAGCTTCGCGAAGCTCAATAACAGGGTTTTTTCACCGAAGTTTTCAAATATCACCCTAGCTTTTTTATTCGAACCTTCGATATCCATTTTATGTACTTTTCCGAAACCGAATTTAGGATGCTCCACTTTCATTCCTTCTTTCAGGTTTGAAATATCACTTGGGGTGAAATTATCTGAAGGTTTATGGTAGGTTAAAGGTTTTTTAGGCGCGGTATTTCTATTTGCAATTAAGTTTCGGGCGTAGTTTGAACCCACCTGTGGTGCGTTTCTATTAGGGTTAGGGTTAAAACTTGAAGGTTTCTGTTCGCGACTTCCGTATTTGGTGTTAACCTTGATGTAACTCGGGTCTACTTCTTCAATAAATCGGCTAGGCTCGCAATTGAGCAGACGGCCATAACGATAGCGTGATAGCGCATAGGAGAAATAGAGGTTTTCTTTTGCTCGAGTAATGGCCACGTAGAATAGACGTCTTTCTTCTTCTAAATCGGCCCTGCTGCTCATCATCATTTGGGAAGGAAAAAGGTCTTCCTCCATGCCCACGATGAACACATTCTTAAACTCGAGCCCCTTGGCAGAGTGTATAGTCATTAAAGTTACTACATCGGTCTCTTGATTTTCCTTGTCATTGTCAGTTAACAAGGCGATGTCTTGCATGAAATTATTCAGCGATTTATCCTCAACTTCTGGCGTATCGACAAACTCTTTGATGGCATTCAGTAATTCCTGAACGTTTTCATAGCGGTTCAAGCCCTCTATGGTTTTGTCCTCATAAAGTTCTTTTAACAGGCCAGAATTTTTGGCAATATGACTGGCCGTTTCAAAGGCATCTTTGGTTTCAACATAAATCATAAAACTCTTGATGAGCGTTACAAAGTCGTTGATGGCATTGGCAGCTCGGCCCGGTAAAAAAGAATTTATATTGGTGAGTACTTCCCAAAGTGGAATATCATGCTCGAAAGCCGCTACTACAATCTTTTCTACAGAAGTTGGCCCAATACCTCGTTTTGGTAAATTGATGATTCTTCGGAAAGATTGTTCATCGTTAGGGTTGATGGCAAACCTTAAATAGCCCATCAAATCCTTAATTTCCTTTCTTTGATAGAAGGAAAGCCCACCATAAATGCGATAGGCAATACCTGATTTCCTCAGTGCTTCTTCAATGGAGCGTGATTGGCTATTGGTTCGGTACAGAATAGCGAAATCCGCGTTTTTGTAGTTTCTGTTAGCTTTTTGTTCGAAAATCTCTGAGGCTACAAATCGTCCTTCCTCATTGTCTGAAACCGATTTGATTAATTCAATTTGGTTACCATCGTTATTGGCCGTCCAGACGGTCTTTTTCAATTGGCTTTTATTTCTTCCAATTACTGAATTTGCCGCGTTTACAATGTTTTGAGTAGAACGGTAATTTTGTTCTAGTTTAATCACCTTCAGGTCCGGAAAATCTTTCTCGAAATTCAGAATATTTTCGATGTCAGCTCCGCGAAAGGCATAGATACTTTGTGCATCGTCTCCCACCACAGCAATATTTCTATTTACCGCTGAAAGCTTCTTTGTAATCAAATATTGAGAAACGTTTGTGTCTTGAAACTCATCTACCAGTACATATTGAAATCTATGTTGGTATTTGTTCAATACATCTAAATGATCTCGAAACAATACGTTGGTGTTAAAAAGCAGGTCGTCAAAGTCCATAGCATCTGCTTTTTTACAGCGCAAACTATAGGCTTTGTACAGTCGGCCCATTTCTGGTTTCATGGCCGAATCGTCATCGGCTTTGTAGATGGGGTTTGTGGTGTATTCCTGCCAAGAGATTAACCTGTTTTTGGCGCTTGAAATTCTACTGAGTACCGTGTTGGGCTTATAAACTTTATCGTCTAACCCGTATTCTTTAACAATATTTTTAATGAGCGATTTAGAATCGTCAGTATCGTAAATGGTGAAATTACTTGGGTAGCCTAACTTACCAGCTTCAGCCCTTAGAATTCTAGCAAACACCGAGTGAAAAGTGCCCATCCATAGATTTCTGGCATTTGAGCCTACTACGCTCTCAATCCTTTCACGCATTTCTTTTGCGGCCTTATTAGTAAAAGTGAGGGAAAGGATATTGAAAGGGTCGATGCCTTTTTCCTGCATTAGGTACGCAATTCGGTAGGTAAGCACCCTTGTTTTTCCGGAACCCGCACCAGCTATAATCATGGTAGGGCCTTCCGTGTTCACTACTCCTTCGTATTGGGGTTCATTAAGGGAAGAGAGGTAATCCATTCTGCACAGTTTTCAACCTGCAATTTAAGCTTTGATTCTAGTTTTTCGACACTAAACCGTAGAAGTATTCCTCATAATTCAGAATTGTATTTTCCATGCTGAAAGTCTGGAAGGCAGTGGTTAATCCGTTTTCTATGAACTTGTCTCTAGTTGGTTGATCGGAGAGAAGCTGCTTTATTTTAGATGATAGTTCAGTAATGTTTCCGTTTTCGAAGAGAAAACCGTTGTAATCGTTTTGAACTACATCGGCTATGCCACCAAAATTGGTGGCAATTACTGGGCATTTCATGGCCATGGCTTCAATCAACACCAAACCGAAGCCGTCCATGGTGGAAGCAAGAATGTTAATATCGAACAAACGGTATAGGTTGAGTACTTCTTTTCCAGAAACATCACCCAAGCAAATCACTTCATTCTTTAGGCCAAATTGGTCTATATAGGGTTCTAGTTGACTTTGCTCTATACCTGCAAAAACGAGTTTGATATTGGGATCATTGAGTTGAGCAACGGCTTCAATAATTTGAGGCTGCTCTTTAAAGCGAGAAACACAACCGATTACTTTTTCTCCAGCTTTGAGCTTAAGCTGCTGCCTGAATTTCTCTACGGTTTCATCATTCCATTGCGTTAATCGCTCTGCGGGAATGCCGTTATGAATTACTTTTAAATGATTTTCGGGATAACCTTTCTCCACAAAAATGGATTTTAGTCCTTCGCTAATCACCACAATTCCAGCAGTGTTTTTTACGTAAAACCATTTCTGTAACCAACCGCCAGCGCTCAATGGGTTTTGTCTTCGGGTATGAACAATTTCTACCTTAAGCTTATACCTGAGTTTGGCAAAAATGGCCGTGTAGCGGTCGTAGCTCGATTGGGCATTAATTACTTGAATGCGATGCTTTTTCACTGCATCCCGAATCTGCCGCCAGTTTTCAATGTCGAATTTTCCTTGGAAAGTCATTGGGATTCGCTGCGCTTTACTGCCTTCTAGCAAATCCCAAATGAGCATGTCTTGCCTGCAGCCCACAAAAACATCATGCCCCTTTTCAGCCAGCCCTTTCGCTAAATAGGCAATAGAGTTGGTAGAACCTGCCAAACCACCTTGGTAGGTAATAAAAAGAAGCCTGAGTTTGTGTTTCGGCATGTTTTAGATTAGTGCTTTGCGGATTAACCTTTCCAGTTGGCTGGGTCTTGTCTCCACTTTTCTAAAGAAGCCAAGTCATCTTGGTTTACATAACCAAGTTCTTTCGCCTTTTCTAGCATTACAGAATAGTTACTCAAACAGTGAAGCTTGATGCCCGCTTTTGCAAAATTTTCGTCAGCTAAAGGGAAACCATAAGTGAAAATGGCCACCATTCCAAGTACTTCATAGCCAGCAGCTTTTAGTGCTTCGGCAGCTTTTAAAGAACTTCCTCCGGTAGAAACAAGGTCTTCTACAATCACCACTTTTTGGCCTGGTGCCACTTTACCTTCAATAAGATTTTCCATGCCATGTCCTTTTGGGGAAGAACGAACATAGATGAAGGGAAGGTCCAGTTCGTCTGCAAGTAAAGCGCCTTGAGGAATACCAGCAGTAGCTACACCTGCAATAGATTGTGCTTCTGGGTAGAGTGATTTACATGCTTCGGCCAGTGCCTTTTTAATATAAGTTCTTGTGGCTGGAAAAGAAAGCGACATGCGGTTATCGCAGTAAATTGGAGATTTCCATCCTGAGCTCCAGGTAAACGGTTGAGACTTATTAAGTTGAATTGCTTTTATTTCTAATAAGTCGGAAGCAACTCTTAGTGCTGTATCTTTAGGGGTGCCTGATTTTTCCATGGCACGAATTTAAGGGATTTTTTTTCTGAAATTTATAAACCCAACAGAGGTATTGTTCTTAAAAAATATTTCATATTAGCAAAAAATAGTGCTCACAATAGATGAGAATATACATCAAAGATAAGCCCCTTCGAATCAAACGTCCGGAGGAAGTTAAGGATCATTCTAAGTTCGACCTTGTAATCAATGTGGATGATATTATTCTGAATGAGAAAGCATTCAGGGGTAATATGTTGATTACGAATGCTTCACAGGGAATGATCAAATCATTACTTTTTATTTTGCACCATAGCAAATTAAAGGGGTTTAAGTCTGTAACCCTTATTACTGCAGAATATGAGGAGACTGTTAGTTTGATCAAAGGAAAGTTTAAGATCATTAAAGCGGCAGGTGGGGTAGTAGAGAAGGAAAATAAAGTGCTGATGATTCACCGTCTTGGCATGTGGGATTTTCCAAAAGGTAAAATTGAAGGGAAGGAAAGCGTTCAAGAAGGTGCGAAGAGAGAAGTAGAGGAAGAGTGTAACGTTAAGGTGCAAGTGAAGGAGCAGATTTGTGTTACTTGGCATACTTACGTTCGTGGCGGAAAAGATATTCTAAAGAAAACCAGTTGGTTTTTGATGGATAACCTTGACGACTCTAAAATGAAACCTCAAGCAGATGAGGATATTGATGAAGTGAAATGGATGAACTCTAACGAGGTAAACGTGGCACTTTACCATACCTATCGTTCAATCCAACACGTTTATAAAAAGTATAAGAAAAAGAGAAAGAAGAAAGCCGTTTAAAGCTCGTAAGGCAGGAATTCTTGAACATCGCCTCCATAACGATGAACCTCTCTGATAATAGTAGAACTGACTGATGATAGCTCGGGTGAAGTAATTAAAAATACCGTTTCGAGTTCTTTGTTCAAATGCCTATTTACCTGAGAAATACTGTTTTCGTACTCAAAGTCTGTTGTATTTCGTAACCCTCTGATCAAGTATTTAGCCCCCATTTTATTTGCGAGGGTGGCTGTAAGCTCATTATACACAACTACTTTTACCCTTGGAACATTGACAAACGTGGTTTCAATTTTTTTCACCATAAAATCAATGTCGAAATATCGATTTTGCTTGGCTGTATTATAGCCAATCGCAATAACCACTTCGTCAAAAAGCCCTAACGACCTCATTACAATATCATGATGTCCTTTTGTGAAAGGATCGAATGAACCTGGGAAAATAGCGATGCGCTTCATAGCAGCGGGTATTGGTTATGAATTGGTGTCTGAGAAGCTTCCGAATATTTCTATGTGTTCGTAAAGCTCAATTTCATCAAACTGATGACTCATTTTAAATTGAGTAGATCTTTTACCCAAGCTAAGGTTTTTAAAGTATTTTTTCAGCAGCGGTTCTAAGCTTTTTATTCTGTCTTTAACACCCCAAAGCATTATTGGAGTACCTTGGCCTTCTTGACTAAATTGCTGAATTGACATCAAAATTAACTTAGGCAGCTGCTTTAGGTCACCAATTTTGAATTGGTTATAAATCATCAACTTTTGGCCATTAAAACCAGCTAGCATTAAGCTGTCCGAATTACAATTGAGGTATAAGGCTGGTTTAGCAACCTTAAGCAAATGCTTATCTACACTCTTTAAAAAGGTAGAACCTTCATGAAAAACATGGATACTAGCCTTTTTGTATTTAGAGAAGAACCAGTCTTGAATGGCTGCAGGGTAACCAAAAACATATGTAGCGGCCAATGACTTGTGTTGCTGTATAGCGTAATTGTCTAAATCAGGGTTACTGTCAGTATTAAGCCTTATATAGTTATATGCCGAATCTTCATCGAATAGGAAGCTAGGCACCATGCAGAACTGATTATTCCTGATATGAATATGTATAGTAGGCCAAAAACCAGCGGGTACTAACTCATGCTGATCGTGTAGCTTCTCGAGAAAATCAATCGGGGAAGATGAGATAAGGTGATTTTCGAAAAGCAGAAGCTTTTGCTTTTGCTCGTCAAATACTGTGATTTGACAGTCGTGCTCACCAATAAAAAACGAAAGACGACATTGATCAATATGATCAATGTCCATGCTTTCGTCTTTGATTTTTATGAGTTGTTGGTTTTTAACAGTACTCACTATAATGATTTACTACCAGTTACCTGAAGTGGTAATTTCTGTTCTAGAACCGAAACGTAAAGGTCTTCTGTTTTTGATTTCGTTATCCTCTGTTCTGGTTCTGTCGAAAGGATAAGTGTCAACTACCTCAATGTAATCTACATTAACACCAGAACGAACCGAATCTTTGGCATAAAGCGAAAAGAATTTGTCCGGTGCATGTGGTAACCTTGGTAGGTTCATTGGGTTGAAATTTGGTATTTTAAACAATGAATCTCTCACTGTTCTAAAACCTAGCGTGTCATAAGTAAAGGTTGAAATTTCTTCTCCGTAGGCTTGAGGAGTAATAGTTTCAGTTCTTTGGATCAACCAAATTTTACCACTGTCTACATAAGAAATTAGTTTTTCCCATGTATCGGCATAATCACCATAAGTGCTTTGGTAAGCAATCTGGGCATCACGAATGAGTTCAAGTTTGGCTTTCACCGAATTTTCTACTCTTTCAATGTCTTTTGCTCTCTCAATAGTTGAGTTAATACTGTCATAAAGGAAGTAGCCAAATGTGAGGGCTCCAATGAATATGACTACAGTAAGGATTTTAGTTAGGCTCATTTTTTAAGGTTGATCTTTTTGCGAAAATAACTATTTTATTAGGTAACTGAAAATAAATCGAACTGCTATTTTATGCAATTCTAATGAAATTTGAAATAGCCAGTCTGTTTAAAAAGGCTTTCGAAACTAGTAATATTTTGAATAACATAGTGCAACCGATGGTTAGGGATTTGTTTTATTTTTTCAAAGGGTTTAAAATCGGTTTAAATGATGACTTGAAAATCGGTCTCTAATTAAGTTTTAGGGTCTTTTCTAGCTTCTCATATATGATTAACCATCAGAATGTTTTTTTCAATTTAAATGGGCACCCCCATATTTGGTTTGTAAATTGAGGTTGATTGAATTTTTAAGACAAAACTGATGAATTAAACTGCTAGTTTTAATTGCTTGAAGCATTGAGCGCCTTCATCAACTGTGTTTTTAGAAGTTCCGATTCACTTGGTCTTGGAGCATCCTTATTTACCAAACGTCCATTGGTATCGTAAATCATGTAGCGCGGAATAAATTGAATTTCTAAATCGTCCATTTGCAATGAATTATCCGCATTCATAATTCGATAGTTGGTGCTTCCTTCTAACTCTAATTTTTTTAATGCCTTTTGCCATGGTTCTTCTGTGCGGTCGGTAGAAAGGTATAGGTAGACGATATTCTCGTTGTTCATTTCTTGCTGGAATTTCTTAGAACTAGGCATTTCAGCAATACAAGGGGCGCACCAGCTGGCCCAGTAATCCACATAAATTACTTTTCCTTTGTTGGCTGAAATGAATTCATTCAGTGTTCCAGTCTTTCCACTGTTGTCTACCAATTGAACATCATCATCAATTTCAAATTTGACATTATACTTTTTTACGAAGTCGTTAAATAGCACAGTGTCTTGGTAGTCATTTTTGAATTTAGTAAGATACTTAAGCCTTGTTTCAATGTTAAAATGTGAAGTCTCAGAAAGAGTTTTGTCCAAGTTTTTATACTGAAGAAGCTTCCGCTCCGTTGGACTGAATTCGGTGGACGCCTGTATTGAGTCGTATGAGGATGGGTAATTCCATGTACGACTTCCGCTTTCTCTCCCTTTAATCTCGAGCATCTCTACAGGATGGAGTCGTTTGGCTTTAGTTTCTATGAAACTTTGGTAAATACCTGAAACGAGAAGAGAGTCATTTCTAACGGCAAGTGCGGGGTGATCTCTTTCTAAGTCTTTTAAAATTTGACGTAAATACTCGAAGTTTTCTTCCTCAGGGACATACCTTAATTCGGTCACTTTATTGGTTAGCTTCCAATACAAGTCACTTAGCATGGCATTATGATGTTGTTCAGTGATAAGACCTTTTTCTCTGAATGAGTTGATTCGTTTAATGTCTTCCGTTAATTCTTGATTCAATACTTGCCCCATCTTGATTCTGTAGTTTTTCACAAACTCTTGAGCGCTAATGGTCTTGTCTTCACCTCTGGAATATAGTCTAAAACCCAGTAGAGAGTGATTAAATATAATCATGGCAGGTAAGTCGTCTTGGTATACAGAGTCTCGTTGGTTTAGGCTAAAGTTTGTAACCTCTGTATTTTCATTTCGGTTAATGATTTCTGCAATTGGTTTTGTGCCCTCATAATTAAAGATAACCGTATCTCCTTTCCTAAAATAATAGGTGAGTTCATCTATGGCTTTGTAAGTGAGTTTAACTTCAAGTAAATTACGCTTCGTGCTTATGGTCACTGTGTCTGAAGGAGAGTTGACTTCAAAACGATAGCGGGTGGGTATTAAAGCATCATTGATAGTTTGGATTTGGTAACCATTACCTGAAGCAAGATTCCCAACAGGTTGATCATAAAATGAAGGAAAAGTGTATCTAGCATGCGATTGAGGATTCTTGAAAATTAGAACCACCTGATCTGGCAATTGGGGCTGATCTACTGGTTTGTCTTTGTGATCACTACAGGCCAAAGTGGATATTAAGATCAGTAAAACGAGGTGCTTATTCATAACATGTGGTTTATTCTATAAATATATAGAAATATCACATTTATAAACTAATTATTTAGTTATTTGTTTTTCGAATAGCCCGTTCTACTTAAAAGACTATCGAAACTCGTCATGTTTTGAATCACATAATGCAGATGTGCTTTTGGGAGCTGTTGTATCCTTTCAAAGGATTTAAATTCAACTTGAGTAATGATTTGTGCATTGGCCTCCATTTCAGGATCAGTGCCTTTTTTGAGTTCCCCGCCCCGTATTTTCACTTTAAAAAATAATTCGATGCCGTGGAGCGGTGGGTCGAGGTATTCATGCACAAAAAGGAATCTCTCCACTTCAATGTCTAAATGGGTTTCTTCCATAAATTCACGCTTCAAAGCTTCATGTGCACTTTCTCCATATTCCATACCTCCGCCCGGTGGCGCCCATAAAGAGCCACCTTTTCCCAAAGCGGTATGGTGAACCATCAAAAGACCTTCATCGGTAATGCAGATGCCACAGACCCGAACCCGAAGTTTTTCGCCATAATTAGATTTGATTTTGGATTCCAGTGAGTCCATAAGTAGGAGATACGATATATTTGTCCAAAATTGAAAAGATGATAAAGGTATTGAATCCCAACTTTAAATCAAGAATAGAGAAATTCCTCGAAAGGCAATATTTCATGAAACTGGTAGGCTTTGATTTGAATGTAATTGAAGCGGGTACTACGGAAGGTTGGTTGACTTTAAAACAAGAGCATCAGCAGCAAACAGGTTTGGTACACGGAGGCGTTACGGCTACGGTAGCCGATATTGTTGCAGGCTTTGCGGCTTATACGGTGGTGCCTGAAGATCACCACGTAGTGACGGGAGAGATTAAAATCTCCTATTTTTCTAAAGGTAAAGGAGACCGACTTCATGCTATTGGTAAAGTAATTAAGCAGGGTAGAAAACTGAACTTCTGCGAGGCCGAAGTATGGTGTTTAGATGGTGAGAAAAGAACATTGATTGCAAAAGCCACAACCACAATGGCTACTATTTTTCCTGAAGACATTTCACGCGCTAAAAATTAAGCATTGGCAAAACCTTCTGAAATATTATTGAGCAAATTCCCTTTTGAGCCCACTTCTGGTCAAAAGGAGCTTTTCCGTATGTTGGATACATTTCTACTGGACAAAGATTTAGTAAAGCCTACCCTAACCATTCGGGGTTATGCTGGAACTGGGAAAACCACAGTCATTGGTGCGGTGGTAAATATGCTTCCCTTTTTCAATATGAAGTATGTTTTGATGGCGCCCACAGGCCGTGCAGCCAAAGTGATGTCTTCTTATTCCAAACGCACGGCTTTTACGATCCACAAAAAGATCTTTCAGCAAACAGAAGAGCCTGGGGGAAGTCTACGGTTTTCGCGTCAGAAGAATTACCACACGAATACACTCTTTATTGTGGATGAAGCTTCAATGCTTTCCGACCAATCGGATTATGGCACAAAAGGGCTGTTGACTGAGTTGATGGATTATGTTTTTGAAAAGGAGGGGAATAGACTTTTGCTGATTGGTGATGTGGCGCAGCTTCCGCCTGTAGGCAGTGCCGAAAGCCCAGCTTTGGAAGCCTCATACCTGAAACACAATTTCAAAACCGACAATTTCTCCATTGAACTAACCGAAGTAATGCGTCAGGAGGAATCTTCTGGTATTCTTTATAATGCCACGCAACTCAGGAAAGAACTCAGTAAAGAGAAGTTCGACATAAAATTTACCACAGGTCAGTTTAAAGATATTTTTAAAATGACGGGTGAAAGGTTGGAAGATGGTCTCCGCTATGCCTACGATAAGTATGGAACCGAGAATACGGTAATTGTTTGTCGGTCGAACAAAAATGCGGTGCAGTACAATCAATACATCCGCAGGGCGATTCAATATAGAGAAGACGAATTGGAGGCGGGTGATATATTAATGATTGTTCGGAACAACTATCATTATTTGCCAGAAAATACGCCCGGTGGCTTTTTGGCCAATGGAGATTTTGTAGAGGTGATGAAAATAGTTCGGTTTGAAGATGTTTACGGATTGCGTTTTGCCACCCTCAACCTGCGTTTGCTAGACTACCCTGACCATGAGCCTTTCGAAGCCAAAGTAATTTTGGATACTCTTTATACGCCAGAAGCTTCATTGCCAAGTGCAGATCAAAAGAAGCTTTACGAGCAAGTGGTAGAAGATTATGCGGATGTGGAATCGAAAGGCGAACGGATAAAATTGATTAAGAAAGATCCTTATTTGAATGCTTTGCAAGTGAAATTCGCTTATGCGCTTACCTGCCATAAATCTCAAGGTGGGCAATGGGAGGCGGTTTTCGTAGACCAAGGTTACCTCAATGAAGAAATGATCGATCAGGATTATTTGCGTTGGCTATATACAGCCGTTACCCGTGCCTCAAAAGAGCTTTTCCTTGTTAATTTTCATCAGAAATTCTTCTGATTACTTCTTTAACCGCAATACTTATTTAGTTTTTTTGGTGAATCAATTCACCGATAGTTATGACTTTTGGTGAATCAATTCACCAAAAGTTAAGTTTATGCTGCTCTTAAAGACTATTCTTAACCCCCAAAATCAAAAACAACCAACCCATAATAAAGCCCAAACCTCCAATTGGAGTGATGGCGCCCAACCAAGTGACATTGGTCAATGATAGAGTGTAGAGTGAACCACTAAAAATGAATATGCCCGCTACAAAGCAAATGGCAGCATAGCCAAAGTAATTGTTTTGGTAGTTGATCATGAGCATGCCTAAAAGAAAGAGTGCTAAAGTGTGGTAAAACTGATATTTCACGCCAGTTTCAAAAGTATCCATTCGGTTGTTGGCGGTTAATGTACTTTCCAAGCCATGCGCACCAAAAGCGCCAATGGCTACGGATAACATTCCAAATATTCCAGCTAAAATTAAAACAGTTTTTGCGCTCATTATTGATTGTAGTTTCGTCCTCCAAAAATAGCAGACCCAATCCTTACCATGGTGCTGTCTGCTTCGCAAGCCACTTGGTAATCATTAGTCATGCCCATTGATAATTCCTTCATTTCTAAATTTTCAGAATGAATTTCATTTTTGATTTGATCAAAAAGTGCTTTCAGGCCAGTAAATTCATTCTTCACCCTTTGCATGTCATCAGTATTGGTGGCCATACCCATTAGCCCAACAACTTTGATTTGCTTTAACTCTTGAAAAGCTTCAGATTTTAAGAAGTCAAGTAATTCTTCTTCTGAAAAACCAAATTTACTTTCTTCCTTAGCAATAAATACTTGCAGTAAACAAGGAATTACTCGGTCATTTTTTGCGGCTTGCTTATCTATTTCCTTTAAAAGTCTCTCGCTGTCTACCGCATGAATAAGGTGAACAAAAGGCGCGATGTACTTTACTTTATTTCGCTGTAAGTGGCCAATCATGTGCCATTGAATATCTTTCGGCAGCGCATCGGCTTTTTCTGTAAGTTCCTGAACCTTATTTTCACCAAATGCCCGTTGACCTATTTCATAAGCTTGTAACAAATCCTCTTTGGGTTTAGTCTTACTTACGGCAATCAATTGAGCACCGAATGGTTTTAGAATTTCGCGGTATTTTTTTATGTTGTTTTCTACACTCATTTGAGTTGCCTTAATTTCAGTAGTACTTTTGTTTATATTTGAAACGCTCAGTAAGTTCCAAAGTTAGAATAAATTCGCTTTGAAAGGGGCTTACCGACCACACGAAAATTGATTGAATGGCCATATTAGGGACTATACTTAAAAAAGGAATAAAGCTTAGGGAAACGCTTGAACAAGATTATACATCGCCCTACGAACTTCAAAAAAAGGAATTGTCGAAACTGCTTATCAGCGCAAGAAACACGCAATTTGGTAGAGAATATGATTTTGTAAGTGTGTTGGAGTCTTTCAGAAATCATGGAGGGCACGATTTTCTAGAAAAATTTAAAGCCAATGTTCCCGTTTGCGATTATGAAAAAATGAATGCCGACTGGTGGCATAAAATAAGGGAAGGAGAAGAGGATGTTTGCTGGCCAGGAAAAACCAAGTTTTTCGCTTTAAGTTCTGGAACATCAGGTGCAGCTTCAAAATATATTCCTGTTACAAAGGATATGATCCGTCAAATTAGAAGAACGGGAACAAGGCATATCTATACACTTTCTAAGTATGATTTACCCGATAAATTCTTCCAGTCAGGAATGCTCATGTTGGGAGGGAGTACCTCGCTCAATTTCTCAGGAAACTATTATTATGGTGACTTGAGCGGTATCACTACAGGCCAATTACCACTTTGGGTACAAGGCTTTTCGCGCCCCACACCTAAGATTAAAAAGAACAAAGATTGGGCAGCTAAACTCGATGAAATCGTAGAATCGGCTCCCAAGTGGAATATCGGCATGATCGTGGGCGTGCCCGCATGGATGCAAATTCTTTTAGAGAGAATTATTGAAAGGTACCATGTAAAGGATATTCATGAAATTTGGCCGAATCTCCAAGCTTTTGTTCATGGTGGTGTATCGTTTGAGCCTTACAAAAAGGGGTTTGAAAAGCTATTGGGTAAGCCTGTTCATTATATAGAAACTTATTTGGCTTCTGAGGGATTCTTAGCCTTTCAGTCTGAACCCAATAAAAAATCAATGAGACTGGTGCTCAATAATGGTATTTTCTATGAATTTGTGCCTTTTAACGATAAGAACTTTAGCCCTGATGGAGTGCTTGTAGATAATCCAGAAACCGTAATGATTGATGGAGTAGAAGAGGGGAAAGATTATGCTTTGTTAATTTCTACATGTGCAGGCGCTTGGCGATACCAAATTGGCGATACTGTTAAAATTGTAGACAAAAGGAACTCTGAAATTATCATTACAGGTCGAACAAAACACTTCTTAAGTCTTTGTGGCGAACATCTTTCCGTAGATAATATGAATCATGCCATTGAAGTGGCTGCAGAAGAAATGAATATTAGTGTTAAGGAATTTACCGTTACGGGTGTTCCTGATGGCACATTATTCTCTCATAAATGGTATGTAGGTACCGATGATGAAGTAGATAGCACCGCGCTCTGCGAACGAATCGATGCGCAGCTAAAAGTGGTCAATGACGACTATGCCGTAGAACGAAAGCATGCACTAAAGAACGTAACCTTGGAAATTCTTCCAACATCTGTTTTTTATGATTGGATGCGCTCAGAAGGTAAAGAAGGTGGGCAATCTAAATTTCCGAGAGTACTTAAAGGAAAACATCTTAGTAGTTGGATAGATTTTCTTAGTAAACAACCTAAGAAGTTCTGATGCATCCTGTTCTCAATGGTTTACTATTTGGTTTATTGCTCTGTGTACTTATTGGTCCGGTGTTCTTCGCCCTTATTCAAAATAGTATAGAAAAAGGGTTTTGGTCTGGGTTCTTCATGGCCATAGGTGTAGCCCTTAGCGATATCTTTTATATTGTCATCACCTACTTCGGGGTTTCTCAACTTGTAGAAAGTGAAAACTTTAAAATGTGGCTGGGAGGAGTAGGAGGAGTCATTATGCTGGTGTTTGGACTTTTCTATTTGTTTAAATCAGTACCTAAAACCACTGTTATGAAGAATACCAATGGCAGTAAAGATGGTTTCAAACAAATATTAAAGGGCTTCTTTTTGAATGGTGTGAATCCTTTCGTGCTCTTCTTTTGGATCGGGATTATGAGTAAAGTATCAATCGATTTTGAATACACTTCAAATCAAGCCTTTGGTTTTTTTGCTGCCTTAGTGGGTACAGTGTTTATTGTAGATGTATTAAAATCGCATTTCGCTACTAAGCTTAGAGAAATTGTAACGGCTCGTTTTATGAGAATAATGAACCGTACTGTAGGCGTAGCTTTAATTCTTTTTGCCCTTCGTTTGCTTAATTTCTTGCTCGAAGGTTTTGGAATAGAACTCTTTGCGTAGCCATGAAAAAATCACTCATTCTTACCTTGTTCTTAGTTTTTATCACCTTTCAGGCGCTTGGTCAGTCATCTGACCTTACAGCCTTCAATACCGACCGATTGGAATTGAATAAAGTAGGGATGATTGTTTTGGGAAGTTGGGCTGTTGGGAATTTTGCTACCAATGCGGCTTTACTAAGAAACCCAAGCTCTAAAGAACAAGGCCATTTTTATAGAATGAACATCTATTGGAATGTAGTGAATTTAGCGTTGGCCGTTCCTGGCTTACGCAACTCCCTAATTACCGACCCAAGTTCAATTAGTCTAACGGAATCCATTGGCGATTATCACCAAATGGGTAAAGTGCTTTTGATTAATGCTGGACTAGATGTAGCCTATATTACGGGTGGTTTCTTAATGAAAGAAATGGCCAAAACACGACCGAACAGACAAGACTTGTTGAAAGGCTATGGTAAGTCTTTAATCCTGCAAGGTGGATTTCTCTTCGCTTTTGATGTAGTGATGTATGGCTTATTACAATCTAAGAGTGAAAGCCTAAATAAAATATTAGAAACAGTAACCGTAAATGCAGACGGCTTGAGTCTGGTTTTTAGGTTTTAAGAAAAGGTTAATCCTCCAACACGTTACTCACAAAAGTACTTTTAGAGAGCATAAATAGAATAAAGAAAACCAGGCCCCATTTGGCATAAATAGGGTAGAAGTCCGTAGTATTCTTGTAACGGGTTTCTTTGATTTCAGCTTTCTCGTATTGGTCAATTAAGCTGAAAACGTTTGAAAGTGCTTCGTTATCAGAAGCGCGATAGAACTGACCATCACCAATTTCTGCAATCTTTCTAAGCGTGGTTTCATCCAGCGTATTTTCGATATAGTTGGGTCTGCCAAAGAAGTCTTTTCCGTAAGGCACTTTTCCGTCCTTACCAATACCAATGGTGTAGATTTTAATGCCGTAAGCAGCGGCCAATTCAGCGGCAGTAATTGGGTCAATATTTCCGGCAGTGTTATCTCCATCACTCAATAAAATCATCACCTTAGAAGCCGCAGATGATTCCGTCATTCGGTTGGTTCCTGTTGCAATGGCACTACCAATGGCCGTTCCTCTGTTCTCGATTTTACCAAAGTCTACTTCGGTATCGATAAAACTACCCAGTAATTCATAATCAGTAGTCAATGGAGAAAGTGAATAGGCATCACCCGAAAAAATCACCAGTCCAATTCTGTCCTGAAACCTGCCATTGATAAAATCACGTGCGGTTTGCTTAGCAGCCTCAAGTCGGTTGGGCTTAAAATCTTCAATCTGCATTGATTCAGACGTATCAATGATCAATACGATATCAATCCCTTCTGTCCATTGCTCTACTTGTTCGTTTGTTCGTTGTGGGCGGGCAAGGGCTACGATTAACATGGCCAAAGCCAGTGCGGTAAATAGGTTAGGAATTACCCTTAAATAGCTTGTCCAGCTACGTTCTATGTCTTGTTTAGGAAGGGCAACAGGGAGTTTCTGCTTTATTTTAGTTCCGATTAACCATTTAAGAAGAAAAAGAATGAGCACTAATGGTAGGGCATAAAGAAAAATCGGAAATGCCCAATCAAAGGATTTGAAACCCTCAGGAGTAAACCACTCCAGAGAAAGCCAGCTATATTTCGATTCGTCAAGCATTTTTAATTACTTCTGAAATGTGATTGTATCGGTCTTGAGTATAGTCTTTTAAAAACTCAAAATCATTTTGTAAAGCAGAAACGGTAGCCTTACTGTATATGTTTTTATCAATAGATTTGAGCGTTTCATCCAAGCTAGAACTTTGCATTAGTAATACAATTTCTTTGGTAGTTAGCTTAGTAAAAGGCAGGTTTTCTAAACCTTCCATGTAGCTCTTCCAGTATTTTAGTGTTTTCTCTATGTTGGCTTTGGTAGTGTCATTGCTCAACGCATCAATCTGTTGATCGAAACCAGCATTGAATTTTTCAAGGCCTTTTTTCAACCTATAAAGCTTAATCTTTTTCCTAATGTCTTTGCCCCAAACTACTAACACAATGATGGCCAAAACACCTAGCACCACTAAAGCGATAATAAAATAAGGGTAGTTGAATTGCAGAGAAACGGGTCTGTAATAAGAGTTTTCTTCCATATTCACACTGTCGGGCATTTGCGTAACTACCTGATCGAGAATGATGGAATCCATTAAACTAAAATTCGGAATACTATCGCTTTCTGTAATTAAGAAAACAGGAAGGGAAAGCCTTTGAACTGTGTCGATTTCAAAAGTAGTGAGGTAATAAACCGCACTATCAATACTATTAATGTCGTCAGATTGGGTGTTGAAATACTCTTTACTTACCAGCTCAAACGGAGCAAAGTTGTAGAGCGAATCAGGAAATATAACAGACCTGTTTTTCTTGTCTTTATAACTGAAAATAAAAGGAACCGGCTCACCGATTTTCACACTGTCTTTCAAGAAAAAACCAACCGGTTTTGTTTCCTGAGCGTGAATTGCCTGACTTCCAGAAAAAAATAAGGCGACTAGAATGGTAAGTTTAACGATCTTAATCACGTTTCATTGATTTATTTCGCAGTTTGAAAAGTTTGATGAGTTGTGGGATATAATAATCCTTGGTATTGATTTCTACATAATTGATTTGGTGCTTTCTGCAAAATAACTGTAAGTCATCTTTATTGGTAGAGTATCGTTTTTCTAGTTTATTTCTAAAGTCTTTTGACGAAGTATTTACCCACACAGTTTTTCGACTCTCTTTGTCGTAAACAGGAATTATCCCCAAGTTAGGCAAATTAGTTTCTCGGTCGTCTTTTAAGTGAATCACCACAAGGTCGTGTTTGTTGGCCAAAGTCCTCAGGTTCTTTTCGTAATCGGTATCAATAAAATCCGAAATCAAAATCACCACACTTTTTTTGTTGATGGCTTCAAGCGCTAAACCAATCGCTTTACTGATATTCGTTTTTCCAGATTTTGGTTTTAGGTTATAGAGTTCATGAATAATAGCATAACCGTGTTTGCTGCCTTTTCCTGACTTTACAAATTTTTCTTTTTGATCTGAAAAACAAATAAGCCCCACTCGATTTTGTTCTTTAATAGCCGAAAGCGTTAAAACCGAAGCAATTTCTTTTCCTACATCAACTTTTTGCGCACCTGGGTTTCCTATTTCTTGCGAACCACTTACATCTAGCAAGAAGAAAACTGTCTGTTCTTTTTCTTCTTTAAATGTTTTCACAAAGGTTCCGTGTCCCTTAGCCGAACTGTTCCAGTCGATGTTTCTTACATCATCACCATAATGGTATTCGCGCACTCCATCAAACTCCAATCCCGATCCTTTAAAAATGGAATGGAAGTCTCCTTGCATCCGAGAATTGATGGCTTTTCTGATTTGTATTTCGTACTTCCTAAGCTTGGAAATTATGTGCTCCATATCTAAAAGGCCAAAAATAGAATTAAATCGGTTTTATTCAGTGTCAACTATCTTAAATTTGGTTAAGAAGCATTCCGCTACCGTGCAGAATACGTTACCTTTGACAAATTCGTTTGAAAATCGAAGTTGAAAATAAAATTGAGAATTGAGTGTGAAAAAGCTTTTTTTGTTGGCGGTTTGTTGCTTGTTTTTTACCTGCGGTAGTAAAGAGGAGTTGCCAGAAGGATTATTGTCTGAATCTGAGATGATCGACATCATGGTAGATATTAGAGTAGCTGAAGGTAAAGTGACTCACTTGTTGCTTCCGGCAGACTCCGCAAAAAAGGTATTTAAGATATTGGAAAAGAGGATTTTCGAAGAACACGATGTAGATACAGTAGCCTACAAAAAAAGCTATCAGTACTATTTACTTCATCCAGAAAAGGCTTCTGTCATCTTCTCTACCACACTAGATAGCCTCAGTGTTATGAAAGAAAGAGATACAAACCTGAGATAAGAATAAGCCCCATTTACCGAATGCTTTACCCACAAAATTTAGAAGAAAAGTTAGGTTTTGATAAAATCAGAGCCGTTTTGCTCGAAAAGTGCGAGAGCAATTTAGGCGCCCAATTCGTTTCAAAAATAAAATACGCCACAGATCGCAATTCCATAGATAAGTGGTTAGAACAAACCCACGAGTTTACGAGAATCATTCAAAGTGGAGAACTTTTTCCAAACGCTAATTATATAGATGTTTCTTCACACCTTAAAAAGGTGCAGATGGAAAACTCATTTCTTTTAGAGGAAGAGTTTTTCGATTTATTGCTGGTGTTTAAAACTGCCGACCAATGTTTGAGCTTTTTTAGCCAAAAGCGAGAAGATTACCCTGAGTTGGTTCAGCTTACTCATCCTTTGCTTTGGAACGATGAATTGCTCTGGTCGATCGACCGAAAGTTTGACGAACGCGGCAGATTAAAAGATAATGCTTCGGCTTTATTGGCCGACATTCGAAAGGGAATTAATGCCGAACAGCAAAGGCTTAGAAAAGTACTTGATGGAATTTTAAGAAGAGCGCAAAAGGATGGCTTTACACCTGATGACGTCTCTATTACCATACGCGAGGGTAGAATGGTGATTCCGGTTTTAGCGGAATACAAAAGAAGAGTGCGAGGCTTTGTGCATGGCGAATCTGCTACAGGACAAACGGTTTATCTAGAACCTAGCGAAGTGCTCGAAATCAACAATGAAGTACGTGAATTGCAGTACGCAGAAAAGCGCGAAGTCATTCGAATTTTAACGGCTCTCACCGATGAGGTTCGTCCAGAATTGGAAAACCTTTCAGGAATAATGAAGTTCTTGGGCATCATCGATTTTATTAGAGCCAAAGCCCGTTTTGCAATAGATATTGATGCCATAAAACCACTTTGGAACGAAACGAAGGGCTTTTCTTGGCAAGAAGCGAGACATCCGTCACTTTACCTTTCCTTTAAAAAGTTAGGAAAGAAAGTAGTGCCGCTCAATATTTCGCTCGATGCTGAAAAGCGAATTTTGGTAATTTCTGGACCAAATGCAGGAGGAAAAAGTGTTTGCCTGAAAACCGTGGGTTTATTGCAGTACATGTTCCAATGTGGCTTACTAGTTTCGGTGTATGAAACTTCACGCTTTACCATTTACAGAGATCTCTTTATTGATATTGGCGATGAACAGTCCATCGAAAATGATTTAAGTACATACAGTTCGCATTTGGTGAACATGAAAAACCTTTTGGGTCATGTAAACAAAGGCAGCTTGTTTTTGATTGATGAATTTGGAACTGGTACCGAACCGCAGTTTGGTGGCGCCATTGCTGAAGCCATTTTGGATGAACTTCGCAGTTCGAAGGGCATGGGTGTAATTACTACGCACTATGGCAACCTAAAGGAATATGCCGATAAGCAACAGGGTTTGGTAAATGGGGCAATGAAGTATGACCTGAAGAATCTTCAACCCATTTATCAACTAGAAATTGGGAAACCCGGAAGTTCTTTCGCCTTAGAAATTGCCCGAAAAATTGGCCTTTCAAATCAAACCATAGAATACGCCAAATCTAAAGTAGGGGTAAAACAGGTTTCTGTAGATCAGCTTTTAGGTCAGCTAGAAAGTCAGCAATACGAAGTTGAAAAGGCTGAAAAAAGAGTGAAGGCCAAAGAGAAGGAATTGGATGAGCTAACGACTCAATATGCCGAGTTAAAATCTCATTTGGAAAACCAAGAGAAGAAAATTCTAAACAATGCGAAGCGCGAAGCCAAAGTGCTATTAGATAGTGCTAATAAGGAAGTAGAGCGTGTAATTCGCGAAATCAAAGAAGCTCAAGCTGATAAAGAAAGGGTAAAGCAAGCCCGCGAAAGTTTAGAGGCAGCCAAGAAGAAAACTAAAATTACTTCGCAAGAAAAAGAAGTAGTTCAAACAGAATCTGGCGCCATTGAAGTGGGGAGTTATGTCCGTATTAAGGGGCAAGAAACCACTGGTAAAGTAACTTCTATCAAAGGTAAGGATGTAGAGTTGAGCATAGGGGCATTAACCTCTATGGTGAAACTGAATCGTTTAGAGAAAATTACCCGCAAAGAAACCCGTGAAAAAGCCAATTCACTTTCAGTGAAGGGCGGTGTTTCCCTCAACGATAAAATGGCCAATTTCTCTCAGAAGTTAGATATCCGTGGCTATCGTGCCGAAGAAGTAATTCCCAAACTTGAGCAATATATGGACGAAGCCATATTGCTGGGCTTTAACGAACTCCATATTCTACATGGAAAAGGTAATGGAGTTTTAAGGCAAATCGTACGAACTCACCTTTCATCCTACAAAGAAATTGCTCAAATGAAAGATGAACACGTAGACCGTGGTGGCGCAGGAATTACTGTGGTTACTATGCGTTAGTCATTGGTTGAATGGTCATTAGTCATTGGGGGTAGTCCCATAAACTCAATTCATCGATATTGCGAGAAATAGACTTTGCGGTAGCGAAAGGCTTTGACGAAGCAATCTTACTTTTAAAATTACAGAACCTGCCACCTAGAGACTGCTTCGTTACAGTCCATTGCTATCGCATGGCTTTCGTCTGCGCCAACGCTGAAGCTAAGGCGTAAGCGTTCGCAGTGACGATTCTAATTTATGCTTTGCGTTTCTTCGCGTCCTTTGCGGTTAGATCAAAGCAATTTCAACATCGCATCATAATCAATTGACATGTGCGAACTATGGTGAACAGCTTTTCCATTTTTGATAACAATGGCTTGTGGGGATTCATGTTGTACACCAAATTGTTCGGCCACAGCATTAGAAACTTCTCTAAACCGAATTAGGTCTAAATAATAGATTTTCAGCTGATTACCTTCTTCTGTCCAGTTGCGCTCCAAACGGTTTAGCGCCATGCTGCTAATGCTGCAACGGGTGCTGTGCTTGTAAATCACAACCGTTTGGTTTTTGCTCTCCTCAATGATTTCAGAAAGTTGATCTAAACGCTCCAATCTATTCCATGGCACTTCAACAGTGTCTTCTTTCTTCTTATTCCAAAACATAAAACTTAGTAATTTATCAAGTCATTCAACTTCTCTACAAGTCTTTGTTTGGGTAAAAAGTTCTCTTCTAAGTGTTTTCCGAAAGGAACAGGGGTGTCAAGACTACCAACTCTAGCTACAGGAGCATCTAAATATTGGAAACAGTTCTCACCAATCCAAGCGGCTATTTCGGCACCAATTCCGCCTGTAAGCGTGTCTTCGTGCAGTACAATTACTTTATTGGTTTTCTCCACGGTAGCTTCCACTGCTTCTTTATCCCAGGGCAATAAAGTTCTTAAGTCTAAAATTTCAATTGAAGCCTCCGAAGTGGCAGCCAGTTCTTTCGCCCAGTGCACGCCCATGCCGTAAGTAATGATGGAAATATCATCACCTTCTTTGGCAATGCTTGCTTTCCCCACTTCAACCGTGTAATAATCGTCTGGAATATTCTCGATTACCGAACGGTACATGGCTTTGTGCTCGAAGAATAAATAAGGATTCGGATCTTCAATGGCTGCTGCCAAAAGTCCTTTCGCATCTTTTGGGTTAGAAGGGTAAACGATTTTTAAACCAGGCGTGTGAAAGAACCAAGCCTCGTTGGATTGCGAGTGAAATGGCCCAGCGCCAACGCCAGCTCCCGTAGGCATACGCACTACAACATCGGCATTTTGCCCCCAGCGGTAATGGCTTTTTGCCAAGTTGTTTACAATTTGGTTGAAACCGCAAGTAACGAAATCGGCAAACTGCATTTCAACCATAGCCTTATAACCATTAATACAAAGCCCGAGCCCAGTACCAATAATGGCCGACTCGCACAAAGGTGTATTACGCACCCTTCCGCTTCCGAATTTCTCTAAAAAACCGTCAGTAATTTTGAAAACGCCACCATACTCAGCAATGTCTTGTCCCATCAACACAAGGTTGTCGAAACGTTCCATGCTTTGCTTTAAACCATCCGAAATCGCATCTACAAATCGTTTTTCTGAGGTTGCATCTGTTTTTGGTTCAATCACTTCCTGAACAAATGGCGCGTGCATATCGTCAATTTCCATTTGAGTGGCAGGTGGTAATTCTTCTGCATAAGCCAACTCTAAACCTTCATCAATGTCGGCTTTGATTTTGGCCCTGATCTCTTTTTCCGCTTTTGCGGTCAGTATTTTTTCCTTCTTTAAAAAGGACTCATAATTTTCAACAGGGTCTTTCTTCGCCCATTCTTCCATCAAAGCTTTCGGAACGTATTTAGTACCGCTGGCTTCTTCGTGGCCACGCATTCTGAATGTCATGCATTCCACAATCACTGGCTTAGGGTCTTTTCTAATTTTTTCTGCCAATTGCTTTATGGTAGAATGTACTTCAAGCAAATTGTTGCCATCTACTTTTACGGCTTTAATACCGTAGCCCGGGCCTTTGTCTATAAAATTTTTGAATCTGAATTGCTGTTCGCTAGGGGTTGAAAGGCCATAGCCGTTGTTTTCAATCACAAAGATTACTGGCAAGTCCCAAACTGCTGCTACGTTAAGTGCTTCGTGGAAATCTCCTTCCGAACTTGCACCGTCTCCTGTAAAGACCAAAGTAGCTTTCTTGCTTTCTTTAAGCTTGTCGGCTAAGGCAATTCCATCTGCCAAGGCCATTTGTGGGCCTAAATGTGAGATCATTCCCACAATATTAAATTCCTTTGTTCCGAAGTGAAAAGAGCGATCTCTTCCTTTTGTGAAGCCACTTAATTTGCCTTGAAACTGTGCGAAAAGGCGACTGTACGGAATGTTTCTGCCTGTAAAAACGCCAAGATTTCGATGCATAGGAAGTATATATTCTTCTTGGTCGATGGCATTCACGGCCCCAACAGAAACCGCCTCTTGTCCAATTCCAGAAAACCACTTGGTGATTCTTCCTTGTCGAAGTAGAATGAGCATTTTTTCTTCGATCATGCGTGGTCTAAGAATTTGCTCGTAGAGGTGTAAAAGTTCTTGCTTGGAGTAACCTTCTCGTTTAAAAATCATAGTTGTTTTGAGTGCAGTGCGAAGCAAAATTAAAGTAAACCCTCAATTGCCGAAATTAATGTGCATTATTTTTATTTTTGCCAGCCTACCCAATTGTATATGATCCAATTTGAACAATTTGAACTAAAAAACGGCCTTCAGGTCATTTTTCACCAAGACCTTACTTCACCTATGGTGGTGGTAAATGTACTTTACAATGTGGGGTCGAGAGATGAAGATGAAAAGCGCACCGGATTTGCTCATCTTTTTGAGCATTTAATGTTTGGTGGCTCACTAAACGTACCCAATTATGACGAGCCATTACAGAAAGTTGGGGGCGAGAACAATGCGTTCACAAGCCCAGACATTACAAACTACTACATAACGCTTCCGGCCGAAAACATGGAAACTGCATTTTGGTTGGAATCGGACAGAATGCTAAGCCTTTCTTTCGACCCAAAAGTATTGGAAGTACAGCGTTCTGTGGTGATCGAAGAATTTAAGCAACGGTACTTGAATCAACCTTATGGCGATGCTTGGTTGAAATTGAGACCGTTGGTGTATAAAGAACATCCTTACAAATGGGCGACCATTGGGAAGGAAATTGAGCACATTGAAAAGGCCACCATGGATGATGTGAAGGATTTTTTCCATCGTTTCTACAAACCCAATAATGCAGTTTTAGTGGTGGCTGGAAATACTACTTTGGATGAAGTAAAACGACTGAGCGAAAAGTGGTTTGGTGAAATTCCAAAAGGTGAAACCAATGTACGAAATTTACCTCAAGAGCCTGTTCAAACTGAATATAGAGAGTTAGAAGTAGAAGCGCCTGTGCCGGCAGACTCTCTGTATATGGCTTTTCATATGGAAGGGCGAGCGGATGGAAAATATTACGCTACTGATTTATTGAGCGATATTTTAGGGCGCGGTAAGTCGTCATTATTGCACGATCAATTGGTAGAGAAACAAAGGTTGTTCAGTTCGATTGGGGCTTATGTAATGGGTTCTAGTGACCCTGGCTTACTCGTGATCAATGGGCAATTGAGTGCTGGTGTTTCGCTGGCTGAGGCTGAAAAAGCAGTGTGGGATTTGATTGAAGATTTTAAAAACACTTCGATTGAAGCCGCTACTTTGCAGAAGGTGAAAAACAAAGCAGAGTCGACCATTGTTTTTGGCGAAGTTGAATTACTGAACCGAGCCATGAATTTGGCGCATGCTTGGACTTTAGGCGATCCCGACATGGTAAACCATGAAGGTGAGAAAATTCAGGCCGTTACGGTAGAAGATATTAAGGAGCAGGCCAATAAAATATTGGTGAAAACAAACGCTTCGGTATTAAGGTATAAAGCAAAAAAAGAAATATGAAAATCAGAGTAGGTTTTGGATACGATGTACATCGATTAGAAGAGGGGAAAGACTTTTGGTTGGGCGGAATCAAGGTGCCTCATACGCACGGGGCTGTGGGTCATTCAGATGCAGATGTACTGATTCATGTGATTTGCGATGCGCTTTTAGGAGCAGCTAATCTGCGAGATATAGGTTTTCATTTTTCGGACAAAGATCCAAAATTCAAGGGGATTGACAGTAAAATTTTACTGAAGGAAGTAGTAGCGCTTCTAGAGGCTAAAGGCTTTTCTATTGGTAATATTGACAGCACTATTTGTTTAGAATTGCCGAAAGTAAACCCTCATATTCCTGAAATGAAAAAATGCCTTTCAGAAGTAATGGGAATTGAGGAAGAAGATATTTCTATCAAAGCTACTACCACTGAAAGGCTTGGTTTTGTAGGCAAGGCTGAAGGTGTGGCAGCTTATGCTACCGTGCTGATTCAAAAGTAAATGGCTGAAGTAAAAATTATAGTTACCGAAGATGGTTCGCATTCGCTGTACCATGCTGAACTGAACGAAACCTATCATTCTTTTCACGGAGCGGTGCAAGAGTCGCGTTATGTGTTTCTTAAAGAAGGGCTCGATTTTCTTCGTACTAGTTTCGCTTTAGATAAAATTCGAGTGCTTGAAGTTGGCTTTGGTACTGGGCTCAACGCTATTCTTACCTCTGAATGGGCGGTGGCAAATAAGGTGAGAGTTGAATACACCACGTTAGAGCCTTTCCCCTTAAAAAGTGAAGTGTATGAAGCGTTGAACTACCACGAATTTTTTGAGGATAAAACCGTGAAGGAACGGTTTTTAGCGCTTCATAATGCCGCTTGGGAAACAAAATTCCAACAAAACGAATTTTTCAACATACTAAAATCAGAAGCCAAACTTCAAGACTTTAACAGCGATTCACTATTCGATATCATCTTTTTCGATGCCTTCGCACCAAGCAAACAATCCGAAATGTGGGATTTAGAGGTGATCGAAAAAACGGCTGAATTGCTCGACTCAAATGGTGTTTTTGTTACCTATTGCGCCAAAGGTCAACTGAAAAGGGATTTAAAAGCAGTTGGACTAGCCGTTGAAACCCTTCCTGGCCCTCCGGGTAAAAAGGAAATGGTAAGAGGTGTAAAACGCTAAGGCTAAAGTAGCTTTAAATTTGTACCCAAGTTCCTATTGCATTTTGATAAATCGTATATTGAAGCAGTTTTTAATTCTTGATGATGAAAGCAAACCAATACAAACTACTCAGTTATAATCTTTTTGTTGTTCTATTTTTCTTGGCTAGTTGCAAATCAGCCGAAAAGAAAAACACTCCTGAGTTTACAGTGAAAAATGCTCGTGAATTTTCTCTGAATACTGAAGGGGTAAAGGAAGTGGCGCCTTCTAATATGATCAAAGATGCTATTAGGTTAAAAGGTGAGATTGAGTCAGTTAAAAGTACTTCCGATCGGGGAAATACTTATGTTTTCAAAGTTGAGGAAATTGTAAAATACGGAGCAACTTTCGCTACTGTTGCTCCAGCAGTGGGTGAAAAAATAAGTCTCGAAACCCCAGCCGATGTTCAATTTAGCAAAGGCGATAAAGTGTTGATAGACGTGTTAACTCCAATTACCAAAACAAAAGAAATGCTTAGTGCCACAATGGTTCAAAATTAAGAAACCATGAAAAACTTCTGGAAAGCCGGACTCCTAGTAGTTGTATTGTCTGTAGTTGCCTTCTTTTTTTTTAAGAATGATGATCAATGGTATACTGCAGAGTACCGCCAATCATTGGTGTTTGAGTCAATCCCAGATTCGCTTCAAGTGGAGGATGAAGAAGCTGAGTTCGAGAATCCAATCAAAAGGCTTGAATTTGAATATGAAATGCTTGCCAATCCTATCACCGGCAAAATACCTTCAGGCATAAGAGAAAAGGAGCTAAGTTTTGCCAAAACACAAAAACGTTTCTTGGATTTAAATATTCGGATGCAAGCAAGTGGTACCAGCCAAAGTCAGGCAACTCCATTTGTGAGTAGAGGGCCATTTAATATAGGTGGTAGAACTCGCGCACTGGGAATAGATATTTCAAATGAAAATGTGATTTTGGCAGGTGGAGTTTCGGGTGGTTTGTGGCGATCGGCAGATGCAGGCCAAACATGGAACAGAACTTCAACCGTAATGCAACTACCGGCAGTTTCGGCTTTGGTTCAAGATCAACGTTCAGGAAACACCGATACTTGGTTTTACTCTGCAGGGGAGTTTTTCGGAAATTCGGCTTCCATTACGGGAGCTTTTTATTTGGGCGATGGCATTTTCAAATCCACAGATGGTGGGTTGTCATGGACGGTAATTCCTTCTACAACTCAAAACGACAACACCAACCTCGGTGATTTCGGTTTGATAGGAGAAATAATAATAGATAATTCTAATACAGCAGTTCGTGAAATGTACGCGGCTCGATTGGGTAATATAGTGAGAACTACTGATGATTTTGCCACTTATACCACGGTATTAGGCGCTAATAATACTGGCTTTTCTTATACTGACGTAGCTATTTCTACCACAGGAATGCTCATAGCAACCATTGCCAATAATGTGAATAATGGCCCAAATGCGCAAGAAGGAATTTATAAATCTGAAGACGGACTAACTTGGATTAATATCAATCCGCCATCTGGTTTGCCGAGTTCATACGAAAGAATCGAAATAGCTTTCGATCCGCAAAATGAAGATGTTTTTTATGCTGTAGGTACTAGCTTCTTACTTAAACACACTATTAGCACCGGAGAGTGGGTGAACCTGACGGGTAATTTGGGAGTTTCAACAGATTCAGGGCAAGGACACAATACCCAAGGCGGTTATAACCTGATAATGAAAGTTCATCCTTCAAGCTCAGATACGATTTTTATTGGCGGAACAAATCTTTTACGTAGTGCTTCTGGTTTTAAATTGAGTTCTGATAGAGTGAATATTGGTGGTTATCGTGAAGATAACAATGCGAACAGCTTCCCGAAGTACAATAACCATCATCCAGATATTCACTCATTAGTATTTTACCCTTCAGACCCTAATAAAATGCTTTCTGGTTCAGATGGTGGAGTTCACCTTACACTGAATAATAGTGCGGCAGGTACTAGTAGTCCAGTAACATGGCAGTCTTTAAACAATGGCTACCTCACTACACAAATTTATGCCATTGACTCATATAAGTTTAATAGAGGAGAAGAGCTACTGATTGCAGGAATGCAGGATAACGGTACTTGGGGAGCAAATGAAAGCCTATCAAACACTAATTGGGTTGAGATTTTTGGTGGCGATGGTTCATATAATGGTATTACTTATAATTCATTATATGTTTCTGCTCAACAAGGTCAGCTAAGGAGGTTCGAACTAAACTCTGAAAGCAATAGCTATGAATTTAAAGGAGATATTTCTCCAACCACTAGTGAAGATGACTTTTTATTTATCAACCCCTTCATTTATGACCCTGTAAATCAGGATAGAATGTATGTGGGGGCGAAGGGTAGGGTGTTCTACACCAACGATATACGCCAAAATCCCGGAGATGGTGATTGGATAGAAATATCAATGGGGGTATCTAGAGTGAATGACTTTGTTTCGGCACTAGCCGCTTCTATCGAACCTGAAGGAGTGCTTTATTTCGGTACTAGAAATGGAAAGATATTTAAAGTGGCTGATGTAAATACTGATTTGACAGCGGTAGAAATTACTAGATCAAATTTACCAAATGGAGTAATTACAAGTCTAGCTGTAGATCCAGCTGATGCAAATAAAGTATTTGCCACTTTCGGAAATTACGGGATTATCAGTGTTTGGATGAGTAATGATGGGGGGCAAACATGGAGTTCAATTTCTGGAAATTTAGAAGAAAATGCCAATGGTTCAGGTAGCGGCCCTTCAGTACGCTACATCGATATTTTGCCAAATGGAGCTTCACCGATTTATTTTGTAGGAACATCCTTAGGACTTTATAAAACATCTGTTTTAGACGGTGACAACACTGTTTGGACACAAGAGGGCACAGACGTTATTGGTAACTCAATTGTAAGTATGATTAAAGTTAGCCCATTAGATGGGCGTGTATTAGCAGCTACTCACGGCAATGGTGTTTTTCAAGCCAGTTACGATGTGGCCTTTTCTCCAAATATTAACTATTCAATCGATTACTCAACTCAAGAAGCAATACTCAGAGGGCCTGTTTCATATACCACCGGAGCGGGGTTTGCTTATCAATGGATTAAGGATGATCAGGACATTTCTGGGGCAACAAGTTCTGAGTTACAGGTAACAACTTCTGGGGTTTATAAACTTAGGGTGAGTGATCAGTTGGGGCCTGTTGCTGTGTCGAATGCGATAAATATTAGCTTAGATAAAACAGCACCAGTGGTAAACTCCATTCTTAGACTAAACCCAGTACAGGAGCAGATAGAAACTACAGAAGTGAGTTTTCAAATCACTTTCGATGAACCAGTGCAAGGGCTGTCAACTTCATCATTTGAATTGGCAGGAACAGCATCGGCCAGCATCGCATCTGTTACTTCAGTGTCTGCTAAAGTTTATAATATTCAGGTAGACAATATCAGTGGAACAGGGCTTTTGGATTTGAATATCAAATCAGAATCTGGAATTACCGATTTGTTTCAAAATGCGTTTGCAGGTTCAATTTTAAGTGAAGAGACTTATACTATTCTTGATTTAACAGAACCTAGAGCAAGCATAGCAAGATCGCAACCTACGTCTGAAGAAACCAACAGAACAGAGGTTGTATTTGCAGTAGACTTCAATGAACCTGTGAAGAATGTAGGAGCAGAAGATTTTGAGTTGTCCTCTAGTTCTATTTCTGCAAATATCGATCGCGTTACATCCAGTTCTTCTTCCAACTATTTGGTGTTTGTAAATGGTTATTCTGACAATGGACTGATAAACCTAGATTTCAAAGCAACTACTGATATTCAAGATGAAGCCGATAATGCTTTAGATGCAAACCTTATTTCTGAAGAGACTTATACGATCAACTCCGCATTGGCACCAACCGCTACAATTAAGCGCAATGCACCAACAGTAGGGGCAATCAATCGTCCAGATGTGGTCTTCGTGGTCGAATTCTCAGAAGATGTAAGCAATGTTGATATTACTGATTTTGAATTGAGTTCTACAAGTATTCAAGCCACCATAGCAGAAATAACAGAAGATTCACCGAGCAAATATTTTGTTAAGGTAAATCAGTTTTTAACAGAAGGTTTGATAGACCTCGATTTTATTAGCGCTACAGGAATTGAAAATAATGGAGGAAACATATTTGCCGGAGGTATTACAGAAGAAGAAACTTATACAGTCGATTTTTCAGTGGGACCAAGCGCAAGTATTACAAGAAAATCTCCTTTGTTAGAAACTACTAATCTGGCAGAGGTAACCTTTGAAATTACTTTTTCTGAAGGAGTAACGAATGTTGATTTAAGCGACTTCGAACTGTCATCAACATCGGTAACAGCAGTAATTCAAGGTGTGTTTTCAAGCGTTTCGAATACCAGTTACTTAGTTGTAATTGAACAAATTGAATCTGACGGCTTAGTGGATTTAGATATTAAATCTTCGCACAATATTGAAAATGCTGATGGCAACCGATTTAATGGGAGTTTTGCGCTAGATGAAACCTACACCATCGAAAATATTATTACCGGAATTGACGATGCGCTAATAAATGATTTGAACATTACAGTACAGGAGAACCCCTCTTCAGGTGTTTTTAGAATTAAGTTGAATGCAGATATTCCTTTAGGCTTCAGTTATTCTATTACAGACAGCCAAGGATCTGAGATTTTGGAAGGGAAAAGAGAGAGCTACTTCATGGATGAAGTGATGATGTTGGATCTGAGCACTGTGTCAAACGGTATATACATGTTAAGAGTGGAAACTAAATATGGATTTATTAGTGCAAAACTCTTGAAACAACAGCGATAAAATATATCTTTAGTATTCATCAGAAAAACCGTTTTTCGGAATTACTTCTATTTGGAAGTGTGATAATCCACTAGGGGTTCAAAAAACGTAGATCAAAACAGAAATACCTTAAACTACACTTATATGAAAAAGACTAGATTGCGAAACTTGGCCGTTGTGGGGGCGATCGTAGTGCTGTTTTTAATGTACTTCGAGTATCAATCATTTAGGTCTTTCAAAGTAAATACCGAGCCTCAATTTACCATTGCTCAGAACGAAGGTTTAAATGAGGAGGCCGAAGCTGAATCAGAAAATCCTCAGAAAAGATTGGCTTACGAAATGGATATGCTCAAAGATCCATCAACAGGCAAAATACCTTTCGATATACGTCATAAAGAATTATCCTATGTTCGAGAGTTGAATCAAATTGAAAGAAATAATATCAGGTCTTCTGCTGCAGGCATTTCTCAAACTAATGCATCTCCATTTGTTAATTATGGGCCATTCAATATTGGAGGAAGAACCAGAGCTTTAGCCATTGATGTTACTGACGAAGATATTCTTATTGCGGGAGGAATTTCTGGTGGTGTTTGGAGAAGTACGGATCAAGGTACTACATGGACTCGTACTACAAATTTCGACCAAATCCCTTCCGTTACTACTATTGTTCAAGATAAAAGAACAGGCAAAACTACAAACTGGTACTATGCTACGGGTGAGAATATTGGAAACTCAGTTTCAGAAACTGGGGCATTTTACTTAGGAGATGGTATTTATAAATCTACCAACGGAGGAGTTTCATGGAGTTTACTTGCAGGTACAGCCACAAATTCTGTTACTACCTTAGGTAAGTTTAGCTTAGTAAATAAAATCGCTATTGATTACTCAAACCAATCAGAAACAGAAATTTATGTAGCTGGCCTTAGTAAAATTTACAGAACGGTAGACGATTTTCAAACAGTAACAACCGTTCTTGGCATTCCTAATACAGGATTTAACTCTGCTGATATAGCCATAGCAACTGATGGAACCATCGTTGCTAGTATTCCTAATAAGTCGAGCAATGGAACAAATCCAGAAGAAGGGATTTTCATCTCTCCAGATGGTATTACTTGGACATCCATAACTCTGCCTGCAGGCTGGCCATCTAGTTTCAGAAGAGTAGAACTAGCTTTTGATCCGCATGATGAAAATTTCTTTTATGCCCTAGGCGAAACTTTTCTTTACAAATACGATAGAAGCACTTCGACTTGGACTACCCTAACAGATAATATTAATGTAAATGAGGAGTCAGTTCAAGGTTTTGACGCACAAGGCGGATATAACCTTGAAGTAGCTGTTCACCCAGGAAATCAAAATACAGTTTATGTAGGCGGAACAAACCTGTTAAGGTCTCCCAATGGTTTTACTACAGCAACTGATAGGAAGCATATTGGTGGGTATACAGGCACTGGAACTGCTGGCCCCTACGCAAATCATCACCCAGATATTCATACACTTTCATTTTTACCTTCTGACGCTAAAAAAATGTTTACCGGATCAGACGGTGGAATACATAAAACGAATGATAATACTGCAAGCACAGTGGTTTGGAGTTCGCTTAATAATGGTTACGTCACTTCTCAGTTTTATACGGTAGATCTTTATCGCGGTGATCGTGGTGATAATCAAATTATAGGAGGTATGCAGGATAACGGAACTTGGGCGCTTTTTCAAAATGATCCTACAAGTTCATGGATACAAGCGTATGGCGGTGATGGAGCTTTTTCTGCAATAAGCTATAATGCTTTGTATGCTTCTGCTCAAGAAGGACAAATGGGAAGATTTGAGCTTGTAGATAATACTTATCAAGCATCAGAAGATATTTCCCCAAGTGATGACGATGAAGAGTTTCTATTCATTAATCCATTTATTGTTGATAGGGTTAATCAAGATCGTATGTATGTAGCGGCAAAGGGCAAAATTTATTACACCTATGATATTAGAGAAAACCCTGGAAAAGGAGAATGGGAAGAGATTAACGGTACAGGTATTACTAGCCAACCAGTTTCTGCTTTAGCTACTTCAGTACAACCTGAAGGTGTGCTTTATTTCGGAACAACTACCGGAAGGCTTCAGAAAATTTCCAATACAAAAGAAATTACAACTGTCGAGAATATCTCAGCGAGTAATTTACCTCAGAACGCTTCGATTACTAGTATAGCCGTAGATCCGAGAGATGCAAATCGAGTGTTTGTTACATTTGGAAATTACGGAATAATAAGTGTTTGGATGTCAGAAGACGGAGGCCAAACTTGGTCTTCTATTTCTGGAAATTTGGAAGAAAACGCTAACGGCAGTGGAAATGGTTCATCTGTTCGTTCAATCGAAATTTTGCCAAATGGCGCTTCTGGAGAAAAGGTGTTTGTGGGTACTTCTACCGGCTTGTATATGACTAGTAGTTTAAATGGAGCAAGCACGGTATGGACGCAGCAAGCTCCTAATATTATAGGAAACAGCATTGTAATCATGGTGAAAGTAAGACCGATAGACGGCAAGGTAATCGCAGCAACACATGGTAGCGGAGTGTTTGTGGGGTATTATGATACCGGTTTTAATCCTGAAATCAATTATTCTATTGAAGGAGAAAGTAGAGCGGTAATCAGAGCGAATCAGTCCTTTAATCAGGGCCAAGGATTTGCATTTAAGTGGTTTAAAGATGGTGTAGAGATTACGGGCCAAACGGGTGCTGAACTAGTAGTAACTGCCACAGGTACATATAAATGTCAAGTTACAGATCAATTAGGGCCAGTAGCTTTTACAAATGAGGTATCTTTTGATTTTGATGTAGTAGCGGGTATTGATGATGAGCCTTTCAATGAGAATGTTCAGGTGAGTCCAAATCCATCAAACAGTATATTTAATATTAACTTAGATGTGGCCTACGCCACTGGCTTCAATTATTCTATTTATAATAGTAATGGAATTCAGGTAGTTACAGGTAAAAAAGAATTTTATAATACAGAAGAGAGATTCCAAGTAAACTTGGGTTCAATGCCCGATGGTTTGTATATCTTAAATGTAGATAATGATAAGCGTAGAGATGTAATTAAGTTATTAAAGCAATCGAACTAATTAAAGCTAAAATAAACATTGAAACGGCTGTGATTGAGAAATTACAGCCGTTTTTTGTTTTAGAACGAATATATTTTGTGATGCGAAATGCAATAATCTAACGGAATATCATGCGGTTCTGAATAAGGAATATGATCCAAAGGAGGACTGATTGCCAAGCCGACCTTGACCAGTTTTTCACTCGCTTGCGCGAAGAATTTATCATAAAAACCACCACCATAACCAATTCTAAAGCCCTTTCGGTCAAAGCTAATTAAGGGTACGAATACTACATCAAGGTCAGTTATATCAAAGTGATTTTCGCCATCAGGTTCAGTCACCCCAAAACTCCCTTTAAGCAGTTTGGTGGAGGTGGTGAATGCAAGGTGCTCTAATTGCTTCGTTTTTCTATTTACCCTTGGTAGTACAACTTGATACTCAGGCTGGCCAATGAGTTTTTCGAAAAGTGGAAAGGTGTTGACTTCACGCTGCTTTATAAGCGGAAGGAAAAGGTGGATGTTTTTGAACTGCTGTTCTGAAATGAGTTTCAATGCTTGTTCACAAACCAGTGCCGATCGGAGTGCATGTTCTTCTTGCGTAAGTGTTTTACGCTTGGCTAAGAACATTTCTCTGAGCACTTGTTTAGTCATGAGCAGCCATCAAGTGAAACTGGTAATCGAAGGCATCTAGGCTGTCTAAACAATTCTGAATAAATGCAGGGTCGCTAAGGTAGAAATTGAGGAAGTTGTCCTTCCGTTCTTGTGGGCTTCCGCCAGGGAACAAACTTTCCTTAATGGCCGAAATACGATTTACTAAAACCTCCTGATTTCGCTTTTCTGCTTTCAGCAGTTTCTTCTCAATTTTTTGAATAGAATTCTCTGCCCTTTTTTGCTCAGCTGCCACTAATTTTTCTAGCGTGATATCAATGGGCTTGGCAACACTTAAAACCTCTGCAAAAATAGATTTCAGCTGCTCTAACTCTTGATTTAAACTCAGTTGATTCGTTGTATTCTCCTTTACTTTTTCTTGAATCAAAGCCTCTTCTGGTTTGAAAATGTCTTCAAAACTCAGTTTCGACTTTTCAATTTTTCGCTGAATGTTAGGGGTAACCACACCAGCAAAATTTCGCGGCATTAGCATCGGGAAAGGCGTTTCGTAATGCGTGAAAACTTCTTTCAATTGAAGCCAATAGACTAATTCAGAAGGGCCACCGACATAAGCTAAATTCGGCAAAATCATTTCCTGATAAAGCGGTCTTAAAACCACATTCGGACTGAAACGTTCTGGATGCTTCTCTATCTCTGCTCGTAATTCGCTTTCTGTAAACTGGATATCTGTATCAAGTACATGAAATTCTCCACCTTCTTTTACTATGCGTGAACGTATGTTTCCTTTTAGGTAAAAGAAGTTGATCTCTCTTGGGAATACTTGCGTTTTATAACCTGCTTTATCTAGCTGTGCCGAAGTTTCGGTAACACAGTCATTCGCAGAATGCTTGAAGATATCATCAAACATTACAGGTTTCAGTATATTTTTAAGTTCAGCATTGTCTGCGTCTACTACGACTAAGCCCTCGTTGCCAAAAAGTGCATTTACATAATGTCTTCCTGCTTCGGCAAGAGTACTTCTTTTTAAATAAGCTTCTTTGAAAAAATCAGGGAGACTAATGATCTCATCAAAAATCGGCTTGAGCGATTTTGGGTCAAAGCGTCCAACCGCTCCTGTTTGATCAGTTTTCCAACTGAACTTCTTGCCATTAAAACGGAAGTAGCTAATTTCTTCAAAGTCATGATCTTCCGAAGCCATCCAATAAACAGGTGCGAAATCGTAGGTCGGGTATTGCTTCTTCAATGCTTTACAAGCATTGATTACGGTTACTATTTTATAGATGAAATAAAGTGGGCCCGTGAAAATATTCAGCTGATGACCTGTAGTGACAGTAAAAGTGGTTCCAGCTTTTAGAAGCTCGATGTTTTGTGCTGTTGCTTGGCTTAACTCAAAACCATCGTATTGCTTTTTCAGTACTTCCGACAGAACCACTCGGTTTTCATTACTGAAGTGTTTTTCTTCAATCTGAAGCTTGAAATTTTCAATGCTGGGTAAACGATTATAGAAGCTGGTTAAGGCTTCTTTTCCTTCTATATAATCCAAAAATGACTTTGAAAAGCTGTTCGTTTTATTGAAAGGTATTTTGCTTAATAGCACTTGCGATAGTTCCGAAACAGCCATAGTCGTTTGTTACAAAGGGTTTTGATTGTTAGATCAGCCTCGACAGCAATTCAATCTAATGCAGCATAAACATGAAAAGTGCTTAAACTGGTTCACCATAAAGATCGAATTCTGTAGCATCTGTGATTTTAATATTCGCGAAATCGCCAATTCTTAAGTGATGTTTTTTCGCATCGATGATTACTTCGTTATCTACTTCTGGCGAGTCATGTTCTGTTCTTCCATAGTAGTTTCCGCTTTCTTTCCTATCAATTAGCGTTTTGAAAGTCTTGCCAATTTTCTCTTGGTTAATTTCGTTGGAAATTTCTTCCTGTATGCCCATTACGATATTGGCCCTTTCTTGTTTCACTTCGTCAGGAACATCGTCAACATAAGAATAGGCGTGTGTGTTTTCTTCATGCGAATAGTTGAAAATACCCAATCTATCGAAACGCATTTTCTTCACAAAGTCGACCATGTCATTGAAGTCTTCTTCTGTTTCGCCTGGGTGACCCGCAATTAAAGTAGTTCGAATCGCTATACCTGGAACTTTAGCCCTGATTTCTTCGATTAGCGCTTCAGTTTTTTCACGAGTGGTACCTCTACGCATCAATTTCAGCATTTTGGTAGAACCGTGTTGAAGCGGAATATCTATATAATTACAAATGTTATCGCGCTCCGCCATTACTTTTAACGCACCCATTGGGAAGCCAGTAGGGAAGGCGTAGTGCAAACGAATCCATTCAATGCCTTCCACGTCAGAAAGACGCTCAAGCAATTCTGCAAGGTTTCGTTTTTTGTAGATATCTAATCCATAGTAAGTGGAATCCTGAGCAATAAGAAGCAATTCTTTGGTGCCGTTTCTGGCTAAGTTTTTTGCTTCTAAAACCAACTCTTCAATTGGACGTGATTTATGTCCACCGCGCATCAAAGGAATGGCGCAGAAGGAGCAGGGTCTGTCGCAGCCTTCCGATATTTTTAAATAAGCATAGTGATTAGAGGTGGTGATAATACGCTCTCCTACCAATTCGTGCTTATAATCTGCTTTGAATTTCTTGAGTAGGGCAGGAAGCTCCATGGTGCCGAAGAAGGCGTCTACTTGAGGGATTTCAGTTTCTAGATCATCTTTGTAGCGCTGAGAAAGGCAGCCTGTTACGTAAAGCTTATCAATTTCACCATCGTCTTTGGCATCAGCATAACGTAAAATGGTATCGATGGACTCTTGCTTGGCGTTGTCTATAAACCCACAAGTATTTACGATAACAATATTAGCGTTGTCTTTTTTAGACTCGTGAGTTGTTTTGATTCCGTTGCCTCTCAATTGAGTAAGCATCACTTCTGAATCCACTAAGTTTTTTGAGCAACCTAGTGTTACAATGTTCACCTTGTCCTTCTTCAGTCCCTTCGTTTTCATTCCTTATTGTATTAATGCGCAAAGGTAATGAATTCTAAAGGCTTGGTAATTTATTTTCTCTTCTTCCTAAAGGTAATTGGAACAACTTCGTCCGTTGGCATTCCTATTTGGTAAAGCTCCCAGTCAGGATCATATTTACCTAATATCTGACGAATGCAGTCTACTCGATCTTCACTTGGGTTTTCGCAGTCGGCCCAGTGGAACACTTCGACTCTGTAATTGTAGGATTTTTTCTCACCGTTGATTCTTACTTCTACTTCAATGTCTTGCTCTCCAGTGATTTGAGGAATGTTAATGGCTATAGCTCCCATAATCTATGTACGTTAATGAACAAATGTTTTCTATCCGCTAATAGTTTTACAAGGGTAGTGCCAAGAAGTTAAATGTTTACAAATCAATTAGTTAAAAATGAAATCCTATTGTAAGTGCTCGAAATAGTTCAGTTGAACGTTCGTGAACGTTCATATTTTGGCTCTACTCAAAAAACAGATGAAGCGATCCCTTTTCCTTGTTATTGTAGATAACGGGTTCTAGATGAAATGCTTTTTTGATATTTTTTGTATTCAGTACTTCGTGTTTGGTGCCGCTTGCTATGAGTTTTCCATCCTGAATTAAGTGAATAACATCACCGAATTGGGCTGCTAAATTGAGGTCATGCACCACGCCCACCACTACCAAGTCTTTTTCCTTCAATAGCTCTCTTAGTTTGTGCATAAACTGAAACTGATAATGAATATCCAGAAAGGTGAGAGGCTCGTCCAAGAGCAAATACCGCCCTTGGTTGGGGATTGGGTTCCAAATTTGAGTAAGCACCCGTGCGAAATGTACCCGCTGACGTTCGCCACCGCTTAGTGTGAGGTAATCTCGTTCGGCCATGTACATTACATCAAAAAACTCCAAAGCAGCTTCGCACGCATCTCTGTCTATTTGTCGAGGAGCATCAGTAAAATGAGGGTAGCGTCCCATCATGACCACTTCCCACACTTTCAAGGGGAAGGCCAAGTCGATATTTTGAGAAAGTACCGCCCTCATTTGCGCCAACTTTTTATCGCTGAGCGCTTTACTGTCAACTTGGTTATAGCTAACGGTCCCTTGGTAATCTATGAGCTGCCGACTGATTACCTTCATCAAAGTGGATTTTCCAGCACCATTTGGCCCTATGATTAGATTGAGTTTTCCAGCTTCAAACTGAACCGATGCATTGTCGAGCAATACTTTCTCTCCAATTTTAAATGTGATTTCTTTGGCTTCGAGCATAATCAGAAATAGTATTGTTTTTTTCTAAGGAGCATGATGAATACGGGTACACCTACCAGTGAGGTGACAATTCCGATTGGGAGTTCTGCCGGAGCTAATAACAAGCGAGAGGCTAAATCGGCCAGGCTGAGAAGAATTCCACCCATTAATGCACTTCCCAATAAGAGAAATCGGTTGTCGGAGCCTTTCATTAAACGAAGGAGGTGAGGCACCACCAAACCCACAAAGCCAATTGCCCCCGTAAACGAAGTGGCTACAGCTACCAAAAGTACATTCAAGGCAATTACTCCAATCTGTAATTTCTTCAAATTGACACCAAGGAAAATGGCTTCATCTTCGCCCATCATTAAAGCATTCAGTTGCTTTGCATACCTCAAGGCAAAGAATAGGCAAACGATCATAATTGTGCCCACAATGGAAACAGAAACCCAGTTAGCGCCTGAAAGTGTCCCGAGGTTCCAAAAAATAATGGATCGGGCTTGCGGGTCGCGGGCCAAGTAGGAAAGGAAGCCCACTCCGCTCAAAAACAGTGCGTTAATCGCAATTCCTGTAAGCAATAAAGCCACTACCGAACTTTTACCTGTCGACCGGTTTTGTGACAAAAAGAAAACCGCCACAGTAGAAAGTGTTCCTCCAATACAAGCCGCAAGGGGCAAAGTCCATTCACCAGCATGAATTTTAATTACTGACCCTAAAACGAAGTATAATGAAGCGCCAAAAGCGGCTCCACTCGAAGTGCCGATTAAGCCCGGCTCCACAATGGGGTTTCGGAACAAGGCCTGCATCAACACTCCCGCTATTGCTAGGCTTGCACCCACAAAAACTCCCATCAGCGCACGTGGTAATCTGATTTGCATGAAGATCCTTTCATTGAGATTCATGGCTTCCCCACTCAATAGTTTTGAAAATGAAGCTTGAATTTCACTCCATGAAATATTAATGGCACCCAATTTCATCGAAAAGAAAAAGGTAACCAGAAGCACGATCCCTAAAATAGGAAACCAAGCTTTGTATTGATTATTGAACTTGGTCATTCCTATGAATTAGTTCTTGAAGTTTGAGAATCACTTCGCCTGTACGTGGCCCAAAGTACACCATGTCATGCTCTTCAACTCGATAAATACGGTTATTCTTGGCCGCATTGGTTGTGCTTACACCGGGGAGAGATTTTAATTGTTCTTCGGTGCCTAATCGATCATAACCGAAGTCGGTGAGTAGAATGACATCTGGGTTTGATTTGGCAATCACTTCAGCAGAAAGCTGCATCATTCCTCGGTCTCCTTCAATGGGAATTGTACCGCCCGCTATTTCAATTAAATTGGCCGTAGTACTATTTTCCGTCATGGTGAGGTACACGTTACTAGCACGACCGTAGTGAATTACAACCACTTTTGGTTTGGTTGTATATTTGGTTAATGCTTTTTCGGCTGTGAGCAAATCCTTGTCGAGTTTGGTGTTGAGCGAATCGGCTTCTTTTTCTCTGCCAAAGTATTTGCCCATTTCTGTTATCAGTGCTTTGGATCCTGGAATGTCATCCCCTTTGGTTTTAAAAACCATCATCGGGATTTTGAGCTTTTCCATTTGCTGCATTACTTGTTCTGGACCCACATTGTTGTCATGAATGATCATGGTTGGTTCCATCGAAAGAATGCCTTCCGTACTTAATGCCCTGTGATAACCGACAGTAGGTAGCTCTTTAATTTCTGGAGGATAGGTGCTCGATAAGTCTACAGCCACTAGGTTTTGTTGTGCACCTAATTCGAAAATGATTTCGTTGTATTGTTTTGAAAGGCATACAATTCTTTCTGAATTCGATTGCTTTTCATCTTTGTTGGAAAACCTACCGCAGCCAGTAAGCACCAAAGCCGTGAGCAATAATGTATATAGTTTTTTCATCGTATTTAATGTTGAAGAAAAGAGGCTGAAGGTTAGGTCATACCGAACTTGTTTCGGTATCCCTTAATTAAAACTACACGAGTTTAAATGACAGCCCCTGAAACAAGTTCAGGGTGACCTTCAGCCCTTTTCAATGGTTAAAAGATGTATTTCAGTTGAATTCCACCAAAGTAGTTGGCCTTTTTAGGGGCTGGAATGTAGGCGTCAGCCAACTGGTTAACAAATACCATGTAGTAATACTTCTCGCCAAGGATGTTGTTCACCCCAAAGTACAGGTCCATATCGAAGTGACTTGAAAGCTGACTGTGGTAACCTACTTTGGTGTTCCATAACCTATAACCCGCTGATGGGTTAGCTCCATCAGATGTAATTGGCATGCCGTCTCTGTACTGGAAGTTTAAGTTTCCATACAAACCATTTTGAGCATAGGCATCAATGCCCAAATTGGCGACCACTGGCGCAACACCAGCTACATCGTTGCCATCATACACAGCAGTTGTAGGTACACCACCACTTAATGATTCATAACTGAAGTTTTTATAAGTGAAGTCGGAATAAGTAAGGTTGGCAAACGAACCAACTTTGCTGAAGAAGCCAGTACTTGACTTATAAAGCTCATAGTTGGCAGCTATTTCCAAGCCTTTGTTGATTTGGCCACCACCATTGGCAATGTAGGTATAGGCAGTAGTATTGGCATCTAAAGGCACAGCCACAGAAGTCATTTTATTTTTAAATTCTGTGCTGAATAATACTAGTTGGTAATTGAATCGGCTATCAAGCAGCGAACCTTTTGTTCCAATTTCGAACTGATCACCTTCTTCTGGTTTTAAACCAGTGTTCAATTCACCTGTTGTCGAAATCACAATATTTCCACTTACAGGTGCCTTATAGCCTTTACTATATGAAGCATAAGCAGAAAGCTGACTGTTGAACACTTTGTTGATGGCGAAATGAGGAGAGGCCATGTTTTTATAAGTCACTTGATATCTCTCACCTGCTTTGTCGTTACCAGCATCATAGGTTCGGTTCATTAAATCGATGTCCATTGTGCTAAAGCCCAAGCCTGCAGTAAATGAAATGTCACTAGGAAGTGAAAGTGTCCATTCGGTGAAATAGGAACCAGTGCTGGTAGTCGTTGCTTGATTACTTCTCATTGCACCAATGACATTGTAACCATTAGGATCGTCTTGATTGGTGACCATTCCATAACCAAGACTAAGTGCTTGTTGACGTTGTGCTTCAATACCTGAAATACCGCTCAAAGTAGCTCCGTTCAAATCGAAATTCATATTCAATGTAGACCTGAAACCGTAATTGAAAGGACTTTTGTCGGTCCAGCCTCCTGCAGAACTTGCGTTATTGGTTAGTCCAGAACCAAAAACTGTAGTGGTGTTCTTTACTTGATTTGAGAATTTGTAGGTGTGACTTACACCTGCTCTAAAGCCTATAACTTCTGAATGTGCGTCATTTTTGATGTAGCGGGCATTTCCTGAATAATCTCCAGTTTCAAACTGACTGATGGTAAGTTCACCAGCTCTTTGGTCGTAACTATTGGTATAGGCCAAGTAGGTTGAAATCTTTTGCTTTTCGTTAGGTGTGAAATCTCCAATAAAGTTGAAGAAGTTCTTGTCCGACTCGTTATGTGGCATGAATCCATCAGAATGTTGGCGACCATAATTAACTAAAACTGAAGATCGATCGGCACCTAATTGCACTTGGGTAGTAAAGCGGCTCAATCCGTAATTTCCTATCAAAGCACTTTGGCTAATAGAATTCTGACCACTTTCAGCCTTCTTGGTTTCAAGGTTTACTGCTCCAGCAATGGCCAAACCATAAAGTGAGCCTGCTGGGCCTTTGATTACTTCTACATTTCCGATAGAACCAAAGTCGATATCATCCATTACTGTTATGCCTTCCGCATCGGTTACAGGAATTCCATTGAGGTAAACTTTATAACCTTGACCATCGAAGTTATTATTGGCGCCACGGAAACCAACACCGCTTCCGTATCCACGAATGTTAAATTGTTGGCCAGAAGATACTGCTCTTCTTGTCATGTAAACTCCCGGTACGTTGGCATTGATGGCATCATCCATAAACAAACCCGTGCCTCTTTGCATCTCAAGTCCGCCTAACTTGGTGATGGCGGTTGGAAGATATAATAGTGAGCGGTTAGGGTTTGAAGTAGTGGTAATTTCTACTTCATCAAGCAATTGATTGGTAGGTGTGAGTTTAATCGTTAAGTCTTGATCACAATTTTCAATTCTGGCGGTGTAGCTTCTATAGCCTACATAGGTCACAGTGATTTCTGTTGAACCATTGCACGGAATTGAAAACGCTCCGTTGCTATCTGTTGAAGTTCCGCTGCTACCAGTAATTCTAATATTTGCACCAGTAAGTGGTTGATTGTCTGAAGCATCAATGACTCTTCCTACTATTCGACCCGACTGAGCCATTATAGAGAAGCCAATAAGAAGCCCCAAAAAAGTATAGTATATCTTTTTCATTTCTTTTTATTAAAGTTTGAGCACAATGAAACAGGCTGGAAATAGACCCTATGAAATTAAATAGGCCTGTTTTTCAGTACAGCATTGTGTATAAAATTGGAATGGTATAAATCACCCTACATGCATTTATGCATAGGGTGGATAAGAATGGATCTTATCTTAGATAAAGAAATGTTGCGTATCGGGAGGAGGAGATTCGACCTCAGAATAGACTTTAGGAATAGCTAATTTTTTTTCAAAACCGCGAATAGTCGAAGCTATTTGAAGTGCTGTTTTGGTGAACGAGAGTTCCGATGGGAAGTATTTATCTACCGATCGAGCTGGCCGTCTTTTTTTTGAGGGAGACCTTGATTTTTCTTTCTGTTTAGAAGAAGGAATCGCCTTTGCCAGCCAACTGTCTACTTCATCGTGTTTGCAAATAATGGTATAGCCAGCGTTGGTTTTTTTGATGGAAGAGACATCGTACATTTTTCCATCTAGTTTGAACTCTCGACCTTTTTCAGTCCAGTCTAAAAATTCGAATTCTTTTTCGCTTAAGTGTAGGGTAGTACCGTTTTCGTAATTGCCTTGACGAACCCTCAGTTGAAAAGAAGCGCGGTGGAATAGCGCATAGTAGGGAGCAAGATTACCTAAAGTGGCAAGTCCATAGAGTGGTAAAAGAAATATTAAGGTAAGGCGCTTTAGCAAATTATAGGTGCTTAATCCTATGCATTATGAGCCTAAATCAGTTAACAGTCAAATGAAAACACACTTCGAGTAATAAAGAGTGAAGGACGGTGTTTTGACGTGTTAAGGGAATTGGAAGAGCAACCTTCTTGGAAAGAATGGAGTGGATTATTGATTACTTCTTGAAAAGAGAATCTACAAACTCAGCTTTATTGAATACCTGGAGATCTCCTACTTTTTCGCCAACACCAATGTATTTCACTGGAATTTTGAATTGGTCAGAAATGCCGATTACTACTCCGCCCTTGGCTGTGCCATCAAGCTTCGTAATGGCCAACGCTGTGACTTCGGTAGCTTTGGTAAATTCTTTGGCCTGCATAAATGCGTTTTGACCCGTTGAACCATCAAGTACCAATAGGATTTCATGCGGAGCTTCTGGAATGAATTTCTGCATTACCCGTTTGATCTTGGTAAGCTCATTCATCAAATTCACTTTGGTGTGTAGTCTACCAGCGGTATCTACAATAACCAAATCAGCACCCATTTCAACTCCTTTTTTTACGGCATCGAAAGCTACCGCAGAAGGATCGGTATTCATGCCATGAGCAATTACGGGTACATCAATGCGTTGACCCCAAAGCTTCAGTTGATCTACAGCAGCAGCCCTAAAAGTATCGGCAGCGCCTAAAACTACAGATTTACCTTGTTTTTTAAATTGCGCTGCTAGTTTTCCAATGGTAGTTGTTTTCCCTACGCCATTTACACCCACTACAAGGATAATGTGTGGTTTATGATTGGATGGAATGGTGAACTCGGTGAGGTCTTCAGAGTTGTTTTCAGAAAGAAGCTCTGCAATTTCTTCTCGAAGTATTCTGTCGAGTTCAGTTGTGTTGAGGTATTTGTCTTTAGCAACACGCTCCTCAATGCGTTGAATAATTTTTATGGTGGTTTCAACACCAACATCAGATGTAATTAGAATTTCTTCTAATTCATCCAGTATTTCATCATCAACTTTTGATTTACCAGCTACAGCACGACTTAGCTTGGAAAAGAAACCGTCTTTGGTTTTTTCAAGCCCTTTATCGAGCGATTCTTTTTTTTCTTTCGAGAAGATTCCAAATAAGCCCATAACTGTACGTAAAATTAACAATAAAAAAGTCCCTCTTGAGGGACTTTGATATATTTATTAAAAGTGCAATTTCTTACTTGTCAGCAAGCACTGTTTTTACCATATCCTCAGTAACAATCTCTTCTTTAAAGGTGTATGCACCTGTTTTTGGAGATTTTACTGCTTTAATTACTTTGGCGTATTTTACACCACCTTGTACTTTCAGGGTTGCAACTACTTTCTTAGCCATTATTACTTAATTTCTTTGTGAATAGTGTATTTCTTCAAAATTGGGTTGTATTTCTTCAACTCCAATCTCTCAGTGGTGTTTTTTCTGTTCTTAGTAGTGATGTATCTAGACGTACCGTGCATTCCACTTGTCTTATGCTCAGTGCATTCCATGATCACTTGAACTCTATTGCCTTTCTTAGCCATTTCTTTATGCTTCTAAAATTCGGACTGCAAATATAGCTAACTGTTTTTTATAATAAAACCCATGGTGCCGAAATATTTTAAGTGTTTTCTGGGGCTCTGAAGAGGAGTGCGTTTTTTGATATTAGCAACTGAATTAAAGTTGGTTAGTGAAAGATAGGATAGAATGTACACCTTTAGTGTTTAATAATTTAGTAAAGAGAATAAGTCTGTCCGTACTAAGGTGTCACCGTTATAGTAGAAATAAGTAAACAGACTAAAGCTAGTGTCTTTTGAAATTATATAGTCCCAAGATGGGGTCGAAACGTATACCGTATCCTTCTTGATATTTCTAACAGGGATATTTAAAGAGTCCATTTTTGTACGAAGCTCAGAATCGTACCAACTGAAATCTTGAGCAGCTTCATAGAAATCATCTTCACCCTGCAGTTTTTTTAAGTTTTCAATTTCTTCCGAGTCCATTAGAATGACAAGAATCGTTGACTCAGCAAGTTTGATTTTTTCATGATTCAACTCTTTATTGTTGGGATTTAACTTTTCATAAGAAGGCTGATTTGTTGAAGGGAGTATTTTTGCAGGTTGATTAAGAACTCCTCCTTTATCTGAATTTTGACCACATGAAACCAAGATTGAGGATAAGATTAAGGGTAACATTTTTTTCATCATCGCTTCAGTTCTATACGGGGTATTATAACATTTTTGATCTCACAAAATTAGTGATTGTTCCATCCCAGTTACATTTCTGGCAACGCCCACTTTTAAATTCATGGGTGCAGTTTGGATAACCATATAGAAAATGCGCACAATTAGGGCAAAGGGAAGCCATTTTCGATTGTTCATGTAAATATTGACTTCCGCATTCGTCACATTTTTGATTAGATGTGCTCATTTCTGTAGGTTAGTTTTGATCAAGAGTGGGGAAGAATAAGGCCAGCATAGCTGGCCTTTATTACAAAAACTAATACTTTTTACTTATTGCCTTTTAAGTCTGGCAAAGTGAATTGCGCCAATGGGCTGCTTTGTTTCATTAAAGCTTCAATGTCTTCTGATTTTCTTGGTGCATAGCCAGAAAGTAATTCAGAACCATCTTTGGTAATAAGAATATCGTCCTCAATTCTAACTGCAATGCCCCACCATTTTGGGTCGCATTTACTGCCGTCAGGAATGTAAATACCCGGCTCTACTGTAATCACCATGTTTTCTTGTAGCGGACCTCTTGGACCTTTGTCGTGAACATCTAGGCCAATGTGGTGAGAAAGTCCGTGTGGAAAATATCTGTGTGGAGTATTTTCATTTTCGATGATGCCTAGTTTGGCTAAGCCTTTATTGATTATGTCCTTAGCCAAAGCTCCCATCTCAGCCATTGAAACTCCTGGTTTAGCCATTTGAATGGCTTGCTCTTGTGCTTCGTACACCAAGTCATAAATGGCTTTTTCTTCTTTCGAGAACTTACCGTCAATTGGAATGGTTCGGGTAACGTCAGCAGTATAGCCATGATATTCCGCACCTAAATCCATTAAAATCATCTGATCACTTTGGATGTCTATTTCTGTATTTTCAATGTAATGAAGAATGCAGCCATTATTTCCCGCGCCTACAATCGAAGGGTAGCCCTCGTATTCAGAACCGTATTTTTTAAACACAAACTCATGGATACCCTGTACTTCGGCTTCGGTCATTCCTGGGTGCATGGCTTTCATTACTTCTGCTTGACCCACGGCCGATATAAATACTGCCTTTCGTAATAGGTCTAGCTCATCTTTGGTTTTAATACCACGCAGCTCACCCATAATGGTGTTGAGGCTCCTCAAATCTAAGTTGTTCTTTTTAGGCTCGGCCCCAAGATTGTTGGTTTCTACACCATAACCTACTTTACTTTTGAATTGCTGAATCAGGCTAAATAAATCACTCTCGTCACGAGCATTGTCTCGTACATCGTTCTGAAATTCGTAGAATAGAATTTTATCGAATTTCTCGAAGTCTACATCGTAAGCCTTAAATTCTGTATTATTAAAGGAGTTTAATATCCCCAGCTTTTCTTGGGCGCCTGCAGAACCAAGCCTTCGGCCTGTCCACTGTTCGGCTTGTGCATTTCTGGTTTGAACAAAGAAAATTTCATTGTAGTGATTTCCGGTTTTATCAGTTTGCATGTTTTTGAAAACCAATAAAACAGCATGAGGCTCTTTGTATCCTGTTAAATAGTATAAGTCTGGATCTTGATGATAGATGAAGTCTACATCATTCGCGCGGTTGCGCACCGGGTTTGCAAAGAAAACTGCTACAGAGTTGTCGGGCAGTTTTGCTCGTAATGCATCTCTTCTTCCTTTGTGGAAGTCAGCGCTTAAATAGTCTTTTCTTACATTCTCTTGAGCCTGTAAAAAGAAAAATCCTGAGAACATAAACGTCATCAGGATTGCTAAAGTCTTAATAGAAAACTTCATAGTAGTATAATAACGTTTTAGAACGCTATTATACTAAAACGTTACCGTTTTCTCTTGCTTTTTTTAGTACAGCGGTAATGCCATTTTTATTAATGGTTCTTAAAGCTGATGTAGATACTTTTAAAGTAACCCATTTGTCTTCTTCAGGAAGGTAGAATCTCTTTTTCTGAAGATTCGGGTAGAATTTTCTCTTTGTTTTATTGTTAGCGTGAGAAACGTTGTTTCCTGTACGTGCTCTCTTTCCGGTGATGTCACAAACTCTTGCCATGGGTAAATATAATTTAGTCGCTTTTGAAAACGGAATGCAAATATCGTAATTATTTGGAAAGACACCAACCTGAGTTAATATATTTTACTTAAAAGTTTAGTGAGGTAGGCTGTATAGGTAGTTAGAGAATTCTAGTCGAGGTGTTTACTTACTGCTCTTTATTCTGTCGAACGCTAATGACTTGTATTTCAGCCAAAATTTTATCGGCCTTCTTTTGTAGTTCCTCTCCTCCATCTATTCTAATAACTTTGCAATCGAGTAATTCAATCCAATTATTGTGAATTTTTAGAGAGCGTCCATTAAAATTTGGGTTTTCATATTGTTTTGCCCATTCTAAAAAAGCTCGAGAGTCCTCTTGTGTTTTTTTGTCTGTTAATAGCTTCATGCCGTAGCGCTCAACCTCTCTTTTTTGTAGTCGCTCCATTCTTGTTTTGGGATTAATCTGAACAAAGACAACTAAGTTGAATAATGTTTGCCATTCTTTTCCCCAACTAACCACTGAACCACTGATGATGACGTTTTTGTGTCTTTCGAAATCTGTTTTTAGCTTATCATTTCTTTTAGGTAAGGCTATTTTTTCCTGAAATGGAGGGTCTGTCTTTTTCCAGTAATAGTCGTCAACGTCTAGGTGGGTAAAACCAGCGATCTTCTCAATTTCTTTTCCTAGTGTAGTTGTACCTGAGCCTGAGGCACCAAATATCAGAATCTTCATTTTATAATAATTATTCTTTTTAGTGCTGGAGAAAGAGTAAACCCTTAATAAGTAGTGTAACGATCCTTTTTCTCGCCATAAATGTCAGAAACAGTGACAAGTATACCTGTTTCTTCCACGCTACCGAAATCAGGGTTTTCGGCTGTTCCGAACGATTTCATGGAAGGAGATAAAGACATGTAGTTTTTAATTAGTGGCGGAACTCGCTCGCCTCTGGCTTTGGTATAAGAGTTTAAAGCAATCATTCCGCTCTTAAAATCTTTTCCCTCAAATAGTTCTTCCAATTTACTAATGTCCGTAGCTGGTAGAAGTCGGTTTTTAGGAGTTACCAATCCATCTTTGTCTGGAAAAAAACGCTCCATAAAATACAGCACAGCGTCTCGCGCTTCTATATTATAGTTCGGATACATGGTAACTTTTCCAAAAAAGTATTTCATGTTGGGGTGGCTCAGAATTATGGCACCAAGGCCATCCCAAAGGTTATCGAGGGCGAAAATTCCTTTTCTAGGATCTACGTTTGGCTGATGTTTTGGCTGAATCCATGATCGGCCAAGCTCTATGGCATAAGGCAGGTAGTCTTTTACGAATTGGTCGGAGAAAGAAAAGTAGTGTGCCGTTGAAATAGCAATGTGGTTTGGGTCTGAAAGATCTAAAGTGCTACAATCTATAAAGCGGTATCCTCCAATGATTTCTTCCTCTTCTGGTGAGTATACAATTAGTTGTTGGTAACAATTTTCACAGAGGTCATATTGATCAATATCTACCTCTTTACCAGTTCCCCCTCCAGCGCTAGCAAAGGATATTTCTCGCAAACGACCTATTTCACGCATTGTGTTGGGTGCGTTGTGGGCGTTAACAAAGTAAATCTCATTGCCCCCTTTTTGGGTGTTGCGTATAAAACGCTCTGCAGTGAGTTCTGACTTCAAAAGTTTTCTATCAACTGAGTCAATAACGTAGTCTAAATTCTTGTCCAAATTGAGTGAGTTTCAGTTATTGGAGTTTATACACTTTTTCTTTCATCCATTCTGCCCAGTCTTGATCTGACTTTGATCGATCAAAAGTTGTAGGGTCAATGGGTTTTCCAAAAACAATATTAAAAGTACTATTCTTTTGTTTCATCATCTCATCAACTAAATAAAACATTTCTAAATTGGCCTTAATACCTAAGCCTTTCCGGAAGTTAGAAAGATTATAAAAAAAGTTAGACAGCTGAGTTCCACCAGTATATACTGGAACTACTTGGCTTTTAAATCGCTTTGCTCGGGTAATAAAAGTTTTTTTCCATTGTAGGTCTTTTACCACCCCTTTAGTTCTTCTACTTACTAATCCGGCAGGATAAATAAAAACTGCATGCCCCGACCCAAAAAGCTCATTCATTTGCTTAACGGAGTCTGCGGGGGTTGCCCCATGTTTATTTATACCCACAAATAGTTGATTGAGATTTTTTAAGTTAAGCAAAATATCATTCACCAAAAATTTAATATCTGGCCTTATGGGTTGAATGGCTTTTACATGGGCAAGAGCTTCGATACCCCCGAAAGGATGGTTTCCGGCAAAAACAATTCCGCCTTCTTTGGGAATGTTCTCAATGCCGTGAATGTCTACTTTAATGTTAAAGCGGTTGAGCACTGCATTGGCAAAATCGACACCGTTCAAGTTTGAGAAGTCATGAATTACTTCATTCACTTCTTGTTGGTGAATAATGCGTTTGATGTAACGAATTATGAACCCCGGCATCCATTTTAAGAGGCTTGGGTTTTTTTCGCCAATCACCTTTTCTATGTCAATAAACTTATCACTCACGTGTGTCTAGTTAAGAAGCTGCAAAGTAAAAAGATATCTGTTAAAATGGGATAAATATACTTCCATCCAGTTGTTCTGATTTTCAACAAGTTAGGTTTGAACATCAAAATTTGGCAGCCAAAGGACGCATTTGACTCCCTTTATATTATTGAAATTCTCTAGTGATTCAAAAATGACTCTTTGAATATTTTTGGTTCTAAAGTTAAACTGGCTAAAGCGAAAAGTAGTTTAAATTGAATGTTGTGAGTTGCTATTTACAAGTCATCGTTTTCATCATCTAGAAGCAACGAGCCATCAGAAAGCTCAGGTAAAATATTTTTGGTTTCGGTTTCGCTTAAGGCTTCAACTCCTTTTAGTTTTCTCTGGATGGCGCGGGTTCTTTTGCCCATTACGTCATCTAATTGATTAAGGCCAGTCTGAATATTTTTTTGTGCCTTTTCCATTATTCCACTAAAGTTTTCAAACTCTTTTTTAACAGCACCTAGAACTTGCCAAACCTCGCTGCTGCGCTTTTGAATGGCCAAGGTTTTGAAGCCCATTTGTAAACTGTTGAGAATAGCCGCTAGGGTAGTAGGGCCAGTGACAATGATTTTGTAATTTCTTTGCAAATCTTCGAGCAAAGCCGCTTTGCGAACTACTTCAGCATAAATTCCTTCAAAAGGCAAAAACATAATGCCAAAATCGGTGGTGTTAGGCGGATCAATGTATTTATCACTGATGTCTTTAGCCATTTTCTTAATGGTGTTGTCAAGGTTCTTTTGGGCGATTAAAACCCTCGCTTGGTCTCCTTCGTCATAGGCTTCTTGAAGTTGTTCGTAAATGTCTTTCGGGAATTTCGCATCAATGGGAAGCCATACATTCTTACCAGAGTCATCTCTGCCGGGTAGTTTAATCGCAAACTCGACTAAATCGGCACTACTAGCTTTTGTTTTTACATTAGCTTCGTATTGATCTGGGGCTAGAATTTGCTCTAACAACATGGAAAGCTGTATTTCACCAATGCCGCCACGCATTTTTACGTTACTCAATACTTTTTTGAGACCGCCCACATCGGTGGCTAAACTTCTCATTTCACCAAGGCCTTCTTGAACAGCCTGCAATTGTTTTCCTACAGTTTCAAAAGACTGGCTTAAACGCTCATTTAATGTTTTTTGGAGTTTTTCATCCACCGTTTTCCTCATTTCGTCAAGCTGTTTGGTGTTGTCTTCACGAATAGATTTGAGTTGGTTTTCCACCGAAAGCTTTACTTCTTTTACATTCTCTGTGGTTTGTTTATTGATTTGGTTTTGTTGAATAGAAAAATCACCAAATTTCTGGCGCAGCAATTCATTTAACTCTTTAATGTTTTCCGCAAATTTCTCTTCAAATGATTTCAGACTATTGGTCAGTTCTTCTCGATTAGTTTTTGATAGAAAATTTGATTCCGTTCTATTTCTTTGAAATTCATCTTTGATCGATTTTTCCGTTCGCTCTAGGGTCAAATCAAATTTCACCATTAAATCTTCTACCTGCTTGAGTTGTGGTTTAATATCGACTTTAGGCTTTTTAACGAGGTTGATTCCGATATTTACTATTGATAAACCTATCAGAATCATCAATAAGTTTTCAGTCATTGTTTTTGAGTTTATACATTAATGAGAGCTTGTTTACATCCACTCTCTTTTATCTGTTTGGATGCGATAAAGAATAAAACTTTCCAATTGAAGTGCTTCGCTGAGGCTAATAAACGGAATACTTAATTCGCCTGCGGCAGTATAGAGTTTTATTGTAGCCAACTGTTTTCTACGCTGATACCAGCTTTGATTTACTCGTACGGCCTGTACCTTATGAATTTGAGTTAGCATATTTTCGGTACCTACTATTCCACTGTTACTTCTAATGAGTTCTTCATTGATTTCATAACTCCTCTTTTTATAATATGCTCTTCCTAAGAAAAAAGAAAGCGGAAGAATGAGTAAGAAATAAAAGGCCGCTTCTTCAATCAGAAACCAAGTACTCAAACCAAGTGCTGAAGGAATAAGCCCATAGAAAAAAATAATTCGAAGCTTAATAAGAGGGCTGATAAAGTGTTTGGCTTCAGCACCTAAATATTCAGAAGGGAAAACCATATTAATCACCTTAGATATTTGGTGTTTGTAACTTCCTGGTACATTGATTTTAGACTTTTGCGCATTTACTTCGGTACTCGATGCTTGGGCAATTTGTAAGGTGTACATTTTAAAAATTTTCCGGATTGGATTGGTAGACCAAGACACCATCTGCACCTTGTTTTTATTTATAGTTACCTCTTCTCGATTGAATAAGCCTCTAACCAATTTTAACCCATTATTACTGAGCCATAGTTTGAGATCGTAATATTTTAAAATTGAATTGACTAGCGAAAACAAGAAGGAAATAACCGTAACGAGCACCACAGAAGCTACAAAAGCAAAAAGGGTGTTATTCACAACATAACTTTCATATTGGCCCAATTGGTCGGCAATAAAATCGCTTATGTTATCGGTAATCTCATTTATGGTAGTAAAAACAAAGGCGAAAATAATGCCCATAGAGCGCAGGTGGTTTTGACTTACTCCCACTTTAATTAAATCCTTAGGCTTTAAATGGAGCAGCAAATCAGAAGGGCTTTTATCGGCAATAATGCTTTTTTCTTCTTCCGTTCCTGATTCTTCAATCAGTTGTTTTTTCTCGGCCATAATATAATCCCTTAGAGCAATGGCTTCATCTTTTCTAAGCGCATCAATACTTATTTCCGATTTATTCGCGCCAGCCGAATCAATTTCTACACTTACTACATTGAATAATTGATGAAGTAGGTTTTGACTAAAGTTTATAGTTTGAATACGCTCAAATGGAATATTTGTACGCGTCTTTTTCAATACTCCTTTGTCCAACACTATGGCGTTGTCTTTAATATAATAGTAAAAGCGGAAGTATGTAAGAATAGACCCCAAGAGGTTATAAACAGCAAAACCAATCACTACATATAGAATAATGTCATCGAAGGTAGAGCCTGCTCTGCGACCAATTACTAGTGAAACTAGAATAGGCCACATGGCCTTGATTGTCATTCTGAAAAATTTGATCAGAATAATGCCAATGGCTACAGAAGGTTGGCGCTGCGGAATAGAAAAATCATGATTGTTCTGCTCCATCCTCTTCGGTTTTCTTGAGTACGAAATCTTTCATCGAGAGGGCTTCATCATCTGGTAAGCCTGGAATAACCAAATCACTACTTTGTCCGCCTGCCGTAAAAAGTTTTAAGCTGTTTATTTTATACAACCTTTCTATTGGGCCTTGCTTCAGTTCTGCATGTTGTATTCTGTTAAAGGGCACAGTGGTGCGTACCGACCAAATTAAGCCTTTGGTGTAAATGATATCGCGTTGGCGGAGGGCATATTTTTTCTTTTTAAAACCCAGAATAGTGAGTGTGATATTGGCGGCCAAAAAAAGAAGTATAGCCCCCATTGATATAAGATAGCCATTCGTTTTCTCTTCAAAATCAGAAAACTCAATAATGGCAATAGCTCCTGCCACTAGTGCTACAAAAAACAGGGCTGATGAAATCAGGCTTACTTTAAGGTAGTTGGGGTCTATTGGTTTGAAATTGACTTCCTCTAAACTCGGAAGTTCACTGGGATTAATAGAGAGATTCTCGAAATGGTTTGTCATTTTTTATAGCCGTAAGGGCAGTGTCTACAACCATTTTTACAGCAATAGCCTCTTTTTAAGTGGTATTTAGCTGTAAAAACCATTCTGCCCAGTTCGTCAAGGTAATAATCTTCTTTTTCTGTGACAAATGTTGATTTTGATTTAGAATCCTTCGACATCTTTTTTGGGCTAAATTAGTTTGTTTACCTTTGGCCTACCCCTGATTTTGGGTAGCAAATATAAAATTTAATACAGATGGAAACAGTTCAAAATAGCAAACAAGCAATTAATCTAGAAAACAAGTATGGCGCGCATAATTACCATCCGCTACCGGTTGTTTTGGCCAAAGGTGAAGGTGTTTATGTTTGGGATGTAGAAGGGAAAAAATATTTCGATTTTCTATCTGCTTATAGTGCTGTAAATCAAGGGCATTGTCATCCAAGAATTGTTCAAGCTTTGAAAGACCAGGCCGAAACACTGACCTTAACTTCTCGCGCTTTTTATAACGATGTACTAGGAATGTATGAAAAGTACATGACCGAGTATTTCGGTTTCGATAAGATTTTACCTATGAATACGGGAGCCGAGGCTGTTGAAACTGCTATTAAAATTTGTAGAAAGTGGGCTTACGAGCGAAAAGGAATTCCTGAAAATGAAGCTAAAATTATTGTTTGTGAAGATAACTTCCATGGAAGAACAACAACGATCATTTCCTTTTCGAACGATCCAGTAGCCAAGAAGAACTTTGGCCCTTACACCAAAGGGTTTATCAAAATACCATACAACGACATTGATGCTTTGAAGGCAGCCTTAGCCGAAGAAAATGTAGCAGGTTTCTTAGTCGAACCTATTCAAGGTGAAGCTGGAGTATATGTTCCAGATAGCGGTTATTTAACAGAAGCCGACCGTTTGTGTAAAGAGAATAATGTACTGTTTATAGCCGATGAAGTACAGACGGGTATTGCCAGAACGGGTAAGCTTTTAGCATGTGACCATGGAAACGTAAAGCCAGATGTATTGATTTTAGGTAAAGCTGTTTCTGGTGGTGTGTATCCGGTGTCTGCTGTATTGGCCAACGATCCTATTATGGAAGTAATTCAGCCAGGGCAGCATGGAAGTACTTTTGGAGGAAACCCACTGGCAGCTAAAGTGGCTATAGCTGCTTTAGAAGTAATTAAAGATGAAAAGCTTGCTGAAAATGCGCAAAGATTGGGCGAAATTTTCAGAGAAAGAATGAGCGCATTTATTGAAACTACCGACCTAATTACCTTAGTAAGAGGTAAAGGACTTTTAAATGCTATTGTGATTAACGATACCGAAGACAGTTCAACTGCTTGGGATATTTGTATGGCGTTAAAAGAAAACGGATTATTGGCCAAACCAACCCATGGCAATATTATTCGTTTTGCACCTCCGTTGGTAATGACAGAAGAGCAACTACATGAATGCTGCGATATTATTGAGAAGACAATCAGAGAATTTGCTGCTTAAGCAATCTTAGACTCATTTTAAAAACCGACTTTTGAACTCTCCATAAACGGAGTGCCTTAAGTCGGTTTTTTTTATGTTTATTGAGATAGTATTCTGATTCATAGAAATGTGAGTGTTGATATTTTTCACTCCTGTTTTTGGTAATAGCATATAACTTACGTGAATGAGACTTTTGATCCTTGTATGTTCTGCCCTTCTATGTTCTGTGTTTTTAAATGCTCAGAACCTCGATAGCTTAAAGCATTCTCTGAAAAATGTAGATGATGACTCTACTAGAATAGAAACATATTTAGCAATTCATGATATACTTAAGTTGTCTGATTTTTCAACGGCATCTAAATATATTGACAGTGCTTATGTAACAGCCAAAAAAATAAATTGGAAACTAGGAATCGCCAAGACAGGGCAATTTCATGGTGCCGCCTTAAGTCTTACGGGTAAATCAGAACAAGCAAAGCAAGTTTTGAATGAAGTGGTGAAAATCTCCAGTGAATTAGGCGAGGTGACAATCCAAGCATATTCAGAGATGACATTGGGTAATATTGAATATGATTTATCAAACTATGCAAAAGCCTTACCTCATTATTTGGCATCTCAAAAACTCTATGAAAGTATCGATAACTATGCAGGATCTTCTAGCGCTTTGATATGGATAGGAATTATTAACCAGTTTGGGCTGAAGGATTACGCAAAGGCAATTGAAGTTTATAAAAATGCTTCAAAAATGGCGGAAAAAGGTAATTCTACCCTAAATCAAGGGTATATATACTCCAATTTGGCTACTATATATTATGAGCAAAGCAGATTTGATTCGGCCATTAACTATATAAAAAAGAGCAACTTAATAAAAGAGACCTTCAATGATAAACGTGGATTAGCCAATGGCTTAGAGTCTCTAGGTAATTGTTACTTCTACATGAATGACTTAGATAGGGCTGTAGGATATTATGAGCAAGCTTTAACGATGAGGAAGGCTTTAGCAGACAGCACTGGGATTGCATCAGCCTATATAAATGTAGGTAGGGTATATGGAGAAAAGGGCGAAATTGATCGTGCATTTACCGCGCTAGATAAAGGCAGGGAAATAGCCGAGAATATAGGTTTTAAAGAAGGCGTGCAACAATCCTTTTTAGTAAAAAGTGATTTTTTAGAAAAAGCTTCTAGGTATAAAGAAGCTTTGTTTAGCTACAAATCTTTCAAAACTGTTTCCGACTCAATGTACAATATTGCTTCGCGGAGGGTATTGGAAGAGTTGCAGCTACAATACGAAACTGAAAAGAAAGAGCAACAAATTGCTTTGCAAGAAGCCCAACTTGGTGAACAAGCATTAAAACTTGAGCGAAATCGCTTGTTGATGATTGGCTTAATTTTGATTGCAATTCTATTTTTAGCTGTAATCTTTTTGGTGCGTAACCGAGCAAAAAAGAATGAGCAGCTCATTCTTCAACAAGCCCAACTTAAACTTCGCGAAGCAGAACTAAACGCAGTAATCAACTCTCAAGAAAAGGAGCGAAACCGTTTTGCTAGAGATTTACATGATGGTTTTGGTCAACTTATTTCTGTGCTTAAACTCAACCTTTCAGGATTGAGTGATAAGGACGCTCAACATCCAGAAAAGAGACTAGAAGTTTTCAAAAACGGAGAATCAGTAATCAACGATATGTATGCCGAACTGCGATCCATATGTTTCGATTTAATGCCTCAAACCTTGGTGAAAAAGGGGATAACTACTGCCTTAAAAGAGTTTGGAGATCGTATTACTCAGAGTAAGAAGGTGGTTTGCGAAGTGATTGTATTCAGTAATAAAGAGCGTCTTCCCGAAATTGTTGAGATTTCTCTTTTTAGAATTTGCCAAGAATGGGTGAATAATGTAATGAAGTATGCAGGCGCAAGTCACATCACAATTCAGCTTACCAGAGACGAAACCGAATTGACCTTAACAGTAGAAGATGATGGAAAAGGCTTTGATACTGAACTCTTTTACAACGGTAAGGGTAACGGCTGGAAGAATATTCAAACGCGTTTAAATTTAATTAAAGGGGAGTTCGATTTGGATAGTCATCCTGATAGAAGAGGCACTATGATGACTGTTAATTTGCATGAGGCTTCGATTAAGAGAATACCCACTAGTACTGAAAAACAAATCACCGCTTAATCGGATATTTTTAATAGATTAGTAAGAATACCTTGCCCTGATGAAATGGTTGTTCAATTTTGTAGGCAAGGAACAAATAGCCGAAACGATGAAAATCCTCCTTGTCGATGACCACTCCATATTATTGGATGGCTTAAAAAAGCTGATAGAAGAAGATGAAATGCTTTCTGTGGTAGATGCTGTGGGCTCCGTTCCAGATGCTATCCGTTCTATCGACAAACACAAACCCGATTTGGTGATTACCGATTATAACCTAGGAGATGATGACGGATTGAGTTTGGTGCAAAAAACCAAACGCCTTTTCCCCGATATGAAGTTCATCATTTTGAGCATGCACGATGAAGCCCATTTGGTAAAGGAAATTCTGAAAGAAGGCGTGAATGGTTATGTATTAAAGAAAGACACCAAGGCAGAACTGATTGAAGCCATTTATGCGGTAAGAGGAGGCAAAATGTACATGTCTACCGATATTAATGCCATGCTTGTGAAAAGCCTTTACGAACCCGATGAAGGAAAGCTATTGACTTCGCGCGAACGCGAAATTCTCAAACTGATTTCTCAGGAATATTCCAACAAGCAAATTGCCGAAGAGCTTTTTATCAGTGAACGTACTGTAGAAACTCACAGAAAGAACATTTTCCGCAAAACAAAAACCAACTCCTTGGTAGGGCTTATCAAGTTTGCTTACGCGAATAATTTGATCTAAGAACTGCTGTAAATTTTTAGTTTTAGGAATCCTTATCCGTATTAGCACGGATGCAAATACCCCATGCTTAGCGTATTCCTTCCCGTACAGAGTGGCTTTAATTTTACAATAATCCAAAGCCTTGATTTATAATGGCCTTGATTGACCACTAAATGCTGTACTCATGAAAAACTTCATCTTACTCTTATTTATGCTTTATGGCTTTTCTGCAAAGGCCCAATTATTTGAAGCGGTTACTTTAGAATCTAAAGGAGTAAAGGGTAAAGCCAACAGTATAGTAAATACATACTATGAGTTTGTGGCAGAAAAGGGCCTGCAAAAAGCCATAATCGAAACTGAGAAGTATGATGAAAAAGGCAGTTTGATAAGCATAAGCCGAGATGAATTATTGACTGGTAATAAGTATGAATACAGTTATGAATTAGATAAAAAGGGAGTTTTGGAAGTAGAGAAAATCTCGAACGGGGCTACTGGCTTAAATCTGCGCAACACCAAGTATGATTATAAAAAGGGCATATTAACTACCACTACACAAGTACAAGGTTTAATTACTACGGTTAAAAATTATAGCTATAATAACAAAGATCAGCTTATAGCAACAGAGGTGCTCGAAAATGGTGAGTGGAAAGGAGCTATATACACAGAAAGAGATGGGCTAAATAGAATTACTAAAACCTCTCAAAAGCTTCAAGGAGAAGATAGTGCTAGGGTTATTTCTATATATGAGTATAAAGATGAAGGGGGAAATGAAGTAACTGGCGAAACCCGCGCAACTGCAAATGGTACATTCACCATCATTACGCTAACCGATAAAACAACAAAGCTTAAAGTACAAGAAACCACCAAGAACTTAGGGAATAACCAACAATCTGTTTTAAAACACTACTATGAATACGATGCTCAAGGAAGCTGGATTAAAAGTGAAGTGTTAGATGAGCAATTTGGAAGGTCTAGTTTAGTATTACGTAAAATCACTTATGCCGATGGGCAAATTACGGGTAGAACCGAAATGGCTCCAGAAGACAATAGAGCACAATATTTTAGACAATATGCCAAAGTTAGCGTAGCAATTAATGGGAAAATAGTACCTGCATACAACCCTAACCTTATTTCTGGTACAGACGATTACATTACTTATGTAGCCTCAATAAATGCTACGGTTATATTAAAAGGCTATAACAAATCATCGAATCATACCACTTGGCATGAAGGTGTAATTGTATCTCATAACCCTGATGATATTTTCTGGGCAGGTAGCCCTAATTACCCAACTATTTTCCAGAAGGGACTTATTGTAACTACAGGGAAATACAGATATGATGTAGGGGCTAATAGTATTAACTATTTGACCAATCAGAATAAATCATTCTTGGCTATTAAACAGCCAGAAGAAAAGCCGGGGCTTAAGAAGGCAGAGTTATTAGAAGAGAATCGGTTTTGGGCTAAAATGACAGATAGTACCTATGTATTGGTTTCAAAAGGTTATAGTGTAAATATTAGAAAACAATTGGAGCTACCAGAAGGGGACAAACTCATATTGTCATACCTTGGTGGGGCTGATGGTTGGTTTATCTTGCCTGATTTTCGTACAAAATTTGATGAAGGAAAACCTGGTGATATACACACTACGGAGTACTTAGAGGAGCCACTTAAGCAATTAAAAGAACGCTATCCCTCTATTAATTTTAACAGTATTGTTTACGACAACCTTCCCAAAAATAAATATCGATTAAAAACGGTTGATGGCACCGTAGTCTCTGGTATTGCCGAAACAGCCACTTGGGCTCCCGATAATCAACAAGTTCTATACTTTCCGCTTACTTCGGCTTATTATAGATTAGATGGTTTCTATGATAAAGCAGATGATAAGGAATTTAAGAATCAACCTGTAACCCTGCTTTCAAAGGGTGAGAAATCAATTTACTACTTATATAACGAGAATAAGAACATCACCTACTTTGTAGGAGGCACACGCTTAATCAAGAGTAATTTAGGTTCTCGTAAACTTTATGCCGATCAGTTAAAATATGGTGCAGTAGTTTATGATTCAATTACGAACGCAAGCTACGGTATGCAATACGATTTGAAAGGAACAACTAAGGTTGGCTCCATGAAGGCTTTGCCTTGGAATTCAGCTCAAACCTATATCATGAAGCTTGAAAAGGGGCAATGGGTTATTTTTGAAAAGGGTGAGGGAATGAGTAATTATGATTACAGCCTAATGGATGGTGATGATGTTGTCCATTTCTATACCAATGCACTGAATGTAGTAAAGGCTTATCGTTTCAAAGGCTTTAAAAGTATTGAACCAGGCGATTTTCTACCAGCTGAGTTTGTGCCAGATAATGAGGTAGCAAGTTTAGCAACTAAGTTAAAAGTGGACCCTTCAAAGCCTAAAGAAAAACCAGTAGTTGCAAAAGCTCAGCCAAATACCTTTAAGAGAATAGGAGCTACTTATAATCTATGGGATGGAAATGGTGAGCCTGTGGTAGACTATTTGCAATTTTTTGGTAATCTAGGTAGCCCCGATGCCTATGTGCGTGATACAGCAAGAAGTATAACCTACGAGCTTAAGGACTATTTTACCCAAGATAATATAGAAGGCACAAGTAGAGTAGTTATGGGGCCTACCGACAGCAAGGTGTTAAAATGGGGAGATAAAAATGTTGCATTTTTTATCAATGGAAAACCGATAGTTGATGTAAAACGCGTATACGTCAACAACCAAGCAGAGTCAGAATTGTGGAGTGAATTGATTTATGATCGGCACAGTGGCTCAACTTTTATAGCCGAATATCCGCAAAAGGAAGGGTTTTACTTTGGGGCACTAAACAAGCTTTCAGTAAACAACGAAAAGGCTGTTTTAATTAAACTGAAAGATGGAAAGTTTTCACTAATTGTAGAAGGTGTAATTGAAAGAAATACAAATTTCAGAACAGAGCAATACCAAGGAGACCTTATTTATATAGACAATAGCGGAACGCAGAAAATCTATAGGTTTAAGGGCTTCGAAAAGACTGAATACTTAGGGCTTATTCTTCCTGAAGCCATCTCTCCCTCAGAACTAGATCAGCTTTTGAAGAAAATAAATGCTGAAAAAGATAAAGGCGATTTGTAAAAGAAAAACTGCGTTCCAGAAGGGAAGCGTTTGTTGATTATTGATTGAAACCCTAGCAAAGCCACACTGTGATTGAGGTTCTTGGTGTTGGCTTACGCTATGGTTCTGTCAGTATACCAAGATTATTTTTGGCTCGAGTTGGGTGCCTTAAATAGTGGTCGATTTGGAAGGCCTCGGGAGCGAGGCTTTCCTTTTTTAAAGTAAGTGAGTCAGTGCTAGCACTGACTCACTTTTGCCTTTTAAGAGGGATGTTAAAAGGCTTCTATTCCATCTAGCTTTATCAAGTAATAAGGGCAGAAGCCAAAATAGTTTAGCCATGGAAACTTACTTGAATCGGATTAGTGCTTTTGATAAGGAACAGGTTTATACATTAGACGATAGAGCTATTTCCAATGAACATTCAAAATGGGACCTGAAAGATGTTCATGGTGTTCACCTTAGCTTTAAGCCAACGAGGCATTACGATAATATTTATCAATGTGCAATAGAAACAAGGTCGGACAAAATTGTTTTGAGCAGCAGAAGGTATATTGGGCCTGCAAATTTTGAGTATCAATCGGATGATTATCGTCAGTTTGTAAGTTCCCTGTTGCAGCGCTTAGAAGTGAATGGACTAACAAGCTTTAGTTCAGGCAAGTCTAAGTCTACTTATTGGCTAGAGGTTATTGCCTCAACCATCTTTTTTGGGCTTATGCTTATTGTTTTGACCATGTTTGGGGCATGGATTATTGCCCTTAGCTTTTTAGCCATACTCTTTTTTAGGCTTGTTCCTTACTATAAGAAAAACCGTCCTGTGGTTTTTTCAGCCAAACAAATACCCAGCCATATTTTACCCTAAAATCGACTTTATAACACCGTAAAAATAGAAAAATGAAAAAGGTACTATCTGGAATTTTCCTTGTGATTGCTGTAATCACATACTTCGTTTTTAGCTCTTCGGGCTACGGAGAGAAACTAGAATTTAATGGCACAGACGTTTACTACACTGATTTGGTAACAGAAGCTGATGCTCAAAAACTCGGTGAGTACTTGGTTGAATCTGAGTTTGCCGATGGCAATAAAAAATCAGTTCAATTGACAAAAAAAGACTCTACCTATCTGTTTAGAATGGTGGTGATTGATGGTGTAACTGAAGACAGCACAAAAGATATAAGCTTTAAAGCTTTGGCCATGCTTATTTCAATGCAGGTATTTGATGGAGCACCAGTTGAATTAGAGGCTTGTTCTAATACTTTCGAAACCATTCGTATCTATTAAAAAATGAAAGTTTACGAAAAACCTCGATTTACAATTTTAATATTTGGGTTAAGCCTTTTAATGATTGCAGGCCTTAGCGTTTGTATCTTAATGGTGGTTTTTATGTCTGTGGATAGAGTGAGCCTTGATAAAGGCATGGTTCTTTTTCTAGGAATACTCATTACTGCATTCAGCCTAAAGACGATTATAAAGAATAATCGTGGTTATAGCCAGCAGAGAGCAGAGGAAGTAAAGAATGGCGATGAGGAAGTAGTTGCCAAATGGGAAATTGACTCAGAACAATGGAGGCGCTTTTATAAGGCTAAATATGAAGATAATATCAGGAATGCTACAGGTTTTGGTTGGGCTGCCGCTGCATTAATGGGCCTTGTTTCAGGGTTTTCGCTTTGGAATAGGCTTGAGTTAATAGAGGTGATAGTTTGTATAATCCTGATTTCAGGTATTTCCTTTCTAGTGGGTAAATATGTGGCAATTCTTAAGGCGAGAACTGATTTAAATAGGCAAAGCCAAATTCATATGGCCGAAATTCATTTCGCCAAATCCTCTATTATTTATAACAGTAAGCTTATTCTTGTGAATGAGTTTGGGTATCGTCCGAAGCAAATTACAATCCAAGAGCAATTCAATATGAATGTGATGGTATTTACCATTGAATCAGGAATAGGGCATAGGAAATCGAGTAAGAGTTATACCATTCCAATTCCTTCTGGAAAGGCCGAAGAAGCAAATAAGTTAGTTTCTTATTACTCTCAAATTGCTTAAATTAAAGTGATTAAGATATCTGGCAGAATTGTTGTAAACAAGTCCTGTTAGTTATCAACCTTAAACCACTAATGAGAAGAATAATCAACCTTTTTTTTGTGTTGCTAGCCATTGCTGCAGTGATTTATGGCCTAATGGCGCGCTATTCTAACTATAAGGCTACCAAAGAATCTCACGCCATGGAATTGCTAAAGAATCAATCTGAAAAGAATAGTCTGATAATAGATTTGAGTAAAGAGGCAGAGGCCGCACCATATTAAATCTTTCTATTTAGCCCCGCCAAATTTATTCAATTTGTACCCTAGCCTAAACCTAAAAACTTGGCGCAACACATTGGTCTCAGAGTTTTGAATGTATTCCGAAGTTACATTTCTATTAATCACTGAACTTTGCTGAAGTAAATCATTGGCAGTTATGCTAAAATCCATTTTCTTTTTGAAGAAAGACTTACTCAACGACATATTCCAAATAAGCTGACTCGTACCATCAATATTGCCCACTTTACCGTTTTGTTGATGGCCAAGAGAAGTAGTAAAGTATATGCCACTTTCCGATTTGTATGCAGCGCGTATCACAGAAGTCATTTGAGAATAACGTCTGTTTCCGGCTTCATTAGTCGGGTTTTTTACGTTTGAAAAACCCGGCCTTACGCTTAACGATACATCGAGCTTTTCGCTAAAATCACTGTTTACCGAGAACCCAAGGCCATAATTAGCATTTTCCGAAACTTGAATTACACCGTTTAAAAACTGCGGGTTTCTACTGAAACTGGCCGAACCACTTACTTGAACATTTATCTTCCATTTTTCTATGGGCTTTGAAATATTGATGTTCCCGTTCATATTTCTTCTGCCATCCATATTTACGGGCATGCTTAATCTTGCGCCTACAGGTAACTCAACACCATCAGGGCTGTTTGTTCCGTTTCCAATTATCGTACTATTTACAATGCTGTTTTCAGTGGTTCCTCCAGATACGTTGAGAGAAATATAAGATTTAGTTTCCCTATTGAATAAGGAATAAGTAAGTCCTAATCTGTTAGAGTAACTTTCAGAGAGCTGTGGGTTGCCTTTTCTTAGAAATAAAGGGTTTCTGTTATCCAGTACATCTTGCAATTGGCTTGCCTGCGGAATCCCCATGCTTCGAGAGTAATTCAATCTTAGCTGTTTGCCTTCTTTGTTTCTGAAAGAAAAGCTGATATTAGGTAGAAATCCTTGAAAACCTCTATCAAAGGCAGTTGAAGTAGGAAAGGTCTGGTCGTTTTCAATTCTTTGAAGAAGGTATTTTGCGCTCGTTGATATATTGATTTCTCCGATTTTAAACTGAATTCCCGTGCTAAATTCATCCTTGGACACTCTGTTGTCGAAGTCACTCGAGCGTAGTGTGTCAATGTCTGTATAATTCGATTCGTTGTTATTGTAATTAAGTAATAGTCGTTCATCATCGGTTTTATCAAATTCCCTTCTATAAGCAATCTTTAAACTCTGTTTTTCTCCGATGGGTTCGGTGTAAGAAACCTGTGTAGAAAACCTTTGAGTATAACTTTGAGGTTTACTGAATTGATCGAAATCTTGATTGCTTACATTACCTGTATTGAAGCGATTAATAGACCGCACAGAATCAATACTGGTAGACTCGCTTTGACTTAGGCTAGAGTTTATAGAAAGGGTTCTCCCTTTCTTTGCAAATTTATGCCACCAGCTAAAGGTAGTTCCGAAGTTATTTCCATCTCGCTCAGAAAAATTTCGGTTGTCGGTACTATTAATTTCCTCGCCATTTATAAAGGTGTTTCCTGTAGTGTGCGATAAATTTTCTGCTTCGTTTAATGAAAAGCTCTGTCTTAGCGTAAACCGATTATTATCATTGAGTTTGTATTCTAAGCTTAGCGATGCGCTGTGGCCTAGGTTATTGGATTCACGTTCCGATCTTTGATTGTAGACCCTTCCCGAATCTGCGGCTTGAATGTATTGTTGCGAGGTTTCGTTAATGGATTTAGTGATGGAACCTCTGTAAGAATAGGAGGCATTTGCTGTAAGTTTCGGAACAATTTCCGAATAATAATAGGTGCTAAAATTAGTTTGTTGTGATATTCCCCCGCTTGCTCCTGGTCCACCTACCGATACCATTGTTCTTCCTCCGTCCACTTCAACATATTGCTGGCTCATGCCTGAACTTAGGTTGTTAAAACTGCCAGTAATAGAGAAACGATCTTTCCCTCGAATAAAATTTATGTTTCCGCTAGCATTATATCGTTCAGGAGGGCTATAAGTAAGACCCAAATTGGAAAAGTAGCCTCTTCTTTTTTCGGGCTTGGTTACTACATTCAGTACCTTCTCTCTTTTGCCATCATCATGACCAGTATAAATTGCTTCCTTGCTTTTTTCATCTATCACCTGAATTTTACTTACCATATCTGCAGGTAAATTCTTCAAAGTGAATTCTGGACTGTTTTGAAAGAAGGGTTTTCCGTCTACTATAATTTTATTGATTACTTCTCCCTGAGAAGTCAGTTTTCCATCTTTTACTTCTAAACCAGGCATTTTTTTGAGTAAATCCTCAAGGTTGGCTTCGGAAGTTGTTTTATATGCAGAGGAGTTAAATTCAACGGTATCCTGCTTTAAAACTACAGCAGGAGCAATGCCCTCCACGCTTACTGTGTCAAGAAGTGTAAGGTCTTCTCCTAGAAATATTCGACCCAAATCGATTGACTTATTATCGAACTCGATGGTTTTAGAGTAGGGCTTAAAGCCAACATAGGTAATATCGATTTTGTAAGTGCCTTTGGTAAGTTTCGAAAACTTAAACTCACCTTGTTCTAAAGTAGTTGTGGCTTTGTAGGTACTGTCTTTTTGTTGCAGAAGTATCACATTGGCCAAATAAAGGGGCTTTTGTTCTGCACTATCGAGCACTGTTCCTGTAATGGTTGCTTCTTGTGAAATGCAATATGAAAAGCACAAGATTGAGTATAAAAAAATAATAACTAGCTTCATGAATTGTGACCTTGTCATGAAACTAGTTATTAATATCCGAAAACTTAAATTTTAGTTTGTTAAAAAATTAAAACTTAGTTTTTAAATCCTTCCCTGCGAAGGTTGAATTTAGTACATATTGCCTGTTCCAATTCCACCACGACCGCCTCTAGCTCCACCAGCACCAGCTTCATTTCCACCGAAACGTTGTCTTGGATCAAAACCCTGTCTGTTTTCAAGGTTAGGAACAGTTCCATTGCCAAAGCTTCTGATATTGAAGGTGAAAGTTAGCATAACATATTGAGTAAGTATTTGCGAGTAACTATCTTGAATATAAGATCCGTTGATGCTTCTTGAAATGCGCTGATTTTGCTTTAAAAGGTCAAATACTGTCAGTTTCAATTCAGCTTTGTCTTTAATTAGCTTCTTGCCAAACTCCATGTTCCAAACTAGGTAACTCTGATTAAAGCCATCGCTTAGGCCTGGGTTAGCGGTATGGTTTACTTCTGACCTGAACACAAAGCTAGGCCCAAAAATCCAGTTTAATCTCAAGCGGGTTGATTGTGTAAATGCCTCAGTGTTGGTCTGACTTTGAACCGTATTGCTGGTAGTGCTATAGCTAGAATTACTAGAGAGTGTAAAGTCAACTTTCTCACTAATGTTACTGCTAAAAACCGCCCCCAAACCTATACTAGGAGAAGAAGAATGGTTCATTACAGAATTAATCATTTCAGGCGTACGGCTGTAATTTCCAGAAACTGTCAAGTTCAAGTTTGATTTAACCCAGCCCATTGGAAGACCAAATGAAACGAAACTTCTAACGCTATAATAGCCTCCCAAATTCATTGGTTGAGAGTATTGTGCTCCTGGCTCTAATGCGATATCACCAACCATCGTGTTTTCTCTTGAAGCTATAATGGTATTGTTACCAATGTAGTTATCAGAGTAAGTAGTGTTCAGTGTTGCGAAGAATGTGGTAGACTTTTCTGTATTTGTTTTAGTATATCTAATTGTCGCGTTGTGCTGGTAGTTTTGGTCTAGGTTTGGATTACCAGCACTAATGAAAAGCGGATTTGAGTTATCAATTACGTTCTGCAATTGACTTACCGATGGAGCTTGCGTACTCGCTCTGTAGCTAATATTTATGTTTTCAGTACGGCCTACACTATAACGGTAATTGACATTCGGAAGAAAGTTATTGAACGTTCTCTTAACATTATCTTCCGTAGGGAAAGTTTGCTTATTATCTAATGAAGCCATTTGATAGTTTGCACTCACCGATAGATTGGATTTTGTACCTCTTAGGTTATAGCCTAAAGATGCTCCGTGAGTAATGTAGTCATTTTTGAAAATGTTACTCAAAGGAATGTTAAGGTCTGAATATTGACCTGTACTTTCATTAAAATCATAAGTTTCCTTGTTAGAGTCATTGTACTGATAACCATACTGATAAGTCATTAATAATTGACTTTTGTCGGTTAAAGGCTCAGTATAGGTAGCATTTGCTCTGAGCGTTATTCCTGGCTGGTCTAAGGTTGCGCTTTGTCTGAAATCTTGACTTTCAGGGTTTCCTTGTCTGTCGTAGAAAATGTTCTCTGATAAAAGAAGACTTTCTCCTGTGCTTTTATTAAGCGCAGTGTTTACGTTAATTGAAAACGTTCGGCCTCTTTTCTCGAATGAACGTCTGTAAAGAATATTGTTAGAAAAGTTATAGGCCGTTAAATCACTTGAGTTCTCAGTGTTTGTTGTATTCAGCACATCGTTATTCAACATTGTAGTACCATACAAAAAGGAAGAACCAACGTTATCTTGAAGTGTAAGCTGTGGTCTAATTGTTAAAGAGTTTTTCTCATTGATTGTATAGTCAATCTTTGCGCTAAACCTATGGTTGATATTGGTGCTTGGTGAAATTGTGTTCTCGTCATAAGTCTGACCTTCATTCTGAGGCAATGTGTACTGTCTGAAAATGGATTGGTCAGAGTTATTGCTGCTTTCGTTATAGAAGTAGCTGCCCGAGAAATCTAATTTTTTGTTTGGCTGATAAGAGTAGTTGATACCAAATGCTCTAGTTGTCGAAATACCACCTTGCGATCCTACTAAGAAATCACTTGTGTTTCCACCGTTAGAAAAGCCACCGCCAGCGCCACCTCTGCCACCACCAGCGCCACCTCTGCCTCCGCCACCTCGACCGCCTCTGCCACCACCAGCAGTTATTCCTAGTAAATCGCTAGTAGAAAAGTTCTGAATGTTGATATTGTTGGTTTGAGCCAAAATTGTAGTTCTACTTTTTGGTCTGAAAAGGTTGATGCTTCCACCAATGTTATAGGTTTCGTCTGTTCCTGCACCAGCGTATACTTTTCCAAATTCGCCATTACTCATGCTTGCTTTGGTGATGATGTTTAAAACTTTAGAAGTTTCACCATCCATAAATCCAGTAAACTGAGATTGGTCACTACCTTGATCGTAAACTTGAATTTTCTCTATAATTTCAGCAGGTAAATTTTGTAAAGCAGCACTTGGGTCGTTCCCAAAAAACTCTTTCCCGTCTACAAGTACACGTGTTACATTTTCTCCTTGGGCCTGAACCTGACCGTTAACTACCATAATCCCAGGCATTTTTTCCAAAAGATCTTGGGCATTGGCATCTGGATTTACCTTATAAGCTGCGGCATTCATAATGGTAGTATCTCCATTTTGTTCAACCCGGTCTACAAGACCTTCTACAGTTACTCCTTCCAGCTGTTTAATGTCTTCCGAAAGCAAAATTGTGCCAAGGTCATATGTACTACCTGCTATGGTAATGTCTTTTTTGAATTCGTGATAACCTACAAATGAGATTTTAAAAGCATAATTACCATCAGGAAGTCCTGTAATTCTAAACTCACCATTCAGGTCACTTATTTGTGCCTTCATAGTAGCGTCTGCTTTGTTTGTAATACTGACAGTTGCAGCTACCATGGGTACACGGTCGGCACTATCTAGAACAGTTCCTTTCACTACCCAAAACTGCGCTTGGGCGCTGCTTGCAAAAGCTAGGAACAAAAAAATAATTGCGGTTCTGGTGACTTGATTTTTCATATTGGCACTTTGACAGAGGATTTATGAAAAGGTTTATTGTGATTTTATTTCGTTGTATTGCGGTAATTAATTATTGTTTAACGATAAATAATTCTTACATTTGAAAAAAATGAAAACATGAATGTTTCGAAAGCATCTTTATGGCTAACCAATATTTTGATAGGTATGGCAATAGCATGGTTTATAGCCTTAGCTGGTATTCAGTTTATGGGAGTAGGTTTAGGCTTTGCTAAGAAGCAGAGTGAAGACTTGACTGGAGCGCGCTCAAAAACTGCAACTTTTAAATACTCTGTGCCTGAGTTCGATTTAGAATATTACTTCATTTATAGAGAGGGAAAAGTCATTATTGATCAGTACTTAATAAGCCCAAAAAACATCGGGCTTAATTATAATTATACAAAGGCTACATAGAATGATTTTATTAGTGTTAGTGCTGGAGGAAAACACTATAAAATGCCTACTAAAACGGGGCAAGTGTATTTGCCAATAGATGAGGCTGACTTACAATATTATCGCTACCTGAGTCTTTTTGAGATGCTGCTACTTACTGTCATTAAGGTGTTGATATTGCTGATGATACGCAGGCTCATACTGAATTTTTCCAAAGGTGATTTTTTTATAACAAGTAACTATCAATTGTTATATCGCATAGGTGGGTTATTAACCATTGTCCCAATTATTCTCTTTGCCTTTGAAAGCTATTTCACCGATGGCTTTACCTCTTTGGGATTATCATTGCCAGAGGGTTACTCCTTAAATATGAAGGAGGTGAGTTTTCAATGGAACTATATGTATATCAGTCTGCTACTTATACTTACTGCACAAGCCTTTAAACAAGGAATAGAATTTAAAACAGATAAAGACTTAACGATATGAAAAGAAAAAATACACTGATTAAAATCTGCATTGTCTTTTTAACAATTGCTCGTTTTGTAATGGTAATTGGTTTAGTAATGGTACTCTATTTTGGAATTTTCGAAAATACAGAGAGGTATTTTACTGTTCAGATTAGTCGTGAGAATTACGAAAATGTGCAAGTTGATGAGGGACTTATTGTTAAAACAGAATATGAAAATTCTATAAAAGGGGCAGAGCTCAAATCGACAATTAAGAACTATGTAATATCATTCAATACAGGCTATCGAATAATGATTTTATTAGCACTGACGGCTGTAATGGGTTTTTCTGTTTACTTTATCCATACCCTTCTCCAGTTTGTGAAATCGGCATTGGGAGAGGGTTTTTTTAGTGTAGAAAACGTTTTAAGAGTTCGAATGATGGGTTTTATTTTAATCGGACTCGGTCTTGTGCATCTATTGATGAATCTATGGATTAGCTATATTGCAGGCCAGTATTTTGAACTGGACAAGTCGGCTTCCAAAACGATTGAAGTAAGTTTTTCACCAGATGTGTTTAGTAGTACAATTTTTATTGGTTTAATTGTGCTAGTCGTTGCACAAGCGTTCGATCACGGTTTGAAGTTGAAAGAGGATAAAGAATTGACAATCTAGTGGCCATTATTGTTAACTTAGATGTGATGCTGGCCAAGCGAAAAATGCAAAGCAAAGAACTTGCGGAGCAGATTGGAATTACTTTGGCCAACCTTTCTGTTTTAAAAACAGGAAAGGCACGGGCAATTCGATTCACTACGCTTGAAGCCATTTGCAAGGTATTAGATTGCCAACCAGGCGATATTTTAGAATATAAAAATGATGATGAATTATGACAAGTGAAGAAAGACCATGGGTTTTGGGCTCGCATATCGGAACCTTACTAGGATATGCTGTTGCGTTTGGAAGTTTTATAGTGCCTCTAATTATTTGGCTTTCAAAGAAAGAAGAATCTGAAGTGATTGCTATGCACGCCAAAGCGTCTTTAAATTTTCAGCTTTCAATGTTGCTTTACACCTTCATTGCAGGCATTGGAATATTCTTTCTTATTGGAATTCCATTTTTGATCATCATCCCAATTGTGAATTTAATCTGTGTAATTCTAGCTACTATTGAAGCAGATAAAGGTAAGCTGTATAGATATCCTTTATGCATTAATTTTGTGAAGTAGAGCCACAAACAATTTTGAAGTTTTCTGAACCGAAAGCTTAGCATTTTCATTTATTACTGCATGAACATCCGTCCTAGAAGAAATAGAAAGTCTGAAGCCGTGAGGAGAATGGTGGAAGAAACCAAAGTGACCACAGATGATTTTATTTTCCCTTTGTTTTTGCTCGAAGGAGCCAATGATAAAATTGAAGTAGACTCAATGCCAGGTATTTACCGCTTGGGTTTGGAGAAGATATTGAAAGAAATTGAAGCCTGTTTAAAGCTCGGAATTAATGCTTTCGATGTGTTCCCCGTGGTGCCAGAACACTATAAGGATAAAGTGGCAACTAAGAGTTTCGACCCAAATTTCTTTTATCAAAAAGCCCTAAAAAGAATAAAGTCTGAATTTCCAGAAGCTGCTATTATGACGGATGTGGCTTTGGATCCTTATAATTCTGATGGTCATGACGGCTTGATGAAGAATGGCGAAATCCTAAATGATGAAACCCTCGAGGTTTTGGGGAAAATGGCCTTGGCTCAGGCCGAAACAGGCATCGATATCATTGGTCCATCTGATATGATGGATGGCCGGGTAGCCTACATTCGTGAGGTTTTAGATGATAATGGTTTCAAGAATGTTTCCATTATGTCGTACACCGCGAAATACGCCAGTGCTTTTTACGGTCCTTTCAGAGATGCACTAGATTCTGCCCCCAAAAAAGGAGATAAGAAAACCTATCAGATGAATCCTGCTAATCAGCGGGAGGCTTTAATCGAGGCGGACTTAGATATAGAAGAAGGTGCCGATTTTTTAATGGTAAAGCCAGCTTTGGCTTATTTAGATGTGATTAAATTATTGAAAGATAATTATGCGCAACCTATTGCAGCCTATAATGTAAGTGGTGAATATGCTATGCTTAAAGCCGCTGGAATGAAGGGTTGGCTTGATTATGACCGTACCATGATGGAAACCCTTTTGAGTATTAAGAGGGCAGGAGCAGACGTGATTTTAACCTATCATGCTAAGGAGTTTGCACTCTTGACCAAAGGCAAATAGGACTGCTTAAACTTATTTCATCAGGTTAGAAACACCTGCTAAACAGTTCAAAATAAGATTCGATTAAATAGCCCCTTAGTGTATCTAACATAGGAGCATAGTCTCTTTATGGAATTACAATCCCTTCCTTGAAATCCGTGCTTACCGAAGGGGGGCTTTATTTACCAATAACCAGCTAATATTGGGCAATAAAAAACCTACTGAAAACAATAGATCAATTCTAAAAATTTCAGTAGGTCAATTATGTGTTAATGCTGATTTAAGCTAGCTGGTTACGTCCTAAACTTTTTAACATTTTGGCATGTGCAGCAATAGCAGAAAAGAAACTCTTTTCAGAATTGTAAGGAAGTCCGTATTCTTTAGTGGTTTCCATCACAATCTTAGATATTTTTTTATAATGAACATGGCAAATGTTCGGGAACAAATGGTGTTCAATTTGGAAGTTCAATCCGCCTACATACCAAGAGAATAGTTTGCTTTTAGGGGCAAAATTTGTGGTGGTGAAAAGCTGATGCACTGCCCAGTTAGTTTCTAAGTTGCCAGTGTCATCCGGAATCGGGTATTCAGATGTAGGCATAACATGCGCAGGTTGGAAAATTAAACCTAAAGAAAGCCCCGTAATGAAATGCATGATAAAGAAGCCTAATAAAACTACCCAAGTTGGGGCAGGAATAAAGATTAACGGCAATACCAAAGCATATCCGTAATAAACGATTTTAGAAATGATTGTTTCGATTAATACGCCAGTATAAGTTCTTTTTTGAGCCTTTAAAAGGCCTAGTTTTTTGTATCGGTAGAGTTGTTTAAAGTCCTTTGTAGTTAACCATAAGAAGGTCATTAGACCATACAAGAACCAACCATAAATGTGCTGAAGTTTGTGAACCTTCAATAATGGAGCATGAGGAGATAACCTCATTAGTTTACCTGGATCAATGTCTTCGTCCATACCTTCAATATTGGTGAATGAATGGTGGAGAACGTTGTGTTGTACTTTCCAGTTAAAGGCACTTGCTCCAATAATATTCATTACATAACCCATGTATTTATTTACATGCTTGTTTTTTGAATAAGCACCATGATTGGCATCGTGCATTACGGAAAGACCAATTCCCGACATTCCGATTCCCATAATGGCCCACATCAACAGTAGAATCCATGTATTGGTAATTAGGCCAGAGAGCATAAATGCGTAAGGGGCAAAGTAGAGCAAAAACATTACAATGGTTTTTGTAACCATTGTGGTGTTTCCATAAACTGAAATTTCATTGGTTTCAAAGTACTCTTTGACCCTTTTACGGAGGTCGCTGATGAATTCAGCCTGATTACTCCGTGAAAATTTAATTGCTTTATATTTCATATGATGTTTTTGAACAAGCTTTTGATTTCAACCTGTTGTGTTTTCGCAATGTTCACTCAGAACGGTCTTTTGTTAAAACGACTCTGACTAAATATTGAGGTTTTTATATGTAAAGATAACTGACTGATTCAGTAATGGCAAAACTCATTTTTTTAACTGGTTAAAGAACAGTTGAGTTTGGCGTTTATTGTTGTCTGAAATTCTTTTTAGTATTGTTCATCTTTGTCTATTCAAAGAATCTCATCCCTTTCAAGCATTAGAATAGATGACTGAGGAACAATGTAGAGTTTCTCATTACCATACATTATTTCAATGGCTCCTCTCTGAAGGAAAATAGCCAAGTCTCCTTCTTCTACCTGCAATGGGATGTATTTTACTTTCTCCTCATTGTCTTTCCATGGTTCATCATCTTCAAATGGCATAGGGATAGGATACCCAGGGCCAACTTTAATGATATACCCGCTTTGAACTTTCTCCTTTTCTTGAATTCCTGGTGGAAGGTACAAACCGCTTGCTGTTTTTTCGGCTTGTTTCTTAGGCCTAATTAAAACACGATCTCCAATAATGATAAGGTTTCTAAGCTTATTGTCTGCTGTCAATTCCATAATCTAACTTTGAGTTACAAATATAAGTTCAAAGTGTCAGTTTTAATTGATGAGTAGGGGATGGTATAAATAAAAAAGAGGATCAACTTTTGGTTGATCCTCTTCTGTACTATTAAAAGAATAAGTTTATTTCTTAATCATTAGCTTCTTGCTTTCAATATATCCTGCGGTTCTTAATCTTATAATATAGATACCTTCTTTTACAGATGATGCATCAAATACTACAGTGTATTTTCTGTCGATTTCTGCATTTTCCTCAAACAAGGTATTGCCAACCTGAAGACCTTTAGTATCGAAAATGGCTACCGTAACAGGTCCGTCTTGGTTTACATTAAATGTAATGTTAGCCAAATCAGATGCCGGGTTAGGGTAGGTACTTACTTCGAACTTGATCTCAGTGTTTATGTCAGTATTCTCTCCTGTGGCTTTAGCAGCGATACCTTTGGAAGAGGCTGTGATATTAAAGCTACATGAACCTAGGCTAGCTCCAAGTGCTAAATAGTTTTTAGCTTCTTCTTGCGTTACGCAGTAGGTTTGGCCATTATAACAGATTGTAACATTACCGGTCCAGTTGATGGTGTCAACATCGCAACCGCCATTGTTACCACCGCCACCATTGTCTCCACCTTCTGTTGGAAGAGAACAAGAGAAGCCTTCTCCATCGGTATAAGCTACTACTTTGAATGGCCCAATTTCATCTCCTAGAATATTGATAGAGCATGAAGTATGTACTTCATAGCTTGTCCAATCAACCATCAGCATGGTTTTAGACTCTAATCTGTCGTGCTTATCAAATCCTTCTACAACAAGCGTGTCTCCATATTGAACATTATAGTATGTTTCAATGAGGTAGTTCATTTTCTTATTGTATGCTTTAACAGTTTTCCCAGATTCACCTTGGTAAACAACAGTGAAGTTTTCCATTCTGCCTTCACACTGACAATCTGAACCTGAAGTGCTTCCGTTGTCATCATCGTCATCATCATGACCACAAGTACTGTTATGAGTGTGATTGTCATCATCATCGTCATCACTATAATTGTCGTCATCGTCATCATCACCATAAGTAAAACCACCAGCATGACTAAGAATAGGATTTACACCTCCTGCGAAATTGGCAGTTGATGGAGTCCCATTTCCAGAACAAGTAGCTCCTTCACCATCTGTAAATTCAATTACGGTAAATGGTCCGTAGGTTTCACCCATGATATTGATTGAGCATGAGGTATGGATTTCATATTTAGCACTACCTATTTCTAAATAGGTTTTGCTGTCTAATCGTCCTTTGTGATCAAAGCCAGTTACCTGAATTTCATCACCATTCTGAACATTGTAGAAGGTTTTGATGACGGTCTTTTTATCCTTTTTATAGGCCTTAATATTTACTCCAGAGAATCCATTATAGGTTACAGTAAAGTTTTGCATTTTACCTTCACACTGGCAATCGAATACTTCTCCATTGTCACCACCACCATTATTGTCATCATCATCGTCATCGTTACCGCCTCCATTTGATCCTCCAGGGGCGTTGTAATCATCACAACGAACATCGATTACATTGATGGTGAAGCTTTCAGTAGTAGAGCAGCCATTTGAATCAGTTACAACTACAGTGTAGGTAGTAGTAACCTGAGGAGCTACAGTAACAGTATTTTCAAAAGAGCATGCTATTTCTTCGTTCGGAGACCAAGTGTAAGTGTAATCACCACTTCCTCCAGTAGCATTTGCTTGTAGAACCGCAGTCTGCTCACCAAAACCTAGGTAGATGGTGTTTGCGTCACCATAACCGGTTAGTGTTTGCTCTGTAGTTACTACTTTTTCAACCTCAATAGCTGTTGGTGAAGTTAAGGTAATATTCTTTTGGATCTGAGTTCCGTTGTTATCGGTTACAGTCACACTATATGTGCCAGCTTCAACACCGTTAAGGTCTTTGCTAGTTGAACCATTACTCCATAAGTAAGTGTATGGACCACAGCCTCCTGTAACAGCGAGCATTACTTTTCCATCTTCAGCGCCACTACATGTAGTGTTGTATATGCCAGAAGCAGTAGTATACGTATCTGCTTGAAGTACTACATTCATAGGACTTGCTTGAACGGTAACATTAAAACTAGCTGTAGTTGTATTTCCTCCAGCGTCTGTAGCCGTATAAGTTACTTGTGTTGTTCCTACAGGAAATGCATCACCAGGGTTATGAGTACTAGTCACTGAAGCATTACAGTTATCAGATACCACTGGTACTGTCCAGTATGCATTCAACGTACAGTTTCCGTTTTCTGCTTGATAAGTCTTGTTGGTAGGCGCGTTAGTGAATACCGGTGCAATATTATCAATAACAGTTATCGTAGCAGTAGCCGAGGCAGTGTTTCCGCTCGCATCAGTTCCAGTCAAGGTAACAGTCTGCGCACCTACTTTAGAACAATCAAATGAAGTTTTATCAATAGATAAAGTGAGATTACAGTTGTCTGAAGAACCATTGTCAACATCGGCAGCGGTGATATTTGCGTTTCCGTTGGCATCAAGCGCTACAGTGATGTCTGTCTCTTATACACATCTCCGAGCCCACG
>NZ_LRPB01000006.1 GCF_001592945.1 Roseivirga seohaensis
GTTATCAGTTATCAGAAAACGGGAATCAGCAATCAGTAAATAAAAAAACAATGACCAATTCACTCTTAACTAATAACCAATATACTCTTAACTAAAAAAGATGGTTTCAAAGCGATTCAGCCTTCTTGTTATAGTTCGGATTACGTTACTGATGCTAACGCTAACGGGTTTGGCTTTTATTTTCGCCAAAACTGAATTGTTCTTCAACCAAATCATTCTGCTTTCTATCGTAATTATTCAGGTGGCTGAGTTGATACGCTTCATCACCTTCACCAATAGAGAATTGGCAAAACTTCTATTGGCCATTCGCTATTCTGATTTTTCAATTTCATTTAAAGGAAAAAAACACGGCAAATCTTTTCAGGAATTACAGGATGCTTTTGTGGAAATTATTGAGGCCTTTAAAAAGGTTTCGGTTGAAAAGGAAGCACAATTCAGGTTTCTAAAAGTGATTGTCGACAATGTAAACGTGGGAATAATTACCATAAAAGAGGAACATCAAATTGAGCTGATGAACAAAACTGCTCAAAACCTTTTGGGGGTTGGTGTTCCCAATTACTGGAAACAACTGCAACAGCTTTCCCCCCAATTTTCTCGTGAATTCTCCGAAATGGATGATAATGAAAGAAAGTTAGTTGAACTGAATGTGAAAGGCGATAAACTTCAAATTTCGGCCCATGTCACTCGATTGAAAATTCTAAATTTCAGATATTCCATTATCACTTTCCAGAACATTAAGTCGGAGATTGAACAAAAAGAAATTGAGGCTTGGCATAAGCTTATCCGTATTCTCACGCACGAAATAATGAATTCCGTCACTCCGATTACTTCGCTTACGGAAACCATGCAAATGATGCTGCACAAAGGCGAAAACTTAGAAAAATCAATTGATGAAATTTCTGAAGGAGATTTGGCCGATATTCGCTTTTCCCTAGAAACCATTCAGAGGCGAAGTGAGGGTTTACTCCATTTTGTGGACGACTACCGCAAACTCACCCGCGTGAAAAACTTAGATAAAGAACGTGTTGACGCGACAGAATTACTTGAAAACATGGCGCAGCTCATGAAGCCAGAGCTTCAGAAGGAGAATATCACAATGGAGCTCCACCTCAAAAGTACCTTCGAACTTTCCATTGATAGAAAATTAATTGAACAGGTACTGATTAACCTGATCACCAATGCAAAGCATGCTTTGAAGGATACTGAAAACCCTCTAATCACTTTAAAAACTTATTTGCGAGAATCAGAAAAAGTAATTGAAGTGACCGATAACGGAATGGGAATTGACGAAAGCAAGATTGATCAAATTTTCATCCCTTTCTTTTCTACCAAAGAACAGGGCTCAGGAATTGGCCTGAGCCTTTCTAAACAAATCATGAAAAAGCATAAAGGCGACCTCACCGTCAAATCAGAATCAGGCCAAGGCGCCAGTTTCTTTTTAGTGTTTAAGTATTGAGTTTAACAGTTGAGCAAGCTAGGCTTTGGTTCAGCCCCTTCTCATCCTACAAACACTAAAGTTAAGTCATGCTGTAAGCATCTGTTTCAGAATAGAAAGAAACTCATCCCCCTCACCAAAACATTCTGGAACGCTTTGTGTAATTTAAAAGGGTATCTACTATGGAAAAACCATCAAAAACTTGGCTTAGAATATTTAAGATTACGGGAATCACTGTATTGACAGTGGTTTTCCTACTGTCAATCTTCGTTTCATTCTTCTTAAAAGGCATCATAAACAACCGTTTAAAAAAGGAAATCAATGATACATTTGGGGATTTTTATACCCTATCGTTTGAAAACAGCTACACCTCTTTATCGTGGAATGGCTTTAATATAGAGTTTGAGAAAGTAGAATTTGAAACGGATACAGCGAACAAATTCATGATGATGAGATACCCTGCTGTTTTCTTCAAAACCAACTCATTTAAGATAGACAACATCAATATAAGTAACCTATTCTTCGACTCTGTGATTGACCTAAAAAAAGTAGCTATTGACAAACCTGAGCTACTTTTCTTTATACCGGAAAAAGAAAATTTGACAGAAAACAATAGTGAAGAGTCTGGAGAGAACACAATTAAAAACATTCAAGTAGCAAACTTCGAACTCAGCGATGGAAATGCCTCCTTCGTTTTCAATAGAAATTTAGCCGACACACTCTATGCTGGAAAGAATGTTAACCTAAAAATGGAGGACTTAATGATTGATCTTAACTCTACTGAAAACATCGTTAAAACATCAAAAGTTGAACAGGTAGCTTTTTCCTTAAATGAGATTTTATTGAGCCCAAAAGACTCTGACTACGACTACAGAATTGGCGGCATCAATTTTAACTACCGTGACGAATTACTTCAGTGTTTCGGTGTAGAAATAACTGCAAAAAGGGATCCTTATAAAATGACCTTAGAGAGTCCGTTTCGAAAAACCATTTTCAATATATCCTTAGACACCCTCAATTATCAGTCGGGAAATTTCAAGGAATTGAAAGACCTTTCTTCCATTAAAGGTAGTGCCTTGCATTTGGTTAACCTGAACTTGGACCTTGTGAGAAACAAGAGTATTCCATTGGATGAAACGCAGTACAAGGAATTATTTCATAAGTCATTATTAAACCTTTCCATACCGGTTGAAATAGACAGTGTGTATTTGAAGAACGGCAGTATTGATTATAAAATACACAGTGATAAGGAACTACAACCAGGGAATTTAATGCTTACCCAATTGAATGCCACAATCGTGAACCTATACACAGAAAAGAGTAAAAGAGATGTAGTCACAGCTAGTTTTAAAGGTGTATTCATGGAGGATGCCCCATTTACCTTTCAGGCGAAGCTACCTTTAAACGACCCTAATAACCATACTTACAATGGACATATAGGAGCAATGAAACTCACTAGCCTTAATCCCCTAATTGCCAACCTTACAAGAGTAAAGTTAGCAGAGGGCCGAATCAATAAACTTGATTTTGAAGGGACAGGTAACCAATTAAAAAACTGGGGAATCATGCGATCAGATTTTGAGGGGTTAAAATTAAAAGTTACAGACAGTCAAAATAATGAACGTTGGTTACAGTCTGGTTTAGGTAATCTTATTGCAAGAAAAAATAATAGAGGAAGCAGTGATAATTCAACAGACTCAGTTGAATACGTGTTTGAACGACCACCCTACAAAGACCACCTTACTCTGTACGCAGGTGGTTTAATAGAAGGTTTCGCTTTAAGTATTCTTCCTAAGTCGGTTTATAATCTCGTAATGTCACAATAATCGTTTCGATAATTCCACTTCTTTATCACACAATTCGATTAAAGGTTTTATTTTGCCATTGTAGACAAAACATACATCAAGTCAATGAGCATATTTACCGTTATTACCATTCTCACAGTTCTTTCGGCTGCTTTTGCCTTTATCAATACAAAATTTCTAAAACTGCCCTTCACCATTGGCTTAATGATTATTGCCATTTGTTTTACATTGGTGATTACCATTGCTGGCAATTTCAACCCATTCATTTTAGAAGAAGCCAATTTAATTATTGACTCCATAGATTTTGAAACCGCTTTGCTGGATATTATGCTAAGCTTTTTGCTTTTCGCGGGAGCACTGCACACCAAAATTGATGGACTAAAGAAGCAAAGAATGCCAATTGCATTATTTGCCACAATGGGTGTGTTGGTTTCAACTTTCATTGTCGGTACGCTCATGTATTACATTGTGCAGGCATTAGGGCATCAAATCGACTATATCTATTGCCTACTTTTTGGTGCACTTATCTCCCCTACCGACCCTATTGCAGTTTTAGGAATTCTGAAAGACGCCAATGCGCCAAAGAAATTAGAGACTAAAATTGTTGGCGAATCACTGTTTAATGATGGGGTTGGCGTGGTCATTTTTTTGGTAATATTTAAAATTGCACAACAAGGAGTAGGCGCTATTGAAGCCAGTGAAGTAGGCTTGCTCTTCTTTGAAGAAGTAGTGGGCGGAATTGCCCTCGGCTTGTTAGCTGGTTGGTTGGTTTTTCAATTAATGAGAGTGATTGACCATTACGAAACCGAAGTAATGATTACTCTGGCCCTTGTGATGGGACTTTCTTCATTGGCGCATTTAATTCACGTTTCAGGGCCTTTGGCGGTAGTAGTAGCTGGTATTTTTATAGGGAATAAGTCGCCTAAAATTGCTTGGTCAGAAACTACTCAAAACTATGTAGATAAGTTTTGGGAACTGCTCGATGTTTTGCTCAACGCAATCCTATTTGTACTAATTGGCTTAGAATTATTGATCATTACCATCAATGGTGAATACATTACCTTCGGCTTAATCGCTATTCCTGTTACATTAATTGCTAGGTATTTGGCATTGGCGGGTCCGGTAATGTTATTTAAAAAGAAACTAGATTTTATTCCAAAAACCAACCTAATTATGACTTGGGGCGGAATTCGTGGCGGGATTTCAATTGCTTTGGCACTTTCATTGGAACCCAACATGGAACGCGAGCTTTTTCTTACGGTTACCTATATCATTGTGGTCTTCTCTATTATTGGTCAAGGTTTAACCTTAGGACCATTGGTAAGAAGAGTATTGAAGAAAGGGTGAACTTGTCGACCTGAGTTACCTTAGCGCATGAAATAATAATTGCTAGTTTCTACTCATAATAAACCACCACTTTAGGCTGTTCTGGTAAAGCTCTATAAATGGCTGTCAATGCTTTATCATTGGCTTCTAAAATTACCGTAGGTTGATATTCATAGGGTTGAAATTTAACCATCGCAGCGAAAAAGGACTTCGCTCTTTCCGTTCTTCTACCCCGCCAAAAGCTACGATTGGCCTTTTTATCTACTGAAGTCAGGTTCTCATTTTGCGTAATAAGAAAATGAATTCCGTTGTCGGTAATTAACTTGATGAAAACAGGTTGGTGCACCAAAGTGTCGGGCGAAGTAACAGAAGCCGTTAGTTCTTCTGGGGTTTTAGGTGCTACTTTTTCTATAATAGGCTCCTTTACAATACTAGCTTCTGACGCGGCTACAGACAGCGGTTTCGAAAAGGTTTGTACATACATACTCTGAGGTAATTTTCTGAGCACTGGGTCTAGCTTCATTCGGGTCATTTTCACATTGTAAATCAATACGCCATTGATAAACAAGCCCAGGCTGCTGTCGGGCACATTAACGATTAAATGAATAGAATCCTTTTTAGGAAGACTTAACAAGGCATTTCTAAAAGCAATCAAGCGTTGAATTGAGTCCAATTTGGCGTCATCATAAACCGCTATTGTTTCTTGAGTTTGTTTCCACTCTGCCAGTTTATGTACTGGAGCCATGGCGTATTTTACCAGGCCAAAAATTATGACGATTAGCATCATCACTAAAGCGATGTATAACAAAATTGGCTTCCTACCTTTGTTCAGGCTTCTTTCTTGCGCTTCCATTCAATTAGAAAATAAAAACCTTTGAGCCGATGGGCAGCGACTTATACACCAACTCTAAGTTGGCGTCATCCAAACGAATACAGCCATGCGTTACCGGCAATCCCAAAAATCGCTGATACAATGTGCCATGAATTAAGTAACCATCTCCAATGCTCAACGAATAGTCGCCCAAAACTCCATATTCAAAACGGGACGAATGATTTGGAGAAGGAACAGGTAAACCCTCTTCAACAAAAGCCCAATCGGGTTTTTTCCATACTGGGTCCTTGGTCTTATTCAGTATTTTAAATTCACCCTTTGGCGTTTTAAACATCCATTGCTTTTTATTATCGTTGCCTTTTAAGAGAATATAACTTCCTGTTGAGCAGATATCGCTCTTGATCAGGTTCGTTCCCTTGTACAAGTAGAATTCATTAACCGTACTGTTCACTACTAAATAGTTGTTTCTAGGGATATTGGCCGATAGCTCTTTATCTAAAACTGCTAATTGATTCTGCATGTCGGTCAGCAAAGTGACTTCGGTTTCCTTATCTACTTTTGTCACATTCTCTTGGGTGGAAATACTTACCATGATGGTCTGTATTTTGGCCAATACTAAAAACAGAAGCACAGGTGTACTCTCTAGTATTATCCATTTTCTTAGGTTCCTTTTCTTTTCCATTATTTTGTCGGAAGCGGTTTGAGCGATCCCACTATAATTACTTGTGTGTTTTCAGAGGCCAAAGCAAAAAGTTTGTCCATATCGTTATTGTTCAGCGCAACACAGCCATCGGTCCAGTCCAATCCTTTTCCACCATCGCCATGAATTTCGATTAAGTTGCCAATGGAAGCATTTTTAGGAATAATGCCTTTGGCTTTGTTCTCTTTAAAGCGCTTCTGATCATCAGCGTTCGGGTAGTTTAGCAGTAAAGCTTTGTAATATTTGGTCTGCCCATTCCCTTTTTTCTTCACCACTTTATATACGCCTTCAGGTGTAGTTTTATCTCCAGAAAGCATCTTATCGCCCATCCAGTTTGCGCCAAGCTCCATATTGAAAGTATGTGTCAGCTTGCCCTTTGCGTATACATAGCAAAGCCTCTCCATTTTGTCGATAATGAAAACGGTTTCATTACTCTTTTTTGACCTTTCAATTCCAGCGGCCGCCCACTGTTTCCATAGCGGATAATCTTTGAAAAAATCTATCATAGTAGTTTCAGCATGACTAATAAGTTGTGTCAAATTAGCTTCTAGTGTGCTGAGGTTTTCTTTAAGGTATCCTGCATTTTCCTTTTCATACGCAGCAGATACTTCATGATAAAGCAAGCGAGTTTGCGCCAGCTGTTTCACCGAAACTTCGTTCAGTGGAATATTTTTATACTTTAGATCGAAGCGTTCAAACTGATCATCAATTAAATCGAGTCGTTTGCTGTAATTCGACCATACTTTTTTACTCATATTTTGAGCTGTACTTTTGGCTAGAATTGCCGTTTCAGATGCTTTAGAAGCAAGTTGTTTTGTGGATGAAAAGTCCTTCATAAAGAAAATACGATCATTTTCATTGGCCCAAGCCACCATGGCAGAATCGTAAAGAGACATTGCCTTTTTATATAAATCTGGGGAATATTCAGACGCCTGATTTTTCTCCGCTTCCGATAGCCTTTCTCGTGCCTCAATCAATTCAGACAAAGGAGGCTGAGGAAAAATAAAAGAAGGAAATAGTAATACTATGAGAGTTAGTACGGTAAGCAGCGCAATGGCCAGCCATTTAAATTTCATATCTATTCTGAAAATGAAAATCCCCTTCAGGCTTTGGTACCTTCAGGGGATTTTGCCTTTATCGTTTTACTAAAATTATTTTCTTCTTGGAGCAGCCTTGTATTTGCTGATCACCTCAGTTAGTTCAGTATTGATTGAGCTCGCTTTTTCTTTAGCAACTTTCACTTTTTCTAATGACGGTTTCAACTCACCATTCTGAAACATTGTGTTTGACTCAGTAATAGAAGCTTCAACAACGTCTAATTCAGTTTTAATAGCCTCTAAAGCAGTTGTTCCTTCTTTGCCTTTAGGCGCTTCAGTAATCAACTGTCTACCTTGAGCCACCAAAGTTTGAACCTCTTCCATTGAAGCTAAAATTTCAGCTTTCACAGCTTCTTTAGTGGCTTCAGTGTTAGCAGAAACTTCGTTCGCCATAGCAGTTACTTGAGTCAGTTTCTCAACTGTTTTAGTGTACTTTTTGAAAAACTTAGATTTTTGCTCTTCCAAGCTAGCCATAGCTACCGCCATAGAGTCATTCAAAGCATTGTATTGTTCGGTTACATACACCTCTGCACCAGCAGCTTTAGCATTTTCGATAGCAGCAGTAGCAGCATCAATTTCAGTTTGAGGCACATCTGCACAAGAAGTCACAGCCACCATACCAATGATTAACGCACCGATTAATTTGTTTGTAATTTTCATAATTGTTTATTCTCTCTTTTTAATTGTTGATTGTTGCCCGAAGGCATACATGGTTTTAGTTTTGATCATGAGACGCAACATTTTCAAAAAGTAACATGACCGTTGAAAAAATATTTTTAGAGAAGACAGAAAGAGTGAGATTGCTCAAATTTTAAAAAAACGCGCAATAAAAACAGAGCTGACTCAAGGTAATATCCACTCTAAGTACGATGAGTTTAAACACTTCTCTCCCATATTACTTAAGAATCAAACCTTATATTCCTTACATTTATATATTTAATTAGCACAGGGAATTTATTTTCCTTACATTCATATAAATAATATCTTATAACCATGAAAGGTACTTTTTTAGGCGAATTTGAAGAAGTGGTATTATTAGCCACCTGTGTGCTAAACGAAAATGCTTATGCAAATTTGGTGAAAGACGAAGTAGAAAAACACACAGAGCGCAACATCAACCTAAGCGCTATTCACTCTTCATTATATAGGCTGGAAAAAAAAGGGTTTCTATCGTCCGAGCTGGGCGAAGCAAGTCAAAAAAGAGGCGGAAAACGCAAACGTATATTCAAACCTACTCCTTATGGGCTTCAGGCTGTACAGCAAATCAAAGAAATACGGGAGTCGCTTTGGAACAATATGCCTCAAACGCTTTTTCAAAATTCTTGAGCCATGCAGCAGCCACCAAAACTACCATTGAAAATCCTCCGGTTCTTTTGTGCCGAACACAGGCTAGAAGAAATTGAAGGTGACTTATTTGAGGAATTCCAAGACCAGATTCAAACGTATGGCTATAACAAGGCCAAGAGACTTTACTACTGGACTGTCATCCGTTCATTTCGAAGTTACCTTTTTGATTACCAAAGCAATTCTACTCACCCTTTAAGCTTTATTACCATGATTCGACATTATTTAAAAACAGCATTTAGGGGTATGGTCAGACATAAATCATTTTCCATCATTAACATTGTTGGGCTTTGTATTGGTCTTTCTAGTGGTCTAATTCTGGGTTTATTTGTTGTAGATGAGTTAAAAAAAGATTTCGACCTAAAGGACAAAGAACTCATCTACCGAGTAGAAAGTTTCTCTGAAACCAGAGCCAGTGAAGGCTTTAATGGTAGGGTTCACTCTGGTTTGGGGCCAGCACTGGTCGAACTCATCCCGCAAGTGACCAATCAGGTCCGAATGAACAAACTACCCATAGACGTAATTATCGATGATGGAAAAAAGCGCAACTTCTATGAGGAAGAACGTATTAGTACTGACTCAACATTTTTCGATTTCTTTCCACAAGTTTTCATTGAGGGGGTACAGAAAGGGGCTTTGAAACAGCTTACAGATATTATCATTACTGAAAGGACTGCCCTTAAGTTATTTGGAACGACATCTGCCATTGGGAATGAAATCGTAACTACCAGCAATTACGACAATAAGTTTATAGTTACTGCAGTGGTAAAAGACCCTCCCCCACATTCAAGTATTCAATTTAGTTTTCTTAATTACAAAGATGGAAGTAGAGACAATATTCGAAACCCATTATCCACGCTATCTACTACTTATATCAAATTAGCCCCTAATGAAAAGGCAGAATCCGTAGCGAGAATCATCAATACAACCATAATTCCGCTGGTTCAAGGGGACTGGATGAAGACTACCACTTTTCGGCTTTCTTCATTTCAGCAAGCTAAATATGACAGAAAGGTAACCGATAACATTATCAAACCTTCGGACAAGCAGATGTACATCATTTTTACCATTGTAGCCGTCTTTATTCTTGCCTTGGCCATCATTAATTATACTAATCTTTCTGCAGCTAGAGCATTACAGAGAGGGCAAGAGGCGGGTATACGAAAAATAATCGGAGCAGGAAAGCTGAGTTTCATTTATCAATTTGTAGCTGAGTCATTCCTCTTCTGTTTTTCATCCCTTCTTCTTTCACTACTCGTTACAGCATTATGTACCCCTTATTTCGAACAAACCATTGCCCACCAATTGATCTTCAACTATTGGTCAGATCCATGGTTTTGGGTTTCCATTTTAGCCACAACACTCCTAATAGCTATAGTTGCGGGGCTTTATCCAGCGTTTTTGGTTTCACGTTTCAAATTTACCGAGTTTATCAAGGGCAACATTGCCAACTCAACCAAGGGCGCTAGTCTAAGAAAAGGTCTAGTTGTTTTTCAATTTGTTATAGCCATTGCTATGATTGTTTGTGCGACCGTAGTACGCAATCAAGTCAACTTTATGACCAATCAAAAATTAAGCTATGAACCTGACCAAATCTTGGTCATTGATCGTGCGTTCACTTCCAAATTCAACCTTTTCAAAACAGAACTAAAAGCATTACCAGAAGTCATTAATACCTCCATTACCACAAGCCCACCAGGAGGGAATGACTACAGAGTGAGTAGTGCAGACTCCCACCTCGGGGAGATTATTTACCAACACAATGTGGATGATAACTATGCTCAAATGCTTGGTTTAGAGTTTCTAAGTGGAGAAAATTTCAACCTAGAAAAACCTTCCGAAAATGAAGGGCAAGTAATCATCAATGAAAGTTTGGCGAAACTCATCGAAACAACTAACCCTCTCAACTTGGAAGACCCCTTGAAGGGCTCATATTTATTTACCATTGAGAATGTAAAAATCAAGGGTGTAGTAAAAGACCTCCATCTTCAATCGCTTCATGAAACCATAAAACCTATGTTGTTTGCTTACGAGTCTTTTAATGGTTTAAATGGAGGTTACGCTTTAATAAAACTGAAAACTGATAATATTCAACAAACCATCGATGACATTGAAAAAGTCTGGGAAAAACATATTCCAGACAACCCCTTTGGGTATCAATTTTTAGATACTCGATTCAACAACCTCTACTCCTCGGAAATTAGACTAGGGAAAATTTTTGGAGTATTCACCACCATCGCTATCCTTATTTCGTGCTTAGGGCTTTATGGCTTAGTTACATTTATAGTACAATCCAAAACCAAAGAAGTTGGCGTAAGAAAAGTACTTGGCGCGAGCGCTCTCCAAATAATTCACCTTTTCAACAAGCAAATATATAGGCTGATAGTTTTTGCTAGTTTAGTTGCCGTGCCTCTCGCCTACTTTGTGATGAACAAATGGCTTAACAACTTTGCTTACCATGTTGAAGTGTCTTTTCTCGCAACAATATCTATTGTGATTGGCACTTTTTTACTCGCATCACTCACAGTATTTATCAGGTCTATTAAAGCAGCAACCTCAAACCCAGTAGATGCTTTACGGAGTGAATAAGGACTTGCTAGACTTTAAAAACAGAAAACCAGTCACTCTTTCGAATGACTGGTTTTTTTTAAGTGGGACATACTGCCCCTAAACTTCGGGGCGAACCAGTGACATTTATATTAGTCACATTTAAGTGGGGCATACTGGATTCGAACCAGTGACCTCTGCCCTGTCAAGGCAGCGCTCTAAACCAACTGAGCTAATACCCCAAGAAGCTGCAATATTAATAAAAAGATTCATTTAATAAGAAATTCCAGGCTCTAGGGAAACGAGAATGATTAAGCTTTTGATTTCAGTATACACTTTCAGTTAAGAACTAAATCGTTCAATCCATTTCAAGTAGATGCGTGGTTCTCTTTGTACAAAAATCAGTAAACGTTATCACATTTCATTACAATAAAAAAATACCTAATTGAAGTTTCTAAAACCTAAAGGTTTTAACGCCAAAAGGCTTAAATTCAAGAAGCCAAAATATGAAAAAGATACTACTAGTTGAGGATAACGCTATAATTCTAGACAATGTCAGTGAGATACTGGAATTGGAGGGTTATCAAACGATAACAGCCAAAGATGGCATTGAGGGGCTTTCTCTTGCAAAATCAGAAAAACCAGATCTTATTTTAAGCGATATTGATATGCCATTAATGAATGGCTATGAAATGCTAAATGAAATAAGAAACGATGTAGCAATACAAAAAACCCCCATCATATTCCTTTCGGTTAAAAACCATGGTCAGGAGTTAGTTCATGGACTTCAATTTGGAGCTGATGCATATATATGTAAGCCCTTTGACCTGACAGAATTATTAGAGACTGTCGAGGCACACTTAAACAAATAGACCGTAGAAAGAACACCTATAAAAACAAAAAACCCATCATAGATGGGCTTTCCTAATTCTATATGAGTAATAGGAATTAACCTATAGCAACTCTTTTGAAAGCAGACACAGTTAAACCTTTGTTTACTGAATTTAGGTACTCCTGAACATTCACCTTTGGATCTTTAACAAAAGCTTGGCTCAACAAAGTGTTTTCTTTGAAGAACTTGTTCAATTTACCTTCAGCAATCTTATCGAGCATCGCCTCAGGCTTACCTTCTTGTCTTGCTACATCCTTACCAATCTCAATTTCCTTCTCAATGATCGAAGAATCGACACCATCCTTATCAACAGCAACTGGATTCATAGCTGCGATTTGCATTCCAACGTCTTTACCAGCTTCAGATACATCAGCACTACCAACACCAGTTAAAGCTACTAAAACACCCAATTTACCTGTTGAGTGGATGTATGAAACCACTTGGTCAGCAGAAAGCTTTTCGTAAACTGAAACTTCAAGCTTCTCACCTATTTTACCCAAAAGCTCAGTTACTTTATCTTGAACAGTTAAGTTACCTAAGCTAAGTGCTCTTAAAGCCTCAAGGTCGGCTGGTTTGTTGGCCATTGCAGCATCAGCAATCTCATTTCCTAAAGCTTGGAAATCAGCATTTTTTGCCACAAAGTCAGTCTCACATGTAAAAGCAATAAGGATAGCTTCAGAGCCATCTTCGCTAGATCTTACATATACAGAACCTTCAGAAGTTTCTCTGTCTGCTCTTTTTTCAGATAATTTTTGACCCTTCTTACGAAGAATTTCAATTGCTTTATCGAAATCTCCTTCAGATTCAACTAATGCCTTTTTACAATCCATCATGCCGGCACCGGTCATTTGTCTTAATTGGTTAACCTCTTTTGCTGTGATAGCCATTTGTATATATTTTAAATATTATTCCTAAAATCAGTTAGCACCCTAAAATCTGAGTTATTTAAGCTACTCAAACTTATCGGTTTAAAACAAAAATTGAACACCGAAAAAGCTTCAATGTTCAATTTTTTATATGAGTTAATCTTAATCGATTTAAGCTTCTTCTTTTTTAGTCTCTGCCTTGTCAGCAGCTATTTTCTCTTGCTCTGCTTTCTCTCTATCTCTCTCCTCTTTCTCAGTCTTACGCTCTTGCAATCCTTCTTCAATAGCTCTACCAATAGCCTTAGTGATAGTTTCTACAGACTTGTAGGCATCATCATTACCAGGGATTGGGAAATCTACTTTGTTAGGATCAGAGTTAGTATCAACCAAAGCAAATACAGGGATATTAAGCTTTTTAGCTTCGTTTACTGCAATGTGCTCTCTTTTGATATCAACGATGAATAAGGCAGCAGGAAGTCTAGTAAGATCGGTAATACCGCCCAATACTCTTTCTAGCTTTTCTTTTTCACGAGTCTTCATCAACCTTTCTCTTTTCGCAAGGTTTTTATAAGACTCTTCTTTCATCATTTTATCGATACCCTGAAGTTTCTTCAACGACTTTCTAATCGTTGCGAAGTTGGTCAACATACCACCTAACCATCTTTCGGTTACGTAAGGCATATTCAATCTTGCGGCTTCTTCAGCAACAATCCCTTGGGCTTGTTTCTTAGTAGCTACAAACATTACCTTTCTTCCTGAGCGGACAATGTTCTTAATTGCAGATGATGCTTCTTCGAGGCAATTAAGAGTTTTATTAAGATCGATAATATGGATACCATTCCTCTCCATGAAGATGTATGGCGCCATACGCGGATCCCACTTTCTCGTTAAGTGACCAAAGTGGACACCAGCATCAAGTAAGTCTTTGTACTCTAATTTGTTAGACATATATAAGTTTGTATAATAATTCTTATTAACGCTTGCTGAACTGGAATGCTCTTCTCGCTTTTCTTCTTCCTGGCTTCTTACGTTCAACCATTCTTGGGTCTCTAGTAAGGAAACCTTCCTTCTTCAAAGAAGGTCTGTTTTCAGCATCAATTTCACAAAGCGCTCTAGAAATGGCAAGTCTAATTGCTTCAGCCTGACCTTTTGGTCCGCCACCATTAACGTTTACTTTGAAATCGAAATTCCCATTTTGCTCCACGAGCATCAAAGGCTGCTTTACAATAATCTGAAGAACATCAGAAGGAAAATAACTCTCCAATGATTTTCCGTTGATATTGAATTCACCTTTTCCAGACTCCATGTACAATCTTGCAACAGAGGTCTTTCTTCTTCCAATTTTGTTAACTATTTCCATTAACTAGCTTATTGATAATTTAACTTCCTGTGGCTTTTGAGCCTCATGTAAATGCTCAGCACCTTCATAAACATATAGGTTGTTGAAAAGGGCTCTTCCCAATCTTGTTTTTGGCAACATGCCGCGAACTGCTCTTTCCACTAACAATCTAGATGACTTGGCCTTTAGTTGTCTTGGAGTTGTTTCTCTTTGACCACCTGGGTAACCAGTATATCGCAGATACACTCTGTCATCCCATTTTTTACCTGTCAACTTTACATTGTCGGCATTGATTACAATCACGTTATCACCGCAATCTACATTTGGGGTATAACCAGGTTTGTGTTTTCCCCTGATCATTTTTGCAACTTCACTTGATAATCTACCTAGCGACATTTGGCTCGCATCCACGATTACCCAATTCTTCTCTACAGTAGCTTTATTAGCCGAAACCGTCTTATAACTTAGTGTATCCACTTCGGTATATTTAATTGACTTTTAATACTTTACCTCTTCCTTAGCTTGAAAAGGGACACAAAGATAGAAGTTTGCTTTTTTAATTCCAACGTTGCCCTGTAAATAAATTAGCAGTTTTTAATTCCTTAGCTCATCTCTTCCCAATATTTGCTCATGAATTAGGCACTGGGATTAACTATTGAAACATTTTCTGTTGAAAGAAAAAAAGAGACTTAACTACCTCTTATTTATCCGGGCGCAAATTTAATGGAAAAGTCGAGAAATCTTTGAAGTCATTTTTTGAAACATCTTAACGAAGATTTATATCTTGCAGCGATGGAAAATTTTGTTGTCTCCGCACGTAAGTATAGACCTGTTGGCTTTGAAGAAGTAGTTGGCCAAGGGCACATTACCACTACACTTAAAAATGCGATCGATAATAATCAGTTAGCGCAAGCTTTGCTTTTTTGCGGACCAAGAGGGGTTGGTAAAACTACTTGTGCTCGAATTGTTGCCCGAATGATCAATGACCAAAACATTGACAACCCTTTAGAAGGCAACGACACCTTTAATATATATGAGCTTGATGCGGCTTCGAACAACTCGGTAGATGACATTAGAAATCTAATCGATCAGGTACGCTACCCTCCGCAACAAGGAAAATTCAAGGTATATATTATAGATGAGGTTCACATGCTTTCTAATCAAGCATTCAATGCTTTTTTGAAAACCTTGGAAGAGCCACCATCATACGCCATTTTCATTTTGGCGACTACTGAAAAACATAAGGTAATCCCTACGATTCTTTCTCGTTGTCAGATTTTCGATTTTAATAGAATTGAAGTCAGTGATATTTCTACCCAGCTAAAAATGATTGCTGATAAAGAGGGAATTGACACGGAAGACGAGGCTTTGCATCTGATTGCTCAAAAGGCAGATGGTGCTATGCGCGATGCTCTTTCTCTTTTCGACCTGATTGTCACTTTCTCGCACGGGCAGAAAGTAACCTATCAAAATACAATTTCAAACCTGCACATTCTGGATTACGATTATTACTTCAGAATGACAGACTACTTATTTAAAGAAGACACTTCTAATGTATTACTGACTTTTGATGAGATTCTGAAAAATGGGTTTGATGGCCATCATTTTATTGTGGGGCTCGCTAGCCATTTAAGAGATTTGATGGTGTGTAAAGACAATGCCACCATTCAGCTACTTCAGGTTTCTGACAATATTAAGCAGCGCTATAAAGCACAAGCTGATGCTACACCGCTTTCATTCTTACTCACGGCACTCAACATTGCAAACCAATGCGACTTGAGTTATAAAGGAAGCAAAAATCAGAGGCTTCATGTTGAACTGGCTCTGGTTAAAATGGCGCACTTAACATCTGCTATTCGTTTGGCACACGTCACTCCAGAAGACGCTTCAAAAAAAAAATCCTAACTGAAGAGGTTGCTGATAAAAAAGGTGAGTATGCTCCAAAACAAGTAGACAGCGTATCGACTCCTGTTGTTAAAACACCACAAGCCGAACCTATTAAAAAGGATGTTCGAGCAGAAACACCTGCTGCTCAAACAAATTCGGAGCAACCTCCTGTAGCTCCCGCTCCAAAAAGGGCGCCTTCAAAAACGATTAGTATTCCTTCTCTTTCCGATTTAAAAAATCAACTTAATAAAAAAGAAGAACCAACAGCAGGTGAAACTCCTACAGAACCAGTTTCGAACCGAAATAAGAGCTTTACTCTTGATGATTTAGATAAAGTTTGGAATGCTTTTAAAGCTAAAAGAGAGGCAGAAGATAACAAGTTAGAGTTATTACTTTTGCAAGAACCCTATGAACTGGAAGGCAACATTGTTACCATTAAAATATCCAACGGAGCTTCAGAGGCTAGTTTTGAAAAATTTAGAGGTGACCTTTTAATGACTTTGAGAGATGGCCTTGAAAACGACAGCATTCTTCTCAAATCAGAAATTGTTGATGTGGCAAGAGAAAAAATGCTATATACTGATAAAGAGAAGTTTGAACATCTTAAAAAGAAGTACCCTGCTTTAAAAGATTTACAAGAACGACTGGGTTTAGATCCGGAGTTTTAGCTAGAAACCTAGCGTAACTCCTACGTTGATTACATTCTTTATTTGAATATCGCGCCCTTTGGTGCCATCATTTCTAGTGAGCGTAATGTCGTCATCGTAAATCAACTGAGAACTAATATTGGTAGAAAGATAATTATTCACCTTTAGCCTAAACGAAGCCTCGAGGTTTACTACTGTATTGGGGAATTTTTCATAATTAGAAAACAGATTGAAATTCCCTAAAAAAGAAACATTTTCGACTACATCTTTTTTATAAGTACCTGTTAAACTAATACCTGCTTCTGGTCTAATTTGATCTCCTGGGTTAATCCCAAATGCTCCTGCGTTAGACAAAGAATCATTCAATACGAAGGTAAAACGACCAGTAAAAGGAGCCAAAGTAGCGGTTACAGTTTTTTCATCTCTATATGAAAGTCCCAAAGAGGCCTGTAAATAACCTGGCGCCATAAAGTTAGATATCAACGTCCGCTCAATCTGATCTGTACCTGCTACTTTTTTATTCTTATATCCTTCGTCCATCTGGGTCTGGAAGTTTATCGAAGTAGTCAAAAGCACCTTTTCGGTAAATTTCTGACTGTATTTAGAATTTATAATAATTTGGTCATCGGTTTTAACAAAGCGATTTCTCGCATCTCCATTTCTAATTAAACCATAACTAACTTTAAATCGGTTTTGCCAAACTGCCCCCTCTTTCTCGTAATTAGCAAAGGTCTCGAACTTAGTACCAATCGCAATTGAAGACTCACCACCAGCAGCCCAGTTGGTTAAGGCTACTTGTTGTAAGTTAAAATTGAAGGTTCCTCCACTTTTCCAGTAATTGATGGTATCAGCTGGTGGTGGTTCAGAGTCAGGAGGCAACAAAAACTCAATCTCGTCTTGCCCATTAACAATCGAAATTGAGGTAAGTAAAATAAATATAACTAGTAGGTAACGATTCATTCTTCTCTTCATCTCCAAAATCCGCCCAAAACTATTCAATGATTTTAAGTAGTCCTCAGTTGTCTTGTAGAATTTTCAGACGCTCACCCAAATCAAGGTTATTGTCTGTTTTATTATTCCATTTAAGAATATTCTCAATGGTTACTCCATATTTTCTTGATATCCCCCAGAGCGTCTCTCCTTTTTCAACCTCATGATAAATTTCCCTAACCGTTGCTGTTGGTTTTAAATCCGTCTTTTTCAAAAAATAAGCTTTAGGTACTACAAGTCTAAGCTCTTGGTTTATCTGAAGTCCATCCATTACGTTGAGTCCATTCCAGTCGATGATGTCATCCAATTCAATGCCATACTTTTGAGAAATAGCAAAAAAGGATTCCTTTGGTTGAACTACATGCGTAATTATAGTATCAGATGAAGTAGCAATTAGGGCCTTCTTTGTAATCGCCATTTCAATTTCCTCCACCGTTTCTTCCTCTTCTACTTTCACTTTTTTCTCAGGAATAATTTGAGTCTGCTTTTTAATCGGTTGCTCTGGCGGAGTCACCTCTTTGATCATTTTATCTTCAGGGGTAGGATCGTCTTTAGGAAGAATCACATCTGTATACTCTATTGGGATATTGGCAGGACGAATAAATCTCAGCCAAAGTACTCTGCCCACTTTAAGCTGTTCGGCCTCTCTCATTCTGTTTTTCTGAAGAAGTTTTTTATATTTTATCCCGTAATCTTGAGAAATACTCCAAAGGGTTTCGCCTGGCTGTACAATATGGTAATGCACTTTACCCCTATTTTTCTTATTCTTAACGTAATAATAAGCTCCGCTTTTCAGCCTGCTGTTATCGCCTAGATCGTTGTATTTTCTTATTTTCGATTCACTCTTTCCTACCCTACTTGCCAGTGTTTTTACATTATCGTTTGATCGTGCACGAATAGCATCAATTCCGTTCATTTCGATTTGATCGGGTTCATATGCGCTTGCTATATTTCCTGTTATACGAGGAAAAATACCGATATTTCCTTCAACTGGTCGAACACCAGAATATGTACTTCGATTACTATTACTCTCTTTAGTGGGTTGTTTTGTTACACCTGCTTGGGAAGATTGAGTGGTCTTTTTCACCTCTTCACGTTTAGGTTCTTCTGTATTTTGGGCTATGGGGCGGCTACCTGACTTAACAGGATAAATTACTTTGTACGATTTCTCATCTGGAATTCTTGAACCCACCAACCATTTGTTCAGATTTTTTAATTCTTCTAAATCAACATTTACTTCTCTACTTACATCGCGCAAAGTTTTACCTCGCCCTTCATAAGTAGCCAATTGTAATTCAGGGTTCTTTCTTCCTCGTCCTACATAATCTTGAAAAGCCAGTTTATGGGCAATGTATTTTTTTAAATACCAATGTGTTTTACCATCAATTTCAACCTTTTTTGCTCCGTAATCTTTCTCGGGAATACTTCTTTGTGCCCCGCCCAAGCCTTGTAAATACGACTGCATTGTCCACAGCCAGTTGTCGAAAACGAAATTACTTCTTTTGAAATACTTGGTAGCACCTACAGTTGATGCAATAATATGCTTGCGTTCATCCACTACCCCATCTACCCTAAGCCCGAGTTCTTGTGCCGAAGCTTTTTTGAACTGCCAAAAACCTACCGCATTTGAAGTAGACACAGCATCGGATATAAACTGACCTTCTTGAATGGCCAAATACTTGAAGTCGTCAGGAATTCCTTCTTTTTTCAGAACTTCTTCCACCATTCCCATATAGAGGTTAGAGCGATCTACCAATAACTGAAAGTGATATTGACTTCGCGTAAGCAAATCGAGTGTTTCCTCAATTTCCTTTTTTGCGCTGTTGGTAATTTTGAGTTTAACGCCTGCAAACTCCATTTCAGAAGGGACAACCATTGGGGCTTGCGCGAATATGCTCAACGAAGCCATCAAAAAGATGATGATTGACGCTATGTATTTTACCACGTTTATTTTTTCCTTAAAACCATTAACCCATCTCTGATCGGCAAAAGTACATTTTCAACACGATCATCTTCATGGGTCAAACGGTTAAAATCTAAGATTGCTTGCGTATCCTTGTCGATTTTCTTTTCCGTTTGAACAACTTTTCCACTCCAAAGCACATTGTCAGCAATTATAAAGCCTCCGGAGCGAACTTTTTCAAACACTAATTTAAAGTAATTGTAGTAATTAGCTTTATCGGCATCAATAAAAACTAGGTCGAACGGCCCTTCAATTTCAGGAATCAGTTCAATAGCATTCCCTATTCTAAAATCTATGGTATTTGTATAACCCGCTTTTTCGAAATAGCCGCGCACCATTTCTTCCAACTCTTCATTTTTATCGAGCGTAATTAGCTTTCCTCCCTCTGCCAAGCCTTCAGCCATACAAAGCGCAGAATAGCCAGTATAGGTGCCGATTTCTAAAATTCGAGATGGCTTGATCATATGGCTGATCATCGACAAAGCCCTGCCTTGTAAGTGCCCCGAAAGCATACGTGGCATCATCACTTTGGCGTGGGTTTCGCGGTTCAAATCCATCAAAAGCTCTGATTCGGGATCGGTGTGAGCTTCAACGTATTTCTGAATATCTTCGGGAATAAACTCCATTAGTTCTCTGGTAAAAAGGTTAAATGGCTCAATTGATTTTCATTTAGCTGCTCATTGGCTACTTCAATAAGATCAGATGAAGACACCGCTCTAATTTTTTCGAAGATTGACTCTAGGCTGTCAATTCGGTTTTTATCCAAAATACTTTTGCCCATCATCAGCATTAAGCCTGTATTATTTTCTTCGCTCATGGCCAATTGACCAAGTATTTGCTCTTTGGCCATATGCAGTTGCATCGTACCTAAAGGGACTTCTCTTAATTTCTGTAATTCTTTTAATACCAACTTTCGTCCCCTTTCCACTTGGCCTGTTTCTGTACCGAAGAAAATGGAAAAGAGACCTGTATCTGAAAAAGGATGATAACTGGCATCTATACTGTATACAAAGCCGTATTTTTCGCGAAGCGCCAAGTTCAACCTAGAATTCATGCCCGGACCGCCCAAAATATTCATCAACATATAAAAAGGAAGTCGTTTGGGGTGACCAATGGGGTAAGCTGTGCAACCAATGGCACATTGGGCTTGAGTAATATTCCTAGTAATGACTTCGGTATTGGGAACATAGTCACCAAAAAGCACACGTTCTCTCTGCCCTATGTGATGTGGTATTGGTTCGAAGTATTTGGTGGCTAGTTTCTGAATTTTCTTTAATGACACATTGCCTACGCAAGAAAAAACGATTCGTTCTGTATTGAGATTGGTTTTCAAGAAAGTCTTGAAATCTTCTCTCTGAAAAGATTTTACGCTATCAGAAGTGCCTAAAATATTTTTACCCAACGGATGATCTCCAAAAACAACACGATCGAATTCATCTTGAATGGCGTCCTCTGGGCTATCGTGGTACAAGGACATTTCTTCTAAAATCACTCCTCGTTCCTTTTCAATTTGTTTTTCAGGAAAAATAGAATCGAAAGTGATGTCTTGTAGCAACTCAAAAGCCGACTCCATGTGCTTATCTAACACAGAAGCATAGAAGCAGATTTTCTCTTTGGTGGTGTAAGCATTCAACTCTCCGCCAACAGCATCGAGCTTATTTAGAATATGGTAGGCCTTTCGTTTTTTGGTGCCTTTAAAAGCCATATGCTCCCAAAAATGGGCAATCCCCAATTGGTCTTTTCGCTCATCGCGGCTACCAATATCCAACACAAATCCGCAGTGGACAATCTTGGTATTGCTCACCTCTTTGTGCACTACACGAATGCCATTGGGTAAAGTAAAAACATTATAATCGACCATCGCAGCATCTCCTTAAAACCACAAAGGTATAAGTTTTAACAGAAAAGAGTACCTTAAGTTTCTGGTGTAGCCCGTAAGCCCCCCAACTCTCCAAGGGTTCAAAATCCTTGGAGAGTTGAAGAAAGCACTATATTTGCCAGCTTATGACCTACGGAAAGATCCTTATCATTCAAACGGCCTTTATTGGTGATGTAATTCTGGCGACTTCGCTGATCGAAAAACTGCACCAATATTATCCAAAAGCCAAAATAGACTTTCTGTTACGCAAGGGCAATGAAGCCCTGTTGAACAATCACCCGAAACTTGGAGAGGTGCTGGTTTGGGATAAAAAAGGAAGGAAATACCGTAACCTCTTTAAGCTCCTTGGCAGAATTAGAAAGGGCAACTACGACTTGGTGGTGAACGTTCAGCGTTTTGCCAATTCAGGGATGCTTACTGCTTTTAGTGGCGCGAAGGAGAAAATCGGCTTCGATAAAAACCCTTTTGCTTGGGCTTTTACTAAAAAGGTAACTCATAAAATTGAAGAAGGAACGCACGAGGTGGAACGCAACAATGAGCTAATCAAAGCCATTACCGATGGCCAACTTCAGCGTCCGGTACTTTATCCATCACCTTCCGACTTTAAAAAAGTAGCCGCTTATAAAACCGAACCTTTTGTCTGCATGGCACCAGCCTCGGTTTGGTTTACCAAACAATTCCCAAAAGAGAAATGGGTGGAATTGATTCAATCACTTGAATTCTCTGGCAATATCTATTTGATTGGAGCGCCTAATGATGAGGCTCTTTGTGATGAAATCATTGCGCAAGGCGGAAACCCAAAGGCGCAGAACCTTTGCGGAAAAATGAATTTACTTCAGTCGGCTGCACTGATTAAAGATGCGGTAATGAACTATGTAAACGACTCCGCCCCCATGCATTTGGCTTCTGCCATGAATGCCAAAACCATAGCTATTTACTGTTCTACTGTTCCTGAATTTGGTTTTGGGCCTTTGGCCGAAAACGCTAGAATTGCTGAAGTTTCAGAAAAGCTAGACTGCCGACCTTGCGGACTGCATGGCTTCAAAGAATGTCCGAAAGGCCATTTTAAATGTGGGAGAGATATTCAAATCGAGAAACTACTTTTTAATAAAAATGAGGAGGGATAAGGTTTCCACCCTAACAATTTAACAGCAGGATTTTAGACTTAAAAAAAGAAAATGGTTATTCTTGCTGACTATTATTCTCGCTAACCCATGCCGTTTGGCAAAGGATTGACCGTATGAAAACTACTGCTTTAATTACCGGAGCTGCCGGTGGTATTGGATTTGAATTTGCCAAAATCGCCTCCCAAGCCAATTATTCATTACTCCTTATTGATGTGAATGAAATATTATTGGCAGAAAAAAAAGCAGAGCTTTCTATCATGTTCCCTCAAACGGACATTCACCTACTGGTTTGTAATTTGGCAGAGAAGGGCATTGCAGAGAAAATTCATCAATACATTATTGAACAGAAACTGCTTATTGAAATCCTTTTCAACAATGCCGGCTTTGGTAATTTTGGGCACTTTCTGGAAACCGACTGGGCAAAGGATGAAGCCATGCTCAACGTACACATGGTAACGACCACTCACCTTACCAAGCTGCTGCTTCCTGGCATGATACAGAGAAAAAAAGGCTACATTTTAAATAATGCTTCCGTAGCTGCCTTTGTACCAGGTCCACTGATGTCTACTTACCATGCTTCAAAAGCATATTTACTTTCATTCACTCAAGCATTGGCCAATGAGCTGAGAGGAACTGGCGTTTCCGCCACGGTATTATGTCCTGGCATGACAAAAACGGGTTTTGCCAAAGCCAACGGTAATGATGACCCGAACATTAAATTCAACATTGCTTCTGCCGAAGACGTAGCGCTCTTTGCGTTTTCATGCATGATTAAAGGTCAGCCTGTGGCTGTTCCTGGCGTATGGAATAAATTAAGTGCTTTTTTACCTAGACTTCTGAGCCGAAATAGAGTGACTAACATGGTTGGGAATATTCAGCGAAAGAATCATGCTAAACGGTCTGACAGCAAACAATTGGCTCCAGAGTTAAAGCTGAAGATTTAATGTACACAAAGCCTCTTACCTCATTAACTAACTCATTTATTAGATTTTAGATTTTTTGTTCAATTATTTTATATCGTTCTTTGAACAAAATCGGTGAACCCAATGTTGGCATCCCGAAACAAAAAAGTAGTAAGCACACTTCTTACTCATTTTTAAATTACCAAAATGAAAATAGCTGTTTATCGTAAAGAGCATTTTAATGCTGCTCATCGACTTTATAATCCCAAATGGAGTGAAGAGAAGAATGATGAGGTTTTCGGGAAATGTAACAACCCCTCTTTCCATGGCCATAATTATGAGCTCATTGTAAAAGTTGTAGGCGAGCAAGACCCAGAAACAGGTTATGTATGCGACATGAAAATTCTAAAGGATATTATCAAAACTCATGTTACAGATAAATTCGATCACAAAAACTTAAACTTAGATGTAACCGAATTCAAAAACCTGAATCCAACAGCAGAAAACATCGCACTGGTAATCTACAACTTATTGCGCCCAGAAATTGACCAAAAATTAGAATTGAAAATAAGACTCTATGAAACAGAACGGAACTTTGTCGAGTACCCCGCTTAACGTACTTAGTAGAATTGAAGAAATTGGAGATGAGCACGTAGGTACTTCTTATGAAACGCCAATGGTTCCGAATGCTTTCGATATGGACGATGACTTAAAACAAGAGCTCATTGAAAAGAAATTTAAGGAGATCATGGAAATCATGGGGCTTGACTTAAGTGATGACAGTCTTTCGGGTACGCCTAAACGCGTAGCCAAAATGTATATCAAAGAAATTTTTAGCGGACTAAGCCCCGCTAATAAACCTAAAGTGACGCTTTTCGAGAATAAGTATCAGTACAATGAGATGCTGGTAGAAAAGAATATCACTTTCTATTCTAATTGTGAACACCATTTTGTGCCCATTATTGGAAAAGCGCATGTAGCCTATATTTCAAGCGGAAAAGTAATTGGCCTATCGAAGATCAATCGTATTGTGGAGTATTACGCAAAGCGTCCGCAAGTTCAAGAAAGGCTCACCGTGCAAATAGCAAACGAGCTCAAAACTTTGCTTGAAACAGAAGATGTGGCGGTAATCATCGATGCCGATCACCTTTGCGTTCAGTCAAGAGGTGTGAAAGATGTAAACAGCAGCACTGTAACAGCTCAGTTTCACGGTAAATTCCAAGAAAACTCTACGAAGAAAGAGTTGATGAGCTACATAAACACTAAATCTTAATGAGTCTATCAGGCAAGAATATACTTGTAGTAGGTGCTAGTTCGGGCATTGGTAAAAGCGTTGCGGAACTGAGCTTACAAAAAAGTGCTAATGTTTTTGTGGCTGGCAGAAATGACCCAAAGCTTCAAGGCGCTAATTATATTTCTTTGGATGTTAACCAAATGAGCACTGAGCTTGACGAACTTCCGGAAGTTTTACACGGAGTAGTATATGCACCAGGGTCTATCAACTTAAAGCCATTTCATAGAATTAGGCTTGAAGACTTTCAAGCAGACATGAATATCAATCTCTTTGGCGCCATAAAAGTATTACAAGCTTGCATGGGGCGGCTTAAGAAAGCCGAAGGAGCTTCGGTAATTCTATATAGCACAGTAGCGGTAAACATAGGCATGAACTTTCACTCCTCTATTGCTGCTGCAAAAGGGGCGGTAGAAGGATTGGCCAAATCACTTGCTGCAGAATGGGCCGGAATGAATATTAGGGTGAATGTGTTGGCACCTTCATTAACCGATACCCCTCTAGCAGAACGGTTATTGGCAACAGACGACAAGAAAGAAGCTTCTAATAAAAGACATCCTATTGGTCGGTTTGGGCAACCGGCTGACTTAGGCCATTTAACCACTTTACTTCTTTCAGATGAAGGAAGTTGGATAACAGGCCAAATCATTGGAGTAGATGGAGGAATGTCAACTTTAAGAACTTAAATGCAACTTTCTTCTTCAGATATTCTTAAGTTAGAACAGCGTTTTAGAACCAACCTGATCAATTGTCTTTCGGGTTTTAAAACCCCGCATTTAATAGGCACAAAGTCTAAATTAGGAATTACTAATTTGGGTTTATTTACTCAGGTAATGCATGTAGGGGCTAACCCTCCTTTAATGGGCGTACTCTTTCGACCTCATTCTGTCCCTCGTCATACTTTAGAAAACATTCTAGAAACGAAAGAATATACTATAAACCTTGTTCATAAAGCTATGATGGAACAAGCTCACTGGACTAGCGCCCGTTGGGAAAAAAGTGAGTTTGAGGCCACGGGCCTAACAGAACATTATTCAAGCAACCATTTTGCACCATTTGTAGCTGAAAGCAAAATAAAAATAGGCTTGGAGTTTAAAGAACAACACTTAATAACAGCCAATAAAACTATTTTGGTAATCGGAGAAATTAAAGAGTTAATTATAGAAGAGGAACTCATTACATCTGATGGCTTTTTAAATATTGAAGCCGCCAACACGTTGGCCATGACAGGCTTGGACAGCTACCATGATACCAATTCCATTAATAGGTTGGCATACGCTAAACCAGATATCCCTCCAAAAAGACTTGATTAAAAACATCACCTGCCACTTTTTTTAATTGTTGGTCTTCAAATTACCAGTTTCATTTTGAGCTTTATCCCGAATGGCATCTTTAAATTGCTTATTGAAGGCTTTAAAGCCATGTTATGATCGCTATTCTTTAATTCACATAGTTTTTCTTTTTGTAAAGGCATCTACTATCTTTGCACGTCTTTTATAAAACTGATAATTAAAAATGTCAAATCTGATTTATTTAGTCCCAATTCTCGGGCTAGTCGGCTTGTTAGTAATGATCGTTAAATCGAACTGGGTAAACAAGCAAGATGCAGGGGATGAAAAAATGCAAAACCTTGCCAAGTACATCCGCGAAGGAGCTTTGGCTTTCCTCAGCGCTGAGTACAGAGTACTCGCCATATTTGTAGTGGTTGCAGGTATACTTTTAGGAGTAATCTCTACCTTGGTTGAAACCACACACTACTTCATAATTTTTGCTTTTATCATTGGTGCATTTTTCTCTGCATTGGCCGGAAACATCGGTATGAGAATCGCAACTGCTGCCAATGTAAGAACTACCCAAGCTGCTAGAACCAGTTTAGGTCAAGCCTTAAAAGTTGCCTTTACTGGCGGTACTGTAATGGGACTTGGTGTTGCTGGTTTAGCCGTATTTGGACTAAGTATGCTCTTCATTCTATTGTTTGCTTTCTTTATGGATAGCGACATGGCGAATGGCGGTGTGTATCAAATGACAATCGTATTAGAAGCCCTTGCTGGTTTCTCTCTAGGGGCTGAGTCAATTGCCCTTTTCGCTCGTGTAGGCGGTGGTATCTACACTAAAGCAGCCGATGTTGGCGCTGACCTTGTAGGTAAAGTAGAGGCAGGTATTCCTGAAGATGATCCAAGAAACCCTGCTACTATTGCTGACAACGTAGGTGATAACGTAGGTGATGTAGCCGGTATGGGTGCCGATCTTTTTGGTTCTTATGTGGCTACAGTATTGGCTTCAATGGTGTTGGGTAACTACATCATTAGAGATATGGGCGGATCAGTTGATGACCAATTCAGTGGTATCGGTCCAATCTTGCTCCCATTGGTAATTGCAGGTGCCGGGATCATCTTCTCGTTGATCGGTACTATGTTTATCAAAATCAAAAATAACAACGCTAAAGAAGCAGAAGTTCAGGCCGCTTTGAACCGTGGTAACTGGATTTCAATCATATTAACCGCTATCGGTTGTTATTTCCTTATCGACCTTCTTTTGCCTGAAACTATGCAAATGAAGTTCTTTGGCGAAGGTATTTTAGAAATTACTTCTATCCGTGTATTCGGAGCTGTGTTGGTAGGTTTAGTAGTTGGTGGTTTAATTTCTTACCTAACTGAATTCTACACTGCCATTGGAAAAAAACCTGTAATGAGCATTATTCAAAACTCATCTACTGGTGCTGCTACAAACATTATTGCAGGTTTATCTGTAGGTATGAAGTCTACCTTCGGACCAATTATTCTTTTTGCGGGTGCCATTTGGGGTGCTTACGAATTGGCTGGTTTCTACGGTGTAGGTATTGCTGCTTCTGCTATGATGGCAACCACTGCAATGCAATTAGCCATTGACGCTTTCGGTCCTATTGCGGATAACGCAGGTGGTATTGCCGAAATGAGTGAGCTTCCTTCTGAAGTACGTGAGAAAACAGATATTTTGGATTCAGTAGGAAATACAACTGCTGCTATTGGAAAAGGGTTTGCCATTGCTTCTGCAGCATTAACAGCTCTAGCACTTTTTGCTGCATACGTTACTTTCACTGGTATTGATGGTATCAATATTTTCAAAGCCGATGTACTCGCTGCCTTGTTTATTGGAGGTATGATTCCTGTAATTTTCTCTGCTTTGGCTATGGAATCTGTAGGTAAAGCGGCCATGGAAATGGTAAAAGAAGTAAGAAGACAGTTCAAAGAAATTCCAGGCATTATGGAAGGCACTGCCACTCCAGAGTACGGTAAGTGTGTTGAAATTTCTACCAAAGCAGCTATTAAAGAAATGATGTTGCCAGGAGCTATTACCATCATCTTCCCTATTCTTGTAGGGTTTATCATGGGACCAGAAGCACTAGGAGCTTATATGGCAGGTGTTGCAGTATCAGGTGTACTTTGGGCGATCTTCCAAAACAACGCTGGTGGTGCTTGGGACAACGCTAAGAAATCTTTCGAAGCTGGTGTTATGATTGATGGAGAAATGACTTACAAAGGTTCTGACGCTCACAAAGCTGCTGTAACTGGAGATACTGTGGGTGATCCATTCAAAGATACTTCTGGTCCATCAATGAACATTTTGATTAAGCTTACTTGTTTGGTTGGTTTGGTGATTGCCCCTCTATTGGGTGCTGGTCATTCAGAGTCTGCTGACGACACTAAAGCTGAAGTAAAAGAAATTATTATTGAAGAACCAGCAGTAGAAATTACTGAAGTAGTGACTGAGTTGAACTAAGATTCAACAAAACATAAAATTGAAAGGCTACCCGAAACGGTAGCCTTTTTTTTGTACCCTCATTTCACTCGTAAAAAGTACTAGACTAATTAAAGGAAAAAATAGTAGATTGGGTGGTCGATAGGTGTTCTAACGACAATCAGAACATTAACAAGACTGGCAGTAAATTCTCATGAATGATTTGCCAAATGAATAGCGCTCATTAAATGCCAGATTACACTAACCAAAACCCTGAACAAATTGCGAGAGATCGAATTGACCAAATGCTCAAAGAGGCAGGATGGCTCGTTCAGTCGAAAGATACTGTCAATTTATCTGCGGGAATTGGCATAGCACTCAGAGAGACCAACACCGAGTCTGGTTCTGCGGATTACATACTCTTTGTGAATTCTAAAGCCGTTGGGGTAATAGAAGCAAAGGCCGAAGATTTGGGCTATAAGCTATTACAAGTTGAAGATCAATCGGCCAGGTATGCCAAGGACGCCATTAAGATTGGCAAGTTCATTCTAGAAAGTGAAAAGCCATTCGTTTATGAAAGTACTGGAACAATTACAAGATTTACCGACTACAGAGACCCAAAACCAAGAGGCAGAAACGTTTTTAGTTTCCATAAACCCGAAACTCTGGCCGAATGGATTAAGCAAGGAAAAAGCCTTAGAGAAAGGTTTTTAGCAACTCCCCCTTTAGACCCCACAGGGCTAAGGCCTGCTCAGATTAAAGCAGTGAACAACCTAGAGCACTCCTTTAAAAAGAATCGCCCAAAAGCCTTGATTCAAATGGCCACTGGTGCAGGAAAGACATTTACAGCCGCCACTTTTATTTACCGACTTTTAAAGCATGTAGACGCCAAGCGCATCTTATTTCTAGTGGACACCAAAAACTTGGGCGAACAGGCAGAGCAAGAGTTTATGACTTTTCAGCCCAATGATGACAACAGAAAATTTACGGAGCTTTACAATGTACAGCGCCTAACATCTAGCTACATCGCTTCTGATAGTCAAGTTTGTATTTCCACAATTCAGCGCCTTTACTCCATTCTGAAAGGCGAGGAATTGGATGAAAGCGCAGAACTCGTTAACCCAGAAGAAAACTCATGGGTTAAACAGCAGTTAAATAAAAAGCAGGCAGTTCCTGTAGAGTACACGCCTAAAGTACCGATTGAGCAATTCGACTTTATTGTAATTGATGAATGCCACAGGTCTATTTACAATCTGTGGAAACAAGTCCTCGATTACTTCGATGCTTTTCTGATAGGCTTAACAGCCACTCCCGATAAACGCACTTTTGGTTTCTTCAATGAAAATGTGGTGAGTGAATACACTTATGAAGAGTCGGTGACTGATGGAGTGAACGTGCCTTATGATGTTTACACCATTGAAACTGAGATATCTAAAAAAGGAGGTTTAATAAAAGCGGGCTGGTTTATTGACAGACGAGATAAACTGACTAGAAAAAAAAGGTGGCAGCAAGAGGATGAAGACACTGAATACAAGCGCAACGACTTGGACAGAAAAGTGGTCAACCCAAGCCAAATCCGAAATATTATAAAGGAATATAAACGAGCGCTGAAAACCGAAATTTACCCCAACCGCGTGGACAAAGACGGAGAATACGAAGTGCCAAAAACGTTGGTCTTTGCCAAAACCGATAGCCATGCCGATGACATTATAAAAATCATCCGAGAGGAATTTGACGAAGGCAACGACTTCTGTAAAAAAGTAACCTATAAGATTGAAGAAGACCCAAAATCAGTGCTGAATAGGTTTCGAAATTCTTATTACCCCCGTATTGCCGTAACAGTAGATATGATTGCTACTGGAACAGATGTAAAACCTTTGGAGGTGTTGCTCTTTATGCGCGATGTAAAAAGTGTAAACTACTTTGAGCAAATGAAAGGCAGAGGAACCCGAACCATTAATAGCGACTCTTTACAGATGGTTTCCCGTACCGCCAAAAGTAAAACCCACTTTGTAATTGTGGATGCCGTTGGTGCTATAAAATCTAAAAAGACAGACAGCAGACCCTTAGAAAGAAAGCCTACCATGGCCTTGAAGGATTTATTAGGTGCTGTGGCTATGGGTATTGCAGATGAAGATTTGTTCTTGTCATTGGCCAACCGCTTAATCCGATTAGAAAAACAAATCACTGAAAAGGAGAAAGAGAAGCTGTTGGAATTTTCGGGAGGCAAAAACCTAAAGCAAATCACCAAAGAATTGCTTACTGCTTACGACTCGGATGAAATAGATAGCAAGGCCCAGATTGAAATTGATAGCATCCCTATTGAAGATAGAACACCTGACCTCATTGAAAAGACAAAACAAGCCACACAGGCTGAGCTTATTAAACAGGCCACATCTACCTTTAATGGAGAATTGAATACTTACCTGGAAAACGTGCGAAGAGAACATGACCAGATCATTGACAGTATTAACATTGACACCGTTACTAAATCAGAGTGGGACACCACTTCGGTAGACAAAGCCAATGAAGTAGTAAAAGACTTTAGTGCTTACCTTGAAGCCAATAAAGACGAAATAAAAGCCTTAAGTATTTTCTATAATCAGCCTTACAACCGCAGAGAGATCACTTTTAAAATGATCAAGGAAGTGTTTGATAAATTGAGTTTAGAGCAACCATTATTAGCCCCTGACTATGTGTGGAATGCTTATGCTACTTTAGATAATATTAAAAGTGAACAACCCAAAGATGAACTCACCGCATTAGTTTCTTTGATTCGTAAAGCCTGCGGAATTGATAGCGAACTAAAATCTTTTGATAAAACCATTGAAAAAAATTATAACGATTGGTTATTTAAGCAACATACAGGTCAACATAAACGCTTTACGCAAGAACAACTCGACTGGCTCAAGATGATCAAAGATCATGTGGTAAGCAGTTACCATATTGAGTTGGATGACCTAGATTATACACCTTTTGATAGTAAGGGCGGTAGAGGCAAAATGTATCAGCTTTTCGGAAACGAAATGAATGATATTATTGATGAGCTAAATGAGGTATTGGCCGCCTAATTGTCTTGAACTGTGATTACTATGATAAATAGGAAAACATGATAAATGAGAAGTATAAATATTCAGAACTGACAGGTCAAATTATTGGAGCGGCCATGGAGTTACATTCCTTTTTGGGCAACGGTTTTCAGGAGGTTATTTATCAACGTGCTTTGTCGCACGAACTTGATTTAAGGAATATATTGCATACTCGTGAAGTTGAAATGGATGTGATGTACAAAGATATTCTGGTGGGCCAACGCAGAGTGGACTTTTTAATAGCCGATAAAATTAGTGTAGAAATCAAAGCATTAACACAACTCGAAAACGTGCATTTAGCACAGGCCATTAATTATTTAGAAGCCTACAATTTGCAAATAGGCTTACTGATCAATTTTGGAGAAACGAAACTGAAATTTCACAGACTCGAAAACAAGAAATTCAAAGCCTAATCATGATTTTACTAAAATTAAACACCATCATTCTTAACTGTGATCGCTTTGATAATTATGAAAACAGGATAAAACACAATCAAGGCCATCACAAAAATCAAATACATCACAGTTAAGACGACAGCAGGATGAGACAAGATTGGGTAGAAGTTGAAGTGAGTGAATTGGGTAAGGTAATTACTGGCGGAACACCGAGTAAAAAGAATTCAGAGTACTATTCCTCTTACGACTTCCCGTTTTATAAACCCACTGATTTAAATAAAGGATATTATGTCAGGGAATCTTCTGATTATTTATCTGATTTAGGTTTTCAACAATCTAGAAGTGCCAAGGCTGGCTCAGTTTTGGTGACTTGTATTGGCGCAACGATAGGTAAAACAGGGATTATTCGCAAAGAAGGCGCGTTTAACCAGCAGATCAATGCTATTGTCCCTAATAAACCTTTGTCAAGTGAGTTCATTTATTACCAAATAATCTCTTCCTCATTTCAGAGGGCAATTAAAAATGCTGCATCCTCAACTACACTTCCTATTCTAAACAAAGGGAGATTCTCTAAGCTAATTTTTAGGATTTGCCCCCTCCCCGAACAACGAGCCATTGTATCCAAAATAGAAGAACTCTTTTCCGATTTAGACAAAGGCATTGCCGACCTCAAAAAAGCACAAGACCAATTAAAAATCTATCGCCAAGCTGTATTGAAAAAGGCTTTTGAGGGTGAGTTGACAAGGGAATGGAGAGAACAACAAACCAATCTCCCAACCGCAGATCAGTTGTTAGAGCAAATCAAAGAAGAACGCCAAAAACACTATGAACAACAGCTTGAGAATTGGAAGCAAGCGGTAAAAGATTGGGAGAAGAATGGTAAAGAAGGGAAAAAGCCAGGGAAGCCAGCAATCTATAAGCTATTTGATTCCCCCGTGAAGACTTTAAATTTAAACCTCCCATCAACTTGGTTTTTTGACTGTATTGGAAATACATGTTCAAAAACAGAATATGGTTCATCTTCAAAATCAAATATATCTGGGAAAATACCTGTATTAAGAATGGGGAATATGCAAGATGGGAAGATTGATTGGAAAGATTTAAAATACTCATCTGATTCAGAAGAAATAAATCAATACCTATTAAAAGAAGGTGATGTATTATTTAATCGAACAAATAGTCCTGAGCTGGTTGGAAAAACAGTACAATACAAGGGTGAAAGACCCGCAATCTTTGCTGGTTACTTAATACGCTTAAATCAGATTGAAAATATTATTTCAGGAGCGTATTTAAATCATTTTCTAAATTCGCATCCTGCAAAAGTCTATGGCTCATTTGTAAAAACAGATGGAGTTAATCAATCAAATATCAACGGAGATAAGCTCTCTAATTACCCCATCCCTATATGTTCAATTGAAGAACAACACCAAATCGTCCGAGAAATCGAAACTCGCCTATCCGTTTGCGATAAGGTAGAGCAAAGTATTACCGAGAGTTTAGAGAAAGCCAAAGCCCTGCGCCAAAGTATTCTAAAAAAGGCCTTTGAAGGCACATTGCTTTCCACAGCAGAAATAGAAAAATGCAAACAAGCAAAAGACTATGAGCCAGCAAGTGTTTTGCTGGAAAGGATTAAGAATTCCTCCACTAAAGTTTCGGCCTCCTAAGGGAAGTTCATTCGTTAAAATTCGACCTTCGAAGAATGAAAAATTTATAACTCATGCGTAAGACACAAAACCTTTTGTATCTTACATGCCTCAATATTTGAGACACAAAACAGTTTATGTTACTTCCATAAGACACAAAATATGAAGCCCTATCAACCTGAGGAATTGCCGCTAAAAACCATAGAATGGGGGCAATTTATCGACCTTATGGGTAAAGCCAACAGGTACGTTGCCCGTTATGATGGCCTGTTGCAATCGGTAATTAACCCCGATGTGCTATTGGCACCACTTCGTACCCAAGAAGCAGTACTCTCTTCAAAAATTGAAGGTACACAAGCCACCTTAGAGGAAGTTTTGGAGTTTGAAGCAGATGAAAAAGCCAGCGACCACCTTAAAGGCGATATTTGGGAAGTAATCAATTACCGTGTGGCCTTAAAACAAGGCCGAGATAGTATGAAAGAAAGACCCTTGTCTCTCAATTCTATAAAACGAATGCATGAGGCGCTTATGCAGGGTGTAAGAGGAGACAGCAAAGACCCAGGTAACTTTAGAAGAATACAAAACTATATTGGTAGCCCTGGCTCAAATATAGAAAATGCTCGATTTGTGCCTCCTTCAATACCAGTAATGCTCGAAGCCCTGTACAACTGGGAAAAATACATCCATGTTGATGACAAAGATGTATTGGTACAATTGGCCATCATTCACGCGCAGTTTGAAATCATTCACCCATTTTTAGATGGTAACGGCAGAATGGGCAGAATACTGATTCCCTTATTTCTGTACCACAAAGAAATTATTCAAGAGCCTGTTTTTTACCTGAGTGATTACCTAGAAAGTAATCGATCTGATTATTATGATGCACTAAAAGAAATAACAGACAGCGGAAGCTGGACCAACTGGATTAGGTTCTTTTTAAACGCCATTATAGTTCAAGCCGAAAAAAATATTCGCAAAACCCGTGAAATAATTAGTTTATATGAGACGGTAAAACTAGAAATTGCCAACAGTACACACTCTCAGTTCTCAATTCAGTGCTTAGACTCCCTTTTTGTTCAGCCCATATTTTCGTCAAGAAATTTTGAGAAAAATTCTCAAATACCTAGGTCTAGTGTGGCCAGGTTATTAAATACCTTGGTTGAAAACAAGGTATTAGATATAGCCCAAAAGGGAGCTGGCAGAAGGCCTACTATTTATGCCTTTCGCAGACTTCTAAACATTGTAAACAATTAACATGACCGACTCAACTATAATATCAAAAATCTGGAATCTTGCTGGCGTATTGCGCGATGATGGCGTGGGCTATGGTGATTACTTGGAACAAATCACCTATTTGCTTTTCCTTAAAATGGCAGATGAGCTCAATAAGCCACCCTACAGCAAAGGCTTGGTTTTCCCTAAACTGAAAGATGTTGATGGCAATGAAATTCCAGAGGGAGAGACTTGCGATTGGGAAACCCTTACAGGCAAAAGAGGCGCTGAGCTAGAATCATTTTACAGCCAATTGCTCCGTAGTTTATCTACTGAAAAAGGCATGTTGGGTCAGATTTTCACCAAAAGCCAAAACAAAATTCAAGACCCTTCCAAACTCTTAAAAGTCATTGATTTGATCGATAAAGAGAATTGGAATATGATGGGAGCCGACATTAAAGGAACCATCTACGAAGGACTGCTGGAAAAGAACGCCATGGACAGTAGCGGCAGTTCTGGAGCAGGTCAATACTTTACACCAAGAGCCTTGATCAAAGCCATTGTTGCCTGTGTTCAACCAAAACCACTCAAAACCATAGCAGATCCAGCTTGTGGTACAGGTGGTTTCTTCTTAGCGGCCTATGACTGGGTGATTGCAAACAATTCGCTGGATAGAGAAGAAAAGGAGTTCTTGAAGAATAAAACCTTCTATGGCAATGAGATTGTAGCCAACACGCGTAGAATGTGCCTTATGAATATGTACCTCCATAATATTGGAGACATTATTGGCGACACGCCTATTAAGTCTACCGATGCATTGGTTTCTGATGATGGCTTCCGTGTTGATTATGTACTCGCTAACCCTCCTTTTGGTAAGAAAAGCAGCATGACCATCACCAACGAAGAAGGTGAGGCGGAAAAGCAAGACATGAGCTACAACCGTCAGGATTTTTGGGAAACGACTTCTAACAAACAGTTAAACTTCTTACAGCATATTAAAACCATGCTAAAGATTAATGGAGAGGCAGCTGTGGTTTTACCTGACAACGTTCTCTTTGAAGGTGGTGCAGGAGAAGAAGTGCGCAACCAACTGCTAAAGACAACAGAACTACATACAATCCTTCGTTTACCCACAGGGATATTCTATGCACCGGGAGTGAAGGCCAATGTGTTGTTCTTTACCAATAAACCAGCCAGTAAAGAAGCTTGGACAAAGGAGGTTTGGTTTTATGATTATAGAACCAATATCCACCATACGCCAAAGAAGTCGCCCATGACAATGCAGCATTTGGAGGAGTTCATTCAACTGTACAAACCAGAAAACCGAAATAAGAGAACGGAAACATGGAGTTCGGACAACGAAGAAGGGAGATGGCGTAAGTTTTCTTATGATGAAATCGTGGCAAGAGATAAAACCAGTCTCGACATATTTTGGATTAAAGATAAAAGTCTAACCGACTTAGACAACCTGCCAGACCCAGATATTTTAGCGAATGAAATTATTGAGAATTTAGAGTCTGGCTTAAATAGTTTCAGAGAAATCATGATAACAATTAATGGCTCAGAAGATTAAATTTTAGTATTTGACTCAATAAATATTAAAAGAAAGGCTACCGTTTCGGGTAGCCTTTTTTTGTAGGCTGGTTCTTTCTATTGATTACTCATACCTCAAGGAGGTAATTGGATCTTGATTTGCGGCTCGTTTGGCTGGTGCAATTCCAAAAATAATTCCGACTGTAACGGCCACACCAAATGAAAGTAAAATAGAAAAGGGACTTACTATGGTTGGGATTTCAGCCAATTCGGCAATACCAAAGGCAGCGATTAAACCTAAAAGCACGCCAATAGCTCCACCTGAGAAACTAATCATTATGGCTTCCAAGAGAAACTGACACACAATATCAAGTCTGGTAGCACCTAGTGACATTCGTAAACCGATTTCCTTAATTCGTTCCATTACAGAAGCCAGCATAATGTTCATAATACCAATACCTCCAACAAGAAGGGAAATACCTGCAATTCCACCCAATACAAAATTGAAGATATTTTTGGTGCGTTGTTGCTGTTTCAAGAGCAGTTCTGGTATACTAATTTCATAATCTACCACCTGACTGTGCTTACGCTTTAGCATCTTTGAGACGACCTGCGCTATAGAATTCATTTGCGCTGTATTAGACACCTTAAGTACCAATCTATCGAGCTGATGATAATTGACATTTGATTTTTCTTGATTACCACTCATTCTTGCCTGTTGAATTAATGAATTGGTCACCATGGCTCTATTTTCATACCTCACTAAAGCAGTACTCAAAGGTGTATAGATATCCATATTGTAATCACGAATACCTAGGTTGGACATACTTTTATCTGAAATGATCCGCTCCTCTAGCACGCCAATAACTTTGAGCCAATGTCTACCTACTTTTATATATTTACCAATTGGCTCTTCCCTACTAAAAAATTTCGATTTGATGGCCTTTCCTATAATACAAACAGGAACTCCCTTTTTTAAATGCTCCTTATTGAAATATTCTCCTTCATTGAGCTCAAAGCCTGAGATTTCAAAATAAGTATTCTCTACACCTACCAGCTTTGCAGTACGCCTAAAACCCTGCCTTGATACCTCGGTTTCTAGAACAATCTCTGGGCTTACCATATCAATACCAGGAATCATGTTTTTTATACTCTCAACGTCCATAAAATTGAGCCCCAATGAAAGGTTCTTTTTACCTTTTTGAGTACCTACTGCTCCAGCGGTTTCGTCCAATTCTCCCTCGCTTTGTTCAACAATAGGAGTGATTACAATATTGTTTACTCCAACCAATTCAATTTGCTCTAAAATCTCCTGTTGAGCACCAGAACCAATGGCCATCATAGCAATTACCGCAGCCACACCAAATATGATTCCTAAGGCAGTAAGTACACTACGGATTTTATTTGACAATACTGCTTCTGAAGCGATTGACAAATTTGAAAGGATTTTCCGGAGCATATCAATCCTTTTTAGCGATAGCTTTGACCCCTTCCGAAATACGCTTAATAGGTTTATCGTCCATATCGCTAGGATCTGAAAGGTAGAGAGTAAGACCTTCAGTGATGCCTCCAATTACTACAACTTGATCAGCATTAGACTTACCCAATTGCACCTCTTGCTTCACTGCACTCAAGCCGTCTTTAGCAATCACGTATGTGATAGAGTCACCTTGGCTATGAACTGCTTCCACAGGAATGAAAAGAACATCGTCTAGCACTTCAGCAATTACTTTATTGCTCGTGGTCATACCCGGTCTCAAAGTAGTATCCGACTCATTTACCACCACCATGATTTCAAATACCTTGGCATCTGAATTAGGGCGCTGCTGCCCCATATTGGCCACTTCAAATATTTGTCCTGTTAGTCTCTTATCTGGAAAGGCATCCAATCCTATTTCAACCTTCTGTCCTTTCTTTATATTATTAATATCTACCTCGTTCACAAAAGTTTTTGAAACCATATGGGTTAAATCTGGAAGGGTAGCAACAACGGGTTCCCAAGCATTTATTTGTGCACCTACCCCCATTTTATTACCTCGCCAATCACGTTTATAAATCAGCATACCTGGTTCAGGAGCCATAATTGTAAATTGCTTTTGTAAATCAAGCAAGGCATCGAGTTTGGCTTTATCATCCTGCATTTTGGCTTCAGCTCCAGCCATTCTGGCAACAGATTTTTGTCGCTGAAGCTCGTAATTCTCCATTTCAACCAAATATTGTTTCTCAGCCCTATCAAGTTCCATTTGTTTCTCTTGCACTACTGCAGGAGGCTCGTACTGAGAATTCTTCAAAACCAATTTCTTTCTTTCAATTTCATAAAGCAGATTATCCATTACATCTCTGGCTTTACGAAGCTCCATAGCTGTATCTAATTTAGCTTGAGTGAATTCAGATTTACTAACGGTAAAATCACTTCTCCTCTGTTGAAGTCGAGTGCCCAATTCCGTTTGATCCAAACGCGCCACATAATCGCCCGCATTTACTACGGTTCCTTCAGGAATAATATGTTCTAAAGTGGTTTGATAAATACCCGCACCTTGCATACCTCCTGGCCCCATGATTTCTACCGAGCTTTTGGCAAATAACTCACCCGATGCGGTTATTTCAGATCTGAACTGACCTCGTTGCACTTTGGCAAAGACCTCTGCTGACTCAGTGGAGCCTTTATTTACTTTGGTGATAAAAAAAATAAGCACCGCGACAAAAATGCCGATAACGATTATCAGATTACGTTTTTTCATTTTGTTGTTATTTTGACTGACCTTATGAACTATAAATATAGTCTTTATTATTACTTTTCAAATGTTAATTTTTCCTAATACTTTCTGAATTACACAATTCATAACTTTAGAATATCAAATAAAAATGAAACGAACATCCATTCATTGCATCGTTAGGCTAGAATGCACCTTATGATATTAGGATGAGTTGATAGATCAAATTGTTCTACATAGGCTTTTCCTTTTCACTGACAGTGAAGGTTGCCTTACTTTAATGATCGTGCAATACTCAAACCACCCACTTTATTCTTCATGATAAATCTAAAAGAGCATCGTTACCCATTTCTTTAGTTACTTTTGCCCACTAAGAATTCCATTCAAGAATGAACTACCTTTCGTTAGAAAATATCACCAAGACATTTGGTGACAGAAAAATACTCGATGCCATTTCAATTGGTGTCGACCAAGGCCAAAAGATTGCCCTCGTGGGCGTTAACGGCTCAGGAAAATCTACCCTGCTTAAAATCATTACTGGTGTTGAAAAACAAGATGCCGGAGACGTGGTATTCCGAAACGACATTGTGGTGCGCTCATTGGTACAAAACCCAAAGTTTGAAACCAACCAAACCGTACTTGATGCTGTATTCGATAGCGATGACGAAGCCCTTAGGCTTTTAAGTCGTTATCAGAAAGTAATGCTGCAAGCCGAACGTGGCGACTACGATGACAAAGAAATGCAAACTGTTATCGAACGAATTGATGCGCTGAATGCTTGGGACCAAGAAAGCCAGGTAAAGCAGGTTTTAGGTAAACTAGGTTTGAAGGATTTGGAAGCCGATGTGAGCAAGCTATCGGGTGGTCAGCAGAAAAGAGTGGCCATGGCACAAGTGCTTATTCAAAGACCTGACTTATTGATTTTGGATGAGCCTACCAACCACTTGGACATTGACAGTATTGAATGGTTAGAGGGGTATTTGAGCCAAGCGAACATGGCTTTGATTCTAGTAACTCACGATAGGTATTTCTTAGAAAAAGTAACCAACGAAATTGTAGAATTAGACCACGGAAAGTTATACCGGTATAAAGGCGATTATGGTCATTTCTTAGAAAAGAAAGCGGAACGACATGAATCTGAAGCATCCTCTATAGAAAAAGCGCAGAACCTTTACAGAAAAGAGCTGGACTGGATTAGAAGGCAACCCAAGGCCCGAGGCACAAAAGCCAAATACAGGGTTGATGCCTTTGAAGAAACCAAATCAAAAGCCTTCTCTGGAGCTAAAGCTACTGGAATGGAACTAGGTGCAACAGCGTCACGTCAGGGTAAAAAGGTATTAGAAATCGAAAAAATTAGCCACGGTTTTGGCGACAAAAAGCTGATCAACAATTTCTCATACGTTTTTCCAAGAAAGGACCGTGTAGGAATTGTTGGAGCAAATGGAAGTGGAAAAACAACTTTCCTTCGTTTACTTGTAGGCGATTTAGAAGCCAATGAAGGATCAATTGATTTAGGCCAAACCACTAAAATTGGCTACTACCGTCAGCAAGAATTAAGGTTTAACGATGCTCAAACCGTCATTGAGTTCGCCAAAGAAATTGCCGAGTTTGTGGAATATGGAAAAGGACAAAGTATTCCTGTTTCTCAGTTCCTGACTCGTTTTCTCTTTCCGCCAGAAGTGCAATACAAACCCATTGGCAAATTGAGTGGCGGAGAAAAGCGTAGGCTTCAATTGCTTAAAATCTTAATCAAAAGTCCGAATTTCTTGATTCTGGATGAACCTACCAATGATCTTGATTTGATTACACTAAACACGCTAGAAAACTTCCTTGAAAATTTTGAAGGTTGCTTAGTGCTTGTATCTCACGATAGGTATTTTGTTGATAAATTAGTCGATCACCTTTTCGTTTTTGATGGCCAAGGCGACATCAGAGATTATAACGGAAATTACACCGATTGGCGTTTAGAAGAAGTGGCAGCCAAAGAAGCTCCAAAGCCAAAAGTTGTTGAGAAGCCCGCAGCACCAGCGCCTAAAAAAGAACAGCGAAAAATATCGTATAAGGAAAAGCTAGAATTCGATACGTTAGAAAAAGAAATGGCTCAATTAGAAGCGCAAAAAGCGGTTCTGAATGAAAAAATAATAGGCGGTTCTACTAATCATGAAGAATTAACTGCTTGGGCAACGGAACTAGAAAGAATAAATAACGATTTAGAAGAGAAGGAAATGCGCTGGCTTGAGCTTTCTGAATACATGTAATCTTATTTATGGCTGAACTAATTCTTAATTCTGATAATCTAACGGTTGATTGTGAACATGGTGAAACAATTCTAGAAGCTTCACTTAAGAAAGGCATTAACCATGCTCATGCCTGCGGTGGCAATGCCAAATGCTCTACCTGTAGAGTTTATATCGACAAAGGTTTGGAAAATGTAAGCCCTAGAAATGAGAAAGAGAAGCAACTAGCGAATTCACTCAAACTAGGCCTGGAAATCCGATTAGCATGCCAAACTACTGTATGCGGACCGGTAGAAGCAAGAAGACTAGTTCTAGACAAAATTGATGAAAACATCATTTTAAGTTCAGGCAATCCTATTGCACCTCGAAGCTTGGGCGAAGTAATTGATGCCTCGGTACTCTTTGTAGATATTGCTGATTACACCGCATTTAGCGAACGTACACCCGCCTATGATGTAGTTCATGTGCTCAACCGCTATTTCTACATTGCCGGCAATATTATTAAAAAAAATAACGGCAGAATATTAGACTACTATGGCGATGGTTTCTTGGCCATTTTCGGTTTAGATCATCAACCCGGCCATGCAAAAAATGCAATCAATGCGGGTTTTGAACTTCAAAAAGCCATTAAAAAATTTGATACTGAAGTTCATGACTTGGTGAACTCTTCTTTTAAAATTCGTTTAGGTGCACATACGGGCAAAGTAATTTGGGGCACGATTGGCATAGAAGGCATGCAAAAAGAAGCGGCCATTGGCGACACTGTAAATTTTGCATCAAGAATTGAACAAGCGAACAAAACGCTCAATACGGATTTCCTCATTTCCGAAGCGCTATTTAAAAAATTTGAGACCTGCTGCGTAGTAAACGGGGAATATGAAATTGAAGTAAAAGGCAAGAAAGGAAGCCATAAGGTCTATTCTTTAGAGTATGTAAATCCGACAGTTTTGGTGTAGCCGCAAATACAATAAGTTTGTATTTTTGAATATGAGCACTACGGCATGGATTCTTATTTGCGTTCTGATTATGGTGGTTTACACCATTAGTTTTCTTCAATTTTTAAAACAGCGATCAGCCCGTAAAAGCAACCAATCCAGGGTATTTCAACTTCCTTTATTCACAGCTTTTTTAATAGGTCCACTCCTATTCTTTATTATAAACAGAAATCAACGTAAAGACAGAAGACGCTTTATGAAGGATATGGATCGGTATTCTTAAAGCGATTTCTATAAACCAGCATCCTAAATTTACTTACACCCCATTCATAGCTATTAATCTCAAAAATGAAAAAAGCTCTCCTTATAATATTCTTAACTGGATTCACCTCTCTTCTGAATGCTCAAGCCATTAAGTTTGGCTTCTTCGAAATGAATGGGGTTTTAAAGTCAAAAATGACCCTTGACGAGATCAAATCATCAGGAATACCAATAGACAGCATTATTCCGGTTCCAGAAATAATGGACATGTCTGAGGCTGATTCACTTGTGTATATAGGTGGCACTTATTATGAATATTACGCAAGCACAAATATTTGTGATTTGAGTGTCATTAGGCTCGATAACCGAATTACAAAGGTAGTGCTTGGAGATATGACCTTTACAAAAGAAACTACCATTGATGACGCAAAAGCATATTTTCCAGAAGACTGTGCCTCTACTCGCCCCATCTCAATCTATAAAGACCCTACTTCATATACTGTATGCGGCATCCCTTTTGCCGATAGTAAAGGGAATTTGGTCGATGCCACCTTACTTCTATTCTTTTCTGAAGGAAAACTCAAGCGGATAGATTTTTGAGAACTTAGTTAAGACTTCTGATGAAATGAACCTTATCCTAAGGCTAGCCCAAACAGCCGACATCCCAGCACTTCAAGCACTTTATAAAAGTACAATTGAACTGAGCTGCATCAATGATTACACTCCCGAACAAATTAGAGTTTGGGCAGCTTCTGCACAAAACAAGGAACGCTGGAAAAAACGAATTGAGGGACAGTATTTTATAGTTGCAATCATTGCTCAGGCAATAGTCGGATTCGCTTCTTTGGAAAACGGAAACTACATCGATATGATGTACGTACATCATGACCACCTGAGAAGGGGAATTGCCAATCTACTCATAGATGCGTTAGAGAAAAAAGCAAGTTCATACCCCTTAAAAGAACTCTATTCCAATGTCAGTAAAACCGCCAGGCCTTTCTTTGAAAAGAGAGGATTCCAAGTAGTAAAAGAAAACTGGATAGAGATAGAAGGAGTTAGCATCAGCAATTATAAGATGGTTAAAGAACTATGAACCCACTAGAAAACTTACAAAAACTCAAGCTTAGGCTTCCAGAGGTATCTACTCCTGGCGGCAACTATGTATCGGTTAATATCCGAGCAAATATTGCCTATGTGGCTATACAGTTTCCAATTCTAAATGAAGAGTATCTATATCAAGGGCGGTTAGGAGACGAACTCAGCACGGAAGATGGTTACCATGCTATGGAATTATGCACCCTGAATGTCTTGGCTCAAATCAATAGCAAAGTAGGCTTCGATAAGTTAGTGGGTTTAAACCATATTGACATTTACTTTCAAGCAAGTAAGAACTGGGACGAATCACCCAAAGTTGCGAATGGGGCATCTGATCTGTTTGTCAAAATTTTAGAAGAAAAAGGCACCCATAGTCGAGCAATTTTTGGTGTTCAATCACTTCCCAGAAACTTCAGTGTGGGCTTAACTGCGAGTTTCACAATTACTGAATCATAAGAAAAGCGGCACAATGCCGCTTTTCTATCTGTATTCATTTAGGTAATTACTTCTTCTACCTCCTTCTTATCTGCTGGTAAGGAAATACCACTGGCGATTCGCTTCCGTTCTTCGCTACAGCTGCCACTCCAAAGTAATAATTGTCAATCACTATACCTTCCAAAGTGAATTCATTCACCCCAGAAACGAATCTAGAATTATCCCAAGTTGGTGAAGTGGTTAATCTCCAATAAAGCTTATATCCAATAGTATTCGGATCGTTAGATTCTTTCCATTGCAAAGTAGTAGAAGGCTGAACAGCGCCACCAATTCTTACATCCTCAGGCAGTTTTGGCCCCCAAGCCAAGCCAGCCAACGAAATCGCATTTACGGCTGTCAGTTTTGCCGCGTACTCAAAGTTTACGCCCTCAATTACATCACCATACTTAATTCCATTTTCAGTTCTTATATCTTGATGTTGACGCACATAGTTTTCATGAGCTTCCATAATACGCACCCCGGCAAATCCCAAATCGTTGAACGGACGGTGATGCCCTCCACGACCAAATCTATCTAACCTGTAAATCATCATCGGATTCATTTCAGGCATATAGGTTTGTACTTGCTTATAAATATATCTGGCTAATTGTCTAGAATTACCATCTACTTCTCCACCAACGGTTCTTCTGGCGCGTCTCAAACCTTCGCTTTCATTGGCTGGTGTTGGTTCAGAAAAAATTCTGAAATCACGATTACTGATTACGCCATCAACTCCTTCAATATTCCCGATCATGTCGTTGTTCAGTACCCCAACAATTTCCCAGTTATTCTCTTGCGCATATTTTGCTAAACCAGCACCACCAAACAAGCCTTGTTCTTCTCCAGAAAGACCAACAAAGGCGATACTGTGCTTAAATTTATATTTAGAAAGTATACGTGCAGCCTCTATTGTTCCAGCCATACCCGATGCATTATCGTTGGCACCAGGCGCATCAATTTCAAAATTCATGGTATTAGATGCACGAGAATCAATATCACCCGACATCAGTGCATAACTATTTGGATAATCAGTACCTCTTAAAACGGCCACTACATTCACTACCCAAGCAGAATGAGGAACACGACTTCCTTCCGTTTTTTCCACAAAATCTTTCTGATAGAAAACTTCCAAACAGCCTCCACATTCTTTTGATATTTTCTGAAATTCAGAGAATATCCATCTTCTGGCCGCTCCGATTCCACGGGTTTGAGAAACAGTGTCTGAAAACGTATTTCGGGTTCCAAAGCTGATCAGCTTACGGATGTCTGCTTCAATTCTTTCTGGCGAAGCCGATTCGATAATATCATAGAATCGAGCATCGGTTTGAGGAGGAGCGGTTTGTTGAGCCGCCAATGGATTCAAAAAGAAGCCAAAACTCAACAGCGCAAATAAGTAATTTCTAATTTTCATAAGTCAACAGGTTGATTATTGAAATATAGACATCATTTAACTGTGATAAAAAGCGATACTTGATCAATGGAAAACTATTTTTTATTGTACTCCGAATTATGCACAAAAAAGTGATCAAATAAAAAATAAGTCGCTTTCAAGTAAGGGACTGGGCGTTGAAGATTGTTAACAGTATGTAAACGAAAGGCAAAAAAATAATATTCTTAGCGTAGGAACATTATTGGCACAAAGGTTGTCTTAGGAGTACAAGTACCCCAAACGAAGGAAAATGAGAACAAAAACATTATTATTCACAGCCGCACTTGTTGCCACAGGAATTGGCATCGCGACATTGGCCAGCAAAAAATTTGCTTTACCAAAGTTGAAGAAAAGCACGAAGTAGAATTCAAAAATGAATTCTAACAGTTCACAAAAACTGTTAAAACATATGGCCTCGGTAATTCCGAGGCTTTTTAGTGTCTAAACTTTATTAATTTAGGCGTTTAAACATTCATTATGAGGCAACTCTTCATTTCTACAGTCTTTCTTTTTATTCTAATACAAAACGTAGTTGGGCAAGAAAAAGAAAGCCACCTATTTCAAGATCCTAGAAGGTATATAGATACGGCCGTTACTTATATGAACCAAGAGAAGTATTTGGAAGCGGATAAATACTTTATGGTAGCGTTAGATCAAATCACCGTGCTTTCTGCTGATTTCTGCTACTATTTTGGCAAAAACTCTTTCTACCTAAAATATTATAGCCAGAGTATAGATTGGCTCAGTAAATACCTTGAACTGAAAGGCTCTTCTGGCCAATATTCAGAAGAGGCAATTGCTTTGTTAGATAAGTCGGAAAAGGAGTTTAGAGCCAATAGAAGTACAGGAGAAACCGTAGAGACGAATACCAAATTTTTCTACTTAAACACTATCAGTTGTTCAGGGCATGAAAGTATTATTTGTCCTGTCTGCAAAGGGGACGACATCATTACAACAAAGGATAGACTAGGTGATAACCTTTACAAAAAGTGTCCCTATTCTACTAACGGGGTTTTGACATGTGAAGAGTTCAACCTTTTACTTCAGGGTAAACTAAAGCCAAAAAAGTAGTTTTTCTAAAGCCTCTCAATCACCCACTCAATCAAGCCGTTGACCGTTTTTTCCGCATTAGGTGAAAACTGATGATTAGGCCTGTTAGCGATTAAAGCGTTGAAGCTAATCATTTCATGGCCCAACATTTTGGCCATGGCATAATAGCCAGCGGTTTCCATTTCAAAATTGGTGATTTGTCCAAAAGAGGTATTGATTTTAGAAAGTCTATCCAAATAATCTGGAAGGAATGGCCTAAGCCTTATTTCCCTACCTTGAGGCGCATAGAACCCAGGAGCGGTTACGGTTACTCCACTATACATTTGAGGCCCTTGGAACTCTTTTAACAATAAGGTAGAAGCTTCTGAAAGATATGGCCGAATGGATAAATCCAATGTCCTTTGCACTTTGTTTCCGATTACCTGCCCTTCTTCCGATTCCACCCAAGGATAAAAGGACATCAAAGAATCCATTCCTAAGGCAGCCTTTGATACTAAAAATGAGTCCAAAGGAATATCTGGCTGCATACAACCTGAAGTTCCTATTCTGATAATCTTAAGGCGCTTTAACTTATCCTTAACCTGACGTTTCTTCAAATCTACATTGACTAACGCATCGAGTTCAGTCATAAGAATTTCAACATTATCTGTCCCCATTCCTGAACTGATTACAGAAATACGCTTTCCGTTTAATTCTCCTGTATGCGTTACAAGTTCTCTGTTGGTGATTTGAAAGTCTATTCTATCAAAAAACTTACTGATTTTAGCTACTCGTGCAGGGTCGCCTACAACGATGACGGTATCGGCTACCATTTCTGGATGCAGGCCCAAATGATAAATTGCACCTTCACCTGTTAAAATAAGCTCTGATTCTGGAATAGTCCTTTTCTTCACATCAGTCGATTTTAGCAGGCTCTCTTTTCACCCCTTTCAATGGGTTATAATGATTAGTGTTCTTCTGATAGTAGCCTGTTCCATCATATGGTCTTCTTTCAGGGCTCTGACGACACTCTTCTGAGCAGCATCCATCCATTAACCAACCAGCTTCTTCTGACATAGGAATGTGCGCATTGCAAGTTGGGTTAGCACAGTTTACCATTCTATCAGTAAGGACACCTGTGACATAGCATTTTGAAATAACGGAAGGATTAACCGAGTTTACATCAGCCGTAATTCGATTATCGAACACGTAACATTTCCCTTCAAAATCTTCGCCCCCTGCTTCAATTCCATACTTAATAATACCACCATGAAGTTGGTATACATTCTCAAAACCTTGTTCTAATAAATACGCGCTAGCCTTTTCGCACTTAATACCTCCTGTGCAGTAAGTGATTACCTTCTTGTTTTTTAACCCTTCAATCTCCTTTACCTTTTCAGGGAAGTCTCTAAAATTTTCAATATCTAAGGTAAGTGCATTCTTAAATCTACCTACACTATGTTCATAGTCGCTACGCACATCGAGAATTACCGTGTCTTCTGGCTGGTTTTTAAGAATTTCTTTGAACTCGTTGGGTTCTACATAAGTACCCGTTTTTTGCCGAGGGTTGATGTGCCTTAGGCTAGAATGTACAATTTCAGGCTTCACTCTAACATGGAGCTTGGCAAAAGCCATTTTATCGTGGGCTTCCACTTTAAATTCGGTGTCTGCAAAGCGGGTATCTGAATGCACATAAGCCATGTACTTTTCACAATCTTCTTTCAGACCAGAAACGGTACCATTAAGGCCTTCGGGTGAAATAATTATTCTGCCACGCAAATTGTTTTCAACACAAAATAAGTGATGCTCTTCTCTGTATGCCTCGTAATCCTGGATGTCGGCATAGCAGTAATACAGTAAAATTGAATATTGTTTTTCCATAGCTCGTGCCCTATTTCAAGTAGGGTGAATTAATTGTTTTATTTATAAATGTTGGGTTTTAGGCTTCACTGGGTTAACTAGTAAATCAAACCTCTAAAATCGTAGCTCACTAAACTTCCTTGGCTGGGTTACCAAATACAGTAGCATTAGCTTTTACTTCGGCTATTACCACAGAGCCTGCACCAATTCGTGCTCCTTTACCTACCTTAACTCCCGAAACAATCGTAACGCCAGAGCCAATGAACACATTGTCTTCAATTTCGGCCTCGTTACCAATTACGCTACCTGCACCCACTTGAACTAAATCACCCAATTTCGCACTAAAATCAATGGTTGAATTGGTGTTCAATAGACAGTGATTGCCAATTTTAGCATTCGAACCAATAACCACTCCGTTGTTTACAAAATTCCCGTGGCCGATGTGTGCCGAAGTAGCAATTTCTGCATTGCGATGAATGGCGTTTACAGGCATTTTCTTTCTGCGCTCTACCATCAGTTTTACCAAACCCTTTCTAAGGTCACGGTCGTCTACTGCTATAAAGCCTTCGCATTTTTTACCAATCAGCTTTAGAAAGCCATCATCATCGGTTTTTCCTAAAACAGAAACTCCGCTCATCTCTTGGCCATGTTTCGACACATCGTCATCCAAGAAACCATATACTACAACTCCGTTACTCTCAAATATTTCGAGGGTAGCTTTACCCATTTCATTCGCACCAAATATGATTACTGGATTATCCATAATTATCCCTTTTTTCGGGCGGCAATTTAGCTTTTTTTGAATGAAATTCTAAGCATGATCCGTAACAGGGTTCCGCACTAATGATATTCCAATATTACATTCTATACACTTCTTTGGTAGGCAATAAGCGTTATGTAATTGAATCAAGCCTTGACTATCAAAAGCAGAAGACACATTCCATCCTAAACTCTTCCATAATTCAGTAATGTGGTTGCTTTCCGCTTTCATAGCGGAAAGCAAGTTTAAAGCCCTATCTAAATAAGCGCTATCATCTTTATATTTAGCCAAAGCTGCTAAAAAAGGAATAGCTGTATTTACAATTATATTCTCCTTCGATTTCTTTGTCAGCCCACCCAAACGCTTGCTCAACTTCTTATCTATAGCATAATGCGTACACCAGTAATCTGACTGAAGAACATCTAATTTGTCTAGGGCTTCCTTTCTATTTTCAATTTCTGAAAAGAATGAAAAAATATGTGGATAGGTAATTACCAAGGCTGCTAATTGAGCAATTCTTATAGTAGGATAATTGGCTGGCCTTACTTTAGAGAAATGCCATTCATTGTAGCCTATTTTTTGTTTCAACTCGTATTTGGCTTTTAGAAATCGATACTCTTTTTGAAGTTGATAAGCATATTCGTCTGACACATCAACATCTAAAAAACCTGCTTGACCAAAAAGCAGGGCCTCAATCTGAAAAAGTTGGTTAGAATGTTTTGTAAGTACTTTTAACGGAACGCTTTGCGCCAAACGTAACATATTGTTTGCGTTAGTTTTAAAGCCAAAGCCCTTGGCCAGCCATTGATAAGCCGACTCTTCCCAGTTATGCGCATTTGCTTCCAAAATAGAATCAAAACCATTCGACTTCTCTTCTACCCTTTCTACCAAAGCCCTTTCCAGCATTGAAAGTCTGGTGATGGATTTCGTATTATTTAGATGTCTAGCACATGGAATTGGATCCTCATTATCTATTAAACTTTGATAGCGCTCTAACACCATTGGCTTTACTAAGCCTTTCAATTCTAAAGTAGGAATTGGGTTACCTTCACTGTTTAGTACCTGTTTGTCATTTTCCCAAACTACATGGAGAATCACATTGTCATAGTTGGGGTCATCTTGATGTTTATGGGTATACCAATCAGAAGCTTTTACATGTATTTCGACTGAGCCATACCATTGCATGCCTTCAATATCAACCTGAGCCTCTTTGAAATCAGGACCCGCCAAATGGTTGAGATTCCCAGTCTTTGTAATGTTCAGCCTCTCTCCAGAAACCAACTCAAGAGTGGAAGTATTAAAGTATTGATATCGCCAAACGAAATGTAGAAAGGATTCTGGTAACATTAAAAAGCCTTTTAGCTTCTTAAATTACAAAAATTCAGATAAATACTGTTGCATTTCTAGCTGTAACTCGCGTGCCTTCTCTTCAGCCACCTCGGCAAAATCTTCCTCTTGAGAAGCATAAATTATTCCTCGGCTAGAATTTACTAAAAGGCCACACTGGTTATTCATCCCATATTGGGCTACATCTTTCAAGCTTCCGCCCTGCGCACCTACTCCTGGAACGAGCAAAAAGTGATCAGGAACAATTTTGCGGATGTTTGTTAAAGCTTCAGCTCTAGTAGCTCCTACCACATACATCAACTGATCGGTAGTTCCCCATTCTTGGCTTTTCCTCAGTACTTCTTCGTAAAGTTCTCCACCTTGGGTAAGTTCTAAATTCTGAAAGTCTTTTCCACCAGCATTCGAAGTGAGTGCCAATAGAATCACCCATTTATTGTCGAATTCAAGGAAAGGCTTTACCGAATCTTCTCCCATGTAAGGAGCTACCGTAATGGCATCACAATTCATGTTTTCGAAGAAAGCCTTGGCATACATTTTTGAGGTATTGCCAATATCACCACGTTTGGCATCGGCCAAAATGAAGATATCTTTAGGAATGTATGCGATTGTTTTCTCTAAACTTTGCCAGCCCTTAACGCCATATGCCTCGTAAAAAGCAATATTAGGCTTATAGGCCACTGCATATTGAGCCGTAGCATCTATAATTCTTTTGTTAAACTCGAAGATCGGGTCTTCGGTATTTAGTAAATGCTTGGGTATTTTATTCAGGTCGGTATCTAAACCAACACATAAAAAGGAGTTCTTTTTCTGAATTTGGCCAAAAAGCTCTGCTCTGGTCATTTAGTTCCTATAGTCTTCGGTGTGTTGCACCGGGTTTTTCTTTGAATCGAATTCGAAAAATCCGGCAGCATAAGTTTGATTTGGCTTAAAGTTAGCTACTTCAAAAGAGGTCTTGATGCCATCATAATCAATCAAATCCCAAGCTTTAAGGTAGCTGGTCTTTTTGTCGATGTACATGATGATATTTGTGAAATCACTGTCTTCATCTGTAGAAACCAACTCAATTACATCAACCAAAGCACCTCCTAAATTCTCGGAGCGTTTGTAGGTATACGTAAAACCCTTTTTATAAATATCATAAATATTGGTTGGGTTGATGAACGTTTCTTCAGGTTCAAAATTGGTAATGGTCAGTTCTTGTGCCTCTACCAAATATGTCCAAAGCACTGGTCCGTTACAGTAAATGTGTTGATCTCTGAATTTGATCATAAACTTCTCTTTTGAAACTGCCGCGCTTCCAGAAAATCTATCTAAAACTTCAGCCTCACTCATCACTTTTTGCACAAACTCTATTTCAAAACCGGGCATGGCCTTATAGGTTGCACTCATTTTGTCTAACACGGCTTTTGGATCTTGCGCTTGCGCCACATTCAGCATACTGCTGACCATCATCACCATCAAAAATCCTAGTATTCTTCTCATTGTATCTTATTCTAAGGAATTAGTTATCGTCCAAGCTGTTCAATAACTGTTCCAAACTATATTCATCTGAAATTAAAACTTCTCTCGCTTTACTGCCTTCAAAAGGCCCCACAATTCCAGCTGCTTCCAATTGGTCAATAATCCTTCCAGCCCTGTTATAACCCAACTTCAATTTACGCTGAATCAGAGAGGTACTTCCCTGCTGATGTGAAACAATTAGTCGAGCCGCTTCATTAAACATCGTGTCTCGGTCTGATAAATCTACCGTACTTGTACTGCTATCTGCATCATCTCCCGTAAATTCTGGAAGCATATAAGCAGAAGAGTAACCTTGTTGACCTCCAATGAAGTCACAAATGTCGTCTACTTCTGGCGTATCTACAAATGCACACTGAATTCTAGTAATTTCAGAGCCCATAGAAAGGAGCATATCCCCTTGTCCAATTAGTTGGTCTGCTCCACCAGTATCGAGAATGGTTCGTGAATCTATTTTTGAAGTCACTCTAAATGAAAGCCTTGCCGGGAAGTTGGCCTTAATTATACCTGTAATTACGTTTACCGATGGACGCTGTGTTGCTACTACCAAGTGAATTCCAATAGCCCTAGCCAACTGCGCTAAACGTGCGATTGGAGTTTCTACCTCTTTACCAGCTGTCATCATCAAATCTGCCAACTCATCAATAACAAGCACAATATATGGCAAATAACGATGACCTTTTTCCGGATTCAATCTTCGATCTACAAACTTCTGATTGTACTCTTTGATATTACGGCAAGCAGCATCCTTTAATAAATCATAACGCTGATCCATTTCAATACACAGTGAATTCAGTGTATTGATAACTTTCTTGGTATCGGTAATAATGGCTTCTTCGCCATCTGGCAACATCGCCAAAAAGTGTCTTTCAATTTTATTGTAAATGGTTAGTTCCACCTTTTTAGGATCTACCAATACAAACTTTAGTTGCGAAGGATGTTTCTTATAAAGTAAGCTGGTGAGAATAGCGTTCAATCCCACAGACTTACCTTGGCCAGTTGCTCCTGCCATAAGCAAGTGAGGCATTTTGGCTAAATCGGTTACAAAAACCTCATTTGAAATGGTTTTCCCTAATACCACCGGAAGTGCCTTATCACTGTTCATGAACTTATCCGTGGCCACTACAGAACGCATAGAGACCATTTCTTTGTTCTTATTCGGCACCTCAATACCAATAGTTCCCTTTCCCGGAATTGGCGCAATAATACGAATACCCAAAGCAGCCAAACTTAAGGCAATATCGTCTTCTAGATTTTTAATTTTTGAAATCTTAACCCCTGCTTCAGGAATGATTTCATACAGCGTAACCGTTGGCCCAATGGTAGCCTTAATACTGGAAATTCCAATTTTGAAATTGGTTAGTGTTTCAACAATCCTATCCTTATTGGCTTGTAACTCTTCTTTTGTTACTTGAATTTTGGCAGGGCCATATTCTTTCAAAAGCTCAATACTTGGGTATTGATATTTGGCCAAATCTAAAGTTGGATCATAGTTTCCTACCTTTTCAACCAATGCTTCTGACGACTCTTTTATTTCTACTTCAAAAGAAGGCTCGTCTTTCTTTTCTGTTTGAGGAATCGGGCGATTTTCGACAAAAGGTTTTTCAACGATTAACTCTTCGGTTTCCTCTTCTTCCTCCATTACACCTTCATCTGACAATTCGAGCTCTATTGAATTATCCGTAGTAGGGGCTTTTTTATCTTCTTTCATTTCAAGCACCCAACTCTCTAGCTCTTCCTCACTTGACAGCTCTAACTCGTCTTCGTCTAACTCATCATCTAAATCTTCCGCTTTCACGGTTTCTCTAGTTTCTGTAATGATTGTTTCTTTTTCAGCTTCTTCAGCATTATCCAAATTAGTCAAAGTGTTTTTGGTAGAGAAAATCTGTTTGATGTCGAAGAAGAAAATTACGAACACCAAAAAAGTAAATACGAGCAATAAAATTGTTCCAAAACCCATTAGGTTATCGAAAATAACCGCAAGTTCATATCCTAAACCACCACTATAGAAACTCCACTCAGACACACCAGAACCACCTTTGATCATAGAACCCATCAAAAGGCTGATCCACAAAAGGAAGAAAACGACAAAAATGAAGGCGCGCTGAATATTAACAAGTGCTTTTCCAAAAACGATTTTATAGCCTCCAACAAATAAAAATGGAGGAATAAGGAAGGCTGCTATACCAAACCATTTAAAAATAAGGTAATGCGATGCGTAAGCCCCCCAAAGCTTCATCCAGTTGGCTGCTTCTCTGCCAGAAGCTATCAATCCTGTTTCGCCAACCGACTCCACCACACTTTGATCGGCCTTGCCTGTAAAAAGGTAGCTTACGCAAGCCACAAAAATAAAAATGGAGGTAAGCAACAAAAACAAGCCCAAGGTAAGCTGAACCCTTCGGTCCTTTATAAAGCCCAAGCGGAGTTTTCCCTTTAGGCTAAATCCTTTGGACTGCTTCTTATCTTGTTTGGTGTTTTTAAATGTATTGGACTTGTAGGTGTTTTTGGCCATGAAAAAGTGCTTCCCTTTAATTACGAAAATAAATGAATTTTATGAATCCTTTAGACGGATTGATTAAAACATCTTAAGATCACTTGCCAAACTTCCATTTCAGGATGGCTTTGTTGATTTTTTTAATCATTGCCGGACCTTCATAAATAAATCCGGTGTATACCTGTACCAAAGTTGCTCCTGCTTTTAATTTTTCAATGGCATCTTCACCAGTATTAATCCCTCCTACTCCGATAATCGGAAACGAGCCTCCAGATTTTTGATGAAGATAACGGATCACTTCAGTAGAACGAGCTCTCACTGATTTTCCGCTTAAACCACCTGCACCTATTTTTTCAATTTCGCTCTTTTCTGTTGCTAAGCCTTCTCTTGAAATTGTTGTGTTGGTAGCAATTACTCCATCAATTTTCGTTTCTTCAACAATCTCAACAATGTCATTGAGTTGATCTAACGTAAGGTCTGGAGCAATTTTCAACAATATAGGTTTGCTAATTTGTTTTAACCTATTAGCCGCCTGCAAAGCCATAAGCAACAGCTTGAGCGGTTCCTTTTCTTGCAGCTCTCTTAAATTTGGCGTGTTTGGAGAACTTACATTGACCACAAAATAATCTACGTGTGGAAATAGCGTTTCGAAGCTCAACACATAGTCATTTACGGCAGCTTCATTAGGTGTTATTTTGTTCTTTCCAATATTACCCCCAATCAGTACAGTGGTCTTTTTTCTTTTTAATCGTTCAACCGCAGCGTCAACGCCCTGATTATTAAAGCCCATACGATTAATCAAGCTCTGATCTTTGGGCAACCTAAAAAGCCTAGGCTTTGGGTTTCCTTCTTGCCCTTTAGGCGTTAGCGTACCTATTTCGATAAAGCCGAAGCCAAAAGCAGAAAGCTCATCATAAAGTTTTGCATCCTTATCGAAACCAGCTGCAAGCCCAACAGGGTTTTTAAACTTAAGGCCAAAGGCCTCTACCTCTAATCTACTGTCTTCAAAATCGTAAAGCGATTTGGCAATAGCCGAAACTCCGGGGATTTTAAATAAGCGCTTAAGCCACCCAAAAGTAAAATAATGAGCATCTTCTGCCGATTTGGCAAAAAGAAAGGGACGAATGATTGATTTATACAAAGCTGAAAATTTTGTCAAAAGTACGGCTTCAAAGGGAACGATAAAAAGGAATTAAGATTTTAGCTACATTAACTTTACTATCCGATGGTATCGCTTGTTTTCCAATTTCATTTTTTGGAAGATTATATAAGATTTGATAAATCGTTGCTCCAAATCTAAAAGTCATGTATAGCAAAATTCTCGTCCCAATAGATTTTACAGAAAAATCACACCGTGCATTAGACGTTGCCTGTCAGATTGCAAAAAAGCTGAATAGCGAAGTGTACATAATGCACATTGTAAAGGCTGCGCTTTCGGTTTATTTAGATGAACTGGGAGAGTACAAAAGCAAAATACCAACGGGGCAACAATTTCTTGACGACATTTTAGCTATAAATGAAGAAAAAATGAGGCGGCTCATACAGAAATATGAAGACCGAGGAATTACCATTCATTCTAAATTAAAGGTGCATAACACACCTAATGAAATAGCAAAACTAGTAGCCGAAGAAGCTTTTGACTTAACCGTTGTGGGTAACTATGAGCATGAAAGGTTCGATGAGGTATTTAGAAGGACGCATCCAGAAAAAATAGCTGCGATGGCTAAAAACCCAGTATTGACCATCAATAGTGAACTTGAAAAATTTGAGGTTAGAAACATTTTAATTCCAACTAACCTTACTGACGACTACACAGCCGCAATGCCTGATTTATTGAAATTTGCAGACTCATATAATGCTAAACTCACCTTGGTTTATGTAAACACCCAAGCGCATTTTAAAACGACTCTGCAAGCCAACAAACTAAAAGTAGAGTTCTTAGAAAAGCATGGGTTAGACAACCATACAGTAGAAATATTTAATGCGAAATCGGTAAATAGAGGCATTTTATATGCTGCCGAATTTTTCAACAGCGATATGATTGCTCTTTTTTCATACCATACAGAGAACATAAAAACCTTGTTGGTGGGAAACATTACAGAGTACTTAATCACCAAATCGAAGCTACCAGTACTTACTTTAAATTTAAGTAAACCCTAATGAAAAGTTTTCACGACTTATTCTCCAACATTACTGAACACCCGCTTTTAAACAATTTAATATTGGCGGCTACGGTGTTTGTAATTGCCCATGCTTTATTGCGCATGATTAGGGTAATCATGAATAAGTTCATTAATAAATCCAGTGAGGATTTACGTGTGGACCCCACCAAGTACAAATTCTTGAAAAACGCCATGAATTTCTTGGTGTACATGGGAGCCCTCATTATTATATTTCTTTCTATTCCCGAATTAGAAGACATTGGTTTAGGTTTGTTTGCCAGTGCGGGTGTATTTGCGGCTATTCTTGGTTTTGCTTCTCAGGCAGCGTTTTCCAATATCATTAGCGGTATTTTTTTAGTGATTTTCAAACCTTTTAGGGTAGATGATATTATTAAAGTAAATAACATTTACCACGGAACAGTGGAAGATATTAACCTACGACACACGGTAATCCGGGACTTTGAAAACCGAAGGCTAATTATTCCAAACTCAGTCATTGGAAATGAAACCATCCAGAACTTTAACATTGTAGATTCTAAGATTAAGAATTTTATCATGTTCGGAATAAGCTATGATTCAAACCTAGACTTGGCCATCAGAATTATTCAGGAAGAAGCCATGAAGCACCCTTATTTTCTTGACAATAGAACTAATGAAGAGTTAGAGTCAGGGCAGTCAGCAGTTTTAGTTCGTTTGGTTGAGTTTGGCGACTCAAGCATTAACCTCAGGGCACAGGTTTGGTCTGCAGACCCTTCAAAAGCATTCGATTTAAAATGCGATATTTATAAGTCGATTAAAGCTCGCTTCGATAAAGAGGGCATAGAAATCCCGTTCCCTCATCGTACTATAGTCTATAAAAATGCGCAAAATTAAATCAAGAAACCCGATAGACCTTTTCAGGCTAATTCCTTTGGATATTATTAGAAGACCAAGGGTATCTAAAGAAAAAACAAACCTTATGCCTGGGTCTTTGCTGTACACCGGCAAAAAGCGCGATGAAGAAATTCTTCTTCAAGCCATTATTTATAACGCAGACTTCTTTGAAGAAAAGACGATAAAATCTATTGCTGAGCTGAAGCAGCTTGACCTAAAAGATAAGCACCTTTGGCTCAATGTTACGGGGCTACATAATGTAGAACTCATTCGCGAGATTGGCGAACATTTCGATATTCTTAACCTAACCTTAGAAGATGTTCTTAATCTTGGGCAACGCCCTAAATGGGAAGAATATGATCATTACTTTTTTCAGATTTGTAAAATGGTGATGACCCAAAGCGACATGATCAAACATGAGCAGTTTGCAATGGTTGTTGGTAAGGATTTTATTGTCACGTTTCAAGAAGACATGAAAGATGTTTTTGAGGGAGTTCGTGATCGGCTGAGAAATGCTAAAGGCAAAATCCGAACACGTAAACCCGATTACCTATCCTTTGCATTAATGGATGTGGTGGTAGATCATTACCTGATTATTATTGAAATGTATGCCGACAGAATTGATGATCTGGAAGATGAATTAAGGGCAGACCCAGACCCGAGTTTCATTAATAGACTAAGCACCCTAAAAAAAGAGGTGAATTGGCTACGCAGAACTGTACGCCCGATTAAGGAAAGTGTGATTAGTTTCAACAAATCTCAAACTCCTTTAATCGAGAAAAAGACTACCCCATTCTTAAAAGATTTATTGGACCACACCACTCACCTGACTGAAAACGTGGAGTTGTACATGGACGAGTTGAAAGACTTGATGGACCATTATAACAACCAAATGAACAACAAGCTGAATGACATTTTAAAAGTTCTTACCATTTTCTCTGTTGTTTTTATTCCGCTCACTTTTATGGCAGGCATTTACGGAATGAACTTCGAGTATTTTCCTGAACTATCTTATAAATATGCCTATCCGATTTTTTGGGGTGCACTACTAACGGTTGCGGGCGGAATGATTTATTACTTTAAAAGAAAAGGCTGGTTATAAACTCAACTTCTTGGATGGTAATCTTTGATAATCTGCTTCAAATAATCTCGATCTAAATGTGTGTAAATTTCGGTTGTCGTAATCGATTCGTGACCGAGCATCTCTTGAACGGCTCTTAAATCAGCCCCGCCTTCAATCAAATGGGTAGCAAATGAATGCCGAAAAGTATGTGGACTTACTATTTTCTGAAGCCCAGCTTTGGCCACTAAGTCTTTAATTACTATAAAAACCATTTGGCGAGTAAGCTGCTTTCCGTTACGATTTAAGAACAGAAATGATTCGTGCCCTGGTTTGATATCTAAATGAACCCGAACTTCCTCTCGGTACATATTGATGTATTTTAGTGCTTCGCGCCCAATAGGCACCAAACGTTCTTTATTTCCCTTCCCCAAAATTCTTAAAAACCCAATCTCAAAATGGATATTAGAAATTTTAAGACTGATAAGTTCTGTAACACGCAAACCCGAACTATAAAGAGTTTCGAGCATAGCCCGGTTACGCATTCCTTCTGCTTTAGAATGATCAATAGCAGCCAGAATTTTGTCTATTTCATGAATATCGAGCGTATCGGGTAGCTTGCGTCCTAACTTGGGCGCTTCCAATAAAGCGGTAGGATCAATCTCTATTTCCCCTTCATACATCATGAATTTATAAAAAGACTTGAGCCCAGAAATAATACGTGCTTGCGAATGAGCACTCATGCCCAATTCGTTAATATACGCTATAAAATCCTGCAGATGATTGACCCGTACTTGCTGTGCTGTAATATCCAGATTGGATATTTCGAGAAACTGTTTTAGCTTCACCACATCATGAACGTAAGCTTCAACCGAATTTTCGGACAGTGATCGTTCCAGTTTTAAGTAGTTTTCGTATTCCTGAATATATATTTCCCAAGCCACGGCTAAAGATAAGTAACCCCTCGACAAAATGAAGATCATCATCATCAATGGCCCAAATTTAAATTTATTGGGCATCCGAGAAAAAACCGTTTATGGTAACGAAAGCTTCGAGGCTTACTTTGAAAAGCTGAAAGTAAAATTCACCAATCTTGAACTAGAATACTACCAAAGCAATGTAGAAGGTGAATTGATTAATAAGCTGCATGAAGTTGGTTTTTCATATGATGGTATTGTTTTCAATGGAGGTGGTTACACACATACCTCTGTGGCTATTTCAGATGCAATAGCCGCAATCAATACTCCTGTAGCCGAAGTCCATATTTCTAACATACATGCTAGGGAAGAATTCAGGCACCTAAGCCTAATTACCAAAGAATGCGCAGGAATGATTACTGGATTTGGCTTGATGGGTTACGATATGGCGCTGTATTATTTAAGCACAAAGTCTTAATCAACCTCTTTCAAATAGACTTTTTCTTCCCAGTCTTTCAGTTTTGGGTTCATTCGCTTGAACCACAAAGGAGGAAATGCTGCCATTAATATCATAGCCGGATAACCCGAAGGCAACTGTGGCGACTCATCATAATGCTTTAATACTTGATAACGCTTAATGGCATTCGCGTGATGGTCGGAATGGCGTTGTAACTGAAACAAAAAGAAGTTGCTCAGTCTATGATTTGAATTCCAAGAATGCATTGGGTTGACTCTTTCATAACGTCCGGGAGAAACCTCCTTTCTTACAATACCGTAGTGTTCAATGTAATTTACGATTTCCAAAAGGCTAAAGGCCAAAACAGCTTGGCTGAAGAAGAAAACTGGCACTTCCCAAACGAACCTATTTTGCCAAATACTTGCCAACAATGTTAAAGTAGCTGCCAATAAAACAGGAAGTATGGTAAACCAAATCATTTCATTTCCCAATGACCAAACCTTCTTTCCCTTCCTTTTCAAGCTTGCCTTTTCAATATTCCAAGCACTACGATAACTCCCTAAAACCGAGCGAAACCAGAAACGATAAAAACCTTCATTCTTTCTACTTGTGGCAGGATCTTTAGGAGTAGCCACATGCACATGATGTCCGCGGTTATGTTCTATATAGAAATGCATATAGCAAACCGTCATCAAAATAAGCTTAGAATAAAAACGCTCCAAAGCCGACTTTTTATGACCGAGCTCATGCCCCACAGTAATACCAATTCCACCTGTAACCAAAGCGAAACTCAACACAAAACCAATCCACTCATGAACTTCTAAGCTAGTGGAAGCCACTTGAGCCGATGCCCAAACCAAAAAAGCCAGTTGAAAAACTGCCCAGATGTAAGTGATAAAGCGATAATAGAATTGTTCTGAAATGATTAGCGCATCAGCGTCCTCCATATTCTCAGGGTCTTCCCCAATAAGCGCATCAGCTAGAGGTATTATGATGAACACAAAGCCAATGGTAAGGTAATTCCACCAACCGCCAAGGTAAAAACCAAAAATGGCAAGCAATGGAATTATAAAAGCAGTAAGAAAGCCGATTCGTTTGATCCAACTCATATTGAAAAATACGAAATCAAATCATGGCTTTCAACTCCTGAAGGCTGGGTATTTTCTCTAAGAAACTTACTTTCTGTTCTTCTTCATCAAACCAACAAGCATAATGCGCCATGCCATTAGTAACAATCAACAGTTTTGCTTTGAGTGTTTTATTATACACCGCAATTTGATCAAAAGCATTTTGGGTAATTTTTACCGAAGGCGCCTTACACTCTACAATCACAAGCGGTTTCATGAATTCATCATAAAGCAGAATATCAGAGCGCTTTTGCAATTGATTGTATCTATTCCCCGTCTCCACACTCATTCGGCTCATAGAATACCCCAAATTACTAGCGAGAAAATGAATAAAGTGCTGACGTACCCATTCTTCTGGGGTAAGTACAACAAATTTCTTCCGTATAGGGTCAAAAATAACTAATTTGCCGTCCCTTTTATCGAGGCGATATTCATAGGCCGGCAGGTTGAGTGAATCCATCGAACAAATGTAACTGAACCCAAAACTTATACATGAAAACTAAGCAAGAAATTGTTGAAAACTGGCTCCCCCGCTATACTGGGGTTCCCAATGAAGACTTCGGAGAGTACATTCTACTAACTAATTTTATTACCTATGTAGAAATGTTTGCCAACAAGTTTGGGGTTGAAATTAAAGGCGTAGGCCGCCCCATGCAATCAGCAACAGCAGAAAACATTACCATTATCAATTTTGGAATGGGAAGTGCCATGGCTGCTACGGTAATGGATTTACTTTCTTCCATTTCGCCTAAAGCAGTTCTATTCCTAGGCAAATGCGGTGGTTTGAAAAAGAAAACTGCCATTGGTGATTTGATCCTACCTATTGCCGCCATTCGTGGCGAGGGAACCAGCGATGACTACATGCCGCCTGAAATTCCAGCATTACCCTCTTTCCGTTTGCAGAGGTCTGTCTCTTCTATGATCAAGAAGCATGAGCGCGATTACTGGACTGGCACCTGCTACACTACTAACCGTAGGGTGTGGGAACATGACAAGGCCTTCAAGAAATACCTTCGTAAAATTAGAGCGATGGCCGTTGATATGGAAACCGCTACGCTTTTCACAGTGGGTTTTGTAAATCAAATCCCTCATGGTGCTCTCCTTTTGGTTTCTGACAATCCGATGATTGCAGAAGGTGTGAAAACCGAAGAAAGTGATAAAAAAGTCACTTCAAACTTCGTTAACGACCATTTAGAAATAGGGATTGACGCACTAAGAGAACTCAGAGACTCTGGTGATTCTGTAAAACACTTAAGGTTCGAATAATGAAAAAACTATTATCAATAGCCGCAGTAATGTTCTTTCTGTGGTCATGTGGGGGAAAGCAGAAAGCTGACCTGATTATTCACAACGCTACGGTATATACCGTAAACGATGATTTTACTGTTGCAACGGCTTTCGCTGTGAAAGACGGGAAATTTGTTGGCGTTGGGTCAGACGAAGAAATTCTCAAAGACTTTGAATCTGATGAAACCATTAATTTAGAAGGTGCTCCTGTTTATCCAGGGCTGATTGATGCACATGCACACTTTTACCGTTATGGTTTAGGTTTGAAAAATGCAGATTTAGTTGGCACAAAATCCTTTGATGAAATTCTTGAAATTCTTCAGGCACACCGCGAAAAATACCCAGACGATGAATGGATAGTTGGCCGCGGTTGGGATCAGAATGATTGGGAAAATAAAGAGTTTCCGAGCAAAGAAAAACTCGATAAATTATTCCCTGATGTGCCCGTCTTCCTTTCAAGGGTTGATGGCCATGCAGCTTTGGCAAATTCTGCTGCCATGAGTCAAAGTGAGATTTTCGGTAAAACAAAGGAAGTAACGGGAGGTAAAATCTACTTCGATCAGAATGGAGAACCAACGGGGCTATTGGTAGACAACGCCATGGATTTGATTGGCAAATACATTCCTGAGCAAACTAGAGCCGATCAAATTGAAGCACTTATTATGGCGCAACAAAATTGCTTTGAAGTTGGTCTTACAGGCGTTGTAGACGCTGGCTTAGAGGTAAGCACAATTGAGTTAATCGATTCATTGAATAAATCAGGTGAGCTTAAAATGAGGCTTTACGCCATGGTAGCCCCTTCAGAAGAAAGTATTGATTACTTTAAAAAGAAGGGTAAGATCAAAACAGATTACCTCAATGTTCGCTCGTTTAAAGTGTATGGTGATGGCGCCTTAGGTTCTCGCGGTGCTAACTTATTAAGTGATTATTCTGATGACCCAGGAAATGCTGGCTTCCTTTTAGAGAAAGAATCGACTTACGATGAACTGGCGAAAGTAATTTATGACATGGGCTTTCAAATGAATACTCACTGTATAGGTGATAGAACTGATCGTGTTATTCTTGATATCTATGGCAAATACCTTCCTGAGGATAATGACTTAAGATGGAAGATTGAACACGCACAGGTAGTTTCGAAAGAAGATGTTCCAAAATTCGGAAAGTATAATATCATCCCGTCAGTTCAGCCTACGCATGCTACTTCAGATATGTATTGGGCAGCAGAAAGATTAGGGGAAGAAAGAGTAAAAACGGCTTATGCCTTTAAAGATTTACTCGACCAAAACGGTTATATCGCGCTGGGTAGCGACTTCCCAGTGGAAGACATTAATCCTATGTATGGTTTTCATGCTGCAGTGGCTCGTCAGGATGCAGAAAACTGGCCAGAAGGCGGATGGCAAGCTGAAAACAAACTTAGCAGAGAAGAAGCGCTTAGAGGCATGACCATCTGGGCAGCTTATTCTAACTTTGAAGAAAACGAGAAAGGGAGTATTGAAGTGGGCAAATTTGCCGATTTCATCTTCACCCAAAAAGATATGATGAAAGCTCCCGAATCAGAGCTTAGGAACTTAAAGATAACTGCCACATATTTGAATGGCAAGAAGGTGTATTAAGAAAACATCTTTTACTAATTATTAACAATAAAGGGGCTCTCGCATAAGAACCCCTTTATTGTTTTAGAGCGTTCTACTTGAAAACCTCCGACTTACGGATGCTACAGTAATACTCGAAACATATATACTCATAAGGCGGCATTCTATTTTATCTCAAACAGCTTACTGGCCTCTAAGCTGTAATCTGATTATTAAATACCAAAGTAGACAACCGGGAATAAAAAAAGGCTGCCAAATGGCAGCCTTCTATATTATGTAGTTTTATCAAAACTAGTTATCATCTGTTTTTTGAGGTGTAGCATAAATGATCTTACGAGCATTTGCTTCTCTCAATTCAGTTTGAATATCAACAATAATCCCCATTTTGGTTTCCTTATCTACTTTAAGAGAAATTGTGATTTGATCACGCTCAACTTCGCTAAGTTGATCTTTCTCTGTGTTCACCCACTGAACAATACCGTCAATAGCAATAAATGCATCGTTGGCTTGGATTAATGATTCTGTACCAAAAATCTCAGGTTCTTTAGGTTCACCTACGTATAGATAGGTTACAAGCTTTTTCTTTTCAAGCTTTACTAATTGCTCAGCTCTTGGAATATCTTGCTTTACCAAAACCTCTGTTTCTCTCATCACAGTTGTTACCATGAAGAAAAACAAAAGCATAAAGATAATATCAGGCAATGCCGCAGTTGGGATGTCCTGACTGGACTCACTTTTCTTCTTAAACTTTGACATATTAACCTCCTACTTTACTTGGTTCTGCAATCGAGATCGACTTAGGTATTCCTGAACGAGCTCTATCATATAAATCCAAATCTCTTGGATCGTTTCTATTCAATTTCCTAAACTCCTCAGCAGTTAAACCTACCCTTTCACCATACACTCGGTTATAAGCAGCGTTTAGCTGATCTAGAATTTCAATGAAAATTTCATAACTACTTCCTCTATCTGCTTTAAGCGATACAATAGCAGCGTTTGGTCCATCAGACGATTCGCCTGACCTCAACTTATTATTGATGTATGCTTTCATTGTAGCAGGTAAAGACTCATAGGTTTGTCTATCACTCACTTTCTCTCCAGTAGGGCCTTTCTCAACGTCAGACATCTTACCGAAATTTAAAATAAAGTCATAAACCATATCTCCTATCAAAGATGGATCGTCTAGTCTCTCATCTTCCACCAACAGCTGATTCAGGGAGTTTACCTGAATTTTAAAGATATTTCTCTCTTGTTGCTTTACTTGGTCTGGTTCTTCTTCATCCTGTTTAGGAGGAAGTAACAAGGTCAAACCTTTGTTGGTGGCAATTTGAGTAGTTACCAGAAAGAATATCAATAATAGGAAAGCGATGTCGGCCATTGAGCCGGCATTTACCTCCTGACTTCCTCTGTTCTTACTTCTTGCCATAATTAAATTATCTAACTACTCTTGCGATTGACGAATATATTAAACCTACAACAGCTACTAATAGTAGTACTAAAGTTGTGGTCATTGCTCCACCTATCAATTTATAGGCAGTTACCGTTGACGCTGCAGAAGGGTCTATGTTAGTAGCTTCAAAAGCTCTTTGGCTAACAAGGTCGATTTCAGCAGGGGCCATTGAATATCCAATAAAGAATATTAAACCTAAAACTACCAAGCCGATTCCGCTCTTAACCAAACTCTTAGGATTACCCAAAGAGTTAACTAGGTTCATCACAATAGCGGCAACCGTTGCTACAGCAAGCAGAATGTAGGATGCGTATAATCCTAAATCAATTAATTGGTCCTGATCCATAATAATCTATTTACAGGTTAATTACTTAGACAAATTGTGCTTCACTAGCAAGTCAACCAAAGAGATTGACGCATCTTCCATTGAGTTAACAATTGAATCGATTTTAGAAACACAGTAGTTATAGAACAATTGAAGGATAATCGCAACGATCAAACCACCAACTGTTGTTAAAAGGGCTACTTTAATACCACCAGCAACCAATCCTGGAGAAATATCACCAGCTGCTTCAATCGCATCGAAGGCACCGATCATACCAATTACAGTACCCATGAAACCCAACATTGGAGCCAATGAGATGAATAGAGAAATCCAAACTAGACCTCTTTCTAAACGACCCATTTCTACAGAACCGTAAGCAATCACTGATTTTTCAACCATTTCAATTCCTTCTGACATTCTCATAAGACCTTGAGTAAAGATAGATGCTACTGGACCTCTTGTGTTTTTGGTCACTTCTTTAGCTGCTTCAACCCCTCCAGACTCTAGAGCATCTTCTACTTTGCTCAAAAGCTTGTTTGTGTTAGTCGTTGCCATATTAAGACTGATAATTCTTTCGATTGAGATAGCAAGTCCAAGAATTAAACAGATTAATACTGGAGACATAAACTTAGGATCTCCTTCAATAAATTTTTGTTTGATGACTTGATCTAAAGACTCTTCTGGCATATCCGCCAATTCGTCTGAATAGTCAGGGTTTTCTGGTATGGTGTTTTCTACTTGCTCGGTTGTAGCTCCTTCTTGAGCATCGTCTTGAGCATAAGCATTGAATCCAATCGACAGAACGCCTAAGATCATCAATAGTGAGAATAACTTTTTCATAGTCTAGTTTTGATTAATAAAGGTTAAAACGGTTTCTAAATTATTAATAATTATTGTTAAAAGAAATTATACTTAAGTTTTTAGTTGATCATGCGGAGAGAGAGGGATTCGAACCCTCGATACCCTTTCGAGTATACACGCTTTCCAAGCGTGCTCCTTCAGCCACTCGGACACCTCTCCTCAACTTTTATCAACAAATGCGCTTATCGCAAGGTGACAAATAAATCAATAAAATATCCTTTATGCAAATTGATTTATGTTTTTGTCAATCAATAAAAATCAGTTCATTTCGCCCGAAATAGCACTCGTCAATTTTTCTCTAAGTTCATCTAATTCAGTGTTTCTACCAAATAAGTGCATCATTTTCGTAGTAGCGGCTTCAGTTGTCAAATCTCCGCCACTAATAACGCCTATTCTATTTAAAGCACTGCTGGCCTCATATTTACCTTGAATTACATTTCCCCCATTACATTGCGAAACATTCAGCACAACAACTCCCTTGTTTACAGCACTTTCCAATAAGTTTAAGAACCAAGGCTGATGAGGAACATTACCTGAACCATAGCTCTCCATAACTATTCCTTTAATAGATGGGGCATTCAATAAGTGCTTTACCACGTGTTCATTAATACCTGGGAACAGCTTTAAAATAACAATATCGTCCTTTAATTCTGGGTAAAATTTAAGTTTAGAATTGTGGTCATAGGCCTTTAAAGCGGCATAATTATAATCTATCACAATGCCAGCCTCCGCCAATGCAGGGTAGTTTTCAGATTCAAAAGCATCGAAATGACGACTTTCAACTTTCTTTGAACGGTTTCCTCGCAACAATAAGTGGTTAAAAAAGATGCATACTTCTGAAACAACCGGCACTCCATCTTTGCTGTCTGCGGCAATCTCTAATGCTGTAACAAAGTTTTCTCGCCCATCTGATCTGGGGGAAGCAATAGGCAATTGAGCCCCCGTAAATATAACTGGCTTGTTCAAACCTTGCAGCATAAAGCTTAAAGCACTAGCAGAATATGCCATAGTATCTGTTCCATGCAGCACAATAAAGCCATCGAAAGCGGTGTAATTATCTTTAATGGTTTGACCAATTTGTACCCAATGCTCGAGTTTTACATTCGAGGAATCAATTGGAGGGTCGAAGGAAATTACCGACAGGTTAATATTTAATTCCTTCAAAACAGGTATTCTGGCTACTACGCGTTCAAAGTCGCAAGGTACTAGCGAACCGTTTTCTTCATAGTCCATCCCCAAAGTACCACCAGTATATACTATAAGTATAGATGCTTTTGGGTTAGGCGAAAATTCTAGGGTTGAAATCATGACTGCACTTTAAATAATGAATTGGCATTTTTAGTGGTAATGGCTTCAATTTCTGCTACCCCAACTTGCCTTAAATCAGCAATTTTTTGAGCTACCAACTTTAAATAGGAAGGCTCATTTCTTTTCCCTCTATAAGGAACAGGCGCCAAATAAGGGCTATCGGTTTCTAAAACCACATGATCCATATTTAATTGAGGAATTACCTCATCCATACCACTGTTTTTGAAGGTAACCACCCCACCTAAACCAATATGAAAGCCAAGTTTATGAATACGTTCTGCTTGCGCTACAGAACCATTAAAGCAATGGAAAACACCTGTAAGGTTGTCTTCTTTAAGACCTTCTACCAAGTCGATGGTCATATCTAATGATTCTCGACAATGGATTATAATCGGTTTTTGATATTGTTTTGCCCAAGCTACTTGAATCTTGAAGGCCTCTACTTGTTGATTGATAAAGGTTTTATCCCAGTACAAATCAGTACCCATTTCACCAATAGCTGCAAACTCGCGCTTTCCAAGCCACTCTTCAACAATATAAAGTTCTTTCTGAAAATCGCCTTTTACAGAACACGGGTGAAGCCCCATGGTAGCCACACACAAATCTGGATATTTTTCTTCCAACTCCAGCATTCCATCAATTGATGTATGATCAATATTGGGCATGTAGATTTTAGAAATGCCTTCTTCTCTTCCTCTTTCTAATACCTCATCTATGTCCTTCTCAAACTGGTCGGCATAAATATGGGCATGGGTTTCAATCATCATTTAAACTTTCTTTTCTTCCAGCTGACTCTAGGGTTCAGCACTAAAACAACAAGAGCAAATGTATCTAAAAGAGCAATAATAAATGGCTTGAAGAGACTAAACTTAACATCAACTTGACCTAGAGTACGCTTAACTTGATACTGTTTAATGTTTTCGATCAGTAGTTTTAATACTATCAAGGAAATCAATACGATGAGCACTTTTGAGTTTGTTAGAAATAACAATACCGCCAACATTTCAATCAGCAGCAGACGATAAACTATAAACCCGATACCAGAAAGTGTTCTATAGCTCAGAATTCCCTTGAGCCAGCGTTTTCTCTGATCAACATAGTCTAAAATCCCTTTTATAGGAAAAGTAATGCCTGCTCCTTTATCAATAAGTTGTGCTGTTTTCAAGCCTGCTTTTCTAGCGGCCAATAACAATTTCAGATCCTCTACTTTAGTTTTACCAAGGGCTTCAAAACCACCTATTGTTTGATATGCCTTTTTCGAAATCAGCATATTATTACCCAAGGCTGTAAGTGTATTTCCGTAGTCTGAAAAAACCTTTAGGCTATGAATGCTATTTTGCCAATCCATTTTCTGAATGGATGAAAAATAACCTTCGGTTTTTACTTCGGTATAACCGCTCACCACATCAACGCCTTGAATTGCTTGAGCAACCATCGTTTTCAGCCAATGTTGAGTAACAGTAACGTCTGCATCTAAAATGATTAAATAATCACCTTCGGCCTTGGTCGCCAATTGTGCCAAAACGTTCGACTTAGCAATAAGTCCATTTAAATGAGGTAGGATAGAAATGGATTTGACATGAGGATATTTATTGATCCAACTGTCAATTATACCTTGAGTTCCGTCTGTTGACTGGTCGTTCCCTACTAAAACCTGAAGCTTTTCGTGCGGATAATCAAGATTGGCAACCGCGTTAAAGCAAGCCTTTAAATTCTCTTCTTCATTTCTAGCAGCAATTAAAATAGTTACTTTAGGCCAAGTTTGAATAGAATCAATTTCAACGGCTTTAATAAAAAAACGCTTAAATCTCCAGATTAAGGCCAGTTCTGAAAGTAGGATGAGCGCAAACGTAACAAGCAAAACTTCACCAATCATAACGGTTTAAAAGTAAAACCTTTCGATTGAAAATGCTCTAAATAGCGAGGTAATGCATATTGAAGGCTATCAAAAGCCTTCAAGCTGTCATGGAATACAATAATACTTCCTGATTTAGAATACTGAATGCTCTTTTTTAAAACGGTTTCAGCTGATAGTTTTTGCGAGAAATCACCTGAGAGCACATCCCACATAATGATTTTTCGAGAAGACAATTGCTTGATTTGCTTAAAGGTGATTTTACCATAAGGAGGCCTAAAGAGCCTTCCTTCTTCTCCATACTTATGAAGTTCTTCCTCACACTTCAAAAAGTCTTTAAGATATTCAGTAGCGTCTGTTTCCCACCCTTTTACGTGATGATAAGTGTGGTTACCTACCGAATGACCTTTACTGAGTACTTCTTTAAAAATGTCGGGATGCTTGTGTATGTTTTCTCCAACACAAAAAAAAGTAGCCTTTGCATCAAACTCACCCAGCGTTTTCAATACCCAAGGTGTAACTTCTGGAATTGGGCCGTCATCGAAGGTTAAATAAATGGCTTTTTCATTACTTGTTTGTTTCCAAACTAAGCTAGGGTAAAGCCATCGGGCAAATATGGGTGTTTTATGGAGTAGCATTATTTACCCTACAAGATAAGAAAGTAAGGTCATCGGCAAAGGCATTCTCCTTTTTGAATCCTTCTAACTCTGTCATTAAATCATTGTGGGTAGTTTGAAGGTCTTTATTTTTATGATCCACCAAGAACTTCCTTAGCCTTTCTTCGCCAAACTCTTCTCCAGCACTATTAAAAGTTTCGGTAAGGCCATCGGTAAACATGAAAAGCGAGAATTCTTCTATATTTTCAATTTCACCTTTATCCAAAAACGGAAGCGGATCAAATGCGCCTAACACGGTACTTCCTTCGTTCAAAATCATTACCTCATCCTTTGTAATCAAAACCGGATGATTGTGACCACAGTTAAAATAGCGAAGGTTCTTTTTATCAAAGTCGTAGACGGCTAAAAAGAAGGTTATAAAGTTTTCACCCTTTGCGTTGTGCCATGTCTGATGATTCAGTTCATGTATTACCTGTTCTGGATTTTCAGCATTCCTACTCAAAGTTCTTAATACTGCCTGAAAATTAGACATTAATATAGCGGCAGGCATTCCCTTTCCCGATACATCGGCAATACAAACTAGAAATTGATTTTCGTTGGGAATAGGAATATAATCGTAATAATCTCCACCTACAGTTTTACACGGCTGGTAGAATGCCTTTATCTCTAATTTTTGAGAATTAGGTAAAACATCTGGAAAAAGATAGTTCTGAACGTTTCTAGCAATTTCCATTTCGCGCTGAATGGCCTGTTGCTCAAGTTGTTTTCTGGCCAATCGCTTATTTTCAATCGCTACGAGAATCACATTACTCAAGGCTTGTATAAAGGTGGTATCGGCTCCTTTTTCTTCTTCTGAAGTTTTAATAAATACAAATGCGAGCAGTTTTTCTTTATGAGTAACAGGTATTATGATATCAAATTCATTAAAGCATGAAATAGAGAGTTTTGCATCAGTCACCGCAACTATCTTCTTCAGATCAAAACACCCTGTATCGAGTGGTATTTTAGTGAAATCCTTTTTTGCACCAAATTGCACCTTACATTCCCAGTCTAGGTCTTTCACATACAATACCATTTTAGATAATTGCAGATTGGCCCTAAGGGTAAATTCATAAATTTTATAGAGGTCATCTTCAGGAAGGTTGTCGTTCACCGCTTGGGTAATTTCCAAGAGTGCGTTTACCTCCATTTCCTTTCTATAAAACTTACGTTGAAGTGTATCTTGCATAGTGCTTAACGACCGTTGTGAACTAATAAGCCTTCTTTGGTGGCCAAATAAAAATACGAAGTGAGATCATTCCCCAACTCACTCAATGCAATTGGCATTTCTGCTTGGCGGTCGCCAAAGCATTTTACCCAACCCTTGTTCAACAGCCCTGAGAGTACTTCTTTAAGTTCGCTCTCTGCCAACTGCGTTTCTTCCAAAATGGCATTAAAAGGTTGAACGAAGTAAAGCTCATCCAAAACATCAAACTCATTGTCGGTCATATTATTGTACTAGATTTTGAAACTTCTTTCCTTCCATTGAAAACGCCCAAAGTTAGATGCCAAACCAACATAAAGCACGTAAAAAGGATAAAAGGTTTGTAACAAAAGGAAGTGGAAAAACGAATAGGCTTGTTTTAAATCACGGAAGTAATTTCTAATGAGCTGAAGCTCTAAAACCACCTTTATTAGCCAAAGCCCAACCAAAGAAACTAATGATACTTTTCCAAAAAGGAACAATAGCACTAAGCCCACAAGGGCTATTTGCACTGAATAAACAAACAAGGCCGATATTATTGTAGACCACCGCATGCCTACTTTCCATTTACTGGCCCAACGCTTGCGTTGCTGAATAAAATCGACCCAATTTGTGTGGGCAAGAGTATGTACAACTGAATCGGGATTCTTAGCAAAGACAACACCATTCGGGTACTTTTTGGCTATTTTCATCATCAGCAACTCATCGTCACCCGAAGGTGTTTGTTCTATGCCCGTAAACCCTTCTACCTCAGTAAATACCAATTTTCTATAGGCTAAATTGGCTCCATTGGCCATGGTGGGTTTACCTAAACCAATCAATGCTGCGGAAGAAGCCAGCACTGCACCAAATTCAATCCGTTGCAATTTTTGAAAGAAACTTCCTCCTTCCAACACCACCGGCCCTGTAATCATTTGTGTTTGGGAGTTGTTAAAACCAGAAGTCATAGCTTTCAGCCAGTTTTCATTACACCAACAATCTGCATCTGTAATAACAATAATTTCACCCGAAGCCTGTGCAATACCTGCCGTAATAGCGGCTTTCTTTCCTTGGGTTTCTTCTAAAGAAATAATACTAAAAGAGAATGGGATATCTTTCTCAACCAGCTGCCTTAACACGTTTAATGAATCATCGGTAGAGTGGTCGTTTACGAAAAGCACTTCAAACCATGGGTATGTTTGAACCTTCAGTGCCTCCACTAATCGCTTCAGATTTGCTTCTTCATTTCTGAAAGGAATAATCACCGATACTTTCCCTTCATACTTTTCAGCACTAGCAAACGGCATCTGTTGCCAAGCAAGAATGGGGAAAAATAAAAGTAGCAAGTAACTAAAAACAACACCTGCGACAAATAGAACCATATGCGAATTACGCGGAAAGCATTTGCATTTAAAACCTTGTTTTGAATTACAGAAATGGAAGGTTTATTTATCTTGCACCTATGCCATTAGCCAAAGCTCCTATTAAAGAGAAAATCATTCTCGGTATCGACCCTGGTACCAGTATAATGGGCTATGGACTCATCTTGGTTTCTGGCAAAAAAATCACGCTCCTTCAATTTGGCGTTATTCACCTTAGTAAATACACTGGGCACGAATTAAAACTGAAGAAGATTTTTGAAAGGGTTACTTCTGTTATTGAAGAATTTCAACCCGATGAAATGGCACTGGAAGCCCCCTTCTTTGGAAAAAACGTTCAGTCCATGCTCAAATTAGGAAGGGCGCAGGGTGTTGCCATGTCCGCAGCTTTGGCCAGAGAAATTCCTATTACAGAATATGCCCCTAAAAAAGTGAAGCAATCTGTTACAGGAAATGGAAATGCCTCTAAAGAACAGGTGGCGGCCATGTTGAAAACGTTATTAAAAATCGAAACCCTCCCAAAATTATTCGATGCTACCGATGCTTTAGCAGTAGCGCTTTGCCATCATTTTCAGGGTGGCAGCCAACAAAGCGGCAACAAAAGCTGGAAGTCGTTTATTTCTGATAATCCCGGCCGAGTTAAATAAGGATAACCAATTTCTTTATTATTTTATATCATCATTCAATTATAATACATATAATTACCTAATCAGCATACATCCTAAAACAGTCCTTTATGTATAATTCGCTCGTGATTTTTGGGCATTTACTGAAAGGATAAATCTTATATGAATAAACTCAGATTGAACTCAGACTATTTCTTCAAGTTTTCGCCAGACTTACTTTGCATTGCCGGGTTCGATGGATTCTTCAAAAGGATAAACCCTGCTGTTCCAAACCTTTTAGGTTACTCCGAAGAAGAGCTATTGTCACGGCCTATAAACAGCTTTATCCACCCACTTGATAGAAATCTTACCGCTGAATATCGAGAGAGCATTAAAAAAGGCAAGCCTCTTATGAATTATGAAAACCGCTATTTGAAAAAGAATGGAGAAATAGTGTGGTTATCATGGACATCAATGCCCTTAAATGAAGACAACTTGGTTTATGCTATTGCTAAAGATATAACTCATAAAAAAAGGCTAGAAGAAGAGCGAAATGCTTTATTGGCTAACCTTTCAATGATGAATAAGAAGTTGAAAGACTTATCATTTACCACTTCACACGATTTGAGAGAACCTGTGAACAATCTATTCGGTATTCTCCACCTTTTAGACACCTCTGAAATTAAAAATCCAGAAACCTTAAATTTGATTGAACTTCTGAAAAAAACGGCCGAAAAGTTAGAGTTCAAAATGAACAAGCACCTAAATGAGCTGAGTGAAAACGCCAAAGTTTCAGTGAAGATTGAAGATGTATCATTGGCAGAGGTATTAAAAACCGTGCAAGACTCTATTGGCGCATTAATAAGTAATTCAAAAGTGGTTTTTCAGATTGATTTCACCTCCTTTCAGACCATAAGTTTTAACCGGGATTATTTAGAAAGTATTTTCCTGAACCTCATTACCAATTCAATCAAATATGCCAAACCAAGTACCACTCCCATTATAACCATAAAGGCTAAAATGGTGAGAGAAGTTAAACGCCTGATATTTACCGACAATGGTATTGGCTTTGATAAAGATGCCGTAAAAGATAGAATTTTTGGCTTGAGTCAAACCTTCAACACCCGTCCAGAAAGCAAAGGCATAGGTCTTTACCTTGTTCATACCCACATGACCAACCTAGGCGGTCATATTTCAGTAGAAAGTAAAATTAATGAAGGAACAGAGTTTACGCTTTCCTTTAAAGGTTAGGCATGATACTTCGCCTTTATCTTTTCAGCCGTTTCGGCCAATTCCTCTTGACTTAAACTTAGTTTGGGTTTGCTAAAGTCAATATCGGAAATATTCTGAAGCGGAATTAAGTGAATGTGAACATGGGGCACTTCAAGGCCAATCACGGCTACGCCAATTCTTTTGCAAGGCACAGCAGCTTCCACTGCCTTGGCTACCTTTTTAGTAAAGCTGTGTAGGTTTATGTAAGTATCTTCACCCATATCAAAAATATAATTCACCTCCTCTTTAGGAACGCATAATACATGACCTCTTTTCAATGGATTAACATCCAGAAATGCAATGTTATTATCGTCTTCTGCCACTATATGGCCGGGAATTTCTCTGTTAATGATTCGAGTGAAGATACTTGGCATAATTATTCTAATGTAATGTCTAATATTTCGAATTGCATAGTGCCAGCAGGCGCTTTTACTTCTGCAATCTCACCAATTTTTTTATTCAAGAGTCCCTTGCCAATTGGTGATTCATAAGATATTTTTCCGGCCTTCAGGTCCGCTTCTTTTTCGGATACCAAAGTGTATTTTACTACCATGCCGTTTTTAACGTTTTTGATTTTAGCTGTTGAAAGGATTGAAACTTTAGAGAGGTCTACGTTTTCATCTTTCATGATTCTCGCATCACCAACAACCGTTTCTAGCTCAGCAATTCTCATTTCCATGAGGCCTTGAGCATCTTTTGCAGCATCATATTCAGCATTTTCACTCAAATCACCTTTGTCGCGTGCCTCAGCAATTTGTTTCGACATGTCCGCTCTCCCTTTGGTTTTAAGGTGATGAAGCTCATCCTTCAATTTCTGCAAGCCTTCTTCCGTGTAATATGAAATTCCAGCCATAGTTTTAATTGTTTAATTTGTTATGCTATAAAAAACAAAGAACGGCTCCTAACAGAAACCGTTGCTTTAAATACAAAAATCGCCCGCTAAGGCGATGTATGCTTCAAATTTAAGCAAAATATATATACTCTCCTACTAACAGTAAGTTTACTCGGGTAATTGAAAAGGGCTTAAAATTAGATTTGAGGTATATTTATCAGCTTTCAATTAACTCAAAATGGTAATTAACCACCTCCTAAATCACGGCTTATTTGATTCTGACATTATGTGATAATGCGAGGCAATTTTCCCTACCAACACTTCATTGATTCTTTTGTAAGAAGAGAATGTCCAGCCGCCTACATGCGGAGAGAAAACTATATTTTTCCTTGAAAATAGATCTGTAAACTGATTTCGCTCATCTTCGGTCAGATTGTCGAACTTTTCCTTATCTAAAACATCAAGGGCAGCACCTTTTATTTTGCCTGAGTCCAATAATTCCAAAAGGTCTTTTGTTGGTAAAATCTCTCCTCGGGCGGTATTTAACAGGTAAATATCCTTTCTGAAATTCTGAATAAAGTCTTTATTCACCCAAGCTCGAGTTTCTTCATTTAAAGGAATATGAAGACTAAGGATATCAGATTTGTCAAACAATTTTGCCAAGCTCACTTCCTCTACGTTTTTGGTTCCAAAGCCCTTTTTATACTTGTCGTACACCAATACACGGCAATCAAAAGCCCTAAGTCTTTGTACAAAAGCCTGCCCCATGTAGCCATAGCCAATAATGCCAATGGTTTTATCGCTTAGTTCGTCACCTCGGTTGCCTTCCCTGTCCCAAATCCAATTTCTTACTTCGGCATCAGATTTTATAATATTGTTCAACATGGAAAGCAAAAGCCCCATGGCGTGCTCGGCCAATGCATCTCTATTTCCTTCTGGGGCATTCAGAATCTCAATTCCTCTCGACTCCACGTACTGAACGTCAATTTTATCTAAACCAGCACCCGCTCGGCCAATCACTTCTAATTTAACAGCAGCGTTAATCAGCTCCTGATCTACATCCGTTTTAGAACGAATGAGCAAGCCTTCGTAATTACCAATAATACTGAGCAATTCACTTCTGGAAATCTGGGGTTGATAATCGGCATCTATTCCAATTTCTGAAAGCAATCCACAGATGCTCTGATGCATATCATCAACAATCAAAAACTTCTTCTGCATAAGCTTAGAGTAATAAGTTGGCAATCAATAAATACACGGTAATTCCCAACATATCGTTGGCCGTGGTAATAAACGGCCCAGAAGCCAAAGCTGGATTAATTCCGAGTTTATCTAATATCAGTGGTGTTGCTGTTCCTGTAAATGAGGCCAGCAAAACTACGGCCTGAAGTGCAATAGCTACCACTAAACCGAGTTTAACTTCTCCATATAAATAGACAACTAAGAAGCTGATTGAGCCCAACACTAATCCGGTAAACATGGCAATTGCTACCATTTTCAAGAGTCGTTTTCCTAAACTATCGGTAAATACTGATTTAGTGGCTAAACTTTGAACTACGAGGGTTGAAGACTGCACCCCTACATTTCCGCCCGTAGCCATAATCAATGGTATAAAAAGCGCCAAGCCTGTAATGGTTTGAATTTGATCTTCGAAACCTCGAATTACATATGCACCAACAATTCCGCCTACCAAACCAATAATCAACCACGGCAATCGGGCTTTCAAAATCACCCAAATGGTATCGTCTTCCTCTACATCTGAAGATATACCCGACATCAGTTGTCTGTCTTCTTCGGCCTGATCGGTAATTACATCTACAATATCATCTATGGTAATTCTACCCACTAGCTTGCCTTGAAGGTTTACTACGGGCACCACATCGAGGTCGTATTTTCGCATGATGTCGGCCACTTCTTCTTCATCCATATAGGTTTCAACAGAAATGACATCATCATCATAAATTTCACTGATGTGCGTATTATCATTGGCTAGCAAAATATCCTTCACAGAAACTTTACCCAATAGCTTATATTTATCGTCAACTACATAAACCGAGTAAATACGATCTACATTTTCACGCTGTCTTCTAATTTCTTCAATGGTCTGAACAATGTTCCAATTCAAATTGGCGATGATCATCTCCTTCGCCATTAAACCTCCTGCACAATCCTCATCATAGCGCATTAGCTCATGAATATGGGCAGCGGTATCTGGATCAATAATTTCAGAAATTACTTCTTCACGTGTTTTGGCCGGAAGTTCATTGATGATATCTACCGCATCATCAGAATCCATTTCAGTAATGTAATCGGCTACTTCTTTTGGTGTGAAGTTTTCTAAGAATTTAGTTCTAGTGTCTTCTTCAAGGTCTTCTATAATTTCCGCCCCAACCTCATTGTCCAATATATCTATGACATATTTGGCCATATCGGCATTCAACTCATCCAGTAATGCAGAAATATCGGCAGAATTCACCCCCTCCATCGTGTCGCGGATAAAGGCACTATTTTTTTCCTCTATGGCTATTTCTAGCGCACTAAGGTATTCTTTAGAAAGTTCAAAAATGGTTTTTACTTCTGACACGATGATATAAGATTCGTCAGTTCCACATACTGGTCAACAGAAAGTGTTTCGGCCCTTTGATCGAGCACTTTTTCTCCGCTGAGTTCCTCTGGCAAATTTATTGGTTTTAGTGCGTTGCGCAATGTTTTCCTTCTCATTTGAAAACCTGCTTTTACTACCCTTCTAAAAAGCACTTCATCGCAATCCAAGGCTTCTCTTTTGTTTCTTTTTAACCTAATTACCGCGCTATTTACCTTGGGAGGAGGGTTAAAAACATTAGGAGGAACTGTGAATAAATATTCTAACTCATAATAAGCCTGTAAGAACACACTTAAAATTCCATAGGCTTTATTTCCTGGGGCAGAAATAAGGCGATCGGCCACTTCTTTTTGAATCATACAAACTACTTCGGGCACCTGCTGCTTCAAGTCCAGAATTTTGAAAAATATTTGTGATGAAATATTATATGGAAAGTTACCCACTACCCCAAATTTACCTGGAAATAGCTCTTCCATATTCAACTTCAGAAAATCACCTTCAATAATTCTTCCTTCAAGCTGAGGGTAATGCTGCTTGAGGTAAGCCACAGACTCTCTGTCAATCTCAATTACTGAGGTTTCTTGTTTGTTTTGTAAAAGAAACTGAGTGAGCACACCTGTTCCTGGACCAATCTCTACTACTTTATCATAGCCTCCATGACCAGTAAGTCCATCGGCAATACTTTTGGCAATGTTCAAATCTTTTAAAAAATGTTGGCCGAGGTGTTTCTTAGGTCTTACTGATGACATGGAAGTAACTTATAGAAAAAACATTAATTTGCGCAAAATGAGAATTCTGTTGAAGATTACTCAGAGCAGGGCTTCATTGTTCTTCTCAAATTCAAACCTACTTCAACTTTTCTTTAAAGATTACAAAAGCAGGAAATTCTTTGATTATGAATCTACATTCAGAAGACGAAACTACATACAAACCCGTAATTGGCATCACCATTGGCGATATTAATGGCATTGGCCCCGAAGTAATTATAAAAACCGTTTCGGAACAGAAGCTTTACGATTATGCAACCATAATACTATATGGCCACGGTAAAGCCTTTTCGCACTATAAAAAAATGCTAGAGCTTACTAATTTCTCCTTCTATCAATTTAATAGTGGCGATAGGCTACATGAAAAAAAGGCCAATGTGATTAATTGCTGGGAAGAAGATTTTGAAATTAAACCAGGAGAAGAAAACAGCGAGGGAGGTAAATACGCCTTAGCTTCTTTACAAAAAGCTGTGGCAGATTTACAAAACGGAATAATTGATGGAGTTGTCACAGCCCCTATTAGTAAAAACAATATTCAAAGTGGAGACTTTAACTTCCCTGGTCACACTGAGTTTTTCACCACTACTTTTGGTGCGAAAGACAGCCTAATGTTCCTCTGCAACGATCGGCTTAGAATTGGCGTGGCCACTGGTCATATTCCTTTAATGAAGATTAAAGAAGAATTAACCACCGAAAGACTGACCAGCAAAATAGATTTGATGTTAAAATCATTGAAAAAGGATTTTGGTATCAGTAAGCCTAAAGTCGCTATTTTAGGACTGAACCCTCACGCTGGAGAAGATGGCCTATTGGGTTCAGAAGAAAAAGAACTAATACAGCCAGTAATCAACGAATTCAAAGAAAAAGGGCATTTGGTTTTTGGCCCCTACCCTGCCGATGGTTTCTTTGGCAATAACACCAATTCTAAATTTGATGGTATATTGGCAATGTACCACGACCAAGGCTTAATTCCTTTCAAGACCATAGCTTTTGAAGATGGCGTTAATTTTACCGCTGGTCTTCCGATTGTAAGAACATCTCCCGATCATGGAACCGCATTTGGGATTGCTGGCAAAAACGAAGCCGACCCCAGTAGTATGAGGGCTGCACTTTACATGGCAATTGACATTATACGAAACCGAAGAGAATAAGCTAATTAAGAGCGATTTAAGACAACTATCAATAAACCATTAACCGCCCGCAAGTAGTTGACTAATAATTGTTCGATATTTATTAATGAAATAAGTAAACACTATTTTAGGATTCAATTGAATTTTCATACCTTTGCAGTCCTGATTTTGAGAGGGGATAATTGAAACCAATCAGAAAATATGAAATACAGATCTTTAAGCTCAATACTGGGCTGCATGATTTTGAATTTCTGTTAGATGATAAGTTCTTTGAATTATTTGACAATGATCTAGTTAGAAAAGGAAAACTTACTGCTAACATTTCATTGATCAAGTCCGAAACAATGATTCAGACTGTTTTTCACATTAAAGGTTCTGTAGAACTAGAGTGTGATAGAAGTCTAGATTTGTTTGATTTTCCGATAGACTTGGAAAGGCCGTTTATATACAAACTCGGAAACGAGTATGAAGAACTGTCGGATGAAGTAGTGGTAATACCACGCGACACCCAACAACTGAACGTAGCATCCATAATGTTTGAATTTATAGGACTTGAAATCCCCATGAAAAAACTTCACCCACGTTTTCAACAAGATGAAGAAGATGAAAATGAAGATGAAGTACTCATGATATACTCTTCGGAAGAAGATAATGATGAGAAAAATAAAGATCAGGAAAATGAAGAATCAATAGACCCACGATGGGCTTCTTTGAAGAAATTGAAAAATAAAGAATAGCGAAAGCTATAAAATTGTAGAAAAATGGCGCATCCTAAGAGAAAAACCTCGAAAACCAGAAGAGACAAAGGTAGAACTCACAAAAAATTGCATGGCAAGGCTTTAGCTATTTGCCCAACTACCGGAGAAATGCATTTGCCTCACAGAGCTTTCTGGCATGAAGGAAAACTTTACTTCAAAGGTAAAGTAGTAATGGAAAAAGAAGTTTTAGCCTAAGTTTAACTTTTGGCTTCTTGAATATTTGCTCCTGAATCAACATTCAGGAGCAATATTTATTTATAGACACTTCATTTGACCAAAATATGGTTTCGTTCAATCTATTATTTGAATCTGAAGCATGAACCCTTATATTGGCGAATTATTTAGAAATAAGAATGGAGCTTTCCGTTCTATAAAATATTGAATGACTAAAATCAGAGCTAAAATCTCAGGCGTCAACGGTTGGGTGCCAGACTATGTTTTAACCAACAAAGAGTTAGAAACCATAGTAGACACTACTGACGAATGGATAACTTCCCGCACTGGCATTAAAGAAAGAAGAATATTAAAAGGAGAAGGTCAAGGAACCTCTGTTTTGGGTATTGAAGCTGTAAAAGGCTTGCTCGAAAAAACGAATACCGATCCTTCTGAAATTGATCTTCTGATCTGCGCCACCACTACCCCCGACATGATGTTTCCTGCCACTGCCAATATTATTGCAGATGCCATTGGAGCAAAAAATGCATTTAGTTACGACTTACAAGCGGCCTGCTCAGGGTTTATTTATGCTGTAACTACGGGTAGCCAGTTTATTGAAACGGGCAAATACAAGAAAGTTGTGGTAGTTGGAGCAGACAAAATGTCTTCTATCATAGACTACAGCGAAAGAACCACCTGTATTATTTTCGGAGACGGTGGCGGTGCGGTTCTATTGGAGCCTACGGAAGAAAATGTCGGAATCATGGACTCCATTCTTCGATCTGACGGATCGGGAGCCCAGCATTTGCACATGAAAGCCGGAGGAAGCCGAAAGCCAGCTTCTCATGAAACCGTAGACAATCGTGAGCATTACGTTTACCAAGAAGGTTCCGCAGTTTTTAAGTTTGCCGTTACTAATATGGCAGATGTTTCTGCCGAGATTATGGCCAAAAACAACTTACAAGGAGAAGATGTTACTTGGTTAGTTCCTCATCAGGCAAACAAAAGAATTATAGACGCTACAGCAAGGCGCATGGAAATTGGTGAAGAAAAGGTAATGTTGAATATCCACAAATATGGCAACACAACCAGCGGAACCATTCCTCTTTGCCTTTGGGATTATGAAAGCCAACTAAAAAAAGGTGATAACCTAATTTTAGCCGCATTCGGTGGTGGGTTCACTTGGGGAGCTATATATTTAAAATGGGCATACGACCCATCATAAAAATTCCTAATGATCAAAATTGAATATTTGTAACTTAGTTTGAAATAAACGCATGGCAAGTACAGCAGATTTTAAAAACGGTCTTGTAATTGAATACAATCACGACCTTTACGCAATCACCGAATTTCAGCATGTTAAGCCTGGAAAAGGACCTGCATTCGTAAGAACAAAACTAAAAAGCATTAGAACAGGAAAAGTATTGGACAATACTTTCACTGCTGGTGTAAAAGTGGTTACGGCCAGAATTGAAAAAAGGCCTCATCAGTTTCTTTTTAAAGATGACTACGGTTATAACCTGATGAACTCAGAAACTTTTGAACAAGTTGCAGTGCCAGAAGAGTTGATTAACGCACCTCAGCTCATGAAAGACGGACAAGAAGTAGACGTTCTTTTTCATGCCGAAACTGAATCTGTTTTGAGTGTAGAGTTACCGGCATATGTAGAACTTGTTGTAACTTACACCGAGCCTGGCATTAAAGGAGACACGGCCACGAATGCCACAAAACCTGCCACGCTCGAAACTGGCGCTGAAATTCAAGTGCCATTGTTCATCAATCAAGACGACAAAATTAAAGTAGATACTAGAACTAATTCATACGGTGAGCGTGTAAAATAGCCACCATCTCAACGAAATAATCGAATTGTTATGAATGCTAAAGAAATCAAGAATATGATCGACTTCATTGCTAAATCAGGTTTAGCAGAAGTCAACATTGAAACTGAAGAGTTCAAAATCAAAGTAAAAAGAGATAACGAAGGAAAGGTAATTGCTACTGCACCTTCTATGCCTCAACCCGTTGCAGCTGCCCCAATAGCCGCAGCGCCAGCTCCTCAAGAAGCAGCTAAACCCGCTCCAGCAAATGACGAGTCGAGCAAATATGTTCAAATTAAATCACCAATGATTGGTACTTTTTATCGCTCACCAAAGCCTGAAGACCCTTCATTTGTAAATGTTGGAGATACAATATCAGCTGGCGATAAAGTTTGTATCGTAGAAGCCATGAAGTTATTCAACGAAATTGAATCTGAAATTTCTGGCACCATCGTAAAAGTATTGGTTGAAAATGCATCACCAGTAGAGTATGATCAACCATTATTCTTGGTAGATCCTGCGTAAAAATTTGGTTAAGGGGCTTAATTTTTAAGCCCTCAATTATTTCTCAACCTAAAATATCTATTGTAGTGTTTAAAAAGATATTAATTGCCAACAGAGGCGAAATTGCCCTTCGTATTATCAGAACATGTAAGGAAATGGGCATTAAAACCGTAGCGGTTTACTCTGCGGCCGATAAAGACAGTCTACATGTTAGGTTTGCAGATGAGGCCGTGAATATTGGCCCAGCACCTTCCAATCAGTCTTATCTTAAAATACCTCATATCATCTCTGCTGCAGAAATTACCAATGCAGATGCGATACACCCTGGATATGGCTTTCTTTCAGAAAACGCTGAATTTTCAAGAGTTTGTCAGGAATACGGTATCAAATTCATTGGAGCGAGCCCTGAAATGATTGATAAAATGGGAGACAAGGCCACAGCCAAAGACACCATGAAAAAAGCAGGTGTTCCAACTATCCCAGGGTCTGATGGCTTATTAAAGTCTGTAGAAGAAGGGCTTAAAATTGCCAACGAAGTTAAATACCCAGTGATTCTAAAAGCTACCGCTGGCGGTGGTGGAAGAGGAATGAGAATTGTAAAAAACGATTCTCAATTCCAAAAAGCTTGGGACGATGCCAGAATGGAATCTGCGGCAGCATTTGGTAATGACGGTCTTTACCTTGAAAAATTTGTTGAAGAGCCTCGTCACGTTGAAATTCAGATTGTAGGTGACAGTACTGGACGTGCTTGTCATCTTTCTGAAAGAGACTGCTCTATTCAGAGAAGACACCAGAAGCTAGTAGAAGAAACTCCTTCTCCTGCAGTTAGTCAGGACCTAAGAGAAAGAATGGGAGCAGCCGCAGTTAAAGCAGCTGAATCTATTGGTTATGAAGGCGCTGGAACCGTAGAATTCTTGTTAGATAAACATGGTGATTTCTACTTTATGGAAATGAATACGCGTATTCAGGTAGAGCACCCTATTACAGAAGAAGTAACCGATTTTGACTTAATCAAAGAACAGATTAAGGTTGCAGCAGGCGAAAAAATTTCTGGCAAAAACTACTTCCCTAAGCTCTATGCTATGGAATGTAGAATCAACGCTGAAGATCCTGCACACGGTTTTAGACCAAGCCCTGGTAAAATCACAAACCTACACACCCCAGGTGGACATGGAGTAAGAATTGACAGCCATATTTATGCTGGCTACACTATTCCGCCAAACTACGACTCAATGATTGCCAAGTTAATTGTAACAGCTCAATCACGAGAAGAAGTATTGGTAAGAATGAAGAGAGCTTTAGAAGAATATGTAATTGAAGGTATTAAAACCACTATTCCTTTCCATATCAAGCTAATGGATGATCCTAAATTTAAGTCGGGTCAGTTTACTACAAGCTTCTTAGAAGGCTTCGATTTCACGGGAATGCAATAACAAATTCACTATATAAGTATCAAAGGTCACTTTTGTTTTCAGAAGTGACTTTTTTTGTTTTTTTACTAGTCAGATATTCGTAGGCTAATGAACGATTAGAAAAATAATAAAGGTTGCTCATAAAGAATATTTTAAACTATTTCGCTGTATTATTCACAATACTCAATTAGAGTTTTTAACATTTCAACAGAAATCTATTCAATTAACCACAAGGCTAAGCAAGTAATGACCCTACAATCAAGTTTAAAAACCAAAATATGGATATATGGAATCATGGTCTTGATTTCATTGATCTTTACTACACAGCAAGCCGCAGACTACCGCATTTATGTTGCTGCAGGAAGGGTTATGATTGATGAAAAAGCCAATCCATTTTTGGATGAGGATATGGTTGAAACAGAGCCTGATGGAATAGTAACGCCTCATGCTCAATATAGATATGCTCCTATTTTTGGTATAGCATTGTACCCAGTTTCTTTACTACCAAAGCAAGTTTACATCTTCCTTTGGCTCTTTTTCAATGTATTCTTACTATATAAATCAATTCTATTATTTAGAGAGTTTTTCTCTGAGTTAAAGGCAGACACTAAGCTTTTCGGAATAACGGCAATACTCACATTAATTCTCGGAATACGTTTTTGGGGACAAAACCTCCAGTTGGGTCAAACTACTATTTTACTCGTTTTTCTATCGGTGTATGCATTACACTTGTCTAGAAAAAATAAGCCCGTTTTGGCTGGTCTAATGTTAGCACTTGCTATTGTTACTAAAATAATGCCCTTGCTACTGATAGGTTATTTTATTTATAGAAAGGATTTCAAAACACCTGTTTTTACTATAATCTTCACAGTGTTCCTTGTCTACCTACCCGCTTTAATTGTTGGTTTTGATTATAACAACTTCTTGATTCATGAATGGTACAACATTATTAACCCTGCCAACAAAGAGTATACATTAGAAACTAAAACAGGCATTTACAACCTGTCTGCATTCATTTTTGCCTATTTCACCGAGATGCCTGATGATAAAATTACTGGCAACAGAAATATTCTTTCTCTATCATACGAGGTTGCAGGAATACTTACCAATATTGCTAGAGGAGCTTTGATACTTTTTACGCTATCCTTTGTAAGGAGCCTTCCTTTTAAAGGAGCTAAATCAAGTGTGCATGCCTTTTGGGAATTTGGTTACATCTGCTTAGCGTTTCCATTGGTATTTCCTGCGCAGAATAAGTACTCCTTTTATTATATACTACCGGCTCTGTTCTTCATGGCGTATTATATGGTTCAGAAGTACAAAGCAGAAGGAGGTTTAAAAGGAATACCTTTGAAAATCTTGATTCCAATGGGCATGTATTTCATCCTTACTACTTTAACATCGTCTAACATTATTGGTAAGTATTGGTACGATCAGACACAATTTTACAAAGTAATTACCTTTGGAATCATAGCTCTAATTGTTGCTTACGCACAGGTAAAGCCTTCAATGCTCAACACCATTCAATCAGAAAAAAATCAGTAACCTATGCTTGCTCCAGCCATCAACATTGTTATCCCACTGTATAATGAAGAAGAAGTTTTTGAGCAACTCATTGCACGGTTAACAGCACTCATCGATAGTTTCCCGAAAAGTATTGAGGTAATTTTAGTTGATGATGGGAGTTTAGATAAAACCCCAAAGCTTATAACTGAATTGGCTTTGCGTGACCAACGCTTTCAAGCAATTATTTTATCTAGGAATTTTGGGCATCAAATTGCATTAAGTGCTGGTCTCGAGGAAGTAAATGCATCTGAGGGTGTAATGGTGATTGATGGGGATTTACAAGACCCACCAGAGTTACTATCTCAGTTTTACTCCGAATTTAAAAATGGATATGACGTTATTTACGGAGTAAGATCAATAAGAAGAGATGAAGGGCTTTTCAAAAAGAAAACTTCCTTTTATTTCTATCGTGTTTTACGCAAATTGACAAATATTGATATCCCTATGGATAGCGGAGACTTTTGTTTCATGAGTTCTAGGGTAGTAAAAGTACTTTCATCAATGCCTGAAGAGAGGCGTTTTATAAGAGGTATGAGAGCGTGGGTTGGCTTTAATCAAACATCAGTCTCTTACAACAGAGATGAGCGACATGCTGGTTCTACTAAATATTCAATAGGAAAAATGTTGAAGCTAGCTTTCGATGCTATTTACGGTTTCAGCGATATCCCTATTAAATTGATGACTAGATTGGGCCTTGCAACCATCATATTTTCATTTGCTTATTTAATTTATTCCTTACTAAAAAAATTATTTTTCGGTGGAGTCGCAAGTGGATTTTCAGGTTTACTCTTCAGTATGATATTACTAAGTGGAGTTCAGCTTTTTTCGCTTGGAATTCTTGGTGAATATATTGTTAGAACATTTTTTCAGACCAAGCTAAGGCCCCTTTTTATCGTAAAGGAAACAATCAAAAACAAAACTAAACTGGAGTGAAGCCCTGGCTAACCAAAACAAATAAATGAAATCTGACTACGAAATTACATATCATGATGTAGAAAGTGAACACTTTTGGTTTAAAGCTAGAAGAAGCTACATTTTACAACTGTTAGAAAAAACTCCGAGAGATGTTAGCATTCTGGATATTGGCTGTTCTTCTGGCATTCTATTAAACGAGTTAATAGACAAAGGCTTCGAGAGGCAAAATCTATACGGGATCGACATTAGCGAGAAAGCAATTGCAAATTGTAAGCGAAATAACATCCAAAACTCTTTCGTAATGGATGCTCAGGAAATAATTCTAGACAAAAAGTTTGATGTTATTATTGCTTCCGATTGTTTGGAGCATCTTAAAGACGACAAAAAGGCTTTGATCAACTGGCATAGCTTACTAAAACCCAACGGCACACTACTAGTTTTTGTGCCAGCGTTTATGTCTTTATGGAGCGCACACGATGTATTTAACATGCACTTTAGGCGCTATACAAAGCCTGAGTTAACAAGTAAATTAAAGAAAACGGGCTTTAAGATTCAAAAAGCCAGTTATTGGAATTTCTTACTTTTTACACCTGTGTTTGTTTTCAGAACTTTAAACAGGCTGAGAAAATCAAAATCAGAAGACGCTAACGGTGACTTATCACAACCTTCGATGTTCAATGAATCAATTTACAAATTGATCAACTTTGAGAACAAGCTATTGAAAAGAACAAACTTTCCATTTGGAGTAAGTACTTTCTGTATCGCCAAGAAGCTTGAAAGTTAATCCGAACTTATAACTCAACTCCCTTCAATCTCATTACATAGTTCATTATACCAAGCTTCTCCGTATTTACGGATAAGTGCGTCTTTCAGAAACTTGTAAACCGGCACACCAAGCTTTTCACCTAAAGTACAGGCCGCAGAGCAAATAGACCAACGATCATAATTTAGAGCTTCGTAATGATCATATTTGGTTATTCTGATGGGGTAGAGTTCGCAGGATATAGGTTTTTTGAAAGTGGTTTTACCATCGCGATAAGCCTGTTCTATTCCACATTTCAGAATGCCCTTTTCATCGTAAATAGAAAAAGCACATTCTCTATTGCCAATGGTGGTTGTTGAATAATCTCCTTCAAAATCTATAATATAAGGCCCTTCATTCTCTATCGCCTTCAAACCCTCTTCACTCAGGTATGGCTTAACCGTTTCAAGAGCATCTTCCAACTCTTTAAGCTCATGGTCTTCAAGCGGAGCTCCTAAATCACCTTCCACACAGCAGGCCCCTTTGCAAGCTTCAAGGTCGCATACAAAGAGCTGTTCTTTTATATCGTCACTAATTACTGCGTTTTCAACCAGAATCATTATCTATTTTTCTTTAGGTATAGCCAAAATTTCAAAATGTTTTTTGATATTCATTTTATCTTTTGAGAGTAAAATTCGATTGACACTTGACTCAAAACCATCTATGCAATAAATATCATAGTCATGCTTGGCCATAGAATCGTAAAGCTCTTCCCGCTCGTCTTGTGTCAATCTTTTATAGCATTCGGCCATAATATTTGGCCTATATGTACTGATCAAATCGGCCAAGTCATTCAATATTTCCTTGTCATAACCTTCTGCATCTACTTTCAACAATGATAATTGAGACAGCTTATCAGCATAATTTTCATCAAGATACTTTTTAAGGTTTTTACCAGGCACCTTCAGTTAATAGTTATGCTTATGTTTTCGATTTTTTATTTGAGAAAGAAAGCCTCCATTGCAAAAAGAAGCGTCTGAATAGTTAAAAATAAATTCACCATCTTCTTCTGTTGCCGCAAATGGAAGAGGAACAATATTAGTATTATCAGGGTTTAGTGCTGAATTTTTCTCAAGTATTTTATAAACATAAGGGTTAGGCTCAAGACCTAAAACTATTCCACTCTTGCCAACAGCTAAGGCCATAGGAACAGTGGTATCTCCCGTGTGGGCACCTATATCTATGATCATTTTTCCTTCTCCCGAAAGCTCTTTGTAAAAATCAATTTGAGCCTTTGTTACAAATTTTGGTCCTTCGAAAGGATGAAGCCATTGGGCATACTTAACTTTACCGTAACCATCGATATCGAATTGTTTTATTTTATGGCCATATTCTCTAAATGTAGATTTAATAGCTTTTTTTTCCCTTCTCCTTTTTATAAAGTTCAGCATAACAGTTAGTTCATTTCACTCGCAATAAATTTAGATAAAAATAAACTAACGGCCTTTGTTGAATCAACCTTTCTCATTCCGATTCCAAATGGTATTTACACCTTGATTTACTATTTTTGCCAAGTCAATGTCTTGAAAAAATAATTCATTGATTAAACCTGAAGCTAAAAATTATTTTCCGTTTCAGCGTTTTATGCGTAAGCAATAACTCAAACAAATCTTCCATAGGCCACACTTAAAGCTTTCTAATGAACAATATTTGCTTCTTAAATTCTACCAGGTTTTGGGGTGGTGGGGAAAAAATACATTTTGATTATGCTATAAAGTTTAGAGATAGAGGCTATAATGTTTATTTCGCAGCAAGCCAAGGCAATCTCTTAGCTGAAAAAGCGTCTCAAAACAAATTTTCTGTTTTTCACATTACATTAAAGAACCTCTCATTTTTAAACCCAATAAAATATTTAAGATTAATTCGATTCTACAGGAAACAAAATATTGACGCAGTCATTATTTCAGCCTCTCACGACACCAAAGTAGGTGCCATAGCTGCGAAGGTGGCTGGCGTAAAAAAAATTGTTCTTTATCGTGCTCTAGCCGCTCCAGTAAAAAATCGTTTTTTGAATAGGTACTTGTATAAGAGAGTTTTCACCCATGTTATTGCCAACTCATTAGAGACAAGGCGAACCATGTTATTAGAATTAACCTCCATAACCAAAGATGATGTCGCTATTGTTTACCAAGGCTTAGATATCCGATCAATTGATGATCAAGAAATCAATCAAATGAACTTCGAAAAAGATCAGTTCATTATAGGAAATGCTGGGCGACTAACCGCGCAGAAAGGTCAACATTACCTCATTGATATTGCAAAACAGCTCAAATCAAAAAATCTTAATTTTAAAATTGTCATTGCTGGAACGGGAGAACTTGAAACATCATTAAGAGAAAAGATAAACAATGAGCAGCTAACCAACGAAGTAGAGCTCATAGGATTCACCGATGATGTCAATAGCTTTATGCACAGCATAGATGTATTCGCATTAACTTCAGAGTGGGAAGGTTTTGGCTATGTACTTGCAGAAGCCATGATTGCGCATAAACCACTCATAGCCTTTAACATTACTAGCAACCCAGAGCTCATTGAAGAAGGTAAAAATGGTTTTTTACTAGATTTTGGAGACACTAAGGCTTTTGCTGACAAACTCTACTTACTGGCAAATGAGAAAGACCTTCGAATTAAAATGGGCGATTCAGGCAGAAAAATTGTAGAAAAAAGATTTCAACTTGATCAAATTATTAGTGACTTTGAAAAGTGCATAAAACAACCTACAACAAAAGTCACAACGTAATTTTTGGTTATGGATAGCATTAAAATAAGTGGCGTTATTATTACTTATAATGAGGAAAGTAATATTGCAAGATGTCTCAATTCCTTGATGGATGTATGTGATGAGATAATTGTGGTTGACTCTTTTTCTACAGATAAGACAAAAGAGATTTGCATTAAATACGATGTGACATTTATTGAACATGCTTTTGCAGGGCATATTGAGCAAAAAAACTTTGCTGTTTCTCAAGCTAAAAATAACGTAGTGCTCTCATTAGATGCTGACGAAGAACTTTCGGAAACACTTAAGCAAAGTATTTTAGAAGTAAAACAGAATTGGGCTACCGATGCCTATTATTTCAATAGGTTAACCAATTTTTGTGGTGCCTGGATTAAACATAGTGGATGGTATCCCGATGCAAAAACTAGACTATGGGATAAACGATATGGCTCTTGGGGAGGAGAAAATCCGCATGATACAGTTATTATTACTTCCAATAAACCAAGAGTGAAATTAAAAGGTGATCTTTTTCACTACTCATTTCATCGATTAGAAGATCATGCCTTGAGGGCAGCCAAGTATGCGGAAATAGCTGCAAAAGCCATGCATCAACGAGGGAAAAAATCGTCAATAGGAAAGGCCATTGGCAGCGCACTCATACTATTTATAAAAAGCTTCTTCTTTAAACTAGGGTTTCTTGATGGTTTCTATGGTATTATTATTTGTGTAACCAGTGCCCATACTTCGTTTCTAAAGTATGTGTACCTTCATGAATTGAATAAAAAAGCCAAGCATTAAATGAAGAACTTATTACACAGCATTCAGTTTACTGCGCCTCACAAAACCCAAGTGCGTTATTTAATGCTACTAATTGCCGTGCTGTATCTGTTCAATTTTCATGTAAATGACATTTGGACCCCAAATGAAAGCTTTTATGCAGAATCTGTCAGGGAAATGTTTGAAAGCGGAAATTTCATTGATATTCAATACAATTATAGACCAAGGTACAATAAACCTCCACTCACCTATTGGGCTATTGCTTTAAGTTCAGCCATTTTTGGTTTAAATGAATTTGGTATTAGACTTCCTATGATACTTATGGCCCTAGGCTCAATATGGCTCACTTATCTATTGGGGAAAAAGCTTTATGGCCCTAAAGCAGGGCTTTATGCAATGTGTATCATGGCAGTTAGTGTACAGCTCATCGCTGTCAAACAGTATGCTTCACCTGAAGTGCCTTTGACGTTTTTCTTCACACTAACAATGTATTGGTTCATTAGAGCCTATACTGAAAACAAGAACAAATACTATTACCTAGCATATGTAGCTTTAGGCCTTACTGTACTCACTAAAGGCTACCCCTATATTATTGTAATCGGGGGAATTATAGGTTTTTATCTGCTCTTGGATAGCCAGTTCAATTTAAAAATCTGGTTTAAAAAATTACTTCAGATCAAACTTCATATTGGAATTCCTATTGTTTTGGTAATAGGTCTAAGCTGGGTGATTTATATGTACTTCACTTATGGTCAAGATTTTTGGAGAATTTTTCAGCATGAAACATTTGAGAGAGCATTTACACGAGATGAGAAAAGCATGCGCCCCTTTTTCTATGTCGAAGTAATTTCATGGACAATTCTACCTTACTCATTGGCTTTCTTTGTTGCACTCGGTTATTACCTCTTTAGTTATAAGAATATTAGAAAAGAAATCGGATTTGCCTTTTCTTGGTTCATTGTCATGTTTATTATTTTCACGGCTGCTAAGGGCAAAATACCCACTTATTTCATACAGGCTCATCCGCCAATGGCATTGATTTTAACTGCCTTTCTAATTAACAAACCCAAACTCAACAAGCCATTTGAATTAATAAGACTTTATTCCTTCCTTCTACCAGCACTATTGATTTTGGGGGCTTCCTTTGCTCTAATTTATTTGTTCTCACTTTCAATAATCTGGTATATCGTACCTTTATTGGTTTCGATTCTAATATTTTATCTTTTAAGGAATAATAGCGAAGACAAGACACAGTCTCAAATGATTGCCATACCATTCTATGCCATAATTGGGGTTTATCTTCTGTTAGGCGCTTATTTAAAACCTCTAGAATTATTTAGGCCTTACAAAAACATAGGGGAAATAATAAAATCCAATGAGAATATTGCTGGAGAAACTCCCCTTCAAATTGACGGCACACTCATTCACAACATGCCTTTTTATGCTGAGCGGAAGGTAATAAGGCAAGATACTCTTATTAATATCATTCAATATACTGAACCAATACTAGCCCTAATAAGGGAAGAGCACATGAGTGAATTCACAGGTACAGAAGTTCTATGGGAAGGCTATATATATGATTTTGCAAGTGAATCTCAGTTTGCCAAATTCATAAAGGCTAGCTTAAAAGCTGAAAAAGGTGACTACTCTGACTTTGCTATTTTCAAACTGATTTATAGACCTTAAGATTGCTCCAGTTTAAAAGATTTTTTTCGCCCTATAATAAATTTAAACTTGAAAAAATTAGAAACTGCCGAGTCAGCTTTCCAGAGCCTACTATGCCTCTTCCAATCGACTAAATCATCTAAGTCTAAATCATTGGAAGCAAGCGCAAAGCCACCTGCTGTCTTTCTAAAGTCTTGAATGATTTTCCAATTTTTAAATTGTTTTATGTGCTCATGGTATTGAACGCGATTAGCATCATGTACCACCAAGAGGCCTCCTTTCTTTAAATATTTGGCAGCCATATCAATGCAATTCTCCCTGTTGATACCATCAACCAATATAAAATCGAATTGACCTCCAAGCGTCTCCGCATGGCACACATAATTATCTGTTTCAGCATCTTGGCCTATGTTCTCTGCTACATCAACTAAGCTTAAATGAATCCTGTCAGATTTGATTTTATCTTTTATAATATCAAACCATTTTGCATTGTTCTCTATAGAAAACCAATGAGTGTCTTCTGGAAGATACTTTAAAAAGAAAGGAGTACTTAAACCACCACCATATTCAAGGCACTTTTTAGGTTTAAAATTGATTAGAAGCTCCGTGAAGAAGTCGATCTCCTTAAATTTCATATAAGGATCCGATGGCTCATAACCAAGCCATTTTTTCAACTTTCGTACTGTCCCTTTTTTATATATAGTTCCTAAAGACTCCATATCGAATAAATGATTATGCATTACCAAAGTGTAATATTAAAAAAAAGCTCTAAGTATTTTCACACTTAGAGCCCTAACTTATTAATATATACTAATTAATACCTATAATGCTCTGGCTTATAAGGGCCTTCAACAGTTACACCAATATACTCGGCTTGTTCTGGAGTAAGCTCTTCTAATTCTACTCCAATTTTAGCAAGGTGAAGTTTGGCCACTTTCTCATCTAAATGCTTAGGCAATGTATACACTGCATTTTCATATGCGTCTGAATTAGTCCATAGCTCCAACTGGGCTAAAGTTTGGTTCGTGAATGAATTAGACATTACAAACGAAGGGTGACCAGTAGCGCAACCTAGGTTTACCAAACGACCTTCGGCCAAAACGATTACATCATTACCATTGATATTATATAAATCAACCTGTGGTTTGATCTCTATTTTGCTATTACCATGATTTTTATTTAACCAAGCCATATCAATTTCATTATCGAAGTGGCCAATGTTACAAACAATGGTTTTATCCTTCATGGCTTCGAAATGCTTGCCTTGAATAATATTATAATTACCCGTTGCTGTTACCACAATATTAGCTCTAGGAATAGCATTCTCCATTTTTTGAACTTCATAACCGTCCATTGCTGCTTGAAGAGCACATATCGGATCAATTTCAGTAACAATTACTCTAACACCAGCGCCACTCAAAGAAGCAGCAGAACCTTTTCCTACGTCACCGTAACCAGCCACAACAGCAACCTTACCTGCAAGCATTACATCAGTAGCACGTCTGATTGCGTCTACTAATGATTCCTTACATCCGTATTTGTTATCGAATTTAGATTTTGTAACAGAGTCATTCACATTAATGGCAGGCATTGGCAATGTGCCTTTTTTCATTCTTTCGTAAAGCCTGTGAACACCCGTAGTTGTTTCTTCAGAAAGACCTTTGATGTCTTTTACCAATTCTGGGTATCTATCTAAAACCATGTTGGTCAAATCACCACCATCGTCAAGAATCATATTTAAAGGCTTACCACCTTCAAACGCAAACAAAGTTTGTTCGATACACCAATCGAACTCTTCATCGTTCATACCTTTCCAAGCAAAAACAGGAATTCCAGCTTTAGCAATTGCTGCTGCTGCATGATCTTGAGTTGAGAAAATATTACAAGAAGACCAGCTTACTTCGGCACCAAGAGCCGTTAAGGTTTCAATCAAAACCGCAGTTTGAATTGTCATATGAAGGCAACCTGCGATTCTAGCTCCTTTCAATGGCTGTGATGCACCAAACTCTTCTCTTAAAGACATTAAACCAGGCATTTCGGCCTCGGCTAATCCAATTTCTTTTCTACCCCAGTCACTCAGGGAAATATCTTTTACTTTGTAATCTAGTCCTGTTTCTAACATATCGTTTTTTATTTGCGCTGCAAAGATACTGCTTGTATTTAGAAAGTTCAAAATAAGCTAGTACTCAATACAAAAATTCAACCTCCTTAAAATCAAAGGACTGCACACCCTTTGTAGTTTCCATAATCAACTTACCTGTTTCTGCCACATCTATTATTTTACCACTAAAAACGTACTCCGTTCTATAATTTCTGAATTGCTGAAAACCAAAAAGGTGTTGCAGATACTCTTCTCTTAATTCTTCTCGTTTTCCCGATTTTAATCTTAAATAATAGTATTCTATTGACTCAATCAGTTTTTCAAAAAGAATAGATAAATCAAACAGCTTATTTACAGCTTGAGACATAGAAGTTGCTTTTTCTAAGCCAAAACTCTTTTGATTAACATTTACTCCAATGCCCAAAACTGCCCATTGAATTGAGTTCTTTTGCAATGTGTTTTCTATTAAGATTCCAGCTACTTTCTTCTCCCTTAGAAGCACATCATTGGGCCACTTCACTTTTACATCTTGCCCATCTACACAGCCTTGTATCGTCCTCTGCGCAGCTAATGAGGCAACCATATTCAAATAGAATTGATCTGCGGCTTGAAGGAAATTAGGCTTTAAAATAACACTTAATGTAAGATTAGAATCTGGGTCAGATTTCCAACTATTACCTCTCTGCCCCCGCCCCGAAGTTTGATGACCAGCAATAATAACTAGCCCCTCTCGAGTGTCAGGTTTCTTTAGCATTTGCAAGGCAATATCATTCGTTGAATGACAACTTGGCATGTAAATTACTTCTTTCCCTAGAAATAAAGCTTTAGCAAGGATTTTGTACAACAGATTTTCGTAGTTTTGACTACAAATAAATAACAATTTAGACACAAAAAACTGAATGACTTCAGAAGAACTGAGCCAGATTATTATAAAGGGAATGGAAGAGCGTAAGGCAGAGGACATTAAGGTTCTTGACTTACGTGATGTAAAAGGTTCGATTAGCGATTTTTTCATTATTTGCTCAGGCAACTCTGATACCCAGTTACAAGCCATAGCCGAATCTGTTGAAAAAGAGGTTAAAGAGGCTCAAGGCGAACGCCCATGGAGAAAAGAGGGATTTACCAACAGAGAGTGGATTCTGCTCGATTATGTTAGCAATGTAGTGCACATATTCAAGCGTGACAAAAGAGACTTTTATGCCCTTGAAGACCTTTGGGGAGATGCCAAAGTAACCTCCATCGGATAACTCAAAAGTTCTTTAACTTTATGTGTTACTCCGCGTTTAAAGAAAGATTTAAATTTTATAAAAAATAAAAATGCCAGATAGTCCAAGAAAGAAGAACATCCTTCCAAAAGCAGGAGGCAAAAAGCCCAATAATCAAGTATGGATATTCATTTCCTTGATTATTCTTGTATTCTCAATCTCTATTTTCAGCAACCAGAGCACAGGCGTTATCATTACGATGAAGCGCTTTGAGGATATGGTTAAAAGCAATGACATTCAAAGCGTTGTAGTGATTACTAATCAAAAAAAGGTTGAGGTTACTTTAAAAAACGAAGCTCTTCAAAATGCTAAGTATAAAACTGAATTAGAGAACCAAGATTTCTTCAGTTTTGGCAATCAAGGCCCTCATTATATCATTCAAAACATCTTATCTGCAGAAGATTTTAAAGATGATTATTTGTCTTTTGTTGAAAAAGAGAAAATTCCAGAAGAGGAAATTGTTAGAATCCAGTTTGAAGAAAAAACTACTTTTATTGAGATTCTTGGCTCCTATGGCTTCTTAATCATCATTATATTATTCTTCTGGTTAATGATGAGAAGAATGACAGGTAACTCTGGCCCTGGAGGTCAAATATTTAATATCGGCAAATCAAGGGCTGCATTATTTGATGCTGAAAATAAAGTGAAAATCACTTTTGGCAATGTTGCCGGTTTAGATGAAGCCAAAGAAGAGGTGCAAGAAATTGTAGAATTCCTTCGAAACCCTTCAAAATTCACCAAACTGGGTGGTAAAATCCCTAAAGGAGCATTACTTGTAGGCCCTCCAGGAACTGGCAAAACTTTGTTAGCGAAGGCCGTAGCTGGTGAAGCTGGTGTACCTTTCTTCTCACTTTCAGGTTCTGACTTTGTTGAAATGTTCGTAGGAGTTGGAGCTGCTAGAGTAAGAGACCTTTTCAAACAAGCGAAAGAAAAAGCACCTTGTATTGTGTTTATTGATGAGATAGACGCTATTGGTCGCTCAAGAGGCAAAGGGCAAATGCCTGGGTCTAATGATGAGAGAGAAAATACATTAAACTCGCTATTGGTTGAAATGGATGGTTTTGCTACCGATTCAGGAGTAATTATTCTAGCCGCTACAAACCGACCTGATGTGCTCGATCAAGCACTTTTAAGACCAGGACGTTTCGACAGACAAATCAGTATTGATAAGCCAGATTTGGTAGGTAGAGAAGCCATCTTTAAAGTGCACTTGGCTCCAATAAAAATGGATAAAGACATTGATGCTAAAAAATTAGCAGCGCAAACTCCAGGTTTTGCGGGAGCCGAAATAGCTAATGTTTGTAACGAAGCCGCTTTAATTGCCGCGCGAAGAGACAAAAAAGCGGTTGATATGGACGATTTCCAACACGCTATTGACCGTGTGATTGGAGGTTTAGAAAAGAAAAATAAGCTCATCTCTCCAGAAGAAAAGAAAATTGTGGCTTACCACGAAGCGGGTCATGCAGTGGCTGGTTGGTTCTTAGAACATGCCGATCCGTTGGTTAAAGTAAGTATTGTACCAAGAGGTGTTGCCGCATTAGGTTATGCCCAATACCTACCGAAAGAACAGTTCTTGTATCAGACAGAACAGCTTATGGACGAAATGTGTATGACTTTAGGCGGTAGAGCAGCAGAAGAAATCATTTTCGGAAAAATATCTACTGGAGCGTTAAGCGATTTAGAGCGAGTAACTAAAGTAGCATACAGTATTGTTACTGTTTATGGAATGAACGAGAAAATCGGACATATTTCTTACTACGATTCTAAACAATCAGAATACAATTTTAACAAACCTTATTCTGACGCTACCGCGAAGACAATCGATGAAGAGGTTAAGAAGATCATTGACGAGGCTTATCAGCGTGCAATTAAATTATTGACAGAGAAGAAAGACAAACTTGAAATTATAGCTCAGAAATTGCTCGAAAAGGAAATCATATTCCAATCTGATTTGGAAGGACTAATTGGTAAGAGGCCATTTGAAAAGCAAACAACTTACGCTGCCTATACCTCGCCTAATGGTCAGGATAAAGAAAAGCTAGCTCCAGATACAGAAAAAGCTAGCGATGTAGTAGATGCTGATTCAGACAATATAGATGACACTTCTAGTACAGAAGAAAACAAGTAACCCTTCGTAAAAAGTAAAATTGAAATCAGGCCAATAGTGCCTGATTTTTTTATTTGTGAATACTTTGCAATTTTGACATTGCACTAACGTAGCCATGAACATCAAATTAGCCTCAGGTAAAAAAGCTTACTTCGCATCAGATTTCCACTTAGGGGTTCCTTCATTTGAAAAGAGCTTAGAAAGAGAGCGGAAAATTGTCAGATGGCTGGATATGGTTTCGAAAGACGCTCAGACCATATTTTTAGTTGGCGACCTTTTCGACTTTTGGTTCGAATACAATACAGTGGTGCCAAAGGGTTTTACACGGTTTATGGGCAAATTGGCTGAACTGAGTGATAGAGGAATTGAACTTATTATCTTTACTGGCAACCATGATTTATGGATGTTTGGTTATTTAGAACAAGAACTCAACGCCAAAGTCATTAAGGCTCCAATTGATGTCATCATCAACAACTATTCAATGCTTATTGGGCATGGTGATGGACTCGGCCCTCATGACAAAGGTTATAAATCACTGAAGAAGATATTTACTAACCCCTTCTTTCAATGGTGCTTTCACAGGCTTCACCCCAATTTCGGGATTGGGCTGGCCAATTATTGGTCTCGAAAAAGTAGAGCACAAGGGCATGAAAAAGAGCAAGAGTTCTTAGGAGAAGATGAATGGCTTTGGACATACGCCAAAAAGAAAGAAAGCCAAAAGCACAGAGATTTGTATCTATTCGGACATAGACATTTACCACTCGATTTAAAAGTGGGAGAAAACAGTAGATATGTTAACTTGGGGGAATGGATCAACAACTATACATATGGAGAGTTTGATGGCCAAAACTTCTATCTCAATACTTTTGAAGCTTAGACTCACGCTATTCATATTGATCATTTGGCAGCCACTGGCATTTACTCAAGGCTGGAAAAGATTAGAATCTATAAAGCTAAATAACCCTGCGCACCAAATCTCTATCGATCGACAGGGAAATATTTATGTGTCATCTCTCAACGGAGCAATAGACAAGTATGACTCAAACGGAGAGCTTCAAGCACACTATTCTCCTACAAAGAAGTCAACTCCTCGCATCATAGATGCTTGGCAAGGGCTAAGGGTTTTTGCCTTCTATAAGGATTTTCAAGAATACTCTTTTTTCAACAGATTCCTCGGTGAATCTGAACGATACACTTTTGGTAATCAGCAAGTAACCAGCAACCTAAGTCTTTCTACAATTGCTACTGATAATAATATTTGGGCATTAGATGCTCAACAACTGAGTTTAAAAAAAATAGACATTAATAGCAATGAGGCAATCTCTGAAACTAACTTAAACCTCATACTAAAAAACAACACACATGATTTCACTTATATAAGAGAATATCAAAATCTAGTCTTTATCAGCGACAGCAAAAATGGAATTCTAGTTTTCGATAATATTGGAAATTATTTAGAAACGCTTCCCCTCTTCAATATCAGCTTTTTCAGCTTTAAAGACTCCTCTTTAATAAGTATTCAAAACGGAAAGGTGATTTATTTTGATATTTATACCAAACAAAAAAAAGAGGTCAGTTTACCTGACCCCTCTTACACTTTTGTTTTAATGGAAAACAAGCGAGTATTTCTTTTCAAAAAGGAAACCCTCGATATTTTTGAGTTAAACTAGTTCTGATTATTCATCTCACCAGTATAAATATCTAGAATTAACTGGCGGAATAGAATTGTGTACTTGGCTTGTACAAGCTGTAATTCTCCGTTATTCTTTCCATTCAAGCTAGTTAAATAGGTTACAAAATCTATAGTTCCATTCTCGTAACGGCTTTTAGCAAACTCAAAGGCCAACTGTAAATTCACTAAGCTCTCTTTAGCTGCGGCATATGAAGTTTTAGCATTTATCAAATCTAGATATGCTCTTTGCACCTGGTTAATCAAATTATTTTTTGCTTGTTGAACACCAATTTCAGAGTTCAATACCTGAATTTTAGTTTGTTGAACTCTGGTTCTATTTTGGAAATTTGTGAATAGAGGAATATTTAAGTTTAAGCTTGCTCCTTTATTCACATTGTTCTCTAACTGAGTAGATATATCCACAACGCTTCCATCTTGATTTCTCAAGTTAGAAGACCAGTTAGAACCATAACTTGCCGATGCTGTAAGTCTTGGCATCCATGCATATTGGGCAATCTTATAAGATTTCTTAGTCGCCTCAAGGTTAAGCTCCGAAGCCTTAATGGCAGGTGAATTTTCTAACGACTTTTCAGACACCTCAGAAAAATTAGCAATCTCGGCTTCCAGCTCAGCATCTTCCGCAGAAATTCCTTGAAAGGTGAATTCCTCAGATGGGTCCAATAGAAGCAATTGAATTAAAACTAGTTCCCCAGATTGAAGTTGATTATTCAACTCTACCACCCTCAAATTCTGTTGTGCTACTTGAGAACGGAAATTATAAACTCGTTCCATATCTCCTACTCCTGCCTTCTGTCTTTTCTCCTCTCTATCAAGCTGCTCATTCAGTAAATCATAAGTCTGTTTAGCAATTTTTAGGTTTTCTTGAGTAGAAACAACCTGAAGAAAAGCATTTACAACATTACCTTCTATAGTTTGAATATTACTTTCTATAGTCTGTTCACTAGCTTCTAACAACAGTTTACTTCTGCTCAAACCCAACGTATTACTAAATCCCCCAAAAATGGTGACACCTCCACCAATGGATGCACCTCCACCTAGCGTTGTGGTGTTTACCCTTGTTCCGGAAGTTTGGTCAAAAGATAAACCCTCGCTCCACCTATGACTTGCTCCTGCACTTAAGTCGGGCAAAAAATTAAATTTACTCTGAGTATAACCTGCCTTAGCACTTATTGCTTCATTTCGAGCTCTTTTAATCTCTAAGTTATTATCTAGCGCAATCTGAATACATTCATCTAAAGTAAGTACACGTTGTGCCTTTATCGAAGTGATCAGAAACACTGTCAGAAATAGGGTGTAAAGTAATTTTTTCATTGTTCGAGTTTTCTATCCACAAGGCATTATTGACCATGCACGCTGCCTTAAAGCGTGTTTTTAATTAGGCTCCGGAAAAATCCGGAGCCCTTTCAGACACTTTGAGTTATATTTTAAACTAGAGAGTTTTCTTTCGAATTGATGTTCTCAGAAACAATCTGACCATCAAAGAGATTAATTACTCTATGGGCATATTCTGCGTCAGTTGCAGAGTGAGTTACCATTATCACGGTAGTTCCGTTTTCATTAAGGTTTGTTAAAAGCGTCATTACTTCCTGACCGTTAGTAGAATCCAAGTTACCAGTAGGCTCATCCGCAAGAATTAGGTTTGGTTTAGCTACAACCGCCCTAGCTACCGCTACCCTTTGTTGCTGACCACCTGATAATTGCTGAGGAAAGTGATCTTTTCTGTGCATGATTTGCATTTGTTCAAGCACTTCTTCAACGCGCTTTTTACGATCTGCGGCAGGGTATTTTAAGTAGATCAAAGGAAGCTCTACGTTTTCAAATACAGTTAGCTCATCGATAAGGTTAAAGCTTTGGAAAACGAAACCAATGTTTCTTTTTCTCAATTCTGCTCTCTGTCTCTCTGAGTATTTAGAAACTTCTTCATCATAGAAGTAAAACTCTCCTTCAGAAGGGTTATCTAATAAACCAATGATGTTCAAAAGTGTAGACTTACCACATCCAGAAGGGCCCATTACGGCTACGAATTCGCCTTCTTTGATTTCAAGGTTTACATTACCCAATGCCGTAGTTTCTACTTCATCGGTGTAATAGAATTTTTTTAGACCTTTAGTGGTAATAAGATTTTTACTGTTTTCCATTTTAATAAAAGTTAAAGGTTGTTGTGAATTAATTTATACTATTTTTTGATTATCAGCTTGTCTTTATCTTCATAACCATCGTAAGACGAGGTAATTACGCGCTCTCCAACATCTAATCCCTCAAGCACCTCGTACTGTCTTAAATTCTGATTACCAATTTTGATTTTTCTTCTGACAGCAAACTCTCCTGACGGATCTACTACAAAAATCCAATTGCCACCGGTAGTTTGGAAGAATGCTCCACGAGGTATCATAACTGCTTTGCGTTCCTCGCTCAATTGAAGCTTAATAGGCACTGTCTGCCCTCTTCTAATATTTTCAGGTACTTCGCCTTCGAACATCATTTCTACGTTAAACTGGCCACTGTTAATTTCGGGGAAAATTTTACGAATTACTAAACCGTAATTTGAGCCACCAAAATCGAAATTACCTTTAAGCCCCAAGTATACTCTATCTAAATAATGCTGATCTACGCGAGCTACAATCTTAAAGCCATCCAAATCATCGATTTGAGCTATATTCTGCCCAGGGCTGACAGTCTGACCAATCTCTGGGTTTACTGTTGAAAGCAAACCCGTGATTCTTGCCGTCACCCATAAATTATTAAGATTGTTCTCAACCATCTTCAAACTTACATTTGAATTAGCCAGTCTCTCTCGATTCTGAGCAATAGTATTTACAGCTGTAATAGAGTCAAATTTCGCTGATTCAATCTCATTTACTCTTCGGGCCATAAGCCTATCGTACATCCTTTTGGAATTCAAATACTCTTGTTCTGAAATAACCTTATCCTCCCAAAGTTGCTTATTCCTTGTGTAAGCATCTTTTGCTTGGTCAATATCAAAGTCTAAATTGATGATAGCCGATTTCGACTGAAACAGTCTTTGTTGAAGACTAAGGTTCGTGTTTTCTATATCGTTTCTTAGGCGGTTAGTTTGTGTTTGCTCTTGAACATATTGCATTTGGAGACTATTATTTTCCAACCGCAGAATAGTGTCGCCTTCCTCTACTTCAACACCTCCATCTAAAAATTTTTCTGCTACATTACCTCCTACTATTGCATCAAGGTATATGGTTGTTTTCGGGTTGACCGTGCCCTCAACAGGAATAAATTCTTGAAATGCACCTTCTGTTACTTCAGCTACATTAATTTTGTCTAACTCAACATTGAGTTTGGAGGATTTATCCGCAAAAATGAATACATAGGCAATTAGGGCGACAACCCCAGTAATACCCAGTATTGTAAAAATTCTTTTTGCGGTCCATACCTTCTTTTTAATCTTTCTGTCCATTGCCATTTTGAGTGATGTTTTCTTATCCGGCCAGTTTTTACCAACAAAGATGCCACAAACTCAACCTACTGACTCACAATAGATTAACAACATTTAACAGATTCAAGTATTCTGGAAGGTGTACAATATTAGAACAAGGCTTGGTCGGAATCGAACAGTTTTGAAATTATCGAACCCAGAGGATTGGGCATAAAAAAAGGCTCGATTTGGTCAGAATCGAGCCCAAAGGTCAAAAACTCAAAATATCTGAATTAACGTTTAAATTAATTCAAAACAACGAGTGCAATATATGACACATAAATCAATTTCACAAAGCTAACACCCCAATAATTTATGTCACTACATAAATTTAGATTAGGCAGCCTGCTAATCACCAGAAAATCAAGCTACAAACTTCCTTAAAAAGGGTTTTATCAATTACTTTAGTTTAACAGCAAAATCTTACTAGCTTTATACTGTCCGAATTCAGTACACTTTTAGCACGATAACGGACATAGAACAGCCTAAAAAGTCGCCTCAGCCACCGCATTATTAGTTGGCACTATTATAGGCAGTAAGGAAATCAAATACATTAAATTAGACACTAGTGAATAACGAACTCGGTAAAATATTAATCATAGATGACGATGAGGATGTACTCATTGCCGCCAAACTCCTCCTTAAAAAACACGCCAAAGAAGTTATTATTGAAAAGAATCCTAAGAAGATTCCTTTCTTGATGAACAACGGCACTTATGATGTCATTCTGCTAGACATGAATTTCAGTAAAGACATCACTAGTGGAAAAGAGGGCTATTATTGGTTAGAACAAATATTAGATGCAGATCCCTCAGCAGTCGTTGTATTAATTACCGCATTTGGTGATGTAGAAATGGCCGTAAAGGCACTTAAAGAAGGAGCTACCGACTTTGTACTAAAGCCTTGGCAGAATGAAAAACTCATTGCCACATTATCTACAGCGGTTAAATTAAAACGCTCTTATGCTGAAGTAGACAAGCTAAAGAGTGCTAAAAAACAACTTGAAGACGAAATAAGTAAGCCTTTCAAAGACATTATTGGAAATAGCCCGGCCATGAAAAATGTCTTTTCCATTATAGACAAAGTAGCTGGTACAGATGCCAATGTTTTGATTTTGGGAGAAAACGGAACAGGTAAAGAACTTGTAGCGCGAGCCCTACATCAACGATCACTACGGAAAGACAATGTATTTGTGGGAGTCGACATGGGCGCCATTACCGAAACCCTTTTTGAAAGTGAACTCTTTGGGCATAAAAAAGGAGCATTTACAGACGCCAAAGAAGACAGAGTAGGCCGTTTTGAGGTAGCCAATGGTGGGTCTTTATTTTTAGATGAAATCGGAAACTTAAGCCTACCACTTCAATCAAAACTTCTTACCGCAATTCAGCGCAGAGAGGTAACAAAGATTGGTTCGAATAAGTCAATGCCGATCGACATCCGTTTGATTTGCGCTACCAATATGCCACTTTATGATATGGTTCATGAAAATACTTTCCGTCAGGATTTACTTTATAGAATCAACACCGTAGAGGTGCATCTACCACCGCTTCGTGAAAGACAGGATGACATTATTCTTCTTACGGAACATTTTGTTAAAGTGTATTGCGATAAATACCGCAAGGACAGAAAGAAAGTAGCTTCCTCTACCATGAAAAAGCTTCAAAAATATTCATGGCCAGGTAACATTCGCGAGCTGCAGCACGCCATTGAAAGGGCCATTATTATGAGCGAGGGCAATACACTAATGCCAGATGACTTCTTTTTCTTGGTTCAAAAACAAGACTCAGGAAATGAAACTGCGGAAAACTTCAATCTTGATGAAGTGGAGAAGAATGTTATTCTAAAAGCAGTAAACAAACATTCAGGCAATATTTCGAAAGCCGCCAAAGAGCTAGGGCTTACAAGAGCTTCGCTTTATCGCAGATTAGAAAAACATGGGCTTTAAGAATCTAAGATTTAACATCATTGCCCGAGTAATACTACTTACGGCCAGTGCTTTGTTACTGGCCAATTTAATCTATGGGTCGCAAAATCAGGTCAATATATTCTTTGTTAGCCTAGCAATTGTTGTTCAGGTCTATTTACTTATTCGCGCTATTGAAAAAACAAATCGCGAAATTTCTGGCTTTCTTAACTCGATAAAATACGATGATTTTACTGCTACATACCCCACTGAAGGCCACTCGGCTTCGGTTGATCAGTTGTATCAAGAATTTAACAATGTAATTAAGAAGTTTAGAGAAATTAGGGCAGACAAAGAGGCTAACTACCACTACTTCAGAACCATAGTTCAACATGTAGGGATTGGTCTTATCACTTTCAATAAAAAAGGAGACATTCAAATTATTAATAGCTCTGCTAAAAAACTGATTGGAGTTGAAGCCATCCAAAATATTTTTGAACTGAGTAAGGTAAGCCCCAAGTTGGTTGAATCTTTGGTTAAGTTAAAAACGGGTGGAAGCGACCTCATAGAATTTACACAAGACGGAACTCACATTCAGCTCTCAATTTATGTGATTGAACTCGTACTTAGAGGCGAAGAATTCAAACTTGTTTCGGTTCAAAACATTCAGTCTGAATTGGAGGAAAAAGAAATGGACGCTTGGCAAAACCTAATAAGGGTTTTGACACACGAAATTATGAACTCTGTAACTCCACTTTCTTCTTTAGCCGCAACGGTAAAAGACAATTTGGTGGACAATATCGAAGATGATGTTCCTATAGAAAAAGACGAATTAGAAGACATCTATTTGGCGGTTCAAACCATAGAAAGAAGAAGCCAAGGCTTGATACGGTTTGTTTCTGACTTCAGAAACCTAACCAAAATACCTCAGCCAAAAGTGGCTACTGAAAGCGTAGCCAAAGTTTTAGAGCATATTCAAGTATTGTTTAATCATGAATTGGCTGCAAAAAACATCAAAATCAGTTTTAGCATTGAGCCTGTTAACTTAGCCTTTAGTATAGATAAAGAATTAATAGATCAGGTGTTGATCAATATTCTTCAGAATGCGGTACATGCCTTAGAAGAAACCACCAATGAAAAGCATATTATGGTTCGTGCTTTTGTTAATGAATATAACCGACCTACCATTGTAATTAGAGATAATGGTTGCGGTATTGACGAAGAGGCATTGAGTAAAATCTTTATTCCTTTCTTTACTACTAAAAAACAAGGATCGGGAATTGGCCTAAGTTTATCGAAACAAATCATGAGAAAACACGGAGGGGGTATTACAGTAAAATCTGTTATGAATGAGGGCACTGAATTTACCCTTAGATTTTAAATTTTTGGCTAAATCGACTATCTTCCGAAAATATTCCTTTAGAGACCAACCAATGAGTGAGATTCAAGAAAAAATCACAAAAATTCTAGTCGATAAAATAGGTATAGCGCCTACTGAAGCTACAATTGACGCAAACTTTATTAAAGATTTAGGTATAGACTCGTTGGACTATGCTGAACTCGTAATGGAATTTGAACAGACTTTTGAGATCAGAATTCCGGACAGCGATGCTGAGAAGTTGCAAACGGTTGGACAAACAGTAGAGTATATCCAAAAAAAGGTAAACCAAAATTAGCCTACGGTCAGGTTAAGCCTGTATTACCAAAAAACATCTCATCCCTCCTTTAAATATTAATTCCGTAAAACCACGGTGACAATGGAGTCAAACTCAATTTGTTAATTGAGTCATACCCCTTTAACCCGTGAAGAATAACTGCAAAACCATTGTTATTTCTGATGTTCACCTAGGCACCAAAGGCTCAAAGTCTAAAGAACTTGTCAGATTTCTAAAACAGTATCAATGTGAAAACTTGATACTCAACGGAGACATTATTGACGGCTGGCAACTCAAAAAATCCGGCCAATGGAAAAGAAAGCACACTCGCTTTTTTACCTGCATTCTCAAGATGATTGAACAAGAGGACACTAAGGTTACCTACCTTCGTGGCAATCATGACGATTTCCTAGATCAAATTCTCCCCTTCACAATGGGTAATTTGACCATTAAAAGAGAAATGGTATATGAATCCTGTGGAAAGAAGTTCTTGATTGTTCACGGAGATATTTTTGATTCTATTACACGCCAGTTTAAATGGATAGCCAAACTTGGCGATGTAGGCTACACTTTTCTTTTATGGCTAAACCGACAATACAACTATCGAAGAGTTAAAAAAGGGCTTCCTTACTTTTCTCTTTCTCAGGCAGTAAAAGGCAAAGTAAAACAAGCCATAAAATATATTGACGATTATGAAGAGCAACTTTCTGCCATGGCCAAATACCGTGAATGCGATGGCATTATATGCGGACATATTCACCAACCAGCCATAAAAGAAATTGACGGCATTACTTATCTCAACTCTGGAGATTGGGTAGAATCACTCACTGCCTTAGTCGAAGATTTTAATGGAGAATGGAGTCTTGTCTATTATTCTGAAACCCAAAAAGCAGAAAAGAAGCAGAAAGAATCAAAGGCTTTAAAAAGCAAACCTATAGAAATAACTGGCCTATTCGGACCAGTAGAAATTAGTCCAAAAACTGAAATCGGATAAATGAGAGCACTCTTTATAATACAAGGTGAAGGACGCGGTCATATGACTCAAGCGCTAGCTTTATCGCAAATACTGACAGAAGCCGGCCATGAAGTAACTTCCATGATTATTGGCACCAACAAAAGACGTGAGGTACCTGCTTATTTCCAGCAAAAATCCGATACAAAAGTCCATACGGTCGTTAGCCCAAACTTTTTTTACGATAAGGGAAAGAAGTCCATCAACTTATGGAAAACAGGGCTAGTTAATGGCTTAAATATTCCGCAGTTTTTAAGCCAACTCAGAAAAATCAACCAGATTGTAAAAAGGGAAAAGCCCGATGTTATTATTAACTTCTATGATATACTCGCGGGTATGTATTTTGGAATTTATAAGCCGAAAGTAAAAAGAATCTGTATTGCCCATCAGTATTTGGCCGAAGACCGTTCTTTTCCATTTGCCGAAGGCTCTCCACTTCAAAAACGGTGTTTTCTGCTTACAAACAAACTGACATCACTAAATACCCATAAGAAAATCGCCTTATCATTTCGCGACATTAAACCTGATTCTAAAACATTAACCATTGCTCCTCCTCTACTGAGGGAAGAAATATTCAACCTAACTCCGAGCAAAGGAGATTTCATTTTGGCCTATGTAGTAAACCCCGGCTATGCTTATGACTTAATGGAATGGCACAAACAGAACAAGAAAATTCGACTGCATTGCTTTTGGGATAACTTAGAGCAAAAAGATGAATGGTCACCATGGAAAAACATCACCTTCCATCATATTAATGACCAAAAGTTTTTGAGCTTTATGAAAGATTGTTTGGGCTACGTTTCTACGGCAGGCTTTGAGTCTATTTGCGAGGCCATGTATTTAGGTAAGCCAGTAATGATGGTGCCCGTTGAAAACCAATATGAGCAAGCCTGTAATGCATTGGATGCAGTAAAAGCTGGTGCTGGAATCGCCAACCACCAGTTTGTGCTAGATCCATTCTTAAAGCACCTCTCTACACACACAACAGAGTCAACTGATTTTAAACATTGGATGGGGCTGAATAAAACAATCATTCTTGAAGCACTCGAAGCACCAGTGACCCCAAGTCGGAGCCTTATACTTAATTTCACACCTGCTATTCCCAGACTATTCACTATCTCTACCGACAATTAAACAGAATGATATAATCAATTTTCATTCAAGAATCTACTCTTCATAATACAATATATTACATATATTGTATTATGAAACAACTCATATTCCTCTCTGCGCTATTCATATTTTTTGGCTGCTCACCTACTAACACCTCCAAGGAAGCCGGGAAAGAACCAACGAATCAAATAGTCCTTATCTTCAATAAACCTGTTCAAAATGGCTCTTATCGAAATCAAATCGGCTCTCAAAATGGTGACGAAATTCAATTCTTAGATGACCATATGATTGAACAGCGACTGCACCTGAACATTGGAGCAGAGTCGGACACAGTGATTGTCGAAAGCAAACGTGACTTAGTTGAAATCAGGTTGATGTACAAAGGAGTTGACGAGCTCAAATACTTGTTTCAGAATGGCGATTCCATTGTCTTTAATTATTCGGACATCAAGCCAATTGCTAAGGTCATAAATCGCCAAGAAGATTATACCGTGACTAATTTCAGTTTGGTTGAAAGAGATAGCATTGCTCTTGATGAATACACAGCATTGGATATTGCTAAGATGCCTATCCTACTTCATTATAGAGCAAAGGATATGAATAGAGATGACTACAGCTCTTTCATGAAAAAGATAGATCAAATGACATTAAAAAACATCCCTCTAGAGATAGAAAGAGAATATACAATATTAGAAGCGCTGAAGGCAGAGCAAAAGATCAGTAATGATCAATTTCTATATAGACTTCAAAACATCTACTTCCAACTCTTGGAGCTTCAAGCATCACCATTGAATAAGAAAGGAGTGGAAAACCCAAAATTCATGTCTCTAAAAGCTTTCTCTCAAGATCTTGAAAACCGATTTCCTGACATCCGCACTAAAAGAGGTGATTCATTATTATACAACTCAGCCTATGCTTCCTTTTTTCATTATTCAACTTCAATAGAATTCAGCTCAAAAGTGAGTCAATACGAATACAAAACAGAAACAGCAGGCGGTCGAATTACAAATTACCCTCAGGCCTATGATTCTGTTCAAGTATCCTCTCAACTCACAGCTATTGAAAAGAAAAAACTACAATTCGCTTATATAGAAAAGCTATTCCAAGATGCAGGTTACTTCCCCATTGAAAAGCGTTGGGAATACCTGAACAAGTTCAAAAATGATTATCAGGACTCGGCAATGGTTGATTTTTTAGTGAAGAAGTTCAATATCAAATTCAAAATAGATGACGATCTTGAACTTGTAGACAAGGCAGGAAAAGTAACTTCCCTTGAAGCATTGATTACATCACACAAGGGCAAAGTACTCTATATAGATTACTGGGCTAGTTGGTGTGGGCCTTGCATTAACGAAATGCCGAGTTCTAAGCAATTGCAGAAGGGTTTAGCAAATGACAATATTGTTTACATCTACCTTTCAAGTGATAGAACAGACAGGCCTTGGCAAAAGACCATGGAAAGGCTTGAGTTAAATGAGGGTTTACATTTCAGAATAGACAATGCGGGCTACACTACTAAAATGGAAGAGCTTAATATTCCTTCAATTCCTCGGTACATGATTTATGACACCAAAGGTAAGCTGGTGAACAATAATGCCCCGCGACCGAGCCAAAGCAAAGTGCTAAAAGCAGAACTTATGAAGTATATTGAAACCTCGAAGTAGACATTTGTGTTCTACCCTCGAAATCAGAAAGGAATATATGCTTACTTGGATTGACGTAATCAAATTTGCCAACAACGGCAGCCCAACACCCGACAGAAGGGTGGAAAAAACTGAGGAAGAATGGAAAGCCATTTTAACTCCATCACAATTTCAAATTGCCAGATTAAAAGGCACCGAAAGGGCAGGAACTGGTGAATTCTGCGAACGCCACGAACCAGGACTATATGGTTGCGTTTGCTGCGACACTCCCCTATTCGACTCCAGATTAAAATTTGAATCTGGTTCTGGCTGGCCAAGTTTTACACAACCCGTAAAAGAAAATGCCATTAAATACGAAAAAGACACGTCTTATGGAATGGTGCGTGTGGAAGTAATGTGCAATACTTGCGATGCTCATCAAGGTCATGTTTTTCCTGATGGGCCTGCGCCAAGTGGATTACGCTATTGCATTAATTCGGCTTCGATGAAATTGATTGAAGAAGACAAAACGGAGGCCACAGCCATTTTAGGCGGTGGTTGTTTTTGGTGTACCGAAGCTGTTTTTCAACGCGTAAAAGGAGTTAAACAAGTAGAGTCGGGCTATTCAGGCGGAACTGTTAAAAACCCAACGTACAGAGAAATTGGAACAGGAAGAACGGGACATGCGGAAGTGATTAAAATTACCTACAACCCAGAGATTCTACCTTATGCCGATTTACTTCGTATTTTCTTTTCTACCCACGACCCTACTACTTTAAACAGACAGGGATATGACCAAGGAACACAATACAGGTCTGTAATTTTTTATCAAGACGAAGATGAAAGACAAACCGCAGAAGCTGTAAAGGAGGAAATGAAGGGTTACTTTGACGATCCTATTGTAACAGAAATCAGTCCGCTTGGAGCCTATTACCCAGCCGAAAATTACCATCAAAATTATTACAACGAGAATGGAAGTCAACCATATTGCAGGGCTGTAATTGATCCAAAAGTTCAGAAACTACGGAGCATGTTTAAAGACAGGCTGAAAGAAGAAGTATAAACACCGGGGCTTCACTTTAATAAGTGGAGCCTTTTTTACTTCCCTACCTTTTCCAACACTGTAAAATTTCGTGACAACCGATGCCCTTCTTCATCAACCACAGTGATGATGTGTTCACCCGCTGGTGGTGTTAAGGCGAGAACATGATTCCCTTGAGTGGTACCTAAATAGACATCATTTAAATGCCAATGCAACTGGCTATTGGGTTTACGATGAGCCACCTCAAACACCACTTGTTCCCTTTCGCCTTCTAGATTTATGGGAATATACACCTGCGCATCGGGTTCTGGATATACCATGTCCATCACTTCCATATCCAAGCTTTCACCAAAGCAATCGCTTCGTAAAGGAGGAAGTTCTTGATAGGTTGGATTACGCTTTTTATAATACAGTGCTTGTTTAGGAGGAAGGACAAACCAATTGGTGCTGATTATATCTACCACTGGTTCACAATCTGAATTCACACGGTAATTCTTAGTTTTATCAAGGTGTACCCTTTGATGAAAAGGGCTTGCCATGGTATTCAGCCCAGCCTTTGGAATTAAAACGGTATCCACTTGAATGGAATAGGATGAAGCCAAATAACCACTTTGACGATCTACTGGTGCATATGCCATTTCAGCCATAGGCGGGTTAAACCAAGTAGTTTCAGGCAGCACATCAAAAATATCGAAGAGAATTGGCGCAGCGGCTTGAATACCCGTGAGTCCAGGTCGTCCTTCGCCATCGGCATTCCCTACCCAAACGCCTACTACATATTCGGGGGTCACACCTATTGCCCAACCATCTCGGTAGCCAAAGCTCGTCCCAGTTTTCCAGGCTATTTTCTTGGCACTAGAATACAGTTTCCATTGCGCATCATCGCCCGGACGATACACTTCCAACATGGCCTTGAAGGTGAACCAAATAGAAGAAGCGCTTAACTGTTTATTGTTCTTCAGTTCAATGTTTTCAGTTGGCTGTTTTTTAGAAACATCTTTTTCACTCAACAATGAAGGTTGAACTTTTGAATTTGCACCATCATAATTCGCAAAGTCAAAATCACTTTTTTCATAGCGCTTTTCGGGAGTCCGCCCATTAAACTGTGTGAGTGTTCGCGCCATTCCTGCATAAATATTCGTCAAGTCCCAAAGTGTACCTTCCGAACCGCCCAGAATCATTGACAGGCCATAATGACTAGCGGGCTGGGTAAGCGTTGTCATTCCTAAATCTTTCAGTTTTTCATGGAAACGCGGATAGCCATAATCTTGAAGCATATGAACTGCAGGAATATTGAGCGACCTCGATAAAGCCATATCGGCATGAACGGCTCCATCGTATTCGCGGGTAAAATTCTTTGGCACAAAGTTTTTGAAATACACAGGCACATCGGGCAAAAGCGATTTTGGCAGCATCAATCCTTCATCCAATAGAGAAGCATAGAGTATGGGTTTGAGCAAACTGCCTGTGCTCCTTGGTGCTTGAATCACATCTACTTGTTGGCCAGTTGACGATGTACCTTCCTCATACACATTTCCTATATAGGCCTTCACTGTATTACTGCGAACATCCAACACAATGGTCGAAGCATTTTCAATTCCATCGAGCCTCAATAATGCATTATGGTTTTTCACCACTCGGTCTACACGCCTCTGCAAATGCGCATCTAGCGTAGTTTGCAACCTTTGACCTTCCTTTCCATCCTTGATGCCTTTGTCCAGCAAGTGCAAAGCTTCAATTGGAATATCATTAGGTTTAGAAGGAATTGGTTCTTCTTTGGCTAATTCAAGGCTAGTTTCATCAAAAAAACCTTCATCATACATTTTATCTAAAAGGCGATCGCGTTTGGCTTTTAAAGGAGCCGTATTTCTTCCGGGGTATAGCAATGAAGGCTGATTGGGAAGCACTGCCAACAATGCGGCTTCGGCCCAGCTTAAATCGTTGGCTCTTCTGCCAAAGTAGCGCCATGAGGCCGCTTCAATCCCCACAGTATTTCCTCCAAAAGGGGCGTGCGAAGCATACAGTTTCAGAATGTTTTTTTTGGAATATCGAAGTTCAAGTCGGGTGGCCAGAATCATTTCCACCAACTTTTCATATACGTTGCGCGACTTACCTTTTCGGTACATCCGTATCACCTGCATGGATAGGGTGCTCCCTCCACTCACTACCGATCCAGCTTTTAAATTCTGAACTATGGCCCGGCCCATGGCCAAAGGATTTACCCCGGGATGGCGATAGAAATATTGATCTTCGAAAGTTAGTAAAGCTGCCTCATATTTATCAGAAATGGAATCTACTTCTGGAAACCGCCATTGGCCGTCTCTGGCAATTCGGGCAGAAAGCATTTCTCCATTTTCGGCATTGAGTACAGTTGCGTATGGATCGTTAAAAAGTGTTTTAGGCAAGCAGACATAATACGCAGCCGACAATAGCACCAAAAGTACCACAATTGGATAACGATATTTCTTGATCTGTTTTTTCATTCGGTGAGGTAAGACCCGACAGATTTTAAAAACCTGTCGGGTCTAATGTGATATACTCTTAATTCACTCGCTTTACTTCTACCCATTGACCAGGCACGCGCGCATTGATGGTGTTGTCGTACATGGCTTGGACTCCAACAGCCGGCAAGTAAAAACGCCCTGCATAAGTGGCGTTCAGAGCTACCTTAAACAGCTTTCTCTCGTTAGGTCTTAAGTCAAAATAAGTGTAAACTCTATCGTCCCGAATATCTTGATAAGTATAGTTCTGCGAAGTGGCCGCACCCGGAATTTCATTCAGTCGTTCATTCAAAATTTCCCATCCTGAAGGAAAAACCTGACTCAAAGCAAGGTTCTCATAAATCCCTCTTGTTCCGGTATTGAATATTGAAACTTCAGCAAAGAAATCAGTGCCTTGACTTAAGCTGCTTGGCTCCATACTTTGCCCGTTCCGGTCTACATAAGTCACTTTTACCGTCAGACCATTTGAAGCAGCAGTTTCATTTCCAGCTAAGGGCTGCCCCGTTTTAATCACCCTAGCAAAGAGCACTCCTTCGCCCTTATTCTCTATTTTAACCGCACCAGCTTTTGCCCCATCCACAGGCACATCAATCAACTTCACTGGCTTGGCTGTCTCTATTCTTTGGCTCGCACCTGAGTTCAAAACATAAGCAGCTTCTAAGCCTTTCGAAGTTTTATCTACTCCCGAAAACTTGATGACCGAAAGCAGCGAGTAAGCGGTTGTTTGTGTGCTCATCCAACGATCGTCACTTAAATCATCGGCTACAGTCCTTAACAGTGTCATGCCCTCGTTTTGCATTTTAAGCAAGCCCAAAGTCTCTAAAATCATGGCATTGTCGCGGGTTTGAGAACCGTAATAATAGTAGTTCGATTTAGGTGTGGACACCTTCGGCTCTGAAGCAATTAACTCTTTGGCCACATTTACCTTTCCTGCCACCGCATAAGCTGCCGCTAATCTCCATTTCGCTTCCAGCGAAAGACTATTATCTTCCCTTAAACGGTTCATAGCGCCCAACTCAGGGCTTTGTGCTAAAGCCAAAGTATACAATCGATAAGCCTGCATTAAATCATCGTTGTATCGACCATGACGCATCCAATTCTTAGCCTTTCTACTTTGGAATTTTGTCCAGTTTCTCAGTAAGTTGGAAGGAATGTTATAACCCTTATCCTTGGCTTCCATCAAGAAATGACCAGCATAGTTCGTTCCCCAGTCGTTGTCATCGCTTTGACCCGGCCAATAAGAAAAGCCTCCTTCACTCGTTTGAAACTTTGACATACCATCAATGGCCGCTTTGATGTTTCTTTCTATTTCAGCTTTTCTATCAGCCGTCAATTCCATAATGTCTCCTAAAAAGAGCTGAGGAAAAACTGCGGAAGTAGTTTGTTCGATACAACCATGCGGATAGCCAATTAAGTAATTCAAGCGCTTTCCAAGATTAATCGGAGGAATGACGGAAAGTTCGAGTTGTACCTTATTCGTGCCTGCCATTCCCATTTGCTCGAAAGACTGATTCCAGCTTTCCCCAGCTTGAAGCGCCTTGGCAATTACATCTGTCGCAGGTGGATTAGGGCTTCGTACATCAATTTCCACTTTATAAGTTGCAGTTTCATTTCCTGATGTTGCCACAATTTCAACAGTACCAATGCCTAATGTTTCACTTACCTCTAGTTCAAAATCAATAATCTGATCTCCAATTTGATTAAAAGTCAACGATTGTTGTGCAACACCAACAGTTTTGAGCAAAGCATTTCCCTTTACAGAAACTTTCACCTCTTTCACCGATGGCTCCATGGCAAAAACGCTCACTGGTAACTTCACTTTTTCGCCTGGGCCAATTACTCTTGGCAGCGTACCCAAAACCATCAATGGTCTGCGTACTGGCGTTGCTTTTTCTGCTTTTCCATACGCACCGTCTTTTCCTGCTACCACCATGGTGCGCACAGAGCCTACATAATTCGGCATTTTAAAAGTATGCGAAGCGGTCTTCCCTGCTTCTAACCTAAATGGCCCTAAATGTTTTACCACTGGCTTGAAACGATTGGCTTTTGCACTCTCTGGTTTAGCGTTCGTACCATCACCACCGAGGGCTAATAATCGGGTCAGCTCTCCATTATAGGCATTCGTTACATCATCGAATAAATCCCAAGTTTTTACGCCCAAAGCCTGACGCGCATAAAAATTCGACCATGGGTCTGGCGTACCAAAACGGGTGATATCAAGTAATCCTTCGTCTACCACCGCAATAGTATAAGTCATTGCACGACCTTCTTTTTCGCTCACCTTCACCGTTACATCCGATTCTGGCTCCAGTACATTCGGTAATGAAATTTCAGGATTCAGTTTGGTTTTTGGGTTGCTTACATTTATTGGCACTACGCCATAAAGCCTGATCGGTAAATCATTTCTGGTTTGTGCATGTGGTTGTAAAAGCGTGGTGTTTACGTAAGCGTTTGGTACCATTTCTTCCGTTGTCTCAAATTCAAATGCTGTTTCTCCTTTACCGGTTTCCACCCAATAGGAAGCCACTACCTTGCTGCCATTCTCCACACTCACCAATGCCCTTCCTTCTGAGTTTGACGGAATATTGATTTTCACTTTTTCGCCAATATTGTAATCTTCTTTGTCGGTAGAAAAGGCTAAAAGTGAAGCGCCTCCCGGACGGTTATTATCGTCTGCCCAGCCCGGCCAATCGAAGTAGGCGATTGTTCCAGTGGAATGTTTAGAAACTGGATCTGTTACACGAATGTAATAGCGTCCCCACTCACGGTCGCCAATATTAACATCTACCGTTGCTTTGCCTCCTGTAGTATTCACCGTTTTGGTCAATACTGGTTTGTTGTAATTGGCGCCTACGTAATTGGCGATATCGTTTTGGCCACCGTCCCACCACCAGCGCCAGCCTAATTTGTAAACTTCAAAAGTCAATCCTTTTCTGTCAATCGTATTTCCTTCGGAATCCACCGTTACTACGCTCATTTGATGTGATTTGCCCGTAACCAATTGTCCTCTTCTGTCACCCTCTGGCTTTTTCACTCCAACAAATGAAGTGTAGGGATAGAAAGGAATACTGAATTGATCGATACTGAAATCACCTCCCGGCTCGTATACCTTTCCTTTAAAAGTGGCCATTACAGCCCCCGGAGAATTTAATTCTGAACCAATTTTCAAGTTCACTTTTGAGTGACCAGAAGCGTCAACCTCTCCAGAAAATACCTGAGTAGGTTGTTGGTTGAAATTCTTTGCTTCATCATCAAATGAATAATTAGGGAAGTTTTTGAAAGTAGTTGTGACAGGGTTCAAATAAAGGTCGAATTCGGCTTTTAGGTTTCTTGCAGCAGCACCTGTGAGCCATTTCACATTCAAGTCGCCCGAAACGAAAGTAGTTGCGGCAGTGAGCCTGTCTACTCCAAAATCCAAATCAATCTTAAGTCGGTTAGGCTTAACTGTTTCCACCTTTACACGTTTGGTGAACTCCGCACCACCTAAACTTACCTTTGCTGTCCAATTGCCCGTTGGGTCTGTGTCGGCAGTTTGGGTTTTGAAATCGTAAAAGCCATCTACAGACTGCGTTCTCACAATACGCTGTTTTGTATTTCCAGATGGGTCGATCAATTCAAAAACTACTGGGTGGTCATCTGGCAGATTGTTTTCTTTATCTTCTAAAATAAAGTTTAAATAAATATCATCGCCCGGACGCCAAACACCTCTTTCGCCATACATAAAGCCTTTTAACCCTCTTTCTACTCGAGCGCCACCTGTATTGAAATTACTCATGGAGAGCGAAAGTCCATCTGAAAGTTTTAAATAACCACGCTCCACCCCTCGGTTGGCTACCAATAAAAATGGTTTCCTCAATAAGTCCGTTTCAATTTTACCTTGACCATCGGTAGTTACAGTAGCAATCTTCTCTTCCTGAAAGTCATAAACATCTACAGAAACACCCGAAATTGGCTTAGTGGTTTTCAAATCAGTAACAAAGGCCGTCAGTTTTCTATTGTTCCCAATTTTAGCAATCATCCCTAAGTCTGACGCCAAAATATTCTTACTTACCATTCGGTTAGTGCCCACATAATAGGAATACGTACATGGATTATCACGGTCCTGCCAGTTGTAGTTTCTACCATAGTTGTAATCGTAATAACTATCGTACGCACCGTCATTGTCGCCAGAATAAGCGTCCCAATTGTCTTCTGGAATTTGCCCTGTTAGTACTGGTGTTTCATCTGCTGGTGCGGCACATCCAAAAGTAGAATAGGGCCTTCTGAAGTTGATTCGTAATTGGTAAATGGCTCCTGGTTCGGTTTGAATAAGCTCATTCAAGTCAAGCGTAAAACGATTCCACTTCCCTAAATCAAACACTCCCGATTCGTTAAGCGGAATACGTTTTTGCAAAACTGGTTTCCCAACCCTGCGCAATTGCTCATTCCCATCGAATTCGTTTACCTGTAGAAATTGCAACACATTGCGCTCATATATTTTGATTACGGTTACGTCTACTGCATTCAAGTTCACGGCTTCGAAAGGAAGAATGAGGCCATCGGTACTGGGTAAAATTGTGCCTTTTGCATTAAGTTTTAGCAAGGGCTTCAATTGCTCAAAATTGACAACATTCTGATAAAGCTCCTTCATTTTAAAGTCTAGGAGATTACGAACTCCAGGATACGCCTTAACCGCCTTGACACCAGAAATATCAGTTGCCACAAATACCTTTACATTATTGCCTTCGATTGTATAGCGAAGATCATTCTGACCTTCTACTGTAATTAACCCCGTTAGATCTTGATCTTCTTTTAATGGATCGGAAAAACTGACCAAAACATAAGGGTCGCCTGTTTTTACCACTTTAACATCTAACACCTCAAAATCGCCAAGAACAGCCACGGGCACCACCGTTCGCGAATCGCGATCCACCCCCAAACTGCCTCCATCTACTGTCACTTCAACCTCTGAAGCTTGTTCCTTTCTTTCAACTCCTTGTACTTTAAACCTGTGTGTAGTGCCGTTTGCTTTATCAATTTCCCATTGTACTGAAAGGTTACCGCCTGGCTGTTTGAACGACACTGCTTTCACCACAGCAGCAGAGTCGGCAAAATCAGCAGTATTGAACTGCCCTTCAATAACTTGCTTACGCATTGCATCTTCGGTATCTGAGGCAATTTGTTCTATTTCTAAATCGAAATTTTGACTGACCGTTTCAAATCCAAAATTGAAATTATTGAGTTCTTTCTCTACTTCCTTCAGGCTGCTCAACTTTAGCGTTCCGTTGTACAAAGTGCCTGATTTAAGAGGAGATGAAGGTTGAAATTCTACAACATTATTTCCTACCCAACGGCCCTTACCAGAAATACTTGGTGTAAACTGAAAAAGCGAAGTAGGATCTGTACTTAACTGGGCATCCGTTACGGGTTCTACCAAACGCACCATAATGGTTGATCGTGTAGATACTTTTCCAGAAGTATAAGATGAAACATAAGCCGAAAAGGCTTGATCGGCTTGCTTATTAAGCTGATCTATTGGGGTTTTCTTATCACTACAAGAGGCGACAAAAAACAGGCACAACAAGGCAGCCAAAAGAGAGGTTTTGGATAATGACATTTCAATTTAATTAAGACAGTAAGAGATTGGAACGCTGATGGTTCAATATAAAAATTACCGCTCCAAATAGATAACTAAGAATCATGAATTTATTGCGTGTAAATGAAAAGATTAGAAAAATAAAACCGATTTATTAGTCTTGAATAATCTCTCAAAAACCTTTATCGGTTACTAAATACCCTCCTTTCCCTTTACAGTTAGTACAGGGCATTCCCAAGCCAGTCTCTCCGGTACCAAAACAATAATAACAGGTTACCATTTTTTCTGTTTTAATTTTTGGAGTTGCCTCAAATTCAATCCTTTTTGATTCCTTTCTTACTAGATAATCTTTTTTTCTCTTCGCTTTTTCAATATGCCTATCAACAGATGCTTGTATCTCTGGAATTGATGCAAACTCTGGATGAGTTCTAAGCATCTCTTCAATAGTTCTATAAGAGAGTTGAACGCCTTTGTCCTCTACATGCCACAACCTACCTTTAGGAGTAAACCATGCTCTTTTATTATTACAGATATGAATCTTAATCTTCTTCATACATCATATTAAATACCACAAATGTAATATTTAATATGCATATTGTATTCTATAAAATTCATTATCGTATTTTTAATTTTAAAAAAAGCTGGTGCTTGTTCGAATGAGTTGAAATTGATGTCAGAACAACGATCAATTTTCGCATTACCAAATTTGAGTATCGTTGAGGAAATAATTCTTTAAAAAAATTCAGCCAGAAAGATTTACCTCATTTTGCTAACTTAGTAGGCATGAAAACGATCAGACTATTTTTTCTTCTGCTGTGCTTCTGCTTTTCTCATCAAGCCTTTGCGCAGCATGTTTTTCCAGATGTAGTTGATAATTGCTATTTGGATCAATTTGTTTATGAAACCGATGAGATACTTGCGAAACTTGATAATGAAAAAATCATTGAAGTGGTTACAGCCTCTTGGGATGAAAAGACAAAAAAGAATGCTGAAGGAATTCTTGGGTTTCAGGTTTTGGTGGACAATAGAGGTACTAGCTGCTTGATGAGCATTAGAAATGAAACCAATATTAAAACCAAAAAAATGAACCTTATCAGCAGTATTAACGACAACCTTAAATGGCCAAGAATGCAACAGAAGGTTTCTGTTATTGTGGTGATGGAGTTTAAAGATGGTGAAATAACCATGAAAAGAATGGGCACCAAAGACATGAAAACCTTAATTGAGGTTGGTAGTGAAGGCAACTAATCTCTTATTACAGAAAATTAAAACAGGCTTTGATTAATATTAGATCAAAGCCCGTTTTTGTTTTATCAGTCCATTCTTAAAGTTTCAGCAGGGTTCATTTTCTTTACCTTACCTATTTGAGTAGTGACCGTTAGGAAAACTACAATTGTCAAAATAGCAGCTGCAAAAAACAATGGAATAAAGTTTACAGGATCGTGATAGGCATAAACCTCATCTAGAAATATCCCAATGATAAATACTGCTAACGTACTTCCAATTACCACTGCTATGGATAACATGATACCGAATTTTAGATAGACAGATTTAGTGAGTTGGATCAAATTAGCCCCTAAAGCTTTTTTAATACCTATGTCTTTCATTTTTGATGCGATGCTTAAAGATGCTAAACCAAAAATCCCCATGGCCGCAAGAATTGTAGCGAGGGTAGATGTAAATAACATAGTGTTTTTCAACCCTCTGCTATCTTCAGAACCAGAATCAAAAATCCTAGATTGTAAAAAGCCTATATATGGCTTATTCTGTACTACATCCACCCATGCTTTTTTAATTTTATCTTCCATTTCCATTTCAGTACCTGCCGAAACTTTTAATGTAAGATAATTCAATTCAGAATCGGGTTTGGCCTTTATAATTATGGGCTCTATTTTGTCACTCAAGCCTTGATAGGTGAAATCATTCAATACACCCACCACCTTATGAAAAACACTATCAATTTGAATTAGATCATCAATTCGAATACCGTAATGTTCGGCAAATTTATAATTAACCATTACCGAAGACTGTGAATCACTAATCAGTTCAGGGTCGAAAAACCTTCCTTCATGTAGCTCTAAGCCCATAAACTGCGGATACTTAGCACTACAAGATAGAAACGAAGCTCGGTTCTTTTTATCACCCAAGTAAAATTCAGTATTGCCATAAGCCTCACCTAACGCTGCATTTGTTGCAACGGCTTCTTCAACCCCAGGTAAAGACATCATTTTATTCAATAATTCTGGATAGACTTCTGAACTTGGAATATTCACTAAAATTTTGTCTTCCTTATCAAAGCCCCACTCTATCCTTTTTTGCATATTATTGGTTCGAACGAACATGATTCCACCTACAATTGTGATGATTGACAGTACTAATTGAAACGTAATTAGTGCACCCGAAAAACCCCATCTTTTCCCTAGTTTTTCCTTTCCACTAAAAATGACAGAAGGCTTGTATTTTGAGATATATACTGCAGGGTAAAATCCAGAAAGGAAAGTAACCACCAATAAGAGTAATCCTAAAAAGAGCCATAAATTTCGGTTAGAAAATAAATTGAGAGAGATAGTTCCTCCAGACATTTCATTAAACCAAGGCATAAAAAACCCTCTGGCCAAAACAAACCCTAGAAAGATTGAAAGCGCACAAAGAATAAGGTTTTCGGTCAAAAACTGTACGATAATTTGAGATCGTTTACTGCCTATCGTTTTACGGATTCCTATTTCCTTTACGCGCCTTGTTGCCATTAGAATAGCAATATTCACATAGTTAGAAATGGCCAATAACAACATAAAACCCGCAATGGAGATGAGTAATATAATTGGAGCCATTGGTGGTGGTCCTCCTGGCACTCCGTTTAAGTTACTCTTGGCCATAGACTCTAAAGGCACGAGGAAAATCGACTCGTATTGAGCATCAGGTTTAAGCCCGTTCTGGACTGAAACCATTGATTGAAATGACCTTTCGAGCTCCAATGCATTAGTTTCTTTCTCTAATTCTATAAATGTTACGGCATTGGCCTGGGCTGTCTGCCCCCTATTTTCCAGCACCTCGTAACTTATAAGAAAGCCTGGCCTGATGCTAGAGTTATTGGGCGCATCTTCGATCACTCCCCCCACCGAAAAATTAATTTCTTCTTCGTCATAAATGACTTTCAACAACTTATCGATCGGATATTCATCTCCAAAAAACCTTATAGCGGCAGATCTATCAATCACAATCTTAGAAGGGTCTTTCAGTACATCTTTACTTCCATAAACCATAGGAAAAGAGAATGAATTCAGAAAATCGGGATCAACATAATTCACATAGCTCCTGAAAATATTATCCTTAATTCGGAAAATATTTTGTGTGCCTTTCATCCTCGTCCTGCGTTTTATTTGAGGGAATTTATCAGGCAATTCCTTGGCTAGGCTCGAATCAAAAACCCCGTATTTACCCAAGTTACCTTCAATAAAAGCCTCATGCGCGACCAAGTAGATGTTCTTACCGTTTTCATGAAATTGATCTCGAATCACCCGTGGTTCGATAAACATAAAAGCCACCAAACAGCAGCCTATGGCGCAAGAGAGCCCTGTGATGTTGATAAACGAGGGCATTTTTTGACGAAGGATATTTCGCCAACCGATTTTAAAATAGTTTTTGAACATAGCAATGTTGTTAAATTGAGTTGTTTCACTTGACTTCCTTTTAATATTCTTCCATCGGAATAGGCGAATAATGTCCCAAATAAAAGCACGCTTGGCACTCTTCACCCCTCTTTCTTCTAATCGCCAGAAAAAGAGTTCATGCACATCGCCTTGAATTTGCTCCAATAGCTTAGGGTTGCAATACCACTCTAAAAAGCGGTCGGCCCAGCGTGGTGGTTTCGGTTGCTCAAAATCTTTCATGCTGAAAAATTGAGTGCTGGTAGTTGATTATAGAGTTTGTCGCGCATGGATTTGACCTCATCCAAAACGGCTCTACCTGTTGATGTAAGGGAATAATAACGCTTTCTTCTTCCGCCCCGAACTTGTGAGGCCCCACCCATGCCAGAAGTGAGTAAACCTTTTTCTTCGAGCCGGTTCAAAACCGCATGAATAGCGCTGATGTTAACTTCACGTCCGGTCTGCTCTTTCATTTCTTTCAAAACAGAGACTCCGTAAGCATTTTCGTACAATACGCCAACGAGTAAAAGCACAAGCTCTTCTAGTTCACCAATGTTGTCGCCCTTCATTTTGATTTTATTTAATCTACAAATATAGATCAAATCTATAATATCTATATTTGTAAAACAAATAAAAGTGAACACTAGCCCTTAAAGGGTCACTGTGCCCTAGTTTGGTTAATAAGACCTAGGTTTGTAAGTGTATTTTCTTTTTCGATCTAAGAAATGCTTGATTCCAAGCTGAACTCCATTAGAATAATAGAGCGACTGATTAAATAGCTCAAATTGGGTGGTTACGTAGGTGAATTCCTTTATTGGAAATGATACATTACCCGTTACTCTCAAAAATCCATCGGTATAGCTATCAAAGAAATAACCTGCTTCTATCCTACTCTTTAACTTTCGCTCGTTTTCTCCGAATGTCCAAGCAATACCCCCACCACCGTAAAGCCTACTCTTGATAATCCAATAAGGGTTTCCGTTTTCTTGGCTCGTATTGGCAGCTGATACGAATAGTTCTGCAAAAGGTGAGAATCGGGATTTATTCGCTCTTTTTAAATTGGCAAACAGACGAGAGGTTAACGCGCCTTCCATGCCTCCGTTGGTATAATAGCTGCCCACCAAAGCAAAGCTCGATTGCCAAAACTTGGTAGAACCACGTTCATAGTAACCAATGATTTCAGACTTATAAATTTCTTTTGAGATACCCACACCTGTTTGTACAGGTGCAAAGTCTAAACTCAACGACTTAAATACATTTTCTTTTGACTGCGAAATACTAGCCTCCAACTCAACAAACATTTTATTGAAATTATCTCTCTGCAAGCCAGCCCCGGCACTAAACAATGGTTTTGATGGGTTATTGGCTGTTAGGTAGCGGTAACTTAATCCGTAAAGCTCGTGTGCTAAATTTTGTGGATCAACATCTGTTAACACCAAATCAGACACGCTTGCATGAGTTACAGAAAAGCTATGCTGCCTCCCCCTTTCTGTTCTTAGGTTGAAAGTAGCGCTGCTTTCCCAAACTGACTGATCGAAGTTATCTTCTACATAAGCTGTATTTACTTCAACAGAATTATTCTCATTATAACGAAGCTCTTTCGTTAGGGTATGGAGGGTTTCTGGGCTAAAAAGCTCAGGAGTCCTATCGATCAAAAATTTCTGAACATCGGCATCGAAGTAAATCACGTCTGGATTAAAGCGCTTTTCAATTTCATTTTTTTTCTCGCTTCCTTCAGGTAATTGGCTGGCTATAAGAGCTGATCTTTCGTATTCCCCTATATCATACCAAGCAGAACTCACAAATGCTTTAGCCTCTTGATCTTCTGGATGATCAACAATATATTCATTATAAACGCTTTCCATTTTATTGTAAGCTTCGAGTTCAATCCACCATTGAAGCACCGTGTTTATTGGAATTTCATCTGTGAAATCAGACCATAATAATGCTTCCTGAATTCTTCCCTCATCTGAAAATGTGTAAGTAATGGTAGTTGCCTTAGGCCAAAGCAACGGAAACTCTTCTGGGCTTTTGCCTATTAATTCTTCACTAAGATTTTCGAGTTCAAAATCTATAAGGAACTGAATATATCGCGCATAATTTTCAGGTGTAGGGTTGTTTTCGTTTAAGTGAGTGAGCAACTGCTTGATTTGCGACACATATTCGGTAGTGTAAAAGAAAGTGAAGTAATCTTTGATGGCAGATTCATCTTTCGCGTTGAAGAAAATTTTCCGATAAAGCCATCTTTCTGTTAACTCTTCATTCGGGAATGACTCTTTCTTCAAATAGAGGTTCAAATAATCTAAGGCTAGGGATTTCGACTGCTCTTGATATACCTCTTCCATAAAACTCCAAACATCCATTGGCTTTTCTTGATAGCCCGAATAGAGCACAAAATCAGTAAAAGTTAGCGAATCAACCGAGGCTTGCTTAAGAAGTTTATCTTCAAGGATTACTGTTGCTTGCTCTAACTGACTATTTTCGACAAACCATGCTACCGAATCTTCTGTGGTTGTTAATTGAGCCAGAACCTCCTCTGTAGTTTTTTCAGTTTCACCACTTTCAGCCATATAACCATTAACTATTGTAGCCCTTTCTGATAAGTAGCTACTGTAGTCTTCATTAGCCATAGCCCTAGCTTCAGACAAATCAAATAAAGGTGCCTCTTTCCATTTTACATTGTTAAATAAAAGTTGAGGTTTTGATGTTTTAAGAGTAAATAGCGTACCACCGAAAAAAGCTGTTTTTGTATATGTTTCCACTACTTTAGAAAAACCCTTTTCCATAGCCTCTGCGTTTTCTTCTGTTGCAAAAACAAACCAATAAAACTCTTTATCATTCCATTTATTCGAACTGCTTTTTCTCACCGAATAAAAGTCTCCGCTTTCACTGTATTCATAGGTAGAATTTCTCCAGTTTCTCGTTATTCTTCCACCTTCTGTTACTGTTAAGAATCTGGTGGTGGGATGTATTGTTCTCACTTTATCAAGGTATGACACCCATCTAGTATACATCCCTTCCTTATTATCAGAAGTTCTGTACCAGTTCAATCCTTCTCCATTTCTGTATTCAAATTCACCGGCTGAGTTATTGGTTTCGGTAGGCAACTGAAAAATATCATCAGGGTGTATAAAATGTGTCCAAATTCCGGTGTATAAATAAAGTGACTGATGAAAATACTCCTTTCTATTATTGAAAGTATAACCGCTTGTGATTCTAGGAAAATCAAAAAGATTTGGCTCATACGGATCTGGGTCAAAATCTCTTCCTCCACCTTCCACAATGTCGCCTTCATAAGTAGTACTCATAAACTCAATCTCAGGCATGGCTCTTTTTAAATGCACCAAGCCAATGCTATCAATATAATTTGATGGTGCTACATAGCTTGTAGGATATTCTCCAAGCCGATCTACAGTCCATTTTTTTCTAGCCGCCTTAAATGCCGATTCTATGCTTTCTGGATTTTCCCAAACCTCTTTCAATAAAGACTCATGGTTATACCCGTGAATTGCTAATTCAAAGCCATTTCGAAGAACCTCTCTGCTCATCCACACCGAAGTACTCAACCGCTTCCCCTTTCTTTCCGTTTTTTGAATATCCCACTGATCGAAAAGAAAAGGTGAGTTCTTTATTACATTATAGTTGAAAATTGGGTAAGCTGAATATTTGATTCCAAACCTCTTTGACAGCTTAAGCATATCAGGCCACCAAACATCAGTCACAAATTCTGCTTGGGTAATATCAAATTCCGACTTGATGGGCTCAGACTTAATGTTATAGGTAGGTGTGGGGAAATCATCAATAAAAATAGTACTCACGTTTACCACTGGATAAGGTGTTCCTTCTAACCCACTCAAAATAGCCGCAAACAAAAGCCCTCTATCAGACCTTTCTAATTTGATAGTTGTATTAAAGTTTATTACCCTACCGTTGCCAATAAAATTTTCAAAAATAACAGGGAATTCCTCGTCATTGACAGCTGTAGCCAACACATTAATATTCGGCTTAAAATTTTCTTTAGCTAAAGCAGTATGCTCCTTGTTAACATATAGGCTAGCACTATCTAAACCAGGTAATACATTTTTTATAAACCTAAAACCTTTAGCTCCTAAATCATACGCAAAGGTGGCATCCTCTTTAATTCCTGACAGATAACCCATACGCTGATCTTCGTTAACACTTGAGAAAATAAGCGTACCACCTTCCCCTACAAAGCCTACTAAGTAGTCTATTGCTTGTTCTTTTAACTCTACCGCAGCTGTACCATCTATTATAATTACTCTAGGTGTAGATTTAAAAATAGGAGAATCATTAAACTTTTTTAGCGGTAGCTCTTTATATGGAATTTTAGTATAATCCATGATTTTACCAATATGGCCTGAGTATGAATCACTCAGTTCACTTCCAGCAAAATGAATATACACCACCAAAGGCTCCTCTAGCGCTTCAAAAGCAACTGATTTTTGATTTGTTCCACTTTTGGCTTCATCTGAATTACCACAACTCGCCAAGGCTACTATTAAAAATAGAGCCCAGAGAATAATTGGTTGATATGTGATTCTGTAGCAATTCAAACTATAACAATTCTTTAATTCTCGCTTCTCCTGGATTATTTACAATTTCGAAAACGGTAAGGCCATCACTTTTAAAAAACTCTTTTACTGTTCTGCCTTCACTTTTAAGTTTCTCAATTCGACCAATCACATTATCAGTCAAGTTTAGATACAATGCAAGTCGATTAAACCCTTCTTCGCTGGTTGTATTAAAAACAAATACCAACAGGCTATTTGGAATAATATACTGAGTGTTTGCTCTTAAAAACTCTTTATCTTCTTTATTAGCAAAGTAAACGGAGTCTCGAACAGCGTATTCACCAAGAAAATCCCTGTAGTTAATAAAATTATGAGAGTTAGTGCTGAGCGGTTGGAATGTTCCGCTATTTACCACTGCATAGGAATAAGGCAGAAAGCTAGCTGAGATTTCTTGATAAGCCGCAATTACATTTTTTGATAAGCGCGAGGTAGGTTCTTCTTTACCAAAAAGGTTTTTCTGACCATAAAATGCTCCCGTAGCAAATAGTATAAAAATGAGCACCACAGCAATTGCTTCAGGCATATATACTTTTTTCACTTTGGTTACGAATAGGTACATGCCCAAATAAATGGCTACACCTAAAATAATGGAGATAAATACGGGCAAAACTTCATTAAAAAGGTCGATATCAAAATATCGGAAGTCTAAAAAACTAATACCAATTAATACATTCACATAGATTACAAAAGCAATCAAACTTGCCCATTTATCTTTTTTACTCTTCATCATAAAAAACATTACTATAACAGATACCAGTGAAACAATCTGAACAATAGTAATTAACTCAGTATATGGAAGGATCATATTACTGGTATAAGTTGAGGATGTAACCGACAGCAAGTTTGAAACAATGAATTGAAAGAAATCTACGCCTTCATAATAAAAATGCAGGGCATAAACACCTAACACCAGCCCCGTTGCTAACGAATATGCTTTTAATGCACGAAAATAAAAGCGTCTATAATTTTTACTGGTAAAGAAAGAAGCAACCAAAATAAACGGTGGAATTAAAACTATTAGCGAGTAAACATCTATTAAGGCGATGGCCGTGAAAATGACAAATATTTTGGAAGTGTAGGTTCGTGAAGACCTTGCATAAAGTAACCATGGCTTATAAATATATACCATAGCCGGAAGCACCAACGTAAGCGCCATTAAGGTTTCTTTACCGTGGGTAATTTGCGAAAGATTAATGGGCACAAGATTAAAGAAAAAGGCAAAACTCAGGGTAGCCATCAGTGGAACGGTAACCTTAGAGCCCGTCATTATATTCATAAACCAGAATATGATAAAGCTCAGAATAAAAGCTTGAAGAATACCGAATGATTCAAGGGTGATTTCTGGACTTATCCCTGTCATTTTTTCGTAAAAAGTCATCAGAGCGTGTTGGCCGACAACCCCTGCATCATTACTTAACCATTTTTGTTGCGAAATTCCCTTAAGTATTGCCAGTTCACTAAACCATGATTCCGAGAGTTGGTAATTATCATACTTGAATAAGTAAAACCTTACCGCCATAGCCACAAAACCTGTTAGTGCCATTATCACAAACCCAAAATTGACTGATAGTCTTTTTGTAGGTTTCTCTTCAACAATATCAATTAATGGTTCTTTATCTTCTACTTTTTCAATTACATCCAACAAAATCATTTTCCTTTGACGCCTAAATCGAGCCGAATCGGAAAGCACATTTTGAATACCTACTAATCGAACTCCAAAAAAGATAACCATGATGAAGAGGCAGGTCATTAGGTCATAACTATTGATTTGAACCAATAGAAAAATCCCAACAACAATAACACTGGCAAAAAAAGACCACATTCCTGCCATAGAGTTGATTTGATTCTTAGAACCTTTTCCTTTGAAAAAAAGGCGTTTCATTACATATAGGAACAGAATCCAGAGAAAGAGCCTAATGAGGCCAATAAATATGGAGTCGGTATATGGAATATTCATTTCCTTAATTCCTATTTAAAATTTGGAATGGTTTGTAAGCCAATCTGACCAATAAAATAATCCCACTTTAATGGAGCTATTTGTTGTTTAACCTTCTGATATAGTTTTCTACTATCGGCATACTCGATAAGTATTACCGGCAATTGATATTTCTTTCTTATTTCCTGTAACTCCTCAACTCTTCTGTAGAATTCATGCCACTTGTGCATACCATACTCCGATTTGTCGAAGGAATAGTTCGTTGCTACCGATTCTATAGCGACTGTACTAATATACTTGGCCGACTTTGGAATTAAGGAAAGTCCAGCGTTCTGCATTAAATGAAAATCAGGGTATTTATCCTTCATCATTTTTAAGAGATTTACCAGACCATCTCCCATATTGGGATATGGCCCCCATTCTGCAAAAGTATCTACCGTATCTAGAAATAGTCCGTCAAAGCCCTTTTTAGCCATTTTATCAACAAAGCTTAGCAGTACTTTCTGGGTATTTTCATCCCGTAAGTTCAGATAATAACTCTCCCAAATCTTGTTCTTACCAAGAGTGCTTTCTTTCAGTTGGTTATAGTAAAAACGGCTTTTGCTTACTTCACCTACACTTATATAGCCCAATACATTTTCGTTATTTTCCTTGATTAACTTAATATCAAATGCGGTATAGTGTTCTGATTCTAGAATTACATATTTATACCCTTGAATTTGATCAGGATTGATTTTACCATAACAAATAAGCACAGAACTGGGCTGTACTTTTTGGGCGAAAAGCCCCGAAAACGAAAACAAGGCCATAAGAAGCGATAGAGTTTTAATAAGCCGCATAATAGTAGTAGTCAAGGTTTTTGAAAAACTCCGTTACCGACTTCAAGGTCAAGAGCATGAAGGTGGTTGAACCTACCAACATTCCTACAACACTATATTCATATGAAACCAACCTGCTCAGGAAAAGCCCTACAACCAAGTTGACTACGGAGGCAACCATAATGGCTTTTAATGGCTTAGTAGGCTTATTTAGCGTAAACAAATACAAAGAGTTAAGCATACCCCAAGCCAGTAGAATATAACCTAAACCTCCCAAAATACTCACTTTTATACTTATTGGGCTGAGGGTTTCATTAAAGGCTCTTTCATAACCAAACCAGACCCAAATAACGGTGTATAACAAGGCAATCATTACCACACCGGTAATCAGAAGTATTTGAACATGTTCCCAATATGTTTTCAATGATTTACGATTAAACACCTGCGGCTGATTGTAAGGAATCTGTTTTTGCAACAAATCGCTTAACGTACTAAAGGAGGCGATACTAAATTCTAGAACCCCAACCAACAGGAAGAATATTAGAATTGCGATATCCATGCCAACCTCATAATTCTTTTCATAATATACAGCATATGGCAACAAGCCGTCTGCTGAGGTAGACCACGCTAGAATTCGATCAATGAAAATGAACACGAAAAAAAGTAAACCATAAAAAAAGTAGCGGTAATTGCGGTAAATCATTACAGCTGCTTTTGAAGTAGCTCTACTCACATTTCGGGTGGCTTTCATCTTCTTATTGAAGAAATAGTTTAAGTAAATTACCATTAAAATAATGGCTACCCAAATGCCTATCCAATGGGTAAAGTAAGTATCTATATTAGTAAATAGCTTCAAGCTCAGCGCCAATCCGGTAGCCACAACAAAGGCAACTGTAATCATCCAGCGTTGTTTCAAAGGGTGAAAAACAGCAGAAATAAGTAACAAAATCCCGATTGAAAAGGAATAGATATAAACGATGTAGAGAAAACGATATGGATAAATATTTGCAAAGAAATTAACCACCAATAGCAGCACACTCAGCACCGACATGAACAATAATCCATCTTTAATTACTTTAATGGTGCTTTTTCTGGCCATCACAAAATCATTGTTATACCAGTAATGTGATATTTGCCGACCAATGACCTGGACAAAACCACCTGTTCCTACAAGGCCAAAAATAACCCCAAGCACTACGGCTGTTGATTGAAGCTGATTAAAGCCAACATACGTCCAAAGTGAATACCCAAAAAGAATAATGGTTAGAATTTGAATAAAAACTGGAAGCCCATGAAAAAGCCCTAACGGATAGTAATAAAAGAAATACTTTGTTTTGATTCGGAGATAATCGGAGGCAGAAGTTACTTCACTTTTAAACTGATCATTCACTTTTAATTTACTTGGGTGAGTAGCTATAAAATCGGCACTCGTAATTTGGCTAAAGACCATTCTAGCCAACTCTTGCAAGTCGTCTACGCCATAATCTGTTTTAGCATCCACGGCTCTAATACTCATGGATTCGAGCATAGCACGCACAACGTTTACATTGACAGGCTTACCTACCTTATCGTAAACATCTAAACCTAGCCGCTCTATTTTACTCTCAAAATCCATCATCAAATCACCTTCGATTATTTATTTAAACTTTGCGCATACACAGACTCATAAATATTTTCATAAGATTTAATAAAAATATCGAGAGTGAAATTATCGATCACACGCTGACGGGCCTTTTTACCCATTTCCATTCTCAGTTCATTATTGGTAAGCAATTCAACTACCTTACTTCCTATTGCCTCTGGGTCTCTGGGTTTGCATACAAATCCAGTACCTTCCTCAATCGCCTCACTTACTCCTCCAACATCGGTAGCTACAACCGGTATGCCACAACTCATCGATTCTAAAACTGTAAACGGAAAGCCTTCTGAAATAGAAGTAAGAATTGAGATATCGCCTTCACTAAAAATCAGATGAGGTTGGCTATGAAAACCCTTTAAAAAGAAGTTATTTCCCAAATTCAGTTCCTCGATCAAAGCCTCACACTCTGCTGTATATTCAGGCACCGCATTTTTATCTCCATAAACCAAATACTGAACATTTGGTATCTTCTTCATTACTACCGCGCATGACCGGATCATGGTAAGTACATCTTTTAATTCAAAGATTCTAGCTACCGCAACCACGGTAGGAATGCCCTTTAAATGTTCAGGCTTTTCTCTAGGCACAAACCTTTCATGATCTACCCCATTGTAAGTGATTTCAACTTTATCTCTATCTGCTCCATACATTAGCTCCCAAGTAATATTGAATTTATTTACGGAGAGAATTTTATCGGCCTTGTAATAAGAAAGTCGGGTAATACATTCTGTTAGTTTTATCAGAAATACCTTTATGAAATATGAATAGTCTGAACGATTAATGTAAAGTAAGCGCTCTCTTACGTACACCCCATGTTCTGTAATCATGAGTGGAGTACCGTATCTATATTTTAAAACCAGAGCTGGTATTAAAGGGAAACCAGAAAGCGTAATGTGTGATACATCCACTTTTTCAATGGCTATGGAAAAAGGAATCAAAAACCTATACAACCAACGTAAACCAACAGTTAAATCAAAAAGTGTAGCTTCTACTCCCCCAGCCTCTGTTTCTTGAATGGCTTCTTCCTGAAAAACGCGCCATACTTCTTCGCTTTTCATTGTCTCCTTATAATCGTAATCCTTAAAGTATTCCCACATACTTCGGAACACAAAATCAAGCGCTTCCATGTTTTCAGAATCACTATAAAGAAGGTCTAGGAATTTTTTAAAAATGGGAACAAAGTGCTTTTGAATAACTTCTGGTGAAGTATTTTCTTTTTTACTCACCACTTTATAATATTCCCTACTAAAGCTAACATAGTCTTGAGGTTCGTCTGGAGCCCATAGAGGAACTTGTATCACTTTTTTTACATTCTCACTTAATTCAAAAATTGGCTCCTTTTCAAAACCCGCATTAATTGAATATAAAGTAAAATCTACATTCGTTACTCTATCACAAAGCATATGACTCCAAGTAGAAATACCTCCACCATAGAATGGATATGTACCCTCAGAAATCAATAAAACTTTTATCTTCTTTTTTTTATCCAACGTTGTGCAGGTTTTAAACTTACGCAATCAAGTAAGTTTTCGTCAAAATTCTTGAATGAATCGGTGATTTAACAGCAATTACAGACCAATCACACTTTTCTGGAGGTAAAGCGCACTTTCCTCTTCTGTAAATCAGGTACTAAAACACAGTTCTGTTTTGGGCATGGAGAGGCCCTATGCTTAAATAAGGCCTATTCTACTCTAATATAATTACTCCATTTCTATCACCAAATCTTCTTGGTCAATCATTTCTCCAGCTTGTAAATGAACCCTCTTTACTTTACCTGCTTTTGGAGCAGAAACCGTTGTTTCCATTTTCATTGCTTCAATCACGAATAAGCCTGTATTGGCTTTAACTTCCTGACCTTCTTTTACTTTGATTTCTGCCAATCGGCCTTGCAAAGGTGATCCAATCTCATTTTCGGCCTCTGCCTTACGATGAACTGCTTTGGTTACTTTTACATTCTGATCTTTTACTTCAATGACTCTGGTTTGACCATTCAGATCGAAATATACTTTTCTTATGGCATCTTCGTCTGGTTCTGATTTATGCAGCATTTTGACAATGATGTGCTTGCCTTTACCAATTTGAACAAACACTTCTTCGTTCTCTTTTAAACCATAGAAAAAGGCTTTTGTTGGAAGGTGTCGTACTTCTCCGTAAGTCTGCCAGTGCTCATAGAAATCTCTGAACACTTTTGGATAAAGTTTATAAGACAGAAAGTCTAATTCATCACAATATTCATCAAAGTCGATTTGAAACTGCTTAAACTCTTTATCGAAATCCACTGGCTCTAAATGAGCATTTGGCCGATCGGTATATGCCGTTTTTCCTTTGAGAATAATTTTTGAAAGCTCTTGAGGAAAACCTCCAGGGGTTTGCCCTAAATCTCCTCTAAACAAACTCACCACCGATTCTGGAAATGAAAGAGACTCTCCACGAGTCATTATATCTTCGACTGTTAGGTTATTCGAAGTCATATAAATGGCCATATCGCCCACCACTTTCGATGATGGAGTTACTTTAACTATATCTCCAAATAACTTATTGACGATTGCGTAATTCCTTTTTACTTCTTCAAACTTATGCTCTAAACCTAAGGCTGTTGCTTGCGGGCGTAAATTAGAATATTGCCCACCTGGAATTTCATGGTCATATACTTCTGCCGTGCCTGCTTTTAAGCCACTTTCAAACGGATAATAGTATTCACGAACGTCTTCCCAATAATTAGAATACTCATTCAGTTTTGATAAGTTGATTTTTGGATCTCTTTCATGACCTTCTAAACAAGCTACTATTGAGTTGAAATTAGGTTGTGAAGTAAGACCCGACATTGATGCAATGGCCACATCAACAATATCGACCCCGGCCTCAATGGCGTGGAAATAAGTTGTGGCTTGCATTGAGGAAGTATCGTGGGTATGCAAATGAATTGGCATTTCCACCGACTCCTTTAAGGCTGTGATCAATTTGGTAGCGGCTCTAGGTTTTAATAAACCTGCCATATCCTTTATACAAAGTATGTGAGCACCTTCATCTTCCAAAGCCTTGGCCATGTCGATGTAATACTGAAGATTGTATTTTGAGTTTGCATCGAGCACATCGCCTGTATAACAAATACAAGCCTCTGCTACGGAATTGGTTCTTTCCCGAACCGTTTTGATGCTCACTTTCATGTTTTCAATCCAGTTCAGCGAATCAAAAATTCTGAAAACGTCCATACCATGCTCTGCTGTTTTTTCCACAAATCGCTCGATCAAGTTATCTGGATAAGCCGTGTAACCAACTCCGTTAGAGCCTCTCAACAACATTTGAGTTAAGGTATTGGGCGCAGCTTCGCGAATAAGTTTTAGTCTGTCCCATGGATTTTCATTTAAGAAGCGCATGGACACATCGAAAGTGGCACCGCCCCACATTTCTAGAGAGAAAATTTCTGGGTGATTTTTCGTGAAACCATCGGTTACTTTAAGGATATCCAAAGTCCGCATTCGGGTGGCCAAAAGCGATTGATGAGCATCACGAAAAGTGGTGTCAGTAAACAAAATCTGTTTCTGATCTTTTACCCATTTCACCAAGCCATCTGGTCCGCCTTCCGTCAATATCTGTTTTGTGCCTCTAGGATGAGAAGCAAGTCTATCGCTGGCAGGTATTTTCGGCTCTCTAAAATGAACGTACGGATCGATTCGCTTTACATTTGGATTTCCATTTACTGCTACTTCACCCAAGTAATTTAGTAGACGCGTTGCGCGGTTCATAAACCGTGGCATTTCAAAAAGCTCAGGGTGAGATTCAATGAATTTTACTGTGGCTTCTCCATTATAAAAAGTAGGATGTTTCAGTACGTTTTCGAGAAAACCCTTATTGGTTTTCACTCCCCTTATTCTAAATTCTGAAAGAGCTCTCTGCAATCTTTGAGAAGCCCCTTTCAATGTTCTTCCCTTTGCTGAAATTTTCACCAACATAGAGTCGAAGAATGGTGATATGGTTACGCCTGCATAGCAGTTTCCTGCATCGAGCCTGATACCAAATCCACCAGCACTTCTATAAGCTATAATGGTTCCATAATCTGGTTTGAAGCCATTTTCAGGATCTTCAGTAGTTATTCTACACTGTATTGCAAAACCATTGCATTGTATATCTGCCTGATCCTTAATGAAAATTCTAGGGTCGGAAAGCGGGTAACCTTGGGCAATTTCGATTTGTGAACGAACAATATCGATTCCAGTAATTTCTTCTGTTATGGTATGCTCTACTTGAACTCGCGGGTTGACTTCAATAAAGTAAACATTCTCTTCAGCATCGACCAAAAACTCAACCGTACCAACATTGTTATAGTTTACCTCTTTTGTAATTCGAAGGGCGTACTCATACAATTTATCGCGAGTGGTTTGGCTTAAATTTATTGATGGTGCTACCTCCACTACCTTTTGATACCTTCTTTGTACCGAGCAATCTCGCTCATACAAATGCACCAAATGACCATAATTATCACCCATAATCTGCACTTCGATGTGCTTAGGATTATCAATGAATTTTTCAAGAAACATGGTGTCGTCTCCAAAAGCTTTTGAGGCTTCACTTTTGGCTTCATTGAATGCTTTTTCAAGATCAGCTTCTTGACGAACTACACGCATTCCCCGGCCTCCACCGCCTGCTGCGGCTTTCACCATTATAGGAAAACCAATTCTTTTAGCTTCTTTTAAAGCAACATCAAACGAATTTAGCGATTCCTGACTGTCTTCAATTAAAGGCACTTGGGCTTTACTGGCTACAATTTTCGCTTGCACCTTATCGCCAAGTTTTTCCATCACCTCTGGTTCAGGCCCAATAAAGATAATTCCTGCCTCTTTACATGCCCGTACAAAATGGACGTTTTCAGAAAGAAAGCCGTATCCCGGATGAATAGCGTCTACACCTTCGTTTTTAGCCAAAGTAATAATCTCTTGAATATCGAGATAAGGCTTTAAGGCCTCTTCATTTTCACCTATCTGATACGCTTCGTCTGCTTTGTATCTATGTAATGAGTAGCGATCTTCATAAGTATACATAGCAACCGTTCTGATTTTCAATTCAGAAGCAGCTCGTAAAACACGGATGGCAATTTCGCCACGATTGGCGACCAACAGTTTTTTGATTTTCTTGATTTTAGGCTCCATAAAGACAGGGGGTGTTCTTGAAAAGGTAAGATAACAGAATATGGGATAAACGGCTACGATTCGTCCCTTATGATTTTTAAAATCACAAGTTTTTTTTGAAAACACAGCCGATATTGGATGGCTCTTTAGAAGCGATTTCGGTTAAAACCCAACCGAATTGAAAAACCAATTAGCTGTAATTTAAAGGTGTTTCGACCTATTTTCTTTACCAAACTAATGTATTGATCAGCTAAAGCATAAACCTGATAACGAATGCATTGACGATGTTCATAGGACAGTCTAAGGTAGAGCGAATCTAACTCTGATTTGCTTTTACATAAGCTAAAAACCTTTCTACAAACGGTAAATACCGACTGCATCTGATCATTGTGCTGATGCTTATACCTCAATGCCGACATACTGCTTGTCAATTTGCGTTTCTGCATCAGAACCTCATCTATAAAAGTGTATTTATAGTAACGAGAAGAACGCACCCAAAAATCAAAATCTTCATAAGCCAAGCTTTCATCATAGCCCCCCATTCTATCGAAAACACTTTTGCGAATGACCATAGTAGGAGTGCAAATGAAGTAGCGCTTAAGCACCATTTCGAAAATATCGCCTTGAGGAATTTCAGAAATCAACTTCTTAGCTCGAAGCGTATCATTATGATTACCAATTATCTCTGACTTAGAATTTATGTAGTCCGCATTGCTAAAACAGACCCCGTATTCTTCAGCTAATGCTTCAAGTCGTTCGACACTTTTGCTTAAAAAATCAGGACGCATTACATCGTCTAAAGCAAAATCAACGATGTACTTCCCTTTTGCTAAAGCTAAGCCCTTATTAAAAATTGGAGTGTAGCCCTCATTTTCAATATTAGGGATAAAAACCACTTCTGGTTTACCTTGAATCATCTTTTCAATTTCTCCAACGCTAGTATCTGAGCTTCCATCGTCCAAAATAATGATTTCTATTTCAGTATAAATTTGGCCGAAAACCGAATTTAAAGCCTCACTTATATAAGGAGCATGATTATAGGAAATACATATTACCGAAACGAGTGGATTCATTTGAATAAGAATTTCCTATTAAACAGAATGAGGATAAGGAAGAAGCCAATGTAGCGCCATAAGTAAGCCAATGTAAGGGCTTCTAAATTAAACCGATCCATTAATAAATATACCAATGTGACATAAATGAGAGCTGAAAATAACTGCGCTACAATATATTTTACGGTTAGCACTCTGGCAGAAAGTAAATAAGCCAACAGGTAAGAAAGAATACAAAAGAAGTCGCCAATAGCCTGAAAACGCACCAAGTAGGCTGCTCTTTCAAAGCCTTTTGCAAAGAAGAGGTTTAATATAAATTCACGATTGAAGTAATAAATCCCCAAACAAATTACGGTTATGAAGCCTACGAAACCCATTACTTTCAGTACATAGCTCCTTAAGGCAACTTCATCATGAATAAGCGATGCCATTTTAGGATAATACACCACTCCTACCGTGCCGCTAAACACCAACAAATAACTACTCGACATTTTTGCTACGGACTGCCAAAGTCCGGTTCGATCCAAGCCATACAGTTCAATTACATAATCACGAACCATAAAGTCTAACAGTTTGCCAAGCACAATAGAGCTAATGGCCATTATAACGAACTGACTTATTTTCTTTAATGAAGCTCCATCGGGGGGGGCAATCCGTAGCTTAACCTTATTTCTATTTAGAGCAAAGTAAACCAACGAACAGAAAAACATAAGCCCATAGCCCACTACAAAACTAAGAAGTGCCTGGTCTAAATTACCTAAGCTTACCGCCCAGAGTACCACGACCACCAGAAGAATAATTCCCGAAATACTAACTAAGGCATAGCCCTTTACATCTCGAAATGAAAGAATGACCGAATTAAGTAAGCCAGTCATCAACATTAGAAAGATGGCCGGAAGGAAAATTACCAGAAACTGAACAATGCTATAAAACTCTACAAATCGACTAAAAAAGTAATCTCTTCGCCAAAAAAAGAGCAAACAGAAAATGACTATAAAAATCAGGTTAGTTACCCAAAAGCCTGTTTGCCAAAGTTTATGTTTACTCTGTTCACTGGCTTTAGGGTCCGACCAATGCTTCATTACTGCCCTATTGATTCCTTCAGAAGGAAGCAGGGTAAATAATGAAGTAAGGTTTTGAAAGTGAGAGAGTAGCGTGATGCCGTTAGTACCGAAGAAAACCGCAAAGAGTTTATTGATAGTGAGTCCTCCAATGGCGCGAAACACCACTGCGAGAAAAGACCATCGAGAACTTTTAAAGAATTGAGACGCCAACAGCAAAAGATTTAATGCTAAGATACGGCTTTCCGAAAACTGTAGCTCAAAAAGCTTTGGCCACCTAAATGCGACTTAAACTGTTTGAGCCCTTCGTTTACCTTACCGCTAAGGTAAGACGTACCTAAATCAAGGTAGTTTAATTCCTTTGCTCTGCAAAAATCGTAAAGTCCTTCCGTAAGCAAAACCACTGGACTTAACTGGTCATATTCAGGATGATGTGCTGGAGAGAAATTATAGAGGACTTTATCAGAAGCTAAAATGCCAATGGTAGCTGCTATAATTCGCTCACCATCTTTCACTACAAAGGGAATATAAGCTTCGGCATTTAATTTTTGTGCTAATTTCATCTGAGGCCAATCCATGGAGAATTCGTAACCCTTTTTCTGACGCTGGTTTTTCACGAAATCAAATACATCGGCCAATTTATGCTTTGGAAGCCTACTGAACACAAAACCTGCCTCTTTGCATTTCTTCAATTTGCGAACTTCCATAGAAGCTAAGCCCGCTTCAAAGGCTTGATTAGTAATATGTATCGCCTGATATTCCAATTGTTCGACTAAGTCAAAACCCGCATGAACTAAGTTTTCCTTCAAAAACTGGGGATTATTGAAATAACAATAGGGTGCCAATTTCATTTGGATGGAATTCACACCTTGTTCTTTGAGTTTTCTCAGAACTTCAAAAATAAAGAAGGTGATTTCTGTGCTGGTCAAATCATGAGCTAAAGTAAAACCTCCAAAAGGAGCTCGATAAGGACTAAATGCGGTTCCTTCTTCCAAAGAAAAACCAATATGACCTACTCCAACCTTGGTCGTATGATCAAATAAATAGAAATGGATTTGCGGCAATTGGTTATTGCCAATAAGAAAATTAGGTTGTGTATAAAGCAGTTCAGAAAAAGCCCTTTTGGTGTTTTCTGGTAAAGCTTCAGTCACTTTCAGGTTTCTCATTTGAACTCAGAGCGTTTTCTTATGTAATCATTCTCATCAAACTCATCGGAGGCGAGACCAATCATAATGGTATCTTTTCTAAAAATCATTCGCCCCCACCACATGGGCGGAATATAAAGCGCTTTATCTGCCTTATCTAAAGTACAATTGAATAAATCACCTTTTTTGGATTCTAACAAAACCTCAACTTTACCCTTGATAGCAACAATAACCTGCTCACCAGTTTTATGAGCATGGTCACCCCTTACTTGCTGTTCTGGCAAATCGTAGAGCCAATACACACGTTTTATTTCAAAAGGAATGCTTTTCAATTCCTCTAAATAAGTCAGGTTCCCCCTCAAATCGGGTTTCGAATCGAATGTATAGACTTCAGGTTTTTTCACGGCAGTTATTTAATCACTAAAGTAACAATTAATCTATTCTGTATCTTCGCGCGCTATGCTTTACCTTTTACTCGCAATACTTGGCAATGTTGCCGTTTTTCTTTCCTTTAGGTCGTTTACACGATTTAAAATCAGCACTTTCCCTGCCATTGTTACCAATTACTTGGTTTGTGTAATTACAGGGAGTATTTATGTGGGTTTTGGGCATATAAAATCCAATATCGCTTTCGACCAACCTTGGTTCTATAGTGCTTCAGCATTGGGTTTATTATTTATTGGCACATTTTACCTGATGGCCTTAACTACTCAATTAAGAGGCGTTGCCGTGGCTACAGTAGCTACCAAAATGTCATTGGCTATTCCAGTTTTGTTTAGTCTATTTATTCTGAAGATAGGGACTTCTGAACTTGGCCTTTGGAACTACACAGGTATCATTACTGCCTTTGTGGCTATCTTTTTGGTATCGAAGAAAAAGGTTTCATTAGAGATAAAAGAGCCGATAACTCTTGGTTATGTGGCCTTACCTTTTGCTGTTTTTTTACTGGGCGGAGCCCTAGACACTTGGCTAAATTACGCTAGCGAAAACTTGATTGAAGCACATATAGAAGGTATTTACCCTATCATTACTTTCGGTACGGCTTTTATTATTGGGAGCACTGTAATTTTGGTACGTAAAATTAAAGTGCGTAAGAAAGACATTCTGGGAGGTCTCTACTTAGGCATACCGAATTACTTTTCAATTTACTTTCAAATCAAAGCACTTTCTGCTTTCGACAATAATGGCGCAGTTCTTTATCCGGTACTGAACATCGGAATCATCATTACTTCTACAATTTTCGCAGCCTTTATTTTTAGAGAATACCCAAGCAAGCTGAATATTATAGGAATAGTACTTGCCATTGCAGCACTTATTCTCATCAGCATGTAAAACAAAAAAAGGCCGCCTTTGCAGACAGCCTTTTGAAGTTCTCCCGAGGAAGATTATTATTTTTTATCCTTGTCGTCAGACTTTCTTCTTGAAGTCGATTTTTGCTCTGGATTAGCAATAGATTCTCTCATGTCCGTATCGGCTTGAATGTTCTCCATTTTATAATAATCCATCACTCCTAAACGACCGCTTCTGAAAGCTTCGGCCAATGCTTTAGGCACTTCTGCTTCCGCTTCAATTACCTTAGCCCTTGCCTCTTGCGACTTGGCTTTCATTTCTTGTTCTTGAGCAACGGCCATCGCACGTCTTTCTTCTGCCTTAGCTTCTGCTACTTTCAAGTCGGCCTGTGCTTGGTCAGTTTGAAGTATCGCGCCAATGTTCACCCCTACATCTACATCCGCAATGTCAATAGAAAGAATTTCGAATGCAGTTCCAGCATCCAAACCACGGCTTAGTACCAGTTTCGAAATTTTATCTGGGTTGGCTAACACTTCTTTATGAGAAGCAGCAGAACCAATTGAAGTTACAATACCTTCACCTACTCTGGCAAGGATAGTATCTTCACCTGCTCCCCCAACTAATTGCTGAATGTTAGCACGAACGGTTACTCTTGCCACAGCCACCAACTGAATACCATCAGCAGCCACAGCCGCTACTTTAGGCGTAGTGATTACTTTTGGGTTTACCGAAATCTGTACTGCTTCAAATACATCTCTACCCGCAAGATCAATTGCTGTAGCTTGTTTAAAGCCTAAAGTGATGTTTGCTTTGTCGGCAGAAATAAGTGCTTTAATTACAGAAGGAACATGGCCACCTGCTAAATAATGAGTTTCAAGTTCAGTAGTAGTAAGCTCCAAACCCGCTTTTGTAGCCGTAATCATAGCGTCTACTACAATTCTTGGCGGTACTTTTCTAATACGCATGAACACAAGTTCAAGCAAGCCTACCTTAACATTCGAAAACCTAGCCGTAATCCATAGATTGACTGGCACGAAATAGAAAAAAGCAAAAAACAGAATTATACCGGCTCCTATGGCCACCAGCGTTATGTATTCATTCATATCTAATTATTTATTCGTTCAACTGTAATTCTATTCCCTAGAACTTTAATGATTTCAATTCTACTACCTGATTCAATGTGAGAACCCATGGAAACTACTTCGTAACTTTTATCTCCAAACTCCCCTTTGCCAACAGGCTTTAAATCAGAAATTGCAATTCCTTCCATCCCAACTTCCAAGCCCAAAGAGTAACCCTCATTGAATTTACCCTTGTTAGTGTCTTTGAGTGAAAACCGATCCCAGGATTTCGATTTAAAGCTAAAGTAAATGGCCACCACCGAAATAAGAAAAGAGCCCACAAGCATATAATTACCTGCCAAAGCACCGTGTTTCTCATAGGTAAGGTAAATCCCCGCGCAAGTAAGGGCAAAGCCAACCACACCTACTACGGTAGTACCTGGCACAAAGAGCAATTCTATATAAATTAGAATCAACCCGATGATCACCAATAGAATAATAGCAATCCACTCTCCCATTTGCTCAGCTTTTTAAACTTGTCCGAATATACTATTTATTAGTAATATCAGTACGCTTTTGCAAAAAGTACTCGGCCAGCAGATGGTTTTCCAGAGTAGATACAAACACTAGCTTCTTCTTTTCTATCTAAAGGAATACAACGTATGGTTGCTTTAGTCTCTGTTTTAATCTTGTCTTCGGTTTCGGCTGTACCATCCCAATGAGCAGAAACAAAGCCTCCCTTCCCATCAATAACTTTTTTGAAATCATCATAAGTATCCACCTCAGTAGTGTTTTCGGCTCTGAAATTGAATGCTTTTTGATAAATAGAATTCTGAATTTCTTCTAATAAAGCTTCAACTTTATCGGCCAAGTTATTTTCTAAGCTGAAAAGTTCTTTTTCACCAGTGTCTCTTCGGGCAATTTCAACAGAGTTATTTTCTAAATCCTTTGGTCCAATGGCCAGCCTAACTGGCACACCTTTTAATTCCCATTCGGCAAATTTGAAACCTGGCTTGTAAGTGTCACGGTTATCAAATTTCACAGAAATACCTTTAGCTTTCAAACCTTTGGTAAGCTCAGCTACTTTATCAGAAATGGTTTGAAGTTGTTCTTCTCCTTTATATATAGGTACAATTACCACCTGTATTGGCGCCAATTTTGGAGGAAGCACTAAGCCTTGATCATCTGAATGCGCCATAATCAACGCTCCGATCAACCTTGTACTTACACCCCATGAAGTTCCCCAAACAAAATCTTGCACTCCTTCTTTATTCGTAAATTTCACATCGAAAGCCTTTGCGAAATTCTGCCCTAAGAAGTGAGAAGTTCCCGCTTGAAGCGCTTTTCCGTCTTGCATCAAAGCTTCGATACAATAGGTTTCTACAGCACCTGCAAACCTTTCGCTTTCTGATTTTATTCCTTTAACCACTGGCATGGCCATGAAATTTTCAGCGAACTCAGCATAGACATTCATCATTTGCACAGATTCGTCAATTGCTTCTTGCTTAGTAGCATGAGCGGTATGCCCTTCTTGCCAAAGAAATTCGGCTGTTCTTAAGAAAAGGCGAGTTCGCATTTCCCATCGAACCACATTAGCCCATTGGTTTATGAGTAGAGGTAAATCTCTGTAAGATTGCACCCAGTTCTTATAAGTGTTCCAAATTACTGTTTCCGAAGTTGGCCTAACAATAAGTTCTTCCTCCAATTTAGCATCAGGATCCACTACAACTCCCTTTCCGTCAGGGTCGTTCATTAAACGATAATGAGTGACTACGGCACATTCCTTAGCAAACCCCTCTACATGGTCAGCTTCTTTACTTAGGTATGATTTTGGAATGAAAAGAGGGAAATATGCATTCACATGCCCAGTTTCTTTAAACATTCGATCAATCTCTGCCTGCATTTTCTCCCAGATGGAAAAGCCATAGGGTTTGATTACCATGCAACCACGAACAGGTGAATTTTCAGCTAAATCTGCTTTTTTCACCAGCTCATTGTACCACAACGAGTAATCTTCACTTCTTTTTGGTAATCCTTTGCTCATATCAGTTGTTTGGTATGAATCTTGTTTGTTAATGGTTGTTAAAATAGTTGATACAAAGATATATCATTCGATTATTTTATCGACCAATTTTGATAAATACACGTTAACATAAAAAAGCCAAGGAGGAAACATCATGAAAAGACGAGACTACATCCGGATATTAATGGCACCACTCAGTATGCTTACGGTGTTTGCATGCTCACCAAACCAATTTCAATCTTCCCAAGAGTATGATGATGTATACTTTACATCAGCAGACAGAACAAGCAAACCAACGATTATTGAATCGACAAAAGAAATTGAGTCTTCTAACGAAAAAGCATTTTCGCTGGGTGACTATTCAAGCGAATCGGTAGACCCTATGCTGGTAACAAAATACAACAATAGCCAGGATAGAGAAGTAGTCTATTTTGAAGAAGGCCCTTTGGTAACCAAAGCCAGCGAGCTAAACTATGATGATTTCATATACGATTACGAAAATGAAAACTTGGCCTATTATGAATTACCATTAGACTGGAATACAGATTGGGATAGAAACAGTTTTAATAGTCTTATGGCAAATGATTTTCAATTCCAATTGGCTTGGTATGAACAATACTATTTAAACCGTGATTTCAGAATGAACAACTACCTATCTGGAAGATATGGTAATAGAAGAAATGGATTTGGTACTCCAAGAGTAGGTTTAGATATCGCATTTGTTTCTGCAGGTTATTCTCCTTACTTTTTTTCCAGCATGACTTATGTAAGTTTGAATAGATTCGGTTCTTTTGATCCATTCTGGAGCCCTTATTATGATCCATTCTGGGACTATGGCGGATTTTATTCACCATTCTACACCTCATACAACTATTACGGTCGCCCTTGGGGATGGAGTAGATGGAACAGAAGGCCATATAACTATTATTACACTAGTAATTATTACTACAACAATGAGGGAAATCTAGTAAACCGAAATGGTAGAGATGTGACTAGAGGCGGTAGAATAACTTCAACTTCTGTAAGTAGTGTAAGAACTGATGCTGTAAATGGTTCAACTCCGAATACGCGTTCTGCTAGATATGCTAGTGATTTAGGTACCAGAGGATCTAGATCTGGAGGCTCTACAGATAGCTATCAAGTAATAGGGGGAAGAAATAGCTCTACAGCTACTACAGCTGGCAATACTAGAAGTTCAAGGGTAAATACCAATGCTTATCAGTTTTCTAACGACAGCCGATTAACACGTTCAAACGTAGTAAGAAGCAGCACAGCCAGAAGTAGCAGAAGCACTACCTCTCGAGTAACTTCAGGAAGAAGTAGTTCTTCTAGTAGCAACTTATTTAGCAGATCAAGTTCTACAAGATCGGCAACACCAACTTACAGTCGATCTTCAAGCAGTAGCAGAAGTTCTGGCGTGTCCGCCAGTAGATCTTCCTCGAGCTCATCAAGAAGTAGTGGAGTTTCTTCTAGTAGAAGTAGCAGTTCTTCTTCGAGCAGATCATCGGGAACAGTGAGTAGTTCTTCTTCAAGAAGTTCTAGCTCTAGCAGCCGCTCTGGTAATACCAGCAGTTCTAGCTCATCAAGAAGTAGTAGTAACAGTTCATCAAGAAGCGGAAGAGGTAATTAATAAAACTCACAAAAACTCACAAAACATGAAACTTGGAATAAAGCTTATTATGATAAGCCTGGGCGTGGTTTGCCTATTTCAAACCTCTCAGGCACAAATTCAACAAGGATCCTTTGGTTATTATAATGATGCCTTAAGGTATAGTCAATTACAAAACTTTGGAACTGCGAGATTTTCAGCATTAGCAGGTTCTGGTTCGGCACTTGGTGGAGACATTAGCTCTGCTATTTACAACCCCGCTGGGCTTGGTGTTTTCAATAGATCTCAATTCACCTTTACCCCTGGTTTTTCAACTTTACAAACTGAAGGAAATTCCTTTGGTACTATTAATAAAGATGAAGCCACCAAATTCACCATCGCTAATTTAGGCGTAGTGATCAATTTCAATAAGGGAGATCTTGTTCCTGGAACATTTAGAGGGGGATCATTGGCCGTTACATACAATAGGATTAATGACTTTAATAGAAATGTTCTGTCCAGCGGATTCAATGGCAACAACTCCATTATTGACAATATGCTCCAGCAGGCGGATGGCTTTTTTCCAGAAGAGCTTAATGGAATAGCTCAAACTGGATACGACCATTATATTATCAACCCTGACCCCAATGATGAAACACTCTACCATTCTCCGGTTTTAGGTTTTCCCACACAAACGGAAACTCTTAGAACTAAAGGTTATACCGATCAGGTGAATATTGCATACGGAACCAATTTTGACGACAAAATATATTTAGGGGCTGGAATGGGAATTACCTCTTCTAGCTACACGAATAGTAGAATTTATACGGAAAGCTTTACCAACGAACCACTTAAATCTTTTACCATAGATGAAAGACTAGAGTTGAATGGAACGGGTGTAAACTTCAATATTGGCGCAATTATTCGTCCTATGGATGCTTTGAGAGTGGGCTTATCTTACACATCTCCTACCTACAACAACTTTAATGAAGAGGGAGACAATATTTACGTTTCGGACTGGAATAATTACGATGTTTCAAATTTTAGAAATAACCAAGGCAATCGCATCATTTTGGAAGACACTGTTCTGAACAGATTAGAAACCGCAACAGACATATTTGTTTCTACTTTCAATTTAAGGACACCTTCAAAATTGAATGCTGGCTTGGCCTTTTTCTTTAATAAAAACGGATTTATCACAGCGGATATCGAGCATTTAAATTATGCCAATGCCAATATTTCATCGAATGATTTCTTTACTGGGCCTGACAATGCCACCATTGAAAATATTTACAATTCTGTAACCAACATTAAACTAGGTGGAGAATACCGCTACGAGATGTTTAGGTTTAGGCTAGGTTATGCAAACTATGGCGACCCATACAAAAGTAATTTTGACGGAGTAGAATTAGATAGATCGAGAAAGATTGTTTCAGGTGGTTTAGGAATTAATATGGGGAAATACTTCTTCGATTTAGCCTTAGTAAACACCAAATATGATCAATCATTTAGAAGTTATAGAATGGCAGTGCTCGAAGATTCTCCATTGACAATCATTAAGCACAATTTTACAAATGCAAAACTGACTTTTGGATTGAATTTCTAAAACCTAGTTTTAGCTAAGGGTTTAAATACGAGATAACTTTATCCAGTGTGATTCGGTTGTCTCGTATTTTTATTTTGGCCTCATTATAAAAAGAGAGTCTTCTTTCGGCCAAATCACGCACTTCCTGAATCAAATCTTGCTGATCGTAACTTTTAAAAAGTGGTCTTTTTTCAACGCCCTGATCTAGTATTCGCAAGGCTAAATCTCCGGGACTAACATCTAAAAATATCGTGGTTCCCATTTCATTCATATGATCCATATTGAAATGGAAACAAGGTGCCCCACCACCAGTAGCCATCACAAACTGCTCATTGGCAGAACCTAGATTTCTCAGTGTCTCCTTTTCTTTAATTCTGAAGTTCCCCTCTCCTTGAAAATCGAAGTATTCGGGAATGGACTGCCCCACCACCTTAACAACTTCAGCGTCCAAATCGATGAACTGGACACCTAAATGTTCGGCCAATTGTTTTCCAATTGTAGTTTTACCCGAGGCTGGTAAGCCCACTAAATAAATCCTGCCGATTTGATTCATTACCTGAAATTGGACATTAAATCACTGGCCGATGGAATATCGTTGTAATGCCATTTCTTTAAGATTGTTCCGTTTTCTATCAGTACTAAACCAGGGTTTGAGCGCACCATAGTTTTGAGCAAAGTAGCATCGGAATACACATAAGGAATGGCCAATTGAACACTATGCCTTAGCTCTTCAAATTGCTGGCCAGAGGAAGCAGTTACTGCAATTGCCTCCACTTGATTCCCTAAGGCACTAATCAATGCGTTTAAATCAAGGTATGAATCCGCATCGGTTTTGTTCGCTTCGTGAATTACCACCAACAGCTTTCTTCCTGTCAGAATATTTTGCGTTTCGTCTGCCGTATCGCTCCACATGGCAAAATTAGTGATTTTAGGCACCTCATTTGGGTCATTTCCGGGTGGCAGCATTTCGGTAGGAATATGGGTTCTTTCCTTATAAGCTCTGAAATCGATAAAAGGTAAATGAGCAATGGCCAAGAATGAAATCACCAAGCAAAACACAAGCGTTCCTGCCAAAGCAATTGACTTAGTTTTAATGCCAGCTGTAAGTTCTTCTTTCTTCCGATTAATGAATAGCACCAGTATTAAAACCAAGAGAATGATGTCTTTAGTAAACGATTCCCAAGGCGTAAGTTTAATGGCATCGCCAAAACAACCGCAGTCGGTTACTTTATTGAAATAGGCTGAATAGAAAGTAAGGAAGGTGAAAAACACAATCATGGCCAAAAGCAACTTGGTTACGATTTGCGGCTTATACCTCAACAATACTGCTAGCCCGAGTACTATTTCTAAAGTAGAAAGCAGCACTGAAAGGAATAATGCAGCTGGTTTTAGTGCATCAAAAAATGGAGCAATATCTACTGAGAAAACGGTAAAATATTCCTCTAGTTTTATCTGCGTCCCTACAGGGTCGTTAATCTTAATTAGGCCAGAGAAAATAAAAAGTCCTCCTACCAAATACCTTGAAATCGAGGTTAATAGCTTCATGATTTTGAAAATTTCATTAAGATCAAGCAAAACACTGCGTAATTGATCATGTCTTGATAATTGGCATCAATTCCTTCAGAAATGATGGTTTGCCCTTGGTTGTCTTCAATCTGCTTCACGCGGAGCAATTTCATCAGAATAATATCCGTCATAGAACTCACCCGCATGTCGCGCCAAGCTTCACCATAATCGTGATTTTTATTCATTAACAGATTAAAAGTGCTTTCCACTTTTTGGTCGTACAAAGGTTCAAGGGTTTCCACTTCCATTTCGAAGGGGTCATCTTCGCTCAACTCCATCTGGATCAACGCAATAATACAGTAATTGATAATGCCTATAAACTCTCCAGCAATATCATCGCCCACCTTCTGATTTCCTTTATTCTGAATAGATTGAATGCGCTTGGCCTTGATAAAAATCTGATCCGTGATAGAAGGCAGCCTGAGTATTCTCCATGCCGTTCCGTAATCTTTGGTCTTCTTCAGAAATATGTCTTTACAGGCCTCTATAACTTGCTTATATTCGCCTACCGTTTGCTCCTTCAAGTTGAGTGATTTTAATTGCTAAAGGGAATTTTTGAAAGCGAAAGATAAAATATTTCAGGTTAAAAAGACATTGAACTTACGTGGAAATCTAGTTTCGCTCGATACGCCTGCAGTAATGGGTATTTTAAACATTACCCCTGATAGCTTTTATTCGCTTGGCAGACAAAACACTGAGAAAGAAATTCTATCAACAGCTGAAAATATGCTGGCAGAAGGCGCCCTCATTTTAGATATTGGTGGTTATTCTTCTCGCCCAAATGCCGAAGATATAAGTACCGAAATTGAAACTGACCGAATCAGCAAAGCTCTAGCACTTATCGTTAAAGAATTTCCTGAAGCCTATATTTCTATCGATACATTTAGAAGTTCAGTAGCCAAGGTTGCAATCGACCAAGGCGCCTGCATTATCAACGATATTTCTGGCGGAACATTAGACACCAACATGTTTGAGACTGTTACTAAATTGAATGTGCCTTACATTATGATGCACATGAGAGGAACACCCCAAAACATGGCTCAGCAAACCGACTATAAAAATTTATTAAAAGAGGTTATTTTATTCTTCAGCGAAAGAGTAGAAAAACTGCGAATTTTGGGCGTAAAGGATATTATTCTTGACCCTGGCTTTGGTTTTGCAAAAACCGCAAAACAGAGTTATGAGATTCTCCAAAATTTGGATTATTTTAAAGGATTGCGGTTACCTTTGCTCGCTGGCTTATCCAGAAAATCTATGATTTATAAAACTCTAGGTATTTCGGCTGAAGAAGCACTCAATGGCACTACTGCCTTAAACATGGCTGCGCTTATAAATGGGGCTTCTATTCTTAGGGTACACGATGTGAAAGCCGCAGTAGAAACAGTTAAACTATATAAATCAATACATCCTTGATTTACGCTTTTAAAATAGGATTTCTAGAAGTACGATGGGTCGATATTATCGATATCCTACTCGTAAGTGTATTGCTATATCAGGTTTATAAGCTCTTAAAAGGAAGCGTAGCAGTAAGGGTTTTGGTTGGCTTTCTTTCACTGTACCTTATTTATTTGGTGGTAAGGGCTGCTCAAATGGAGTTACTGGCAGGTATTCTTGGTCAGTTTATGGGGGTTGGAGTTTTAGCCGCTATCATCATCTTCTCTCAAGAAATCAGAAAATTCTTACTTATTCTAGGCAAAACTTCCTTCCGAAAAAACGGAGTGCTTGAATCACTACTGATTTGGCGGAAAAAGAAACCTAAAGTGAACATGAACCTTACCGCTGTAATTGAAGCCTCAAAGAGTTTATCAGGTTCAAACACTGGGGCTCTGATGGTGTTTTCCAGAAATACTGAGCTCAAGTTTTATGCAGATTCCGGTGACCTTTTGGATGCCTTTATTTCCAAAAGACTACTGATTTCCATTTTCAATAAATACAGTCCATTGCACGATGGCGCGGTAATTCTGTACGAAGGGAAAATAAAAGCTGCGCGTTGCCTTTTGCCTGTAAGCGAGAGGGAAAACCTACCCGCTCAATATGGCTTACGACATAGGGCTGCATTAGGAATGTCTGAGGCCACCGACACACTTATCCTAATCATTTCAGAAGAAACCGGGCAAATGTCAATTGCAAGAAATGGCAAAATAGACAGTAACCTTTCGGCCCCAGAAATCAGGAAAAGATTAAACCGTTATTTAAGCGAAGAAGAGGAAGAAGCCACAGAAACCGACAAGAAAGAAAGTCTTGAAGTGGCCTCTTGATTAAAAAACGCTTTCTAGAACTCTTTAAACTTCACCCAAAGCAACACCGGATTCTGAGAAGATTGTATTCCTTCAAGGGTTGATCCCTCAAGAAGCTTATAGTTCTCGCTATTGAAACTACTCAGCAATTGTGGTAAATCTTCGGGCAGAATACTAAATAACATTCTATCGTCTTCCCAAGCTAACGGAGACAATGAGAGTTGTTGATTACCCTCCCCTTTCAAATCGAAAATCTCATAATTTCTTGTGCTTCTATTCAGTACCAACTGAGAATAATCGGCCAAAGAAGTATAATAAGTAAGGTAGATGAGTTTATCATTTACAAAAGGATTCATTGCCCAAACTTGGCCATCTTCCCTAATTCGGCTCATCACGCTTGGGTCTTGCATTGCAATCCCTTCTCCGTTCCAAAACCAATTTTTACCAAAATCAATTTGAGCAATTGGCTTGCTCTTCTTGTCTTTCAAATAGAAAATAGTATCGTTCAATACAGAATGATATGTTAAATCCTCTTTATACGGTTTAAAGCTATTTATCGACAAGAGTAATGGCACCCTTAAAAGTCCAGTATTAGGGTTTGCCATCGCTTCTACATTAAACTCCTTATCCATAAAAAGCACATTGTAAAAAAGGCTGTCTTGATAAGGGTAGTAGTTCATATTAGCTACATAGCCGTCATGGTATGGGAAAATATGCGTTGGGTTGAAAGGTAGGTTGATACGATCAAGTTCTTCGCCTTGTATATTATAGCTTACCAAGCGCCTGTTAAAATAAATAGAGATAGAATCTGAATTTACCCAAGAGCTTTGAATAAACATATACTCATTTAAACTGCTGCCTTTATGGCTAAACGTGCCCAAAAACTTACCGTCTTTGGTATACGAGAAAATTTCTCCTTTTCGGGCGGTAGCAAAATAGAGTTCACCATCCTCCCCCCTTTCAAATGACATTACATCACTCAACTTGGCTTCCTCGGTTTCTTCTAAAGCCAATATTTCCACATTATCAATTAAATCTGTAAACGCAGTTCGTTTGCTTTCAACATTGATAGAGTAAGCACGGAACTGGTCTGCATCTACATCAACCGTTGTGGTACTTTGGGATTTATTATCTGAACATGAAAAGACCAACAGGCCAACTAAAACGAATGTTAATACTGCTTTTACTCTCAATTTCATTCTTAAATTCTTTGTAATCACTAGTTAAAGTCTTTGAACTTCACCCACAATAATACTGGGTTTTCTGAAGATTCTATACTTTCTAGCGTACTCCCTTTCTTGAAAGTGGCGTTTTCAGTGCCAATTTCCTTGATTAATTCGGCCAAATCGTAAGAATTGAAACTAGCAAGCAATACGTCTTCATCCCATTTAATAGGAACAAAAGCATAATTCTCCTCCACATTCTTTTTAGTATCTATTTGATAATAATTTCCTGAATTTCTATCGATCAACAACCAAATGGCCTCTGAAAAGCTCGTATTGAAATTCAAATAAATTTTAGAATTGCCCACCTTGGGGTTGAAAATCCATACTTTCCCACTTTCTTGGATGCTGCCCATCGCCTTTTGCCCATCAGCCCTCATTGTTTCATCATTCCATAAATATTCTGAGCCAAAGTCAAGTTTTAGCAATGGTTTCACCATAGTGTCCTGAATAAGAAAAACCGTGTCGCTGAACATCTCTTTATATATCAAATCATCATTATAAGCTGCCAGACTGTTTACGGTAGTGACAATCGGAAAAGGGATCACGTTTTTATAAGGGTTTTTCATTCCGGTCATCTTCAGTTGATCATCATAAAAAACAACATTAAACTTGAGTGAGTCGTTAATTGGCCTTCTGTTCATATCACCGACATAACCATTCTGATAAGGGTAGTAGTGAGTGGGCTTAACATTTGGTTTTATCTGCCCTACATATTTCCCGTCAAAATCATACTTATTTATGTTTCCTCGCTGGCCATCATGGATAAACAGCGTGTCCTTTTTTATCCAAAGATGCTGTATACGTCCATACTCTTCTGGTCCATCACCCTCTCGATTAAAAGTAGAAATGAACTTTCCTTCATTAGAATAAATAAAAACATCGCCTTCTGACCCGCTAGGGAAAACGATTCTGTTGTTTGCTTGAGAAAAATTATAGACACCGCTTAAAAGTCCTTCATCGGTTTCTTCTAAGCCCATTATTTCAATGGACTCAATCATTTCAGAGAGTTTCCGTTTCTCTGATTCTATAGACAAAGGAATGACCTTAAACTCGTCATTGGTTTGATTTTTCTCTTCCGTAGTATTCTCTTTTTGACCGCCACAGGCCGTAAACAATGCTGCGACTAATAGTACTGGGAAAACTCGTTTCATATATTCTAAATTCTTATTTCAGTTCTTTAAACTTTATCCACAATAATACTGGGTTTTCTGAAGATTCTATTTCTTCTAATGTAGTTCCTTCACGAAATTTGATTTGCCTTCCCTGCAAGCCTTCCATAAACTCGTTTAGTTCTGCGGAAGAAAGACTCACTAGGAATCGGCCATCATCCCATCTAATAGGCATGAATTGAAAATTGCGCCCATCTTTCTTGCTAACTTTCAATCTCTGGTAATCACTTGTAGTTCGATGAATCATGATGTAATCATTGATGTTACGTGAGTTGAATAGTACAAAGTTCTCATCTACAAAAGGGGCAAAGGCAAAAACATCAGTTTGTCTTTCTCCTATCGCCCTCATGGCTTTCGGTCTATTTCCGATTAATGACTTATCGTTCCAAACCCAATTCTCCCCAAAATCAATATTAAAAAGCGGAGCCATCTTTTGACCTTCCAAAAGGAATACTGTATCACTTAGAGCCGCATGATAAAGTAGTCCATTCTTATAGGGACTAAACGCATTTGCAGCCATACGAAAACCAAAAGGTGGGAAGTGTTCAAATGGGTTCAACATTACTTGAGGCTTTAAAGCTTTATCCACTAGAATCACATTGTATTGTAGTGAATCATTTGTCACTTTTCCACTAACATCGAGTGCATAACCATCAGGAGTTGGGTATACAGCGTTCACATTTTTTGACAGCTTGGAACTACCTAAAAATTTGCCGTCAAAGTCGTACTGAAAAATAGAAGTACCGTCAAAAATCCCAATCCCATTTGCGGCTGCCCATACGCTACCAAGTCGTTCATATTCTTCTGGCCCTTGCCCTTGTCGGTTGAAAGTGCTTTGGTACTCGCCTGTTTTTGAAAAGAAAATCAAATCTCCATTTCCGTGAGGTATTAGTATTCGGTCATTCGTGATTTCTATTCCCGCCACCATAGCAAGCAAGGCGTTGTCCGTTTCCTCCAGCCGCATAACCTCCACTTCATCTATGAAATCGACTAAATCAACGGCTGGTGCTTCAATATCAATTTTAAAAGTCTTGAAATTATCAGCATCCTCAGCTTGGTTAGCTTCCTTCTGTTTTATGTCTGAAGAACAGGACATCAATCCAGAAAGCAACAACAACAGGGTCACACACCCAATTTTTTTGTTCATTTAACTAGCGATTTAAACTTCACCCATACCAGCACTGGATTCTCAGAGGACTCAATCTTTTCTAAAGTAGTGCCTTGGCGAAATTTCACCTTATCCTCCCCTAATTCTTCAATAAGAAAAGCTACACTTGTAGATGGTAAGCTGCTAAGAATTCTATCTCCATCCCATTGAATAGGCAAGAGCCCAAGCGTTTCTTGATTCTCCATGGAAAAGTCAATGGTTTCATACAGACCAGTTTTCCTATCAATCCATACATAACCTGTGTGGTTTCTATAAGAGGCTAATATAGTTTCTGAACCCACGTAAGGCTTAATTGTCCATACCAATTCTTTGTTCCTCATTACTTCCCTATTTTTAACCCGATCTAAACGATCAGCATCATCCTTCCAGCCCCACTTACTTCCAAAATCAAGGCTGAACAGAGGTCTGGCATCCTTATCCTCCAAAACAAAAACAGTATCACTGAATGGGTCATGGTAGACTATTGTATTTTTATAGTCTGCAAAACTATTGGCTCCAATAAGGCCTACTTCATGCCGTTTTGATGGATTCATCATTGACCTAAGCCTCATGGCTGAGTCAAGCAACATAATACTATGATGGACAGGCCCTTCAGTAAAAGTTTGACTTAAGTCCAATGCATAACCTCCCTCATAAGCGTAAGCATGAAAGGGGGAAATTGGAAGATTCTCTTTGGCTAAAAACACCCCTTCTAAATCATACTGTATAATAAAACGACCTACAGAATATAACCCAATACGTCCATTCTTCACCCAAAAATTACTAAACCCTGGATATTCCTCAGGCCCCTCTCCTTTATGGTTGATCCTTCTGACCAACTCTCCTGTTTTTGTAAAAACATGAATATCCGGTTTAGACATTCCAGCCAAGACATATTGCCCTTGAGAATGGCCAATAAAGGTCACATTAGTTAATAAAGATTCGGGGGTTTCTTCCAACCTCATTACCTCCACTTCCTCAACTAAATCAAAAAAAGAAGTGGGTGCTTTTTCTGGATCTATGGAGTAAGATTTAAAATCATCGATGTTATTTGCGGAATTACTCTCCTTTTCGCTTTTATAAGAGCAGGACATTAAACCGAAAAAAAACAAAGCATAACAGGCGGTAAGTCTTATATAAAATATTTTCATACTTTAAAATAAGTAATCAAAGTTCAATGTTATAGTTATATTCCTTCAACAGCATAATTCATGTACTGAATCCTTGTTTCCCTGTCTTCAAAGTCAGATAGTAAAACATTATTTAAACTTCACCCACATCAGTACTGGGTTTTCTGAGGATTCGATTTCTTCTAAAGTGGTACCCTCTCGGAATTTGACTTTTGCTTCACCCAGGTCATTTATATACGCTCGGACATCTGGAGATTGCACACTAACCATAAACCTATCTTCTTCCCATTTAATAGGCGTCATTGCATACTTGGTTGCAGCATTTTTGTTCACTTTGAATGCTCTTTGAATTCCAGAATTACGATCTATCAATACCCTGAATACATCTTTGAACGATGTTTTATAGCTCAAGTAAATCCACTTTTCATTTATGTAGGAGTCCACCCACCAAACTAAGTCTGTTTCACGAATAAGACCAGTTGTTCTTGGATTGTTTTTTATGGTTTCTTCTGTCCAAAGCCATTCCTCACCAAAGTCAAACTTAAGCAAGGGCCGAGTTTGATTATTTTTAATAAGAAAAACTGAATCGCTTTTAAATCCATGATAAATAAGGTCTTTTCCATAAGGTTGAAAACTATTGACACTGCTACCTACATATAGAATCAGTGGTGAAGAGTATGGATTAGCCATTTGCTTCACTTCCATATTTTCATCGAGAAAAAGGACATTGAATTGTAATGAATCTTGATAGGCTGTATAATCCAAATCGGCAACAAACCCCTTATCATATGTAAAAAAGCTCTTAGCATAGAATGGGAGTTTCCAACTTCTCAAATGATTGCCCTCTAAGTCATAAGAGATTAAGCTACGCCTGTTAATATCAGATACGAAAATATGATCTCCATCTACCCAGAAACTCCAGATAAACTCATACTCTCCCGGGCCATTCCCTACATGGCTAAACTTACTAATGAACTCTCCTTCTTTGGAATAAGAATAAATACTGCCGTCATTTCCACTCGGAAAAACAATTCTATCCTCTGTGCTAGACACTTTAAATACACTGCTCAATAACGACTCTTCGGTCTCTTCTAAACGCATGATTTCAACTTCTTCAATTAATTCGAAAATTGAAACAGGTTTGGCCTCTGTATCGATTTTGAAAGTTTTGAACCCATCCAAATTAGTGGACTTCTTATCATTAGAGGCTCCCTTTTCAGCGCAGCTCCACGCTGTTAATAGAAGTAGTAAAAGGCAAATATTTATTCTCATTGTAAGTTGTATGTTTAGTAAACCAACTTTTGGGGGGACTTTCAGGGTGATGGAAACCCTCCAAAAGGCAGTTCTATATTTGATCTTTTTCTAAAATCTAACTACTAAATACTATGTACTAACTACTCCTTAAACTTCACCCACATCACCAATGGGTTTTCAGAGGATTCAACCTTTTCTAAAGTAGTGCCCTCACGGTAATTGATTTGATTTTCATCCAGCGCAGATAGAATGTTAGGAACATCGCTTGTAGTAACAGAAAACATCAGCCGATCTTTTTCCCAACCCAAGTATAAAAACTCTTCATTCACTGATTTGCCCTTCGGCATTTCCATTCGCTTGACCTTCCCATTTATTCTGTCAATTAAAAAATACTCCCAATGCGAATAGCCAATCAAGGCATCTGCATAAATGTGTTTTTGACCAATCGACATGCCTAGTACCCAAGCTTTATTCTCGGCTTCTACTTTCTCTAAAAGCTCGTTTGTAGGAGCAGGTTTATCTCCCCAAAACCAATTTCCCTTAAAATCTAAATGCACCAAAGGGGCGAGTTTATCATTTGTGTAGGCGTAAATGGTATCGCTAAAAACCCTAAAAAGCTGCATTCCACCTTGGTAGGGAATAACTGTTGAGTAAGCAATAAACCAAGGCATTTCATCAGGTGCTTTGTCGTATTTCAAAAATGCTTTTTCCAGTTTTAAATCTTTATTCAGCTTTGCGAACTTGTAATAAGAGGTGTCATTGATGGGGTTATAATTCATTTCAGCAACGTAGCCATCTTTATAAGGCCGAATATCTCCAACTCGAAGTTTATCAGGCAATTTACGTGAGTCGACAAACTCGCCTTCAGGAGTATAGCGGTAAATTATAGATTTGGGCATTGAATACACCGTAACCAAACCATTCTCCACCCATAAACTTCCGATTGAAATGTACTCTTCTGGCCCCTGCCCTTGTCGGTTTATTTTATTCTTGAATTTTCCGTTTTCATCAAAAAAGTAGATTGTCGTATGCTCATTCGTGCCCAACTTTTTATCTGTATGAAAGACAAAACCATCATCGAGCCTATTGATTTTTCGGATCGTAGATAAAAGTGACTCATCGGTTTCTTCAAATTGCATTAGTTCTACAGACTCAATCATATCGATAAAACTCTCTTTGGGCAGGTTCAAATCAAGATGATATGATTTAAAGTCGTCCAAACTGATAGCCTCCTTGTCATTAACCTTACCCTTTTCAGCGCAGCTCCACGCTGTTAATAGAAGTAGTAAAAGGCAAATATTTATTCTCATTATCAGTTGTATGTTTAGTAAACAAACTTTTGGAGGGGCTTTAAGGGTGAAGACAACCCTCCAAAAGGCAGTTCTATATTTTATCTTTTTCTAAAATCTAACTACTAAATACTATGTACTAACTACTCCTCCTTAAACTTCACCCACATCAGCACCGGGTTTTCAGAGGATTCGATTTTTTCTAAAGTGGTGCCCCTTCTGAACTTTATTCGAGACTGATCCAACTCACTTATCAAAGTAATTAAGTCGTTAGATTGAATTGAGCCAAAAAAAGAATTGCCTTCCCATTTTATGGGAGAAATTGTATACCGCCCATCGTCTTGGTTCCGAAGGTCAATTGACACTACTGCTCCAGTAAGTCTATTAATGAGAAAGGGCTGAGTATCTGTCATTATATAGGTGGCAGCTAGCCAAATCTGCCCCTCTCCAATGTACGAGTTAATGTTATCCACCTTTTCGCCCTTGCTCGACATATACATTTTAGGGTTCATTTTAGCCTCTTCAGTCCAATACCATTTCTCCCCAAAATCAAAATGAGCCAGTGGCTTTACTTGATTATTATTTACCAAATACAACGAATCGCTCATTACTCCTAAATAAGTAGCTCCATTACCATAGGGCTTTAATGAAGGAGAATTAGAGAAGTAATGCATTTTGGGAAAAGCATTAAAGGGCAAAAGTGCTTTTTCCAACTTATGTTCTGAATTGACTACTACTGACCTATACTTGAGTGAATCTTCAATCACCCCATAATTCAAGTCATACACGAAACCATTTTTTATTGGGTAAACATGATGAGTGTAATAGGGAATTCTAATTGAGCTGATGAAATTCCCTTCTAAATCAAATTGTTTAATATGTTGACTTGCTTTAGAAAAAATCGCAATTGTATCTCCCTCAATCCAAAAATCATAAATATCAGCATACTCACCTGGTCCTGATCCTTTATGATTGAAACCATGCATAAAGTCACCTTCCTTATTGAAAAAAAGTACTCCAACCTTTTCACTGGCCATGACGAACCCTCTGCTGTACTCTTGTAAACGACTTGCATAACCAAGCAGTGATTCTGAAGTTTCCTCAAGCCTTATTACTTCAATAGTATCTATTAAGTCGGCCAGTTTAGTTTGAGACATATCCATGTCTATTTTATAAGACCGAAACTCATCTATGTTCAAACCAGATTTATCTAAACCCTCTAACTTCTCTTCAGAACAGCTCCATAGAACTATCAGAAGTAGTAAAACAGAAAAATTTATTCTCATTGTCAATTGTATGTTTAGTAAACAAACTTTTGGAGGGGCTTTAAGGGTGAAGACAACCCTCCAAAAGGCAGTTCATGTTTTGCATTTATCAAAAATCTAGCTACTCAATAGTATGTACTAAGTACCCTCTTCTCAATACTCCTCCTTAAACTTCACCCACATCAGCACCGGGTTTTCAGAGGATTCGATTTTTTCTAAAGTGGTGCCTTGGCGGAATTTGATTTGTTCAGACTTTAACCCAGTAATTAAATCTACTGCATCGTAAGAAGGCATTGAAACCAAGAGTCGATCACCTTTCCACTGAATCGGGTAAAAACCAATATATTCTCCATCCTTTTTCTTTAGCTCAATTCTAAATTGCCCGCCCGTCTCTCTGTTGAACATCGTAACCACTCCCTCACCAAAACCCAGCCCATAGGAAAGGTATATATACCTCTCTCCCAAATGAGATTCAACCGCCCACACCTTCTTCTTTTCACTCACAAAGCTCATAGCCTGATCTGGCTTAGCCTGCACTTCAGGGTCAGACCATAGCCAGTCATTTCCAAAATCCAGTTTGATGATTGGCTTTAATTCCTTATCCTGAGAGATCAAATAAATGGTGTCGCTTAATACGGATTTATAGGCTACGTTTCCTTTGTATTCATTAAAGGTATTCAAGGTCAGGCTCAAAAAGTCTTGCTCATCCTTCCGAGAAAAAGTTGTTGATTGCTTTTGGAAATTAGCATCTAAAAAGACCAGTATAATATTTTGATCTTCATCCCGATGTTCGGCCACATACCCCTTGTTTAGTGGGAAGATGTCGCGATATGGTTCTTCTAATTTAGTAGAAGAAATAAACTCTCCCTGAAGGTTATACGCGAGAACCCTATAGCTCTTTTTTGAAAAAACAAATACTTGCTCGTTCTCTACCCATAAGTTTTGGATATCGTGATATTCTTCTGGTCCTTCACCTTTATGATTGAATTTATTGATGAGCTCACCCAATTGGTTATAAATAAATATATCCCACTCGCCCGGACTCGTAAAGATGAGTTTATCTGCTTCCTTATTAAGTAAACGAACTTCAGTAATTAAGCCCTCCTGACCTTCCTCAAAGCGCATTAATTCTATTTCATCAATAACTTCGGGAAGCTTGAATTTCTCGGCTTCAATATCAATAGGCAGAACTTTGAACTCGTCTTGGTTAATAATATTATCGTTACTCTCTCTTTCAACACAACTCACAGCAGCCAATAGCAACAGTAAAAAACAAATATTTATAATCCATTTCATCTCTATATTAATTAAACAACCTTTTGAAGGGACTTTCAGGATGAAGACAACCCTCCAAAAGGCAGTTCTATATTTTATCTTTTTCTAAAATCTAATTACAAAGTACTATGTACTAACTACTCCTTAAACTTCACCCACATTAGCACCTGATTTTCAGAGGATTCGATTTTTTCTAAAGTGGTGCCTTGGCGGAATTTGATTTGGTCTTCCTTAAGTTCTGAGAGAAAAGAGGCCACGTTTGGAGATTGAATAGTAAATATCATTTGCTCACTATCCCAACCGATAGGAATAGCCACATTATTAGATTTATCTGCTTTTCTCATATCCACGTTGTGAACAGCTCCCGTGGCACGGTCAATTAGAAAGCTTGGAACCACAATACCTTCTGAAAAACCACTATAAGTAAATACCCAAATTAGACGATCACCAATATGAGCAGTGGCTGTCCATACTTTTTCTGTTTCTTGTATCACTTGAACAAAATCAGGTGTTACATCCTTTCCTTCATTCCAATACCAATCCTTCCCAAACTCCAAATGAACTAGCGGAGCAAACCCTTTATCATTCAAATAATACACCGTATCACTCATTATTCTATGTAGTGTAACTCCATCTTTGTAAGGAGTTATTGAATTGGTCCCCAAAGTAAGTCCCGCAGGAATATGCTTGTCGACAGGCTGGTACATATCTACCAGCTTCAAATCCTTGTCCAATGTGGCATATCTATAATAGGAAGTATCGTTAATAGGACGGTAATTCATCTCCATCGCGTAACCATGGTTATAAGTATAGAGATGACCTGGAGATGCTGGCAACTTTTCCGATCTAATAAAATCGCCTTCCAATGAATAGCGCTTTACGGAAGATTGGTTTCTTGAATAGATGGCCAGCGTATCTCCTTCCAACCACAAATCAGTAATGTTCAAATACTCTTCTGGTCCTTCACCTTTCCTATTGATCTTGCGAACAAAATTTCCTTCCAAGTCAAAAACAAATACATCAGACTCTCTTCCACTGGTGAACACCAACTGATCTTTCGACTGATGGACGTCATAGATGTAAGACAATAAAGAATTATCGGTTTCTTCCATCCGTACCAGCTCAACAGATTCAATTAAATCAGCGAAACGTTCGGTAGGAAGGTCTCTATCGAGTTGATAGGACTTAAAGTCATCGGTGACCACAACGGCTTCACTTTCCTTTTCAGAAACATTTTTTGAGCATGAAAATGCGACCAATAGAGTGATAAAAAATAGGATAAACTGCTTCATCGTTTTTTTGAGGTTGAAGGAAGTTTGAACTTGATTAATAAGTCAAACATTCACCAACAAGAATAACTAAAAGAGTAGTCGTTTCAAAAGAATAACAGATCAAATTTGATTTTGTGTATTCTAAAGTTTTCAGATGGAATAAGAGAAAAAACACAACAGCTTGCTCTAATAGCCTCACAGCCAAATCAAGTTCACTACCATTTTATCGCAAGGCCTAAACCAGTGATTAAATCTCCTTTCGGCATGACTTATATCAGTATTCGGCAATGGGGCATTCGCTAACTTCATAACATGAAAACTAAAGCATTTAAACCGCTGATCGTTTGAGGATTGTGTCTGGTAATCATCACGGTATTGTGCTTTTATTCCAAACCACCTAACTATTGAGATTATGAAAAAGAATATGGGAAATGCAGACAAAGCAGTAAGAATTTTAATCGCAGTGGCGATTGCAATTCTTTATTTTGGCAACATAGTAACGGGTACTTTGGGCATTGTTTTATTGGTGTTGGCGGCAGTATTCCTTCTGACCAGCTTGGTGAGCTTTTGCCCACTCTATACGCTCGTAGGGTTCAATACTTGTCCCGCAAAAAAATAGCATAAAAAGAGGCCATCAGATTGAATCCAATGGCCTCTTTACTAATCAGTTATTATGAAACGTTAAATCACTCCTAAATCTTTACCTACTTCAGTAAAGGCTTGAATGGCTTTGTCTAAATGGTGCATTTCGTGCCCAGCAGAAACCTGAACTCTAATTCTGGCTTGGCCTTTCGCCACTACAGGGTAGAAGAAGCCAATCACGTAAATGCCCTTTTCTAAAAGTGCATCGGCCATTTTTTGAGCCAATTTGGCATCGTAAAGCATTACAGGTACAATAGCGTGCTCGCCCGGCTTAATATCAAAACCAGCTTCGGTCATTTTACTTCTAAAGTACTTGGTGTTTTCCTCCAATTTATCGCGAAGAGTGGTGGCTTCAGAAAGCATATCGAATACCGCAATAGAAGCTCCTACAATAGAAGGCGCCAAAGTGTTGGAGAATAAATAAGGTCTTGAGCGCTGACGAAGAATTTCGATCACTTCTTTCTTACCAGAAGTAAAACCTCCAGACGCACCACCTAGGGCTTTACCCAATGTACCAGTGATAATATCTACACGGTCCATGCAGTTTCTGAATTCATGAACGCCTCTACCTGTTTTGCCCATAAAACCTGTTGAATGACATTCGTCTGTCATTACCAAAGCTTTATACTTATCAGCCAAATCACAGATTTTGTCTAATTGTGCAATGGTGCCGTCCATTGAGAACACGCCATCGGTAACAATGATTTTATTCTGTGCTCCCTTAGCATCTGCATCTTTCAATTGCTGCTCTAAGCTGTCCATATCATTATGATCGTAACGGAAACGCATGGCTTTACACAAACGCACACCGTCAATAATTGAAGCGTGGTTTAGTGCATCTGAAATAATCGCGTCTTCGGCACCCAACAATGGTTCAAAAACACCACCGTTGGCATCGAAAGCTGCTGCATAAAGAATGGTATCTTCCATGCCCAAAAAATCTGAAATCTTTTGCTCTAGCTCTTTGTGAATATCTTGTGTTCCACAAATAAAACGTACCGAAGACATACCAAAACCGTGGGTATCGATGGCTTTTTTGGCCGCCTCAAGCACCCTTGGGTGAGAAGACAGACCTAAATAGTTATTTGCACAAAAGTTGATTACTTCTCTTCCATCAGCCGTTTTGATATCGGCTGCTTGGGGAGTGGTAATGATTCTTTCTTTTTTATAAAGTCCGGCTTCTTTGATTTCTGCTAGTTCAGCCTGAAGTTTGGGTTGGAGTGTATCGAACATAATTAATTTGTTTTCGGTTTGGGTCTCATCATCACTTTAGGGCGGGCTGCCGCTGTTGGCACTGCCTTCTCTGGCAGCTCTTCTTTTAGTGGAAATGCTCTCCTAATTGGGTTAATGAGAAATAATTTTTGAGCTGTAAAGCTATTAGGGTGCATTTGGTCATATAAAACTTTGAATTTAGACCACTGTTCGGGCTGCGCTTTTTTAAAAGCATCCGAGTCAATTTTCTTGTCTTTTAAATAAGATTCAAAGTCCTTGATTTCCATCGCAATGCAAATATAAAAAATATGGGTTCCGAACGGCTATTCGTATCGGCAAAGGTTTTACTTATTCTATTCCATTCGCTAATATTGCAGCGCAAAATGGTAGCGCCTTTTGAGGGTTTATCCTCCACTGGGTCTTCCTACCGTTCAGAAACTTTCTATTCTTAAAGCAGAAAAAGAAGAATAGATTTCTGATTCAACGATTACAACTAAAATTAAGAAGCAAATGACTAGAGTACTTATCATCGGAGCGAGTGGACAATTAGGATCGGAACTGACAATTGCGCTCGGTGAGGTTTTTGGAAACGAAAACATCATTGCTTCTGATATTTCTTCTCCACACGCCAACATTGCTGGTTTCACTTTCGAGAAACTAGATGTAATGAATGCGGCTCAGCTGAAGGAGGTTGTTGAAAAACATTCAATCACACAGATTTATCATTTGGCGGCCATCCTTTCTGCCAAAGGCGAATCTAATCCTCAGTGGGCTTGGAACTTGAACATGACCAGCTTATTGAATGTGTTGGAATTGGCCAAGGAGAAAAAGCTAGACAAAATTTACTGGCCAAGTTCTATTGCCGTTTTCGGACCGAACACGCCTTTGGACAATACACCTCAGTTCTGCGAAAAAGACCCCAACACCGTATATGGCATCAGCAAACTTGCTGGCGAAAGATGGTGCGAATACTACTTCGATAAATACGGGGTGGACGTTCGAAGCATCAGGTATCCCGGCCTTATTGGTTACAAATCATTACCGGGTGGCGGCACTACAGATTACGCGGTAGACATTTACCACAAAGCATTGAAAGGTGAGAAATTTACCTGTTTCTTAAGAGAAGACACGGCCTTGCCTATGATGTATATGCCAGATGCCATTAAAGCAACTATTGACCTAATGCAGGCACCAGCCGAACAAGTAAAAGTACGTTCTAGCTATAACCTTTCGGCCATTAGTTTTACACCAAAAGAAATGGCAGCTTCTATTCAAAAGCAAATACCTGAATTCGAAATTGATTATGCGCCAGATTTCCGTCAGGCCATAGCCGATAGCTGGCCCAATACCATTGATGATTCTCAAGCGAGAGCAGATTGGGGTTGGAAACACGGTTTCAGCCTAGATGCCATGACAGAAGACATTCTTAAAAACCTTCCTCCGATTTTAGATAAGTTTTGATATTCTGAAATTACAGCCAAAGAGCTGAGAGTAAATATGAATAATGTTCTTCTAACCGTTAAGTGAATTCTATTTTAGCATTCATGAATATACTGATGGTAACAAAAGAATAAACCCACCGTCCCCTTGATAAAAGAACGCGATGGTCAAAGTATTCAATTTATCTCTGCTCTTAGTTCTGTTGACTTGGAGTAATGCACAATCCCAAACTACTGACACATTAATTAATGTCGGCAATCATGATTTGCATTTTAAAATAATAAAAGGAAAAGGTACACCTATTCTTTTCGAGTCAGGAAATGGTGATGATGGAAGTGTTTGGGATGATATTCTAAAACCAATCCATCAATTAACTGGAGCAACTCTAATCACTTATGATAGGGCTGGACTTGGGGAAAGTGAAATCGACACCACTTCAATTTCTTTTAAGCAAGAAATAAAGGACTTAGAATATGCGCTAAAGGAATTAGGTTTCGACAAGGATCTATTCATCGTGAGCCACTCATTTGGTGGCTTCTACTCTACATTATTTGCTAATCAAAATAAGGACAAAATAAAAGGATCCGTCTATATTGATGTAGCACTACCTTGCTTTTTCACAAAGCAATGGTCACAAGATTTTACGAAGAATATCTCAAAAGAGGATTGGGAGTTAATAAAAACTCATAAAACAGGACTCTATTATGTGCTTAAAAATCTTGCAGAGATTTCCATCTATGTGGGAAATGAAACTTTATACACAAAAATACCTGTCACCTTAATTGCTTCGGAAAAAATACCCGCCATGGTAAAACAGGATGAGGTAGACAAGTGGAAAGAATGCCTCAAGTCTTTCGGCTCTCTACCTAATCACAAGTATGTTTTAGCGAATGGTGCAGGCCATAAGGTATGGGTAGACAATCCCGAAATTGTCATTAACGAGGTGGCAGCATTATATAAAAGAATAAACTAATCTTCTGTTATAGGCTCATTTAACTATCTTTGACAGAGCCAGCCTACTGTCGCAGATTCTCCGGACCTATGACGATTTATGGACACAAGGATTCTGTCCCTTTGAAAAGCCCTCATATCTGTGTTACCGAAAAAAATCCCTACGGGATGACTTAACGCTGGCTTAGGTGCGACATTGAAATAAGCATGGCTACTTTTTAATCAGGAATCTTCTGAAATTATTTATAACTTGATTTTATGATTCAATCCGAAGAACAGCATGTCAATAGACTGATAGAAAAGATCAAATCTATTAAAGACCCTAATGTACTTGAGGAAGTTTACAGACTTTTGGCTGTTGATTTTGATGATTCCATTTATCTAACGTCTGATGCTCAAAAACAAGTGGTTGCTGAATCACAACAAATGATTGAGGGAGGAAATGGCATATCGTCTGAAAAAGCCGATGATGAAATTGACCAATGGTTAAAAAAGTAGTTTGGTCCCCAAAAGCGCAAGCAGAACGTAAATCAGTGCTGGAATATTGGGTCAACCGTAATAAAAGCAAAACCTACAGTTTAAAGCTCAATACGCTGATCAAAGAAGCTATAAACTTAATTATCTCCAACCCAGATATTGGACGTAAAACCGACATCCCTAATGTTCGAATTAAGATTGTTCGTGACTACTTAATTTTCTATGAGGTCAAAGACGAATCACTGCATATTCTGTCCTTTTAGGATAGCCGCCAAGACCCTCAAAAAGTAAAACCCTAAAGGCTTTTGCAGGTTCTCCGATTTATCTGCCCTTAGGCAGAACCTGTGACCAACTATGGACACTAGGACTCTGTCTGCTTTATTAAGAACCACACCATTATCTGCTCAACTGAAAAACCCCGAAGTCTCGGGGCCTACGGGGTGACTTAACGCGGGCTAAAGCAGAAACTATTCATTCCTAGAGAATACAGCGTATCTCAACACTCTACTCCATATCAATGGCCTTGTCTGCTAAAATTTCGATCAGAGATTTAATTTCCTCTACCTTTTCGGTGTTGCCTAGTTTTTCATGGGCAATGGAAAGATTTCGCAATACACGAACCACAATATCTACATTAGTGCATGGTTCGTAATATTGATCTTTAGGCGTTAGTTTTAAGTTCGATACATAATCGTCAACTTCCTTTTTAGAGAAAATCAAGCCGCGATTGAAAGCATTGATATAAAACTGAGTTTCCCCTTTCTTATACGTAAGCACAAATAGGTTGGGCAAATTCACACCATAGATGGGGAGCTTCAACTTTTGAGCAACCAAGGCATATATTATGCAAAGAGAAACTGGATTTCCTTTTTTGGTTTGAAGCACCACATTCATCATAGAGTTTCCTGTAGAATGGAAATTCTTAGTATTCGCTCCAAATTTGAGTTTATTGAAAATAACTGAATTCAAGATTTTCACCTGATCCACTGGATGCACATCGGTTCTAAACTCCAGCCAGGCCTCGTAATAAATTTGCTCCAGATCCTTTTTCAGGTCATCATATTCTAAATCAGGATATTGATAGGTATTCACCAACCACATTCCTTCCAAAAGATCGTCACCGTCTTTTTCCTTCCAAGCTTCCAGTTTTTCTCTGAGCAGTTGAAATTGAAGAGAATGCACCAGCTCCTCAATTCTTTTCTGCACTCTTGGATTAAAACTTCCCTCCCATTCAAATTCTAAATAAGGGATAATATGAGTGCCCAGCGACTTGATTTTGCTTTCCACATGATCAACCACTTCAGCGTCATCATCTTCCAGCAGCGAAATCAACGCCTTTAATTCTTTATTGGTCAGGTTTTCTGTTTCGTTCATTATCAGGTTTGAATAATCCCTACATTGAATTGTTCACGAATTGGTGCATGATTGGCCGCTTGAATTCCCTTGGCAATCACCTTTCTGGTGTCTAAAGGATCAATAATTCCATCTACCCAAATGCGAGAAGCCGCATAATAAGGACTCAATTGCTCATTGTAGCTGTCTGTGATTTCTTCTAACAACTTCTTCTCTTCTTCTGGTTCAATTACTTTGCCCTGTGCTTTTAGCGAAGCTACTTTGATTTGAAGTAAGGTTTTGGCTGCTGCTGCACCACTCATTACCGCCATTTGAGCGGTTGGCCAAGCGTAAATCAATCGTGGGTCATAAGCCTTTCCGCACATAGCATAATTGCCCGCGCCATATGAGTTACCTATTACTATGGTGAATTTTGGCACTACAGAATTGGCCATGGCATTTACCATTTTAGCACCGTCTTTAATAATTCCTCCGTGCTCAGCTCGGCTACCTACCATAAAACCGCTAACATCTTGCAAAAACACCAATGGAATTTTACGCTGGTTGCAGTTCATGATAAATCGCGCTGACTTATCGGCTGAGTCGGAGTAAATTACTCCTCCCATCTGCATTTCGCCCTTTTTCGATTTTACCACCAAACGTTGGTTGGCTACAATTCCTACAGCCCAACCTTCGATTCGGGCATAGCCACAAACGATGGATTTGCCATAAGCCTCTTTATATTCATCAAACTCAGAGTCATCTACTATACGTTTAATGATTTCTTTGATCTCGTAAGGTTTTACCCTACTATCCGGCATAATACCGTAAATTTCTTCTGGGTTTTCCTTTGGAGCCTTAGGTTCCTTTCTATCGAAACCTGCTTTTTCAAACTCTCCAATTTTATCAAAAACGCTTCTGATATAATCTAAACAAGCCTGATCATTCGGGAACTTGTTGTCGGTTACGCCAGATATTTCAGATTGAGTTGTAGCACCACCTAAAGTTTCATTGTCAATATCTTCACCAATAGCAGCCTTTACTAGGTAAGAACCTGCTAAGAAAATAGAACCAGTTTTATCAACAATAGCCGCCTCATCGCTCATAATTGGCAAATAAGCACCACCAGCCACACAGCTACCCATAATTGCGGCTACTTGAATAATACCCATGGAAGACATTTTCGCATTGTTCCTGAACTGTCTTCCGAAGTGTTCTTTATCGGGGAAAATTTCATCTTGCATTGGAAGAAATACACCTGCACTATCTACCAAATAAATAATTGGCAGACGGTTTTCCATCGCAATTTCTTGAGCACGAAGGTTCTTTTTTGCCGTAATAGGAAACCAAGCCCCAGCTTTCACGGTGGCATCGTTGGCTACAATCATACAATCACGACCGCTCACTTGGCCTATACCTGTGACCACACCGCCAGAAGGGCAACCGCCTACATCGGCATACATGCCATCACCAGCCAAAGCCGCTACTTCTAAAAAGTCGCTACCATCATCAATAAGATACTCGATTCTTTCGCGAGCGGTGAGTTTACCTTTCTTATGTTGTGATTCAATTTTCTTTTCGCCTCCACCCAATTTTACTTTCTTGAGTTTTTCATCGAGTCTATACACCAATTGGCGCATAGTGTCATCGTTTTTATTGAATTCAATATCCATATGCAAGTGTTAGCCCGATAAGAACGGGAGTATGATAATTACCTTTGATCTAAAGTAAACCCAAGATTTAATGTTATCAAAAAGATCTATTCGCTCAGGAATTTATTTTTTCTTTTTGTCTGCTGGAGGCCTGTTCTTTCTTCCAAAAATTGAAAAATGAACATAGCGTTTTGGGTTCTCTCTCAGGTCTATGAACAGACTATCTAAATCGGTCATAGAGCTATTCAACGCATTATACAGCGAATCATTGGTCATCAGTTTACCTAGAGTTCCTTCATTAGAATTCAATCTACCTATAAATTCTTGAGTACCCATTAGCACCGAATCCATTCGCATTAAACGTGATTCTACATCTATAGCATTAAGTTTTTCACCCAAAGCTGTGTATTCATCCAATAGTGGTCGAACACCACCCATAGCCGCTACAATAGAATCGGTAACGTATTCAATTCTAAGATTGATTTGCTCCATACCAGAATTGAGCGTACCAGCCATATAAGTTAAGGAATCGGAAAAGTGTTTAAAGTTATCTATGGCTAAGGCAATGGTATCGGCTCTAGACGCGAATGGTTCCAGTACATCATTTATTTTTTTCACTACAGAGTTTAAACTGTTAGCCGCAGAAAGGCCTTCTTCGGTAATCATTTCGGTAATACCTCTGTCCATTTCACCGCTCAAAAAGTCACCACTTTCTAGTATCCGTTCACCCTCTGGGTTTAAAATCAGCTGTACTTCCAAAGCCCCAAGAATATCTGGTTTGGCTAATCGAGCCACAGTACCCTCTTTCATTTTAATGGTGTTGTCGATAGCGAGTGTTACCAATATTTCGTTATAGGCATCTGAGCTGAATTTACGCTCGAGCACCGTACCTACATTTAATCCGTTAAGAATTACCCTGTCGCCCTTATTTAAGCCACTGATATTACTATACTTGACGTAATAGGTGTTTAATGGGGAAAAAACATCGAGTCCCCTTAAATAGTTGAAACCTATATAAAGTGAGCCCAACATTAGCACCGCAAATAAACCGACTTTAAATTCTCTTCCCTTTGCCACTATCTACCTTGTTGATTCCAAATAATTAATATAATCTCGAATTGCTCTAAAAATTGCCGAAGCTAAATAATCCTGTACTTCAGCAGATCCTAGCTCTCTTTCCTCTTTTGGGTTGGTAAGATAGCCAAGTTCTATCAAAACACTAGGCATAGAGGTATTCCATAATACCCATAAACTCGACTGCTTCACTCCTCTACTCTTCCTTCCTGCCCTTTTAGAAAACTGATCTTCAACGTTTTGCGCAAGCAAAATGCTATTTTCTTGAAATGCTTCCTGCATAATAGAAAAAGCAATATTTACTTCAGGCGAAGTAGGGTCAAAGCCTTGATACTTCTCTTTATAATCTTCTTCTAACAAGATTACAGAGTTTTCTCTTTTGGCTACCTCAAAGTTTCTACCTTCATTTTTAACCCCCATTACATAGGTTTCTGTTCCATATACATGTTCATTACCCGCAGGCATGGCATTGGCATGAATAGAGACAAATAAATCTGCATTGGCCTCATTAGCTATGATGGCACGAACTTTGGGATGGCTGTATTCATCCGTTTTTCTAGTGTAAATAACCTCAACGTTGTCTAAAAGTTCATTTAAATACTCCCCTAGTTTCATGGATACGGCAAGTGCAACGTTTTTTTCAAGTAAATTCTTCCCTCGCGTACCAGAGTCTTTTCCGCCATGACCTGGGTCAATCACCACTTTAAATTTAGGCTTAGCCGCTTGAGAAAGCCCTTGATATGGAGCAAAAACTAGTAAAGCCAATGACAAAGCAAGAAGAACAAGCCTATTATTTTTTACTTTGGTTCGCATAGAAATGGTTATTAGAATACCTTTACACAAAAATCTGAATTTTTTCCATAAAGCGAAAAATCCTTTGGTCTCTGTTAGAAACATATCTTTCATATTAGTTTTACTACTGATGGCGTTTGGCCTAAGGGCCCAAGAAGGAGGTTTAAAGAATGATCCTGTTAAGATCGAACCTACTCCGCTCAGCACCAGCCCAACAACAACCAGACCAGTTGGTACAGACACCCTCAAAATCAAGAACAATGGCATAGAAACTACTATTTTGTACTATGCCGAAGATTCGATTATTACCAAAACTGCTACGAATGTAACGTACTTATACGGAAATGCTTACATCGAGTATGGCGATATTAAATTAGATGCTGCACAAATTATTATCGATAGAAATCAAAATGAACTTATTGCCAAGGGTGTTCAAGATTCTACAGGCAGCTGGATTGGCCTTCCTGTTTTTCAAGATAAGGGCGGAGTATATGAAACTCGGGGTATTCGCTACAACTTCGCAACCAACCGAGCCAAAATTACAGGCGTAGTAACCAAGCAAGATGAAGGCTACGTTTCGGGTGAAGAAATCAAAAAGAACCAAGATGGTAGCGCCTATATTAAAGGCGGAAAGTTTATCCCTTGTGCCGAATTGTTAGCTACTACTTACATTAAGGCTGATAAAATCAAGGTAATTCCTGGCGATAAAATCATTACAGGCCCTGCCCAATTGTATATTGGCGATATCCCCACCATATTCGCTCTGCCTTTTGCTTTCTTCCCCGATGTTAAAAGCGATGCCCAATCTGGAATTCTTTTTCCAAAATATGGGGAAGAAAGGGTGCGAGGAATTTTCTTGCGCGAAGGAGGTTATTTCTTTGGCAATAATGAGTACATAAGAACAGCCGTTACAGGCGATTATTACTCAAAGGGAAGTTTTGGTTTTAACGTACGCTCCACCTATAAAAAACGCTACAAGTATAGTGGCAGTGTAGACCTTAGGTATAATAAAAGCAAAACTCCTGAGATAGACGAAAATCCATTGAACTCAAATGACTTTTGGGTTTCCATTTCTCACAGGCCAGAATCAAGAGGTAAAACTCGTTTTTCGGCAAGTATCAATGCTGGAACAAGCTCATACAACAACAATAATATTTCCACCGAAAACTTCCAGAATACGATTCGTTCAGAGTTCCGTTCCAACATTTCGCTAACAGGAAGTTTTGCAAATAATCGTTTTAGCTATGGTTTAAACGCACGTCATTCACAAAATATTCAAACCAATATTCTTGATGTATCCTTACCTGAGTTTTCCCTAAACATGACTAGGGTAACACCATTTTCAACAGCCAAGCAAGAAGCTTTGAAAAGGCTTTCTTTCTCTTGGGCCTTCAGTACATCGAATAAGATTACCAACTTAATAAGACCAAATACCGCTGGATTTGACATTTCCAATTCTACCAATGAGGCCGATACCTTAGCAGTTACTTTTGCCAAACTACCAGAGTTATTTGCTAATGCCCAAAATGGAGCAAGACATACCATCCCTATTTCCACTTCCTTCCCATTTTTGAAAAACTTTAACGTTTCTCCTTCTATCAATTTTCAAGAACTATGGTATTTACAAGAGCTTGATTACACCTATTTAGAAGATGAGAATGCAGTTAGAATAGACACATTAAATGGCTTTTCGAGGGCATCTACCTACGGGGCAAATGTTAACGTTTCTACTCAACTTTATGGCATCAAAAACTTTAAGCCAAGCAGTAAGGTTGAGTCTATTCGTCATATCATGCAGCCCAGTTTAAGTTTCAGTTACCGTCCTGATTTTGGACAAGAGAAGTATGGTTATTATAAAAACATTCAAGTAGACTCCACTTCTACCGGAGAGCCGGTTTATCAGTTTTTATCTAAATACAACGGCTTTGTGTTTGGAAGTCCATCATTAGGAGAATCGGCAGCTATTACTTTTAACGTTAGTAATAAGGTTGAAATGAAAGTGAGGAACGATACCACCAAATCTGAAAAGGTGTCGATTCTTGAGAACCTTTCGTTTTCTACCAGCTACAACTTTCTGGCCGACTCATTCAATCTTTCGGATTATAATATAGCCGCAAGAACTACACTGTTTAAAAACAAAATCGACATTAGTGCGGGTATAGTTTTAGACCCTTACACTTATTTAACCACCAATGATGGCGAGGGCGATGTAATCAAAAGGGTAGATGTAATTGCGCTTACACAAGGCAAAGGGCTTGGAAAAATAAGAAGTGGGCGTTTTTCTTTGAGCACCAACCTCAATTCAAAGGCATCAAACAATAATTCGTCTTCATCTATGAGGGGCGGAGCTGGTGGTATGGCGGCAATTGAAGGAGGTGGTTTTTTAAACGGAGAAGACGATGGTTATGGCACTTTAAATAATGGAGACATGGTGAATCAACAGCGGGTACCTCAATATTTTGACGACCCCAATGCTTATGTTGATATTTCCGTACCATGGAACGTTAGGTTCAGTTATAATTACTCCTTTAGCCAAAATTTATTTAATAATAAGTTTTCTACAACCACACGCCAATCCATTAAAATGAATGGTCAAGTGGCCGTTTCCGAAAAGTGGCAACTCACTTTTAATACGGGTTATGATGTAGAATTAAAAGAGTTTACACAAAGTTCATTAGGCGTTTACCGCGACCTAGGCTGTTGGGAGTTAACGGGCAACTGGATTCCATTCGGACGATTTACCTCCTACTCTATCGACATTCAAATTAAAGCTTCGGCACTTAAAGATTTGAAACTTAGCCGCAGAAGAAGCTTCTTCGATAATTGATTTTTGAGGGGTTAAACGTTATTTGTTATTATGTTAGCGTTCAAAAGGTTTTTCGCAAACAATAAACCCAATGTTCATAGACGTTTAAAGTGCATGTGTTGCCATCATTTAGTTCACTCTTAAGTAATTTGAGTATGGCTCTATTTCAAGATTATACTATTCACTATCTTTATCATCCATGGTCTCCATTATCGAAAATAATTTAGATGCGATTTATGCCTTGTTCAAAGAACACAAGGTAATTTCTGCTGCTTTATTTGGCTCTGCAGCTAAAAATAACTTGCACGGAAATAGTGACATTGATTTTTTGATTCAATTTTCAGAAGAACTGGAGCTTCTAGATTATGCAGATAATTATTTCGATTTGAAAGAAAAGCTTGAAACGCTCCTTGGCAGAAGCGTTGACTTAGTTTCTCGTAAGTCTTTAAAAAACCCGATTCTTATTCAGTCTATAAACGACTCAAAAAAAGAATTATATGCAGCCTAGAGCACTAAAATACATTTTAGATATTGAGAGTGTAATTGAAGAACTAGAGCACTTCAAATCCTTGGTGGAAAATAATTTCGAAAACTATCAAAAGGAGATAGTGGTAAAAAGAGCTACGGAAAGAAACCTAGAAATAATAGGCGAGGCGATAAAGAAATTCCACTCCATAGAACCAAATCTAAAAATATCTTCGTCTGCAAAAATTATTGGACTCAGAAACCTAATTGCTCATGCTTACGACTCAGTAGATGATGAAATAATTTGGGCAATAATCCAGAAAAACATTCCGGCCCTCTCCGAAGAAATCAAAAAGATAAAAGCAGGCAACTGATTACTTTTAGCACGATTAACCTCCTCCTCTATCGACATTCAAATTAAAGCTTCGGCACTTAAAGATTTGAAACTTAGCCGCAGAAGAAGCTTCTTCGATAATTGATTTTTTGAGAGGTTAGAGATTAGATGATAAACGTTAGACCAGAGCCCCGAAAAATGAAGGTGGCTAACTGATCCACTTGCAAAGTGTAGTACGATGAAATAATTTTATAGACCTTTATATTGTTCATCATATGAAAGGCCCTAAATCTTTTAACTATCTGCTCCATTGAATAATTTAAACAAATTTGACAGGCTCTATCTTGAGGTAAAAGGGAATAGATGGTATTGGCTATTTTCCATTTTCTGTCGCGTAAGCTTGGCTTACGCCTTTATTTTTGCCGGAATCGTAAAAATCGTGGGCGAAAGATTTGCCAGCGGTCTTTCTGTACTTCATCCCATGGGCGCCTACCTTAATGCTTTACATCACACTGGCTTTTATTATACATTTATTGGAATTGCTCAGGTTATTGCCGCTATCTTACTCTTAATACCACGCACTGTAGCTTTAGGTGCGTTATTGTATTTTCCAATCATTCTTAATATTTGGATACTCTCTTTTGCCGTTCGTTTTGAAGGCTCTTTTGTGACCTCACCGCTGATGGTACTCGCCAATTTGTTTCTTATTGTTTGGTGCTACGATAGACTGAAATACCTCTTGCCCATTAAAACCTACTCCAACATTACACTATTTCAAAAACCGAAAAAATACAGCACTAAATTCCCTTTCGCATTCTTTTCATCAGTAATTATTACGGTTGCCCTTACCATTGCCTGGGCTCAATTTGGTTTTGAAGCCATGCCTAGAAACTCTCTATCAGATTGTAAAAAGCAATTTGAGAATACCGAAAATGAAGTTGCTGGATTCCAGTTTTGTGAATGCATTCATATTAATGGAGAACCATTAGATGGATGTTTAGAGGGGTTTGAAAGCGCAACAACACAATAGCTAACGGATTTATAACCAATTAAAACCCCCATTATTTTAAAGCGCGTTTTTCTGAAAGTTTTGATAAATTAAATGTGATATGGACGTCATGTTTGTAGCGTATGCATAAACTTTGAGAAAGGATGCCTGCTACCTGCTACTTATTTAAAACCGAACTAGAAACTCATAAATTTCGTATTTTTAGACTATGGATTGGAGAAACTATATCATTGCAGACGACACAGTATTATTAGGTAAGCCAACGGTAAAAGGCACAAGAGTGTCTGTTGAACATATCATCGGACTGTTAGCCCAAGGATGGACCGAAGATCAAATCCTAGAGAACTATCCGCGTCTAAATCATGAATCTTTGCAAGCGGTATTTTCTTATATCCAAGCATGTTTGAAAGATGGATTACTGTACACCACCTCTTAACTAAGATAGATTGAAGTTTCTAGCAAATGAGAACGTCCCATTCTCCAGTGTAACTCACCTTAAGTCTATAGGGTATGACATTAAAGCCATTGGCATTGATAACCCTAGTATTACAGACGAACAAGTTATGCAAATAGCGATTGCAGAGAACCGAACCATCATTACCTATGACAGCGACTACGGAGAGCTAATTTTCAGACATGGTTACAGGCCAAACGCAGGAGTAATCTTTATCAGGCTTCAACCAGAAGACCCTTTAGAAACTGCTAGAATATTAGAAAACTTGATCTCTAAAAACATATTATCATTTGATAAAAATCTAACTGTAATCGACTCTAATTCAATCCGTCAGAAAAAATATTAGCCCCTCAAAATATGATAGCTAAAATCATGGCGATTTAGTGGGGCCTCATATTCCGCCATTCTTAATATTCTTCACCACCAAGCCACCATTAATTAGTTACTGAAAAGATTTTTTTGATAAATTGTATGATATATATACGCTCTAAATGTGGCGGATATATAACGTTAACACCAATTTTAAATCAACACCGAGGTGAAACTAATAAACGACATAATTAACGAACTAATTGATACTGACAAATCAATTAGTTCTCCACTCCTTAAGACGAAAGTTCTTGCAAGTAGACTTCAAAACGAGATTCTTTTAAATTGGGTTAGCAACGAGCTTAAAGGCTATGACAAGTCAAGTGATTTACCCGATTACAGAAAATATAAAGGAAATATCACTGGCACTTACATAAATGGAAATATGCAATACAATGACCAACCTGTGCCCACAATCGGACTCAAGCGTGAATTGGAAGAGGTTATACGTTCAATGGATTTTAATCAAAGTATTGCAAGTCTTGAGATTCTAAAGGCAGAGAATAAATCTGGAACATTGGAACATAAATTTCCGGCAGAACTTACCGGACTAATTCAACAAAACTGGAGAAAAATGGGTAATCCATATTTACAGTTGATTAATTGTAAAAAATCTATTCCCGTCAATGCTGTTGTTGAAATTCTATCTTATGTAAGAAATAACTTACTTGACTTTATGCTTAAAATAGATTCCGAATTTGGAAACATAACAGAAATAGAAGAATTGAAAACTAAAAAAGAAGAAATAGCCACTTTTATGAGTCAGACTATAATAAACAATTCTGGTGACGGTAATGTAGTAAACACAGGAGATAAAGCAAAAATAATAGCGACTATCAGTATTAATAAAGGAAATCAAGAGGAGTTAGAAAAACATTTACAAAACATCGGACTGAGTAAAATTGACACAGCTGAACTTGTTGAAATCATCGACACCGAAGAGCCCAATTTAGAAAATAAGACATTCGGACAGAAAGTAAACTCTTGGACTCAAAAAATGCTTGGTAAAGCTCTTGACGGCTCTTGGAATATTGGAATTGGAGCAGCCGGAAATTTAATTGCAGAAGCTATAAAAGCGTATTATGGAATGTGAAAAAACTGGTGACAACAGGCATTTGACAAAACGTTAACACCAAAAGAAAGCCATTCTACTCTCGCAAAATGGCCTTCTGTAAATTTAGGTTGGGTTAGCTATTAGCTTAACCAGCCTTCGATTTCTTCTAAGCTAGCCGCTGCAACATCTTGAAGTTTGAGCTTCTTTCTCATACCACCCATATCGTTGAGCAGTTTAGAAGCCGTTTGTTCTTTGAGTTGCGCAATGGTATTGATGTTCAGCTTTCTCAGAATTTGAACCAGCTCTAATCGAACACCTTCTTTTACAAACTCTTCATCCGTTGCCATTTTGGCTTTCTTCTCTGGTTTCATTTGAGGGAAGAACAACACATCTTGAATCGACTTTGAGTTGGTCATAATCATCGACAGACGATCGATACCAATACCCAAACCAGCGGTTGGTGGCATACCGTATTCCAAAGCACGAAGGAAGTCTTCATCCAAAGTCATGGCTTCATCATCTCCTCTTTTGCCTAATTCCAGCTGCTCTTCAAAACGCGCTCTTTGGTCGATCGGGTCGTTCAATTCAGAGAATGCATTACAGATTTCTTTCCCGTTACAAATGGCTTCGAAACGCTCTACCAAACCTTCTTTGCTACGGTGCTTTTTCGCCAATGGCGACATTTCCACAGGGTAATCAGTAATGTAAGTAGGCTGAATTAGCTTGCCTTCACAGTGCTCACCAAAAATTTCATCAATGAGTTTTCCTTTCCCCATCGACTCATCCGTAGGTACATTCAGTTTTTTAGCAGTTTCTCTCAGCTCGGTCTCGTTCATTTCAGAAATATCAATTCCTGTAAAATGCTCAATGGCTTCGAACATGGTAAAGCGTTTCCACGGACGCTGGAAATCAATTACATTTTCGCCCACCTGAACTTTGGTAGTTCCGTGTAAATCAATGGCTACTTTCTCTACCATTTCCTCCACCAAATCCATCATCCAATTGTAATCTTTGTAAGCCACATAAAGCTCTACTTGGGTAAATTCTGGATTATGGAAACGTGACATTCCTTCGTTTCTGAAATCTTTAGAGAACTCAAAAACACCATCGAAGCCGCCTACAATTAATCTTTTTAGGTACAATTCATTGGCAATTCGCAAATAAAGCGTCATGTCCAAAGTATTGTGATGTGTTTTGAAAGGCCTTGCTGCTGCCCCACCGTAAAGCGGTTGAAGAATTGGTGTTTCCACTTCTAGGTAACCTCTATCAGCCAAGAACTGACGCATAGAGTTTACCATATGCGTTCTTTTAATGAAAGCCTCCTTTACATGAGGGTTCACCACCAAATCCACATAGCGCTGTCTGTAACGCTGCTCCGGATCAGTAAAGGCATCATGCACTTTGCCTTCGGCATCAGTTTTTGGTAAAGGCAGTGGCTTTAAAGATTTAGTAAGCACGGTCATTTCTGTAACGTGCACAGAAATTTCGCCTACCTGTGTTTTAAACACGTAGCCTTTAATTCCAACAAAATCACCAATACTAAGAACCTTCTTAAAAACCGTATTATAAAGCGTTTTGTCTTCGCCTTCGCAAATATCATCTCTTCTTACATAGACCTGAATTCGGCCTTGAGAATCTTGAATTTCGGCAAAAGAGGCAGAGCCCATAATTCTACGGCTCATCATTCTACCTGCAATGGTAATCTGTTTAAAGCGTTCAGGGTCTTTATCAAATCCTTCCTTAATTTCCTTTGAATAAGTGGTTACTTCATAGGTTTCTGAAGGATATGGATTGATACCGAGCTTTTGAAGTTCCTCCCGCTCTTGTCTTCTGACAATTTCCTGTTCGCTTAAAATCTGCATTGCTTTATTTTTTTCGAGGCGCAATTTAGTCATTCACTCACATTTATTAAACAATTAAAAACGGTCTCTATGTAGTATTCACCTGAACTCGATCAATAAAACAGGCATAGTTGGGTAATGTGGATATTTCTGAAGTTAGAAACCCTCCAAAAGTTTTTTCTCGTGCTTCAGATGAACCATTTATCCTCTCTGATATTTAGGAGACAACTTTTGGAGGGTTTATGCAGAATTTAAAAGCGGTCTCTATGCTCCATTGAAAAATTTTACTCCTAAATAATTAGGAATTATCCGAAAAGTTTAAGAGATTTCCGAAAGAATTAGGAGCTATGAAAGACTTAACAAAAGCAGAAGAGCAAATAATGCAGATTGTTTGGGAGCACGATAAAATGTTTATCAAAGACATTGTGGATCAAATGCCCGAGCCAAAACCGGCCTATAATACGGTAGGTACTTTCTTGAAAATTTTGGAAAACAAGGGTTTTGTAAACAGAGAGAAAGTGGGCAATACATTTTCTTATTCCGCTACGGTGAAAAAGAAAGCTTACACCAAAAACTTCATGAATGGATTTTTGAGCAATTATTTCGAGGGCTCGGCCGAAAAGCTGTTTTCATTTATGATGCAGGAAAAAAAGCTAAGTCCCGAACAAGTGGAAGATTTGATGAAAAAACTAAAAGACCATGAATAGCTATTTAATAGAATCTTCGATTTGCCTAGCAAGTTTTTATGGCTTCTATTGGCTTTTTCTGCGAGGCGAAAAACTGCTTTCTGTGAATAGGTTTTACCTGTTATTCACGGTTGTGGCTTCAATACTAATTCCTCTATTGAGTTTCGAAAGTCAATTTGCTTTTAGTTCAGCTTTGGCGGCTCAGGCTACCTCTTCCACGCCAATTAGTGTTTCAGAAAATTTTACTCAAGCAAACCCACTAGTTTCTATTGAAGCCCTATATCTTTTAGGCTTAATAGTCTCGGTCATTATTCTGGTTTTCAAATTATTCATTGTAAAGCGAAAAGTGGGCAAATGGCCTTCGTTACAGAACAACTGTATTGAAGTAGTTGAAACCGAGGGCAATGATGCTTACAGCTTCTTCAACACCATTTTTGTGGGTAAAGAACTGAATAAAAACGAAAGTTTAAAACAGCAGATCATCGCGCATGAACTTGCTCATATTGAAGGAAGGCATTCACTGGATTTACTGCTTTTTGAAGTACTCAAGTGCGTTTATTGGTTCAATCCATTTAGTTACCTGTATGCTAAATCCATCCGTCTTCAACATGAATATATTGCCGATCATTCGGTATTGAAACGCACACATCCAAAACATTACGAAAGGTCATTATTGCAATTTGCTTTGGCCAAAGTAAACAGCAGTTTGATTTCCAGTTTTAACGAGCACCCAATTCAGAAAAGATTAAAAATGATTCAAAAACTAAACTCAAATGTCATGAACAAACTAAAACCATTACTCGCCCTGCCTATTTTAGGCCTTTTAGTTATTGCTTACGCCTGCACCGATGTAGTTGAACCTGTATTGGAAGATGAACTCGAAGAAGTTCTCATCGATGTGGAAGTTGAGGTTGAACCTTATCTTATAGAGTATCTCGATTCAACACGTACTTCAGATAATGAAATTATTTTCGAAAATGAAATTGAAGTGCCCGTAGAAGTAGTGGAGGTAAAATCTGTTAAACGTAATTTCAAACTACCAACTGAAACCGAATTGCAAACCCTTAAAGACCATCCATTGGTCAAAAGCACTTTTACTAAAGAAGGCATAGAAATATTAGAAATTCCAAATGATCTAATTTCTGAAAAGCCAGTAGTTACAGTGAAAAGCGTTAGAAGAAGTAATAATTAACATCAAAACAACACGCATTAAAAAGCCTGATCTAGTTCAACTAAGTCAGGCTTTTTGCTTTACTTCAAAAGCGATTAGCTTAAAATTTATCCTGATGAGCAAATTGTTTTTTGGCTCCTTTTCTTCGTTCCAACTCCTTCTTAATCAAAGTTAATTCGCGTCCGCTTTGTCCTTTTACAGAAGTATTTTCATTTGCCCTTCTCATCAAATACGGAATGGTAGCCTTAATTGGCCCATAAGGCACATACTTAATTACGTTATACCCTGCTGCCGCAAGGTTGAATGAAATGTGGTCGCTCATGCCATACAACTGACCAAAGTAAACTCTTCTATCATCTCTTGGTAAACCATACTTTTCTAGATAAAGCGTTACCAAATAATTACTCTTCTCGTTGTGTGAACCTGCAAAAAGGCCTAAATCATCAATATGTTTAATGCAATATTCGGTTGCTGCATCAAAATCTCTATCCGTTGCTTCTTTGTTAGGTTGAATTGGATTTTCATAGCCCATTTCTTGCGCTCTTTCAGCCTCCTTTTCCATGTAAGCCCCACGCACTAACTTTGCGCCTAGCCTATAGTTGTTCTCTTTGGCATCTGCATGCAGCTCTTTCAAATGGCCTAACATGCTATGGGCATACATCTGAAAAGTATAAAACACTAAGGCCTTTTCCGTATTGTACTTGGCCATCATGTCTCTCGTAATTTCTGTTACGGGTTTCTGAATCCAAGTTTCTTCTGCATCAATCAACACAGAAACATCCTTTCGCTTGGCTTCGGCACATATCATATCTACCCTAGCCTTCACTCTTTCATAAGCAGCGGCTTCCTCTTCTGTCAGTTTTTCTCCTGCATGAATTTTAGTCAGTAAATCAAAATGAGCCAAGCCTGTAATCTTAAAAGCAGAAAACCGAATGAACTCATATTGGCTCGCTCGGTCTATGGTTCTCATTATTTCTTGTGCACTTCCATCAAATCCTTCTTCAGATTTCTCTCCTTCAACAGAATAATCGAAAATGGCACCAATACCAAAAGCCGCCAACTCATTAGTAGCACGCTGACACCCATCTAGTGTTTCGCCTCCACAAAACAAATTGAAAATGGTTTTTCTAATGATTCCCTTTACTGGCAAACCTACATTTAACGACCACTTGGTAAGGGCCATTCCTACTTTTACCAATCCGGGAGATTGCATAGTAGAGAAAATAAAATGCGCTTGCTTAAGTGCTTCGTCAGTTCGAGCCGCAAAGGCATTCGTAAGGTTGTCAAAATCAACAAACTTTTTTAGTTCCATAGCGATATTCAAAGTCCGCAAATATAGTAACAAACCAATAGTCTCCTACCTTTGTTACTAATGAGTTGCAAACGAAATATACATGACTAATCTCCCTTTACACAGACGGTTAGACAGCGACAAAAAGCCCATCATTATTGCCGGGCCTTGTAGCATAGAAAGCCAAAGTCAATTTTTAGAAACGCTTAAAGGATTAGACCTTTCTAAAGTAGACTTTATTAGAGGCGGAATTTGGAAACCCCGAACCCGCCCCGGCTCTTTCGAAGGCATGGGCGAAGTGGCTTTTGAATGGGTGAAGGAAGTGCAAAAGGAGCTCGGTTTTAAGTTTGCTACCGAAGTAGCCTCTACCGAACATGTAGACATTGCTTTAAAAAATGGCGCTGGCTTATTATGGATTGGGGCACGTACCACCGTTAACCCATTTAACGTACAAGAAATTGCCGAAGCACTCAGAGGCACAAACCTTCCTGTTTTTGTAAAGAACCCCATCAATCCAGATTTATCACTTTGGAAAGGGGCTTTGGAAAGGCTGTTAAAATGTGACGTCAAAAATCTTGGTGCCATACACCGTGGCTTTCAAACTTTTCAGCAAAGCAAATATCGCAATACTCCGCTGTGGCAAATCCCAATGGAATTGAAAAGTGAATTCCCAGACTTGCCTTTGCTCTGCGACCCAAGCCATATCGGTGGAAAAAGAAGTCTCATAGCAGAACTATCGCAACGGGCTTTAGACCTTGATTTTGATGGCTTAATGATTGAAACGCATATTGACCCTGACAATGCGCTTAGTGATAATGCGCAACAGCTTACTCCCAATGCCTTTAATCTTCTTTTGGAGAATCTGATTTTAAGAAATCATACTTCTAAAAATGAAGACTTCAACAATCAGCTAGACATTATTCGTGAGCAAATAGACCAAGCAGACAGGGAAATATTGGAAGCTATTGCCACCCGATTGAGCCTGGTTGAAAAAATTGGAGAGTTCAAAAAAGACAACAACGTGGCTATCTTTCAAATTAGCCGCTGGAAAGAGATTTTGCAATCCAGACCAGAATGGGCGAAATCTTTAAACTTAGACCCCGAATTTATTCGCGAACTTTACCGACATATTCATCAGCAATCCGTAAGGATACAGACATCCGTATTTAATACAGAACAAGACAAACAACCTAATGACTGAACTAGGACTACTCGGCCCTGAAAACACTTATCATGATATGGCTAGGCAAAAGTTTTTGCCCAATATGAACCATATGCTTTTCACCTCTTTTGATGAAATTTTTAAAGCGCTCAAAGAAAAGCGAATTAAAAAAGCATTGATCGCCATCAAAAACAACACCTCCGGCTTAGTTGGAGATAATTTAGAGCGAATCAAAAACTCTGGCCATCGTATTCTGGAGCAATTTGAGCTTCCGATTCATCTTTGCTTGGGAAGTTTTAAGGCAACCAATATTGAGGGAATAAAGAAGATTTATTCTCACCCAATGGCAATCAAAGAGACCCAAAAATTCTTTATCAAATACAGCCATATCACTTTCATTTCAAGTACTAGCACGGTAAGTGCCATTCATGAATTGAAGAATAACCGTGAAAAAAACGCAGGGGTAATTGCCAGCAAAGATGCGATAGAAGCCAATGATCTTATATTGTTATCAGAAAACATTGAAGACCATTCAACCAACAGCACTACTTTCGCTTTGGTAGAGAATGCTTAAAAAATAATTTCATTTTATATTTTTCTTTAAAGAAGAGATACCTAAGTTTATCGCATGTTAGCAGCAAGGACATCATTTTATTACTTTTTTTACTTTAGAACCCACTCGGGATCGAGCCTGCGCTATCATTAAATGAAATTGTAAAAATATTTTATTAGCCCGGTTCGAAAGAGTCGGGCTTTTTTTTTGACCAAACGTAATTATGAACATCATCGACATTAAAGATTGGGGGCTAGGATTATCAGAGCATGTGCTTATTGCCGGCCCTTGCAGCGCAGAAAGTCCGCAGCAAATCGAAACCATTGCCAAAGGTTTAAAAGGAAGCCCTGTTGAGTTATTTAGGGCGGGGGTATGGAAACCCAGAACTAGACCGGGCTCTTTTGAGGGCGTTGGTGCTGAAGCATTAGAATGGCTACAAATTGCCAAAGACATTCTGAATGTGCCCGTTACCGTAGAAGTAGCGAAAACAGAACATGTAGAAGCAGCACTAAAAGCTGGTGTAGACGTGCTTTGGATTGGCGCTAGAACCACGGTAAACCCATTTTCGGTACAAGAAATTTGCGAAGCCTTAAAAGGCACCAACATTCCTGTAATGGTAAAAAACCCGATCAATCCAGACCTTCAACTTTGGTTAGGTGCTTTTGAAAGGCTTAATAAAGTAGGCATTAAAAAAGTAGCTGGTATTCATAGAGGTTTTTCAGATCCTTACGAAAAAAGATACCGCAACAAGCCTGAGTGGTCTTTACCCATTCACTTAAAACGCATGATTCCTGGCATTTCTGTGATTTGTGACCCAAGCCATATTGCTGGCGCACGCGAAATCATTGGAGCCGTGAGTCAAAGGGCCATTAACTTTGGCTTGGATGGTTTAATGATTGAAACCCATCACGACCCAGACAAGGCTTGGAGCGATGCCAAACAACAGATTACCCCAGACACGCTCAAGATCATTTACGAAAGCCTAATTTTCAGAGAAAATGTAGATGAACATCCAGAAATGCTCAATGAACTGGAGCAGTTCAGACAAAAAATTGATTTACTAGATGCCCAATTACTAGAACTTTTTGCCGAAAGGTTCAAAGTAATAGAGCAAGTAGGCGACTATAAGCGTGAACATAATTTGGCCGTTTACCAGCCCAGCCGTTGGGAAGAAGTAATGGAAAGCAGAATTCAGGATGGCTTGCGTAAAAACATGACGGAGAAGTTTATGAAAAGCCTTTTATTTGCTATTCACGAGGAATCAGTGAAAAAGCAAGAAGCACAACTGAAAGAAACCCGTCCATTAACAAAAGCATGAGCCACATTGTAATTGACCACATAGAAACCAGCCTTAAGGCGGTATTAAAGGAAACTGACTTTACGCAACTAGCGGTTTTAGTCGATGAGAATACGCATGTGCATTGTTATCCTTTGATACAAGCCTTTCTGCCTGAGCATTTGCTCATACAAATTACTTCGGGCGAAGTACACAAAACCCTTCGCACTTGCGAACACATTTGGGAGCAATTCACCACAAACAATTTTGACAGAAAAGCATTGCTGATCAATTTGGGTGGTGGTGTAATTGGCGATATGGGTGGTTTCTGTGCGGTGACTTACAAACGTGGAATTCGATTTATCAACATCCCCACTACCCTATTGGCCGCTGTAGATGCCAATGTAGGCGGAAAGTTAGGAATCGACTTTATGGGTTTTAAAAACCATTTGGGCTTTTTTCAAGAGCCAGAAAGTGTTTTGATCGACCCGGTGTTTCTAAAAACCTTAGCGCCAAGAGAACTCAGGTCGGGTTTTGCAGAAGTAATTAAACACGGGCTAATAGCCGATGCTGATTATTTTAAGCAAACCACTGCCCATGGTTTGGATATTGAAAACTGGGAAGCCGTGATTGCGCATTCCGTAGAAATAAAAACAGCTGTGGTAAAAGCCGACCCAAAAGAAGCTGGACTCAGAAAGATTTTAAACTTTGGCCACACGATAGGTCACGCCATTGAAAGCTTCTATTTAAATACCGACAAAAAGCTTTTACACGGAGAAGCAATTGCTGCTGGAATGATCTGTGAAGCCTACTTGTCAAAAAAACTACTGGGTTTTTCGGAAGAAAATCTATTGCAAATTTCTCGCACCATTCTCGAAATTTATCCTGAAATTAACATCGCTAAAGAGGACTTTTCGGGCATAGTAAAACTCATGTACCAAGACAAAAAGAATCTTAACAACCTCCTCAACCATTCCCTTCTGATGAACATCGGAAAGGCTACTTACGATATCGCTGTAGACGAAAAAGACGTCATTGATGCATTGTTCTATTTCATTAAACTGAAGCAATAACCTTGGACACTATTCACCTTAAACACTCACCCCAACTTAGAGAAGTAGAAATTCCACTTCCTGCTTCTAAAAGTGAGAGCAATAGGGCCTTAATCATTAATGCACTTTCGGGCAATATTTCTGAAATCCAAAACTTATCAGAGGCCAGAGATACGCAGACGATGATTCGGTTATTGGCAAGCAAAGAAGAAACACTCGATGTTTTAGATGCTGGAACCACCATGCGATTTCTCACTGCCTTTTCTGTTTTGGGTGAAAGCTCAAGAATACTTACAGGCACAGAAAGAATGCAGCAGCGTCCGATAAAGATTTTAGCAGATGCACTCAAAAGCATTGGGGCCAAGGTGAAGTTTTTAAAAGAAGAAGGCTTTCCTCCACTCAAGGTAAAACCGATCAAAGAACAGAAATCCAATCGGATTAAGATGAAGGGCGATGTAAGCAGTCAATTTATATCGGCTGTATTAATGATTGCCCCATGTTTGCCACAAGGGCTTAGCTTAGAATTAAAAGGGAAAATCGGTTCTCGCCCTTATATCCAAATGACTTTGGACATGATGAAGCTTTTTGGAATTCATTCCAACTGGACCAACCAAACCATTGAAATTAAGCCACAACAATACAAAGATTATCCATATGTAGTAGAATCCGATTGGTCGGGTGCAAGCTATTGGTATAGCTTTGTGGCCTTGGCCGATGAAGCCAAAATCAAATTGAAAGGACTCAGGCAAAAATCGCTTCAGGGCGACATTGCCATTGTGCATATGATGAACCAACTGGGTGTAATGAGTACTTTCGAAGCCGATGGTGTAGTGCTTCAGAAAATTCCTCATTCTAATGAAGTGAATTTTGACTTCAGCGATTGCCCAGATTTAGCCCAAACCATAGCCGTTGTGTGTGCGGCAAAGAAAATACAATGCACCATGACGGGCTTAGAAAGCTTGGTCATCAAAGAAACCAACCGAGTAAAAGCCCTAAAAAAGGAATTGAAAAAATTTAAGGTCAAGCTAAAAGAAGTAGCACCAGAGGTATTTGAGCTTCGGTCGAAATTCGAATTGAGTGATGAGCCGATCGAGATTGAAACCTATGACGACCATAGGATGGCCATGGCCTTTGCTCCCCTGTGTACTTTACAAGATATCATCATCAAAGCCCCCAGCGTAGTCAACAAATCATACCCTGGTTTTTGGAAAGACATTGAATTGGCAACAGGTCGGTGACAATGTCATTCAAATTACTTTTGATCAATTGAACTAACTGACTTTCAAGACGGTTGGTCATACTATATTTCAGCGTTTACCATGGCAAAGAAGAAAAAGCTCGACAACATCACAATAGGTGAGGTTTTTAAAAGAATCATTTGGCCCAAAAGAGGGCTTTTACTTTTTGGACTGGTCTTAATTCTACTGAGAAGTGCGGCCAGTTTAGTGCTTCCTAAAGCCACTCAATACCTTATTGACGATGTTGTGGTGAACAAAGACATGGAAATGCTAAAAACCGTTATCCTTATTACCATAGCGGCCATTATCACCCAAGCCATTACTTCCTTCGCCCTTACACGTATCCTCAGCGTTCAAGCGCAAAAACTCATTGCTGAATTGCGTGTTCAAGTACAAAAGAAAATTTTATCACTCCCCCTAAATTTCTTCGATAGCACCAAGTCAGGAGCATTAGTTTCAAGAATTATGACGGATGTAGAAGGCGTAAGAAATTTGGTAGGTACAGGCTTTGTTCAACTGATTGGCGGAACAATTACCGCTGTAGCCGTACTCGTATTGTTAATCAACATGAACGCTAAACTCACCGCATTTGTAGTCGTTCCGGTTATTATTTTCGGTTTAATCGCCATGAAGGCCTTTGCCTATTTAAGACCAATTTTCAGAAAGAGAGGTCAACTCAATGCGGAAGTTACTGGCCGACTAACGGAAACCTTAAGCGGAGTTCGCGTAATCAAAGGCTTTGGTGCCGAATTACAAGAAACCGAAAGCTTTGAAGGCGGTGTGAGATCGCTATATGAAAACGTAAAACAAACACTTACCGCCACTGCCGTGGTCACAAGTTCAGCCACCTTCCTTTTGGCGGGTGTGGCGAGCACTGGTATTCTCGGTATTGGTGGTTATTATATTATTGAAGGAATCATGACTACTGGTGAGCTTTTCGCTTTTATTGGTTTGCTCGCTTTACTCATTGCCCCAATCGTTCAAATGTCGAACATTGGTAGTCAGATTACAGAGGCATTTGCTGGATTGGATCGTACTGAAGAAATTATATTGATGAAGGCGGAAGACGATGATGAAAATCGAACCGTCAAGCTTAAAGAAACAGACGCCAATATAAAATTCGAAAATGTTTCATTCGCCTATGAAAAAGATGTAGACGTTTTGAAAAACATCAGTTTCGATGCACCTTCAGGTAGCGTTACCGCCTTGGTGGGAACTTCTGGTTCAGGTAAATCTACGATTGCAGGTTTGGCCGCTTCATTCCTTAACCCACGTGAAGGAAAAATCACCATTGATGGCATCGACCTTTCTACCATTTTATTGAAAAGTTATAGAAGGAAATTAGGTGTGGTACTTCAAGATGACTTCCTTTTTGAAGGAACCATCCGCGAAAACATTCTTTTCCCAAGACCAGATTCTTCTGAGGAAGATTTACAGAACGCAGTGAAAGCAGCCTATGTAAATGAATTTACCGATCGCTTTGAAAAAGGTTTGGAAACCGTAATTGGTGAAAGAGGTGTGAAACTTTCTGGTGGTCAACGACAGAGAATTGCCATTGCCCGAGCAGTTTTAGCCGACCCAAAAATCCTTATTCTTGACGAAGCCACTTCTAACCTAGATACCGAAAGTGAATCATTCATTCAGGAAAGTTTATCGAGCTTAATGAAGGGCAGAACCACTTTTGTAATTGCTCACCGCTTAAGTACCATTCGCAAAGCCGATCAAATTTTAGTAATAGAAAATGGTGAAATTGCTGAAAGAGGTACACACGATGATTTGATTGCGAAAGAAGGAAGGTATTTCCAATTGTACACTTATCAGGCAAGAATTTAAAGCCAACGGTATTACATTATTCTGAACCCCACTTCCCTTCTGGCAGCGCCACGTTTAGCCAATTCTCGGGCTTAAAAAAGTTTTATGTAAATATGTTGAATATTTCATATTAATACTTCATCTTTAAGTCCGTTTCACCTAAACGTTTTATGAAAACTGTCACTAATTTAGTGCTCGTGCTATGCACGAGCCTAGTGGCTTTTCTCGGTACACCTCGTGCCGAAAAAGTTACTGGACCTTACACTAGTCCAATGCTCGAACAGATCGAGGGTACGGTTGATTTCTATCGTTCAGATACCACACTACATACTTCAGACACTACGGAAAAGGATAACAAAAAAGAGTATCATATTTATTTTGAGAATCGTTCGCGTGAAAAAATTGAAGTCGCCATTCGGTACAAAGAATACAATGGTGACTGGGTGACCTCGGGCTTCGAAGTTTTAGACCCAAAAGAAAAGAAGTTAATGGGTAATTCTGACGAACAAACTTACTTCTACTATGCTGCTACACAGCATAAATCAAAAAAGAAGGTGTGGCAGGGAGATCATAAATTTGCTTTAAAAGATGGCTCTAGAAAGAAGCTTGGTTTTAAGCGACAAAACATTTGGGAGTGTTACAATTCAGATGCGTGCAACGAGATTGCCGTATTTAAGTAACCTTGTATGAGGAAGCTGCTGGGGCTTCCTCTCTTTATTTCAGGTTTGCGAAATAAGAAGGGGCTTGCATTAGTCTACTTCCGTACCAACTGAACATTTCGCCATCTACAAGCTGAACATCACAATTGGGCAAAACTGCCTTTAATTCGCTGATGTGCTTTTCTTTAAAAGGGTAAGGTTCCGAAGAAAGAAGAATAGCTTCTGGCGTTAATTCTTGAATAGCCTCTAGCGTAAGTTCTGGATAACGTGTTTCTGAAAGCACATTTTCAAAGCCAGCGAAATCCATCATTTCATCAATAAAGGTTGCTCTGCCTGCTGCCATATAAGGCTTCTTCCAAATAAGATACAGTGTCTTTCTTCTCGACTTATAGGGAAGCGAAGCAAAACCTTCCTTCACTTTTTCAACAATAGAGATGGATTTAGCCCTTTCGTCCACCAAATTACCAATGGCCAAAATCATATCGAAAGCTTGATCCAATCCAGTGATATCACTCATCCAAACAGGGTATTTCTTGGCCAGTTCCTCTATGCCTTCAATGTAGTTTTCTTCTTTATTTCCAATGATTAGATCAGGTTTGAGTTCATCAATTACATCGAACTTAAACTGCTTGGTGCCACCCACAAAGATTTTGGATTGATGCCATTGGCTTGGGTGAATACAAAACTTGGTGACCCCAACAACGCGGTCACCAAGTCCTAAATCATATAATAACTCTGTTTGGGAAGGTACTAAAGAAATAATGCGCTGAGGCAAGCTAGGCACTTCTACCTTTCGTCCCATTTGATCCAACACGATTCTTATACCCCCTTCCAAACTAATTATTTTAAATAGCTAAAATCATGATCGGCAGGCAATTGAATAATAAACTGATACATCAATTCAATTACTTTCTCAATATCACTTTCGTGCGCAGTTTCTACGGTAGTGTGCATGTACTTCAAAGCCAAAGAAATTAAAGCTGAAGGCACACCTTCGTTTGAATAAGCAAAAGCATCAGTATCGGTGCCCGTTGACCTTGAGCTTGCATGACGCTGGAAGTCAATCTTATTTTTCTCCGCAACTTCGATAAGCATTTTCAACACATTGTTATGTACCGCAGGGCCATAAGCCAACACAGGCCCTAAACCGCATTTCTGATCACCTTGCAATTGTTTTTCATACATTGGAGAAGCCGTATCGTGACATACGTCTGTAATGATGGCTACATCTGGTTTAATTCTAGCGGCAATCATTTCTGCACCACGCAAACCAATTTCTTCTTGTACCGAATTGACCACATAAAGACCAAATGGAAGTTTCTTTCCTTCTTCATGAAGTCTTCTGGCTACTTCGGCAATCATAAATCCACCAATACGGTTATCGAGTGCACGCCCACACCAGAACTTCTTATTCAGTTTGAAAACCTCATCGTCAAAAGTGATTACAGTACCCACATGAACGCCCATATCGAGCACTTCCTGTTTCGACTCTGCTCCTACATCGATAAAGATATTTTTCAGTGAAGGTGATTTTTCAGACGCTTTATCGCGCACGTGAATGGCTGGCCAACCAAAAACACCTTTCACAATTCCTTTCTCTGTATGGATGTTCACCCTTTTTGAAGGCGCTATTTGGTGATCAGAACCACCATTTCGAACTACATAAATGTAGCCGTTGTCGTCAATGTAGTTTACGAACCAGCTGATCTCATCGGCATGTGCTTCAATCACCACTTTAAAGGGTGCATCAGGATTGATTACCCCTACTGCTGTTCCGTATTTATCCGTGAAATAAGTATCTGTAAATGGCTTAATATAATCCAACCAGATTTGTTGACCTGAAGCTTCAAAACCTGTTGGCGAAGCATTATTTAAATATTTGGTAAGGAATTCCTGACTCTTTTGATTCATAATTTTCAGTATTCTAAATGCTAAAAAACTGGCCAAGGCCAGTTCTATAATTTAATTCGGTACAGAGAATTCCTTCTTACAAAGGAATGTTCCCGTGTTTCTTTTTAGGCAGCGTAGCCACCTTGTTCTCCAACATGGTAAAGGCCCTAATAAGTTTCTTGCGGGTATCTTGCGGTAGAATAACTTCATCCACATAACCTCTTCGGGCAGCACGATAAGGGTTGGCAAACTTCTCAGTGTATTCGTCTACTTTCTCTTCGAGTTTGGCCTCTGGATCATCGGCAGCGGCAATTTCTCTTTTGAAAATGATTTCTGCAGCACCCTTAGCTCCCATTACAGCAATTTCAGCCGAAGGCCAAGCATAGTTCATGTCTGCCCCAATATGCTTTGAGTTCATTACATCATAGGCCCCACCGTAAGCCTTTCTGGTGATTACGGTAATTCTTGGCACTGTAGCTTCAGAGAAAGCATACAACAACTTGGCTCCATTGGTGATAATAGCATTCCATTCTTGGTCTGTGCCCGGCAAGAAGCCTGGTACATCCTCTAACACCAACAAAGGCACATTGAAACAATCACAGAAACGTACAAATCGCGCACCTTTTACACTCGCATCAATATCTAAAACCCCAGCCATAGAAGCCGGTTGGTTTCCTACAATACCAATACTTCTTCCACCAATTCGGGCAAAGCCCACCACAATGTTCTCTGCGTAGTTTTTATGGACTTCGAAGAAAGAATCCTCATCAACCAAACCTTCAATTACCTCACGCATGTCGTAAGGCTGATTCGGGTTTTCTGGAATAATATCATTTAATACGGTTCTTACCGCATCTTCATTTAAATCATATTCATATACTGGAGCCGTGTCTTCGCAGTTCTGCGGGATGTACGACAGCAGTTGTTTGATTTCATTAATGCACTGGACCTCATTGGCGGAGGCGAAATGTGTCACTCCACTTTTTGTACTGTGCGTACTGGCACCTCCTAATTCTTCAGAAGTTACTTCCTCTTGTGTTACAGTTTTCACCACATTTGGCCCCGTAACAAACATATAAGAAGTGTTTTCTACCATGAAGATAAAATCGGTAATGGCTGGCGAATATACCGCACCACCCGCACATGGCCCCATAATGGCAGAAATTTGAGGTACTACACCTGATGCCAAGGTGTTTCTATAAAAGATATCGGCATAACCGCCAAGCGACACTACGCCTTCTTGAATTCGAGCCCCACCAGAATCGTTTAGGCCAATCACAGGCGCACCGTTCTTCATGGCCAAATCCATAATTTTAACAATCTTTTCGGCATGTGTTTCAGAAAGCGAACCTCCAAACACGGTGAAATCTTGTGAATACACATATACTAAACGGCCATGAACCGTTCCATACCCCGTCACAACGCCATCACCCAAGTAGATTTCTTTTTCCAGACCGAAATCCGTAGCTCTGTGTTCTACAAACTTGCCTATTTCTTCAAAGCTTCCTTCATCTAGTAAGAGTTCAAGACGTTCTCTAGCGGTAAGCTTACCTCTTTTATGTTGACTATCGATCCGTTTCTGGCCTCCACCTAATAAGGCTTCTGCATTTTTCTGCTCTAACCATTCAATTTTTTCTGCTTTGGTCTTATGCTTTTTAAGCGGGGTATTCTTAGCCATAGATGTGGTTTTATATACTTGCCAAAGATATACAGGTCAGTACAAAAAAAGAACATAATCGGCATCTATTACCTTTCGATGAACACCCATATTTTAATAGAATGCCTTATATTCGCCCATCTTTGCAGAGGGGCATGAAAGAGAGAATAGCAGTTATTGATTTGGGCACTAATACCTTCCACTTATTTATAGTGGAGTTGAGCAAGCGCGAGGTCAAAACGCTATACCGCGAGAAAATAGCCGTAAAAATTGGCAAGAATGGCATTAGCAAAGGGAGAATCTCAGCTGATGCCAAAAAAAGAGCCCTTCACACCCTTCAAGTTTTCAAAACTATTATCGACCAATTCGAGGTAAAAACCGTTACGGGAGTTGCCACAAGCGCCATTCGATCGGCTAAAAATGGCCAACAACTGTTGGATGAGATCAAAGAGAAAACTTCTATTGACATTCAAATTATTTCTGGTGACCGTGAAGCTGAACTCATTTTCTATGGAGTGAAGTCTACTTTTCACCTCACAGAAACGCCACAGTTGGTAATGGATATTGGTGGCGGAAGTGTAGAGTTCATCATAGGAAACAACGAAGAAATCTTCTGGAAACAAAGCTTCGAAATTGGAGCGCAAAGGCTTTTAGATAAATTCCATAAGGACGATCCTATGCCTCAAGAAAGTATAGAAGAAATGAGTTCTTGGCTCGAAACTGAACTTTCTAGCTTAGTAAGTGCTATTGAAGAGTTCAAGCCTCAAGGCTTAATTGGATGTTCGGGCACCTTTGACACCCTTTCTGAAATTTACATGAAAGAGAATGGGATTGAAAGAGCTCCGAATAGCTTGATTTTCCAATTCCCGATAGAAGCAAACAACCGTATTTACAAAGAACTGATTACCAAGAACAGGAAAGAGCGAATGCATATACCTGGCATGGTAACCATGCGTGTAGATATGATTGTTGTAGCCAGTTGCCTAATACAGTTTGTATTAAAACACATGAATACCGAAAATATTACAGCCTGCGCTTACGCATTAAAAGAAGGGCTTTTATATACTTCGTTTTCGCACATTAAGATTTCGGAGAAAAGCACTCCGAATTAAAAAATAAAAGCATGTCGAATTATTCTTACCAAGATTTATATCAGTTTTCTCATTCTGTTTTTATTAAAATGGGTTGCTCAGAAGCAGATGCTACCCAGGCTTGTGAAACACTTCTTTCTGCCGACTTAAGAGGAATCGACTCTCATGGGGTCGCGCGACTTACTGGCTACGTTAGGCTTTGGGAAAAAGGAAGAATTAATGCGACCCCGAACATCAAAATAACTTATGAAACCCCAAGCACGGCCGTTGTTGATGGGGATGCTGGCTTGGGTTTAGTCGTTGCTCCTTTCGCTATGAGAGTAGCCATGGATAAGGCAAAAAATGTAGGAACAGGCTGGGTTTCGGTAAAAAACTCTAACCACTATGGCATTGCTGGCTACCATTCGTTATTGGCTGCACAAAACGACATGATTGGCATTTCAATGACCAATGCCAGTCCTTTAGTTTCTCCTACTTTTTCTAAAGAAAGACTTTTAGGTACCAATCCAATTGCCATTGCAATTCCAGCCGGAAACGAACCTCCCTTTGTGGGCGACTTTGCTACCACCACAGCGGCCAATGGTAAACTCGAAATTCTTCAAAGAAAGGGAGAACCCGTACCTCAGGGTTGGGTGCAAGACAAAGACGGCATAGATACCACCAATGCCTTCGGAGTAAAAGAAGGTGGTGCTTTACGGCCTTTAGGCGGAAGTAGGTTACACGGAAGCCATAAAGGTTATATTATGGGTTCGGTAGTAGATATTTTCTCTGCTGTACTCTCTGGTGCAAATTATGGTCCTTGGGCACCTCCGTTTGTAAGCTTTATGGATCCGGTAAGTGACCCCGTTGGCGAAGGCCTAGGCCATTTCTTTGGTGCTATGCGTGTAGATGCTTTCCGCCCTGCATCAGAATTTAAAGAGCATATGGACAATTGGATTCAGCGATTTAGAAGCTCAACTCCCGTAGATTCAGAACAGCCTGTGCTTATTCCCGGTGACCCAGAACGCGAAATGGAGAAAATAAGAATGGCACAAGGAATTCCACTACTTCAACCTGTGGTAGATGATTTGAAAGAAGTAGGTAAGAAATTTGGGATTGATTTCTAAAAACCAGAGTAGATTAAGAGAGCCCTCCAAAAATTCCTATTTAGACTTTAAACAAAGTGAATTACCACTGATGATATAATTACATCAACTTTTGGAGGGTTTTTCCAGATTTGAAATCAAGCTTAGATCAAAAAGTAATTCCGCCTCGTATTACCAATGCACTTCCGTAAGGAGACCTAAGGTCATCATGAAGCAGGTTATATAGTACCGTAATATTTAATCCGCCCTTTCCAAAAATAGGTTGAAATGCACCGCCACCAATAAATAAGCCAGGTACCCATTCACGATTCGTAGCTTCACTAAAAGGATCTGGGGCAAATTCAACATTCAAAGTCTCAAATTCCAAATGAGCAAAATAGGTGTCGAAAATATTATGTCTAAGAAAAGTACGCCCTCCATATACATTACTACTCACTTTAAATTCGTCACGTGAAGGTAGAAGAGTGTACTTACGGGAAAGATAAAGATATGTGGCACCTAAACCCGCAGAAAAGTCCTGAGTAATCATATAACCGGCTAGCGGTGAAACATCGATATAAGTAAAGTTGGTACCGAGGTTGAATGAAAAATTTCCTCCAAAATAAACCCGATCCATAAAACTAACAGAATCCGCTTCTTGAGGTTCTTCCTCGAAGTAAATCTGAGCCTGAAGGCTTGAAAAGCTTATAAAAAATAAGGCGACAAGGGTGAATAGTTTTCTCATAGTTCTGATAACGAAAAAGTCCTCAAAAAGAGGACTTGGTATGCATATTTTTTTCTTGATTTAGTCTTCCGTTACTATGACGAAAAGATCTTCAGATGGTTTCTTCATTAAGTACTTTTCTCTTGCGAACTTCTCAAGTAACTCCTGATTAGTCGTCAACTCTTCTCTATTCTTAAGTACTTCTACTTTTTTCTCTAGGTAGTATTCTTTCTGTTTTTCAAGATTACTTAGTTTCGACTTCAGCCTAATCTGAGTCACGATGTCATTTGAGTCTACAAACAGCATCCAAATAATAAAAAACGTTCCGAAGAGGAAGTAAAAACTCTTTGCGAAGCGAGGAACCTTGGTGAAAGCCTTCATAGTACAAAAGTAACTAACTTTTTAGCACAAAATCAAAAGTATGACGATTTACTGTTAACTCATATGACAGGCTTTATAATGCATATAAAGCAAAAAGACTTCATCCTTTACAGAATGAAGCCTTTTAACTATGAAGTATTATTCGACTTAGTAAACCTTTCTGAAATCCTTTCCAGGATATTTAGCCACTTCTCCCAATTCCTCTTCAATTCTAAGCAATTGGTTGTATTTCGACATTCTGTCTGAGCGCGAAGCTGATCCAGTTTTGATTTGACCAGTGTTCAGTGCTACTGCTAAGTCTGCAATAGTATTGTCTTCTGTTTCGCCAGACCTGTGTGACATTACAGCGGTATAGCCATTTCTGTTGGCTAAGCTTACCGCCTCAATTGTCTCAGTCAAAGTACCTATTTGGTTTACCTTAATCAAGATTGAATTGGCAATACCACCATCAATCCCTTTTTGTAAACGCTTCACGTTCGTTACGAACAAATCATCTCCCACTAACTGCACTTTGCTACCAATTTTATCAGTTAGGGCTTTCCAGCCTTCCCAATCGTCTTCGAACATACCATCTTCAATCGACATGATTGGATATTTTTCGCAGAGTGAAGCAAGGTAATCAGCCATTTCGACTGGCGTCATTTTATTTCCTGTAGAATCTTTAAAATGATATACTTTTTCATCTTTCAAATAGAATTCAGAAGAAGCCACATCTAGCGCGTAAACGAAATCTTCGCCTACTTTATAGCCTGCATTTTTAACCGCTTCTGAAATCACTTCAAGCGCTTCATCATCAGATGCTAAATTTGGAGCAAAGCCACCTTCATCGCCTACGTTAGTAGAAAGACCACGAGAAGAAAGTACTTTCTTTAAGTGATGGAACACCTCAGCTCCCATTTGAATTGCCTCAGTAAAGCTCTTAGCCCCAACAGGCATAATCATGAATTCTTGAAAGTCGATAGAATTATCTGCGTGAGAGCCTCCGTTAATAATGTTCATCATAGGAACAGGAAGCGTATTTGCATTAACGCCACCCACGTAACGGTAAAGCGGAAGACCAAGTTCAGCTGCAGCTGCCCTAGCAATAGCCAAAGAAACACCCAAAATAGCATTCGCACCTAGGTTACTTTTATTTTCTGTTCCGTCTACCTCAATCATAATCTTATCGAGCAAATTTTGCTCGAAAACAGAAAAGCCAATTAATTCGGCAGCAATGGTGTCATTTACATTTTCCACAGCTTTCAAGACTCCCTTACCAAGGTACACGTCTTTATCTCCATCTCTTAACTCAACAGCTTCATGTGCTCCAGTTGAAGCTCCAGATGGAACTGCAGCACGGCCTAAAACACCGTTTTCAGTAATTACATCTACTTCAATGGTAGGATTTCCTCTCGAGTCAAGAATTTGTCTTGCGTGGATACTTTCAATTAAACTCATTGATATTATGATTTGATAAGGTTAATAAATTGATCGAATAAATAGCGTGAATCATGCGGCCCAGGTGAAGACTCTGGGTGGTATTGCACTGAAAATGTTTTCTTTCCTTTTACTTGTAAACCTGCAACAGTATCGTCATTCAGGTTGATATGGGTTAACTCCATACTTCCGGCTTCCTTTAGCGTAGTTAAATCTACTGCGAAGCCATGGTTCTGAGAGGTGATTTCGCTTTTACCTGAAATCAAGTTTTTAACAGGGTGATTCAAGCCTCTATGTCCGTTGTGCATTTTAAATGTAGTTGCACCACAGCCCAGGGCAATCACTTGATGACCAAGACAAATGCCAAAAAGTGGTTTATCTTCTTCCATTATTTTCTGTGCAGTTTCAACAGCATAAGGCATTGCAGCGGGGTCTCCAGGCCCATTTGACAAAAAGTATCCATCAGGGTTCCACTCGCTCATTTCTTCAAAAGTGGTTTTGGCATTAAAAACCTTTAAATAGGCACCTCTACTTGCCAAATGTTTCAAAATACTCGTCTTTACTCCGATGTCGAGTACTGCGATTTTGATATCAGCATTTTCATCTCCTACAAAGTAAGGTTCTTTAGTGCTTACATAAGAAGACAATTCTAAGCCATCCATGGAAGGAATCTCGGCCACTTTTGCCTTTAATTCATCATCAGAAAGGTCTTCCGAACAAATAATAGCATTCATAGCACCTTTGTCTCTAATATACCTTACCAAAAGGCGAGTATCTACATCAGAAATTCCAACTATATTATTTTTCTCTAAATAGTCTTGAAGTGAACCGTCTGCTGTTTTACGGCTGTAATCATTTGAAAAGTCGTTGACTACTAACCCTCTAATTTTTGGAGAATCGGACTCTTGCTCGTCATCTTCTACACCATAATTACCAATGTGAGAAGTAGTATTTACTACAATCTGACCATAGTAAGATGGATCGGTATAAATTTCTTGGTAACCTGTCATTCCTGTATTGAAGCAAATTTCGCCTCCGGCAATACCTATTTTACCAATGGCAGTACCTTCGTAGCGGCTTCCATCTGCTAAAAGAAGAATGGCTTTTCTTTTACTGTTGATATTATTCGTTGTGGACATATTTATAGATTCGTGCGCAAATTCAATTCTTCAATGCGATACAAAAGTAAATAAAAAAGGGATTGAACAAATTAGCTCAATCCCTTATTCTATATTTTTAAGAAAGTAGAATTATTCCCCGTCTTTCTTATCATCTTCTTTCGCTTCTTCAGCTTTAGCTTCAGGAGTTTCTTCAGTTTCAGCAGCTGGTGCCTCTACAGCTTCTTCTTTTGCTGCCTTAGGTGCTTTTGCTGCCGGAGTAGCTTCAGTAGTAGCGTCATCTTTCTTACCACCTCTTCTGCTTCTTCTGCTCTTCTTAGCAGGAGTTGCTTCTTTAAGTAGTAATTCGTTGTAGTCTACTAATTCAATGATACACATATCAGCATTATCACCTAATCTGTTTCCAGTTTTGATAATTCTAGTGTACCCTCCAGGTCTGTCTGCTACCTTTTCTGCGATCTCGTTGAAAAGTGTTGTTACCGTTTCCTTATTTTGAAGATAAGAGAATACAACTCTTCTTGAGTGAGTAGTATCAGTCTTAGCTTTTGTAATAAGAGGCTCAACATATTTCCTAAGCTCCTTTGCCTTCGCTACAGTAGTTGAAATTCTCTTGTGCGCGATCAAAGAAGAAGCCATGTTAGAAAGCATTGCTTTTCTATGCGGTGCCTTTCTACTCAGGTGATTAAATTTCTTCCCGTGTCTCATCTTACTTTATTCCTCGTCAAGTTTATATTTTGATAAGTCCATACCGAAAGTAAGGTTCTTATCAGCTATTAGTTGCTCCAATTCAGCCAAAGACTTTTTACCGAAGTTTCTGAATTTCATCATATCAGAAATTTCAAGTCTTGCTAAGTCGCCTAATGTTCTTACATCAGCAGCTTTAAGACAGTTGTAAGCTCTTACTGAAAGATCAAGATCGTTCAGTTGAGTTTTTAACAACTTACGCATATGAAGCATTTCTTCATCTACTTGCTCTGGCTCATCTAGAGAACCTGTTTCCAAGATCATATTCTGATCAGAGAATAGCATGAAGTGTTGAATTAAGATATGGGCTGCACCTTTCAAAGCGTTCTCAGGGTGAATAGAACCGTCAGTTTGAATATCCAAAACCAACATTTCATAGTCAGTTTTTTGTTCAACCCTAGTGTTTTCTACACTGAATTTTACGTTTTTGATTGGCGTATAAATAGCGTCAATTGGAATGTATCCGAATAATTGCTCAGAAGGTCTGTTCTCTTCAGCAGGAACGTAACCTCTACCCTTATCGATAGAAAGCTCAATTTCGAACTTTACCGAACTATCAAGGTGACACACTACTTCATCTGGGTTAAGGATTTCGAAAGCACCAGTGAATTTTCCAATATCACCAGCAGCAAACTTATCCTGACCTTCAATAATTACAGTAATTTTATTATCAACAGTGTCGGAGATTTTCTTGAAACGAACCTTCTTTAAATTTAGAATGATTTCCGCTACGTCTTCTACAACACCCTCAATCGTTGAGAATTCATGCAAAACACCAGGGATTTTAATACCTGTGATAGCGTAACCTTCTAATGAAGAAAGAAGAATTCTTCTTAATGCATTACCGATTGTAACCCCGTATCCTTTTTCAAGCGGTTTAAATGTGAACAGACCGTGAAAGTCGTCCGCCTTTTCCATCACCACCTTTTCAGGGATTTGAAATGCGAGTATTGACATATGATTAGATCGTTTAAGTTCTTAAATAGATTATTTAGAGTAAAGCTCGACAATAAGCTGCTCATTGATTTTTTCAGGAATTTCGTCCCTCATAGGTAGAGCAATCATCTTACCGTTCATTTCAGCTTTATTCCACTCAATCCATGGATATTTTTGTGCTGAATTGTTAGCTAAACTGTCGGTGATGGCCTCTAGAGATTTAGACTTCTCTCTTACTCCTACTACATCACCTGGTTGAACTACATAAGATGGGATGTTAACTAGTTCTCCATTCACGGTGATGTGTTTGTGAGAAACTAATTGTCTTGCACCTCTTCTTGTAGGAGCAATACCCATTCTATATACTGTATTATCAAGTCTTGCCTCCAACATTTGTAAAAGGATTTCACCTGTAATACCTGATTTTCTTGATGCACGATCGAACGTGTTAGCAAACTGACGCTCCAATACACCATAAGTGTATTTTGCTTTTTGCTTCTCCATTAACTGGATAGCATATTCAGATTGTTTTTTTCTTCTACCTCTTCCGTGTTGACCAGGAGGGTAAGCTTTCTTTTGCAATGCTTTGCTATGACCAAAGATAGGATCGTTAAATCTTCTCGCAATTTTGGCCTTAGGACCTGTATATCTTGCCATTACTTTCTAATTTCTGGATTAAACTCTTCTACGTTTTGGAGGACGACATCCGTTGTGTGGCAATGGAGTAACATCTTTAATCATCGTTACTTCGATACCAGTATTTTGGAGTGATCTAATAGCAGACTCTCTTCCTGAGCCTGGTCCTTTAACAAATACCTCAACTTTTCTCAAACCCAAATCGTAGGCAGTTTGAGCGCAATTTTGGGCTGCCATTTGGGCTGCATAAGGAGTGTTCTTTTTAGAACCCTTAAAACCCATTTTACCAGCAGATGCCCAAGAAATCACTTGACCTTGTAGGTTAGTGATTGATATGATGATGTTATTGAAAGAAGCCTTAATGTGGGCTTGTCCAATAGCTTCAACCTGAACTACTCGTTTTTTAGCTTTATCTTTTCTCTTCTGAGCCATTCTTCAAATATTTTCAGACCTAGCGGCCATTAATTCAAATTACTTGGTTGCTTTTTTCTTGTTCGCAACAGTCTTTCTCTTACCTTTTCGGGTACGTGAGTTGTTTTTAGTATGTTGACCACGAACAGGAAGACCTTTTCTGTGTCGCAAACCACGGTAACAACCAATATCCATCAGACGCTTAATGCTCAATTGAACCTCTGATTTTAAAACTCCTTCTACTTTGAACTCTTCACTGATGATGGTACGAATTGCTTTTTGCTCCTCGTCATCTAAATCACCAATTTTCTTGTTCACATCGATACCGGCTTTACTTAAAATGTAAACAGCCGAGCTGCGACCAATTCCGAAAATATAGGTCAAACCTATCTCTGACCTCTTGTGATCCGGAATATCTACTCCTGAAATTCTAGCCATAATTACCCTTGTCTTTGTTTGAATCTAGGATTCTTTTTGTTTATCACGTATAACTTTCCATTCCTACGGATCAGCTTACAATCAGCACTACGCTTCTTGATAGATGCTTTCACTTTCATGATTTCTTATTTATATCTGTAAGTAATTCTTGCTTTGCTTAAATCGTATGGCGACATCTCCATTTTCACTTTGTCACCTGGTAATATTCTGATATAGTGCATTCGCATTTTACCAGAAATATGAGCAGTTACGGTGTGTCCATTATCAAGTTCTACTCTAAACATTGCATTTGGTAATGCTTCTAGAATAGTACCGTCCTGTTCAATAGATCCTTGTTTTGCCATACTAAAATTTAAAAACTTCTTCTATATACTTATGTGTTGTTAACACTTCTGTTCTGTCTTTGAATATCGCCACAGTATGCTCAAAATGGGCTGAAGGCTTTCTATCTCTGGTTCTGATGGTCCAACCATCATTCTCCTGAACTATATTCCTTGTACCCAAATTGACCATCGGTTCAATGGCTATTACTAAACCCTCCTGTAATTTAACTCCTCGTCCACGTTTACCGTAGTTAGGAACCTCAGGTGATTCGTGTAAGCTTCTTCCTAATCCGTGCCCAACAAGTTCTCGTACTACAGTGTAGCCCCTGTCTTCAACGTATTTCTGGATAGATGCACTTACATCGCCTAACCGATTGCCATACTTGGCTTGTTCAATACCTATATACAACGACTCTTTCGTTGCCTTAAGCAGTGCTAATATCTCTGGGGAAACTTCTCCTACGGGGTATGTATAAGCGGAATCGCTATGAAAACCTTTGTAGAAGACTCCACAATCTATAGAGATTATATCACCGTCTTTCAATTCGTATTCTCCTGGAAATCCATGAACTACATTTTCGTTCACAGAAATACACAGGGTAGAAGGAAATCCATTGTAGCCTTTGAACGATGCTTTCGCATTGTGATCACGAATATATTCTTCCGCAATCTTATCCAAGTCTTTGGTTTTAACACCAGCTCTAACTTGTTTAGCTACTTCTCCGTGAGCTCTACCAAGAATATCGGCACTCTCTCGGATCACCTGAATTTCCTCTTCAGTCTTGTAATGAATCATATTATGCTACAGCTACGTTCTGAGATCGGCCACGCATCTTGCCTGACTTCATCATTCCTTCGTAGTGTCGCATCAACAAATAACTTTCTATTTGTTGTAAAGTATCTAAAATTACACCCACCATAATTAAAAGTGAGGTACCTCCGTAGAAGTAAGCGAACTGCTGCCCTACACCTGCATTGTATGCAAAAGTTGGAAGGATAGCGATTATCGCTAAGAATATTGATCCAGGAAGCGTAATTCTATCTAAGACATCTCCTATAAATTCAGAGGTTGGTCTTCCAGGCTTAATACCTGGGATAAAACCACCGCTTCTTTTAAGGTCATCTGCCATGTTAGATGGATTTACCGTAATGGCAGTGTAGAAGAATGTAAATGCTATGATTAATATAGCAAAGGTAACATTATACTGCCATGAGTATGGGTTACTAAACGCTGCTCCAATCGAGTTAGCAATATCGCTACTGTCTTGCCATATCCCTGCCAATAAACTTGGAAGAATCATTAATGCTTGAGCAAAGATGATGGGCATTACACCAGAGGCATTCACCTTTAAAGGAATAAACTGACGTTGGCCACCATATACCTTTCCACCTACTACTTGCTTTGCATATTGTACAGGAATTCTTCTGGTTGCTTGAACCAAAGCTACTGTAACAATTACAACAAAGAACAAAACAATTACTTCAATCACAGAGAACAATGCTCTACCTATACCATTAGTAGTTACAAACTCCATCCATGCTGCTCCAGGTAAACTTGAAATGATACCGATCATAATTAGCATAGAAATACCATTGCCAATTCCTTTATCGGTAATCTTCTCTCCTAACCACATACAGAACATTGTACCTGCAGTTAACAAGATCATTGAACTGATCATGAAAAGAGAAGGGTCAATGCTTGGTAAAACAGCATCTTGAGAAATAATAGTCGCTTTTATATATCCAAAGCTTTGAGCAAGAGTTACTAGAATTGTTAAAACTCTAGTGATTTGAGTAAGTTTCTTCCTACCAGATTCACCCTCTTTCTGCATTTTCTGGAAGCTTGGTACCGCCACAGTCATCAATTGAATTACAATTGAAGCTGAGATATAAGGCATAATACCTAAACCGAATATAGATGCTCTACTAAATGAACCTCCTAACAATGAGTTAAGGATACCAAATATCCCACCCGCATCATCGGTTAATTTAGCAACGTCTACACCAGGTAAAACAACAAAAGATCCAAGTCTGAAAACGATCAAGAATCCCAGCGTAGCTAGGATCCTATTTCTCAATTCCTCAATGGAGTATATATTTCGTATGGTAGTAAAAAACTTCTTCATCTTATATTAAAGCTTTGTAACGGTTCCGCCTACTTTTTCGATTGCTGCTTGAGCAGAACTAGAAAATTTATGGGCCGATACATTCACTTTAGAGGTTAATTCGCCTCTACCTAAAATCTTAACTAGATCATTCTTCTGAGCAAAACCATTCTCCATCAAAGTGTTGAAATCAATGGTGTCAGCATTTAATTTTGTTGCTAACTCTTGAAGCGAATCAAGGTTTAACGCCTTGTATTCAACTCTGTTAGGGTTAGTAAAACCAAACTTAGGCACACGTCTTTGTAATGGCATTTGACCGCCTTCAAAACCGCCTTTGCTTTTATATCCAGATCTAGATTTAGCCCCTTTGTGACCACGTGTTGACGTTCCGCCACGACCAGAACCTGTACCTCTAGCTATTCTTTTTCTATTTTTCGTAGAACCTTCTGCAGGCCTTAAACTATTCAAATCCATCTTACAGTTCCTTTACAGATACTAAATGATTTACCTTATTAATCATACCAGCAATAGATGCAGTTAACTCTACCTCTACTGTTCTGTTGATTTTACCAAGGCCTAAAGCCTGGATTGTCCTCTTTTGTCTTTCAGGTCTGTCGATTGTGCTCTTAACCTGTGTAATTTGAACCTTTGCCATTCTTATTATCCGTTAAAAACTTTAGACATCGTGATTCCTCTTTGTTCAGCAACGGTATAAGCATCTCTCATGCTCAAAAGAGCATCAAATGTAGCCTTTACTACGTTGTGAGGGTTTGAAGAACCTTTAGATTTGGCCAAAACATTGTGATAACCCGCACTTTCAAATACGGCACGCATCGCACCACCGGCAATCACACCAGTACCTTCAGCAGCTGGCTTCACTAATACGAAACCACCACCAAATTTACCGATTGACTCGTGAGGCACAGTACCTTTCAACAAAGGAACTTTTACCAAGTTCTTTTTTGCATCATCAATACCTTTAGTTATCGCGTCAGTAACCTCATTAGCTTTTCCTAAACCGTATCCAACAACACCATTTCCGTCACCAACTACAACGATTGCAGAGAAACTAAATCTTCTACCACCTTTAACTACCTTAGCCACACGCTTGATCGCAACTACCTTTTCTTTAAGGTCGATCTCACTTGCTTTTACTGATTTTATATTTTTCTGTGACATCCTGATTAAAATTTAAGACCGCCTTCTCTAGCTCCTTCTGCCAATGCTTGTACTTTACCATGGTATACATAACCATTACGGTCGAAAACCACACTGGTGATACCTTCTGCTATTGCCTTTTCAGCCAATTTTTTCCCAACTTCTTTAGATAATTCTATGTTGGTATTTTTCTTCTTACTATCAAATTCAACAGAAGAAGCTGATACTAGCGTATGCCCTTTTGAATCATCGATAATTTGGGCAGATATACGTGAATTACTTTTGAAAACTGAAATTCTCGGTCTTTCGGAAGTTCCAGAAATCTTATTTCTAATTCCTCTTTTTATTCTTAGTCTACTTTTACTAACAGCCATGATTACTCTTATTTAGAAGCAGTTTTACCAGCTTTTCTTCTGATTACCTCACCAACGAACTTGATACCTTTACCTTTATAAGGCTCTGATTTTCTTAATGACTTAATCTTAGCAGCCACTTGACCAATCAATTCTTTATCAATTCCTTCTAAAGAAACTGTAGGGTTCTTTCCTTTCAACATTTCGGCACTCGCCTTAATCTCATCAGGAACAGCAACAAAGATATTATGTGAGTAACCTAGGCTTAGCTCTAACACGTTATTAGTAACGGTCGCTTTATAACCTACACCTACTAATTCTAAATCTCTCTTGTAACCCTCACTTACACCAACAACCATGTTATTGATTAATGAGCGGTATAAACCGTGTAGTGACTTGTGTCTTTTTTGTTCAGTTGGTCTTTCAACCATAAGAACAGCACCATCAACGGTTACTTTTATATCAGGATTTACTGCCTGTTTCAGCTCTCCTTTAGGTCCTTTAACAGTAACCACATTGTCTGCGGTTACGTCTACAGATACTCCTTGAGGTAGATCAATCGGTTTCTTACCAATTCGTGACATCTCTTCTTATCTTAGTATACGTGACATAAAACTTCACCACCGATATGAAGATTTCTCGCTTCTTTATCGGTCATAATTCCCTTTGATGTAGAGATAATAGCTATACCTAAGCCATTTAAAACTCTAGGTAATTCCTCTGCACCAACATATTTTCTTAAGCCTGGCTTACTCACACGGAGTAATTTCTCGATAGCTGACTTTTTTGAAACTCTATTATATTTTAGAGCGATTTTGATATTACCCTGTGGACCTTCATCTTCAAACTTATAGTTTAAAATGTATCCTTTTTCGTGTAATACACTTGTCAGCTGCTTCTTCAAGTTAGAAGCAGGAATGTCTACGACTCTATGCTTTGCCTTTATGGCATTACGTAATCGTGTTAAATAATCTGCTATTGGATCAGTCATTGTTTTTTGTTTATGACGGCTCGATTTTTCAAAAATCCGTCTCCAATCTGGCGATATCACCCAGAATTGGAATTCTATTTAAAATTAATACCTCCCGACCTAAATCGGCCTGCAAAGGTATTGAAAATATTTTATTAGCGAAATAAAAAAAAGCTTACCAGCTTGATTTTGTTACTCCAGGTATTTTACCTGCAGAAGCCATTTCTCTAAATGTAACACGAGAAATGCCAAATTTCCTCATATATCCTTTAGGACGACCAGTAAGTTTACATCTGTTGTGTAGTCTTACTGGAGATGCGTTTCTAGGTAATTTATCCAAACCTTCCCAGTCACCAGCAGCTTTAAGCTCTGCCCTTTTTTGAGCGTACTTAGCAACAAGACGTTCTCTTTTTCTTTCTCTAGCTTTTATCGATTCTCTAGCCATAGTATTATTTTTTACCAGTTGCGAAAGGCATTCCAAATGCTTTCAACAACTCGAATGCTTCTTCATCAGAATTTGCAGTAGTAACAATAGTGATATCCATACCCGTGATTTTATTCACTTTATCGATGGAAATTTCAGGGAAAATGATTTGTTCTTTGATACCCAAAGTGTAATTACCTCTTCCATCAAATCCTTTATCTTTTACACCTCTGAAATCCCTTACACGTGGTAAAGCGATATTCAAAAGTCTATCAAGGAATTCGAACATTCTATCTCCTCTCAAAGTTACGCGGGCACCAATAGGCATCCCTTCTCTTAACTTAAAGTTTGAAATTGAATTCTTAGCAATTGTAGCAACAGCTTTCTGACCAGTGATGGTAGTAAGTTCTTCTACTCCTACGTCAACTAATTTTTTGTCTGCAACTGCAGCTCCTATACCTTTGTTAACCACAATTTTAGTGATTTTAGGCACCTGCATAATGGAGGTATATTCAAACCTCTTCATCATTGCAGGAGTTATATCATTGATATAAGTATCTTTTAATCTAGGATTAGCCATTATAATTAATTTGACTTAGTCTTAAAATACCTTTCTAATTTTCCTTCGCTGTTCACTTTTCTACCTGTTCTAGCAAATTGACCAGTAGCTGGATCCTTTACCATAAGGTTTGAAACATGAATTGGAGCTTCTGTTTTTTCAATTCCCCCGTTAGGGTTAGTAGCAGAAGGCTTAGTATGTTTTGATACAATATTAACGCCTTCAACAATTGCTCTCTGCTTTGCGATGAAAACTTCAAGGACTTGTCCTTCTTTACCTTTTGAGTTTCCAGAAAGTACTTTCACAGTATCTCCTTTTCTCAAATGCAGTTTTTGCTGCTTGTTTTTCTTTCTTTCCATTGCTTACAATACTTCTGGTGCCAATGAAACAATTTTCATGAATTGTTTTTCACGCAATTCTCTAGCCACCGGGCCAAACATACGAGTACCTCTTGGTTCATCGTTCTGGTTCAGTAATACAGCAGCATTGTCTTCGAATCTGATATAAGAACCATCTTTCCTTCTTACGGCTTTCTTGGTTCTAACAATTACTGCTTTTGTAACAGTACCTTTTTTCAAATTGCTTGAAGAGTGAGCCGCTTTCACAGAGACCACAATTTTATCGCCAACAGTCGCGAATTTCTTTTTTGTACCGCCTAATACGCGAATACATAGAACTTCTTTTGCTCCACTGTTATCTGCAACGTTCAATCTTGATTCTTGCCTGATCATGATTACTTAGCTCTTTCAATAATTTCTACTAATCTCCAACGCTTATTCTTACTCAGCGGACGAGTTTCCATGATTTTCACAGTATCACCGATACCACAATCATTAGTTTCGTCATGAGCAGAAAATTTGGTAGTTTTCTTAACAAACTTACCGTAGATCGGGTGCTTTTCTTTACGTAACACGGCTACAGTAATGGTTTTTTCCATTTTGTTGCTGGTTACTATCCCGATTCTTTCTTTTCTAAGATTTCTGGTCTCCATGCGTATCTTAATTTGCGAGTTCTTTAGCTCTCAACTCAGTTTTTAGTCTAGCTATCAACTTTCTAGAATCCCTGATTTTCATTGGGTTTTCTATTGGAGAGATGGCTTGGGCAAATTTCAATTTGCCAATGTTATCTGTCTCGGCCTTGATTCTTTCCGCCAATTCCTCAACGGTAAGTGCTTTGATCTCTTGATTTTTCATAACTATCCAACGTAATCTCTACGTACAACAAACTTTGTTGATATAGGTAGCTTTTGGGCTGCCAATCTCAACGATTCTTTTGCCAATTCTTGGCTTACTCCACCAGATTCGAAAAGAATAGTACCAGGCTTAATACAAGCTACCCAATATGAAGGAGCTCCTTTACCTTTACCCATCCTTACCTCAGCAGGCTTACTCGTGATTGGTTTATCTGGAAAAATTCTAATCCAAACTTGACCTTCCCTTTTCATAGCTCTGGTCATGGCAATACGAGCAGCTTCTATCTGACGTGCTGTGATCCATCCAGCTTCTAATGATTTTATACCAAATGTTCCGAAAGCCAAAGTGTGACCGCGACCCGCAAGTCCCTTCACACGGCCTTTTTGCATTTTTCTAAATTTGGTTCTCTTTGGTTGTAACATCGTTGTAAACTTTTAACAGGTGATGTGATTAACGTCTTCTACCGGCTGGGGCTCCTCCTCTATTGTTGCCAGAAGGTCTTCTTCTGTTTCCAGGTGCACCTCCAGCTCCTCTTTCTGATTGATTTCCACCTCCTATGTTAGGAGAAAGATCTCTCTTACCGAAAACCTCACCTTTGAATACCCATACTTTGATTCCGATTTTTCCGTAAACTGTATCAGCTTCAGAAATTGCGTAATCTATGTCGGCCCTAAGTGTATGCAAAGGAATTCTTCCTTCTTTATACATCTCAGTTCTTGCCATTTCAGCTCCGCCTAAACGTCCTGAACACTTTACTTTAATTCCTTGAGCACCAACTCTCATTGCAGAAGCAATTGCTTGCTTCATTGCTCTTCTGTAAGAAATTCTAGCTGCTAATTGTTGAGCAATTGATTCTCCTACTAGCTTGGCATCCAATTCTGGTCTTTTGATCTCGAAGATATTGATTTGAACATCCTTACTTGTAAGTTTTTTCAACTCTTCTTTGATGCGATCCACTTCTTGTCCACCTTTTCCAATTACAACTCCTGGTCTAGCAGTATGTACTGTAATGGTGATACGTTTAAGTGTTCTTTCAATAATAATCTTAGAAATACCACCTTTTGGAATACGGGCATTTACATACTTTCTGATTTCTTGATCTTCGACCAATTTATTAGAAAAGTCTTTACCTCCGTACCAGTTGGAATCCCAACCTTTGATGATACCCAATCTTAGACCTATAGGATTTACTTTTTGTCCCATCTGTTCTTAATTAGCAGTTTCGTTAGTGACTTCTTCCTCCTGACCAGCGGTAACCTTAGTAGATGCATTTTTTGAGTCTACAATAAGTGTTACATGGTTAGATCTTTTTCTTATTCTATGTGCTCTTCCTTGTGGAGCTGGTCTTAATCTTTTTAAGATTCTGCCACCATCAACACGGATTTCTTTGATCACAAGATCTGCATCTTCTAATCTTTCGTCCTCATTTTTAGCAATCCAGTTAGATACAGCTGATCTCAATAATTTCTCAAGACGTGCTGCTCCTTCTTTTGGCTCAAACTTTAAAAGATTCAAAGCTCTGTCTACACGTTGGCCTCTGATTAAATCAGCTACCATTCTCATTTTACGAGCAGATGTAGGTACATTATTTAACTTAGCTACAGCTTCCATTATCTTCTACCTTTATCTTTTTTAGCAATGTGACCACGGAAATTTCTAGTTGGTGAAAACTCACCTAACTTATGCCCCACCATATTCTCAGTTACAAACACTGGAATAAATTTATTTCCATTATGAACAGCGAAAGTGTGCCCAATAAAATCTGGGGCTATCATTGATCTTCTGGACCAAGTCTTAATTACAGACTTCTTACCAGACTCTTCCATAGCCTCTACTTTACCGGCTAAACGAAAATCGATATATGGTCCTTTTTTTAACGAACGTGCCATGTCTTATTTCTTCTTTTTACCAATGATCAAACGATTCGAATATTTCTTAGGTGTTCTGGTTTTCAAACCTTTAGAGAACAATCCTTTTCTTGATCTAGGATGTCCACCTGAAGATTTACCTTCACCACCACCCATCGGGTGATCAACTGGGTTCATTACTACACCCCTTACTCTTGGTCTTCTTCCTAACCATCTTGTTCTACCAGCTTTACCAAGCACAACGTTCATATGCTCTGCATTTCCTACAGCACCAATAGTTGCCATACAAGCAGAAAGAACGTTTCTCATTTCACCAGAAGGTAATTTGAGGGTAGCGTATTTTCCTTCACGGGCTACAATCTGAGCATAAGCCCCAGCACTTCTCGACATTGAAGCTCCTTTGCCTGGCTTCAATTCAATATTGTGAATAATTGTACCCATTGGAATTTTAGAAAGAGGCATTGCATTACCTACTTCAGGTGCAACACCTTCACCAGACACTACAACCTGACCTACTTCTAAGCCTTTAGGGGCAATGATATATCTTTTCTCTCCATCAGCGTAAAACAACAATGCAATTCTTGCTGAACGTGTTGGATCATATTCAATTGATTTTACCGTGGCAGGTACATCAAATTTTTCTCTCTTGAAATCAACAATTCTGATTTTTTGTTTATGACCGCCACCCATGTAGCGCATGGTCATTTTACCAGTATTATTACGTCCACCAGATCTCTTAGAAGGTACGGTCAACGATTTCTCAGGAGCACTCTTTTTAACAGTTACTTCTGCAAAGTCAGGAGCCATTCTATGCCTGGTTCCTGGAGTCATTGGTCTTAGTTTTCTAACGCCCATTATTATCTATTTAAATGCCGCTATAAAAATCAATAACATCACCCTCAGCAACTGTTACAATTGCTTTTTTGAATGCGCTGGTTTGACCTTGTACTACTCTAGATTTTGTCATTCTAGATTTGGTCTTACCACTATATCTCATGGTGTTAACATCTTCCACGGTTACACCGTACATTTGCTCAACAGCCACTTTGATTTCTATTTTGTTGGCTTTGTAGTCTACAACAAATCCGTACTTGCCTTTTTCGTTCAAGGCCGATACTTTTTCGGTAACTAAAGGTTTTTTAAGAACACTCATTTTCTGTTACTTCAATAAGTTTTCGATTATTTCAACTGAGCTTTCACTCAAAAGCAAGCTTTCAGCATTCAGCACATCATAAGTATTCAATGCACTTGCTGTGATTACTTTAGTATTCTGGATATTTCTTCCAGACAAAAGAACATTAGTATCATGTTCACCTACAACCACAAGAGTTTTCTTACCAGATAATGACAAACCGTCAATCATCTTTTTGTACTCTTTTGTTTTAGGAGCATCGAAAGTAAAGTCTTCCAAAATCAAAAGATTATTATCTTTCGCCTTGTATGCTAAAGCAGATTTACGAGCTAAAACTTTAAGCTTTTTATTCAACTTGAAGTGATAATCTCTTGGCTCAGGACCGAATACTCTACCACCGCCTCTAAATACTGGTGATTTAATACTACCAGCTCTCGCTGTTCCTGTACCTTTTTGCTTTTTAATTTTTCTGGTAGAACCTGCAATCTCGGCTCTCTGCTTCGACTTATGTGTTCCTTGTCTTTGGTTAGCCAAGTACTGCTTTACGTCTAAGTAAATTGCGTGATCATTCGGTTCAATACCGAAGATGTCGCCTGAAAGCGTTACTTTTCTTCCAGTGTCTTCGCCACTATTTTTTAGTACTGCAATCTCCATCTTCTTATTTCTCTAGGATTACGGTTGAATTTTTCGCACCAGGAATAGAACCACTGATTACAATCAGATTCTTTTCTGGCACCACTTTCATTACGCGCAGGTTGATTACTGTCACTCTATCTCCACCAGTTCTTCCAGCCATACGAGTACCTTTAAATACTCTTGCAGGATAAGAAGCTCCACCAACGGAACCAGGTGCTCTCAATCTGTTGTGCTGACCGTGCGTTGCTTGTCCAACTCCACCAAATCCGTGTCTTTTTACAACACCTTGAAAACCTTTACCTTTTGAAGTACCAACGGCATCAACAAAATCACCTTCTTTGAAGACATCGCCTACAACGATTTCGTTACCTAAAGCCACCTGACCTTCAAATTCTTCGCGAAAATTTCGGAACTCAACAACATCTTTCTTTGGAGTAGTATTCGCTTTAGCGAAATGACCCTTTAAAGCCTTAGGAGTATTTTTCTCCTTACGCTCTCCAAAAGCAAGCTGTACAGCTGTATACCCGTCTGTTCCCTCATTTTTTACTTGCGTTACTACGCAAGGACCAGCCTCTATCACCGTGCATGCGACACTACGTCCATCGGCACTGTAAATGCTAGTCATTCCGATTTTTTTTCCGATTATTCCAGACATCTTATTAATTCATTTAGAACCTCACAAATCCGAGGCTCCCGTGAAACGGATTGCAAAGATAGAGAATTAATTTTCTGCTACAAACTCTAGATTTGAAATTTCTATAATAAATTCTCTCAAATTCAAGCCGTTAGTAATGGCTTGCTCTCTTCGCATAAAAAAGAGGCTAGCCAAAAAGACCAGCCTCTTATATTCTGTATCTAAAAAAGTACTTATACTTTGATTTCAACGTCAACACCACTAGGAAGCTCAAGCTTCATAAGGGCATCTACAGTTTTAGCACTGCTAGAATAAATATCTACCAATCGCTTGTAAGTACAAAGTTGAAATTGCTCACGCGCTTTTTTGTTTACGTGTGGAGATTTCAATACTGTAAATTTCTCTTTTACTGTTGGTAACGGAATTGGACCGCTAACAATAGCTCCAGTAGTTTTCACAGCTCTTACGATTTTCTCTGATGACTTATCCACCAAGTTGTGATCGTATGACTTTAATTTGATTCTTATCTTCTGTGTCATTATTCTAAAATTTACAGATTATTCTCCTTTGGATTTTTTGATCACTTCGTCTGCAATGCCATTAGGTACTACGTCATAGTGAGAGAAAGTCAGAGCAGCCGTAGCACGACCAGAAGACATTGTTCTCAAATCTGTAACGTAACCGAAAAGTTCTGACAAAGGAACACTGGCTCTAACAACTGTAGAAGTTCCTTTTGTATCCATACCTTTCATAATACCTCTTCTCCTATTCAAATCACCAGTAATTGAACCAGTATATTCATCAGGAGTAACTACATCTACCGACATAATTGGCTCTAGCAATTTTGGACCGGCTTGCTTACCAGCAGCCTTAAAGCCCATTCTAGCTGCAAGTTCGAAAGAAAGCGCATCCGAATCCACATCGTGGAATGATCCGTGGAACAATCTAACTTTCATGTCTTCAACAGGGTAACCTGCCAAAGGCCCGTTCTTCATAGCTGAAGCAAATCCTTTTTCAATAGCTGGGATAAATTCTTTTGGAATTACACCACCAACGATTTGATTCACAAATTGAAGTCCTTTTCCTACGAAATCTTCATCCTTTGGACCAATTTCGAAAGAGATATCGGCAAATTTACCTCTACCACCAGACTGTTTCTTATAAACCTCTTTGTGTTCAACTGACTTCGTAAGTGCTTCTTTATAAGCCACCTGAGGTGCTCCTTGATTCACTTCCACTTTGAATTCTCTTCTCATACGATCCATGATGATATCAAGGTGAAGCTCACCCATACCTCTAAGAATCGTTTGACCAGTTTCTTCGTCAGTGTTTACTGTCAATGTAGGATCTTCTTCTACTAGCTTGGCAATTGCCATACCTAGTTTATCTACATCAGCCTGAGTTTTTGGCTCAATAGCGTAACCAATTACTGGCTCAGGGAAATCCATTGATTCAAGAACAATTTTATGTTTCTCGTCACAAAGAGTGTCTCCAGTTTTAATATCCTTAAATCCTACAACCGCAGCGATATCTCCAGCATGAAGCTGATCAATAGCGTTTTGTTTGTTCGCATGCATTTGGAAGATTCTAGAGATACGCTCTTTCTTACCAGTTCTTGTATTGAATACATAAGAACCTGAATCTAGCATACCTGCATATGATCTAACAAAACACAAACGACCTACAAATGGGTCAGTAGCGATCTTAAATGCTAGAGCTGTGAATGGCTCTGATGCAGATGGCTTTCTAAACGTAGGCTCTTCAGTATCAGGATCAATTCCCTCAACACTTTCTCTATCAAGAGGAGATGGAAGCAATTCCATAACATAGTTCAACATTGACTGAACACCTTTATTTTTAAAGGCAGAACCACACAACATTGGAACAAAAGCTAAATCTATAGTTGCAGCTCTTAAAGCTTTGATAATCTCTTCTCTAGAGATTGACTCTGGATCTTCGAAATACTTTTCTAATAGTGATTCGTCATACTCCGCAACAGCTTCTAATAGATGCTCTCTATATTCAGCTACTTCATCAACCATGTCAGCTGGAATTTCGATTTCGTTATAGGTCATCCCCATATCTTCTTCGTTCCAAACAATGGCCTTATTCTCTACCAAGTCAACAACACCTTTAAAGGTATCTTCAGCTCCGATAGGCAATTGAAGTGGAACAGCTTTAGTTCCTAACATTTCTTTCACTTGCTTACACACGTTCAAGAAGTCAGCACCAGACCTGTCCATTTTGTTTACGAAGCCTAAACGAGCAACCTTATAGTTGTCCGCAAGTCTCCAGTTAGTTTCTGATTGTGGCTCAACACCATCAACAGCAGAAAACAAAAACACCAATCCATCAAGAACTCTTAGAGAACGGTTTACCTCTACAGTAAAATCTACGTGACCAGGAGTATCAATAATGTTGATATGGTATTGTTCGTCTTTGTAAGGCCAGAATACAGTAGTTGCAGCAGAGGTAATTGTAATCCCTCTTTCTTGCTCTTGCTCCATCCAGTCCATTGTAGCCGCACCATCATGAACCTCACCAAGTTTGTGAGAAACACCAGTGTAGTACAAAACTCTTTCGGTAGTCGTTGTTTTACCCGCATCAATGTGGGCTGCGATACCTATATTTCTTGTTAATCTTAAATCTCTTGCCATTTCTATCTAGGAATTAAAATCTAAAGTGAGAGAATGCCTTGTTTGCATCGGCCATTCTATGAGTGTCGTCCTTTTTCTTCACGGCAGCTCCTTCTCCTTTTGATGCAGCAAGAATTTCGGCAGCCAATCGGTCCCTCATTGTCTTCTCACCTCTTTTTCTAGAAAAAGAAATCATCCACTTGATCCCCAGTGAAGTTTTTCTAGCCGGCCTCACTTCAGTTGGTACCTGAAATGTTGCTCCGCCTACTCTACGGCTTTTTACTTCGACTGAAGGCATGATGTTACTCAATGCTTTCTTCCAAGTCTCAAGACCATTCTCACCACTTTTCTTTTCAACGATCTCGATCGCATCATAGAAAATGTTGTAGGCAATACTCTTCTTCCCATCTACCATTAAGTAGTTCACAAACTTTGTCACCAAAGTATCATGGAACTTAGGATCAGGAAGAATATATCTCTTCTTTGGTTTAGCTTTTCTCATTTTATAAAAATTCTATTTTTTAGCTGCTTTAGGGCGTTTTGCGCCATATTTTGATCTACGTTGCGTACGACCATTAACACCAGCGGTATCTAATGCACCTCTAATGATGTGGTATCTTACACCTGGAAGATCTTTTACTCTTCCTCCTCTAATCAATACGATTGAGTGTTCTTGAAGATTGTGACCTTCACCTGGGATGTACGCGTTTACCTCCTTACCGTTAGTCAACCTTACTCTGGCTACTTTTCTCATAGCTGAGTTTGGCTTCTTAGGCGTAGTAGTGTAAACCCTTGTACAAACCCCTCTTCTTTGCGGGCAGCTATCCAGAGCAGGAGATTTTGACTTAGAAGTCAATTTCTTTCTGCCCTTTCTTACTAATTGTTGTATAGTAGGCATTTACAGTTATTTTTTAGATTTTATTTCCCTATGTACAAATTTAGGACTGCAAAGGTAACAAAAGAAGTTTTCAGAACAAACACATCAGATTAAATAAATCAAACATGTAACTTCCTTACTTCCACCATAAAACCCTTCTTGCTAATCCTGTTTCAGAACGTCTAAAAGATGATTTTAGAACCGCTCCTTTCTACCATTTTTACACCTAAAAAGCCCCAATCTTTCGAAAGGGGCTTTCTAAAAATATTTATAAGTACGAGCCCATTAAGCCTCTCCTATTGTTCCTCCGAAATTCATTGGGAATTTTGGAGCTTCATCGGACTGGGTAATGGTACCAAAATGACTTTCGAATTTATCGATATTATCCTTTAAAGCCATCAGTAGCCTTTTGGCATGCTCTGGTGTAATGATAATTCTCGATTTTACTTTCGCCTTTGGTACGCCTGGCATCATTTTGATAAAATCAATCACAAATTCACTGTTTGAATGTGCGATCATAGCCAAGTTCACATATTGACCTTCCGCAATTTCTTCGGAAAGCTCAATATTGATTTGGTTCTGATTTTTTTGATTTTTATCCTCAGCCATGGCTTAGTACTCTACTTCTTGTTCTTCTGATTCTGATCTATTGTAGGCGGCTTTCGCTGCTTGCAATCTTTCGTAAGCTTCTTTGTTTCCAACGATAAGGTCTTCGTATTCTCTCAAACCTGTACCTGCTGGAATCAAGTGACCCACGATTACGTTTTCCTTCAAACCTTTCAAATGATCTGCTTTACCTCTAATTGAGGCTTCACTTAGCACTTTAGTTGTTTCTTGGAATGACGCTGCAGAAATGAAACTTTCAGTTCCTAATGAAGCTTGCGTGATACCTTGAAGTTTCGGTTGTGAAACTGCTGGTTGTGCATCTCTAACTTCTACAAGCTTCATGTCTTTTCTTCTCAACGAAGAGTTTTCATCTCTTAATTGACGAGGAGTAACAATCTGACCTGGTTTTAGGTTTGTAGAGTCACCTGCATCTGAAACCACTTTCATATCAAGCATTGCATCGTTCTCTTCTCTAAAGAGGAATTTATCAACCACTTGACCTGGAAGGAAGCTAGTATCACCAGCATCCATGATTTCTACCTTCTGCATCATTTGCTTCACGATTACTTCGATGTGCTTATCATTGATTTTCACACCTTGTAGTCGGTATACTTCCTGAATTTCATTTACTAAATATTCTTGAACCGCAGTTGGACCTTGAATATTCAAAATGTCATTTGGAGTAATAGCACCATCAGATAAAGAATAACCTGCTCTTACAAAGTCATTGTCTTGTACAAGAATGTGCTTAGACAATGGCACCATGTATTTCTTCTTCACACCATCTTTAGATTCGATGAAGATTTCTCGGTTACCTCTCTTAATTCCACCGTAAGTAACAACACCGTCAATTTCTGACACTACTGCTGGGTTAGATGGATTTCTAGCTTCAAACAATTCCGTTACTCTTGGCAGACCTCCAGTAATATCTCGAGATTTACCCATTGTTCTAGGGATTTTAGCAAGTGGTTGACCCACTTTAACTTTATCACCTGCTTCAACAGCTAAGTGAGCCCCTACTGGAATGTTATAAGCTTTAGTATCGTTTTTAGAGTTTACAATAACCGCAGGGTTTTTAGTTTTATCTCTGGTGTCAGTGATAACTTTTTCTCTGTGGCCTGTTTGCTCATCAAACTCTTCTTTATATGTAACACCTTCTTCTATGGCATCGAATTCTACTTTACCATCGAATTCTGAAAGAATTACAGCGTTATATGGATCCCACTTACAAAGTTGTTGTCCTTTTTCAACCTTATCTCCTTCTTTAACATCAAGAGTTGCTCCGTAAGGTACGTGGTTAGAGATCAATACTTTATTAGACTTAGGGTCAACGATCTGGATCTCTCCAGTACGTCCCATTACCATTTCTATTTTATTACCATCGTTGTCGGTAGTTGGAAGTGACCTAAGTTCTTCGAACTTAATTACACCTTCAAACTTGGCCTTAACTGTTGCATCAACTGCAATGTTAGAAGCTGTACCCCCAACGTGGAACGTTCTCAAGGTAAGCTGCGTTCCTGGCTCACCAATCGACTGTGCTGCAATTACACCAACAGCCTCGCCTTTTTCGACCATATTAGAGGTAGATAAGTTTCTACCGTAACATTTGGCACAAATTCCGCGCTTGGTTTCACAAGTCAACACCGATCTTATCTCTACTTCATCAATCGCAGTTTCATCAATACGAGCTGCAATTTCTTCCGTGAACTCTTCTCCGGCAGAAATTATCAATTCCTCAGAGATTGGATCGAAAATATCGTGTACAGAAACTCTACCTAAAATTCTCTCAGATAAAGATTCAACTACATCTTCGTTGTCTTTCAAAGCAGATACTGTTAAACCTCTTAAGGTTCCACAATCTTCTTCGTTAACAACAGCATCTTGAGCAACATCTACCAAACGTCTAGTTAAGTAACCAGCATCAGCAGTTTTAAGGGCTGTATCGGCCAAACCTTTACGAGCACCGTGAGTAGAGATAAAGTACTCAAGTACATCTAGCCCTTCTTTAAAGTTAGATAGAATTGGGTTTTCGATAATGGCACCCACAGACCCCGCAAGGTTCTTTTGTGGTTTCGCCATCAAGCCTCTCATTCCACCTAGCTGACGAATTTGCTCTCTTGAACCCCTGGCTCCAGAGTGCATCATCATATAAATAGAGTTGAAACCTTGATTATCCTCTTCCATCTCGTTCATCAAGTCATTGGTCAACTTAGTGTTAACCCTTGTCCAGATGTCGATAACTTGGTTGTAACGTTCGTTATCAGTAATCAGACCCATTAGGTAGTTTTGCCATACAGCATCAACTTCCTCTTTGGCTCCTGATACCAATTCTTCTTTATGTTCTGGAATGTGAATATCATTCAATCCCATTGATAGACCGCCTTTGTATGCCATTTGGAAACCTAGTTCTTTGATATCATCAAGGAACTGAGCCGTTCTAGCTACACCAGAGATGGCAAATACATTGGCAATAATTTTCTGAAGTTTCTTCTTCGTCAATAACTCATTCACGTATCCTACTTCTGCAGGTACGGCTTGGTTAAATAGAATACGACCGGCAACAGTTTCGATTACTTTATCAACTAAACCATCACCTTCTCTTACTTTCGTTTTCACATGAATGTAAGCGTGCTTAGAAACTTTGCCTTCGTTCATTGCTATAATCACCTCTTCGGCACTATAGAAACGCATTCCCTCACCATCTACTTTGAAATCTTCAGTAGATCTTCTGCCTTTGGTTACATAATACAGACCCAAAACCATGTCTTGAGAAGGTACAGTTACCGGAGCTCCGTTAGCTGGGTTAAGAATGTTGTGTGAAGAAAGCATTAGTGTTGAGGCTTCCAAAACTGCTTCGTGCCCTAGTGGTACGTGAACAGCCATTTGGTCACCATCAAAGTCAGCGTTAAATGCTGTACATACTAATGGGTGCAATTGAATTGCTTTTCCTTCAATTAATTTTGGTTGGAAAGCCTGAATACCCAACCTGTGCAATGTAGGAGCACGGTTAAGCAATACAGGGTGTCCTTTCAATACGTTTTCAAGGATATCCCAAACCACAGGGTCTTTACGATCCACTATTTTCTTGGCAGACTTCACTGTCTTAACAATACCTCTTTCAATCAGTTTTCTGATAATAAATGGTTTAAAAAGCTCGGCAGCCATATTCTTTGGCAAACCACATTCGTGAAGTTTCAACTCTGGTCCTACTACAATTACAGAACGACCTGAGTAATCCACCCTTTTTCCTAGCAAGTTCTGACGGAAACGACCTTGCTTACCTTTAAGCATATCACTCAAAGATTTCAAAGCTCTATTACCATCTGAACGCACAGCATTTACTTTTCTCGAGTTATCGAAAAGAGAATCTACTGCTTCCTGAAGCATCCTTTTTTCGTTACGAAGGATTACCTCTGGTGCTTTAATATCAATTAATCTCTTAAGACGGTTATTTCTAATGATTACCCTTCTGTAAAGATCATTCAAATCTGAAGTTGCGAAACGACCGCCATCCAATGGCACCAATGGACGCAATTCTGGTGGAATTACAGGAACCATTTTAATGATCATCCACTCTGGACGGTTCTCGATTCTTGTTCTTGCATCACGGAAAGCTTCAACAACTTTCAACCTTTTTAAAGCTTCTGCTTTTCTTTGTTGAGAAGTATCTGTTGCTGCTTGGTGACGAAGTGCATATGAAAGTTCGTCAAGATCAATTCTTGCCAAAAGCATCTCTAATGCATCCGCTCCCATTTTAGCGATGAATTTCTGAGGATCTTCATCATCTAACATTTGGTTCTCTCTTGGAAGTTTATCTAAAATATCTAGATACTCATCTTCAGTCAAGAAATCCATGTAGGCGATTCCATCCTCTTCTTTCATACCTGCTTGAATTACTACATAACGCTCGTAGTAAATAATCTGATCAAGTTTTTTGGTAGGAAGACCTAGAAGGTAACCAATCTTGTTAGGCAATGATTTGAAGTACCAGATATGAGCTACAGGCACTACCAATTCGATATGGCCCATGCGCTCTCTTCTTACCTTTTTCTCGGTAACTTCAACACCACATCTATCGCAGATAATACCTTTATATCTGATTCTTTTATATTTCCCACAATGACATTCCCAATCCTTAACAGGTCCGAATATTCTTTCACAGAATAAACCTCCCATTTCTGGTTTGTATGTTCTATAGTTTATCGTTTCCGGTTGTGTAACCTCACCATGAGAACTCTCAAGGATTGATTCCGGAGAAGCTAAGCTGATAGTGACTTTATCAAAGTCATTGTTAAGTTTTCTATTCTTTTTAAATGCCATAGCTTTTGTATTCTAATTTATTGGCCGAAGCCTGTTTAAGAATTAGTCAAGTGTAATTTCAAGTGCCAAACCTCTTAGTTCGTGAACCAATACGTTGAATGATTCAGGAATATTTGGTTTAGGAATATTCTCACCTTTCACGATGGCTTCGTAGGCTTTCGCTCTACCAATCACGTCATCGGATTTTACCGTTAGAATTTCCTGCAACACATGAGATGCGCCAAAGGCCTCAAGAGCCCAAACCTCCATCTCACCAAAACGCTGACCACCAAACTGGGCTTTACCACCCAATGGTTGTTGAGTAATGAGAGAGTAAGGTCCGATAGAACGCGCGTGCATTTTATCGTCAACCAAGTGACCTAGTTTCAGCATGTATGCAATACCTACTGTAACAGGCTGGTCAAATTTAACACCTGACAAACCATCATATAGATAAGCACGACCAGCATCTGGCAATCCAGCCTCAGCCAATTCAGCTTGAACTTCTTCCATAGTAGCTCCGTCAAAAATTGGAGTAGCATATTTTCTACCCAACTCTAATCCAGCCCATGCCAATACGGTTTCGTATATCTGACCAATGTTCATCCTCGAAGGTACACCAAGTGGATTCAATACAATATCCATTGGAGTTCCATCTTCTAGGAATGGCATATCTTCTTCTCTAACAATTCTGGCTACAACACCCTTGTTACCGTGACGACCCGCCATTTTATCACCTACTTTAAGCTTACGCTTTTTAGCAATATAAACTTTGGCCAATTGTACGATACCTGTTGGCAATTCATCACCTACTTCGATTGTGAAACGCTTACGTTTAAATTCGCCCGCAATTTCATTTCTCTTCAGTTGGTAATTTTTAACCATACGAACGATAATCTGGTTAGTCTTATCGTCAGTAGTCCAGTTATCAAGGTTCAAATCAGAAATTAGGTTAACTTCTTCCTGAACGTTGTAGTTACTCTCGTCTCTGTATATGTTTTTCTCAGGGAAGATGTTTTCTGTAATATTGGTTTTGTTGAATTTCACTCCTTTCGAAATGACTTCATCACCAAATTTATGTTTTACTCCTTGAGAAGTTTTTCCTTGTAGCAAAGAGAAGATTTTGTCAATCATTTCATTTCTCACAGCAGTCAAATCTTTGCTGTACTGAGCTTTCAATGCTTCAACCTCTTTCTTTGATTTTGCTCTAAGATCTTTATCTTTTTTAGGTCTTGAGAACAACTTAGTGTCAATAACCACACCTTGAAGCGAAGGAGATGCTTTCAATGATGCATCTTTCACATCACCAGCTTTATCTCCGAAGATGGCTCTTAAAAGCTTCTCTTCTGGAGTTGGGTCAGTTTCACCTTTAGGGGTAATTTTACCAATCAGAATATCACCTTCTTTGATTTCAGCTCCTACTCTGATGATACCATTCTCATCAAGGTTTTTCACTGCTTCCTCACTTACGTTCGGAATCTCAGAAGTTAATTCTTCTTCACCTCTTTTTGTATCTCTAACTTCAAGTTCATATTCATCGATGTGAATTGAGGTGAACACGTCATCTCTAACCACTCTCTCTGAAATTACAATCGCATCCTCGAAGTTATATCCTTGCCAAGGCATGTAGGCTACTCTCAGGTTTTTACCTAAGGCTAACTCTCCATTTTGGGTAGAATATCCCTCACAAAGTACTTGTCCCTTCACAACTTTGTCACCTTTCAATACGATTGGTGTAAGGTTGATAGAAGTGTCTTGGTTGGTTCTTCTGAACTTAATCAATTTGTACGTTTTGTACTCATTATAGAAGTTCACTAACTCATCCTCAGTACTTTGTTCGTACTTTATAATAATTTTTTCAGCATCAACATAGTGTACAACACCCGTTCCTTCAGCAATTACTAGCATTCTAGAATCTCTCGCTGCTCTACCTTCCAAACCAGTTCCCACAATTGGAGCTTCAGGTTTCAATAAAGGCACTGCTTGACGCTGCATGTTCGATCCCATCAATGCCCTGTTTGCATCATCGTGCTCAAGGAAAGGAATCAATGAAGCTGCAACAGATACAATTTGGTTAGGAGCTACATCCATATAAGTAAGCTCATTCGGCTCTACTACAGGGAAATCTCCTTCAAATCTTGCTTTTACTCTGTCGTTTACGAAAGTACCCTTATCATCCAAAGGCGCATTGGCCTGTGCAATGTTGTGAGTATCTTCTTCTTCAGCAGTAAGGTAAACCACATCTTCAGACATGTTTACTTTACTTTCTTTTACTTTTCTATATGGAGTCTCAATGAATCCCATGCTGTTAATCTTAGCATGAACACATAGAGATGAAATCAAACCAATGTTTGGTCCCTCTGGAGTTTCAATTGTACAAAGACGACCGTAGTGAGTATAGTGAACATCTCGAACCTCAAAACCTGCTCTTTCTCTTGAAAGACCACCTGGTCCTAAGGCTGACAATCTTCTTTTGTGAGTAATCTCTGCCAATGGATTCGTTTGATCCATAAACTGAGAAAGTTGGTTGGTTCCGAAGAACGAGTTAATCACAGAAGAAAGTGTTCTTGCGTTAATAAGATCCACAGGTTTGAAGTCCTCATTATCACGAACGTTCATTCTTTCTTTGATCGTTCTAGCCATTCTGGCCAAACCTACACCAAACTGAGCGTATAATTGCTCTCCTACAGTTCTAACTCTTCTGTTCGATAAGTGGTCAATATCATCCACTACCGCCTTAGAGTTAATCAACCCGATCAAATATTTCACAATTGAAATAATATCCTGAGTTGTTAATACTCTCTTATCAAAAGAGATATCTAAGCCGAGTTTCTTATTAATTCTGTATCTACCTACTTCTCCAAGATCATATCTCTTATCTGAGAAGAAAAGGCTTTGGATAATATCTCTTGCAGTTTGCTCATCTGGCGCTTCAGTATTTCTCAACTGACGATAGATTTGCTCTACAGCCTCTTTCTCAGAGTTGGAGTTATCTTTAGATAGTGTATTATAAATAATAGTGTAATCTGCAATGTTGATGTCTTCTCTATGAAGAATGATAGAATCAACACCAGACTCAAGGATCATTTCTACATCTTCCTCGCTTAAAACAGAGTCACGCTCTAATAACACTTCGTTTCTATCGATAGATACTACTTCTCCAGTATCTTCATCTACGAAATCTTCTATCCATGTCTTAAGAACTCTTGCTGCAAGTTTTCTGCCTACACCCTTCTTAAGCTGGGCTTTATTGGCTTTAACCTCTTCAGACAAGCCGAATAGGTCAAGAATATCTTTATCTGTTCCGTAACCGATGGCTCTTAAAAGCGTGGTTACTGGAAATTTCTTCTTACGGTCAATGTAAGCGTACATTACGCTGTTAACGTCTGTCGCAAATTCAATCCAAGAACCTTTAAAAGGAATAATTCTGGCAGAATATAAAGCGGTACCGTTAGTATGTTTGCTTTGTGCAAAGAACACACCAGGAGATCTATGTAATTGAGAAACAATTACTCTTTCCGCACCATTTACCACGAACGAGCCCTTTACAGTCATGTAAGGAATATTCCCTAAGAATACTTCTTGTTCGATGGTTTCAAAATCTTCATGATCTGCATCATTACATGTCAGACGAAGCTTTGCTTTTAATGGAACTGAATAGGTAAGTCCTCTATCGATACACTCTTCAACAGAGTATTTTGGAGGGTCAACCAAGTAATCAATGAACTCTAATACAAAGTTATCTCGTGAATCAGAAATGGGGAAATTTTCTGAAAATACTTTGAAAAGGCCATCTTGAGTCCTTTTTTCAGCAGGAGTTTCAAGCTGAAAAAAATCTTCGAAAGACTTCACTTGTATGTCAAGAAAATCAGGATAATCAAGAACTGATTTAATTGAAGAAAAACTTATTCTTTCTGTTTGAATTGCGTTAGCCAAGGCCGTAATATTTTAGTTTAAACCAAGAATAATTTTTGCACTTAAAGCGTACAAAGGCTTGTAGAGAAAAACCTCTTTACTGTATACAAACAGGAAAAGACCCATGATACCGATCCCGAAATTCGGGAAGGGATCAGGGCCTGTTCCTTTGCCATAGTTAGCTATGGCCAGTCAAATTACTTAAGCTCTACTTCAGCACCAGCTTCTTCAAGCTGCTTTTTAAGTGCTTCAGCTTCGTCTTTAGCTACACCTTCTTTAATTGCTTTAGGAGCGCTGTCTACGATTTCTTTAGCTTCTTTCAATCCTAAACCAGTCAATTCTTTAACTAGTTTAACAACGGCTAGCTTTGAAGCACCAGCAGCAGTCAACACTACGTCAAAAGCCGACTTTTCTTCAGCAGCACCTTCACCATCACCACCAGCAGGACCAGCAGCAACTGCTACCGCTGCAGCAGCAGGCTCAATACCGTATTCGTTTTTAAGGATATCAGCTAATTCGTTAACTTCCTTTACAGTTAAGTTTACCAACTGCTCTGCGAAATCTTTTAAATCTGCCATTTTTGATTTTGTTTATTAAATTCTAAATCTTGATTAATTACTAATTTTCACGCTCAGATAATGTCTGAAGAATTCCTGCCAATTTGCCACCAGCACCTTTAAGGCCTGAAATAACATTCTTAGCTGGTGATTGTAACAATCCTATCACCTCTCCGATAAGTTCAGCCTTAGACTTAAGACTACTCAACATATCTAAATTCTCCTCCCCAATGAAAAGATCGGTATCGATGGAAGCACCTTTCAACATTGGAGATTTTAAACCTGATTTTTTTCTAAATTCTTTGATCAATTTTGCAGGTGAATTTGCATCCTCTCCTGAGAACATAATTCCTGAGAAACCTTTCAAAACTTTTTCATCAAATGGAGCGTAATCTGCATCCATTTTTTCCAAAGCTTTCTGAATCAAAGTATTTTTAAACACTCTATACTCTATACCCTTTTCAAAGCATAGTCTTCTAAGTGCCGTGGTTTGTGCAACCGACATTCCGGAAGCATCAGTTATGTAGAAATTGTTGTTAACAGAAAATTTCTGAAACAATTCTTCAATTAATACGCCTTTTTCTGCTCTAGTCATGTTTATATGCCCGAAATGGAGTTTTTATCAATTTTAATACCTGGACTTTGAGTCGAAGACAAGTTGATACTTTTAAAATAAGTACCTTTTGCCGATGCAGGTTTCAATCTTGAGATGGTTTGAATTACTTCAGTTGCATTTTCAATGATCTTCTCTGCTGAGAAAGATGCTTTTCCAATACTAGTATGAATAATACCAAACTTATCGACTTTGAAATCGATTTTACCTCCCTTAACTTCTTCCACTGCTTTTCCAACTTCCAAAGTAACTGTACCAGATTTTGGGTTTGGCATCAAACCTCTTGGTCCTAGAACTCGACCTAAACGACCTACTTTTGCCATAACTGTTGGCATAGTGATAATGACATCAATGTCAGTCCATCCACCTTCAATTTTAGCGATGTAGTCATCTAACCCAACGTGATCTGCACCAGCATCTCTAGCTTCCTGCTCTTTGTCAGGAGAACACAATACCAATACTCTCACCTCTTTTCCAGTACCATGAGGAAGTGCTACCACTCCTCTAACCATCTGGTCTGCCTTGCGCGGATCCACTCCTAAACGAATATCAATATCAACAGAGGCATCGAAATTTGCATTGGAAATCTCCTTTACAATTGATGATGCATCCTTCAAAGAATAATCTTTTTGTGGATCATATTTACTTAAAGCTTCTTTTTGCTTTTTTGTCAACTTTGCCATTTCAACAAATCTTTAGTTTTCCCAAGGTGCTTTACCGGTCACTCTAATGCCCATGCTTCGTGCAGTACCAGCTACCATTTTCATAGCAGATTCAACTGTAAAAGCATTCAAATCCGTCATCTTAACTTCAGCAATCTCTTTCACTTGAGCCCATGTAACCGAACCGACTTTTACTCGATTTGATTCATTAGAACCTTTCTTGATTTTCGATGCTTCCATTAACATTACCGGTGCTGGTGGTGTTTTGATAACAAAATCAAAAGACTTATCAGAATATATGGTAATTAATACAGGTAACACCTGTCCCATTTTGTCCTGAGAACGTCCGTTGAATTGCTTGCAAAACTCCATGATGTTAAGTCCTTTCGAACCTAAAGCAGGACCAACCGGAGGGGAAGGGTTTGCTTGACCTCCCTTAACTTGCAACTTCAGATAACCAGATATTTCCTTAGCCATCTTTAATCTTGTTTTTCGACTTGCATGTAACTTAATTCAACAGGGGTATTTCGGCCGAAAATCTTAACCATAACATTAAGTTTTCTTCTCTCCTCAAAAACCTCCTCAATTGTACCTGTAAACCCACTGAAAGGCCCATCCATTACTTTAATGGACTCTCCAACTATATATGGTGTATCAATGTGTTCGTCAAATTCATCGATTTCCTCAACCTTACCTAAAATACGGTCGACTTCAATCTGTCGTAACGGAACAGGAGGAGTGTTGGAAGCATCCCCCCCCTTTTGACCTAAGAACCCTATGATACCAGGAATATTTTTAATCATATGAATGACCTCACCATTAGTAAGATCTGCCTGAACCATGATATAGCCCGGAAACATGTTTTTATCGCGTGAACGTTTTTTCCCGTTACGCATTTCATACACCTTTTCCGAAGGAATTAATACTTGAGGAATATGGTCTTGGAATTGCTCCCGTTCCACTTCATTCTCCAAATACTCTTTCGATTTCCTTTCTTGACCAGACACGGCCCGAACCATATACCACTTCAGCTCTGCCATTCTATCAATTATCTTCCTATTGTGTAAAACCAATCCATGATGTTATTAAATCCTAAATCAATGATCCCAATAAAGAGAGCAAAGATTAAAGATGCCACTAACACCAACACAGAGCTACTTTGAAGCTCAGAATATTTAGGCCAGCTCACCTTATGTCTCATTTCGAGATAAGATTCAGCGATAAATGTTTTCAGTTTACTCATCGGCTTTACTTTACTTATTTGCACGGGTGGTAAGAATCGAACTCACGACCTTTGGTTTTGGAGACCACTGCTCTACCAGCTGAGCTACACCCGTGTATACTCATTAAGTCTTTTCTTTATTAATCTCTCGTTTAAGAACTAAAATCTGTTTTTAAAAAGAGAATCAACATTTCAAACTTCACTATCCAGCCCCAAAACGGGCTGCAAATGTAGATAAAAATACTATATGAAACAAACGCGTTTCCGAAAAATCGAAAACGCGTTTGAAATATCTAATAAGCTTAGAAAGTTTTTAGTCAAGAATTTCAGTTACCTGACCGGCACCTACTGTTCTACCACCTTCTCTGATCGCAAATCTCAAACCTTTCTCAAGCGCTACAGCGTTGATCAAGTTCACTTCAATAGTTACGTTATCACCTGGCATTACCATTTCGATATCAGCAGGAAGCATAATTTCACCAGTTACGTCAGTAGTTCTTAAATAGAACTGAGGACGGTACTTGTTAAAGAATGGAGTGTGACGTCCACCTTCTTCTTTCGAAAGCACGTATACTTCAGCTTTGAAGTGAGAGTGAGGCTTAACAGAGCCTGGCTTACAGATAATCATTCCTCTTTTGATTTGAGATTTTTCAATACCTCTCAAAAGAAGACCTACGTTATCTCCAGCTTCACCTCTGTCCAAAATCTTACGGAACATCTCTACTCCAGTAATTGTAGACTTTAGGCCTTCAGCACCCATACCGATGATATCAACAGGATCTCCAGTATTAGTAACACCTCTTTCAATTCTACCAGTAGCAACAGTACCACGACCAGTGATCGAGAACACATCTTCAACAGGCATTAAGAATTCTTTATCAACAGCACGCTCTGGAAGTGGAATATAATCATCCACAGCAGCCATAAGCTCATTGATTTTTTCTACCCAAGCAGGCTCACCATTCAAACCACCCAAAGCAGAACCTTGGATTACCGGAATGTCATCACCTGGATAATCATAGAAAGAAAGAAGTTCTCTAATTTCCATTTCTACTAGCTCAAGAAGTTCTTCATCGTCAACTAAGTCAACTTTATTCATGAACACCACTAGAGAAGGTACACCTACCTGACGAGCCAAAAGAATGTGCTCTCTTGTCTGTGGCATTGGACCATCAGTCGCAGCTACAACAAGAATTGCACCGTCCATTTGAGCAGCACCAGTTACCATGTTCTTCACATAATCCGCGTGACCTGGACAGTCAACGTGTGCATAGTGACGATTAGCAGTTTGATACTCAACATGAGAAGTGTTAATAGTAATACCTCTTTCTTTCTCTTCAGGAGCATTATCAATAGAAGAGAAATCTCTGTTTTCGGCAAGACCTTGTTCTGCCAAAACTTTAGTAATAGCAGCAGTTAATGTGGTCTTACCGTGGTCAACGTGACCGATAGTACCAATATTAACGTGCGGCTTAGAACGGTCAAAGTTTGCTTTAGCCATAACTTGAAAATTAGTTAATATTTAAATTCAATTATTTAATTTAATCTTAGACACCTGATTTTTTTCAGCGTCTTGAGCCAATGACGAGATTTGAACTCGTGACCCCTTCCTTACCAAGGAAGTACTCTACCCCTGAGCTACATCGGCTTTACTAAGTTTAATGTTCGAAGTTTTTCAGTTCGACAAACATTAAACTTCGCACTTTATAACTCAAAGTTTTGAGCGGGTGACCAGGTTCGAACCGGCGACCTACAGCTTGGAAGGCTGTCGCTCTACCAACTGAGCTACACCCGCTTTTAAAAGAATCAAAAATCAAACTCCAAATAACAAACTTGCCGTTTGGAGTTCTAAATTGATAATTCTCATTAATTGTGGGGGGAGAAGGATTCGAACCTTCGAAGACATAAGTCAACGGATTTACAGTCCGTCCCAGTTGGCCGCTTTGGTATCCCCCCAACTAGTTTTCCTACCGACTAAATGCTTGTTTCAACCATGCTTTTAGCGAAAGGGAATGCAAAATTAGACCCTTTTTTATATTATTCAAACATATCCCAAAAAAAGATCAAGAGTTTTTGTTCAAGATTGAAAACAACGCTTAAACAGCCCATTTTGGCACTTATGGTTATCATTTATTTTATTGACAATGATTTTCAAGTACGCCACTATTGCTTATTCCTAATCAAAATACTTCTCTATATTTGCAGGGTTTAAAACAAAAAACTCAACGGAGCTTAAATTTTATAGTATCGAGAATTGAGCCCTACTCTTAATTTAGCCTGATGTACAAAGTAAGTCTTAAGAAAAACATCGAAGCAGAAGTCGAATTCAAAGACAGTAATATACTTCTAAATGGTTCTGATTTTGATTGGAACATCTCAAAAACTTCAAAGGACAAATTTCAGATCACAAAAGACGGAAAAAAATTAAATGCCGAGGTTATTGGCTATGAAAGAGAAAGCAAGGTAGTTGAAATAAAAATCAACAATCAGATTTATAATGTATCTGTTAAAGATAAAATGGATCAGCTTCTTCAAAAAATGGGAATTACCAATTTAAGTAATTCAACTATAAAGGATGTTAAAGCTCCTATGCCTGGACTAATACATGATATTTTAGTTGAGGCTGGGCAAGAGGTAAAAAAAGGGGATCAACTCATGATTTTGGAAGCCATGAAAATGGAAAACGTTTTGAAATCTCCGGGCGCTGGAACTATTGCGTCAATTGATGTTAGTAAAGGTGACAGCGTAGAAAAAAATCAAATTCTGATAAAATTTTAACATAATCACACGGATGAAGTATAAAAGAATTCTTCTAAAGCTTAGTGGAGAAGCCTTAATGGGTAATCAACAATATGGAATTGACCCAGTTCGAATAAATCAATACGCTGAAGAAATTAAAAAAGTGCACGAAAGTGGTGTTGAAGTAGCGATTGTTATAGGAGGAGGCAATATATATAGAGGGGTTCAGGCCGAAGCTTCAGGCATCGACAGAGTTCAGGGTGATTACATGGGAATGCTGGCCACCGTCATTAATGCGATGGCAATTCAAAGCACTCTTGAGAATCATGGTTTGTATACAAGATTGATGTCTGGGATAAAAATGGAAGCGGTTTGCGAACCTTTCATTAGAAGAAGAGCTGTTCGGCATTTAGAAAAAGGAAGAATTGTTATTTTTGGTGCCGGAATAGGAAACCCTTATTTTACAACTGACTCTACAGCAAGTTTAAGAGCTATTGAAATTGAGGCGGATGTTGTTTTAAAAGGAACTCGTGTAGATGGCGTTTATACCGCAGACCCAGAAAAAGATTCTTCTGCAACTAAAATACCTAACCTATCTTTTGAACAAGCCATTAGAGAAGGATACAACATTATGGACATGACCGCCTTCACGCTTTGTCAGGAAAATAATGTGCCGATTATTGTTTTCGATATGAACGCTAGTGGCAACCTCTTAGACATAATGGAAGGAAAAGAAAATATCGGAACATTGATAAGCTAATTTACAATCATGGAAGAACTGGAATTATACTTGGATACCGCCAAGGAGATGATGGAGAAAGCCATCTCCCACACAAAACAAGAACTAGCAAAGATTAGGGCAGGCAAGGCGATGCCAAGCATGCTTGATGTGATTAAGGTTGATTATTACGGATCGCTTACCCCCCTTAATCAAGTAGCTTCGGTAACTAGCCCTGATGCAAGAACACTTTTTGTAAAGCCTTGGGAGAAATCTATGACCACGGCTATTGAAAAGGCAATAATGAATAGTGACTTGGGTTTAAACCCTCAGAATGACGGTGAACAGATCATTATTAATATTCCGCAGCTTACAGAAGAAAGAAGACGCGATTTAGTAAAACAATCTAAAGCCGTTACTGAAGATGGCAAAATCAGTATTCGAAGCGCCAGAAAGGAAACCAATGATGAGCTTAAAAAACTTCAAAAAGATGGTTTGGCTGAGGACTTGGTAAAAACTGCTGAAGACAAAGTTCAAGACCTTACGAATACATACAATAAGAAACTTGACGATTTACTGGCTCATAAAGAGCAAGAAATAATGACCGTTTAATAGTCCTGAAAAATTAGAAACACACTGAAAGGCAACCGAAAGGCTGCCTTTTTTTATTATTTAGAGTTAAATACATGGGTTTTCAAAAACACTTCAGAGGAATAAACTGGAATTTCAGCAAAGTGATAGTCCGATAAATTTTCAGTAATCAAACAATTACACCCGGCCTCCACGGCAGCATAATACTGAAAACCATCTTCTATATCGTTAATCTTAGCATTGTTTAAAGCATTCCTCACTGCATTTTCATCAATTTGCGCAATTGATAGGTGACTGCATAACAATTGAATTTTACGCTTAGCTTCAACTTCCCCACATTTTTTAGAAGCAAAATAAAATCCAATGGCCAAACAAAGGGAGGAAGTAAAAAGCTCAAATCCATTTCGCTCAGCTAATGAAAGAACACGAGCAGAATAAGTAAATAGTGGATATTCCTTATTGAGTACAGAAACCAATACATTCGCGTCAACAAATGCCTTTACCATTACTTGCGCTCGTAATAGTCAGACTTAGATATTTTTCTTGGCTTAGTATAGTATTCGGCTTGCCCCTCAGCTACTGCATTAACCCAATCGGAAATCGGTAAGCTTTCTATGGATTGATAATCTTTAGAAATGAGCTGACGATATAAAAATTCAGTAAGTCTAGACAGACTAATATTGTTCTTCTCAGCAAAAGCTTTTGCCGACTTGATCACCTCTTGATCAAAACTTAAAGTCACCTTGGCATCCATAACGATCTATTTATACGACAAACTTATTTTTTCTTTACGTATAAAACAAATTTTAGTTCGTGGTTTGATTACTCCATCAACAAAAAGCTTAACTCTCTGATTCATCAGTTGGCTACATGAATTTTACACCTGACTACCATTCATTTTAAAACTCAATGCAAAGAGGCTATTTATGTAGCGTCATGAAGTGTGAAGCTATATATTCATCATTTGTATAAAAAAAGAATTTAAGTTGTATTCATTTTTTATACATTTAAGGAATAAATAAAAAGTCTATGAAAGGAACTAACCTAGGGGAGTTTGAAGAAGTGGTTTTACTAACCATAGCAAGTCTTATGTCAGAAGCCTATAGCGTTGCCATTTGCGATGAGATTGAAAGAATAACCGAAAGACAGGTCAAATTAGGTGTTGTACATTCTGTTCTTAATCGTCTGGAAGAAAAAGGATTTGTAACCTCCCAATTAGGAGAAGCCACTAAAGCTAGAGGCGGAAGAAGAAAGCGATTCTTTGAAGTAACTCATGCTGGAAAAGCCACATTGCAAAAGGTCAAATCGCAGCGTGATGAGCTCTGGAGCTTAATCCCTGAATTCAATTTAAAAATGATATGAGCAAAAAAAGTGCACATCAACCTCCACGCTGGGCCGATAGGTTTTTGGAATGGTATTGCCGTTCTGAAATACTTGAAGACCTACAGGGTGATTTGTATGAGCACTTTGAACGCAACACGATTAGCAAAGGAAAGAGGAAAGCAAGACAAATTTACTGCTTAGATGTAATCAAGTTTTTCCGCCCCTACACCATCAAGAAATTCAAAATAGTCAACAACATAACATCATTTATCATGTTCAAAAATTATTTCAAAACTTCCGTGCGAAGCATCGCTAGAAACAAGCTTTTTTCAGCCATAAACGTCATTGGTCTGGCGGTTAGCATGTCCATTGGCCTCCTCATGATTACTTTTATTTCCGAAGTTTTCAGCTTCGATAAATTTCATAAAGATGGAGATAGAGTTTATAGGGTAAACAACATCTACCAAGAACAACAAGAAGACCCCACACCATTCGCCACAACCTCAATTATTATGGCAGACAGAATCAAGGAGTCTATTCCAGGGGTAGAGTCACAGGTTTTGATGACAAGAGGTTTTGGGGGAGATGCTAAACTCGATGATAAAATTATACCCATAAGCGGCCTATGGGCAACCGAAGGTTTTAACGATGTATTCTCTTTCGAAATACTGCAAGGAAACCCCGAAACCATGCTTTCGGAACCAAACTCAATTGTACTGACAGATGAGACGGCAAAAAAAATATTTGGCGATACAGATCCTATGAACCAAACATTCATTCTTGGTAAAGAAGACCTTTATACGGTAACAGGTATTATTAAAAAACCTCCCTTTAATTCGCATTTTACCTTCCAAGCACTAGGCTCATACATTACCTATACAAACCAAAATCGACAAGGTGAACGTGGCGAAAACTGGTATAACGCTTGGAATAATATGTGGATGAACTATGTGTATGTAAAGTTAGCTCCAAACACGGATGTTAATGATGTAAATCAGAAACTCCTTGCCTTAGGAGAAAAGGAAAGTGAGAAGTATGAGCATTTAACAATTACATCGGAGCTTCAGCCCTTATACGGTATGATGGCTGGCCCTGATTTATCCAACAATATAGGGGTTTCAATAGGTGGGGCGGTTATTTGGGTATTGGCAGGCTTTACGTTAGTGGTACTACTTTCTGCTGGCTTTAATTACACTAATCTTTCTATTGCGCGGTCATTAAAAAGAGCTAAAGAAGTTGGAGTACGCAAAGTTGTTGGTGCCACAAAGCGACAAGTATTTAACCAGTTCATTACTGAAGCCACTATCATATCAGTAATAGCATTGGTATTTGCCTACTTAATTTTCATGTTTATAAAACCTCATTTTCTTGGCTTGGATCCAAGTATTGAGCGCAGCCTCCAACTTGAAATTACCCCAATTCTCTTTTTATACTTTTTCATATTTGCGCTTGCGGTCGGCCTGTTAGCAGGCTTTGTTCCAGCCATGTTTTTATCAAAGTTAAAGACCGTACAAGCATTAAAAAATGCGGGATCAACTAAGCTTTTTTCAAAAGTGAATATGAGGAAAGTTTTAATCGTAATTCAGTTCACTTTGTCAATGGCCTTTATCATTTCCGCCAGTATTGCTTATACTCAATTTAAATATGCCTTAAGCTTTGATTTAGGTTTTAAAACAGAAAATGTACTCAATGTTGAACTTCAAAATAACGATTGGCAAAAAATTGAAACAGCATTTGCTTCAATTCCAGAGGTTCAAATGATTTCGAAATCTGCCATGATACCAAGTGTAGGAAGCACCTATTTAGTAGACATGAAATACAATAATGACTCTACCGAACTTTTCTACAATACCATTGACGAAAACTACATTGACCTGATGGATCACGAAATTATTGCTGGAGCCAACTTTACCAACAAGTCATTTGAAGGTGAGGAGTCTGAGATTATTTTAAACGAAGAAACCCTAAAACGTTTTAATCTTGGCACTCCAAATGAAGCTATCGGTAAACAGGTTGAAATTGACGAAAATAGCTTAACAGTTATAGGTGTGGTGCGTGACTTCCATTATGATAAGCTTGACCAAGGAATAAAAAGCTTTGGGTTTAGAAATAGAAGTAATTCGTATTACTATGTAAACCTAAAACTCAACTCATCGGATTTACCAGCTACAATGACTAAAATTAAAAATGCATGGAATGAGGTAGACCCTGTTCACGAACTTCAAGCCCAATTCTTCGATGAGAATATTGAATCGGCTTATTCACAATATGTTATAATGGGTACAATTGTGGGTTTTCTGGCCGTACTCACCGTTTCCATTGCCGCATTAGGTTTGTTAGGTATGGCCGTTTACACAGCCGAAACCCGCATGAAAGAAATCAGTATTCGTAAAGTTTTGGGAGCCACAGAAGGAAGCCTCGTTAGCTTATTAACACGAGGTTTTATGTGGTTACTGGTAATCTCAGCAGCTTTGGCCATACCCCTCACCTACTTATTATTTGAACAACAAATTCTAAACGGCATTGAGAACCGCGCTACAATTGGAGTGCTGGAACTCTTCACTGGGGTAATCATAATATTCGGTATAGGCATATTAACCATAGGTTCGCAAGTAAGAAGAGCCGCAAAAGCTAACCCTGCCCAAACTCTGCGCAGCGAATAATTTCTAATTTGAAAATAAGCTGATTTGGTGATTTGAAGATGGATTTTCAAATCACCAAATTCTCAAATCAACCCATGTTCAAATCAAATTCCATGTCTTCATTTTAGAACTTGAATTTTATTTTATACATTGGTCTACATTTTAGAACATGCTATGAAAGGAACAAATCTGGGTGAATTTGAAGAAATAGCTTTACTCACCATTTTGGTTTTAAAAGATGACGCCTACGGAGTAAGCATCAAGCGCGAAATCAACGAACAGGGAAAAAGGAATATAAGCAGAGGTGCTTTACACACTGCTTTATCTCGCTTAGAAGAAAAAGGACTTTTAACTTCCAAACAAGGCCAAGGAAACGAAGACCGAGGCGGCAGACCAAAGCGCTATTATGAGGTAACCAATAAGGGCTTGGCTGCTTTGCAGGAAGCCAAAGAAGTTCGCGACCAATTATGGAGTCAAGTACCGGCTTTTAGTCTAAAATAAATCCTTTATTGACATGCGTACCACTCCTCCAAAACTATATACCCGGCTTTTTAAAGCCTGCTGTAAGCCCGCTCTTTATCAAGAGCTTCAGGGCGATTTAGAAGAAGAATTCAACTTCAACCTAAAAACCTTAGGGCAGAAAAAGGCCAAAGCCATTTACCGTAACGAAGTGCTGAAGATGCTTCGCCCCTCTGTGATTAGAAAACCTAAAATCATTGTCTCCATGTTTAACACCTCATTATTTCAAATTCATTTAAAGCTGGCCTTCCGCAACTTGTGGCGCAATAAGGTGTTCAGTGCCATCAACATTTTCGGGCTAGCTGCCGCCATCACGGTAAGTATGTTTGCGCTGAATATTATTTACACTGGCTTGTCGGTTGATAAACAACACCCGCATACTGAGAGGCTGTATAGAGTATTAACAAAAGTTCAGAAGACTAACAATACTCCCTATATTCTAGCTTCTACCCCTTCTGTATTGGGAGAAAAACTTCGAGCAGATCTACCAGAAATTGAAGTATTGACACAATTCAGCTCGTCCAGCCAATTCAAAGAAGTTATAAATGGCAATTCAGTAAGCCTTGTAAACTTAATGGTAGATGACCATTTTTTTGAAGTATTTCAATTCAAAGCAATCGATGGTGACCCACATGCTGCATTACAAAATAAATCGAGTTGTATAATTACAGATGACATAGCAGAACGCTTCTTCCCAAATGAAAACCCTATTGGTAAAATTCTTGGTTCAGGACTGATCGTTAATGCCATAATTGAAAGTCCAAAAGGTCTTTCACATTTGAATTTCGACATAATATCAAGTAGTTCAGAAAATCCAAATTTGGTGAATACAGAAAGCTCTAACTACTTAGAAAAGTGGAATAACTACTATCAAGGCTACACCTACTTTCGAACCATTGAAGGCGTAAGCCAAGAACAGCTAAACAATAAGCTGAAACAAGTCTCGGAAGAAGTAAATACTATAAAAAAAGGTACAGAATCCACTTTTGATTATCGCAGCCAGAAAATCGGAGATATCATGTTTAGTGATGAAGTGTATAACCCTATCGGGTCTAGCTTACCTAAGGATATACTTTATGTCCTTGTCACACTGATTACTATCCTTCTTTTATTGGCGAGTTTTAATTACACCAATCTATCTATCGCCAGAGCCATTCAACGTACCAAAGAAATTGGCATTAGAAAAGTAGCTGGAAGCACAAAATCTCAAATTATTGGTCAAATTTTAGTGGAAACCATTGTTTTCTCAGTAGCAGCAACTCTGGTAGGTTTTTTACTCTACCGCTTTTTCGTTCCTGAATTTGTTGCCCTAATGGATACTGGTAATTTATTATTCAACCCCAATACAAGTCTTGGCCTTCTCTTAGTATTCCTAGGTTTTTCCGTTTTGATCGGCTTAGTGGCTGGACTGTTCCCCGCACTCTACTTTGCCCGCATTTCTCCTTTGAATACTTTTCGATCAAATATCAAGAGTAAAACCATGTCACTCATGAACATTAGAAAAGGCTTGGTGGTATTTCAGCTCACTGTCTCTATGTTCTGTATTATGGTGGTTACTGCAGGCTCGGACATCTACCATTCCATAGTTCAAAACAACTGGAATTTCAGCAAAGAGGGAGTGGTAAACGTAGAAGTCGCTCCTAAAAATAGGCAACTATTAAAATCTAGATATGAGCGCGTTTCTGGAGTAGTTGGTGTTTCTGCTGTTTCTTCCCTACCTGGTGTAGGTACGATGGGTATGACCATGGTGAGACGTTCTAATGGCACTGACAGTCTGATGGTCAATTTTTCCGTAGTAGACTCCGATTTCGACAAAGTTTTTGAGCCTAAATTATTTGCTGGTAATAATTTTAAAAGAGTATCGTCCGATTCAACACTTACTGAAGTTTGGGTAAACCGAAAGCTATTAGCTGACCTTAATATTCCATTAGACAGTGCGCTTGGTCAAACCCTTTCCTTTTTTAAAAACATTAGCCGATACCAAATAATTGGGATTATAGAGGATAATGTCTTCGAACGACTTGATGCCCCTGAAATGGCAGCAATCATGGTTACTCACGAGAAAATAGACTTATATAAAAGGTCGCTTGCCATTAAAATAGAAAAACAAAATATAGCATCAACTTTAAATCAACTTGAAAAAGCCACCAAAGAAGTGGACGCTGAACAAGCCTTTACTCCTATCTTCCTAAATGACTCTATTGAAGAAAGTTATAACAATATCAACCAAGTGGTCAAGGCGTTTAAATTCCTTTCTGTCATCATTATTTCTATTTCGCTCTTGGGTCAATTGGGAATAGCGCTTTATAATGCCGAAACCCGTACCAAAGAGATTGGCATTAGAAAAGTACTTGGCGCTAGAGTTAAAAGCATTATTCTACTCTTATTGAAAGGAACGTTGACCTCATTAGTCATTGCGGCATTAATTGGTGCCCCTCTAGCCTATCTTTTTTTACAGGAAACATTCTGGCTCTCTTCCCTTATAAAACCACAGTATGAAGGGCTTGTCTTGGCGCAAGGTGTTCTGCTATTGGGAAGCTTAGTCGTGTTCATTGTGATTATACAAACTTGGCGTGTAGCACGAGCCAATCCTTCAGAATCGCTCAGAAGCGAGTAATTACAATTTAAAAATAAGTGAATTTGATGATTTGAAAATTTAACTTCGAAGCTCTTTTCCATGATAATCAGTTTCGGTTCAGAGCTCCATTCTTTATCTTCCAGAAAAAAATAAAGGATGAACATTGAAGACCGCGAACTACATAAAAGAAAGAGTCACCTATTTATGCTTTTAATGCTAGCAGAAGCGGATAATGAAGATAGTCCGCTTGAAACTTTGTTCATTAATAAGGTTGCTGAGCGACTGGGAATGACTCCTGAAGATGTTAAGGAAATAGACAAAAACCCTGAAAACCTTACGCTGGTTATTCCTAAAGCAGAACATGCAAGAATGGAGATTCTTTACGATTTATTGTTCTTAATGAAATTCGACCAAGATGTAGACCAAAGCGAAATTGATTTAGTTCACCGACTTGCTTTCCGAATGGGTTTTCGCCCTACGATGACCCAAGAAATGATTGAAGTAATGAAGCAACACATTGGCCGAAACGTACCAAAGGACAGTCTGCTTAATATTATCAGAAAGTATATGAATTGAATAGAAAAAGTAAATATTGTCGCTAATCAACTTTCCAAAAGTTAAACCCATCGTTTTGGAACCTAGCTAATGTTTCAACTTTTGGAAAGTTCTCAAAATAGCTAAATCAGTCGCAAATCATCCCCGGCATATCGCTATTGAGCTTTGGGCTTACGTAAGGAATGCCTAAGTTCAGTCCGCGAAGAATGAGAATTAGACCCACCAACACCAGTAGCTTCGGCACAAACTTGAGCCATGCGGAAGTGAAATTACTTTTGAACGAAAAGCCCAAATAAGCCGCACCGAGCATCATAGGAAAAGTACCCAAACCGAACAGCGCCATATAGGCTGCTCCTCCGTAAAAAGTACCCATTGAAATGGCAGCCACTAAAGCCATATAAACCAAACCACAGGGTAAAAGACCATTCAATAAACCCAGTGTAAGATTTGACTTGAAATTATTGGTTTTGAGTAAACCGCCTATTCGCACCTTAATGCTTAAGAAAAGCTTCTGAAGGGGTTTGATTTTAATATTGCCTGATAGTTTTCCGTTTAAGAGTAAGGCTCCAATGATGATTGTTGCGCCAGCCAAAACAGATAAGCCTTGTTGCACCCCGGCCATCGAAAGTATTTCGCCAAAAAGGCCTGCAATCGCACCTAAAAAACTATAGGTAATCATACGACCGCTATTGTAGGCTAAACGGTTAGCTACCCAAACCTTTTTCTTTTTTTCGTTCTGAGGAACTGCCCAAGCGATGGGTGCGCACATGCCTAAACAGTGCAGGCTACCAAAAAAGCCAAATGCCAGTGCTGTTCCTAAAAGCAACATCAGATTACAATATTAAGCTCTTGATAATATTCCGTCCCTTTCGATTTCCATTCGATTTTAACCTTCCATGCGCCAGAAGCAAGGTTTTTCATATCGAAGGTTTGTAAACCAGTTTCATCAAAAACCAAATCAAACTCTTTGTCAAGACTAGCATTTGCCGAACGGAAAAAAGAAATTTTACCTTCTTCCATGGCCTTCATCACCGAGATCGGAAATCTTAACTCAGCTTTCCCTTCATTTCTAACCAATTTAAAATTTGGTTTTTCAGTCAAACTATTTACGTTTTTCATGCGCTGAATCTGACTTTCGTAATCCAACTCTTGTTCATAGTAGTTATCGGCCACCAAATAGAAATCGGTGCTTACACTTACGTAAACCATAGTTACCAGCAGCCCAACAAAGCACACAAAACTGATTACGATTTTTGTTCCCCAGTTCATTATTTAAATTTTATTGGTCCTAAGAAGTTCGTCTTTACCTTATCAATCAATTCATCACCATTATAAATTCCCACTGTGATGCTATTCTTATTGCCCTCCATTTCTGATTCAGGTAATCGCACTGTAAACACCGCATCTGCCTTTCCAGAATTTGAAAGTTGAATTTCGTTGCCTCCTACTACTTCAATCACTCCACTTTCGTGATCGATTAATCGAAGACTCACGTTCATATCGTCAACCGTTTTATTTATCAATTGAATATTGTAAATATTCTGGATTTGATCATTCTCTACTTTCTGATAGAGCATACCCGGCACTCTTAAAATTGTAGCCTGGATATCTGATCGACTGGAAACAAAAACAGTTAATAAAGTAATAAGTACCACCAAAACGCCCGTGTACCCAGCAACTCTTGGCGTGAAAATCTTTTTCTTACCGTCTGCAATTGCACTATGTGACGTAACTCGAATTAAACCAGTTGGCTTATTAATTTTCGTCATTACATCATCACAAGCATCAATACATGCCGTGCAATTCACGCACTCGAGTTGAGTTCCGTTTCTGATATCGATTCCGGTAGGACAAACATGCACACAAAGCTTACAATCAATACAATCACCTTTATCGGCTTGAACCTCCGATTTCTTCATTTTACCTCTCGGTTCGCCTCTGATCCAGTCGTACATTACGGCCATTGAATCACGCACCAAAAGTACACCCTGGAGCCTACCATATGGGCAAATAGCTATACAAGCTTGTTCTCTTAAGTATGCAAAAACGCCATAGAAAACAGCACTGAAAGCTATTAAACCAATGAAGCCCGCTAAATTCTCAGTAGGCGGCTGACTTACAATTTCCTTCACTTTATCAATACCTATTAAGTAAGCCATAGCCGTATGGCCTATCAAAACAGCAATGAAGGCGAAAATGCCATGCTTTAATACTCGCTTCCTAATTTTCTCTCCATTCCAAGGCATTTTGGCCAGTTTACGCTGCTGGTTGGCATCGCCTTCGATCAAGTACTCAATTCTACGGAAAACCATTTCCATAAACAGGGTTTGAGGACAAGCCCAGCCACACCATACCCGACCGAAAACCACGGTGAAAAGAATGATAAATACGAAGAATGTGATTAGCCCTAAAGCGAAAATAAAGAAATCTTGGGGCCAGAAAACCGTCCCCAAGATTACGAACTTGCGTTCGAAAATATTCATCATTAAAAAGGGCTGCCCGTTGATTTTAATAAACGGACCAGCAAAAAGAATGGTAAGTAAGATTACAGATACAACCTTTCGGGCATTAAAAAATTTGCCTTTTGGTTTTTTGGGGTATACCCAAACTCTTTTTCCGTGCTCATCTACCGTGGCTATACTGTCGCGGTATTCTTCGTCATATTCGTACAGCTCTTTCATTTCTACCCTCTTTAATTAGCGCACTCTCTACTGCTTTTATTAATTCGATTCTTCTACATAAAGCTCACCATCTGGAGGCAAAGCTCCTGGAGGATTGGTTCCTCTTAAGCTTTTTACATATGAAGCCACGTTTTGTAAACGAATAGGGTTCAATTTGCTCTCCCACGAAATCATGGCCGTATTCGGTACTCCATTCTTGATCACATTGTAAATATCCGTCATACTTCCACCATGTTTCCAGTAATCATCGGTTAGATTTGGACCAGCCAAACCACCACCATCAGCTTTATGACACATTCCACACTGGGCTTCGAAAAACTTCTTACCATCTGCTAATGCTTCAGCGTCATCATTAAAAGGCACATTGCTTTCATCAAAGTCTACCACAATGGTTTGCTCCATATTGCTTTTGGCAGCTTGAGCCAAGGCCATTTCAATTTCGTATTCCTCCTCTTGCAAAGGAGCCGACTTGAACACGTGGAATACCATAAGGTAAATTACTGCATAAACTATTGATAAATAGAAGAGCGCCTTCCACCAAGGTGGCAAGTGGTTATCAAGCTCCTTAATACCATCGTAATCATGGTCGAGCATAATATCTTGTTCTTCTTCTAACGGCTTAAGGTCGTTCCATTTTGCCCAGGTTTTAGCAAACCAGCTAGGCTCTTTTTCCATACTGGCTTTCTTCTCTGGCGACATCTCTTTTTGTACAACTGCTTTTAGCAGCGACACAATATTAAAGGCCAAAAGAATGACTAACAGCGACACGATGATAAGCAAGCCAATCACCACATAAAATGCCGTAGTCTGAGAAATTCCAGTTGAACTCTCGGTTTGAGCAGCCAAAGGCGTAGTCAAAAACAAGAATGGCAGTAACATGTATTTTGAACTCAGGTTTTTAATTTTTGATTTTATCCTTTCCATGAGCTTAGTGGTTTTCATTTTTAAAATCAGATGCAATAATTGGCGCGTCATCAGTAAGTGGAATGTCACTCATTTCCTCCACATAATCCTTTTTCATTCTCCACACATAGAGCATTAGCCCTACAAAGAATATGAAGAAGATTGCGAGTGAAATAATTGGCCAAACCTCCACATTATGAATTTTTTCGAAATAGTGCTTAAACATGGCCTAAGGGTTTTGATCGTTTGAATTCACTTTAATATCAGTACCCAACCTTTGTAGGTAAGCAATTAGTGCAATGATCTCTGATGTTTCCGATATTTTCGTTTGAGTCTCATACTCTATGCTTTCCATAACCTGTTTTCCATTCGCATCATTCTTAATATCGTTCAAAATGCTATTAGCTTGGGCTTTCAGATCTAAGTTTGCAGTTTCTTCGTAGCCTTCTGCATAAGGAACCCCAACCCTTCTAAGCGCTTTAATTTTACCAGCAGTTTCATCCAAATCTATAGTTTGCTTAAATAGCCAAGGGTAACGTGGCATAATAGACCCAGGAGATGGAGCCGCTGGATCATACATGTGACTTAAATGCCAAGCATTGTTCCATTTTCCCCCAACCCTATGCAAATCTGGCCCGGTACGTTTCGATCCCCAAAGGAATGGGTGATCGTATACAAACTCACCTGCTTTAGAGTATTCACCATAACGTTCAGTTTCTGACCTAAACGGCCTCACCATTTGCGTATGGCAGTTATTACATCCTTCCTTAATGTATAAATCTCTTCCATGAAGTTCAAGTGGAGTATATGGCTGAACACTTTCTATAGTTGGAATATTAGACTTGATTAAGAAAGTAGGTACCATTTCTACCACACCTCCTATAATGATAGCAACCAAAGTAAGGGCAGTAAAGATCACTGGTTTTCTTTCTAATACTGCATGCCAGTGGCCTCCAACAATTTTCTTTTTCTCCAATGCTGGTGCCTCGGCTGCTTCTTCTGCTTTGAAACTTCCTTGTTTAGCAGTTTTCACCAAGTTATAGGCCATCATTATTGCGCCAGTCAGGTATAATACTCCACCTACCGCTCTCATCATGTACATTGGTACAATTTGAGTTACTGTTTCTAAGAAGTTAGGATACTCTAAAAAGCCTTCAGCATTAAAATTTTTCCACATTAAACTTTGTACTACACCAGCAGTGTAAAGCGGAAGCGCATAAACGATTATTCCTAGTGTACCAATCCAAAAGTGAACATTGGCTAGTTTAGTAGAATATAGTTTTGTGCCCCACATTCTAGGGATCATCCAGTACAGCATACCGAAGATCAAGAAACCGTTCCAACCTAAACCACCCACGTGAACGTGAGCAACGATCCAGTCGGTAAAGTGAGCAATAGCGTTTACGTTTTTAATAGAAAGCAATGGACCTTCTAGTGTAGCCATACCATATGCCGTAACAGCTACTACCATAAATTTCAAAACCGGATCTTCACGAACTCTGTCCCAAGCTCCTCTTAAAGTAAGAAGTCCGTTAAGCATACCTCCCCAAGATGGAGCGATCAGCATAATTGAAAATACAGTTCCTAAAGACTGTGCCCAGTTAGGTAATGAAGTATATAATAAGTGGTGAGGGCCTGCCCATATATAAATAAATATAAGCGACCAGAAGTGAATAATAGACAGTTTATAAGAGTAAACAGGTCTGTTGGCAGCCTTAGGTAAGTAGTAGTACATAATCCCCAAGAAAGGCGTAGTAAGGAAGAATGCTACTGCATTATGACCATACCACCACTGTACTAAAGCATCTTGCACACCAGCGTACCAAGAGTAACTTTTGAACATGGTTACCGGAATTTCGAATGAATTTACCACGTGCAATACCGCAACCGTAACAAATGTGGCGATGTAGAACCAAATAGCTACATACATGTGGCGTTCTCTTCTTTTCAGAATCGTTCCAATCATGTTGATACCAAACACCACCCAAATCACCGTTATGGCAATATCTATTGGCCATTCTAGCTCAGCATATTCCTTTGAGGTGTTCATTCCTAGAGGAAGCGTGATTACCGCTGCTAAAATAATGAGTTGCCATCCCCAGAAATGAATCCAGCTTAGTCTATCGCTAAACATGCGTGTTTTTAATAAACGCTGCATAGAATAATACACTCCGGCAAACATGGCGTTACCCACAAATGCAAAAATTACCGCATTGGTGTGTAATGGACGAATACGACCGAAAGTGGTGAATTGAAGACCCAAGTTGGCTTCGGGTAAAAAAAGTTGGGTGGCCATGAGAATACCCACCAGCATGCCAATAAGGCCGAAAGCGACCGTGGCGATGACGAAGTATTTGACAATTTTGTTGTCGTACTTAAATTGCTGTAGTTCCATAATTTATAAGGCGTAGTGATTCCTAAACAGTTGCAAGGTAGATTCAGCAGCACCGTTTCTACCTGACAGGCATTAGCCAAAAAGATGATATAAATCAGGTTTTCTGGTTTACCAGTTCTCTATTGAATAACTGGTTCATGAATTTACCAAAATTAACATTATGATTTACAGTAAATTGCTTCAATAAAATCAGTCTTTAAGTATTTAAAAGCGCTTTGTATTTTTTCGCAATTATGAAAACTATAAAAATGAGAGCTGCCCTCAAGCTCGAGGAAATCGGGCTTTTATTAATCGTTTGTCTAATCTATTTTGAATTCTATGAAGGCGGATGGGTACTTTTTGCCAGCTTATTTTTCGCGCCTGACTTGGCATTTCTAGCGATTAATGTAAATAAAAAAGTGGCTACTATTGCTTTTAATGCAGCCCATCATAAAGGCTTGATTTCACTTTTAATGATTCTTGGCTACCTACTCTCTAATGAATTGCTCATTCTTATTGGACTGATCTTTATGGCGCATTCTTGCTTCGATAGAATGCTAGGCTACGGATTAAAATACTTCGACAGCTTTGACCATACCCATTTGGGTTGGATGGGGCAGAGTAAGCATAAGAATCTAGAGGTTTAGTTATTGGCTATTGGGAATGAGTTATTAGGGCTAGATCTGATATGGTGATTTGATCCTTAATTTCATTTTTAAGCTAATCAAAATTCAAAGGATCACATAGAATGAACAAGTACTTCCTCCTCATAACTTCATTCTTCTGGCTTCTAACTTCCGTGTTCCGACTATTCCACCTATTTTTGCAGCCTAATTTTATTCAAACAATTACATGTCGCTTTCAACGAAGTATAACCCGAACGAGATAGAAGATAAATGGTATGCCCACTGGATGGATAAAGGATATTTCCATGGCAAGGTAAACCCACAAAAAGAGCCTTATTCTATTGTCATCCCTCCGCCAAACGTAACGGGCGTGCTCCACATGGGTCACATGTTGAATAATACCATCCAAGATGTATTAATCAGAAAAGCGAGAATGGAAGGCAAAGAAGCATGCTGGGTACCCGGTACCGACCACGCTTCGATTGCCACTGAAGCCAAAGTAGTGAAGATGCTTCGCGAAAAAGGCATTAAAAAATCAGATCTCAGCCGAGAAGAATTCCTTACCCATGCCTGGGAATGGAAAGAAAAATACGGTGGAATCATTCTTGAGCAACTAAAGAAGCTTGGCGCTTCATGCGACTGGGAACGTACCGCCTTCACCATGGACGAAGGTTACCACAAAGCAGTGCTTCGCGTTTTTGTAGACCTTTATAATAAAGGTTACATCTACCGCGACTTGCGCATGGTCAACTGGGATGTTGAAGCCCAAACTACGGTATCTAATGAAGAGGTGATTTATGCCGATCAAGATGAAGTTTCGAAGCTTTACAAATTCCAGTACAGCATTAAGGATTCTGATGAAAAGGTAATTATTGCTACGCAGCGCCCTGAAACCATTTTAGGTGATGCCGCCATTGCCGTAAACCCAAAAGATGAGCGTTACAAGCATTTGATTGGCAAAACTGCACTTGTACCTTTCGTTAACCGCGAAATCCCAATTATTGCAGATGACTATGTAGAAATTGAATTCGGAACAGGTTGCCTGAAAGTAACCCCTGCCCACGACCCGAACGACTATGAAATTGGTTTGCGTCACAATTTAGAAGTGATTGACACCATCGGCTTTGATGGTAATTTGAACGAAAACTGTGGTGTGCCGAAATATATAGGCATGGAGCGTTTTAAAGCGCGCAAAGTAATGGTAAAAGACTTGGAAGAAGCGGGTTATTATATCGGTTTCGAAGAGTTCACTACCAGAATCGGTCGTTCGGAAAGAACAAACACAGTGATAGAGCCAAAGCTTTCTTTGCAGTGGTTCATAAAAATGAAAGAAATTTCGCGCACCGCACATCAAGTGGTAATGAATGACGAAGTGGAGCTTCTTCCTTCAAAATTCAAAAACACCTACCATCACTGGATGGAAAATGTGCGCGACTGGTGTATTTCGCGTCAGCTTTGGTGGGGACAGCAGATTCCTGCCTATTTCTATGGTGAAGGTGAAAACGATTTTGTAGTTGCTGAAACAGCCGAGGAAGCATTGGTTTTGGCACAAGAAAAATCAGGCAATGCTCAACTGACTGCCAATGACCTAAAGCAAGACGAAGATGTACTTGACACTTGGGCATCTTCTTGGTTATTCCCTATGGCGGTTTTCAACGGTTTTGATGATTCTTGTTTTGACAGAGAGACAGGTAAAATAATCAAAGGCAAGAATGCTGAATTAGACTACTTCTACCCTACTTCTACTTTGGTAACAGCTCCTGAAATTTTATTCTTTTGGGTGGCCAGAATGATTATTGCAGGTTATGAATATACTGATGAGAAACCGTTTAAGCACGTTTACCTTACTGGTATTGTTCGCGATAAGCAACGTAGAAAAATGTCCAAGTCATTGGGCAACTCACCTGATCCACTGGATTTAATTAAAGAGTTAGGCGCTGATGCCGTCCGTACTGGAATGCTTTTCTCATCGCCAGCAGGTAATGATTTGCTTTATGATGAAAAGCTTGTTGAGCAAGGAAGAAAATTTGCGAACAAGATCTGGAATGCTTTCCGCTTGGTAAAAGGTTGGGAAGTTGGTGGCAGCTCGAATGGTCAAGAAAACCAAACCGCAGTGCGTTGGTTCGATTCTAGGTTTAATGCAGCGCTTGCTGAAATCGAAGATCATTTCAGCAAGTTTAGAATTTCTGATGCACTAATGACCACTTATAAGCTCATTTGGACAGACTTCTGTTCTTGGTATTTAGAAATGATTAAGCCTGCCTTTGGAGAACCTATTGACAGAGCTACTTATGAAGTAACGCTTAATTTCTTCGAGAAAATCATGAAGGTGCTTCATCCGTTTATGCCTTTTATTACAGAGGAAATATGGAGTGAATTAAGAGAAAGGGCCGAAGGACAAGACATTATTGTTTCTACTTGGCCAATCATTGGCGGAGCAGACGAAGCACTAAACAAGCAGTCTGAAATCGTTTTTGAGCTGGTTTCCAACCTTAGAAACTTACGATTATCAAAAGGAATTTCACCCAACAAAAAGTTGGATTTAGCAATTAAGTCGGAGAACACTGAAGCTTACGAGCCTTTTATAAACATTATCAAGAAGTTAGCGAACATTGACCAACTAACATACACAGATGAGAAAGTAAGCGGCACCTTAGGCTTTGTGATTAAATCAGATGAATTCTTTATTCCTATGGAAGAAGGTGCTATTGATGTAGAGGCTGAAAAGGCCGAAATACTGAAGGAGCTTGAATACACGAAAGGCTTTTTAAATTCCGTAATGAAGAAGCTTAACAACGAACGCTTTGTGGCTGGTGCGCCAGAACAAGTGATAGCAAAAGAAAAAGCCAAACAAGCCGATGCCGAAGGGAAAATCAAGGTATTGGAAGAGAAGCTAAACGGATTAAATTAAAACTTACGATCCTAGAATTACGAATTTAAGCAGCCTCAATAGGGCTGCTTTTTTTATGCCTAAAAACCGGAACCACACCCAAAGCCATTTTTCGGCTACATCTCCTTCAAATTCACACACTTAAAGCGCCAGATCGTAAAAATTACAATTTTCGCGACAATGTTATAAAGTATCAGGCACGCAATATTTCATGTAATTATTTGAAGATGACCAAGATACACATAAGCACACCTCAATAATTTAATAAAACCAATAACCTCATAGATATTTACAATTTTAAAATCATCTAAATTTGTTCATAAATGAACAATTCAAATTTAAATATGACAATCGAATAATCTTCCATTCAAATAATTTTAACACCTTCCATAAAATCATGTAGCCTAATAAATACGATTAAGCAACATTGACACCCGTTTAGTTGTTATTCGCGCAAACAAATGAATTACTTATAAATGCAAAAATTTAAGCTAAAATTAATGCTCATTTTGCTACTCATTAGTAGCAGTGTAATGGGGCAGCAACGTACCGTGGAGGGTACTGTGCTAGATGAATTCGGTTCAAGCTTTCCAGGCGTGACGGTTTCGATTAAAGGAACAACCACTGGAATGACAACAGGATCGGACGGTAAATACTCGTTATCAGTAAATGCTGATAATGCAGTTCTTGTGTTCAGGTTTTTAGGTTATAAAACCAAAGAGGAAACAGTAGGCAACAGAACTGCAGTAAATGTAACAATGGTACCTGACGTTATTGACGCTGGAGAAGTTGTGGTTGTAGCTTACGGAACTCAAGACACTAAGAGTATCACAGGTTCAGTAACTTCGCTCTCGGCAGAGAAAATCAAAGACAGACCAATTTCAAATGCAATTTCTGCGCTTGGTGGTTCTGGCCCAGGTATTCAAGTAACAACTGCTACAGGACAACCAGGTGATAGCCCTGCCATCAGATTAAGAGGTATTGGCTCTGTTAATGGTAACAACAGCCCTTTCATTGTGGTTGATGGTGTGCCTTTTAGCGGTAACATTAACAGGATTAACCCTGATGACATTGAGTCGGTTTCTACTTTGAAAGATGCCGCTTCTACTTCATTATATGGAGCTAGAGCAGCAAACGGTGTA
>NZ_LRPB01000007.1 GCF_001592945.1 Roseivirga seohaensis
TTAAACCGTGGGCTATGTCATGAGCCCTAATAAGCAATGGTTTTAACCATTTTCATGATAAAAATATAGAAACTGAAATGTGTGAGAATACAGAGAATTGTGGCTGATATAGGTCATGTTTACTTCATCATAAATCATTCTTTAAAGCGAAACCGCCTATTTTCCTTCCCTGAGATAACGAAGGGACTAAAGATTTGAATAGGAAAATTGAAATGTTGTTAATGTCTGTCTTGCGGTTAAGCACGGGCAGAGTCCTATATTTCATAGTTAGTCACAGGTTCGGAGCACCTGCGACAGTGGCTTAATTTTGATTGATTTCAATTACTATTAATTTATTAAAGGGGTGAGAAGGGGCTGGAGTGCTTTTAAGCTTAGAAATTTCAAACCAATTATGTCCGAAATTATCGTGAAGATCATAGAAATCTTGAGCAGTTACAGTATAGTAGATACCTAAGTCTTCCCCATTTTTATTAAAGGCTCCAATATTTAAGTTGTCAATATCTTCCAAGTCCATAGATATAGGTCGAATAAAATAGCCCTTTGCAAAATGGTAGTTGATCTTTTGTAGTTGGTATCCGTCAGTCCACTTTTTGTCAGTGTGTTTTGGATTGAGAACAAATAGAGAATCGCCTTGAGAAAAAGGATAAACTGAGGCTTGAGTTTTGGCTTCTTTTGTATCGTATGAATCAGACTTTATTGTTAAATATGGTTGAATGTGCGTAACAGGTTTTTTTGTTTTGGCGTCAACGATGCTAACCACTAAAAGCCCCGAATTGTCGAAAGGGCAATGTTGTGCAGAAGCATAGGTAAGTGATAATGAAAATATGTAGAGTGAGAAAATCGATTTCATACTGCGCTTATAGATTTTTCAAGAAATTACTCCTTGTATAAAAATAGCTTAAATAGTTCCGACTTAGCAAGTTTCGGTGTTGAATTAATAATGCTTTAGTGACGAGGTAGTATAAAAAAAATGGCCCCAAAAGTTACCTAGAGACCATTTCAATTTGAATACACTACTTTCTAATTCGCAGATTCGTTTGGTATGGCATAGGTTACGTAAATGCCATTATTGTCGGTGATAATACAGGTGTTCCCTCTTTTTCCATCTGTTCCAAACGACATTACCGTAGTTGGGTTTGTAGATGGATAAGCCAGTATGTACATGATAGGTACATAAAGAATACTTTTCATTGGTGTAGTAATTTGAGTGCCAGCATAAACCACTTCGTTATCGTTTACTACAGTCAATTTAACACCCTGCTTGTTGGTCATTGGTACACCTCCAAAAGCAGATAGTGGCACTGGGTTAAACAGGGTATAGCCTGTTACGTTATTATGCCCCATCACTGTTCCCGCAACCGATGCAAGTGACCTATTAGCCGGATCATAGGCTTTATTGAAAGTGAGCGTAATGGCCTGATTAGGCATGGTCAGCTTATTTTCAACGAAACTCATTGTAGTGTCAAAATAGAAACCTTGAGAAGTAACTCCGTCTAATGATACACCAATCATAACCACATAGTCATCGCCTAGTCCATTTATATACTGTGCTTCTATTGATATAAAAGCAAGTGGAGCAATGGACGGAAGTGAGTAATAGCCACTGAATTGAGCTAAATCTTTAGCAGCACCTGGTGTAAGGCTTGGTATTTCATTCGATGCCATTACCGGAAATGGAATGGTTTGTAACGATCTTGAAACAACAGTATGGCTTGTGTTATTTACGGTCATATTGTTGCAGGCAAAGCCACCAGCGGCAGCCGTGCCCATGATTAGGCTAATGGAGTTGTTTCCTTCTGTAAATGAAAAGAAGTACATATTTAAATTGTATGAAAATGAACCAACAGTACTTAGTGTTCCATTCCCCGTGATGTCATATGAAATTTGATAGTTGTCTTCAATTTTCATTACAGGTAACATCGTTTTAGTCGTTTTACTAGGGCTAAGGTGAAGTGGAACGGTTTCGTAATACTCGCCAATATATTGAGCATAAGGAATTGGGTTATTGTAGGTTTTACCAGTGACCGTTACAGGCGTTCCGCCATAAGGAGTAATAGAACCAGAGAAAGAGGCTGTTGTGCCATTTTGCTGACCACTATGAGTAAAAGTCAGAGAAATACCGAAGGTATTCGCGGCTGTTCCGGTTTGTATCAGGTGTGTACCATCAAAGGTTCCGGTAAACGGAACACGATAAGAAGTTTTACCATCCATACATATGATGAGTGCTAGATCATAAATAGGGGTAGAAGATCCATTTTGAATATGAATGTTAGTGTCTACTGTAAAGAAAGCTCCAGGTGTATTATCCATTGAGTAATAGCCATTGAAAATCATAAGGGCCAATAAGTCAGGGCTGGTGGTTACTTGAAGTGGGTCGGTATCCTTATACTTTTCTGCCATTTTTTGGTGGTAGCTTAGCAACTCACCCATTGGGATTTCTGAGCTTGCATTTTTTGGATTTTGTGAATCTTGCATTGGGTTGGGGTTTTAGTTAAAAAATTAAATCAATTGGCCCACAGTTCTTCCATTCAGAAATAACTTAAAGAAAGATATGGGCATCCTTAATGATTAATTCGCTCATTAAAGGTGACCCAAATATGATGGTTAGAAAATAAGCTTGACTACCCTCTAAGGGTGAGAATTACTGATACCTACAAAGTGTATAAACTAGGTGGAATGCCGATATAATGGCTTAGAGGTTCTGCCAATTGGCAGATGAATCGGAGAACCTGCGACATGGGTTTATTTTCTAGTGTTTTTATTTCCATTTATTTCTTCTATTTCGACTTTGAACAGATGAAATATTCTCTTTATTATCATCAAAAGAGTGAGAATTAAGTGAGCAAAAACAGTATTGAAAATGAAATAAATAATAAGCGTCAATATTTGATTATATTCTAATTTCTCAATGTGAATCTTGGTTTCCCAAAGTGTTTTCTCATAACTGAAAACTAAATCTGTCGGAAGGAATTTTACATTGGCCAAGAACAGAATACCCAAAGCAAATAATGAAATGACAATGGTATAGGTGATATTATAAAATGTCTGCTCCAACAATTCAGCTCTATTTTTAATATCTTTTATATTTAATTTATTCTCAGCGAAGGAAATAATTAGCACTAGTAGATTTAGAAAAAGCCCAACAAAAACAGACAAACAAATTGCAAATATGTTCACTAAATTGTCATTGGGGATTCCAATGATAATGCTTAATAAGAGCGCTATTAAAATGGGGTAAATAACAAAGTGTTTTCTGTCACGCCTCAACATTTTCCCCTCTGGGTTTTCCAAAGTAGATTTGTGTTTGAGTAATATTTCTATGACATTTATTTTGGAAGACATTTTTAATAAAGATCAAGGTTGAAATCTTCTAAAAGCTGAATGCACTCTCCTTCAATTGATTTAAAGTCAGAATGTCCTGTGGATGTGATATTGACTTTGATATCATAGTATGGTCGAAATTTCAGAGTGTCTGATAGGTTAATTGTCCTAGATGAATTTTTGTAAGTTGAATTCACGTGAATTGAAGCTTCATCATCAAATCCAATTTTTTTAAAGTCATCTGACGTGAAGAATCCGTTTGGGTTATTCTCGAAAATTTCTTGAATTCTTTTTCGAGCACTTCCTCCAATTCTTCTTTTTCCTTTAGATCGAATACTAAGTTCCAACACGAAATCATCAGTATTAAACTTTTCGAGGCCATATTTCTCAGCAACATCTTCTGGTAAAGAATTTCTGACTAAACGAATTTTGTTATAGACTCCTTCGTTAATGAATTTTTTCACGAATTTATCATCAATGAAATTTGAAAAATGGAATGACTTCTCTGGGAAATTTTTACTTATATATTTACTTAAAACGAGGGTGAATACCTGTTTAATGCCAAATAGACCTTCTCTTTCTAGAAATATGAGGCCTTCATTTTTCTTAGATGAGATGCATATCAAAAAGAAAAATGGTTTTTGAAGAGCGTGATTTTTCATCATTCGAAATACAGGAAGATCGTCTTTCTTCCTGTTGATATCAACTACATTTTCCTCTTTGCCGTATTTCCCTGTTTCAATTATGCCAGAAACTGATCTAATTGCGTCTTTTCTATGGAAAACTGTTGCCCCTGTAGAGGTTTTTCCAAATTGCACAATTCGTTTATTACGTTCATCGGGGGGAAGGTCATCAATAAACGGGATTAGGTTGGTGAAGAGATTATCGAATAAATCGATTCCTTCTACATTGTATAGGGGTAATTTCTCATTTTTATTATCCTTTGGAGATACGAAGAATCTCAGTACCTCTAATTTCCTTTCTTCCATGTTTGTGGTTCTATGTAATTGACGTTAACACCTTTGTCTCCCGAAGTTGCCGAAAATCAGAATAATAACCTACTGCTTTGTGATAATCTAATGAAGCGCTTGTGTAATTCTGTGTGGAGATACTGTTAATCAGTATTTGTATAGTTGTGATCATATTCCCCCAACAAACAAAAAAGCCCAACTCTTTCGGGTTAGGCTTTGCGTATTTTATGTCGTTTTAAAATAGTGTTTATTCAAAATGATATAAGAAGATCATTTCACCTGTAAAAGCAGGTTTTGGGTTGTCTTTGATTTCGAGTTTTACATTCAACTGGCATTTGGTAATGCCTCGTAAATCGGCCAAAGAAGTGAGTTTTACCCTCAGTCTTACTTCAGAATCGGCCACTACGGGCTGATTAAATTTAAGCTTTTCGATGCCGTAATTAATCATCATTTTGATGTTACGGATATCGGCAATTTGCTCCCATAAATGCGGCAGAATAGATAAAGTTAAATAACCATGGGCAATGGTATTTCCAAAACCGCCTTCAGATTTAGCTCTTTCAGGGTCGGTATGAATCCATTGGTGGTCTAGTGTGGCATCGGCAAAAACATTAATTCTTTCTTGGTCAATTTTAAGGTAATCTGAAACACCCAGTTCCTTACCAATGTGTTCTGCAAATTCTGCGTGGCTTGCTATAACTAACTTTTCCATATTGTGCTTCAATATTGCTCAAATTTACTCGATTTAGCGATTAAAATTTATTCTATTTTAACAATTCTAAAAGTCAATTGTCAACTGGTATCCTGTTTTTTTGACATTTTCCTCTGCTTCGTCTTGCTCAAAATTAGAGCATGTAACGCCCAATAGGCGCACGCCTTCCGGAAAATTTTCCCAGTTCACCAGCTCAAGTAAATTGAAAGTCAGCTGTTTAAGTGTTTCGCTACTCACTATGTTTTCGGTTTGAGTAACGCTTCGGGTAATCTGGCTAAAATCTTTGAATTTTATTTTAAGGGTAAGGGTTTTGCCAAATGTGTCGGCCTTTTCTAATCTTTTATGAACGGTTTGAAGGATTGGGTCAAGCGCCATTTTCATATCCTCAATCTCCACCAAATCTTGGTCAAAAGTGTTTTCCGCTCCCAATGATTTACGGATTCTATTAGGGTTTACGGGGCGGTAATCATGCCCTCTCACAATATCATAATAGAACGACCCTGCCTTGCCAAACTTTACTTTAAGCGCTTCTTTCGTCCACTGTTTTAAATCGTAGCCGGTGTGAATACCCAAAGCGTGCATCTTTTTGGCCGTTACTTTTCCTACCCCAAAAAACTTATCTACTTCTAGTTTTTCTAAAAACGAAATTGCTTTTTCAGGACCAATCAGGGTAATACCGTTGGGCTTTTGGTAGTCGCTGGCAATTTTGGCCAAAAACTTATTGATGGAAATACCTGCTGAGGCGGTTAAGCCTGTTTTTTCAAAAATCTGTTTCCGAATGGCTTTGGCAATCAAAGTAGCAGAGGGAATTCCCTTTTTGTTTTCGGTTACGTCTAAAAAGGCTTCGTCTAAAGAAAGCGGTTCTACTAAATCGGTGTATTCCAGAAAAATGCTTCGAATTACGTTTGAAACTTCTTTGTATCTTTCAAACCGAGGCGGGGTGAAAATAATATGCGGACATTTTTGATAGGCCGTTTTGGAAGGCATGGCCGAGCGCACTCCGTATTTACGGGCCTCATAGCTGGCCGCAGCCACAACGCCTCGTTCTTTACTGCCGCCTACCGCCAAAGGTTTGCCTCTAAACTCGGGCTTATCCAGCTGTTCTACCGAAGCAAAAAAAGCATCCATATCGATATGAATGATTTTGCGATCGGTATTGGGCAGCTTTTTCTCCATTGGTTCGAAATTAAGCAACGATTTTATGAACTTTACAGTTCTTCAAAAGATTGTCATTTTCATTTATGAACCGTCAAAAAAAGATATTCGTGATTGTAGCCATTTTGTTCATTCTGGCCACCATTCTTGTGGGTTATGATATTACTACCAGAACGAGTTTTCCGGGCTCTAAAAAACTGTTGAAGGAATCGATTGCGCCTTCGGAAGAGAATACTCAGGATTCGCTTAAAATCGATAGCCTTAAAGAAAAGTAAAACAGTTTTATTAAACTTGAGTTAACCTTTCAGCATGACAAAAACGGGCAAAAAGATAGACCTAGATCGGATTGATTTAGAGAAAATGAGCGAAATGACGACCGAGAACCTCGGCCTCATTAGCTTTCCGCATACGGTAGGTGGCGCCATGATTAAGCCGGAAGACAAAGGAAGGATTAAAGGCCGAGCTGTGGCGGCCATGCATGAGCAAACCGAAATGCAGGTCAAACAGATTTATAAGCAAATGCAACTGTTGGCCGAACAAGCCAAGGCCATTCAAGAAAGGGTAGAAGTTTCTGAACGAATTTATATGGCCAAAATGAGTTTTGAGCCTTTGATCGGAAAAACCTATCACCTCTACGAGCGCGAAGACGGAACGGATTTACTTTCATTAATAGGCCCAACGGAATGGGGGAGGTCTAAACCCTTCAAACAATTTATCTCCAGCGTAAAACTGCTGGCCGACCATACTTGGGAGGTTTTGGAAGCCTAAGTCTCGGTTTATAGTTTAGTCTTTCTTCCTTATCTTGTTGCTGACTTTTTTAAATTCTCATGAAATTACATCAGCTACAAGTATTACTTCTTGCTTCCTTTTTCTGCTTCTCTTGCGCTAAAGAAGTTCCACCGCCAGCGCCCATTGGGCCACTGCCGAGTACCCAACAATTGAATTGGCACGAGCTAGAATATTACGCTTTCGTCCATTTCAATATGAACACCTTTACGGATATGGAATGGGGACTTGGAGGAGAATCGCCAAGCCTTTTCAACCCTTCGGAATTGGACACCCGCCAATGGGCAAGAGTGGCCAAAGAAGCTGGAATGAAAGGTATTATCCTGACCGCAAAACACCACGATGGCTTCTCGCTGTGGCCTTCTGCTTATACCGAACATTCCGTGAAAAATAGTCCTTGGAAGAACGGAAAGGGCGATGTGATCAAAGAATTGGCGGCAGCTTGTAAAGAATACGGCCTTAAAATGGGGCTTTACCTTTCGCCTTGGGACAGGAACCATGCCGACTATGGCAAGCCTGAATACATTACTTATTATCGTAATCAGTTGAGGGAATTGCTGACCAATTATGGAGAGGTGTTTGAACTTTGGGTAGATGGAGCCAATGGTGGTGACGGCTATTATGGTGGCGCCAACGAAACCCGAAATGTAGACCGAAAAACCTATTACGATTGGGACAGTACTTTTGCGTTGGCCAAAGAACTTCAACCCGATATCGTGGTCTTTAGCGATGGCGGCCCAGATGTCCGTTGGGTAGGAAATGAAAACGGTTTTGCCGATGCTACCAACTGGGCACCACTGAGACGCAATGAGTTTGCTCCAGGCATTGGGCCATATCAACAATTGACCTCTGGCCATGAAGACGGAACGCATTGGGTACCTGCCGAATGTGATGTTTCCATCAGACCAGGATGGTATTACCACGAAAGTCAGGATAATAAAGTGAAATCCTTGTCGGAATTGCTGGATATCTATTATAAATCCGTGGGGAGAAACGGCAACTTACTGCTTAACTTACCTGTCGATCGGAGGGGTTTGGTACATGAGAATGATGTAAAAGCCTTGATGGAATTGCGCAAAACCCTAGACGAAACTTTTGCCGTGAACTTGGCCAAAGGCGCAAAAGCAGTGGCCTCGAACACTAGAGGAAACAACTATCTGTCTTCCAATATTTTGGATGAATATAACGATACCTATTGGGCTACAGAAGATGATGTGATTGAAAGCGAGCTGATGATCAACTTTAGTAAAGAAGCTACTTTTAATCGTTTGGTGCTTCAAGAATACATTCCGCTAGGGCAACGTATTAAAGCGTTTAAAGTGGAAGTGAAGGATGAGGACGGCTATAAGGAAATCGCCAATGAAACCACCATAGGCTACAAACGCATACTTCGATTGCCGCAAGTAACCACCAGTCAATTGAAGATTACCTTTACCGATGCCAAGGGAAGTCCGACCATCAGTAATGTCGAAGTTTACTTGGCAACGAGCGAACCTACTACGGAAGAATAGTTAGCGTAAAGCCATGCTTAAAATCATCAACCAGAATTCACTATGAACTATTTTCGAAGTCTTAGCTTTCTATTCGTCACGCTTTTGCTAGGGAATCAGCTTTCGGCACAAGTGCCAGACTCTTCTAGAATTGTAAGGGTATTGACCTACAATATCTTACATGGAAAAACGCTCAAAGGCGACTTTGATTTAGATTTAATTGCTTCGGTGATTAGTAAAGAAAAACCTGATTTGGTGGCTCTTCAAGAAGTTGATTACAAAACCAACCGCTCTAAAAAATACGATTTGGTGACCGAATTAGGTATTCGCACTAACATGTCGCCACTTTTTGCTCGAGCCATGTATTATGACGGGGGGGAGTATGGAGAAGGTATTCTTTCAAATTTTACTTTCCTAACAACAAAAAATCATCCATTGCCTTATACCGAAGGAAAGGAGCCAAGAGCCGCTGCAGAAGTGAATGTAGTGATCAAAAGTGGTGACACCATTCGTTTTGTGGGCACACACTTAGACCATGAAGCGGACGGCCATAACCGATATATTCAAGCCGAAGAATTGAATAGGGTATTGAAAAGGGATAATGTGCCAACCATATTGGTAGGCGATTTAAACGAAACGCCTGAAAACAGGGCCATGCAACTGCTTTTTAAAGATTGGGAGCGGTCATTTGCCGATAATGCATTCACTTTCCCTTCAGATAAACCCATCAAAAAAATTGATTATGTGCTTTTTCGACCTGCCCACAGGTGGAGGGTTTTAGAGAAACGCGTCATTGATGAACGTGTAGCTTCTGACCATAGACCCGTTTTGGTGGTGCTGGAGTTACTCCCTGATCATTAACTAAAATAAATCATGATGGCGCCAACAGCTGTCATTACCAGAATAAACTGCCTAAAAAGTTTATCGTTGACTTTTTTGAGAAGCTTTACCCCGATAAAAAGGCCTAAAAGAATGGCGGGTATAACTACTAAATTTATCTTGAGGGTTTCCCAAGTAATGGTACCCCAACTAAAAACATGAAAGGGCATTTTAAAAAGGTTGATGATCAAAAACAGCCATGCAGTAGTGCCAATAAAGGCATCTTTAGGCAAGCGCATAGCTAAGAAAAAGATATTCGAGAACGAGCCTGCTAAATTACCAACCATGGTGGTAAAGCCTGCCGTTAGCCCCATTAAGCCAGCAAAACTAATGTGCTGAGGTACTGCTTTAGATTTTCGCCTGTCCCACCAAAACATAACAACCACTGAAATAAAAATAACAATGGCCATGCTTTTTCTAAAGGAATCTTCGTCCATGCTGTTGCCCACATAAGTGCCGAAAATGACCCCCAACATCATAAAGGGTAGAAGCCTAAAAAGGTATTTCCATTGCGCATGACGGTTGTAGTAGATTACAGCAAATATGTCGCCTACAAGTAACATAGGAAGTAAAATGCCTGTGGAGGCTTTGGCGTCAAAAACAAACGCCATTAAGGCCACAATGATAATGCTGATGCCCTTGATGCCTGATTTGGATAAACCCAAAACAAAAGCAGCGGCCAAAACTACTGACCAATCGATAAATGTTAAGTCTGAAAACACAAGTTCATTTAGTGGGTCACTATTTATATACTACTTGAAAGTTGTTCCTACTGCGTTGTTCTATAATAATTTGTTTGCCTTTAATAAGATTATCAATAGTGGACTGGTTGTAGTTTTTTACCGTAATCATTTCTAGACCTTCATTATAATAAATCAAGAAATCGTCTTTTAAGGCCATTCTTAACTGCTCTCTTTTTACAGGGTTATCGTCCATACAAATGGTAAATGATATGGCTGAATTTTGCATTAAATTAATCGTAAGATGATTTCTGTTGATGTGTTCAAAAATCAAATGAATATGCTGCTCGTTGATGAAAGAGAAGTCACTTATTTTAAACGAAATAACGGTCTGTTTTCCTTTGTGAATTATGGCAGGAGCCAAATTCGGAATCACGCATTCGTTAATAAGTGTGCCATTGGCTTCAGGGTGTTCAAACGACTTTACATACAAGGGAATGCCTTTTTGAGCTAAGGGTTTTATGGTTTTAGGGTGAATTACCGAAGCACCATAATACGTCATTTCAGCAGCTTCTTTGTAAGGCAACTGATCGAATAGCACTGTATTATCAAATTTTTTCGGGTCGGCATTGAGTACACCTGGCACATCTTTCCAAATGGTTACCGATTCGGCATTCAAAGAAGTGGCGAAGATTGCTGCACTAAAATCACTTCCTTCCCTTCCAAGGGTGGTGGTGTTAAACTTAGCATTCGAACCAATAAAACCTTGTGTAAGCACTACGCTTCTGTCTGCATATTGCGACACTTGCGAACGAATGATGTTTTGCGTGGCGCCCCAATCTACAAGGGCTTGTCGGTGAATGTTATCGGTTTTCACCATTTTCCGGGCATCTAGCCAGGTGGTTTTGATTTGGCGGGTATTTAAATATGCCGCTACAATTCGAGTGGATAAAATTTCACCATAAGACACGGTTTGATCATAAATAAAATCGTAGCCCATTGAAGAGCTGAATCTATCCAATTCGTGATGAATCGATTCGAAGTCAGTATTTATTTCTTGATTTAGTTGTTGATTCCCGGCCAAACCGAGGTCAGAAATAATTCCAAAGTGAAAATCTTTTACGTACTGAAGTGCTTCCTTATAGTCTTCTTCATCGATTAATTTTTGGAGAATATTCTCGAAGGCGTTAGTCATTTTGCCCATGGCAGAGACGATAACCACTAATTGATCGGAAATATTCGCCTCAATTATGGAGGTCATATTTTTTACCGAATCGGCATCTTTTACAGATGCACCTCCAAACTTAAATACTTTCAATGCTCGTGAGTTATTTTTGTTAATTTCGCGCTGCAAGTTATCAACGTTTTCTGAGATTAAAATTATAGTTGCACATGTCTAAAGCTGAAAATTCACGTATCGCACTTCCAATAGGTTCAAATTTGGATCGGTTCATCATGAAAAACCAAGAAGCATTTCCGTTTGCTTCAGGAGAGTTATCTCAATTGATTAGAGATTTGGCTTATGCAGGTAAGGTGGTGAACAGAGAAATTAATCGTGCTGGTTTGGCCGATATCACTGGGGCTTATGGTACAGAGAATGTTCAAGGTGAAGCACAACAAAATTTAGATGTGGCGGCAAATATTCGTTTTACCCGTGCTTTGCAAAAGGGTGGGGAAGTAGCGGCCATTATTTCAGAAGAAAATGAAGATATTATTGACCTGAAGACCCCAAACGCAAAGTATATTATTGCCATGGATCCGCTGGATGGTTCTTCAAATATTGATGTAAACGTTTCTGTGGGTACTATTTTTTCCATTTACAGAAGAGTTTCGCCAGTAGGAAGCCCCGTAACTATGGAAGATGTTTTGCAGCCGGGTACGGCCCAGGTTGCAGCAGGATACATTCTTTACGGTTCATCTACCATGTTTGTGTATACCACAGGCAAGGGAGTAAACGGTTTTACATATGAGCCTTCTTTGGGTGAATATTTATTGTCGCATCAAGACATGAAAATGCCAAAAGATGGAACGATTTATTCGGTGAATGAAGGTGGTTCTAAAAGTTTTCCGCAGTCGGTAACTGATTATATTGATAAGTGTAAAGACAGAGGGTACTCTGCTCGCTACATAGGATCTTTAGTGGCCGACTTTCACAGAAATTTATTGAAAGGTGGAATTTATATTTATCCGTCTACTGTTAAAGCCCCAAATGGAAAATTACGTTTAATGTATGAATGTAACTGTTTGGCCATGATTGCAGAACAAGCAGGAGGTTTAGCTACTGATGGCATGCAGCGCATTATGGAAATCCAACCGACATCATTGCATCAAAGAGTACCGTTTTTTGTAGGTAGTAAGAATATGGTGGCGGAAGCTTCTGAGGGGTAGTTGTTATCTTCTTGTTTGACTAATCAGTATCTGTTTTTTAGATTATTCGTTCCTCAGGAAAGGAAAACGGGTTTGGGTTTTAGACTTCAAATCAATGATTTGTGTTGCTGAAAAGGATGCTTACAGCTTGACTTAACTTTGGAACTTGTGCTTAAAAGATCATTGCTGGTGATGTCTTAGATCCTTCGTACTTCAGGAAAAGAAGAAAAGAAAACGGGCTACGGCAGGCTCATTTAGTGGAAAAGGTTAATATTAATTTTGGCTGCCTAATTCCAAATTTGTATTTTCTGATAACTGATAACTG
>NZ_LRPB01000008.1 GCF_001592945.1 Roseivirga seohaensis
CTTCGACAAGGCCATCGCCCGCATGAAACAAATCAGAAACGACACCCGATTCAAAAACAGCTGGGTACATATTGTGAGGTTGAGTAGGTAAGTAGAATAATATGTGCAACAAAACAAAAAGAGCAGCCAGACGGCTGCTCTTTTTGTTTACATTCAGGGGACCAACATTTTTAAAGAGGTTGTTCTAGTAATGTTCTATTTGTAAATTGGCCTTTCTTGAAGTTAAAAGCTCCTACCATGAAATCATTCCTGTTCACCTTTAGCGTTTGCCTATTTTTTGCTTTTCAAACGACCTCTGTTTTTGCGCAGAAGAAGGTAGAAAAGTATGAAAATGGTGAGAAGAAGTACCAAGGTAGAATGGCGGATGGGATCAAAATTGGTAAGCATTCCTTTTGGTACGAAGACGGTTCCAAGAAACGAGAAGAAAAATATAATGACCGCGGAATTTTAATTCAGCTAAAGGAATGGGATGAGGCCGGAAACATTGTAACGGATGAAAACCCTGAGGAGAAGTTTGAGAAAATAAGAGAGGATCAATTCAATAGCATAACGTGGATTGAGGTAAAATATAACTTAGGACTCTCAAAGGTGAAAGGAGAAATCCATACAGAGCCTATTTTAGAGCCTAGTGATATGGTTTTACACTACGCTACTTATTTAGAGAATGGGAAAGAAATTGACAGCTCCTTCAGAACAAAAAAGCCAATAGGTATTAATCTAAAAAAGAGCGACTTGATTGATGGTTTTCAGGAAGGACTCAAGTATTTTGAAGAAGGGGATAATGGTTTTATAAAAGTACCCGCACGAATGGCATATGGATCAGAAGGTACTCGTGAAGTGCCTCCTAACTCAACCCTTATTTTTCAGGTATACATTTTAAAGCGGTAACTGATAACTAGAAACCGTTATTGTTTGGTCATTGTGAGAAATAAACGTTGCGCTAGCAAGAGCTTATTACGAAGCAATCTCTGGTACTACAAGTCAACATTGAGATAACTTCACGTAAACATCATCACTTCGATAGGCTCAAGCAGGTTTGCAAATACGCTGATTGGAGACGGCTGAAGTTCACTATTTTCTCTTAACTCTTAATCCTTAACTACTCAACCCTAATTACTATCTTACAGCAAAGAGACATTGCAATGGCCCTGATCAGTAAAAAGAAGATTCCCTTTAAAATAAGCGAGGAGCTACGCGCCTACCTTTTGCGCTATAAACGGCTCATCGAAGTGCCTATTCAGTACGATGATTTACTGAGGTATAACAATGCCATTCCACTTTACAACTCTAAAGGAGACGATACCCTTTGGGAAACGGTTTTCTATCCACAAGACGATATGAAGGACATTTACTTGGCTCTCAAAAAAATCTACTCTGTGCTAATGGCTGATGGAGATGTTGGAGTGATGGAGCATTTAAAAGTCGATCGGGTAGACCTTTGTGCTTTCGGTAATACAAAGCCTTTCAGGGTGCGCATTGTAAATCAGATCAACGATAACTTCGATTACTTCTATGTGAAGAATGCTGATGCCTCCAGAATTTATGGGCTAGAATTGGAACACTTGCTTTCCCCCAACCGAATGAGTTATGTGGTTCATAAAAACACTTTAATCGAAGAACACATTGTAGGTATTCCCGGAGATGAGTTCATCAAAAACCATATGAACAGTAAAATGCTGAACGAGATTAGGCTGGCCAAAGAGTTTGTGAAATTCAACGAAAGGTGCTTCGTTCGGCTTTTGGGCGATATGCACTCTAGTAATTTCGTGGTAAATGTAACTCCTGATTTTGAAGAAGTGAGCTATAGATTGAAAGCTATAGATTTCGATCAGCAATCTTACGAGGGTAGGAAAAGTGTGTATCTTCCTCAATATTTCAAACAGAATAATAAACTCATTGAATTAGGGCTTAAGCATATGACTCCCGAAACAGTAAAACAATATCAGAAGGAAGAACGCTCATTGATTGCCAACAGACTTAGGGTCGAGCGTTATCGGGTATTAGACCTTATCAATGCCATGATTAACGATACGCTGGCTTTTCCTGAGCAGGTGAAAAAGCTTAGGAGAGACCTTGCCAAATACTACAATGAAAAGGCTTTTTTAAAGTGTGATAATATGGGTGAAATTGTGAGAAGGAGCCTTTGGATGGTGATTAAGAAGCCAGATTTATATGGCGAAAAGTGATGTGAAAACCTGCCTAATTTTACTTTTATGAAGACAGAGATTATTAATAAAGAAAATTTTTTAAAATGTGGCTATGCCTTATTACAAGAGTCTATCCCAACGGAAATACTTAATAGGTTTAGAAGCATAGCTGACGAAATTGAAGCAAAAGCACTGGAATATTATAAGCAAGGCGATACCTTATCAGGTGCTTGTGTTATCGAGGATTCTGTAGGGCCACGATTAATGCGTTTCGATGACCTCCATTTCCATTATACAGATGACCTTAACCGATTGCTGGCCACCCCTGTGTTTTTAAAATTGATAAAAGAACTTTGCGGGTCTACTGCCATTATTCTTCAGGCTGATATTCTATACAAGCATCAACACCCTCATCCAGTAGTGAAATGGCATCAAGGAGCTCCAAATGATCCAAATCATGCTTACCTAAACATCGGAATATATTTAGACGATTCTGATTTGAACGATGGATGTTTACGATATGTGCCTGCAACACATACTGAATTGCAGGACATTGAGTCAATTGAAAGGGATTACGGTTGGAATCCTCCAAATGTAGTGCAAGTTCCTGCCAAGGCTGGAAATGTTATGGTGCAAGAAATGATGGTGTTACACAGTTCAGAACCTAAGCGTTCACCTGGGGCTAGGCGAACAATTTATGTAGAAGTAAGGCCTTATGCGGCAACACTGGAAGACGGAAAGCAGGATGAGCATTGGATAGAATTGCGTAGGCTTTGGATGGGAGAAATTCTGAAAAATGATATTGAGGGTGTTTTCACTGATAAAGAGAAGGCTTTCTTTGGTGGAAATGCAGGTTTATCAGCTCATGAATTAATGAAAGAAATTACAGAGCATCGTTGCCCACCTATTCCAGCGGTTTACAATTATAAACCTACAAAAGGTCCAGACTATCCAATTCCTGCTGATTTAGCAGCGTACTGATTTTGCCTCTACGTATGATATTTATCATTGAGGATTATGAATATTGTTAATTCGGTTTCACATTGAGAGCTGTTAATTTGATGCTATGGATGTAAGGTTAAAGTTTTTAGGCGGAGCCCAATCGGTTACCGGTTCAAAATATTTACTAGAACTTGATAAAAGGAAGTTGTTAGTGGATTGCGGTTTGTTTCAAGGCTTAAAAGAACTTAGGCTCAGAAACTGGGATGAATTTCCGATGGACGCTACAACTATAGATGCCATCGTATTAACACATGCTCATATTGATCATTCTGGTTACCTGCCAAGAATAGTAAACGAAGGCTTTAACGGGCCGATTTATTGCACAGAAGCGACTGCCTCACTTTTAGAAATCCTGCTTATGGATGCCGCAAAATTGCAAGAGGAAGAAGCCGAATTTGCTCAACACAAGGGCTATTCAAAACACAATCCGCCTTTGGCACTTTTCAATACGCAAGATGCAAAAAAGGCACTCGACATGGTGGTGCCCATAACTTATCAAGAGCCGGTTAATGTTTTAGAGTCCGTAACGGCCACTTTTTTCGATGCAGGACATATTCTTGGGTCGGCCATTGTGTCGCTTAATATTCAAGGAGAAACCCAGCAGAAAAAAATTGTGTTCTCTGGCGATTTAGGGCGCTATAATCAACCCCTGTTAAAGGATCCCTATGCAATACACGATGCAGATGTGCTTTTTATCGAATCCACTTATGGCGACAGAGATAATGTAGCCGAAGATATTGAAGGCCAGCTGGCCAGTATTGTGAAAACCGCATTTGATAACGATGGCTGTTTGCTGATTCCTTCTTTTGCCGTAGGTAGAACTCAATTACTGCTCTACTATTTCCACCGATTATTAACCACCAATCAGATTCCTGCATGCGATGTTTACATCGACAGCCCAATGGCCATTAGTTCAACTAACTTGCATAAAATTCACCGTGACGACCACAAATTGAGCATTGGACGGGGCGAACATGAATCCATTTTCGATTATCCTCGCTTTAAGTACTTCCGAACTCAAGATTCTTCCATGAGCATCAACAGCATAGAAAGGAATGCCATCATTATTTCAGCTAGCGGAATGTGTACTGGGGGAAGAATTATGCATCACTTGTTCAATCGTTTGTCACGAAAAAATGACACGCTTTTGTTCGTTGGTTTTCAGGCAGAAGGAACAAGAGGCCGAAAGATTCTTGATGGAGAGCCTACCTCTCGTATTTATGGCATTGAAGTGCCTGTAAAATGTCATGTCGAACATATCAATGGGCTATCAGCGCATGCCGATAGAGGTGAGTTAATGCGTTGGGCAGGCCAGTTTAAAGAAGCGCCTAAAATGACTTTTGTGGTGCATGGTGAATTGAAAAGTGCCCATCACCTGTCGTTAAAGCTCAAAGAGGAATTGCAATGGCCAAACGTAATGATTCCACGGTATTTGGAAAGCTTTGAGCTTTTTACGGGAATTTAATTTTAAAGCGAGTTTTAAGATTGATATGCAGGTCTGATCTATTCGATGCCGACCTTAGAGGATCGGTCGGTACCGAAGGTCAGACCGTGTGCTAAAAGAAAATGTTCTTTATTTCTTGTTTCTTTCTGTGCCAACACCGTAGCTTGGGTATATGCCTACGGAATGATGGTGCCGTATAGTGCAAATTGCGCTAATGTGCTCCTCTTCAAAACAATAGAGCCCGATAAAGCTTAAGATATAACTACTTCGCTGCGGTGATTATGATTTCTACAAGTAAACCTTCTCTAGGCCCTTGCTGGTGGGCTATCGGGTGTTACCCAAGCATCCCAAGCTTCATTCATAGCCGCTACTTGAGACTTGTCCGAAATATAGATTGTGGCCATTAAAGCCTTCGATTTGTCAGAGCCGGCAGTGGCTAATAAAGCATCTATTTTACTTAAAACACTCTGAGTCTGGGTCTTCATGTCCTGAGTGGTATCATCAGGAATTTGACCAGCCAAGTAGATTGTATCGCCATGAATCACAATCTGACTCATTCGGTTTGATTTATTAAGCTTTTCCATGTCAAAATCATTTGTTTTTGAATGTTCAAGCTATTGAATTCTTCTCAAATATGGGTTTTTACTAACCAAAAAAGGTGTCCTTTCGAGACACCTTTTTCAATTCAATATTTTGGAAATGCTTATACTGAAAAGCTCTCTCCGCAACCACAAGTGCGCGAAGCGTTTGGGTTTACAAACTGAAAACCTTTTCCGTTCAGTCCATCAGAAAAATCGAGGGTAGTACCTAGCAGGTACAAAAGGCTTTTTCTGTCAACCAATATTTTAATGCCTTTGTCTTCAAAAACCTCGTCTTTTTCCTTTATTTCTGAATCAAAATCAAGGTCGTACATCAGGCCAGAGCAGCCTCCGCCTTGCACCGAAACTCTAATGTTATTGTCGTTCGATTTTCCTTCCTTAGAACGAAGCTCGAAGATTTTCTCTTTTGCTGAATCTGTTACTGTTATCATTAGGCTACAGGATTAAGTACTATACTAAAAACGGTTATGGTATTGATATCGCGTCCATAATATAATTTATCGAGCGCATCGTACATATTGCCCGCTCTGAAATACGAAGTGTGCAATTCTTTTTCACCCTTCGCAATCCACTGAACGGTGTAGGACTGGTATTTGTCTTTGTAAGACTTTACGTAGTCCAACATTTTTCTCAATGCATCGAGCTTATCAATGCCCAACACAGACTGGAAAAGAAAAGATTGGTTGTGCCTTGGGCTAATTGTAATCAGGTCGAGCTTGGTTTTCCCCTCGTTCTGCTGAAACTCAAAGCTCAATTCACTTCCCTTAATACTTAAATGGCTTTCAATCTCGCGTTGAAGCTTAATACTCTCTACATGGATATCTGTTCCGGCACCCGTCATATGCATTGATTTTTTTATGCTGTCCAAATGCGATAATTTGGACTTCGATTAGAAACAGGCACAAGGCCTCGAAAGTTTCCTTTAATTTACAAAGATAGTTAATGATTCAATAAGTCTATGCGAAAGATAGAACACATCGGCATTGCCGTAAAGAACCTAGATAATTCCAATACGCTATTTGCTAAGCTATTTGGCGAGCCACATTATAAGATTGAAGACGTACTTACAGAAGGAGTGAAAACCTCGTTTTTCCAAGTAGGGCCAAATAAAATCGAATTACTCGAAGCCACGAATCCTGATAGCCCAATTGCCAAGTTCATTGAAAAGAAAGGCGAAGGTATTCACCATATTGCTTTTGATGTGGAAGATATTGAAGCTGAAATCGCTCGCTTAAAAGCGGAAGGTTTTACCGTGCTCAACGAAACACCCAAAAAAGGAGCCGACAATAAAATTGTTTGTTTCCTTCACCCAAAGTCGACCAACGGAGTACTGGTAGAGCTTTGTCAGGAAATTAGTTGATCAGGAAATCAGAAAACAGGAGAACAGTAAAGCAGAAATCAGGAAACAGGTAAATAATAGAGTAAAAAAAACGGGTATTTAGGGAACTCAAATTGCTGAAAAAATTTGCTTTACCTGATACCTGATACCTGATACCTGATACCTGATACCTGATACCTG
>NZ_LRPB01000009.1 GCF_001592945.1 Roseivirga seohaensis
CCTGATTACCTGATTACCTGATTACTGAATAACTCAAAACACAGATACAATGGTCAAAAATTATCTTAAAATCTTAATTAGAAATTTTGTTCGAAACAAAACTTTCACGCTCATCAATATCAGCGGTTTAACGCTGGGCATTACATGTAGCTTAGTTATGTTCTTGATTGTAAAACAAGAGCGCAGTTTTAACCAATATCATGAAAATCTTAACTCGATATATCGTGTCGGACATATTGATGTAGAAGACGGTAGAGAATACCCTCAGGGAGGAGTGCCATTGGTCATGCCTGCTTCCATTAAAGACGAAATTGTGGGGGTAAAAGAAGTAACACTGATTTCGCACGAGCGTTACGGACTTATTTCTGTGAATAATGGTGGCCAAATTAAATACTATGAAGAAGAGCCGGAACTCACCTACATCGACCCTTCTTTTTTCAACGTTTTTGATTGGAAGGTACTTGAGGGAAGCGTAGAAACAGCTTTTTCTGAACCCAACATAGTTGCGCTCAATAAAACGTTGTCCGAAAAGTACTTCCCTAATCAGTCTGCTCTAGGACAAACCATAACACTAAACAAAACCACTGATCTAATGGTGGTGGCAGTGCTAGAAGACGCTCCTAAAAACTCAGATTTTCCCTTTGGGATTTTTATTTCCATGGAAACAAAAAAGGCCAAAGACCCTAAGGAATTTAATAATTGGGGGAGCATTTCAAGCGACAACGTGGCCTTTGTACTTTTAGAGAATAATGTAGAACCCGCCAAGATAGATGCTCAATTTCCAGATTTTGTAGAAAAGCACTGGGATAAAGATACCCGTGAAGCACGTACATTTTTGTTAGCCCCTTTTACCGAATATCACTTCGATGAGCGTTTCGGTACTTTTAGTGGTCGGGTAGCGCCAAAAACCATTCTTTATGCCTATATCATTATTGGTGTATTGCTTATTGTAACCGCCTGTTTTAACTTCATTAATATGTCTACTGCCATGGCAGTTAAGCGATCCAAGGAAGTGGGTATGCGCAAGGTGCTGGGTAGTACAAGAAAGCAGTTGATATTAAGGTTTATTGGCGAAACCTTCGCTATAACCCTTATTGCTTTAATGATTTCCATGGCGCTTACCGAAAGGCTTTTACCCATGGTGATCAATGACTTTATAGGAATTGAGGTGCCTTTTAATCCTATTGCAGACTTAGCACTTCTTGGCTATTTGATTGCTATTCTTTTGGCGGTGTCGGTTTTGGCGGGTTTATACCCAGCAATTGTACTCTCAAGTGCAAAACCCATTTATGCACTCAAAGGAAGTATGACCAAAGGAAAAGGCAATTTGTTCTTCAGAAGGTCACTTGTTTTCACACAATTCTTAATCTGTCAGATTTTGATTTTTGGAACCGTGGTGGCAGTTCAGCAAATGAACTATTTTAGTTCGGTAGATATGGGCTATGACCAAGAATATATTCTGAATATCAATTTAGCCGAAACCGACAAAGGAACTCGTGACCTATGGGATTCAAAAGTTCAGAACATTCCGGGAGTTGTTTCTCATTCTTTCAATTATAAACCACCTTTTTCAGGTTCTCAGTCAGTTACCAACGCCTATTATTATGGGGTGGATAGCGTAGTAAACGAACTTAATACCCACGTAAAAATGGCTGATGACCAATATCAGAAAACCTATGGCTTGGATTTGGTAGCAGGCGATTGGCTAACAAAAAGCGATACCGTAAACCAATTTGTAGTGAACGAAACCTTTCTGAAAAAACTTGGCATCACCGACCCGAATGAAGTTATTGGCGAACGAATGATGTTGTGGGGTTTTAACGCTCCAATTGTAGGAGTGGTGAAGGACTATCATGTTACTACTTTATCTGAGGCCATAGAGCCAGTGGCCATGTTCAACCGCCAAGAGAACTTTAGAACACTAGGGTTACGGATCAACGGGCAGAGTTCGGCTAATGTAATTGCTGAACTAGAAACCATTTGGTACGACATTCATGAAGAATATGAGTTCGACTATACTTTTTTAGATAAGGAGATTGCTGACTTCTATGAAGGCGAAAGGAAAATGTCACAAATGCTTACTGTGTTTGCCTTCATTGCCATTTTCATTGGTTGCTTAGGCCTCTACGGCTTGGTGTCCTTTATGGCAAATCAAAAGGCCAAGGAAATTGGAATTAGAAAAGTATTAGGCGCTACGGTAGCCAACATCATGAGCCGTTTTTCAATGGAGTTTATTGTTTTAGTCGGGCTTTCCTTTTTGTTGGCTGCGCCTTTGGCCTATTGGGGAATGAACAGTTGGCTTGGGCAGTATGAATACCGCATTGCCATTGGGCCAATTATTTTCTTGATCAGTATTGGCGCATCACTTCTGATAGCCTTAAGTACTACAGGTTACCGTTCTATGCGAGCCGCTACTGCCAACCCTGTCAATTCACTTAGAGACGAGTAAATATATGATACACCACCACCTCAAACTCGCAATTCGAAATATTCAAAGAAAAGGCCTTTTCTCTGTGCTCAATATTGTGGGTTTGAGCGTTGGTTTGGCCTCATTCTTAGTCATTGGTTTATATGTGTTTCAAGAATCTACTTTTGAGAGAGGTTTTTCTAAAGCGGATCGTACTTATCGGATATACACCAAGTTTCTAAATGCTTCTTTAATGGCTACTTCATCAGTGAACTTAGCAGATGAACTGGCCAAGCAACCTGAAGTGGAAGAAGCTACCAGTTTAGTGAGAGTGCCAAATAGCCAAGTATTGAGTGTTGGTGATGTCGTCTTTCAGCCAAATAATTACTTCGAAGTAGACGAATCATTTTTTCATGTTTTTGATTTTGATCTTCTCTACGGTAATAGAGAAACTGCTTTGAATAACCCCAATTCACTGATTCTTACAGAAGAGGAGGCTCAGAGGCTTTTTGGGAGGACTGATGTAGTGGGTGAAACTATAATAATCAAGGATGTCCAAGTTTTAATAACAGGGATTATTAAAGCTTCACTGTATAAAACCCACCTCAATTTTAATGGTTTATGGTCAAAACCAGAAAGTCCATATAAGCTGAGCGCCTGGAGTGGTGTAAATGCTTACACGTATGCTGTGTTAGGTCAAAACGTCAAGCCCGAACAACTTCAGAAACTATTTGATGAAATTAACGAAGATTTTATCTTCCCAGGTTTTCAATCCTCAATGTCATTTGCAGCAGATTATACATTTCAAGACTGGACAAAGGATAGTAATATTGAGCTTTTTGCTCAACCCATTACAGAAATACACTTAGAATCTGAGTTGAGTAGAGAGTTAGAAACCGGGGGTGAGAAATCTACAGTGTTGGCCTTTGCTATAATCGCAATCTTCATTCTCATTATTTCTTGCGCAAACTTTATCAACTTATCAACTGCCAAAGCTTCGGATAGGGCGAAGGAGATAGGGATGAAAAAAGTGATGGGCTCGTCTAGGTTAGTGTTGGTTACTCAGTTGCTGGTTGAATCCTTGCTTATCACCTTATTCGCGGGAGTTCTGGCTTTTGGTTTTGCCGAACTTGCCTTAAAATTAGTGGATTACTTTTTCGATGGTTTTATATCGATTTCGCTCGTTCAAACGCCTCAGGTTCTATTTTTTCTGCTATTGTTACTTGTATTGATCGGTATTCTGTCTGGTTTATATCCAGCCATCTATCTGTCTTCTTTCAAAGTAACTGCGTTATTAAAAGGCCAGAAAGTAAAAGGATTCAAAGGTGCTAGTTCTTCTAACGTTTTCCGGAATGCTCTAGTCGTTATTCAATTCTCGCTGTCAGCTATCCTTATTATATGTGCTGTCTTTATGTCTAAACAGCTTAAGTACATATCTAAAATTGATTTAGGCTTTGACGAAGAGAACGTTTTAGTCCTACCAAAAGCGAGTCTTTTAACCAGTCAATTTGAGGCCTTTAGAACGGAGATAGAACGAATGGCTATCGTGGAAAACACATCGAGCCTATCAAGTCTTCCAGGAGAAGAGAATAATGGATTTAAAATCGAAATGGAAACTGCGAGTGGAGAGACTGTTTATACTAATGAATTTTATGGTGACTCAGAGATATTTGATGTATTGGGCATTGAGTTACTGTACGGACGATTATTCTCTGATAATGTTGAAAGTAACATCAAAAGCGTACTGATCAATGAGACTGCGGCATCTTTAATTAGTAACGGAAATGTATTGGGTCAAACATTAGACGGAGATGAAGTTATAGGAGTGGTAAAGGATTTTCATTTTCAGTCACTTAGAGAACAGATAAGTCCAGTGATTTTTAAGTGGAGACCAAGGTTCACTCAGCTTGCTATAAAAATGCCGATCAATCAAGAGAACATTGAACGGATCGAGGCTAAATGGCAAGAGTTTTCAAACTTACCTATAAACCATTATTTTCTAGAAGATAATTATGATGCCATTATAGATAAGGAATACAAGGTTGGGGATGCTTTCAGCCTGTTTACTGCTGTGGCCATTTTTATTTCTTGCTTGGGGATGTTCGGGCTTACTGTTTTTGCAGCTGATCAACGATCCAAAGAGTTTGGAATACGAAAAGTCCTTGGCGCACAAGTGGCAGACCTGATCAAATTGTTGATGAACAATTTTTTGAAGCTAGCCTTGTTGGCCTTGCTAATTGCAGTGCCTTGTTCCATTTGGGGCATTAATCAATGGATTACGGATTTCGCCTATCGTATAGAGGTTTCTGCACTTATTTTTATCATTGGAAGCCTCCTAGTTTTTGCCATGGTGTTCCTCACCGTTTTTCATCAATCCTATAAAGTAGCAGTTAAAAACCCTGTTGATTCACTTAAATCAGAATGATTATGCTCAAACAAACCTTCAAATTTGCCATAAGAAGTTTTAGAAAGTCAACCTTTCTACACTTTCTCAATATTGCTGGGCTCACTTTGGGTCTGAGTGTTTATTTTCTAGTAACACTATATCTATATCAGGAGAATAGTTATGAAAGAGGCTTTTCGCAGAAGGATGACATATTTCAAGTGAGTTACACCATGATTGGTGGTAAACACGCTCAGGGGCCACCAAATCTGGCTCAGGTAATATTTGAAATACCAGAGGTTGAGCAATTTACCAGCTTTAAAAAGCGAACAGTTACTTTGCGAGTTGATGATTTGGAGTATAGAGGGGCTGGCTACTTGGTTGACTCCTCTTTCTTGAAAGTTTTTGATTATGACCTAGTATTGGGCGATCCCAGAACTGCACTTTCTACACCCAATTCTGCGGTTTTGAGTGAGGAGTATGCCAAAGAGTTGTTTGGTACTGAAGATGTTTATGGGAAAACTATTTTTGTAACCTCTTCCTTTGCTAGGGATAGCATTTTGCAAGTTCCTGTTGTCATTAGCGGGGTAATAAAGACTCCCGTTTTTAAGAGTCAGCTAAACTTTGATTTGTTGGTTTCTGAAGTTCGGATTCCAGATTCAAGCTTACCCTTGGATGGTTGGCAGAACTCTTCCATCTATAATTATTTGGTAGCAGTGCCAAATACAACCACAAGTAAACTTGATGAAAGGCTTTTTGAACTAAGCCATAAATATATTCAACCCAAGACTTACGGAGGTCAGGTTATTTCTGCAGAAGAATGGAAGAATGCTGGACTCTATTGTGGGTTTTATACAGAGACTTTAGATGGTTTGCGCATAGGCTCAGATACGACAAACAATCTCATGCCATCTTTAGATGCATCTCAGTTAAAAACCATGGCAATTGTTGCTCTTGCTGCTTTAATCATTTCCATTCTCAACTTCGTCAGTCTTTCAACCTCTAGAGCTTCTGCCAGAATGAAGGAAGTAGGGGTGAAGCGGATATTGGGATCGTCAAAAAGACAACTGATTTTTCAGTTTATGCTGGAGTCTTTTATCGTAGTAATGCTTTCCTCCATTTTGGCATTGGCCATTGTAGAAGGGCTTATTACACTGAACACAAACTTGGTAGGCATTAAAGTTGACTATTCTGTTTTGCAAACTACGGAGTGGATTACAGGCTTAGTCTTGTTCGTTTTTGTTCTAACGCTAGTCTCAGGGATTTACCCAGCCTTATATTTATCTAGTGCTAACTTATCAGCAGTATTGAAAAACGGTAGTGCAAAAAAGAGTTTTAGCATTTTAAATGCTGGGGCGCTAAGAAAAGGTGCGGCAGTATTGCAATTTACCTGCTCTGCAGGTTTAATTATAGCCGTGATTACGATGTACTTACAGGTAGAGCACATTCAGAATCGTAATATTGGTTATGATCCTTTCAGTGTTTTAGTTCTCCAAACTTATGAACTCAAAGAATCTAAGAATACTTTTAAAGATGCGCTTGCGAAATATCCAGCCATTGAGAGTGCGGCACATATAAATAGAATGCCTTTTCAAGAATCATACGAGCGGCCAATTGAGGTAAAACTCTCAGATTCAACGACAGTTTCATTAGTCTACTTCACGGTAGATGATTCTTTTTTTGAAACCATGGAGATGAATTTTATTCAGGGCTATGGTTTCGAAGAGTTTGAGGGCAATACTGTGGTAGCGAAGAATGAAGAAGGTTCACAATCACAAGTTAAACATCCTGTTTTGGTTAACGAAGTGGCGGCAAAAATCATGGGAATTACTGATAATAACTCGAAACTACTTGAAGATAGTCGGTTTCAGGTCATTGGGGTGGTTAACGACTTCTACTTTAGTGATTTAAGGCAAAGTATTGCCCCAGTATTGATTACCAGAAAGACCTATAATGGCTTAGGGGCTTATCATTACCCCCTTCTTGTTAAAGTCAATGATCCAAAAGAGGCCAAGGCGAATATTGAAGAATTGTGGTCTCAGTTTTCGGATAAGGAATTAAATATTCAATTGATGGAGAGTAGCTATACTAGTTTACTTAAGATCGAAGAAGAAAGCCTAAGGGCTGTTTTGGTGTTTTCAATACTGTCGGTTATAGTTTCTTGTTTGGGTTTGTTTGGCCTCGCGGTATTCACTCTTGATCAGAGAGTTCATGAGTTTGGGATTAGAAAGGTGTTGGGTGCTTCAGTAGCTGATATTATGAAATTGTTTGGGGCTAGTTTTATGAAACTCCTTGTGGTAGCTTTCATTTTAGCCATCCCTACTTCAATCTACTTGCTTAAAGAATGGCTTTCAACCTATGCCGATAGAATTGATTTAAGCATCTCCATTTTCGCTTTATCGGGTGTCTTAATAACCTTAATTGTTGTGGTGACACTTTTGTTTCAATCCCTTAAAGCCGGCCGCCTTAACCCAGTAGATACCTTAAGAAACGAATAAACCTTAAAGCTATGTTCAAAAACAACCTTAAACTTATTGTCAGAAAACTACGGAAAGAGAAGCTCTATTCCTTTGTGAATATTGCTGGGCTCACCGTTGGTCTTACTGCATTTTTACTCATTGCGCTTTATGTGCGCGATGAACTCAGTTTTGATAATTTCCACAAGAATAAAGAGAATATTTATCGGGTGATTAGTAGTGAAAATGGGGAGAAATACAAAAGTACCATTGCCAGTGACTTTGTTGAGTTTTTCAGAGAGGACATTCCTCAAATTGATGGTCATACTAGAATTGCTGGGGGAGGGATTTCTTTGTTGAATTTTGGAGAAAGGAATCTGAATGTAGAAAATGTCTTTTTTGTTGATTCAAATTTCTTTGAATTTTTTGATTTTGCTCTACTCAATGCCAATAGAAAGACTGTTTTCTCAGAAACAAGCCAAGTGGTAATAACCCAAAGTTTGAGAGAGAAATTATTCGGAGATACGAATCCAATCGGTCAAGAAATTCAGATGAATAAAGGTAAGGTTTATACAGTGGCTGCTGTGGCTACCGATCCTCCTAAAAACAGTACAATACAATTTGAAATGTTGGTATACGAAAGAGAGTATTTCAAAAACGTTTGGGAAGAGATGCATTCAGTTAGAAATATTACCACCTATGTATCTATTGTGCCTAGTGCTTCAAAAGAGGTGGTAAGTGCTGGGATTACTAAGGCTATTGATAAACCGGTATATCGCGATATGCTAGAGGGTTATACCTATGAATTATTACCCTATACAGACCAAAGACTTTATGCACCTTACCAAAGAGCTACGTTTCAAAAAAATGACATCCGCTATATCACACTTTTCTCAGGTATTGGTTTGGTGGTTTTGCTCTTGGCTTTAATCAATTATGTCAATTTAGTAACGGCCCAATCCATGAGTAGAGTCAAAGAAATTGGCTTGAGAAAGGTGATTGGAGCGAATAAAGTTCAATTGGTTTTCAGTCAATTATCAGAATCCGTGGTCATTACATTGGTCTCCTTTGTATTTGCTTTTGCCATTGCCGAACGCTTATTGCCTTTTTATAACCAATTGCTCGATAAGTCAATCACACTTCAATACGGCAGTTCTGAATTCTTTATTTGGGTGTTTATGGCTGGTTTAGCCTTAGGTGTTTTGGCTGGTTTATATCCAGCGTTTTATATTTCAAAGTTTAAGCCTTTGGCACTCTTGAACAAAACTACGGCTGCGGTTGGTAATAAAGGGTATTTAAGAAAGTTCTTGGTGCTGTTTCAATTTGTGTCTTCCGGGCTGTTGTTGGTGGTGCTAGCCATCATGTTCAGTCAAATGAATTACTTGAAAACAACGGATTTAGGTTTTAATCCAGACTTGGTAATTCAGGTACCACTGTATTCAGACCTAGAAGGAGGATATCAGGCACTTAAAAATGAAGCTGAACGGATTGGAGGAGTCAAATCTGTGAGTGTTACAGGTTGGACGGTTGGAAACGCAACGTCATCAAGTTTTTTTGATGGGCCAGATCCTGAAAATGAAGAAACTAAGGCTTACCGTTTTCATTTAGTTTATGCTGACAAAGATTATCCTGAGATACTTGAACTGAAATTCCTTCAGAAGGCAGAAAATTTTGATTCTAAAGAATTTAATCAGGGGCAAATGATTGTGACTCAATCTTTAGTCGATAAGATGGGGTGGACAGAAGCCCCGCTTGGTAGAAGGGTGTATTCGTCTAGAGGTGAGCCAATGGATGTTGTAGCAGTAATTGACGATTTCCATACATTTTCACTAAAACAGGAAATAGAGCCTATGTTTATTATTCCAATAATGGATCGGGGGGCTAATAGTTTGTTGCTGAAAATGGATGCAGTGAATGGGCAAAAGGCGCTTCAAGAGTTTGGAGAAGTTTACGAACGCATGGCACAGCGCCCTGTCGAGTACTATTTTTTGGATGATCAGGTAAAAGCCTTCTACAAACAAGAGCAAGGGCAGTTTATGCTTTTTCAAATCTTTTCAGGCTTGGCCGTCTTTATTTCCCTCCTAGGTTTAATTGCTTTGACGATCTATACCTTAGAGCAGCGCAGAAAAGAAGTGAGTATTCGGAAGGTTTTAGGAGCCTCAATAAAGAGCTTGATTTTAATGCTAAACAAGGAATATACGCTGCTTGTGATTTTGGCCTTCATCATCGCTTCACCTATTGCCTATTATGCTATGCAGGGTTGGTTAGCGGAATTTAAATATCGCATTGAAATTACGCCACTCATATTCATTGGTGCTTTTTTAAGCTTTTTGGCTTTGAGCTGGTTGGTTACTTTTTTACAGTCCTTGCAAGTGTCAAAGGCCAACCCAGCAGATACACTTAGAGAGGAATAAGATTTACTCATTTAGAGAGAAAGGATAGCGCATTATTTTCTCTTGAAAATAGGATGCTCCATAAATGAAACCATTTTTTTCATCAATGGTAAAACTTGTCAGGTATTCAGGAATGAGGAATTTTGCAATTGGTGTTCCTGTCCAGTCGAAGACTCTTATTTCTGTTGATTTTAGATTATTGCCATAAAAGTAATAAGGTTGATCAAAATAGAGAGCGTATATGTAAGATTCACTGGTAAATAAGTCAAAATAGAATATTCTTAAATACGAATTATCTTGTTTTATTTTCGAGGCATCTAAATTATCGCTCATTTTTTTACCTACTATTGAGAGTATAGGCTTAAAGAGATTGCTTGTATCAAAAATGTCAATTCTATCGAAGCGATGCATTGCTGAAATAAGCTTTGTTTTATCTTTATTTACTCTCAAAGAACTAAAGTATATATCGTAATAATCATCTAAAGTTAACATTTTTTCATTAATGACATTCAGATTGAAGGGTATAAGATTGGTAGTTCTAGATATAGGATTATACACCAAAAACCTTCCTCTATCAAGGGAATTTGGCCCCAAATTCCCAACCCACTTATTTGAGTCTAAATAAATCAAATTTTGTATCAAGTCTAATTCCTTAGGGTGTTTGAAATCATAAAAAATATTTGGCTCAACTTTATTGAGATTACTTCGTAAATCTACCAATTGAAACCTTGCGTGCCTTATGTCATTTACCCACAACGATACTTTACCAGAATCAGATATTTCTGTTTGATGAGAAAACCTTACTTTTCTCCATTCCTTTGGGCCGTCACCAACTCTCCCTAAATTCCCAACAAAATTAAGCTCTGGTATGCTATAGACATTAAAATTCCATTGTTTTAGTTCTAGTTGCTCTACCAAAAGAAGGGTATCAACTAAATACAACTGTGACGAGTTAATTTCATTGAGTAAAATTGGTTCCCCATGGAGTGTCATGTTAATAGGGAAATTATTAATGACTACTTTTCTAGCACTCTCATCTTTTTTGGAACAACCAAAATTAATTTGAGAGTAGAGAATAATTAGAAGCACTGACAGTGGGGGGTGAAATTTACGGGGCATTTGGTAATTAATTCATCTGATTCTGTCTTACAACCAGAGAGTAAAAGAAAGAGAATATTATCGTTACTTGACGGCTAACATTTCTGAGCTCTGCTAAAGTGTCGTTCAAGCTCTAAAACTCTCAGGGTAATTCTTTGTGTACTGTTTATTGTTTATGTTTTTTAAAAAAAAACATAAACATATTTATTGCATATAATAATTATACATGGCAATTCATTGTGCGGTAATCAAAACCTAACTATTGCTGTTTATTTTTCTTAGATTTATTAAAAATATGATAATAAATATCTAAGAATTATAGTATTCAGAAATGACAATTAGTTATACTCCATATTGCATTAAAGGGCTTTGATACTCCCCAAAATCTATGCATATTTAGTTATAATCATTGCAGAACTCCTCGTCCTCTTGGGGATCCCTGTACCCCTTATAATCAAGCATAACTTCACAAGTCGAACATTTCCTTGTAGAATGACCAGGATAAAATTGAAGTTTAGAATAACACGGTTTCTTTACAGAAAAAAGAAGGTTTTCTTTAGGAAGGATCTCACGTTCAATGGAATTTGAACTAAACAAAAGTAATGTCAAAAGGATTACAGTTAAGGATTTCATGATGTTATTTTTTAGTTATCTGTCTAAATTACTTATTTAATACGTGTATAAAAAACAATTTTTGTTTTTTATACCATAGGCTGAGTTCAACCTATAATTGCAACGGTTTTATTTTTGAGCATCTCAACTGGTTTGGTATCAATTGGTAGAATCTGTGGTGGTGACTACAATTGCTCTAGTCATGGCTTTTGCGCTTACGGAAAGACTATTACCTCTAATGAATAACTTATTGGGGAAAACGATGGAATTGAGGTATTTCAGCCTCGAGTTTTTGTTTTTCGTCCCTTTAATGGGGCTTACCATTGGTGTGTTAACCGGGCTTTATCCGTCATTTTATATCAGTCGATATAAGCCATTAGTGCTATTGAAAAATAACATGAGCGGAACCGCAGGCAAGGGTGGCTTAAGAAGAGTTTTGGTTGGCTTTCAGTTTTTGGTGGCAGGTATTATGATTTTGGTTACCCTTATTATGCATTCTCAAATGAAGTTTTTGAAAGAGCAGAAAATGGGTTTTGATGAAGAATTGCTGGTGTATGTTCCGCTTTTTGAAGACTTGAAAGGGAAGTCTCAAGTTTTTAAGAATGAGGTACTTGGTATGTCTGGTGTGTCATCGGCTACTGTAACCAATTGGATGTTTGGTAATCATACTTGGAGTGGGGGTTTTTGGAGGTTATTACGATAGTGATGTCGAGGAACGCCCACCTTATGTAGAAGTGTCTTTTGTGTTAGGTGATGAAGATGTGATCAATACTTTAGGACTGAAAATATTGGAGTCAGAAGAGGGTTTTGATATGGCACAACTCGATTCTACAAAAATTGTAATCAGCAAGCTTGTTGCCGATGGTTTAGGCTGGAAGGATGAAAGTGCGATTGGGAAATATGTGTATCAATATGCAGGCTATAAAATGAGAGTAGTAGCCGTAATTGAAGATTTTCACTCTTCTTCATTAAAAGATGAAATTTTACCCTCTGTAATATTGGGTAAAGAAAGTTGGTGGAATGAGAACTTATTGATCCGCTTTGAAACCGAAGGACATCAAGCTACCCTCAAAGAAATTAAAGCTAAATACGAAAGTCTTTTGAACCGGCCATTTGAGTTCAGTTATGTGGATGACGAAATAGAGAAGTACTATAAAGAAGAAGCAGATCAAGTGGCTTTGTTTAATACTTTTTCTGGCTTGGCCATTTTCATTTCTTTATTGGGTTTAATGGCCATGGCTACTTATTCAGCTGAGCAGCGAAAAAAAGAAGTGAGTGTAAGAAAGGTATTGGGTGCCTCTATAAGGCAGCTCATTCTTTTGTTGAATAAAGAGAATGGCATTTTGGTGATTGTTGCTTTTTTAATTGCTACACCCATTACAGTTTACGTTATGCAAGATTGGCTAGCTGAATTTAAATATCGAGTTTCTATTCAGCCTGCAATGTTTGTGTTCGCCTTGGCTGGTTTTTTTGGCCTAAATCTATTGGTGACTTTGTTTTTTTCTATGAAGGTATCTAAAGCAAACCCAGCTGACACGCTTAGAGAAGAGTAATGATTGAAGGTATACTTGAGTTAAAAATCCTCAAGTATACCTTCTAGTGCTTCCATGGTAATTGGTTTTACAATGTAATTGCTGACTACCTCGTAGGTTTCGGCCTTTTTAAAATCCTCATTGTCAATTGAAGAACTTACAATGTAAAGGGTTATTTTTTTGTCAGTTTTTATTTTGGTGAACTCATCTAAAAATTGCCAACCATCCATAACAGGCATGTTTAAATCCAGCAAAATGAGTTCGGGTAAATTATTTCCCGAAGCAATTATCGCTGATAATCCTTCTAGCGCTTTTTTGCCATCTTGAAATACCATAAAACCATTACAGAAGTTGGCCAATTCCATCATTCTCTTTGCTCCAAAAACAAAAATGGGGTCATCATCTATAATACAGGCAATATCAATTTTCTTCATAATTTCAAATACACTTTAAATGTTGTTCCTTTATTGAGTTCGCTTTCAACTTCTATTTTACCATTCATTGCCTCGATTTGATTTTTAGTAATGAATAGTCCGATTCCTCTAGCATCTTCATTTCCATGGAATGTTTTGTACATGCCAAACAGTTTACGCCCATGGAGTTTCATGTTCATTCCCATACCGTTGTCGGTAAATTTAATGACCACAAATTCTTTTTTCACAAATGCATCAATGCTAATTTGGTTTGTTCGGTCAGCCGATCGGTACTTGACGGCATTGGAGATCAAGTTAAGAAAAATACTTTCTAAATAGGCAGGAATTGCCTTTACAAAAATAGAAGAAGACACGTTGATTTCTATTTGTGTTTTACTTTCTAGAATTGTAGCATGAAGATTAGTTTGTGCTTTTTTAATATATTCTAAAAGATTCAATGAAAGTAAATTGTCATTGGTTTTGGTACTCATAGCCACCACTTCATTCAGGTGTTGTATCGTTTCTTTTAGGTTTTCTGAAGCTTCGGTCAATAATGGGAAAAAGGGGTTTTGGGTAGCTTCTGGCACTTCCATTTTCATCAGCTCTGTAAGCATTGAAAGGTTACCTGAATGAGACCTAAGGTTGTGAGAAACTATATGTGCGAAATTGAGAAGGCGCTCATTTTGCTCCTGAGTTACGTCAAGCAGAGATTTCACTTCTTCTTCTACTCGTTTTAAATTCGAAATGTCTGTTGCTACACCCAGGTAGCCCTTTACCTCGTTATGTCTATTTTTAATGGCAGTTACAGTTAGCTGAACAGGAAACGTGGAACCATCTTTTCTCATATAGGTCCATTCTCTGGTTTCGTATAGACCAATGGAGGCTTGGTAAATCAGGGTTTGCATACCCTGAATACTAATGTTGTAATTCTCTGATAATTCTTTACTTCGCTCTTTAATTTCGCTAGCTAAATGAATGATTTCGGGGGTTTGTTTGTCAATCATTTCGCCTGCAGAATAACCTAAAAGATTCTCTGCCCCTCGATTAAATGATTTAATAATTCCATTTAAATCGGTTTCTATAATGCTTACTTGTGTACTAGCATCTTGTATGCCTTGTAGTTTACTTAAGCTTTCTTGTAATTCAAATTGAGCTTGTTTTCTTTCTGTAATGTTATTGATTTGAGAAACGAAATGGCTTGGTAGGCCTGAGCTGTTTTTTACCATAGAAACGGATAGTAAAACCCAAATAATATGGCCGTTTTTATGGAAATACCTTTTTTCCATTTGGTAACTATCAATTTTACCTCTTATGAGTTGGTCTAATAAACTGTAGTCTTTCTCTAAATCATCGGGGTGGGTAATGTCGGCAAAAGTTAAATTAGCTAGCTCATTTTTTGTGTAGCCTATGATTTGGCTTAAGCTTTTATTTACCTGTAACCATTCGCCTTTAAGCCCCACTAGGGCCATACCGTTAGCTGCAAATTCAAAGGTTTGGCGGAACTGTTCTTCTTGAAGCGATAAAAGTTTGTTGGCTTTGGTTTTTTCGTCAATGTCTTGAAAAACCCCATAAACACTTACTACTTCATTATTTTCAATTTCAGGAATTCCAACAGTACGTATCCATTTGTGGTTTCCTTTATCGGTAATAATTTCAAGTTCTAAGTCAAAGACTTTCTTTTCATCAATACAGGCCTGAAAACTTTCCAAAAGTAAATCCCTGTTTTCTCCTTCTTTATAAAAACTGATTCCATCTCCAAAGTTCGGAGTATAATTATCATCAACTTCATGAATGTCTCGGGTTACTTTACTCCATGTTACTGTCTTTTTTTTGAGGTCTACTTCCCAAGTACCAATACTCGCCACCTCATTGGTTTTTTCAAGTAACTCTTGATACCTAGAAAGAAGGTGTTCTTTTTTCTTAATAGAGGTAATGTCGGCAGTATACATTAGAATGCCGCCAATCTCATTTTTCTCGGTGTACCATGGTCTAACATCCCAACTGATCCATTGTGTAGTGCCATCATTGCCAATAAATGAGTCTTCTTGTTTCCGTTTTATAGCTCCTCTTAAACATTCCTGATGAATGTCTTTCCATTCTTGGCTAATATTATTAAAAATGTCGTAGTGACTTTTACCGATGATATCACGTCCTTCTAGGTTGTAGTCTTTTAACCATTGTTGTGAGGCTGCCAAGTAGCGCACCTCGCGATCGAACATGGCAATTGCAGAGGGGGCCTGCTCAACAAATAATTTACTACGATCTTTAATGGGTTGGTTTTCTGAATTATGCATTGGCATTATTGGGACTTTACGTTCTCATAAGCTGATGTATTATGACCAATGAACATTACAGCTTAATGCAATATATAAAAACAAAGTTTTTTTACAGGAATTGTTTTTTGAAGATTGGGTGGTTATAAATAACAAGAGCCATTCCTACAATAGAAATGGCTCTTGGTTAGGGCTCTCACAGAAGTGTTTACTAATCTTTCATCTCTTCTGCGCTTGGGCCTTTTCTGAACATTTTTTCAAAGGCTTTGCCTATCTCATCTAGTGCATTTTTCAAATGATGTTTGGCTTCTTCAATTTTAGGTTCATTTTTAACCCTAAAATCGTCCATTTTCTCTTCTAGCTTGTCGCGCTGAATTTTTAACTTTTCAATGGTTTCTTCCATTTCTTCGCGTACTTCTCCAGAAGCATCTTTAGCTTTTTCAATAAGCTCGTCAATTTTATTGCGGAGGTCTTTTATCAGTTGTTCCGCTTCATCTCTTATTGCCATTATTCTGTAGGTCTAGTTCTAATAGTTGAAGTTACGTTAATCCAGCATCCTACTTTAATCGAGGCTCCTTCTTCTAAGTTTAGTTCAAAGATCTCGGTTTTTGTAGGGAACTGTGCTCTTGCACTTTCCATTCCTTTGGTATTGCCGGCCTTTTTATAGGCATCGTAAGCTGCAAAGAAAATAGCCCTATCTGCAACTTGACTTACGTTTTGCTTACACTCATCAAAGCTGTTCATGTACATTGAAGCTATAAGGTTGTAGGCTTCTTCTACCACGCTTTGATCAAGTTCGGCTGCTTTTATAGCTTCGTTTCGTGCTTTCACTTTTTCGCCAGAAAGGGCATATGCCTTGGCCAATGAAAGAGTTGTTTCAGCTTTTTTTGCTTTGTCTTGTTCTAAGCTAATCGCTTCTTCTAGGTATTTTATTGCCTCAGGATACTCTTTGCTTGAAAGTTTTCTTCTACCAATAATTCCAGCTAAACCAGAAGTTGGTTCCGCATTATGTACTACCTCAACGGCTTCCATAAAGAAGTCTGAATCAGAGCATTTGGCGGTTAGCGATAACTGGAAAATCCTTTTGGCTAACTTTACGTTGCTTGGGTTTTCTTTCAGTTGTGGGTAGAGTTTCTGTTCAATGAAATCGCAATTCACATCAATAATAGTGGTAAGGGCTTGATCAATTATTGTTTTGTATTGTTCGAATTTGGGTACATCCTTGCCTTTTGCAATTCGGTCTTCTATTACTTCGGTGATTTTAGCGTGGATATCCAAAACTTGATCATCTGTGATGTTCTTCTTTTTTATATGGCTTCGCCTAACGATATCCATATAAGCAACCAAATTGTTATTGATCACCTCATCTGGCTTTTCATACGCCCTAGCAAAAGCCTTTAGAGCTTCATCATATTTGTCAGCATCATCCTTATGGTATTTATAATACCTATAAGCCACGTTATTTATTTCTGTATCGCTAAGCGGAAATCTCTCGTCTTTCAACTTGTATACCGTAAACATAGAGTCTAAATAAACCCTCTTTTTGGTTCGGTCGGTTTCTTTTTCCGCTATTGCTTCATAAGCCTTATAACTGTTGATATACAGGCCTTCATAAAGATCTGGTGCGTTTTTCAATAGCCAAGCCAGAGAGTTAGCAGCCTCTCTATATCTTTCTAATGCCATATCGTCTAACGACATAGCAAATTTTCTTTTGGCCTCTTCAGCTAGTTGCGGATCATCAGGATATGTTATATCTGGATTTTGAGCTAACGCTGGTAAAGCTGAAAAAACCAGAGTAAGGCAGAATATTAACTTTTTCATAATTGTAATTTTAAGGAGCCAAAATTAACGCAATTAAAAATCACGATAACCTACACTCGTTATTAAATTGTTACGAATGCTTAACAAATAAAGGTTTGAATTTGAAACTGTCTCCATCGAACAATCCTAAATCACTAAGCTTTAAAGATGGTATCACTAATAATGCCATAAAGGACAAACTCATAAACGGTGAATTTAGTTTACTTCCCATCTCTTTAGAAATTCTATCGATGTTTGAATAGGCTTCGGCCACATCATATCCATCTTCTGCACTCATAATTCCTGCTACGGGTAATGCTACTAAGGCTTCTTCTTTTTCAGATACGGCACTAACTCCTCCTTTGGCTTTAATAATTAGGTTTACTGCTTTTACAATCGCTTCATCAGTAACACCTACCGCAATAATATTGTGAGAATCGTGGCCTACACTAGACGCAATAGCTCCTTTCTTTAAACCGAAATTTCTAATGAACGCAATGGCCGGCTTTGCTGGCTTATAACGATTTATCACCACCATTTTCAATACATCACTCTCTACATTCGATACTAAATTCCCATTTTGGTCGGTGGAGGCTTCTGCTTCAATACAGTTGGTGACTAATTGTCCGTCCAGGGCTTCGATTACATTGATTTTACCACCTTCATCTGCAACTTGAATTTGGGATTCGGAAATCGGGTCGCAATTGAAATTATTGATGATAAGGTTTTCCACTCTTGGAATGAGCGTTTTTCCATTTTCTGCTACTTTTTCACCATTAATGTAAGTAGCTAAAACTTTAAAATTACTTGGGTTATCAATAGTGATGAAATCCGCAGGGTCTCCAACTTGTAGGCTGCCTACCTCTAAATTATAGTGGTCTATTGGTGTTATACAGGCTGCTTGGAGAACATTAAACAACTCATGGCCTTTGGCGAGTGCTCTCTTTACCAATAAGTTAACATGGCCTTCGACTAAATTGTCAGGGTGTTTGTCGTCAGAACAAAACATGATCATTTCAGGGTAATCACGCAGTAATTCGATTAATGCCTCGAAGTTTTTAGCCGCGCTACCTTCTCTGATGGCTATCTTCATTCCGTGCTTTAGCTTGTCAAGCGCTTCTTCTTTGGTAAAGCATTCATGATCGGTAGACATTCCTGCTTTTACATATGCCTCTGCTTTTTCGCCTCTTAAACCTGGTGCATGGCCGTCAATAGGCTTGCCTAGTGATTTGGCGATGTTTATTTTTTCATAAACCACAGGGTCGTTAAAAAGTACGCCCGGCCAATTCATCATTTCAGCTAAATATTTGATTTCATCTTTTTCGAGTAGGTACCGAACTTCATCAGGGCTTATTTCTGCACCTGCGGTTTCGAAAGTGGTAGCAGGCACACAAGAAGGCGCTCCAAAATTGAACTTGAAGTTCACCTGCTTACCGTTTTCAATCATGTACTCCACGCCTTTTACCCCCAAAACATTGCCTATTTCATGAGGGTCCGACACTGTGGCCACGGTTCCATGTACTACCGCAAGTCGGGCAAATTCTGAAGGAACTAACATCGAACTTTCTACATGAACGTGTGAATCTATAAACCCAGGCATAATGAATTGACCGTCTACAGTATCTGATGGCTCAATTCTTTCTATTCTGTTATCTTTGATGTGGAGGATTCCTTTGAACAACCTTCTGTTTCGTACATCTAAAATATGGCCTGAGACTTTCATGCTTTGATTTTTACTTGGTGTTGTATTTTAGTGGAGTAAAGTTCGCAAAAAGGAACAAACCTTAATGAGAAAGTTTGAATAGTAATAATTTCAACTTACTCACATTTGAAGAGAAGAAAAAACATTCAACCATGAGATATAGAAGTCTATTCACAACCATTGTTCTTTTATTCGCCCTATTTAGTTTAAAAGCTCAAAACGATTATTTCTTTGCAGAGGGCACTCGCTTCGACCCAAAGATTCCTAGCCCAGAAAAGTATTTAGGCTATCCCATCGGCACTTTGCATACCCGCCACGATGCCATTGTCGGCTACATGCGCGAGCTCGCTAGAATCTCGGATCGTGCAAAGCTCGATACCATTGGAGAAACCTACGAACACAGGCAACTGGTGGTATTGACCATCACTTCGCCTGAAAACCATAGAAACTTAGAATCCATCAGAAAAGAGCATTTAAAACTCACCGATCCAACCCAAAGTGTGGGCGATTACACCGATATGAAGTCGGTGGTGCTGTTGGGCTACAACGTACATGGCAATGAGCCATCGAGCTCCGAAGCGGCCATGCTTACCGCATATTATTATGTGGCGGGTCAGTCTGCCGAGGTAAGGGCGGCATTGAAAGATGCAGTGTTAATGGTAGACCCCACCTTTAATCCTGATGGTCGCGATCGTCACTCTACTTGGGCCAACTCTTATTTAGGTGATCCAATGGTGTCCGACCCCATTGATGTGGAGCACAATGAAGCTTGGCCACGCGGAAGAACAAATCACTATTGGTATGACTTGAACCGCGACTGGCTGCCTTTGGCGCATGTAGAAAGCCAAGCAAGAATCGACTTCTACCACAAATGGTATCCAAATGTGGTGACCGATTTTCATGAAATGGGAACGAATTCGACTTACTTTTTCGAACCCACAAAACCATTTGGTTCTGAAAACCCAGTAGTGCCGAGAGATAATTATGATGGCTTGAACAACCTTTTTGCAGGTTATTTCCATGAAGCCTTAGACGAAATTGGTTCTTTGTATTTCACTAAAGAACAGTACGACAACAGCTATCCTGGCTATGGCTCTACTTATCCAGATATTCACGGGGCTTTAGGATTGGTTTTCGAACAAGCCAGTTCTAGAGGGCACGTGCAAGATTCCCCAACAGGAAAAGTGGCTTTTGCCTTCACTATAAAAAACCATGTAACCTCTAGTTTGGCCACAGTACGTGCTTCGGTAGGAGAGCGTGAAGTGTTGCTTAAGCACATGGAAAACTATTTCGATTCTGCTTTGGAAGAAGGTGCAAAGAACCCAGTGAAAGGTTGGGTGTTTGGTGACCCTGCAGATGACGGAAGAAATCAGGCCTTTATTGATTTGTTGTTACGACATAAAATCAAAACGGTAGCGCTGAATGATGACATCGAATTAGATGGGAAAAACTATAAAGCTGGCAAAGCATTCTATGTTCCAAATGCGCAAAAGCAATACAGAATGGTGCGCACCATGTTCGAAAAAGTTATCGATTTTCATGATAGTATTTTCTACGATGCTTCTTCTTGGACAGCCGCTTTAACCTACAATATGCCTTATGCCGAATGGAAAGGGAAACAAGATTTATCGGGCAAAGAATTAACGAGAAACGACCTGAAAGGCACTTATGCCCGAGTTCCGAAAACCAATTATGCTTATTTGATTGAGTGGAACGAATATTATGCGCCCAAGGCCTTGAATTACCTTTTAGAAAAGGGCGTTTACGTGAACTACGGTAGTAAACCATTCTCTATTGAAACTAATGAAGGTGTAAAAGAATATGGTTATGGCACTTTAATGATTCCAGTTTCTCGTCAGGAAATGGATGCTGATTTGGTACATGCTTATGTGGAAGAAGCCACCGAGATTGCTGGTATTCGTGCCCAAAGTGTGAAAACTGGTTTTAGTACTTCGGGTGTAGATTTAGGCAGCGGAAGCTTTACTACGGTAAGAAAACCCAAAGCAATCATGCTGATAGGCGGAAACACCAATAGTGCAGAAGCGGGTGAGGTTTGGCATTTGTTCGATTCTAAAGTGGGAATGCCTATCACCAAAGTAGATATGGATAACGCTGATAGAATCAATTGGAGTAATTACAACACTTTGATTCTGGTTTCGGGTTCTTACAATTCTTTAGGAGAAAGTACCTTAGATAGAATTAAGCTTTGGGTTAGAGAAGGCGGAACGCTGATTACTATTAAAGGGGCAACCAGTTGGGCCATTGGCGCGAAATGGGTGAATGAAAAATATGCACCTCGGAGTGAAAGAGAAACGCCAGAGCGAATGGACTATGTGACTTCACGTGATTTCTACGGAGCGCAATCTATTGGTGGCTCAATGTACATGACGGATATCGACATTACACATCCAATTGGCTTTGGTTATACCAGCCGAGAGTTGCCGGTGTATCGAAATCATTCTACCTTAATTCAACCAAGCTCCAGCCCAACCAATACGGTGGTAAAGTATACTGAAAATCCATTGTTGAGTGGTTATGTGAGCAAAGCTAACTTGAAAGATATTGGCGGAACGGCTTCATTGATCGCTACAAGTATGGGTAGGGGTAATGTAGTAATGTTTGTAGACAACCCGAATTTCCGTGGTATGTGGTACGGCACCAACAGGCTATTGTTTAATGCGGTGTTCTTCGGTAATTATTAATAGGCCTTATGTAAACCGTTAAAACGGTTCTGTCAATTCATTCCTTTATCATAGCCCACGGCTTAAGCCGTGGGCTATGATATTGAATATCTTTGTGTAATGGTTTTAACCATTTTAACAGTAGTCGTCTTTTTTATATCCCTGATCTCGAATATTGGCAGAAGAGTCTGAAGTAACAATGTTAGGAGCTTAGCCCAAAGACAAAGTCCTTGGTGAATAGTGGTTACAGGTTCTGCCAGAGGTAGGTAAATCGGACAACCTGAGAGAGTGGATTAGGAATTACTCAATCCGTTTTTACTCAAGAATTCATCATATTCCTGTTGAAACGTTTTCTTTTGGTGGTGCTCTTTTTGATTTTTTATGTAAAGAAAAACCTTTTCAACCACCGACTCTGAAACAGAATAGGCCGCATATCCAGTTTGCCAAGAAAATTTCTCTGAAATCAGATTGTTCTTATTAACATAATGAGAGGAGCTTCCTTTTACTTGTTTGACGATTTCAGCCACTGATTTTTGTGGATTTAGAAGAAATAGACAATGAATATGGTCTGGCATGCCATTGATGATTCTGACTGGGCAACCTTGTTCTCGAAGTTGGGCTGAAATAAATTGATAAACCTTTTGTTCTATGTTGTTCTTTAGGAGCGGAGCCCTCTCCTTAGTTGCCCAAATGGCATGAATCCATATTTTATTGAGGGAATGTGACATGGTGTTTCTTTTATAATTACCAATATAAACCGTTAAAACGGTTCTGCCAATTCATTCCTTTATCATAGCCCACGG
>NZ_LRPB01000010.1 GCF_001592945.1 Roseivirga seohaensis
TGTCCATCTACATTTCCAAAAAAGCCAGAGCCAGCAAAGTCGCTCACATTCCCTTCGGTATCAATTTTTCTTATAATAGATCCGTCCAAAACATACTTGATTCCACTTGAATCATCAATAAGAATCTTATTCGGCTCTCCAAAAGATGACTCTGATAAAGTACCATTTATTCGGGTGCCATCAGACACAACAGATAGGGTAGTTACATTCCCATTTGGAGATACCTTTCTTATGGTTTTTGACCCGAGTTCTCCTAAATACAAGTCCCCATTGTTATCAATACTTAATCTGGTTAGAAATGAAAATGAAGCTTCTTGCCCTATACCGTCAACAGTACTGTTATCTCCTGATCCTGCCAAGGTAGAGACCATATTATTACTATCTTTTGAAAGATTCAACCATTCTGGCCCTTCTTCTAACGTTAGACTTACAGCGTCTTTATCTGGATCAGACACCTCAACAAAATACTCGTAAAGCTCATTTTCATTAACCTCTGTAACAGGCGTTGAAGTAAAAACAGGTGCTTCGTTATCTGCATTTGTTACTGAAATGGTAACTGTGAAGTTTGCGGAGTTATCTAAAGCATCAATAGCCAATACTTCTAATACATATGAATTATTCGTATCACTATCTTGAGGGTTTTCAAAATCTGGAGATACTTTAAAAGTTACTTCTCCAGTAGTTTCATTCACATCAAAAAGTCCTTCATCGTTACTTGCACCCAATGCATAAGTAATTGAACTATAATCCGTTGCATTAATGGTATAGACTGTACCTATTTCATTTTCTGTAAATGTAGCTGTAGAGGCTGAAGTAAATACAGGAGGAGTAGCATCTAAGACTTCAACTGAAAAAGACTGCACATCTGTTTCACCATTAGAATTTCTTGATTTTAAACTGACATTGTGAATTCCTACCTTATTTAGAGGGTTACCAACCAGTGTGTGGTCTTTTAGTGATACTCTTCTGATAAAATTATTAGAACTTTCTGTGATAAATAAATCACCTTTTGAATCAATAACAACACCATGAGGTTCATTAAAGGATGCGTTTAACCCTTCTCCATCAGTATTTCCGTTTTGATCAGAACCAGCAATAGTGGTTACCTGTCCATCTGGAGTAATTTTTCTTACATATCGCTGATCGGTAATGTAGATATTGAAATTTTCGTCAATAGCCATTCCAAATGGTGAATAAAATGCAGCCTCTGCACCAAGGCCATCAATCACTGACCTTGTGGAAGACCCTGCTAATGTTGAGACATTGCCTTGTGGGTTAATCTTCCTAATGCGGTGATTATCATAATCTGAAACATATATGTTCCCGTTCAAACCAACCGTAATCCCCGTAAGTTGTGAGAATCGAGCGATAGTCCCATCACCATCTACATAACCTGAGTCACCATTGCCTGCTATTGTAGAAACGACTCCTTCAGGACTAATCTTTCTCACTCGGTAGTTACTTTGATCCGTAACGTAAATGTTATCATTTGAATCAATGGCTAATTCTGTGGGACGACTAAATTGAGCAGAAGTACCCTGTCCATCCATATAGCCCCTTTGACCATTACCGGCAAAAGTACTTACCTCACCTGAAAGACTGATTTTTCTGACGGCATGATTCTCTCTATCAGCCACATATAGATTTCCATGACTGTCTATAACAATACTACTCGGTTCATTAAAAGTGGCTTCTGAAGCTGTACCATCAACATAACCTATAGCACCAGTGCCGGCAATTGTGCTTACATGTCCTGAATTAGAAACTTTTCTTATCACATGATTGAATAGGTCTGTCACATAAAGATTGTCGTCTTCATCTCTCGTTATGCCCAGCGGAATATTAAATGTAGCGCTCAGTAATGCACCATTATCCTGACCAACTTCACCAGAACCTGCATATTTTGTTACAGCATTCTTACCAATTAGCGTCATCCAATCAGGTAATGTCTCTGCTTCAAGCGTATAGCTGACATTACTCAGGCTTTCTATTGAAATCCCATATACATACTGGATTGATTCCTTAACTGAGGTAACGGGAGTAGATATGATTACCGGTGTTTCATCAGTGTCAGTCACTGATATTGTCACTAATTGGCTTACCTCATTCACTCCATCACTGGCCTTAACTCTGACGACATAAGCATTATCGGTATTCCCATCAGTTGGAGCTTCGAAGTCAGGGATAGTTTTAAACGTAACAGCATCCCCTACTAAATCAAATAAACCTTCGTCATTACCCACACCTAAGCTATAGGTGACATCATTGGCATCAGTTGCTGTAATGGTATAGGCTATACCAGTTCCATTTTCAACAAAAGTAGATGAAGTAGACGAAGTGAAGACGGGTGGTATTATATCAATCACTGTAATAGTAAACGACTGAGTATTAGAACCGTCATCTGAATCAGATGCCTTTAATTCCACTTCAAAATCTCCCGTTATACCCAAAGGTATACCAGATAGACTTGATGTTTGAGCTATTTTTCTAATTCTGTGGGTATTCCTATCCGCCACGTAAATGGCACCATCTGGAGCTACTGTTAAGCCCCCCGGTGAACTGAAATTTGTATTGGTCCCAATACCGTCAAGGAATGTCCCATACTCTGACCCAGCTATTGTAGAAACCACGCCCTCAGGTGATATTTTCCTTATACTATGTGCATCCGATACATAAATAACATTATTGGCATCAATTGTTATTCCCGACAGTGCTTTAAACGAAGCTTGAGCCCCTGTTCCATCCTCGATTTTAGACAGCCCCGATCCAGCAAAGCTAGATACCACTCCCTCAGAAGTTATTTTTCTGATTCTATAATTATATTGGTCCAGAACGAATATGTTCCCATGACTGTCAATTGCAAGATCAATAGGCCCATTAAAAGTTGCTTCTACACCAATTCCATTCGAGAAACCATAATTTCCAGAGCCAGCTATAGTGCTAACATCTCCAGAGGGAGTAATCTTTCTAATACGGTGATCCAAATGATCAGCTACATAAATATTCCCAACATCATCAATAGTAATACCTGAGGGAAAAACAAAAGAAGCAGAAGTACCATTACCATCTGCATATGAATTATTACCTGAGCCGGCAAAAGTACTCACCTCCCCACTTGGTGTAACTTTTCTAATTAAGCCATTTCCTGTATCCGCCACATAAAGATTACCCGAGTCATCCATGACCAACCCATTAGGGGACCTAAATGAAGCTATTTCTCCATTGCCATTGGTACTACCAATCGACCCAGATCCAGCAAGTGTGGTAACTCCCCCATTTGTACCAATCTTTCTAACCCTCCTGATATTCTCTTCCAGCACATAGAAATTACCATTTGCGTCCATGACTATATCAATAGGCCCATCAAATTCTGCCACTAGTCTTTGACCTTCAATATTTCCACGACCAGAACCTGCAAAGGTAGTTACCTGCAGCTTGTCATTCTTTAATTCAAGCCAATCTGGGCCTGACTCTAATGAAAGCTCAACTTTGTCATTATCTGGATCATCCGTAATAATAGAGTATTCATAAAACTGGTCACTATTAACAGAAATAATAGGCTCTGACACAAAAACTGGTGCTTTACTTTCAAAAGCATCAGTTACATTAATCAAAATAGTTTGGCTATCGGTTCTATCCCCTTCTTGAGCAGTAATTGTGACCTCATAAACATTGTCCTTGTTACTGTCAACAGGGAATTCAAAATCTGGATTTAATCTAAAGGTTAATTCACCAGTGGTACTGTTAAGTAATATATAATAAGAATCGGGACCAGACTTGGTATAATAAATATCGAAGCCCTCTTCTATTCCGCCTGCAACAACCTTTGTAATTAAAGTGGAGTTTTCTTCTACGCTTACCGAAGCACTTTCTCCTCCACCGTCACTAGTAATAATAGGGTCGTTCTCATTTAAATTTTTGACTGTTAGATTAACTAAAAGGCTAGTGCTATTTTCAGCCTCATCTGTTGCTATAAGTTCAATCACGTATACATTGTCTCCATCAGAGTCATGCGGGTTTTCAAAGTCAGGGGATTTATTGAAATAAACTGCATTGGTATACTGTCCGTTCATATTGAACAATGACTCATCATGTGCATTTCCTAATGAAAATGTTACTTGAGTTTCATCATTAACACCAGCTGCGTATGCGTATGAAGTGATAGGAATATTCTCATTCAATTTATAATTGGCTGGTGAGTTAAATACTGGAGACGTAATATCCACTTTAATCGAAAAAGCCTGTTCTTTCACCCCATTTTTGGTATCCTCGGCTTGTAATACAATATCCACAATACCATCACTCGGGTTGGCCGTTCCACTCAGTAGGAAATCTTCCTCCAATGTGATTTTTCTGATTCTATTTAGAGAGGTCGAAACATAAACATTATCGTTGGAGTCTACAGTCAATCCAATTGGACCCCAGATACCTGCCTCCAGCGCATTACCATCAGAGTAGTCCCACTGTCCGTTGCCTGCAATGGTTGTAACATCTCCCGAACTGGTGATTTTCCTTACTCGGTTATTGCCCCAATCAGCTACATAAAGATTATCATATGAGTCAAAATCCAATGCCTTTGGCTCGAAAAACATTGCACTTTGACCACTCCCATCAAGAAAGCCTTCTAC
>NZ_LRPB01000011.1 GCF_001592945.1 Roseivirga seohaensis
CGGGCGATGGCCTTGTCGAAGTCATTCAGGCTTTCGATGTAGAGGTAGTCGAGCTGGCGCTTTTGACTGGTAAACAGGCCTGCATTAGGGTATTCTGCCTTCAGCTCTTCTAAATACAGCTTGCCGTAACGGTTGCCTACCGAGTAAGAGGCTACTACTATCAAGTAGTCGTCTGTGGTGTCGTTGTTTTGGGCTAGGGCTTGCTCTGCTTTTTCTTTCACCTCTTGCTCTTTTGCTAACCTGTCTCGCTCGGCTTGGGCTGCTTGTTGCCTTAAGCGTTCTGCTTCGGCTTCTTGCTCGGCTTGGATTCTGGCTTCTTCGGCCTGTGCGGCTTCTAGTTTGCTCTGGGCTTCTTGGTCAAAACTGGCTTGTAGTCTGGCCTGCTCTGCCTCTTTCATCTGCTGAAGGATTTCATCAAAGCGGGCGTCTGCTCTTTCTAGCTTTTCTTTCTTGCTGCCTGTGCTTTCTAGCGAGGCCAAGTAATCTACCACCAAGCGCTGATCGCTCTGTGGTATCATGTTTCTGTCATAGATATTGTCGGCCCTGATCTGGTTTAGTATTGCTTCGCCTTGGGCATATCTTTCTTGCTGTTTGTTCTGGTTCTTCTCAAAAGAAAAGTGAAGACCAAATTCGCTCAGCCCGTCTGAGAGGAAGGGAACATCGGCTTTACCAAAGTCATAGTTGTACACAAACAAGATGTTCGGGTTGATGTAAATGCCTGCACCTAAGGTTGGGCCGTAATTGTCGCGGTAGCCTGCACTGGCCTCGAACTTGTTCTTGTACTCCATTCTGGCAAGGATGTCAAACTCGCTGCCGATTACTTCTCTGTACCTCCAGGTTACGTTCGGGGTGAGGTATACATCATTGCTCAGGGCGAAGCGGTAATGTGCTCCTGCTATGTAGTCGGGCACGTTGTCTTCGTTGATCTGGATGTATTCATCGTCCGACAGGCTTTCGTTCACTACATTGGGTACTGCTACATCTACTCCAAAGTTGTTGTAGCGGTAGCTCAGACTAAAGTCTACACTCAAAGCGGTGCCGTTATTGCCGATTAGGTTCTGTAAGGCCGGATCATTGAAGGATTCTGGGCTAATCACGTCTTCATTAATACCGAAAAAGGATAAACTTGGCATCGCTCCTACCGATAGCTTGTGGGCTGATTGGTTGAGCAGTGCATAGCCAAAGCCTCCTTGTACTTTGGTTTGACGGATAAAGCCAATGTTGTTGCCTACTAAATTAACATTAAAGCCCATCTTGTCTCCTAATGGGTTTTGGAAGGCTACTGCAAAACTCTCTGGCGCTCCTTCTAGGTCCGAAAACTGCCTGCGATATACTACCGACAGTTCGGGTTTTGTTCCAAAGGCGGCTACCGATGGATAGGCCAAAGTGGCCCTGTGGAAGTATTGGTTGTAAAGCGGCACTTGCTGTGCCATCCCTTCACTTACCCATAGGGCTAGTGCTAATAATACTAGGGTAAATCGAATTGATATATGCTTGTTTGATGCTTTCATCATCTTAGTTCTTTGTTCTTATGATGGTCAAAAATCCTTTCACGATCTGCTCGCCATTGTACACGTTGATCTCATAGTAATAGGTACCTGGTGGTATCGCCTCGCCTTTGTAGGTGCCGTCCCAGGTGTTTTTATAGTTGCGCTCACTAAAAATCAGCGTTCCGTTCTGAGAGAATACTTTTACTTCGTTAATCGGGTTGTCCAAAATATCATCGATCACCCAAAGGTCATTGATTCCATCTCCGTTTGGTGAGAAGAAGTTCTTGATCCTTGCATCTGGTGCGTCTTTGGTAAAGTCTCTGATCTCTTCTAACTCTACATTGTTCACTGTAATGCTGAACACTTCTTCATAGCTCAAGCCTCCCGAATCGGTCACTTTAACCCTAATCGAAAGTGTGGTATTGGTCTCAAAGTTGATCGGGGTGGCGGTTCTCAGCTCGTCTCCGGTAAAGGTGAACAGCAGATTGTTGTCATCGCCTGTGCCTGCTACCAGCGTATAGGTAAAGGTTTCTGCTGCGTCTTGATCTACTGAGGCCATTGTGCCCACTAGTACGCCTGCGTCATCGGCTTCGTCTATGATGTTATTGCTCAAACTCATGTCGGTAGGGGCTTCATTCACATCGTTGATGGTGATGGTAAAGGCTTTTTCAAAGCGGCCACCATTGTTGTCTTCGGTTTGAAGTCTGATGCTGTAGCTGTCTTTTACTTCATGATTGAAAGCAGCGCCTGCAAACAGCTTGTTGCCTGCTACCATAAAGCTACCATTGTCCGTGTCGCCTGTGCCTGTAATTAGGCTATAGGTATGGGTGTCGGTAGCGTCTGTGTCTGTCGTGCTTAGTGTTCCTACTTCGGCACTCAAGGCATTGTTCTCATCTATGGCTGATGGAGCAAGTGCAATGTCGGTCGGTAGCATATTGGTTACATATACTTCGCCTGTTAACGCTCCTGACAATGGGTTGTTGGCCGCATCAATGATGCTGTCATCGTCTTTCAGGTTCAGCCCTATGCTGCCTTGGCCTGATATACCGGTTACGGTAACATCATAGGTCTTGGCGTCTACTTGAGTCACTGCGTTCAGTGTTCCGGTTGCCGTGCCTGTCAAGATCACTTCAAAGTCGGCAAGGTCTACTCCTGTTACGTCTTCTGAGAAGATCACCCTAAAGCCTGCACTTGCAGTCAGGATCGGATTGGCGGTTTTTCTAGTCAGGCTCAGCGCTGTTGGGGCTGTGCCGTCATAGGTTTTGCTTACTGCTGTTCCGGCTGCACTGGCATTGCCTGCGTTGTCGTTGGCCACACCTGCGGCCAAGCTTGCGCTTACTGTTCCGTCTGCGGTTGGCGTAATCTCTGCCGACCATTTGGTGCCTGCTGTGATTGTCGCTAGGTTGGAGGCTGTTCCGTTGGCCACCGTAATGTCGGCCAAAGTAAAGCCTGTTACCGCTTCGCTGAAGGTAAATTCTACGGTGAAGCTTCCGTTCACTAGCGTTGCTGTTGATGCAGTTAGCGTTGGTACTGGTCTAACTCCGTCTACATTGATGCTTGTTGTGGCGGCTACATTGTTGAGCGCCAGTTGTGCATCGGTGCCAAATTGGTCTTTGATCGTGCCTCCGTTCAAGCTGATCGCTGCGCCTATTGCTATGCCGTCTGTATCTAAGTCGCCTTCGGCTATGGTGTAGCTGAAGATGGCGGTGCTACTGTTGTTAACTGCTGCTTTTAGGTTCGCTATTTTTGTGCTTGCTCCTATCGTCACTGGTATACTTGGCGTTCCTGTGATCGTAATCGGAAGCGTGAAGTTGGCTGTAAAGTCTAGTTCGTCTCCAATCTTATAGGTGTTGTTGGCTGGTACAGCTACGCTCGTTACTACTGATGAGGCAATGATCGTAAAGCTCCAGTCGGTATTGTTGCTGATTGTATAACTGTTGCCTGCTATATCGGTCAGGGCGCCTGCGTCTATGTTTATATAGAACTCTGTGGCGGGTGGTAAAATCAGGTTGACTGGGTCAATCGTGACTGTGCCTGAATTGATGGTTACCGCACTGACTGGTATCGTTTCTATTATGCTATCGTCAGACTTCTTCTTGATCGTGATATTGCCTGTTCCCTTGAATACGTCTTCGCCAAAGGCCATGGTTAAATTGACCGATGGTAGAATGTCTATCGCGTTGTCGGCTGGGCTAAGCGTGGCTGTCATCTGCTGATCGAGCACTACAGTCAGTGTGCCTGCTACTCCTTGGTTGCCGGCTGCATCGGTGGCTTGGGCGTTGATCACAAGGTTGTTCACCGTGCCATCTGCTAATACGCCTGATACTATTGCGCCTGCATCAAAGGTCCAGTTGCCTGATCCGTCTGCGGCTGCCGTAAGTCCTGAGAAGGTGATTCCATTATACGTTAGGCTCAACGCTATCGCAGCATTGGCTTCGGCTGTGCCTGAGAGCATCAGTCCATCTGTAGCATTGTAATGCGTGATGTTGTCTGTATTGCTCTGCCCTAAGTCTGAAGCTGCATCCAGGTCTACGGTTGGTGCGGCTGGTGCTGTGGTATCATAAATGATACTAAACGCTGCTGAGGCTGCACTTTGGTTGCCGGCTGCATCGGTTACTGTTGCCGTTACTGGGTAAGTACCGTCTGTGCCCAATATGGCGCCTACTGCGATCGACCAGTTGCCTGAACCGTCTACTGGTAATCCTGAATACGTGATACCATTTACTGTAATTTCCAGTTGTGAGTTGGCCTCCCCTGTGCCTGTTATGGTAAGGTTGGTCTGGTCATTGGTGATCTTATCGGTTGTACTCGTTCCTGAGTCTGGTGTGATGGATGTTATCACTGGGGCGGCTGGGGCGGTAGCGTCAATAGTCACATTGACCGCTGTGCTTGCTGCACTGGTATTGCCTGCGGCATCGGTGGCCTTGGCGGTTACCGAGATTGTGCCGTCTGCTAGTGGGTTAACTCCACTATAAGCCAACGTCCAGTCTCCTGATCCATCTGCTGTTGTCGTTCCTACACTGTTGCCTCCTACAAAAACTTCTATGCTTGCATTGGCCTCGGCCGTTCCTTTTACATCTGGGGTAGTATCGCTTGTGATGCCATCACTTGAGCTGCTTCCGCTGTCTGCACTTACGCCTGTCACTACTGGCGCGGCTGGCGCGGTTTTGTCCAATTGACTGGTAGCGGTTTGGGCTGTGCTGGTATTGCTGCTGCCATCGGTTAATGTTACTGATAGGGTCAGCGTTCCATCGTTCAGTCCCGACAGGTTGTTGATCGTAACCTCGTCTGTGGCTGTCGCTATTGTTCCGGTGCCTGTTACATTGGTTCCGCCATTGTTGGAGCTTACCGTATAGTTGTATGTTGTTCCAACTTCTGCGCCTGCAAAGGTAAACTTAGTAGTCGCTGTTTCTGAAGCGGCTATCAATGCATCGCTTATACTGATCGTAAAGCCACTTGGAGCTGTGTTGTCATCGTCATCGGTAAGGGTGATGGTGGCATTATCGGTGATCGTCACCCCTAGTGCGGTGGCAGCCAGATTGTTCATGCTCACCGTCAAGGTTTCGGTGGATTCTTCTACTGCATCATCGGTTGGTGTTACCGTAAAGGTTTGTGTCTCGCCTGCCGTGCCTGCAAAGGTCAAAGTCTGGCTTGTTACTGCCGTGTAATCACTTGCTGCCAAGGCGGTGCCGTCTGCTGTGTTTACATCTACTGTAAAGCCTCCTTGTACTGCATTGTCCAAAGTTGCGGTCAACGTAATCGCGCCTCCGTTTTCTGATCCGCTTACATCGGCAATAGTGACTGAAGCATTGTCGTCATTATTGATCGTTACGGTAGCTTGATCTGTGATGTTTACACTTAGGCTTGTTGCCGCTAAGTTGCCTTGGCTAATCGTTACTGTTTCATTGCCTTCCAACTTCGTATCTGCGGTTGGAGTTATCGTAAACGTCTGGGTCTCGCCTGCTGTTCCTGCAAAGGTCAAAGTCTGACTGGTGATTGATGTATAGTCACTGTCCGCTGTTGTGGCTGTGCCATCGGCCGTGCTTACTTCTACCGTAAAGCCGCCTTGTACTGCATTGTCCAATGTGGCGGTCAGCGTAATTGCTCCTCCGTTTTCTGATCCGCTTACATCGGCAATGGTTACTGCTGCTGCGTCATTGTCGGTAATGGTATAGGTGTGTGCCGTGTTCGTTCCTAAGTTTGCATTGCTCGGATTCGACAAGGTAATAATCACCGTCTCATTGGACTCTAAAATCGCATCGTCTACAATTCCTGCTATGGTAATCGTCTCTTGTACATCGGCTGGGTTGAAGGTCAACGTTCCATTGGCCAAGGTATAATCTGTTCCTGAACTGGCTGTGCCTGTTACTGTATAGTCTACTGTTACTGTCAGAGCACTGGCAATATTCAAGTCTACCGTGATATTGGCCGAACTTACGCTCTCTAATCCCGATGATGTGGTGCTCGTAAATGATACGCTTGGGGTATCGTCATCGGTAATAGTGATCGTTTGTTGTTGTGTGCCGTTCTCGGTTCCTTTTGTAACACCTGTAATGTCTATAATGACCGTTTCATTGGTTTCTGGATTGACATCTTGGCTAGCTGTAATGCCTACTGCTGCATTGGCAGATAAATTACCTGCTGGAACGGTAATACTTGTACTGGCTGTATTGTTATAATCGATACCACTAGTGGCTGTTCCTGAGTAAGCTAGTGTTACCGTTACGTCTTGGCTCGATACGGCTGATAAAGTAGCGGTGATCGTTGAGGTTCCCGCTGCTTCTGCTATTGTAGTGTTGCTTACTGATAAGGTTACCGTTGGGAAGGCTTCAACTACCAAGGCTTTATTGTTACCTAATGAGTTGGCTGCTCCCGGGGCGGCTAAGGTTAAGGTGGCGTCATTGCCGGCTGCATCTTTGATCGTTCCGCCATTCAAGGTCAATGCATTGGTGGCTTTGTAATCTAAATCTGCTGACTCATCGCCCATCTGAACGGTATAATTGAAAGTCAAAGTGTTTGTTCCTGTACCTGAACTGTAGTCTACCTTACGGTCTACTGCTCCGGTTTCAAGCTCTAACTGTGGTGTGCCGGTTACCGTTACTGCTTCATCGAAAGTAACCGTTATCGCTATCGATTCTCCTAATCCATAACTGCCATCGGCCTTGGTAGAACTTACTGAGGTGATGACTGGGGCTATACCGTCAATTACTATCGCTTTATTCGCTCCCAATGAATTGGCTGCTCCTGGTACTGGTAATGTTAAAACTGCATCGTTACCTGCTGCATCCTTAGCCTGTCTCTTATACACATCT
>NZ_LRPB01000012.1 GCF_001592945.1 Roseivirga seohaensis
TTAATCTCTTGGGGTTTTTTTATGACCTTAGTCTTTAGGAAAGATGGTAAAGGACAGTTTTGAAAGCGCTTTTATATGAATTTTGTTTCAGGGAAGTGAGAAATATTGTATTATAGTAAAGAATTTCTATTTGTATTAAGCAGTAGCAATTTCGACCTTGAACTGAACGCCTCAACTCGATGATCCAGATACGTATATGTCACTATACGACAAAAATATTTTTTACATTATTATTTTGTTTCATATTTTTCCTCGTTACAAGTTCTCCATTACATTCTCAATCTGAGAAAATTTCTGACTTAATAGAACTGTCTAAACGAAATTCACGGTATCCAGATAGTTTAGCACTTTATGGAAGGGAACTCATTTCATATAATGATTCTCTTGCATTGACAGAAGGTCATTTCGCCATTGGTTATGCTTTTTACCAAAGAGGAATAATGGAAGCTGCTGGTTTACATTATGATAGTGCGTTAAACTTCATTGATTCTTCAAAAGATTACTTAACCTATAGTAGAATTAAAAGAAATAGGGGGATAGTTTACCAGAGGCAGGGTGAGTTCACAAGGGCAAAAGAAGTTTTTGAGACATTATTTCAGGAGGCTCAAGATCAAAAGAATGAGTTGGGTCAGGCTTTGATGTACAATCAATTAGGGATTATTGCACAGTCACAAGGTAATTATAATGAAGCTGCGGACGACTTCAATAAGGCTATTGAGATATATTCAAAGAAGGATTCTGCCAATATAGCCAATACATTAATGAATTTAGGCACCCTATATGGGAGAATGAACTTGATTGGCCAATCTAACCAGAAATTACTGATTGCTGCTGAGATTGCTGGAAACTTCAAACAGTGGGTAATACAGGCTAGATGTTATAATAATATTTCTGTCAATTATAGAAAAGTATCTAACCTAGATTCTAGTAATTATTATCTTAGTTTAAATGAGCAACTGTACAAAAAGTTGAATAATAGATTAGCCTTAATTGAGGTCTATCAAAACAAAACCAGTAATTTTTTAATTGCTAAAAACGCAGATAGTGCTTATTATTTTTTAGAGAATGCACTTTCGTTAATTACACCAAATCAGGATTTATATAGGGAGTCGCAACTAGATTTTTTAAGAGCTAGGGTTGAGTTGGAGTTTGGAGATGCGAATTTAGCCATACAATATGTGAACGATGCTATTACTAAGGCATTAGCTCAGAATAGGGTTGATGATCTCAATGATCATTATGTTTTACTATCTGAGGCATATGAAAAGGAAGGTGATACAAAGGCGGCCTTGGCTATTATGAAGAAGTGGAAAATTTTGGATGATAGTCTTGAGATATATAAAAGCATTAAAACTATTCATGAGATAACTTCTGCTTATGATTTGGCAAGATCAGAAGAGGTAATTAAACAGAGCCAAGAACAGGCTACTTTTTTTCAGAAATTAAGTACTCGTTTGGCTATTGGCGCTATTTTATTTGCTGCTTTAAGTGCCTTACTCTATTTTAAATTTAGGAAAAAGAGTAATGAAGCAGAGCTCATAGAGAGTGAGGTAAATGAATTGAAGTCGAAAATATCAGAATTACAACAGAAAGTTAAAAAGTCAACCGAGAACTTTATTACCCTTAAAAGCAAAGCAGTAATACCTCTAAACAAGTTGATGTTCGTTCAATCCGATGGCCCTTATCTAGAATTTTTTCTAGAAAATAAAGAGAGACCCGAGATTGATAGAGGAACCTTAAGGGATTTGAAAACCGATTTGCCAATCAATACCTTTATTCAGGTTCACAGATCATATATAATCAATATACATTTTATACGTGAAGTGTATGCCAATAGAGTGGTGTTACAAAACGGCCATGAATTGAATATTTCTAGGAGTTTTAAGACGAATATGGATGAGATTTTTCAAGCAAAAGCTTCTTAGCTAACATTTGTGCTAAACCCAAACTCAAAAAAGGAGTGTCAATCATTTTAGGTTTTTGGTGATTCATGACAAAATCTTTCAATTTTACTTTTTTTGGGTATTGAAAGCATTTCCATTCGTGCTGAGACTACTGTCATTCGTGACATTTTTTTTGAATAACCCATATTCCTTTCGACCTTTTCCTAACAACAACTAGTACCCGAATTCGGGTGTGATTTCAGACGCTTATGACTATTGTAAGATTTCGAGAAACTCGAAAATCTATTATTGAAATACTTTCTAATCGAGAAATGGAGGTTCTACTCAGGCTTGCAAAAGGAGAAAGTAGAAAAGGCATTTCGGAACAGCTTGGTATTTCAGTTCTTACTTATGATGAACATCGAAAAAATATAAAACAGAAGCTACGGTTGAGAACGCAAGCCGATTGGGCTTCTGCTATTGTGCTTTTTAGAAATTCCGGTTCAATAACTGTAAAAAAGAAAATTGATAAATAAACATCAAACACATAATAACCCACTCATGAAAAAACATTTACTACTCTTAACATTGTTTAGCGCCTTTATGCTTTTTAACGGCCTCAACAGTTATGCAAGTCCCTTTCAGGAGACAACGGTACCAGCAAATGCTGGTATGAAAATGAACTTTCAAGGAACACTTTATGAAAATGGTGAACCTGTGAATGGCGATAGAAGTATGACTTTCAGTATTGATATTGAAGGTACAGCATGGACTGAAACCCAAACGGTTCAAGTAATTGAAGGTTTGTATTCGGTTACTTTGGGAGCTGAGAACCCACTTCCTGAGAGTCTATTTTATGATGTAGCTGAGAGGAGTCTTACAGTAAGTGTAGGAAGCAACACTCTTGGTACTGTTCAACTTTTGGCTCCTTTTTCACCTAAAGAAATTGGCCCAGCTAATGATTTGCCTAGGAGGATTGAAATTGACAATGAAAAAGCCAATTCAGATACCATTTTTCACTTTGTAATGAGTTCTGATAATCTGAATAATGGAGCTCAAAGAGGTCTTCAGATTGACATGACCGGTATAGGCTTCAAAATGGCGGTTAGAGGAAATATTGCTTCTCAAGCTGAAGACGCTACTACTAAAATTGGTTTAATAGGTAGTACGATAGGTCAAGGTACTGGAAATCATTATGGTGTTTTTGGCCAAGCATTTGGAGCCGGTAAAACTAATGCTGCTATTTACGGTTTAGCAGGTGGTCCTGGAAACGGGGATGAAGGTTACGAAAACGGTTCTTACAACAATGGTGTGCTTGCGTATGCTCAGTCTAACCCTTGGGGGAACGTTGGAGTTACTGGTTTTGCAACGGGTACTGTTGGAGTTGATAATATAGGTGTGTCAGGTATTTCTTGGGTTGGTCAAGCTGGAAATACAGAAATTGAGAACAAAGGTGTTTTAGGTAGGGCTGAAGGGCCAGGAATAAACAAAGCTGTTTGGGCAAGGGCCATGAATGGTGTAGAAAACTGGGCTGGTTGGTTCGAAGGCGACATAGCGATAAGAGGTGGCAAAAATTTGAAAATTTTTGGGCCAGAAGAAAATCTAAAGGCAGATTTAAATTATTACGAACCAAATAATGCAGGTTCTTTGGTTTTGTACGGGCATAATAACACTAGACGAGTAATTCTTGGTAGTAATTCTGGTGGTCAGGCTGGATTTTTAGGACTATATGATTCGTTAGATGTTAGTCGTGCGGTATTAAGGGCTTACCCATCTGGAAATGGATTTTTTAGTTTGGCAGGTAAGAACTCAACAAATATTGAGGCTGGGGCTAAATTTTGGGAAGAAAATTCAGGTTTAGATTTAGGCTACTTCAAAATTCAAGGCTCAACCCAAGTAGACGATGGAAATGGAGGAACTTATTTTCCGGATTTAGTTTGGATGGACGCTCAGAGATGGGAAGATGGTACCGAACTGGGTTCAATAGAATTTAGATCTACTGATGGTGCGCATTTTGGAATGAATGCTTACGGTTTAACAGGGAATAGACCTATTGAAATACATGATAATGAAGGTGCTGTTAAGTCTGCGCTTAGGTTTGATGAGGGTTATAACTCAGGTATTCTAGAGCTATTTGGTGCCACAAGTGAGCCAGATATAAAAATGGGATCTTTCGGTAGTAGCCCAGGAGGCCGTTTGCAAATGTACAGAAGAAGCGATGATAATAGTTTTGTAAGAAGCGCTATTGCTGCGGCTGCATATGGTGAAGGGATGTCTTATTTAAACTTATATGCTGAAAACTTTACGGCAGATAATAATGCAAGATTAGTCGATTTATACACTTACAATAGAGATATTAATAACAACCCATACTCTGATAATTATAAGCGATCAGGCATTGATTTTTATGATAACCAAGGAACGAGGCTGGTTGCTGTTGGTTCAGATAGAGAAGAAGGAGGAGCAGACCCAACGGGTAGGTCTGGCTTTATTTACTTATCTGGAACAAACTCTCCGAACGTAGAAATGTCAGGAAAAAGAGGTGAAAATAATGATTTGGGAGCCATTAGAGTTTATGGGAATACCTCAGATGGAGGCGCTTGGTATCATGCGAATGCTTCTATGGAAGTAAATACTGATGGAACCAACCAATGGGGAAGATTAAGCTTAAATAAGACAGAAATTGCGAACAGTACATCTAGCGAAAATATTGTTCTAGATGCCAATTCAGGAGATATTGTAATATCAGGCTCTTTATCTCAATCATCAGATGTACGTCTTAAAAAGAATATTTCAACTTTAACTTCTGGCCTAGCCACAGTAAATAGATTGAGAGGAGTACGCTATAACTGGAAAGATTTATCTCAACCAGAAAACAAAATAGGCTTCATTGCACAAGAGGTAGAAAACATACTTCCAGAACTGGTAAACACAAAATCAGATGGATTTAAAACAGTGAATTATGCTGAAATGACAGCCGTTTTAGTAGAAGCAGTGAAAGAACTTAGTCAGCAAATTGAAGACTTAAAAAAGGAAAACACTTCTTTAAAAGCTGAGCTAACAGGCGTAAAAGAGATGGAAGATCGATTGGCCAGAATTGAGGCTTTATTGGGCGCACAAAACACAACTCAAAAAACTGATCAGAAATAATCATGGTGGATTTAAAAGGAATATTTAATGTGTTCCTGAAATCCATATGCTGCCTATCTCTATTGCTTTTGACACATCAAGTAGAAAGTCAAGAAGTTAATAAAGATGATTTGCGAAACCGTAGGGTGACCAACGCAAGGGGTGGAGAATGGATTTCAGGAGGAATATACACCGGTTATACTTCGGTGGGTCAATATGGTTCTTCTAGTGTGTTAACAGTTACCGATGGACAAACAGAGCTCAAGGGTTCTTTTGGTTTCGTTATACCGTTATTTAATCTTGAAGAAAACAATGCGCCTATTGCCATTGTACCCAGTTCAGAGGTGTTTTATAATTTGGGTAGTAGTATTGAACTGAACGGATTCGATCCTGATGATGACGAAATTACTTTTGAAATAACGGGTAATCCAATGTTGGGGGATTTGACAGCTGTTGAAGGTTCTGATTATGAATTTCAATTCTCGCCTTCATCAAGTTTGGCCGCTGGGTCAGGTTATAAGGATACCATCAGGTTTAAAGTGAATGAAGTTGAGGGTGAGCTTTCTTCAGAGGTTGCCACTTTCCCTTTTACATTCAATGTTGAAGATAAACCTCATGCAATTACAGATTTTCAGGTAATTACGGCTTTAGCCGATAGCAAAACACTAGGGCTTAGTTTTGAAGATGATCGATTCAACTCAAGCTACGATGTTAAGATTAGCTATATTGATTTGTCGCAACCAGGAGCTGTTACACTGGTAACTTTGGTTGATCAAACGTATAAATTAGCAGACCTAACAGCGTCAGGAAACAAGCTAACGGTAAATGTTAATGCTGCTAAAGCGCAGTTCCCATATCTTTTTTCAGCATCACAAGTATTTATTACGGCTGAAGTGAGTGTGAACAATGGCTATGAGGATGACGAGGCCTTTGTTCTTAGTAATTCGGCCGATGGTAGTTCGAGTGGAGCCATAGCAAATTCGGAAAATACATCAGGTTTGTTTGATATTTCTTCGGCAACCGCTGCCACGGGTGTAGATACACAAACCTCTGCTGATGGACAGTTTTTCACTTTTGCTACCAGAAAATCGACTCCTGAGAACCAATCTGTGGAATTGAATTTGTATGCAGTAGAATTAGGTGCTTTTGATTTAACGAAGGCTTCAATTGAAATTCCAACACTTCCTAAAACAGGGAGCAATGAAAGCCCTGTGAAAGTAAAAAGCACGGCTAATTTGGTTCAATGGTCTGTAAAGTATAAGCCTAAAGGAGAAAAAGGCTATTTAGATTCTTTACAGTTCGCGGTGAATAATACGGGAAGAGGTTTTACTTCGAAATCATATGCTGTGGTGCAGGTAGTGGATGTTAACGATCCGCCAACGATGAGTGATATTCCAAACCAACAATTGGATGAGGATGGAAGTCTTACACTTACCTTGGCTTTTGCCGATGTAGATAGTGACTTGACCGTAACGGCCAAATCATCAGATAACACTAAGGTGGGCACTACAGTTAATGGAAACCAGTTAACAATAACTCCAGCAGCAAACTTCAATGGCAATGCGAATATTTCGGTTCAGGTGTCCGAGACGGGTACAACCGAAGCGTATTCTGTTATAAAAAGCTTCACTGTAAATGTTCTACCAGTGAATGATGCACCTATCATTGCTGATATTAATGATGTTACTATTGATGAAGACAACTCGGGAACAATTAACATTTTAACCACAGATGTAGATTCTAAGATTTCCGTTTTCAACTATACTGTAACACCTGACAAATTAGGTGTGGTTGACGTTTCATTTTCGGGAAATACAATGAAGGTGACACCTAAACCTAATTATAATGGTACGGTGAGTTTTAGTGTAAAGGCCGATGATCGACTAGGCACAGACCAATCTATTTCTCAGCCTAAAACCTTTAACTTAGTAATTAACCCAGTAAACGATGTGCCAATTGTTGAACAGGTTATTCCTACTCAGAAGGTATTGAAAAGCTTTCCTACTTATACCTTAGAGTTAGGGCGCTTTTTTCAGGATGTTGAGACAACGGACGCTAACCTTACATACAGCTTGAGTAATAGCTCATTATTTACCTTAACCGAGGCTAATGGTGTGTTAAGCATAAGTCCTAATAATGTGGCTGCCGGAAATGAGTCGGTTACAATTACGGCAAGTGATGGCACTGCGAGTGTAAGCCAAAGTGTATCTTTCGTATTAGAAGAACTGGCAGCCGATATTCAAGTGGCGAATCCTATTTCTAACCGAAATGAAAATGAAGACTTCGGTCAGGTGAGTTTTGATATTAGTAATGTGTTTACCGATGTGAATGATGCGAATGCAGTTTTCACCTATGAAGTTACAGGTAATTCCTCCATTGGTGCCAGTATTTCAGCAGACGGTAAATCCATAGTTCTTACTTCGCCTCAGAACTATTCAGGAACAGAAAAAGTATTTTTGGTTGGGAAGACTGGGGCAAAGTCTGGATTCGTATCTTTTGACATCACCGTCAGCCCAGTAAACGATGCTCCAACTTTAGGAACTGTCTCAAATCAGACGGTTCAAGAAGATTTTGCATTGAACGGACTGTTTGTATCATATGAAGATATAGATAACAGCTTAAGCGAAATGAGCTTTACGGCTTCATCTTCTAACCAGAATTTGATTAAAGACGGGGCAATTACGTTGACCCCGAGCGAAACAGGAGTGTTGGTTTCTTTAAATCCAGAAGTCAATAAAAATGGAGTTGCAGCCATCACGTTAAACGCCTCTGATGGAAATTTAAGTGCAAGCCGTACTTTTGATGTAACGGTTCAATCTGTCAACGACATCCCAACCGTAGTTTCAACAACTATGGCTGATGCAACCGAGGATGTAGCCTATACGGTAGACCTATCAACACTCTTCAACGATGTAGATAACGATAAGCTTACATTCACTTTTGAAAACAAACCTACATGGTTAACCTTTAGCGGAAACCAATTGGCAGGAACACCTTCTAATGAGAATGTAGGGACAGCGACCTTCTTTGTAACAGCCGATGACGGAAGTGGCGGAAAGGTGCGTCAACCCTATAGTTTGAATACTATTAATGTAAACGATGCACCAACATTGGTTACTGCGTTGCCAACTATTAATGCTACCGAAGATGTATTGTTGAGTGTAGCGTTGAATGAAGCTTCTTTCCTCGATGTGGATGGAGATAACCTTACTTATTCAGCTACTTTTAGTGGAAATAGTTGGTTAAGCTTTGATGCGGCTACAAAACGCTTTACGGGAACGCCAAGTAATGATAATGTTGGAGATGTTACCGTTACTGTAACGGCTACCGATGGTTCGAATGAAAGTGTTAGTGCTACATTCCAGTTGAAAGTTATCAATGTAAATGATGCACCAACGGACATCACTATACCAACTTTAACTATTGCAGAGAACGCAAGTTTAGGCGCTGTTTTAAGTGCGCTTTCAACAGCCGATGTGGATGCTGGTGATGTACATACTTACACTTTGGTTTCTGGAGAAGGCTCAGACGATAACAGTGTGTTCAGCATAAACAACAGTAATTTGCTAACAGCTTCTGCTATCGACTTTGAAAGTAAATCATCATTAAAAATCAGGTTGAAATCTGCCGATGGAAGCGGAGCAAGCATCGAGAAGGCCTTTGTTGTTACGGTAACAAACGTAAATGAGAGCCCAGAAGCAATAGTTTTAAGTGCTAGCAGCATCGAGGAGAACAAAGCTTCTGGAACAGTGATTGGCGCATTAACCACAACTGACCCAGATAACGGTGATAGTCACACCTATTCGTTCGTGGCTGGAGCCGGAGATACAGATAATGCTTTGTTCGAAATTTCTGAAGGCAATTTGGTTAACAAGTCCGCCTTTAATTATGAGGCAAAAACGGCTTATTCGGTACGTATTAAAACCACAGATGCTGATGGATTGAATTTTATACAAAATTTCACAGTGAGTGTTCAAGATGTGAATGAAGCCCCAAGTGCTGTGGCTTTGAGTAACCTGTCTGTTTTGGAAAATGAAGATGCAGGAACTTTAGTAGGTAATTTAAGCACTACCGACCAAGATGCGGCTGATAGCCATACCTATGCTTTTGTGAGTGGTGAAGGAGATGGTGATAACAGTGACTTTATTATTAATGGAAATCAATTGGTAACAGCTCAGACTTTCGATAGAGAAGCCAAGGGTGCGTATACCGTGCGGGTGTCAACTACTGATGGAGGCGGGTTGAGTATTGAAAAAAGTTTTACCATTGAAATTTCGAATGTGGCAGAACCTAATTTGAAAGTAGAAGGCGATCTGAGCTTTAACCAAACGGATATTGGTATGAGTAGTGAGTTGACTTTCACCATTACCAATAATGGAGATGGAGACGGTTTGGAGGTCACTAATATTCAAGTGCCGGAAGGCTTTAGTGTAGATAAGAGTACCGTTAGTCTTTCAGCAGGAGCTTCTGAAGAAGTGAAGGTTACATTCAGTCCTACTGAAGGTAAAACCTATAATGGTCAAATCTCTATAAGCTCTAATGCTGGAACTGAAAGTTTGAATGTTTTAGGTGAAGGGGCAGTAGTAACAGATATTGATGATGATTTAATAGATCAGGATGAAGTTCAACTCTATCCGAATCCTTCTAGAGATATTGTTACAATTGACTTAAGTCTTGCTCCTGTAGTAACTCCAGATGTTGCCATTGTAGACATAAACGGAAATACGGTTTGGTCACTGAGTAAGGTGAAGGAACGAAAGGTTCAAGTGACTGTGAGTCAGTATCCGGCAGGCACCTATTTGGTGAGAATATCTTCAGAAAAGGGTTCCGTAATTAAAAAGCTAATGATAATTAAATAGTCATGTATACTTTCAAAAATAAAATATCGAGACACTTTGAATTACTATTGTTAGCTATTGTAATTCTGTTAATTACCGCCTCCTGTGGGGGAGGCGGTGGTGGTGATGATAACCCAGGCCCTTCCGAACAAGAGTTGGCCTTTGACAAGCTTAAGGGAGATTGGGGAATTACCAATAATGGTAAAATTGAACTGGATGGAGGCAATGTAGCCGCTAATTATGTTGGTTTTACACTTTCCTTTACAAATGGCGCATTCACAACTACTAATGCTGGCGATCTTTTTCCAGCAACTGGAACATGGGAGTGGGTTGGAGAAGGAACCAATCAAATTCGTACAGGAAGAGGGAAGCTTGTTACAATTACATCCCTTACCACAACAAATTTTGAATTCTCTTTTACAAAAACGGCAAGTAATTCTGTAGCCGGAGTAAGTGGAAATTATGTAATTAAGGTAACCAAATAAACTTCTATTATTATGATGGAGAGGCCAATGGTCTCTCCATTTTTAATTGAAAAAAGTAAAAATACCCTAAACTGGGTATTGATACTGGAAGCCAAAAAACTCAATTTTGAATTACTAGTTGGGATTAACACTTCATATAGTAGTCTGATTTTAGTTGAGTCTCTTAGGGTATTGCGTACGGCAGTACCCTTTCTTTTTGCCCTATCATTAATAGGCATAAAAAAAGGCATCACCGATGATGCCTTTTTCATTTTGATGAGCTTTTTATTATTTACATGTCTTCATCATCCTTACCAAAGTCTCCGCGAACAGCCTCGCTTACATTGATAACGTGATCCCCAATCTTTTCGGCAGCAAAGAATAAATCTCGGTAGATGATTCCACTTTGAACATCATATTCTTTTTTCTCAGTGCTCTTTAAATGCTGCTTTCTCATTTTCGTTTTAAGGGCATTAATGGCCATTTCTGTTTCAATAGCTCCAGAAATATCTACTTTACCATAAACACCATTTAAATTGGTAATCATTTGTTCAATAGAAAGGTCAACCAATCCGAATATTTCCTTAATATTTTTGTTTTGCTTTTCTGAGAAAACAGACTTTTGTTTATTCCCTCGCTCAATATCCTTCGACATCCTAAGAATAATATCGGCAATTCTTTCTAAGTCATGAGCAATGCTCAGTATGGACCTCACTTTAACGGAGGATTCAATACTCAATTGTTGTTCAGAAACCCTTACTAGATAGTCGGCAATTCTTTCTTCAATTTCATCTGTACGAACTTCCAGTTTAGATATTTTGGCTTTTAGTTTATCTCTTGTGTCCTGTTTTTGCTCATTTAGAAGTTCTTTGAGGTTAGTAAACATGAGCTTAGTAATTTCAGCAAACTTAATGCTCTCCTTTTGTGCGCTTAAAATAGATACCTCTGCAGTTAATGGTGCATCATAATTGATGTTTGTAAGAGAGAACTCTTCGTCTTCATCTCCTTTAGATTTCACCAATCTTGTAGCCAGCTTCACAATTGAAGGCACAAACCAAATCAAGAGCATTACATTCATAAAGTTGAATGTAGTGTGGAATAATGCCAAGGTAAATTTGTTTGGATCGCCAGTTTCTGGTGCAGGCCAAATGTAGTGTAGAAGATCTAGCACATACGGTAGCATAATCACCATCCATGTTACCCCAATAATATTAAAGAGAGAGTGGATTTTAGCCGACCTTTTTGCGTGAACGTTTCCAACTAAAGCGGCTAATTCTGCAGTAATCGTTGTTCCAATGTTTTCTCCCAAAATCATTGCTGTTCCAATTTCAATTGGCAAACCCTGTGCACAAAGCACAATAGTAACCGCCATAGCAGCACTAGACGATTGAACAACGATAGTAAGTATAGTACCAACACCCACAAACAATAACCTTGTTAATATGCCTGGGTCATTAAACTGAGTAAGGAAGGAGAGTAGTTCTGGGCTTTTTTGTATTTCTGGAACGGCCTCTTTTAGAGCTTCTAAACCCAAGAAAAGAAGGGCAAATCCGATCATAAACTCTGACCAGTTTTTAAGGTTTGGCTTTTTAGAGAACATTAGAGGCATTGCAACTGCAATTAGAGGCAGCGCATAAGCCGAAATTTTCATTTTAAAGCCAATCAAAGAAACTAGCCAGCCTGTAATGGTGGTTCCAATGTTCGCTCCCATCATTACACCAGCTGATTCCACCAATGAAATTAAACCCGCATTAACAAAGCTTACCGTCATTACTGTGGTGGCAGATGATGACTGAACTATAGCAGTGATTAAAAAGCCCGTAAGTACTCCCGTATATCTATTGGAAGTCATGGTGCCTAAAATGCTTCTGAGGTTATCTCCTGCAGCTTTTTGAATGCCTTCGCTCATGACTTTCATGCCGTAAATGAAGAAGCCAAGAGCGCCTAAAAGTTCTATTACATTCCAGATGCCGTAATCCATTGTGTTATTTTACTGTGATGACGATATTATGAAAATTCGTTTTTCAGCCGTAAAAGTAGAAATACTTTTTTTAAGGCTAATGTTAAATAATCATTACCAAGCTGCGTAATCTTGTCAAGCATACTTAACAATAGGTTCATGTTGCCTAAAAGTCTTTGAGTCAATTAATAATTACCTTTGCGACTTTCTAATGACTTTAAAGAAACGGGAATTTTAAACAATATGAAAGAAGTTACCTTTGAAGAGAGCGTATTCTCTAGCATAGTTGCGAAGGTGACCCTTATTATATTGGCCGTTCTATTTTTTCTAGTATCCATTGATCTAGTGATTACCGCTCTTTCGGGCTCTCTCAATTTTATAAATGAGAACTTACTCTCAAATGCTCTGAATCCTTTTGTAGGGTTGTTCTTAGGGTTATTGGTTACCGCCATCATTCAGAGTAGCTCTACTACCAGCACTATGGTTGTAGCGCTTGTAGCTTCTGGTACTCTTTCACTCGAAGAAGCCGTTCCTATTATAATGGGAGCAAATGTGGGTACAACACTTACCAGTACAATTGTAGCTTTAGGCTTTATTTCCAATAAAAGAGCATTTAGGAGAGCTGTAGCAGTAGGTACTATTCATGATTTTTATAACATCATTTTAGTGTTGATTTTATTTCCACTCGAGCACTACTATGGGTTTCTTTCGGGCGTTTCTTTTTACTTTAGTGAACTTTTATATGGTAGCGGTATTTCAGAGGCCTTACCACATACTGATAACGTTTTAGGAAGCGGCTTAACAAACCAGTTTGTACTTTGGGTAAATAATAGTGTTCTGATTTTAATCATCTCTTTTGGTTTTTTATTCGCCTCGATTAAGCTTCTAACCTGGATCATTAAAAAAACTATTATTGGGGAGTCGAAAAATAGGTTGCAATCTTTTGTTTTTGGTAAGCCTATACAATCCTTTAGTTGGGGTGTTTTACTTACAGCGGCAATTCAATCAAGTTCTGTAACTACCTCTATTTTAGTCCCCTTAGCTGCCGCAGATAAAATTAAGTTAAGAAATGCCTTTACTTTTATTATTGGAGCAAATGTTGGCACTACCTTAACAGCACTTATAGCAGCTGGCTTTAGGTCTGAAGCTGCAGCTACTATAGCCATAGCCCATTTACTGTTTAATTTAACAGGGGTAATTATTTTTATGTCATTACCTATACTCAGAAAATTGTTGGTTCATTTTGTTAAGGAATTTAGCTATGCTATCGCTAAATATAGAATTATAGGTTTGGCTTATATAATTGTTATGTTTTTCTTATTGCCCTTCTTGCTAATTTCATTGAACAGAAATATGGACAAGCCAGTTGATAAGGTACATGATACAAGTGTGGGTCAGCACTTTTAACTTAAAAAAATTTACTCATTAATGTAAAGTTAGCTTTACATTAATGAGATATTTGTAATTAAAAATAGATTAATGCTGAAATTAGACGATCCTATAACGGGTGCAATATGCAGAATTTTTTTTATGGCTGTGTTATTTTCCGCTCTGACTTTACCCCTAAATGGGCAAGATAAGAGTAGCAACAGTTTTGGTAAGGGACTTCAGGTTGTAGCCTCAGACTCATCGTTTTCGATGAAGTTTGGATTGAGATTTCAAAGCCTGTATCAAGGGTCTCTTAATGTAGTTTCAGAAAAATGGAGTGATCAATTTTTAATTAGAAGAGCTCGGATGAAATTTGATGGTTTTGCATACCATCCTAGCCTTACTTATAAAGTTGAATTAGGCCTTTCTAGTAGAGATATTAGTGGAGGTGATGTAGATGAACATAGTAATACTTCTCGTATAATTTATGATGCCGTTTTGAAATGGCAGTTTAAAGAAAATTGGAGTCTTTGGGCAGGTCAAACAAAATTACCTGGAAATAGAGAGCGTGTAATTTCGTCTCAAAAAATGCAATTTGTAGATCGTAGCCTTTTAAACGCTAGGTTTAATATAGACAGAGACATAGGAATTCAATTACACCATTCAGCTAACCTTGGTAAAAGGGCTGTGATCAAAAATATTTTGGCGATTTCAATTGGTGAAGGACGTAATCTTACCACTGATAATATTGGTGGGTACGATTACACTTACAGGCTAGAGTATCTGCCATTTGGAGAATTTTCTGGAAAAGGTGATTATTTTGGATCTGATTTGAAGCGAGAAACCGCCCCAAAACTAGCCATAGGTGCTACTTTTGATTACAATGACGGTGCTGCTAGGCAAAGAGGGCAGCTCGGAAGTTTTGTGCAAGGTTCAAACGGGTATCAACTTTCAACCGATCTTTCTACCTTATTTATTGATACTCACTTTAAATATAGAGGGTTTTCATTGATGGGGGAGTACGCCAATAAACGATCATCTAAGCAAGTGTTTGTTGTATTAGACGATTTCTCAACACTAAAGTATACTACAGGAAATGCTATTAATCTTCAAGCGGGTTATTTAATTGATAAGTCTGAATGGGCTGTTCGCTATACGCAGGTAAAGCCTGATGACTTGGAGTATTCAAGTTTGAAAGAAGAAACGCAGTATACCCTTGGGTACTCTAGGTATATTGTTGGTCATAGTTTAAAACTACAAAGTGACTTATCTTATACTAACAAGGCACTTGGAGATAACTTGGTGTCATTCAGGGTCCAATTTGAAATTTCGTTTTAACGAAGTAACCAACCTTACTAATTGTTAACCCCCTAATCATAAAGCGCCTAATATTAATATGAAGGTAATAGCGTTTACATTCAAACAAAGTTGCCTGAAAAGGGATTGTTTATTAAGAGCGTTACTGGAGCTATTTTAAGCCGAATTGCCTGATAGTTCCTTTCTTCTTCTTAAATTGAAAACTTAAATCAGGGAGTTTGAAACTATTCGATTTTCATAAATTAATTGAGGCCCTTACTGGCTTTATTGAAACCAAAGTTGAACTTTGGAAGCTCGAAGCTAAAGAAGAGATTGGTGCGCTTATCGCTAAAACACTAGTGGTAATTTTGCTGGCTTTGGGGGCTGTAATGGTCTTATTGTTTTTTACTTTGGGCTTGGCCTTTCTTTTGAATAATGTACTTGAAAGTAAAATATGGGGCTTTGTTATTGTAGGAAGTCTTTATGGCATTGTTACCACTGGCCTTTACCTCAAAAGAAGGGCTATTGTCGATATTATTATTAAAAGGCAGAATAACGAAATTGAAGGAGTAAGTGAAGAATAATGCTTATGAAATCTAGAAAAGAAGAGTTGGAACAATCTAACGCTAGCTACAAAGAGTTATTGGAAGATCAGTTTGAGTTGATAAAAAACAATTTTCAAGATACAGGAAAGAAAGCTTTGTGGATTGGCGGTTCACTTTTATTGGCTTATGGACTGACCAGATTAATTACATCTGGTACTTCTGAAGAAGGTGAGGAAACGGAAGAAGGTCAAATTATTGAAATTATACCAGAACCTTCATCAAGCAAAAAGATGAAAGTGAGAAAGTTAGTTCAAAATGAACATACTGAAGAATCAGCTGTTGTAAGTGCCCTAAAACACCAAGCTATTGTTTTTGTGTTAGGCTTGGCTGCTAAAAAACTTGGAAGCTTTCTAAACGAACTCGGAGAAAAAGAAGAAAATAGTGGTTCTTAATTTATTCAAACAAAGAGTACGAGAAGGTAAAAAATCCCTTGCCTTGCTTATCGACCCTGACGACATAAATAAAAGTGGTTTAGGCGCTGTTATTAATGCTGCCATTGAAAACAGAGTTGATTATTTTTTTGTAGGAGGTAGTTTAATTACAACCAATAATCTTTCATCTGTTATAGAATGTATAAAATCCCAAAGTAGTATTCCTTGTGTATTGTTTCCTGGCAATGCCATCCATATTCATTCAGATGCAGATGCTATTCTTTTTCTGTCTTTAATCTCTGGAAGAAATCCCGAATTGCTTATTGGGCAACACGTGGTAGCTGCGCCAGTTATAAAAAGGAGTAGGCTGGAAGTTATACCAACGGGCTATATGCTAATCCATTCCGGAAAACCTACGAGTGTTTCATACATGAGTAATACTCAGCCTATTCCAAACGACAAACCAAGTTTAGCGGTAAGTACAGCCATGGCGGGCGAAATGCTTGGTTTGCAGTGTATTTATTTAGATGCGGGAAGTGGGGCCATTGAGCCCGTGCCTCCAAAAATGATCAAGGCAGTTAAACGAAATATTGACTCAACTTTAATTGTAGGAGGAGGAATAAATACCACTAGAAAGGCAAAGGAAGCGCTCGAGGCTGGAGCTGATATTATTGTTATAGGAAATGCTGCACAAAAAAACCTCAGCGTTTTGGCTGAGGTTTCTGATGTAGTCGAATGTTTTAATCAAGAGTTAAACGTTAATTAAACTCTCTCTTCTTCTCATTTTTCCTGCAGGAATACCGAACATCATTTTAAATCTACGGCAGAAGTAGGCAGTATCTTTATAACCCACTTCGCGTCCGATATCGCGAATGCTCTTTTTAGTAGTACGAAGTAAATCAACCGCTGCTTCCATTCTTTGGTATTCTATGTAATCCTGAGGGTTGATTCCAGTAAGCATTTTGAAATACTGACCCACGTAATCTTCAGAAACACCAGCAACACCAGCCAATACTTTGTTGGAAAGATCTCCACCAAGGTTGTTTTTGATGTAAGCAAAAATATCGATAAGTCTTGGATCCTTAAAGTAAGTGCTGTTAGTTACCAATTGCTCAACAAAAAGACGTTTGTCAAGAATGTATCTAATGATTTCTACACAAAGATATTCTGTATTTACCTTAATAATTCTGTTTTTACCAGGCTTGGTAGAGTTGGTCTCTTCAATAATTACACGGATTAATTGTGCAATTGTATCGTTACCTCGAATGGCAAAAGGTGTGATGTTTAGCGAAGCAAAGAAGTTTACAGAATCAAAAACTTTAGCTTCAAACATTACTTGACTAAATCCATCAACATCATAATCATTAATGTCAGAATCAGTAGCGTTTTGAAGGTACTTCTTTTTATTAGCAATAAAATCTTCGCTAGAAACAACTGGTGCAGTTAAGGAGCTATATGAAATTGCAGTCGACTTTCCACCAGGGATGAAAAGCATATCTCCTTCAGAAACTTTTTCTTGGTCGGGGCCAAAAAATATATCTCCATTATTTACTATGAAAATCGTGTTCTCTACATCGTAGTGATTTTCGATAGTTACGGGCTTCGCTATTTTCATGTTTCGGCTCTTAATATAGCGTACTCCTAGCGACTCAATGATTTTGTTGTAGTCTTCCATTTACGTTCTTGTTAAAATTAATTATACACTTACACACTGTAAAAGTAAAACAGAATTAACGAGAAACAAAAAAAAATGACCATTGGCAATATTTATTATTCCAATGGTCATTTTAATAGGATAATTCTAACTATTTGAGTAGCTCTCTAGAGATTACAATCTTCTGAATCTCTGATGTGCCCTCATATATCTGAGTGATCTTTGCATCCCTCATCAATCTTTCTACATGATATTCTTTAACATATCCATAGCCGCCATGAATTTGTACTGCCTCAACAGTAGTGTCCATTGCAACTTTAGACGCAAATAATTTTGCCATTGCACCTGCTTTACCGAAGTCCTTCTTCTGGTCTTTTAAGTAGGCAGCTTTAAGGCATAATAATCTCGCTGCGTCAATTTCAGTGGCCATATCGGCTAATTTAAACTGAATGGCTTGGTGTTGGCTGATTGGTTTGCCAAATGCTTTTCTTTCTTTTGAATAAGCCAGGGCCAATTCGTAAGCTCCTGAAGCAATTCCTAAGGCCTGAGATGCGATTCCGATTCTACCACCATTTAATGTTGACATGGCGAATTTGAATCCAAAACCATCTTCTCCTATGCGGTTTTCTTTTGGAACTTTAACATCGGTGAACATTAAAGAATGAGTGTCTGAACCTCTAATTCCAAGTTTGTTTTCCTTTTTCCCAACAACAAATCCGTCCATTCCTCTTTCTACAATGAGGCAATTAATGCCCTTGTGACCTTTTTCACGGTCGGTTTGGGCAATTACCAAATAAATTGAAGCGGTATTCCCGTTTGTGATCCAGTTTTTGGTTCCGTTTAAAAGGTAGTAATCACCTTTGTCTTCTGCGGTTGTTCTTTGCGAAGTTGCATCAGAACCTGCTTCTGGCTCAGAAAGGCAAAAAGCACCTATCTTTTCTCCAGTAGCTAAAGGCTTAAGGTATTTTTCTTTTTGTTCTTCAGTTCCGTATTTTTCAATTCCCCAGCATACAAGGCTGTTGTTAACCGACATACAAACAGAAGCTGATGCGTCAATTTTAGAAATCTCTTCCATGGCGAGTACATAAGAAATGGTGTCCATACCACCTCCGTTATACTTAGGGTCTACCATCATTCCTAAAAAGCCGAGTTCTCCCATTTTCTTTACCTGCTCTAATGGGAAAGTTTGGGTTTCGTCTCTTTCAATGACTCCTGGAAGAAGTTCTGTTTGTGCAAATTCTCTTGCGGCTTGTTGAACCGCTAATTGTTCTTCGGTTAATTGAAAATTCATGCTTTAATATTTACCTAACGTTTGTTAGCAAATGTAATAAATTCAGCTTAATGTTTAGTCGCGATTCATGAACATTAACACGTAATATAGCAACATGGCTAATGAACCTAATGCGGCAACTAAATATGTTCTTGCTGCTGCGTTTAATGCGTCTTCGGCCATGCCGTGTTCACCCGAGGTAACAATATTGCGTTCATCAATCCAAGCTAAGGCTCTTTTTGTAGCATCATATTCTACTGGTAGGGTAATGAAAGCAAATAGGGTGAAAATGAAGTAACAGCCAATTACTATTGGTAACCCTACCGTGAATAAGTCTAGGCCAGTCATCAAAAATGAACCGAAAAGCATAATCATAAAAATGGTATTGATGATTCTGCCACTTGCGTTTTGAATTGGCACCAAGGCAGACCTCATTTCTAAGGGGCCATAAGCCGTAGCGTGTTGTACAGCGTGGCCACATTCGTGGGCGGCAACTGCAGCAGCCATTACTGAGCGACCCTCGTATATTTCTGGGCTAAGGTTTACAGTTTTGTCTGCCGGATTATAATGGTCAGTTAACCTGCCTTGTACTGAAACTACTCTTACATCGTGAATGTGGTTGTCTCGAAGCATTAACTCAGCAATTTCTCGGCCCGTTAAGCCAATATTCAAGCCTACTTTCGAGTACTTTTTAAACTTCCTCTTTAAGTTGTTCTGAACCACCCAGCTGACTATTGCAATTACTATAATCAATATTAAAAACATGTTTTTTTATTTATTTAAGTTTTTGAATCAAATTTGTTGTGGAGTATCCGTCCACTAAATCGATGGTTTTTACTTCTCCACCGTTCGCCAATACGATATCTGCCCCAACAATGTTGCTTAAATCGTAGTCGCTTCCTTTTACTAAAATATCTGGAAGCAAATAGGTAATCAATTCCTTTGGTGTGTCTTCCGAAAATAGTGTCACACCATCAACAAAAGCCAATGCCGCAAGCATTCTCGCTCTGGCATTTTCATCGTTTATTGGTCTTTCTTCCCCCTTAAGTCTTTTTACAGAAGGATTATCATTGAGCCCCACTACTAGCTTGGAGCCTAAAGTTTTGGCTTTTTCCAAATAGTCGATATGGCCTAAGTGAAGAATGTCGAAACAGCCGTTGGTAAAAACCACTTTTTCTCCTTGGCTTTTCCATTTCAGCATGAGCGCTTTTAAGGCCTTTGGGCTATAAATTTTATTTTTCGTTGGTGTCAATTCGCTTTTTCTTTTTTCTAAAGTTAAGAATCAGAAGACTCAAAAATCCAAATAAGATAACTGAAACTACTTGTGATCCGTGTGATACCACTGCAAAAACATAACCATCGTTATAAGTTATGCCATAAACGACTAAAATGCTTGCTACTAAAGCTTGATAGGCCCCAATTCCGTTGTTTACTGGTGCGGCCATGCCAAGACTTCCCATTACTAGTACTGCAACGCCTGCTATTAATGACAGTTCGGCAGTAGGGGCATAGCCAAAGGAAATAACATAGAGCATAGCAAAATATAATACCCAAATCCCTAAGGTAGATACCCAAAAACCAAGTGGGTTTTCTACTTTTTTGATGGCTTTGATTCCTGAAACAAGCTCTTGGACTTTTTGATTTATCTTGTAGTAAATTGATTTTGGATTACGCTCTTCCTTAGATTTTCTCACGAAGAATAAAATGGCTAATAAACCCAATACTCCGGCTAGTGCTAAAAACGGCCAAATTGTGATTAAAAAAGGTAGCTTATCATCTATAAATTGGCTGAAATATGATTTGAGCAAATCAAACTGCATTGCGAGTAAAAACATAGCCAGCAGCATAAGCATAAATAAATCCAAAAGTCGATCTGTAATTACGGTGCCTAGTGAGAATGTTACTGGAATATCTTTCTCCTCTTTCATGATGGTACAGCGAGCGACTTCGCCTAACCTGGGAATGGCCATATTCCCTAAGTAACATGCCATTACAGCCAAAAATGCCGTCCATGTACTTGGGCGAGGGCCTTGGGTACCCAATAGCATAGCCCACCTGTAAGCTCTCAGGCCATGGCTTAAAAGGGATAGTATAACACTTACTGCAATCCATTCATATTTGAAGCTTTTTAGAGCTTCCCAGATTTGATTCCAGTCGGTAGTTTTTGTGCTATTATATAAGATATACCCTGTAATCCCAAGGGACAGAATAAGTTTGAGGATATCTTTAGAACTGACTTTCAAAATAGCGTTAAGCTAGCTTGTTGTTCTTATCAGGGAAAACGATTTTAGGCTTGAAGGTTTTGGCTTCTTCATAATCCATTATGCCATATGAAACTATAATGATGATATCACCCACTTGTACTCTTCGAGCTGCCGGGCCATTTAAGCAAACTGTGCCGCTGCCTTTTTCGCCTTTAATAACATAAGTTTCAAATCGTTCTCCGTTGTTTACGTTTACGATTTGTACTTTTTCATTTTCAATGATTCCAGAGGCCTCCATTAAGCTTTCATCCAGCGTGATACTGCCTACATAATGCAGTTCTGCCTGTGTTACTTTTGCCCTGTGAATTTTTGATTTAAAAACTTCTATCTGCATACCTTCTTAAAATGCGACCGCAAAGCTAATAATTTAATAGTAAGTTGTCTATTAACCTTACTTTTCCAATTTCAGCGGCTATACAAAGCGCTGTGGTCTTTGGGTCCGAAACCGTAGAAATTCCTGTGAAATTCTCGGTTTCAACTACTTCGAAATATTCAAGTGTCAAACGCTCGTTTTTCGCGAATAGTTCGTTGGCTTGATCAATTACATGATGAATTGATCTTCCTTCGAGGATTGCCTCAGCAGATAGCTTAAGTGTTTGGTAAATCAGCCCAGCTTCGAATTTTTCTTCTTGAGTAAGTCGTTCATTTCGAGAAGACATTGCCAAGCCGTTGTCTTCTCTTTTGGTCGGAATCATGTGTAGCTCAATTGGAAAACAAAGCTGATTTATTAGTTTTTTAATTATGAAAAACTGTTGCAAGTCTTTCTGGCCAAAGAAAGCGCTATGAGGTTGGAAAATATTGAAAAGCTTAGAGACAACTTGACCAACACCACTAAAATGACCAGGCCTAAATTTCCCCTCTAATGAATTTTCAAGGGTTCCAAAGCTGATTTTTAAATCATGGCTTCCAGCGTACATTTCTGTTACTTCAGGTGTGAAAACTATATCGCAGCCTGCTTTTTTCAGTAAGTCTAAATCGCGCTCAATATTTCTAGGGTACTTTTCTAAGTCTTCAGGGTTGTTGAATTGTGTGGGATTAACAAAAATTGAAACCGCCACCACATCAGATTTCTCTTTGGCTTTTTCCACCAGTGAAATATGGCCGTGATGTAAGGCTCCCATGGTTGGAACGAGTCCAATTTTCTTGTTTTCAAGTCGATATTTGAGTAGCTCAGCACGGAGTTCCTCTATTTTTTTGAAGGTGTTCATTTGATCGCGAAGGATAGTCTAATTAACGCTTATTAACAACGCTTTTTTAGATAAATCAAGGTTTTTTCGGGAAAATGGAGTAATTTTGTGCTCATTTTCTAAATGAAGGTGTCATTAAATTTCCAATAATTATGTCAAAATTTCGAATTCTTTACGTTGCGAGTGAGATCAATCCGTTCCTAGAAACTTCCGCTGTTGCCGATTTTGTGAGAAAACTTCCACAAGCGATGCAGGAGAGAGGTATGGAGATTAGGATTTTAGTTCCTCGTTTCGGACTTATTAACGAAAGAAAAAACAGGCTACACGAAGTGGTCAGACTTTCAGGTATCAACATTTCTGTGGGTGACGAAGAAAAACCTTTAGTAATTAAGGTGGCGTCTATCCCAAATGCTAAACTACAAGTCTACTTTATTGACAATGAAGACTATTTTCATAGAAAATCGGTATTCGTTGATAAGGAGAATAACTTTTATGCAGATAATGACGAAAGGGCAATATTCTTCTGTAAAGGCGTTCTTGAAACAGTGAAGAAGTTAGGTTGGGCTCCAGATATTGTTCATTGTAATGACTGGATGACTAGTTTGATTCCATTGTACCTGAAGACTACCTATAAAAACGACCCTATATTTCAGAATACTAAGTCAATCTTTACAATCTATAACAATGCATTCTCACATCAGTTTGATGCAGATTTATTAGATAAGGTGAAAATGATGGACATTGATGATAGTATGCTTGAAAATTTAAAAACCGCGGATTTCGCTGGTTTTATTAAAACAGGTGCTGAATATGCCGATGCTGTTATTAGGGCCGAAGAAGAAGGTCATGAGGGTTTAAATGATTTAGTGACTGAAATCGAAAAACTTAAAAAAGTAGATACAATAGAGAAAGACGATAATTTCTTAGACTCTTATTATAACTTATATAATGAACTTGTTGGGTAAGATTAAAAGTATTGGGGCCTTAATGTTAGGCCTCACTCTTTTGTTTTCTTGTGAGAAGAACGGAGATTTTGGGTTTGGGTCAGATGATGTCTCACCTGTAGAGTTTTCAGTAGAAACGGTGGGCACTAGCTCGTCAGTTGTTCTATTGGATTCCATATCATCTACAAACTTAGGAGTAGGCTTTATTGGTAATATTGATGACCCTGATGTAGGGAAAGTTAAAGCTACCACATACGCCAAAATGGAGTTGAATGAAGATGATTTAAACAGTATATCTGAAGAGGCTATTCTTGATAGTGTTAAACTGAGTATTAAGTTTGGTTACTTATACAAGGACTTCGCAAAAACAGTGCGTCTTAAAGTAAGCTTGCTATCTGAACAAATAGAAGACACACTACATATCACAACTAATAGTACTGCCATTTCGAACGAATTGGTTGCTGCGGGTAACATTTTAATCGATGAACTTGATTCGGTTTATACCATAGATTTAGATATGGCTTTTGCCAACAGGTTATTCGAAATCATGAGAGATGAAGGGCCTGAAGTGGCTTCTCAAGAAGCTTTTGAAGCAGCTTTTCCTGGTTTAGCTTTTCAAACAGAGGATAATTCATCGAATGCTTATGGAATAGTTTTAGATCCAGAATCTTCGATGATTGACTTTTACTATAGTGAAGTGTCGAGCACAGGGGCGGTTAACGTTCCTTCTACACACAAAATAACGCTAGGAGACCTCACACATTATTTCGGGCTTGAACTCGATCGCTCAGGCACAGCGTTAGAGGGATTGACTAACACAAACGAAGAGTATTCACCAAGTTCTGGTTTACGATACATTCAAGCCGGTGCGGGAATTGTAACAAAAATTGATCTTTCTGAATTGGAAACATTTGCCAATTTAAAGCCCGAAGCAATTGTGAATACAGCTCAAGTCTCAATTGGGCCTATAGAAGAGCCTGTAGACGGAGTTACTCCTCCGACAAGGTTATTACTTTTACTTACCGACTCTGGAAACAGATTGATTCGTGATGGACAGAACTTTAGAGCCATACAGCAAGATGGTTCGAATCCAATTGGAAGTGAAACTCCGCTGATACTTTTATATGATGAGGATTCAAAAACTTATATTGGATCGATTACGTCATTTGTAGGCTATTATTTTTCTGATGTTTTTAGAAGAAACCAATTTTTCATTGCTCCCCCATCTGTAAATGGAGAGTTAGGAAATGTAGTATTTCGACCAGAAGATTTTAAACTAAAAGTTTTCTACTCCGAACTTAAATAGAGTAACCCATCTTCTTATATTTATCCAATAAAAAAAAAAATCGTATGTGCGGAATAGTTGGCTATTTAGGTCATAGAGAAGCTTATTCAGTAATTATCAAGGGTTTACAGCGCTTGGAGTATAGAGGCTACGATAGTGCCGGTGTGGCTTTGTTGAATGGCGACCTTAATGTTTACAAGAAAAAAGGAAAGGTAGCAGATCTCCATGATTTTGCTAAAGGAGAAAACTTAAAGAGTAATATTGGTATTGGGCATACGCGTTGGGCAACCCACGGAGAACCTAACGATGTAAATGCTCACCCACATTTATCAAACTCAGGTAAATTGGCAATGATTCATAATGGGATTATTGAAAACTATTCCTCTCTTAAAACCGACCTGATTAAAAAAGGCTATGATTTTAAGAGCGATACGGATTCGGAGGTGTTTATAAATTTTATTGAAGACATATATTTAAACTCTGAAGTTAGTCTTGCTGAAGCTGTTCGCTTAGCATTAAATAAAGTAGTTGGGGCATATGCTATCGCTATTATTTCTTTGGAAGATCCAAATTTAATGATTGCCGCGCGTAAGGGCAGTCCATTAGTTGTAGGCTTGGGTAAAGATGAGTTCTTTCTTGCTTCAGATGCTACTCCAATTATAGAGTATACCAACGAAGTGGTGTACCTAGATGATCAAGAAATTGCCATTATTAAAGATGGGCAACTTACCATAAAGAATGTTTCTGACGTTGAAATGACTCCTTATGTTCAAACTATTGATATTCAACTAGAAGCGATAGAAAAAGGTGGTTACGACCACTTTATGTTGAAGGAGATTTTTGAGCAACCAAAATCAATAGGTGACTGCCTCAGAGGCCGACTTCAAGCAAAAGAGGGCAAATTGGTGCTAGGTGGTATTTTTGACTACGTGACCAAAATGGTTAATGCCGATAGAATCCTGATTATTGCTTGCGGAACCTCTTGGCATGCTGGCTTAGTGGCTGAATACATATTTGAGGAGTTCTGTCGAATTCCGGTAGAAGTAGAGTACGCTTCTGAATTTAGGTATAGAAACCCTATCGTAAATGAAAAGGATGTAGTAATTGCTATTTCGCAATCAGGCGAAACGGCTGATACATTGGCTGCCATTGAGTTGGCCAAGTCGAAAGGTGCTACCATTATAGGGGTTTGTAACGTTGTGGGTTCTTCGATTGCACGAGCTACACATGCTGGTTCGTATACGCATGCAGGGCCAGAAATTGGTGTAGCAAGTACCAAGGCATTCACTGCTCAAATTTCGGTACTCACCATGATGGCCTTGATGATTGCTGAGAAGAAAGGCTCTCTTTCTGAAAGCAAATACAGAGCATTATTATTTGAGCTGGAATCAGTACCAGAGAAAGTGGCTAAGGCTTTGCTGCTAAATGATCAACTTGAGGAGATTGCTAAAGTATTTAAAGATGCTAGAAACTTCCTTTATTTAGGTAGAGGTTTCAATTTCCCTGTAGCCCTAGAAGGAGCCCTGAAACTGAAGGAGATTTCTTACATACATGCAGAAGGTTACCCTGCAGCAGAAATGAAACACGGCCCTATTGCTTTGATAGACGAAGAAATGCCAGTTGTAGTAATTGCTACTAAGGACAGTAGTTATGAGAAAATTGTTTCTAACGTTCAAGAAGTAAAGGCGAGAAAAGGTAAAGTAATCGCAGTCGTTTCTGAAGGTGATACTGAAATTCCTAAAATGGCTGATTATGTGATTGAAGTACCTCACATTAGTGATGCATTGATGCCACTTATTGCTGTAATTCCATTACAACTGTTATCATACCATATTGCGGTAATGAGAGGTTGTAATGTAGATCAGCCTAGAAACTTGGCCAAATCGGTTACTGTTGAATAATAGAAATTAAAAATATACTTAAATGAAAAGGGAGCTCAATAGGCTCCCTTTTTTAATGCGAAACTTGGCTTAAGTATTCCTTTTTAAGCATTGGACATATTTTATATCGTTCTTCTTTAGTATCGTCATACAAGGCTTCAAGAACTTCATAAACATTGTTGATTCCTATTTTTTTGCACCATTCAAAAGGACCAAAAGGGTAGTTGGTTCCTAACTTCATGCCTGTGTCTATAGCCTCTTTTGAGGCTGTGCCTTCCTGAAGCGTATAAAAGGCCTCATTAATAATCATGAAGATGATTCTAGGAGTTACCATCCCAACACGATCTACAACCATTTCAAAGTCAGTGTTTAGCTTTTTGCATAGGTCCGCCAAACCCGACTGGGCCTTATCATTCAAGGCTGAAACTTCTAGAATATCTCGATTCAGGAAAGTCGGTAAACCGTTAAACCCATAAAGGTTACAGTTCAGTTCTTCTTGGTAATAAGCCAGTTCTGCGAGTGATATTTTAGGAGCGTTTACGAATAGGTTAAGCCCTTCATATGCGCTAAATATCTCGAATTGCTCAGGGCTATCACCAATGAAAAAATCAAAAACACAATCAAATGAGGAGAGGTCTTCTTCGAAATCATAGTCCGTTTCGAAGCGGCATTCATGCCCCGTATTAAATTTTAATTTAAACTCTTCAATATTCTGTTCGGAACCGATGACTAGAATTTTCATAAATGTGTAATTTGCCCCAAAATTATTCATTAAATCAAACAATCCGAACATGTCGAAAATAATCGTTAATAGTCCAGATGCCCCAGCACCAATAGGGCCTTATAGCCAAGCCGTTAAAGCAGGTAATACATTATACATTTCAGGTCAGATTCCTTTTGATCAAGCTACTGGCGAAATGATCAATGAGAACATTACAGAAGAAACGCATCAAGTAATGAAGAACCTTGAGGCCATTCTTTCCGAAGCTGGAATGACATTCAATAACATTGTGAAATGTTCAATTTTTATTAAAGACATGAACCAGTTTTCTACCATCAATGAAGCTTATGGTGTTTATTTCAAAGAGAACCCTCCAGCAAGAGAATGCGTTGAGGTGGCCAGGCTACCTAAAGATGTGAACGTTGAAATTTCGTGCATTGCGGTAGATCTTTAATCCAAATAAATTTTAATTCATTGTAAATCACCAAGTCATTCTTAGCGATGGACTTGACTTTTGCGTATTTTTGCGCCCAAATTAAATTTCATGAGTGTTAGAGTAAGATTTGCCCCTAGCCCAACAGGAGCTTTACATATTGGAGGAGTTAGAACGGCTCTTTATAATTATTTATTTGCCAAGAAAAACGAAGGTAAATTCATTATTAGAATTGAAGACACCGACCAAAACCGCTATGTAGAAGGGGCTGAAGACTATATTCTCAAATCATTGGAATGGTGTGGTATTATACCAGATGAAGGCCCGCAAACTGGAGGCGATTTTGGCCCTTATCGCCAGTCTGATCGTAAATCTCTATACAAAGAATATGCTGACAGACTGATTGCTGAAGGAAAAGCATACTACGCTTTTGACACCCCAGAAGAACTTGATGAAATGCGTGAACGACTTAAAGAAGCACGCATGGCAAACCCACAATACAATGCCATCAGCAGAAATCAAATGAAAAATTCGTTGACAATGTCTGCCGAGGAGGTTGAGCAGAGGCTGGCGTCTGATGAACCTTATGTGATTCGCTTTAATATGCCTAAGAATGATGATGTCCGGTTTAAAGATGTAGTTAGGGATTGGGTTGTAGTAAATACCACCACGCTAGATGACAAGGTGCTGATGAAGTCAGACGGAATGCCAACCTATCATTTGGCGAATATCGTGGATGACCACTTGATGGAAATCACGCATGTAATTCGTGGTGAAGAATGGTTGCCTTCGGCTCCTTTACATGTTTTATTGTATGAAGCCTTTGGTTGGGAAGCGCCACAATTTGCCCACTTGCCACTGTTGCTCAAGCCCGATGGTAACGGTAAGTTAAGTAAGCGAGCCGCAGACCAATTGGGCTTTCCTATATTCCCAATGAATTGGTCTGACCCAGTTACAGGAGAGTTGTCAAAAGGCTTTAAGGAATCTGGTTACCTGCCAGAAGCTTGTATGAACTTCTTGGCTTTGTTGGGATGGAATCCAGGTACAGAGCAAGAAATGTTCACTATGGATCAGTTAATTTCTGAATTTTCGTTGGAGCGAATCAATAAATCGGGAGCCAAATTCGACATTGAAAAAGCGAAATGGTTCAATCAGCAATATTTGAAGAACAAGTCGAATGATGAGTTGGCTCAAATGCTGAAAGCAGAAAGCGATATAGATGCAGATTTAAAGCTATTGAGTACTATTGCTGGCTCAATGAAAGAGCGTATTACTTTCGTTTCCGATATTTTGGAAAACGGAGAGTTCTTCTTTTCTGCACCAAGCACTTACGATGAGAAAACGGTAAATAAAAAATGGACGGCAGAAGCGGTTAAGAAATTGGCTGAGTTTGCAAAGGAAATAGCTAAGCTTGAAAAGGTTAGCCCAGAAGAAGCAAAAGAGAAGTTTGTAGCCGTACTAGCAACAGACGATACTCCGCTTGGAAAAGTAATGCCCGCATTGCGTTTGGCTTTAACGGGAGCAGGAGGTGGCCCAGACCTCATGGAGATAATCTCTATTTTGGGAACAGCAGAAACAGTTAGCCGAATTAATACAGCTATTGAATCCTTAAAAACATCAAACTAAGTCATTCCGTTACTGACTAGGACTGATATAAATAATAATAACATGGCAAGGAAAAAGGAGAGTAAACAAAAGGATCAGAAGCCAAAGGTGAATAAAGAGCTTGAAGGAATGGAAATCAAGATCGACTCTTTTGGAGAAATTCGTAACTCCTTGTCAATTGATAAAATCAATGAGTTCTTGAACAAGAATGTTGATGATAAGAAGCTCCGAGATCGAGATGATCTGGATGAAATTAAGAGTAAAGAAAGTGATGAAGAGGAATAAAAATTCCTCTTCTCAAATTTTTTGAAATCAATTAAATCTTCTCTTTAATACCTGAATAAAGGCGTCCATTTCATCACCTTCAATATCCCATTTTTTATTGTATGGCTGGGTTTTTGCCAAAGCTTCATCCATGCTGTTCGCTGTATCAAGCTCTTCAAGCACCTTCGTCATTAATTCTTGATTGCCCTCAAAAAGTGTTTTAGTAAACATGATCCGCTCATTCAAGGTAAGTGTTTTTTCAAGCGGCTGTCTATTACTTTTCTGCAGCTTTTCTGCTAGTGTTGGTGCGGTTGTATTTCCGTTGAACCGATCATTAATGGTTTCTTTACCATTCTCATGCTTGTTAACAACAGTGTTTATTACCTCTGGTGTTTCTTCTATTTCTGGTGTGTGAATTGGTGCTGGGGCTGGCTCAATTACTACTTCTTTCTCGAAAAGGAGATCAAGTTTGTTTTCAGCTTTTAACTTTTGTAGAAACTCAATAGGTTCGGGAATTTCAAAATGAGAACTCATTGAATCGAATAAATTACCCAAATAAGCAGGGTTAATCGGTGTTTTTGCGGTTTCAAAAATTAATTTAAATCCTTCTGTATGCGTTTTGATGTACCTTAGCTTGCCTTTTGGAAGGTTTTCTCTGTTCATATCTAACAAATAGCTTAAGAGAAATTTCTTTGGAGCGAAAGTCAATAGTATTGTGGCCTCAATTGCCTTACTCAAAAGTGGCTCTAAATGCCCTCGGCCAATACTAATGTGGTTTGAAAGGGTATTCATAAACTCTTTAAGCGCTATTTGAACCTCTTCTGCTTCGTAATTAAAATAAGGACTTCTCAGGCGGGCCATTTCGGCTTGCCATTGGGTAAATAATGCTTCAATAATAAATGAATTCACTTGTCTGACATCGGTGAGACTCATAATGGACTCTCCGCTGATCTTATTTTTTCCAGCAAAAAACTCAGTACATATGTTTGCAGCAGTGGCAGTAGAAAAACTCGAGATTGATTCTTGCTTTAGCTTGTAGCTCATGGCTTATTTCTTTTGTTTTGTAAATTAAAAATTATGGGACAGATCACTATTGAAAACCTGAACAATAAAGAGATTTCTAACACAGATAACTCTAAATCGGTACTGGATATTATTCACGAAAGCGGAATCGACTGGATGCACGCTTGCGGTAAAAAAGGCCGTTGTACCACATGTAAAATTATAGTAGTAGAAGGAGCAGACCAACTGAGCCCGATTGAAGAAACAGAGCAACTGCTTTTCGATGCTGGTAAGCTTCAACCTGGAGAACGTGTGGCTTGCCAGGCAAAGTTACTGGGTGATGTGAAAGTTCGCGTAGCTGACAAAAATAAATTTCCTCATATGACCTATACCGCATAGTATGTTTATCGAACCACAAGGTAAAATAGCAGGAGAACATGCGTCAGGATCCATCGAGGTGGTTTGTGGCTGTATGTTTTCTGGAAAAACGGAGGAGCTAATTAGGCGCCTCCGAAGGGCTACTATTGCCAAACAGAATGTGGAAATCTTTAAACCAGCTATCGATACGCGTTACGATGTAGAGAACGTAGTTTCACACAATAATACCGTGATTCGGTCTACGCCAGTGCAGTTCGCGTCCGATATTTTGCTTTTATGCGGTGAAAGCGATGTGGTAGGAATTGACGAAGCACAATTCTTCGATGATCAAATCATAGATGTGTGCCGAACCATGGCCAATAACGGGAAGAGGGTAATTGTTGCTGGTTTAGATATGGACGCCCAAGGAAATCCTTTCGGCCCCATGCCTCAGTTACTTGCAATTGCAGAATTTGTAACCAAATTACATGCTATTTGTACAGTGAGCGGTAGCTTAGCTTCGTTCTCATACAAACTTTCCGACTCTGAAAGGACAGTGGAATTGGGTGAAAAGGATATTTACGAAGCTCGAAACCGCAAATACTTCTACAAGGGACTCGAAGAAAAAAAGAGAAATAAGAAAAAGTGATCAAACGCCTGCTTAGTCTGACTTTAGGAGCCGTCATGCTCCTTGCAGTGCAAACCAGCTTTGCACAAGGTCAGATTCCAGTTTTTAATTGGCGGTCGCACATCAGCTATAATAATGTGATTGACATTGCTGCGGCAGGCGAGTTGATTTATGCCGCTTCCCCCAACGGACTTTTCTTTGTCGATCTATCCGAAAACTCTGTCAACAGACTTACAAAAAGTAACGGACTTTCCGATGTGAGTATTGGCGCTATTGGCTACGATTCTGACTCCAAAACACTGGTGATTGGTTATGCAAATGGAAATATAGATTTGCTTTCAGCTAATGGTATACACAACATTAGAACAGTACTCGAAGCACCAACAACTACCAATAAATCATTTAAGGATATCGCCTTCAATGATGGAAAGGCCTACTTGTCCGGAGATTTAGGTATTATCGTTTTAGACCTTTCCTCCGAAGAAATTATCGAATCGTACCAGAGTATAGGTGTGAATGGCGAAAGTGTAAGTGTTTTAGAGATCGTATTTTCGAATGACCGCATTTATGCTGCTACCGAAAGCGGAATTCTTTCAGTCAGCTTAAAGAACGGAGTTAATCGCCAAGATTACAATAATTGGGAAAGAGATTTTGTTGGGATTCCTTTTTCGAATATTCATGAAGTAGAGTCGAAACTTTACGCTAGTTCAACTACGGATTTGTTTGCCTTCAATGGAAGCAGTTGGTCGTATCAAACTTCATCTGATGCATCGATTACGGCAATTACTTCCGATTCAGACTTACCATTGATTTTAACCAATTCCGGTATTTTTTCTTTCGACAATAATCAGTTTAACCTTCAATATAGCTTTCCAAAACAAGGAATTTCCCGAAATGAATTATTGCGCTATCAGAATTATTGGTGGGTGGGCGATGGCTTTGATGGCTTGCTCAAGGTAGAGTCTAATGGTCAACAATCCTTCAAACCTTCTGGCCCAGCCTACGACAATACTTGGTTGATAGGGAAGAATAAAGAACAAACGGTTAAGCTTTCAGGCGGATTTGACGATAATCTTTCGGCTTTAAATAGAGCCTCATTTTTCTCTTCTTTTTCGTTTGACGAGGGTTGGAAAAGCTTGGCTGTCGTGAATAGTCAAGGAGATAGCATTCAAGATTTGTTGGATTTTGAATCCATTTCTTTTTCAGGAGAGAACAAGTTGGTTTTAGCTTCATTTAATGAAGGCCTCTTCTTGTATTCAGAAGGAAACATTCGCTCGGTTAATGAAATTTCACCTAATACCACTTTGAATACAAGTGGGAATGTTAAAATCACTGGCTTGGCTAAGAGCGAGAATTCGCTATGGGTTACTGATTATGGAACATTGAATGTTCTTCACGAATGGAATTTTGAAGAGGATAGTTGGCGCTCTTATTCTCTGACCAACTCTCGAGCAAGATATGCGGTTTCGCTTTTCATTGCACCCAATGGCGATAAATGGCTTCCTATAGACGATAGTCGCGGAGGCGGAATTTTGGTGTTCAATGAAACCAGTAACACCGAACGATACTTGAACACCAATGGTGGGCAGGGCGGTTTGCCAGGAAGTAAAATCACTGCTTTGGTATTGGATAAAAACCAATTTTTATGGGTGGGAACTGACGAAGGGATCGCTTTTTTTCCTAACCTGAATGCCGTTCTTCAAGGCCAAGCGTTAACAGCCAGTATTCCTATTTATGAAAATCGCCTTTTGCTTCGCGATGAAAATATTACTGCCGTGGCAATCGACCCAGCTAATCGTAAATGGTTCGGAACGAAGAATAATGGGCTTTGGCTGTTTAGCGAAACGGGTGAGGAGTTGGTGCAAAGGTTTACTACTCAAAATAGCCCGCTCATTTCCAATACCATCACTTCGGTTTATGTTGAAGAAACTTCGGGAGAAGTGTTTGTTGGAACAGACAAAGGCTTGGTGTCTTTTAAAGGCGATGCTACTCAAGGTACTTTCGAACATCAAAATGTAAAGATTTATCCTAACCCAGTACCACCAAATTTCGATGGGCAAATTGTAATTAATGGACTGGTGAATAATGCTTCGGTAAAGTTTACTGACATTTCGGGTAAGCTGGTAAAAGAAACCAAAGCCAATGGCAGCACAGCCATTTGGAACGGCCGCGATAACAACGGTGCAAAAGTGAAAACCGGTGTGTATTTGGTGTTTAGCTCGAATGCCGATGGTACAGAAACCTTTGTTGGTAAAATAGTGGTTATCTAATGCTACATCGTACCCGAGGCATAGTTTTGAGCTATATAAAATATAGAGAAACCTCCGTCATAGTACGGGTGTTTACTGAAGCCTTTGGTATGCAAAGCTATATTGTGAACAGCGTTCGGAGTGCAAAATCAAGAGGAAAAATGGCGCTTTACCAGCCATTGAGCTTACTCGATTTGGTAGTGTATCATAAGAGCGGTAAAGACTTACAGCGGATTTCTGAAGCCAGATTTGCTTATGGTTATAGCTCTATTCCTTTTAATCCAGTAAAAACCGGAATAGGGATTTTCCTTACCGAAATGCTCAGCAAAACATTGCGAGAAGAATCGGAAAACGAAGGCCTTTATGATTTTGTGCATCAGGCCATGGTTATTTTCGATCATTTGGAAACGAACATAAGCAACTTTCATTTACAGTTTTTAATGAAATGCAGCGGTTACTTGGGCTTCGAACCCCAATCTGCCGAAGGGTTTATTGAAGAGCTAGGTGAGCATGGTGTTCACTTTTCTACTTTAGAAGCTGAAAGAGCAATTATTTCTGATTTAATGAACAAGCCTTTGGGAGACGAAATAACGTTGAGTAGTCAGCTCAGACGTGATGTGCTCTCACATATTATTAAGTTTTATCAGATTCACGTTTCAGGATTAAATGAAATAAAATCGTTAGAAGTACTGAAAGAGGTGTTGAGATAGTGAACTCTATAACGAATATTTAATAAATTAGACTGTTTTTAACCATTTGAGCCATGAGCGAAAAATTATACGATGAGGTTCCCTCACTAGATTTAGCCGATTTCACTTCGGGTGACCCAGCCAAAAAACAAGCATTTGTAGATGCACTAGGCCAAGCTTATAATAATATTGGATTTGTTGCCATTAAAAATCACGGACTTTCCGATGCCCAAACGCAAAAGCTTTATGCCATTATTCAGAAGTTCTTTATGTTGCCCGACAACATTAAGCAAAAATACGAAGTGCCAGAATTAGCAGGGCAGCGTGGCTATATAGGCAAAGGTAAAGAACACGCCAAAGGTCGTAAAACTGGCGACTTGAAAGAGTTTTATCATGTTGGCCAAGAGGTAACCGATGGCGACCCGATAAAAAACGAATACCCAGATAATATTTGGCCAGAAGAACTTCCAGAAATGGAAGAGATTGCGCTAGAAGTATATAAAACCATTGAGGCAGCAGGTATAAAAATGTTACAAGCCATTGCGCTTTATTTAGGTTTACCTGAGAATTATTTTGATGATAAAGTAAAGAATGGGAATAGCATTTTGCGTCCTATACATTACTTTCCAATAGAAAACCCAGACGAAGTACCTGATGATGCGGTTCGTGCAGCTGAGCATGGCGACATTAACCTGATTACGCTTTTAATGGGAGCCAGTGCCGATGGTCTTCAAGTGTTGAGAAATGACGGCAAATGGATTCCGATCACTGCTTTGCCAGAGCAATTGGTAGTAAATGTGGGCGATATGCTTTCGCGTCATACCAACAATAAGCTGAAATCAACAATCCATAGGGTGGTAAATCCGCCAAGAGAGCTAATGAAGAATTCACGTTTTTCAATTCCGTTCTTCATGCATCCGCGTTCCGACATGGATTTGACTTGCCTAGAAAGCTGTATTGATGCGGATCATCCAAAGCTGTATGACGACATTACGGCTGGCGAGTTTCTGAATGAAAGGCTTATTGAGTTAGGCTTGAAAAAGAAGTAAAGCACTTCGAGCTTTGATCAAGCGTATTCGATACTATATTTTTCTGCGTGATGTTTTACTCATGGCGGTAAGTGCCTTTGGTGGTGCCCAAGCTCATTTTGCCATGCTCATTAAAATCATGGTGAAGAAAAGAGGCTACCTCACCGAAGAAGAATTAATAGAATTGAATGCGCTTTGCCAAATTTTACCTGGTCCAACTTCTACCCAAACCATAACTGCCATTGGTTTTAGAATTGGTGGAGCAAATCTAGCCTACCTTACTTTATTGGTTTGGATGCTGCCGGCAGTTGCTGTTATGACCACGGCCGCCATTTTGGTAGACTCTTACCAAACCAAAAACCTGAGCTTAGAGTTTACGCGATTTATTCAGCCCATGGCTGTAGGCTTTGTAAGCTATGGCGCCTATATAATTGCTTCAAAAGTTGTCACAACCCGAACGGCTGGTGGATTGATGGCGCTTTCGGCCATTGTTACCTACTTTATTTCTAAACCGATAGCCTTGCCTTTGGTTCTGATTTTTGCTGGTACACTTACAGCATTCAAATACAAAAAACAGGTTCCCGAAGAGAAACAAAAGATAAAAATCAAATGGGGAAACTTTACGCTTTGGGCATTGGTGCTTTTAACAGCCGCTGGATTAGGTGCTGTTACTCAAGATAGGTTTGTATTACTTTTTGAGAATTTTTATCGAAACGGAAGTTTGATTTTTGGCGGAGGGCAAGTATTGATTCCCTTCTTACACACAGAGTTTGTAGAGTTTAAAGGCTTTCTTACCTCAGAAGAATTTCTTTCAGGTTTTGCGATGGTACAAGCTGTTCCTGGCCCAGTGTTTTCAGTAAGCTCATTTGTTGGAGCTTTGTCTGTTCGTGAGATGGGATTGGGTGCACAAATCTTGGGTGGTTTTGTTGCCGCCTGCGGAATTTTTCTACCCGGTACCTTCTTGATTTTCTTTGTTATTCGCTTTTGGGATGACCTAAAACGCTACCGTGTTGTAAGGGCTTCGTTGGAAGGAATTAACGCGGCCAGTGCAGGCATGGTGGCAGCTGCCGCTTTCGTTCTTTTTCAACCCATCGAAAACAATGTATTGAATGTAAGTGTGATTATCGGCACTTTCTTAATGCTTACTTACACCAAAATACCACCCCCATTTATCATTTTGGCTGGGCTACTGGCAGGAATTTTTATACCGAATATTTAGTAGTAGCAAACCTCCAACTTTCCAAAAGTTTCAAACTTTTGGAAAGTTAATTCTACTAAAAGCCTACAAACTTGTTATATCGAAGTTTAGGCTCACGCCTGTCTCACTAACATCGAAAGTTGCAGGAACCCCACAATAAACAGGTAAGTTTTTTTTCTCATGACCTAAAGGAAAGCTATAGGCGATTGGGATATTCAAGCCAGTTAGGTTACGAGAAATGACTTCCAATGCTTCTGCTCCAAAGCTATCCTTGTGGTCTTTCATGGAAGAAAAATCTCCGATGATTACGCCTGCCAAATCATCAAGTTTTCCAGCTCTTTTTAACTGCACAAGCATTCGGTCTAAATGATAAATATATTCCCCTACTTCTTCCAAAAAGAGGATTTTACCTTTGCTTTGGATTTCTGAAGAAGTACCTATGGAATTGCAAATGATGGATAAATTCCCTCCAATAAGTTCGGCATTGGCTTGACCGAGTTGATTTAACGGGTGAGGAGTGATGTTGTAATTTACCCTTCCTTCAAAAAGTATAGATTTTAAGCTTTCTGTAGTCAATTCATCCCAATCGAGAGTAACCGCCAATGGACCATGAATGCAGGCTACTGAACGATTGTTGAGTTCGGTAATGAGTGATGTAATGTCGCTAAAACCGCAAATCCATTTTGGGTTTTTGAGGAAATTGCTCCAATTGATTTGCTCCAAAATCCTTGTAGTGCCATAGCCGCCACGAGCAATTAGAATGGCTTTGATTTCGGGATTGTCTAGTGCTTCTTGTAAATCCTGAAGTCTTTGGCTGTCTGTTCCTGCAAAATAATGGTCTGTTGCTAGAACGTGCTCGCCCAAAACGGGTTTTAAGCCCCATTCGGTTAAGGTGTTCACCGCAAAAGTCAAGTCGGATTGAATTTTCTTGGCAGGAGCTACGATGGCAATTTTATCGCCTTTACTTAATAATGGAGGGGTGAACATGCCCCTAAAGTAAAAAGAAGACGCCTGATTAAGACGTCTTCTTTCAATTTTTATGTTGCTACAGCTTTGAAAAGCTACAACTCTTCTACTTTTTCAATATTCACGAATTCGATTTCCTTCTCAGGAGTAAGTTCAATACTTACAACGGAATCTTTATCCACTTTGCCAGATAAAATTTGCTTAGAAAGCTCGTTCAACACTTTGCGTTGAATCACTCTTTTAAGCGGACGAGCACCGTATTGCGGATCCCAGCCTAATTCTCCAAGGTAATCGAGCACTTCGTCAGTCGCTTCGATTTCAATTCCGTTTTCACTCAATTGGTTCTGAATTAAGCCAAACTGAATTCGAACAATCTGCCTGATATTATCGCGGTTGAGCGGCATAAACATGATCGTTTCGTCAATCCTATTTAAGAACTCTGGCCTCACCGATTTCTTCAGCTGATCCATCACTTCCATTTTCGTTTCCTCTATCACATCCAATACATTTTCTTCGTTAATAGTAGCGAAGTTGTCTTGAATTATGGTCGAGCCAATGTTGGTCGTCATAATGATGATGGTGTTTTTGAAGTTGGCGACTCGGCCTTTATTATCTGTTAATCGTCCATCATCTAAAACCTGTAAAAGAATGTTGAAAGCATCTGGGTGTGCCTTTTCAATCTCATCCAATAAAATTACCGAATAAGGTTTTCTACGCACTGCTTCTGTCAATTGACCGCCTTCATCGTAACCGACATAGCCCGGAGGTGCTCCAATCAATCTACTCACCGCATGACGCTCTTGATATTCTGACATATCGATACGTACCATATTGTTTTCGTCATTGAAGAGGTATTCCGCCAAGGCTTTTGCCAATTCGGTTTTTCCTACCCCAGTTGTTCCTAAGAAAATGAAAGAACCAATCGGGCGTTTAGGGTCTTGCAAGCCTGCTCTGCTTCTTCGAACTGCATCCGATAAAGCTGTAATCGCTTCTTTTTGTCCCGCCACGCGTTTACCCAATTCTTCCTCTAGATGAAGAAGTTTTTCACGATCAGACTGAAGCATTTTGGAGAGGGGAATTCCCGTCCATTTTGCTACTACTTCCGCAATATCTTCTGCATCCACTTCTTCTTTTAGCAAGGTTTTTTCGCCCTGCATTTGCTTCATGTTAGCTTTTTGTTCTTCTAGCTTGCGCTCGGCTTCTACGATTTTACCATAACGTATTTCCGCTACTTTACCGAAATCGCCTTCTCTTTCAGCTTTTTCAGCTTCAGATTTATAGCGGTCTATGTTTTCTTTGGCTTCGCGAATACTGGTGATCACCGATTTCTCGTTTTCCCACTTCGCTTTAAGCCCATCGCGCTTCTCGGAAATTTCTGCAATCTCTTTCGAAAGCACGGTTTCCTTGTCTTTGTTCTTTTCTCTACGGATGGCTTCGCGCTCAATTTCCAATTGCATGATCTTACGGTTCATCTCATCCAATTCTTGAGGAAGCGAGTCCATTTCAATACGCATTTTGGCGGCAGCCTCATCCATTAAGTCAATCGCTTTATCCGGTAAGAAGCGATCAGAGATGTATCGGCTTGAAAGCTCTACCGCAGCAATTACCGCGTCATCTTTTATTCGTACTCCGTGGTGCACCTCGTATTTTTCTTTGATTCCTCTTAGAATTGAAATGGCATCATCACGATCAGGCTCGTCAACAACAACTGCCTGAAACCTTCTTTCCAAAGCCTTATCTTTTTCGATATACTTCTGATACTCTTTTAGTGTTGTTGCTCCAATGGCATGCAGCTCACCACGGGCCAAAGCGGGTTTTAAGAGGTTGGCTGCATCCATTGCGCCTTCGCCTCCACCACCTGCTCCAATCAGAGTATGAATTTCATCAATGAAGAGAATGATTTCTCCAGCCGCATCTTGTACTTCTTTGATTACGGCTTTCAAACGCTCTTCAAATTCACCTTTGTATTTGGCACCAGCCACCAAAAGCCCCATATCCAAAGAGATAATGGTTTTCGATTTCAGGTTCTCAGGTACATCACCATCAATAATGCGTTGCGCCATACCTTCTACAATGGCGGTTTTTCCTACACCTGGTTCGCCCAAAAGAATTGGGTTGTTCTTCGTTCTTCTTGAAAGAATTTGAAGCACCCTTCTAATTTCTTCATCGCGACCAATTACGGGGTCGATTTTACCTTGTCTAGCGAGCTCATTTAAGTTTTTTGAATACTTGCTAAGCGACTGGTATTTGGATTCTGCGTTGGCGTCTGTTACGCTATTTCCTCCGCGTAACTCTTTAATAGCAGCAATCAACTCTTTCTTGCCAAAGCCCACTTCCTTCATCAGGTTGGCTACCTTGTCTTTTCCCGCCAAAAGGCCTAAAACAATATGTTCAATAGCTACGAATTCGTCTTTAAACTCCTTTAGGTAGTCTAAGCCTTTGGTGAGCGCTGCATGAGCATCGTTCGATAAATAGGGCTGCGAACTACTTCCGCTTACTTTTGGGTATCCGTTTACTATATCTTCCAGTTTTGTTTCAAACTGTACCTTGTTCACACTCAATTTTTTTATCAGGAAAGAAAGCACATTCTCATCCGATAAAAGGATCGCCTTTAAAAGGTGTCCTGGCTCAATGGCTTGTTGCTGATTTCCAGCGGCAAGCTCGGCCGCCTTTTGAATGGCTTCCTGCGATTTGATGGTATATTTTTTAAAATCCATGATTGTTGTTTTCCTTTTAATATTCTCAAGCTTTTAAGCTGACATCGCTACCATTACAAACTATAATCCATAGTTGATGTTCGGAAAATTTGGCCGAAAAATATGGCTTCATTGCTTTTATTCGGACATTATGTCTTAGATTTGCACAAAATTCCTTTAGAAATATGCCAAGAGTGAAGATAGAGTTACCTGATGTTTTTTTGTATGAAACTGAAATCAAAGTGCGCATTTCGGACATTAATTATGGAGGGCATTTGGGCAACGATAGCGTGCTGAGTATGATTCACGAATCGCGCTACCGTTTCTTTAATTCTTTGGGTTATAAAGACGAGCTTTCCATTGATGGCTGTGGTACAATCCAAGCCGATGTAGCCATTGCCTACAAGGGCGAAGCCTTTCACGGAGATTTAATTAAAGTAGAAATTGCCGTTGCTGAGATTAGTAAGAAGAGCTTTGAATTAGTGTACCGATTAAGCTGCGGTACTAAAGAAATTGCTCGGGCGAAAACTGGCATTGCCATGTTCGATTACAAAGAGAATAAAGTAGTGAATATCCCTGCATCATTCCTTTCAAAGATTCAAGCTTAGATCGTTACCTTTGCAAAATGGTAGAGGCAAAACGCGACATTAGACAACTCTCGCTCGAAGAAATTCAGGAGTTTTTTGTGAGCATTGGAGACAAGGCTTTTAGAGCAAAACAGGTGTATGAATGGCTTTGGAAGAAATCGGCAAAGGATTTTGACCAAATGACCAATATTTCGCTTTCTACCCGTGAACTTCTTAAAGAGAAATTTAGCATCAACCATATTAAGGTGGATGAGATGCAGCGCAGTTCGGACGGGACTATAAAAAATGCTGTGCGCCTGCATGACGGTATGACGGTGGAATCGGTATTGATTCCTACAGAAACACGAATTACCGCCTGTATTTCATCGCAAGTGGGTTGTAGTTTAGATTGCCACTTTTGCGCCACGGCCCGCCTTAAGCGTATGCGGAATTTAAATCCTGATGAAATCTACGATCAGGTAGTCGCCATTAAGGAAGAAGGAGAGCTTTACTTTGGTCGCTCGCTTACTAATATTGTGTACATGGGAATGGGCGAACCTTTGCTCAATTACCAAAACGTGATGGAGTCCATTCGAAAAATCACTTCGCCAGAAGGTTTGGGCATGTCGCCTAAGAGAATAACGCTTTCTACCGTGGGCATTCCGAAAATGATTATGCGCATGGCCGATGAGGACATGAAGTTTAATTTGGCTGTTTCACTGCATTCTGCTATTGACGAAACGCGCTCGAAGGTAATGCCAATCAACGAAAAAAGTGATTTGAATGAACTGGCAGAATCGTTGAACTATTGGTATCAGAAAACGAATCGAAAAATTACTTTTGAATATGTGGTTTGGAAGGGCATTAACGATGATGAAAGACACGCGCATGCTTTAGCCAAATACTGTGGCCGTGTAGCTTCAAAAGTTAATTTGATTGAATACAACCCAATTGACGATGGCATGTTTCAACAAGCCGATCCCGAAAAAATCGATATGTATGAAAGGATTTTAGGCGACAAGGGCATTATTGTAAATGTGCGCAGAAGCCGAGGAAAAGATATAGATGCGGCATGTGGTCAATTGGCCAATAAGTTATAAACCTTTTGGTTTTCAGGCCGTCTATAAATTATCTTGTTAATTCCCATGTATTTACGCTGATTTCATGACCAAAAAAATAGTTCTAGTATTGTTGCTTGCGTTGGTATTTAATGCCGGCTATGGTCAGAAAAACACTACAATACAAGAGAAACTGAAATTCTATAATAAGGAGTACCCTCAGGAAAAAGTTTACATCCACACCGATAGAAAGTATTATGCACCGGGCGAACCCATTTGGTTTCAGTCGTATATAACGGCTGGTTACCTTCATGAACCTTCTCCGTTTAGCGCTAATGTTTATATAGAGCTCTATTCAGCAAGTGATAGTTTGGTGGCCGAAAAACTAATTTTTTCCGATGATGGCTTCGGTCAGGGGGTAATTGATATTCCCCAGAAATTGGCAGAAGGTAACTATATATTACGGGCCTACACCAACTGGATGCGCAATTTTGATCAAGGCTTCTTTTTTGAAAAACCCATAGTAGTAGTCACCGGTAGCGAGTTAGAGAAGGGTGCTTCGGCTGTTGGTAGCGAAATTGATCTTCAATTTTTCCCTGAAGGAGGACATTTAGTAAGTGGAATTCCTACAAAAGTGGGCTTCAAAGCAATCAATAGATCAGGCAAAGGTGCCTATGTTGAAGGAGAAGTATATAATAGTGCAGGAGTGAAAGTTACCAGCTTTAGTGCCCAGCACGATGGAATGGGTTTGTTTACGCTGCTTCCGTTGGCTGGCGAGTCTTATAGCGTTAGATTAACAGGAAAGGATGAGGTTTACAGTCTTCCTGAATTAAAAAAAGAAGGCTATGGAATGGAGGCTATACTTCGTCCAAACCAATTAAGGTTGATTTTTAGGGCTAACATAAATAATCCTTCAAAAGATAAATTCAAAGCACTTATCCATACGCGTGGCTTGGTGTCGCATATTATAGAGGTTGATTTATCTAAGGGCGAGGCCTTGGGAGTGATTTCCACAGATGAAATACCAGCGGGCATTTCCCATATTACCCTTTTTAATGAGAATGATAGGCCTTTGCTTGAACGCTTGGTTTTTATTGATCGCCCGATCGAAACAAGCTTGTCTTTAGATAAGAATAACTATAAGCCCAGAGAGAAGCTTACCACCAAAATTAAACTGACCGACTTGAACGGAGACCCTTTCACAGGGATGATGTCGATGAGTGTTCTGGACATGGATAAAGTAATTGACGGCAGTCCAGAGCAGACCATTTATTCTGAATTATTGTTGACTTCCGACCTGAAGGGCTATGTTGACAACCCAATGTACTACTTCAATGGTGAAAATACCGAAGCTAAAAAACACCTTGATTTGGTAATGATGACTCATGGTTGGAGTCGGTTTGTATGGGATGACTTAATGAGTGATAATTATCCCAGCTTCGGTTTTCCTGTAGAGCTAGGAGTTTCTTTGGAAGGTACACTCTACAAAGAATCGAGCAATAAAATAGAATCGTCTGGTAAGGTGACTCTGGTAAATAATCGTTCTTTTCCTCCACTTATTTTAGAAGCCGAAACCGATAAAAACGGGCGTTTTTCTTTTCAAAACTTAATGGTTTACAAGTCGGACAACCTTCTGCTGAAAGGTAAAAGTTCTAAAAGTAAAGACAACGTTCGCTTTGAAGTTGATACTTTGAAGGAAAGCGTGAGTCTTCCGTTACCTGAGTTTAAGTCAATTTTGAGTGAAGAACTGAAATTTGAGAAAGAAGACTTCTTGCAGTTCAAAAAGGAGAGAGATATGATTGAAAGGGCTTTCAATCCAGACTCTTTATTTACCGATTTAGGAACGGTAATGGTAGAAGGCGACAAATTACAAGTAGAACGAGAAGACAAACAGCTGAAGGAGAAAACGGCTTATGGCAGAGGAACTGCCGCTTTTGATTTTACAGAATGGTCTGCCACAGGCGCCTACACCAATATTTTTTCTGCTTTGGTTGGCAAGTTTCCAGGGGTTACGGTACGGATGGGGCCAACAGGAGAACCCACTGTGGTGATTCGTGCGGGAGGCTTTACTTACCCAGCACTTTTTTTATTAGACGATGTTCCAACAGATGCAGCTTTAATTTCGGGTTTATCTCCTGTGAATTTTTCGAGAGTAGTTTTATTTAAAGGACTGGCAGCCACCGCAATTTTTGGAGATGCAGGAAAGGGAGGTGTGATGGCTTTCTATACAAAATCTGCCGATGGCATATCGCTAAGCCCAGAAGAATTGAAAAATAGTAGCACGGTAACAGTAGAATTGCCTTATACCTATGATCAGCCTAGAGAATTCTACGCACCTAAGTATGACGTTCAAAAACCAGAAGATGCCAAGCCCGATAAACGTGTTGTATTACACTGGCAAACCATGATTTCGTTAGACGAAAATGGAGAAGCTACTATCGAATTTTATAATTCAGATGACGCAAAGCAGATTATGTTTGATGTGCAAGGGTTGACCAATTCTGGTATTCCGTTTTTCATCAACAAAATTTATACTATAGAAGGAAAGAACTAATCCTTACTAGCGTTAAACAGCTTCTGCTTTTCTTCTTTGGTTAGGGCATCGTAGCCTCTTTCTGAAATTTTATCCAGAATAGCGTCAATTTCACTTTGCGAGGTTTCTGACTTCTTCTTTTCAGGGGTTTTAGCACTCTTGGTTGACTTAGCACTGCTACTCGATTTTGCACTTCTGTAGCTTACCTTAATTTTTGGCTGCGGCTTAAAAAGGCTTTTCACCCAAGTGATAAACTGAACGACAGGAATACTCCAGTCTGAACCACCTTGTAGCTGTTTCATACTTAAGTAACCAATTAAAGCTCCTCCTAAGTGGGCAAATTCTCCTCCAGCATTAATACCAGTTGTGTTTAGCAATGAACTTACTACAAAAAAGGCTGCAATGTATTTTAATTTTACAAGGCCAATAAAAATTAAGCGGACATTATAGTCAGGTAGAAAAGTAGCTGCACCTACTACAATAGCATTAACAGCAGCAGATGCCCCAAGAGCTTCCGCTACATTAACTTCATTTCCAAATAAAGGGATTAAGTTATACGCCAGAATAAATGTTAGGGCTCCACCAATTCCCCCCCAAACATATAGTCCTAACAACTTATTCTGCCCGATATATTCCACTATTATTTTTCCAAACCAATACATAAATAGCATATTCCAAAATATATGTCCTATACTGGCATGCATAAACATATGAGTTATCAGAGACCATGGCCTATATAGTAGTCTACTAGCATTAGATGGTAATGAAAAGAAACTCTCTACCTTTTGATAAACCTCTGTACTCTGACCGAAATCAAAGAATAACTTTAATAAGCCAAACATCACAAAAACCACCACATTGATAACAATCAACTGGTTTAAGATATTTCCCGTTTTAAACGCGAGTTTAAAATCGTCTAGAATACTATTCATGTGTTTTTAGTAAAATTCCCTTCTGCTTTTCTTCCAAAAAGTAACCAAGAAAAAGGCAATGATTGCACCCCCGATATGCGCCAAATGGGCCACGTTATCTCCTTGTGCTCTTTGAAATTCAGCGAACAGCTCATAAAGAATGTACACCGTAACTAAATATTTTGCCTTGATTGGGAAAGGAAGAAAGAGTAAGAAAAGTTCGGTATTGGGGAATAAAAGGGCAAAAGCCGCTAAAATTCCAAAAATTGCGCCCGAAGCTCCAACCATTGGGTAATCACCAAAGAAAGCGTATAGACCACGTGCATATTGAATAGACTCTTGTCTTAACTGTGGGCTGTCTTCGTTTCTGGAATATTGCTCAATGAAAGGATAAATATACTCTGGCTTGTACACATTGTGCTTTGCAATCAGGCGATTAAAATCTTCAGAATTAGGATTGTCTAAGTAGCTTTCAACATCATTTTTAATGGCACTCACCTCTAAGTAGTTTGCTCCTGTGTAGAAAAGTCCAGCTCCCACGCCTGTAACCATATACAGGATAATGAATTTCTTAGGTCCTAAAAACTGTTCTAAAAGCGGTCCGAAAATAAAGAGGGCAAACATGTTTCCGAAAATGTGCATTGGACTCAACGTGTCGTGCAGAAACATATAAGTAATAAACTGCACCGGATTGAAATTATCAGAGGCAATGAAATACAAGCCAAAGCGGCTACCCAAATCCATTTTCAGTAAAAACTGAACCAACCAAATTCCGATATTGATATATAGGAGGTTTTTTACAAGGGGAGTAAGTCGTCCAAACATAGGTGTTAGTTAAAAAACTGGTCTATTTTTTCCAATTCCATTACGAAAGATGTTTTTCTTCCATTAGGTGAATAATTCGGGTTTTTGCATGCAAAAAGTTGGTCGATCAATGAAGCCATTTCTTCTGGTGACAAAGTTGTTCCCGTTTTTAAAGAAGAACGTTTTGCGATTGATCTAGCAATGTTTTCATCGGCACTGATAGACAGCTCCGATTGATTTTGCTTGAACTGTTCAACAAAGCCCTCAAACAATTGTTTTTCGTTTGCCGCTTTTAAGTCTGCTGGTACTCCATTAATCACCACCGTATTTTTTCCAAATTCTGAAAACTCAAAACCAATGGCACTGATTTCGTCTTTCATACCCATAACGAGGGCAAAGTCGGCAGGGTTGAGTTCTAAACTTTGCGGAAACAACGACTGCTGAGAGGCTCCTGATCGGTTCTGGATCATCTGAAAAAAGCGTTCATATAAAATACGTTCATGTGCCTCTTGTTGTGCCACTAAAAGCAAACCAGATTTTACATGGGTTGCAATATACTTTTTATGAATCTGAAAATACTTTGCCGATGGTAAAACCGCTTCATGATTCGGTTTATAAGCCTCAGCTGTGTTGGCTGCGCTGCCCATGGTTACAGTGCTTTGTGCTTCTGGGTGAATGTCCAGCTGAGCGTTTTGTCTTTCTTCCTTTTCTATGTCCTTCTGTAGGCCGTCATACAATTTCTCCCAATGCGAAGTAGATTCGCGTTTTTTGTCCAAGTCTCGGAACTGCCCATAATTTCTATCTGATTGGCTTGAGATGGTTCCCGTGCTTGAGCCTTGAGATTGTGGCCGGAAAGAAGCAAAGTTGACATCGGCACCAAAGTCTAGGGCTGGAGTAATATTGTGCGTTCCTAAAGCTTGTCTTACGGCAGCCTTTACTATGGCATAAACCGTACGTTCATCATCAAACTTTATTTCAGTTTTGGTGGGGTGAACGTTGATATCGATGTGCTTTGGATCAAGCTCTAAAAAGAGGGTGTAGAAAGGAAAGTTTCCATCAGGAATAAGTCCAGTAAAAGCAGTGGTTACGGCATGGTTCAGGTAATTGCTTTTAATGAAACGGTTGTTCACAAAAAAGAACTGCTCCCCACGGGTTTTCTTAGCAAACTCAGGTTTTCCTACATAGCCGTAAACTTTCAGCATGTCGGTTTCTTCTAAACAAGAAGCCATTTGCGCTTGGTATTTTTTACCAAAAATGCCCACAATTCTATTGCTCAACTTACCCGAGGTAAGGTGATACATTTCCAAATCGTTGTGGTACATGGTCATTTCCACTTGAGGATTCGATAGCGCCACACGCTGAAATTCGTCAACGATATGGCGCATTTCAACTGAATTTGATTTTAAGAAATTCCGCCTTGCAGGAACATTGTAAAAAAGGTTTTTTACACAAAACGAAGTGCCAACTGGGGTAGAAGTGGGTTCTTGTTTTTTTACTTCGGAAGCCTCAATTTGAAGCAAAACCCCAAGTTCTTCACTTTCTTTTCTAGTTTTGGCTTCTACTTGGCTTACCGCAGCAATTGAGGCCATTGCTTCACCTCGAAAGCCCATAGTTTTTATACTGAAAAGATCTTCTGTAGAACGGATTTTTGATGTGGCGTGTCGTTCAAAACACATACGAACGTCTGTTTCAGACATTCCTGTTCCGTTGTCAATTACTTGAATTAAGGCTTTTCCTGCCTCTTTTATAATCAATTTAATGTTTGTAGCTCCTGCGTCAATGCCGTTTTCCAGTAGTTCTTTTACTACCGAAGCAGGACGCTGGACTACCTCGCCAGCGGCAATCTGATTGGCGATATTATCAGGAAGTAATCGTATTAAATCGGGCATGCAAGGTTGAAGAAATTACTTTCGCATTTTCTTCCAAATTAAATAAGGAACATAAAGAAGGGCAAGGTAGAAAATATCTTTTCCGATGTAAACGAAACCACCTACAAACAGCACCAAAATCACAAAAATGATTAGACGCAACATGATGGTTTGATCAACCCCATTTTTGGCGTGTTTCATGTTTTTTCTGAAAGAACCTTCTATTTGCGAACGATAACCTGCATCAAGTTTTGCATCGTCACTCAAACCCAACTCAGCTTTAATTCTGCTGGTGCGGTTCTCGATGTCTTCTTTTATAGGATCGTAGTACCGAGGCTTGATGTCGTATCGCTGATAATTGGGTTTCTTTACAAGACTTGGTAGCTTCATAATATAGTTTCTTATAATTTGACGTTCTTTATATCGCAAAGAATTTCGCTATAAACTACGTCATGAGCAAATTTATGGTTTATTTGCTATAACTAAAAATTACGGCATAATGCTTAAAAAAGTTACTTACACCTTTCTTCTACTTTCTTGTTTCACTATCGTAGCTAGCGCGCAAAAAATCTATTCTAAAATAGACAGAGCAAGCCAAAAAGTATGGGTTGATAGTGTTTTCAACAGTATGACTCCTGAGGAAAGGCTGGGCCAACTTTTTATGGTGGCGGCTTATTCAAACAGAAATGAAGCGCACTATGCAGAAATAGACTCCCTCATTTCTAAGTATAATATTGGCGGTTTAATCTTCTTTCAAGGAGGCGCAGGCAGACAAGCCCATCTTACCAATCGTTATCAGGCAAAAGCTAAAGTACCATTGGCCATTGCCATGGATGCAGAATGGGGAATAGGTATGCGATTGGACAGCATAATGGACTTTCCTAAGCAAATGACTTTAGGCGCCATACAAGATAACCGACTGATTTATGAAATGGGCAAGGAAGTGGCCAATCAGTTCAAGCAATTGAACATGCACATCAATTTTGCGCCAGTTGTCGATGTAAATGTGAATCCTAAAAACCCTGTGATTGGCTATAGGTCTTTTGGCGAAAATAAATTTAATGTGGCTGAAAAAGGTGTGGCTTATATGAAGGGCATGCAAGACTTTGGCATAATGGCTAATGCTAAGCATTTTCCTGGTCATGGCGATACCGATGTAGATTCTCACGCAGATTTGCCAGTGATTAACCACAGCAAAGAACGCATGAATGACATTGAACTTTATCCTTTTAAGGCCTTGATGAAAGATAGCTTGATGAGTGTAATGGTAGCGCATTTGCAAATTCCTGCTTATGATAACCGAGAGAAAACCCCAACTACGCTTTCACAAAAAGTAGTAACCGACCTGCTAAAAAATGAACTTGGTTTTGATGGTTTGGCTTTTACCGATGCCATGAACATGCAAGGCGTAGCAAAATATTACGAGCCTGGCGAAGCCGATGTGCGTGCTTTGATGGCTGGGAATGATATTATTCTTTATCCTGTAGATGTAGCAAAAGGCATTGACCAAGTAAAGAAGGCCATTAAAAAAGGCGATTTGACTCAAGCCTCACTTGATTATCGAGTAAGAAGAATTTTGGAAGCTAAATACTGGTTGGGGCTTTCTAAGTATAAACCAATTTCAACAGATAACCTTACAGAGCGCATTAACACCAGCTATGCAGAAATGCTCAATCGTATTCTTTACCAAAAGGCGATGACTGTGGTGGACAATACAGATGAGCTTTTACCAATCATTAGATTGGACAGTACCAAGTTTGCCTCACTGGACTTTGGTTCTGCAGATAATCTGGAGTTTCAGAGTACGCTAAGCAAGTATGCCAAGTTCGATCATTTTAGGGCAGGAACTACTTATCGGTCTTTGTTAGACTCGCTGGCTTCTTATAATACTGTAGTTGTGGGCTATGGTGGAATTACCAATTCAACCAAAGATCAGCACGGAGTAAAGTCGGAAGAGGTGCAGTTTATTCGCGACTTACAGGCCAAAACCAATGTCATTGTTGTGGCATTTGGTAATGCCTATGGGCTTCAGTTTTTTGATGGGGTGAAGAATGTTATTTGCACTTATGAAGACAATGAAATTACAAGAAATATTGCTCCACAAATCATTTTTGGAGCCCTTCGTGCCGAAGGTAAATTACCAGTAACTACAGGTAATTTTAAAAGTGGAACAGGAATTAAGACAATGACCGCCTCTCGTTTAGGTTTTGGATTGCCAGAGGAAGTAGGAATGGATTCTGAAACATTGAAAGGCATAGATGATTTAATGAAAAAAGCGATTGACGGTAAAGCAACTCCTGGTGGTCAAGTGATGGTGGCCAGAAAGGGCAAAGTGATCTTCAGCAAGAATTATGGTTATCAAACTTATGACAGTCTCATCGCTGTAAATGACGAAACGATGTACGATTTGGCCTCAATTACCAAAGTGATGGCCAGTGTGCAGGTGCTGATGTACCTTAACGAAAACGGCCTCATCGACATGAATAAAACCTTGGGTGATTACTTGCCCGATGTGAAGGGAACAAACAAAGAAAACTTGGTCATTCGAGATGTGCTTTTGCACCAAGCTGGCCTTCAGCCTTTTATTCCTTTTTGGAAAAGGACAGTAGAGAATGGAGTTTTGAATGATGCTTATTATAGCGAAACCCCAGGCCCGAGTTACAATTCTACCATTGCCGATCATGTATACGGAAGCCCAGCTTTAGCAGATTCAGTTTGGAAATGGGTAATTGATGCGGATTTGAGAAAAATGCCTAAGGGCGAAGAAAAGTACGATTACCTCTATTCGGATATGGGTTATTATTTTTTCTACAAGTTGGCTGAAAATATTCTAGACAAACCTTTTGATGCTTTTCTAAATGATAAACTTTATGCTCCGCTAGGTTTACAAACCATGGGATACCTACCTACGGAAAAAGGGTTTTTAGCAGAAATTGCTCCAACCGAAGACGATAACCTTTTCAGAAAAACTTTATTGAGAGGAACCGTACACGACCAAGGTGCTGCCATGTTTGGTGGAGTAGCAGGGCATGCGGGTTTGTTTTCCAATGCGCTCGATTTAGCTATTCTTATGCAAATGCATTTACAACTGGGCCAGTATGGCAATCAAAAATATTATAAACTGAATACGATTCCTGCTTTTACTTCGCAACAAACGGAAGACAATCGAAGGGGGATGGGCTGGGACAAACCAATTGTGGGTAAAGATGAAGGGCCAACATCACGTTATGCCTCAGCATCTACTTTTGGGCATTCAGGGTTTACGGGTACTGCGGTTTGGGCCGATCCAGAGCAAGAGCTGGTTTATGTATTCCTTGCAAACCGCGTTTATCCGAATGCGGATAATACAAAACTGATTCAATGGAACATTCGTACCAAAATTCAAGATTTAATCTACGAGTCGATCTGGAACTTTAATAATGACTAACCAGTTGAAAGAAAGTTGGCTTTAAAGCGCTAGAATTAATGAATATTGGAATCGTGTGTTACCCAACCTTTGGTGGTTCGGGAGTTGTAGCTACAGAACTAGGAATAGGGCTGGCTAAAAAGGGGTATAAAATTCATTTTATTACCTATTCTCAACCCACTAGATTGGACTTCTTTAACGAGAATCTTTTTTATCACGAAGTAAATATTCGTTCCTATCCGCTTTTCAAATTTCCTCCTTATGAACTCGCATTGGCCAGTAAAATGGTAGATGTGGTGAAATACGAAAAGCTTGATTTGCTGCATGTGCATTATGCAATCCCACATGCTTCGGCTGCGGTGTTGGCCAAGCAAATTCTGAAAGATCAAGGCATTGAAATCCCAGTAATTACCACTTTGCACGGTACAGATATTACTTTGGTGGGGAAAGATCCATCGTATGAGCCTGTGGTAACTTATAGCATCAACCAGTCCGATGGTGTTACTTCGGTTTCTGAAGATTTAAAGAAAGATACCTACAAGCATTTTAACATCAGACGTGAAATTGAGGTGATTCCCAATTTTATCGATCTGGAAAAATTCAAGAAACAACGTAAAGAACACTTCAAAACCGCCATTTGCCCGAATGGGGAAAAGCTCATCGTTCACACATCAAACTTCAGAAAAGTAAAGCGTATTGACGATGTAGTGAAAGTGTTCCATAAAATTCAAGAACAAATACCAGCTCGTTTGCTTTTGGTAGGCGATGGACCAGAAAGAAGTCATATAGAAACGCTTTGCCGTGAGTTAGGCATTTATGACGAAGTAAGATTTTTAGGAAAATTAGAAGCGGTGCAAGAAGTGCTTTCGGTTGCCGATTTATTCTTAATGCCCTCTGAAAAGGAAAGCTTTGGTTTATCTGCTTTAGAGGCCATGGCTTGTGAAGTGCCATTAGTGACTTCGGATGCGGGTGGTATTCCCGAGTTAAACCTTCATGGTATAACTGGTTTTGTTTCTCCCATTGGAGACGTAGAGGACATGACAAAAAATGCCTTACATATTCTGAAAGATGAGAACTTACCAACTTTTAAAATCAATGCACTTAAAAGGGCTCAAGATTTTGACATTGCGAATATTCTTCCTCTTTATGAAGCATATTACGACAGAGTAGTTGCTGAAATGAAAGCTCAGGCTGCGCTTTAATTTAACTCGAATGAAGGTAAGTATTGTTGGTTGCGGTTGGTTAGGCTTGGCTTTGGGTAGAAGATTAGCTGAGGAAGGTTTTGCTGTGATGGGCAGCACTACTTCAAAAGAGAAATGCGATTTACTTTCTGATGCAGGTATCAATCCGTTTTTACTCAAAATGGATCCGATGCCAACAGGCGAAAACTTCAATGCTCTTTTTCAAACCGATGTATTGGTCATCAATATTCCCCCCGGGAGAAAAAAAAATACACCTGAGTTTTATGGTGAACAAATCAAGTACTTGAAATATTTAGCAGATCAGCACAAAGTACCCAGAGTTATTTTTGTGAGCTCTACTTCTTACTACCCGAATACAGGCGATTGGGTAACCGAAACTACCAATTTCAACTTAGAAAATGGATCGACAAAAGCGGTGGTATTGGGTGAAAGGGAAATTCGACAATTGGAGGCTAAACTCACCGTTCTTCGTTGTGGAGGTTTAATGGGCGAAGACAGAGTTCCGGGAAAGTGGTTTGCAGGCAAGGTCACTTCAGGAGCTTCCACCCCAGTTAATTACATTCATCGTGATGACGTCATTAATATTATTCTCCAATTAATAAAGGGTGATTTGCCAGAAGAGGGTACACTCAATTTAGTTTGCCCCGAACACCCAACACGTAAAGAAGTACACGAAGCCATGGCGCATAAGTATAACTTCGACCAGCCCATTTGGGAGTCACCTGAACGTATTGATTCTAAAAAAGTGTCGGGGAAAAAGCTTACTGACCTAGGGTATAGCTTCTTAAAACCGACTCCTCTGGATTTCTAGAGAACGTCTATTTTAACTTTCAATAACCTCTAAAAAAAGTTCACCACGCTTCAGCTTGTTGATGGCTTTAATGGATTTCAATCGATTATTAATTTGGGTGAACATTTCATCTTCTGCTTGAGCTATCTGCCAGCCTTGTTTATAAGTGACAGGTAGTGATTGTTGTTTTTGATTTTTCATGTCTGAGTTAATTGACCATTCCTAAATAAAAAAATTGCTCAGTTAGTTCCCGAGACGACAATCGAGAACAATATTTTTTTAATTACACCCTAGACGATTAAAAGCCCATGTATGTTTAGGTGATGACAAGCTAAACGCATGGGCTTTAATTTTTGTTATTTACAACACTGTTTTTTAACATATGTTGGCTATTTCCATACGCCTAGAATAACTCCGATAATAGTAAAGGCGATGGTGTGGTAAAGTGAGTCAATCATAATCAGTCCAACTCCCTTTCTAGCGAAATTGTAATTAAGTGCGGTAGAAGGAATAATAAAAAATAAGCCTGTCATTAGTCCCATCATGCCACCCATTGTAGCATCCATATCGGGGTTTTCTCCAAAACCATAAAAGAACATGGCCATTCCAAAGCTCACTACAAAAGAGAGAATGAGTGCGCTACCGAATAGCTTTCCCATGTTTGCCTTCTTGAGTTCATCATCAGAGAGGCCAACGCCTCGCTGCCAAGCTTTACCGAAAAGAGGGCCATACCATATAGCGCCCAGTGCAAAATAGGCCACTGTCGATACGACAACCGCCAACCAATTGATGTTTGAAATGTCCATAGTTTTATGTTTGGTTAAAAAATCATTTCTTGATTTGAATACCCGAATACAAATCATCGGGCAAACCATCGCTATCCCAATCTAAAAAACCCGTAAACTCTCCTTTACCATCCATCCAGACGAATTTATATGCGGTGGTAATGTCATTTTCTGTAAGGTAAAGACTGTCGCCTTTTACTTCCCATGTGCCCGAAGTTTCCATGGATACTTCTCCAGATAAATCGGTGTACACAGAAGCGTACTTTCCATCTTCCGTATAAGTGGTCAGTATGGGTTTAATGCCAAGAATTTCTTCCCAACTGCCAATAGGGACTTTAAATGCTGTTTCCTCTGGCTTGCCGTGGTCTATAGTGACGATCATGGATTCATTATACCATTCACCAATAATGAACTCAGCATTGTTGGTTTTGGAGCAAGAAGAAATTGCGCAAAGCACAAGTCCGAAAAAGTGCAGTTTAGTAAGTTTCATTCAGTTTAATTTATAAAGTTAAGCCCGTTGGTCAAAATAGAATTAGTATGACCTAGGTACTTGATGTTTACATTAAAGTACTGATAGTCATTGTTTTAATAGTGGTGAAGACAAGTCAGTATCTATATCAAATATAGTTAAGAATTACCAGAAGATACTGTATGCGTTGAAACCTCTTTATTAAAGGATCGAACAACTCTCCAAATAATGAAGGAATCCAAAGCTGTTTTTAATAGAAACATCAACAACCGTAAAGTTCAAATTATTTAGTTTCCCAAACGGGTTTACTTAATTAGTTATTGTATATTTAATGGTTGAAAGTATGGCTGAAGGTTGTTATATACTCCATTATTTATTATTATTGTTTAGGGTAAAAAAGTAAATTTTTTTCAGATGAAGGAAAAATGCAAATTAAATTCACAAAAGATAAGAGGCCAGTGGAAAAAGCCTTCAATTAAAAAAACAGTTAGGATTTCATCCATTACGAAAGGGACATTTGGCCCTTCAGTATTTGATGGTAGTTTTACGTCTTGATGACAATTTAGTATTCAGATGAGTTTTTTTAAATGAGTTTATTTTTTGGTTTGTTTGATTTGGAAAATGAAATAGTTCCAGATCAAGTTTATCAGAGTTTTTGTAAAACTCAAATTGATATTGAAAGTGAGTTCCATTCTTTGAGTGGGACTCACTTTTTTTTGGGGAGAAATGGCAAGCAGAAGGATAGTGGCCTCTTTGCGAGCGAAGATGGAAGATACTACGCTGTGATCGATGCGCGCCTAGATGGGGTAGGTAAACTTGTATCCGAATTGAAAAGTAGCTATCCAGAAGTAAGTCAGGATACTTGTCATAATTTACTGGTTTTTAAAGCTTATTTGGTATGGGGAGAAGAGTGTACTTCGCATTTACAGGGTGATTTTGCAATAATGGTTTATGATAGTGAGCTTAATTCAGTTTGGGGTTCTCGAGACCACTTAGGCATAATGCCATTCTTTTATTGTATTAGAAGTTCTACAATGGTTTTTGCGCAATTGCCGTCTATAGTAGCTTCCGTAGTTAATAGCTCGATTAACTTTAATTATATAGCAAATTACTTGGCCTTTATGCCAACAGATGGAGAGTATACCTTTTTTGAAGATATCCATACTCTTAAGGCAGGTCAAAATATAAGGTTTCAAACCTCAGGTTTTAGTGTTTCAACATATTATACACTAGGGGCCACATTGGATAGGAGCTTAAAGCCTGATGAGACCGCTAGCAAATTGCTGGAATTGATGAGTCTTGCAGTGAAAGATCGCTTGGGAAATGCTCAGATACCGTCAAGTATGCTTAGTGGAGGTTTAGATTCTTCAACTGTTAGTTGCCTTGTTGCTCGTGAAATATCAAAGGAAGACAAAAAACTGCATGCTTATACCTATGTACCAATGGAAGGTGTCAAATATCCGAATCTTCCAGGACTATTTGTAAATGAGGGACCATTTGCAAAAAAGGTTAAAGAGGCTTATACAAATATTGATCTCTCTTTAATTGATTTGAAAGGTGTGAGTATATTTACTCATTTGGAGAGATACCTAAAACTCTGCGGTGCGCTGGAGGTTCATAATTTTTATAATTGGCTATGGACGCAAGAATTTCTAATACGATGTAAAGATAAAGGAAGCACTGTATTATTCTCTGGCCAAATGGGAAATCTAAGTATTTCTTATAATGGTAGACTTTATGGTCTAGAGTTGGCAAAGAAAGGTAAATGGAAAGAATTTGTTAACTATGAACTTAAAACAAAAAAACTAAAGGGCAGAAAAGTTATTACTCATTTGGCATACCAAATGTTTTGTGCTTTTGCTCCTTCTAAACTAAGGGTGTTTGTAGATACCTATATAAGCCAACTGGGGTCTCATAGTTACAATTGGATGGTCAAAGATTCTTTTTTGAAAAAAAATAATTTAGGGAAAAGGTCTTTTCTCAAAGCTAATAATACCTTTAAGAATGATAGAGCACTACGTGTCCAAATGGCATCTTATATCCAGAAGTTAGCAGTTAATAGTAAAACCTATGAGCAAATCTATGGAGTAAGAGAACTCGACCCAACTGCGGATAAGCGTTTACTTGAATTTTCTTTGTCAATACCATCTGAGTACTGGTCGTTACATGGTGAAAACAGATATATGGCAAGAGAAATGAGCAAGGGCTTGTTGCCAGATGAAATACGGCTAAACAAAAAAAAGGGTAGGCAGTTGATCGATAGTAATCTATTGATATTGCAAGATCTAGATGAAATAAAAAGAAGGATTAGTGGCTGGAAAAACATGAAAGAGTTAAGTGATATTTTTGAATTTGATAAGGTGCTTAAACACTTGGATTCATATGACTTTAACAGCTATGACCCCGATTTTAGTACGTTTTTAAGTAGGCTGATTGCAGTATGTTTATTAGTTGAAATGAATAGTTGATTTTATAAATATTCAACCAACCACCTATTACAATAGATAATAGCGGGGTATGCGGCAATAAATACCCAGAAAAATGTGCCCAAACCAAGGGCCCAGCTATTTATTAAATGGAATGTAAATCCTAGGCTCAATAAAACTATCAAGCCAATATTGCCACCAAATAAAGCCAAGGGAAAGGTGAGTTCGAACATAATTACTGACCAAGAAAGTAATCTGTTGAATTTATGGTTTTTAAATACCGACCAATTTGATATTGAGGATATATAAATGGGATTGTTGAGAACACGTAAAATTGCTTTGCCATTTCTCCATTCGACTTCTTTAAGTTTTGTAATTCCATTTTCAAAATAAACAAGACAGCATTGTATGGCAATAGCCCATATGCAAAAAAGCTCGGTAAGTTCACTATTTGGTACTAACCTTTGTAAACTAAGTGTTACAAAAATGGCCTGTAGGAAAACGGAATATCCAGTTCGTATAATTACTCTAATATTAAACAATAGTAAACCCGATATATAAATCCACCAAATTGCCATACTGCTCAGCCAGTAGTTGTTGCTGAAGCAAAACAAAACAATGGCAGCTAGAATTCTAGCTATAATTAACCATAGTACATTGGGGTAGTCAAGTAACTTGCTTAATAATGGAAAGATGAACTTTGCATGAGCTAAAGAAGAACGAAACCGACTTATGGTTGACCAAGAAAAAAGGTGGTTGCTCTGAAAGAATCTTCTTCTAGATAATTGTTCAATTGAATTTATAATTATACCAATTGAAGCAATTTTTGCAATGGCTAATAAAGTACTGTTTAGATCACTAAATAACATTGCCTTTTAAAATTGATGATTTGAACAAAAAGTCAGTAGTTGTAGCCTGTTCATCAATTGTTATTGAAAGCTCAAAAGTTTCTTCATGAATAACTTTCTCTTGAATTAAATAATTCGCAATAAGTCTAGAAGTCAATTCCGACTTTCTTTTAATCTTCTCATCATTGGTGTCGTTTATCGAAGCCAGAATAATTTGCCAAAGCCCATTTGACTCATGGAATTTAGGGGTCCATAATGGTCCAAAGAAAGATATATGTGGACGTATGTCAAACTTTTTCCATTCTAACCATGTCCCGTCCTGAGTTTTCTCTCTAATGAAGAGTTCTAAGCTTGGTAAGGGCTTAGAAAAAAGAGCCCATTGATTAATCGGGAATAGATAAGAAAAAATATTGAAGAACTTCGCCAAATCCCCATAATGGGCATTCGGAAATAGAATTCTTACTAAACTAAATGTAATCCAGAAAACCAGTATTGATAAAATAAAGGTTTCAATCATAGTTGCTTAGGTCATTTAATGTTGTTGAAACTTAAAATTAACTTATTAGGCTTATTTTTAACTATTCCTTTTATCTGTTTTTTTTAATTTAAGGGTATTTGAATTTTAGTAGAAGTTAGCTGACATCCATTCTTAAGAATTGCCCGAGCTCTTTCTCTTATGCTACCAATGAGAACATCAAACTAATATGCACTTTGGTCGTTCTCAACCTATTTTACGTGTTTGCATAGTCTCCGCTCATGTAGCCTGTGTTGCTTCATAATTTCTTGACACTTCTGTCTTACTTGATTCCATACATAATAGTAATAGACACTGTCTATTATAAAATGGCATAGCTCATTTTGACGAAAGTGGCTAGTGTATGGCTTGTTTAAAATAGCCAAGTTTTCCTACTACGGAATACTCTTGGTGGTCTATTTCACCAGTAACAATTGTGTTTCCTGTTCTGACCCATGCGTGAGACTCTAGCAAATTCATTTTATTTAGTCTAACACCAATATAGGTTGTGTGTGCTATAGATTTTAATCGTAATAACCAATGTGCACAAAGTGCTTGGATTAGGCAACTACTTTCCCAAGGTGTATTGTTGCTAACCCTAATTATTATTGTCTTTAGTCGGTTCACAAAGTTTATTTGATTACTTGATGAATCCAAAGGTGTTTCTTTATCAACTTGTCCAATCCAAGTAATGATTATTCGGAAAGGTATTATTAAAATACAAAGCCTACTAAAACCTAAGGTAATAAGAACAACTGCGTACAGTAATATGTCCTTTTTCCTTATGGAAATAAGTTTATGAAGTGAGATGGGTATCAAGTATTTAAAATTTGTGTTATTTATCTAGGTGTCTACTTTGTTTTAAGATTTATCCTTTTCATGGAAGTAAGGAAAATCTCTTCGGTTTATTGATTTTTGAAGAACCTTTTAAAGACTATCAAAAGTAGTCAAATCTAAATTTTTACCTTATTATTATTTATGAAGAAAACGGGTTTGTTTGCAGAATGTAGTTCTGAGTTGAAATTTTTTATCAGTTTGATAGAGCAACAAGAAAAAAAAAATACTGATGCAAAAATGGAAGGTATCAACTGTGATGACTTTATTAGCTTTTTATCTCGTCATCAGGTTATTAATTATATGTCGATCCTAATGCCAGTATTTAGGCCTAATATATCTGAGGCTGATTATAACAAAGTTTCAAGGTTAGTAGAGGGAGAAGTATTTAGGCAACTTGAGCTAACACACACTCTGGTTAATATAGTCAAATTAATATATAAAAGTCAGATAAACGTACTTTCTTTTAAAGGGCCTGTGCTATCATATGAACTATATGAATCCTATGGGTTAAAGTCATCTATTGACCTTGATTTATTAGTAAAGAAGGAGGATGTGGTAGCGGTTGAGGAATTACTTTTGAGTAGAGGTTATATGCCCGAGAAGCTGAGGCTTGGGAAGATGCCTCGGTTAGTTTGGAGACTTTTTAGGATCTTCAACTACCATGGAGGATATATTAATCTCAAAAAACGGCAAAAGATCGAGTTACATTGGAAATTTTTTGCGTCAGAAAGGGCTTTTCCAAAGAGTACTGAAGAGCAGTTTGAAACGCTAAAGCCTTGTGTGATTGCAGGGGAAACGATTTTTACTTTACCTAAAGAAGATCTTTTTATTTATTTGGCTATACATGGTTCGATACATCTTTGGGTAAGACTTAAGTGGCTACTGGATATAAGAGGGTTGCTTAATAAATATGGAAATGATATGGATTGGAAGTATGTTTTGAGAGAAAGCGACAGGGTAGATATGAGAAGAGCTATACTCCTTGCGGTCTATTTAAGCAATGTTTTTTTTGATACTATAATTCCTGTAGAGATGAAAGGGCAAAGCAATGATAAGAATTTGGAAAAACTAGTAAAGAGGTCTGTTCGGAATATTACAGGAGATTTTAGCCCAGGGAGTAGACTAAAGTATACCCAAGTGATTATGCTTGTTAAGGGCAGACCATTGGAAAACTTAAAAGGGTATACCACACTGTTTTTTTACTATTTTACTAGACCTTTAGTTCTCGGCTACAAGAAGGTTTTTAATTAATAACTCTTAAACTCTATCAAGGGGCGGTTAAACATTGAGAGTTTGTTCTATTATTTGTTTATAAAATAAGCCTTCGGTAGGGCGAGTGATAGAATTAATGCTTGTGGACGAAGCTAACTTTGTGCAGAAATTGAAATGCTCCTTTTGAAGGTCTATAACATCAATCATGAAATGGCGATAAGTATTATTGAGTAGAGCGATAACTTTGTCTACCCCTGTCAAAGACTCTATTTTCAGTTTATGAATCCGCGAGTCGACTGATAGGCAGTAGATTGCTTTTAATGCGGTTTTCTCTGAACAAAATTGATCACCAAGTTGAGCTTCAAATTTATTAACTATTGGTATATGGTTTAGTTTTGATTGATTCTTGTTTCCCACTATTCTTAATGTTTCAGGTGTTATTTTTATAATAGGAAATGATGGGACGACAAGAGGAGGCTGACTTGTTGATAATTCAATTAGAGATACATCATCGGATAAAATTGAATACCCTAAATCGTAACAAGCTGTCGCTATGGTAGACTTTCCAACTCCAGACACTCCAGCAAATATAATTGCTTCTTTGTCTTTTCTTATGGCACAACCATGAATAGCAAACTTGCCTCTCATCAATAGCCAAAGCCCCAATACTCCTTGTAGTAAAATTTGTTTAGTTACTTTGAGATTTAAATCATTTCTAGTTTCAATAAGAATTTGATTGTCCTGCTTAATCCATGCTTTAAGACCCACAGAATAATCCATTAATATGTTAGCTCTATTGCTCCATACCTTCAGTGTTTCATCGTGGTAAGAAAAGTAGCGGGTATTGTTGCCAAGCGAATCGGGTACTGAAAGGGTGTTAATTTCCACTTGTACATCTACTCTTTCTTTACATTGAGAGAGGTCAGGGATCGAAGGGAGTGCTTGGTTGGATTGTACTATGAACCCGTAAATTCTATAATGAAACTTGGTCATTTTGATAAAAAAATCCCTCGAAGTGAGAGCCTAATTAATTTTTATAAAGTTGTTTTCCCACATTTCAATTAAAAAGGAATTGACATGCTCAAAACACTCTTCCTCGCTGACATCATACTTAGCTTGTAATATTTTACATAAGTTTTCAATGCTGAGCTCTTCAGATAAAATATTCCAAATGTCACTAGCTATAGTGTCTAACTGAATATATCGATCAGTTTTTATGTCCATTATAATCACTTCATTGTCTATTATACTAAAAATAATCTCTGGATTTCTAGAGACAAGTTCTGTTTTGCTAATATGGATGCGTTGCATTTTTTTAGACGTTTAGTAAGGTGATTCTCAAAAATATGTAATGCAACTTTAAAGTTTGTTTTAATTCGGATAATGTTTGTTGATGTATTCTACGATTGTCTTCAATAGAAACACTAACAACCACAAAATTCAGATTATTCGGTAAAGTTAAGTAAAATTAGATGTTCACTAAAGTGCTTTTTATTTGAACTGGTTGCTATATGTAAGAAATTACTTAAAAATTGAGGCTTTGAATGAGGGTTTTCTTGAGTTTAAGTAATTCGGTACGGAATGCTTTTAAAGAACTTTATTGGGTATTTTTAAAGTGGCTTATAGCTGCTGAAAGAAACAAGGTAAATTAAACCAATTCATTATCAATCGCGTTGTCAAGGCATTCATGAAAGGATATCGATTTTCAAAATACATTCCGCAAAAAACGGCTGGGCAATCTGCCTTTGACAACCTACTGAATATCTTCTTACAGTTGATTAGTATTACTGGAGGTGATGCTGGTGAGGCACTCAGTTGGTTGACTAATTTGGATAAGCAATACAACATCACCAATGGTAATTATGGCATCGGTGATTTTATTGAAGACTTGAAAGATAAAGGCTATCTGACCGAGCAAAACGGAGATGGTAAGTTTCAGGTGACCGATAAAACGGGGCAGGAAATTAGAAAATCTTCTTTGGAAGAGATTTTCGGAAAGCTGAAAAAATCCGGGAAAGGGCAGCACAAAACTTCCTTTTCAGGAATTGGAGATGAAACGGGCACCGACAGACGCCCTTTCGAATTTGGTGATGCGCTTCAGCAAATTTCCATGACGGATTCTATTCGCAACGCACAAATCAACAACGGTTTCGGAGAGTTTAAGCTGACCGAAAATGATTTGGAGGTCATTGAGACAGAATACAAAACTCAGACCTCAACAGTGCTGATGATTGATATTTCCCATTCCATGATTTTGTATGGGGAAGACAGAATTACTCCGGCTAAAAAAGTGGCCATGGCCTTGGCCGAACTTATCAAAACCAAATACCCAAAAGACACACTTGATGTGATTGTATTTGGGAACGATGCTTGGCAGATTGAAATCAAGGATTTGCCTTACCTGCAAGTTGGGCCTTACCATACCAATACCATTGCTGGGCTAGAACTGGCCATGGATATTTTAAGAAGAAGGAAAAACGCCAACAAACAAATTTTTATGATTACAGACGGGAAACCCACCTGTATAAAAGTTGGAATTAAATATTACAAAAACGCTTTTGGGCTCGATCCAAAGATTTTTAATAAAACACTGAACTTGGCGAGTCAGTGCAAGAGATTACAAATTCCTATTACCACTTTTATGATTGCGTCAGATCCATATCTGAAGGAGTTTGTGAAGGAATTTACCGCAGCCAATAACGGCAATGCCTATTATAGTAGCCTTAAGGGCTTGGGGCACGTTATTTTTGAAGACTTTAAACGCAATCGAAGAAAACGATTTTAACATGAGCTATTACAAATTGACCTCTGATCAATTATTGAAGATAAATACCCTTGGCGCTTTGAAAAAGGCGGGCTATCAAAGTAAGTCTGTAAAGGACGAGCTTCGTGATAACCTCATTAAAAAACTGGTGAACAAAGAACCTACTTTTGAAGGCATTTGGGGTTATGAAGATACCGTAATTCCTGATGTGGAGCGCGCCATTCTTTCTAAGCATAACATGAATTTGTTGGGTTTAAGGGGGCAAGCTAAAACTAGAATTGCCCGCCAAATGACCTTGCTTTTGGATGAGTATGTTCCGGTAATCGAAGGTTCTGAATTGAATGATGATCCGTTGAACCCCATCACTAAATTTGGGCTAGAGAAAGTGCAGGAAATGGGAGATAAAACCCCTGTGACTTGGCTCCATCGCAGCGATCGTTATTCTGAAAAACTGGCTACGCCTGATGTGTCCATTGCGGATTTAATTGGCGATGTGGATCCGATCAAGGCTGCTTCTTTAAAGTTGCCTTATTCAGATGAGCGTGTGATCCATTACGGCATGGTGCCGAGGTCGCATAGAGGCATTTTTGTTATCAATGAATTGCCTGATTTGCAGGCTAGAATTCAGGTGGCGCTTTTCAATATTTTGCAAGAAGGCGATATCCAAATCAGAGGTTTCAAACTGAGACTCCCTTTAGATATTCAATTTGTGTTTACCGCAAACCCTGAAGATTATACGAATCGAGGTAGTATTGTAACTCCGTTGAAAGACCGTATCGATAGCCAGGTTATCACCCATTATCCAAAAACTTTGGAAATAGGAAAACAGATTACGGTGCAAGAGGCAGACATTAAGGAGGCGCAGAAAGAGAAAATTGTCTTGAATGAAATTGCGCAAGATCTTATTGAACAAGTGGCGATTGAAGCCCGAAATAGTGAGTATGTAGATGAGAAAAGTGGGGTTTCGGCACGACTGACGATTTCTGCTTACGAGAATTTATTGAGCGCTGCGGAAAGAAGGGCTTTAATGAATGGTGAAAACCAAACCTACGTTCGTATTTCCGACTTTGTAGGGGTAATTCCTGCCATTACCGGAAAGGTAGAATTAGTATATGAAGGCGAACAAGAAGGGCCTGGAATTGTAGCGCACAACTTGGTGGGCAAGGCCATTCGGACACAGTTTTTAGAATACTTTCCAAACCCAGACGAAAAGAAGAAGGACAAAGGAGAAAAAGCGGAAAACCCTTACAAAGCCATTATTAATTGGTTTGGAGAAGGATATACGATTGACTTACTGAATGACCTTTCAAATGAGGCTTATGAAAAAGCGCTGCTGGCAGTTCCCGGTTTATCGGATTTAGTAAAGAATAAGTACCCTAAAAAATCTAAACATGAACAACTGTTTCTTATGGAGTTTGTGCTTCACGGCTTGGCTGAATACAGCAAACTGAGCAAGGCTGCATTGGATACAGGCACCCGCTTTAAAGACTTACTCAGCAGCATGTTTTCCATTGATGATATGGAAGGCTTTGATGAAGATGAGCTGAGTTAAGCTTTAAGAAAAGATCAAACTAATTATAAAGGCTCTTCGGAGCCTTTTTTGGTGTTTGCCCATTGCAATCCAGTCAATAGAAGAGGTATCCGTTGTTTTCTTGGTATCCTGAGAAGACAAAGCCGCTTGGAAGTCTAAAAAATCCAGTGCACGAATGAGTGCCTCTTCTTTTGAAAGCGGCTTTCGATTATGAGTTGGTTTCTTATCCGCAAAACTGTTGTAAGTCAGTAACTTCGGCATAAATTAAAAGTACAAAAGCTTTTTGACTTGGCTAACTAAAACCTGCCTGAGTAAAAAACAATATAAGAAGCTGCCAGAGCTATCAATATTAACTCAATTAGAATTCTCAATTTTAAGTTTTTTGTAATTAAGCGAATCAGCAACCCTAAGGTCAGCGCGATTGATCCATAGAGAATAATCCCTATCATACCAACAACTCCCCACCCTTCCGCGTACGATAGTTCCGCCCAATTTATAAACAGGTTTATTAGCGCTCCTATCATTGTTATCCAACCCATAATTATAAGGGGTGTTAGATATTGTTTGACTTTTATCATTCAATCACAATATCAAAGCCATTCAACAATGCGAGCACCTCAGGATTAGAGAATTTTGCTTTTTTTAGGCGATTATCATTCGGGTTGAATTGGTAACCATAAGCTTCACGAAAATCGGTTTTGGATAAATTACAGTTCACGAAAGTGCTACCTACCAAATTTGAGCCTTTGAAAATGGCGGCAGATAAATCGGTGTCTATAAAATCACATTCTTTGATTTCACTATTTAAAAAACGGGTAGAAGGAATTTTCAACCCTTTAAAATAGCAATAACTGATTTGGCAATTTTCGAAAGAGAAAGACAGTAGCATTTTGCTGATCGGCTCGAAATCTATCCCGCTAAGTTTACAGCCCTTGAAGCTAATGTCATCCCATTTGGCACTCACCACTTTCACCGCAGTGAGGTTGCAGCTTTCGAAAGTACAGCCCTCAAACGAGCTACTTCTAAAATCTGCACCAGTTAAATCACAGTTAACAAAGTGGCATTCATCATAAAATTCACCATCAAACAAATGACCTTTAAAGTCTTCGTTCTTAAATGTGATTTCGCTGTGTTCTTTCATGGGGATGTTTTCTTTTCTATCGACAACTCAAGTGGATTTAATCGAAGAGAATTGTCTCTCTATTCAACTTGTCTTTTTGGATTAAAAGATGAGAGGCAAAAAAATCAATAAGGAAAGGATCAATCTCATCCTCGTTGTAAGTTTTTTGATCTCTTCGAACCATAACGTAGTTATCCTGCATAAACCTCTTTGAATACTCCCCAACCGTGCTAATATCAAGTACTTTTCCAGTTCTAAAGCTTATATAAAATCCGAGAATGGAAATTAGAATTCCTAATAATCCCATGTTGCCATTGAATGTCAAACTTATGCATGAGCCTATGAAAATTAATAGTAGAATTGAGGTAATAAAATGGGGAGGTCTTAAAATAGAAGTCTTTATACCCATGTAATTTTCTATTTGAATTAAGGTTTGCCTTCGGCTTTTGGTGGGGAAAATGAAATTTAAGTCTGAACTTGGGGTTATTGTATTCTCGTTTATTCCGGTGATTTTTGAAATCGCATCACGAACTTTATAAAAGGCCTGTTGTGAGGTACAACCACTGCCTTTTTCAAGTTTAATCTTATCCTTTATTGAGTCACACAGTTCTCCTAAAGTCCGAATATCTGCGAGTTCATTATCTTCAAAATGAATCTGAAATGATTGCTCGATTCGAATGATTAAATCTTCTAAATCCTCGGGGTCAATATTCATGTTCTCCATATCCGTTCGTTTTTGCTATAAGAAGAAATTGCGTACAGCAAACAAAACCTAACCTATTTACCTTTTCCTCAGCCAAGCGTCTCTTCTGGCTTTTGCCTTGGCGTCCGCGTTGGCGTCCATAGCGGTTGACCAAGCCTGGGCTTCTTCTAAAGTAAGTTTTGAAGTTTTTTCTTCGCCCCAAATTTTGCGGTACTTAATCTCAATAGTATCGCCCGGTTTGTGAGCGGCTATAATTTCGTTGATGTTAGAGTCATCAGTTAAAGTAGTACCTGCAATGTTCAAAATCACATCCTCTGATTCTACACCCGCTTTATAAATGGGCGAACCCACCGTGGCGTTACCCGTCAGTTGCCAGCCTCCTCTTTGCTTGCGTATGTTGCCGCCTATGCTTGTCCGACCTTCCGCTCGGTTAGTGTAGGTCACGCCCATTTTCTTGAACAAACTGGCGTAATCTGGCATTTGACTATCCAAAATGTATTTTCCGAAAAACTCATTGGCAAAGCTTTCTCCGGCATATTCAGCCATTCGGGCCTGTAAGTCGCGAACGGTGTAAGGAATTTCCGTTTTGCCGTGCTTCTGCCAAACGTATTTCATGTAATCATCTAAGTTTTTACCATTGTCCATAGTGCGTAAAGACATATCCAGAGCCAAGCCCAATACCGAACCATAAGTATAGTAAGAAATGAAAATATTGCTCAGGTTCGTGGGGTCAATGGAAGTGGCTGCATCAACAAATGGTGCTTGATAGCTCATTTCAATGGGGTTATGGAAACTTCTGCCCGGTGCGTTGATCACATAACCAACACTTCCGCCCAAACCATTTACATATTGTTCGGCCGAAATGCTTCCAGAACGCGCCTGCATTAAGGCAGTGTAATAACTGGTGAATCCTTCGGCAAACCACAATTCACCCGACATGTTAGCGTCTTCAAAACTGAAAGGCTCTAAAGATTTTGGGCGAATGCGTTCCACATTCCAGTTATGGAAAAACTCATGCGACATGGTGCCCATAGAGGTGGAGCCTAGCGGCCTTTCTACAGGCAATCCGCTCACCACATATGTTGAGTTTCGGTGCTCCATACCATCGCCACTAGCGTTGGGCATATAGCAAGAAAGGAAAGTGTACTGACCGAAATCATAAGTAGCCAATTCGCCAAAAACTGCTTTTTGCTGCATTACTATGCCCATGGTTTCTTCGAAATAAGCATCCACTTCTGCATCGGTTGTGCCGTCTTTATGCAAGGCCAAACGTATGGTTTGTCCATCTACATTTCTTTCTCTGAAATACAAATCGGCAATTTCAGTTGGGCTGTCCATTAAGTAATAAGTGTTGGGGGCGTAGAATGTATTATTGCCTAAATCCTTCAACTGAGTAGCTACTTTCCAGTTTCTGTCTTCCCTCACATTGAATTTTACTTTTACCGGACGTTGGTCTAAACCTCTGGCCCAAGCCAAAGTAGCAGGCATGTTGAGGTGGGCGTGGCTTTCATCAATGCCAGAATAAGTACCTCCAGCGCGATTGGCATAAAGCGTATATTCAAAGTTGACAGTGCCATTATGACCCGCAACATTCCACTGATAAGGGTTTTCTCTGGTGATAGGCAAAACCTTTCCATTGCCATCTGTAGCTTTTACGTTGTACACGTTTTTGGCAAACTCATGTATGGCATAACGGCCAGGAGAACTGCGGCTCATGCGCACTTCCAATACTTTGTTTTCTAAGTTGCTGAACTTGATTTTAATATTGGCCTCGTGGTGCACCGCATTATCAAACGAAAGTTCGTATTCGTTGTAGGTTTGGGCTTGTAGGCTGATGGCCAAGAAAGTGAAAAGTAAGATTGTTAGTTTTTTCATTTTTGAACTTAGTTTATGTTTAGCTCATAGCTAATTTTTGCATTAAAGTTTTCGCTGTATTGATAAACCGTGATTTCCCTTCTATCTTCTCCAATAATCTCTGAACGAATAAGTTTTCCCATGGGGTCAAATTCACTCTTCTCAGTATCGTAGAATTTATAAAGAAACGAACTGCTAATTAGACCATTTTTGAAGTTTTCAACGAACGAAGTGTCGCCATACTCATCTATCACAGTTGTCGCAATAAGTATATTAGCATCGTATTTATTAATCAAATTAATTGTATCTGGTTCTTTTCCTGACTCTATTATAACGTAGTAATCTACATTACCTAATGAATCATAATTGGTATACTGGTTGGTCTGAATCCTGCCAAAACTAGAGTCGTTGGTATAAGAAATCTGTAAATAGGGCCTCCTCTGGTCATCATAAATAATACTGTCTACAAACAAGCTTTCCCCTTTGTCTACAAAGGATAAGTTTTCTTTCTTACTTAATTCTCTTAAGTCATTGTAGGTATAGCTTATTCTTCTATTAAGTGTATCAAATCGATCAAAGATAGACGTGACCTTTTCCTTAGCTCCAATTTTATGAGTTACTCTTTTAATCCTTATTTGCTTTTCAGTCCCAGTATAATATGTTTCTTCTACCAAACTATCATTAGCGTCATACTCAAAATGAATTCTTCTGGCCTCTAGTGTTTCAACCACCTTGTTAGATTCGTAGAGTTGAGTCGTATAAATCTCTTCAGTTACCAATCCTTTATCGTTCCTGATAAACTCAGTTAACTCCACTTTGTATGTGCCGATTGATTTAGCCTCTTCTGGAATACTGGCTTCGTTATTACTTGAGCAACTGAAAAGGACAAATAGAAAAAGAAGGCCTAAATTTCTTAAAAGATTCATCAATGGTAATTATTCTGGACAAACCGCCCGAACATAAATTTCAATAAACTTATTGGTATTTACCAAGGTAAATACTCCAATGGTAGAGCAGGCAATAAGAAAAGAGGAAAATGAGTTTTGAGCCTTTGCACATCTCATAAAAAAACGCCCTACTTCTTAGAAAGCCTTATCATCGATAGTATCAAATGATACTATCACAAAATGCCAAACGATTACTTATAAACCGCCCTTACCTCCACCTCAATAAACATATTTGGGTTGACCAAAGTATAAACGCCAATAGTGGATCGGGCTACTTTGTTGGGGTTTTCTTGGGTTCCGAAGAACTCAGCATAAGCTTTAAACCAGCCATCGAAATCAGGTTTGTTGTCGTTTTCCGGGTCGGGCGCTACGTATACTTTCATGGCTACTACATCTTCTAAACCCAAACCTTCTTCGCCCAAATAATCCGCAATTCGCTTAAGGGTGCTCACGCTTTGTTCATAGGTGTTTCCAAATCGCTCGCGGTCGCCTTCGGGCTTGGTTTCGTCTTTTGGGTTGGCTACAATGCCACTGGCAAAATAGATGCTTTTTCCCGCAGGTACTTTTACTCCTTTTAGAATAGAAGAGCCTTCTCTTTCGAAGCGAACAACCTCCTCTGTGGAGTGCTCATTATCATCATCGTTGTCTTCGGTTTCACAAGAAGGAAGGACAGCTAGAATAATAAAGAGAAGTAAAAGGTGTTTAGCTTTTAGTGTCATTGGTTTAGATTTTAAGTTGAAGATACAAAAGTTAATATATGGTTCGAATTGGAGCCGCCTTAATTCCTATAATCTGACCTTAGGTAAAAAAACACCAGCCAGATCAGGCTTTCTGTATTATCTTAGAAAAAAATATTTATTCTAGAAGAAGGGAGAATGCGAAAGCAGTGAAGCATTGGATAGATATTTGCAGAGCCAAAAAGAGTTTTGATAAGGTGTTGGCTTGGTATTAATTGATCAACGGGAGCGCAAATATTGCTTCTTCCCAAAAAGAAGAGATAATTGGAAAGGAACATAATTGAAGAATTGGGCAGTTTAGCTTTGGCTACTCGCCTGAAAAACTTAAGCGAACGGTTGGCCAAAGATGTGGCCGCTATTTATAAAGAATCCGACTTCGATTTTGAACCCCGTTGGTTTGCTGTGGTGTATGCCCTAAAGAATGGGGAAGAGCTGGCAGTAACAGAGCTGGCAGCCAGTTTACAACAAACCCATCCTGCCGTAAATCAAGTCGCAAATATTTTAGTAAAGAAGAAGTTGGTGATAGAATCGAAAGATGATGCCGACCAAAGAAAGCGCCTTTTAAAGCTGAGTGATTCTGGAATGGAATTGGTAGGTAAAATGGAAGGCCTTTGGCTCAAAATTAAAAAGGCCAACGATCAGCTTTTAATCGATAGCAAGCAAAACTTCCTAGACGATATAAAGACCATAGAATCTGCATTAGATGAAAAATCCATGTATGACAGGGTGAAGTCGCTATTGTAATTCTTACCATATCAATTCGAACCGCTTAAAGCTCATAAAATCTTCTTTATTCTCGGAGTTTTCTGGATGGTTAATGGAAATGTAAAGACCATCTTTTCCAACAAATGAATTGTAGGGAGCCAGCTTTGCGTTTTTCCCGAAGTACGTTTCTCCAACTGGATTCAAGTCCTTATCCAATATTAGAATTGAAAAAGTTTTAGGGAATGACAAAAGCTGAGAGATATTGTCTCCCTCTTGTATTTCAACCGCTGGAAAGCAAAACCTGTAATATACCTCTCGGTATTGATCATAAATAATGTTTCCATAATGAGGTGTCACAATCGGATACATCCCTCTATCCTCTGGCGAACCATCTGTAGGGTAGCGGTCGATGCTTTTCTTAAAATATTTACTTTCTGCTAGTACAGGCGTGAGTTTTGAGTTTGGCGAATCTGAATAATAAACATTATGATCTCCAAAAAATGAATAAACAAACTTAGAGCCAGCGCTCATACTGAAACGGAAATAAGTCTTTTTGTCTCCCCAATATCCCTTCGGGAAAAAATGTGGAAGGGGAGTGGTTTGGCCAGAAGTAAGATCAATAGAATATGCTAAATGTGTAGAGGCCATTTGATCGTCTGAGAGTAAGTATGGATTCCCCATAAAACTAGTTTTCACTATTAGATTGCCGTTTGTTAATGCCGAGTTCGAGGGGAAAGCACTAGGTCTAAACGAGGCTTTGGTATAGCCCAATGGAGGTTCATATTTTAATCCTTCCACTGAACCTTTTAAAATGTTGGAAGTGTAAACTGAATTTTTGTTAGCAGGGAAAATAATGATACTGTCGAATCGAACAATATGAAAGGCTGAGATTTCTCCTACTCCCTTTGGTCCATCAATATCATAAGAGTGTTGGTAAACCAGTTTCTGCTCATTAAGGGAGTAAGCCTGAATTTCATTGGTTTGCTGATTTAGGGAAAACAACAAACCGTCCTCAGAATTATCGTGGTAGGCTAAGAAGCTACTGACATTTGAGGTACTATTATCTATGGGGAAGTTAATAGTTTCACTGGGGACTAAGCTTGCCTCAGGCTTGTCTTTTAGCTTGGAGTTTCCACAGCCGAAGATCAAAAAACTAAAGGCTATAATAGCGAGAGTGTAAAGGCTTTGTTTCGTTTTCATAAGGTGAATCTAATGTAAACTAAATTTGTAGTTTTATGTAAGGTTGAACAAACATTTCTGCTCTAGTATCGTGCAGCCTACTGTTCGTGAACGTTCATTTTTCAATGCTACTCTATCTGAATAATTTTTTAAGGTGTTGTTTAACAGTGGATTATATTGATGAATCGAATTAGGTATGTTTTTTGGTAAGCAGTTACGTATTAACTTAATAAACATGCCAAGAATCGTCATTTCTCTTCTTATAACTTTTTGTTCGGTTTGTTTACAAGCTCAATCATTTAACCGAACGGAAGTGGTTACTCAGCTTGCTCAAATCATGGATCGCAATTATGTATTTCCAGAGAAGGGAAAGGCCATGAGCGACCTGATTTTATCAAAACTGAAAAACGGAGAATACAAAGCCATTGAGTCCCCTGACGATTTAGCCAAACAGCTTGATGCCGATTTAAAGTCGGTGGCCAATGACAAGCATATTCGGGTAAGTTATAACCCTACACGTTTTGAGGCCATTCAGCAAGGTAGCCCGACAGGCGGCAGGCCAGCCCAAGGAAATTACGGCTTTGAAGAGGTAGATATTCTTGAGGGAAACATCGGTTATTTGGACCTAAGAGGTTTTTCTGACATCCGCTTTGCGGAAGAAGTAGCAAAGGCAGCAATGGATAAACTGATTCAGTCCGATGCTATAATCTTCGACCTAAGAAAAAACGGTGGAGGTTCTCCGTCCATGATCAGGTTTATTTCTAGCTACCTTTTTGGTGATAAACCTGTTCACTTAAATACTTTTTATTGGCGGCCGAGCGACAGGTATTCAGAAACCTGGACATCCCCAGACTTAGCGTCTGTTTATAAACCGAATGTGCCGGTTTATGTGCTCACCAGTAGTTACACTTTTTCGGCTGCAGAAGAGTTTACCTACAACTTAAAAAATTTAAAACGTGCCACCATTATTGGGGAAACCACTGGCGGAGGGGCGCATCCAGGTGGACCAATGCTGCTAACAGATGGTTTTATTGTCAATGTGCCTCAAGGCAGAGCCATTAATCCAATTACCAAAACCAACTGGGAAGGAGTGGGGGTGAAACCCAATATTGAAATCAAAGCTGATGCCGCTTTGGATAAGGCATTGGAGCTTATTAAAGCAAAGAATTAGGAAGTCAAGTTTTTAAGTATGATCAAGAACTACATCAAAATCGCATTCAGAAGTCTATTGAAAAGTAAGGCTACTTCTGTTATTAATGTACTAGGCCTTTCAATTGGTATGGCCTGTTGCATTGTTATTTTCTTATTCGTTCAGAATGAAATGTCTTATGACAGATTTCATTCTAAATCAGACAAAATATTTAGGGTGCTCACTATCGACAAGGCACTAGGGGTAAGTAATAGCTTGGTAGGTATTACACTTCCTGTTTTAGGTGCTTCTATGGAAGATAATTTTCCGGAGGTGGTGAATAGAGTAAGAATGCTGCCGCAAGGAAGGCAACTGATTACCTACGAGCAGCAAGGCTTCTATACCGATCATTTTGCTTATGCCGAGCCCTCTATCTTTGAAATGTTTGATTTTAAACTGGTAGACGGAGATGTAGAGAATGCTTTGAAAAACCCCAATACTGTGGTGGTAACTCAGAGTATGGCTCAGAAGACTTTTGGCTCAGATAATCCCATTGGAAAGCGAATTGATATTGGAGGTCAGCCGGGTTTGGAAGTGGTTGCGGTAATGAAAGATGTAACCGAAAACAGCCACCTTAATTTCGATGTGATTGTTTCTATGCAGCAGGCAGATACTACATCGGGCTTTGCGCAATTTCTCAATTCTTGGCGAAGCATCAGTATGGTTACTTATGTGGAGCTGGCCAATCCGGCCAGTGAAGAAAGTGTGGAGGAGAAAATGGAAACCTTGATTAGAGCGAATAATGTAGGAGAAAACTTCAGTGTTACACTACAACCACTAAAGGATGTCCATTTAAAATCGAGCGGAATTCTTTTCGAGAACTACAACTTGAATAAAACTGATGAAGGTTATGTATATACACTAGCAGCAGTTGGGCTTTTTGTAATGTTGATCGCGTCTTTCAACTTTATGAATTTATCTACGGCCAGATCGGCCAATAGGGCGATGGAAGTGGGGGTACGAAAAGTGTTTGGGGCAGTGAAAAAACAGCTCATCAATCAATTTATGGTAGAATCAGTTTTCCTTTGCCTTTTCTCCCTGTTCGTAGCCATAGGTTTAGTCGCAGCTTTAGGCTCTTTTGTCAATCTTCCGTTTAGTAATAACTTGGCCATTCACTTTATTTCTAACCCAGTCTGGGTTGTTGGGGCATTGGTTTTTACTGTAATTCTAGGCTTGTTTTCTGGGAGTTACCCAGCCTTTATGCTGTCTAGTTTCAGTCCAATTAGTATTCTTCGCGGTTCATTTAAAACCAGCGGAAAAGGAGTTTTACTAAGAAAATCCTTGGTGGTTTTTCAGTTTATGGTGTCCATAGTGATGATTATTGGAACTGCCATTGTTTATGACCAACTGCAACTTTTACGCAATGCCGACAAAGGTTTTGATACGGAGCAAATTCTCACTTTAGATGTAAGTCATCCAAGCCTGCAACCTTCCATTCAAGTGCTTAAAAATAAGCTAGAGCAAAACCCTTCCATTTTGGCCACGGCCGGAACCGCCTCTATGCCGGGAAGAACCTTTGGCCGAAGAGGTGTGCGGCCTGAGGGTGCTGCGCCAGATGATACCTGGATTGTTAGTGTGCTTAATTTCGATGAACATTTTGTGGACTTAATGGGAATGGAAATTGCCCAAGGAAGACTTTTCAATCGAGAAATAACTACAGATCAGCAACAGGCAGTAATGATTAATGAGGCCATGGCAAAGCAGCTGGGTTGGGAGAATCCTATTGGTAAAAAACTAACTTTTGGTCAAAACGAGTCTACCATTATTGGCGTAGTGAAGGATTTTCATTTCGCTTCACTTCGCTATCAAATAGAACCGCTGGCTATGTTTTACAGTCCTGATGGAGGAGGTAGTTTAGCCGTTAAATTGAATGCCGCGGATATAAGCAAAACAATGGCTTTTGTGCAATCTACTTGGGACGAAGTGTTTCCAAATAGCCCTTTGGAATATCGTTTTTTTGATGAAGAATTTGGTCAGCAATATCAGTCCGATGAAAAGTTCGGCACCTTAGTTTTTAGCTTTACTTGGCTCGCCATTTTTATTGCTTGCTTGGGTTTGTTTGGCCTTTCGGCTTTTACTGCACAACAAAAAATCAAGGAAATAGGAGTAAGAAAAGTGTTAGGAGCTTCTGTTTTGGGTATTGTTGTATTGCTTTCGAACCAGTTTACTAAGCTTATCATTCTTGCTGTGGTTTTGGCCAGCCCCTTGGCCTACTATATGATGGAATACTGGTTGAGTGATTTCGCCTATCGTGTAGAAATTAACTGGCTTTGGTTTTTAGCATCTGCCATCGTGGCATTGCTTATCGCTTTAGCTACGGTCACCTATCAATCCGTAAAAGCGGCAATGGTTAATCCTGCCAAATCATTGAGGTATGAATGAGTAGAATTTAGCAAACTTTAACATAACGGAGAGTAAGGGTCGTAACCTAAATGCTTAGAATTGGTTTAATTGTTGTTACCCAAAGAATGTGACCATCGGTAAAGACGAAAAGCGCTTATTTTCGTTAGATTTATATCCTTACCTCTATTTGGGTTTTTTGAGTTTGAAAAGCTTACTACGTATTATGAAATTGTTTAAAAAGTTGATTATCATACCTGCTCTCATACTATTGGGCAGCACCAATATTTACGCTTCCGATGCGGCTGATACTACAAAATATTTGCAGCCGAAAGCTGAGCACATCAAGGAAGCCATTATGGTTACGCAAATCCTTGATTATTTCCACTACCGAGATGTTGATTTAAATGACTCATTGTCATCTGTCATCCTTGATAATTTCATTGAATCACTAGATGCGAGTAAAAATTACTTTTTGGCTTCAGATATCAAGTCATTTCAAAAATACCGATTTGCCTTTGATGATGATTTGAAACGAGGAAATTTAGTGCCAGCATTCTACATTTTTAATATTTATAAGAAGCGTGTTGAAGAACGCTTAAAATATGCGTTGGCAGAGTCAAAAAAGAAATTTGATTTTACGAAAAACGAAGAGTTTGTTTTTGATAGAGAGAAGGCTCCGTACCCACAGTCACTTCAAGAGCAAGATGAGCTTTGGAGAAAAGTTGTAAAACATCAGGCTTTAAGTTTAAAGCTTAGCGGTTCTGATGATAAAAAGATTTCTGAAACGCTTGTTACGCGTTATGAGCGTTTCAAAAGCAATGTAGATAAATACAATAGCACAGATGTCTTCGAGATTTTAATGAACTCTGTAACCGAAGCCTTCGATCCACATACCAATTATTTTGGACCAAGAAGTGCCGAAGATTTTCAGCGTGAAAGCTCTAAAGCCATGGAAGGAATTGGAGCAACTTTGCAGCAAGATGATGATTTCACCAAGATTGTTGAGTTGCGCCCTGGTGGTCCGGCTTTCTTAAGTGGCCAAATCGATATTGACGATAGAGTAGTAGGTATAGCTCAAGGAGCCGATGGTGAAATGGTTGATGTTGTAGGCTGGAGGTCTGATGAAGTGGCAGGTCAAATTAGAGGGCCCAAAGGAACCTTGGTTAGAATTGAATTTTTACCTGCCGGTAGACCAATTGGTAGCCAAACCAAAATAGTAAATATTGTTCGAGATAAAATCAAGTACGATGAAGCCAAGGCGAAAAGCCAAGTGGTGCAGTATGAAGAAGGTGGTAAAACATACAACTTAGGTATAATTACCCTTCCCGATTTTTATTTGGATTCAGAAGGTCTTGAAGAAGGTGAAAAGGATTTTAGTAGTGCCACCAGTGACGTTAAAAAGTTAATCACTCAACTGCAAGAAGATGGGGTTGATGGCGTGATGCTTGACCTTAGAAATAATGGTGGAGGCTCTCTGCTTGAGGCCATAAGTTTATCAGGGCTGTTCTTGCCAGGTGGGCCAGTGGTTCAAATCAAATACGCCAACGGGCAAATTGCCAAAGAAGACGATAAAGAGAAAATGTTTTATTCGGGGCCATTGAGCGTAATGACCAACCGTTTTTCAGCTTCGGCTTCTGAGATTTTTGCTGGAGCATTGCAGGATTACAAAAGAGCGGTGATTGTTGGTGAGCAAACTTACGGAAAGGGTACAGTTCAAAACGTAAGAGGTTTGAATGATTTCTTAAGAGAACCGACTACCGATGAATTAGGCTTGATTAAATACACAATTGCCAAGTTCTATAGAGTATCGGGAAGTAGCACTCAACATTTAGGGGTTTCGCCAGATATTAGTCTACCGTCTGCTTTTAGTGCCGAAGAATTTGGCGAAAGTTCTAAGCCAAGTGCCCTACCTTGGGATAAAATTCCAGCAGCAAAGTTTACTCCTCTTGATTATGTAGACAATGATTTGATTGCTCAGCTGAGAAAATCGCATGAGAAAAGGTTAAAGACGGATCAGAGCTTAATTGATTACCAATATGATATTAATGAACTGAACAAAGCAAGAGCGAAAACTACAGTTTCATTAAACTATGAAGTGCGTAAGAAAGAAGCTGCAGACTTTGAAGCTAAAAGAGATGCTAGAGTGAAAATCGGAGACTCATTAAAAGAGCTAGGTTCAAGCAAAGGTGTGAAAAACCATGCTTTAGACGAATTGAAAGATCCTTTCTTAAAAGAGAGTATTATACTTCTGGCAGAACAGATTGCCGCCAAGAGAAGTAAAGGATAAGTAGAATAAACGATTTAAAATAAAAATGGCTGGACTTCAGAAGAGGTCCAGCCATTTTATTTTTCCCCAGATCAAAACCTAATTAGAGATTCGCGATCTGGATATAATTTTATTTAGCGTAGTTAACCGCTCTCATTTCGCGAATCACCGTCACCTTAATTTGTCCTGGGTATTGCATGTCTTTTTCGATTTTCTGCGAAATATCAAACGAAAGCTGACCAGCAGTAGTATCAGAAACCGAATCGGCATCTACTAAAACTCTAAGTTCTCTACCTGCTTGAATTGCGTAACATTTGTTTACACCATCAAAGTCTAGGGCGAGCGCCTCAAGGTCTTTTAATCGTTTGATGTACGATTCCATCACTTCTCTTCTAGCACCTGGGCGAGCTCCTGAAATGGCGTCACAAGCTTGAATAAGTGGAGAGATCATTGAAGTCATTTCGATTTCATCGTGGTGTGCTCCAATTGCATTACAAATTTCAGGATGCTCCTTATATTTTTGAGCCAATTCCATTCCTAATAATGCGTGAGGAATTTCTGGCTCTTCTGGCCATACTTTCCCAATATCATGAAGTAACCCTGCTCTTTTTGCACGCTTGGCGTTTAAGCCTAGCTCTGAAGCCATTGTGGCGCAAAGTCTGGCTACTTCTCTTGAATGTTGAAGTAGGTTTTGGCCATAAGAAGATCTGAATCTCATTCTACCAACTAATTTGATGAGCTCAGGGTGGAGGCCATGAATACCTAAGTCAATCACGGTTCTTTCGCCAATTTCTACAATTTCCTCCTCAATATTTTGTGTGGTTTTGGTAACGACTTCTTCAATCCTCGCTGGGTGAATTCTACCATCGGTAACTAGCCTATGTAATGAAAGTCGAGCGACTTCTCTTCTTACTGGATCGAAGCCAGAAATGATGATGGCTTCAGGCGTATCGTCAACAATGATTTCTACTCCAGTTGCCGCCTCTAGTGCGCGAATGTTCCTTCCTTCCCTACCAATGATTTTACCTTTAACATCATCGCTTTCTATATTGAAAATAGATACACAGTTTTCTACTGCGTGTTCTGTAGCTGTTCTTTGAATAGATTCAATGACAATCTTTTTTGCCTCTTTTGCGCCCGTAAGCTTGGCTTCATCAATAATATCTTTGATGAGTACTGATGCTTTCGATTCTGCTTCAACCTTTAAGGTTTCCATCAATTGTTCGCGGGCTTCGTCAGCTGAAAGTTGGGCTACTTTTTCAAGTGCTTTTACTTTTTCATCTACCTTCTTTTCAAGGTCTTCTTTTCGCTTTCTAACAATTTCTAGCTGTGCTTCTACATTCTCTTTGGTACTATCAACTTCAGCTTCTTTTCGCTTTAATTTTTCTAGTTGCGCATTGAGAGTAGCTTCTTTTTGTTTCAGCTTGTTTTCATTGCTAATGATTTGGTTTTTCTTACGATTAACCTCGTCTTCAAATTCAGATTTTAGCTGTAGGTACTTTTCTTTGGCCTCAAGAATTCTGTCTTTTTTGAGGGTTTCGGCTGTAAGTTCAGCCTCTTTCATTATTAATTTGCCTTTTTCTTCAAGTTCTTGGGCGGCCTTCTTGTTAACTTTTTGTAACAGAAGTCTCCCTATGAACACCCCTATAGCCAACGCTCCGATGGCCGTAATGAGGATTGTAACTGTTTCTCCCATATGTGAATCTATAGGTAGAATTGGAAGTGTATTGAAACGTATTCTAAAGCGATATTTAAGGAATTAGGAGAGGGCGGTTTTAATTATGTTTTCAAGTTGATCTAATTGGTCAGAGGTGGTAGAATCTATTGATGCTACTTCGCTTTCCACTTTCATCTTTGCGATTAAACTATCAAATGCAACCATTGCCAATAGATCTTCTTTATCATCTATGCCAAATTGGTCTCTGTAAGATCGTAATTTCTCATTTATAATCTTGCCTGCATTACGTACCCTTTGCTCCTCTTCAGGTTTAACTTTCATGGGGTACTCTCGGTCCCCAATTTTGATTTTTATTGATAGAATGTCTACCATATGATAATACTACTCACTTAAATGAGCAATACATTTATCTATTTCCTTAATGTACTCGTTTAACTTATGTTTCAACGCTGTAGACTCTTCCTTTTCTACGGTTGTGTTTGATACAATTTTAGTGATTTTATCCTGATTTTGAAAATCAGCAATTTGAGATCGAAGACTAACAATTTGTCCTTTTAGCTCAGTGTTTTGGTTTGCTAACGCTTTGTTCTCTTGCTTCAATGCTTCATGTTTATTCACCAGTTGCTTCAACTGTTGTTGTACATGATCTAAACGTTGAAAAAGCGATAATTCTGCCATTTTATTTTCTTATTACTGCCCCAAGCTCGCGCTCAAAACCTTGCATTAATCGGCTCATACATTTGTCAATCACCTTGTCGGTCAATGTCTTTTCTTGGTCTTGAAGATAGAAACTGATGGCGTAGGCTTTTTTGCCTGCGTCAATTTTATCGCCTTCATAAACATCAAAAACACTAATACGATTGACCAGTGATCGCTCAAGCTTTTCTGCTAACTTCCGAATGTCATCAAAATTTACGGCTTTATCAACAACTAATGATAAGTCTCTTTTTACCTCTGGGTATTTAGAGATGGGCTGGAAGGTAAATTCAGAAGATGATAGCTTTTGAATATAGTCCCAATCGAAATCAGCAAAGAAAACTTCGGTAGATACATCGGCTAACTTGGCAACTTCTGCATTTACCTTTCCAAGCTGCACGATTGGTTTTTTATTGGTAGAAATGCTTAGCCCATAACCGAATAAATCACTGTCAGTTTCTTGGCTTTCGATTTTATGTATACCAAACTTGGCCAATAACTTAAGCACAATGGCCGATAAATCATGGAAGTTAACCTTTCTGCTTGGCGCCAGCCAACTTTCAGGCGCGGAATTTCCTGTTATAAACAATGAAAGCCTAGAACGCTCTACATATTTTTCTTTGATGAAATGATAGGTGGTTCCGAACTCGAAAAGTTTTAGGTCACCGTTCTTACGTTTCACATTTCTATCAATAACCTCAAGGCCATGGAATAAAAGTGTTTGGCGCATTACGTTTAAATCTTCACTTAAATAGTTGAGAATTTTAACGTTTTCATTTTCGTCAATTGCTGCTGTTCCAGTTGAATAGCCATCTTTAGTAAGCGAGTTAGTGACTATTTCATGAAAACCAGCCCCTGCCAATAAACGAGAGGTTTCTTTTTTAATTCCGTCTGCATCTGTAGAAGGAAATTCCGATAGGAAAGTGCTGCTTAAATGGTCATCGATTTCAATATTGTTGTAACCATAAATTCTCAATACTTCTTCCACAATATCAGCTTCGCGCTGAACATCTACACGGTAGGGAGGAACAATGGCGGTAAATCCAGTTTCAGTTTCGTTCTGAATTTGAATATCTAGGCTTTCTAATATTGACTTGATTTTGTCATTACCTATTGCTTTTCCAATCAGTCGGTCAATGTTCGCAAACTTTACGTCTACTTTAAAATTCTCGATAAGTGTTGGGTAGAAGTCGGCAAGAGGTGATGAAATTTCGCCTCCGGCAAGCTCTTTAACAAGCAATGCAGCATATTTCAAAGCGTAAACGGTAATGTTAGGGTCAGTTCCACGCTCATAGCGGAAAGAAGCATCCGTTTTTAATTGATGCTTCTGAGCGCTTTTTCGAATGTAATCGGGAGAGAAATAAGCGCTCTCTAAAAATACATTTTTCGTAGTTTTTTTAACACCTGACTTGATGCCCCCAAATACCCCGGCAATACACATTCCGCCAGCTTCATTACAAATCATCAGGTCTGTATCGGCTAGTTTCCTTTCTTTCTCATCAAGGGTTGTGAATGATGTTCCTTCAGGAAGCGTTTTTACGGTTACTTTGTCGCCAACAATTTCATCTGCATCAAAGGCATGCATTGGCTGACCAAGGCTATGGAGTACAAAGTTGGTAATGTCAACCACGTTGTTCGTAGGCTTAATTCCAATGGCATTTAGTCTAGCCTTTAACCAATCAGGGGAATCAGTTACAGTAACTCCAGTAATGGTAAGGGAAGAATACCTTGGGCATGCTTCGGTATTTTCAACGGTTACCGGAACAACTCTTTTCTCATTATCTACTTTGAAGCTTTCAACTGATGGGAATGTAGCAGGTCTATTTAGTAGAGCTTTTAGGTCTCTGGCCACACCAATGTGTGAAGCACCATCGGCCCGGTTTGGTGTTAAACCAATTTCAAAAACGAAATCAGATTCTAAATTGAAATAATCAGCTGCGGGAGCTCCGTTTGGCAAATCTGTATCGAGTACTAAAATACCATCATGAGATTGGCCAAGGCCTATTTCATCTTCGGCACAAATCATCCCTTCAGAAACTTCTCCTCTAATTTTGGCCTTTTTTATTTGGAATGAATCGCCAGAACTTGGATAAAGAGTAGCGCCAACAGTTGCAACAATTACTTTTTGACCTGCTTTCACATTTGGAGCGCCACAGACAATAGGAGAAAGTTGCTCTTCACCAATGTCAACGGTAGTTACACTTAATTTATCTGCGTTGGGGTGTTTTGCACAAGTGATTACTTCACCTATTACCAAGCCTTTAAGGCCTCCTTTTACAGATTCTACTTCCTCCCAAGTTTCTACTTCTAATCCTGAGCCAGTTAAAAGTGCTGCAATTTCTTCTGCAGATTCAGTGATTTGAATATATTCTTTAAGCCAGTTAAGGGAAATCTTCATGCCGTTATTTTACTTGTTCCACCCAATTTAGGTGAAAGAGCAAAATTAATGATTTAAGCTTTCCAACAATGTGCTTAGTCGTTTTTGTAGAGCTTTTCGCCTGCTTTAATCGGAACTTTCAGCAAGTTTTCGGCAGGAGGGATGGGGCAGCTATATTCTGGGTTGAAATGGCAATAAGGATTATAGGCGGTATTGAAGTCTAAAACCACAGAATTTGTGCCGTTTTCCATCAAATCAATATATCTGCCACCTCCATAAGTTTCATCACCGCTGGTGTCATCTGCAAACATTAAAAACAGCCGGTTTGGGTTAATATCGTCCCAATCTTTGTAGAGCAATAGTCTTTGTGGTTTTCCTTCTAACTCAAACTCGGCATGAGCAAATGGAATGTATTTTTCTTGTTCGCCAGTAGTGGTAGTGATAAAGATTGGTACCTTCTTTTCGATTTCAACTAGTCGTGCCAAGATTTTATAATCTTCGTTTACTGGGTAGTAGTTCAACTTGGTGAAAGTTCTCTTGTCTTCTTCAAGTAAAGGAGAGCTAGAAGCCAGCATACGCTTGTCTTTGTCCTTTCTTTCTGTTTCAATACGTGCGATGTATTCTTTCGAACTTTCCCCGACAGTGAGAAAGTTAAATACGGTTACACCTAAAAGCAAAACGATCAAAATAACGAAAATAGTGCTCCTTTTCATGCTGTAAAGTAAGGTTGAAAAGGCTGAAACTCAAATGGAAAATTGATTTAAGTATGGGTTAAATTAAACTTTCGTCAGCGAAACTGAAATATCCATCATCTGTAAAAATGATATGGTCTAGAACAGGAATTTCTAGCAGATTTCCCGCGTTTTTCAATTTTTCAGTGAGTCGAATATCTGCTTGGCTAGGTTTTAGGTTGCCCGATGGGTGGTTGTGAACCAAGATGATTCCACTGGCCAAATCTTCCAATGCCTTTTTAAAAATTACTTTGGGGTCGGCTACTGTGCCTGAAACTCCGCCTAGGCTAATTACTCTTTTTTGAATTACCTCATTGTTTCTTTTGAGCATAACTACCCAAAACTGTTCAACCGGTTGGTCCATCAGCTCGGGTTTCATCAGCTCGTATACATCTCTTGAATTGGTAATCTTTAATTTCTTATCCGACTCAAATGATTTCCTCCTTCTACCTAATTCTAAGGCGCTCACAATAGAAATGGCTTTTGCTTCACCAATACCTTTGAATTGTTGAAGTTCAGTTACCGACTGTTTGGCTAATGTGTTGAGGTCGTGATTGGAGTGGGCGAGAATTTTTTTAGAGAGGTCTACAGCGCTTAATTCACGTGAGCCAGAGCCGATAAGAATGGCTATTAACTCAGCATCGGACAGGGCTGCCTTGCCTTTTAATAGTAGCTTTTCGCGTGGCCGGTCTTCTTCAGCCCATTTAAGAATATTCAGTCCTTTTTCCATTTATATTAGAATGGGAAGACTGAATATAATAAAAGTTGATGGATATTAAATATTGGACAACAAAAAAAACCGAACCCTGAAGAGTTCGGTTTCAAGTATCGTTAGCAATTAACTCTTAAAGGCTGTTTACCAGCTTGGTTAATTTTGATTTGTTATTGGCAGCTTTGTTCTTGTGGATGATATTGTTCTTTGCTAGTTTATCAACCATTGAAATAACTTTTTTCAATAACTCTTGAGCCTCAGACTTATCTGAAGTATCTCTCAATCTCTTGATGTAAGTACGAGTGGTTTTGTGCTGATAACGGTTTCTCAATCGTTTAGCCTCGTTCGAACGTATTCTTTTTAATGCAGACTTATGATTTGCCATGTATTTATTACTTACAATTTCTCAAATTCGGGACGCAAAGATAGGTCTTAAAATAATATTAACAAATACATGCTGTTAAAATTATTCTGAATAAATAGCTTTGCTTTCACCATTCTATTTACTTGAGGTTTTTTTGAGTTTGAATGTTTCAGTTCCAGATTTGCTGATAAAGCCCTTAGGTCTATCTGCTTCGGGGTCATCAGATAAAAGCATCATGATTTCATTTTTGCCGCTAAACTCGAAAATGCCCTTTATTCGAGAGAACTCTACATTGAACATGGTGAAAACAATGTCGATTTGGTGAGGAACAACATCCATGTTTAATTCATAACTAAGTCCAGCTGGAATATCTTCGATTTCAAAATTTTCACCTCCCATTACTTCATCACCCGAAATTATGGTGATAACATTGTTGTCTTCAAATGTTATCTCTACATCTTCAGCATCCCCCAAACTTGTTCCATTCCAAACACCTGTTATTCTAGGGTTTGTTGAGTTTTCAGGAGCACTATATGGTTTTGTCGTTTCAGTTGTTGGCTCTGGTTCTGCTATTTCTGGCTCTATTTCTGGCTCTATTTCTTGACGCCCTACACTTGTGATGTAATAGTCAGATTCCCAGTGTTTTCTGATTTCCTCCTTAGGAAAGCTCTCTGAGGTTATAAGTTGTTGGGATCTATTGTCGGTGTATTTTGAAAGAACTAATACCCATCGATCGTTTAGGTATTCTAGTTGAGTAATAGAGTAACCCAAGGCTAAGTTTTCTTCAATTTCTTCTGTTGGGAATGTTTCAGAAGTACGCCATCTCTGCAAGGTGATATCATCGGTTTTTGAGCCTACTAGCGCCCACTTTCCTTGACCATAAGCCAATTTAATAATGCTTCTTCCCTCATCCCAATACTCTTTAATTTTATCTTTTGGAAATTCAGTGGTTGTAGACCATTTTTGACCAGAGTGACTGCTGCCCTTAGACATAACCAAGGCCCAAACATCATTACCATAGGTTAACTCCGTAATAGCATATCCAGCATCCCATAATTCTGTTATTTCATCTTTTGGGAAATCTACGCGCGTTCTCCATGACTGTAAACTATAATCTGAGGTTTTGGATGATATAACAGTCCATAAATTGTTATTATAGCTTAGGCTAGATAAATAATAATCGTTGTCCCAATCATCGCTTATTTCTTCTTTAGGAAATTCAGTCCTTGTTTTCCATTTCTGAGCTGTAATGTTGCTACCATAGGTCATTACTAAATGATACTGGCCAAAACTTATGTTCGCAGTCAATACCAATATGGTTACAATGAGTATTAGAGATGAATTCTTACGCATTTCTTTTTATTGGGGAAGCCTAAATTTATTTATTCAAAACTGAAATTCCATATTTTATTGTCTGCAATGAATGCTGAATTAGGTTTAATTCTGAAAATCTGTATTAGAATCAGCCTTGATGAGTCTAGAAGTAATGTTCAGTTTACTGAAGAAAGCCTATTAGCTTAGCTCCTTTTGTAGGTATAAAACTTTGGCATGGAAATGGGAAGAGAGCTATAAATGCATTAATAAAATGGTCGACCCTTGTTGAAAATTTAAATATCAAGGTTATGAAAAGAGTAATACTGTTTGTAGGAATAATGGTGGTTGGGCTTTTTGCCGAAGGAGAGATACAGGCTCAGAGGCGAAGTAATGAAAGCCGTAACAACCGAGATAAGGGTAGAGTTGAAAAGCGTGATGACAATCGTGGCAGAAACGATAACCGCAAAAAAGTATACAGTTCTAGAGCAAAAAAGAATGGAAGAACTGAAACCGTTGTAAAGAAAGTGGTAGTCAGAAATAATGGTTATCGTTATTCAGATAATAGAAGAGATAATAGATGGAGAAGAGTCGATAATTCATATTATGACTATGACTTTAAAAACGGAAGGCGAAATGTGGTTTACAGAAATGCCGCACCTAGCAGCAGACATATATGGGTAAATGGTTATTGGGAATACAACAGAAGGCTCAGAAGAGATGTTTGGGTGCCAGGCCATTGGGCAGTTAGACGCGACTATCATAGATGGCAAGAAGGCCGCTACAGTGTTATAGGTGGTGTTCGAGTTTGGGTGCCTGGTGTGTGGATCAGGGTTTTCTAAAATTAGACATTGATAAATGAAAAGAGGCGCCATTGGCGCCTCTTACATTATACGTGAACATGTCTTTCTGCGTGATACGATGATCTGACCAATGCGCCAGATTCTACATATTTAATTCCCCGTTTTAAGCCTTCTTCTTTAAAGAACTCGAATTTATCAGGGTGAACGTATTCAATTACTTCGTGATGCATTTTGGTAGGCTGCAAGTACTGGCCTAAAGTCAAGATGTCTAGCTTTACTTCAGCCAAATCGTCCATTAGTCTGAAAACCTGTTCGTCAGTTTCGCCTAAACCTAACATAGCCCCTGACTTTGAGCGTTTTCCGTATTCCTTAATGCGTTTTAATTCTTCTAAGCTTCTAGCGTATTTGGCCTGTGGACGAACTCTTCTATAAAGTTCTTCAACAGTTTCCATGTTATGCGAAACTACTTCTTGACCTGCATCAATCATTCTATATAATGCATCCCAGTTTCCTTTTACATCAGGAATTAGCGTTTCTATGGTGGTTTCTGGGCTTAGTTTTTTCGTTTCTACTACCGTTTGGTACCAGATTTCAGCACCTCTGTCTTTAAGCTCATCTCGGTTTACCGAAGTAAGGACTGCATGCTTAACTCCCATCAGCTTAATAGCTTCAGCTACTCTTTTAGGCTCCTCGGTGTCATACTCTGGTGGGCGGCCCGTGGCTACTGCACAAAAAGAGCAACTTCTGGTACATACATTACCCAATATCATAAAGGTGGCCGTGCCGGCTCCCCAACATTCACCCATGTTTGGGCAATTGCCACTTTCGCAAATGGTATGAAGTTTATATTGATCAACCAGCTTGCGGACTTTAGCATACTCTTCTCCAATCGGGAGTTTTACACGCAACCAATCCGGTTTTTTTCTTCTGGTTTCTTTTTCTTTGGAAATTACTGGTAGTTCAATCATCCTTTTGTCCTCTGACTAACAATACCACAAAGGTAAGTCAAAGGTTCCAAAATGATATGAAAGTAGCTTATCTTCTTTTGCCAAAATAAACTGCAATAAATGCAGCAGAGTAAATACTCTTTCCTTCGGCCTCAGGAAGAATGTCGATTTTACGAGTAAAGGCCTCTATCACAAAACCTGCCTGAATACCAAAAACCCTATTTTTTGTGGAATTGGTCTCAAAGGTCATTGATGTTTTAAGATGAAGCCCTGGAACAATATTCGATTCAAAAAGCCCTTTTAATGGACTAGAGGTTCCGTTAATGTTATTTACCGAATGTATGTTTGGGTCATACTGTTCTTTTCTACCTCTATAATTTACATAGTACGGGGTTTCTAAGCCAATTGTAGGGCCTGCGGAAGCCATAGCAGAAACTCTTACGCCCTGTTGTGGTGATTTTTGGAAGAGCACTTTTTCTCTTCCGTAATAAGGACGAATAGAAATGAGATAATTAGATTTTCCAATAACGAAACTACTTCCTGTAATTGTGGTTTGTCGCGATTCTCTAGGGTGGCGAGTATTGGCCAACTCAATGCCATAGTGCGCTAAATTTTTCTTGTCAAATGAGTTTGAGTGCCTCCAAAACAAAGAGCTTATGAGGCCACTGTTAGAGGCATGTGAGCCACCAAAAACATTTTCAATTTCATAATTCTCGTCTTCGATCCTCGTGTCAAAGCCAAAGCCCGACTGACTAAAACCAGTGTTACAGATAAATAATAACAAGACGACTGTAAAAACTTTGACACTAATTTGCATACTTGGCGTTGTAGCTCTGTTTGAGATTGCTAAATTAACGAAAAAAAATACTGCTTAGTTTATGATTACTGTGAAATCAAAATATACGGGAAACCTAAGTACCGAAGCCGTTCATGTTAAATCTGGAAACGGTATTGTTACTGATGCACCTGTAGATAATAATGGAAAAGGAGAAGCATTTTCGCCTACTGACCTTGTGGCGGCTGCATTGGGTAGTTGTATGATGACCGTTATGGCCATTGCTGGAGAGCAAAAGGGTTTAAATATGGAAGGAATGAATGTGGAATCGACAAAAATAATGAGCGCGAACCCTCGTAGAATTTCTGAAATTAAAATGGATTTCTTTTGGGAGAATTGTACGTTGTCTGACAAAGACAGGGAGTGGATAAAGAACATTGGTTTGACATGCCCTGTTGCGCTAAGCTTGCGTGAAGACCTAAAACAATCTATCGAGTTTCATTTCTAAGTGGATACTGCATGCTTAGAAATAAAAATGCCTCATTGATTATCAGTGAGGCATTTTTTATGAATTGAAAACCGATTAACTCAGTTTCTTATATTTAATTCTGGTTGGTCCAGTATCTCCCAATCGTTTCTTACGGTTTTCTTCATATTCTGAATATCCACCTTCGAACCAATACACTTGAGAGTTACCTTCGAAAGCTAGAATGTGCGTACAGATTCTATCTAAGAACCACCTATCGTGAGAGATAATTACAGCGCAACCACCAAAGTTATCCAAACCTTCTTCCAATGCTCTTAGTGTATTTACATCAAGGTCGTTGGTAGGTTCATCGAGTAATAAGAGGTTAGCGCCTTGCTTAAGGGTTAGTGCCAAGTGCACTCGGTTTCTCTCTCCACCAGAAAGCTGGCCCACCTTTTTGTTTTGGTCTGTTCCGTTAAAATTGAATTTACTTACGTAGGCCCTAGAGTTCATTTCTTTTCCTCCGAGCGTAATCAATTCATTTCCTCCAGTAATTACTTCCCAAACCGATTTGTTAGGGTCAAGATTGTCGTGCTCTTGGTCAACATAGGCGATGTCTACCGTTGGTCCAACAATAAATTCCCCTTGGTCTGGCGTTTCTTTTCCAGTAATCATGTTGAATAGGGTGGTTTTACCAGCACCATTTGGTCCTATAATTCCAACAATACCGCCTTGAGGAAGTGAGAATTCCAGGTTCTCATATAGAAGCTTATCTCCGAAAGCCTTGGCTACATTATGTGCTTCAATCACTTTCGATCCTAACCTTTCTCCTGGCGGAATGTAAAGCTCCAACTTAGCTTCTTTTTCCTTACCCTCCTGACCTAGTAGTTTGTCATAAGCGCTCAAACGTGCCTTGGCTTTGGCCTGTCTTCCTTTAGGCGACATTCTTACCCACTCCAACTCGCGCTGTAAGGTTTTCTGTCTTTTCGATTCAGTTTTTTCTTCACCAGCTAAACGGGTTTGTTTTTGGTCTAGCCACGAAGAATAATTTCCTTTCCATGGAATGCCTTCGCCTCGGTCGAGTTCAAGAATCCATCCGGCTACGTTATCAAGGAAATAACGGTCGTGAGTAACGGCAATTACGGTTCCTTTATAGCGCTGTAAATATTGCTCAAGCCAATGCACAGATTCAGCATCCAAATGGTTGGTAGGCTCATCGAGTAATAATACATCAGGTTCTTGAATCAATAAGCGGCACAAGGCAACTCTTCTTTTTTCTCCCCCAGAAAGGTTTTTAATTGAAGCATCTGATGGAGGTGTTCTTAATGCATCCATTGCTCTTTCAAGTCTGCTGTCTAAATCCCAAGCGTTGATGTGATCTAGTTTCTCCTGAACTTTTCCTTGCTCTTCAATCAGCTTGTTCATTTTATCTGGATCATCGAGAATTTCAGGGTCAGCGAATTTGGCGTTGATCTCTTCAAACTTGTTCAGTAAATCAACAGTTTCTTTAGCGCCTTCTTCAACTACCTGCTTTACCGTTTTGTTGGGGTCGAGCTGAGGCTCTTGCTCTAGCATTCCCACACTATAACCTGGTGAGAAAACCACTTCGCCTTGGTATTCTGTGTCTACACCAGCAATAATGCGAAGTAGAGAGGATTTACCCGAACCGTTGAGTCCGAGCACACCAATCTTTGCTCCGTAGAAAAACGAGAGGTAGATATTTTTTAAGACTTGCTTTTGTGGGGGGTAAATCTTGTTGACCCCAGCCATTGAAAAAATAATTTTTTCGTCACTCATAGTCTGTATCGTTCTATTTTGGAGCAAATATGCTAAAAATTCTGCTTGGGAATTTCTCTCTTGGGTTATTTAGCTAATTTCGGGCAAAATTCAATCTTAGCGTTTTGGAAGAAAAAGAATACGGGTTTATCAAAGAAGGCAAGGTTTTCAGAAAAGCATTTCTCGATTATACAGATAAAGTGATTGGGGAAGTGAAAGAAACCGAAGAGGCCGCTATGCTTTATTATACGGAGCGATTTGCTTTAGCGCAGGCCAAAGTTAATGAGGTAGAGGGAAAAATTAATTCAACCGAAAACAAGGGTTCCTACCTAATGAAGGTACTTCACCTTAAAGAAACCTTGCATGACTTTGATGCCATTGGCGACTTTGAATCCCTTTATCAAAAATTGAATTTGTTGGAAGAGCAGCTAAATAGCTTTATTCAGCAAAACCGATTAAAGAATCTGGAAATAAAAACGGCACTGTTGGCTGAACTGGAAGAAGCAGTAAAAAGCAGCGAATGGAAATCGGCAACAGCGGAAGTAAAAGAGGTACAGCGCAGATGGATAAAAACTGGCGCAGTTGACGATGCTGAGAAGGAAAGAATAGAAGGGACATTTAAGGCATTACTTGATGGTTTTTTTGAGAGAAGGACTGCTTTTTATGCCGACCTCGAAAAAATGATGAAAGAAAAAGAAGCCAATTATCAGGATTTCTTAGAAGAAGCAAAAAAGATAAAAGAGATTGAAAGCTATTCTGTTTTGGTTGAAAAAATCAGAACGCTTAAAGAAGAATGGAAAGACTTAGGTAGAATCAAAGCTGATGTCCGCACCGATTTTTGGAATCAATTTCAAACGATAATCAAGGGAGCTTTAGCAAAAGCTAAAAAGGAGGGGAAGGCAAAAGGGAACACAGGCAATAAAAAAGAGAATCTAGAGAGTCGTTCTGCATTTTTGAAAGAGTTGGCTGTTTTGAATGAGAGTATTAGCCCAAAAGCCAATGTTAAATCACTTCGAGAGCAATGGAAAAGCTTTGGGCCAGTTGGAAAGGTAGAAATGGAAAAACTTCAGGCTGAGTTTCTGTTTTTGACAGACCAAATTGCTGAAAAGCAGTTCATAGAAAGCTTACTTCATAAGAAAATTAAGGGTAAGCAAAACGAAGCTGATAAAGAAAGACTTAGGCTAAAAATCATTTACGATTTACTCAACCGAGATAAAAATGAACTTTCCACATTTCAAGAGAATTTGGATAAGTTCAACACGAGTTCGGGGCTTGATAGGCTGATTGGCGGCAAGCTTGAACTCCAAGAAAGAAAGGTGAAAGTAAAAGAAGAGATTTTACGACAGGTTAAAGCTGGCGCATAGCTTTAAAAGTCAGGAGGTTGCGATTCTGAAACGACCTTTTTGTTAATAATAAAATAATTAGGCACATAGGTTTGATTTTTAGAGTTTAATTCATTCTTTTGCACGCCATTAAAAAAGATAAGAAATGTATTGGACACTTGAACTAGCTTCTTACTTGGAAGACGCCCCTTGGCCTGCGACTAAAGATGAATTGATTGACTTTTCAATCAGGTCTGGAGCCCCACTTGAGGTGGTTGAAAACCTCCAAGAATTAGAAGACGATGGTCAGCCTTATGAAAGTATCGAAGAGATATGGCCTGACTATCCAACAAAAGACGATTTCTTTTTTAACGAAGATGAATATTGAAAATCAACCCCGGTAATTCGGGGTTTTTTTTGCTTCATACTTTTTAGCCACTTGAAAAATTAGGTAGGCTTTTCCTTCTAGATGATAATCGCTGAGATTACGATTGATAATTCTTATATTTCTAGTCGGTCAGTAAAACCCACATGGGTTCGACCGCACTATTTTTTGAAATAAAAAGAAATTGAATGAATCTAAACCTAAAGTCTAAGGAACAACGAACTTATGATGCCATAGTGGTTGGGTCTGGTGTAAGTGGAGGTTGGGCTGCAAAAGAACTCAGTGAAAAAGGCCTTAAAACTGTTGTAATAGAACGTGGCCGAAAAATTGAACACATTAAGGACTATCACACTGCCAATATGGATACTTGGGATCTTCCCAACCGCGGTAGAACCAATCCAGAAATTATTGAGAAGGATTACCCTAAACAAGATAGGACAGGTTATACTACCAATGTAGCCCATCGTCATTTTTTTGTCAAAGATTCAGAACACCCATACCAAGAAGAAAACACGCGTTTCGACTGGATGAGAGGCTACCACTTGGGTGGGCGGTCTATTACTTGGGGGCGCCAAAGTTACCGCTTGAGCGATATAGATTTTGAAGCCAATATTAAAGATGGCTTTGGGGTAGATTGGCCAGTTCGGTACAAAGACATTAAGCCTTGGTATGATTATGTAGAACGTTATATTGGTGTGAGTGGTGAGAAACGTGGGTTTAAGCAATTGCCTGATGGAGAGTTTCTTCCCCCAATGGAAATGAACTGTGTGGAAAAAGATTTCCAGAAAGCGGTAGAAAGCAAATGGAACAACCGCTGGGTTACAGTAGGCCGAACAGCACATCTTACTGAAGCGCTAAACGTTAATCAGCCCGACCATAAGAACCCAGGAGCTAGGAGCCAATGTTTGATGCGAAACCGCTGTATGCGCGGTTGTCCGTATGGAGGTTATTTTTCTAGCCTTTCGTCTACTTTGCCTGCTGGTGTGGCTTCAGGAAACCTCACTGTAATTACCGATCAAATTGTGAGCGAGGTGATTTATGATGATAAAACCGGAAAAGCCACTGGAGTTAGGGTTATTGACCAAAACACTAAGGAGCAAACAGAATTTTATGCGAAAGTCATTTTTTTATGTGCTTCGGCCATTGCTTCGGCTGCTATTTTAATGCAATCTAAAAGTGAGCGTTTCCCGAACGGGCTGGGTAACGATAGTGGCGAATTAGGGCATAATATTATGGACCACCACCTTGGAGTTGGTGCAAGTGCAACGGTAGAAGGATACGAAGATAAATATTACAAAGGCAGAAGGCCGAATGGGCTTTATATTCCTCGGTTTAGAAATTTGGGAGGAAGTTCTGATGTTAAAAACTTCGTTAGGGGCTATGGGTATCAAGGCAGTGCTTCTCGCCAAGGTTGGGGCAGAAACATTGCTGAAATGAACAATAAAAGAGTTGGAGGAGCAGTAAAAGATGCTTGGATGACGCCAGGAGGCTGGACGATTGGCTTTATGGGTTTTGGCGAAACGCTTCCGCAGCATAAAAACCATATGAGATTAGATTATGAAAACCTCGATGCTTGGGGTTTACCACAAGTGATTTTTGATGCTGGTAATTTTCATGAAAACGAATACGAAATGCGAAAAGACATGGCGGCCTCAGGCGCTGAAATGTTAGAAGCAGCAGGCTTTAAAAATGTAAGCACCTATGACAACGGGCCAAATATGGGCTTGGGGATTCATGAAATGGGAACAGCAAGAATGGGGCACGACCCTAAAACTTCGGTACTGAATAAGTGGAATCAGATTCATGCGTGTAAGAACGTTTTCGTAACGGATGGCTCTTTCATGACCTCATCGGCATGTCATAATCCATCACTAGGCTATATGGCCTTTTCGGCTAGGGCTGCCAATTACGCTGCAGATCAAATTCAAAAAGGAAATTTATAAACCATGGAAAGAAGAGAAGCATTAAAAAACTTAGGATTCGGATCGATGGCTTTGTTTACCTCTACGGTTTTCTTTGGCGCATTGCAGGGTTGTTCTTCTGCCGTTGAGCTAGATTGGAAACCGGTGTACCTAAGCCCCGAAGAGGCAAGCCAATTGGGGAAGATTTGTGAAGGAATTATGCCCAAAACGAGTACACCAGGAGCTATTGAAGCCGGAGTGCCAAGTCATTTGGATTCAGCTTTAGCCAATATTTACAGAAACCGTGAAGCGGAATATTTCAAGAGAGGACTCAATGTTTTTGTGGCTAATTTTAACGCAAATCAGGAGGTGAGTTTTGTTAAGGCAACCACCGAACAAATGACGGAGGCTATTAATAGCTACTTTGACAAGTATGAGGCTGACAAGGATATTCTGAGAAACTACCGCGCTGAATTCAGAAAGGAAGGAGAGAAAGACGATGTTTTTGTTGAAACCTATTTTGTGACCAACGTGGTAGATTCTACTATTTGGAGTTATTTTTCTTCAGAATTAGTAGGGAAAGAAGTGATGGCATATGACCCTATTCCTGGTAAATATGAAGGCTGTATTCCTTACGAACCCGGTCAAAAGGCTTGGTCGAATGTTTAAGAGTTTAATTCCGCTCTTTTAGGGCGGAATTTTTTATTCAATTAAAGCTCAATCACCTCGTTTTGAATCGCCCATTTTACAAGGCCGACTGAGTTTTTAAGCTCTAACTTCAGCATAATATTTCCTCGGTGACTTTCTACGGTGTGGGTGCTGATGGATAGTTCGTCTGCAATTTCTGCAGTGGTTTTTTCTTGGCAGATCAGTTGAATAATCTGGATTTCACGCTTAGTGAGTAAGTCTTTTTTTGAAAAACTGCTCGATGATTTTTTATTATCCGCATCAAAAAAGGTAGACATCAACATAGGATCGAAGAAATTTCTTCCCTGCATTACTTCCGATATAGCTGTTAGAATATTGGCTTTACTCGAATTTTTGAGTAGAAAACCAAAGGCTCCGTTTTTGATCATTCGCTTGGCCAGCCTAGGGTTGTCGTGCATGCTCAAGGCAATTACCCTAATGTTTGGGTAGTTTTTGCTCAGGTATGCCGTGCATTCCAAACCGTCCATTTCAGGCATGTTGATGTCCATCAATATTAAATCAACAGGCTGAGATTCTACTTTAGAAATCACTTCTTTTCCGTTCGATGCCCCTCCTATAAATTCAAGGTGTTCGGTAGTGCTAATGATGGCCTCTAAGCCATCAATAATTACTTGATGATCGTCTGCTACTAAGATTTTAATTTTATCCATGTTGTAACGGAATATTTATTTTGAAGCTTACCCCATTTCCTTCTGTACTATCAAATGTGAGCTTCCCTTTCAAAATGTCAATTCGAGAAGCGATGCTCTTGAGTCCAAGTCCATTCTTAATTTTGGTTTTGTCAAAGCCAACTCCATTGTCTTGGTACTCAATAATATATTCATCTTTGATTTTTTTCATTTCAATTTGAATGCTAGAAGCTTGTGCGTACTTAAGAGTGTTGTTTACTAGCTCTTGAATTACTCGATAAATGAGTACTTCACTAGACTCTTCGAAATCGCCTACTTCATAACTTAACTTTTCTTGAATTTCAATTTGAGATGAAGCCGTTACATTGTCAAAAAGATCGAGCATGGCTTCTTCTAAGCCTAATTTGCTTAAGCTGGCAGGAACCATATTGTGCGAAATTCTGCGTACTTCCGAACAGGCATTATCAATTTGACCTAGTGAATTTTGAAATGCATTTTTGTCTTCTACATTATCTTCAAAGTTACTCAAACGCATTTTTATACTTGTAAGCAGAACACCGATTCCATCATGTAAATCTTTGGCCACACGCTTTCTTTCATTTTCTTCACCCAAAACCATTGCTCTTAAGTTTTCTAACTTTTTGCGTTGAATTGTTCTTGAAAAAAGGAGGTAACTAATAATCAGAAGCATGATTAAAGCGATGGTAATTCCTCCAAAAATTTTAGCCCTTTGTGTTGCCCAAATGGCTGTTTCTTCTGCTTCATCCAGCTGTTTATCGGTTCTGTAATCTTCAGTGATTTTGGCTACTGATTCTGTTCTTTGTTTTGCTAAAAAACCTACTACGGTGTCGTACCGTAATTTTTGATACGCCAAGGCATTTTTATAATCTTCCAGCCCTTCGTATGCTTTAGAAAGCTGTGAGTAGGCGGCCATGTATTTCTGCCAATCTCCGTTTGAAGCTAACAGCTTAATGTTATTTTCCAATAAAGGAATGGCTTCAGAAAATCGTTGCTCATTAATCATGGCTTGAGCAATGGAGTTTGCCGTGTTGATTTGAGAAACTACCTGATTGGTTTGGTCATAAATGGTTTTGGCCTTAAGAAGAAAATATATGGAGCTATCATTTTGCTTCAATATGTTATAGGCCGTGCCCATCATATAGTTTAGGTTTGCCTGAAAATTGATATCGCTTTTCTGGTTTAATAGCGCGAAACTCTTTCTGTAATTATCGACTGCTTCTCTGCTTTTTCCGGTTCTGAATAAGAAGTTTCCCAAAGAGTAGTGAGATTTATAAAGTTCAGAGGCTAGTCTGTTTTCTTCCCTAATTTTTTTAGCCCGATTGATAAAATCGAGTGATTGGTCGTTTTCTCTAAGCGTTAGGTAAACTCCACCAATATTGTCTAAAATATCGGCCTCTAACCTTATATGTTCCGGTTTTCCTTCTAGTATTCTCAATAAGCCAGTATAAATCAAAACAGCACTGTCATACTGGCTAGTAACCGTAAAAAATCTGCCTTTTACTTTTTCGAAATGAATTCTGTCTACTTCAGAAAGCGATGTTTTATCTACCTGTTGTAGAAAGTAAAGTGCAGAATCGGTATTGGTTAGTGTAAATATTTCAGCCAATTCAATGGCTGTACTCGGCTGCTTATTTTGGGTATAATTTTCCTTTAGGCTGTCGGTTTTTTGCGATTGGCCAAAAGAAAGGAAGGGTGTAATCACCATTAAAGCGATTACACCTATGAATATCCTATTTACAAATCTAGACATTAGGCTGTTGGTGGAGGGGGAATGTTAACATCGCACTCTTCTGTAAAGAATTCAGGCGTAAATGCCATTGAAACACCATTAGCCAAAGGTAATCGGTTATCTCTATTGGCTAAGTTGTATTTTACTTTATCCGATTCGCTAATGTTCATCTTAAACTTAAGGGTTTCACGCCCAAGCTTTACGTTGAAGTAATAGGTTGTTCTGATTACGGAATAACCTACTTCTTCCTTAAAATTTGATTTGAAAGTTAGAGTAGAATTAGGTGGCATTTCATCAAAAACATGTCCATTCTCATAGCCATCTTGACTAAATACATCTAGATTTTTGAAGATGTATAAAAAGTGCATTGGAACATAAACTTCACCACCAATTACAGGTCTGTTTGGGGCGAAAATAATAAAAGGCATATGGGTGATAACATCTTTGGGCAAATCCTTGAATGTTTCCATTTCGTAGCCCATTGGAATTTTAGGTATTTTCTCAGCTTTCATGTTGTATGGTTTTGGTTGATTTTCAGTGTTTTAGAGAGTTGTTTTGCCAGAAAATATGCCAGTATGCTTGGTATACTCACCGACTAAAAACATTCTTGAACCCAATATAAACTTCGTCTAGCGGAAAACCACTAGTTTTTTTTTCAGTCTAAAACCTTGATAGAACCGGGCGGTGGTTTGATGTACTTTGAAATACTAAATCAGAGACCATGCACCACCTAGAACTACGATTGGATTTCACGGCCAGGGAATTCGAGATTATTAACCTTTTGGCTGAGGGAAATAGCGCTAAAGAAATTGCTGATGAATTATTTGTGTCGGTTGATACCGTTAAAACTCACAGGAAAAATATTCTGAGGAAATCGGAAGCAAGAAACACCACCGATTTGGTAGTGAGGTGTATTAGAAGGGGAATTATACGATAATAATATTATGACTGAGTCTCAATCGATTTTTACGGGAAAGAAAACCAATACTGCCAATGGATCGAAAGAGTTGCGAAAACAACTTGCCCCGTTCGGAAATATTATAAAGACGGTTAACGCCAATTTTGAACTGTTTTTATTAATAACAGTGCTTGTCTCAATCTTGGTGACTTCAATTTTTTAAGAAAACTATTCTTAGTAGTGTGAGAATAGGGAGCCGAGGTGTTTGACAGGACATCCTCAACCAATCAATCAGAGGGCATTTTCTACCGAAGATGCCCTCACTTTTTTATAGCTCCCTCAGCCAAATATTTCTGAACCTTACAGGGTTTCCGTGGTCTTGCAGAATAATAGCGCCATCGCCATGGGCTGGGTTTTTAGGAAAACCAATGTATTCTGTAGTGCCCAAAAGCCTTTGGTGGTTTTGGATTACGACTCCATTATGGATAACGGTTACATATCCGTCTGCTACTTTTATTCCGTCTTTATTAAATTGTGGGGCTTTATAAATGATGTCATAAACATTCCATTCACCTGGAGCTGCAGTAGCATTTACCAAGGGAATACTTTGCTTGTAAATAGAACCAGCCTGTCCATTCGAATAGGTTTTGCTCACATAACTATCAAGAATTTGAACTTCGTAGCGTTCCTGTAAAAAAACACCAGAATTCCCTCTTCCTTGGCCTTCACCTACTATTTCAGTAGGGGCACTCCACTCTAGGTGTAATTGAATATCACCAAACGTCTTTTTGGTCATAATGTCACCAGCGCCCCTTGCTACTTCCATGTAACCGTTTTCTACTTTCCATCCTGCTGGTTTATCTTCGTTGCGAGATTTCCATGCATTGAGGTTTGAGCCATCAAAAAGCACAATGGCATCGGAAGGGGCACCTCCATTTTTTGCAGGGTTCACTTTTTGAGGAACGGGTTCCCACACTTCTGTGGCTTTTGGGTCGGTGATTTGCGCAGAAGCCGACACTTGTGTCAGTAAAAAGATAATCACTGCAAGGGCATGTGTTCCTACAAATGCTTTGGTAATCCATTTTTGAGAAAAAGCCAAAATAGGATAAGGAGCGTTGGTTTGGGTTCTTTTCATGTTAGTCTAGACCTAATAGTTTTTTAAATTCTTCATTGCTAATTCCAGCATCAGCAAAATCATCAAAGTTTTTTTCTGTGGCTTCAATAATAAATTGATCAATGTATTGAGCACCTTCTCTTGCGCCCTGCTCAGGCGATTTTATGCAGCATTCCCATTCTAATACTGCCCAGCCATCATAGCCGTGTTGAGTTAGTTTTGAGAAAATGCTTTGGAAATCTACTTGTCCATCGCCAATCGAACGGAACCGTCCTGGTCGTTCTCGCCAATCTTGATAACCGCCATAAACTCCCGATTTTCCTGTTGGGTTAAACTCGGCATCTTTTACATGGAACATACCAATGAACTCATGGTAATGGTCGATGTAAGTCAAGTAATCTAATTGCTGAAGCACAAAATGGGAAGGGTCGTAAAGCATTTTAACACGATTGTGTTTGCCAGTAGCCTCATAAAACATTTCGAAGCTAATACCATCATGAAGGTCTTCTCCTGCATGTACTTCATAGCAAAGATCGACTCCGTTTTCATCAAAATGATTTAAGATTGGAAGCCATCGGTTGGCTAATTCAGTAAACCCTTTTTCAATCAAACCTTCTGGGCGTTGTGGCCAATTATAAAAATAGGGCCAAAGCAAAGCGCCTGAAAACGAAGCATGAACTTTTAAGCCCAAATTTTTAGAAGCGACAGCCGCCTTTTTCACTTGATCAATCGCCCAAACATTTCGTTGTTTGGCGTTCATTCCTTTTGGGGCAAAACCCTTAAAAAGTTCTTCGTAAGCAGGGTGAACAGCCACTAATTGTCCTTGCAAGTGGGTAGAGAGTTCACTGACTTCTAAACCATGATTCGCCAAAGTGCCTTTCAGTTCATCGCAATAGGTTTTGCTTTCGGCTGCTTTGTCAAGGTCAATTAAGCGTGCATCCCAAGTAGGAATTTGAACGGCTTTATAACCCAAATCACTCGCCCATTTCGCAATGCTATCTAATGAATTGAAAGGGGCATTATCGTCTGCAAACTGCGCCAAAAAAATGGCGGGTCCTTTAATTGTTTTCATGCTCATCCACTATTTCTGTCCAAATATTTCCGTTTTGGGTAGATTCCAAAACCGCTTCTATAAACTTCATACCTCTTACGCCATCATGAATCGTAGGGAAAGCACCTTTTTGATATGCCTCAGCTCGAATGGCTTTTGCCGCTCCGTTGTAAATATTGGCCATAGAATCGAAAATCCCTTCTGGGTGGCCAGGCGCCATTTTTGTGCTTTCTTTGGCGAAATCACTATTATAAACATGACCCGGTTTGAAAACCTGAACGGGCTTGTCTTCTTGTAAGAAATAAAGAAAGTTCGGGTTTTCTTGTTCCCATTTTAACGCTCCTTTTCTACCATAAACCGCAATTTTGAGGTTGTTTTCTTCTCCCGTAGCAATTTGACTAGCCCTTACCATTCCTCTAACGCCATTTTCAAAACGCAATAAAGCTGTTCCGTCAATATCTAAAGGGTTGTCGTTGTAGAGTGTGCTTAAGTCGGAAAGCACTTTGGTGGTTTTCAAACCTGTAGTGTACTCAATCATGTTAAAGGCATGCACGCCAATATCGCCCATACAGCAACTTTGGCCAGCTTTTTCGGGGTCTAATCGCCAAACGCTTTTGCGCTTTTCTTTATCGTGAATCACAGGGTTGATCCAGCCTTGGTAATATTGCGCATCTACTTTTTGAATGTCGCCAATCATGCCTTCAGCAATCATGGTTTTCATTTGGCGCACCATAGGGTAGCCTGTATAGGTATGCGTTAGGGCAAAAACTGCTTTGTGTTTGTTGACCAACTGCTCTAGCTCAATGGCTTCCGCAGCAGTGTTGGTGACTGGTTTTTCGCAAATAACGTGAAAGCCCGCTTGAATTAATTGCTTGGCCATAGTATAGTGAAGGAAGTTGGGCGTGACAATCACAACCGCTTCAATTCTGTCAGACTTTGGTAAGGCGTTTTCACCCGCAATAAAGTCGTCAATATTTGCATAGCACCTTGACAAATCAAGCCCTAAGGTTTTGGCAAAATCCAGTGACTTATGATGGTCTCTTTCGAAAGCGCCTCCAGCCAGAATGAAATTTTCACCCATAGCAGCCGCTATTCGATGCGTAAGGCCAATAAAAGAGCTACTGCCGCCCCCAATCATGCCTAGTTTGATTTTGTTTTGGTTCATTTTTCTTCGTAGTGTATTTCTTCGTTTTTGAAAGTGGCCGCAAAAATTAAGAATACCAATACGGCAAAGCCTGCTGGTAATAGCCAGATATTCTTCCACTCATGCACATCGCCAACGGTATAGAATTGAGAAATTTGGCCCGCTACCCAAAATCCGATGAGCATACCAACGCCATAAGTAGCCAAGGTAATAAGGCCTTGTGCTGAACTCTTGAATTTCTCTCCTGCTTTTGAATCGGTATAAATTTGACCTGAAACGAAGAAGAAATCGTAGCAAATACCATGTAGTGCAATTCCAGTAATCAGCATGAAAACAAGCTCGTCTGAGTTACCAAAAGCAAACAATACATAGCGTAGCGCCCAAGCTAACATTCCGAAAAGTAAGGTCTTTTTGATGCCGTATTTTTTAAGGAAAATCGGAAGCAAGAGCATAAATAATACTTCTGAAATTTGGCCAATGGTCATTTTTCCAGTTGGGTTACTTACTCCAATTTCGGCCAGAAACGGATTGGCGTTTTGATAGTAGAAGGCCAGTGGAATACAGATAAGAACAGATGAAAAGAAGAATACTGCGAAGTTCTTATTCGTTAAAAGCTTAAGGGCATCTAGCCCGAGAATTTCTTTTAGAGTTATTTTCTCACCTTTTTCTACACGCGGAGGCGTTTTAGGTAATGTAAAACTGAATACTCCCAAAATGGCCGATGCGATTGCCGTCATCAGAAAAGTGTTTTTCAACATACCTTCAGCAATTGCTTCTTGAGAATCCCAAGAAAACACAAAGCTAATTACGAGTCCAGCTAAAACCCACCCAATTGTTCCCCAAACTCTAATTCTAGAGAATTGCTTTGAAGGGTCGGTCATAGTTCTAAAGGCCACTGAGTTTACCAAAGCCAATGTGGGCATATATAACACCATATAACCGAGCACATAAGGATAGAATACTTCGAATTCGGTCGTTTCTGCCATTAAATACATCAATACGGCTCCTGCTAAGTGTAATAGGCCTAGAATTTTTTCCGCATTAAAATACCGGTCTGCTATTAAACCGATAATGAAAGGAGCTATGATTGCCCCCCAAGATTGAGTTGAAAAGGCTTGGGCAATTTGGCCATCTGTGGCATTAATATTATTGCCTAAAAAAGTGCCAAGGGTAACAAACCAGCCGCCCCAAATAAAAAATTGTAGAAACATCATAACGCTGAGGCGTGTGGTGATGCCAGAATTGCTTGTATTCATAGTTGGTAAATTAGATTGAGTAGTACAAGGTATTAATCTTTCGATAAATCTTTAATGCTCACTTTCCTGAATTGAATAGGGTGACTTTCGCTTTGTAGCGCGATATAACCCTTGGTCAGTGGTGTGTCATTTATTTTTGCTTCTGGTTTAAAGCCAGTTACCATTCCATCGCCTACAATGGGCTTTGAGTATTGAATGACCGTGTCGCCTTCCACAATATGCGCAATGTATTCATCCCCCATCACCAGCAAGTCAATGCTAACCCATTGGTCGCCATCAAATGTGGGGCCTTCAATGGTTTGGCAATGTCGGGTAATCAGTTTGCCGCCCATTTCTACATGAGTACCAGGAGTGCAAAGGTTGCCGGTTGGACGAGGGCCGTTGCCTAAGCCGCCTAAAAACTGAGCTTCTAAAGAAATCGGGAAGTCCTGATTCAGGCCCATACTTTCGGCAGATTGAGAGTGCAGCATTACACCGCTGTTTCTGGTGGCCCAACCTTCTCCGCCATTGGCTTGCTCACCAATAAATCGGTATTCGATATGTAATAAATACTTTGAAAATGGCTTTTCATAGAACAGTACGCCATACCGATTATTAAAAGTATCATATTCATCGTAGGCCACGGTAATCATTCCGTCCTCTATTCTAAAAGTATTTCCGAAATTGTCTCCAGCCTCGTAACCTCGGATTTTGGGTGTCCAGCCTGTTAAATCTTTACCGTTGAATAACTCTATCCATTCTTCTTCTTCTTTTTGGCAAGAAGATGCGATGACAATAATGGCGAGTATAAGTGTTAGTTGAAGGTGCTTCACATCGAAAAAATTAAGCCAATAAGTTAATGATTTTCTACACCAATTCAACTGAATATTATGCGTTCAGAATGGCGTTTGCCATAATTAAATCTTCAGCAGTGGTGATTTTGATGTTCTTATAGTCCCCCTCAATCAAATTGATTTTTTCACCCATGTGTTCTAATACTGAGGCATCATCGGTAAATGTGTGGTTTTCTTTTACTTCGAAAGCCTTTTTAATCAGTTGAATCTGAAAAGTTTGAGGGGTTTGAATAAGCTGGAATTGGCTTCTATCGACAACCTTATTGTTTTCACCTTCAATAAATCGAATGGAGTCTTTCAGCGGAACACTGGTTACGGCATTTCCTTTATCTGCGGCTACTTTGAAAGATTCTTTAATGATTTCAGTGGAAACAAAAGGTCGGACACCATCATGAATCGCTACCAAGCCATTACCGTGAATGGCGTTGAGCCCATTTTTTACAGATTGAAATCGGCTATTGCCACCATTTACAATTTGATGCTTAATAGTGAATTTATGCTTTTCGCAAAGCCCTCTCCAAAATGGTATTTGAATTTCGGGCAGAACCAAAATCAACTTTAAACTTGCAAAGGCCGCAATGTAAGCCTCAATGGTGTGCATCAGAATGGGCTTGCCACCAATATCAATAAACTGCTTAGGAATATCAGACTTCATTCGGGTACCACTACCCCCAGCTACTATGATGGCGTATTTTTGCATGAACGAAATTTACGAAAAATCAATCATTATTGGCATTCAGTTATAATCTGAACTAGTAATCAATTTTCGATGAAATTAGTATTCTTTTTAAAGGATTGAATGTCAGTAACTTAAATCCTAATTTGAAATTTCTCGAAAAAAATATTGAGATAAAGGGTGATATTTGGGTGTTTAAATCATTAATAGGTGTAATCAATAGATGTTTTATTTTTAAAAATATCTAAAACACTTTCACCTAATCCTTAATGAAGTTGCTGGATTTGTTCAGTAAGACTATGCATAAATCGCTTTTCTGTAGGAGCAAATGTGTACTTCATTCATTTTGTCAAAAAGAACTCCCTTGTTAGAAGTTTAAATGATTTTTCCGAAAGAAATATTAGAAAACACATCACAGGCCTTTAACTATAAGAACCAAGTAAGGAGTAACGTGATATTTATACTTGCTTCTTTCATCATTATAGCAGGGTTGGGAGCAACTCCTTTTTTGAAAACAGATATTTATGTCTCGGCCAATGGGATTATTAAACCGAATAAGGAAAGAAGAAATCTGGTCGCACCAGTAACTGGTTTTCTTGAAACTTATAACTTAAAGGATAACCAAGAAGTACTAGCGGGTGATACACTATTAAAGTTGGATAACTCAAGAGTAACAGAACAAATTCAGAAGATAGAAGCAGAAAAGCGAATTGTAGAGGACAATTTGGCGGATCTAAACTATTTGATTTTTGCTAAAGAAGTTGACAGGAATAAGTTACAACTTCCCACCAATAGAACTAACTATTTGAAATTTGAGCAGAAATTAAGAGAGTTGGATTTGCGTATGGCTCAGTCGACTACAATTCTCGATCGACAGGAAAGGCTGTTTGATGAAGGAGTTATTTCGATTGCAGAGTATCAAAAAGTGACTTTTGAAAACAATCTGCTTCAAAATGAAAAGGAGTTGTTGATAAAAGACCAGAGGTACTTTTGGGAAAGTGAAAGAAAAAGTGAGACTCAAAAAATATTGGAGTTTGAAAGTTCCGCCACAGCCCTAAAGCGCAACTTGAATGAATATTTCTTATTAGCTCCCATATCGGGCACTCTTTTTAATGTAAAAGGATTTGAAGTCAGTGGTTATATCAATGCAGGGGAAGTTGTCGCAGAAATCTCTCCCTCAACTGACCTCATTGTTGAGACTTATATATCTCCAAGTGATATAGGCTTAATTACGCTTGGGGCTGGCGCAAAGTATCAGATTGATGCCTACAACTATAACAATTGGGGTCTCGCTTCAGGCAATATCATTGAAATTAGCAATGACCTAGAAGTAATTAACAATGCACCTGTTTTTAAAGTGCGCAGCAGCCTTGATCAATCACAACTCAGTTTACGTAATGGCTTTGTAGGGGATTTAAAAAAGGGGCTAACCCTTAGGGCGAGATACCATATAACCGAGAGATCTTTATTTGATCTGCTATATGACAAAGTTGATGACTGGTTGAATCCAGCGCAGAATAATACTCCAAATCAAAATCTTAGTAAAAATGGCCTCTATTAAAGTAAAGCAACATGACATTACGGACTGTGGGGCTGCATGTTTAGCTTCAATAGCGGCACACTATGACAAGGGTTTGCCAATTTCAAAGATTAGGCAAATGGCAGGTACCGATAAGAAAGGTACTAATGTGCTTGGAATGGTTGAGGCAGCTGAAAAGTTGGGATTTGAGGCAAAGGGAGTTAGAGGAGAATTTGATAGTTTGTTTAAAATTCCTTTGCCAACCATTGCTCATGTAATAGTCAAAGAAGTATTGCATCATTTTGTGGTGATTTATAAGGTTGACAAATCTCATATTACCGTGATGGATCCAGGAACGGGGCAACTAGAGAAAAGAACGCACGCTGAATTCAAAAAAGAATGGACAGGAGTATTGGTTCTTTTAATGCCTAATGAAGATACCTTTATAGCATCTAACGAAAAAGTCTCTGTTTATAAAAGAATGTGGTTCCTTTTAAAGCCACATAAATCAGTTCTTTTTCAAGCGTTTATAGGTGCCATAGTCTATACCTTATTGGGGTTATCTACTTCCATTTACATTCAAAAAATCACAGATTTTGTTTTAGTAGACGGTAATACAAACCTGCTCAATCTATTAAGCATTATTATGGTTGTGCTTCTGGTCGCTCAAGTTTTATTGGGCGTTTATAAAGATCTTTTTCTCTTAAGAACAGGACAACAAATTGATGCTAGACTGATACTTGGTTATTATAAACACTTACTCAAGCTACCTCAACAGTTTTTTGATACCATGCGTGTTGGTGAAATAGTATCGAGAATTGGTGATGCGGTTAAAATCAGGGCTTTTATCAATGAAGTGTCTCTTTCGCTGACTGTTAATGTGCTCATTGTTATCTTCTCTTTCGGCCTCATGTTTTCCTATCACTGGAAGTTGGCCATGATTATGCTGGCAATTGTTCCTTTTTACTTGATCATCTATTTTATCACCAATAGGCTGAATAAAAAGGTAGAACGAAAAGTGATGGAAAAAGCGGCTGATTTGGAAAGCCAATTGGTGGAAAGCCTAAATTCAGTGGGTACAATTAAGCGTTTTGGGCTTGAAGGCTTTGCGAATGTTAAAACAGAGACACGTTTTATTGATTTACTCAAAACAGGATATAAGTCTGCTTTGAATGGAATGTTTACCGGGACAAGTACAAGCCTAATCTCCCGAACCTTCACTATAATTTTACTTTGGTCAGGCTCTTACTTTGTTATTGACAGAAGTATTACTCCAGGGGAACTTCTTTCTTTCTACGCCATTATAGGTTATTTCACTGGGCCAGTATCATCGCTAGTAGGGGCAAATAAAACAATACAAAATGCTTTAATAGCGGCAGATAGGCTTTTTGAAATTATGGACTTAGAACGAGAAGAAACGGAAAATAAAGTAAAATTGACTAGGGAGAATATTGGAGATATTAAGTTTTCCAATGTTAATTTCAGGTACGGAACTCGGGTTCAGGTGTTCGAGGATTTCAATTTGTTGTTAAGTAGAGGAGAAATTACTGCTATTGTAGGCGAAAGCGGTTCAGGAAAGTCTACGCTGGCCTCCTTGCTTCAAAACATATATCCATTGAACAGCGGTAGCGTTGTTATTGGACAGTTAAACCTGAAATATATTGACAACGCAAGCTTAAGGGCTTTGGTGGGGGTTGTGCCTCAGAAAATTGATCTGTTTGCTGGAAATGTAATTGAGAATATTGCGGTGGGTCAGTTTGAACCAGACATGGAGCGAATACTTGAGATTTGCGAGTCCATTGGTATTCTTGAGTTTGTGGAGGCCTTGCCTAACGGCTTTCATACCTACTTAGGAGAAAATGGAGCTACTCTTTCTGGAGGGCAAAAACAGAGGATAGCCATTGCTAGGGCGCTTTATCAAAAACCTGAAATTCTTATTTTCGATGAAGCTACCTCCTCATTGGACACAGCTTCCGAAAGTTATATTCAAATGACTATTGAAAGGCTAAGAACAGAGAACAAGACAATTATAATCATTGCACACAGATTAAGTACTGTGGTAAATGCCGATAAGATAATTGTTATGGAAAAAGGGCAGGTAATTGAAGAGGGTTCTCACTTTAAGCTCTTCGAAAAGAAAGGCAAGTATTATGATTTGTGGAGGCAGCAAATGCCAGAAGCTTTTAATAAAATAAGTGCATAAAAATTAGAGTGTTATGACAGGTCTGATTAAAAAATTCGAAATGGTTGAAAGGGTACATCACTTAATTAGAAAGAGGGCCACAGGTACACCGGAGGAACTTGCAGAAAAATTGGGGGTTTCTCAGGCCACCGTTTTTAGAATTATTGAAGGAATGAAATCATTAGATGCTCCAGTGGTTTACGATTTTTCTATACGAAGCTATTATTACGAATATCCAGTTGAATTCAATTATGGTTTTAAATCAGACAAGGATTGGGGTGAAATCAATGGAGGTTTAGTTGTCAGTTCAAATTTTTTTAAAAATAATTTCCGACTCTCATTTTTTGAGAGTGCTATGTTTTAATCTTATAACGGTAATGAAAACGTGCACTAATTAGTTACTGGTAAATAAGTGTTTAACAATTAAATTTTTGAAAATGAAAAATTTAGAAAGATTTGAACCTATGGAACTAGGAGTTCAAGAGATGAGCCAAATTAATGGAGGAGGTTGGGGGTCAGTGTGGAAGGCAGTTAAGTGGTTTGCTGAAGTGTCGGGTCTGGCAGACATGGCTAATGACTTTGTTGATGGCTTGAAGGAAGGGCTGAAAGAATCAGCAGAGGATGATATACGTCCTCTAGGTAATAACTAATATTTATTTTAGTTGAAATTTTTAAAAAAAACAAAACGATGAGAGATTTAAATAAATCGGAGATGAAGTCAATAAATGGCGGGGGCATCCTCAGTTCATTTGGGAAGTTTGTAGGTAAAGTATTGGGCAATATGATGGAAGCCTATGGAGATGCTTATAATAGACACATTGAATATGGAGGATCACATGGCTCAATGAGGGGTTAATATTTAGGCAAGAGTTTTTTAGCTCTTGCCTAAACTGTTTTTTAGGGTTACTTATTTAGAGGGCAAGATGCTGTAAATCAATTATTTATATTTTAATCAAATTTAGAGTTAGAGCCCATAAAAATAAGTGCAGGCTGCTTTAAAAGGGGTTCAGCTTTTTGTTCTGCGATTTAAGTAAGTAATCCTACTGTTTTTTTAAACTAGGTAATAGCATAAACAAAATGATATATAAACTTCAGAAAAATTTAGAAAATAAAAGCTTGGCAAACGTAGTTTTTATCTTTTGTGCTATTCAATTAGTAGTAATTATTTTTCTTTCTGTTGTTGTTTCGAATGTTGATCCTAGCTTAACGGAAATAGATTGGTTAAATGATCTAAGTTTGTTTGATATATTTTTGCTTAGTGTTATAGTAGTTCCGTTAGTTGAGACTTGTATTTTTCAATTCTTCATTATTGAAAGTACTTTTCTTTTTATAGAAAATAGCTCATGGGCTGAGAAAATTGCTTTGATTTTGTCATCCATATTATTTGGTCTTTCTCATTATTACAATATCTACTACATTGTAATAATGATATTCATCGGACTATTCTATTGTTGGATCTACATCTTTATTAGAAATTGGAAGTCAAGAAAAAGCGCTTTTTGGTCATTGACTCTTATCCATGCTACCAATAATCTATTCGCTTTTATTGTAGATGATGTCCTAAAACTTTCTTGATTTTGTAGAATTTAATTTTAAAAATAGTAAAAAAATCAATTCTAAATTATATTTTAATGATTATTTACAGCATAAAAAAATTAGAAAATGACCTTCAGGCTAGAACTTTATCGCAAAAACATGTTTTTATTTACTTTATTGTTCGAGTAGTTTTGATTGGGCTTGGGTCCTTAAATTTTTCTGGAGATGAATTGATAGACCCATGGATGACAAACTTGGCTGTTTTACTTGAGTTAATGATTACAGTTGGTTTTACTTTGCATTTGTTTAATCTCTGTAAGGAGGCCAATCAAGCAGAGAGGTTTTGGGAATATTATTTTAGCATAGGATTTGTTATTGGCGTTAGGCTGTTGGTAATTGGATTAATCTTAATAATACCAGTTTCAGTCTTTATACTGCTTTTAATTCCAGATTTTATGAATGATTTTGGTTATATATTCGAGTTAGGTTTTACGGCAATAGTTCTTTTTGTTTATTATCTCATGTTTATTAATTCTCTTAACCGTGTTTTAGAAGATACTCCCGTTGACTAATGATATGAAAAATAAATTAGTAGCAGAATCTGAGATTCAGTTTTTACTAGGAATGTTAATGGTTCTCGGTGCCGTTATTTTATTTACTGGAGGTTAGAAATTGGGTGTATTATTTATTCAAAGCCTTGGTTAGTTGGCCATGCATGCCGAATAGTCTTTTCTGTTTGGTTTGCTGGTTCAATATCAATATCATATAGCCTTTGAGGGATTTTCATGGGTTTTATTTGACAATGGTTGTTGACTTTGGTGAGAGAACTTGTGAAGTTAGAAAACAGCAGATTAAACTAAACTCGACATATGAAGAAGAAATACTTAATGAAAGTGTTAATCCTTGTTTTGATAACACCAATAGTTTTATTAGGTCGATATTTAAACGAAGTATATCTTCCTAATTATACCGATGAATGGTTAAGTCCGTTGATGGCTGAAGCGACTTCTGAATTTATTAAAGTGATTGCCGTTATTCTGTTGATTCAGTTATTCAGAAAAAGACCAACGGTCAAATCACTCAAATTAGATATTCTTCTAGTTGGGATTTTTTATGGTATTCTTGAGCTGATAAGCTTGTTTTCTACTAGGTGGTTTGGCACGTTCGATATTATGGATATTGTAGCTTATTCACTGGCGACAGGTTTCATGTATTTGGTGGTAAGCATATTCTTTAGGAAAACGAGTAGCTCTAGCGAGGCAGTATTCCCTTAATCCAGTGCTAGTAGTTAGGAGAATAAAGGTTGTGGTTTTGTAATTGAGGTGAAAAGAGGCAAGGTGGTTCTAACGCTTAGTGTTCTGACCGACTTGTCTCTAGGTTATTAATAAGTTTCTGTGATTCGAAGTATTGGTGCTTTGGAGTCTCTTTAAAAAATCAGTATGTCATTTCTGCTAATTCTTTTATTTTTCAGTAGTGCTTTATCGGGCATTTCACCTGTTGTATTTTCTCAAAACTTTGATGACAAGATGGTTTTTGTTGAGGGCAATGATTCCATCAACTCCTTCTACATGGACAAGTATGAGACTACCATGGCTGAATTTCAGCAATTTGTTGAAAGGACAGGGTATAAAACAGTGAGCGAAGTCTTAGACTCAGGTAAAGTTTATAACCCCTATGCTAAAATGGTACAAGGGGTTAACTGGCGTCATGATATTTATGGTAGAAGGATTCCACTAGAAAGGTATGGAGAATTACCTGTAACCAGATTGTCTTTAAAAGATGCTAAAGCCTATGCAGAATGGGCGGGGAAACGAATACCCACTAAAGAAGAATGGCTGTATGCAGCGAAAGGTGGTTCAAAAAGTGAATCATTCAAGTATCCCGGTGGTAATAACGCTCGTCAAGTAGGCTGGTTTGATGGAAATTCTCGTGAGACACTGATGCCGATAGGTCAGAAGATACCGAATGAATTAGGGTTATATGATATGGGCGGAAATGTAACGGAAATGGCGCTCGAACCTGACGGAAGCGGGGTGAATGGACTAGGTGGGGCTTTCTTTTTAGACAAAGATTACTTTGAAATGGAGTTTATTCATAATGGATTTTATACGTCTAAAAAGTTTTTCGACAAATCGGCCTTACCTTTTGCAGGTATTCGTTTGGTTTCAAAGGAGCAGAAATGATTAGATTGAGGTTTGATAAAAATAATACCCTACTTGCCTTAACTACATTGTTGGCTATCATTGGGTGTTCTCCGGAAAAGAATACAGATTATTCTAACAATGCCACATTGATAGCTGTAAATAAAACTCAGTCAGAGCAAATGAGCTTGAGTACTTTGAGTGATTCAATTAGTTACGTGCTGTTGGATACTCCTCAGGAGTTAGCCATTGGGCAGATTGATAGAGTCTTATTAACTCAAAAACGGTTTTTCGTATTAGACCGTGAGATTGCGTCTGCGTTGTTTGTGTTTGATCTGAATGGTAAGCTTATTTTTGATATTCAAGAAGGGATAGGAGGGCCAGGTGAAGTGCTGGAGTTTTCGGATTTTGATGTAAGTGCTCAAGCTCAAGAGTTATATATTTTGGATAATAATAGTAAGGATATCAAAGTGTTTGATTTTGCAGGTGAGCTAATTAACAGAATCAGATTGCCTTTTTTTGCAGCTTCTATTAACGTGCTTGGAAATGATATAGCCGTATTTCGAAACAATCAATACGTTAAAGGAGGTGATGCGAATAATAATCAAGTTGTAGTTTTCTCTAAAGAGGGAGAGATGCTGAGGGCCTTCTTGCCATTGAGCGCAGAAAATGACTACTTATCATTTCACGGTTCATTCCGACCTTTTCAATCCACAGGCAGCAGTTGGATTTTTAGCCAAGCCTTAAACGATACAATCTATGAAATTTCTGGTTCTACCGTTACCTCAAAATATGTAATGGACTTTGGTGATAAGTCCTTGGGTAACATTGAAGGCGGCTTCTTTGGTGTTAATGATTTTCTAAGGTCTGAGCAGAGAATGGAAAGCCAGTATTTGATGGGGGATACCTTCGAGAATGACGATTATCTCATGTCGTTATTTTATGCCGGAAAGACATACAAATATGTTTTTTACGATAAGCTTACACAGAAAACTAGTGTAGTTACTAAAATTGACAATGACTTAGATTATGTGCCTTATTTGCATACTAAGTTTGCCAATAATAGTTTGATGATTGCTGATCTTCCAGCAGAGTTATTATTGTCTCTGAATGAACAAATAGAAGAGCTTACGAAAAAAACTAAAAAGATAAAGGAGCTAATAAGCAATCCTGTTTTTGAAAAGGAAAACCCAATACTCATGTTAGTACATCTTAAAAAATGGGGAAATACTAACGAAGCTGTCTTTAAATAAACTTGCATTATGATCTCAGATAAAAAACTTCGCCAGTTACTTTTAGAGAAAAGGCAGAAGGGCAAATGGCCTTTGCAATTGGTAGTATTTACTCTTGTTTTTGCTTTGGTGTTTGGTGTCGTAGAATATGCTTTCTACGGTTTTACTATGGAAGGTCACACCATTGATGAGTTACTGACAACCATGGGTAAGGGAGCAGTAGTGGCTTTTCTAATGACAATTATTCGCTTTGGCAGAACCAACTACCAGCTTAATAAATATAAAGTTGAGTTGGACGCCTTTGAAAAACAGCAATCAGAAATTGATAAGCTCTTCTAAAACCAAAAAGCCTTCCCTAGTATAATACCAGAGAAGGCTTTTGTCTAAAACCTAAAGTCTACAAAATCAGATAATCAACATGGCATCGCCATAGCTGAAGAATCTATACCCTTCTTTTTGAGCTACTTTGTAGGCGTTCATTGTTTTTTCATACCCTCCAAAAGCGGCTGCCTGCATTAGCAAAGTAGATTCTGGTAAATGGAAGTTTGTAATCAAAGCGTTACAGATTTTAAATTCATATTCAGGAAAAATGAATTTGTCTGTCCAAGCTTCGTTGGCTTTCAATCGGCCACCAGCAGAAACAGACGATTCTAAAGCACGCATAGATGTTGTTCCTACAGAACATACCCTTTTCTTATTGTCTAAAGCCTTGTTTACCGCATCGGCTGTAGATTGAAGGATAGTATAGTTTTCAGAATCCATTTTGTGTTTGGTAAGGTCTTCAACATCAACCTGACGGAAAGTGCCTAAACCAATATGGAGTGTTATTGAAGCAATGTCAACACCTTTAATTTCTAAGCGCTTCATTACTTGTTTTGTAAAGTGCAAGCCTGCTACTGGAGCCGCTACCGCACCTATATTCTTAGCATATATTGTCTGAAAACGCTCTCTGTCTTCAGGTTCTGTTTCTCTCGGAATAGTTCTAGGAAGCGGTGTTTCGCCTAAAGTGTCGATGGTTTTGTAAAACTCTTCATCTGTTCCATCAAAAAGGAAACGAATTGTTCTACCTCTCGAAGTGGTGTTGTCGATTACTTCGGCCACTAATTCGCCCTCGCCAAAATAGAGTTTATTACCTACTCGTATTTTTCTAGCAGGATCTACAAGAACATCCCATAGGTGCATTTCTTGATTAAGCTCTCTAAGCAAGAAAACCTCAATTTTAGCCCCTGTTTTTTCTTTTTGGCCATAAAGACGAGCAGGAAAAACTTTGGTGTCGTTGTTCACCAGCACATCACCTTCGTCAAAATAGTCCACAATATCCTTGAACATCTTGTGCTCAATCTCTCCCGTATCGCGGTGCAAAACCATTAATTTTGATTCGTCTCTGTTTTCGGTAGGATACTTTGCAATCTTATCTTCAGAAAGATCGAATTTAAATGCTGATAACTTCATTCTTTATATACTAGCGTTAATTGCGTTTTTTCAAATAGCTGGCAAAGATAATAATAAATGGCTGAGTGTCATAGGTGAGGACTGTATATAATTACGTAACCGTATATACGACCGAGAAGCAACTAGCTCTTTTTGCTTTTGCTCAAATAGGTCTGGCCATTCAGGCGCACAAATGTCCGATCACTAACAAGAATGATCTTTTTAACCAAAATGCGTTGATAGCTGTTTACTTTTTTCGATTCTTTGCGTTTGTTAAGAAAAACAGAAGTCACTCATTTAAAATAAGCAACACGTGGGAATGTTTTTAAAGCTGCTTGGGGAAAGCATTAGGTTTGCTTGGCAAGTACTGTCGACCAACTTACTTAGAACAATGCTCTCTCTATTGGGGGTCACTATTGGTATCATGCTCATTATTGCGGTGTTTACAGTAGTAGATTCTCTAGAGAAAAATATTAAGGACAGTTTCTCCTTTTTGGGTTCGAATGTAGTGAGTGTAGATAAAATGAGTTTTGTGGAACGTGACCCTAACGTTCCGTTCTATGTCTATTTTAGAAGACCATCAAACACTTATGATGAGTTCGAGTTTTTAAAATCAAATTTAAAGAACGCGAGCCATGTTACCTTTTATGGTACACGAAGTAGCACCATGAAATATAAGAGTAGCAGTATCAATGGGATTAGCATCTTTGGAATTAGCAACGAATACAAGGATGTATATGAAGTTGATATTCTAAATGGACGCTATTTTACTTCTCAGGAGATTGAAGGAGGGCGGAATGTAACTATTATCGGAGATGAAGTGGCAAAATCACTATTCCCTTATGAATCTCCAATTGGTAAGAGCATTACCACTCGCGGTCAGAAATTGGTGGTAATTGGTGTATTGGCCAAGGAAGGGAAAAGCCTTTTGGGTACGCCTAGTAGCGATGAAAGAATTTACATTCCTTATAAAATGTTTACTAAAATGTTTTACGTGGGTAGGTTTGGAGTGAGCCCAACAATTGCTGCGAAGGGTTATGTAGAAGATATTGGCTTAGTTGAACTTCAGAATGAAATGGAGGGAATGCTAAGAAAAGTAAGAGGTTTAAAGCCGAAAGAAGAATCTAATTTTGCGTTAAACAGGCCGGAAGCCATTGCCGATGCTATCGGTCAAGTATTTGATATTGTGGGGTATGCCGGCTGGATTATCGGTGGTTTCTCAATTTTGGTAGGAGGCTTTGGTATTATGAATATTATGTTTGTTTCCGTGCAAGAACGAACCAAAATAATTGGTATTCAGAAGTCATTGGGAGCAAAGAACTATTTTATCCTTTTTCAATTTCTGTTTGAAGCCATTTTCCTCTGTCTGATTGGAGGGGTCACGGGGGTTTTAATTGTCTACCTGCTCACCTTTATTCCAACTGGCGGATTGGAAATTGCTCTAAGCTTTAAAAACATACTGCTTGGCGTAGTGGTGTCGTCTGTTATTGGTGTGGTGTCTGGTATTGTGCCATCTGCTAAAGCAGCTAGATTAGACCCTGTAGAAGCAATGAGGGCTAGTTAACTTCCTGAAAATTGAGATATAAAAAAGGCCGAATTGCAAGATGCAGTTCGGCCTTTTTACTTTTAGTTTTCTGATGTTATTTTTTTGCTGGAGCAGTTTCCTCTATATCTTCACCATTGATTCTGGCTTTAATTTTTCTTTCAAGCTCGTCCATTAACTCCGGATTATCCTCAATTAAGGCTTTAACAGAGTCACGGCCTTGGCCAAGTTTTTCTCCATTATAAGAGAACCAAGAGCCTGCCTTTTTCACAATCTCCATTTCTACGCCTATGTCGATAATCTCACCAGCCTTAGAAATTCCTTGGCCGTACATGATATCGAATTCTACTACCTTAAACGGAGGCGCTACTTTGTTCTTCACTACCTTAACCCTCGTTCTGTTTCCCAGAATATTATCGGCACTTTCTTTAATCTGCCCAATTCTTCTAATATCAAGTCTTACAGAAGCATAGAATTTAAGCGCGTTACCACCCGTAGTCGTTTCTGGGTTTCCAAACATTACTCCAATTTTCTCTCTTAATTGGTTAATGAAAATACAGCAACAGCCTGTTTTGTTAATTGCTCCCGTTAGCTTTCGCAATGCTTGAGACATCAATCTGGCTTGTAGCCCCATTTTGCTATCGCCCATTTCGCCTTCAAGTTCTGCCTTAGGAACCAAAGCGGCCACAGAATCGATAACAATGATATCTATAGCGCCAGAACGAATAAGGTGCTCAGCAATTTCTAAAGCTTGCTCTCCATTGTCTGGCTGCGAAATCAGTAGGTTTTCAGTGTCAATGCCCAGCTTTTCAGCATAAGCTTTGTCAAAGGCATGTTCCGCGTCAATAAAAGCCGCAAGTCCTCCTTTCTTTTGTGCTTCTGCAATGCAGTGCATTGAAAGTGTAGTTTTACCAGACGATTCTGGGCCATATACTTCAACTACTCTACCACGAGGAATTCCTCCAATGCCAAGGGCTATATCTAGCCCCAACGAACCAGTTGAAATAGAAGGTAAATCAACCACTTTTTCATCACTCAGTTTCATTACAGCACCCTTCCCGTATGATTTCTCGAGTTTATCTATGGTTAACTGTAATGCTTTTAATTTTTCAGACTTATCACTCATTATTGATTGGGTATTTTGTTCAGAATAGTTTGTGAAGATAGTGGGAATGCTTTCAATTCACAACCCAACTTTTTAATAAATAAGGCTTATTTTCGTATGATTATTTGGTATGAAGAAGTGGCTAAAAAGGATTGGTTTAGGAGTGATCGCATTGATCATCGTTTTTTGTGTATGGAATTTTCAGTTGATCAGATATGGCTTATTTCAATTGAAAGGCCAATTACATGTAGTAAATAACACTGTTCCGCTCGATGAATTTATTGAAAATCCACAAACCCCTGACTCCCTTAGGCAGAAGGCACTTTTGGTAAATCAAATTAGGTCTTTCGCTTTCGATTCCCTTGGAATCAATTACTCAGAAAACTATACTGAAATATTCGACCAGCAAGGAAAGGCGTCTATGTATGTGGTTACCGCTTGCGCCCCTTACAGTTTCACACCTAAAACATGGAAGTTCCCAATTGTAGGTAGTTTTCCCTATAAGGGCTTTTTCGACCGACAAAAAGCAGTGGACTTGGCCAATGAAATTAAAGCGAAAGATAGTTTAGATGTTGGTGTGAGAACTGCAGGAGGTTGGTCAACCTTGGGCTGGTTTAAAGATCCCATTCTTTCAAACATGTTAAATCGATCGGAAGGTGATTTGGCCAGTTTATTAATTCATGAACTTACACATGGTACTTTGTTCGTGAAAGACTCGGTTACTTTTAATGAAAACTTAGCCTCGTTTATTGGTGATAGAGGTGCAATAATGTATCTCAGCTCAAAATATGGAAAGAACTCTCCTGAGGTAAGTCAATATCAAAGTGAAATTGCAGACGAAGAACTCTTCAAAGCATATATTCTAAAGGCTGCAAAAGCGCTTGACTCTCTTTACACTTCCATGAAAGAGTTGCCGATTTCTGAGAAAAAAGTGCTTAAGAAAAATAAAATTGATCAGATTAGAACCAACTTTGATACACTGGGTTTTAAATCGGAAGTATATAAAGGCTTTTTCGAGACATATGTGCCTAATAACACCTTTTTCATGTCTTATTTAAGGTATAATTCGCAGCAACAAGTGTTGCAAGACGAATTAAATTTGAAGCACAAGGGTGATTTAAAACGTTATCTTGAGTACCTTAAATCAAAGTATCCTTCACTGTAATTAGAGTTTTTGGTATGGCCTTTGTCAAAGAGAGTATAAAATATATAATGAAGCACTTTCTATTAATACTTTTCTTAACCACTTTTTCTTTACAGTTAGCCGCCCAGGGGTATCCCTTGGCTAAAGAAAAGCCCTTTAATTCGGGTGAAGAAATCGAATTAAAAGCAACAGTTGGCTTTATAAAAGCAGCAGAGGCGCAGCTAAAAGTGAGTGACATAATTTATACAATGAAGGGCAGGCCAACTTTCAAAATAGATGTATTTGCGAATACATCGGGTATTTTTGATTTCTTTTCTCCCGTGCGCGATAATTGGGGCACTTACTTCGATACCGCCCGTTTCGTACCGCATCAATTCTACCGCTATATTTCTGAAGGCCGATTCCGTAAAAACGAGATTCTTTATTTCGATCAGAGTGATAAAAAAGTGACCGTTGCTAAGCTTGAGAAAGAGAGCAGGCAGCTCAAAGAAAAAATTGAGCACGATATGACCACTGATGAAATGCAAGACATGGTGAGTGGTTACTATTATTTACGGATGATTGATTTTGATAAAATCAAAGTAGGGGAAATTATTACCATAAACACGTTTTTTGATGACAAGGAAAAACCTTTTAGCATTAAATTTATGGGTAGAGAAGTGGTGAAAACCAAACTAGGAAAAGTAAATGCCTTGATCCTTGTTCCCATAATGAAAAAGGATGGACTGTTTGAAGAAGATAACACTTTGAAGGTTTGGCTGTCGGATGACTATAATAAAATCCCATTAAAGTTTCAGGCCAAAATATTCGTTGGCTATTTAGAAGTAGACGTAAAGAGTGTAAAGAACCTGCGACATCCTTTGTCAATTGTTCAGTAAATCTGCTTTTTTTGAGATTGGGCTCTTTTTTTTTAGATATATTTGCTCATATCGAACTGAGGTAAATACTAATTTTTGAATTATGGGTGCTAAGCAAAACCACCGAGTGCTTGTGGTAGACGATGATCCGGATATCCTTGAACTACTTAAATACAACCTTGTAAAAGAGGGCTACGAAGTAAAAGTAGCTGAAGATGGCAAAAAAGGAGTGCAAATAGCAAAAACATTTCAGCCAGAATTGGTTTTGTTAGACATTATGATGCCCAACCAAGATGGAGTTGAAACTTGTCGACAAATTAGAGAGTTACCAGAAATGGTAAATGCTCATATTACTTTTTTGACAGCTAGGGCAGAGGAGTATTCTGAAGTAGCGGCATTTGATGCAGGCGCTGACGATTACATTACCAAGCCAATTAAGCCTCGTGCTTTAATGAGCCGTATTAGCGCTCATTTTAGAAAGGAGAAAAAAGGGAAGTCTATTCCAAAAGTTTCTATTGGTGATCTTACAATCGATAAAACCAGTTACACAGTAACTATATTAGACAATCAATTTACCCTTCCAAAAAAGGAATTCGAATTGCTCTATTTCCTTGCTCAAAATCCAAACAAAGTTTTCAGTCGTGATGATTTATTGCAGAACATTTGGGGAACCGATGTTTATGTATTGGCCAGAACGGTAGATGTACACATTAGAAAGGTGCGCGAGAAAATTGGAGATGGTTATATCACTACTGTTAAAGGGGTGGGTTATAAGTTTGAATCTAATTAAAAATGCTTTTTAACTCTAAGGCAGTTGCATTGCTTTTGGCTTTCGTTGTGGGGCTTATTACCACAGCGTTTCTGTCTTTAGTTTCCGGAACACCAGTTCAGGCGCTCATTATTGGGGGCCTGATTTCTTTTGCAGCCACCTATATTTTTGCCTACATAACTTTTGAGTTTTTGGTTTTTAGAGAAATCAGTAAAATTTATGAGGTGCTCAATAAAATCCGTAAGAAAAACTTTTCCTTTATTGAAGACGAAGAAGAGCGCAAGTATCTTAATCCGCTAAAAAGAATAAACCAAGAGATTTATACTTATGCTGCGGGTCGTCAGCGCGAAATTGAAGAACTGAAAAAAGTTGAGGCATTTAGAAGAGAATTTTTGGCAGATGTAAGTCACGAACTGAAGACTCCAGTATTTGCTGCCCAAGGTTTTGTTCATACGCTTTTGGATGGCGCCATTGACGACAGCAAAGTAAGAATTAAGTTCTTGAAAAGGGCTGCAAAAAGCCTAGACAGCCTAGATGCGCTGATACACGACCTGCTAACACTCTCTCAAATTGAACTGGGTGAAACTAAAATGCACTTTGAGCATTTCGATATTGTTGAAATGGCCAATGAGGTTTTAGATCAGTTTGAAAACAAAGTAGAAAGGAAGGGCCTGTACATTGGTTTCGATCAAGAATACAACCATCCGATTTTCGTATATGCCGATTCTGAAAAGATTTACCGTGTACTGACCAACTTAGTGTCGAATGCCAATAAATACACAGATGAGGGCGACATAATCCTTGGTTTTACAGTTTCTTCGGGCGGTCATGTAACCGTATCGGTAAAAGATACTGGAATGGGGATTCCACCAGAAGATTTAGGCAGAGTGTTTGAGCGCTTTTTTAGGGTAGAAAAGAGTCGATCTAAAGGAAGAAAAGGCGGTACAGGGTTAGGTTTGGCCATTGTGAAACACATTATGGAAGCCCACAATTCTAAGGTATCGGTGATTAGTACCTTTGGTAAGGGTTCTACATTCAGTTTTAAATTACCTTTGTCGAAAGAAGAAGACTTAGATTCGACAGATGATGACGAATTCGAGTCTGAGGATTAATTCCATTATTCAGACTTTACCCATCCATGAAAATTAAATTTGAAGATTTAATCTGCTACGAAAACGATCATTTTTTGGTAATTAATAAGCCAGCACATATGGCTTCACTTGATGATCGGAATGACCCAAAGAATGTTCAAAAGCTTGCTAAGGACTATTCAGAACACCTTTCTGTTTGCCATAGACTAGATAAAGATACTTCTGGATGCTTGCTGCTGGCCAAAGGTGCAGAAGCATACCGGCATGCTTCTATTCAATTTGAGAAAAGAAACATCAATAAGATTTACCATGCTTTTGTAGATGGACTTACAGAGTTCAGGGAAGAGCGAGTAGCGTTATCTATTTTACCTTTAGATAAAGGAATTGTGGTGATTAATAAAGAAAAGGGAAAGGAAGCGGAAACCTATTTTACCACGCTTGAAAATTTCAAATCAAATTCACTGATTGAGTGTAGGCCTATTACTGGTAGAATGCACCAAATCAGAATACATTTAGCCACCTTGAAGGCGCCAATTATTAATGACGAAATGTATGGTGGAAAGCCGTTGTACCTTTCGCAGCTCAAGAAAAAATTCAACTTAAAAAGGGAAGAGGAAGAAAGGCCAATTATACAGCGTTTCGCGCTTCATGCTTACGCACTCTCTTTCAATAATTTTTCTGAACAAATTACCGTCAAAGCAGATTATCCTAAGGATATGCAGGTGTTATACAAACAGCTGAAGAAATACAGGTAATAGATTATTATGAAATCAGGTTTTTTTGCTTTCCTTCTTTTAGGATTAAGTTTTTCTATTCAACTCCTCGGTCAAACTCAAACAACACTTCAGGGCTACGTTTATTCAGCTAAAGACCAACAGCCTTTAGTTGGGGCAACGGTGAGTTTAGCGGAAACTAGTTTGGGTGCGGTTACGGACGCCAATGGTTTTTTTAAAATAGAAAAAGTACCTACACAAACCTATAAAGTGGAGGCTCGGTTTGTGGGGTTTCAACCTCAGGTTAAATTCAATGTGATTGTCCGTTCTGCTGGTAATGCCGAATTGATTTTTCAACTCGAAGAGATTCAAGATGAATTGGGCGAAGTAGTGGTTACAGCAAGCCCGTTTCCTTCAAGAATAGAAAATCCAAACTCGATTCAGAATTTATCTAGGGAAGAGATAGCTACATACCCTGGTGGTAATAACGATATAGCCAAAGTAGTTCAGTCTTTACCGGGTGTTTCTGGTTCGGTAGGTTTCCGGAACGATATTATTATTAGAGGAGGCGCACCTAGCGAAAACGTCTATTATTTAGATGGGGTTGAGATTCCCAATATCAATCATTTTGCTACCCAAGGTAGTGCTGGCGGACCAGTGGGCTTGCTCAATGTGTCGTTTATAGAAGATGTAACACTGAGTACTAGCTCGTTCTCTGCCAAGTATGACAATGCTCTTTCTGGAGTCTTACAATTCAATCAGCGTAACGGAAACTCGCGAAACAGAAACCTTAATTTTAGACTTGGCGCTAGCGAAGCCGCATTAACTTTTGAAGGGCCATTGGTACTGCCAAAAGAAGATGAGCAAGCGAAAACTACCTTTATTATTTCTGCGAGAAGATCTTACCTGCAATTCCTTTTCAAATTAATAGACCTTCCGTTTTTACCCGATTACTGGGATTACCAATACAAGGTCGATCATAAAATTGATAACAAGAATGAAATATCATTGATAGGCGTTGGTTCCATTGATGATTTCAGCGTAAATATTCCAGATGATATTACTGAAGAACAGCGTGCTACTTTAGATCAAATTGCAATCATCAAACAATGGACTTCAACTTTGGGGTTTAGCTGGAAACACAAGATGAATAATGGTTTTTTAAGAACCACACTAAGCGCAAATGTATTGAACAATGATTTTGTGAGGTATCAAGATAATATCAACGAAACGGGCTTATTGTTCAGTAATAACTCTAGAGAAACCGAACAAAAACTAAGGGTTGAAGCCACCAAGTTTTTAGGGGATTGGTCTTTGTCTTATGGCTTGAACGTTCAAAAGTCGGCTTATGAAAACACTACTTTTGACAACGATAATGGGCTTAGTTTTAACTCTGAGATTGACTTCTTTAAGTATGGACTTTTTGTGCAAGCTGCTAAAGCATTCTTCAACAATAAGTTAGAAGCCTCATTTGGAATTAGAAATGATGCTGATTCGTTTACCGATAATGGCTTTAACAACATCGCCCATCTTTCGCCTCGACTTTCCTTAGCTTATCGTTTGTCAGAAAAAATCACATTGAACGCTGCCACTGGGCGCTATTTTAAAATCCCTCCATATACCATTTTGGGTTTCCAGAATAATGCAGGTGAGTTTGTGAATCAAGATGCTGATTACATTCAAACAGACCATTATGTATTGGGTTTGGAGTATTTACCAAGGCTATCTACCCGATTTACCATTGAAGGGTTCTACAAGCGCTATTCGAATTATCCTGTATCCATCAGAGATGGAGTTTCTTTGGCTAATTTGGGCGGTGACTTTGAGGTGTTTGGGAGTGAAAATATTTCTAGCATCGGGAAGGGACGTGCTTATGGTGCGGAGTTTTTATATCAGCAAAAGCTGAACAAACGATTCTACGGCATTTTGGCTTATACCCTGTTTTGGAGTGAATATACTGACTTGAATGATACGGGTTATCGGCCGGCATTATGGGATAACCGTCATTTATTGACCTTTACTGGTGGTTATAAGCTTAATAACAATTGGGAATTAGGAATCCGAAATCGTTTTTTGGGTAGAGCGCCTTTTGTGCATGTAGATATAGAAGCAACGGAAGATTCATATCCCACTATTATAAACGATTACGATAGGCTTGGCAATGATCGTCTAAGGGCTTACAACTCTTTGGATGTAAGGATTGATAAGAAATGGAATTACAGTAAATGGTCTTTGAATTTGTTTATTGAAGTAACCAATCTGTTGGGAAGTAGATTGCCTCAATCTCCTCAATATGGTCTTGATTTAGACGATAACGGTGAAGTGATAATGCCGCGAAACCTGATTGAAATTCCCGATACCAATAATGGTTCTACAATTCCAACTTTTGGCGTGGTCATAGATTTTTAAACTACTTTATAGGGTTACTTAAATCGAAGGATTAAAAGGGCTTGATTTAAAAAGCATTTCGACTCGACTTATAGCCACTTTTTTATGCTTAACTTTATTTCTGGGTTACTACCGTAAGTAATTAAAAATGGTAGAGCAATTTACTAGCATAGTATGCTATTTGGAATACAGTACGGTTTCATTTTCACACTGCTCCTTCGCCCATCTACATTTGCTTATTTTATTGAGGCTATTTTTTGAAATATTTCTTAGAGCCTAACTCACTGATTTATCAGGAGTAATACGTAATACGATATTTTTTTTTTTAAAATAATTCATTTTCAAGGGTGACTTTTCAGTGTTTAAATCATATATAAGTATAGGGCATGGTCAATGTTCCGCTGTGATCAGGTACTTAAATCCTATTTTTTTATACTCAGAACAACAAAAAGTCTTATGAAAAAGCACCTTTATTTAACCATCTTACTAATTACAGCCATTGGCTTGGGATTACTAGGCTGTTCCGAAGAAGATATCTTCGAGAAAAACGCGCCTCAAGAAATTAACAGTATCATCTCACAGTTTTCTCCAGAAACTTTTAGCAAGGTTGTTTCAAGTGATTATAAAGTGGACTGGAATGTATCAGCTCCACTTGAATACTCCGAAGAACTTGGTTTGGACTACTATGAGTTTGAAATCAATCTTCCTGAAAATCAAGTGTTGGCAACAAATAAACTTTATGACACAAAGCAATCATTACTTGCGGTCAAAAAAGAGAGCGGGCAATTTGATTTCTATGTGGCCAAGTATTTTATGGACCAATGGAAATCAGAAGGAAAATCGGTCAAAGATGTTTCCTTTTCCAGGATGGAGAGCTTTTCAGGGCTTCTCAATGTGTTAGACAATAACAACCAAATGGTCTATGCCAAAAGAATGGACAATGGCAGGGTACTGGGCGTCCCTGTCTGCCTCAACAGTGATTTCAACGATGTTAACATTGAAACTCGAATGGAAGTAGATTGCGAAGAAGTAGCCATTTATCATTATATTGACCGTTACCATATTGAACAAGGGATACCTGTCCGTAAATATTCCGACTTGGTGGGCATATCTTATGAAAGGACTTGCTCTGTCAACTATTATCCAGAATTGAACTTGGAGGGAGGTGTGCCAGGCACATACTATTCCCAAAATGGTGGTGGTTCTTATGCTGGTTGTAATGACCCGCTTCGTGGGTGTTTGTTTAAAATAGAATTGGAACTGGAAGAAGAAATTATTTTAGATCCAACTTTTGTGAACACAAAGGCGGAATGTGTGTATAACAAATTGTTGAACCTTAGTGGAGGTTTCAAAAGCGCAATTCAAAAATTTGACGGGGAGTTTCCAGTTGCTCATTTGAGGTTTTCTGTAAGGAATGACTTAGGGTCGAGTGTAGCAGCAAGAACATACCTGCCAGTTGGAAATACAGATACCCCTGATTACGTGATAACGATTGGGTTTAATAATAATACTTCGCAAGCTGGACTAAATTTTAGGCCAACTTTGTTATCTGCTAAAACAATGGCTCACGAGATAATTCATGCTGAAATGTACCGAAAACTTTTATCTCTAATCAAAAAGGGAAATATTCAGGGCGTGACTCAAACCGAACTTAATCAGCTTATGGCTAATGGGGATTATCCTGGGATATATGATTATTATAGAAGGTATGGAAAAGGATGGCAACATGAACAAATGGCTGCTCATTACGTTCAAACGATAGCGGATATTACAAAAGAGTTTGATAATGCATCACAGCTGGATCAGTTTTATAATGATCTGGCTTGGGAAGGCTTGAAAGGAACTCAGGCTTGGTACAACCTTCTTCCATCAGATACAATTAGAATAACTGATACAGTAAATAATTATATTATAACAAACCACAATGATGTATGTCAATAAGAAGTTATGCCTATTAATTTGGCTTTGTCTTGTAAGTTTAGCGTCCATTGGGCAGACTAAGAAAGTTAACAAGGCAATAAATTTAAGTTTTAAGATCAATGACAATTATAAAACCTCGACCCCACCTGGTTTTGTGGGAGATTCCATTGACTATTTTGAAAAAATAGACATCGGAAATAGAGAAATTACCTTTAGGATTTTTACGGAAGAATTTAAAACGGAGCTCTCAGATAAAGGCGTGGAAACCTTAACATCAATAGATGTCCTAAAGGTTAATTTTCATTCACTCGAACAAATGTTTAAAGATTGGGAAGTGTCTGATAAAGTGTTACGTAGTGACGTATACGAACAAATTTATCTCTATGAGTTTCTTTCAGAGAATAAAATTCGTAGATATAAAGTTTACTGGGCAGGTGGTTATGAAAATTAGTGCATAGCATTAATTTTCAGTAAACTATACTAAGATATGAGGTGATTTGGTTAGAAGAAATTGAATGACAATAAATTGGGAGCCTTATATCAAATCAATTTATTTATAGAGAGAATAAATAAGTGGCTCTATTACTTTAACCCAATAATATAGATTTCAAACTTGGGATTGGTGAGGTTTACTTTTTTTCTTCTAGCAATCTTCATGGTATATCCCGTGAGCATTAGTATGCCTGCTGTTGTTGTAGTGCTGCGGTCAAGAGAGAATTTTTGACCGTCTACAACGGTATGATTGAACAAATCAATGGCCATTAGTCCAATTCCTACGGTAGGTAATAATGTTTCAGATGCGCCTAGAAATTTTGAGCGATTAGATTCAGCACCTCTTACATCAATCTCTGTAATTTGGCTTGTATGAAGAATATTGTTCTCTAAAACTAAAGTGCTGTCTGCAAATTCCGTAATTCGGTCGGTAAAGAATACATCTTGACCCTTCTGTTTATACACAATTTTAGAGCCTACAAAGTACTCGTATTTACGCATCGAACCTTTCTTTCTCACTACAAGGTAGGTTTGAGAAAAGGCTGCCTCAGACAGAAGTAAAAGGCATATTATAAGGAATGGCCATTTTGCTTTCATAGGCCTGCAATTAAAGAAAAAAACTGGTTAAGGAATGTTAAATTAAACCTTTAGCATCCAATTAAATTTATCTTCTGCCTTACCTGTTTTAATTCTATCTAGTTCGAAAAGCACTTTGTTTGAAAACTCTCTTTCTTCGATTGGCCCCAAGTCATAAACTTCATCTTCGAAACCAATGCGGGCTATATGAGCAATAGTAGCAGCAGTACCCACGCCAAAAGCTTCTTGAAGAGTGCCGTTTTTAGCTGCCTCAACCACTTCTTTTACAGAAACTTTGCGCTCTTCCACTTTCATGCCCCAATCACGCGCTAGTGTCAATACACTGTCTCTAGTAATTCCTTTAAGAATAGTGCCGCTGGCTGGCGCAGTAATAATTGTATTGTCAATAATGAACATTACGTTCATGGTACCTGATTCTTCAATGTACTCGTGCGTTTCGGCATCCGTCCAAATCAGCTGATCAAAACCTTGAGCTTTGGCTAGTTTAGCAGGATAAAGGCTGGCCGCATAGTTTCCACCTGCTTTAGCAAAGCCAGTTCCACCAGGCATAGCTCTAGAAAATTTCGTTTCAATTTTTACATTGACAGGGGCGGAATAATAAGCTCCTACCGGGCAAGTAATAATCATAAACTTGAAGGTGTCAGAAGGTCTGATTCCTATATATTCGTCTGTTGCGAAAATGAAAGGACGAATGTATAAAGAAGTGCCAGGTACAGATGGTACCCACTGGCTGTCAAGTTTAATTAACGTTGTTAAAGCTTCCATAAAAAGCTCTTCGGGCAATTCAGGAATACACATTCTTTCTGCAGAAATATTCAACCTTTTGGCATTGGCCTCTGGTCTGAAAAGCAATACTTCACCAGCGTCATTTTTGTAAGCTTTCATGCCTTCAAAAACTGTAATGGCATAGTGCAAAGTGTTGTTTGCCGGGCTTATTGAAATATTTTGGTATGGTACAATCCTGAAGTTTTTCCATTCCCCGTCTCTGTAGTCCGCTTCAAACATATGGTCAGAATAAATCTTCGCAAATGGGATATTGTGAACGTCAAGAGTGCCAATATTTGATTGGTTTACCTTGTTTATCGAAATATCAATTGTATCTATCATGTACCGATGGGTTAAGGGGAAATGAGTTCAAATTTAAGAAACTTCAGGGTTTGAACAAATAAGATCAAACCGTGAAATATTCTAAAAGAAGAGGAGTTAATACTGAGTGAAGAAATAATATTTTGAAATAAAAATTTATTCAGAATATTGTTTTTGCTTACTGTAACTTTTGTTGGTGAGAAGTCTGTGGTTTTAATATTTTCCAAAATGGAAAGCCGACACATTTAAATGGTAAATACTTACTTAATTTTCCTAGGTTCCCACTTTACTTCTTCAATACCAAGCTCTTGTGCCATTTTTCTTCCCAACATAAAAAAGAAATCTGAAAGGCGATTAAGGTACTGAATCACTAAACCGTCCACGGGTGATTCGTCATTTAGGGCAATGCAAATGCGCTCGGTTCTTCGGCATACGCAACGAGCCACATGGGCAAATGAAACGGAGGGATGACCACCTGGAAGAATGAAATTTTTTAACGGCTCAAGATGTTTTTCCATCTCATCCATTTCTTTTTCAAGCAACTCAATGTCTGAAGGAAGAAGATCGGGTTTTACCACTTTGTCTTTTCCTGGTTCTGTGGCCAGTTCGGCTCCAAGAGTGAAAAGTCTATCTTGAATTTCTTTAAGTAGATCCAGTCTCTTTTCATTCACGGGCTGATCTCTTAGTACACCCAAGAAAGAGTTTAGTTCGTCTACCGTTCCGTAAGCTTCGATTCGGAGATGTGCCTTAGAAACACGAGCACCACCCAATAATGAGGTGGTGCCTGAATCTCCTGTTTTTGTATAAATTTTCACAATTCAATTAATGTGTTGCGGCTTCTGCTGCTGCCTTAGCGGCTGCTTCTTTAATAGGATTACCCCTTGTAGGATTTTCGTTGATAGTGTCGGTTTCAACTAAGCCATCTCGCATTCTAATAATTCTGTGAGAATATTGAGCAATATCATCTTCGTGTGTTACCATGATAATGGTGTTGCCTTTGTCGTGTAGGTTGGCAAACAAGTCCATAATGTCATAAGAAGTCTTGGTATCCAAGTTACCTGTTGGCTCATCGGCCAAAAGGATCGAAGGGTTATTTACCAATGCTCTTGCAATTGCAACTCTTTGACGTTGACCCCCTGAAAGTTCGTTAGGTCTGTGATGGGCTCTTTCGGCTAATCCAACACCGTCTAGAGCAGCTAATGCTTTTTCTTCTCTTTCTGCTTTGCTATAGCCAGCATAAATTAAAGGAAGTGCAACGTTTTCTAATGAACTAGCACGTGGTAATAGGTTGAATGTTTGGAAAACGAAACCAATTTCTTTGTTTCGAACTTCTGCCAATTCATTTTCGGTCATGTCACTAACGTCCATTCCGTTCAGAACATAGCGTCCACCAGAAGGTGTATCAAGACAGCCGATCATGTTCATCAAAGTTGATTTACCAGAACCAGACGGCCCCATGAAAGAAACATACTCTCCTTGCTTAATTTCAATGGTTACCGATTTTAGGGCGCGAATAGTTTCGCTTCCCATTTGGTAGATTCTAGATAAATCTGTTGTACTGATTACTGTTTTCATATTCGTATGACGGATGTATGTTCAATAAAGTTTAAATCAAGACTAAAAAAATAATCAAAAGTTTAATCCCGACTCAATATCTGTTGGGAATCAACAAACAAAACAACGCAATCTAGAGCGGCTAACAATATTTATTCCTTGAGCGGATACTCAAATGGATTGAAGGGTTTATTGGCGAGTCATTTTCAGTCGTTTAGGCTTAAAGCTCTTTGCTGAATTTGCTTTTCCTTTTGCTCAAATTGATTTTTAATCCTTTCAAACTCCACTTCCTTTGTAAATGTTGATAGCGTTTCTAAAGCAGATTTACCAAAAAATGGGAGACCTACCTCTAAGGTTTGATAAATGTAGGCTTCATATAAAAGCACACTTCTTTTGTTAACGGAAATGGCTTTTTGAAGTAATTCATAAATTTCTAGGGGAGTGGTAGAATCCATAATTCTAAGTGAGTCAACTGCCTTTAAAGTGCCTTCCTCATTAAAGCTGTTCTCACGGGCTATGTCCAATAAGAGGGCTTTTCTTTCTTCCTGGTTCAAGTTTTCTCTTTCACTCTCATATGTTTTCCATTTTTGCAGAAGGCCAGAAGAGGGTTGATCAACGGTTTTTGCTAGAAAATCTGAATAGGTAGTAGCAATAATATTTCTGTCGAAATTATAGGATTGAGCTTCGCCCAAAAACACGAAGCTGAGTTCATAAGCGCCCTGTTGGTATGCCCAAATGGCTTTCATGTAACTGTAAAGCCCAGTATTTTGGCCATAGGAAGCAATGAGTTCATCCAGTAAATTAAAAGTTTCATTCACTCTACCTGAGTTATAAAGTTGAATTACCTTCCCTAGCATGAGGTAATCCTTTATGGCTATGTTTCTTGGATAGGCAATGTATCTATCGAAAGTCTCGATAAGTTCTTTGTTGCTCGTTTTTGAGTTGAGCGCAGCGTTATACAAATAGTAAAGTTCATCAAGTAGTAAGAAAGAGTCGGTTGGTACTTTTAGCTTTAATTCAGGCTGAATATTTACAGCATTTGCAAACGCTTGTCGATTGGTAAGTGTATGAAGATCTTCAAAATGAGCTGTGCTTTGCAAAACCGAATCAATATCAAGGTTATTCTTGATGGATAAATCTAAAGCCAGAAAATTACTGGTGATTTCGGGAGTAGGTTTGTTTTGATATGCCTTTTCCAACAATAATAAAGCTGTATCCAAATGGCCGAACTCATAATGTGCTATGGCTAGGTTGTTAAGAACTCTTTGGTCATTGAGCCCGTTTTCTATCTCTTTTAAGGAAAGTAATTTATTGAAGAGTTGGTCTTGATCAGAATAAAACCTGCCCAAGCCTAATGCTGGTTTATGGTTTTCACTTCTTAAAATAGCTTCTTTAAATCTTTTAGTGGCTTGAGCAGGATTTCCGTTGGCTTTTTCAATCATGGCCAAGCCATAGTTTGCCCTAACCCCATAGTAATCATAGAATAACGATTGCTTGTAGTATTGTTCAGCCAATAAATCATTTTCCACTTTTTCGGCCAGTGCTCCTAAAGTATTGTATTGGCCTGCTTTGATTTGGTAATAGGGACGATAGTTTAAGTAGAATAATACCCCAATCAGAAAGAAAATAACCCCTAATCTAGCTGTCAATAATGGAGCTCTTTCGCCTCTAAAAAAGGATTTCCAGGCGGGAGCATTTGCCAATAAAGCAGGGGTGAAATTCATGAAGCAATACACATAGTACACCACAGCGAAAGCTAAGTGTGAAGCTACAATTGTCATTTTAATGGCCACTGTCAACGAGTCGTTAGCAGTGATTTCAGCATAGGCTATTACCGCCAATGAGATGGCTGCCAAGGCAGGGTAAAGCAATTTCTTAATCAGTAGAATTGGAATTTGTGATTCTACAACCGCTAGCTTGGTTTGTAAAACAAAATACCCTGAGATTACGGAGATGAAAAGAATTGTATAAGGGTTAATCAGGATTATATTTAATGAAATCTGACCCGTAAGGTTCAAGAATAACAAGGTAAGCACGAGGATATATACAGCGCCAATCACTAAGAAATGGATTAATGCGTTTTTGCCGGAAGGTGCGTTTTGTGTGGCAACCTTAAAGAGGTAGAAAAAGTTGTCTCCAGCCACAAAGAAAATGAACAATGCAGCTAATATAAGCGGAGCAAGTATGCCATAAGAAAACCAAACTAGCGTAGGGCTTGGTACAGGTGAAATAAGAGCGGCTGCAAGGGTAAAACTACTTATAAGAATGAGAGTAGAAATTAGCCTTGTTGCAAAACCAATATTGGTTTTAATGCTTTGGAAATAGTAGCTCAAGAGCAAAAAGCCTCCAATAAAGGCGTATCCGAAGTACTGATTGCCTATGGCCAGCTCGTCTAAGCCAAAGTTAATAGATATAAATACCAAAATGCCTGCGCAGACCAAGTACCAGAAGCGCTCCAAATAGGTAATGGTTACTGTACTAATTACAAAACCAATAAGTGTTAAGGCAAAAAGTAAATATTCAGGCCATTCTAGAAAAAGGTAACGTCCCGTTTTAAATTGCTGCCAAATTAAGATTTGATCAAGCTCAAAACCCATTGGCTTTCCGTTAATCGAAAAGTACTCTAAAAACAGGGGTGATTTAACGTATTCTGTATCGGTAATCCATGGTAAAACCAAGCTATCGCCTATAAAAAAAGTAGAAAGCAGCAGTAATCCGGCAATGGTTACAGTAGCCCAATTAAAAAGGCTAAAATACTTAATAAGAAGGTGGCTCTTTTGATTTTCCAAGGGTGCTATTTTAACACTTTTGGTACTTTGAAAAACTTAGAATCTTTCACCGCAGCATTTTTTAGCGCCTGTTCCTGACTCATACTGATTTCCGCTTTGTCTTTCCTAAAAACGTTTACTTCTTCTGTCATATGAGTTAAGGGTTCAACGCCTTCAGTGTCTAGTTCATCCAGTTTCCCTACCCAAGTTAGTATTTCGCTCATGTCATTCAAAAGCTGAGTTTCTTCCTCGGGCTTAATGTTGAGTCGGGCTAAATGAGCTACTTGGTGTAATGTTTTTTTATCTACCTGCATGGTGTGTCAGTTTCAGTTCTTCATCTATTATCGAACGTACTTTCGCCATTAAATCGTGCACTGCAAAATCATCAGTGCCTGTTGGCCAAATGGGTTTGTGCACTTTAAGCGAAATGGTACCTCTGTGCATGATTAAGGGTTTTTTGTCAGGTAAAAGTAGATGATTGTTGTGAATTGTTACCGGTACAACTGGGATTTGTTCTTCCACAGCAATTTTAAAACTGCCCTCTTTAAAACGAGCCAATTCAGGCGGGTTTTTGCTTAAAATTCCACCTTCGGGAAAAAAGGTGATACTATAATCATTCGCAACGGCTTCCTTACATTTTACCCAGCTTGCATGTCGATCTCTTAAACTATTACGATCTACCAAAATATGTAGCTTGCTGTACATATAGCCCCATAATGGAATTTTTCTCAATGAGCTTTTACCGATAAATTTAAAGTTATGGTTAATAAGCCCCATGGTTGGTATATCCAGAAAAGAGAAGTGGTTGGCACAAAAGATATAGCGTTGCTTTCGGCTCAGTTTTTCTTCGTAAACAATTTTAGACCGGTTTAAAAAGAGAAAGAAGAAGAGTATTCTGGCCCAAACGTGGTTGAGAAAACCAGCAGTTTTTTCCAATGGTTTTACAAAAATAGCCAGCAGAAAAAAGGGTAGTAAGACAATGAAAACCAATGCAAAAATAACTAGGCCGTAAGCAGAATAAATTTTGAGTAGTGTTTTCATCGCGTTTAAGCTGCGAAGATAAAATAAAATGAGTTGCTGCTAAGGTAAATACTGTTAAGATTAAAGGAATGGCTGAGGATTGAATGATGAGAGGCGCATAGAGGTTAATTATCATTCTTTAATTTTTTGAGCGGAGCACTCTTAAGCAAAGATTGCATTTGTGTGATGTCCATTTTATTCAGTTGTATCAATCGATCGCTTTGGGATAAGCCTTGGCTTATAAATACTGCATTCATACTTTCCATATTGCTTAATACCACCAGCTGCTCAATGGTGGCTTCGTCCCTTATGTTTCCTTCCGCAGTTGGGTTTTCGGTTCGCCACTGCTTAGCTGTTTTGCCGAAGAGTGCCATGTTTAAAATATCGGCTTCACTAGCATATACCAAGTTAATTTGGCTTTTTGTTAATTCTGATGGCAGTAGATTTGCCTTTATAGCATCGGTATGAATTACATAATTGACCTTGGCTAAGGTGCGCTGTAAGTTCCAATCAAGCTTTAGTCGGTCGTTTTCATCGGCCTTTAGGCGTTGAAACTCTTTTATTAAGTATATCTTGAATTCTGCAGAAATCCACATTCCAAATTCAAAAGCAATATCTGAATGTGCAAATGAGCCACCATATCTTCCAGCAGTTGCCTTTAAGCCAATTGCATTGGTTTTTTCAACCCATTCTTTTACGCTTAATCTATAGCTATTTAAACCTGCTTTACTTTTAATTATGTCGAATTCGCCATAATTAAAATTGGGGTTGTAAACACTCTCCCAAACGCCTAAAAATTCTATCGTATTTCTGTTTCGTAGCCAGTCGGAAATAAAGTAATCCCCATCCTTGGCTTTTAACATGTCTGTGAGCGAAATGTATTTATGACCATTCTAGTCTAATATATTTATTGCTATCCCCTTTACTTCTAGAGTTCTTTCTTGCTCATCTCTCCTTATTGGTTTTATGAATACCAGTATAAGTTAAATAGACTTCAATTTTAATACAATTCCTGTTCTGAGTTTCTAGAGGTAAATAGAAAGGTGAGGTTTTCGTCAGAGCGAAGTCAAACTAATAACAATCTAGCTTAATCTGCTTTCGGTTTTGGTAAAAGCTTAGGCTTTGATTATTATTCTTTTGGCAAATTTGATCAAGTACTTGCGTCACTCCTTTTTGCATGGTAATGGAGCCGCAAATCATAATTGTACCATTGTCTTTCAACGTTTGGGCAATAAATGGAGCATCTTTTTCTATGAGGCTTTGCACGTAAATTTTATCACAGCAACGGGAGTAGGCAGGCTTGAATGTTGTCAACTGATTGTCGGCCAAGGCGCCTTCAATGGTTTCTTTATAAATGTCGAATGAGTTGCCTGTTCGTCCCCCCCAATACAGATGAATTTCGTGTGCTCTGCCGTTACGGTTGATCATGCCTAAGAAAGGCGCAATACCAGTTCCGTTACTGATCATGATGGTACGCTTCGCCTTTTTAGGGAAATGAAAGGCTTTGTTTTGAAGCAGAAAGCCTTCGAGTGAATCGCCAATTTTTAATTCGTGCAAAAGTGTGGAACATAAACCGAGTTCATGCTTTTTTACACTGAGTAGGAGATTACCGTCTTTTGATTTTCCCAATGAATACAGACGCTCACGAGTACTGTTTTCAGGGTAAATGGCCAGTAAATCTCCCGACTCAAATTTCTTATTTCCTTCTTGCTTTAGCTCTATAAGTGCAGTGTTATCTTCCACATTAGAAGAAATGGCACGGTTGACGACTGTGAATTTCTGTGTCTTTTTTCGGGCAATAAGGTTGTCTGGTTTGGGCAATTCAATGGTTAGCCCTACTTTTTTGCCCCAAGGATTTATCCAGCTACTAAAAGCTTCAAAGGACTGATTGTTGACCGTATGTACTTCCAGCAATTGAGTGCTTAAAGGGTGTTTTCTTAGTAAATCATCAGTATCAAAAGCAAATTTGCAAAACTCTGGGTAGGCCAATGACCCAAAACCCACTACGGAAAAAGTGAAGTCATTTTTTGGTCTAAAATCTTTAATAAAAAGTTTCTTGAATTGAGCAGCATTGCTTGGCGCTTCGCCTTGGCCATAAGTTGCCGTAATCACCACCAAGTGCTCCATTTTCTTGAAATGGCTCAGTTTGTTCATGTCGGTGAGGTAAGAAGTTTGTTTGGCAGCTAGTAGTTGATCGTGCAGTAACTTGGCATACTTGCGCGTGGTTCCTCCTTCGGAACCTACAAGAATTACATACTTACACTGATCTTTGGGATAAGGGTTTTTGATTTTGGCGGCCCTTCTTTTTAGGGTAATGGCAAAGCCAGAATAAATAAAGAATGGCAATGTTAAGCTAGCCAAACCAAGAACAACAGACCATAGAATTGTTCCTTGACCAGTGTGAAGCATCATGGCCAATTCAGAAAACAAGGCCACAAAAGGGTAGGGCTGCTCACTTAACGCTTCACCCGTGAATTGATTCACGATAACTTCTTTTTTCTTCAGCTTTAAGAGGAAGTAATCTTCCACATCATCACTAAACGGAAATTCAATTGACCTGAAATTCTCTAAGGTGTTTTGATTGAAAACTTCGAAGTCGGCTGTGCTAATTTTTGGGCTGGCTTCAATGGCGTCATAATCTACAGCATGACTTATGTTTTCTTCGGGAATAATAGAAAACCTAAGCAGCGATAAGTAAGTACCCGAAAGCGAAATAACGATTAATGGGATAAGCGCCAGCCTACCTAAAATTGTATGATAATCATGGAGAAAACTGGTTTTTACCAGCTTGTTAAAGAACTGTTTAATTCCGCCTTGGCGTCTCAAAATTAAGGCTACACCCGAAGTTGCCATTAAGAAAAGTAGGAAAGAAGCTAGTCCAATAAAGAACCTACCAATGGTGCCTAGAAAGAGAGAGCGATGGAGGCTGGTAGCGAAATTAAAAATGGTTGCCTTCTCCTTTAACTCACCAATTTTTTCTCCGGTAAAAGGGTCGATGTAGAAGTTCTTGCTACCATTTTCACCAATCACAGAGGCTGTGATAAAACCATTTTTATCTGACGAAATGCTGAGCACTTCTTCGTATTTCCCATCTATATTACTGAGCAATTCGGCAATAGTAAGCTCAGAAGCCCCGCTGGGTTGGTAAGGTTGCGCCTTTTCAATTATAGGTTTGAAGGCCAAAATTACCCCGGTAATGGAAGCGATAAGAAGGAATAATGATGAAGATATAGCCAAAACAAGGTGGCTATATCTCCAAAAAGAAATGGTCATAAAGACTTTTGGATATTAATTTGGGATGATACGTACGTAACGGATGTACCCTTTTCCCTCGATTTTACTATTTACGCTTTCTGCATTTAAGCTCAATTCAGCATCGGTGACATGGTATTCCTGATTTTCCACAGCCGACTCAAACCTAATTTTATAGCCTGCATCAATTTTGGTTTCGTCAATCTCGAAAGCCAAAACTTGACGTTCTCCATTACCAATACTTGCGCCAGTAATGCCGTCTAGTTTTTCATTTTTCCCTGAAGAAAAAGCCCACCAGTTTTTAATGTCGCTGTACCATTCGCTATCATCGCCTTGAACGTATAAAGTGCGTTCGTACTCGCCTTCTGGGTTCATTAATGAAATCGCTACATAAGCGTCTTCTCCAGTGTAGTTAATCATTTGAACCAAGCATTTGTATTTCACGCTGCCAATGTCAGAGGTGAAAGCCATAGCTAAAACTGACCCTGCAATCAATAATATCTTTGTTCCGAATTGCTGTATGTTCAACATCTTATTTCGCTTTTAAGAATCCTAAATCCACCTTGTTGTTGGCTAGCTTTTCATTTTCCTGAGCTAAATCAAAAGCTGTTTCTTCAAACTCGGTAGTGCTGCTTTTGTCTGCTCCGATTGAGATTAGGTATTTCAAAATTTCATCGTCAGCAGCTTTCATTGCAGCAAGGTGTAAAACAGTTGCTCCTTCATTGTTTTTTGCGTTGACATCAATTTTCAAAGCATGTACCTTTTTCAATAAATCCAAGTCGTTTTTGTCAATGGCTAAATGGAAAAGTGTGCTTTTATCGCCCTGTTTTTTGCTAAGGTCAAGTCCTTTTGCCTGAAGTGATTTTAATTTTTTGTCAAAGTCAGCACTGTTGTTTTTGCTGTATGCACCAATCAAGTATTGGCCTAAGCTGTTGCCTTTCTCATCGGTTACTTTCACATCAGCACCTTTAGCAAGTAGGTAATCTACCACTTCAGCATTATTGCGCATTACCGCCATTGTCAAAGCTGATTGGCCTTCTTTATTCACATGGTTAATGTCTTTAGTTTTTTCTGCCAAGAAAGTTACCATTTCTAAGCTGTTTCTGCCTGCCGCGTTGATTAAAGGTGTGTTTCCGTTTGAATCCGCATCATTCACGTTCAAACCTTTACTTAAGAAGTAATTGTAAACGTCAAGGTTGGTATTTGATGCAGCGATTCTGTGTAAAGCAGAAACGCCTTCGTTTGTTTTTACTGCGGGGTTTAAGCCTAAGCTTTCAAGGTATTTGAAGTATTCCACCGTGTTTTCTCGGTTACTGCTCGCTATCAAAATGGCGTTTTCGCCTGTCACTTTGTTCTCACCGTATTTTACACCACGATCAACCAATTCTTCCAATAAATCGATGTTTCCGCTACGGGCTGCATAGTTGAACAAGCCGTTTCCATTTTTATCTAGCTCGTTCAGATCAAAACCTCTCAATTGGAAATAATCCAACATGCCATAGTTGGTCAAACGAGGGATAAGAATGTGAAGGATGTTCTTTCCTTCGGCTGTCTTCTGGTTTTTTAAATCCACTCCATTGGCTTCAAAGAAATCATAGATTTCTGGTGACTGCTGGCCGCCCGCAGCTGCAAATTGAGCTACTGTGTAGCCGTGTGAATCTCGGAGGTCTGTTTTTGCGCCTTGCGCCATTAGGTATTCCATTACCTCGATGTTGGCGCGAGAAGCTGCCCAGAAAATGTAGGTTCTTGAATCGTGCGTTCTCTTGTTTACAGAGTTGCCTTGCTCCACCAAGAACTGCACTGTTGAAAGTGGGTTGTTGTTCAGAATAGCATAAGTGGTGGCATCAAAACCACCGCTATTGGCTTGAAGTACGGAGTGACCTTTGGCCATATCAGCTTTAATGGCTTCTATGCTTGGTTTGGCCGCCCAGTATTTCGATTGAATAAATGGATTGTCGCCTTGCGCAGCGGCAAAGTTTAAACTTACCATAAACAGCATGGCTAAGGCAAAGGCTTTTGTTTTATTAAGGATTCTCATGGGGCTATTATATGTTGTAGTAGAAGAAAGCGGGCTTTCTTCTCTCAGTTCTTATTTAGACTTATTACAAATAGAATGCAAATATAGAGTCCAGAGTTTATGAACCAAGGGGGAAATGCAGCATAATTAAAATTTCACTAGTACTAGTGATTGGAGGTGTTGAGTCTTAAGAAATCACTCTCCAAACCACAAGTCCTTCGCTTTCCACATGGCGGGGTTGCGGTTTTCTTTTTTCCAAATTACCGATAGGGTAGTGCGTTGCGGAATGTTCTTCAACTCAATAAACTTTACATTTAAATCAAAGCCATATTGTAATGAAGTGGGTATGATAGCCACACCAAGCCCACGTTCTACCAATTTAAAAATGGTTTGGGCATGCACTGATTTATGCGATACGGTAGGAGTAAAACCTTGATCTTCGCAAATACTCATAATCATATCATAATAAAGCGGACTGTATTCGCTGGAGAAAAGAATGAAATGCTCGTCTGCCAATTGAGCTACATTCTTAAATTGCTTTTCGTTCATAAGGTGTTTTTTGGGCAGTACGATAGAAAAAGTATCTTCTAAAACGGGGTGCATATGAAACTCTTCAGGCACTCTGGAGAGCCGTACAAAACCAAAATCAAGCTCACCCTTTTCCAGTTTTTCTACCTGAACCTTATTCGACATTTCTTCCAAATTCACCTTTACCTCAGGCAATTGGGCATTCATTTTCACCATTAAGTCGGGCACTACGTTCTGCATAGCCGAGCCTATAAATCCGATTCTAATTTCACCTTGCTCGCCTGAATCAATTCGCTTTAACTCCTTTTTAACCCGTGCTAAATGGTTGTTTATAAATAGAGTTTCGTGCATTAAATGTTCGCCAGCAGTGGTTAAGCTTACTTTTCGTTTGGTGCGTTCAAATAACTTCACACCCAAAACTTCTTCCATTTGGCTAATCTGTCTGCTCAAACCGGGCTGAGAGATGAACAGTCTTTCTGCCGCCTTTCTGTAATTAAGTTCTTCGGCTACCGCCATAAAATACTTAAGGTGCCTAAATTCCAACTGATAACTCATAGTTATTAAGTATTGATAAAATTGGTATTTATAATTATTAAAAGTAAGACTTACTTTCGTATTAGAAAACAGGTTTCTCATACGCCCCTAAGGATCTCCTATTTTACATTGCTCTAAACTACTAGCTGTGTAGATTCCTTAGCGGGTTTTTTTGTTTAACACACATCATTCATGGAAAGAGGAATATTTTTATACGGTGAAGAACACTTGACCGTAGGCAAGGCGCTTGCCATTTGTGCTGGAGAAATTGCTGGAGATTTGAGTGTAGAAGCCAGGGCCAAGGTGGTAAAAAGTCAGCAGACCGTTGAAGAAATTGTAGCCAAGGGAAAGGCCGTTTATGGAATCAATACTGGGTTTGGCCCGCTTTGTACCACCCTTATTTCCGAAGAGAAAACAAGGCTGTTGCAAGAAAATATTCTCAAAAGCCACAGTGTGGGCGTTGGCGAATCGGTGCCAGATGACATCTCAAAACTGATGCTCATTCTTAAAATGAATTCCCTAGCACAAGGTTATTCTGGTATTGCCGAAACTACCTTGGATCGCATCAAATGGCATATTGATAATGATATTATTCCAGTAGTGCCTAGTCAAGGTTCTGTAGGAGCTTCTGGAGATTTGGCTCCATTGTCTCACCTCTTCCTTCCCTTAATTGGTTTGGGGGAAGTTATGGAGAACGGAAAAAAGTATGATACACTTAGTGTCTTACACAAGCATGGTTTAGCGCCATTAGAATTGGGTCCAAAAGAAGGCTTGGCACTGATTAATGGCACGCAATTTATTTTGGCCTATGCGGTGAAAGTCGTTGATAGACTTCATAATTGCCTCGACCATGCCGATTTGATTGGCGCCATGATGGTAGAAGCGCTGTTAGGTTCTTCGAAACCATTCAGACCAGAATTGCATGAATTGCGTCCGTTTAAAGGAAACCAACATGTGGCCGCTCGAATGACGGCTTTGCTTAGCGATTCCGAAGTAATGACTTCACACGCTAACTGCACTAGGGTGCAAGACCCTTATTCTTTGCGCTGTATTCCACAGGTACATGGGGCTTCGCGAAATGCTTGGTTGCATTTGAAAGAGTTAGTTGAAATTGAACTCAATTCAGTTACTGATAATCCTGTTATTTTCGATGTAGACTTGACCATTAGTGGAGGTAATTTCCACGGTCAGCCTTTGGCCATGGCTTTAGATTACGCCTGTTTGGCTGCTTCGGAAATCGGTAATATTTCCGACCGAAGGATTTACCTTTCCCTTGAAGGGACAGTAGATAATGTGCCGAAATTGCTGATGAAGGAAACAGGTATCAATTCAGGTTTTATGATTCCGCAGTACACCACAGCCGCTTTGGCGAGTGAAAACAAAGGCTTGTGTTTCCCTGCGAGTGCCGACAGTATTCCAACTTCATTAGGTCAAGAGGACCACGTAAGTATGGGCTCTATTGGAGGAAGAAAGGCCTACCAAGTGATAGGAAATGTAGAAAAAATATTGGGCATCGAACTGCTTTGTGCTGCGCAGGCACTTGACTTTCATCGTCCCTTAAAATCAAGTAAAATTATTGGAGAAATGCACGACTTGGTCATAAAGCAAGTGACGCATGCCACGGTAGACAGGGTTTTCGCTCTAGACATAGAAAAAACCATCAACATAGTGAAAGAGGGAGCATTACTTTCTGTCGTTCGCCAAGAAGAAAATTATAGTACACTCAAAACTAACCATCATGAATTATTCGAAGTTTATTGAGCAATACGCCAACCATCCGCATTATAAAGCACCAACTGGCAATCAGCTTCATGCTAAATCGTGGCAAACCGAAGCACCATTGCGTATGCTTTTGAATAACTTAGATGCTGATGTGGCTGAAGACCCTTCAAAATTGGTGGTCTATGGTGGAAATGGCCAAGCAGCCAGAAACCCGGAAGCACTGAAAAAAATTATTGAATGCCTTTTGAAACTAGAAGACGACCAAAGTCTTTTGGTGCAGTCGGGAAAGGCGGTTGGTATTATCCCAACACATCCTCAAGCGCCACGCGTGCTGATTGCGAATAGCAATTTGGTGCCAGAATGGGCCAATTGGGAGCATTTCAATGAATTGAAAGAACGCGGCCTGATGATGTATGGTCAAATGACGGCTGGAAGCTGGATTTACATCGGAAGCCAAGGAATTCTTCAAGGCACCTATGAAACATTTGTGGCCTGTGGCATCAAGCATTTTCAAGGTGATTTGAAACATAAGCTGGTGGTTACTGGTGGTTTAGGTGGAATGGGGGGCGCTCAGCCTTTGGCCGCTACTTTAGCCGGAGCCACCTTCTTGGGGGTTGACAAAGACCCGGTTCGAATTAAAAAACGTTTGGATACACGCTACATCGATAAAATGACCGATTCTTATGAAGAAGCCAGAGATTGGGCTTTGGATGCCAAGGAAAAGGGAGAAGCCATTTCCATCGGTTTGGTAGGCGATATTGGTGATGTGCTCGAAAAACTTTTAGCCGATAATGTGATTCCTGAGATTCTTACGGATCAAACTTCTGCCCACGACCCGATCAACGGCTATATCCCTAATGGATATACCTTGGAAGAAGCCGATAAACTGAGAGCTGAAGATTCTAAAACCTACAAAGCAAAGTCGTTGAAGAGTATGGCCAGGCACGTTGGTTTTATGCTAGAAATGCAAAAACGAGGTTCCATTACCTTCGATTATGGAAATAATTTGCGTGAATTTGCTCGTCAGGGTGGAGAGGCCAATGCCTTCGATTTCCCGGGTTTTGTCCCAGCTTATATTCGTCCTTTGTTCTGTGAAGGAAAAGGCCCGTTCCGTTGGGCTGCGCTTTCTGGCGACCCGGAAGATATTTATACCACCGACCAAGCGTTGATGGAAGCATTTCCAGAAAATCATCATTTGATCAATTGGTTGAAGCAAGCCAGAGAGCGAGTAGCCTTCCAAGGTTTGCCATGTAGAATCTGCTGGTTGGGCTTGGGCGAGCGTAAAAAAGCAGGGCTTATTTTCAATGAATTGGTAAGAACAGGAAAAGTAAAAGCGCCAATCGTTATAGGTCGCGATCACTTGGATTGTGGCTCTGTGGCTTCGCCTAACCGCGAAACCGAAGGTATGTTAGATGGTAGTGATGCGGTGTCGGATTGGACATTGCTGAACCTAATGGGCAACACTAGTGGAGGTGCTACTTGGGTATCTTTCCATCATGGTGGAGGCGTTGGAATGGGCTATTCGCAACATGCAGGTATGGTAGTTTTGGCCGATGGCACCGCGCGTGCAGAAAAATGTTTGGAGCGCGTGCTTCACATTGATCCTGCAATGGGCGTTATTCGTCATGCAGATGCAGGCTATGACCTCGCTCAAGAAAAAAGCGATGAGTTTGGTTTGACACTTTAACTGTCACGTGAACAAATAGGGTTTGTCAAAACCTTTTCATCCTGAGCCTTTTGGGCGAAGGAACTAAGAGCTAAAAGTAGCTATTTTTAGACCCTTCGTTCCTCAGGGAAAGAAAATAACTTATAGGGAATTTGAACATAGAATCGATAAATATGGAGTGTTACTTTTTAAGAGTGACTCAAACTCAAATCGATTCGTATCTAATTGTTTAACAATGAACACCTACAAACTAATCGGTCCATTTAAGCAGGTTTTGCCCATGACGGGCTTGCCTTTGAGTGGTGCTTTAAAAGACGAACAACTGAATGTTTTGGAGGATAAAGTCGGAATTCTTCTGCAAGGAGAAACCATTGCCAAAACTGGAGATTTCGATACGCTTTTAAACGAATCCAAAATTATTGGTGCCGAAGTGGTGGAACTCGATGGTGATTTTGTGGCCTTGCCGGGCTTTATCGATTCGCATACCCACATCTGCTCTTCGGGCAGCCGAGCACGTGATTATGCTTTTCGAAACTCAGGAAAAACCTATTTAGAAATGGCCGAGCTTGGTGGTGGAATTTGGTACACCGTAACCCAAACGCGAAATGCTTCGCAAAAAGAATTGGAGGCTGGAATTGCCGAACGAGCCAGTCGCCATTTGTCGGAAGGAGTCACTACCATTGAAACCAAAAGCGGCTATGGACTTACTGTGGATGAAGAGTTGAAAATGCTTCGCGCCATTCAAGCTGTCAATGAAAAGCACGCTGCCGATTTAGTATCTACATGCTTGGCGGCCCATATGCATCCGAAGGATTTTGAAGGCTCGAAAACGGAATATTTGGAATTAATTAGCTCACAATTATTTCCAATTTTGAAGGAAGAAAAATTGGCCAATCGCATCGATATCTTTGTGGAATCGGGCGCTTTTTCACCCCAAGAAGCAAAGCCTTATTTAGAAAAAGCCAAAGCAATGGGCTTTTCGATCACCATTCATGCCGATCAGTTTTCAACGGGTGGAAGTCAATTGGCGGTAGAAGCAGGGGCAGTAAGTGCTGATCATTTAGAGGCCAGTACAGATAAAGAAGTTGAAATATTAGCCAAGAGCAACACGATTGCCACCGCACTTCCTGGTGCTACTTTGGGTTTGGGTTGTGCCTATACGCCTGCCCGTAAATTATTGAATGCCGGTGTCTGTTTAGCCATTGCCAGCGATTGGAACCCCGGTTCGGCTCCTATGGGCGATCTGCTTATGCAAGCTGCGGTATTGGGTTCAGCAGAAAAGCTCTCTAATGCTGAAGTGTTGGCAGGTATTACTGTTCGCGCGGCAGCGGCTTTAGAATTAACTGATCGAGGAACTTTAGCGGAAGGAGCTTTGGCTGATTTGGCGATTTTTCCTTGTAATAATTATCAAGAAATTCTTTATCAACAAGGCAAGCTAAAACCTGCAATGGTTTATAAAAGAGGTCAAAAAATCTGAACCCATGAACGCACTGAAGCCCGCAGACCTGTCGCTTTGGAAAGGCCGAAAAGATGAAAATCTTGGACGACCTAACTATTGGTATGAAATGGTGAAAGTGTCTTCGTTGGAGACGTTAAAACCTTCTGCCAATAAGCAATTGGCCATTTTAGGCTATGCGGTAGATGAAGGGGTAAAGCGGAATCAGGGAAGGGTTGGAGCGATTGATGGCCCAGATGCCATCCGTAAAATGCTTGCCATTCTTCCAAACCATTTTCAGCAACTAACTGATATTCTAGATTTTGGAAATGTAGTTTGCACTGACGAAGATTTAGACGCAACGCACAGCCACTTAAGTAAGGCTGTAAGTCAGTTGTTGAGCCAAGGTGTATTTCCAATTTTATTGGGCGGGGGCCATGATATTGCTTATGCGCATTATACCGGAATTCGTCAGTTTTTAGATGGGCAGGAGAAGAGCCAAACCATCGGAATTATTAATATCGATGCACACTTCGACCTAAGAAGTAATAAAAACGGCAATACTTCTGGAACGCCCTTTTTTCAAATCGCACAAGATTGTAAGGCCAAAAATCAGGCATTCGAATATTGCTGTTTAGGTATTCAGCGGTCTGCAAATACGCAAACGCTTTTCAATACGGCAGATGAATTGGGAGTTACCTATTTAGAGAATACAGAATACACCATCGAACATTGGAGCGAAGTAAAAAGCTGCTTGAATGGCTTTCTTCAAAAGGTAGATAAGGTCTATTTGACGATCGACTTGGATGGTTTTTCATCGGCTTATGCGCCCGGAGTGAGTGCCCCTTCTCCAATGGGATTCTCGCCTGATATTGTACTGAAAACACTCGATGTATTGATTGAATCTCAAAAACTGATCAGTGTAGATTTAGCCGAATTGAGTCCAAAGTATGACCAAGATAACGCTACTGCAAGATTGGCAGCTAGGTTGGTGCATTATATGGTTTCTCGTTGAGGCTTAACGCTGATTTTCTAAAGAAATCTCCAAGGGTAGAATCCATTTAGCGTTACCGAAAAATGGTTTTTCCTGCGCTGCTAAATCTACATTCGGATCGATAATGTACTGGTAGGCTCTTCCGTTAAGCGAAGCCAAAGCTTGTGCGTAAACTTCAACATCTACGCCCATTCGGCCATATTCCTCTTTCAAAAACTTAGCAAACTTCCAGATCATTTGTGGGTTTCCGTCCATTTTTCGCTCCTGCCAATTTTGTAGGTAACCTCCAATATTGACTTCAATGAGCTCATCAGTAGCTTTGTTTTTTACCATAAACTCGGTTCTCCCATCTTTGCTTCTCAATTTCATGTGCCAAGCATATTTATGACCCTCCTCTGTCCAATGTACGTTTCCCTTAATAAGTAAATGGCGCATGGGTAGAAAAATCTGAATAGCGAAGAAAATTCCCAACCCGTATAAAATTACCTTCTGGTATTTTTGGTTAGGGGTAAAGTCATTGGTTTCCTGAGTTTCATCGCCTTTGAATCCGATTTTCTGAATAAGCTTTCTTGGCCAATTGGGGCTAAAGTATAAGCTTGTAGCGGCAATCATAAACCATGGAAAAATACCGATTTCGAAGAGTTCTACATTCATTAAATGGAAGAGGCAAATGGCAATAAAGCCAATTAATCGGGTGCGTTTGAATAGTAGAACAGGTACAACTGCTAAATCTAGTAATAGGCCAGAATATGACATTATCATGACCATCCAATGCTCTGTAAAGTATTGGCCAATGATGGGGAAGTTAAGATCGCCTAAAAGCCAATCTTTGAGTGGATAGCCTCGAAGCCAGTCAGCATTAATCTTGGCAATACCACCAAAGAAGTACGGAATACCTACCGTAAGTCGGATCAACCAAAGGTTCCAACTGGCATTGTAGGGGCTTTTTATACCCTTAAAAATTTTATAATCAATAGAAAAGCTACGGTGGGCTGGAATAAAAATGAGAATAAAACTGACGATAATAACCAAATAGAAATGGTTGAGGTAACGTGCCTGCTCTAAAAGAAAAGTATAAGTAAAGAGCAAGAAGAACAGAACGGTGCTGATTCTATACAGAAAGCCTATGGTGATGAAAATGGCCAATGCACCCAAAACATACCAAAGTATATACATTCCATTTTCAGACAATGGACTTAGATTGAATGGGGTGTAAGCGAAGTTGAAATAAGGAGTGACCCAATAGCGATCAATCCAATTGTACTTGAAATAACGAGTTACCTCCCAAAACATAATGCCTCCAAACATTATTCTGAAAAGCACAATCGAAGCATTGTCAATGGGCGAGAAAAGGTTTTTTAATTTGCCTTTCCCAAGTATTTCAGATATTTCTCCTTTACAAATTTGCATTGAATAAGATTGGATTGTACTCGTGGAGCAAATCCTAGAATATGTTTTGGAACTCTAAAATACAGAAGCTTTTCTAATTCACCCATTTAACCATCGCTTTCTAACATTCTGGACGGAAACGTGTTTCTATTACATTATCTGATTTTTTATGATGGGAATAAAAACATGGTGGAAATTACTGAAGCAGGCATTTAAAGGCTGGAACGAGGACGAAGCTTTTCGTCAAAGTGCAATTGTGGCTTACTACTCAATTTTTTCTCTGCCGGGGCTTCTGATATTGCTAATCTCCATTGGAGGGGCTGTGTATGGTCAGGAGGCTGTTCAGGGTCGTTTGGTGAATGAAATTTCTGGAATGATTGGTTATGAAGCTGCACAGAGCATTGAAAATATGGTGGTCAGTTCTTACAGGAGCGACTCAGGTTTTATTATGCGAGCTGTGGGAATTGGTATTTTACTATTTGGTGCTACTACGGTTTTCTTTCAATTGCAAAAGTCGCTCAACAATATTTGGCGTGTTGAACAAAAGCCTGGGAGTGGAATTAAGAGGCTTATTTTCGATCGCGCCTATTCCTTAGGACTTATTTTGGCCATTGGTTTCTTACTGTTAATATCGCTAGTGATCTCTGCTGTATTGGCTGCCATTAGCGAATGGATGAGTCGTCAATTTCCGGAATACTTACTTGTGTTGGTGAAAGTGACAGATTTTGCCATTACACTTGGGATGGCCACCATACTTTTTGCCTTGGTGTTTAAGGTATTGCCTGATGTGAGTGTGAACTGGAAAAGTGTTTGGTCTGGTGCGTTTTTTACGGCCATATTATTCATTATCGGTAAGTTCGTTTTGAGCTTTTATTTTGGTCAGGCCGAACCAGCTTCATCTTATGGAGCAGCAGGGAGTGTCGTTCTTATCATGCTTTGGATTAACTATACTTGCTTAATTATGTTTTTTGGAGCCGAGTTTACCCAAGCTTTTGCCGAACACAAAGGTTATAGGTTTAAACCTGCCGAGCATGCCAGGTGGAAAGCGCGGTACGAGAAAGATAAAGAGAAGTCTGGCGATTAAAAGTTTAGACCACTTTTAATAAATAGTCCTGAATCATTTGGAGCGTTTCCGTTTTACGCTCATGCATGGCCATATGAGCGGTTTCTGGTAAAATGTAACCGTCAACATTTACTCGTTCTTCAATATGCTTTTCGGCTATTTCTAAAGGAACACGATCATCGTTGGCTCCACCAATAAATAAAGTTTGAAACGGAAGGCTTTTCCAAAGCTCAAACCTGTCTTTTCTTATCTTCATGGCTTCGGTGTAAGCGATAATGGTGTCTAAGGAACTTTGTAAACCGATTGAAGTGGCTAAATCGATTTCTTCCTTTAGCTCCTCTTTTCTTTTTGAATAAAAAAGTGACGGAATAAAGGGGCCAATGAATTTTGAAAGCGGATGCTTTTTCAGAAATAAAATGGATTTATTTCTTCTGTGCTTCGCTTCTTCATCATCGGCCAGAGCGGTAGAGTTGAACAAGCCTAGTCCTTGAATAAGGTTAGGATGTCTTTCAGCCAAAGCCAAGGCCACATATCCACCCAATGAATGACCAATAACTACGCATTTTTCCACCTTGATTTCAGATAGAAAACCAGCTAATTCATCAGCGACTTCCTCTAAAGTAATGCCTTTGTTCGGTAACGTAGATTCTCCAAAACCGGGTAAATCGGGGCAAATGATTTGAAAGTGTTCTGTTAGCTTATTGGCATAAGGAAACCACATGGATTTGTTTTCGCAAAAACCATGAATGAGAATAACCGGAAAATCTTCGCCTTGAATTGTTGCCTTAATTGCTGGCATGAACTGTTTTAGCAAGCTTAACACCCATCATTTCGCGCACAGCATTGGCAATTCCTGCCTCATCAAAATCACATTCGGCATGTAATTGCTCTTGAGTTCCATGTTCTATTATGGCATCTGGAATACCCAAACGCTTAATTTGAGCACTGTAGTTATTGTCGGCCATAAACTCTAAAATGGCACTACCAAAACCACCAACTAAACAACCATCCTCTACAGTTACTACTTTCTTGAAGTTTCTGAAAATGTCGTGAAGTAATTCTTCGTCTAAAGGTTTTACAAAACGCATGTCGTAATGCGCTGGATCTAAACCTTCGTTGCTCAACATTTCTCTTACTTTATAAACGTAATTACCAATGTGGCCAATTGTAAGTATCGCTATGTCTTTCCCATCGGCAATTTTTCTACCTGTACCAATGGTAACTTTCTCCATTTTGGTACGCCATTCAGGCATTACACCTTGGCCTCTTGGGTAACGAATAGTAAAAGCTTCGCCTTCTCTAGGAAGTTGAGAAGTGTACATTAAGTTTCTTAATTCTGCCTCATTCATTGGGGCAGCCACAATCATATTTGGAATGCAGCGCATGTAGGCGATGTCATAAGCGCCATGGTGAGTTGGGCCATCGGCACCTGCAAAGCCCGCCCTGTCTAAAAAGAAGTTTACAGGTAAATTTTGAATGCAGACATCATGAATTACCTGATCGTAAGCGCGCTGCATAAACGAGCTGTAAATGTTACAGAAAGGAATAAGCCCTTGAGTGGCTAGCCCTGCTGAAAAAGTAACAGCATGTTGCTCTGCAATTCCTACATCAAAAGCCCTGTCTGGCATGGCTTTCATCATAATATTCATCGAAGAACCAGAAGGCATGGCAGGCGTTATGCCCATGATTTTGTCGTTCTTTTCAGCGAGTTCCACCAAAGTATGACCGAAAACATCTTGATATTTAGGTGCTTCGGGCTTATCGCTAACTTTTTTGAAAACTTCTCCTGTTACTTTATCAAACTTGCCCGGTGCATGCCATGTAGTGGCATTACCTTCTTCGGCAGGTTTGTAGCCTTTTCCTTTTACGGTTACACAATGTAAAATTTTTGGACCTGGAATTTTCATCAGGTCGGTCATAACACTGGTTAGGTGATGAACATCGTGGCCATCTACTGGGCCAAAATACCTAAGGTTGAGCGACTCAAAAAGATTACTTTGCTTTAAAAGCATGCTCTTCATCGAGTTTTCAACCTTAGAAATAATCTCTTGTGCACTTTTTCCGAACTTGGAGAACTTACTTAGTAACCTCCAAACGTCATCTTTTACCTTATTATAAGTTTGTGAAGTCGTTACATCCGTCAAGTAATCTTTTAAAGCCCCAACATTAGGATCTATAGACATGCAGTTATCATTGAGGATAATAAGCAGGTTGCTATTAGAAACCCCAGCGTGGTTCATGGCTTCAAAGGCAAGGCCTCCTGTCATGGCGCCATCGCCAATTACAGCAATATGATGACGGTTATCTTTTTTGTATTGGTTGGCCATGGCCATACCCAAAGCGGCAGAAATAGAAGTAGAAGAGTGGCCTACTCCAAAAGCATCATACTCACTTTCTTTTCTTTTTGGGAAGCCCGAAAGGCCTTTATAAATTCGGTTTGATTGGAAAGAATCTCTTCTTCCGGTTAATATTTTATGTCCGTATGCTTGATGCCCAACATCCCAAATGAGCTGGTCTGTAGGTGTGTTAAACACATAATGAAGTGCTACAGTAAGCTCTACTACACCCAATGAAGCACCAAAATGGCCTCCGTAAACAGATACGTTGTCAATAATAAATTGTCTTAATTCATCACAAACCTGAACAAGGTCAGCTTGATCTAATTTTTTAAGATCATCAGGTGAATCAATTTTACTAAGCAGCTTTCCCGGTTGTATCAGCATTTGATTTTGGACTAAATGAATTGAGAACTTAAATACGCACGAATTGTTTGAGCCGGATTTTTTTGAAGGAACAAAATTAGAAAATATTTTGAGTTAGTCGGCTTCATTCTCCTAATCCTTATATATTTGGTTCATAACAATTAAGAATCTTTGAGTTTCGAAATAAAACTACCGCTTTTTGAGGGTCCATTCGATCTTTTACTCTTCTTTATTCAGAGGGATGAGTTGGATATTAACGACATCCCGATCAACAAGATAACCAAAGATTTTTTGGATTACCTCCATCATTTAGAACAATTGAATGTGGAGGTGGCGAGCGAGTTTATTTTAGTGGCGGCTACTTTAATGCGTATTAAGGTGAAAATGCTTTTACCACGCCCTGTATTAGATGAAGAAGGGAATGAGGTTGACCCTAGAGATGAATTGGTTCGGCATTTACTTGAGTACAAAAAGTATAAGTCTGTGGTGGAAAGTCTTGCCCAAATGGAGAATGACCGCATGCAGATGGAATCGCGAGGCAATGTTTTGCGTGAGCTCAAAAAGTTATCGGAAGGCAATAATGTTGAATCCGAAATGCAACACTTGGACCTCTATAAACTACTTAAGGTTTTTCAGAAAGTAGTGAGTCGCTATGAGGTAGAGCAAAACAAACCAAAGCATGAGGTAATTCAATATCCTTATACCATTTCATCGCAGCGAGACTTTATTATGGCTAAGCTTAGTGAAACTCCTCGAATTTCATTTGTCGAACTCATTCAGCTAGAACCTAACAAAATCGCGGTAATTTTTAACTTTCTATCCATCTTAGATTTACTCCAAATGAGAGAAATCACTATGCATTTGGGTGAAGGCTTCAACAATTTTTGGATTGAAAAGGTTGAAGAAGAGTTGGTAGAAAAATAATGGAAGTAGACTCAAAAAAAGCGCTTCGTACTTTAAATCCTAAAAATGTCTGGCTTCCAGTAATTATAGGTTTGGCTATTGTGGTTTTTATCGCACTGCGCGATGATAAACTCAATGACGAATCTTTGCAGTCCATGTTAAGGATATCTGTTTTGGCCATTGTTTTGGCTTTTCTTTTTCTAATTTCTAAAGACCTTTTAAATACAGCCCGAGTAAAGTTAGTAGGGGGAGAATCGTTTACAGCAAAGGATGCACTTCGTATTGTTTTTCTCTGGGAATTTGCCGTGGCAGTTGTTCCTCCACTTATCGGGCCCATTGCTGTGGTGGTTTATATCATTCATAAACATGGTGTAGATGTAGGTAGAGCTTTGGCTTTTGCCTTGCTCTTGGCTATGATGGATAACATCTTTTTTCTTACCGCTTCTCCTATTGCTTTACTCTTAACTAATGGTGCTGCCTTGCCGCAGTCCGAGCTGATTCAAAATGAATTGGGGGGAAGCCTGTCGTATTTCTTTTACCTAAGTTATGGCCTCATTGCTTTTTACATATCGTTTAAAATTTCGGCTTTACTTCTATTTCCTTCGGTAGTAAAAAATCTTTTACAACGAATTTCTAGGTGGTCATTTTTGAAAAAGTGGGGAGAACGTTTATCGAATAGAGCCGATGAACTTTATGAGGTATCAAAAGAATTAAGGGGTAAATCTGTTGCCTTTTGGCTAAAATTAATTGGGCTCACTTATGCCATTTGGATTGTTAAGTTTGGAGTATTAAATATGCTTGTGGTGGGCTTTGTTCCTATTAGTATAGATGAACATTTTATGCTTCTGAGCCGACATCTGATTATGTGGTTGGTGATGCTTGTTTCGCCAACGCCTGGCAGCGCGGGAACAGCCGAGTACATTTTTCCTGCTTTTTTCGAGGATTTTTTAGGTGAATACACCTTTGTGGCTAGCTTGATTTGGCGCCTGATCAGTTTTTATCCTTATCTAATTATTGGTGCTTTGATTTTGCCCGGCTGGATAAAGAAGTTGGTGGTAAAAACGAAATAAAAAAAGCGGCCATTAGCCGCTTTCTTATTCTTTATAAGGAAGGTAATCCTTAGAATCTTTCGAATTGAGAGAAGAAGAAGCTTCCTTCAATTGCTGCGTTTTCATCAGAATCTGAACCGTGTACTGCGTTGGCAGAAATTGATGTTGCATATTTTTTTCTGATAGTACCCTCTTCTGCATCGGCAGGGTTGGTTGCGCCTATTAGCTTTCTGAAATCGGCAACGGCATTATCTTTTTCAAGAATAGCAGCTACGATTGGCCCAGAAGACATGTATTCGCAAAGCTCACCATAGAAAGGTCTTTCACTGTGTACTTCGTAAAATTTACCAGCGATTTCAGCGCTTAATTTTACATATTTCATTGCTACGATTTTGAAGCCAGCTTCTTCAATCATATTCAAAATTCCACCAATGTTACCTGCTTCTACAGCGTCAGGCTTAACCATTGTAAACGTTCTGTTTGTTGCCATTCTAATTATGTGCTTGTTGTATTTTCTTAATTTGGCTGCAAAAATAGAAGATTAATTCGGATGCTCTAACCTGATTCTTAATATTTTAACTTATTTAACAATAGGTTAATCACTGTTAAATCATTGTTTTAGAAGCTTATTCTTATCAACTTTGCCGGCTGACTGATATACTGCTTTGGCAGTATTTGTTGTTAATGGGAGATATAAATTCTTTAATCAAACAGCTGAATACCCCGAATAAAATTGTGATTACTACACATCACAAGCCTGATGCCGATGCTTTAGGTTCTTCTTTGGGGATGGCTAACTACCTTATTAAAAAGGGACACAACGTTAAGGTGATCACGCCAAGTGACTACCCGGGATTCTTGAATTGGATGAAAGGGAACGATAACGTTTTGGTTTATTCTGATGAGAATTCAGAGCAAGTTCAACGCTTTATTAACGAGGCTGATACTATAATCACACTCGATTTTTCTGTTTTACACAGAATTAACGAAATGGGTGAAATGGTTAGGAATGCTAAAGCCTTTAAAGTAAACGTAGATCACCACCTAGAGCCAGAAGATTTTGCAGACTACAGACTGTGGAACACTAAAGCGGCTTCGACCTGCGAACTTTGTTTTGAGTTAATTGTGATGTTGGGCGATAAGGCCTTGATTGATAAGGATATTGCAGAGTGTCTTTATGCGGGAATAATGACTGATACTGGCGGTTTTCGTCACCCAAATACCACGCAAAATGTTCATGAAGTGGTGGCTGAATTGATAGGCATTGGAGCCGATAACGCCAAAATTGCTAAAGAAATTTATGACACCAACTCTCTTAACAGACTTAAATTTTTAGGTTTCGCACTAAGTCAAAAACTTGAGATTCTCCCTGAATTTCATACGGCCTACTTTGCCATTACAAATGATGAACTCAACCGGTTTGAATCGAAAACTGGAGATACTGAAGGTTTAGTGAATTATGCCCTTTCTCTTGAAGGAATTGTTTTGGCGGTTTTGTTTAAAGATAGTGGTGACGGCATAAAAATGTCATTCCGATCAATAGGTGAGTTTCCTGCCAACGAAATTGCTTCTAAATATTTTAATGGAGGAGGCCATAGAAATGCAGCTGGAGGTAAAACCGAAGGAACACTTGAAGAAACGGTAGATAAATTCAAGTCGATTTTGAAAGATTACAAACCTTTGCTAGATAGCGAAAGGAAAAAATAACCACTTAATTGAGGTAAAACACAAGGATAAAATTAGATATGAATAGGATGAATAAATACATTGTGGTAATGATTGCCCTTATTGGGTTCTCTGGCTGTAAGCCTGAGGTGAAGTTTATTGAGTCAGAGCCGGGTGTTCAGTACAGGTTAGTTGACGAACGAGATGGGAAAAAATTGGGCCCCAATCAAGCCATGTTGTTAGACCTTAATAGTGTTTATAAAGATTCTGTAGTAATTAACCCTAAACCAGTTGGGGGCTTCTTTATCAACCCAGTTACGGGTGTCCCTCCTATGTTGGGTAAAATTCTTCAGCCTTTGGGCGAAGGAGATAGTGTGCAAATCAAGTTTGATTTAGCACAATACTCAATGTTAACAGGTATGCCTATTACTCCAGATTTAGATACTGCCGAATCTGTCTTCATGAATATTAGAGTGCTTGAAATTAATGATGAACAAGCTTTTGTTGAGCGAGCGCAGACCGAAATTGAAAGAGAAAGTGCAAAACAGTTAGAGAAAGACAAAGCAATAATTGAAGAGTACCTAGCAGAAAATAACTTGACAGCCGAAAGTACTGAAGAAGGCCTTTACTATATTATTAAAAAGGAGGGTAACGGACCTAAACCACAAGCGGGTCAAACGGTTTCGATTGACTATGTAGTTCAATTATTGGATGGAACGTATATTGATACAAGCCATAAATCCGTTGCAGAAGAGCATGATTTTTACAACCCTCAAAGAGAGCCTTACGAGCCATATACATTTCCTTTAGGGCAAAAAGCCGTAATTGCGGGATGGGATGTAGGTATTCCTTATTTGAATAAAGGTGCAAGTGCCATTTTCTTTGTTCCTTCGGGATTGGCCTATGGTCCAGAATCAAGACCTGGTAGCCCAATTCCTCCAAATGGAATTTTGATGTTTGAGGTTGAGTTGGTTGACATTAAGAATTAAAAAATAAACTGATGAAAACGATTAGAATTTTCTTGGTGTTGGGCATTGTAGCCTTGGCTTTTAGCGCGTGTAAGCCAGAAGAGGTTTTCGATACAGAAGAGCAATTTGTTAGAGATACTGTTTTAATTAAGCAGTATTTAGCTGATAATAATCTTGAGGCAGAAGTAGATGAAAGCGGTATTCGCTATATAATTACCGAACAAGGAACAGGTGAGAATGCCAAATTTGGATCAACTGTATTGGTAAAGTATACTGGCTACTTATTGGACGGTACCACATTCGACACCAATGTTGGTGGTGCAGATTCTTTTGATTTTGTGATTGGTCAAGGTTCTGTAGTGCAAGGCTGGGATATTGCTTTTAAGCTATTTAATAAAGGAACTGAAGCTACTATATTTATTCCATCAAAATATGGTTATGGTAATGTTGGAAACTTGTTCATTCCTGCTAATTCAGTATTAATCTTTGAGGTACGTGTAGTAGATATATTGGGCAACGATTAAGGTTTTGTTGTCGAAGAATTTGTAAACGGGGTCGCTTTTCTAAAGGCGCCCCGTTTTTATTTGTAGTGCTTAACTCTTCTTGAAATAGAGTTTCATAAGTTCATTACTCATTGGGCGTTTCCAGCGCATTTCGCTATTACTAACTTCTATTTCCCAATTTGTACGGGTGCTTTTTTCATCGCTGATTAATGTAAGGGTAGGTGAGTGAGCATCCATTTGCCAAATGCCTGTTTCTACTAAGGCTCCTTCTTTATCAAGCTTTTTGTAGCGTCTGTCCCAACCGAAGCTGTAAGTAGTTTTCTCAAGCAAATATTCAGAAATTACTTTGCCAGTAGCTGGGTCTATGCCATTGGCAATTGTAATCTCCCAACTACCGACAATCATGTCCCAAGCCGCCATTGGTTTTTACTCACTTTTACCAGGCTTATGTTCACTTTATTTTCTTCTTCAATTCTCTGCAAAGTCATTTTTTCACCCTGAAATGAAATATTAAAAGGACCGTAAGGGTCAATTCCCGCTTCGGTTGATTGTAATAAAGTGTTCTGCTGGTCATCGTAAACCCAACTGCCCAAATCGTTTTGAAGCCAGCCATTTCCTGAGGTGTAGGTGCCATCTGCTTCAAACAAAATCCATTTGGCGGTTGGGCTTAGGTTTTTGTCGTTCACCAAAACCTTTTCAATTACCCATAATCCTGTAATAGGCGGAGGCGTGAATGAAATATTACCTGTTTTCTCATTTACAATTTGTGAGACATTTTGTGCATTGCATGGCCTAATAAGAATAACAGATAGAAGCAGAATCAATAAATATTTCATTAGTGCCAAGAGTAAATAGATGTATAAGTGAAATTAGAGGATTTGCCTTGTCCTTCAAAATCCATTTCATGCCTTTAAATTTTCTTATCTTCGTTTTCAAATTAAAAGAATATGAAAAGAAAGAATATAGCACTTTTCGCTTTGTTGGCCATGGGCTTTTGGGCTTGTCAATCGGGAGAAAATGTAACTGAAGAAAAAGTATTTATCGATACGCTGACCATTGATCGGCATTTGAGTGTATTGGCTTCGGATGATTTTATGGGCAGAAAACCTTTCACCGAAGGAGAAGAAAAAACGATTCACTACTTAGAGTCAGAGCTAAAAGCGATGGGCTTGAAACCCGGAAATGGTAATAGTTATTTTCAGGAAGTGCCTTTGGTGGAGATTACAGGAACGCAATCGCCAACCATGACCGTAACAGGGCAAGGAAAAGCAATGAGTTTCGAAACGGGTAACGATGTAGTAATCTATACCGAAAGGGTAGAGGAAGAAGTTTCTGTTAAGGATTCTGAACTGGTATACGCAGGTTTTGGTATTGTGGCACCTGAATATGGATGGAATGATTATGAAGGGATAGACGTAAAAGGGAAAACGGTAGTCGTTTTGGTAAATGACCCTGGCTTTGGGTCGGGCGATAGCACCTTCTTTAAAGGGGACCAAATGACTTACTATGGCCGATGGACATACAAATATGAAGAGGCAGCCCGACAAGGAGCGGCTGGGGTTCTGATTGTGCACGAAACCGTTCCGGCTGGTTATCCATGGTTGGTGGTTCAAAGTTCTTGGACAGGTGCAAAGCTAAATTTAGACGATGCCAATCCGCCCTATAAATGTGCCATTCAAGGATGGATTACTAGAAATACAGCAGTTCAATTGTTTCAAGCCGCTGGAATTAAAGATTACTCAGGAATTGCGAAAACAAAAGGTTTTAAACCACTGGCCTTGGGTTTGAAAGCCTCAATGAGTGTTCAGAATGAAATTAAAAGAGATATGTCGCATAATGTGGTGGCCATGCTTGAAGGAACAAAACGCCCTGATGAATATGTGATTTATTCTGCCCACTGGGATCATTTGGGGGTAGGGGAGCCAGTAGATGGCGATTCTATTTATAATGGCGCCCACGATAATGCCAGTGGAACTGTAGGCTTGCTTACTATAGCCGAAACTTTTGCTAAAATGGAAACTAAGCCTGAACGATCTGTGGTATTTTTATTTGTAACGGCAGAAGAACAAGGTTTACTGGGTTCAGCGTATTATGCTCAGAACCCGCTTTTCCCAGCCAATCAAAGTGTAGCAAACATTAATATTGATGGACTTCCGGCCTATGGCGAAATGAAGGATTTGACTATAACAGGCTATGGACAATCGGAACTAGATAATTACGCAAAGGCCGAAGCTGACAAGCAGGGGCGTTATGTAATCCCCGATCCTGACCCAGCAAAAGGTTATTTCTTCCGTTCCGATCATTTTAATTTTGCAAAAATTGGTATTCCGGCCTTGTATGCTTCGGGTTCTTATGAGTCGAAAGAAAAGGGAGTGGAGTTTATTGAAAAGAAAACGCAAGAGTATTTAGATATTCGATACCACCAGCAAGCCGACAATTATTTGCCTGAAGAGTGGGATTTGAAAGGAATTGCCCAAGATGCTGTGCTACTGTTTAATGTTGGCAATAAGTTGGCGAATGAGACTTACTTTCCTAAGTGGAATGAAGGGTCGGAGTTTAAAGCGAAACGAGATGAGGATATGAGTTTGAAAAAGAAGTAATTCCTTTTTCACAGTAAAAGCAAAGGCCGATTGATTATTCAGTCGGCCTTTGTTTTTGCTTTATTTTTTCACTTCTAGCAATTCAATTTTAAACTTTAAGTTGGAGTTAGGAGGAATTCGAGTTGACCCTATATTCTGGTAGGCATACACTGAAGGAATAAAGAAAGTGCCACTGCCGCCCTCTGTTAGTATTTGGGTAGAAATATCGAAACCTAAAATAACCATGCCTCGGCCAGCTATAAAGCCAAAACGTTCATAAGTTCTGTTTGGGTTGAAAATACCATTGTTTGTGGCTACTTGTTCCAGATTGGTGTCTACAAGGGTGCCATCTAAAAGGTAGAGTTCATAATTAACATAGACAGTATCGTCTAGGGCTACTGTTTTTCCATTCCCCTCTGTATCGATAATGTATCTTATATCCGTTTCGTGAATTTGAACGGTTAAATTATTGGTAGTAATATAGCTATCGATTGTAGCAAGATCGATTGGCAATTGTACATTGGGGTCGTATGAGGGACCAAAATCATCTGAACAAGATTGCGTTATGGCCATTATAGCAAGTGCTCCCAGCAAAATTTTTATTCCTTTCATAATTCGGTTATTTGCTCAATTCGAGCGGTCATTAATTTCTTGTGTTCTCTAAGGCTATTAGACCCCTAATTGAAATCAGAGGTTGGAATAGCACTTGTTAAAAACGCACAAATATATTGGAAGCAAACAAATAAGAGGAGCTTATACTGTTTTAACTTTTTTAGTAAGAAAAACTGGTAAGCATACAAATACCGCTATGGTAGAAAACATAAGTCCACCGATGGTGCCAATGGCCAATGAAAACCAAAATGCCTCATTTTCTCCTTCAAGTAAAAAAGGAATTAACCCAAAACAAGTAGAAAGTATAGTGAGCATAATGGGCTGTGCTTTACCCATTACTGCCCTTAATACTGCTCTGTTGTATTTTTTCAACTTGGTGTTATTAAGGTCATTTACAATGAAAATGGCCGCATTTACTACCAAGCCCCCAAGCATTACAAAGGCAGCGTAACCTCCTTGATCAAACGAGAAGTCAAACAGAGAGAAAATGAGAAATAGACCAATAAAGGAAATAGGGATAGTGACAATAATGTAGAAAGGCTGTTTTAGGTTTTCAAACAGAATAGCGCAAATTATAAAAATACCAATGATCAAATAGCCTAACAAGCCATATTGTCTAGCTTGTTTATCGAAACGAAAATAATTGTCTTGAGTGTCAATTTGATAGCCAACAGGCATTATTAGTTTCATTTCTTCAATCATCTTATCGCGGTATTCAGCGCCAAATTTTGAAGAGCCTAGATATTTAAATCCAAGTTTTCGCAAATATTGTCGGTCTTCTTTATGGATTTCATTCGCACTTTCTTCAAAAACCATGTTTGCATAGTCATTAATTTTAACAAGTCTATTAGTATCTATTGGTAGTGCTTCTTCCATTAGGTCATATTTAGAAAAGTTTTCTGCATTCAATGCCCTTATGAATATAGGGGTAAGCTCATTGTTCAAGTTAGCCATAGCCTCTGATCTGTCGGGTAATGTGTAGTCTGTAAGTACATTGGTAACAGCTCCTCTATTAATGCCTGCCTTGGCCATGCGGTCTACATCAAGGTATAGTACATATTCATTCCCTTTTACCGAACCATAACTATATCCAATTTGCTCGTTGGTTTTTACCTCTTGTATCCTTTTATGATCTTCTAGTTTTTTGGCCAAGATGTCAGCCTGGGCACTTAATTCATCATAGTTATAACCGCGCATTCTAATACCAAACTCTTGGTTTTCACCTCTTTCACCTCCAATATTGAAGCCTTGCCCTACACCTGAAATTACCCATTGTACTCCTGTTAAATCCACCGATCGGGCTTGCAAGCGCCCTTTGAGTTGATAAGGCAAAGCGGAAAACTCATATTCTGGTTCAAAGGTAATTTGTACGGTACCAGTTCTATTATTTACCCGTGTAATGTATTTATCTACACCTTTTACGCCATCTACGAACTCTTCCACCTTGTTGATAACATAGTTAGCATCTTCCAATGTTGTACCTGTAGGCAAAGTAGCTCTTACTGTGAGTAGGGTTTGGCTCACATCTCTATAATAATAGCCTTGATACACTTCGGTGGCAAATTTCCTCATGGCTCCACCTAGAATTTTGTCAGTAATCGGACGGATATCATCTTGGTATTTGTCGCTACCAATGGTTTTGTTATACCATTCATGACCTTCCCACTGGATAGGCATTTTGAAAACAGGTAAACCGAAAGCTAGAATTACAATTACGATAAAAGCTTTTCTGTACCGAACCATAAAGTCAATGGATTTGGTGTAGCCTCTAAACCATTTTACTTTTCTGCGGAGTTGACGGATGCTATATAACCTGTTTTTCTCCATATCTTTTTTAAATAAAAGCTGATAAAGGGCAGGAGTGAAAAATAAGGCAATGAGTAGAGAGACGGCCAAATTGATAGCTACCACTATCGAAAAATCAGAAAGGTTTCTTCGGTCTTCTTCTGGTAAAAGCAGTACCATTAAAAGGGCCATAATTGTAGTTAGCGAAGCCGCTAAAAGTGCTACAAAAATGCCTCGGTTTTTCTTACGGTACATATGATCCATCATTACAATGGCATTATCTACTATCAATCCAAAAGAAATGGTGAGCCCGGCAATTGAATACATATGGAGCTCAACATCAAGAATATATATAATTATAGCTGTAATACATAGGTTGACGGCAATGCCCATAAAAAGGGTGACTAAGTACCTAGGATTACGATTAATGAGGAAAATGAATACTAAAAGGATAATGATGGAAAGAGAGGTTCTTTTGTAGATTTTGTCCATCTCTTCATTTAAAAACTCGGTGTCGTCTTGTTCTAAGAAGATACTTAAATCGCTTTGCATGGAAGCTTGTAGCTCTTCAATTCGATCACGAATTTGCTTAGCCAATACAATTTTATTTACGCCTTCCCGAGCATAAATCTGTAGGTTAATTGCATTGCGGCCGTTAATTCTGGTGTAACTTCTTGCTTCTTGTTCTTCTATATACACCTTGGCTACATCTTTTAAGTAAAGTTCTTTGCCTTCAATATTGCTGATAACGGCTTGTTCCAAATCTTCTAAACTAGAAAGTTCAGACGAGCTTCTGAAGTAGAACTGCTGACCTGCTGGGTTTTTGATCATTCCAGGGTAATTTCTGTCTTGAAAAAGCCTTAAGCTGTTTACAATATCGCTTTTCGAAAGACCGTACCTCATTAATAGCAGGGGGTCAAAATCAACTGTTATTTGTAATTCGTTGGCGCCTGTTAACTCTGTGCGTTGAATTTCATTTATAGCAGCAAGCGGCTTTAGGATGTACTCATCTACATCCTTTTTGATTTTGTAAGAGGCATATGGGCCGTTGATGGAATAGAGCAATATCGGAGACTCAGTTTTGTTCTGTGTTTCTCCACCTCGCTGTTCCACCCTAGGGTAACTCATGGTTTCAGGTAACTTCTTGTAGAGGTTCCGAATCAGTGAATTGATCTCAAACTTACGGAACTCCATATCTTCTCCTTTGTCAAAAGATAATTCGATGCTTCCGCTATTGTCTCTAGAAACACTGGTGACCTTGTTTACCCCTTCAATTTGAGAAATGGCGTTTTCAAGTGGTGAAGTAGCCAAACGTTCTACGATGTCTGGTGATGAATTTGGCAAACTATAAGAGATAGTAATAGCCGGCTTTGTATAGCGTGGTGTGAAATTAACATTCAGCTTTGGGATAAAAGCGATGCCGATCATCGCTAGAACCACAAATACTATTACCATTCGAAAAGGTCGCTTCATCTTGAAAAATAATAAGCTCTTAGATATTCAACTTTAAATAAGTCTTTATTGGGTTGAAATGAAAATAAAAAACATGATAAATTTAATAAATTTTTAATTAAGGCAAATACAGTCTACTATAAAATTAGGTGTATGACTTTTATTTTAGTTATAACTGCTATATTTGGTTTGAACCAATAGTAGTACTGTATGATGCTGAAACTTATATCAAAATTATTGGCAACTAGTTTTATGCTAATGTGCATACTATCCTGTAATTCGGTTAAAGATGAAAGCATCATTGTTTTTGGTGAATTAGAACAAGAAGAGTTTAGTGCTTTTTTATCGAGTACAGAACTCGAAGTTATTCCTTTGGCTACTGATGAGATGGTGATTGGTGGTTTCAGCATGGCGAGAAGTACCGATAATGAATACTTTGTCTTTTCTGGTCAAGAAGGTAAAGTACACCGTTTTGGTAGTTCAGGTAATTTTATAAATACCATTGGCCAAATAGGAGATGGCCCCACAGAATACAGAAGCCCAGCGGGTTTTGTGCTCTCTAACGATACTTTGGTAATACTTACATATAAGAAAGGTTCATCCTTATTTTATTATTCAAAACAAGGCGATTTTCTTAAATCCATGGATTTTGAAGAAAGCAGTTATGTGTCTTTTGAGTTGACGGACTACGGTTACGTGTTTTCTACAGGAGCCAATAAAGTGTTTGAGAATAAGCACAACTTACATAGCCGGAATTTTAAAGGCGAATTGATCAGTAAGTTCTATCCTATTGTTGACAGAGCCATGTTTTCTACAGGAGCTAATAATTTCGGTAGAGGAGAAAATGGCAGTCTTTACTTCGAGCCATTTAATAATCAGGTATATAAAGTTGAAAAGGATAGCTTGATGCCTACCTATGAATTCGATTTTGGTGATTTCAACCTAAAAGAGAATGCCTTTGATAGCGAGGATCCTTTTGAGAATTTTGAAAGGATTATGAATAATGGTATGGCCTTTATTCTGGCCTATTCTGAATCAGAAAACTATGCCTACTTCAATATAATGCTTCAGAAAAAAACTGATAAGCCTAAAGCATTTCATTTATTGTTGAATAAGAAAACAGGCAAATCTAAGCTAATCAAGAGTTTGGAAGAAACTGCTCCGGCCTTTCAGTTTATGGATGGAGATCGTTTGCTTTTTCTTTTTCATGCGGGTGACATACTAAATTTAGAGAAGGAAAATCCTGGGCTTTTTGGAAAACATCAACAGGTGATCGACAATATTAAATCAGACGACAATCCAATAATCGTAATTGCTAAAATTGATTTCTGATGAAAAAAAGCATGCCCTTGTTTTTTGTAATTGTTGCCTTGATCTTGTCCTGCTCTTCAGGTCCAAGAAAGCTTGTGCTCCCAAAACTGCCTGTGGTTTCTATTCAACCCGAGGCCGAAAATGAAAAGTCTCCTTTCGAGCTCACTCGAAATACATATGTGGCTTACATTTATAAGAAGTGGCAAAAAGATAGACTTTATCAAATCGAGTTGGCAGTGGCTGATTGCATTAAGAAGAATATGGATTACCTTATTTATGTAGAAGCTGACACAGAAACTGAGGTAAAACAGTGGTTGACAGAGTTAGACTACAAATATTCGGTAGTTGTAGATAAGGAATCTCTTTTTAGAGAAGCCAATGGAGAATCTGTAGAAGGATATAATGGCTATATTATAAATAAGGACAGAGATATATTGGGGAGTCCGAGAATTCAATATCGCCAATAAGATTATGGTTAGTTTGAGTAAATACTAAGTAGAATTTTGTAGGTAATTAGGCTTAAGTCGATCTCTATTTGGAATTAATTTTTACCAGAAACTTAAATAACTAGTCAATTAGTTTTTTGAAATCATATTTTAGCATTATTTTGGACTATTATGAAAAGATTTTTTTTGATATCGACCTGTTTTCTATTGTGTTTAGCTTGTAAAGACCAAACCGTAAAGGTTGAAGAGGTAGACCAAGAAGCCTTAAGAAAACAAGTGCAACCTACTGAGGTAAAAGTAGCAACAGCAGAATACAGACCTTTCGAATTTTTAGTAAGTGCTACTGGTACTATCGAGTCCGACTATGAACTGGAAATTATTTTTGAAACCAGCGGATATTTAAAAGAGCTCAATATTGAAAACGGACAAAGGGTTAAAAAAGGGCAGGTCATTGGTCAATTGCAAAACGATAAAGAAAAATTTGCCCTAGAAAAAGCTCAGGTAGCCTTTGATAAAGCGTATCTAAATTACCGTAATGACTCGATTGCAAGAGGTAGCAATATTAACAAGGATGTTACCAATACTTTTGAATTGAACTCTGGAATGAAGGGAGCTAGAATTGATCTACGAGAAGCCCAAATCAATTTAGAGAACACCATTATTAAGGCACCTTCTGACGGTGTGATTGTTGATTTAGAAACAAAGGAGGGAAGTCTTGTTTCGGCAGGAAAAGTACTTTGTTCAATTTACAATGATAAAAGCCTTACACTTACCGCCAAGGTTTTAGAGCCCGACTTTGGTTATATAAAACGTGGCCTTGTAGCAGACGTTTATCCGCTAGCCCGAAGAGATCAATCTTTTTTGGCCACTGTAAATGAGATCAACCCAAGGGTGAATGAAGAAGGAATGGTTCAGATAGAATTAAAATTGAACCAATCAGAAGGACTTTTGCCAGGCATGAGTGCTAGCGCAATTATACGTGTACCTCAAGAATTGCACATTATTGTACCGAGAGAAGCGGTAGTGATTAAGCAAGGGAAGCCAGTTATTTTTACTGTAGTAAATGGAATGTCTCAGTGGAAATATGTAGAGATAGGACTTGATAACGGAACGGATGTAGAAGTGCTAGACGGCCTTAAAGAAGGCGACCAAGTGGTACTGACCAACAATATTCAATTAGCGCACGATGCTAAAGTTAGCATTGCCGAAGAAGACCTCACCAACTCTAACCAGTAAGCAATGGTTAAATTTCTGATCAATCGACCTGTTGCGGTATTCCTCAGCTTTATAGGTATTTTATTTTTTAGCTTTTTAGCTTTACAAAGGTTGCCGGTTTCTTTATTGCCCAATATAGAGGTGCCTGCTATTATAGTTAAGGTAAACTACCCTAATAACCCGCCTAGCATTATTGAGAATAGCATCCTCAGCCCAATCCGCACTTCGCTAAACACGCTAAATAACCTAAAGTCGGTTGAAAGTATTGCTAATAGTGAAACTGGAATGCTCAAATTACAATTTGAGTTTGGCACTAGAATGGACTTGGCCTACATCGAGATCAATGAAAAGATTGATAGGCTTCAGGAAAATCTGCCGCGTGATATGGATAGGCCGCAAGTGGTACGAATCAATACTTCAGACATTCCAATTGCTAGAATTCAGGTAATTCCTAAAGAAGGAAGTGACTACACACAAACATCAGAACTAACCGACCGAGTTTTAAAGAAAAGAATAGAACAAATCAGTGGAGTGTCCATTGTAGACGTAAATGGTTTTCAAGGTCAGTTTATAAGCATTACCCCAGATTTAGACAAGATAAGAGCCCTTGGTCTTTCTGAACAACAAATTGATCAGGTTTTACAGGGAGCCAATCGCGATTTAGGTAGACTTTCGGTAAAGGATGGTCAGTATCGATATTTTGTCCGAATTGCTAACCGCTTAGACAATATTGATGAGATTGAACAACTTCCAATTATCAATAGAGAAGGTGATGTAATTAAGCTAAGTGCAATTGCTGAAGTTAAGTTTCAGTCCGATAAAAGGCAGGGCTATCACTTGAGCAATCAAGAAGAGGGCTTGGTGGTAACGGTGCATAAGCAGGCCAAGGCCAAAATGACGGAATTGACACCATTGCTTTATGAAGCAGTGGAGGAGTTTAAAAAGGATTATCCGCAAACTAACTTTGAACTTACTCAAGATCAATCAATTTTGCTTAATGCTGGAATCGATAACTTAAAAACCAGCCTTATCTATGGGGGCATCTTCGCCTTTGCTGTACTTTTTCTTTTTATGGGAAATGTGCGCATGCCAATTATGATGGGAATTACACTTCCTATTTCACTTCTGATAAGCTTTTTATTCTTCTATGCTTTTGGTCTTTCTGTAAACATTATTTCACTAAGTGGTTTAGCGCTTGGTTTAGGAATGCTGATCGATAACTCAATTATTGTGATCGACAACATTACTAGAAAAAGGAAAGATGGGCTGGATATAGTGGAAGCCTGTGTGCAAGGGGTAAATGAAGTAATGACCCCGCTCATTAGTTCTGTATTGACCACATTGGCAGTATTCGTTCCCTTAGTTTTCCTTAATGGACTCTCGGGTGCGTTGTTTTATGATCAAGCACTTTCCGTAGCTATCATTCTAGGCACATCTTTAATGGTGGCTTTCGTGCTATTGCCTTTGCTTTATCGTAAGTTTTTTGAAAACCTGAAAAGACCTATTAAGGAAGATAGTCTGATTTTTAAAGGAATTCTGAAATTGTACAAAGCCATTTTTAGTGTGGTTTGGCGATTTAAAACCATAAGCCTTATTCTACTGATTGCTTTGATTCCTTTGGCTTATTTTATGATTATTGGCGCTCATAAAGAGGGCTTGCCAGCCATTGAGAAAACAGAAACTTTGGTAACTATTCAATGGAACGAACCCCTTGATGCTGAAGAAAATAAAAGAAGGGTGTTAGACCTCATAGCTAAAACAGCTGGTTCTACCCCAAGCGAATCAGATATTGGGTTGAAACAATTTTTATTGGCGGAACAGAGTAATTCTATTGAAAGTGCTGAAGTGTATTTCAAGTCCGAGTCTACCGAAGCTAAATTAGATTTAGAGCAAAAGCTGACGGCTTTTTTAACGAATAATTATAGAAATGCTTCATTCCAGGTAGAGGATGCTCCAAACGCTTTCGATCAAATTTTTAGCTCAGATCAAAAATTCTTTATTGTAAAATGGAAGCAGCTTTCTGGTAATCAACGCCTTGACGAAGGAATGCTTGCTAAGCTTGAAAACGATGTGGCAGAAATTGTAAATGAGCCACCGCGCCCAGGGAATGGTTTTCAGTTTGGTGAGTCTATGGAAGCCGTGATTGATAATAAAGCTTTGTCTTTTTATGGTATTTCAGAAAACGCCATGAAAGATGCGCTTTCAAAAGCATTAGATGGTTATATGGTTACTGAAATCAGACGTTTTGGTGAGGTGACACCCATTTGGATTCAACGCGGATCAGAGGATTTTAGAAGTAAGCTAAATGGCATATCCGTACAAGGAAGAAGAAATCAATCGTATCCGCTTTCGAGCTTTGTTAAATTCGAATACATTAAAGACATCAAAGCTGTAACCGCTGATAAAACGGGAATTTATCAGAGTTTAGAATGGGAAAACCTTGATGACGCTTCTATAGAAAAACTACAAGCGCAATTGCCGGCAAAGGCAGCTCAATACGGTCTGTCTGTCGATTTTGATGGCGCTTATTTTCAAGGGCGTGAAAACCTTCAGCAGTTGATTTTCATTTTAATGATCTCTGTACTTCTGCTCTATTTCATTTTGGCCGCTCAGTTCGAATCATTAGTTCAGCCTTTAATTGTCATTTTCACTTTACCGCTTGGGGTGTCAGGTGCGCTTTTGGTATTAATGATTTCTGGAGGAACGCTCAATGTAATGTCGGCCATTGGTATAATTGTAATGCTAGGAATTATGGTGAACGATGCCATTCTAAAAATTGATACCATAAACAGGTTAAGGGAAGAATTTTCGTTGAGTGATTCTACAAATACCAAACGCCAAATATTACAGAATGCCATAGCAAAAACTGGTCAAATAAGGCTCAAACCTATATTAATGACCTCGATTACAACCATTTTAGCATTATTGCCAGTTGTCTTTTCAAGCGGAATTGGTGCAGACTTGCAAAGACCGCTAGTTTACACGGTTATAGGCGGTTTGACCATAGGTACTTTTACCGCTCTGTTTTTTGTTCCGTTGTCTTACTGGGTAATTAGTAAGAAAAGGGATTGAATTTTCGGTAAAAGCAGATGGGCATTGAACAGCGTTTTTATAACAAATGCTTTAATGCTACCCACTTTTATTCGGTACTAATTTTTGAGTTAGAACATTACTTTCCAGTTCCTTCAATCCATGACCATCAATTGCAGGGTAAAACATTGCTAATTTTAAGTTGTAACCTATCCAATATTTAGCGTTTTGCTTTTATCTATCTAGGAATTCAAAGTTTGTAAAAAGACAGATATGGCCGATCATGGAAAATTGTACCCATCTAACACAACCTATTCAGGGTCAGGGGTGTCTTGATTGTTGAACAACAGATACCAGTAAGTAATTAATTAATAGAGCCCTCATAAATATACTTGCAATTGATCTTATATCTTTTATATATTTGACGGCACTATTCTGAATTTTGATTATTTGAACTATAAATGTTAAAATACAAATAGCTGTCATTTCTTTTTTTCTTACATTATGATTCGACTTTCTCTTATAACCCTCCTTATACTTATTCAAATTAAGGTGTATGGACAACAATACAACCTAAAGGATTTTAACCTAGAAGGAGATATTAACACGTGGTACAGTGCACGTTTCGATTCGGTAAATATTAAACCGATGACAGGAGTGCTCGCAAGCTTGGCTTCACAAAGGCCAAAGGTCAATGCTTTTTTTACAGAGAATACGCTGGACTGGATGAAGGCCAGCATTATGTATGATAATCAGCGCTACGATAATGTTCGCATTAAGTATGATATAGAGCAGCAGCTTGCTTACATCTCGCACCCTTTGAATAAGCAAACCATTACCCTAGATCAACAACTGGTTAATTGGTTTAGAACTCCTGCCGGAATATTCAAACCAAAGAATGAAGCAACAGGCTACTACCTGATAATCTTTGAGGGAGAACAGCTTTCACTAGTTAAAGAAAGCTCCAAACGGCTGGTTATCCAAAATCGTGAGTTTGACTATGCACGTACGGATGAACTCTTTTTATTGACAAATAATGAGAAGGTGCGCATCAAGAATAGAAAGTCTTATCTAAAACAATTCCCAACACACAAAAAGGAAATAAAAAAGTTTATGCGATCTCAAGAATCTCGTGAAATAAATAGAATGGGTAAGGAAAGTTTCCTGATCCACTTGGCTAAGTACTGTGATAACCTTTCTATCCAATGAGAAAAATAATCGCAATTAGCTTATTGGTTCTAAGTCTCAATGGCTTTGCCCAGCAAAATCAACCAACCTTTTCTGGAACATATGAAAGCGCTCCGTTTGAAAAGGTTGTTTTAGATATGGAAGCCAGCTTGGCTTATACTTTTTTCTATAAAAAGGAGTGGATTGATTCACTACAGTTTACGGGCGTATTTAATCAAACACCTTTAGAGGCTGCACTAAACAAGCTTGTTGAAAACACTCCTTTAAGGTTTTACCTAGATGGGGAAAAAGTGTATTTAACTAACGGAATTACCATTATTACTACTCCTGAAATTGTAAGTAATGTGTTAGCTCAAGCGAATAAACGTAAAGAAGAACCGAAGGTAGACGAAGCGAAAGAGCTTCTTTTTACCAAAGAGTTTAAGGGCGAAACGCAGAACAGCAAAGACCTAGAAAATTATGTTTTTGAAGTGGGAAGTAGAGCGCAGTTTAAAGCGGGAAGTAATTCAACGCTGGTGGGGTATATTAAAGACAATATGACTGGAGAGCCAGTAGAGGGAGCTCTTGTATATACATCCGATGGTAATAAGGGATCTATTTCTGGTAAAGATGGCTTTTATTCTTTGAATATCCCGAATGGAAAACATGAGCTGCAAGTGCAGTTCACTGGAATGAAGCGAGCCAGAAGAAATATTATTCTCTTTTCAGATGGCCAGCTGAATATCGGGATGGATGTAGATGTAATTGCTTTAAATGAGGTAGTTGTAGAAGCCAATAGAGGAGCCAATATTGAGCGATTAACTACAGGGGTTGAACGACTCAATGTTGAACAATCTAGAACAGTACCTGTGGTTTTGGGTGAAAAAGATATTTTAAAAGTTGCCACTACTTTTGCAGGTATTCAAACCGTAGGAGAAGGCGCTGCAGGGTTTAATGTTAGGGGAGGAAAATCTGATCAGAACCTATTCCTTTTCGAAGGCGCTACAGTATATAATGCATCACACTTTATGGGCTTCTTTTCAGTATTCAACTCTGACGCCCTTCAGGGAATGGAAATTTTCAAAAGTGGTATTCCTGCCAGTCGTGGAGGAAGGTTGTCATCAGTTTTTGAAATCACAGCCAAAACAGCCAATAAAGAAAAACTTGTTGTGGAAGGCGGGGTGTCACCAATTACCTCTAGAGTAACGGCTGAAATTCCTATTATAGAAGGTAAATCGTCTCTTTTGGCCAGTGGAAGGGTTACCTATTCTGATTGGATTCTTCAGAGTGTAGCCCATTCTGATTTCAAAGGCAACAAGGTTTCTTTCAGTGATTTTATTGTTAAATACGATCATGAAATCAATCAAGAAAACAAATTGTCACTTTCGGCTTACCTGAGTAAGGATGACTTCCGATTAAGTTCTGATACACTGTTTTCATTCTCTGATTTCTCTTATATCAATGAAATGGCTTCCGCTAAATGGCTACACAGAGTAAACGAAACTATGGATGCTTCTCTAATAGCTACATACAGCAAATATGAGTATGACTTCGAGTCAACTCAGCTGGTGAAAAATGCTTTTGGACAAGATTTTGGAATAAAAGAGTATGGAGCAAAACTTGATATTAATAAGGATTTGCAGGCTGCTCACCAGCTCAATTTTGGATTGGAAGCAAAAAGATATGACATCAATCCAGGCACTAAGTCCCCCATTGGCCAAGAGTCTATTGCCGCTACCGTTAAACTAAGTCCAGAACAAGGAATTGAAGGAGGGCTTTATGTTTCTGATAAGCACGAAATCAATGAAAAGCTGAGTTTTAATTATGGTCTTCGATATAGCTTTTTCACATATTTAGGCCCAGGAGTTACCAGCCTTTATTTAGAAAATGCTCCAAAAAATGCCGATACCCAGACTGGTCAGACAATCCATGGAAAAGGTGATTTTATAAAAACTTATCAAGGCCCTGAATTACGATTGGCCGCAAGGTATATGTTAGGCGATAGTCGTTCTGTAAAGCTCAGTTACGATAAAAGCAGACAGTACCTGCATGCGCTATCTAACAGCTCATCTTTGTCGCCAACTGATATTTGGAGGCTTTCAAACAGTTACATAAAACCTCAAACTGGCGATCAAATATCGCTCGGCTATTATGAAGACTTTTTAAATAGTGAACTAGAAACTTCACTTGAATTATATGCGAAGAAATTAGATAACCTGCTCGATTTTAAAACAGGAGCTGATTTTCTGCTAAATGACAGAATTGAATCTATTGCGCTTCAAGGTCCTGGAAAATCATACGGTTTAGAACTGTCTTTGAAGAAATCAACAGGTCGATTGAACGGTTGGTTTAACTATTCATATGCACGTACTTTTATAAAGCTAGATGGAGAGTTTGATGAGGAAACGGTCAATAACGGAAAGTTCTTCCCTACCAATTACGATAAACCACACACTATCAATTTGGTGAGTAACTATGAAATTACATCAAGGTTTACTGTATCGTATAACCTTGCTTACAGCACAGGCCGACCTATTACTTTCCCTACAGGACTTTATAAACTGAACGGGGTTGAAATTTTAAACTATTCCAATAGGAATGAATACCGAATTCCAGACTATTTCAGAATGGATTTGGGCTTTACCTTAAAATGGGGGCATAGAATAACTAAAGGGGCTCACTCTTTCTGGTCTGTCTCAATTTATAATCTCGTTGGTAGGAAAAACCCATTCTCTCTTTACTTCGATTTAGAAGATGGGGTAGTAAAAGGATACAAACTATCTGTATTTGGCTCGCCAATCCCGACCATCTCTTACAACTTTAAATTCTGATGGGGATGAAAATAACTCACATAAGAACAAACCGATTTTTGGCTATAATTACGCTGTTTTTTGTAGCAATTATAAATGCTTTAGCTCAAACCGAAAATGTAAGAGAGCGAGTGTTTATCGATGTTAATACTCACGATTTACTTGTAGGAGAAACCCTTCAGTATTCAACTTTCTGTTTAAGTAATACAACAAACAAACCTTCGGCTCTTAGTAAATACCTTTATGTTGAATTAATAGGTGAAGGAGGAGTTGTTTTTCAACGAAAACACCAGCTAGAAAATGGAAAAGCCAGCGGGGAATTTTTCATTCCATCTAATATAGAAACCGGTAAATACTACCTTGTGGCTTACACTCGCTGGATGCGAAACTTCGATGATGTAACCCAAGCTCCACTTATATTCATAAACCCATATAAAGGGCATACAAATGCAGATGTTTTAACTGAAGACGTAACGGTAGAATTTAATACGGTTTCGGGTGTTTTAATAGCAAATACTGCCAATAATGTGGTTTTTAAAGTGAGCCAAGGCAATAAACCGTTGATAAGGAAAGGCCGAGTAATTAGCGAAGATGGAAAGCAAATAGTAGATATTAATAGCGATGCCAATGGCTTTGGTGCTTTTGAAATTACCCCTGAAAAGGGAAAGTCCTACCAAATGCTTATTGAAAACCCTGAAGGAGGTTTTAAATTCTTTGACCTACCTTCTGCTACGGACACAGGTGTGGGGCTAAATATTTTGCATACCAATGCTGAAATTGAATTGAAGCCGTATGGTGATGTGAAAGGTGGTAGGCTTTACATTGAGCATCAAGGAAACGTAGTTTTAGAGCGCGATGTACAGAGCACCTACCCAATTAGAATAAAAAGAACAGAATTACCTTATGATGTTTTAAGGGTTTCTTTTAAAGATAACCAAGGAAAGTTAAGCTATTTGGTGCCTTTGTTCAATACAAAACTTGGTTTAGAAACATCACCAACTATTCTTGAAACCCGATCGCCAGCCGTAATTGAGCAGCAGCTTGCCAAAGGAAATTATAGTGTTTCTATTCGTAAATCATTTGGCAATCAAACACCGCAAATGCATGCGGCTTTCTCTAAAGAAGGTCTGAGTTTACCAGAAAATCTTGATTACACTGAACTACAAAATGCAGCAAGTTTTTATCGAATAGAGGAAAAAGAATTACCTACCAGCATTTCATTTTTACCAGAGTACCGTTATCAATTGCTTGAAGGTGTCTTGAAAGCAGAAAGTGGTTCAGCTTCTGTGGAAAATAAAAATGTTATACTTAGCCTGACCGGTGAAAAAATTCTGAATATGTCTGTAGCAAGAACAGACAGTGAGGGGCGATTTTTGCTCGAGTACCAAACAATGAATCGAGGAAAGCAAACGGATGCTCACCTTACCATGCCTGAGTTTGAAAGCGAATATTCCTTTGAGATCAGCGATAACTTTAAGAAGCAACATCAGTTGGATTTCTCTCCAGTAATTATTGATACAGCCCAACTTGCAGAAATTAGAGAGCGTAGTATCATCAGTCAGCTAGAAAACGCCTACTTCACACCGCTTATCGATTCTTCAGAAATTGAAAACAATATTTTACCAACAATGAATGCCTTTAATGCTCATTACGAATTCGATGATTATGTAAGGTTCCGTACTTTAAAAGAGCATTTAGTAGAGTACATTTCTGTGGCGGGAGTAAGAGAGAAACGTGGCGTGAAACGTTTTGTGGTTTACGATTTAGATTCAAATTTTGATTTTGAGCTGGAGTCATTGGTGTTGCTAGATGGTGTGCCTGTTCACGCCCCCGATTTACTAGAATTCAGCCCATACAGAATAAAAAGTGTAGATATAGCCAATAAACGCTATTTTTTAGGCTCTTATATCGCAGATGGAGTACTAAGTTTTAAAACTATAGAAGGCAACCTTGGAGGCTTTGAAATAAAAAACAATCACATGGCCTTCAGTTTGTTAACTCCTGAAGCAGAACCAAAAACTGCAGGAGGAAACCCCTTAGAAGACCTGAGAACTCCAGACGCTAGAATTCAATTGTTATGGGCTCCTGAATATGAGGTAGCCGAAGACGGAGTAGAACAAATTCAATTCAATACTTCAGATGTAGAAGGGGATTTTGAATTGGTGATTGAAGGTTTTACAGAAGAAGGAATACCAGTTTCAATAATTAAAAAAATCAAGGTAAAAGAGCGTACGAATGAAAAAGGTTAATTACAAGACATTAGCCAAACTATGGCTGTTAATGTTGGTGGTGTTTGCTACTACTTCTTGTATCGAAGAGATAGAAACAGCTTCTTTTACTTATGATAGACTTTTGGTGGTAGATGCCAATATATCTGACCAAGCCAAAGCTCATGAAGTCCGTTTGTCTTATACTACTCCAGTAGATGGAGATGTTGATGATGCTTTTAATGCAGTTATAGGAGCAGAAGTTTGGATAGAAGATGACCTTGGCAATCGTGTTGATTTTTATGAACAAAGTGCGGGTGCTTATTTTACTGCTGACACTTATGCTGGCGAGGCAGGCAGGAGCTATTCGCTGTTTATTACCACCAATGACGGAAAGCGATATCAATCATCATTTGAAAAACTGGTGGCAGCACCAGAGGTGAGTGAAATCTACAATCGTTTTGCAATAGAATCAACAGACCAAGAGGGAGGCGCTACACCTGGAGTTCAGTTTTTTATCGATGTTAAAGAGGCAGACCAAAGCACTCAATTTTATAGATACGAATGGACTGATGCTCATCAAGTAATGGTTCCCTTTGTTAAAAAGTGGGAAGCAACACCTTATTATGTGGGTTTAGCAATGTTCTATAGAATTACCCCTTTTAATGAAGATGTGCAGGAATGTTACAGAGAAAATCAATTCAATGAGCTGATACTGGCTACCTCAGCAACAAACATTAACGGTGAGTTAAGTGAAATACCAATTAGCTTTTCTCCAGCTACTGATTTCGATGTCACCACCATGTATTCTATTGAAATTACACAGCGAGCTATTAGCCCGCAGGCTTATAGCTACTACCGAAAAATTAAACTCTTCAACGAATCAAACGGTTCGTTGTTCGATAAGCAGCAAGGAATAATTGTAGGGAATATTCGGTCTATCGACTCTCCTGATGAGCAAGTGTTGGGCTATTTCGAAGTGGCTGGCGCAAGTAGCAAAAGGGTTTTTTTAGCTCCTTTTGAGCTAGACCCTGAAGTTTATGAATATGTAACCAAGCCTTGTGAAACATATTCAGCTATGGCATTTGATGGTTCATTAAATACTTTTTATGAAGCTACCGATCTTCCTGAAGATTTGAGAGGCTCTGTAATTCCTATACGTGAACTTTATGAGCTTTACGATTACGATCAGTATACTGGCACTAAATTTTTGGCACATCGCCTTTGTGCAGACTGTAGAAAGAAAGGTAGTATAGGAAAACCAGAATGGTGGCAATAATATGAATTGAAAGGAATGTAGTTCTTCAATGTAGAGTTATTTCAATATGACTCTTCCAGTCTTAAATGATTTAAAGAAAATGGAAAAGAGGTTCAGAATGAAGAGGATAACAGAAGGAGCATTGACTCGAGTTTACTTAATACTCTTGGTCTTGTTCGCAACTTCCTGCATTGAAGAGATAGATACGACCTCTTTTACATATGAAAAACTACTGGTGGTAGATGCCAATATTTCTGATCAGGCAAAAGCCCATGAAGTACGTTTATTTTACACCTCGCCCATCGATGGAGATGTGGATGATACATTTAATGCTGCAACAGGCGCCACAGTTTGGGTGGAAGATAATCTGGGGATTCGCACATACTTTACAGAACAAAGTTCAGGTAATTACCTTTCTTCAGCCGCCTTTGCTGGAGAAGCGGGAAAAAGTTATACGCTTTTTATTACTACTCGTGAAGGAAAAAGATATCAGTCATCTGTAGAGAAATTAGTTGCTGCGCCAGAAATCACAGGAATTTATAATCGTTTTGCTGTTGAACCTGTTGGTCAAGAAGCTATTTCCACCCCAGGGATTCAGTTTTTTATTGATGTAGAAGATGACAGTCAAAGTACTCAGTTTTATCGTTATGAATGGACTGATGCCCATCAAGTTATAGTTCCTTTTCCAAAAAAATATGAGACAACAATTATATATCCTGGTGGAATGTCAGAACCCATTTATATTCTTGATCCCTTTAATATTAATGTAAGCGAATGTTATAGGGAAAGTAGATTTGATGAAGTGGTGTTAGCCTCGTCTGCTAGTAACAGTAATAGGGAACTACGTGAAATTCCAATCTTCTTTTCAGAAGCGTCCAATTTTGATGTCACTACCAAATATTCTATTGAAGTAACCCAACGAGCTATAAGTGTTCAGGCATATGGTTACTATCGAAAAATAGAAATGTTTAATGAATCCAATGGTTCATTGTTCGATAAACAACATGGTGCAATTGTGGGGAATATTTTATCAATGGATTCACCAGACGAAAAAGTATTGGGTTATTTTGAGGTTTCTGGAGCGAGCAGCAAAAGAGTCTTTCTAGAGCCTTTTCAGTTAGATGAAAAAGTAATGGACTATGTAGTTCGCACTTGTGAAGAGTATGATGTCCTAGAATTTGAAGGAGACCTGAATTCATTTTATAAAGCCACTGGCGTTCCAGAGATATTGTGGGGAGATGAACTGGTAAAACGAGCTTTTTATGAAGTTTATGATTATGACCCACTTAATGACACGAAGTTTCTTGCCCACCGCCTTTGTATAGACTGTCGAACAAGAGGAAGTCTTGGAAAACCAGAGTGGTGGCAGTAATGATTTTTTTATTATATAAAGATTGAGATGAAAAAGGGCAAATACAGAAGATTACTAAAGCTTTGCCTAGTATGGTTGCTAGTGTTTTTCACTACCGCCTGCATTGAAGAAATAGATACAACCTCTTTTACATATGAAAAACTACTGGTGGTGGATGCCAATATTTCTGATCAGGCAAAAGCCCATGAAGTACGTTTGTTTTACACCTCCCCCATCGATGGAGATGTAGATGATACATTCAATGCTGCAACTGGCGCCACAGTTTGGGTAGAAGATAATCTGGGGATTCGTACATACTTTACAGAACAAAGTTCAGGTAATTACCTTTCTTCAGCTTCTTTTGCTGGAGAAGCGGGGAAAAGCTACACGCTTTTTATTACTACTCGTGAAGGAAAAAAATATCAGTCATCTGTTGAGAAATTGGTGCCTGCGCCAGAAATCACAGAAATTTATAATCGTTTTGCAATAGAATCAGCGGGGCAAAAGGCAACCTCAACCCCCGGGGTTCAGTTTTTTATTGATGTGGTTGATGCTCAGCAAAGCACACAGTTTTATCGTTATGAATGGACTGATGCTCATCAAGTTATGGTTCCATTTACTAAAAAGTATGATGCCGTGTTTGCGGGTTGGGCAGGTTATGTGATTTCTCCATTTAACGAAGATGTTAAAGAATGCTATAGAGAAAACAGCTTCGATAATCTAATACTGGCCAACTCAGCAAGTAGCTCTAATGGCGAGTTACGCGAAATACCAATTAGATTTTCAGCAGCGTCTGATTTTGATGTTACCACCATGTACTCTATTGAAATAACGCAGCGAGCAGTCAGTGCTGAGGCTTATAGTTATTACAGGAAAATCAAGCTTTTCAACGAATCCAACGGCTCTCTTTTTGATAAACAACAGGGTATTATTGTAGGAAATATTTCATCAATAGACACTCCTGATGAGCAAGTATTGGGGTACTTTGAAGTTTCTGGTGCCAGCAGCAAGAGAATCTATATAGGGCCTTCTGAATTGGATGAAGAAGTTCTGGAATATGTAGTCAGACCATGTGAGAAATACTCTGAAATGGGATTTGAAGGTTCATTAAACACTTTTTATGAAGCTGAAGATCTTCCCGAAGACCAAAGAGGAGCAGTGATACCTATAAGAGAATTATACGAACTATACGATATAGAGCAAGGAACCGGAATGAAATTACTTGCCCATCGCCTTTGTTCTGACTGCAGAAAAAGAGGTAGTCTTGAAAAACCAGAATGGTGGCAATAGGCTTTTGCCGTTTTCTGCTACCTAATTCTATCTACCGACTTTACCAGTTGCTCGTCTTTACGAATAAAACGGTTGGCCAACGCATTTAAAATTAAGGCTCCAGCAGGCAACATAAAGCCAAGGTGAAAACCGCCCTGCACTTGTGGCATTACTATTTCTTCAAATTGGTTTACTTTAAAAAAGCATACGCCCAAATAACTAACCATTAAAAGCGAGTTAAGTGCGCCCAATTTCATTTGGTTTAATCTGTTCTTAAACTGGAAAATAGAAAACAAAGCCACTAAAGAAGCCGCAACAGCCAATGCTGCCAAATACCAAGTACTTTCAGTTTGCGTGATTACATCGTCAGAAGAATCTTGAGGCATTTCTCCCATATCAATCACCTTCATTTCCATAGGTGAAAATAAAATTCCCGTTGAAGTTTCTGGGTTTACTTCGCTCCAAATGTAGAAGGCTAAAACCATACCCATACAAATAGAAACGCCTAATAAAAGAATGCTCTGAATTCGCTGTATCATGTCTTTTTTGAATTATGCTGCAAATATAACCAAATCACTTTGAGTTGGAAGTCATTTAATTCATCAAGAATTAGGCTAATGATCTTCATCTAAAAGAATGTAGTTGATTTGTCTATTCTGGTAAATCTTTTCCTTGCTATTTAATTTGAGTTAAATTCGTGTCTCGAAAATCACAAACCCAAATTTGTTTATGGAAACTGCTTATATCGTTGATATCGTAAGAACCCCAGTAGGAAAATTCGGAGGCACATTGGCATCAGTTCGCCCTGATGATTTAGCGGCCCATGTCATTAAAGCTTTGATGGCACGAAACCCTTCTTTCAATCCTAAATTTGTGGAAGATGTGATTTTTGGAGCAGCTAATCAAGCCGGAGAAGACAACCGTAACGTGGCTAGAATGGCGCTGCTTTTGGCTGGCTTACCTATTGAAACAGGTGGAGTTACCGTGAACCGTCTATGCGCTTCTGGGCTTCAGTCAATTATGGATGCCTCGCGTGCGTTGATGTTGGGCGAAGCGGGTGCGTATATCGCTGGCGGTGTAGAAAGTATGACGCGCGCTCCTTTCGTTTTGGGCAAATCTGAAACTGCATTTGGTAGGGCTACCGAAATGTATGATACTACAATTGGCTGGAGATTTATTAACCCCAAACTTTCAGAATTACATTATCCGTATGGAATGGGCGAAACAGCTGAGAACGTAGCTGAAAAATGGAAAGTGAGCCGTGAAGCACAAGATGAATTTGCACACCATACGCAGTTAAAATATCAATCGGCTCATGAGGCTGGAAAATTTAAAAATGAATTAGCACCAGTAGAAATTCCACAACGAAAAGGTGATGCTATCCTCTTTGATAAGGATGAGCACCCTAGACTTTCTTCTGTAGAAAAACTAGGCACTTTAGCGCCTGCTTTTAGGAAAGGAGGCTCAGTTACAGCGGGCAATTCTTCAGGAATTAATGATGGAGCTGCCGCAAGTTTAATTGTGAATGAAGCCACTTTAAAGCAATTCAATTTAAAACCAATGGCGCGAGTAGTTTCTATGGCTATTGCAGGTGTTTCTCCCGACTGCATGGGGGTAGGGCCAATTCCGGCTACACAAAAAGCATTAAAAAGAGCAGGGCTTACTGCAAACGATATTGATTTGGCCGAGGTAAATGAAGCGTTTGCGGCACAAGCCATTCCTTGTGTTCAAGAACTCGGGTTGAATCCTGACATTGTGAATGTAAACGGTGGGTCAATTGCCATCGGTCACCCACTGGGCGGAAGCGGAACTCGTATTTCGGCTACTTTGCTGCACGAAATGCAGAAACGTGAAAACGTAAAATACGGCTTAGCAACCATGTGTATTGGTGTAGGTCAAGGCGCAGCCATTATTTACGAGAAACTGTAATTTAGAACTACTTCTGACTTCGGTCTTCCGACTTCGTGCTCAATGAGATACTTCATCGATATAAGCTACAAAGGAACCAGCTACCATGGTTGGCAAATCCAAAAGAATGCTCATACGCTTCAGGCCGAGATTGAGAACGCACTTTTCAGATTATTAGGCGTCCAAACCCCCATTATGGCAAGTGGTAGAACCGATGCTGGCGTGCATGCTAAACAGCAAATTGCCCATTTCGATACCGCAGAAGCAATTGATGTTGAGCAATTGAAATTTAGGTTGAATCGTTTTTTTGCTCGCGATATTGTGATTAACAGTATTGTGGAAGTCAAACCCGATGCGCATGCAAGATTTAATGCTACAGAAAGAGCCTATGAATACTATGTAAACCAGAACAAGAACCCTTTTTTACAAGAGCTGAGTTATTATTTCCCCAAACCATTGAATATAGATTTAATGAACCAAGCGGCCTCTAAGTTATTGGGAGTTCAAGATTTTGAAAGCTTTAGCAAAGTAAAAACCGATGTGAATAACTTTATTTGTAACATAACCAGAGCGGAATGGCAAATCGAGAACGATTCTTTGGTTTTTCACGTTACTGCCAACAGGTTTCTCAGGGGTATGGTGCGGGCCTTGGTCGGTACTTTGCTCGAAGTAGGCCTCGAAAAAATAACAGTAGAAGATTTTAAAAAAATTATAGAGCAAAAAGATCGAACTGCCGCAGGTGATGCAGCTCCACCAAAAGGTCTGTTTTTGTCGAAAGTTACGTATCCTAGTTCTCTATATAGCAACTAATCCTTTGGAAAAAGAACAAGTTAAAAGCGGTAATATTGTTGATTTTAAAGTGCTCAAGCGACTTTTTCGCTTCGCTAAGCCTTATCTCAAGCAATTTTATTTACTCGTATTTCTTACCGTTTTGCTCGCTGTTTTGGTGCCCATCAGGCCATACATCGTGCAGCTTTCCATCGATACTTATGTGCCGCAAGGCGATTACGCAGGCCTAATGACCATGCTGATTATTTTGGTCATCCATCTGGTTGTTTTGGCCATTGTGCAATACGCCCATACCTATCTTTCGGGCTGGGTGGGGCAAACCATTATTAAAGACATACGCATAAAACTTTACGAGCACCTTCTAAAACTGAAGTTGAAGTTTTTCGATAAAACTCCAATCGGTAGGTTGGTAACTCGAAATGTTTCGGATATTGAAACACTTTCAAATGTATTTAGCGAGGGCATTGCAGCCTTGATTGGCGACCTGCTTCAGCTCGTTTTCATCATGGGCTTTATGTTCTACCTTGATTGGCGATTAACGCTGATCAGTTTAGCCACTTTGCCGCTGCTTATTTTCAGTACCTACATTTTCAAAGAGAAAATCAAAGTCACTTTTAACGATGTTCGGAACGCAGTTTCTAACCTAAATTCTTATGTGCAAGAGCATGTAACAGGAATGAACATTGTTCAGATATTTAATGCTGAAGAACGCGAATACGATAAATTCAAAAAGATAAATAAGGAGCATGAAAAGGCACATATTAAGTCGGTGCTATATTATGCTATCTATTTTCCTGTGGCAGAAATTATTCAAGCAGCGGCCATTGGTATGGTGGTTTGGTACGGTGCAAGGGGTATTTTGAATGACTCTGGCATTGGGCCTGGCCTTATCATTTCCTTCATTATGTACCTTCAAATGTTCTTCCGCCCAATAAGGATGATTGCCGATAGGTTTAACACCCTACAAATGGGAATTGTAAGTTCGAACCGGATTTTCACCCTTTTAGATAGCAATGAAAACATTGCCGATGAAGGCACTTATATGCCTGAAAAATTCAAAGGAGATGTAAAATTCAAGAATGTTTGGTTTGCTTATAATGACGAAGAATACGTACTAAAAGATATTTCTTTCGAAGTTAAAGAAGGAGAAACCATTGCTTTGGTGGGAGCAACGGGAGCTGGAAAATCTTCCATCATCAATCTTTTGAGCCGCTTTTATGAAATCAATAAAGGCACCATTGAAATTGACGGTCATGACTTGAAAGAATATGACCTTTCTGCTTTGCGTGAAAAAATAGGAGTGGTTTTGCAAGATGTTTTCTTATTTTCAGATACCATTCGCTATAACATTACCATGGGTAACCCTGATATTTCTGATGAGAAAATTCAAGAGGCAGCGGCACTTGTTGGGGCAAAAAAGTTTATTGAACGACTGCCAGGTGGCTACGATTATAATGTAATGGAACGTGGTGCTACGCTCTCGGTAGGGCAACGCCAATTGATTTCCTTTGTGCGCGCCATGGTGTACGATCCTCAAATTATAGTGCTCGATGAAGCCACTTCTTCTGTAGATTCAGAAACAGAGGAAATGATTCAACATGCCATTGAAAAACTGATGACAGGAAGAACAGCCATTGTGATTGCCCATAGGCTTTCTACCATTCAGAATGCCGATAAAATAATCGTGCTCGATAAAGGTGAAATCAAGGAAGTTGGTAGCCACCAAGAACTTTTAGATAAAGGTGGATTCTACGCCAACTTGTATAAAATGCAGTACAAAGAAGTGAAAACAGTATAGATATGGAAAAGTATGTCATAATCGCTTTAGCGGTGGTGGTAATGGGTTTGGGTGCATTGTATGTGTATTTAGGTGGACTCAACAGTATTGAATACACAGTTGAAAATGTGAACAATTACCACCTAGTGGGCAGAATGTTTCAAGGAAAGGCAGATGCCAAAGAGATTGAAGACTATTTCTTTGAAGCTAAAGATTTTGCCATTGGGGGCACTATTGACGGTGAATTGACCATTCTACATTACAACGATACCACTTTAGCGAAAAAGGAAATCAAACTTCTTATTGGTGTTTTACTCAATAACGCAGCCGATACACTTGACTTACCTGCTGGTTATGCCTTAGTAAAAGTGCCTGCACAAAAAGCAATTCGCGCCACTATTCTTGCGAACAATGCGGTAATTCCTGGTCCGGAAACCATTGAGGCGAGATTAATAGAAAAGGCAGAAGAAACTGGCTTGATACCTCAAACATTCACCATCGAAAAATACCTTTCTGAAACAGAAATGGTGATTGATATGCCAGTGAAGAACTAAGCTTTCCGCAGCTTTTAATCCACCTCTTCCTGCTGTAGTTGCTTATCGTAAAGCTCTTTATAAACTCCGTTTTTAGCAAGTAGGGTTTCGTTGGTGCCTTGTTCTATGATTTCACCATCATCTAACACAATGATTTTATCAGCGAGTTTGGCGGAAGAAACACGGTGAGAAATAATGACCGAAGTTCTTCCTTTCATAATGCGTTGAAGGCTATTAAGAATCGTGTTTTCGGTATTTGTATCTACAGCAGAAAGTGCATCATCCATAATCAAGATTTTAGGATTTCGCACAATAGCTCTGGCAATGGATGCCCTTTGTTTTTGTCCACCAGAAAGTGTGATTCCACGTTCGCCTAGCATGGTTTCAAAACCTTTCGGGAAATCCATTATGTTTTCATACAAATCGGCATCTTTAGCAGCCTGAATAATATCTTCTTTAGAAATACCGTCAGCACCAAAAGCAATGTTACTTCCAATAGAATCACTAAAAAGGAAAACATCTTGTGGCACATAGCCCGTTTGAGATCTTAATTTCGACAGTCGGTAATCTTTAATACTGCGGCCGTCAATAGATATTTCGCCACCTGTGGCATCGTACATTCTTCCAATCAAATTGGCGATGGTGCTTTTACCTGAACCAGTAGTGCCAATAATAGCAATCGATTCTCCGGCTTTCACCTCAAAGCTAATATTCTTCAAAGCCATGGTGCCAGAATCTGGATAGGTAAAGCTTACATTTTCAAATTTGATATTCCCGTTCAGCTCTACATCTAAGTTCTTTTCAGAAACAATGTCATTTTTCTCTTTCAAGAATTCGTTGATTCTTTTTTGCGAAGCAGCGGCCATTTGAATAATACTGGTAATCCATCCCAAGGCGGTTACGGGCCATGTGAGCATGTTTACGTAAATCACAAACTCGGCAATGTTACCGTAGCTGATCTTTCCATCGATAACCTGATTACCGCCTATGTAAATGGTAAGGATTACGCTCAGACCAATCAAAGCCATAATTAAGGGGTGGAAAAGCGAGTTTACGAAAACCAATCGGAGCGATTTGTGCTTGTAGTTTTCGCTTTCTTTCAAGAAGTTTTTAACGGAATCTTTTTCGCGTACAAAAGCCTTGATTACGCGGATTCCAGAGAATGCCTCTTGCGTAAAGGTAGACATACTCGAAAGGCTCTGCTGAATTTCCTCCGATCGCTTGTTGATCACATTATTTACGAAGTAAATACTTACAGAAAGTAAAGGAAGCGGTAGAAGCGCATAAAAAGTGAGTTCTGCATTCACTTTCAGCATTTCGTAAATTACCATTGGAAAAAGAACGAGCAGGTTGATACCGTACATAATTCCAGGTCCTAAATACATGCGCACACGGCTTACATCTTCCGAAATTCGGTTCATTAAGTCGCCAGTATTGTTCTTTCTGTAAAAGCTAAGGGGGAGGTTCTGGTATTGAACATAGACTTCATTCTTCAAGTCGTATTCAATTTTTCTAGACATTACAATAATGGTTTGCCGAACTAAAAAGAGAAAGAAGCCTCTAAGTAAGGCCATTACAAGAATTAAGATACCGAGAATAACAACCCCAACTTCAAGCTTATTGAAAAGAGTACCTCCCAAGTTGCCACCTTCAAAAACATGATAAAGCGCAAAACTCTCTGTAACATAATCAATTGCGTAGCGCACCACCTTGGCAGGCCAAATGGCGAAATAGTTAGATACGATCAAAAAGATGATTCCTAAAACAAGAAGCAGCTTATACTTGAGAAGGTATTTATTAAGGTGGCTTAGTTCTTTCACGTTTTGCTTAACAGAACAGGTTGCAATAAGGTTGCCTGTCGTCAGTTATTCTTTAGAATTCTTCACTTTTTCGCTTACTTTTGCCCACTAGTAGAAAAGGCCAAATCAGCGAAGGATGTGGCAAATATAACTTAAACTACAAATTGACAATAATGGTAGAGGTAAACGGAACAGAAAAAGTGGGGAGCATCTCAATTTTCGAACAAGCTGCCAAGCTAGGCCATGAGCAAGTGGTTTTTTGCCACGATGAACCAACTGGTTTAAAAGCAATCATCGGTATTCATAACACAGTATTGGGGCCAGCCCTAGGCGGAACCCGTATGTGGAACTACGCAACTGAAGAAGAGGCAGCCATAGATGTTTTAAGACTTTCAAGAGGAATGACCTACAAGGCGGCCATATCTGGGCTTAATCTTGGTGGAGGAAAGGCTGTAATCATTGGCGATCCTGCTAAATTAAAGAATGAAGCGTTTCTTCGCAGATTCGGTAAGTTTGTAGACAGCCTAAATGGTAAATACATTACTGCTGAAGACATGAATATGAAAACCAGCGATATGGAACATATCGGTATGGAAACAAAACATGTAACTGGTTTACCTGTTGAAATGGGCGGTAGTGGAGACCCTTCTCCGGTTACAGCTTATGGTGTTTATGTTGGTATGAAGGCCGCGGCAAAAAAAGCTTATGGCTCTGATTCGCTTGCTGGTAAGAAAATATCTGTTCAAGGTGTTGGTCAAGTAGGAATGTACTTGGTTGAGCATTTAACAAAAGAAGGGGCTCAAGTTTTTATGACCGATATCAACCAAGACAGGTTGAAAATGGTTTCTGAGAAAACAGGTGCAACCGTAGTAGGAATGGACGAAATTTACGGTTTAGATGTAGATATTTATGCGCCTTGTGCTATGGGAGCAACCATTAATGACGACACTCTTTCGAAGCTTAAATGCTCAGTAATCGCTGGAGCAGCTAACAACCAGTTGAAAGATGAGGCACGTCATGGCAACATGCTCATCGAAAAGGGTATTGTGTATGCTCCTGATTTTGTAATAAATGCGGGTGGTATTATTAATATTACTGGCGAACTTAGAGGTTCGTATAGTAAAGACTTGGCCTATATGTGGACCGAGAAGATTTACGATACATGTACAAATATTTTAGCGAAAGCTGATCAAGACGGAATTCCTTCTCAGAAAGCAGCTATGTTATTGGCTGAAAAGAGAATTGAAGACGTAGGTAGAGTTAAACTTTCATTTTAATATAATGCAAGGGGGTTGTTAAAACTCCCTTCTACTTTTTATTTTTACCGTTCTTTAAAATTTTGAAATGCTTAACAGGAGATCACTAAGAGTAAAAGCGATGCAGTCATTATTCGCTTATGGTCAATGCAAAGAAGCTAACTATAACCTAGGTTTGGCTGAAATTGATGAGGCTTTCCTACCCGATTTAAACTCGATGGAAGTTCAAGACCGTGATTTACTAAAAACACAAAGACAGCAATGTAAGCGTGTTTATGCCAATAAAATCAATGGTACGGCATTAGATCCATCTGAGGTAATAGCAGAGGTAGCCCAGAAGGAGGCAAACAATGCTTATAAAAGCTACTTGGCAAGCCAAAAAAAGGATTTCGATCATATGCTGTCTTCTATGATTCTCGATGCAGAATCTTTGGTAGATCGATTCTTAGAAGTAGTGAGCTTGCTAATTGCATGGTCTGACTACTCAAAGGTAGAAGCAGATAAAAAATCTAAACTTTCTCCTGAAAAGCTCATTGTGGGCGATTATAACTTTTCTAAAAACAAGGTGATTGAGTTTTTCAGAAACTCTTCTAAGGTTCAGGTAGCTTTGGTGAAAAGAAACATAGGGTGGGAAGACGAAGAAGAGAATGTAAAGAACTGGTACAAAGAAGTTTTGAAGAAGGATGAGGTATACAACGAATACCGTAGAACAGCCAATCCTTCATTCGAAGAGGATAAAGCAATTGTAGACCACATTGTTAAGCAGGAGGTCTTTAAAATTGACATGATTTTATCCTTCTTCGAAGAAAGAGATATTTTCTGGCAAGAGAACAAGGCAATTGCTCGTAGTTTGGTGAGTCGCTCCATACGCGACCTCGAAGAAACCAGCTCGCCAAAAGAGTTTGACCTGCCAGATTTCTCTAACAACTGGGAAGAGGACAAGTCCTTTTTCGAGAAAATATTTAGATCAGTTGTTGAGAACGATGAAGAATACAGCAAAATTATTGGTGCAAAAACAAAGAATTGGGAAGTTGACAGGCTGGCAATTACCGACCAAATCATACTGAAAATGGCAATTGCCGAAATGCTGAATTTCCAAAGTATACCTGTAAAGGTTACTATAAATGAGTATATTGAGCTTTCGAAAAACTACAGTACTCCAAAGAGTAAACAATTCATAAACGGAATACTTGATGTGATCAGTGTAGAGCTAAAAACATCAGGAATGTTGAAAAAGAGTGGTAGAGGTTTAATGGATAATAAATAAACGTTAATGAGTAAAGGATCAAGCAACGTATTAGCATTTGTAATTGGCGCAGCCACGGGTGCTATTTTGGGTATTTTGTATGCCCCAGATAAAGGATCGAACACAAGAGACAAACTTTCGTATCAGCTAGATAAGTATAAGAAACAGCTAGAGGATTTATTGGAAGACCTTATCAACGGAAAACATGAAATAGCCTCTGAAGCAAAAGCTGAAGGAGAAAAAGTGGTTTCCGAAGCACGTTTGAAAGCAGAACAATTATTAACAGATGTAGACAATCTGATTGGTCAGATTAAGTCTGGAGACAAACACTAAATATAGAATTATGAAAACTAAATTATCTCTATTGAGTTTAGTAGCATTGCTTTTTATCGCATCTTCTTGCGGTAATGCCGACATGGAAAAGCGACTTGCTACTTTGGAAAGAAGAGTCAATCAACTTGAGAATGGCGGTGTAGTAAGAAATAACGGCACGCTACCAGCTCAAACTGTAGTGAATAACCCAGAACAAAACCTTAGTGCTAATGCAGCCTTTAAGTGGGATCAAACACTTTATAACTTCGGCACAATTCAGCAAGGAGAAGTGGTGAATCATACATTTAAATTCACAAACTCTGGAACGGAGCCATTGTCTATTCAAAGCGCGTCTGCTTCATGTGGTTGTACAGTGCCTAGCTACTCTAGAGAGCCAATTGCACCAGGAGGAACAGGTGAGATTGTTGTTAGATTTGACAGCAAAGGAAAAACTGGTCAGCAAAGCCCTGTGATTACAATTGTAGCCAATACCAATCCTAAACAAACTAGATTAAGCTTAAGAGGTTTTGTTCAAACATCTACAGCTCCATAATTTTTAAATAACACAATGTTAGAAGGTATTTTATTACAAGCCAACGCACCTGCTGGTGGAGGTTGGATGCAGCAGTTGCTTCTTTTTGGAGGTATTGCTTTAGTGTTCTATTTCTTTATGATTAGGCCACAACAAAAAAAGCAAAAAGACCAGAAGAACTTTATTAACGACATTAAAAAGGGTGATCGAATTGTTACCATTGGCGGTGTTCATGGAAGAATAGCCGAAATGGATGAAGACACTATTACCTTGGATGTTGAGAAAGGGGCTAAAATCAAGTTTGAAAAAAGTGCCATTTCTTTAGAAGCAAGTAAAAAAGTGGCCGGTAAAGCTTAAGTGTGATTGAAAAGTGCTGAAGAAATAATTGAAATTCTAAAAAGGTCTTTCAATACGCCCAGTACAAAGGACGAAAAATTGAAGGTGGTAGTATTATGCATAATAATATCTACCACCTTTTGGTTTTTTAGCGCCCTAAATAAATCCGATTACGTTACCCAAATCAACTACCCGATTAAGGTGGTTTACAACGACTCTCTTTACGTAGCCTTGTCAGAAATTCCAGATAAGCTTCCCCTTGAAGTTACTGGCGGAGGTTGGGACTTAATGACTCGTTCTTTTGGTTTTAGTATGAGTCCGTTGGTTATAGAGTTAGACAATCCCGTTCGAGATAATTATCGGTTGGCCAGCAACCTGAGGCAAGACATTGCCCCTCAATTGGATCCAGTTTCGATTAATTATATTCTTAAAGACTCGCTAATATTTAACCTTGATGAGCGCGCTACTATCGATGTGGAAGTGGTATTCGACTCCACGCAGATTAAGCTAGCTCCAAACAGGAAAGTCACTTCTCCTATTTTAGTGGAGCCAAATCGTTTAATAATTAGTGGCCCCAAAAGTATGCTAGACACAATTAAACGACCTATCATAATCAGTGCTGGAGATTCAGAGTTTAGTAAAAGCGTAGATCAAAAATTCAGCATAAAAAACTTTGGCACAGACTTAATATCTACCAATATAGAGGAAATAACGGTGAAGTTTGAGGTTACTGAACTTGTCAGAAGAGAAGTGGAGCTTCCTATAAACCCAATTAATTTTAAGAACACAAACAATTCATTTGAACCCAATCGGGTGGTTGTTTCATATGATATATTGGTCAATGAAACGCGTAGCGTGGATTCACTCAATCTGGTTTTATCAGCAGATTATGCTAAGCTAAAAAAGAGCGACAATACAATACCTATTAGAATAGCAAAACAGCCCTCTTTTATAGAGAATCTTGAGTTATCTGCTATTGAAGTTAATTTGAAAGATAATGACTGATCCATTAATCGTTGGAATAACAGGGGGGATAGGCTCTGGCAAAACCACGGTTTGTAAAATTTTTCATCAGCTAGGTGTCCCCATTTATTTCGCAGATGATCGTGGAAAATACCTGTTAAGCAATGATGAATTACTTAAGAATCAGGTGATGAATTTGTTTGGTGCAGAAAGCTATTTACCTGACGGTTTGCTTAATAGGAGCTTTTTGGCAAATAAGGTTTTTTCAAATACAGAAGAGTTGAATAAGTTAAATGGCTTAGTTCATCCGGCCGTGGCAAAGGATTTTTTACAATGGGCGAATAATCAAAGTGCCAAGGTGCTGATTAAAGAAGCTGCGTTATTTATTGAAAATGGCTCATATACTGGATTGGATAAATTGATCACTGTACTTGCCCCCGAAGATGTTCGAATTAACCGTGTGCTTATGCGTGATATACAACGAAATAAGGCACAAGTGTTAGACATCATGAGCAATCAAGTTGATGATAAACGCAGAAGAGAAGTGTCGGATTATTTAATTGATAATGGAGGCAGTAAATTGCTAATTCCTCAGGTACTCAAAATTTATAAAGAGCTTCAGAATACTAAGAATTAACAAACGAAGGTAAGGAAATTTGATCCGCATAGAACTTCATTCTGCTATGCGAAAAGTCGAGTAAGTCTATTTTTTCAATCTTATCTAATTTGTGATTATAGAATACCTCTAGGTAATAATCTTGGAGCAAATAGAGGTTTACCTTATAGCCATAATAACGAATACCAACAATGAACTTACCATTTTGGTAAAGCTCTTTTACCTGCTCATGGATGTTCAGTTGTAAGAAATCGAAAAAAGTATTTGCCATAGCCTAATATAATCAATTTGCAGAAATCTAATGGGCTTAGGTATGTAAAGTATGAAACAATCGGCTGTCGTGCGGAATTATGGTCTTGTAGATAAACACATAAGACCCTTTAGAAGCGTAGTCATTGTAGGGTGATTTAATCACGTTTGGTGACTTGTTCAACTTGCGCAAGGTTTCCATGGCATCTTTAAAACTATCATTGTTCCAGTATCGCCAATGCTTGCATGTCATGTCGTGTCGAACAGTAGATTCGATATTTAGTAGGTTTTCGGCATTGGTAACTCCAATATTCCAAATTAGATGCTGTTTTGTATAGAACGTATTGCCGTCAATCCATTCCTTAATTTTTTGAGCACAGTGGAGGCTTTGAGGCGATTGAAAAACGTCCGATATAGTCAGAGCTGTATTCATAGGTTGGGCCTAATTAATAGTACTAATAAAATGAGTCTCTTTGTGTTAATAATTTGGGCAATAACACAACGGGAATTAACGAGTTAAAAAGTTAAATATCAACTATTTATGTGTTTAATTTATGGGTGGCAGATGTTTTGAAATTCATTATTGCTTAGCTTGGTTATGTTTTCTGCAAAGATTAGTTTCTGAATAGCATTTAGTTGAGGGTATGAAATTTTTAAAATAGAATATGTAGAGCTCTTCGACTTAAACTTTAGTTGTTTTTAATTTTTTCCTTTTATACCTTCATGGTCGTAAACAAAGTAATTTTCTGCGTTTACAAAAGAACAGAGACACATCTATATTGAACTTCATAGAGAAGTTGGCTTCCCTCCTTATTCTATAAGGGTGCTGTTGGTATGTACATGCCTATCCTTAATCTGTTGTTTAAATAATTTTGCATGAGAACTTTAAGCCAATCGAATTTTATTAAAATAATTGAAGGAAAAGATTATGATTTCCTCATTAATGGATTTGCTTTCAGTCTAAAAGAGCCTGTTCAGTTAGAAAAAGGCCAATTTCACTCACAACACATATATCATTTTAAGAATTGTAGGCTCCCACAGTTGATAGTATCAGAATCAGACGTATCGTCACAATGGGTTTTTGAAAACTGTCAGATTGATGAAGTAGCTATTGAATCTAGTAGAGTAGCCAATATTCAATTTGAGAATTGTGTGATTGGTGATTTAGTCTATAAATTTAATCCAGATGCAGGAGCTTTAAGAATTCATGCCTGTAAGATCGATCATTTAGAATATCTCTCAAATTCTAAATTCCATTCCCTCTATATTGGATGCAACAACCTATTGGACAAGGTGAATATTCTTAATAACGGGATTGATAATACAAGTGCATCAGAATTTTACTTATGTCCCGAAAAATTTAATGCCATTAGGATTGAAAAGCTAACAGCATCCAAAATGGAGATAGGAACCTTTGGTGAATATTCAAATTTGTACTTGAATGAAATACGTGCAGACCATTTATTGTTGAGAAACTGTCATAGTAATAACTCGAAGGTTATTTTTAAAAGGATTCGCCCAAAAAGTAAAAATGGCGGGTTGCTTCAATTAATTGACTCAACAGTTGGTGCTTCTGTTTTCGAAGATGACTTTTTTAAATCTTACTTCTCTGTAGAATATAAAAACAGTACCATCGATAGTTTCGCCCTATGAAATGGTTGATTTTCTTTGCTTCTAATAAATCCCACCAATCCGCCTTTATTAAGGAGTAAATTTCAGTCGGTAATTTTTGAAATACCACATTATTCTCCAAGATGAATAGTACACTTTAATGCAGATATAATTTAATTCAAACAAAGGGTTTTATAATATAATTTGGTTATACTAATAGTTGAAATAAAAATTGTTATACTATTGGTGTTGAGTGAAATAGAAATCATATATTCGGGTCTAAACACTAAAACCAACATTATGAAAAAGTTAACCATTTTATTCGTATTTGTATTATTTGCTATGGGCTGTGCTGATAACATGGATACTGTTCCACAACCTATAGAGCCAGATACTACCATTGATGCAAACCTTGATGCTCCAAAAAGCTCTACCCCTGAAGAAGAAGAAGATAAGCCGATACGACCAAGGTTACCCAAAACTAATGGCTAAGGTTCATAGTTAAGGTTAATTATACATTTCTGTCTTTTTGTTTTGTTTTGACTTGAAATAATACCGATATTGAGGCGGTGATTTTCAGGTTAGGTAGGTTATGCCCAAAACTCAAGGATTTATATTTGTTCTACTTTTAACATTCACTCTAGGGCTTAGAGGGCAGGTTAGTGAAATTGACAATCTTGTCAATAGTGCTTATTCGGCTTTGGATGATGATAAACCCACTATAGCAGTTGATTTTACGAAGGAAGCCTTTTCATTGGCTTTCAAAAGAGGGGATACTTATCGTATGGTAGTGGCAAAAAGCACAATGGGTTACATCGGTATGGCGGTTAGAGACTATGAATCTGCATACATCAACTATAGCGATGCTCTAAGTTATTTGCAAAAATCTGATACTGTAGATCTTTTTAATAAAATGGCTATTCTTCAGAATCTAGCTCTCATTAAATCAAAATATTCTGATTATAAGATGGCAGCTGCCTTCTATAAAGAAGCTTATGAAACGGCTAGAGTTTATGTGAGAAGATACCCTGAATTGGCAAAGCAAAATGGTGATTTGAGTTTGCTTGTAGACCTTCCGTATTTTATGGCCATGCAAATGAAGAATAGTGGAGACTATACAGGAGCGGGTGAAATTTTATTGAATCTTTGGGAGGAATCAGAATTTAAAGGAGATACCGTGTCTTTGGCTAGGGCTCTCAATCAGTTAGGGATTATTAAGCTTGCTAATAAGGATTATTTAGAGGCACAGAACTTTTTTTCCTATGTAGCATTTAATAATGGCATTGATCCAGATACTAGAGCAATAGCCCTACAAAACTTGGGTGCTAGTTATTTAAGGTTAGGGAATTTGGAAAAAGCTGAAAAGTGGTATTCTGAAGCCCTAGCATTAAAAATTGAACATTCAAGTGCACGTTCTCAATTTGTTACTCTCTTAGATTATGGTGAGCTTGAATATAAAAAAGGAAATTCAACTGCGGCAATTGAGAAGTGGGAGTTGGCTCTAAAAACCTTTGATAAAATTGAAGCGGAGCCAGATTTGTTTATGATATATGATTGGCTACAAAAGGCCTATTTACAGATTGATATTACCAAGGCCGCTCGTTATGGCGATTTGTATACCTCAAATATCCGAAACTGGATGGATATACAGCGTAACCAGAAGGATAACCCTAGCTTACAAGCTTTTAATACTAGAATAGATCAAGTATTAAGTAGTAGGAGAGAAAAGGCTGAGCAATTGGCTTTGATTAAAGAATACTGGCCATTGGGATTGGGGGTGGTGTTATTGCTTACCTTTTTATTGTATCACTTTCAGTTATTTCTTACCAAGCAAAGACGAATATTGATTGAAAAGCGTGTGCGAGAAGTTAGAGCGGCCAAAGCCCAAGAGATCTTGGATAAAATCAGAAGAGACCTTTAATTGTTTCCTTCTACATAAACAGCATAAAGCGATTTAATCCCTTCACGAAGTCTATGGTTTTCTTCCAGAATATCTAGCTCATTATCTTGTAACTCTCTTTGTATTGGACCTTGGTTTAGAATAAACCAATGCAGGTTAATTTGAGGGTAAACCCTCAAAATGGATTGAAGTGCATCATATCCCGGTTTTGTTTTTTCATCAATATACGATTTAACAGTGGGGCCTGATAGAGCCACCTTCCGAGCAAACTCTGCCGAATTTCCTTTCTCGTAATTGTCGATAATCCACTTTATCTTTTTGCCTGGGTGTTGGTCGAGATCCATCAATACGAATATAAGTTATTTATCCTGATTGATGGATTCACTTGTATATAAAATTGTTCTGAGTAAATATAACCATGGTCATAAGAGTAAATACATAGAGAGACTGCCTTTAACTTTCAAGTTTCTTGAGATCTATCTTTTCGAATTTCTCAATTGAAAATGTTAAAGGTTTTTTTTCTTTCCCGTAAAGGTCTGAGTAGTGTACAACAATGTCGAATTCATTAATTATTTTTATAAAGCGCTCTTTTTTGTAGGGATTGATGTAGTACCCATCAAACTGCGTAATGCAGAAAGGGCTGTTTACTTGAAGCCCTGACTTAGGTGAAAAAATCTTCACAATGTCTTTCTCAGTCTTACCAAAATGATGCTCTAGGAGTCGGTGAAACTCTAATTGATTATATATCTTTCCATCTACTTTGGATTTGCATTTCATTCTTTCAAGCATTGCTGGCCCCATACCTATATTTTTTATCATAAGACATAGGTCACCACCATTTAGATTTTCGGTATATATTATTAGTAGCGGCCTAATTGACAATCGATTGTGTACTCTGTTTTGATAAGCAAAATAAATACTACTCAACAACCCTATAATGGCTACTATTCCTTCCCAGTTATTTTGAAGAAAGCACCAGATATCATTTAATGTTTTCATTTTATGTGTATTGGTTCTACTAAGATAACCAGTAGATTGAGTATCGCTAATAAGACTTAGTGTAATATTTATTAGTATTGATCTTTCATCAGATTTTGTTCAATTATTTGAATTTCAGTGAGTTAAATTGGAGGTTACTTTGCAGTAGATTTTCACAAAAAATGGAAGTAATACAAAGTCTTTAAACAAAGAAAAGCCTGTAAATCAAAGATTTACAGGCTAAGGGTGGAAGATGGGACTCGAACCCACGACCCTCGGTACCACAAACCGATGCTCTAACCAACTGAGCTACAACCACCATTTAATTGGGTTTGCAAATGTAAGAGTTCGGTTTGAATTTGCAAATACTCTTAACTCATTTTTATCGATCAAATTCTAATCTATTTCCTGAACCTATATTATTTATTTCTCCATTTGAGAACACTCTTTTACCAGAAACAATTGTATTGGTAACCCTAGATTTAAATTGATGCCCTTCAAACGGAGACCATCCGCATTTTGAAAGCACATTCTCCCTGCTTACTTGCCAAGGATTATTTAAGTTTACAATAGCAATGTCTGCATAATAGCCTTCTCTTAAATAACCTCTTCTGTCAATTTGGAATAGGTCGGAAACCGCATGAGAGGTTTTTTCTACAATCTTTTCTAAGCTTATTTTACCTTGATGGTAAAGATCAAGCAATGCGACTAAAGAATGCTGTACCAATGGGCCACCTGAAGGAGCTTTGAAATAGCTGTTTTCTTTTTCCGCCAAGGTATGCGGAGCATGGTCAGTAGCGATCACATCAATCCTGTTTTCTATTACTCCCTTTAAAATAGCATCTCGGTCCGAAGCTGTTTTAACAGCTGGGTTCCATTTAATAAATGACCCTTTTTCAGCGTAATCCTGATCTGAAAACCATAGATGGTGAACGCAGGCTTCTGCCGTGATTTTTTTCTCCTTCAACGGAATGTCGTTTCTGAAGAGTTCAAGTTCCTTAGCGGTTGAAATATGTAAGATATGGAGTCTTGCGCCTTTCTTTTTGGCCAAGTCAACAGCAAAGGATGAAGAAGCGTAACAAGCCTCTGCGCTTCTAATAATTGGATGTTCACTCATTGGAACATCTTCTCCATATTTGGTCTTCGCTTTGGCGGTATTGGCCTGAATTATTTCTTCCGATTCGCAATGGGTGGCAATAAGTGTAGGGGAATTTTCAAAAATATTTTCTAACGTCTTCTGATTATCAACCAACATGTTCCCCGTAGAAGAACCCATAAATACTTTTACACCACAGACTTTTCGTGGATCAGTTTTCAGAACTTCGTCCAAGTTGTCGTTTGAAGCTCCCATAAAGAAGGAGTAATTGGCCAAGCTGTTTTTAGCTGCAATTTGATATTTATCTTCAAGTAATTTTTGGGTTAACGTGTTAGGTACTGTGTTGGGCATTTCCATAAACGAAGTAATGCCGCCTGCCACAGCTGCCCTGGATTCTGTATAAATTTCTGCTTTATGAGTAAGTCCTGGTTCTCTAAAGTGAACTTGGTCATCAATTAACCCAGGCAATACATATTGACCGCTGGCGTCAATCACTTCATCGGCATTGAGGTGCTGAAGATCCTTGTCGATTTTTTGGATGAAACCATTTTCTATAAAGATGTCGGCTTCAAAAATTTTGTTTTCATTGATCAACTTTCCGTTGAGAATCAGTATTGAAGACATGCTAGTGTTTTTTATTGTGTAATGGGTTAACGTAATTGCAAGTTATTACCAAATAACTCCTCTGCAATTTATGGCCGAAGAAAACATTTCGTTCGAAGAATTAAAATTGAGTCGCCAGTTCCTCAATGCCATAGATGATCTTAGGTATACCGAACCGACACCAATTCAAAAAAAGGCCATTCCAATCGCTCTGGCAGGGCATGACCTATTGGGTATAGCACAAACAGGAACAGGTAAAACTGCTGCCTTTGTACTGCCTATTCTTATGAAGTTAAAATATGCTCAGGGAGATCATGCGCGGGCATTAATATTAGCTCCAACACGTGAGTTAGTAATGCAAATCGAGGATAACGCCAGGGAATTGTCTCGTTATACAGATTTAAGAATCGTGAGCTTATATGGAGGTTTGGGGCCAAAACAGCAAATAGAAGCTATTGAAAAAGGCGTGGATATAATAGTGAGTACGCCACAGCGCTTTTTAGATATTTATTTAAAGGGGGTAATTCATACTAAGTTAATCAAAACTATGGTGTTGGATGAAGCCGATAAAATGATGGATATGGGCTTTATGCCTCAGATCAAGAATGTGCTTGAAGTAGTTCCTAGAAAACGCCAGAATATGCTTTTCTCTGCTACCATGCACGATAAAGTGATTTTGCTGACTGAAGACTTTCTGGAATTTCCTGAGAAAATTGAAATAGCTCCACAGGCTACCGTAATTGATACCATTGAGCAGCGACTTTATGAAGTGCCTAACTTTAAGACTAAGATTAACCTACTAGAATATTTTCTGAAGCAAGAAGAGTTTCAGCGGGTGATTGTTTTTACCAAAACAAGAACCAATGCCGATAACGTTTCTAAATTCATTGAGCGAAAGCAGCTTGGGCCTGTTCGAGTGATTCACGCCAATAAGGGGCAGAACTCTCGAATCAACGCCATGTATGAATTTAAGGAAGGAGATATCAGGGTATTGGTTTCAACCGATGTTACAGCGCGAGGAATGGACATTAGCATGGTGAGCCATGTAATCAATTTTGATGTGCCTTTAATAGATGAAGACTATGTGCACAGAATAGGAAGAACTGGTAGGGCCAATAATGCCGGAATTGCCATCACTTTTGCCAATGAATTGGAAATGTTTTCGGTAGCTAAAATCGAAGCACTAATTCAGAATACAATTACTCGTCACAATCTTCCTTCAGAAGTATTTGTAGAAAAAACACCTTTTATAGAGTCACAAGAAATTGCTCGGGCAATTGATGACCTTAAAAAGAAAGATGATCCAAATTTTAAAGGAGCATTTCATGAGAAAAAGAAGAAATTCTCAACCAAGGGAGGAAAGCCATCTTCGAGTAGAACAAAGGGTAAAGGGCAGCGTAAAGGAAAGAGAAAATAGAAATCTGGTCGAATTCTATTAAATTTACTATTAGATCAAAACTCAAATAACAATGAAAAAAATGATTATATCTGTTGGAATAGGGCTGGTTTGCCTTGTTACAGCACCAAAGGCCAATGCCCAGAGGGATGGCGAATTCCACTTAGATAAGACTTATAGCATTGGCGCTTCGGGAACGCTCTATCTAAATTCAGAAGATGCTGAAGTAAGAATTACAGGAAGTAGTAGAGCCGATGCTCATCTTAAAATTGACCGTACGCAAGAAGTAAGAGGCTTTTCTTCTGGCAGATCAGAATTCAATGTGATTGTAGAAAATCGAGGTGATGATTTACATATCACTGAGCGTGAAAGAAGTGGCGTTAGAATTCAAATGGGTTCTATTAGAACAGATTACCGTATTGATATTGAATTACCCGAGTCGGTTTCTATTCGTGTGAAAGGCGAAGACGATGATTATGTGGTTAGAAATGTAAATGGCAAAATTTATATGGAAACCGAAGATGGAGATATTGAAATTATTGATTGCAAAAGCAATGATTTAGAATTTAGATTAGAAGATGGTGACCTTAGAATTGATGGAGGACAAGGATCTTTAACTGTCGAGTCTGAAGATGGTGATGTGGAAGTGAGGGCTGGAAACTTTAGCGACATTGATATTGATATTGAAGATGGAGATGTGATGCTAGAAACCTCATTGTCAGATAATGGAAGGTATATTGTTCGGGGTGAAGACTCTTCAATTGAATTTGTAGTCACTAGCGGTGGTGGAGAATTTTCGATACTGAAGGATGACGGTAGTGTTCGCACTTCAAGTGCATTTGAAACTGTTCGGGAATCAGACCATCGTTCTGAATTCAAGTTGGCAGGAGGTAAGGCCAATGTGGAAATTAGAACCGAAGATGGTAGAGTGAGACTTAGTAGAAATTAATCTACTCACAAAAAATAGAATGACAGGCGTAGCGAGAGTTGCGCCTTTTTTAATTTAGTGGTTTTGGTTTTAATCCTTGGTCTTCTTCATTCCATTCCCATTCGCTTACCAATGCCCCTCCAAGAAAATAATTTCTATCAATCTGTGCTGAACGGTAATTCTTTTTTATCGTGATGGTTTGATTTACATTCAGTATTACGCTCAATCGATGCAGGTAATTTATGTACTGAAGATCTCCAAATCCATAGTATTCTTGCCATTGAAGTAAAGCCCCAATGAGTGTTCTTTCAGTATCTTTTCCCGATTTAATAAACTCAATGATTTTCTGCTCGATCAAGGTAAGGCCTGATTCGGTTGAGGGAAAACGCATTAAGTGTGCTTGAAGTGCTTTGGCCAAATAAGGGAATTCGTTGGAGGGAAGAAGAGTGAAATTCTCCAAATCTCTAGGGTCATTGGAGCAAAAGGCTTGATAAGCATCAGAGGCAAAATTGAAATCATTCCTACCTAAAATTCTTCTCTGCTCAAATAAGCTAGGGTACATTTCAGCGGGTAATTCTCCCAAGCCCATTAGTTTTTTATAACCATTGAAAAGCCCTACGCAAACTAGAGAAATCTTGACATCACCTCTTTCGTGTTGTTTAAACCAATGAAGTAGTGCAATTAAATTCACTTGGCAGAATAGGTCGTATTCGAACCAAAGAACCACTTCATTATAGGTTTTGAAGTTTTGGATTTTCTTAAACTCATCAATAACCTTTTCTTCATAGTCACTTGAGCTGGTTTGAGTAAAAGAAGTTATAAAAGCTTCTCTGGTTCGCCAAAATTCATCTGTTCCGAAGGAATTAAGCACAGGGCCATCGCTTAATACTTCGCGCCAAACCGCGGTGTCTCCGCTAATGCCCGATTTAGTAAGAAGGTAAAGGCTACTATCGCCATTGAGAATATGTAGAGTGCTTTGCATAAAAAAAGGGTTACCCGAAAGTAACCCTTTTCAAATTTAATTCAATCGTGATTTTTAACGATCGTAAGTCATATCATCTGTTCTATCAACAGGTACTCTTTGATCGCGGTTAGCCAAAATCCAAGCAGTATGGAATACCAACTGACCTCTTTGAGCCATTACGTCAAATTCAATTTTGTCAACAGTATCCGTTGGTCTGTGGTAATCAGCGTGAACTCCGTTGAAATAGAAAATGATTGGAATACCTTTTTTAGCAAAGTTGTAGTGATCAGATCTGTAGTAGAAACGGTTGGTATCAGCCGGATCGTCAAATCTGTAATCTAGGTTTAAACCAGTGTATGTGATGTTAGCATACTCAGAAATTACTTTTAAGTGGCTAGAAAGTTTTTCAGAGCCAATTGCATAAACGTAGTTTCTATCGTTTTCATGCTCAGGGTCAACACGGCCAATCATGTCGATGTTTAGGTTAGTAACCGTTTTTTCAAGAGGGAAAATTGGGTTGTCAGCATAATAAGCCGAACCTAAAAGCCCTTTTTCTTCACCAGTTACGTTTAAGAAAAGAATGCTTCTACGTGGTCTGTTGCCTTCTTTGGCTGCTTGAGCGAAAGCCTCAGCAAGCTCCATAACGCCTGTAGTTCCGCTACCATCATCATCAGCACCGTTGTTAATTACAGTTCCATCTTCATTCTGACCAATGTGATCATAGTGAGAAGAGATTACAATAACCTCGTCTTTAAGGTCGGTACCTTCTAAGTAAGCCATTATGTTCTCAGTAGCGATTTCAGCAAGTTTCTCTTTTACTTGGAAGCTTACAGTTTTCTCTTTTATAGAAGAAGGAGAACTAGCAGCTGCGTCTAATTTTGCAGGAGTTGATCCTAAAAGGTCAGCAGCCATTTGCTTAGTGATGTTAAATACAATACTCTCGTTGCCAGTGTTTTCTTTATCCCAACGAAGTCTCCCTTTCATTCTGAAGGCAGCCTGACGAGGTAAAGTTTGCATAAACTGCTCATCATTAGCGCTAACTACAAAAATGGCTTTTACACCTGCCTGAAGTAAGTTTCTTTGTACCTCTCTTGAGTTTCCTGTTACAATAACACCTTTGTCTTTAATGTCCATTCCAGAAATGGCAGAACCATCACCAATATAAACAGTAGGTAATTTTATTTCTTTGTCCATGTTGGCATTACCAGAGAAGATGAAATCTTTACCATTCATTTTCTTTTTACCTTTTACTTTCACGTAAACATCAGACCAGTCTGACTGATACATGCTGAATTTCTGACGGTAAGTACCATTTACAGGTCCTACCAAACCAATTTTTTTGTAGAAATCCTCTAGGAATTTAGCAGCCATTTTTTGGCCTTCAGTTCCTGTTTCTCTACCCATAAACTCATCAGAAGCCAAAACGCTAAGCTTTGCCTTCATGTCTTGTGGAGTGATTGTATTCCCGTACTTCATGGCAGTTTTATCTTGCGCCACTAAGCCTTGCGAAAACAAACAAACCACCACCGAAAGTGTTAATAATCTCCTCATTGGAATGTATTGTTTAATGTTGCAGTTTTATTAATTCACCAAAGCTAAAAAAATATTTAAAAGTACGGCTTAACTGTTACGCAAATGGTATTCTTTTTTAGCTGTGAACTAAGGGTTTTCACAGTTAGACTCTTACATTTGTGCTTCTTTTCAGAAGTGAGAATTTACACCCTATTGGAATACTGGATATGACTAAGATTGATTTAAGGAAAACCCAAAAATTTGAAGATCGACACAATGGTCCTGATCAGCAAGATGTAGCGGAAATGCTTAAGGTAATCGGATTGCCAAGCGTAGATGCATTGATTGACGAAACGGTACCTGCAGGCATTAGAATGAAGGAGCCGTTGAACCTGCCTCTCCCTAAATCGGAGTTCCAGTTTTTAAAGGATTTGAGACAGATTGCTAGCCATAACCAACTGTTCAAATCTTACATTGGAATGGGTTATTATGACACCATTGTTCCAGGTGTAATCCAAAGAAATATTCTTGAAAACCCAGGATGGTATACTGCTTATACCCCTTACCAAGCCGAAATTGCTCAAGGTAGATTAGAGGCCTTGATCAATTTCCAAACTATGGTGATGGACCTTACTGGAATGCCAATTGCAAATGCTTCTTTATTAGATGAGGCTACCGCAGCGGCTGAAGCAATGTTCATGTTTTCAGGTTTGAAAAAGAAGGAAAAGAAAAATGCGAATACTTTCTTTGTAGACGAAAATACTTTCCCCCAAACCATTGATCTTTTAAAAACACGTTCGATTCCTGTAGGGATCAATCTGGTGATTGGCAAGATTGAAGAACTTGATTTAACCAACGAAGATTTATACGGTGTGCTTTACCAATATCCAGCAGGTGACGGTAGCGTAAGAGATTTCAAATCTTTTATTGAAACAGCACAAGCCAATAATGTATTTGTAACCGCAGCTGCTGATTTAATGTCGCTAGCGTTATTAACTCCTCCGGGAGAAATGGGAGCTGATGCGGTAGTTGGTACCACGCAAAGATTTGGTGTACCAATGGGGTACGGTGGGCCACATGCTGCCTATTTTGCTACGAAAGACGAATTTAAACGTCAGATTCCGGGTAGAATTATTGGAGTTTCTATTGATAGCCAAGGCAACAAGGCCTATAGAATGGCGCTTCAGACCCGAGAGCAACATATCAGAAGAGAAAAAGCAACATCTAATATCTGTACCGCTCAGGTTTTACTTGGAGTAATGGCCGGAATGTATGGTGTTTACCATGGTTCAAAAGGTATTAAGCATATTGCTCTTAAAATTCATGGCTTCGCGAAGTTATTAGAGAAGGGCTTGACTTCATTAGAGTTCAAGCAATTAAACGAAGTGTATTTCGACACTTTAAGAATTGAAGCAGAATCTTCTGTTTCAGATAAAATCAGAACGATTGCAGAAGTAAATGAGATCAACTTCAGATACTTCGAAAACGGAGATATTGGTATTTCTGTAGATGAAACTACAAGGGTTGACGACATTCAACTGATACTTGATGTATTTGCAGAGGCAAGCGGCCAGGTAGTAAAATTTGATTTGGATGCTGAGGCAGCCGGCCTAGAAGTTGAACTTCCGAAAAACTTAGAGCGTACTTCTGATTTTATGACACACCCAGTGTTTAATCAGTACCACTCTGAGCACGAAATGCTTCGTTATATCAAAAAATTGGAGAACAAAGATTTGTCATTAGTACATTCTATGATTTCTCTGGGTTCTTGTACAATGAAATTGAACGCCACAGCCGAAATGGTGCCTGTAACTTGGCCAGAATTCGGAGGTATTCACCCTTTTGCTCCTTTAGATCAAACTAAGGGCTACCAAATGCTCTTCAACGATTTAGTGGATTGGCTTTCTGAAATTACTGGTTTTGACGATGTTTCTTTGCAACCAAACTCTGGTGCGCAAGGAGAATACGCTGGCCTTATGGTGATTAGAGCATACCACGAAAGCCGAGGCGATATGCAGCGTAATGTGGCTATTATCCCAACTTCGGCACACGGTACTAACCCAGCCTCTGCGGTAATGGCCGGTATGAAAGTGGTATTGGTAGCTTGCGATGAGCGTGGAAATATTGATGTTGAAGACCTTAAGCTTAAGGTAGAACAAAACAGCAACGAGCTTTCTTGCTTAATGGTAACTTATCCTTCAACTCATGGTGTGTTTGAAGAAAGTATCAAAGACATTTGTCAGATTATCCATGACAATGGCGGACAGGTGTATATGGATGGTGCCAACATGAATGCTCAGGTAGGTTTGACCAGTCCTGGCCTTATTGGTGCAGATGTTTGTCACTTGAATTTGCATAAAACCTTCTGTATTCCTCACGGTGGTGGTGGGCCTGGAATGGGGCCAATCGGAGTGAGATCACACCTTGCACCGTTTTTACCAGGTAGCCCAGTTGTAGAAAGTGGAGGAGAGCATGCAATTACTGCGGTTTCTGCAGCTCCTTGGGGTAGCGCTAGTATTCTAACAATTTCTTACGCTTACATTGCGATGATGGGCGCTGAAGGTTTAACAAACGCTACCAAGTTGGCCATTTTGAATGCTAATTACATTAAAGCCATTCTTGAGAAGGAGTACAAAATTCTATACGCTGGTTCTAAAGGACGTTGCGCACACGAAATGATCGTGGATTGCCGTGATTTTAAAGCCAGTAAAATTGAGGTAACAGACATTGCCAAGCGTTTAATGGATTACGGTTTCCATGCGCCAACGGTATCATTCCCAGTAGCGGGTACTTTGATGATCGAACCAACAGAGTCTGAATCGAAAGTGGAATTGGATCGTTTCTGTGAAGCCATGTTGAGTATTCGTCAGGAAATCAGAGAAGTAATGGACGGAATTGCTGATGAGAGTGATAATGTTCTTATCAATTCACCACATACTCAAGCTATGGTATTGGAAGGAAACTGGGAAAGACCTTACTCACGTGAAAAAGCAGTTTATCCTGCTGAATATGTGAAAGAAGCTAAGTTCTGGCCAACTGTAGCCCGCATCGATTCTGCCTATGGCGATAGAAACTTGATGTGTAGCTGTATTCCTGTTTCGGATTATGCTACAGAAGAAGCTGCGGTATAAGCCAAAGTTTTGACTTAAAATACAAACGCCTCGTTACGAAAAGTAGCGAGGCGTTTTTTTATGCTTGCTGAAGTGATTCTTCGCTTCGTTGATACTTGCTATAGAATTGATAAGGTAGATAAAGGCTTGCAAAAAGAATGAAAGAGATTAATAAGAAGGTTTCCGCTAGGTCAAACTTTTTAGACGACTCAATTGCGGTATTTAATCGAATCGTACTTATTCGATTACTGAATTTATCTTCACTATCCTCAGTGCGACTTTCTAGATTGCTCGAATAAAACTCAGCTTGTATTGCTTGAACCTTGAACTCTGAACCTTTTGAACCCAATAAAGACTGACTAAAAAAAAGTATAGAGAGGCACAAGCACACTACACTTGCGTAGCCTCCAATAAATGCGAGTTTTTTCATCATGGTGTTATATTTTTTGGTGGTTAAAAATTTTAAGTCGTTTTCAATCTGAATGGCGTAATCAGGCATCACTTTTTCCTTGGCATTTGAAAAAGCCGTAGCAAAGTCTATTTGTCCGTCTTCTACAAGAAATTCTACTTCGCAGGAAAGGTGGTCTACTAAATCATCGATTAGTTCGGGGTTTGTAAAGCCTTGCTGAAGCAAATAGCTTCTGATCTGCTGGGTTTGACTAGAATTAATCATGATACAGCTGGTTTTTGTTCCCCGAAAAGTAAGGATAGTGTAGACTGAAAGTCAGATAACTCTTGCATGGTGGGAGCTACTAATCCCGTTCCCTTCTTTGTGAGTGAGTAATACTTTCTGGTTCTATTGCCCACTAGTACGGATTCAGTGGTCAGAAAACCTTCCTTCGTTAATGCGTGAAGCGTAGGGTAGAGCGAACCTTCCTTAATTAGGATTCGGCCCTCCGTTTTCTCTTTTACTTTTTGCACAATCTCATAACCATACATTCTTTCTTCTTCCGAAAGCAGCTTTAGAATAATGGGTTTGAGTATGCCTTTTAATAATTCTCTTGAATACATAGAACAATAATACATCATAATACGATGTATTCAAAAAATCGTAGAGATTTTTTTGGAAGAGGGTGGCTATACTGACCAGAAGAGGCTTCAACCCTTGTATATTAGCAACCATTCGAATAAATTTTGAGCAGAACTACATATTCAAATCAATTTTTACGTAGTTATGTTTTTGAAGCTTAGAATAACAAATCCGCTTTGACGATATACACTGTTTTAACATTTGCCAATCCAGCAGTACTGTGGGGGCTTTTAGCTTTGGCTATTCCCGTCATCATTCACCTTTTCAATTTCCGAAGGGTGAAGCGTGTACAGTTTTCCAATATCGCCTTGCTGAAAAAGGTGAAGGAAGAAAGTTCTTCTAAACGCAAACTAGTGGAACTGCTCATTTTACTTTCGCGGCTCATGTTTATTGCTTTCTTGATTTTGGCCTTCGCGCAGCCTATTTTCAAGGATAACGCCAACGATCAGGAATTGTCTGATGAAGTACTGATCTATCTCGATAATTCATTGAGCATGGATATGCCAGTAAGCTCGCAACAAAGTGCATTCGATAGAGCTTACTCCCTGTCCACAGGTGTGGTAGATGCTTACCCTGAATCAGCCAAGTTTAAATTTCTCGAAAACGGTTACGGCAATTCTTTAAACACCAGTTATACGGCTTCGACTATTAAAGACAGGTTTACAGAATTAGAATTATCTGGGGTAGGAAGAAGTATGGATGAGATTCAATCGCGAATTGCGGCCAGCGGCTTTCGTGGAGATGTTTATTTGATTTCCGACTTTCAGAAAAGTAATGAAAACGAATTGGCCTCAATTGCCAGCGACTCACTGCGTAACTATTATTTAATGCCTATTGAAGGCGAAAATAATAACAACCTATATTTTGATACGGCTTATTTAGAGAATAGCTTTCTGCTTGGGGCAATGAAAAACAACCTCAAGGTGGTGCTAAGGAATGAAGGTACAGAGGATTTTGAAGATGTGAATGTTCGATTGTTTTTTGACGACCAACTGTCAAGCACTGCTGTGGTAAATGTGTCTGCCAATGGAATAACCGAGCATATTTTTGAAATTGATCAGTCGGCAAAAGGGCTGAGTAACGCCAAAGTAATCCTTGACGACTCAAAAGTCTTATTCGATAACGAATACTTTTTAACCCTTAATAATATTGAAAGGGTAATTGTTCACGAGGTGAAAGGTCCTAATTCTAATGGCTTTATAGAACAGCTTTATGCAGACAATGAGTTGTTCAATTATCAGGCTTTCAGCGCCAACAATATTGATAATAATGAATTGCTGCAAAGTGATATCATTATTCTGAACCAGCTTTCTGATTTTTCAAATCAACTGATTTCGGCACTAAAAACCTTTTTGGAGAGGAATGGTACGGTGTTGATCATTCCATCTGCCGAAAGCAACTTCCAGACTTTTTCTCAACTTGGACTTACCATAAGGTTCGATTCTGATGAACGTTTAGGCTTGGGGCAGCCTAATTTTCAGAACCCATTTTTTGATGGTGTTTTTGAAAATACAAATGAGGCCATTGCCATGCCAGAAGCTTCCATCACTTACCGATTGATCAATAGCGAATTGGGTATGCTGAATTTTAAGAATGGCAGAGAATTTCTTTCTAAGGCCGAATTACCTTTAGGAAACGCCTATGTTTTTTCGAGTGATTTCGGTGCAGAAGCTACAAGCTTCCCGAGTCATTCCCTTTTTGTACCTGTTATGTATAAGCTGGCTTTGGGCAGTAAAGTCAATCTTTCCAAACTCTATTATCTCACAGATGAGCAAACTATGGTATATCCATTGGAAGAAAATTTAACTGCCAACGATATTATAACGCTTTCAGATGGAGAGAGTGTTATCACCCCCGACCAACGTATTTCGGGTAAAAACTTGATCATGGAAATCCCTAAAGATGAATTGACTGCTGGGCATTACACCATTATGAAGGGGGAAATAGAATTAGGTACCATTGCTTTTAATCAGTCAAAAGCCGAATCGTCTGTGGAACGTCATAGTATTGACGAATTAGAAACCTTAGCGCAGGCCAAAAATATCAATGTAATTCAGGCAGAAGATGGTATAGAAGTGAACCGCGAACTAACGGCAGGAATTAAAGGAATCAATCTTTGGAAATATGCTTTAATGCTTGGGCTTCTTTTTCTTTTTGCGGAAGTAATTTTAATCCGATATTTGTGATATGGAAATTTTAATCCGTGCTGCCAAGGTAATCGATCCTTCCTCTCCGCATCATAATTCGACCAAAGACATCCTTCTTCAAGATGGTGTTATTAAAAAAATTGAAAACCAGATTAGTTTTGAAGGAACTGTAATTGAACATGAAAACCTGATGGTTTCACCAGGTTGGTTCGATATGCGGGCTCATTTTACTGATCCAGGAAAAGAACACAAAGAAGATTTAGAGTCGGGTTCTGCGGCTGCCGCTGCTGGCGGTTTTACCGATGTATTACTACTGCCCAACACCGATCCGGTCACTTCTAATAAGAACAGTATTAGTTATTACTTAAAGTGGAACAAAGGTGCGGACGTGAATTTACACCCCGCTGCTGCAGTAACTTTGGGTTGCCAAGGCAAAGAGCTTACCGAAATGATCGACTTGCATACTGCTGGTGCAGTCGCTTTTACAGATGGTATTGAGCCGATTTGGCATACAGACATTCTTTTAAAGAGCTTACAATACCTTCAAACTTTTGATGGAGTATTGATCAACCGACCTGAAGATAGAATGCTAACCGCTTTTGGCACCATGCATGAAGGACAGGTGAGTACAATCTTGGGAATGAAGGGCATGCCTGAATTGGCAGAAGAAGTAATGATCGACAGGGATTTGGAACTGCTGAAATATGCAGGAGGAAAAATCCACTTCAGTTTGATTTCTTCGGCTGGAGCTGTAGAAAGAATTAGAAGGGCTAAGGCCGAAGGGCTAAAAGTAACAGCAGATGTTGGTATTCATCATTTACTTTTTACCGATGAAAACTTAATGGATTACGATACCAGTTTTAAAGTCAACCCTCCTTTCAGAAGCGAAAAAGATAGACTTGCCCTTATCGAAGGTTTGAAAGACGGAACGATTGATGTGATAGTGAGCGATCATCAACCGCACGACCAAGAAAGTAAGCAGTTAGAATTTGATTTGGCTGATTTTGGAATTATTGGGCTTCAAACTTTTTACCCCGCTTTGCTCAGCGCAATGGGAGATAAAACTGAAGCTTGCATCGAAAGAGTTACAGCAGCTCCCAGAAATATTTTGGGAATTGAAAAAGCATCCGTTACAGAAGGTGGAGGTTCTTTAACTATTTTCTCACCGACAGTGAAATGGACTTACAATGGAAAAACGAACAAGTCTAAATCAGCAGCTTCTCCATTCTTCAACCAAGAAATGACAGGGAAAGTGGTTGGCATCGTAAACAACGGAAAGTTTATTTCTAATGATTAAAGTCAATCCAAAGCTTACCCGTATATCGATTAAATATGGTGCGGTCACGGCCCTATTTACTATTATAGCTTTTTTGGTATTCTACTTTATGGGGCTTCAACCATGGCGAAATCTGCTTTCTTTCCTGTTAGATATTATGGTAATCGTAATTTTCCTTTTTCTGGCATTAAAGGACTATAAAGATAATGTTGGTGGTGGGGAGTTTAGATTTTATCATGGAATGACCATCGGGTTTATTGTTTACGTGACTACTGCGGCCATTTTTGCCCTTTTCTATTTGATTTTTATTTACTGGGGAAATCCTGACTTTTTGAGTGAATACATTAAAACAGCACAAGAAGATTTGGTGAATAGAAAGGATATGATTGTAGCCGCATTAAGCGAAGAAAGTTATTTAGAGCAATACAAAATGATCGCAAATACCACAAGAAGTACGTTGGTATTCGATGTTTTTATTAAGAAGTTATTGATTGGTTTAGTGGTTACGCCAGTGTTTAGTATCATTTTAAGGTCTAGTCGAGCTTAAAATAGTTCGCTAATCCTCAAAATGATTCGCTTAAGTAAATTGAATCTTAACATTCATTATTTCTCTATTACTTCCTGAAAATTATTAATTTCAATTCATCAACCTTAAAAATTAGAAATTATGGAAGAACAAGTAACAGGTCGCCAGATAGGGATTAAGTTCGGAGTTGTCTTTGGCCTTGTAAGTACGTTATACACCTTAGCTATGGCGATGGCACGAATACAGTTGCCATTTGTAGGAATGTTTATTCAATGGGGTATTGTAATTGGAGTGTTTGTTTTTGCTTGTAAGGAATTCAAAGCAAACAACGGCAACATTATGTCATTCGGAAAGGGTTTTGGAATTCTGATGATGGTGTCTCTTATAGGTGGGTTAATTCGCTCTGTAGCCAGTTATGTTTACTTTATTGTAGATCCTGCGTATTTAGACTTCATTAAAGACGCACAACAAAACAGCCCATTCGGTCCTCCGCCAGACCAAGGAAATGCCGCGGATGTTGAAGGAATGATGGCATTCTTTACAAGCCCAGAGTTTATGGCCATCATGTCTTTTATTATGGCTATTTTCGCAGGATTGATCTTTGGTTTGATTGTTTCTGCCATAATGAAAAACGAAGAAGACGAATTTTAGAAAACATTGGTACAAGTTTCAGTAGTAATACCGCTTTATAACGAAGAAGAGTCGTTGCCTGAACTAGTAAATTGGATAAGCCGTGTCATGATTGAACACGGCTTATCTTATGAACTGGTAATGATAGACGATGGCAGTAACGATAGTTCTTGGGAGCAAATCCAAAAGCTGTCTTCGAATTTCCCCATCAAAGGATTGAAATTCAATCGTAATTATGGAAAATCGGCTGCCTTGAATGTGGGCTTTAAGCATGCGGAAGGCGATGTGGTAATTACTATGGATGCTGATTTGCAAGATAGTCCTGATGAAATTCCAGGCCTATATGCCATGATCAAAGAAGGGTATCATTTGGTGTCTGGCTGGAAGAAAAAGCGCCACGACCCAATTTCTAAAACCATTCCTTCTAAATTTTTTAATCGAATTACCCGAATTTTATCGGGCATTAAACTGCATGATTTCAATTGTGGTTTAAAAGCTTACGACCATAAACTTGTTAAAACGCTCGAGGTATATGGCGAAATGCATCGCTACATTCCTGTAATCGCTAAGCGTAATGGCTTTACTAAAATTGGAGAAAAAATAGTAGAGCACAGGGCAAGAAAATACGGTACTACCAAGTTTGGCTTGGAACGCTTTATCAACGGTTTTCTTGATTTGATTTCCATTTCCTTTGTGTCGCGTTACAAGAAAAGACCAATGCATTTTTTCGGTACTTTGGGCACACTTTCATTCCTCATCGGGTTTGTTTTTGTGGGGTGGATTTCATGGCAAAAAATTCATGCGATTTATATTCAAAAGAGCAATGTGTATAGAGATGTAGTGGATCAACCCCTTTTCTTTTTGGCCATTGCAGCCATTATTATAGGTGTCCAGTTGTTTTTAGCAGGTTTTTTGGGCGAAATGATGACCATGAATTCGCAAAACAAAAACGACTATATTCTTGAAGACCAAATTGGTTTAGATAAGAAATGAGGTTCTATTCGGTAATCATTCCTGTTTACAATCGTCCCGATGAAGTAGATGAACTTCTGAAGTCTTTAACACTTCAAACCTACACTCAGTTTGAAGTAATTATTGTGGAGGACGGTTCGACTGAGAAATGTGACCAAGTAGTTGAGTCTTACCAAAACCAACTTTCCATTCAATATTTCTTTAAAGAGAATTCAGGCCAAGGCTTTTCAAGAAATTACGGTTTCGAAAAGGCTAAAGGAGATTACTTTGTGGTTTTTGATTCAGATTGCATTATTCCTGAAGACTATTTCGAAAAAGTAAATCAGTTTTTAGATTATACTCCATTAGATGCTTTTGGTGGCCCTGATAAAGCGCACCCTTCATTTTCTCCATTGCAGAAAGCTATTAGTTATTCTATGACTTCGCCTTTTACTACGGGTGGAATTAGAGGGAATAAGAAGCATGCAGGCACTTTTCACCCGAGAAGCTTTAATATGGGTATTTCTAAAGAAGTGTTTGAAGCTACAAAAGGCTACAAAATCACCCGAATGGGTGAGGATATCGAGTTTAGTATTCGAGTAATTGAAGCTGGTTTTAAAACAGGTTTAATTCCCGAAGCCTTTGTTTATCATAAAAGAAGAACCAGTTTCTCTCACTTTTATAAACAGCTACACTTTTTTGGCAGGGCACGTATTAACGTAAACCGTTTCTTTCCAGGAGAACTAAAAGCGATTCATGCTTTGCCCGCTGTTTTTGTGCTTGGGTTGTTGGTTTGGCTTACTACTATTTTCTATTCCACAGTTCTATTTACCTTAGGAGGAGCACTGCTTACCTTATTTATATTATGCATTTTCATTCATTCTTCTATACTGAATAAAAGTATGGATGTAGGTTTGTTAAGTGTAACGGCAGCTTTTACTCAGCTTACAGGTTACGGAATGGGGATGATTTCAGAAATATTAAAACCTAGAGGCGATCAACCTTTTTCGCAAAAGTAAATGATTTCATTGGCTGGAAGCGCATATTTTTTCACAGTTTCAGCTGGCAATTCCATCACAAATCGATCTTCTGTTACTTTAAAGCCAGCTTTCTCTAATCGCTTGCCATAATCTAAACCAAACAACCGAACATGATCATTCTGCCAATAAACGCGCTCTCGTTCTTTAGGGTCGGTAATTGTGGGGTCTTCTAGTGTTTCTTTTCTACTATAGTCTTGCGGAGATTGAATAATAGCCCAGCCTCCTGGCTTTAATACCCTATGAATTTCGCTCATGGCTTTGATGTCATCATCCACGTGCTCCATTACATGATTGCAGAAAACCACATCAAAAGTATTATCCTCGAAAGGAATGTCATGAACGTCCATTTTTACATCGGCCAAAGGCGATTCTAAATCCGCAGTGGTATAATCAATATTAGGCATTGCTTTAAACTTGTCGATAAAGCATAGTTCTGGCGCAATGTGCAGAAGTTTATTAGGGGCGGTAAAGAAACTCGTTCTTTCTTTTAAGTAGAGCCACATTAAACGATGCCTTTCTAATGACAGGGAGTCGGGGCAGAGGGCATTTTCTCTAGGGTTCAGCCTTCCGTAAGGCAGAAACTTACGGTAGCTAATTTCACAAATTGGGCAGGTAACATTGTTGCCACGCATAAAAATGCTCACCACCTTTAGCAAGTGATGACTAAATAGTTGAAGGTATTTTCTAGGCACCTTTCTAATAACAAAACTGATGAACCTTTTCATTCGAGCGATTTGCGCAAAGATAGAAGATAAGATTAAAAGCATGGCTTGCCACTGAAAGGAACATGCTGTTGTCTGCACTGAATATTTACCGTTTTTATAATTGAACCATAGTTCGGTTAAACTAAACCTGTGTTAAAATCATCTAAGATCGATAGAAGGGGTTCGAGAAAATCACTGGTGTAAAAGCACGTAATTCAGTGATTTTTAAACATATCGAGCCTTTTTGGCTTTTACTTTAGTGGCTGCATATTTCTGTATATGGAATTGCGGACAGATTTAATAGCCCTAGTTTTGCACATATTTTAAAACAATTATAAAAAGAGTCATGAGAAAAAAACTCATTATTATCGGTTTGGTTGTCGTTACAGCTATCGTTGTTACCCTCACCGTATTTAAAACGGATACAACTGAGGATGCAGTGTCATTATTTGCTACCGCTGAAAAAGGTGAATTTACTGTAGAGGTAACCACCACTGGTGAACTTTCTGCTGAAAGGTCTACTAAAATCATGGGGCCAACAGCGGCAAGAGATTTCAATATTAGAACAATGACCATCACCAAGTTGGTTGAGGAAGGAACGCAAGTGAAACAAGGTGATTATGTTGCCGACTTAGATAAGAGTGAGCTTTTCGAAAAAATTCAATCTGAAAAGGAACAGCTAGATGCTCAAGTAGCAGAATATGAGTATGCTAAAATTGATACTGCTCTTACCCTGAGCGGAGAAAGAGATAAACTATTGAATCTTGATTATTCAATAGAAGAGAAGCAATTACAAATCGAACAATCACAGTACGAACCACCAGCAACTAAAAAGAAATACCAAAATGAGCTGGATAAGCTTTTAAGAGATAAAGAGCGTGCTATTGACAACTATAAGTTAAAGGTAGAACAAGCTAAATCAAAAATGATTGATGAAACTGTTGATCTTAACAGAAGAAAAACGAGATATAATAATGGCTTAAAATTATTAGAAGACTTTACAATTTATGCGCCACAAGATGGTATGGTAATTTATACCAAAGGCTTTGGTGGAGAACGCATTGTTGAAGGATCTCAGCTTCAGGGTTGGAGCCCTGAAGTGGCAGAGCTTCCAGATTTGTCGAGCATGATTTCAACTACTTTTGTTAATGAGGTGGATATTAGAAAAGTAAAGCTAGGCCAACCTGTTGAAATTGGTTTGGATGCATTTCCCGATAAAAGACTTACAGGAAAAGTAACTAGAGTGGCTCGTGTAGGTCAGCAAAACCCAAATTCAGACGCAAAAGTGTTTGAAGTGATAGTAAGGGTAAACGAAAGTGATAAAGAGTTGAGGCCATCGATGACAACTAGTAATGTGATTGTTACTCAGAAGCTTACAGATGTTATTCATGTTCCTTTAGAATGTCTTCATGTTTATAACGATTCTATCAACTACGTAATTAAGAAAAACGGTACTCTTCAGGAGGTTAAGGTTGGTTTAACCAATAGCAACGAAGCGGTTATTGAAAAAGGAGTTGAAGAAGGTGATGTTTTATACCTAAGCAAACCTGATGGTATTGATGGAAAGGAACCAAATTTGATTCCTGAATTGAATGGCACCAGAATGCAAAAATACGAACTAAACCCTTCTGAAAATAAACTAGAAGATGACAGTAAATGGGTAATGCCTGATGGTACACCTATGAGTCCTGAGGTGATTCAGAGATTGAAAGACCGTGGTATTACAGACCCTTCTCAAATGATGAGAGGTGGCTCAGGAGGACAGCGGCCATCAGGGACTGGCGCTTCTAGAGGCGGACGTTCAAGTCAACCAAATCAGTAAATTCAATTATGAATAAGCAAAGTTTATTATCCAATTTCTATATCGCGCTCGAAGCGGTGCTTGCCAACCAGTTGCGCTCTTTGCTCACTGCCTTGGGTATCATTTTCGGAGTTGCTGCGGTAATCGCTATGCTAGCCATCGGTAACGGTGCCCAGAAAGAGATTTTGGAGCAAATTGAATTGGTAGGGGTGAATAATATTATTGTTCAACCCGTAGTAGAGCAAACCGAGCAGCGCATAGGTGAATCCGATGAGAATGATAAAAAGAAGTTCTCGCCAGGGCTAAAATTGCTTGACGTAGAGAGTATTCGCAATAACATTCCTGGAGTGGAAAGGTTGAGCCCTGAAATTCTGCTAGAAACTTATATCATTAAAAATGGTATAAGAAGATCTTCAAAATTAGTAGGTGTAGAGCCTAGTTATTTTGAGGTAGCCAATTTTGAGTTGGATGGAGGAGAGGTTTTTAATGAAAACCAATTAAGAGTTGGTGCGCCTGTTTGTATTATTGGTAAAGGTATTCAAAGTAAGTTCTTCCCTCAAGAAAACCCTATTGGACAGAAAATCAAAGTAGGCACTCAGTGGTTAGAAGTAATTGGTGTATTGAAAGAAAGGTTTATCTCTGAGAAAGCCATTTCTAACCTTGGTATCCGTGACTATAACATGGATGTTTACACCCCAATTCAAACGGTTTTGGTAAGATACATTAACCGTGATTTGGTGACTGGTTCTGGACTTAAAAAGAGTTTTGGAGGTATGAGCATGATGAGTTTTGGAAGAGGGATGAGCATTTCTATTTCGGGAGCTTCTTCTGACTCTGAAGATTCAGCGCCTAAAAACTACCATCAAATTGACCGTTTGGTAGTTCAAGTGAGCGAATCTGCTAAATTAAGTTCTACTGCAGAAGTTCTGTCAAGAATGTTGGAAAGAAGGCATTTTGGAGTTATTGATTATGAAATCACTATTCCTGAGTTGCTTCTAAAACAACAACAACGAACACAGAATATTTTTAACATCGTGTTAGCCGCAATTGCCGCCATTTCACTGCTGGTAGGAGGTATTGGAATTATGAATATTATGTTGGCGTCTGTAATGGAAAGAATCAAAGAAATTGGTTTGAGACTTTCAATTGGTGCAAAATCTACTGATATTGTTTCACAATTTTTATTTGAAGCTGTGTTAATTTCAGTAACGGGCGGTATTATAGGTGTGATTTTGGGTATTGCATTAGCCTTTGCAGTATCATCTTTAGCAGACTTCCCAACCGAAATTAGCTTTGCGTCAATTGCAATATCATTTGGAGTGGCGGCTACTGTAGGGCTTATTTTTGGAATTACTCCTGCTAGAAGAGCTGCAAGTCAAGATCCTATTACATCATTAAGACACGAATAAGATTCTAAAAACATTATGAAAAAGGTCATATTATTATCATTACTATTTATAGGTCTGGCTCAAGTATCCTTTTCCCAACAAAAAAGAGTGTTAACTCTGGAAGAGGTGATTCAGTTGGCAAGAGAAAACTCTAGAAGTGCTAAGAGAGCAGAAACACAGAGAACTTTAGGCTATTGGAGTTACAATGTTTATAAATCCCAATTAAAACCTCAATTGAGACTACAAGGGACATTACCAAATTACACTAATAGATCTATACCAGTTACACAGAATGATGGTTCTGTAGTATTTCGTAAGGTAAATCAGAATAATTCGGATTTAAGTCTTGGCTTAGAGCAAGTGTTGCCTTGGACCAACACTACAGTCTCATTTGAAACTAACTTAGCAAGGTTTGATGATTTTGATGGTGACAATAAATACTATCAAGGTGATCCCGTTGGTATTTCAATTACTCAGCCTTTGTTTAATGTAAACCCTTTTAAGTGGGATAGTAAGATCCAACCGTTGGAGTATGAACAATCAAAAAGGTCGTATGTCCAGTCTATGGAGCAAGCATCTCAAACCGCAGCGAACCTGTTTTTTAGATTGCTTGTTGAGCAGAAGAATTTACAGATCGCTTTACAGAATGCTCAGGCCAATGATACTGTTTTTAAAGTGGAACAAGGTCGTTATAACATTGGAACCTCGACTGAAGATCAATTATTACAAACAGAGCTTGATTTGTTAAACTCAGAAAGTGATGCTCAGCAGGCACAGTTAGAAGTTCAATCACTTTCACTGGAGTTAAGAAACTTTATTGGTCTTACGGAAAATGTTGATTTGGAGCTAATAGCACCCATGGAAGTCCCAGTTTTTGATATTGACTATGAAACGGCTTTGCAGTATGCTAAGGATAATAGAGCGGAGTATTTAGACTTTCAATTGGATAGACTACAGGCTGAACGTAATGTCGCGTCTGCACGGGCAACTCGCTTTAACGTGTCAATATCTGCTTCATATGGCTATAATAGTGCGCAAAGAGATGAGCTAAATGAAGTTTACCAATCAAGTAATGTAGCTGCTGGTTCACAATTCAGGTTGAGTTTTAATTTGCCTATCCTTGATGGTGGTAGAAATAAAGCTAGAATGAATCAGGCATATGAGCAGCAGAAGCTGACTGAGTTTACGATAGATCAAAATATGATTACTTTCGATCAGGAAATTGCAAATGCGGTAAGAAACTTCCAGCAAATTATTGAGCAAATAGAGTTGGCTAAAAAGAGTGAGGAAATAGCCTTGAAGCGTTTTGAGATTACTAATGGAAGGTATTTGGCGGGTAAAGTTGATATTCTTACCCTAACAAATGCTAGAACTAGTAAGGATAGTGCGATACGAAACTATGTTCTTGCTTTACAACAATACTGGGACGCTTATTATGAGTTAAGAACATTGACCTTGTACGATTTTAAAGATGGAGTACTTCTTTACAATGAACTATTGGAATACGATCCAAAAACAGATTCAGTAATTGAAAAAGCTAAGAAATAAAAAAAGCCCCGTAAGGGGCTTTTTACTTATAGGCCAGTATAATTAAATGGACTGATTTGCATCAGTTCATTTTTTATTTCTGCTGATATTTCTAAAGTTTGAATAAACTCTTTCATTACTTCAGCAGTGATTTTTTGATTGGTTCTGGTCAATCCTTTTAAGGCTTCATAAGGTTTTGGATAACCTTCTCTTCTAAGTATGGTTTGAATAGCCTCGGCAACAACCGCCCAGTTATCTTCCAAGTCTGCGTCAATAGCAGCTTGGTTTAACTCCAGCTTCTTAATTCCTTTTTCAAGCGATTTTAAAGCGATAAGCGTATGACCTAATGGCACTCCAATGTTACGTAATACCGTAGAATCCGTTAAGTCACGCTGTAGCCTAGAGATAGGTAGTTTAGCAGAGAGATGTTCGAAGATAGCATTGGCAATTCCCAAGTTTCCTTCGGCATTTTCAAAGTCAATTGGGTTTACTTTGTGCGGCATGGCCGAAGAACCTACTTCACCTGCTTTAATCTTTTGTTTGAAGTAATTCATGGATACGTATTGCCAAACATCACGAGAGAAATCTATCAAAATAGTGTTAATCCTTTTCATATTATCGAAAAGGGCTGCAATATGATCGTAATGCTCAATTTGTGTGGTAGGGTGGCTGCGCTGTAAGCCAAGCGATTCTTTCACAAACTCATTACCAAAGTCAATCCAGTCGATGGCTGGGTAGGCCACGTGATGTGCATTAAAATTACCCGTAGCTCCACCAAATTTAGCCGCAAACGGAATGTCCCCCAACAGAATCATTTGTTCTTCAATACGATTGCTAAATACATGCATTTCTTTACCTAGCCTAGTTGGAGAAGCGGGTTGGCCATGTGTTTTGGCCAGCATAGAAATGTTTTTCCATGTTTCAGCCATTTCGTTAATCATGTTTTTCACCTCTAAAAAAGAAGGCTCGATCACTTCATGCATCGCCCTTTTTAATGACAAAGGAATGGCAGTGTTATTAATATCCTGCGATGTTAACCCGAAATGAATGAATTCTATATGTTTTGTAAGGCCAAGTGCTTCAAACTTGTCTTTCAGAAAGTACTCAACCGCCTTTACATCATGATTCGTGGTTTTCTCGATTTCTTTGATACTCAAGGCATCTGCCTCGGTGAAATTTGTGTAGATAGCCCTAAGCGCATCAAAAACTTTAGAGTCTACATCTGATAATTGCGGAAGAGGAATTTCGCATAGAGCGATGAAATATTCTACTTCAACTTCAACGCGGTATTTAATTAGCGCAAACTCAGAAAAATATTCTGTTAGCGCATTGGTAACCCTTCTATAGCGACCGTCAATTGGCGAAATTGCCGTGAGTGTATTCAAATCCATTTTTTCGGTTTAAAAAGAAAGGGCAAAGATACTAAAATGTACTGGCTTGAACCTCCATTTCTGTAACTCTTCCACTGTTTCTGTATCTAAATTGGCAGAACAATTCATAGTTCAGCAGATGATGATTACTTTTGCATTCTTTTAAACTACTTTCTACGCATTGGTGTTGTTACACTGATAATTTTTATAAACAGAATTTAAAGCATGGCATTCGGATTATTCAAAAAAAAGCAAACAGAGAAAAGTGAAATTCCTTCGGTGAAAGCCGGACACTTAAACTTAACAGTAAAAGAAGTAGTAAACGAAACTACTGATGCCATTAGCATTTACTTTGAACAACCAGCTTCTGGAAATATTAAGTACAAATCAGGTCAGTTTTTCACGCTTATTGCCAACATTAACGGAAAGCAAGAACGAAGAGCATATTCACTTTGTACTTCACCATTTGTAGATGATTACCCAGCTGTAACGGTAAAGCGTGTTGAAGGTGGTTTGATGTCAAATCATTTGGGTGATAACTTGAAAGCAGGTGATGTAATGGAGGTATTAGAACCTATAGGAAACTTCACTACTACTTTCGATTCCAATAACGAAAGACATATTGTTCTTTTTGGTGGCGGAAGTGGAATTACACCTTTAATGTCAATTGCTAAATCTGCGTTGAATCAAGAGCCTAAATCAAAGGTTTCTCTTATTTATGCCAACAGAGATTCTGATTCAATTATTTTCAAATCTGCTTTGACACAAATGGAAAATGATAATCCAGAGCGATTCAAGGTAGTACATGTGCTAGGCGAAGCACCGCCTGAATGGAAAGGTTACAAAGGCTTGCTCACTCAAGATATTATTAAAGAAGCACTGGATATGTTGCCTAAAATGGAAGAAGGGCAAACAGAATTCTTTATGTGTGGCCCAGGCCCAATGATGGATATTGTAGAGTCATCATTGTCTAACCTAAATATTCCGAAGACTCAAGTTCATAAAGAAAGTTTTACTTCGGATGCGGCTAAGAAGAAGGAGAGTGAGCCCGTGAGCAATGAGATTATTGCGCGCGAAGTAACCGTTATCTATGACGGTGAAGAGTTCAAATACACTGTTGAACCTGGCGAGACTATCCTTGAAAAAGGTTTGGATGAAGATATTGATTTGCCTTTCTCTTGCCAAAGCGGACTATGTACAGCTTGCCGTGGTAAATGTGTTTCTGGAAAAGTGAAAATGGATGAAGATGAGGGACTTTCTGAAGCGGAACTGAACGAAGGTTATGTGCTTCCTTGCGTTAGTCATCCACTTACCGATGATGTTGTTATTGAAATTGGTTAAGTCTTTCTGAAAATTTTCAGAACTTTTAGCAAGGGTTATTGGTCTTATATTAGTGCGGATTGAAAAACTAAGTTCGTACTATTAAAATGATTAATTAAGAAACGCCCTTGCTTCACTATGAGTTCTTCAACAGATCAGGTTTTACTTCTTAATACTCTTTTAAACGATTATCTCAAGGTAAGAGCGCTAACCAACGAACTTTGCGAGCCTTTACAACCAGAGGACTTTGTAGTGCAGCCTGTGGTAGATGTTAGTCCTCCTAAATGGCATTTGGCGCATACCACTTGGTTTTTTGAAAACTTCGTGCTCAAGCCAAATATGGCTGATTACAAAGTCTTCGACAAAGATTATCATTTCCTGTTCAACAGCTATTATGAAACTGAAGGCGAGCGCTGGATTCGTTCCGAACGAGGAGCTTTATCTCGCCCTTGGGTAAACGAAATTATGGCTTATCGTTCGTATGTAGATGAGCACATGAAACATTTTCTTTCAACAGACGAGGAGGTTGATGATGAGGTTATCGAAGTATTGAAAATTGGTCTCCATCACGAACAGCAGCACCAAGAGTTACTAGTTTACGACCTCAAACATATTTTGGGAATCAATCCATTGTTCCCCGTTTATAAATCTTTTCAGGAGGAAAAACATCAGCCGAATCTCGCAGAGAATTTTCTTGAAGTAGAGGAAGGTGTTTATACCGTTGGTTATCAAGGGAATGATTTCCATTTCGATAATGAGAAAGGTGTGCATAAGGTTTTTCTTCACCGCTATCGAATTCAAGATCGGTTGATCACCAATGGTGAGTTCATGGAATTTATTGAAGCTGGTGGTTACCAAGATTTCAATCATTGGTTAATGGAAGGTTTTGAATGGGTGAAGAAGGAAAATATACGAGCACCTTTCTATTGGCTCAAGCAAGATGGGGTTTGGAAGCATTATACCTTAGCAGGCTTAGAAAATATTAACCCAGATGAACCTGTAAGCCATGTGAGCTTTTATGAGGCAGATGCTTTTGCCAAATGGAAGGGCAAACGTTTGCCTACAGAGTTTGAATGGGAAGTAGCTTGCAAATTGCACGAACCTGAAATTCCAGAATCAGCCAACTTTGTGGACGATCGAAATTTTAGACCTATGCCTCGTCAGGGTAAAAACACTCAATTTTACGGAGATGTCTGGGAGTGGACAAATAGCGCTTATTTAGCTTATCCGTTTTACGAAAAGCCAGAAGGAGCGCTAGGAGAGTATAATGGTAAGTTTATGATCAATACCATGGTACTCCGAGGTGGTTCATATGCCACGAGTCGTAACCATATCAGGCCTACATACCGAAACTTTTTTCATCCACACCTACGTTGGCAGTTCACAGGAATCCGACTAGCAGAAAACTTTTAACTTATGAGCGATACTACCGCTACACTTTCCACCTTTGCAAGGGATATTCATTCAGGACTTACTTCAAACCCTAAATGCCTTTCCTCAAAATACTTTTATGACGAAAAGGGCGATCAGCTTTTTCAATCTATTATGGATTTGGAAGAGTATTACCTTACCCGTTGCGAATTCGAAATATTTGATCAGCAGAAGGAAGAAATTCTAAAAAGTTTCTTGGCTAATGACACGAGTTTTAAACTAGTAGAGTTAGGCGCTGGAGATGGTACAAAGACGAAAATATTACTAAAGCATTTTACAAACGAAGGGGTAGATTTTTCCTATTCACCAATTGATATCTCGCAACATGTGCTGGATATTCTCTCAGATGACTTGGAGAAATCAATCCCGAAACTACATGTAAATGCTATTCAAGGAGATTATTTCGATGCCTTAGCTAAACTTAATGAAAACCATTTTCAGAAAGAAGTGGTATTATTTCTAGGCTCAAATATTGGGAATTTCTCCAACGGGTCAGCTCCAAAATTTCTGAAAAGGTTGGGTGATAACTTAAGCTCTGGAGACCTTCTTTTTATTGGTTTCGATTTAATGAAAGACCCTAACGTTATTTTGAGTGCCTATAATGATAAGTTAGGGGTGACTAAAGCGTTCAACTTAAACTTGCTTGTAAGAATCAACAACGAGCTTGGTGCTAATTTCGATTTAGAAGGTTTCGAACATTTCCCAACCTATGACCCTATAACAGGGGAAACTAAGAGTCATCTAATCAGCAATAAAGCACAGCAGGTTTTTATTGAAGCTACAGGCGAAACTTATTCGTTCGATGCTTGGGAAGCAATTCACACGGAAGTGTCTCAGAAGTATAGTTTGAAAAGTATTCGTCAGTTTGCAGAGCAGGCAGGTTTTAAGGTAGTGAAGAATTTTACAGACAAAAATAATTACTACGTAGACTCGCTTTGGGAGAAAATCTAAAGGGGTTTAAACTGTTCGAATGCCTGATTGCAATTGTGGCAAAAATGTAAGGAACGACAAAGCGCTGGGCCAAAAGGTGTTTTCATTTCTGTATTCGTACTATCGCAATATGGGCATTTAGAGTGCTCTAATAAATCAATATCGACAATCAAATTGTGCTTTGGAGGAGGAGCAAGACCGAACTTCTTTAGTGCAGCTCGGCCTTTTTCAGAAATCATGTTAGAATTCCACTGCGTTTCAAAAGAAAGGTGGACATCAAAATCGTCAATCCCATTTTTTTGGAGTGTTTCTTCAACGTCACGTTTCATGTAGTCCATGGCAGGGCAACCTGAGAAAGTTGGCGTCATATTTACTTTGACTTTCCCAGATGCCTGAATTTCAATTCCGGTAATAACCCCCAAATCGTTGAGCGAAAGCACAGGGATTTCAGGATCCATAACTTCATCTAGCCATGTCCTAATTTCTTCCACTGATATGTCCTTCGTATTGCTCATTGTGCTTTTACAACATTATGTCCGATCAAAAGTTTCTCCAAATGACAAATGACAAATGACAAATGACAAATGACAAATGACAAATGCTGTCTCTTATACACATCTCCGAGCCC
>NZ_LRPB01000013.1 GCF_001592945.1 Roseivirga seohaensis
TTGTTTTAAATGTAGGTTTTCGTGTTCATGAATAACTGTCCATTCTGATTCAGAATAGTCTACTGACTCGGGAATGAAAATCCATTTCCAGAAGGAGAAAGGGTACTTTACTGAAGGATGGCTGATCACGTTCTTGCCTAAATCTCGCATTTCCGTACCCGTTAATCGCCAATAGGTAAGTTTTGCTAATTCGCTAAAGAACACCAAAAGACTTATGGCCACGCCAGTTAAATACACCCACCAAATAATTTGAGAAGCACTATAAGATGTTGATGTTAGTTTTTCTGGTGTGTCGGCTTGTATAATGGGCGAAGTGTTTTCATTCACTGATAGCGCTAATGATTCATCCAGCTTTTGAAAAACATGCGTGCTCTGAGTCGACATTTGTTTCAGTTCAATCTTGACCAAAGGCCAGGCCAAAGCAGTCGCTAACACAGATAACAACAATAACCGCTTAAGCTGAAACTGGGTGTTATTCCGGAATAGGAAATGATAGGCCGCATATAAGAAGCTTAACAATAAACCAGATTTGAGACTCCAAATTAAAATTTCATTTTTCACGCGAGTCGATTCAAAAGTGAGAACTACAAAAGTGATTTTGGTATTTCAATGGTTACCCAAGAGGAAACTTCCTTCCCTTTTTCAAGGCTTGGATCCCAGCTGTAAAGATTGGACACCGCAATTATGTTATCATGAAGCTGTCTTAATAATGCATATACATCATCTTCATGGCGGTTTTGCTTCACTTTACTTTCAAGGGATAGTTGAGAAATGTAGCCCGTGCGATTCACCTGAAACTTAAACTCAATCTTATCTGGCAAATCCTCTTTTTTCAAAGATTCAGTTCGAATAACATCGGTCACTACATTTTTCAAAAATCTGTCTAGGCCTCCAACAGGCTGAGCTTCTCTTGTAATTGCATTGGCAATCACAACATCTTTCTTGCTTCTAATTGTATCAGCAGGGTTAAACGTATAAGGTCTAATCACCAAGTATTTATTTGCGACAAACTGCATTTCTGATGGCATAGGATAATCTGGATAGACTTGATGCACATTTTCCTTTACCCAAGCCTTTGTTAGCCCGAACATGGCCAAACGATCTTGTACAGTAAGCTCTATATTCAGTTCAGACCTGTTTGGGGCTGGCTCATATTGCTCATACATATTCTCAAACTTCAAGGCTTTCTCAGTATTCAATGCAATTTGTAGCCTCACCTCGTTATCTAGATTTTCATTCTGAATTGAGGTTAAGAAAGTATCTATTAATTTCTGATGCTTATCCAAGAATATTACTGGGAATCGAGCATTTTGAGGCCTTAAGGTTATCCACACATCTGGTGATTTACCACTTTTTTCAACAATCTCTTTTCCAGAAAGTGTCTGAGTACTACCGCTTATAATCCACAAATCAGACATTTTAAGAATTTGGTTCTCATTGCTACTCTTCTGCCCATAACTCATCGTTTGGCTGGCGATAACCAGCGCCAATACGGCAAAGGAAATGATTGAAGCATAGCTACTTCGTTTAGATGTTTTTTTGAGTTTCATAACTTTAAGTCGTTTAGAAAGTGAAGAAATCAATGCGAAGGAATGCCCAAGTGTAACTGAACTGGTTCTTAAACTCAGGGCCAATAAAATTTCAGTATAGCGTCCAAAATTGGTGGACTTT
>NZ_LRPB01000014.1 GCF_001592945.1 Roseivirga seohaensis
ATACAAATTACCTGAAGCATCGTAAACCATATCTATTGGTTCATTCAAACGAGCAGTAAGTCTATTGCCTCCAACATTACCGCTCGAGGACATCGTTCCAGCATAAACCTCAACAGATACTGCTATTGGCAAGGGAGTTTGGGAAAAGCTATCATTAAAAAATGTTCCCAAAAGCAGAAAAAAAACAACAGATTTAAGAGCAAGCTTCATGGCATAAGGTTAGTGTCCTTTCAAAAATAGTTATTTATAGCTATTACCACTCAATAAGTTTAGATTAATCGTTATAGAAATCATTTTTAATAAAGATCATATCTCCTGTATCTATCTAACATATCATTTTTTAAATATTTGATTCTGAACCAAACTTACCCCCCTACCATAAAGCCTATGACATCAAAAAACATTACTTTTGCCGGAAATCTAGCTTCTTGGGCATCGTAATTAAACAAAGCATTCGTTCTTCAATCATCGCCTACCTTGGGGTGCTGATTGGTTACATCAATGTACTTTGGCTTTTCCCTTATTTTCTTGAAACCAACCAAATTGGCCTCTTCCGGTTAATTCAGAGCAGTGCTTTTTTGATGGCTACTTTTGGGCAATTTGGTTTGGGCTCTGCTTTGGTCAAGTTCTTTCCAAAACTGAAAGATCAAAAGGGCTTTCTGAGCTTTATTATTTTAGGAGGAGTTTTTGGCTTCGTTTTATTTGCCGCATTTACCTTTCTGTTCAAAACCGAAATAACCGCTTACTTCGCCAAAGAGTCAGGGCTGTTTATTGAGTATTTCGGAATTACTCTACTGATTAGCTTTATACTAATTCAATTTCAATTGTTGGAAGGCTACTGCCGTAGCCTTCTAAAAATTGTTATTCCTACACTAATTCGAGACATACAACTCAGGCTTTCCGTCACTGTTCTTGTTGCGCTTTATGCCTTAAACATCATCACTTTTAATGGACTTATTCAGTGGCTATCTGCCGCCTACCTGCTGATGGTGATCACCGTTATTTTTTATCTACGCCAGCTTAAGGCTTTTCAGCTCAGCTTCAACTTTAAATTCATCAACACAGCGCTACTGAAGCAAATCATGACCTATGCGGTTTATATGATGATTGGCGCAGGCGGTACGCAAATCGTGCTACAAATTGATAGTATTATGGTGAGCGGAGCTTTGGGCTTAGATGCCACAGGGATTTACACAGTTGCCTTTTTTATTGGGGTGGTGATTGAAATGCCTAAACGTTCTATTACTCAAATTTCTGCCCCACTTATTTCTCAAGCCTTCGAGAAGAATGATATGCCTGCTGTAGAGAAATTATATAAGCAGACCTCTATTAACCAAATGATTATCGGAAGCTTGCTGCTTATTGGTATTTGGGCAAACCTTGAAAACCTCTATTCATTTATTCCCAATGGAGAAATTTACATTCAAGGCATTAACGTGGTATTGTTTATAGGCTTAGGAAAGCTAAGCGATATGATTTTCGGCACCAATGGAGAGATCATCGTAATGTCCAAACACTACAAATTCAATGTAGTTGCAGTGGGTATTTTAGCCATGCTTACCATTGTGCTTAATTTATTATTGATTCCAAAATATGGAATTGAAGGAGCTGCCATAGCTTCGTTTTTAGCCATGCTTACTTTTAACCTAAGTAAGTTTTTATTCGTTTGGGTGAAATTTAAAATTCAACCGTTTTCAATGGGAAGCATCAAATTACTAGCTATTATTGGTTTGGTACTTTGGGTAAATCAATGGATTCCTACACTGGAACTAACACTTTTAGATATCCTTATCCGCTCCACCGTTATTAGTGTTCTACTTGTTGGGCTCACCATTGGGCTCAAGGTTTCAGAAGAGGTGAATAGCCTCGTATTTGGCTTTGTAAATCGTTTTAAGAAGGCTTAGCGAGTACCTAAAGTATTCAATAATTCGCTTAACTTTTGGGTGAGGCTTCGTCTTCCAAACTCACTTATTCCTTCGACATTAGAATTTAAGTTTCCATTCTTCCAATCTTGATAGGTTTCTCTTAAAAAGGATTTTAACTGATCTGCATCTGTCTGCTCAAACACGCTTCCCGATTTTGTCCTGTCAAGAATTTCTGCCAAATCGCTTTCCTTATTCCCAACACAAAGTATTCTTCGATCGGCTCCTAAATACTCAAAGAACTTACCTGGCAAATGGCCTTTGGCATTTTCAGAGTTATTCTGAAGCAATAGCAGTACAGAAGATTGTCTGTACCTCTGTAGCACTTCCGAATGAGGTAAATAATTATACTTCTGAATAAGTGGAGCGAGATGAGTATGATCTTGAAATGTAGCCAGCACATCATCGCTGAGAATTCCCACAAACTCAATTTCTAAATCGTTATCAAATTCGTTTGCGGCAACCATTTCATTCAGCGCCTTCCAAAACCATTCTGGATTTCTGAAAACATTGAGCATGCCTACATGACTAATTCTAAATTTATCTGAGTTTGTAACTGAAACGGAAGTCTTAAAATCTTCATCATCAAAACCATTGGTAATCACTTTTGCTCTTCTGGCTCCTAAGTCTTCAAAATCGTTCTTCCAACTTTCGCTCACAGTCAGCACACAGTCGGCCGCGCGTATTACCTGCTGCTCTAAGCTCTTGTGTTTCCGCCAAACCAATGCAGTCATATTGAATTTCTGAAGAATATCCCATTTCGACCAAGGATCACGGAAATCGGCTACCCAAGTGATGGCTGGATTTTTCATCTTGAGTTTTAGCCCAATCAAATGCATAGAATGAGGTGGCCCGGTGGTAACTATGGTCTGTATGTTGTTACTCTCTAAAATAGAAGCGATGTAATCAACCGAAGGTTTTACCCAAAACACCTTAGGGTCAGGAATAAAAATATTACCTCGAAGCCAAATGGCTAAGCGTGACATAAAGCCCTTCTTCCCTCCTTCTAGTACCTGACCTTGTTTTAATTCTTTTCTTCCAGAAAGCTTTTTGAATATTGAATAAGGTTCCCAAATGGGGAATTTTAAGACCTCGGTTTGTGAAGAAACATCTTTGGTCAAAGATTCATCTTTCAAATCGAAATCAGGATTTTCAGGCGTAAAAATCACTGGTTCCCAACCGTATTCAGGCAAGTATTTAGAAAACTTAAGCCAACGTTGCACTCCACCACCAGCGCTTGGCGGCCAGTAATAGGTAACAATCAAAACTTTTTTATTGACAGAATCAGTCATTGGTCAAATATGATAAGAAAACCGATAATGACATAAAACAATGGGGTATTAAGCCGCTATTAAGGGTTAACTTTGCTTTTGTTCTCAAAAAAAATTTACTTCGAACAAATTAGGTCAAATACAAAACAAACAACAATGGGTTACATGCCAATTATAGTCGCATTATTAGGGTTCACCCTTCTATTTTCGATTTACATATACAATCAAATAAAACCTAGAAAAGCTAACATTACCAAAACCATTGACAGAATGGAGGAGGTAAGCCGTGAAAGAAAACAGTTAATATTAGGTTACCACAACAGCAACGAGGTTTCTCCATTGGCGGAAGTGGCCATGCAGTTGAAAAAGACATCAACTGATAGGTTTCAAAGCTTTAATAAAGAAGAGGCGTTGATTGATGAAATTAATTTGGTTGCTCCTCAAATATCGGACAAACCATTGTCTACCCAAATTCAGCGATTGAATGAAGAGCAGAAACAATTATTACGTAAACTGCGGACTACTTCAGGAGAATACAATAGATTTATAGCTTCTCCAGCAAATAAAATGGTGGCCTCACTTTTCGGATTTAAGACTTTTTGATTCAATTTCAGACAATACATATTTTAACACGCCTTCGCTGTCAGTAGCTTCAAACCATTTGACTTGCTCGTTTTTCTTAAACCAAGTCATTTGGCGTTTGGCATATCTTCTTGAATTCCTTTTGAGCAATCGGGTGGCCTCTTCTTTATCGTATTCTCCGGCCAAATAGCCGAAAATTTCTTTATACCCCACTGTTTGAAGTGCATTAAGATTACGTTCTGTATAGAATTTTTCAGCCTCTTCAAACAGACCGTTTTCGATCATTTGATCCATTCTTAAATCAATTCGCTCATACAGCTTTTCTCGCTCCATTTCTAGCCCTACCATAATTACATGAAACGGTCGGTCTACTTTCTTACCAGTTCTGAAGCTACTAAAGGGTTTTCCCGTTGAGCGAACAACCTCTAAAGCTCGAATTACACGTTGTGGGTTTTTAAGGTCGGCATGTTTACAATACTCTGGGTCTGACTCCATTAATTCATTCACAAGCGATTGAAGCCCATTCGTATTGAGTTCGTGAGTTAGTTCATCTCTTAATTCAGAAGATACTTGTGGTAACTCATCCAATCCATAACAAACTGCATCAACAAACAACCCTGAACCGCCCACCATAACAGCAGTTTTAATTGTGGAAAAAATATCGTCTAAAATTTTCAAAGCATCGTTTTCAAATTTTCTAACATCATAATGATCATGAATTGACAACGAGTTGATCAAATGGTGCTTTACAGTAGAAAGCTCTTCAGCGCTAGGCTTTGCGGTACCAATTTCTAATTCTTTATAAAACTGTCGTGAGTCAGCCGAAACAATTTCACTTTCAAGGTTTTTAGCCAAGATTATTGATTGCGCAGTTTTCCCTACAGCCGTGGGACCAACCACACAAATTAAAAAGTTAAACTTAATCACACCTCCTATTTGAATCGTCATAATTAATGAATAAACTTGCCAGACTTCGACCTAGACATCCCATTTTGAGCAGAAAAATACTCATCGTAGACGATAATGACATAAATCGTCAATACTTACGTTCCGTTTTATCGGACGAAGATACAGAATTGTTATCAGCTTCAAGCGGCCATATTGCCCTGAAATTTCTTGAAAATCACATTCCAGATGTTATACTTATGGATATTCAAATGCCGGAAATGGATGGCTTTGAATGCCTAAATCTTATTAAGGAAAGACACCCCGATTACCCTTCACTGATTTTTGCCGTCACTGGTTTTTCAGACGATTTTGGAAATACCTCATTCAAACAACTAGGTTTTGATGAACTATTTTTAAAACCCATAAAAGCCACCATTTTCAAGGATCAAATCGGAGAACTTCTTCAGAAATGGAGGGAAGAAAAATCTGCTTCAAATCAAGCTCTGAGGCTATCAGATGCAGAATTGATTGATATAAAAACAATTAAAGAGCTCGAAAAATATGCTTCTCAGAAAGAGCTATTAGAAATATATAAAGAATTTGAAACAGAGACGAACGAGGCCATAGAGCAGTTAAAATCTCACGTTGCATCAAATGATATTGACAAAATTTTAAGTATCTTGCATACCATCAAGGGAAATTCGGCATCTTTAGGACTGACTCCCATTGCCGAGTTTTCTGAAAAGGCAGAAATCGAAATAAAAAATCATAAAACAACAGATTTAGAAAATTATTTACGGCAATTACTTGCTTTATTCACCACTTTCGTAAGTAATTACGGAAGAATTCTAAACTTAAACTAAATGACTGAAGTGGATTATAAGAACGTACTCGTTGCGGAAGACAGCTCCGTAATTCAAAACCTTTTGAAAAAAATCCTGCTTTTCGAAAACTGCAAAATCACCTCTGCCAAAGATGGACAAAGCGTTTTGGATAAATATGAAAAAGGTGATTACGACCTGATTATAATGGACTTCAACCTTCCAGTATTAAGCGGGTTAGAAGCCACGAAAAAGATCAGATCCATTAAAAACAAAAAGGGAAAAGTGCCTATTATTGGTATCTCAGGAAATGCTAAAAACCTTCCTGAAAGTACTTTTTTCGAGGCCGGAATCAATGAGTATATGCAAAAACCATTGGATTACGATAAGCTCATCGAATTGGTAAAAAAATACACCGCTTCTGCTGAATGACTATTAGGTACACGAAACAATTTTTGAGCAAACTCGAAGATATATTCGCTGAATCTGACTACATATTACGTTATGAGAAAGGCAGTTTCAAATCAGGTTACTGCCTTTTGAATGACACCAAAATAGCAATCGTTAATAAATACTACACTACCGAAGGTAAAATCTCTTGCCTAATTGACATACTGAAGTCCGTTCAAATAGACAAATCTAAGCTCAACGAAAAGAACCGAAAGCTCTTAATGGAGTTGTCTCAAACTGAAATAGATCTGTGAAAGTTACTTTTTTAGGCACCGGAACCTCTCAAGGAATTCCCGTAATTGGATGCACCTGTGAGGTTTGTCGTTCGCTTGACTTTAGAGACAAAAGACTTAGGACTTCCATCCATGTAGAAGTTGACGGATTAAGTATAATTTTTGACTCTGGCCCTGACTTTAGACAGCAAATCCTTAGGGAGCACATCACTCGATTAGACGCTCTTGTCTTTACACACGAACACAAAGACCACACGGCTGGCATGGACGACATTAGGTCATTCAACTTTCTTCAAAAAAAGGATATGCCTGTTTATGCCCGAAAAAATGTGGTAGAACAACTGAAAAGGGAGTTTGCTTATATCTTCAGTGAAAATAAGTACCCAGGTATTCCTAGGGTTGAAATTCAAGAAATCGACAACTCGCCTTTCTTTATAGAAAAAACAAAAATTACTCCTATTGAAGTATCCCATTTTCAGCTACCTGTTTTTGGATTTAGAATTAAAGATTTTACCTACATAACAGACGCCAAAACGATCTCTGACAAAGAAAAGGATAAAATAAGGGGTTCAAAAACCTTAGTGATAAATGCACTTCAAATTGACGAACACCTTAGCCACATGACCCTGAATGAAGCCATTAGTTTAGCTAAAGAAATCAATGCAGACCACACTTATTTCACACATTTGAGTCATAGAATGGGTACTCATAAAAAAACAGAGAAACTTCTGCCAGAAAATATCGAAATAGCTTACGATGGGCTAAAAATCGAAATCTAGTGCACCTTAATTATTACGTTTTAAAAAGACTTTCAAAATCTCTAGAGCAATTACTTCTGGGAGCAGAGTTAGTTGAATCCTTTAGCCAAGAAAAAGACGAACTAATTCTAGGCTTTTTATTAAAAGACAAGAACAGTTTTTATCTCAGAGCCACGCTTCAGAGTGATTTCACAGCCCTATCTTTTCCTAAAAACTTTGCTCGAAGTAAACGAAACAGTGCTGACATTTTCCCTTTTTTGGTTCGATGTAAGGTTCAATCGATTCACCAATACGAAAATGAAAGGGCCTTTCACATTGGCTTTAAAAATGGCGCTGTGCTACTTTTCAAAATGCACGGAAATAGATCTAATATTATCTTAATTCCCAAAGGTCAAAACCCTCAGTTATTTAAAAAGAAGTTAATAGCAGACAAGTCGATTACCCTCTCTTCTTTAGAAAGACCGATCGACCGCTCAGAAGCTCTTTACTTGACCAAACCTGACTACAGCAAGTTCTACCCCACATTTGGGAAACTCATCAAGGAACACCTTTTGGCAGGCAATTTTCATAAACTCACTGCTACCGAGCAGTGGAGCAAGTTATCAGAGTTGGTTCATAAACTAGAAACTAGCCCATTTTATATTACTGAAATCAACGGAAGACCGTCATTAAGTTTAATTGAATACGGCACAATAAAAGAGGTACTTTCAACCGACCCTGTAGAAGCACTAAATCGTTTTTATCAGGTTTTTCACACCGAGTATTTTTTTGAAAAAGAAAAAGGCAGCGCCATACAACTGCTCAATAAAAAAATCAGTCAAGCCAAAAGCTACATTCATAAAACACTACAGCAATTAGATAAGCTTGAATCAGCCACTGCACCGAACCAAATTGCGGATATTATTATGGCTAACCTTCACGCAATTCCTTCAGGAGAAACAACGATTAACCTATTCAACTTCTACACAAACGAGAATATTGACATTAAGCTCAACAAGTTACTTTCTCCACAAAAAAATGCTGAAAATTATTACCGTAAGTCGAAGAATAGAAAAATCGAAGTTGAAAAACTCACGGAAAACATTTTAAATAAAGAAGAACAGCTAATTAATTTTCAAAACCAGAAAGAAGCAATTGAGAAAACCGAAAACCTCAAAGCCCTGAGGTTAATCATAAAAAGTAGCGACTTGGCTGGAAATAAGGGCAACCAAGAAGTTCATTTACCTTACAAAACCTTTATGGTTCAGGGCTATCAGGTTTGGGTAGGTAAAAATGCAAAATCTAATGATGAGCTCACTTTGAAACACTCGTTCAAGGAAGACCTTTGGCTACATGCCAAAGATGTTCCTGGCTCTCATGTATTGATTAAACATCAGGCAGGTAAAAGCATTCCAACATCTGTTATTGAACGAGCCGCTGGATTTGCCGCCTACTATTCAAAAAGAAAAACCGATACATTAGTACCGGTTATTTATACGCCTGTTAAACATGTGCGAAAAAAGAAAGGCACGGCTCCAGGGCAAGTATTTGTGGCTCAAGAAAAGGTAATAATGGTTCCTTCTCAAGGGCCACAAACAGAAGCTTAATCTGCAATATTAAGCTTTAACATATTGGTTCTACCTCTTTCTCGAATAGGCATACTCGCGGTGGTAATAAATACATCTCCCTTCTCTAAATGTCCGTTTGCCTTGAGAATATTTTCGTGATCTTTAAACGTTTGATCCGTAGACTCTTGGCTATCGTAAAAATAGCCTCTAACTCCCCAAACCAAAGCCAACTTCGTCAACAAACTCTTTTTCGGAGTGAAAATGAAGATATGTGACTTTGGTCTATGTGAGGATAGTTTAAAAGCTGTATAACCTGATACTGTATTTCCCAAAACCGCAGTAGCTTCGATTCTTTCTGCCAAACGACAAGCTGACAACATAATGTTATCATTCATATAAGTATCACTTGACTCTAAAGGCTCATAAAAATTACTGTAAATACTTTGAGCAGATGATTCCACCGAGGCAATAGTCTTTGCCATACTCTTAATAGTCTGTACTGGGTATTTACCAGCAGCAGTTTCTGCAGAAAGCATTAATGCATCAGCACCATCCAACACAGCATTCGCAACATCGTTCGTTTCGGCTCTAGTAGGACGTGGATTGTAAATCATGCTTTCCATCATTTGAGTTGCAATGATTACTGGTTTAGCAGCCAAATTGCACTTTTCAACAATCATTTTTTGAGCGATTGGCACTTCCTCCATAACGATTTCAACTCCCAAATCTCCACGAGCAACCATTAGCGCATCGGATTCAGCTATGATTTCATCTATATTTTGAAGCGCTTCTGGCTTTTCAATTTTAGCTATAATTCTACAATCCTTACCAGCCACCTGAATTCTTGATCTTAAATCGCGAATATCATCAGCATGTCGAACGAAAGATAAAGCAATCCAGTCAACATCATTTTCAAGGCCAAATGCCAAGTCTTCAATATCTTTTGGAGTAAGAGAAGGGGCAGATACCTTTGTGAATGGAAGGTTAATTCCTTTTTTAGATTTCAGCATTCCACCGTATTTAACAACGCAGGTAACATCTGCACCATTAATCGATTTAACCGTAAGCTCTAGGTTACCATCATCAATCAAAATCATATCACCAATACTTACATCAGTAGATAGATTTTCGTAAACAGTAGAAACTTTTTTGCTATTCCCCACCATCTGTTCGGTGGTAATCACTATTTCTTGGCCAGCAGTAATTAATACTTCACCGCCTTCAATTTCACCTACCCTTATTTTAGGCCCTTGCAAATCTTGAAGTATAGAGCAATAGGTACCTAACTCATTATTAAGTTCTCTTATCCTCTCTATTATTTGAGACTTATTTGCATGATCTCCATGCGAAAAATTTAAGCGAAAAACATTTACCCCCGCATAGATCAATTCCTTTAGCATCTCTTTAGAGTCGCTTGCGGGACCTACCGTGGCCACAATTTTAGCTTTATTGATATTCTTATTATAACCCATGTTAAAATATTAAATTGTCCTTAGACTTTAATGTCGCAGCATCCATTAACACCGCGAATTGAACGAAAGGTATTTCTTTGATTTTTGAAATGAAAGTATTTAGGTCAAAACCAACAGATTCATTTTCTATCATAATGAAAAAGTCGAAATTCTTTAACTCAGGAATAATAAAGGCATTATATTGCTCCTCTCCCTCAATCGCTCTATTCCTGATTAGTCTGAAAATCTGATACTCAGTTTGGTACAAATAGTTTGAGATCAACATCCCTCTATTTCCTGTAAAATCCAGTTTGATATTCTCATTTTTGACCAAATTCCACCCTAGGGTTTTGTTTAACATCCAAGCAAGTTTATACTCCTTAACACTGGCATTAATCGCTATCAGCTCAAAATCGATCTCATAAGAAATTTCAAGTTTATTTTTTGCCATAGATGCTAAAAAAACAGGTTTCTGAACACTCAAAGTACCTACGACAAGATTAAAAAATATGTTTGACATTATTGTTAATTTGCATTTCTTTGCAACACGTTTTAACTAAAATTTTCCAAAATGTCGGACATTGCATCAAAAGTAAAGGATATCATCATTGATAAACTAGGAGTAGAAGAATCAGAGGTGACTCCCGAAGCAAGCTTCACTAATGATCTTGGAGCAGATTCACTTGACACTGTTGAGTTAATCATGGAGTTCGAGAAAGAATTCAACATTTCAATTCCAGATGATCAAGCAGAGAACATTGGCACCGTAGGTGATGCCATCTCTTACCTGGAAGCTAACGTTAGCAATTAATAAGTTTTACTTACTACTCTTATATGCAATTAAAGCGAGTTGTAGTAACAGGCCTTGGCGCACTAACACCTTTAGGGAACAATCTTGATACATATTGGGATAACCTAATTAAAGGTGTAAGTGGTGCTGGGCCTATCACCCGTTTCAATCCAGAAAAATTCAAAACTCAGTTTGCCTGCGAAGTAAAGGATTACGATCCTTTAAATTATTTCGACAGGAAGGAGGTTCGTAAGATGGATCTCTTTACTCAGTTCGCAATGGTTGCGGCTACTGAAGCTTTTGAAAATTCAGGCTTGGACTTAGCGTCTATTGACCTATCCAAAGCAGGAGTAATTTGGGGATCAGGAATTGGAGGACTTAAAACCTTTCAGGATGAAGTAATGTCATTCGCTCAAGGTGATGGTACCCCAAGGTTCAATCCTTTCTTTATTCCAAAAATGATTGCAGACATATCTGCGGGTATGATTTCAATCAAATACGGTTTTCGCGGCCCTAACTTTGTAACAGTTTCAGCTTGTGCATCAGCTACTAACGCCATGATTGACGCTATGACCTATATTAAATTAGGGAAAGCTAAAGTGATGATTACTGGTGGCTCAGAAGCATCTGTAACCGAAGCAGGAATGGGTGGATTTAACTCTATGAAAGCACTTTCTGAGAGAAATGACAGTCCGCAAACAGCATCAAGACCCTTTGACAAAGACAGAGATGGTTTTGTTTTGGGAGAAGGAGCTGGGGCTTTAATTCTTGAAGAATATGAGCATGCGAAAGCACGTGGAGCCAAAATCTATGCAGAAATTGTTGGTGGTGGAATGTCGGCTGATGCCTATCATATAACCGCACCACATCCTGAAGGCTTAGGGGCTACAAGTGTGATGATTAATGCACTTGAAGATGCTCAAATGAAGCCTGAGGAAATTGATTATATCAATGTTCATGGAACATCTACTCCTTTGGGAGATATGAGTGAAGTGATTGCTATTGAAAAAGTATTTGGTGAGCATGCTTATAACCTGAACATCAGTTCTACCAAGTCGATGACAGGCCACCTTTTAGGAGCTGCTGGAGCTATTGAGGCGATTGCAGCAATAAAATCAATTGAACATCAAATTGTTCCTCCAACCATCAATCATTTTACTGATGATGACCAGTTCAATCCTAAGTTGAATTTTACATTCAATAAAGCTCAGGAAAGAACAATCAATGCCTGTTTGAGTAATACTTTCGGCTTTGGTGGTCACAATACATCAGTTGTATTTAGAAAACTGGATTGAAAGTGCGGTTGTGGTTAACCCAATTTAAAACCCTTTCAAAAGAAGATAAAAAGCTTATTGCCTCAATTAAAACAATTGTGGGCAGTAAGCCTTTTAATTTAAAACCTTACAAAATTGCGACCCAACACACATCTGTGGCCAAATCGGTAAAAGACGGAGTGAAAGAGTCGAACGAAAGGTTAGAGTACCTGGGCGATGCCGTTTTAGGGCTTGTAGTCGCTAATTACATCTTCAAAAAATACCCTTACAAAGACGAGGGTTTTCTTACCGAAATAAGATCTAGAATTGTAAGCAGAGACTCTTTAAACCTTCTCGCTCGAAAAATCGGAGTAAATCACATTGTTCAATTCGATACGAGAAGAAAAACCCCAAATTCACATAAATCCATATATGGCAATACATTAGAAGCTCTCATTGGCGCTGTCTATATTGATCAAGGCTTTAATCGCTCTCAAAAATTTATCGTCAACAAACTCCTCATTCCCCATTTCGATATTGAGGAAATTATCAGCACCACAAAAAACTATAAGAGCAAACTCATAGAATGGTCGCAGAAGAATGGGAAAACCACTAGCTTTGAACTGCTTGAAACCAAGGAAAAAACCCACTTTAAAGAGTTTGTAATTCAAGTTTTAATTGATGACGAACCAATAGCCAAGGGGCATGGTTTAAGCAAAAAGAAAGCAGAGCAAGATGCAGCCCGTGAGGCATGCATTTCACTTGAAATTGAATAAATGGGAATCTATCGCATTGGTACTGCCACAGTAAACCAAACCCCTCTCGACTGGACGAACAATATTCTTCAACTCAAAAAGGCTTTAAATGAAGCCCGGAATGAAGGAATTGAAATTTTATGTCTTCCTGAGCTATCGGTAACCTCTTATGGATGTGAAGACCTCTTTCTGAGTCATTGGCTTCCAGAAAAAGCCAAGTCCTTTCTTCCTGAACTTATTGCCGAAACCAAAGGCCTTTTCACCAGCTTCAACCTTCCCCTTTATTTTGGTGGTAAACTTTATAATTGTGCTGTAGTAGTTTACAACCAAGAAATTTTAGGCGTGTATGCCAAGCAGTATATGGCGCTTGACGGAGTACACTACGAACCTAGATGGTTTACTCCATGGCCAATTGGGGAAGTGCTGGAAATTGAAATAGGCGGAAAAAATTATCCTATCGGTGACCTTACTTTCGATTATAAAGATTGGAAAATTGGCTTCGAAATATGTGAAGATGCTTGGAGGGGTGTTGTACGCCCTGCACACAGACTTTGTGAAAAAGCAGTAAACCTAATACTCAACCCAAGTGCTAGCCACTTTGCAATGGAGAAAACTTTGCAACGAATTGACTTGGTTAAAAAATCTTCAACAGACTTTAAGTGCACTTATGTGTATGCCAATCTATTGGGGAACGAGGCTGGCAGAATGATTTATGATGGGGAAATGATGATTGCCCAAAATGGGGAACTCATTTTAAGGAATGAATTGCTTTCTTTCAAGCCACATCAGGTCATTTGGGCAGACGTAAACTCACAAGGAAACACGCAGCCACACAATGTTAGCCCAATAGACCCAAAGGAAATTGAGTTCCCTAAAGCCGCTGGTTTAGCATTGTATGATTATTTAAGAAAAAGCCGAAGCAATGGCTATGCGTTATCAATAAGTGGTGGAGCTGACTCGGCTACTTGTGCGGTACTGGTAGCTGAAATGGTAAAAAGAGCCATTGAAACTTTAGGAAAATCAGCGTTTCTGAAAAGCATTAACCGACTGGATTTAGAAGGAAAGAGTCAAAAAGAAATCGTTGGTGAAATTTTCGCCACAGCCTACCAAGGCTCGGTTAATTCATCGGATGATACGTTAAATGCGGCTCAAGAACTTGCTAATTCCATAGGAGCTGCTTTCTATCATTGGACAATCGACAAGGCTGTTGAGAATTATACTTCGACCATAGAAACGGCCATCGAGAGAAAATTGAATTGGGAAACTGACGACATCACGCTTCAGAATATTCAGGCCCGCTCCAGAAGCCCTATTATATGGATGCTCGCTAATATTAAGAATAGAGTGCTACTTACTACTTCGAACCGAAGTGAGGGCAGTGTGGGTTACGCCACGATGGATGGAGACACCAGCGGTAGCCTAGCTCCTATATCAAGTGTAGACAAAGTCTTTATCAGAAAGTGGTTAGTTTATGCAGAAGAACAATTGGGTTATACTGGTTTATCCAAGATTAATGCCCTAGCGCCAACAGCTGAACTAAGGCCAAAAGACCAGCATCAAACCGATGAGGATGATTTAATGCCTTACCCTATTTTGCTCGCCATTGAGCAATTGGCCATTCGAGATCATCAATCACCCAAAGAGGTTTTCGAAAAACTAAAAAAGAAAGAGCTTGAAGATGAAAATCTTTTAAAAGATCATATCATCAAGTTTTACAAACTATGGAGTAGAAACCAATGGAAAAGAGAGCGACTTGCCCCTGCGTTTCACTTAGATGAATTCAATGTGGACCCGCGTACTTGGTGCCGATTCCCGATTTTATCAGCTGGTTTTATAGAAGAGTTGAAAGAATTGTAGGGAAAATGGAGCTTAAAGTTGACTTTGTACAACCATACGAATTCCCTGCGATTGTTGATGTTTGGGAAGCTTCAGTTAGGGCTACTCACCATTTTCTGAAAAAAGAAGATATTCTCTATTTCAAACCTTTGATTCTAAATGAGTATTTAAAAGCTGTTGATTTACGCTGCGTTCGCGATAGCAACAATAACATAATTGGCTTTATTGGGGTTGCAGAACAAAACATTGAAATGCTTTTTATTCACCCAAACGCTCGTGGTAAAGGAATTGGGAAAATACTTGCCCAATATGCTATTAGAACACTTCATTCTTCCAAGGTAGATGTAAATGAAGACAACGAACAAGCTGTTGGATTCTACCAAAATATGGGTTTCAAAATCATTGGCCGCTCTGAACTCGATGGCACAGGCAAGCCCTACCCTATTTTACACATGGAATTATAATTGCCATTATCCATTGTGGTGGGTTTAAGTGAATTCATTTAGCTTTAATGATGTTAACACGGAATGGCAATGAAACTTAACGAACTCAGTAAAATTTCCTCATCTTTTTCCAATACAGAGAAAATGCCTGTACTCTTCCTTGGGCATGGAAACCCAATGAATGCCATTGAAGAAAATGAGTTCGTGGAAGGCTTTAGGAAAGTAGCCACAGAAATCCCTAAGCCTAATGCCATTCTCTGTATTTCAGCCCACTGGGAAACAAGCGGCACTTTTGTTACCGCCATGGGGTATCCTAAAACAATTCATGATTTTGGAGGCTTCCCAAAACAACTTTTTGAAGTGCAATACCCAGCCCCTGGAAGTCCAGCGCTGGCGGAAGAAACCAAAAGAATTGTTACAAAAACAGCCATTGGACTTGACCATGATTGGGGGCTCGACCATGGCGCTTGGAGTGTGATAAAACACCTATACCCCAACGCAGATGTGCCAGTGATTCAAATGAGTTTAGACTATAATCAGCCTCCTCAATACCACTATGACCTCGCGAAGCAGTTATCTGTACTAAGGCGAAAAGGTGTTCTGATTATTGGAAGCGGAAATATGGTTCATAATTTACGCTTAGTAGCTTGGAACCAAATTAATACCGTTGGCTATGCCCACGATTGGGCTTTGGAGGCCAAAGAAAAAATGAATGACTTTATTCTGAATGGCAACCACGATTCATTGATTAATTACAAGGCGAATGGACGAGCTTTTGAACTTTCAATTCCAACTCCTGAGCATTATCTCCCTTTACTTTACACCTTGGCATTGAAAGGTAAAAATGAGCCTGTATCACTGTTCAACGACAAGTCGATAGCTGGTTCTTTGACTATGACTTCAGTGAAAATTGGAGGATAAACCGGACTTCAGAACATCTATTCGTTACCAACCTCTTCCTCCTTTATCGCTTCCTCATTGTTCTTCTTGTCTTTCTTTTTCTCTTTAGGAGGTTTGGCTGCTTTGTCCTTCTTCTTAAACATACCAAAAACACCTTTCTTTTCAGTAGAAAGTGTATCTGCTGCTGCAGCGTCTTTCAAAGCCTTTTTATCCGCTACAGAATCTATTGGGTCTGGAGGAGGAAGAGGCTGAGGGAACAAATGACCGAACTTTTTATTGTAATTGAGCTGGTCAACATTATAGCCATTATAGCCTTCAGGAGTGGTTAAAATAGTTTCTGTAACCACCTTCTTTTTAGCCGCAGAATCTAAGGCCATCGTATCGTTTAGGGCTTGCACTTCCGTTTCAAGGGAATCAAGAATACCAATATGGATAAGCTCTGGCACTACAATGTCTAACTTGTAAAAGGGACGTTTCTTTAAAATTCGATCAAGGAGATATGGATTTTCTAAAACAGGTCTTTCGGGGCTAGACCAAATTCTGGCAATAAATGATGAGCGCTTTCGATTACTATACTCAAAGCCTTCCTTCTCCATAGAATACGCTCGTCCCTTTTGAACTCTAAATCCCTTACCTTCAGCAGCGGCATAAAAAGATTCATCTAATTCATCAGTTCTATCTTTTACAAAGCCATAAGGCATTTTTGGAATGGTATCGCCTTCAAAAACAGTAAATGGTGAAAACATCTGTTGGCGGTAATCATTGTCTAGAATTAGAGAAGTTTGATACGCAGGACATATTAACCTCTCTGTACATGAAAAGAGGACACTGCAAAGGCAGAGCAATATGATAGGTTTACAATTCATTAGTCCCTTAAAGGGTTTCCCAGATTTACTAATGTGCTGTTAGGCCTCAAACCTAACAATTTAATTTAATCCTTCAACAAAGAATCTACTCGGTCATTTTCCACGCTATAAATGACCAAAACATAGTTTTATACTTTAAGTTTACATAGTTAATGAAGCAATTCGATTATATAATAGCGGGAGGTGGAGCAGCGGGATTGACCCTCGCTTATTTGCTGTTGGCACACGAAAATAGTGAAAAAACCATACTTATTATCGATAAGGACGATAAATCGACAAATGATCGTACTTGGTGCTTCTGGGAAAAAGACGCAAATCTATTCGAAAACCTTGTTTGCAAACAGTGGAGCAAAGCTTCGTTTCATGGCCCCACTTACAGTCAAACATTTGCCCTTTCGCCCTACTCATACAAAATGATAAGAGGTAAGGATTTCTATGATTTCATGAAATTTGAGTTGAGTAAATTCAATAATCTTACTTGGCTTAAGGAAAATATTATTGAAATTGATCCTCAAGGAATTGTGAAAACAAGCACCGAAATCTATTCGGGAAATATGATTTTCAACAGCATTACAGGGCTGAAAGACTTCAATATTCCCCCCAAGCACGTACAGTTTTTACAGCATTTTAAAGGACGGTTTATACAAACTGACGAGCCTTACTTCGATGCCGAAGCAATGACCTACATGGATTTCAGAATAGATCAAAAAGGCGACTGCCGATTTGGTTATGTACTTCCATTTTCTCCAAATGAGGCCTTGGTGGAATACACCATTTTTAGTGAACAATTGCTTCAACCCGAAGCGTATGATTTAGGATTGGATGACTATCTCAACAATTTTCTAAAAATAGAGGATTACAAGGTTTTGGAAGAAGAGTTTGGTGTGATTCCGATGACTGACTTTCCTTTTCTAGCGAAGGATGGTAAAATTATCAACATTGGTATTAGTGGTGGTTTTGCAAAACCCTCCACTGGATATACTTTTTTGCGATCACAGCACATCTTAAAGAAGATGGCGAGTAATCTAGCCAAGCAAAAAGATCCGTTAGCAGATTTACCTCATCAGAAAAAGAGGTTTCTAAAATATGACAGTACATTGTTAAATGTATTGAAGAGTGGCCGACATTCTGGGGCTCAAATATTCTCTGACCTGTTTGAGAAAAACGGTGCGAAAGCCGTATTTAAATTTTTAGATGAGGAAACCAATCTAGCCGAAGAAATGAAAATAATGTCTTCTACCCCTATTTTGGCTTTTGGAAAAGCCTTCATAAAAACCTTCGGAAAGTAATTTTAAAGAGATTTTACCAAGGATAGAAAATTACACCAGAAGATGAATCTTTCGAAGCACCCGTTACAGAACTTAGGCAATTAATTTCTCTCTCACTTCTCAACACGCCCATAAAAGCAAAAACGATGGCTTCTTTAAAGTCGATTACTGAGGTTTCGGGAATTACTACTTCTATTGAATTGCCTAAATAATGCTGAATCATTTCTATGAGAAATAGATTCTTAGCTCCTCCGCCCGTCACCAACATTTTGCTATTCGTTGCTGCATAAGGCTTTAAGCTTTCACTAATCTGGAAAGCGATATGATGTACCGCTGTGTGCAATTGATCTTCAACATTCGCATGCGAATCATCAATCATAGGCATCATTTCATCTCTGAACCATTCATAGCCCAACGACTTTGGGAATGGCTGCTGATAAAAGCCTAATGCATTTAGCGCATTCCATAACGGTTTAACCAATTTACCAGAACGCGCCATTTTGCCCTCATCATCAAAACACTTTCCTGTTGATTTCAATATATAGCTTAACAACATATTAGCAGGCGAAATATCGAAGGCTTTCCTCATTCCATTGATTCGGAAGGAAGCGTTAGAAATACCGCCCAAATTCAAGCAGAAATCATAATCAGAGAAAAGGAGTTCATCGCCTATGGGTACCAAAGGCGCACCTTGTCCTCCGAGTGTTACATCGAGCGTACGGAAGTCGCAAATCACTTTTTGACCAGCAGCATTGGCCAATGTCTGTCCTGCTCCTATTTGGTATGTGAGTTCTTTGTCTATTTGGTGAAAAACGGTATGCCCGTGGCTGGAAACAAAATCAACTTCTAACTGATTATCGGCTATAAAAACCTTAGCCTGCTCACCCATCCACTTGCCAAATTCATTATTGAGCAGCAATAAATCTAAAGCAGAAAGCTCAATTGAGTGCTTAAGCTTCTCTTGAAAATCAGGAGAATATTCTATACAAGTAGATTTATTCAATGAAAAGCGCCATCGACCATTCTCTTTCCAAAAAGAGCAATAAGCCATGTCCAGTCCATCCAATGATGTGCCCGACATCAAACCTAAAACATGATAGGTTTCTTTCATCTCAGTATTTGAAATTAGCCAAACAGCGCACCTGCAATTGTTGCGGTCATCATGGTGGCCAAGGTTGCGGCCATTAATGCCTTAACTCCCAGCCTCGATAAATCTCCTTGACGATTTGGCGCTAAACCACCAATACCTCCAATTTGAATTGCGATGGATGAGAAGTTCGCAAAACCACAAAGCGCGTAAGTGGCGATAATTATGGATTTCTCACTAAGATCACCAGCAGCCTTCATATCGGCCAAACTTAAATAAGCCACAAACTCGTTGATTACGGTTTTCTGACCAATCAAGCTTCCTACTTGCAGGGTTTCAGACCATTCTACCCCCATTATAAAAGCAAACACCCTAAAAACCTGACCCAATATGTACTCAAGGCTAAAACCACTGAACACACCGTTTGTGCTTGAAACCACATATGTATTTAAACCTGTCCAAGCACCAATTCCGTCTACCAAAACCCAGTTAAGGGAATAGATTACTGCGATAAAAGCGAGCAGCATAGCAGCGATGTTCATCGCCAATTTCATTCCGTCCGATGCGCCACCAGCCAGGGCATCAATCACGTTAACACCAATCTGATCTTTATTCACTTTCAATCGAGAATCGATCTTTTCTGGCTCTAATTCTGGCAAGAATATTTTAGACATTACAATGGCCGCAGGGGCATTCATAATAGATGCACTCAAAAGATAGGTGGCAAACTTGGCTTGTTGGGCTGGATCTCCTCCTCCCAAAAAGGACACATAAGCTCCCAATACTGATCCAGCAATAGTAGCCATTCCGCCTGTCATTAAGCAGAGCAATTCAGAGTTGGTCATTTTACCGATAAAAGGCTTTACCAAAAGCGGAGCTTCGGTTTGACCTAGAAAGATATTTCCGGCAGCAGACATTGATTCAGCACCTGACAAACGCATAGTTTTGGCCATGATCCATGCAAAACCATAAACGATTTTTTGAAGGATTCCCAAGTAATATAGACCTGCTGTAACCGCAGAAAAGAAGATTACAGTGGGCAAAGCTTGAAAGACAAAGAGAAAACCCAAACTGTGATTTACGCCTTCTGTAGCACTGCTATTTTTTGCCAAATCACCATACAAAAATTCAGCACCATTAAGCGAAAAGCCCAAAAAAGTAACAAAAGCTTGACTCACTTTATCGAATGCCAATTGAATAAAGCCTACTTCTGAAATAAGCAGCGCAATTACTAATTGTATAACGACTCCAACCCCTACTAATCTCCAATCAACCTTCTTTCTTCTGCTTGATAGTAAATAGGCAATTCCTATTAACACTATCAATCCAATTACTCCTCTTACAATGGCCATGATTAACTGCTCACATGTGAATTTCTGATATTAAAAAAGTGACTTAAAAACCACTCCATTGTGACCTCGAAAGAATTACTCAAGAGATCAGCCTGTTAAAGTTAACAGAACTTATTAAACACAATAAAGCCCTTCCGATTTTATTCAGAAAGGCTTTATATATTTTACTAGCTTCTTCTATTCATTTCATCCCTAATCTTAGCCGCCTTTTCGTAATCTTCATTACCCAAGGCTTCATCCAGCATTTGCTGAAGCTTATCTAAGGTGAAATCTTGCAATCGATCTCCTTTTGGCTTTTCTACAACCGGAGCGTCTTCCATGTCCTCGGCTACTTCTTCCTCATCAGTAAGTATGATTCCGGCTTCTGAAAGCACAGTTTCATAAGTATAGAAAGGAACATCGAATCGGATTCCAATGGCAATGGCATCAGAGGGTCTTGCATCAATATCGATGGTTTTGATACCATCGGTACAAACGATTTTGGCAAAAAACACTCCTTCTTTTAAATCGGATATGATTATATGTTCGACACTAAAGCCAAAACCATTAGCGAATGATTTAAATAAATCATGCGTCATTGGGCGGTTAGGAACAATCTTTTCAATTTCCAGCGCAATGGCTTGGGCCTCGAACATCCCGATAATAATGGGCAATCTTCTTTCGCCTTCCACTTCACCGAGCACAAGTGCGAAAGAGCCAGAAGTTTGCGACTGACTGGAGGAAAGACCCAGGATTTCGATTTGTATTTTTTTCAAAATAGTAGAAAACTAGGCTAAAGCTTTTTTAAGGGCTTCGTTCAACTTAGGCAATACTTCAAAAGCATCACCAACAATACCATAATCAGCAGCTTTGAAAAACGGTGCTTCTTCATCTTTGTTGATTACAACAATGTATTTTGAAGAGTTAACACCAGCCAAATGCTGAATAGCGCCAGAAATACCTACCGCGATATACAATGAAGGACTCACTTTTACACCTGTTTGACCAACGTGCTCATGGTGAGGTCTCCAGTCCATATCCGAAACTGGTTTTGAACAGCCTGTAGCTGCGCCAAGCGTTTTCGCCAAGTCTTCAATAATACCCCAGTTTTCAGGGCCTTTTAATCCTCGACCACCAGATACTACGATATCTGCTTCAGGCAACAATACATCACCCTCTGCTTTTTCGGAAGAAGTGATTTTTGCACCGAATAATGCGTCATCGAGCGCCACATCAAAAGCCTCTACTGAAGCTGCTGCTCCATCTGTTTTTAGCTCAATCGCATTTTTCTTTATGGCTAATATTTTCTTGTCGGTAGTTAAAGTAGTGTTTACAAAAGCCTTACCTGTGTAAATGCTTTGTTTCACTACAAAACCGCTATCCGTTTTTGGTAATTCAGATACATTGGAAGCTAGCGCAGCGCCTAATTTTACTGAAACTCTACCTACAACGGCATCTGCTAATGATGATTTTGCGGTTACCAATACTTCGGCACCAGTACTTTCAAATGCTTTGGCAATTACTTCTGTATATGGCTGAATCAAACCCGCATTAAGTTTTTCATCAGCAGCATGTAATACCTTAGTGGCACCATTTACTCCGGCTGAAGCCAATTCTTCGTTCGATACCGAACCTAAAGCAATGGCGGTTACTTCCCCAATCGCAGCTCCATATGAAATGGCCTCTCTTGAGGATTTCTTAATTTTTCCGTCTTCTGTTTCTATAAATACTAAAACTGACATGTTCTGTGCTTTTGGAGATTTAAATTACTTTCGCTTCGTTTTTGAGTAGGTTCACCAACTCTTCCACATTGTCTGCATCAATCATTTTCACCGCTCCTTTTGGTGCTGGCAATTCATATTGAGCAATCTCAGTAAGTTTTGTATTGTCGGTAGGCTCTACCACATTCAATGGCTTAGTTCTGGCCGACATTATACCGCGCATGTTAGGGATTTTCCATTCTGCGATAGGCTCTTGGCAACCTGCAACGAAAGGCAAATTCACTTCTAGCTTTTCTTTTCCTCCTTCGATTTCACGGGTGATTTTAGCCGTATTTCCCTCCATTTCTAACACCATTACTGGAGAGAATGAAGGCAAGCCTAGCATTTCGCCAACCATACCGTGTACCATGCCACCGTTAAAATCGATCGACTCTCGGCCCATCAAAATCAAATCATATTCACCTTGTTTTGCAACATCGGCAATTTGCTTGGCAACGAAATAAGAATCAGAAGGGAATGCGTTTACTCTTATGGCTTCATCGGCTCCAATGGCCAATGCTTTTCTCAAAGTTGGTTCAGTTTCAGCTTCTCCAACATTTAAAACGGTTACTTTACCTCCATTGGCTTCCTTCAACTCTACCGCTCTGGCAAGTGCGTAATCATCGTATGGGCCGATGATAAATTGTACACCATTCTTATCGAACTTGGTATTGTTTTCTGTGAAAGCGATGCGCGAAGTAGTATCAGGTACGTGAGTGATACAAACGAGTATATTCATGCTTGCTTTATGATTTTTTGAATAATGAATTTCTACAATAAACCCCTCATTTGGCCTTGTGTTCAACTTTAAGTTAAAAAGTCCTTTATTTGAGGGAAACGATATAAAAAGAAGGCTTAAACCTTAAATTTGCCCCGAAGATAGTCAATAATGAAGTAAATAAAAATCAATGTAAACGATGAACGAACAGAGATTGAGCATGTTAAAAAAGTTTGCAGCAGAAGAACCCAACGACCCGTTTAACTGGTACGCTTTGGCCAATGAATATTTGAATGAATCACCCGAAAAAGCCAAAGAATATTTTGACAAGCTGCTTTCAGAATTCCCTGACTACCTCCCCACTTATTATCATGCAGCCCAAGTGTACATCGACTTAATGGAAGATGAAAAAGCCTTAAGCATTTACGCTCAGGGAATTGCTTTGGCTCAAAAACAACAGAATTCAAAAGCACAACGTGAGCTGAGTGCTGCTCACCAAAATTTATTATTCGAAATGGATTAATTCAGCTTTGAATAATCTGATCAGCCTGTTACATTTAGAGGGAATTTTTAATGCCTTTCAAATGATTCGAGCTACACTCTGTTTACTCTCATTCCTTCTATGCTTCAGTGCATTTTCTCAAAAAATAGATACCGCCTATTTTGATAAAAAAAATAAGGAAGTTGCTAAAAATGATGTATCGGTATTTCGGTATGACGTCACCTCCACGAAAGGTAAAAGTAGTTCTATTCATAAATACTTAAAGGACGGTACTTTAATAGAAACTCTAAACTTGGTTAAAGACGAGAGGCATGGTGATTATTATGTTTTTAACCTTGAAGACTCATCTCAAACTACAGGGCAATATAAAAATGGTGTAAAAGTTGGCGAATGGATAATAGAAGACGTTAAAAACGGCCACTCCTTTATTGAGGTTTATGACAAGAAAGGACTTTTAACTAATAAGGATGCTACTTTATCAACTGACAACAGGATTTATGCGACAGCCGACCTTGACATACCGCCCGATTACACCACAGGCCAAAATGGTTGGAACAAACACCTTTTAATGAATTTAAAATACCCTAGAGAGGCAGCGATAAATGGAACCAGTGGAGATGTTAATCTAAGACTAACAATTTTGAGCGATGGCAGAATAGTTAAAGCGGAAGTTCAAAACGACAAAGTCAATAAACACCTAGCCAAAGAAGCTATTCGTGTAGCTCTACTCTCTGAAGATTGGAACCCTGGAATAAAAGACGGCAAAGCAGTTAACTGCTTTATGGATATAAAAATAGTTTTTAGAACTAATTAGCACCCACTGCACTAACTAAACCATGCATCTCCCTCCAAAACTCGCTTTGAGGCCAGCGTTGTTCTAAGCTGTAAAAATGTTGACGGGCTTCTTTGTATTGTTCGTACTGATGCAAAACTTCCTTTTCAAAGTATGGAAGAGCTTCGTTAGCCCCATTTTTACAATGCGCGATAATTTCTGCCGCACGCATGCCTTGCGTTATAGATTTGATGATACCTTGGGAAGTAATCGGGTCGTAAGCCGATGCGGCATCTCCTATGGCCATCCAGTTTTCGCCTACAATATGATCTAAGCAGAAAGACTGCGCAGGAAAACCGAGTAACTTCTGATCAATCGGTTCCATTTGGGCAATCCATTGATGCGTATTTGGAGATTGTTGTAAAAGTTGAATCCAGTTTTTAAGGTCGTTCAGACCTAACTTCTTTACTGTTTCAGCATTGGTGTAAAGCGTAACGAGTAATTGCTCATTCGGAATTCTGGCGGCATACCACCAACCGTTTTCCACCGATTCTAAATGCGTGAGTTTAGACACTTCGCGAAGCCCCTTATTTTTGAACCTTAAAGCCAAACACACCAAAGGTGTTTCGTGCTGCTTATTACTCCCTTGATCGGTAGCAAAAACGCTGCGCACACCAGAAGCGTCTACTACAAAATCAGCTTCTATTGAATCAATTTCACCAAATTCATTTTTCAGACTGAGTTGATAACCGTGCTCAGTTTTTGCACTACTCTGATAACTGTGCCCCGACAAAACTTTAGCACCACGTTCAACAGCCTCATTTACTAAAAATTGATTGAATTTGGCGCGGTCTAAATGCCAACCATGCCCGAACGGACTTAAAATACTATCGTTATAACCTCGCTTTTCACTTCCCCAATAAGAACAACTTCCAAAACAAGGTTCATGGCCTTGAGTCTGAAAAGCGTCAGCAACACCCAATTCACGCAGAATTGGATTCATCTCAGGCGGAATACTTTCACCAATATGAAACTTGCCTGTTTTCGAAGTATCTACCAAAGTGACATTTGCTATGCCTACATTTAAAATAGCAATGGCGCAGGAACACCCTGCGGGTCCTGCGCCAATTATTGCCACATTATAGTTGGGAACTATATCCAAAATTAATTTTTAGGAGGGTACACTTCGTCATCGACAACATTTGGCCAGAAAACGACCAAGTTACTGTCATCTTTATCGAAAAGGCTTTCCACCTCCAAGTAATAATCCTTATTAAAACCATCAGGATAACCATCAATGGCTGGCCCCTGCATAATCGTACCGATTTTCACCCATTCCGTAAGAATATTTCTACGGTTCTGATAACGACCTACATTCATTGCAGCGGTATCGAAACCTGATGAAGCTGGGCAACCCGGAGTCGATAAATTCTCCTGCGCTGCAGTACCTTCTCCACGAACTGAAAAACGCTGTTTCGTAGATTTGATATCGCCATTATTGGCAGATAAATCATTGAAAGTATATACAGCTACCGGTCGTTGCGCTGGCCAAGACCAGAACAAAGTAGTATTCACCGTTCCGCTATACACGTTCTTTTCGGTAATATCTCCGCCTGGATTTGGCGCTGGCGTATGCGTAGCACAAGAGTTATAATCGGTGTGCCAAGGAATAGCCATAAACTTACACAAGTCACCTGGCTGAACAGGGTCTGGCCTTAAAGGCGTATAGCCTACTCCCAAAAAGGGCTGATCTTTAGTGGCCGATGCATAATTCAATTCTTCGGCATTAATTCTAAAAGGCCCGATTGCTGGGTTCTGCCAGTCTTTATTATATAAATCTGGGTCACGAACAATAAAAGTCAAATCAATTCCAGGGCTAAAACGACCACCGAGGCAATTCACCAAAATCGTTTTATCGAGTTGCTCGCCTTCGCCTATTGGTAGGGCACTTGCCCCCACACTCATTCCTTTATTCCATTGTTCCATAAAGAAATATTGCTGACGCGATACGGTTAAAAAAGCCTGATTGGCATCTCCTAGTGACAAAGGCATTAATGGTGCTCCGTTGTTATTCTGGCTACCATCTGGGTTTCGAATAAACTTCATCATATCGAAAGGCGGCTTTTGCTCGGTCAATAGCTTCACCCTTTCATGTGCCGAAATGGCCTGATCTGGTAAATTCGTATTCCACATTTGCATGTGTGCCGAATTCAAGGTTGGGAATATATCATCTTGGAAGTAAGGCTTGTATTCGGGGTTATATTTTCCATTGCTAAACACCTCTGGCTGAAGGTTGAAATTCTCTAACCAAGTGTTATAAACATCATCCCAAAGATTTACCACATTCAGAGTTTGAGGTGCATAAGCAGGATCGGTAACCACTGCCCAAGCACTCCCTTCAATCGCCTGTTGCGTTCCATCTTCAAAAACCAAAACTGCAGTTACAGGTCCGTCAGAAGTATCATCTAACCAATTATCGTTATCTACATCTTTACACAGCGGTTGACTTGCATCAAAATTACCTTGATTATCGAAAGCACAAGCCAAACCATGCCCGCCTAAAACCAAAAGCCTACCATTGGGCTCAGTAATAATTTCCCCCAAATAACTAATCGGATCGCTTCCATTCGATCCACTTCCATTAGTTGCAGGAAACTGAATTGGATAGTTGGGCTGATTGGTAATTGCCCCCAAACTCTGATCGTAATAACTGGCCTGAGTTGTGTTATCAAATTTTATAGGCGTAGTTCCTTGACTTGCCTTTATTGCACGAGGCCCAGCATCGATCACCAGTTTCTTTAAACGGTCGGTATCTGCTGGATTTACCGTATAAGGGTTTTGAGGTGAAGTGCTATCAAAATCTGGGTTTCTCAATGGCGGTGTACTCACCGTCATGGTTTTCCCATCTACCGTTACTTCATGTGGTTTATAAAGTTCAATACCCAGATTGGCGTCTTCATCAATTTCCCAACAATTGGCTTTTTTATTTGCCAAATGAGCGGTCCAAATAATGTCTTTGACTTTTTTACCGTCTACAGTAGACCCAATCAACACTTCTTCTCCTCCTTGAGTTGGGAAGGTAAGTTTATCACCTTCATTAGGATATTGAAATATCTTAAAACGAGCGGCCTGCCTTTTCAACCTACCTTGTGCATCGCGCAAATCACCACTGGTAATGGTAGTGTTTTCGGTGCCTGGTTTTATTGGAAGCCCACCAGTAAGCGCTTGCCCCTCTTGCGGAGATGCGGCCATAGTTTCTGGCCCTAAATAATATTCTGTACTATTTCCAACTCTGGCCATGCCAATAGCTGGATGTATTCTTAAGCTTGAATTTGCCATTTTATTTTTATGGTTAGGTTGAATTAATTAGAACGCTTTACTTCGCCACCGCCTTGGTAATTCTTTAAAAGAATATGACTGGTATTGGCATTTTTACCTGGCAGCACCTTAGTAGAGAGCGGTACATTTGTAACAGGGAATGTGTTGTGACAGCTGAAGCAACTGTTTTGAGAGCGCACTTTTTGCGTAAACGTTTCAATAGTAGCGTTGGAGAGGGTTAACGAACCTGTCACCATAGTTGAATCTACATTCGGATTCCAATCTGGCTTTAGCACTCCTTTTTCGGTATTGAACCATACAGCACCTACCTCAAAGTAATTCTCCCAAATCGAGCCTTCCTTTTTTAATTGGTCTTTCGCATTTGCATTTAGGTGATCGATATTACCACGATTGGTAGAGCTTCCTCCACCTTGCGCATACTGACGTGCCACTTGAGTTACTGGCGTAAGTGTCTGCTTACTTTCATCTACAAACTCTAGTATTTCAGCATTATTCGCATTGGTTTTTCTGGCTGTAGTATTGGCAGTATATAGCAACCAATTCTTATCCGATACTGGGTCGTTCATGCCTTGCACCACTACACCGCTTGCATCTTCTTTAAAGTTTGGCGCATTGCCATCAAATTCGAAAGTGGCCCAAATAAATTCTGGATGCCCCTCTACTACAACAGCGATGTGTAAACCTATTAAAGCTACTTCTACATCTTTCTGAATTTGCGGATTATCTTCAGGAATTCTAGGCTCACCATCCACCATCGTCAATAGTTGAATATCGGCTTTGGTGGTGTACAAATTACTCACATCTTCTCCTGGCTGCACCAATTTCCAGTTGGCTTTTAACGACATTGAACCTACCGGAAAATCAGCAGTTGCGTCAAAATCAACAAATACTTCAGGGTCATACAGCTTATTTTCAAGCACCCAATCACGATAAATGTCATTGATCATAATGTTGCTGTACACTGCTCTTCCATGCTGATCGATTAAAATCCCCTTAGAAAGTGCCTGTTCCACAATATCTAGCACCTGATAGGTGTCATCTTTAGTTTCTGGATGAATGGCATTACTGGTATAGAGGTTCTCAAAGCGTAGCTTCCCATTTACTTCTTCTGTCAGCCATAGAAAGTACTGCCAAGAAATTAAGTGAAAATCACAGTTAGTGACGTCATCTCCTTGAGGGAAGTTTTGCGGTTGTGGCGTAGGGACAGTCCCATTAAACCATTCAGGAGGTGCAACACAGTTACCGTCCACTCCATTGATTCCGCCCGAATTCGAAGCGGCCACTGCCAAAGTTTCTGTTTTCTCCTTGGGTGAAGAATTACAAGCCACCAAGCAGGTAACTAGTAAAAGGAAAAAGCATTGATTTACGATGTTTTTCATAGTTTAAAAATTTAGGTTGATTAATTGATTTTTTCAACGGCAAGTATTATCCATTCACAATTTCAATAATTTTAGGAATAGAAAGTTTACCAAAATATTACCCTTATATATTCTATGTAGGTAATTAATAACTGATTTAAAAAATTATAACTAAAACATGTGTTGATATACTTTTTAAAGTTATAAAATAATTAACCAAAAATCAGAGCCATCTCTGAGTTATTTTTCGATTTGTTATAGAATAGGTGCTTTTCCGTTTTGAACAGTACCTTTGCCTTTGATAAACTCATATGGATATGTCTGAAAGAAGAGAAAGGAAAAGACCTAATAAAAAATCGAGTAAAGACAATACTCCTGCAACCAAGCCAAAGCTTCACCCCAGAAACAAACATAGAGGCCGCTATGACTTACCTCAGCTTATGAAGGGAACCCCTGAATTAGGCAACTTCGTTCAACCCAATAAGTATGGAGACGATTCCATTGATTTCGTCAACCCAGCAGCGGTAAAGGCACTGAACAAAGCTTTATTGAAACATCATTACAAATTAGAGTTCTGGGATATTCCCGAAGACTATTTATGCCCGCCAATACCAGGAAGGGCCGATTACATTCACCATATGGCTGATGTGCTCTGCGCTAGCAATTACGGAAAAATACCTACTGGCAATAAAGTAACTGGCATTGATGTGGGCGTTGGTGCCAACTGCGTTTACCCCATTATTGGCGCGCAAGAATACGGCTGGCCCTTTATTGGTACCGACATTGATTCTGTTTCTCTTAAATCTGCTCAGTCTATTATAGACCAGAACCCCAACTTGGCGGGAAAAATAGAATTGAGAAGACAGCCCGAGCCAAAGGATATTTTCTACGACATTTTGAGAAAAGAAGACCGTGTTGACTTTACAATATGCAACCCTCCTTTTCATCGTTCGCCTGAAGAAGCCAAAGAAAGTGCTTCGCGAAAAGTGAACAACTTGGCCAAGAAAAAAGTAGCCGACCCTGTGTTGAATTTTGGGGGAAGAAGTAAAGAGCTTTGGTGCGATGGCGGAGAACGAAAGTTTATTCAAACTATGATTCGAGAAAGCAAAAATTTTGGCGAATCATGCTATTGGTTTTCCAGCTTGGTTTCAAAGTCTTCGAACTTGCCTGTAATTCTAGATTCCTTAGAAAAAGCAGAAGCAGTTGAAGTAAAAACCATCCCTATGGGGCAAGGCAACAAAAGTAGCCGCATTGTAGCATGGACCTTCCTTAGCCCTGCGCAACAAAAAGAATGGAAAAACACGAGGTGGAAAGAGAAACAAGCCTCAACCAAAACACCAGAGTAGATGTAAATGGTTAAAACCATTACACAAAGATATTCAAAAACATAGCATTCCATTATCATAGCCCACGGTTTAA
>NZ_LRPB01000015.1 GCF_001592945.1 Roseivirga seohaensis
CGTAAAGAAGAATGACAATACAGTAGAAGGATCAGCTACAGCGCTTTCAGGTGGAGAAACTGTAGTTAGAATTTTCTTTAGTGTAACAGGCACGCCAGATGGTGCAGAAACCCTAGAGGTAGACCTTCAAGCCAATGCGGTATTTGACCAAAACGGCTTAACCGCAGATGCCAACCAAACCACTAATAACACAGCAAGTCTCAATGATAAATCTGCACCAACCGTTACAAGTGTAACTGTGCCATCAAACGCAACTTATGTTTCGGGTCAGAATTTAGACTTCACTGTCAATTTTTCAGAGAACTTAACAGTTGTAACTACGGGCGGAACCCCACAATTAGCTATAACAGTAGGTTCTACCACACGTCAAGCAGTCTACACGAGTGGCTCAGGAACGGGTGCTTTATTGTTTAGGTATACTGTTCAAGCGGGCGATTTAGACACCGATGGAATAGCAGTGGGTACTTTAGCTGCTAACGGAGGCACATTGAGAGACGCTGCAACTAACAATGCTAACCTTACTTTAAACTCAGTAGGAGCAACTACTTCTGTTTTGGTGGATGCTGTATTACCAACAGTGACAAGCGTATCAGTTCCTGCCAACGCAACCTATATTGCAGGTCAGAATTTAGACTTCACTGTCAATTTCTCCGAAAACGTAACGGTTGTAACTACAGGAGGAACCCCTCAGCTGGCAATCACAATTGGGGCTACTACGCGTCAAGCGGTCTACACGAGTGGCTCAGGAACAAGTGCCTTGCTGTTTAGATATGTTGTACAATCAGGTGAATTGGATACCGATGGTATTACTGTAGGCACCCTTTCCGCTAATGGAGGTACTTTGAAGGATGCGGCAACCAACGATGCAAACCTTACCTTAAATTCAGTAGGTTCCACTACGGCTGTATTGGTAGATGGTGTTGCACCAACGGTAATTAACGTGACCAGTAGCACATCAGACGGAACCTATAAGGTTGGTGACCAAGTGAATGTTCAGGTAGTATTTAGTGAGGTTATTTATGTTAATACGCTTAGTCAAATCCAACTTCAGTTAGAGACAGGAACCTTGGATTATTACATTGCGGCTGTTTCAGGAAGCGGTACTAATACTTTGAATTTTACATATACAGTTCAAGCAGGTACTGAAAGTTCGGATTTAGATTATAAAGCAACCAACTCTTTGGATATTTCTTTAAGTGGAACAGCTAAGGATGCAGCAGGTAACGA
>NZ_LRPB01000016.1 GCF_001592945.1 Roseivirga seohaensis
GCTAACGAACCAGCAGCTAGAACTGCTCTATTCTCTTTAGTTTCTCAGCGTGATCCAAATGCTGTAATCAGCACTAACACCGGCCAAGCACTTATCGATGAAATCTTAGCTCAAAGAAGAATTGAGCTTTGGGGTGAAGGATTCAACTTCCTTGATCTTAAAAGAGCAAACTTGCCTTTGAAAAGATCAACTAGAGGTAGCTTCAGCCTTACTCAGGCTAGAATCACAGAAATTCCTGCTGGTGATTTACAGTGGCAGTGGTTCTTCCCTATTAGCGCTATTAACGTGAACCCTAACTTGGTTCAGAACGATTAATAAAACGATGAAGGTTTTAAACCTTCACATCAATAAATGACAGAAGCCCAATTGTATAAATTGGGCTTCTTCTTTTTTAATACTA
>NZ_LRPB01000018.1 GCF_001592945.1 Roseivirga seohaensis
CGTAAAGAAGAATGACAATACGGCAGAAGGTTCAGCTACAGCGCTTTCAGGTGGAGAAACCGTAGTTAGAATTTTCTTTAGTGTAACAGGCACGCCAGATGGAGCTGAAACCCTAGAGGTAGACCTTCAGGCCAATGCGGTATTTGACCAAAACGGCTTAACCGCAGATGCTAATCAAACCACTAATAACACAGCAAGCCTTAATGATAAAGTTGTACCAACTGTTTTAGAAGTAACCTCGAATGCTACCAATGGAACCTTCAAAGTTGGAGACAACATCAATATATATGTTCAATACAGTGAAGAGGTATTAGTTACTGGAACGCCTCAGTTAGAACTAGAAACAGGAACCACAGATAGAACCATTAACTATGTAGACAGGAGTGTATCTACCCTACGTTTTGTCTACACTGTTCAGGCAGGAGATGTGAGTGCAGATTTGGATGTCACGAGCTCAACTGCCCTTAGCTTGAATGGTGGAACAATAAAAGATGCAGCAGGGAACAATGCTAGTCTTACCGTACAGCAAGGAGCCACAGGCGGTTCATTGGCATCTAATAAAGCGCTAGTGATTGACGGAGTTGTTCCAACAGTAACAAGTGTAAGTTCGGCTACGAACAATGGCACATATAACGCTGGCGATGCAGTAGCGGTAACGGTTACATTTTCCGAAGCAGTTACGGTAACAGGTATTCCTCAAATAGAATTAGAAACAGGAGCAACGGATAGAGCAGTAAACTACACTTCAGGTTCAGGTTCGAATACATTGACCTTCAACTATACAATACAATCAGGCGATGTAAGTGCTGACTTGGATTACGTTGCTACGAACTCGTTAACCTTAAATTCAGGTACGATTAAAGATGCCTCAGGTAATGACGCTACTTTAACTTTGGCCACTCCAGGGGCGGCCAATTCGTTGGGAGCGAACAAAGCCATAGTGGTAGACGCAGTATTACCAACAGTTACCAGTGTAAGTGTACCAGCAAATGGAAGTAACCCAGTAAATAGTCTTATGACTTTCACGGTGAACACCAGCGAGAATGTGATTGTGAATACTACATCAGGCACCCCTCAAATAGCAATCACTATAGGGTCTAATACACGTCAAGCGGTTTTTCACAGTAATTCTGGTACCCAAACTTTAGTTTTCCGCTACAGAGTAGTAGCAGGCGATGAAGATACAGACGGTATTACTGTAGGAGCGCTAGACCTTAACGGAGGTACAATGAAAGATGCCGCAGGTAATGATTTAGTTACCACCCTAAACTCAGTAGGCGCCACTACGGCTGTTTTGGTTGATGGAATTGTTCCAACGGTAACGAGTGTAAGTTCAACCAAAGCTGATGGTGCATATAAAGTGGGAGAAGTGATAGGAGTAACAGTGACGTTCAGCGAGGTAGTTAACCTGACTCCTGGTTGTGTTGGAGAGGTTCCACAATTAACCCTAGAAACAGGAATCACAGATAGAGTTGTTGATTATTCAAGTGGCAGCGGAACAAATACATTAACGTTCAACTATACAGTTCAGACTGGCGACACAAATTCAGACCTTGATTATTTAACAACAACCTCTTTAGTAACTAATGGATCAATTATAGCCGATGCAGCAGGTAACGATGCA
>NZ_LRPB01000019.1 GCF_001592945.1 Roseivirga seohaensis
GGTTCTGGTTGGTTTATTGCCGTTCACCAATGGCTTGAGCACAGATCTAACACAAGTTCTTTAGTAAATCAGACTTACAATTTCTACTACACAATTATTGTTAATGCCAACAACATTATCAATTCAATTGACAACGTAGAAGGAAGTGATGATGAGAAGAACAACATCAAAGGTCAGGCTTATTTCTACAGAGCTTTCGGGCACTACATGCTTGTTCAGCTTTATGCTGAAAGATACAAAGCAGGACAGGCCAATGATCAGTTGGGTATTGTTATCAACCTTGATGACTTGAACAACCTTGGCGAAGCAAAAGCTCGCTCAACAGTAGACCAAGTTTATGCTCAAATTGAAGCTGACCTTACTACTGCTTTACAAAGCTTAAATGCCTCTTCAGTAACATCCTCTGACAAATCTCAAATCAGCAAAAACGTTGTAAACGGTATGTTTGCAAGGGTTTATTTGACTAAAGGAGAGTGGAACAATGCCATTACTTATGCACAAGCTGCAAGACAAGGTTTCCCTTTAACTTCTGCAGCGCAAATCCAAGAAGGTTTCAACAATTATAGTGCAACTGGTTGGATTTGGTCGAGCCGTATTATTCCTGACCAAGGAACTTACTTCTCTTCATTCTTTGCTTACATGTCATACAACTACAGCTCTTCACACATTAGAAAC
>NZ_LRPB01000020.1 GCF_001592945.1 Roseivirga seohaensis
TGTCCATCTACATTTCCAAAAGAACCTGAGCCAGCAAAACGACTTACTGTCCCATTGGTATCTATTTTTCTTATAATGGATCCATCCAAAACATACATGACTCCACTTGAATCATCAATAAGTATCTTATTCGGCTCTCCAAAAGATGACTCTGATAAAGTACCATTTATTCGGGTGCCGTCAGACACAACAGATAGGGTAGTTACATTCCTATTTGGAGATACCTTTCTTATGGTTTTTGAACCAAGTTCTCCTAAATACAAGTCCCCATTGTTATCAATACTTAATCTGGTTAGAAATGAAAATGAAGCTTCTTGCCCTATACCGTCAACAGTACTGTTATCTCCTGATCCTGCCAAGGTAGAGACTACATAACCACCTTGGGTTGAGATAGTCATCCAATCGGGTTTTCCTTCTATACTGAGACTTACTCTGTCTCCATCAGGATCACTTACCTCGACTAGGTATTCGTAGTAATTATTTTGATCAACTACCGTAACTGGTACAGATTCAAATATGGGTATGTTGTTTATATTATTAAGATTAATCGCTGCAGTTGCACTAGTTTCTGCCCCACAGGAATCAATTAGTTTTATTTGGATATCAGCACTTCCATTGGCTCCTTCTGCTCTCTGGACGACTATATTGGGCTGCTCTGCTCTCAAATTGAACACAATATTATCAATATTCAATATAGATTCATTAGATGATGTAACTTCAAAAACAAGGTCTGAAATTGACTCATCATTAAATGAAATTGGTATCGTAATTTTATCACCATCTTGAGTGATGGATTGCTGATCAATGGTTAGTTCAGCATCTTGGTTTAAGTATGATGCAATGAAATAGTCATAAGTATTATTCAAGTTTTGAATTTCGCTTGAAACGTTTTCATCGAAATCAAGATCTATAATTGCATTTTCATTTCCATACCTCCCTAAAAATAGGAACGATTCACACGTCAATCCAGAGTGAATCTTCATTTGATCTATGAATAAATCAGAAGACTGAGCATAAAATCTGTGGGATTGATATTTACCTTCTTTAGATATCTTTAAGTAGCCAAACGAATTGGCAGATGCACCAGACTCTTTTTTAATTATTAATTCATTAGAACCGTCTTGGTCAATGAAATTTAATGACCGGAAGTTATTACTCCCAATAGGTATATAAATGTTATCATTAACATCAACTCCTAATTCATATTCTTCAACTGCTCCTTCAAAAAGGGTTTGAAATTTGTAATCGCCATCGGAAGTAAAAAACAACTGTCTTGTTGAAAACTGAGATTGATTCGGGAGCAGCATCTCCTCAATATCGTTTCCAACTAAGCTAGTTGGAGTTCCATCCGAATACATATTTGAATTTAGTACAATATCGCCATTACTAAGGGTAAGCATCCCTGTTCCAAACGCATTTGTAATGAAGCCTTGAACTCCCCTGAACCATTGGAAATTCAGTTCTCCATCTAACTTTATAACTGAACTCACCATAGCAGGATTATCCGTCACAATACCTTCATCCAAATCACTCCCCTGACCATCTTGAATTATTCCAGAAAGGTATATTTGATCATGATCAAACACCTTTATTTTTGACATGATAAATCTCTTTCTTCCACCTGAGGATGAACCTGAGTTTTGTAAGCCACTAAATGATTTGCTTTTCACTATGTCCCAGCTATCATCAAAAGCTGTAACAATATGAGTTAAAGGGTATGCATCTCCGCCTTCACTGGCTTGTATTGCTAAATCAGTCAAAGCATACAAAACATAAAGTCTACCGTCATAATAATCCATGGAAAAGAAATCTTCATAGAAATCCTTAATGACATTAAACAGTTTATAATTGAGCAGCGATCCAGTATTACTAAATTTAAGAATCAAACCATATTTTCTTTCATCTAGGTTTTGGGCAATTGGTATACTAACATCCCCCACACTAATTGTAGTAGAACGGGCTACATATCCACCTACATATAGATTTCCATTATCATCTACTGTCAAGCCTTGTGTGCTGAAATAACCATTGTTCTCTGTTCGCTCAATACCAATATTAACTTGAAAGACCATCTCTCCCGAAGCGTCAAGCCTAACTATATTAGCTCCATTGTTATTAACTTCATCAAAAGCTAAGTTAATTGAAGTGCTAGGCGACACTAGTGTTGTTGGGTATGCTGCTCCTGTCAAGAAGTAAACTCCTCCAGCTCCATCAGAAATAGATAAGTTGATTCCCGAATAAGAATCATCGGGAGTTTTTAATTCTGTTACCCAGTCTAAATTTTGAGCACAAATGTTTTGAGTAGACAGCAAGAAAACAATTAGAAGCACAGAATGCTTCATTGAGTGAAATAGATTAGCCATATAACCGATTGACAGGAGTGTATAATTTTGGTAAAATCGAATAAAGATAATTTTTATTCAATTAATAGCTTTAGAATATCTAAATAAATAATAAAAAAAATCACAAAGAAACAGGACAGCAACTCTTCAACTGCTTGAAGAGGTTAAACCTATTCATTTGATCAAGAAAAGTTATTCTAAATTTAGTTAGATTACACCTTTGAGTTGAAACTCGGTACTCTAACCAATCCGAATCACCAACTTCCCAAAAGTCCCTCCTTCTTTCATGGCATCGAAAGCAGAAATAATTTCTGAAAACGGGCGGACTGAATCTAAAATAGGCTTGATTTTATGTTTATTGATAAAGGCAATCATCTGCTCAAATTCTTGGTCGTTGCCCATGGTGGAACCTTGCAAGGTGATTTGATTCCAGAACATGCGGAACATGTCCAGTTTTTGTGGAGTGCCGTTGGTAGCGCCATAAAAAACAATTCTGCCAGAAGGCTTCATCATTTTAATAAAGTCGTTGATCTGATCTCCGCCCGCGCTATCAATCACCACATCGAAACCACCTGAAGCTTGAAGTGCCTCCTTCTGCCAATCTTCGGTTTTATAATTGAATCCAGATTTGGCACCTAATCGAATACAGGTTTCAAGCTTATCTGCACTTCCAGAAGTAACATATACATTGGCTTGAGCCGCCAAAGCGCATAACATGGCAAATTGCGCTACACCCCCACCAGCACCAGAAATCAATACATTTTGACCAGCGGCCACCTGACCTTGGGTAAACACAGCCCTAAAAGCGGTAAGTCCCCCCAAAGGAATAGAAGCCGCTTCTTCCCAACTTAAATGCGCTGGTTTTTGATGAATCTTTGAAGCCTCTACTTCCACATATTCAGCGAAAGTGCCATTAGTCGGCATTCCTAATATGTGGTATGCCTTCGACTGTACTTTTGGGTTTTCTCCCCAATCAATATTTGGGTTGATGATAACTTCATTCCCTATTAAATCAGATGAAACACCAGCCCCAACTTCTTCTACAATTCCAGCGCCATCAGAACCTAAAATCGTGTTCATCTGAATATTTGGGTATTTCCCTTCCCTTATCCATTGATCACGCCTGTTTAAAGCAGCTGCCTTTAGCTTAATCAAAACCTTTCCTTCGGTAGGGCTAGGTTTTTCCACTTCTAACAATTGAATTTTGTTTTCTGGATGATCTACTAATACAAGTGCTTTCATGAGTTTTTAGGCTTATGTTTTTCTATTATTGGAACCAATGAGAACGCCTTAAAAAGGAGCGTCTTCTCCACTTGGAGGCAAAGCAGGACTGTCATTGCCATTAGCTTTACTTTGGAAGGTCATAGCTCCGCCACCGCCAGATTCAAAACTAGCCGCACCAGAACCTGGTAATGAACTTCCGTAACCTCCACCAAAACCAGTCACGTCCAAGTCGGTAAACTTGGTGTACTTACCAATAAATTTGAGTTGTACGTTTTCTAAAGAACCGTTTCTGTGCTTAGAAATAATCACTTCACCCACACCTTGGGTTGGCATTCCGTTTTCGTCTTGCGTAATACCGTAGTATTCTGGTCGGTAAAGGAACATTACCATATCGGCATCCTGCTCAATAGAACCCGATTCCCTCAAATCTGAAAGTTGAGGACGCTTATCACCACCACGGGTTTCTACTGCCCTACTCAACTGTGAAAGTGCAATTACAGGCACATTCAATTCTTTGGCTATATTTTTTAGAGCACGCGAAATAGAAGCAATTTCTTGTTCACGGTTACCTCCTCCGCCTCCGCTTTTAGATGAATCGCCAGACATCAGCTGGAGGTAATCAATTACCACCAGTTGAATGTCGTGCTGTTGTTTTAACCTCCTACACTTCGCCCTTAATTCAAGGATGGAAAGCGCAGGGGTGTCATCTATAAAAATGGGGGCTTTTGTTAGATTCGCTGTTTTATGAACGAGCTGTGCCCATTCGTGTTCGGCAAGGTTTCCTTTCTTAATCTTCTCACCTTCGAGTTCGGCTTCACCAGAAATCAAACGATTGACCAACTGCACCGATGACATTTCAAGAGAGAAAATAGCCACTGCGTGTCCGTGGTCTACTGCTGCATTTCTAAGGGCAGAAACCACAAAAGCAGTTTTACCCATCGCGGGCCTTGCTGCAATAATTACCAAATCAGATTTCTGCCAGCCAGAGGTTACCCTATCTAAACTCGTGAAACCAGAAGGAATTCCTGTGAGGCCATCTTTATGATTTCTACGGGCATGAATTTCTTCAAGGGCAGTCGTCATAATGTCCTTCATTTTCTGATATTCTTTACGAATATTGGTTTCAGAAACTTCGAACAGCGACTGCTCCATTTTATCGAGCAGCTTAAAAACATCAGTAGTATCTTCAAAAGCTTCGCGCTGAATTTCAGAAGAAATACGAATCAACTCTCGCTTAATGGATTGTTCAACTACAATTCTTGAATGGTATTCAATATTGGCCGCAGAACTTACACGGTTGGTAAGCTGGGTAATGTAATACGGCCCACCAATCATTTCAATTTTACCTTCTTTCCTTAACTGGCTGGTTACGGTAAGAATATCGATGGGTTCAGAAGCCTGAAAAAGGTCATAAATGGCCTGATAGATTACCTTGTGGGCTTCTTTATAAAAAGATTCAGGTCTTAGAATATCAATCACGTTGGTCAAAGCATCCTTTTCCAACATCAAGGCACCCAAAATGGCCTCTTCAAGGTCGGTAGCTTGGGGTGGTAACTTTCCCAATTGGCTCAGTTCGTCACCTAGATTGTTTCTAGATTTGTAACCCAAACGCAGTGCTGCAGACTTTCCTTTTTCCATTCTTCAAACCTAGAGCAAATTCCTGTGTTCGACAAAGATTACAACAGGTACTTACCCACATTTTTTACACCTTGTTATACACCTTAGGTTCTAGATAATTTTACTTTATTTGTCGAGCGTCCTTTTTGTCTTAATTTTGAACATTCAACCCTTTTGATCTCATGACTAAAAACTCCCAACGTATCCATTTCATTGCCATTGGCGGAAGCATCATGCACAGCCTAGCCATCTGTTTGGCCAAAGCCGGGCATCATGTTAGTGGATCTGACGATCATTTTCATGAGCCTTCTAAATCGAAACTGAAAGAGTCTGGCTTATTACCCGAAAATGAAGGTTGGGATGCCAGCAAAATTAACAGCGGTTTGGATTTTGTAATTTTAGGAATGCACGCCAAGGCAAACAACCCTGAGTTATTAAAAGCCCAAGAACTCGGCCTTAAAGTGCTCTCTTTTCCTGAATACATTTACGAAGCTTCTAAGAACAAAAAGCGTTTGGTAATTGCAGGAAGCCACGGTAAAACCAGTATGACCGCCATGGTGATGCATGTTTTACAAGATTTTGGCCATGACTTCGACTATATGGTAGGTGCCAGAATCAACGGGTTTGATGAACAGGTAAAGCTATCGGACGCTCCTATTATAGTTATTGAAGGCGATGAATACTTGACTTCGCCTTTAGACCCAAGACCTAAATTCTTTCATTACAAGCATGATATTGTTACCGTTTCGGGAATTGCTTGGGACCACTACAATGTTTTTCCAACGATAGAAAATTACATAAGCCAATTTGAATTACTGGCCGACTCTTCAGCGCAAGGCAGTACATTAATTTACTGTCAAGAAGACGTTTTAGCCACTAAGGTTATTGGTGGAAAAGAAAGACCAGGCGTAACAGCAATTCCTTACAAAGCGCACGACCATGTGGTGAAAGATGGTGTTACCTATTTAAATTTGCCTAATAACGAAATAAAAATCGAAATTTTCGGCTACCACAACATGCAAAACCTTAGTGGGGTACAAGCTTTACTTAAGCAAATCGGTGTAACTGACGAGCAGTTTTACAAAGCCATTGCAACTTTTAGTGGCGCGGGTAAACGAATGGAGATTCTAGGAAAAAATGAAGCTTCTACAATTTATACCGATTTTGCCCACGCTCCTTCCAAACTATTGGCTACAACCTCTGCCGTTAAACATCAGTTTCCTAACCGCTTCTTGGTGGCATGTTTAGAGCTGCACACCTTTAGCAGCTTAAACAAAGACTTTATTGAACAGTACAAAAACACGTTTAACGACCCTGATGAAGCGATTATCTTCATTAACCCAGAAGCGGTAAAGCAAAAAGGACTCGAAGTATTAACGGAAGAAGACCTTAGAACGGCCTTCAACAGAAAAGATATTATTTTATTCAACGACAGTGCTAAATTGAATGAGCACTTAATGCAACACAACTGGACCAACAAAAACCTGATTCTTATGAGTTCTGGTAATTTTGGAGGTCTTAACTTACAAGCACTTAAGCAACATATTCTTTAAAAGCACCTGCATAAACAGGAAATCATGGAATTAAACCTAAAAAACCCATTGGCGTTTTTCGATCTGGAAACGACAGGTATCAACATTGCCCAAGACAGAATCGTAGAATTGGCCATACTCAAAGTAATGCCCAATGGCGAGGTGGTAAAAATGCATCATTTGATCAACCCTACCATTCCAATTCCTGAAGAGTCGGCCATGATTCACGGAATTCGCGATGAAGACGTGAAAGACAAACCCACTTTTAAAACCTTGGCCAAAAGCATTGCTAAATTTTTAGAAGGAGCCGACTTGGCGGGCTTTAATCATGTACGATTTGATATTCCGCTTTTGGTGGAAGAATTTTTAAGGGCTGGGGTAGATTTTGAAGTAGGCAACAGAAAACTTGTTGATGCCCAAAAAATCTTCTTTATGATGGAAAAAAGGACGCTTTCAGCCGCTTATCAGTTCTATTGTAATAAAGAGTTAGAAGGTGCACATGGCGCTATGGCCGATACAGAAGCTACTTACGAAGTGCTCAAAGCTCAACTCGATAAGTACAATGGACAATCAGTGGAAGATATTGGCGGCAATGTTATCGCAAAAATTGAAAACGACATGGCTTCATTACATCAGCTGGTAGGCTCCAATATGGTTGATTTAGGTGGACGTTTTGTGTTCAACGACCAAGGCGTAGAGGTATTCAACTTTGGCAAACACAAGGGCAAGCCTGTAACCGAAGTGCTCGAAAAAGAGCGAGGCTATTACGACTGGATGATGCAAGGAGATTTTCCTCTCGATACCAAACGTAAACTGACTCAAATTAAGCTCAAGGGCTTTAAAATGGGGTGACATTAGATTTTAGTATTTAGTAGATAGTACCTAGATAGAAATCGGTACCCTTTTTGGTTTTGTATACAAAAGTTAATCAATGCTTTCTACCATCCTCTCCCTCCTATTGTTCATCACTTTAATTGTACTTGGCTTCATCCATTTCAATTGGGTGTTGGGTGGAAAGTGGGGTTTTGAGGCAGCCTTACCGACCAATGAAGCAGGTAAAAGAGTACTCAACCCTAAAAAATCAGATAGCCTGATTGTAGGTTTAGGGTTATCTGCTTTTGGGACTTTTTATTTGTTTCAAGCAGTATTTAAAGCGATAGAAATGCCTAATTGGCTTACCACTTATGGAGGCTGGATTATCCCTTCGATCTTTTTGCTCAGAGCAATAGGCGATTTTAAATACGTAGGTTTCTTTAAAAGAATCAAGTCTACTGCTTTTGCCAAAATGGATACTAAGCTGTTTTCTCCTCTGTGTTTGTTTATTGCTTTTGCGGGCTTTGCTATTCAGTTATTAGCGGGATAACATTCACTATTCGAAAGCCGTCCAAAAGTTGTTAAAAATTATATCCCCATTAGTAAATAACTTTATCAGAAGTCCATTTGAAAACTTTTGGAGGATTGACACCATGAGAAACTCATGCTTATCACATAAAAAAACGGACTCACTTTAAGGCGAGTCCGTTTTAACTTTAGGTTTAAAATTGCTTAAGCAATTTCTACCAATTCTATATCAAAGATCAAGTCTTTTCCAGCCAAATCATGGTTGGCATCAATAACGACTACATCTTCTTTTACTTCTTTCACTTTTACTGGCACTTGTTGGCCATTAGGTTGCGACATTGCAAGTTGCTGCCCAACTTCAGGTTTTAAATCTTCAGGTAAGTTGGCTTTTGGCACATCGAAATATAAATCAGGATTAACTTCACCATAAGCCTCTGCTGCAGGAATTTCAGCAGTTACTTTTTGTCCTTTTTCCATCCCATCTACGGCAGCGTCAAATCCTTTGATCATTTGACCCGCACCCACTTGAAAACCTAATGGCTCTCTTCCTTCAGATGAATCGAATACGGTTCCATCTTTCAATCTTCCAGTGTAATGCACTTTGACGTTATCGCCTTGCTTTGCTTTTGACATAATTCTTTCTTTTAAATTTTTCCTTGATTTTCAAGAAGTTGCAAAGTTATAAAACCTTAGCGCAATGCCCAAGGATAACGGTAAAAGCTGCCAACCTCTTGGTTTTTAAGGGGTATTAAGGTAGAACTGTCTCTGCTGGATATTGTTACAACCGTTTAAAATAATGATAAACACCCAATAGAAGCCTTAGCAAATAAGAACCAAGAAAGGTTTAAAGGTTCGCGGTACTTATTTACCTTTGCAGCATGTTTGAAAATGCGAGTTTTGTAATAAGCAATACGGATCACAATTTGTGCCCAAAACCAGATAAGCCTGAGTTTGCATTTATTGGCCGTTCAAATGTGGGCAAATCGTCCCTCATTAATATGCTTACACAAAAGAAGAACTTGGCAAAAACTTCTGGCCGACCTGGCAAAACACAGCTGATCAATCATTTTATTGTGGACGATCAGTGGTATTTGGTCGATTTACCTGGTTATGGATATGCTAAAACCAGTAAATCTAACCGAGTGGCTTGGAGTATTATGATTGAGAAATATCTTTTGGAAAGAGAAAACCTCCAAATGGTGTTTGTACTGATTGATAGCCGATTGGAGCCTCAAAAAATAGACATTGAGTTTGTAACATGGTTGGGCGAATCAGGAATCCCATTGGGTCTTATTTTTACCAAAGCCGATAAACAGTCGATGAACAAAACCCAGCAAAGTATAGCTCGCTTTAGAAAGGTTATGAAGCAAACTTGGGAAGAATTGCCGGTGATGTTCGTAAGTTCGTCTGAAACAGGTTTGGGTCGTGAAGAAATTGCCGAGTATATTCACGCAGTACTCACAACATAATTTTTATTTAATCAAAGCCAATGGGAAATTTACCCAGAGGCACTTAATGTATAAAACGTAAATATGAAGTTTGAAGAAATTGCCGCAGTAACTGGAAAAGGTGGTTTGTTTAGAATTGCAAAACCAGGAAGAACGGGGATAATTCTGGAGTCGCTAGACGCTCAGAAAAAGAAGGTAGTAGTAGGAGCCGATGCTCAAGTGTCCATTCTAAGTGAGATTTCTATTTACACTCATACCGAAGAAGGCGCTACTCCTTTGGTCGATGTAATGAGGAAAATCCACGCTGAATTTGATGGTGATACGGGCTTAAGCAAAACCTCTGACCCCGATGAATTGAAGGCTTTTTTACAACACATTTTGCCCGATTACGATGAAAGCAGGGTGTATGTATCTGACATCAAGAAACTGGTAACTTGGTATAATCTTTTGGCCAAAGATCACCCAGAGGTTTTTGAAATAGAGCCAGAAACTGAAAAAGAAGAAGAAAAAGAAGAAAACTAAAAAGTAAATGCCGGCTCAACACCGGCATTTATTATTTCAAAACATTGCCTTTTAATGATCATGATCATCTCCAGCAAGACTCCCCGTTAAAGCTATTTTACTAGGCACACCAGGTAAAGTAATGTTGCTCACAAGTTCTAGATTACTCTTTTTAAACATGCTAATTTTATTGTTTGCAGCATCTGTTATGTAAATAAAATCTTCACTAGCAACAAAAGCTGGAGCACCTGTTTCTGGTAAAGTGATATTCAGTTTTTTCGATGCCTTCACATCAAAATCATGCCCATCAAGTACTTTTACTGTTCCGTCAATATACAGTACAATCAAATCATGACCTTCCCAATCAAAGTTTACGCCTAATAAATTAGCGCTCTCTTCAATCACACTCATTGTATTGGTATTAACATCGATTTTATACAATCCATATTTGGATTTAAAACCTATAAACTGATCACTCTCTACTCCATATTGAATTGAGCCTATCCAGTTAGAACCAAAAGAAGAAAGGTTTGGAATAAGCACCTGACTTCCATCTTGACTCACCTTTAATATTCCATCGGTTGAACCAAACAGAACTAAACTTCCGTTACCAGCCTCACCGTGAATACCGCCAGTTTGAATTGTAGAAGCATGTAGCAATCCACCATTCATATCAACAATTTTCACTCGCTCAGGTAAAGTACCCGCAGCACTTCCGTCCTTCTCGGTAACTGCTATTGTACCATTATTAAATAAGGCCGGTGCACCATGATGAGCAACACCAACATTGAAAACCCTAGCACTTGCCTCTGTATGCAGTGTGCTTTCTTTAAAATGTGAGATAGTCCCTTCTCCATCATTGAAAACCAACATGTTATCGCCACGGCCATAGTAATGTACTGGTCTAACCGCTGTTGCTTTACTTAAAGCCCATTTAGGAGTACCTTTTATATGTGCGTGGTCATCATGCCCCTCAATACCACTATCAAAAAAAGTAGCCAGATTATCTGCTGTATTAATAACAGAAACGAACCTTCCGCTCGGGCTACTATATAAACTACCATTCGCAAATTGACCTGAGTGGGTTTCAACTGTGGATTTACTAGGGTTTACAAAATAGTAATCAGGATTATCCTTATCTGACACCATTAACCTAACAAATTGTCCCTCCTTTGATTGTTCTGGAAGGTTTTCATCATCACTCTCACAAGCACTAAGTGCGAAAGCAAGTAAAACAGAATACAAAAATACTTTTCTCATCATTTGTTTAAATTGATATAAATGCAACAATGATGCAAAAATAATAAGTCGTTTATCAAATGCAACAATGTTGCATATATCTTTTATAAGTGGTTAAAAATTAATTTGACATTGATTTGAGTTCTAAATTAAATGCCTTTTACTTTAGGTCATATTTAAACTTTATGGCTCTAATTAATCAAGAAGATATACAAACTGGCCTTGCCCTCATCAGCAAGGACTTTCAAGTAGACTCGAAAAATTGGGAGTTAGAGCAAGGTGAAGAAATGACTGAAGATAAAGCTTTTAATTTTCTACTAAAGCTCGTAGAACACCTGATGGCGCACGACTTCAACCGCCTCCTTAATAGCCTTTATCGAATTGATGTTTCGGAAGAGAAACTAAAACTGGCCTTGGCCGAATCTAACCACCCCGCTCAAACCGTTGCTCAAATGATTTGGGATAGAGAATTACAAAAAGTAGAAACAAGGAAAAAGTACTCGGGGAGGTAGGTATCAGGTATCAGTTATCAGT
>NZ_LRPB01000021.1 GCF_001592945.1 Roseivirga seohaensis
TTTTGGAAATGTAGATGGACAGGGTACAGAAGCTCGATTTACAACGCTTATGGGCGGAGCGATTGATTCTCAAGGTAATCTTTATGTAGCCGATTTCGGGAATCATTCGATTCGGAAAATAACCTCAGCGGGTTTAGTTACCACTTTAGCGGGTTCAGGAACAGAAGGTTATGCAGACGGGACTGGGATAGCTGCAAGCTTTAATAGACCCTTCGATATTGCCATTAATTCAAATGATATAGTTTTTGTTGCTGACGAAGGGAATGATCGAATTCGTAGAATAGAGCCTAATGGAGAGGTGACTACTTTCGCAGGTTCTGGTGTAGAAGGCTTTCTTGATGG
>NZ_LRPB01000022.1 GCF_001592945.1 Roseivirga seohaensis
CTTCTGACGATTTAGATTGGTTTGCTCCTATCGAAAGATTAGGTTACAGACAAGAGTACAACTTCAGCGCAAGAGGTGCTACTGACAGAGCTGATTACTATGCTTCTATTGGTTATTTGAATGAAAAAGGGGTGTTCAAAAACTCTGATTTCGAAAGATATACCCTAAGAACAAACGTTAATGTTGATGTTCTTGATTGGTTGAAAGTTGGAGTAAACAACTCTGGTGATATCAGAATGACAAACTCTGTAACAAGTGGTGGTTCTGGTTTCGCTAACGCATTCTACAATGCAAGAAGAATGGGACCTATTTTCCCAGTATATGCAATTGATGATCAAGGTAACTACATCACTGACCCTGATTTTGGCACTAAAGCTTTCGATAGAGGTGATGGTAGATTTGGATTACCAACTAGACCAAATAATACTTCTGGTAGACAAGCTCCTGAAGAGTCACTTTTGAACAACAGTTTAACTGAAGCTTTATTCTTTAGAACTGTAGGTTATGTGGAGTTAACTCCAATCAAAAACCTTAGCGTAAAAATCAACGGTAGTGTGGATATCGGAACTGCAAATGGCCAATTCTATGGTAACCCATACGTAGGTGATTATATCCCAGTAGGTAGAGCCACTAAGAGCGCCAACTTTGACATCACTACTAACTTTAACCAGTTGATCAACTACTCTTTAGATTTAGATTCTAGAAACAGTTTTGACATCTTATTGGGTCATGAAAGTTATGGCATTAAAAACAACGACTTTA
>NZ_LRPB01000023.1 GCF_001592945.1 Roseivirga seohaensis
GCTCCATCTTTTATCGTTCCTCCATTCAATGTTAATGAATTGGTTGCAACGTAATCTAAGTCAGCACTAACATCGCCTGATTGTACTGTGTAATTGAAGGTCAATGTATTCGAACCTGAGCCTGAAGTGTAGTCTGCTGCTCTATCTGTTGCTCCTGTTTCTAATGTTATTTGAGGTATACCTGTTACCGTAACCAACTCCGAAAATGTAACCGTTACCGCTACTGCATCACCTACTTTGTAAGCGCCATTGTTCGTAGATGAATTTACGCTTGTAACCGTTGGCGCAACCGCACTAGCAATTACAGTGGTAGTATTGTCTGTGTCTGTATCTGTTCCATCATTAACAACCACTGTAAAGGTGGTTGTTTCTGAAGTAGTTGTTCTGTTGTCAGTTGGGTTAAACACCAAAGCTCTTAAGGCTGTTTGCATGGCTGCAGGACTACGGCTTGAAATTGTGTATGGGCCTGAACCTGAAGAGGCTCCTGTAATTACACCTTTGGCATTATCATCTAAAGTAATTGTTGCCGTTAAATTATCCCCATCAGCATCTGCAATGGTTATTCCCGAAAAAGGAGAAATGGTTGCATTGTCATTTACGTTCTGCCCAGCAGTGGTGCCTCCAATGGTTGGGGCATTGTTGGATGAAGGAGTGGCTATCATTGTAGCTCCTACACCGCTAAAAGCACTATTCGCTATTATTGCTGTATACGGCCCAGCATTAAAGGTTTGACCAGCCCCATAATTACCTGGTAAACTTTGAATAACAGTACCAGCTGGAATAGTCAGTGTTTCTCCAGACGCAATTGTAGTAGAAGGCGCCAAAGAGAATACTATTACATCATCAGTTGTATGGATAAATGGACCATATGTAGCAGCGTAAGTCCCCATTAAAGTTACACTACCTGATTTACCTCCTGACGTTGTGTAAGAAAGCCCAGTGGCAGTTCCAACTCCGCCCTTTGTAGGAGCAGAGTTGTACAAATTTTTAACAATAACACTAAAAGAGTTTTGAACATTTGAGTAGTTTCCAGAAAACTGAAAGGTAGCTGGTTGATTCAACACCATCTTTAATCTATAATTACCTAATTCACCTGGCTCAACACTAAACGTGGCATCGAGTGTTTGAGCAGAAAGATGAAATGTTGATAGTAGTGATAGAAAGAAAAATACGATTAGGGAAAATGTTCTCCGACTTAAACGAGCAGTAAGCATGGTCTTCTTGAAAGTTAAAATGCTGTATAGTCACTATGACATATAAAGAGAAGACAATTAAGCAGAATGTAAGGTGATGACAGTTAGCCTACAGGTGGACAATAGGCGGACGAGAAAACTAGACAAATAGCAGACTACGCCAAATTCGATAAAAAAACGAGCATTTCTTTGCTATCCACAAATCCTAATTTCTGTTTAAGTCGGTACTTCGACCTAATAACGCTGTCACTCGAAATATTGAGCAATGCAGCAATTTCCTTATTGGAAAGGTTGATTTTTAGAAGCGCCAATATCCTTTGTTCGCTGGTGGTTAATTTGATTTTCTTATGATTTTCAATCAATGAGAAAAAATTGGGATAAACCGCTTCGAAGTACATTACAAAAGCTGCCCAGTCTCTATCTCCATTGATCGCATTGTGCATTTTTGATATAAGGTCATTGATATCAGGACTATTGTGTTCGTCAGCTTGTAGCTTATCTTCTAATTCAATTATATTTTTCTCTAGATTTTCGTTTTTCGACAATAGCCCTTTCGCATAAATCACCAATTTATCCTTTTCGGATTCATAATTATGTTGATTGAGCATTACCTCTTGCTGTACCAAAAGCTTCTCTTTTTCATTTATCAAAAGTTTCAATTTCAACTTGTTGCGATTCCACATTGACCAAATAACCAGTAGCAACAGAATAATTGATATTACAAAAATTACTTGCCTACTTTTTATCACTTTAAGATGCTCTATTTCGAATTGTTGAAGACTAATTTCTTGTTGACTCTTTATTTTCTCAAACTCAAATTGTTTTGTCATTTGTTCAACCTCCTGTTTAGTCAATTTGCTAGCGATTGAATCTTTAAGAGCCACATGAAGTTTAAAATAATTCAAGGCCTTATCGTAGATGGCCAATGATTCATGTGCTTTAAATAGCAAGTCATAGATTTGACTTCTCAGGGCTAAATCCAAAAACACCTCCTTTTCAAGTGCTTTATTTAAATAGTCAATTGCTGACTGAAAATCAGCCATTTCAATCAGCATTTCACTTCTATTTTTAAATACAAAAGCCTGACTGCGTTGATTATTCAATTGAATCCATATCTTTTCGGCTCTATCATAATACTTGTTTGCATTGGGAAAATCTTTCAGTTGCGCATAAGCATATCCAATATTCATCAGCACATTGGCAACTTGAGCTTGGGATTCTGTAGACTCAAAAACGACTAAGGCCTCCTTGTAATACTCTAATGCAATTCCATAATCAAGATTTGTAGTGTTGATTATGCCTAGATTACCATTAATTTGACCCAACCTAATCTTTGGAATTTCTGGGTGGTCTTCTACCAATTTCTTGGCCTCTAAGAGAAACTCTTCCGCACTAGAATAGTCTTTTAAAATTTGCTTAACAGAAGCGATATTAATAAGGTTTGATACTTCTAAGTCAACATTGTTGATCTTTCTAGCAGCCGCGATTCCAGCAAAAGATAACTCTATCGCTTTGTCATAATTATTCTCTCTTATGTTGATGGCTACTAAGCTTAAATTGGAATATGCCAATCCATATTGAAAATCAAGAGCTTCTGAAGTAGTCTTTGCTTTGTTTAGAATATCCTTGGCCTCTTGAAATGAAGATCTCTGGTTGAAAATCACTCCCTGATTGATCCAAGCCATTACTTTTCCCTCTGGATAGTCTGTTTCTTCGGACAACTGGATCGCTTGATTGGACAAATCCATTGCTTCATCTGGGGTATTATACATCAAGCCTCGGGTAAGACTGTTTATGGCATCGATTTTCTCATTACCATCAAGTAACGGAATTTGCTTTCTTATACTATCAATTCTAGCCTGTTGTGAAAAAAGGTTTAGAGATAGAAGTGAAAAGGATATTATCCAATATATAGTTGCTCTCAACATGCTTTAAAGATTCCGAAATTAACGATAAGTCTATCGCAGTCAAAATAATAATTTGAGAGACACCTTATTTTATTTTGATCTCAAACAAAAGCCCTAATGCTTTATTGAGCAATGGGGCCTGTTAATGTTTTATGGCGTTTACTGCCCTACAAAGAAAATTGAGTTGGCAACGAACAGCTTTCCGTTTTGCCAGAAGGCACGGAAAAGTGGGTTATCGGCCATGTAAACTATAGAACCTCTACCATAGCTTTCAACACCGAAGACTACAGATTTGGCTAGTCTTTCTTTGGCCTTATCTCCAGCTACTCCGCTAACGTAAGAGTCAACTCCTTCAATAATTCCAACATTACCCCCACCAGCTAAGTAAGCATAACGGCTGCTGTTGTTTTTTAAGGTGAAGTAGTAATCAGGATATCCGAAAGCAAGTGGATGAGTATTGTCCACTTTCAATTTAAAAATTGCGCCCGGTAAACGAGAGCTTGCGAAAAGATCACCTCTATCGGCATAAGGTGTTAATGCCTCTTTTTCCTTTTGTTCATCCGTTTTCTTATTGGCATCCTTCTCGTCAGAATCGCTGGCATAAGTTTTTAAGCTGAAACCATCTTTTCCTGCAAAAGTGTTTATTGAACGTTCGATAGCGATGATCTTTCCTCCTCCGCGTACCCAACTTTTCACGTCATCCATTCGGCTACCGCCCAAAGCACTTCCGTAAGAACCACTTGGCAATACCAAAGTATTGTAGTTGTCGAGGTTAATACGCCCGAAGTCGTTTACATCTACCATAGTGATTGGGTAGTTCAACTCTTGTTCCATAAAATACCAAAACTCACCAAAACCAAGTGAAGAAGCACCATCTCCTCTTAATACCAAGATTTTAGGCGCATCCAAAAATTTCACTCCATTCGAACCAAAATCTTTACCCGTTTCCACAAAAGTAGTTGGGGTAGAAGTAAGATTTCTGTCGTAAGTTTTTGCGGCATTTTTCACAATGTTGTCAAACTTACTGCCCATGTGCATGTTTCCTTTTCTGGTAATGATTAGCGTTCCAGGTGCATAAGAGTTGCCTGCTACTGAAAACGGCTCTTCTGCAAATCTTAATTTAATGTCGTTTTTAAGTAAATGCCCTAAGAACTTAGCATCCTCTAAAGTCTCCCACTTCAATAAATAAGCGGCTGGTTTGCTGCCTACGTTTACCTGACCTTGTGGTTTAGAGTACTTAGCTGGCTTTACGTCCATTTTGGTTTCAGTAGCATAGGCGTCTAATCCCATCATGTATGGCACAGCCCAAGCGGTAATGTCATAGGTATCGGAAGTACTGGCAAAAGTATTTGGTTCGAAAAATGCCTGAACCAAAACTGCTTTAGGTTGAAAAGCACTAATGATAATATCACCATTCTGAACACCAGCATTATCCGTTTTACCTGTTAGGTAATTAAATGAAGACACAGCCTTGCTAGAAGAACCAATGCCATAAACAATTTGCTGGTTATCTAAAAAGTCAGTCAACTTTTTAAGTTTGTCTGGGTGGTTCGTTCCTCTTACGATATAAGTTTTATACTTGGCTTTAGGGTTGTTTACTGATTTATTAAAGAAGTTAGCAAACTCATCCACCATTTTTTCGCTGTATTTAGAAGCCGTTTCTACCGTAGACATTCCAGTAGTATAGTGGTGCGCAATTGCATCTTCTAGTTTCAAGGTGTCGCCCTCATCTGTAAGAATGGCCAAATCGCTGCTACCTTGCTCATAAGTCATTCCAATAGCTCCGTTGAACATCGGATAAGAGTCACCATAACTTGGGTACAGCATATCGAAGCTTTCTTTAGTAAAGAATAACCAACCGTTTTCGTCAAAATACTTGGCGTGGTTTTTACCAATAATGTCTTGAAAATCTCTTTGCCATTGCGTTACCTGATCGTGAACTGGCTCTGCAGCTGGCGCGAAATAATAAGGGCTATTGCTACCCTGCTCATGAAAATCCACATGAATATGCGGCATTATAGTATTGTAGAATTTCATACGCTGCTGAGATTCTACTTGAGTTTGCCAAGCCCAGTCTCTGTTCAAATCAAACAAATAATGGTTTGCTCTTCCTCCTGGCCAAGGCTCGTTGTGTTCGGCAGCCTCTGGATTTGGATTGGGCGTAGTTCCTGCTACCTGATTGATCCAGTTAGAGTAACGGTCACGACCATCAGGGTTGATGCAAGGATCAAAAATCACCACCGTATTTTTCAACCACTCTCTTGAGGTTGTATTGTCTGGCCTTGCAATTTCATAAAGCGTTTTCATGGCCGTTTCTGTAGAGTTCGCTTCGTTGCCATGCACGTTATAACTTAACCATACAATCCCGATTTTCTTCCCAGAAGGCTCGCCTTCCATCAGCTTTGCTCTTTTCAGGTTATCGGTACGAATGGTTTCCCAGTTATCGATATTTTCTTGAGACGATACAATTGCGGCAACCAAAGGACGCAGCTCATTGGTTTGGCCGTACTGATGAATTTTTGCATTGCTCAGTTGATTGGTAACATACTCATAGTAGTCTACCACTTTATAATTAGGTGTAAATCGTGTACCCAATTTGTAGCCCAAAAATTCATCAGGGCTTTTAAGCGATTGCGCTTGGGTTTGAAAAAGTGTGAATGCCAAAAGGCACAGGCAGAGGAGTGTTCTTTTCATAAATGTAGAGTTAACAGCGAGGAATTTACGGCTAATTAATTTCTTGCCAAACTTGATTTTCCTGATTGGTAAAATCAAAATTAAGAAACCTCCTTTCTATAACTCATAATAAGGTTGGCTTCTCTTATTGTTTGGCCATATTATAAGCCAATTCTCAGTTAACAGTTTCTAAAATTAGAGCCTTTGAATACCTTCCTTTTTCGCCAGCGGCAAATAACAAACGCGTTTCGCTTATTTCTTCTAATTCAAGAATAAAGAATTTAGATGCAAAATGAACTCCACTCCCCTCACCCCTTCCATGTTCTAGGTAAAACCGTCCTTCATCTTCAACATAGAAGTAAGAGACCGTGGCTACCTGTTCATCTGGGGACGCCCAATAACAGCCCAAACTGCCTAATGTAACCTCTACCTCTTCGGTTTCTGCCTTAAAAGTATAGATGTCATCCTTATAACAATCATTAAAAGCACTAAATTGAGTATAGGCATAATTATCATAATGAGCAGTCACTCTCCATGACTTTTGAGAGTCGCCATATACCATTTTTAGTTGTTCTGCTGAGAACTTAATTTTTGGGGAGTCATCATCGTCTTTACAACCCATTAAAAAGGTAAAAGAAAGTAGTATGGCTAAAAAGTATTTTGGTGCTTGCATAAAGGGTTCAAATTTAAGCAGTCGTTACCAAAGGTTATGCCATAAACCTTAAAATTGTACTTTGACACCTCTCTTCTTTTAAGAAAGAATTATTACGCCCAAAGACTCTTGTTCAAAAAAAGTAAACCTAATTTTGAATACTAAACCCACAACTGTGAACCGCTACTTCATCGCTATTCTTCCCACCGAACCTTTGGCTTCTGAAATCATGAAAGTCAAACAGTATTTTGTGGAAGCTTATGGAAGTAAGGGAGCATTGCGGTCGCCAGCGCACCTTACATTACACATGCCTTTTTTATGGAAAGCAAAAAAAGAAGCTCAACTGATTGATTTACTTGCACAGACAACTAATGTAAATTCATTTAAAATTGAACTGGATGGTTTTGGAGCTTTCCCCCCGAAAGCTGTTTTCATTAAAAATAAAACTTGTGCCGAATTAAGTGCATTTCAAGAGCAACTTACCCGCTTTACTTGGCGCGAAATGAAGCTTTTTAACCCCACACATAACCGTGGCTTTCATCCGCACATAACCGTGGCTTTTCGAGATTTAAAGAAGGAAGGTTTTTATAAAGCTTGGCCCGAATTTGAGCACAAAAGCTTTGAGGGCGAAATCGAAGTCAATTCTTTTTGGCTATTAAAACATGACGGCAAACAGTGGCATCCGTTTCACGAATTTGTTTTCAAGGCTGAAAATTAATTCCCGAAGGGAAGCACGAACAAATAGACTGCTGCAAAATGAAATGCGGTTCCGCCCATAACAAAAATGTGCCAAATGGCATGATGGTATTTCAGTTTACGCATTAGGTAAAAAACCACGCCCCCCGTGTAGCACAATCCGCCATAAAGCATCAGGTTTACAGCTTCTGTAGAAATCAACTCTGACAAACGCGAGAATAGCATGAAGCCCAACCAGCCCATTCCCAAATAAGAAATGAGAGAAAGCACTTCGAGCTTTCCAGTAAAGAAAATCTTGAAAATGGTGCCTGCAAAAGCAATTGCCCACACAGCGATTAGCACATTCACCCCCAAGGCCTCTTCGCGAAGCACCACCCAGCAAAAAGGGGTAAAAGTACCAGCAATGAGAAAGTAAATGGCAATGTGGTCTAGTTTCTTATATAATGATTTTCGCTGTTGGGATTTAACGCTGTGATAAGCCGTTGAAGCAACATAAAGCAAAACCATGCTTAGGCCAAACACTAAGAATCCAACTTGTTTTTCAGTAGCATTTGCTGGGGTTTTGAATAATAAGAATACCGTCCCAACAATCGCTAAAACAGCCCCAATTCCGTGCGTCCATGCGTTAGCCAATTCTTCTTCGGCAGAGTATGCTTCTAATTTTTGCTTATTTTTCATCTGGAAGTATTAACGCAGTGCCACAAAATTTGCAGTAGTGCGCAATTGCGTCATGCCCCGATTGATGGCAATTCGGACACTTTACTTTTTTTCTTTCAGCGTTGTCTTTAGTCAGTTCTGCGGTTACAATACCTGTAGGTACGGCTATAATTGCATAACCCATAATCATAATAAACGAAGCCAATGACTGACCAATTACAGTTTGCGGGGCAATATCGCCATAGCCTACCGTAGTAAGTGTTACAATGGCCCAATACATACTAACTGGAATACTGGTAAAGCCGTTTTCGCCTCCTTCAATCATATACATGGCCGTTCCGGTAATCATTACTACCGTAAGTACCGAACCTAAAAACACTGTAATTTTATGCCTACTGGCCTTTAAAGCCCTAGCCAATTGCTCGCCTTCACCCACAAAGCGGCCTAGTTTTAAAATTCTGAACACCCTCAGCAATCTTAATGCACGAATAATAAGTAGGTATTGAGTTCCTGTAAAAACCAAGCTGATATAAGCCGGTAATACTGCCAGTAAATCAATAATTCCGTAAAAACTAAAAGCGTACTTTTTGGGGGTTTCAGAAACGTACAAGCGTAGTATAAACTCAATAGAGAAACCTATGGTGAGTACCCACTCTACTATTTTAAAAAACTGACCATAATGCTCGTTAAGCGATTTTACGCTTTCTAATATTACAGCTAAAACACTGATTACGATAGCCCAAAGTAAGGCCACATCAAAGGCTTTTCCAGCGGGAGTATCTGCTTCAAAAATTATGATATAGAGTCGTTGCCGAATACTTTTGGTCATACTCAAAAGTAATAATTATTTGTAGAAAGAACTTGAAGATATTCTTTACAAGATTTGGGTATCGTGCTACTGAAGTTTAGTTAAAGCTTAGGCTGCTGATTTGTCAAAGCCAAAATTACGATCTCTTCTTGTTTAATGTTAGAGCTATTGTACCACCGTTCGTACCACCTGTTTCATCTATTGTACCTGAGTTTGTCACCTCACTTGCTAAACACTATCTGATTTTTCTTATCATTTAGTTTTAACTCGTAAAGATCATTTGATTCAATAGTCGAAAGCACTTTCTTATACAGATAAGCCTTTGATTCATCAGTTATGTTTGGAGAACCGACTGAGCCAGTTTTAGGATGGACAAACATCAGAATAAGCTGTTCATCTTTTATTAACAACAGAAAGTAAGCTCTATAGCCACCGCTACCACTCAACCTTTTCTTTATATATGGTGTGTTTTCTGAATTATTAAGCCTTGTACCAGACATCAATTCATCGACAGACTTATTGAAAAAATAGTCTATCAGCAACTTTTCTAAGTCTTTGTAAGATTTTTTGTCCTTGAGCTTTTCAAACTCAACTTTGAAATCTTCAAGACACAAAATTTTCATTATATCAAGGACAGCTTCTTTGTAGTTTCAACAAAATCAGGCACTTCCGGTAAGAAAAAAAAGACAGACTCCAAATCTTCATATGCCTCCTTTAAAGTATCTATAGAATACTTGAAGTTTTTGATTTCTTTTTTTGCGATACCCTTTGCTTTCAAATGATTTAAAGAAACATACTGTCTTATTAAAGTAGAGTGGGCGTCTTTGGCAGATGAAATCAAATCATTTATACGTATTAGATTATCATTATCTAAACCTGAAAACCAAGTTATGCCCTCCATTCTCTCTGAGATGTCAATAATCTTATCTGATTTTTCCTTTAGCCTTCTCTTAACATCCAAAATAGCATCTAAAAATCCGTCAACACTCTGCTCTTTCTTTTCTCTAAATGAGAAAGAACGCACTTCTTCAAACGTTTCTTCTATTCTAGTTCTAAACTCTAAAGTTTCCATACTGTCCTAAGCTGCCTGAAATATAAGTATATAATATCTACAATCAATAGTTAAGAGGCTTAAACAATTAAGCCCTTACTTTGAACAGCTACAACGTCAAGGTGTGAAAAATAGTTTAACAAAAACTAAGCCGCGCTACTTTGACACTAAACCTTACACCCACACATCTTCACGCACCCATCCCAACAACAATTACCACAGACTTTACAATACCTGATCTCTACTTCAAAACCCTCATATGAAGGAAAATCAGGAGATTCCAACTTAAGGACTCCTCTTTATCTTTAGTTATCGTATTCCTTGTGGTTCATTAATAGTTTCGATTGAAAATTGGCTTAAAAGAGACTCCCATAATTTGTATAACATTTTGGATAACAATTTACGGGGACTAACAAGACAGGACAAGAGAACTAACACGCGATAACAGCAAATAAGCCACTGTTTTTCAGTGGCTTATCTCTTGTTTATACTTGTTAGTTATTGTTAAAAGTGATCCCGACAAGAGTTATCAACCGATTGACTAACAGTTAAATATAAGAAAGTTGGGTAACATTATGGGTAACAAATTAATAGGTGTTAGAGTAACTACAATGGCAACAGTAATGATTGGTTTATTTTTTCATTAAAAACCTTATTATAGGTACTGTTCTGTACGTTTTTATAAACTGATCAATAACACGAGCTTAAACTAAGCTGTATATGCTTAGCTATTTTCTGGAGCTGTCGAAACAAAATGTAGGAGGTTGGGTAGATTTTCCACAAGGATTATCCATTACTCGCATGTCTTGAGGCCAATGCTAAGCGAGGGTCATGGATAAATGGAAGCTTTTGCATAGCTACCACTTCCAGACTGAAAAAATCAAACTCTTCTACCACTTTGCCTGTAATTTCATAAATACCTTTTCCTCTGAAAGGATACTTTGCTGCAACTGGAGGAAAGTGGGTACTGTCTATAAAGTGGCCTTCCCAGTCAATCCATGTCCCAAACTGCATTCGTTTTCCGCCCGAAGTGGTGGTGCTTTTTACGTGGATTAAGTAGCCCACCATTTTTACCAGCTTGTTTTTATGTTGCTCCATTTCTCTTACCATCACCTCGTTTTCTGGCTGCTCTTTTAATAAATGGAAAGGGTTGCAAAGCGGAAAGCCAAGTAATTCAATTTGATCAAAAGCATCTTCCAACAGATCATAGTTGAGTTCAGGTAATTTATAGTGTTTTACTTCTGGGTCGAAAAGCATTTTGGCGGGTTTGGTTTTTTTCTGCTGACCTAACTTAAGGTAAGCCTCCCAAAGCAATTCCTTTTTGGTGTAGCCCGTAAAACGAAAAGCATTGATTCGGATAAGCAAGCTTAGCTGATCGAGTGAAATCTGTACCCTTTTCAAGAAGTGATCGAAGCTCATAAATACTCCGTTCTTTTGCCTTTCTGTGAGCACTTCCTGTACCGTATTTTGTTCTAACGCACCAATAAATGCCAAGCCCATAAAAATGGTGTTACCATAAATGGTACAGAGTTGTTCGCTTTGATTTACACAAGGCGCTTGAATATCGGCTCCGTGCATAAAAGCCTCGTGCGCATACAACTCCACACTATAGAAACCACCCCCGTTGTTCATGGTTGCTACCATGTATTCCAGCGGATAATAGGCTTTCAGAAAAAGGCTTTGGTAACTTTCTACAGCATAACTGGCCGAATGCCCTTTGGCAAAAGCATAGCCCGCAAAGCTTTCAATTTGCCGCCATATTTCTGCTGCCAACTGATGAGAATGCCCTTTAGCCGCACAGTTTTCAAAATACTTATCACGAACGCTTTGAAACTCCTCACGTGAACGATATTTCCCCGACATGCCCCTGCGCAATACATCGGCCTCGGCCAAAGTAAGGTCGGCAAAGTAATGCGCCACTTTAATTACATCTTCCTGATACACCATTACGCCAAAGGTTTCGGGCATAATGCTCAACATGGTGGGGTGAGCTTCTTTCCGTTTTTCGGGTTCACGAAAACGCAGAATATATTGGCGCATCATGCCCGATTTAGCCACCCCAGGCCGAATGACCGAACTGGCCGCCACCAGGCCCAGGTACTCTTCCACCCTCAGTTTTTTGAGTAGCATGCGCATGGCGGGCGATTCTACATAAAAGCAACCGATCGCCTGCCCTTCGCGCAGCATGGCCTTGATTTTTGGATCTTTTTTAAACTGAGCAATATTATGAATATCGAAATGCGGGTCGTCAGGATGGTTTTTGGAAATAATTGACAAGCTCTCCTTGATTTTTCCCAAACCGCGCTGGCTCAGAATATCGAATTTATATAGGCCCACATCTTCAGCCACAACCATATCGAAATGGGTGGTAGGAAAACCCTTGGGGGGAAGATAGGTAGCGGTATAATAATGGATGGGTTTTTCTGAAATCAGAATTCCGCCCGCATGAATACTCAGGTGACTGGGGAAATTTTCAATGTAATTTCCATAACGCAAAACCAGTAAATGTAGCTCGTCCAAGTCCTCCACTTTAGCCGACTGGATATGATCTATTTCGTGCGGAGGCACACCGAGTACTTTGCCCAGTTCACGCACAATGGCCCTAAACTGAAAAGTACTATAAGCAGCCAATAAGCTAACATTCTTAAATTCTGAAAAAATGAAGTTGGTAATGTCTTCTCTATCTTTCCAGGAGAAATCAATATCGAAATCAGGTGGATTTTTTCTATAAAGATTTATAAAACGCTCGAAATAAAGGTCGAGTTCTATGGGGTCTACATCGGTAATGCGCAGCAAATAGGCCACTACAGAGTTGGCTCCACTGCCTCTACCTACATAGAAATAGCCTTTGCTTCGGGCATACTGACAAATGCGCCAATTGATTAAAAAATAAGACATAAAACCCTGTTGCTTGATCACCTCTAATTCCGTTTGAATACGATCTAGAATTTTCTGGGTCGACTGTGGGTAGCGGTAATCAAAACCTTCATTACAAAGCCTCTCCAACATTTGATAATCCGCCTCGGGACTACCGCAATAAGTGCGTTGATTTTTATTCAGATTTTCCCCTTCGAAATCAAAATGGACACTGCATTCATCCAATAGCTTTTCGGTATTGGTAATCATATAAGGATGATCGCGATACAGTTTCCTCAACTCACCCACTGGTCGAATGAAATCCTCTGCGCTGCCTTCTTCTGTCTTAGGCAGCTTGCTCAGCAGTGTATTGTTGTCTATCGCCCGCAACAAACGATGGGCATTAAAGTCCTTTTTCAGAACAACCCTTTCCCCCGTTTCTTTATCAATTTTACTTCTGAATGTAGCCGTTGGCAACATCACCAGTTTGGTCTTTTCCATCTGGTGTGGTGGATAAACCAGCTTAATTAAATCGGCTGGCTTTATACCAATAAATTCATCTTCGCGAAGCTGAAAATGGGTATATTTCTGAAAAGGGTACACCACAAAAGCATGCTGAAAAGCTGGAGAACGATCTGGAATACATTCACCCGAATGAAGAAACTGAGAGAGGTAATCATTGAGTTCTTTAAACCCCTCATTGTTTTTGGCAATGGCTACAAACAGCTGGTCGGCTCCATTTCTGAAATCAATTCCCAAAACTGGTTTAATGTTATGTTTAGATGCTATTCGTACAAAATTGAGACTGGTAGCCGTGCTATTAATATCCGTTAATGCAAAAGTACGCACTCCAGCCTTCTGCATTTGAGCAAGCAGTTCGGCAGGTTTTATAGTGCCGTATTTAAAGCTAAAATAGGAATGGGTGTTGAGGTACATATTAAACCAATTTTCAGTGATAGACTATTGTCTCCTGTTCGGTAACAGCGGAGGTGGCTCTCCATTAAAAGGGTTGAAACGACTGATGGTTCTAGCTTCCATTCCAGCTGCGCGCATTACCACTCTATCACCATATTTATCGCGCATTTTGTCCATGGCATGGTACAGATTGAGTTGCTCTTCTATATCTTCAAAAAGGTTGATCTGGTAACTTCCTTCCACCAAATGACTAAAGCGGACTCCAATCAGTCTGACCAAAAGTCGTTTATGGTAGAGTTTATTAAACAACTCCAATACCTTCGCAATCAACACATGATCTGCAGAGGTATATGGAATTCGAGACTGAAGCGTATAAGTATTGAAATCAGAATAGCGGACTTTGACAGTAACGCAAGAGGTGAGTTTTTGCCCCCTGCGTAACTGAAAAGCAAGATTTTCGGCCATGGCCAGCAGTATGCCTTTAAGTTTAACCACATCAATAGTGTCTCGGTCAAAAGTTCTTTCGGTAGAAATTGACTTTCGTTCGTTGTAAGGCATCACTGGCGAATTGTCTAGCGCTTGGGCCTTCTTCCAAATACTCACCCCATTTTTGCCCAGCACTTTTTCCATCAGCTCCATGGGCATTTCCTGAATGGTCTTGATTTGCTTTACTCCCAAACTGTATAGGGTTTGTTGAGTTTTTTCACCCACCATCGGGATTTTACTGATGGAAAGCGGAGCAATAAAGGGTACTTCTGTGCCCAACTCTACCTTAATTTGATTGTTGGGCTTTGCTTCGCCTGTAGCTATTTTAGAAATGGTTTTATTCTTCGATAAACCAAAAGAAATAGGAAGCCCGGTTTCTTTAATAATCCGTTTACGTAGTTCCGAAGCCATGGTATAGCTATTGTAAAACTTATCTAAACCTGTTAGGTCAGCATAAAACTCATCGATAGATGATTTTTCGTAAAGCGGTACTGTCTCTTTTATGATGTTGGTTACGTCCTCGGAATAATTGGTATAAGTAGCGGAATTACCACGGATTTGGATGGCATCGGGACAAAGCTCTTTGGCTCGTTTCATGGGCATGGCCGAATGCACACCATAAGCCCGCGCCTCGTAACTACAAGCCGCCACTACCCCGCGATCGGTAACCCCGCCAATAAGCACAGGCTTGCCAATAAGTCTATTATCGAGCAGGCGTTCAACAGACACAAAAAATGTATCCAGATCGAGATGAAGGATCGTTTTTTCCAATTCAGTAGTCTTTCCAAAAGCTAACGCAAATCTAATAATTTTAGTTAACTAAAATTATTAGATTTTATGATTGGAAATACTAAATTGGTTAAGGGTTATTAGTTATGAGAGAGCGTGATACCTATATTGTTGGTTTATCAAAATGTTAAATAACACTCTTCCTTATTTAAGTTTTTTACCAAAATCTTAAATAAGAATACTCTACTTGGAAGAAGAGTGGTTGGTTTATTTTGACATCAATAGTCGTACTATAAGTACTGTTCTGTATATTTTTATAAACCACTTAATAGCGTTGGTTTAAAATAAATCATATATTCGTACTGTGAGTACTGTTAATACATCTAAAATAAACCAACTTCTTAAAATACAACCTAGAGGAACTGTACTTCTTGCCTCTTGGCTTGTAAGTAAAGGATATAGCTTCGACCTCCAGAGAAGGTATCGAGAAAGTCAATGGTTAGAGTCCATAGGATCTGGGGCCATGATACGCACAGGCGACCATGTAAATATATCAGGCGCTCTCTATTCCCTTCAAACTCAACTGGGGTTATCAACTCACTTTGGAGGCAAGTCTGCCTTAGCTATGCAAGGCAAAGCCCATTATTTAGAGCTTTCAAGTAAAAGGGTTTACCTATTTGGAACCAAAGGAGAAAACTTACCCACTTGGTTCATTCAGCATAATTGGGGAACCCAGATAGAATACTTCTCTACCAAGTTTTTAGATAGTACCTTAGGGCTCACTGAATTTCAGGTCAAAGAGTTCACTATAAAAATATCCAGTCCAGCTAGAGCTTTAATGGAATGCCTTTACCTAAGCTCAAACAATGAGGACTTTACAGAATGCTATGAATTATTTGAGCCTTTAAACAATCTAAGGCCTGGCCAAGTGCAAGAACTTTTGGAAAGTTGTACATCCGTAAAAGTAAAGCGGTTATTTCTCTACATGGCCGAAAAAGCAAAGCACAGCTGGTTTGAGTACTTGAACCTTGAGAAAATAGATCTAGGGCACGGAAAAAGAAGTCTTGTAGAAAATGGTGCTTATGTAAGCAAATACAAAATCACAGTACCTAAAGCATTGGAAAGTAATGGCGGAAGCACTCTATAAATCTCAGGTTTCACTACTGCTTCAAGTACTTCCTGAAGTGGCCAAAGAAGAATATTTTGCACTCCATGGAGGCACGGCCATCAACCTTTTTGTAAGAGACATGCCCCGTCTTTCGGTAGATATAGACCTCACTTACATCCCTATTGAAGATAGAAATACATCCCTCAAAGGAATTGCCGAAGCCCTATTACGCATAAAGGGAAACATTACGAATATTTTACCTTCAGCAGATATTCAGTTCCAAAAAGATATTTCAAAGCTTCAGGTTGTCAATCGAGGTGTTCAAATCAAGATAGAGGTTAATCAAACGAATCGAGGACTACTAGAGCCTCCTGCCAAGCTGGTTTTATGTAATAGTGCTCAGGAAGAATTCGATGCTTTTTGTGCTATGCAAGTAGTTTCTCTAGGTCAGCTTTATGGCGGAAAAATCTGCGCTGCCCTTGACAGGCAACATCCCAGAGATTTGTTTGATGTCCAATTGTTATTGGAAAACGAAGGTCTTACCGAAGAGATCAAAATAGGCTTGATCCTTTGCATACTTAGTAGCAATCGACCTATTCATGAGCTTTTAAGCCCAAACCTACTCGACCAAAGCCAGGCGTTTATTAATCAATTTGAAGGAATGACCATTGACCCATTCACTTATCAAGAATATGAGGCAACGAGACTAGAATTGATAAAAACTGTTCAGAGCAACTTAGAAGACAAGGACAAGGAGTTTCTTTTAAGCATTAGTAATGCTGAACCAGACTGGAGTATATACAACTTTGAACGTTTTCCTTCAGTCCAGTGGAAATTGCAGAATCTGATAAAATTGAAAACAGATAGCGCTGAGAAGCATCAAGAACAATACAGTATTCTTTTTTCTGCGTTATCATAGCAAAACTAATTCTGCGTTTATTTAGAATTTTGAATCGTGGCTATGCTGATTGAATTACCAATTAGCCAATTTCTATTTCTCTCCTTAATAATAAAGATAGATGTATTAAAAAAGGGCTCATAATCTAACGAATATAATTTATCAGCTTACTAAAGTTTCTATCGACTACTTTTTCAGCTTGATCAATAGAACACTTCCATGTGCTGGCCAAATAGTCCAAAACAAGACTCACATTTTCCGGTTCAATAGGTACACCATCATTCTCGATGAAAGGCCCATCAGTTTCTGTTAATACATTTTCAAGAGGAATTCTTTCAACTATTTTTTGTCCGTTCCTACTCTTTATCATGGCAGGATTGATTGAAAAATAAAACCCACTCTCTGATATTTTATCAATTAATTTTAACGGACCACTATACCAATGGAAGATTGCCGATTGAATATTATGGTCAATTAAGAGTTCATAGACCTGACTCTCAGCCTTTCTAGAGTGTATGCTTAGTATTTTTCTCTCACCACTGATGCTATTCAGGATTCTTTTGAAGCTAGCTATTTGAATGTCCTTAGTTCTAATTCCTTCATACGAAAAGTCCAGACCAACTTCACCAATATAAGAAGTGTACTGCAATAATCTCAGAAAACCATCAAACTCATGCTGGTGTTGATCTGCATGAAGCGGATGCATACCTAACGCCAATCGGATTTTCTTGTATGGTCTAACATATCTAAAGCCCATTTCAAAATGACTAGGTAAATTAGTCATCCCAATAACGGTAATTTGAGCTCTATCTATTTTTTTGAGCAGTCGTTCAGGGTTTGGGTATAAGTCAATGTGACAATGGGTATCTATCATTAAAGGCCAAGATGCTTTTTTAATTTCGAATTGCCTTTATCCGAAATCCATTTAATGATTTCCTTCCTGGAATTCACTACTACATCCGCATAAACATCTAGTTTGGACTGCTCAATATTTCCATCTACTAAGAGATTCCTCTTAATTTTACCATTATCTAAATCTGTCTTGAGAAAATCAAATAGTGCTTTGATGTCTGGCCTAAGTTTATCAAAGGCTGTCGCCTTTAGCAGATCAATTCCAAAATCTTCATTATCCCAGAATTTTGCATGAAGGGCAGCTCTTCGGTAAATACAGGGCATACAAACACCACATTGTCCCGCTTCCCTATTATCCCAATGATACTTATGGCCTCTTTTCCCACACGACTTTGAATCCTTATAAGTTGACATCAAAACAGTCTTATCTGAGGATTTATCAACCATACTACCCTTTGTCATAAACTCGAAAGGATTGAAGAGTCTCGTAGTGACTCCAACCGTTAGGAGAATATTTTCAAGAGAGCTAAGAAAGAAAGGGTGGGTGGTTCTAGTACTTAGTGAACTGGATCTGGAAGGAGTAAGAGGGTGGTTAAGAGAAATGGTGCCATTTTCCGGAATTATAAGTTCATTTACTTTTGGCATTTTCCTTATTAGATATAAACCCAGGCTAATAAATAATAATGAACGGCTTCTTTGGTTAAGATCTCTCGAAACTGTCTTTCCAGTCGAAAGCTTACTTTCAACTTTGACTCTAGTTCTTATATGCTCATATCTACCGGGGTAATGTTTTGCAAATTTGCTTAGAATCTGGTCTTGATCTGTCTTAGGTCCAGAGTAAGTGGAATCAAAATGTGATATTAAAACTCCCTTTTCTTTGTTACCTAACTTCTTTAGCTCATTTATTACTCCCATTAATGAATCTAAGCCACCTGAAAAAAGACTTGCGAACTTATATTGATCATAGTCAAAGACTGGGATGTATTTCTTTCTTCGATTAGTTCGCTCCAGGTATAAATTAGAAACAAGTAGAGGTTTAAATGTCAGGGTCCACAAATCTCCAGTTAAGAAACTTAGCATATCTTCAAATTCCGATTTGACTGAGGCCCATTTGTTAGTGTGCCGCACTGGAATCTCTAATTCAAAATCTCTAGTCCATCCATTGAATGACCATACCTTTCGGGCAAACAAATCATCAACTGCATATATTATGGAAGAGATCAAAAACAGATCGAACTCTATTGAATCTGTCTCTTTCGTAAAGTCATATAATCTTTCAAAATCAGGAAAGGATAGACTTGCTTTAGTTTCTACACCATCTTCCAAATATGAAATTTTAACATCCCCAAACTGCCCTTTTACAATAGGAGTGGAAGCTTCTACTTTAATTTTAATCATCATCCCCAAATACCTTTAAGACGTCTTCTTGGATATTAAAAATTATTCTTTCCCCATCACTAGAGCCCCAATCCACCTTATTCAATGGATTAGTCTTGTTCATTTTTGTAAGTCTGTTATCAATGAATTTCTTTATTTGACCGAATAAGTTTGAACATTCTGCTTTACCTTTCTCTTCCACTAACTTTTCATAGAACATTACAGAGAGATGCTCAAACACATAATGTCCAAAATAATCAATAACTACCTCTTCTAAAGAACTCTCCTCCAGAGTAGCTTTCAGGGCTTCTTCCAATTCATCTGGTGTCTTTGCGTCCTCAGCAATTTTCTCAAGTAATTTTCTCGTTGCCTCTTTAGCTGCTTTGTCATCTATCGATCTGGCAGAGCCGCTACAATAGTCAATCAGATGGTTAATTATGTCTTCCGCTGATTTACCGGTTAGATCAGTTAACCCAGTATCTGCAAGAGCTTGTGTTAAATCTCCTCCGGATGACGAAAAGCCTCCTAAAAAGCTACCTAACTTTTGAGCTGATCTTGCTCCTCCCTGCCCGGCTATTTTGGATTTGCCTCTGCCTGCATTTGATGCTCCCCCAACCACATTGACAAACTTGCTTAAAATTGAGCCAATATTTCTTTCTGCAATTTCACCGGTAGTACAACTTCTGGTTACTGAACTACTCAGATCGCCCCATTGAGGCTGCCCTTTAACTCTAGCTCGATATGACTTTGAAGTACCCATAATTTATAGATTAAATGCTTTGGCTGCTTTTCCTTTTGAATTTGAAAAGAACTTAGTAAGTGGCTCACCTAAATCAGGATGAGATTTAAACTCTGACAAACTTGAACCAATAGCGGCTGGCATCTTTGCAGGACTCATTACATTTAGAAGCTCTCTATACAACCCTATACTTCCAGGTATACCTTCTTCCATAAGAAGGATGAATATTTCATGCGCTCGGTGACTGTCAGGCTGTTTTTTAATTGAATTGATTGCAAAGTCAAGGAACTGTTCAAGTTCATGGTCTATCATTGGTTTTATTTCATCTCCAATTATCTTTCTAGAAACGGAGGCACTAATATTTTCCTGATCTAGTTTCTGATACACCATTTTTACAATCGGTGAAATAAGACTTGCCCCTGTGATAGTAGATGCTACATTGTCTCTTGAAAGCCAGAAATAATCCCTTAAATCAACTTCGCTGAAGTAAGGTTCGACTTTCAACCACTTTATAACCTTATCTTTAGCCCATAACTTATAACCTGAATTAATGGCTTCCTTTGCCTCAGAAAAACTAACATCCAGCGTTTTTTTCTCTAATTCTTGAAGCTGAACTGACTTACCTTCCTGAGTAGACTGCCAATCATAGAGTTGTCTAAAAAGATCTATTTCAGTGTATTCAAGAATCATTAATTTGGCCAAAACAGCCTCATTAAAGCCTGAAATAGATGCAATTTTGGACAGCTTATTTCTTAAAGTGAAGGTGTTTAAAAATCGCTTTATCTGACGGGGATTGCCATAAAGACTTTGTGTGATTATTGGGGCTAGAGCGGGAATAGATCCTAGGCTTGATTTTAATTGCTCATATTCCTCATTAGTCACGATGGGCTTTAAGTTGACCAGGCCAAAGACTCCATACCTATTTTTTGATCTAAAATCCTTAAAAGAGACAAGAACCTTCTCGAAGCTTTTTGGCTCCAATTCTCTCTTTGAGATTAAAAGGGAAATATATGTCTCTACTTCAGAGTCAGAGAGCTTGGGCAATGAATATGGTACTTGTATTAACTTCTCCAGATAGTCATCAACTATACGAGTATTGTTTCTGACCTCACCTTCTTCATTATCATTTAATCGATATCTAGCACGTATGGCATGTCGTACGATTCTTGGATCAGCACCAATTACAAAAGCAGTATTGTCAACATTTAAGAAAAGTTTAATTGCTTCCAAGTTTTCAATAATTCTGTCAGTCGTGCATCTGTCCAAATCATCGATAACAACTATAAGCTTCTTTATCTTTGAAGTCTCGATCAATTCTTTGAATTCTTCCCTAAAATCTCGAATAAGAACAGTTCCATAGTCCTCATTTGGGGAGTCCTTCAAAAGTGATTTAAGAAATTCTTCAGGCTTATCTCCTTTCAGTTTGTCCGAAATGTCGGAGGCGCTCAAGCTACCCAATTTCTGTGTTAGATATGGTATCAAAGAAACTCCTCCGGTGGCATATGCCGTGGCAGCTGGAATAACTACATTTTTGAATCCCAAGCCAGCAATACGAAGCCAATTGACAGACTTTATCATTGAAGAGGCTTTGTCTCTGACCTTTTTGTCAAACTTTTTATTTTCTTCAAATTCCTTCAAGATCGACTCTAGAAGAGCTGCCTTAGCGTCATCATAGCCCTCGAAGAGCCAACCATTGAAATAAAGAACAAACGTACCCTCATCCTTATTTTCAAGATTCTTGGTTAGTATCTTAAGAATACTAGATTTGCCACTGCCCCAATCACCAAATACACCAATAGTGATTGGCAATAAGTTGTTATCTTCTAATACTTCGGTAATCAGCTTAGCATGTACATCATAGCCTAAGAGATCTTCCGTAGTTTCATTGTCTGACCACATATCTAATGTTATTTGCCTTCAACCCTCAAAAGAACCTTTGTAGACTTGGTTCGCCAACTAGAAACTCCTCCATGACGGGAACATGCACCGCGGCCAGTAGCACTAGAGCTCGTTCCATCTTTACACGTGGCGCCAATTCTATAAGAAGAAATGCTTGTTACTGCTTTACCCTCTTTCAGAAAACTCTTGCTAGCGTATCCAGTTTTGTCACCGAATTTAATTTTATACCACTCGCCTGATTCCTCTAGCATAGTGACATTGTCGTATTGCGAAAGGGTTTGGATAGATTTTGATTCTATACTTGGCCCAACCCTTAAGTTGAGTGAGCTTGAAGACACATAATAGCTCTGGCCCATAAGGGCACAGTGTATAAAGCAAAGAGCTAAAGCAATGATAAATTTCATACTTGAAAATTTGAAATAAGAGTTTATTGCGGTCAATTTTAGATTGGCTGCAAGAGAGAATAGGGGTGACTGTATAGAATAGAAAAAGCTTCAGTAATTAACTGAAGCTTAATTCTTGCATCCGTTTTTATCGCACGTCAATGAAGCTGAAGTATTCTCCCAATGAGATGAATGAGTATTAGTGTTTACTCCACATCCGGTAGTTCCACCTTTAGTACCTTTATGTACTTCTTTTGTTGGTATGTGTCTAACTGGCATAATATAAATGTTTTGGTTATTAATTCATTAAATGAAGTCTTTTGTCTAATAAGAAACAATACCCATATATAGGTATATTTTAACTTAACCATCAGTAAAACAACTCTTTATTCAACATTTTATCTCCCCATTTGATATATTTTCATAACTTAAAACAAAAACTTCGTTGAGCTCAATACCAAAAAATAAAATTATTCTCTTGGGTAATGGGTTTGATCTATCCCATAAGCTACCCACAAGTCTCGAAGACTTCGTGACCTTTTTGGTTAAGGAATTATTTGATGACGATCTTCAGGAAAAGAGTCCATTATTGGATAAAAATAAGGCACCAGCATTTCGTTGGGTGGTTAGTCAATTTAACAGTGAGGAAAGCATTGACTGGGACATATTAGTTAAATCCCAATTCAATCAATTTAATAGAATGATGACCAGATTCTGGAGTTCAAACCCAGACGCATCTCAACATACTGGACTGCCAATCCTAAGACAGGAAAAATATGGATCGTATCCTAATTTACTCTTCGAAAATAACCATCTATTTTGGAGAGCTTTATGCGACACTAATCAATTCAGATGGATAAATTTCGAACGAGCATATTACAAACGATTGACGGAACTTTGTAAAGATACTACTGGCCATTTCCATAGTAATCGAATTGAAGAAGTAAAAATTCTTAATGATCAATTTAATAAGATCAAATCCGAGTTTATTCGTTACCTAAAAACTTTGAATATTTCTCCCTCAATAGGCACTCCTGGTCATTCAAATTATCTTTACGAAGGCAGAATACACCAAAGGGAAGGTGAGCGGCTTGATTATAGAAATAATCAGGCAGAGTTCCAGTTAATTCTTAATTTCAATTATACTTCCTTACCTGAAAGAGTCTATCAGTTGAATAATTCTCCTGATAAACCGAAAACATCCATAATCAACATTCATGGGGATTTAGACAATCACAATCAAAATAACCCAATCATTTTTGGTTATGGTGATGAAATGGATGATGATTATCACCAACTAGAGTCATTAGAAGAAGATGAAGTACTTAGACATTTTAAAAGTACTCAGTACTCCAAGACACATAATTACCATCGATTACTCAGTTTTATCGAAATGGGTCCATTCCAAATAGATATTGTAGGCCATGGTTGCGGTATGACAGATCGAGTATTGTTAAATACAATATTCGAACATGATAACTGTGACCGCATCAAGATATTCCACTACAAGAATATCAACCATTATACTGAAACTTATATGCATGTTTCAAGGCATTTTAATAAAGATAAAAAACACCTGCTAAGGCAAAGAGTTCTCCCATTTGATCCAAAAACGCCCTGCCCTCAGTGGGATGATAAATAATGAATACATATACCTTAATAAATAAAACTCTATGGGAAAGGCTAATGATAAAATTGATTACGATTGGGGAATAAGTAACGAGCAAAGAGCAAGAAGAAATAGACCTGATGGTTTTTGGGATAAAGTAGGTCCATTCATAATGGGTGTGGTTATTATTCTATTCATTATTAAATCATGTTCTTAGTATTTGGCTATTACCCTGCTTGAAGCTCTTTTTAAAGGATTACCCCCCGTTCGCAAACGCGCAAACGCCCCTGCCAAACGCCAGCGAACGGGGGTAATAATCGGTTACAACGCAGCTTTTAACCATTCAATAAGTGCTTAAAACATTCAAAAAGGCAGTTTCTGCCAAATAACTATGCCCCTTAACTGAAAGGAGTTAATGAGTCAAAAATTCGGTTTGGCACGAAATTAGGCACCCCCGTTTGCAAACGCCCCCGAACGGGCTATTACTATGGCAGAACCCAAAGCACAAACCCACATTCAGCAGCTGGGATTTTTTGATAATGATCTCAACTCTAGTACTCACGACAATATAATGATCTGGCTTCAGAAGAATATTGACCAGGTTCTCAACAACCTTTACTATACACCTTTTGAACGCTGGGAGGTTGAGAGAATGGTTAATTCAACCAAGGAAGAACTTCAAAGGCTATTACCACCAATGATTCAACAATTAAAATGGAGTGGAAACAAGCTTGAGGAACATCAAAAACTAATTGACTCACTCCAGAATTGGACTGGAAAAGAAATTTTGGAACAGGCTATCGAGCGGCCACTAATTACTTCTCATAGTGTTAAATGGGAAATGACGGTTGAGAGAGAAGGACGAAGGGTTGGAGATAAATACACGCTCGGATTTATAGACATGCATGTTGCATTTTCCTATATGGGCTATATGATAAAAGGCATCCCAATAGGGTCAAATCAAAAAAAAGAGATTGAAGAGTATTCGTTGCCCTATCTATTCTCATACTTTAATGATGATGAAGTATTCTTTGAAGTAAAAACCAAAATACCTTCAGTGGGGGCACTGCTTAGGCAAATCAACTTCTACAAGAGCTATAAGCCGGGTAAGTATGTGGTGGTGTGCCCAGATGATAGGCATAAGGAGTTACTGGCCAGCCAAAATGTGGGGTTTGTTAAGGCGTTCGCTTTATGATAACAGGGCGTTTGCCCGTTTACAAACGGGGTTACAAGGCGTTCGCAAACGCCCGAACGGGGTAGAATCTAATTGTGCAACGCGTTTTCGAACGACCCAGAACGCCCAAATACTACATCTTTTTGTTATTGGCATCTACTTCACGCACGAGAAAATCTGGTTCAGTTATGGAAATTGTTACCCCAACTGGTAGGTAAAGTTGTTTTACCATTTCGTACAGCTGCCTAGGATTTAGCTTTTTCTGCTTCTTCCCTGTGTTTTCTATTATATCAGCATCCTTCAGCCAGCCGTTGAACGTTCTAAGAGATACACCATACATATCGGCAAGTTCTGCCTTAGTGATTCCTGGAGATATTACTTTCATATCATTTCAATTTAAGTTGTAAGAGGTAAAGTTTTGAGGTATGGGACTCTGATTTCTACGTCAACATCTGGAACCCCTACACTGGCAATAAATTCTGCCAACTCAATTGCCTGAAGATTCTTTTGATGGTTTACACCCACTTCTTTGAGCCAATTGATAATCGTATCTACATCGCAATTGTAAAGCTTGGCCAGTTGTTGGCGTGTAGTACCTACCCTAATTGTTCTTTTTTGCTTCATGTTATAGCGTTTCATTTGAAGGTTTTAGGCGTTCGATGCCGTTCGCAAACGGGGTGAACGCGTTGGCGTACCGCGTTCGCAATAGCCCAAACGGCCTAACAAACGCACCAAACGCCTATTCTCATGCGTTGAAAATGGCTCTATTCGTCTCGTATGTTGGGCAGGTGTAATCATCAGGTAGGCCGTATTCATGAATAAACGAGGTAAGTTCTTTAGGACTTAGTGTCCTTTTGTGGGTAATCCCAATTTCTTCAAGCCAATAAGCAAGGGTTCTTCTATCGCTATTATAAATATTGGCCAGCTTCCTTCTTGTAACCGGATAATTGATCTTGTTCATTACTACAATTTACGAACAATCATTAAAGAGTTCTCCAATAGTAATAAGCAAAAAATAGGGGCATCTACGCCAAGATGCCCCTCCCAAATCAACAAGAATCACTCTAAAGTATTCACCAAACCATTGAGTGATTTGTCTTCACCGTTTTTGGCCTTTACAACCATAACGGTACCCAAAGCTGCTAATGCTACTGCTGAAATAACCAAGGTTGCTTTTAAACCATTGCTCATTCCATTTGATTGTATACCTGGGGTATAGGCTTCAACCTGTGCTCTTTGAATCCTCAACCTTTCGGCCTCAAGTGCGGCCGCATTATTTTGTTGAGCTATTTCTTGCTGAATCCTGAGCGCTGCAATCTCTCTTTCAGATTGCTTTTTGGCTTGATTGCCTCCAATTAGATTGGAGACAAAATCAATTCCGCTGCCTATCCATTCGCCACCGTTTAGAGTAGTCTCTGGATTTTCATACTGTCCATATTGATTGTACATGACCTAGTATTTAGAAGGTTTTATTTCATCTTCTAAGAGGCCGGACAGGCTTGTTTCTTCCTCAATCTCCTCTTCAACTTCTTCATCGAAGTCTTCGATTTCAAGGGCTTCATCCAAAAACAGGATGTCATTTTCATCAAAATTCATTTTGATGATGTCGCCTTCTTCATATTGCTGAAGAATTTCCTGAAGCTTGTATATCAAGTCTTGAAGCCTGTGCCACATGAAGAGATTCTCGAAGACCTCTACATCATGGCCACAAAGCTCTTCTACTTGAGTTTGTAGCGTTCTTAATTTGCGGATGTACAAACTAAGTTCTTCAAATTTCCATTTGAAGCCCTGACTGTTTGATTTGAGGAAAACGAACAGTTTCTTCATGCTAATGACTTTACCACGCTTGGCACGAAGTTCTTGATCCTGTTTTTCACGTTGCTCAACTTCAAATTTTAACTTTTGGAATTCCAGTTCGCTTTTTCTTAAGTCGATAGCTTCCTGAGTCAGTGCTTGATCTTCCGCAATACCATTGAGGGTGTCATATTCATCCCTCCATTGTTCTACTAGGCTTTCGTCTAGTTCCAAATAGTCGGCAACACTTTCATTGTCCCAACTTGCATCGAATAGCCCTACAGCTATTACTTTTTGTTTTTCGTTTTTCATTTTATTTTGAGATTTTGTTATACTTTAAAATTAATAATTCATTTATTTATTATTTTAACAGATAGTACATGACCTTTGATTATCTGATTTAAACTGACATTATCAAATTTATTCGTGGTACGGATGTCCAAGAATTTCGAATATTTTGGTGTATTCTTTCGGTGAAAACGTCTTTTTCCCCTTGGTTTCAAAACCTAGTTCCAATTCTATTTCTAGTAATACCTTGTTAAAGGAGTCTGCTCCAAGGCGATAGGCATTTCTTAAATGTTCCCTGGTTGCAAAGCCAATAAAGGGCTTAAGCTTCTCCCTCTTGGGGTTCATTCCCCCTGTTATTGATTCTTTCATTTTTATAGATTTAAGTTGATTACTGATTTAAAGGGTCTAATACTGGAATTCGCATTTCACAATTTTCTGGTAGGCCATTGGCCCTTACCAAAAGGGCAACCTCTTTAGGTTTTAAGGTTCTGGAGTGTGTTACTCCAATTGCGTGAAACCATTGGCTGAGCACATCAGGGGAAATATTATAAACATCTGCCAGCTGTAGCCGCGTTATCCCTGACCTAATTACTTTTTTGTTGTTCTCTTTCATGTTGACTTTATTTTGAGTTTGACATTATTTTGAGTTCTCTTTTTGACCTTTGGTAACCGTCCAGCATTGGCCTTCTTCGATTGCTGAAGCAATGCTTTCAAATCCATCAATCTGTTATAGTAAGGTTTGAACCTTGGCTTATCTCTTTGGGCTTTAATTATGGCCATATGGCGTTCAACCATTTTGACCACGTTCGTAATGTTGGTTGCTGGCTCAAGTTGAATTGGCTCTTGTGGAAGCTTGGCCTTAATGAAATAGCGCTCTAAGCTTTCTACCTGCCATTTGGGTTCTGGCTTAGGCAATGGTTGGGCATCTGGAGTTCTTGGCTGTTGAAAAAAAGGTTTGTTTAGGGCTACACCTTTTTCACTTTTTTCACCTTTGGGCTGAACCATCGGCTCAGGAACCGAAGGTATTTCTCTTTGCTTTGGTCTAAAGGCTCGCCAATCTTGTTTGATAAGGAAGTCGGCAAGGTCAAGTCCTTTAGCCCGTTCTTGGTCGTTCGCGTTGCGTTCAAGCAAATCTGAAACTGTAAACTTGGTGCCTGGCATTGCTTTTTCAAATTCTACAGCCTTTTTACTCCACAGTTTAAAAGCATTGCCCGTTTTAGATAGATCCGGAAAGAGTACTACCCTACGCCCTTGCAGTACTTTACACTTCTCCAGCTTTAAGCTGCTAAGGTTAAAAACTGCCAACCACAAAAGATTACCTGGTTGATCAGGCAACCCAAAATAAAGTGTTGAATAGATTGCGGTTTTTGGGGCTTCAACTAAAGCCACTGGATTAACTGGGTACTTATCGAGCAAATGTTCCCCAAACAGGCAAGACACCTTTGTTTCATTCTTTAAATAATCCGCTAACCATTTTGGGATTTCATGACCCTGTTTTAGATAATGCTTTTCGGCAATAGAATGCAGAAAGTTTGTTTTTATAGTGCGGTTCTGTTGATCAAAGGTTTTTACCTGAACCGCCCGAACATTCCCCTTACGATCTATGTAGGGAATGGTGAGCGCACCCGACATATACCCTTTATTTAGTGTGCCCAAATAATATAGCTCTACCACTTTCTCCACATCCTTTTCAGGGAAGGGAAAGGGGATGCCTTTTATTAGATTTTGGATGAATATGTTGCGTTCGTACCCGTTTGCTAATAGCGTTCGCTTAAGCACAGAAAAAGGAACGAACGCGTCCGCAAACGCGCGAACGGGGGTTGATTTACCAATACCTACCTTCTTTTCCTCTTGAAGGTCTTGATCTGGGTTGGCATAACCATCTTTATAAGGGTTAAGGTGATAGCCACAGTTAGCCTCACGATCACAGCGGCCATACTGTTCTGGCAGATAGTCATTGGTAGCTTTCTCAACGTACCGAACAAAACGTTTTTTGCCACAACTGGGGCAGAGGTGTTTCTTACTGCCTGGCTCTAAGTGGTATATCTTACTCCCGTTTTCCATTTTCCATATTTGCCATTTGTTCCATTTTAAAGGAAAAGTCAATTTTCCATTCTTTCCATATGTTCCATTTCAATATGTAAATGGCATGAATGGAATAAATGGCAAATGGAATCATACAAGCTTCTTATAATGCCCATGTTCTAGCTTTTCTATTAATTTGATCTTGGTGAAGTCTTTTAAATAGTTGGTTACGGTTCTCTGATGTAGACCTAGTTTATCTGACTCAAAATCAGCCTCTCGTCTTGTAAACTCTGACGGAAGAGAGGTGTAAAACTCTCTCTTTTTAGTATCAAGGTGCTCAGTTGGGTTTTTCTTCAAAAGGTGCGAATGCATGTGCAAAGAATGATCAATGAATGTTTTCGCAAGTGCTACTGCAATGTCAAAGTCCTTACCTGAACAAACTTGATGCTTATTAGAATAGTCTTGATGCTCCCAAGTACGAAGGATAGTAAGTATTGAGGCTATTCGAGTGATGATAATTGCGGATCGGAAGATGATGCTTTTGACATCAGACCCGAAAGATCGGACATAGTACTTAGTCCATTTTGCGTATAAATCCTGTAGTTCATCTTCCTGATCAGGCTTCCATGAAAAGTGAACCTCGCCCCAGCTTTGACACTTTTCGTAAATCTGTAGTAATTCTTTTGAATAAGGCTCCAATTGATCAGCATAGGGTATTGGTTTTGATTTAGTGCCAAATACACTTCTAAACTCTTCATCCCCTTCGAAGTAATAGAACATAAAACGACTAAACAGGCCGTCTTCAGTATTGGGGATTATTCCTTTGAGCTGGCCAGGCGTTCCGCTAAGCGCTACTGAAAGGCATGGATTTTCAATTTCTTTATAGTTACCCGACCCTTTTCGGTTTTGAGAATGCGTTTCATGTTCAAAAGCCTTTCTCAACACATCGCTATACCCAGACCAGTCTTGTTTTAGTGTATTCCCTAATGTGTCGGCTTCAGACTCAAAAAGAATAGAACTTTGCATACGCGCCATAGTTTCCACAAAAGAAGCACTGCTACTATTCGCAGGGATAAATAGGTATTGATAATCTGGCTCCAATGGTTCATCTATAAATAGTCTATCCTTTGCCGGAGTGGCTCTATATCGAGAAATCTCTAGCTGATAGTCCTCCTTTTTTTTGTCATTTTCTTTTATGTATTTTCTTTGAATAGGCTGAGCCAAAAATTTACCATAGTTCATTTTTCCTTTTCCACTAGCTGCTGGAGCAATAATGAATAAGAAAAGGTTATTCCAATATGTCTTACCATCATGTTGAAATTTAACACCGGGCATACAGCCGCTTAAAACTGTAATTGTGCTGGCAAGAAAAACATCCTTGTCTCTGCCATTATCAAAAAAGGCACAAGTCTCTTTAAGAAACTTAGGGAGTAGCTTATAGATATGCTCAGGAAATAGTGGAGTTTCTACTTTTTTGAGTACACCTTTAAAATTCTCTATTTCTTTAAGCAAGGGGTCAGGTACTTCTAGGCTCTCGTGCTTTGGCTCGATGGACATAGGGGAATGGTGAATTAGTTGTGAAATATGAATATTGGTTTAATACTCACGCGGCTGACTAAAATTTTGGAATTAGAAAAAAGGGACCGAAAAGCCCCTTTAAATTCCTATGCAGCGTCTGCTACTTTTTTCTTAAAGTCTAAGTATTTCTTTTTCATTTTGTCACGCGCCTTTTCTGCTTGAACTAATTCCTTTTTCAGCATTGTGATGAACTCTTGAAAGTCAGATTGTTCTTGCTCTTTAAATTTCGAGGACATTGCCTCATATTGATGAATAATCCTTTCATCATCCTCAGTCATGTTTTTATTCTGCCTAAGGCTTTCTACATGTTCTGCTACATGATGACTAATGCGCAGGGAGATTTGAATCTCTTTGATAGACTCAAGAATTACGTTTTTCTGATTTTCCGGTAGGTCATTGGCCAAGGTTCTTAACCTTTCCAAATTTTTAATTAAATTTGACATGATATAAGTTATTAATGTGAATACATAATTGAAAAAGCATGGAGTCCAGTCCATGCTTTTTTTATTCTCCTTCAAAATATCTGGCAACCTCTGAAGCTGGCACATAAATTTTTCTACCTCCATTTGGTCTGACTGTTTTTACCTTCCCATCAGCAACCAATTCATCGAATTTGGATCGTGCAATTTTAATCCTCTCCATGAACTCTTTCGAAGTGAGATACTCAGACCGATCCGTATTAGTCGAATCATGATTTGTTCGTATTGCTTCAAGTATCCTTTGTTGACCAAACTTGAGTTCGTCAAACTCACTCTTGGGAATAATTAAAAACTGAGTTTCCATAATAGTATATATTAGACTTTTAAGTAGATAAACAAACCTAACATATACCTAATTAATACGCAAGGGAATTGTTTAAAATTATTACCTTGCGTACACAGTTAAGGTCAATAAAGACTTAAAATATACATGAGTGACTTCCTGAAAAAGATTAAAGAAATTCGATTAACCAAAGGATTGAATCAATCAGAGTTTGCCAATATGATAGGTATGAATCAAAGTAACTATGGTAAAATTGAAAGAGGGGAGTATCAATTAAGTGTCAATAAGCTCATAGAAATTGCTGAAAAACTTGAAGTTCCTGCATTCAGTATTTTATTTGATGATGAAGATGATAAACGGATTTTTGATAAGGAAACGGAGCTTACTATTGAAGCATTAGAAAAGAAAATTGAGATATTGGAAATGTCAAATGAGCAGTTATTGAAAATCCTTGCTCTCAATGGCCAACAGGAAAAACAATCTGATATAATCGTAAATCAGCTAAGGACACTTCTCAAGTATCAAGCGGCTAATAATAAAAGGCTCAAAGAGTTTATATCAAATTGGCTGGATAAACTTTCAGAAGCTGGAGAAGACCAGCTCCATAAGTTATATCCAGGCCTTACAAATGAACAACTTGACAGTCACATAGAGACCCTAAGACAGCATTTTGGATTAGACGTTGACGATTCTATTGAATCAGACCTCTGGGATGACCTTTTAGGAAAAATGGAAAATGCAGCCGAATTAACCGAGAAACTAATCAGGCAAAGTAAGGATTTGTGAGTTTGAATTAAGTGATTTATCTGGCAGCTTTCTTCATTGAAAGAAAAAACTATTAATCAACTCATTCACTGTTAATAAAGTCTTATCCGTATTAATAGTTACTTCAATATTTTGTGTTAAATTGTCTATCATGGCCAAACAAGCACAAAAAGGATTATCAGGTAATGCAGCAATACCGCATCAAATTCATATAGCCTACTTAGTTACCAACATTAATAACAATCTTTTTTTTTCGAAGAACCTTAAATTCAAAAACAATATTTGTTCTGCAGAAACTAAAGTGCCCAAAGTTGATAATAAGCAACCTGATGTACTAATATTCGACCCACGCACTTCTAACAGTGAAAAAATCTGGATTGAAGTATGTAAAAAACAACGCGGCCTGCTCCAAGGTGATAAAGATAAAATCAATTTGGCATTTAAGCGGTTACCTCATTTGAAAGAAGGTTTCATTTTCGTCTATGAACGTAATGAATGGTTAAAATATAGACGAACCAAAATGGATTTTATCCGCAGTTCTAAATCTACGTGGTTGGGATTGGACTTAGCTGATTTGGTAAATACAATCCACCCCCAATCTTGGTTTAAGCCGTAATCTGAAACTATCAACAGTTCTTTTAAATTACCTTCAAAATGGTAGGTATTTAAGTTAACCTAGGTTTTGGTGGCTGAGTATATTCAGAGACTCCCTACAAACTTCAAAGCAATTAGCAGATAAATGAACTCAAGAAACAATTCAAACTTGCCAGAAAAACAATATGAGGTCAAAACTTGGCTAGGTCAGTTTTTAGTAGAATTAAAGCACATAGAACTTCCTTCAGTAATTGAGGATAACCTAATCAGGTCCACTTGTAAGTTACTCACAGGCTTGACGGATATTCCAGCTGCATATTTACATGAATATAAAAGACGAATAGAAAGGGAAACAGAAGCCTTGGATATTCTTTCAAGAGCCAATGTCGAAAGTATAGTAAACTTTAATAAAAAAGACTCTGAGCTCATTGCAAGCACTGCAAATTACTACTCGATACAATTATACAAAGAGGCCGGAAACAGAAAGGCCATTCTAGAAAAGGCTATTTATCAGTTGGGGGATAAGACCTATTCAGAGGATACCAATAAACAAATTGATGAAGATTGGCTTTCCAGATTTGCCAAAATAGCCAATGATGTTTCCAAAGAAGAGGTGCAACTCATATTGGCCAAGATACTTGCTGGAGAGATTTCCAAACCTGGTTCTTTTAGTACAATGACATTGAAAGTACTTGAAAGAATGGATAAGCGCGCTGCTGATCAATTCAGTGAATTTTTAAGCTACTGTAGCAGTCTTACATTTACTGATAGCGTCATTATATTGGCTTACAAGAACTATCAAAGCCCCTATACTAAAGTCCTAAGAACGGCTATTCCTCAGTTTGTGATGAACGCTGTCAATCAAGAATCGATTCCCACATTAGAGGACTTCTCTTTTCTTATAGATGTTGGGATTCTACGACCTATAATAATTTCAAAAAAAATTCCGTTTTCTGATTTAAGGCAATTCCATATTGGTTCAACAGAGGTTTACTTAACTCGATTCAGACCTGAATTAATGGACGAAGATGATGTGTCGTTTAGTTTGGAATGTATGGAGCTTACAACTGCGGGCAAAGAGTTACTTCCCTTTATTAAGCCCAATCCAGCGTTTAAAGAATACTGCGAGCAACTAGATTATTATTTTCGGAAAAAAATGGGTTATGTATTAGAGTACCCAGACAAAGACTAACTCAAAACCAACGAACTATTCCTCTCATTTAAAGTTAACGTTTTCAAACCCATTTAACTCATTAATAAAGTGGCTAGTACTGATGTCAAAATAGGTTTTGGTGGTTTTTGAGTTTTGGTGGCCAGCCATTTTAGCCACGTATTCCCTAGGGTAACCCTTTGATATTAACAATTCACAAAATGTATGGCGGCCAACCTTGTTATAAAGCACCTTTTCTATTTTGGCCATTGGCCCAATTACTTTAAGTGCTCTATTAAATGCCTGGTCTACAACTGTTGGAAATACTAAAGGAGAATTTTCAGCTTTGTACTTATTCAAAAGCCTAACTGCTTCAGGAAACTTATACAAAGGCACAATATAACGGTAGCCATTTTTAAACCTCTCACTTACCAATAACAGCCCAGCTTCAGAGTTTATAAAATTCTCGGCCGTCAAACCACGTACATCACTGTAGTAAAGCCCAGTCAAACACTGAAAGACAAATAGGTCCCGGTGCAGTTCTAAATATTGATCTTCCTTTTTCTCGAACTTAAGGTTTACCAATGCTTCAATTTCTGAAATGGTAAGAGCTGTTCTTTTCACCACAGATACTGGCACCTCTAGCCTGACCTCAAAAAACGGATCACGAATTAAATAATCGTTTTTAAGCGCATGCCTGGCAATCTTCTTAAAGGGATCAAAGTACTTAGTTACAGTAGAGCCAACTAAACCTTTGCTCAACAAAAAATCTCTATACTCCAGAATAAGGCCTTCACCAAGTTCTTTGAATTTAATTTTTGGGTTAAACTCGCTGATATGCCTTTTGAAGGTGTTGTATTTCTTACGTGTATTCGGTGATTTAAATTTGGTGATCTTCAAATAATGATCGATGTAATCATTGAATGATTCCTTGTCTCCTTTCCTCTCAAAGAATTCTGACAGCTGCCGGAAAGTTACTGGCCGATCGAGAAAATGTAATTTATTCACATACTCCTGAAGCTCGCTCATTCGATCCATAAGCGCTTTGTTGAATAGGTGATTTTGCGGATGGCTATCCTTCACCCATTTATTTTCACGCCCCTGCCAATACTTGCTCTCCAGCTTTGGAAGTTTGGGGTCAAAGAAGCGAACCTCCCTATCAATCGTTACTCGTAGGTGAATTGAGTATCGGCCACTCTTTGTTTTTATATAGTTTCGATTGAAGATAGGTTTAAAAGAGACTCCCATAAGTGTGTAACATTTCGGGTAACAATTTACGGGGACTAACAACACAGGACAAGAGAACTAACATGCCTTAACACCAAATAAGCCACTGTTATTCAGTGGCTTATCTCTTGTTTACACTTGTTAGTTAGTGTTAGATGTGATCCCGACAAGAATCGAACTTGTATCTAAAGTTTAGGAAACTTCTATTCTATCCGTTGAACTACGGGACCATTCCCTTTTTTAAGAGGGGCAAAATTAATTAATAATATGTGTCTTTCAAGTAATTTGGAAAGATGGTCATGTGTTGTTTTTTCACCTTTTCGAAAATCACTTCACGCATTTCAGCAATGTTCTCTTTTTGTTCTGCAGAAATAAAAACTACGCTTTCGCCTTCAGCATTTAAGTAGGTTTTTTTCAACCTTTCTAGCGTCATGGGCGGATGTTCCATTTCCTCTTCTATTTCAGGGTCTAAAGACTCAACCAATTTGTCAATTTTATTAAAAATAATGATCGTTGGTTTATCAGCCGCACCAAGGTCTATCAAAGTTTGGTTTACCGTTTCCATCTGATCCTGATAGTAAGGATGTGAAACATCCACGATATGTAAAAGAATATCGGCTTCTCTTACCTCATCCAAAGTAGATTTAAAAGATTCAATCAAATGTGTTGGTAGTTTTCGGATAAAACCTACGGTATCGGACAATAGAAACGGGATATCATCAATAGCCACTTTTCGCACGGTAGAATCTACAGTAGCAAAAAGCTTATTTTCGGCCAATACATCTGCCTTAGTCATTAAACGCATAAGGGTAGATTTACCAACATTGGTATAGCCTACCAAAGCCACACGTACAATATTAGTTCTGGATTTTCGCTGAACTTCGTTCTGTAATTCAATTTTCTCCAGCTTCTTTTTCAGTACGGTAATTTGGTTTCGAATTTGTCTTCTATCCGTTTCAATTTCCTTCTCACCAGCACCACCACGTGTGGCAGTCCCTCCTCTTTGTCTTTCGAGGTGAGTCCACAGTCGTGTAAGCCTAGGTAATAAATACTTAGACCTTGCCAGTTCCACTTGCGTTTTAGCCTGAGCAGTCTGTGCTCTTTTCAAAAATATATCTAGAATAAGTAAACTTCGATCATAAATCTTGATCTGCAATTCTCTCTCTATATTTCTAAGCTGTGAAGGGCTCAAGTCGTCATCAAAAATAATTACCTGTATACCTTCAGCCTTAATATAAGTATGGATTTCCTCAAATTTACCTTTCCCTACAAAAGTTCTTATTTCAGGTTTATCAAGCCGTTGCGTAAACGATTTTTTAACCTCAAGCCCCATTGTATCGGCTAAAAAAGCCAATTCATCTAAATATTCGATTACCTTTTCTTCTGGCTGCTCTCTATTAATCAAAGCCACCAAAACTGCGGTTTCTTTCTCAGTATCAGTTGTTAAATATCCTCCCATAAAGCATCAAAATTACTATTTATCGAAACCATTTCTAAATTCAACTTATAAATCGCTTCATCAAACTAAAAAGTATAAACACCATATAAGGGTATAATAGTTTTGCATAATCTTATGGTTTGATAAGACAGCTTAACGGCTTAAGTTTGAAAGGAATTTTTTACGCAATGAAAATTATAGAAACTGGCTTTGATGGCCTATACGAAATTGAGTCTACTGTATTTGGAGATGACCGAGGGTACTTTTTTGAGTCATATAGAAAAAAGACCTTTGAAGAGCTCGGAATACAAGCAGACTTTGTTCAAGACAATGAATCGTTTTCGGTGAAGGGTACATTACGAGGGCTTCATTTCCAAAGTGAGCCTTATGCACAAGCAAAACTTGTAAGAGTTGCTTTGGGTAAAGTAATGGATGTAGCTGTGGACCTAAGGCCAAATTCGCCAACTTTCGGAAAACACCATACCGTTATTTTAGATGCCAAAAAGCATAACCTGTTTCTAGTTCCCGTTGGTTTTGCGCATGGTTTTTTAGCTTTGGAAGACAGCGTATTTTCATATAAGTGTACCAACTACTACAATAAAGCGTCTGAAGGCGGTATTTTCTGGAACGACCCTGAATTAAATATTGATTGGCAAATAGAAAATCCAATCGTGTCTGAAAAGGATAAACTTTTACCTAATTTTGCAGCGTATAAAAACGCACCTCTATTTTGAGTATACTTTCTTTTCTAAAGCCAAAGGATACTTCTCCAGCTTCCGTTTTGCCAATCAAAACAGATATCCATTCTCATTTAATCCCTGCGATTGATGACGGTGTGCAGTCTATTGAAGAATCGATTACGGTTTTGCGCGAAATGGAAGCATTAGGCTATGAGAAGGTAATTACTACTCCGCATTCAATGCCTGGCACTTATGACAACTCGCCCGAGAATATTTATGCGGGGCTGGAAATCATGCGCGAAGCCATCAAAAAAGAGGGCATCAATATTCAATTAGAAGCCGCCACAGAATATTACCTCGATGAATCATTCGTAGAGCTTATAGACTCAGGCGCTCCATTAATGACTTTCGGAAAAAAATACGTTTTGTTTGAGACCCCATTTATGAACATGCCCCCACAGCTAAAAGAGGTCACCTTCAAACTGAGTTTAAAAGGTTACAAACCTGTTTTCGCCCATCCAGAACGTTATTTATACCTTATGCAAAGCGAGTATTTACTGGATGAGTTGATGGACAGAAATATTATTTTACAGCTGAACGTAATTTCCCTAACCGGCTGTTATTCTAAACCTGTTCAAAAGTTTGCAGAAAAGCTTATCGACATGAAAGCTGTGCAACTTATTGGTACAGACTGCCATAACATAGGGCACATTAACCTTTTGAAAGAGGCAGTAAAAACAAAGTATTTTAAAAAATTAATGAACTTAGATCTTCTAAATAACACCCTTTAGAACTATGGTTTTTGTTACTGGCGCTACTGGCCTGCTCGGTAGCTTTATTTGTAGAGAACTTATTAAAAATGGCCAGTCCATTCGCGCTGTAAAGCGAGAAAGCAGCCAACTGACTTTGATCGAAGATATTGCCGATCAGATTGAGTGGGTGAATGGCGACATGAACGATACCACTTTTCTGCTCGAAGCATTAAATGGGGTTGATGGGGTTATTCACGGAGCGGCTATCATCTCATTCGATAAAAGAGATGAAGACAGAATGTACAAAACCAATGTGCAAGGAACAGCCGATTTGGTAAATGCCTGCTTAAAAGCAGGAGTGAAAAACTTTGTGCAAATAAGTTCAGTAGCCGCTATAGGCAGAAAACCCGGCCAGAAATTTATTGACGAAAAAGATAAATGGGAGGGCACAGAATACGATTCTATTTATGCCCGATCTAAGTACATGCAAGAACTAGAAGTTTGGCGTGGGGCCCAAGAAGGTTTAAATGTAAAAATCGTAAACCCTTCCGTAGTTTTAGGCCCAGGGCTTTGGGGTAGCGGAAGCACCTCCGTTTTTAAATATGCTTACGACAGCAAAACATTTCATCCAGAGGGCACCATCAATTTTGTGGATGTTCGCGATGTAGCCGAAATATGTGTTAAGCTACTTAATTCAAACATTCAAAATGAAAGGTTCGTACTAAATGCTGGCACAAAAGAATTCAAAGATTTCTTTAAAGAAGTAGCCAGCCGCTTTGGCAAAAAACCACCTACCAAACCAGTACCCTATTGGATGCTCAAAGTAGCTGTAAAATTAGAGTTTATCCGATCTAGAGTTATGCGCCAAAGCGCCCTAATCACAAACGATACAGCTAGGCTGTCACGCATGCATTATCACTTCAAAAATGATAAAGTGAAAAAAGCTTTAAACTTTGAGTTTCGCCCTATGAACGAAACCTTAGATTGGAGCGTTAGAGAACTTAAATCTATGCACAACCTTTAAAAAAACACGGTTATAAACAGATCAGGAAAAAAAAGACAGGGCCGCATAGTTTGCCATTCATTTATTCCTTACTTTGAATAAACCTTTCGAAAATAGATGCAAGAAGACTATCCTAGCAGAGAAGAGGAACGTGGGCTGATCAAGAAATTCGAAGAGCAACTCAAGCAAAAGACATATAATTTTTTCGATATCACTGAATACGAAACTATTATTCAGTATTATATCGATCACCTTCAATTTGGTAAGGGCTTAAAAGCATGCAAGCTTGCCATCGATCAATTCCCGTTTTCTCAAGAAATAAGTTTACTAATGTCGCAATGCTACATTGGTAAAGAAAATTATCAAGAAGCCCTTAGGGTAATTGATGAAGCTCAAAATTTGCATCCAAATGATGTGGAATTAAACACCGTAAAAGGAACTATCTATTCCTTTTTGGGAGAATACGAAAAAGCCGTTGAGCTCTTGCTGAACACGCTAGATTATGCCGAAGATAAATCGGAAGTGTATTATAACATAGGCCTTACCTACCAAACCAATTCAAAATACGAAGAGGCAATTGGTAATTACAAAAAGGCTATCGAGCTAAACTTAAACCACGAAAGCGCACTTTATGAACTTGCCTATTGCCTAGATGTAACTGGCAAGCTGGAAGATAGCGTTGACTACTATAAGCAGTTTATCGATCAAGACCCCTATTCTACCTATGCTTGGTACAATTTGGGAATTGTATTGAATAAGCTAGAACGCTACGAAGAAGCGATAAAAGCTTATGATTACGCCCTAGTAATTGACGACACTTTTTCATCAGCTTGGTTCAATATGGGCAACTCCTATATGAACCTCGATAAGTTTGATGAAGCTCTGGAGGCGTATAAAAATACGCTTACAAATGAAGGGCCATCGGCAGAAACTTATTGCTGCATTGGTACTGCCTATGAAAAACTCGAGCAATACGAGTTGGCCATGAAGTATTACCGAAAATCTACAAAACTAGATCAGTTTTATGAAGATGCTTGGTATGGAATAGGTTGTTGTCTCTCTGAACAAGACAAGTACTATGAGGCCATTCATTTCTTTAACAAAGCACTTAAGCTCGATCCAGAAAATGCCAATTATTGGTTGGCCATAGCCGATGCCGAACAGCATGTGGGTAATGTAGTTTCTAGCTTTGAAGCTTATCAAGAGGCGGCAATGCTAGAACCCAACAACGAAATGATTTGGCTTGATTGGTCGCTTATTTATTATGAGCAAGGCGAACACATTAAAGCCATCGAATTGATTGATAGGGCTTTGGAAGAACTTCCAGAAAATTCTGATTTAATGTACAGAATGGTAGTTTACCAAATATCGGCAGGTAGATACAAAGAAGCCTTTACTTATCTAGAAAATGCTTTAATTTTGGACTTTGAAAATCACGAAGTGCTTTTCGATTTCTTTCCTAAAATTGAAACCCAAAAAGCATTATTTAAGATCATTGATCAGCACCGAAACAAAATTTAAATGCACTACTTTTTAGAGAACGTGCCCGAAAGGACACAAAAACCAAGAGAAAAAGGCTTCACCATGGTAATGGACAAAGGCCTAAGTGTAAGGCAAGCCGAAGATTTTCTTAGCGTAGGAGCTAATCATGTAGACATTATCAAATTAGGCTGGGCTACCTCATATGTTACTGCCAACCTACAAGATAAACTGAATGTATACAGAGCTGCTGGAATTCCCTTTTACTTTGGAGGTACGCTTTTCGAAGCCTTTGCTGTAAGAAACCAATTTGACGATTACAGAAAATTATTAGACAAATTTCAAGTACCATTTGCCGAGGTTTCTGATGGTTCTGTAGAAATGGATCACGATAAAAAGTGTGAATACATCACTGAACTATCGAAACAAGTTACTGTACTTTCAGAAGTTGGATCTAAAGACGAGGAAAAAATTATTCCTCCGTATAAATGGATCGAGCTGATGCAGAAAGAACTAGACGCTGGTGCTTGGAAGGTAATTGGCGAAGCACGTGAAGGAGGTAATGTTGGTCTTTTCAGGTCAAGCGGAGAGGTTCGTTCAGGCTTGGTTCAAGAAATTCTAACTAAGATTCCTTTTGAAAGAATTATTTGGGAAGCTCCACAAAAAGCGCAACAAGTGTACTTTATTAAGCTGGTGGGCGCCAATGTAAACCTTGGAAATATTGCACCAGAAGAACTAATTCCATTGGAAACAATCCGTTTGGGTTTAAGAGGAGATACTTTCAATCACTTTCTGGATAAATAAGAATGAAGAATATTAAGGAGCTCATTCTTCTCTACTTTAAAGGTATTGCCATGGGAAGTGCCGATGTAGTTCCTGGCGTTTCAGGAGGAACAATTGCTTTCATTACTGGCATTTACGAAACACTATTAAACGCTATTCGCAGTGTCGACCTTCAAGCATTACAATACTTGAAGAAATTTCAAATTAAAGCGCTTTGGAAACACGTTAACGGAAACTTCTTGTTACCGCTTTTGGCCGGAATTGCCACCAGTGTACTTACCTTAGCTAAAGTAATTACCCATTTATTGGCTGAGTACCCTATTCAAGTTTGGTCTTTCTTTTTTGGGCTAATTGTTATTTCGGCCCTTATTATTCTTAGGGAAATTAAACATTGGAATATTGGCGTTTTTGTAGCCATTGCCTTAGGTATTGCTATTGCTTATTTTATTACTTCGGCTACTCCGGCTGAAACCCCTGAATCTTCTTGGTTTTTATTTATAGCTGGAGCAGTAGCTATTTGCGCAATGATATTACCTGGAATTTCTGGGTCATTCATTTTGCTCATTTTCGGAAAATACGAGTTCATTCTCTCGGCTGTTAAAGAGTTTAGAGTTGTAGATATTGCCATTTTTGGCTTGGGCTGTATAATAGGCTTATTAAGCTTTGCCCGTTTGGTAAGTTGGCTTTTCAAAAAATACCACAACATTACAATTGGTGTTTTGTCTGGTTTTATGATTGGTTCACTTAACAAAGTATGGCCGTGGAAAGAGGCCATTGAAACGTATATTGATCGCCATGGCGACTTAAAGCCTTTGGTTCAAGTTAATGTTTTGCCTAACCAGTACTATGGAAAAACTGGTGCCGAACCTTTCTTTTTAGAAGCTATTTTATTTGCTGCTGCGGGCTTTCTTGTTGTATTGGCAATGGATAGGGTTGCAGCTGCACTAAACCCAAAAAATTAAATGCGGAAATTTGGACTGATCGGTTACCCTCTCGGCCATTCATTTTCGAAAAAACACTTCTCAGATAAATTCGAAAAAGAAGGGATTAAGGCCGAATATGAGCTTTATCCTCTCGAAGATATTGAGGAATTTCCTGCCTTAGTAAAAAACACTAAAGGCTTAGAAGGTATTAATGTTACCATTCCATACAAGGAATCGGTAATGAAATTTCTTGATGAAATTGATGAAAAAGCGGCAGCAATTGGCGCAGTAAACACTATCAAAATTCAGAATGGAAAACTGAAGGGTTTCAATACCGATTATTTAGGATTTAAAACTTCGTTGGTAAAGTTTATCGGAGCCAACCCTATGCCCGAAAACGCTTTGATTCTTGGAACAGGTGGAGCTTCAAAAGCCGTTCAAACTACCCTTTCAGACTTAGATATTCAATTCAAACTGGTCTCCCGCAATCCACAAACAGATGAACTTTCATACCAAGACTTCAGCACATCCACACCCCAGCACTCCAACACTTTAACACCTCAGCACCTCAACACATACCAACTCATCATTAATACTACGCCACTCGGCATGGCTCCCAAAACAGACGAGCTTCCTGACTTACCTTACCAGCAATTGACATCTGATCATTTCCTATATGATCTGGTGTATAATCCTTTAGTAACAGCATTTATGCAAAAAGGAATTGAAGCCAAATGCTGGGTAAAAAATGGATTGGAAATGCTACACGGGCAAGCGGAAGCCGCATGGGAGATTTGGAATAGGTAAATCCTTTCTCAATATAAGATGAATATCGCGATCGATAAGCAATAAATCTTTGGATACTAAATCAAATTTTATTTATTTGATTAAAAATATAAATAAATGACAAAAGTATCTTTTTTACTCGTATTGCTTCTTATCCTTTGTCACGCATCATACGCACAAGAATATTCAAAAAACACTTTTGAACTTAACGTGAATTATGGTCTTGCTGGCAACTTTCAGTTAGATTATGAGCAACCTCCTAATCAGGTTCCAGCTGGATTCGTGGCTATTAAGAATAAAAAATTCTTCGGTAGCATTGGTGGGATCGAATTCCAGTGGAATATTAAGTCTAGTAAGGCTTCGATCGGAATAAGCTACGATAGAGAGTCTCATATTGGTGTGAAAAAATACGGCCAATATATTAACCAAAATACCTTCGTAGAAATCTCAGACTTCAAGCTCCGCCATATTAACGAAATGTTCAGCCTCTTCTACAAAAGAAAAATAAATGAAAAACTCATTTTTACGGCAGGTACTTTCTTCATTAGTCCTCAAATGCAAGAAATAGAATACTACTACGCAGCCAATGTTAACAACTCACAAATGGATGCTTATTTGATTTCTATTCAAGAAAGAAACGCCAGTAACTCTAACCTTATTGATGCTGGTATTTTTGTGGGCGCTGAGTACTACTTCTATAAATCAGGAAATTTCCAAGTGGGAATACAATCGAGAATATATCACACTACAAGCTTAGGTTGGTTTGAAACAGTAACGTTTACACCAAAATTGAAATACACATTTTAAGCTCGTGAATGCCCAAAGCTGAGTATTTTTTCAATTCGTAAACTCAAAACTAATAATTGATGTTAGTTTTACTCTATGGATTTTAAGATTACCTCTGACTTTGTTCCTACTGGCGACCAACCTGCGGCCATCAAGGCCTTAGCCGAAGGCGTTAATGCAGGCGAGGCCAGCCAAGTACTTTTGGGTGTTACGGGTTCTGGAAAAACCTTTACCATTGCTAACCTTATTCAGGAGGTTCAAAAACCTACTCTAATCTTAAGCCATAACAAAACTTTGGCCGCCCAGCTTTATGGAGAGTTCAAGCAATTCTTTCCAGACAATGCTGTAGAGTATTTTATTTCCTACTACGATTATTATCAACCAGAAGCCTTTATTCCAGGTAGTAACCTTTATATAGAAAAGGATCTTTCCATAAACGAAGAAATTGAAAAACTGAGACTCAGCGCCACTTCATCTTTACTTACTGGTCGAAGAGATGTAATTGTGGTGGCTTCCGTTTCATGCATCTATGGTATAGGAAATCCAGAAGAGTTTGGTAAAAATGTAATTACACTACAAGTAGGTGATACAATTTCGCGCAACAAACTCCTTTTTGCTTTTGTTGACATTCTGTATAGCCGAACCGAAGCGGAATTTAAGCGAGGCACATTCCGTGTAAAGGGCGATACGGTAGATATTTTCATTGCTTATGGTGATTTCGCTTATCGAATTTACTTCTGGGGCGATGAAATTGAGGCCATTCAAATGATTGACCCAGTATCTGGAATGAAAATTTCGGACGAAAAAATCATCACTATTTTTCCTGCTAACCTTTTTGTAACAGGAAAAGATGTGTTGAATCAAGCCATTCATGAAATTCAGAATGACTTGGTAGAGCGCCTCCACCAGTTTGAAGATGACGGTAAATTTTTAGAGGCCAAGCGCCTAAAAGAGCGTACTGAATTTGATCTGGAAATGATGAGGGAATTGGGTTATTGTTCTGGGGTAGAAAATTACTCACGCTATTTCGACAGACGCCAAAGGGGGCAACGGCCTTTCTGTTTGCTCGATTACTTTCCAGAAGACTTCCTGATGGTAATTGACGAAAGCCATGTAACCTTACCTCAGGTGCGTGCCATGTGGGGAGGCGATAGGTCTAGAAAAGAAAACTTGGTGGAATACGGCTTCAGACTACCATCAGCCATGGACAATCGCCCGCTAAAATTTGACGAATTTGAAGGGCTGGCCAAGCAAACCATTTACGTAAGCGCTACCCCTGCCGATTATGAGCTCAACCTAACCCAAGGCGAAGTAGTAGAGCAGGTAATTCGTCCAACGGGCTTACTTGATCCTATCATTGAAGTGAGGCCAAGCCCTAACCAGATCGATGATATTCTGGAAGAAATTGATATTAGAGTTAAGAAAGAAGAGCGCGTACTCATTACAACTTTAACCAAAAGAATGGCAGAAGAACTGTCCAAATACTTGGAAAGGGCCAACGTAAAGGTGCGTTATATTCACTCAGAAGTAAGTTCACTGGACCGGGTTGAAATTCTTCGTGAATTAAGGCTAGGCATTTTCGATGTACTGGTAGGCGTAAACTTATTAAGGGAAGGGCTTGATTTACCAGAGGTTTCATTGGTGGCCATTTTAGATGCCGATAAAGAAGGCTTTTTGCGAAACGAACGCTCTTTAGTGCAAACCATTGGCCGTGCGGCCCGAAACCAAAATGGCATGGTAATCATGTATGCCGACCGAACCACGGTTTCCATGCAGCGCGCTATTGACGAAACCCGAAGAAGAAGGGCGATTCAGCAAGCTTATAATGAGGAACACGGAATTACTCCAACCACCGTCAAGAAATCGAAAGAAGCCATTATGAATCAAACTTCGGTGGCCGATTCAAGAAAACAGAAAAAGAACTACTATGCTGAAAGCGAAAGTATTTCAGTAGCTGCCGACCCTGTCGTGGCTTATATGGGCAAAGAAGGTTTGGAAAAAATGATTCAGAAAACCCAAAAATCGATGGAAAAGGCTGCCAAAGAACTTGATTTTATTGAGGCTGCCAGATTGCGCGATGAACTTGCTGAACTGAAGGAATTACTTAGAAAGAAATAATCATTTCCAGCCATCTTCTCATTCAAAAATATTTCCATTCTCTTTCTGTGACCTTTTGTAAAATCCACGTCAAATGGCTCAAACACAGAAAATAAAACATGAAACAGCATATTATCATTGGAGTATTCATCTTGACATTGTTCAGTTGCTCTAATGAAAAAGAGAAAGAAGTATTGATGAATGAAAACTCAAGCCTTATTGCCAAAATAGACAGCCTTTCTTTAGAAATAAAAAGTAGTCAAAAAACATCTGCTACTCTATTCAAGGCCATGACATTAATGGATTCAATTGATTTGGGTAGAAAAATGCTCAGAGTAACTTTAGAGAATAGTGATTCTCAAGAAGACTTCATTGCTCATTTAACTGAACTGAAATCTTACATAGCGCAAACCTCTTTGCAGATTTCAAGTTTAGAAAAGTCATTAAAAAACTCGACAACGGCTCAAAACAATTATGCCAATAGCTTAAAAAAGCTAAAGGCCGAGTTTGAATCGCAAAAGAATGACATTGCTCTTTTAGAGGCTAGATTAGATACAGAAACCAATAACAATCAAAAGTTGGTAGCATTGAATAGTATTCAGGCGGAAACCATCTTAAGCCAAGATGAAATGATTGAAGCAAAAACAATGGAATTAGAACTTTTGGATCAGCAAATTTCAGCCATGAAATCGGCCTTCCAAATTAGTGAGGCAGACTCCTATTTCACCAGAGGCGAGGCTTATGCTCTTGCCGCACAGAGAACAAAATTGGCGCCTAGCAAGAAAAAATCTACCTACAAACAGGCTTTAGAAAATTATCAAAAAGCACTGGAATTGGGTAGAGAAGATGCAAAGCCCAAAATCGATTTGATAGCTAAGAAATTACACTGATAGGTTTTGAATTTTTGTTTGAGAGAAAGGGGTGTCAAAAGCATCCCTTTTTTTGTTTTTTTCGACCCAAACTCTGTTTAATTTGTTGGCATGAACTCCATTTCAGAAGCAGAAAAAGAAGCCCTCAAAAACTACCTTAACCGCTATGTAGTTTTCGATGAAAATGAGTTCGAAATATTTCTGAAGCATTTAGAAAAGGTCACAATCGAGAAAAAGAAGTTTCTTTTGGAGCCCGATCAAGTTTGTCGCGCTCAATATTTTATTCTTAGTGGCTGTTTAAGAACCTTCTATTTTAATGAAAAGGGCATTGAACAAACCCTTCTTTTTGCCATTGAAAACTGGTGGATTACTGAGCACGATAGTTTTGTGAACGAAAAGCCTTCCCAACATTATATTCAGGCATTAGAAGATGCCGAACTTCTAAAACTAGATAAAGCCAAAATGGAAGCACTCTACCTAAAAGTGCCAAAAGTAGAAAGGCTATTTAGGATTATAGCCGAAAAAACATTGATTGCATCTCTTAATCGCTTACAATTGATTTTCAACCTGAGTAGGGAAGAAATGCTCGACAATTTTAATAATGCCACTGGGCCTTTTGCTCAACGAGTACCTCAAAAAATGCTGGCTTCCTATTTGGGCTTTACCCCAGAGTTCTTCAGCATGATTAAAGCCAAGAAAAAGAAGAAGGGAGAGTGAAAATCTATTTTCTTAAACTGGTTTAAGTATTAGCCAGCTCACCGTTGCGAGATTTGTGTTATCACAAAACGCTAGAAATTATGCAACGATTTTCACATTCAGAATTACCCCAAGGGCTGTACGAATCAGTATTTGGAATAGAAGAGTATCTAAAATCATGTGGTTTTGACCAGAAGCTTTTAGGCTTAATGAAATTCCGGGTTTCTCAAATTAACCATTGTGTATACTGTTTGGATATGCATTACAAAGAAGCTATTGCCGCTGGCGAAACAGAACTCAAGCTCTATTCAATTTCGGCATGGAGAGAAGCTCCATATTATTCTAATAAAGAAAGGGCGGTATTAAGCTATGCGGAAAAACTAACACTGCTGAGTAAGAATGAAGTAAGTGATGAGGATATTGAAAACTTGGGAAAATTTTTCTCCAGAAAAGAGATTGCTAACCTTACCTTAGCCATTGCTCAGATCAATACATGGAATAGACTGATGGATGCTTTTAGGTTTGAGCCTGGAAAACACCGAGTAAACCAAAAATAGTATGAAAGCACACTGGATAAAAGTATTCTTGAGACTTGCCTTAAGCATGGCATTCCTTTCCGCAGTAGCCGACAGGTTTGGGTTTTGGCCTGAAGAAATTTCAACTTGGGGAAATATGGAGGCTTTTTTGGCTTATACAGGAAGTATGGTTCCATGGGCACCCGAAAGTTTAGTGCCCTTTATGGGTTGGAGCGCCACTATTCTAGAAGTCATATTTGCAATACTTCTTATCCTAGGTTTTAAAACCAAGCTTACTGCTCAATTGAGTGGTGTTCTGCTTCTGGTTTTTGGGTTATCCATGGTCTTTTCATTTGGTCTAAAAGCCCCGCTTGACTATTCAGTGTTTTCAGCCGCTGCTGCTGCATTTGGGCTTTCTTTAATCAAAGAACCCTTTTTAGAAATAGACCAATTAACTGGGAAAAAGTAAAAGGTTTCAACTTGTTCGCCATTTAAAAACAAAGGGTAGCAGAGATCGCTACCCTTTGTTATATTATCGATTTAATTGCCAGTCTATGAACAATCCTCAACTCGATCTCGATTTTGTTAGAAGTTACTTCCCTGCGCTTAGCAGTGGTTTTGTCTATATGGATAACGCAGGTGGTTCTCAAACCCTAAAACCTGTTGTGGAAAGAATTTCTGAATACCTGCTGAACTACGATGTACAGCACGGAGCTTCTTATGAAATTTCGCGCCTAGCGGGAGAGAAAGTGGGTTTCGCTACCAACGAAATGGCCAAGCTTGTGAATGCCAAAGACCCTAAAGAAATCGTGATGGGGCATTCCTCCACCATGATGTTCAGGCTTTTGAGCCTAACGCTTTCAAAAGCATGGAAAGCTGGAGACGAGGTAATCACCACCAATTCCGAACATGAATCTAACTGTTCTCCTTGGATGGATTTACAAGAAAAAGGCATTGTCGTCAAAATTTGGGAGGTAAACCCAGAAAGCCTAGAGTTTGAAATTGAAGACTTAAAGCAATTGCTTTCTGCCAAAACGAAACTGGTGACCATGGTGCATGCCTCGAATATTTTGGGCACTATTAACCCAATTGCCGAAGTAGCCAAAGTGGTGCATCAAGCAGGTGCTTTATTCTGTGTGGATGGCGTTGCCCTGGCCCCTCATCGTTTGGTAGATGTGCAGGCTTTGGATGTCGATTTTTATGTATTCAGTTGCTATAAAGTGTATGGCCCACATTGCGCTTTGATGTATGGAAAACTAGAAATTCTGGAGGCTATGGCAGGAATTAACCACTACTTTATTAAAGAAGTACCCTACAAACTTCAGCCTGGCAATAAGAATTTTGAACTGACCTACAGCATGGCTGGGCTTACGGAATATTTGAGAGATGTTCACGACCATCATTATACAAATGACACCAAGGCAGATGACCAATTGAAATTTCAGAAAAGCTTCGATTTGTTTGCCGCCCATGAAGAAGCGTTGGCCAATCGTTTTATGGATTTTCTAAAAACCAAAGACTCGGTTACCATTCTTGGCGTACAAAATGGGGATCAGAAAAGAAGAGTGTCCACCATTGCTTTTCATCATGATACTTTAAAAAGCGAAGCCATTGTTAAGCAAGTTGACCCGCACCGTATCGGTATTCGTTTCGGTGATTTCTATGCCAAAAAACTGGTGCAATCTCTCAACTTAGAAGCCAAAGGCGGCCCAGTTCGCGTCAGCTTTGTGCATTACAATACACTGGAAGAAGTGGATAGATTGATTGGGGTTTTGGAAGTGGTTTTATAAAAAATGAATTGCTCAAAATTTTAAAGTGGTGGAATTTGACCACTTTAAAATTCAAGAAGGTTTGCAATAAAACAAAAAACCACCCCTTTTCAGAGGTGGTTTTGAATTCATCAAGATTTTAGAATTTTACTTTCCTTCGTTGTATCTTCTGGTTACTTCGTCCCAGTTAATTACGTTAAAGAAAGCACTAATATAATCAGGTCTTCTGTTTTGGTAGTTCAAGTAATAAGCGTGTTCCCAAACATCAAGGCCTAAAATTGGTTTTCCACCACAGCCTACATTTGGCATCATTGGGTTATCTTGGTTAGGAGAAGAGCAAACTTCTACTTTGCCTCCTGGGTGAACACAAAGCCAAGCCCAGCCAGAACCAAATCTTGTCGCTGCTGCTTTTGAGAAAGCATCTTTAAAGCCATCGAAAGAACCAAAAGCTGAATCGATTGCTGCGGCTAAATCGCCAGAAGGCTTACCTCCACCATTTGGAGACATTACTTTCCAAAAAAGATCGTGGTTATAATAACCACCACCGTTATTTCTTACTGCTGCATTGTCCATATGATTGGCCAAAAGCTCTTCAATACTTTTGCCCTCCATTTCAGTACCTTCAATTGCTGCATTCAGGTTGTTAGTATAACCTGCATGATGTTTATCGTGATGAATTTCCATCGTTCTTGCATCTACGTGCGGTTCAAGCGCGTCAAATGCATATGGTAAATCTGGAAGTTTAAATGCCATGTTTATTTATGATTATATGTTGAACAAAAATTTATGGTCTCAATTTAGCGAAAAACGATTTCATAAGCGCTTCGCTCTCTAAAGCAAACAAGCCACCTACCACTTCTGTTTTAGGATGTAGCAAGTTTCTGTCATGAATACTGTATCCTCTTCGAATATCCTTGGCTCCGTATACCAATTTGCCAAGTTGCGCCCAATATTGAGCTCCAGCACACATTACACAAGGCTCTAACGTAACATACAAAGTACACTCTTTTAAGTATTTTGCCCCCAAATAATTAAAGGCCGAAGTAAGTGCCAGCATTTCTGCATGGGCAGTAACATCATTCAATTGCTCAGTTTGATTATACGCTCGAGCAATTATTCGTTTTTCAGCGACTACCACCGCTCCAACAGGGACTTCTCCCCTGTCGAAAGCCATTTGGGCTTGCTTTAAAGCCTCACCCATGAAAAACTCGTCTTTATGTACTGATAGTTCCAAAGTTCAAACGTTTTATTTAGCCAAAGGGCTATTGAAAGCGAAAATCTTTTCAGAATAAGTAAAGATTAAAAGTCTCTTTCGATTGAAGCCTAATATTAGCCCCATTTGCTAAAACAATTACTAAATTTGCGGCTCAATTTTACGAAAGCATACCATGTTAAGAACGCATACCTGTGGCGAATTAAGAGAAAGCAATTGCAACGAGCAAGTTACACTTTGTGGTTGGGTACAGCGGTCGCGCGATAAAGGCGGCCTTATGTGGACCGACTTAAGAGACCGATACGGAATTACTCAGCTTTCTTTTGAAGAAGGAAGTACACCTGCCGAAGTGTTGGAAACAGCCAGAAAACTAGGGCGCGAATTCGTTGTGAAAGCAACAGGAACCGTGGTGGAACGCTATTCTAAAAACGATAACATTCCTACAGGAAGCATCGAAATTAAAGTAGAAAGCCTAGAAATTTTGAATGGTTCAAAAGTACCTCCTTTCATTATTGAAGACGACACCGATGGAGGTGAAGAACTCAGAATGAAATACCGCTATTTGGATTTACGAAGAAACGAAGTGCGCAGCAAACTGCAATTGCGCTCTAAACTGGCCATGGCTGTTCGTAATTACTTAGCCGAACAAGACTTTATTGAGGTTGAAACGCCTGTTTTAATCAAGTCTACGCCAGAAGGAGCTCGTGATTTTGTGGTGCCTTCTAGAATGAACCAAGGCGAATTTTATGCGCTGCCTCAATCGCCACAAACCTTTAAGCAATTGCTGATGGTTTCTGGTTTCGACAGGTATTTTCAAATCGTAAAATGCTTTAGAGACGAAGACCTTAGGGCCGATCGTCAGCCTGAGTTTACTCAAATAGACTGCGAAATGTCTTTCGTAAATCAAGAAGACATTCTGAATACATTCGAAGGCATGACCCGCCACATGTTCTCTGCCGTAAGAGGTGTAGAGTTGGGCGACTTCCCTCACATGACTTATGCCGATGCCATGCGCAAATACGGCAACGACAAACCCGACATCCGTTTTGGGATGGAGTTTGTTGAACTGAACGAGCTAGCACAAAACAAAGGTTTTAGCATTTTCGATCAGGCAGAATTGGTGGTTGGAATTTGTGCCGAAGGTTGTGCCGAATACACCCGTAAGCAATTAGACGCCCTGACTGATTTCGTGAAAAGACCACAAATTGGTGCCAAGGGTTTGGTGTATGTAAAATGCAATGCCGATGGCACTTTCAAATCTTCAGTAGATAAATTTTATTCTGAAGAAGACTTAAAAGCTTGGGCAGATAAAGCTGGAGCAAAAGCTGGCGACTTAATTTTAGTACTTAGCGGAACCGCAAACGAAACCCGTAAACAAATGAGCGAATTGCGTTTGCACATGGGTAAAGAATTGGGCTTACGCGATAAAAATACTTTTCAGCCACTTTGGGTAATCGATTTCCCTCTATTGGAATGGGATGAAGAAACCGAGCGTTTCCACGCCATGCACCACCCATTCACTTCGCCAAAAGCGGAAGACATGGCTTTGCTCGATACCGACCCCGGAAAAGTAAGAGCCAATGCTTACGATTTAGTCATTAACGGTGTTGAAATTGGTGGTGGTTCAATCAGAATTCACGACAGAGCAACGCAGCAGCTGATGTTTAAACACTTAGGTTTTACTGAGGAAGAAGCCAAAGCCCAGTTCGGCTTTTTAATGGACGCTTTCGAATATGGTGCACCTCCACACGGTGGGATTGCCTTTGGTTTCGATCGACTGTGCGCCATGTTTGGTGGTTCAGACAGCATCAGAGATTACATTGCCTTCCCTAAAAACACTTCGGGCAGAGATGTAATGATTGATTCGCCTTCTACTATTGATGAAGCACAACTCAAAGAGTTAGGTATAAACCTGAGATAAGCCGTTTACTTAAAGTTTAGTTTTAAGATTTGGCCGTAGCGTTAAATTCGTAAATTCGGGCGCGTCTAAAAACTGATGAAAACCAAGCTTACAAAAAAATTCTACATGCGTATTAGCCTAGTGGTAGCCCTGCTGCTCTGGCTAATCATGACGCTGTTGGATGTTTTGCAGGTTTTGGCCTTCAGAAGCGATGTCGATTTAGGTATTTCCCCTGTCGTCCCTGTCCTTATTATGGACTTCTTTTTTGTTTTTCTGGTGCTGTATTACCGCCTTAGAATCACAAGATTAGAAAGCACAGACTTTATAGATTACCTCTGGCGAGTGTTTGCTATAGGCTTGGTAGCCACATTGGTTTCCGTTGCTATTGGACTATTCAACAGCTCTATTGCCGATTCTGCACTTTCCAAAAACCCATTCTTAGAGGAGGTACTTTTTAGCCTCAGGTTTGGGATGGTTTCTGTTTTTCTGATTTCCACTTTTACTGTATGGAAAAAGCTTATTCTCTACCAAAAATCTAAAAGATTGGTGTTATGGTGGAATGTGTTCGAAGGAATCGTGTTGCTTTCCATATTTTTCGACCTCACAGGTGCAGAACTTCAAACCAGTGATTTGTTCAAAGTTCTATTCGGTATAATTACGCTAATGGCCCTTATTCTATCGGCCAACTTAAAGTGGGTAGCTTACCTAAATTTTAAGCAAAAGTGGAAAAGCATTTTGCTCATTTTACTGATTACGATTTACCTTGGCTATTTCTTTACCTCAATTTATGTGCCCGGTGAGGACACAATGGATAATCTAAAATCCATTGATAACCTCTTTGTTATTTCGTTGTTTGTGTTCTTGCTTTTTTATAGCATTTTCTCACTTCTCGTAATTCTTTTCAACCTTCCTACCTCATCTGTTTTTGAGAAGAAGATGGAAGAAGCCATCAACTTCCAGCGCTTAAGCCAATCTATTCAACAAGGAGAGAACGAAAACCAGATTTTCGATATTCTCTTAACCAGCTCAATGAGTGCGGTATACGCTGATGCAGGCTGGTTAGAAATCAATCGGAACAAGCAAGAAACTGAAGAGTTAGAAATCAGAAGAAAAAATCTGAGCCCTACAAACCGACTAGAGGTAATAGAACAAATCAAAACAAGTAAGCAAAAATCGGTACTTAAAAACCCGCTTTCAAAGGCCACAGAGCAAGACCAAACTTTAGTTGTTTTCAAGAAATCCAATTTCAGGTCAGTTCTTATTGTTCCTTTAGTAATTCAAGAAAAAGTGGCAGGCCACATGTATTTGCTTAACGAACTGAGCGATGGCTTTAACAAAGAGATGATTAACATCATCAATACTTTTGCCAGCCAAGCGAGCATTTCTATTGAAAACTTCCGCCTATTAGGCGAAGCGTTAGAAAACGAACGTTATAAAAAAGAGCTTAACATTGCCAAAAAAGTACAACGAGCACTTTTGCCCGAGAACTTAGATCACGATTCTTGTTTCCAGATTCATGCTTATACTCAGGCTCCAGATGAAGTTGGGGGTGATTATTATGATACCTTTAAGCTGAGCGATCATAAGTTTGTTGTGGTTATTGGAGATGTTTCTGGAAAAGGAACCTCAGCCGCTTTCCACATGTCGCAAATGAAGGGCATTTTTCAAAGCTTGGTTCAGTTAGATCTTGCCCCCGATGAGTTTTTGGTAAAGGCCAACAAAGCCTTGAGTGGCTGTTTAGAAAAAACCTCATTCATCACACTTTCCTATTTTGTGATTGATACCGAGCGTAGATCGGTTGAATATTCTAGGGCTGGCCATTGCCCAACGCTCTTCTATTCTAGCCAAAACGCAAGTGCCGAATTCCTTGAAAACAAAGGACTTGGGTTAGGAATTTTACGTAACGACAGTTTTAAAAACTATGTATTCGTTAATAGAATGACTTTCCAAAAAGATGACATCATAGTATTATACACCGATGGCATTTCTGAAGCTTCCAATCATTCTGGAGAGGAATTTGGATACGAGAGGATGAAAAAAATATTGACCGAAAACGCCAAATACGATGCGGTTTCAATTCAAAAAACATTTATTAAAAAGCTCTTTGAGTTTTGCGAGGATAAAAATTTAAATGATGACTACACTATGGTGGTGATCAAGTTCAAATAAAGAACGTATAAAAGCTTATGTTAGAAATTGTACAGACCAATGAAAACAATTATATCTCTATTGCCGTAACAGGAGATGCAGATGCCAGTTCTTCCATAAAGTTGGACAAGGGGCTTCGCTCGGCTTTTGACGAAAGCCATAGTAATATCATAGTAGATTGCACTAACCTTAACTATATTTCTTCTGCTGGGCTGGGCGTATTCATGTCCTACATCGAAGAAATTAATCAAACCAATACCACCTTTATTATTTACGGCCTATCCGAAAAAGTGCTCAAAGTTTTTGGCATACTCGGCTTAGACCAATTGCTTATAATTAGAAAAACAAAAGAAGAAGCTTTAGCGGAAATAAATGGCTTATAGTTTTAACATACCTTACAGCAAAAACAAACTCAGGTTAATGCGGAAATTTGTAACCAAAGTGTTACATGAGCATTCTGTGCCTGATATTGAAACCAATATGATGGTGTTGGCAGTGGATGAGGTATGTGCAAACATTATTATCCATGGCCAATGTTCAGACCTTGAAGATTACGTCAAAATTTCCATCAGCTTTAATAAAGAAGGTGTTTGGTTTGATATTATCGACAAAGGTGCTGCCTTCGACATTATAAAATACAACGAACCTATTTTGGGCGATTTAATCCGTACCAAACAAAAGGGAGGTGTAGGCATTATGTTGGTGAAGAAAATCATGGACAAAATAGAATTTGATTCAAGCCCGAATCAAAACACCTTGCGCTTGTTCAAAAATGTGACTTTCGAAAAGTAACCCTGTCATGCGTTTTCTAGCAATATTCACTTTCTTTTTCTATTCCTTTGCCCCAATTATGGCTTTTCAAGAAAGCCAAAGCATAGCTAAGCTCAATGGTGTTTCTATTTCTAAAGCCGAATTTCTTTATGAGTTTAATAAAAACCATAAGGCAAATACACCTTTAGTTTACGATTCGCTTGAAAAGTATTTAAACCAATATATTGACTTTAAGCTGAAAGTATTGGCGGCTAAAAAAGCTGGTATTGGTAATTCAGAAACATTTCAGAATGAATACAATGGATACATCGCCCAAATTCAAAAGCCTTATTTACAAAACCCGGTATCTGAAGAAGGGCTTATTTTAGAAGTGTATGATAGGCTAAAATATGAGGTTAATGCTTCACATATCCTTATCAGAATAGCCAACGAATCCAACCCTATGGATACCTTGGCTGCTTATCAGAAAACAGACAGCCTAAGAAGTTTAGCCCTAAACGGAGCTGATTTTGCGCTCTTGGCTAAAACCAACTCACAAGATGGATCGGCCAAAAATGGTGGAAGCCTAGGCTGGTTTACTGCCATGTCTATGGTTTACCCTTTTGAAAATGGGGCTTATGAAACGCCCGTAGGTGGTATTTCGAAAATTATCCGTTCGCAGTTCGGTTATCATATCATTAAAGTAAACGACAAGAGGTTAGCCAAAGGCAGGGTAAAAACTTCACACATTTTTCTGACTAAAAATGGCCGCTCAAGAGAAAGTGGAAACCAATTGATTAAAACGATTTACGATTCTATTCAAAACGGAGGCGACTGGAAAGCGCTTTGCAAACAATACACAGATGATAGCCAAACGCGGCTCAATGGAGGTTCTCTACCTTATGCGGGAACTGGAGAATTACCAGATGAATTTTTAAAAGTTGCTTACAGCATTGAAACCCCTGGCGATATTGCTCCGCCTTTAGAGGCATCATATGGCTGGCACATTATCCGCCTTGATGCCGTAGAAGAAATGCCTTCATTGGAAGAAATGAGAACGAAAATTTCTGAAAATATAAGACGTTCGGGTAGAAATCAATTATCACCAGAGGTATTGGTCAATAAACTCAAAAACGAAAACGGGTTTGAACAAGACTTACCTAAACTCCAAAATACCATAGCCCAAATTGCTGCTGTTGGTTTACCTAATTTAGATTTAGCCAGCCTCAACAATCAAACTGTTTTTAAAATCGGCAATAAAGAAATCCTGTATTCTGAATTCTTTAGATCGTTGGGCAATGCAAACCAAATTACCGTTACCACACTTTGGAACCGCTATAAGTTGTTTGAACGCGAGCAAATCATTCTTTACGAAGACAGCCTCGCTCCAGAAAAATATCCAGAATACGGATTTTTACTCAACGAGTATAAAGAAGGTTTAATGCTTTTCGAAATCATGGAAAAAGAGGTTTGGAATAAAGCTGCAGAAGATAGCATCGGCCTTAACTCCTATTTCAACTCAAACCAAAAAAACTATGTTGCTCCAGAAAGGGCTTCGGTTTGGGTTATTGAGTCAGCCAATTCAGAAAGTCTTGAAAAGGTGGTTGATACTTTCAAATGGGATCAGAGTACTCCGTTTGAAAACGCACTTAAAGCTCAGCTTGAGCCTGAAGTATTTAGTGCGTTAAAAATTGCTAAAAGAACTTATCAACGAAAGGATTTACCTAATTTCGCACAAAACTGGAAAGAACATGTTCTTTTCAGTCAGCTTTCTGAAAAGCGAGTTTACGCCATTGAAGAAATAATCCCTAAAGGTTTATATCGTTTAGAAGAAATAAAAGGCCTTGTTATGGCCGACTATCAGGATTGGTTAGAAAAAGAATGGGTGAAATCTCTAAGAAAGGCCAATAGGATTGAAATTGACACAAAACTATTGAAGCAAATTGCTTCTGATGAAAAAAGGTAAATACTACATATTGCTTATCATTTTACTTGCCGTTAGCTCATGCGAGTTTCTTGGTATGGAATCTGAAAGCAAAATGGACAACACCGAAAACCTTGTGGCAAGGGTGGGCAATACCTTTTTATATAAAACAGACATTAGTGATTTAACCGACCCCAGTATGTCTGAAGAAGACAGTGCTAGAATCACTGAGCGATTTATTGATACTTGGATAAAGAAGGAATTGTTTGTTAGAGAAGCATCCAGCAACAGCAAAATTGATCAGACTGAAATTCAAAGAAAAGTAGAAGCCTACCGCTATACGCTCATTTCTTATGAGTACCAAAAATTAATGGTAGAGCAACAGCTCAATCGAGAAGTAAGCGAAGAAGAAATTAAGCAATACTACAGCGACAATATTGACAATTTTCAGCTTAGGCAAAATATTTTAAGAGGCCGATATTTAAAAATATTGCAGGCCGCACAAAAGAAAGCAGACGTAAGAAGGTGGATGAAATCCGATAGGCCAGAGGACTTAGAGTCGCTTAAATCTTATGGATTTCAATTTGCTAGCGACTTTTCTCTACAAGATTCTACGTGGATTAACTTTGATGATTTAACTAAAAACTCACCTTTTTCCACTATTGAAAATAAGATTCAATTTCTAAGAAGAAACCGATACGTTGAAGAATCAGATTCTCTATATCTTTACCTTTTCAGAATTCACGAATTCAAACTGTCTGAGCAGGTTTCTCCATTGGAGTACGTTAAGGAAGACATCAAGAATATTATAATTAACAAGCGTAAGGTAGAGATTGCCAAGAGTCTGGAGAATAAAGTTTATGAAAGAGCGAAAAAAAATGAGGACTACGAGATATATAAATAAAGGATTGGCAGCAATACTGTTTACAGTGCTTTCACTCAACATAACTTTTGGGCAAGAAGTAGTAGATAAGATTATCGCCAAAGTGGATAATCACATTATTCTTAAAAGCGAAATTGAACAGGCTTACGCTGGATTTCTATCGAGTGGCGAGGCTGCAAACTTCACAGGAGATGCCCGCTGTTTAATTTTGGAGCAAATGATCGAAACTAAACTCATGCTTGCTATGTCTGAGATAGATTCTGTAGATGTAGATGCAGGAAGGGTAGATTACGAGCTCCAAATGAGAATGCAAAACATAGTTCAGCAAATGGGTTCGGAACGCGCTATTGAAGAAGCTTACGGAAAGTCTATCGATCAACTGATGGATGAATTAAGACCCAACGTTGAAGAACAATTAAAAGTAAGTGCTCAGGAAGAGTTCATCTTAAGTTCAGTAACGGTTACCCCGGCAGAAATCCGTAAGTTTTACAATAATATTCCTAAAGACAGTTTACCTCTTTTTAACACCGAATTTGAAATTGGTGTAATTGTAAAAAAGCCTGTGCCAAACGAAGCTGAAGTACAAAAAGTAAAAGATCAGTTGATGAAAATTAGGGAAAGGGCTATGAATGGAGAAAATTTTGAAATCTTAGCCATTGAAAACTCTGAAGGCCCAAGTGGCCCCAATGGTGGTAATCTAGGTCTTGCTAAAAGAGGCCAGATGGATCCTGCTTACGAAGCGGGAGCCTTAGCGCTTAAGCCAGGCGAAATCTCTATGCCTGTGGTTTCCCAATTCGGAATTCACCTCATTCAGCTTATAGAAAAGCGTGGAAACGAATACAATTCACGCCATATTTTAATTACTCCTAAACCAACCGAGCAAGATATTCAAAGAACTTCTAATGAATTAGATAGCCTTAGAACCCTTATATTATCCGATAGTATAACTTTTGCCTCAGCTGCGAAACAATTTTCAGATGATGAGGGTACAAAAGCAAATGGTGGGTTTTTGACTGGTCAGTTTGGAACCAATAAAATCTCAGCCGAGAACTTAGACCCAACCATGTTTTTTATCATTGATGAAATGTCTGAAGGTGATATTTCAAAGCCAGAAATCATTGAAATGTTGGATGGCTCAAAAGCTGTAAGAATCATATATTACAAATCTAAAGTAGGGCCACATAGGGCCAACATGACTGATGACTACGAAAAGTTAAGAGCAGCTACTTTGGGTATGAAGAAAGATCAAAAAAGAAGAGAGTATATTAAAGAAAAAATGAAAGAAGTTTACGTAATGGTTGATCCTGAATTTAACCGTTGCGGCATAACGAATAACTAATAAGAATGGAAGAAGTAAAGTCGGAAGTAGCCCTTGCAAATAAATTTTTTGAGGATTTCAACATTCTTAAAAAGGAAATTTCAAAAGTAATTATTGGTCAAGATGAAGTAGTTAACCTACTTTTGACTTCGATTTTTTGTCAGGGCCACAGCCTTTTAGTAGGCGTTCCTGGCTTGGCTAAAACTTTACTGATTAGCACAATCTCTTCCGCTTTAGACCTAAAATTCAACCGAATTCAGTTTACTCCAGACTTAATGCCTTCAGATATTTTGGGGGCTGAAACTTTGGACAAAGACAGAAATTTCAAATTTATTCAAGGCCCAATCTTCGCCAACATTATTTTGGCAGATGAGATCAACAGAACTCCTCCCAAAACACAAGCGGCTTTGTTAGAGGCCATGCAAGAATATGCGGTTACAGTGGCTGGACAAACGTTTCCATTACAAAAACCTTTTTTCGTTCTGGCTACTCAAAACCCTATTGAACAAGAGGGAACCTATCCTTTACCAGAAGCTCAGCTAGATCGTTTCTTATTCAACATTCAATTGTCATACCCATCATTTGCATCAGAAGTAGACATCGTAAAAGGAACAACTACCGATGAGCAAAAAATAGTGAATAAAGTACTGGGTGCTGAAGAAGTACTAGCCTACCAACATTTGGTACGTAGAGTGCCTGTTGCCGATAACGTAATTGAATACGCAGTAAATCTCGTTCACAAAACCAGATTTGATTCAGAAAGAGCTCCTGCCATTACCAAAGAGTATGTAGAATGGGGTGCAGGGCCAAGAGCTTCGCAAAACCTAATTATTGCTGCCAAATGTAATGCCTTGCTGAATAATAAATATTCGCCTGACATTGAAGACGTGAAAGCCGTGGCTAAACCAATCCTACGCCATAGAATCGTAAGAAACTTTAAAGCAGAAGCCGAAGGTATTACTATCGACAAATTGATCGAAGAGCTACTCTAAGCCGAGTAATTATAAAATCCTTTTCCTGATTTACGGCCATGATGGCCAGCATCAACCTTTTGCTCTTGAATACGAGAAGGTCTGAATTTTGGGTCTTGATGAAATGCATTGAACATTGAGGTGGTTACAGAAAAATTAGTATCCACACCAATCAGATCCATCAGTCTAAAAGGGCCCATTTTAAAACCCGAAGCCTCTACAAGTCGATCGATTCCTTTCACATCAGAAACTCCTTCTTCCAGTACTTTTAACCCTTCAACATAGAAGTTACGCGCTACTCGGTTAACAATAAAGCCAGGGGCATCCTTAGCCATAACAGGCACTTTACCTAATACTTTAGCCAATTCGTAAACTACTTTTGAAGTATCGTCTGAAGTTGCTACCCCAGAAATTACCTCAACCAGTTTCATGATATGGGCAGGATTAAAAAAGTGCATTCCCACAAAACGCTCTGGGTGCCTCAAGTCTCTTGCTATTCTTGTAATAGGAATGGAAGAAGTGTTTGAAGCTAAAATGGTTTTGTCAGAATTCTGATTTTCTAATTTTTCAAACAGCTCCTTTTTTACGTCAAGTCTCTCTACTATGGCTTCAATAATAATATCGGCCTTTAGTAATTCAAAATCGGTAGTAAAAGCAATACTAGAAAGTGCTTGATCTTTTTCTTCAGCAGTAACTTTACCTCGCTCAATTCCCTTATCTAGATTTTTGCCAATATTATTTTTAGCAGTGTCTAAAGCTGAAGACTGAAGATCGTATAGCACAACAGTGTAGCCTGCCAAAGCAGAAATCTGAGCAATTCCCTGCCCCATAGTTCCTGCTCCAACTACACCTATTTTCTTAATATCCTCTAATTGCATCATAATGAATTGAACTGCTTTAAAAAGCGAATGTCATTTTCCGTAAACAAACGTAAATCTTTAATTCCGTACCGAAGCATGGTAATACGCTCTATTCCCATTCCAAAGGCAAAACCAGAATACACAGAAGAGTCAATACCGCAGTTTTCTAGCACATTTGGGTCTACCATTCCGGCACCGCCAATTTCTACCCAACCGCTGTATTTACAAATATTGCATCCTTCGCCATGACATATCTGACAAGAGATATCAATCTCTGCACTTGGTTCTGTAAAAGGGAAATACGAAGGCCTAAATCGTACTTGAGTATCTTTGGTATACATTTCCTTAGCGAAATGGTAAAGCGTTTGCTTTAAATCGGCAAACGAAACACCTTTATCTATGTATAAACCTTCCATTTGGTGAAATACACAATGCGCTCTGGCAGAAATCGCCTCATTTCTAAAAACCCTTCCTGGAGAAAGCGTTCTGATAGGAGGCTTCTCATTTTCCATTACTCTAATCTGAACAGAAGAGGTATGTGTTCTTAAAGCGATGTCGGGGTTTTTCTCTAAAAAGAAAGTATCCTGCATTTCTCTGGCAGGGTGATTTTCAGGAAAGTTCAGTGCAGTAAAATTGTGCCAGTCATCTTCAATTTCAGGCCCAGAAGAAACATTAAAACCAATTCTTTCAAAAATTTCGATGAACCTTTGGCGCGTTGCGGTTAATGGATGAATTGTTCCAAACTGACTTTCAATTGGTGGTAAAGTAAGGTCTGGGTGATCTTCCGTCTTCTTCGACCCAGATTTTAAACTATCAATATGAAACTGAAAGCGTTCTTCAGCAAGGTTCTTCAAAGCATTAACATCTTGTCCGTAAGCCTTTCTTTCTTCAGCCGGAACGGACTTCATGTTACCGAAAAGCTCACCAATAACACTTTTTCGGCTAATGAATCTCATTCTATAAGCTTCTAGTTCCGCTTCAGAACTTACCACAAAAGCTTCTACCTCTTTCTTAATTTCTTCGATCGAATTCGACATATTGCATTAGTATTTCGGTACAAAAATAGGGTTTGATATTAATTAATCCCTCTAAGCTTCTAAATTTGTGTTTATGCAGAATATCCTTGTTACAGGTGGTGCTGGTTATATAGGTTCCCATACCGTGGTTGAACTCCATAATGCTGGTTATAACCCAATAATCGTAGATAATTTATCTAATTCTAGAAAGTCGGTTTTAACAGGGCTAAAGAATATCACTGGCAAAGATTTTACTTTTTATCAAATCGACTGTAATGATAAGGATGCATTTAGGCAAGTTTTTAAAGCACACGAGATTTCTGGCGTAATACATTTCGCTGCATATAAAGCGGTGGGTGAGTCTGTAGCTAAGCCTTTAGAATACTATGAAAATAATGTGGGTTCATTAATGACCCTTATTCGTTTGATGAAAGAGGAAGGTGTTGAAAAATTAATTTTCTCTTCATCTTGTACGGTTTATGGCCAGCCCGACCAACTGCCTGTAACGGAACAAAGCCCAAAGAAAACGGCAGAATCACCATATGGCAATACTAAACAGGTTTGTGAAGAAGTTATTGAAGACACTTCTATTTCAGACAAATCATTTAGAGCCATTGCCTTACGCTATTTTAATCCTGTAGGAGCACATCCTTCTTCGGAAATAGGAGAATTACCATTAGGAATTCCTAATAACTTGGTTCCCTTTATTACTCAAACAGCAGCAGGCTGGAGAGAGCAACTAACCGTTTTTGGAGATGATTACGATACTGAAGACGGTTCATGTGTTAGAGATTATATCCACGTAGTTGATTTAGCTAAAGCCCATGTTAAAAGCTTAGAATACCTAACCAAACACGCTAATTTGTCTTTCGACATTTTTAATATTGGAACAGGGAAAGGCAATACAGTTTTAGAAATTGTGAATACCTTCGAAGAAGTATCTGGAGTGAAGTTAAACTATAGAATAGGCGAAAGAAGAGGTGGAGATATAGAAAAAATTTACGCGGATGTGACTAAATCTTCTGAAACCTTAGGTTGGAAGACTGAGAAATCGTTGAAAGATTCGCTAACGGATTCTTGGAACTGGCAAAAAACGCTAAAGCAAGATGTTTGATATTTATCATTAAAATCAGACCCCTTACCTAATGGATTGGCACGTTCAACTAAATTCAATGAATACAACCCTTATTTATCAAACCTTTGTGAAAAATAATTAAGTAATGAAAATAGCAGTAGTAGGAACCGGCTATGTAGGCCTAGTAACAGGAACATGTTTTGCCGAAGTAGGTATTGATGTAACCTGTATTGACATTGATCAAAAGAAAATTGATGGCCTTAAAGAAGGTATAATGCCTATATACGAACCTGGCTTAGAAACCATGGTTAAAAAGAACTATGAAAAAGGGCGTTTGCATTTTTCAACCAATTTGGCAGAAAGCATTCAAGATTGTGAAACAGCATTTATTGCAGTAGGTACCCCTCCTGGAGAAGACGGAAGTGCTGACTTAAAATACGTTCTAGCTGTAGCCAAGTCGATTGGCGAAAATATGAACAATTACATGGTAGTGGTAACCAAAAGTACAGTGCCAGTAGGAACAGCGCAAAAAGTAAAGAAAGAGGTGGCAGCAGCCTTGAAAAAGAGAGGTGTCGACATTCCTTTTGATGTGGCCTCGAACCCTGAATTCTTAAAAGAAGGAGCAGCCATTGCCGATTTCTTAAAACCAGACCGAATCGTTGTGGGTGTAGAGTCTGAAAAAGCTGAAGAAATAATGAAAAAGCTTTATAAGCCTTTTCTACTTAATGGACACCCAACTATTTTCATGGATGTACCATCAGCAGAGATGACTAAATATGCTGCAAACTCAATGCTTGCTACAAAGATTAGCTTTATGAACGACATCGCCAACCTTTGTGAAATCATGGGAGCCGATGTAAACATGGTGCGTAAAGGCATTGGTAGTGATAACAGAATAGGAAATAAATTTATTTACCCTGGTGTTGGCTACGGTGGTTCATGTTTTCCTAAAGATGTAAAAGCTTTGATTAAAACCGCTGAAGATAATGGATATACCATGTCTGTTTTGAAAGCTGTTGAAGAAGTAAACGAACGTCAGAAATCAGTAATGGTAACCAAGGTGAAATCTCATTTTGGAAGCGACCTTAAAGGTAAAACCTTTGCCGTTTGGGGACTTTCTTTCAAACCAAAAACAGACGACATGAGAGAAGCACCATCAATAGTAATCATCAATGCGCTATTAGAAATGGGAGCCAAAGTGAAAGCATACGACCCAATTGCAATGGAAGAAGCTAAGCACGACTTAAAAGACACCATTACTTATGCAAAAGATGAGTATGATACACTTATCGATGTAGACGCACTTCTTTTGGTTACGGAATGGCCAGAATTTAGAATTCCAAACTTTGATGTTGTTGGAAGACTAATGAAATCAAAAGTAATTTTTGATGGAAGAAATATTTACGACAAGCAGGAGGTTAAAAACCTTGGTTTCGATTACTACGGTATAGGCATTTAATTATGAAAAGAGTTTTAATTACAGGCGCAGCAGGATTTTTAGGTTCTCATTTGTGTGATCGCTTTATAAAAGAAGGATACCACGTTATTGGTATGGATAACCTTATAACGGGTCACTTATCCAATATTGAGCACCTAATGCCTTTAGAACAGTTTGAATTTCATCATCATGATGTTTCAAAGTTTGTGCATGTAGCTGGAAAACTCGATTACATACTTCATTTTGCATCACCAGCAAGCCCCATTGATTACCTAAAGATCCCCATTCAAACACTTAAAGTGGGATCTTTAGGCACTCATAACCTATTAGGTTTGGCACTAAACAAGGGGGCTAGAATGCTTATCGCATCTACTTCTGAAGTATACGGAGACCCAATGGTTCACCCTCAAACTGAGGAGTATTACGGTAACGTAAACCCAGTAGGACCAAGAGGGGTTTACGATGAAGCTAAAAGGTTTCAAGAGGCCATGACAATGGCTTACCATACCTATCACAAACTCGAAACTCGAATAGTAAGAATTTTCAATACCTACGGGCCAAGAATGAGACTCAATGATGGTCGCGTTTTACCTGCATTTATTGGCCAAGCATTACGAGGTGAGGATTTAACTGTTTTTGGAGACGGTTCACAAACAAGATCGTTCTGTTATGTTGATGACTTAGTGGAAGGTATTTATCGTCTTCTACTATCAGATTATGCGCAACCAGTCAATATTGGTAACCCTGATGAAATTACTATTTCTCAATTTGCTGAAGAAATTATCAAACTAACGGGCACTCAACAGAAAGTCATTTACAAGCCATTGCCAAAAGATGACCCTATGCAAAGACAACCCAACATTGATAAAGCCAAGGAAATACTTGGCTGGGAACCAAAAATATCGCGTGCCGAAGGTTTAAAAATAACCTACGATTACTTCAAGTCTCTGCCAGAAGAAAAGCTGTTCGACAAGGATCATAAAAATTTCGAACATTATATTAAATAAGGTTACAACTTAAATGAATAGATTAGTGTCTCAATTATATGCTATTGAGAAAACTACCAATTCTATTGTCTTTATTTTTTGGCCAAGAATTATTCGGATTCCAAATCCCTAGTGATTCGATTCAAAAAACGCACAGGCTCAAATTAAGCCAGGGTATAATTACGGCTTCAGATGAGCGTGTGCCTTTTTGGATGGAAGGTAATAATAGCAACCGCTTTAATAAAAACGAGGCAAACTTTATATACAGTAGGCTTCTATTAAATAAAAATGCCAATAAAAGTGGAAACCTAGATTATTTCTATGGAATTGAATGGCAAGGCACCGTATCGAATAATTTCCACGGAAGTTTTATTCAAAATTATATCGGAGTTAGCTATTCTCGCTTTCTTTTTACCTTAGGGCAAAAAGAAGAATTTATGGGTTACAATTCCACCTTAGGGTTCGGAAACCTTGTAAATGGAAATAATGCTCGACCAATTCCAAAACTTTCTATTCAAACTCAAGACTGGTTTCCTCTATTTAAATCATTTGTTAGTATAAAGGCATATATGGCTCATGGCTGGTTAGAAGCCAATAGATATCAAAGTAATTCCTTTCTTCATCAGAAGTACCTTCATTTTAAGTTCCATCCTAAAAATGTTCCTGTTGAATTCAATTTTGGAATAACACATAATACCCAATGGGGAGGCAGCAACGGTAGTTTTAAACAACCAACAGGAATTAAAGACTTCATGCGAATCATGATTGCAAGTAAAGGAGGAGAAGGAGCTTTACAAACAGATAAACTCAATGCTCTTGGGAATCATTTAGGAACTTGGGATTTACAAATAAAAGCAGCCATTGGTGAAAATTGGCGTGTAACCAATTACATTCAGTGGTTATGGGAAGATGGCTCTGGATTAAAGCCAAAAAACTGGAACGCTGGGGTATATGGTTTTTCGTTAAGCCAGATTAACAAATCGGGTATTGTCAATCAACTAGGGGCTGAAATTGTAAATACCACTAACCAAGGCGGCTCTCTTGACGGCATTGGTTCTGGACCGGACAACTTCCTTAATAATGGCGTTTACCGTAATGGATGGACCTATAACAATCAAGTTATTGGAAGCCCAATTTTTCTAATTCTCAATCCAGAAAATACCCAAGGCAATACAATAAATAATGTAATCACTGGCCTCAGCTTATATTCACGGGGTCACATTCAAAACATACAATATTCACTGTCCTTTAGGCAGTTCGTAAACACGGGAACAAAGTTCGAGCCTCTTCCGGAACCAATAGAGCACAACTCTATCGCGCTAAATACTGGAATTAATATTAAGAATAATAAGCTCTTAGTTGGCTCCGAATATAACTGGGGAAACTACTCTTCCAAGAATTGGGGCTTCAAGGTTGAGTTTCAAAAAGAGATTGTTTTAAAGAGGTAACCTGAGTAGAATAGTAAAGTCGGCCTAATAAGCTAGCTTTTGACCTTTCATTAAGGCGTATACGGTAAGAAATATAATCTTAACATCTAAAACGAAAGACCAGTTCTGCAGGTAAAAACGATCTAATCGGACACGAGAACTCATTTGATAATAGTCTGTGATTTCACCTCTATAACCCATCGCCTGAGCAAGCCCAGTTACCCCTGGCTTATAAGCATGCCGTTTCGCATACTTCTCTACTTTAGATTCGTATGTTTTATTTAAAGACAACGGATGAGGACGTGGACCTACAATAGACATATTACCAATTAGAACATTGAAAAACTGAGGAAATTCGTCCAAACTCGTTTTTCTAAGAAATGCACCAAACTTAGTCACTCTTGGGTCATTCTTACTGGCCCAAGTAAAATCGGCTTCACTATTTTCAATCATTGTTCTAAACTTGTAACAATAAAAAGGGGCATTCCCTTTCCCATGTCTTAGCTGCTTAAACAATATTGGTCCTTTTGATTCTATTTTTATAATCAAGCCGAATAGAGGGTACATCCAGCTAAGTAAAAATACAACCACGATAGCCGCAAAAACCAAATCGAAGGCTCTCTTCACAAAAGTATTCACTTTCGCGTCTAGCGGTAAATTGTTTACATCAATTACAGGGATTGCGTCATACCTACGTAACACAAAATTCTTAATTGCCTCGGTCTTAAACTCTGGTAAAAGCTTTACCCGCTTTAAGCTATTCTCCCCTATTTCAATGGCTCTTTCAAGCACATACTTTGGAGCTCTCTCGCTAACATATATGTGATCGACCTTATCTAAATCGGCTTTTATAAAATCGCTGAAACTACCTAAATAAGGATGAGTCCCACTATCACTACCTTGATCACCATAAAAACCAAGACACCTAATCCCATAGTGACTTTTCTTTTTTAGGGTGTCAAATAATTTAGATCCCAAATCGTCATTACCGAGTATTATTGCATACCTAATATTACCGCCAAACTCTCTATACTTATCTAATACAAGGTGTACCGAAACCCTATATATGGTTAACCAAAGAAATAGAAGCAGAACCAAAGCAGTTAAAAAATGTCGCTCCAGTGATTGGGCTTCTGAGAATACCCAAACTATAGAAATTACCGATATAAAAATAAAAACACTAAAGAAGGCTTTCTTAAAAGTATTATAGTAGCTAACGGCTCTACCAATTTTATAATCTTTATTCAGGTAAGAAATAAGAGGCCAAACAGCTAAATAGATAGAAAGAAGCAATAAATAGGACTTCTCTAAAACCATTTTACCTTCGGCAATGTAAATGGAAATAAAGAAGATGACTGTCAGAACAATCATCTCTCCTATAACGAATAAATAAGGAAAGTATTTATTAAACCTTTTTCCCACCTCCTGAATCTTGAAAATTTTAATTAAACCATAAAAACTATGCCGAGACAAAGATATTAAAACAAGTCAAATCTTTTGCCAGAACTTTCTCGAATTAATAATTTGACAATCTATATGACAATGACAGTTCAAAACCAGAGGCATTATACAACTGGCCAAAATCGCTCGCAAGCCTAATATTTAATGATAAAGGCTCTACATTAAACGCTTTGTTATAATTAACTTCAACTGAAGTATACCATTGTTTTCTTGCTGGTCGAAAAACGTACTCAAAATTAGGGTCTCGATCAATCCCCCCCCAGTTAAACCTACCCTCATATAGACCGGCATAAGTACCAAAGTTTTTTGAGTATGTAAATAACCCTTTATAGGTAATTTTGGAGTTAAAATTACCCTCTAACCCAAGGTGAAATGCCGTTAATCTATTATTCGCGATGGCTACCCCATAATCAGGGTAAGGAGCCAGAAAATTAAGTGTATGCTGATAAGTCAAAATCAATGGGTTTCCGATCACCTGATCATGGTAAGTCCAACCCGAACGATAGAGATAGTTATTATAGATATCATCTCTTTCGCCAAACTCATTGCCCCTATTGTCTTCTTCTGTCTGAATATCATCCGTAGGATCTGGCAAGCCACGTCCGCTTTGCCATTTTGTTCTTACAACCTCCACATAAAATTTATTCACCAAGTATTCATCATTCGGCAAATCCCACTCCAACCCAATTAAAAAATCTTTTAAACTTATAAACTGAATGCTGCCAGCGTCTTCGAAGGGTTTTTGATAATTCAAGGTTAAGACATGATCGCCTAGCCGTTTTCTAAAGGTGAATTCTGTTAAACCAAGGTGATTACCGATTGCATTTCCCTCACCGGCACTACTGCCATCGGGGTTATGAATCCCTCTACCCATAAACACCCGAAAATAGTCATTCAAACTACTAGGCTGCTTATCTCCTTGAGGTGAAATGCCACCATATTGAGCAAAATGAACAATACCCGATGAAATTTGTAGACCAATCAAATCGTCTAAATCCGCCATCCCATAAAAGGTTTTTCCATGAAGCAATGCCTTTGAAATGTATCGATCTTCTTCCATCCAACTCTGCCTCAAAGAGCCTCTAAACTTCAAGTAACCATGGGTAAAAGGAACAGACTTATATTCGTTCAAACTAAGCTCAATCATTGGAAGTGGTAATGCATTCTCGCTCATGGCTAAAGAGCCAGAAGAAAGCCCAGAGTCCAACCCACCATAAATTCTCTTGGCTCTTCCTGCAGTAAATTCCCAATCCTTGAATTTAGCCCCAACATAAAATTCAGAGAACCTATCGTTACGAAATCCCAAACCAGACAAGAATCTCCAGTTTCTGTTCAAAGATTTTTCATACTCAACATCCCCTTTTAGAAAAACTGGTGCATCACCATCAACTTCTCCATATTGATTATTGACAAGGTAAAATGGTGCAAAGCTCTTAGAAGAAAGAAGGGTGCCCAATTGAAATGAGACACTCACTGAATCAGATTGAGAAACTAAGTTCTGATTAAATAGAACTATAAAAATGCATGACAAAAACAATCTATTCATCATTAGTAAGTATCAGTTTAGTAGCCCTAGCTTTAAATTAATGGACAAATTAATTAATAAGTCTGTTCTATTTGAAACTAGACACATCCAAATAACCAATTTATGATTCAATTGTATCTCTATTTGCTTAGTTTTGAAAAATTATCCACGAATACGAAGGTGCATGAAAAACACATTTAGTCTACTTTTTATTCTCAATATTATTGCACTAACTAGTTGTACCAATGGTCAACCAGAAGAAACTCTAGTTTATTCAAATAATTTCGAAGGTAGTAGTTTAGTGCAAAAAGAATTTGGTTCTATCAACTATGCATATAATACCTCCGAAAAATGGTTTAAATTCGATGGTAATACAGTTCTAGGTCGCTTTGGCCTTGGCGGTATAGTCATTGAGTTAAAGAATTTACCCACTCACGATTATTTTATTGTCGAGTATGATTTCTATGTCCATGACAACTGGGAGGGAAATGGCCTAAGAGGAAACGGAGAGGATGTTTTAATTTTCAACGTAGACAACACATCAATCTATTTTTCTTCCATTATAAATTCTAAATGTATTGATCAGAACTGTGATACAGTTCAGAGTTTTCCAGATGTAATCAAATCTAGAACCAACCCTGAAAATGCCAATGTCGCCAACCCAAACTTACCTGGTGTGTGCTATTGGAAAGGTGAAATAGGAGGAAGTAAAAAATTTCATATTAAAGAATTAATACCTCATTCTAGTGTCTCATCTAACATTACGATTGGAGCAGATATAAAAGATGCAGGTTCAGATCTTTGTTTTAAAAGTTGGTCAGTGGATAACATAAAAGTAACTACCGTGAGAGTCATTGACTTGTAACTATAACCCATTCTTGCAATTGAAAACTTATATTATTGTTCCTATATTATTTCTTGCTTTTTGTACTCAACTCAAAGCCCAGTCATCTTTGCCATTAAGTTTTGATGCAATCAATGAATATCACAGAAGAAATCAGCTACTTGGTCAGTTTGATAGTACCGTATCATTTTTAAAACTGCCATTATACTCTGAAAGTTTTTCAAAACCCTTGTTCGGTTTAAATGAAGAAACGAGACCTACTGGTTTTCAAAAAAACAAGTGGATGGATGTACAATTACTTCCTGTTTTATCTAAATCTGTCTATAACCAGAAACAACCCTATGGATGGAATAATGGAAGTATCCTTCCAGCAAGTGGCTATCAGCAAATGATTAGTGCTGGTTTTTCGGCCAAAGTAGGCCCATTAAAAATTCAACTTTATCCTGAATATCTATATGCCCAGAATAAGGAGTACGATGGTTTTCCATTAGAAGCCTACGACCTTATTTGGTATAATTATTACAGAAGTCAACTTAATTATATTGACACTCCAGAGAGGTTTGGTGAAAAAAGCATCAACGAGGTTTTGTGGGGGCAAAGCTCTATAAAATTAGAATTTGGACCTGTTGCTTTTGGCTTATCTAATGAAAACATTCAGTGGGGGCCTGGTAAAAGAAATTCATTGGTGATGTCTAACAATGCCCGCGGGTTCAAACACCTCACATTTAATTCAAGCAGGCCAGTTAAAACTCCAATCGGATCATTTGAGTGGCAACTGATAGGCGCAAAACTTGAAAATTCTGGATACACTCCTCCAAGACCCTTTTTTACATATAATGGTAGATTCATCAGAAACCCTAAAAATCCTGATTGGAGGTATATGTCAGGTCTAATGCTTGGTTATCAGCCAAAGTGGATTCCAGGTTTATCACTGGGGCTCACTAGAGTTGTTCAGCAGTATAGTGAAACAGCAAAACAAAATAATGACTATCTAGCTGCATTAGGGTCTGTGTTCAGAAAAAATGATAAGATTGATGACATTGTTAGAGATCAGCTTGCCTCAATATTTTTAAGATATTTTTGGACCTCAACTAAAAGTGAGTTTTATTTTGAATTTGCACGAAACGATGCTTCATGGAATTTTAGAGACTTTTTTTTAGAACCTGGCCATGCTGCTGGATTTATGTTCGGCTTTAATAAGTTATTCCCATATAAGAGAAAATCCGATGAATTTATCGAAGCAAACCTCGAATGGACAATTCTTCAACAAAGTGCAAATCGAATTATACGTAATGCAAGTACTTTTTATATCCATAGCAGGGTAAGGCAGGGCTACACCAATTACGGTGAAGTAATGGGAGCTGGAATAGGCCCAAGTGGAAATTCTCAAACATTTAATGTGAATTGGGTACAGGGAATCAATAAAATAGGTCTACAATTAGAACGATATGTTCATAACAACGACTTGTATATTGATTTATTTACAATAACTCAAGACCCAAGGCGACACTGGATCGACATCAGTGCTTTTGCTAAAGCAACTTGGCAGTTTGACGATCTTATTATCGATGGAAAACTAGGAGTTATAAAATCATTGAACTATCAATATCAAATACTGGATCAACTGAGGACACCTCAATTTTTCATTCCAGGAAAAGATGTGATTAACGTTTCTGCTGGTTTGGATTTGATCTACATATTCTAATGTCAATCAAAAGGAATTACGGTTATAATCTGTTCAATTCATTTTTGAACATTGCATTCCCCATATTCACATTCCCATACGCTGCAAGAATATTATCCCCTGACGGCATAGGCCAAACTCAATTTATATTTTCTTACGCTCAATATTTTGCCCTTTTGGCAGCTTTTGGCATACCCATTTATGGAGTTAAAGTAATAAGTGAAGCTAGGGATAATCAAGCCAAACTGAATAAGGCTACTACGGAGTTATTACTGATTTCTACCGTGAATATGATAATTGTTCTTGCTATTTATATCTCTTCAATAACGATAATTGGTCAGTTTAGAGAAAATCAAGCCGATTATTTGCTGGCTGGTTTACTCATTGTTATGAGTGTCTTTAATGTAGATTGGTTCTTTAGTGGCAGAGAGCAATTTAAAATAATAGCAATTCGGTCTGGGTTAATTAAAACGGTTGCATTTTTACTCTTATTCATAACAGTTAGAAATTCTGATGATATAACTGCATACCTCTTTTTCTTAGTATTCTTATACATTGGAAACTACGGGCTGAACTTCTTTTTCTTATTCCGTTATGTCAAGCTGGATTTTAGAGAAATAATACCTAAAAAACACCTTCGCCCTCTTGTATTAATTCTCAGCATGACCATAGCGACAACTATTTACACTACATTAGATAGTGTTTTACTTGGGTTCTTGAGCAACACTACGGAAGTGGGATATTATACTGCAGCAGTAAAGTTATCTAAAGTCTCAATTCCTATTTTAACCAGCCTTGGCATAGTTGCTCTGCCAAAGATTACGGGCATGATTCAATCTAACAATCAGTTGGCACAACAGTCCTTATACGAAAAATCTTTTTCCTTTATCAGTTTTTTAGCCATTCCAATGTGTCTTGGTATTTACCTATTGAGGAAAGAAACAATTCTTCTTTTTTCTGGTGAAGAATTCATACCGGCAGCACCAGATGTAGCAGCGTTAGCGTTTCTTCCGTTGTTTATTGGTTTCGGCCATTTTGCGGCATTTCAGGTTTTACTCCCGCTTAACCAAAACAAAAGCCTCTTTATCTCTACTGCTGTGGGTATGTGTCTTTTCTTTGGTCTCTGTTTCCTTCTAGTACCTAAGAGCGGTAGTACTGGTGCGGCAATTTCCAATACAGTAACAGAACTAATCGTTACAGTTTGTTATTTCATGTTCTTTCCAAAGTATATTTTACTAAGCCTACCTTGGAAAAAATTGATAACCGCAGGCTTGGCGGTACTACCGTTCATTCCCATTGTTCTTTTTTTACAGAGTCAGTTAAAGCACAGCTTGACAATTATTATTTTGGCAATTTCAATGTGCTCTCTGGTATATGTGTTAATACAGTATTACATATTTAAGGAGAAGCTTATCATTGACTCACTCACCTTCTTAAGAAATGGGAAAAAAAAATAGTGATATACGCGTAATCATGATTACCTATAACGGTTCAGAATTTATTCAGAACCAGCTCAATAGTATTGCTAATCAAAAAAATATTGAGTCAATTGAAATTTATGATGATTGTTCAGAACAACACTTTCAACAAGAGTTGAAAATTCTATCTGAAAGTGTTCATGCACCAATCAATCTACACTTTAATGAAAAAAACATTGGAGTTGTTTCTAATGTAAAAAACGCGTTGAATGAAAACTTAGATGCGGACTTAATTGCCCTTAGTGATCAGGATGATATTTGGCACCCAGAAAAAATTCAAAGCTTTAAATCAGAATTGACGTCATTAACTAGTTCCGCTGAAATCCCTATTTTAGTTTACAGCGACATGAGGGTTATTGATAAAGAAAACAATGTTATTAACCCTTCTTTCTGGTCGCAGTTCGGGTATGAAAAGTTTGAGCACACGCTTCATTCTTTGCTCTTTGGTAATTTCGTGACAGGTGCCGCTTCAGCGTTTAATCCTGCTCTAGCTAAATACTTAGCGAGCATGCCTCCAAATATCAAAAGTTACCATGACCACTGGTTAGCCATAGCTGCCTTTACTTTTGGTAAAACAAAGAGAATAGACAAATCCTATAATGATTACAGGATTCATGGAAACAATCAGGCATTCTATTCGACAAGGAAACGTAGCCTTATCGACAGACGGTTACAAAACGTTAAAGACATTTTTAATCCTGAGCTTCATATGAAAAATCAATTTGAAATTGCGGAGGCCTTTTATGATATTCATAAGGACTTAATGGAGTCAGACAAAAAAGATATCTTTGATCAATTTTTAAGGAGTCGAAGCTTAAATTACTTCAAGCAAAAGCTATATAGAAGACGGCTGTTTGAAGAACTCCGTATTAAGTAAGAAATATATGGCTAGTCTAATCTCTGCTCTTTCGAAAATCAACTTTAAAACGTTACTAGTAAACTTCAAGTATCTTCCATTCAGAGATGCAATCAAATTGCCCATATTTATTAGCCGGAAAGTTTATTTGATGGATTTAAAAGGATCCATTACGATTAAGGGTGAAATTGCGTCTGGTATGATAAGGATTGGTTATGGTGAGATTGGTATATTTGACAGAAAAAATTCAAGAAGTATATTAGAACTAAAGGGTAAACTAGTTTTTGAAAATAGCGCTAAATTCGGTCAGGCATGTAAAATTAGTGTGGGTGAAAGGGCTACACTAACTATTGGCGACAACCTTCTAGTAACTGCCGAGTCTTCCATAGCATGTCATAAAAAAATAACCATTGGCCACGACTGTTTAATCTCTTGGGAAGTACAAATTATGGATACAGACTTCCATAAAATCAAAGATAAAACAGGGCTTATCACCAACCCCGACAAAGAAATAAAAATTGGAAATAGGGTATGGATAGGTTCACGCTGCACGATACTCAAAGGAAGCGAAATCCCTGAAGGCTGCGTAATCGCAACCAATTCATTAACTAACAAAAAGTTTAAGGTCTCTAGTAGTATAATTGGAGGTAATCCAGCAAAGGAAATAGCTTCAGATATTGAATGGGAAGCCTGATATTTGAAATATCAATTAAATAAATCATGACTGAAATTAATAAAGACAACGGTCTACCTTTTATTTCTTCATTTCAAGTTAATACCGATTTGGTTTGGCAAATGTCACGATCCGAGAAGTATGCGTTAATTGGATTACTTGAACACTTAAAACCCAATTGTTCTGTAGAAATAGGTACTTTTCAAGGTGGTAGTTTACAAGTAATTAGTGAATTCTCTGAGAAAGTTTACTCTATAGACATTAGTCCAGAACCCAAGAGAACGCTTCAGCCTTTGTTTGATAATGTAGAATTCATTGTTGATCAGTCTGTAAATGTACTTCATGATCTATTTAAAAAGATTGAGGAAGCGGGTGAAAAACTAAACTTCGTTTTGGTGGATGGAGATCACTCAAGAAAAGGAGTGCACGATGATTTAAAGATGATTCTCGATTACCCTCATAAGAATGACTTAGTCATACTTATGCATGACAGTTATAACCCACAGTGCCGTAAGGGAATGAAGGACATTGACTATTCTAGTTATGACAACATTGAATATGTAGAATTGGATTATATAACAGGCTCATTTTGGCACAATGGGAATAATAGAGAAATGTGGGGTGGGTTAGCTTTAATAAAAGTAGGTGGAAATCAGAATACCCCAGCTGGGGTAAACGAATCAGCACGTAATTCTTTTAAAGTGGCACAACTACATTCTATTCACATCATAAAAGATAAGCTTAGATTTTTATCGCCTATTAAAAAACGTATTTACAAACAATTGAAAATGAGGCACAAGGCGGACAAATACTTTGATTTCGAAAAGTAGAATTTAGCCAGCCTTCTTAGTTAAATCTTCAAATACTCTTATGTAATGATCCGTGATTGAATCCCAGTTATACTTTTCTGTGATCCCTTCTCTAGAAGTAGACTTCATTTTTTGAACCCGTTCAAATTCAGCATCTATTTTATCAACCAATTGTTGAACACTAATCTCATTCTTTTCAAAGTACTGACCATACTTTTCATTCTGAAGTACTTCTCTATTGAAAGGGGTATTTAATGCTATTATGGCTGAACCAAAGCTCAGGGCCTCTAGCATTGTTGGATTTGTTCCACCAAACTCATGACCATGCATGTAAACATATGCATTATGAAAAAGCTCAGCAACGGCATCACGATTCCTAACCAAACCAGTAAAAATAAGTCGGTCGTCAATTTGACTAAGGGCTTTCAACTTTGATGAGTATTCATCTTGATAGGGCACGTCTCCTACTATAACAAGCTTTCTTTTTGAATTACTCTTTCGAAATCCCTCAATCATTACTCCCCAGTTATTATCTGGAATAAACCTCCCAACAATTAAATAATAACCACCAGGTTCGAGTCCCCACTCTTCAATTAATTCTGGCGATTTAGAATATTTTATATTTCCTCCGTAGGCTATTACTTCAGAATCACGGTTAAACAACTCAAGATATATCCTACGCATTTCATCGGCATCGTTAATGATCACATCATACCACTTTGTTGCTTGCTTTGAAGCCCATTTAAAATAGCTTGCACCCAAACCCTTCCATTTAGGCCTAAGCCATTCCAAACCATCCACATTTATAGCAGTGGGCTTTCTAAACAGACGGCTGATTAAGCCAAATGGACCATTGGCGGAGTTCACAACAAAAACCACATCTGTTTTACTCAAACAGGCGTGGGTCATAGAGAAAAAAGAATGAATTAACTGGCTCAGCGACTTAGTTTCTATTGTTGGTACATAAACCAACTTTACTCCATTCACTTCCTTTGGCCTATCTTTAAAAAGGTTACGATGACAATAAACAGTTACTTCTACATTTTTTTTTACCAGTCTTTCGACAAGCTCTTTAATAAATGTTTCGTACCCACTGTATACATATGGATAACCTCTGGTGCCTATAATTGATACTCTCAATTTAAATACTGTTTAAATAACTGCTGAATATTATGAGTGTATGATTGAACAGAGAAATCCTTATTAACTCGATCAAAAGCTCCCTTACTCATTTCCTCTCTTAGATCAGGGGATTTAATATATTCTCTTAGATATATCAAAAACTCATCAGGATCATTAGGAGCAGATACTATAAACCCCGACCTCTTGTGCTCTATCATCTCCGTACTTCCACCATGGCCATTAACAATTATTGCTTTTTTAGTCGCCATAGCCTCCAATACAGTTGTTGGCAAGGGATCTGGTTGTGTACTTGGCAAGATAAATACATCGAATGAAGCAAGATAATCTTTAACGTTATCTGAAAATTCATGTATAAAGAATCTATCATCTGGTAAGGATGCAGCTTCCTTTCTAAATGAATCCATTAAGTTCTCCATACCTTGGAATGGACTTCCCAAAGCAATAAAATAAACATTATCGAATTCCAGAAATGCCTTTTTTGCTATATTCAAAAACAAATCTTGGCCTTTCCAATGACTTACTCTGGCTATCATACCAACTAGAATATCATTCTCATTTAGCCCTAATCCCTCTCTTAGCTGTCTTCCATCTCCGCCAAGATATCCATCAATTTCTAAACCATTATTAATTACTAAAGCCTTCTTTATTATTGATGGTTGATCAAGAAAAATATGATCCAATGTGCTCCTACTGACAGCCACAATCTTATCACTCATATTTGCTAGGCAATAATGAATCAACTTTCTTAAAAAAACTGGGCTAGTAAGGATTTCTCTAACATGCCAAATATGAGAAACTCCTAACAACTTAGACACCACTCCACCAATCAATATAGTGCTAGTGTTACTATGGATTAACCGAATTTTGTTTCTCCGTACAATGCCTAATACTCTAAAAAAAGCATAACTAAAGGACCAAATAAAAGCAAAGACACCAATCAGATTAAAATACTTTCTTCTTAACACCCCGAGGCTAAAAACATAAACTATAACACCCTTTTTACGAAGTAATCCGACCAAAGGCCCCTGATACGGAAGGCAAACAAATACACTATGTCCTAATTCTAAAACAGCGTCAATCGTTCTTATCAAACTGCGATCAGAACCATACAAATCGCTACTTGAGTGCAAAAATAAAACTGTGGCCATGAATTATTTTCTTTGTTTAATTAATCTAGCAGGATTACCAGCTACGATTGAAAATGGTAAAACGTCATTGGTTACTACACTCCCCGCAGCAACTATAGATCCTTGACCAATAGTTACTCCGGCAAGAATAATACTATTAGCAGCAATCCAACAATCATCCTCAATTCTTACAAAATGCCTAGTCACACCTTGCTTTTTCATAGGCTGTTGTGTTGATGAAAAATTATGATTTTCAGCATATATGCTGACCCGAGGAGATATCATAACATTCTTGCCTATTTCTATAAATCCAGAGCATCCAATATAAGAGTATGGGCCAATATTAGAATCATCTCCAATAACAAGTCCCTCGCCCGGCTCACCACCATATTCATTTGTTGCTCTAATTAATGCGAACTTTCCGATCGTCACATTATTACCAAACTTTAGGCCTCGTAAAGACTTACCGTTTACTTCACAACCATCCTCAGCAACAAAATTTCGTCCAGCGGATATGTATGATCTATTTATTATTCTTGTATGTCTACCAATAAAAGAAAGGCCTCTCCTCTCTCGGAAAAAAAGAGAAACCACCCTACCTCTGAGACACCTAACAAACAGACGAACTAGGGACCAAATGGTATCATTAATTCCCCAATTTTCCCCATATCTCCCAGAAGCATCCATCTTAACATATTTAAACAAATAGTTTAGCATTGATTCAAAGTGTCAAAATTGGGTAATATTACTTTTTTAGTTCTAAAGAAATTTCTTCAATTGCATCCTCCAAGTCTTTGAAGAAATTGTCTCGCGTGAATTTTTTTAGCCTCATCCTACCATTATGGATTAGCAAGTTTCTCAAAGAAACATCCTGACAAAGTCTTTCCATCTTTAATTTTAGATCTAATCTATCCGATGAGTTAAACACTAATACTGCATCTCCACCTATCTCTTTCAAAGCACCCTTATCAGAAACAAGCACAGGTAGGTCTGCAGAAAATGACTCGACAATCGGAATACCAAAACCCTCATCAACTGAAGGAAACACATAAATCAATGCATTCCGATATAGCGATGCAAGGGTACTATCATTTACAAACCCAGTGATAAAAACGCTTTCATATATACCAAATTCCAATATCAATCGCCTTATTTCTAAAATTACGTTTTGATTTAAGCTTTCAGCAGTTGCTCCAGCAAGCACTAATTTGATATTTTCGAATTTACTATCTGATTTAACAAGATCATTAAAAGAAGCTATAAGCAAAGGAAGGTTTTTTCGCGGATCAAAGGTGCCAACATGTAGAATGTATTCTTTGCGATTCAACTGCATTTCTAATAGTTCAACCTTATGCTCATTTTTCGGTAAAAGTTTAGGGCTCTGATATACTACTTTCAAGATGGTTTTAATCGGTAAGAAATTGCCTAAATCATTCTTTGTGTATTCTGAAGTGGTAATTGCTCCAGCCTTTCCTCTCAGTCCCAGTTTAATCATTTGAACAAAATACCTTCTCCATAATGGATTGTAATTATTAGGAAATTTCCAGAAAAAGGCATCGTGTAGAACTATAACTTTTTTTGTTCGGAAACAGAAGAAGGGAGCAACGTAATCTGGTACTAGTAAAAGGTCCACCTTATAGTAGAGACAAAGTACGGGCAACACAAATTGCTTTCTTAAAAAATATTCTAAATGATGGAGAACACTTTTTATCCTATCTGGTTTTTCATTTAAGTAGATAGACCTTGAGACCTTATTTTTAGATGGTGTTATTATATATTTGAATTTTTTCTCACCCTGTGATTCAATTTCACCTAAAATCTGATTTATATAAGTCCCTATTCCGCCAACAGCCGTATTTAGATACCCTACGTCAACTAATACTCGTTTCATTAATTTATATCAAGGGCTAACACCTTTAAGGGTGGAGTTTGCATACCAGTGGCTAAAGGTAAAAAGATTCCAGAGGGCTTGAAAGCTAGAGACTCCATCTTTTAAGTATTGATTCTTCAATTTTTCTATTTCTGTCAAATCGAAAATCTTAAATTCACTTAAGTGTTGATTACTTATCGCATCAAAAAAAACATCTCTGAGTTCCCCCTTTTCATGTATCCAATTATGGATTGGTATTTCAAAACCCATTTTTGGCCTATCCATCATATTCTTAGGGAGGTATTTATGAGTGATCTGTTTCAATAACACTTTGCTCTGCAGTTGCTGATTTATTTTTAAGTTAGATGGCACAGAGGCCATAAATTCAAATATTCTATGATCCAAAAAAGGTTCTCTCCCCTCTATGGAATTGAACATTGTAGCCCTGTCAACCTTTTTTAAAATATCGCCTTCAAGATAGTTTATATAGTCAAAAGCTAACATTTGGTCTATAAGATCATCAATTTGAAATAAATTTGCTCTAATATCATCCTCGAAGAAGGACAGAGATGTTTCATTCACGAATTCAGGTTTGAAAAAGGGATGGACGAATTCTGTGGCCAGCTCATCACAAAACTGAGTTGCAGATTGACTCAATAAAGCTCTCTTAAGTTTCTCTATGCGAGAATGTCCGAGTTTTCTGCCCAATAGCATCGACCCTAAAGACTCTAAGTTTTTTGTTGAAACCCGAGATAAGTATTTTCTTCCCTGAATCGGAAACATCTTGAGCTTTTTGGAGAACTTCACTGAGCGGCCATATTTAATATACCCACCAAATATCTCATCTGCTCCATCCGCTGACAAAACAACTTTCACTTCATGTGAAGCGAGCCTGCTCACTAAAGTCGTAGGAATAGAAGAAATATCGCCTAAAGGTTCATCGTTAATATTTATCAATTCTAGTATTAGTGCCTTTGCATCGCTTGCCGTACACTTATATTGGGTATGTGGAATCTCTAAATATTCAGATACCCTTTTGGCAAACGGTCCCTCATCATAGGCCTTATCTTCAAATGAAATTGAAAACGATTTGAAGTCATGGCCTTGATGCTTAAGAAGTGCACAAAGTATACTGCTATCATATCCTCCACTCAGAAATACGCCTACGGGTACATCTGCTACCATTCGATAACTAAAAGCAGATTTTAAGATAGGTTCAAGCTCTTCTATATACTGGTTTGTTGAACTATAGATATTCTTCGGTTTCAGGAAGAACGATATTGGATCCCAATACTTAATTTGCTCAAACGTATTCGTGTTTAGGCAAAAGGAGATTAATGTTCCTGGCTCCATTTTGTTAATTTCCTTTACAAAACTTCTATTGCTATTTAAATATCCATAGCGCATGTGGAAAGGAATATTTGCTAGGTTAAGGCTAGCTTCGGTGCCTAATAGCTTCAAGATTGATTTCTGATCAGAACAAAATATCAATTTCCCCTCGGTATGATGATAATAAAGTGGCTTAACCCCAGATCTGTCTCGTACAAGAAATAACTTGTTATCCAAAGCATTCAGAATTGCTAAGGAAAACATTCCGATGAATTTTGAAATTGAGTGCACTCCCCACTCTTCAAAGGCATTTATTATTACTTCTGTATCGCAGTTGGTATTAAAAGAATGGCCAAGGTTGCGCAATTCTTCTCTTAGCTCACGGAAATTATAAATCTCACCATTAAAAACTATCGACCATTTTTTATTCTGACTCACAAATGGTTGCCTTGCGGCAACTGATAAATCAATAATAGATAATCTGCGATGCCCTAAATGTACCTTACAATTATTAAATGAGTAGGACTCTAAACCAAAATCATCGGGGCCTCTCCGAAACATTAAATCTCTTGCTACAACAACTTCCTCCACAGAAATTGTGTTTCTAAAATCAACTACTCCGATAATTCCACACATGGGGGGTAAAGATATATGAGCAGGCTGGTAGTTAATTGTCTTTTTCAAAAAAGAAACAAGAATTCATGAAATTAGCCATAAATTCCGTTCTCAAATGACACTGATAACTCACTTTATAATAATTTTTCTGGTGACAGAGGAATAGGAGTTGCTAAGGTTAATGATATAAACTCCGGTGGGTAAATTCCCAAGATCAACACACTCTTTTTCCGAATTCAAATCCAAACTTAGAATGGTTTGACCATGAATATCCGTTATAAGCAGTTTATACTTTTTAGCGATCGGCTGACTAATACAGAATTGACCGTCAGAAGGGTTCGGGTAAACATTAAACAAACGACCCTCTTTCTCATCTTCCAAGCCCAGAACAATTGAATCCACATTTTCTTGGCTATCAATACTACCCAGCCTAAAAAAACCATCATGAAAATATGAACGTCCATCACTAAAATTGTAAACAGGGTTTCCTCCATAGTACTGAATCATAAATTTAGTAGAACTAAGGGGGGTTACATGATGTCCCAATTCTGGCCCAACACTATTGTATAGGTATCGGTCAGAAACCGAAGTAGTGTTGTTTTCTTCAAGTTTTATTAACCTAGTATACCCAGGCCCTGTGTAACCAAAATTATAAATAATAACAAGGCTTTCTTCTGATAGAGCTGCTACATCTATATTTGTTATGGGCTGTCCAGAATTGTTAAAATCAGAAATAAATATTGGTGAAGAATAACTTATAGTTAAACCCTCAACAATGCCAATCTTCATGAAAGACTGTTTATCCAAATAATAAACCACGGCAAAGCGATTAGAGTCAATGGAGTATACATTTTGACTCATCACATAACAATCTTCACCTTCTTCACAAATTTTAAACTCATCCCCATAATAGGCATTCCCTTCACTTACCTCCGTAACAAAGCACCCAATTGATGATGACCCAAATCCTGTACAACTCACCACCTTTCTATTGCCAAGTTGAATAGGTAGATACACAGGGAATGCAGGAGAGGAAATATTTGTTAGCGAATGAATTTTACCATCAAGGGCCGTGCCCAATGCCAAATTTCCATCGTGATTAACTAAAACAGTATCTGACGAATATGGGCCTATGATATTAGTTCCGCAACCATTACAGGAGATTGGAAGTTCAGCTTGCTTCTCAATTAGGTTATAGTTGTTGATTTTAAAGAATGTACGCCCAACGGCAAATGTGGAATCCGTTAACGGTATAATAGACCCTGACCAGAAACCAGAAAGAGAATTTTCCTCTACATCGGCATCCAAGATAAAATTGTTGTCATCATCTATTAATACAACATAAGCTTTGAATTCTGGTTTATTTCGAATCTTTCTAAAAACAACTATCCTATTTTCACCTACTTTCTCTAGCTCAAAAAAATCATTAGATCCAGCATCAAACTTGAACTCATTACCAAGATATATTTGCTCTGAACTAGTTTGCCCTTGAGCACAAAACGAAGAAAAAATCAAAAGGAGAAATATCAAAAACCTCTCCTTTTGAAACCAATTGTTAATCATAATTTAAATGTAGTGGTATTAACTACTTTGTCAAAACCATCTTTATCGTTTTCTGAACCCCATTATGAATTATTTGACCTATATATATTCCGCTTTTATTAGTGGAAGCATCCCATTCTACAGTATGCATGCCAGCACTCTTGGTTTCGTTAACCAATACTATGACTAACCGGTTGTTTGTATCAAAAACCTGAACCTCAACCTTACCTTCCGATGGAACTCCATATGTAATGGAGGTAATTTCTTTGAAGGGATTAGGATAATTCTGACCAATTATAAGCTCTGTAGGTATTTCATTAGGTTTCAAATTAAAGAAACTATCTGCTGCTTTAAGTGGTGGACCTGGAGGCTCAGGATCCTCTTCCAATACATCACCAAATACATCTTTAATCTTCTGAAGATAATCGTAGCCCCAAGCAAATGTAGGCTCAATTACGGTACCCTCAGCATGTTCATTCCAGCAACACAGAATAACTGTATTATCTGTTGTACTTGGGTATGCATCTATCCATGACTTTGCAGTGCTCAATGCACCACTATATTGTGCTGGGGTACTATTAGCATTATCCCAAACGGAGCGTTTAAACTGATTAGCCTCAAGTCCTGCAAAGTTTTGATCCGCTGAATCTAAGTGGGAATCTAACCAGATATAAGAATTCCCAGTGCCATTCGGGCCTGCCACTGCCATATTAAAAGAGGATTTATTCCAGCCTTCCGTTACAGGCACTTGGTATTTTGTTGAGCTAGAACTTAGTGTTTGACCATTGGTGTTTAGATAATATTTATAGTTTTTATTGTAAGCTGACTTCATTCTATTATAGTTGTAAGTCCAATCAGGGACAACGCGAATGCCAGTATTTAATTTATAAAGATCACTATATTCATAACTTCTATAGTTATAAGAGGTTATCGCATCAAAACCTCCACTAATGGGGTCATCAATCATCCATGCCTTTCTAGCTCCTGAATAATCGTAGTTATCATTAATATTATACGGTTCAGAAACCATTGCTACAAAATATATATATTTCGAAGTTTTAGTATATAATAAACTATTAATTTGGCCTAAAAAATGAGCCATTCTCGTTGTTGTGCTTGAGTTGTGGCCGGTAAAGAAAGAATGACTGGCTACCCCAGAGTCATTCATAAAGTCATACAATGCTTGCCAATTGACGTAAAGTACGTTTTCTCCATTTTTTGTCTTGTACTTCCCCCCTGACATATTCATGTATTTCGCCATCTCAGTTAACATTTTATCCAGTCCTAACCCAGCCCCAAAAAAGCCATCAGCACCATTCGGGTTACCCCCAGTAACTGAGCCATCAGGGTTTTGATCTGGAGAAACTAGTTTTGTGAACTCTGCTGACCAATAGATAGCCAAGTCAAGCCCATGATCTTGAAAATTTGGATCTAACCAATTCCTCATTCCTGCATCCCAATATGTTCTCCATCTCAATGGATCCAAAGAACCAGACAAATAGTTAGGGTCGCCACATTCACAATAATTCCAAAACCAGTTATAAATAACAAAATCAATGTCATAAGACTTCATTAACTGTGCTTGTTTGCTAGTTACTTGTGGGGCATTTTCATTGTACCAATAAGCTGGGCTGTCATTGAAACCATAACCACTGTAGTCTGGGTTATCCGCATACCATATTGGCTTTGGAATCGAGGTTTGTGAATAATGATCCCAATTTCCAGTAATACCATTATTTATCAAATAGGAATCATAATCATCTATCATCTTCCAATGAGACCTTAAAATAGTCTGTTGGATATCTACGGTATTACCTCCAATATTCAACACCTGATTAGCGCCAGAAGCTTGTGCAAAATAGGGGTAAGGAATCCATGGTCCCGTCACATTAAATGGATCAGGTGCGGTATTATTTTGCCAAAAAGGCATATAAATTACTCCAATATCGTATTCTTGAGCATGTAAAGAATTTGAAAAAGAGCTAAAAGCAGCGAGTAAATAGATTAAAAAAAAATTATTTTTCATATCTATGTATTTATGTGATTAATAAATATATATACTTTTAACTAAAGCATAGCATTATTTACTTTTTTTTATTGAATACCCTACCATCCACCATGATAAATAAGCTACATAAAGATAAGTTTCTGCGTTGGCTGTCATTAAGGGTAGAAGAAAAGCAAATTTGAAAGTAGCCGCTACAAACGGGATGGCTCGTTCTGAAATAGTATTCCCCAATTTATATGCTTTGATTGAATAGTAAATTGAGCTAAAAATTAAACTAACATATAGTATCAAGAAAGGAACTCCCAACTGAACTCCGAAAATAATAAACTGATTTTCACCCCCAACTTTCAGTTCTTCGTTCACTCCGCCTGCATTGCCACTTGTGCCCAAACCAATTCCCAATGGATTGGATATAATACTCTCTATTCCTTCTAGCCACTCTACAACATGTCCTAGGCTTGATGAATCGGCCAAGCTAAATGTATCTATCACAAAATAGCGTAAATCATCTCCCGCAAAAATAAATATCGATGCAAAAAATAACACAACCATTAAGAACCCGTACAAGATGAGCCTATAGTAACCAAGAATAATCGCAATAAAGAAAATAATTAAAAATAAGCCCATAAGAGAAGAGCGAGAGTAGGCAAAAAGAAGAGAGCCAACTGAAATGAGAACCAAAACTCCATACTGATAACGCTTTGTTTTACTTTTACTATTGAGAAAAAGGAAAAAAGCCGCAGAAAAACTCATCAACATTGCAGAGGCTAGGCCCAATGGGTTCTCGAAAAAGGCAGCAAAACGTTTAGCTCCACTCTCTGCTCCAAAGGTATAAGTAAGTCCATGAACACCTGCAGGATCAATTCCATTGATGTCTTGATTTAGGTTTGCATAACCAATAAATGTTTGAAAATGAGTATCAATAGACTTTTCGAACAAGTTTAATATGAAAGCCAGAACAGTAACCGTCATAATTATTTTTAGAATACTCATGACCTGATAGGACTCCAACACCATTAGCCTTCCTAAAAAATACATTAAGCCAAGCATTAGAATATTCTTATAATACAGCAGTTTATTCAGGAATGAGACGCCTCCAATAGGTAGGAAGACATATAACAAGGCATACGCAAGTAATACTATAAATAAGTAGTCAGTGGCTTGTAATCGAATGGGGGTGGTGAAGACATTCTTTCTATATAGCAACCAAGACATCAATGTTATAAACACCATTATCTCTTTTAAATAAGTGATTAAACTCACCAACAAAGGAGACCCTGTTTGTTGGTAGGTTAATGCCTGAAGGGTGACATAAAAAGGGAGAAATACGCAAAGAAAATAAATGAGGAAATGTAGGTTCCCTTTAAAGAGAATTTGTTGAGCGCAATAGATCACACCCCATACTAAAAATAGGCTCAATATTAAGAATAGAACTAGCAAGACAGATCATTCAAGATACCCATAAGTATATTAAAGCTAGTTTCAAGTTACAGGAATTCTCACAATTAGGAATCATTCGGAATAATTCAAACTTGAAATGTTAGGCCATGGTAAAAACCTCGAAATGACGCCTTAAGCTTTTTAAATCTGCCTCGGATTAAAAAATATAGTGAATACCCAGTAAGCTTGTAAAGCTGATAAAGCATTGAGGTAATAAAAAAAAATCCTTTGGCATATCGCCTCACTATGTAAATATTATTTCTAATATTTACATAGTGAGAAAATGGTGACAAATTACCCTCCCCAAAAGTTTCCCGATTATCATTCGACTTACCTACTTCATGATATATCTTAGAGGAAGGCTCATAAATTAACTTATATCCTGCCTTCTTAATTCTAAATGACCAATCAGTATCTTCATAGTAAATAAAAAAGCGATCATCTAGCTTTCCTACTTCGCGTATTATTGAAGATTTTGTCAAGAAACAGCAGCCTGTCACCCAAGGAATTTCCATCTGTTTATCATAAGCCCCCTTGTCGGCTTCACCCATTCCAATAGTTTTAGTCAAATGCCAAACCTTTGAAAATGAACTTCCTGCATTCCAAATGACTTCTCGTTCTTGGTTGAACATTATCTTTGGCTGAATTGCTCCTATGTTTAAATCTTGTTGTAAAACTGCAACTAGGCTGCTAGCAAAATCAGGCGTAACAATCGTGTCGTTGTTCAGCAGCATTACCAACTCGAAACCCTCATTCAGAGCGAATTCAATACCCGTATTATTTCCCCCAGTAAAACCAAGATTCTTTTCATTCTTTAAAAAAACGATTTCAGGAAATTTAGATTTGAGTTTATCGCCAGAGCCATCATTAGACCCATTGTCAACCACTATCACACGGTAATCAGGATAGTCGATAGCCCTCAAAGAAGCAAGGCAGTTGTGTGTTACATCAAAGCTATTCCAGTTTACAATAACTATGGCTAACGAGGGTAGCATATGAAATATTTAGGTGTTTGCTACTATTTCAGGCTTTTTCCAAAAATCATAAATGCCATTCTCAAGTTCATATTCGGACCATCTAAACCTTTCTCTTAAAGGCTGTTCCTTTGCCCAATCCCACATTATGGTTAGGCCTTCTTCTAGTGATGTGTTGTCCTTGTAATCCAGTAATTCCACCGATCTTTGCCAGGTTGGATGTGCATTTTTAACTTCATGACGTGCTTCCTTGTAAATGGTTTCACCATTACCTATAACACGTTTTAGTATTTTATTGGCTTCATTAATACTATGGTAAATAGAGCTACCGAGGTTAATTATTTTCTTTGAAGCACGCTCATCTGTTGCTGCCTTCCACAAGGGTTCCAGACAATCATCTACAAAACTAAATGCTCGCTTTTGCTCCCCATCTCCAAAAATGCTCATGGGCTCATTGTTCAGATATTGCGTCATCCAAATACCAAGCACATTTCTATAGGTGTCCCAAATATTTTGTTTAATTCCGTAAACATTATGCGGACGAATAATACACCAATCTAAACCGTGTTGTTCACCAGCTACCTGGATATCCATTTCGCAGGCATATTTTGCAATTCCATAAGGATCAATTGGTGCTGGAGTGTCTTGTTCATCAAAAGGAGGGGTTCCGTTACCGTAAACAGCCATTGAACTGGTAAAAACTAACCTTCGAACTCCATGTCTAATACACTCATTGATAATATTAGAGGTTGATAAAAGATTATTCTGATAATTGAAATTTCTTATAAAAGGAGAAAGTCCTTCGGCTGCATATGCCGCAAAGTGGTAAACAATTTCAGGCTTATATTTAGCAAAAATCTCTTTTAACTCTGCCGATTTACAGTCAACCTGATGAAATTCGACATTAGGGTTAACATTTTCAATATATCCGCCACTCAAATCATCTATTCCAATGATATTATATTCTGAATGGTTGACCACTATCCAGTCTGCCATTCTACTTCCAATTAGCCCAGCTACGCCAGTAATAACAATATTTCGCATTTTTTGCTTCAAAACAGTTTTAAATATGGGAGTTCAAAGATAGAAGAAATAGAAATGGATAAAAGGTTATTCGATTGACTCTTTATCATCTCTCAAAGCTAATCTGTAAAAGTAGCTCATGGTTACCCAAAAGACCATAAAAACACCCCCAATTACCAGCCCAATAACTAAAGCCTTATACCACTTCATTTTTTGGTTTTTCAACGGCAAAACAGGTTCATCAATCACTTGAATCAATGGTTGATTATTACGATAGCTAATTTTTGCAAGCTCCAGATTCTTAACCAGTTCTTCATATACGGCCCCAGACGCCCTAACATCAATTTGAAGTTTTTGATATGGCAAGAGCTCTTTCGCTCTCAACGGATTCAGGTTTGGATGTCTCTCTTCAAATTCGGCCAAATCGGCTAGTGTTTTATCCAATACCCTTTTCACACTATCGGTTTGATAAGCAAGTATTCCTAGATTATCTCCGCTCTTTTTGGTTTTTGTATCCAAATAAAACTCATTGACATGCTTAACAAGAGTTTCATTAAAAGCCTTGCTAAATTCCTGACTTTTGGATGAATACACCACACTAAGGATAGTAAGTTTTCTACTCGGCTTAGTAACGGAAAGATTATACTTCAGAATATCTTCCACTACCTCTTTCAGAACACTGTCATGCCTGATCTCTATCTGATTATCCGGAACTTCAAAATTAATTCCAGCCTTACTCATTTTTTTGGACAACTTAGCATCTTCAATATAATGAGTTATTAGTCGTTGCTTTTTTGATGAAACTTCAACTTCAGTAAGCAAAGTCTTTCTCATCATTCTATACGACCTATACAGTTCAATGATATTGTCAATTTGGAATAGACTACTCCCTTCAGACATAGAACCAAGGTTAATTCCTGTTAGGTTAGCCAAAGAGGATAGCTGCCCTCCTATACCACCTCCTTCAGACTCTAGTACAAATGTTGTCTCTGCCCTGTAACTGTTCCTTTTTGCAAACTGATAAAGGAAAAATACCGCACCAATAAAAAGAGTACCGAGGAGAATTTTCTTCCAAGCCGATAACATAAAAGCTATCCAGTTTTTTATACGCTGAACTAAAACAGCTAAAGTGATATTCTCTTCGGAGGAGTTATTAGCCTTATCCATCATATCTAAAAATTAATCTGACTAATAAGAAGTGCTAAAGTGGCCAATCCGCTAGTTATTCCTACTACTTCTGAAATTGCAACGGGAAGTTTAGGCGGTTTGGTAGGTACAATAATCTCAGCCCCAGGAGATACTTGAGGATAGGTTTTGAAAAACAAGAATTTTTTGGTTTTGGCCACACTTCCGTTGGCATAAATAACATAAGTGTTTTTACGCTGCGCTCTATTACCAAAACCGCCAGCCATATTGATAAAGTGTTTAAGGCTTCTATTAGGTTCGTAAACGACCGTGGTTGGGTAAAGTACCCGCCCTCTTAATCTCACAGTTTCTTGTTGCTTAGGCAGAACTAACACATCACCTTCTTCAAGAATAAGATCATATTTAGAGTTAGGCTCCTCCAAAATCTTCTTTAGGTTGATACCAATTGCATCAGAGTTACCAAGCTGCACATCGCCAAAAAGCGCATTTCGCTGTACGATTTCTCGGAGCCTTTCCTTTTTAGCATAGAAAGGGTCTCCTTCAATATCCAAACTCTGTTTATCAAGCTCATTTAATTGTTGATTGAGTCTAGCAACTTGAGCCAACTCAGACTCGGATAATGAAGGATCTGCTTCGGCATATCGATTAAGTAATGCTTCTAAAGCTTGAACCTTTTGTTCAATGTTACTGATCTCTGAATGAAATTCAGTCTTTCTGAGTAATGTAGCCCCTTCTATATAAGCATACTGGTTAACACCACCAGCACGCTCAAGCAAGCTTGAAATTCGCTCAGTTTGATTCTTTATGGCATAATTGCCTGGGTAGGCAACTTCGCCCTCAATAGCTACAAATTTTTGAACAAAGAAATCAGGGTTTTTTCTGACAATAACATGGTCAAATGGCTGAAGTTCAAAAGTATTGTCTTCTGCATTAAGAGACAGATCTCTATCAACATCTACCACAAACACCTCAGAAACGTTACCTGCCTTAGCATCACCAAACCTTCGAGTAATTTCAATTTTCGATGCCGATGCTGAAGACTTAAAGCCTCCGGCCATTACTAAAACATCCTCTATCGTCATACGGTCAGAAAATCTGAATATACCACCAGAATTCACCTCGCCAGATACTTCTACATAGCTCTCTTCCTTCAAATCATAAATTGAGAATATTTGAACAACATCTTCACGTTGTAATTGAATATCGGAAGAAACACCCTCCATCAAATCCTTCAAATTAATAGAAATATTCTCGGTTGATAAGTCTGGATTTGTTCTGATGATTAATGCTCTGCTCAAGTTAGCGTCACCTTTCAATCCATCAGCCTTCTCAATAAGTTCCTTCACAGTCAATTCTTCAGAAATAGAATATTGCCCAGGACGAAAAACTGCTCCTTTTATTTGAACTCGGTTAGTAAAACGATCCAACACTCGTTTTACCTGATAAACATCTCCTGGTTTTGGCGTGAAAATGCCAAATTGATTTTTGAAGACATCGGCCACCACTTTCTCTTTACCAACATTTCTAACCACATTTATTTGGTCAGAAAAAGCATTCTCTGTAAAGCCACCTGCATACCTAATTAAGTCAGAAAGAGATTCGTTCTCTTTCAATTCATAAATGGCTGGTCTTTTTACTGCTCCATTGATCTCAACTCTGTTGGTATAAGGTTCCACCATAATAACATCATCATTCTGAAGCCTTACGTTACGCTTATTATCCCCTGACATCAAAAAATCATAGACATCAAGCTGAGTAATCAGTTTACCTGATCTAATCACTTTTATATTTCTTAACGTTCCATTCTCCGTTACTCCCCCTACTGTATACAAAGCATTAAACACGGTACTAAATGCGCTTAAAGTATATGTGCCAGGAATAGCGACTTCACCCACCACCGTAATATTGATTGATCGGATTTTTCCCAAATTAACCGAAACAAAAGTAGACGGGGAGTCGCCTCCCATTTCAGTATATACTTTTGAAAGCTTGTTTTTTATCTTATTCTGAGCAGCATTAATATCGAGTCCAGACAAGAAAACTGGCCCAAAATTTTCTAAAAGAATATTTCCATCAGCATTAATTTCTGCCTGATAATATTGCTCAGAGGTTCCGTATATATCAATGAACAGTTCATCTCCCGCACCCAGGATATAACTTTGAGGGGTGGGTATATTTAGGCTGGGTTCAAAGCCTTTCTTTGCTGTTCCATTTTGAAAAATGGATAGTCCAAAAATTACAGTTGAAGATGAAGTTTGGTTGTTCAGAAAAACTGTATCCGCATAAGTTCTAACGGGTCGCTTAATTGGAGTTGACTGAGCAATAGAGGCTCGAGAGCTTTCTATTTTACTGATCCTTTGACCTAGTTTGGAAATCTCAGCCAATGATAGACCTTGTTGTTGCGCTAAACTAAATATATCCTGCTGTGAATAGCCCATAGAAGAAGCCCTCTGCATCAGATTTTGAATTTGATCATCAGAGAGTTCATCCACCTTAATTGTACTAAAATCCGGTATAGTTTGTGAAAGAGCAGGCTGACTAACGAGCAAGGATAGTAAGCCAATTACGTAAAAGTACGATCTAATTTTTTGCACCATTCTTTGGTTATTCTGTCTAAATCAATTGCAAGATAAAAGAAAAGCTAAACATAGAAATGTTTAGCTTTCACAAGATTGTTTTCGGTGATAAAATACTAGCCCGCTGACTTCGAAATAGAAATCACTTTTGCCTCTTTTCTATAAGTTCGATTTCTTTCCTTCAGTTCTTCTTTACGCTTTTCAATCATAGATTTAAAAATAAGTTCGGTAATTGTGCCTAGGGTTAGGGCTGTAATTATCAATGCTGGTAGCACTACCATATCTGGAAAGCTTTTTAGTACTAGCGCTAAGAGAACAAAAATTACATTCACTGTTACCAAAATACCAGTTGCCTGAGCATGATTACATCCCAAGCGTAGAAGTATATGGTGCAAATGGGTTCGGTCTGGGTGCATTGGTGACTTACCTCTTAGCATTCGTTTAATGAACACTCTCAATGTATCATATAGAGGAACTATGAGTACGGCAATGGCAGGACCAATAAAGGCATCAAAGCGAAACGGATGAGCCGCTTGAAGATTATAATTTAGGTCAATAAACTTTATAGTAACGATGGACAGGAAAAATCCAATCATTAAAGAACCAGTATCTCCCATAAAAACTTTGGAAGGTGCCCAGTTGAACTGAAGGAAAGCCAGTAAACCACCTAATATAGCAAATGATATAAAAGCATAAGCGCTAGCGCCAACAAGGTAAAACCAAACCCCAAAGAAAAGACTACAAATTATACCAACTGAGCCCGCTAAACCATCAATTCCATCTATAAGATTATAGGCATTCGTAATCACAATAATTGTAAAAGCCGAAAGCGCATAACTTACAACCAATGGGATTTCATAGACACCAAAAAGGCCATAAAGCGACATTAGCCTAATATCGCAAACAGCCACAATAATTAACATAGCGGCAATCTGACCAAAGAGTTTCTGAAATGCCCTTAGATTTATCAAATCATCCCTAAAACCGATAATGAACATTATGGTAAGTGCGCTAATCACATATTTAATTTCTCGAAGTTGTTCAAAAGGCATCCATATCAACAACGAAATGGCAAATCCAATGAAGATTGGAAGTCCCCCCATAGAAGGCGTTTGTACAGTATGTATTTTTCGTCCACCAGGTGTATCCAAGAAATTACGCTTTTTAAATACTTTAATGAACACAGGAAAGATCAAAAAAGTAATTAAAAAGGCAGTACCCCCAAGTAAAAAAAATTGTTCCATACAAAATATCAATATGCAAATATATGGACAATTGATCTTATAAAAAATCTCAAAACCTAGAAGGTTTTATGATAGATAAGGAATCAATATCTCTTATGGTTGACCACAAACCCCACTCATGAAAAGTCTCTTTCCAACTTCAATACACTATCCACAGCGACCTTGGCCGAAAAGTAGTTTCGTAAAAACTTATTTCCAGATTTACCGAGCCCTACCCTGAGCGAAGTATCTGTGGCAAGTTGTACTGCGGCCTCATAGAACGCTTCTTTATTATCATGATCAAAAATCACTCCCCCATCATTAGTATTAACCAATTCTATTAAGTCGTTCCCCTTATTTACAATACCCAATACTGGCAGTTGAGCTTCCATATAACCCAGAAGTTTTCCGGGGAAATTGTGAGTCGTATGTTCAGAGCTAAGACAAAACATGCCTACATCACTTGCGGCTAAAAAGTCCAAATATTTTATTTGATTAACAGATTCATAATAACTTATGTTATCATTCTCTTGGGAAGCCCTTTTTACCAGCTCTACCCCATCACCGTTACCAAGAAATAAAAAATGACAAAACTTCAACTCCTTTAGTCTAATCGCCAGTTCTATTAAGTACTCTATACTCTGCGCATAACCAATCGCTCCACCATAAAAGAAAACCACTTTACCTTCTAAACCGAGTTGATTCTTAAAATCTTTAGAAACCTCATGTGGTTTAGCTCTTGACCAGTTATACAAAACTTCGGTATCTACATCTTCTTTATAAATATTTTTCTTAAAAAATTCAATATTCTTCTTAGACATAATTCCTATTCGATCTGCAACTTGGTAATTCTTTCTCTCAAAAAATTTTAGAAAAATTGCTTTAAAAGAATTATTGCTAATTAAATTTTTATCGATAACCCATTGGGGGAAAAAATCACGTAAGACTAAGTAAACAGGCACTTTGTACTTTGTTTTTAATTTTTTAACCAATGAAGCCCAAAAAATAGTTGGCGAATAGAAAACAATCAGATCTAATATATTTACCTCGTTTTTCCAGTCTACAAAAAACCATGCTTTGTACGATAGTAACAGCTCATTAACTAACCTTCTTATCATACCAATATTTTTGATTTCTCCTGACTTAAAATAAAGCACCTTCACCCCTTCATAGTTCACAATAACCAGTTTCTCTGATTGATTCGGTCGGGGAGTTAGTACTGTTACCTCATGCCCTTGACTTACCAGCTCCAATGCTAAGTCATGCATCATCTTGGCTGCCACTTTAATACTATGTGGCATATAATCATCTACAACTAATAGTATTTTTAATACACGCACAAGCGGCCTATTTTAGTCTGTTGTCAAGATCATTAATGTTAAATCATTATTCAGAATACGGGTTTTCAAAGATATCTCTTATATAAGTGTCTGTGCTTACAAACCCAATCTTTCATTTCATCAATCATCAATTCATATTCAGGAACTTGATAATGTAAATCACCCCGAGTGTTTACAAGTGACTTGTCTATGTGTATATTTTGCTCGGGATTTATAAGCACTTCGCCTTGTTTAAATTTTTTGTTGAGCTTCCCTAGTAAATCAAATTTACTGATTCGCTCCCCGTTGGTCAAATGTATCAAACCTGTTAAATCCGAATCGAGTATGGCACTTATAAATTTGGCAAGCTCTATTGTAGTTACCCCAGACCAAAAAACACGCTTATAGCCCTGAATTTCAGTGTTTTGAGACATAAACCAGTGAAAAAGCCCTATACCATTTTTAAGCTCTGGACCAATGATAGAGGTTCTTATTGTTAAATCCTTTGAGTTATTAACCTCCCCTAAAGCCTTTGACTGAGCGTAAAAACCCTTACCGTCTTTTGGATCAGTCTCAATGTAGCCACCTTTTGTGCCTGAAAAAACACAATCTGTACTAATGTGGATCAGCTTAAACCCCATTTCAGATCCAAGATTTGATAGAAAATGGGGAAAGTAACTGTTTAATAAAACTGCTTGATCTGGCCTGGATTCAGCAAAATGATTTAAAACACCAATACAATTGATTACTACAGTATATCCGCCCTTCTTCAAAACAGATTTCAATACGTCAAAATTGGTTACATCTAGATTATACGTAGACGTAAAACTATCATCACTTCGAGACACATCATCTACTAGAAGGTTCGAGTGGGTTTTGAGGTACTGGAGTATTAGATGCCCCGCCATACCTTTCGAGCCAATTATCAAAACTTTAAATTTCACTTTTGCCAAATAAACTTGTTTACAACTCCTACATAGCTCTGAATAGCCCGAACCACTCGGGTAGAGGTATTAGTCACTTCATATTCCCAAGGTAGTTTTTCTAATCCCATTTGATTTAATTCTATTGCCAATGGAATAGCTTGTAACATTTGCTCTTTAGTAATACCTCCTAACACAATGGTTCCCGCATCAATAGCCTCAGGTCTTTCCGTACTGGTTCTGATACTTATTGCTGGAAACCCCATCATTGCAGATTCTTCGCTTATGGTACCACTATCCGAAAGAACCACGTGTGCGTCTTGCTGAAGTTTCACATAATCAAAAAAACCAAGAGGATCCACATTTTCAATTAATGGGTGAAACACAACTCTATTATTTTCAATTCTTTTTCGTGTTCGAGGGTGAGTCGAGAAAATAATAGGCATTTGATACTCCTCGGCAACAGCGTTTAAGCCATCAACTAAGACTTCGAAGTGGTTCTTCAGGTCTATATTTTCTTCTCGATGAGCACTAACCACAATATATTTCCTTATTTCAAGCCCAAGTCGATTGACTACTTGGCTATTTGAAATTTGTTTACCAAACTGAAAGAGGACTTCTTTCAATGGTGATCCAGTCACAAATACATGATCTTTACGAAACCCTTCACTCAGTAAATATCTACGGCTGTTTTCGGTATACGTCAGATTAATATCACTGATGTGATCCGATATTTTACGATTGATCTCTTCTGGCACATTTTGATCGAAACAGCGGTTTCCAGCCTCCATATGAAAAATTGGAATCTTAAGTCGCTTTGCAGCTATGGTACAAAGAACGCTATTTGTATCTCCTAATACCAGCATGGCGTCAGGCTGGATCGCGGATAGTAATTCATATGACTTTGCAATGATATTACCAATTGTCTCACCTAAGTGCTCACCTGCAGCATCCATAAAGTAATCAGGTTTCCTAATCTTTAAATCTTCAAAAAAAATTTGATTAAGAGTATAGTCGTAATTTTGCCCTGTATGGATAAGCGTATGATCGAAGAATTGATCACATTTCCTAATGCATGCTGATAACCTAATTATTTCGGGACGTGTCCCCAAAATAGTTACTACCTTTAGTTTTTTCATATGTTTGTTTGCCCCAGCTCTTCTCGTATATAATCCAGTTTCAGTAACAAGCCTTTCAATTCTTCATTAGTCAACCTATGAGTGTTATGCGAATTGTAATCTTCTTCCCCCTTTATTTCTTCATCTCCTTCAGTAAAGTATTTCCCATAATTCAAATCACGGTCATCAGATTGTATTCTGTAGTAATTAGGTAAGCTATCCGCTTTTGCAAACTCTTCCCTTGTTAAAAGAGTCTCATAGAGTTTTTCTCCATGCCTTGTGCCAATTACTTTTATAGGATTATCTGCATTAAAAATCTCCAACAACACCTCTGCCAATTGTTGTATCGTACTTGCAGGAGATTTTTGGACATGAATATCACCTGGCTCTCCATTTTGAAAAGAATAAAGAACTAAATCAACTGCATCATCTAAGGACATCATAAACCTGGTCATTTCAGGGTCTGTTATTGACAAAGGTTGACCATTTTTGATTTGGGACACAAACAGCGGAATTACGGAGCCCCTGCTAGCCATTACGTTGCCATATCTTGTACAACTAATAACGGTATTAGAGGTTAGACGAGACTTCGCTACAGCAACCTTTTCCATCATAGCCTTTGAGGTCCCCATAGCATTGATAGGGTATGCAGCCTTATCTGTACTTAAGCAAATTACTTTTTTGACCCCATATTGGATGGCTTTATCTAGTACGTTATTCGTTCCAAGCACATTAGTTTTAACGGCTTCCATTGGATAAAACTCACAAGATGGTACTTGTTTTAGTGCCGCCGCATGAAAAATGTAATCCGCTCCTGAAACTGCGAAGTCTAAACTTGAGGGATCTCTTACATCGCCAATGAAAAACTTTACTTTAGAACTCATGAGATCCTTTCTCATATCGTCTTGCTTTTTCTCATCACGACTAAAGATTCTAATTTCACCAATGTCTGTCTCTAAAAATCGTTTGAGCACAGCATTACCAAAGGACCCCGTTCCACCAGTTATTAGTAATCTTTTATCCTTAAACATATTCAACTAATTTTTTAATACCTCTTTGTAAACTTCCAATATTTTGTTTCTATGAATATCTTCACTGAATAGCTCTCTAAAGTGTAGAAGGCTCTTCTTCTTCATTTTTTCCAACCTGTCTGGGCTATTTAAAATCAATTCGATTCTATCTACTAATTTATCAACATCTTCATTTGAAATATTATATCCTGTTTCATCATCTATTATTATTATATTTGAACCAAAATTAGAGAAAACTATTGAAGGTAATCCACAACTCATCGCTTCTATTGAAGGCCTTCCAGGTGCATTCAATCTCGAAGGAAAAATTAGAACATCATGATCACAAAAAAGGCCTCTTATATCTTCCTGAAACCCAAGTAAGTTTATTTTCCCTTCAAGTTCATTGGATTCAATAAATTTAGTTACATCCTTTTTCCTTATGCTTTTCCTAATATTTAAAATATTCAATGTGAAATCTATAATTTTTCTAATAGCGTTTTTGTTTGATTCTTTTATGCCAGCAAACGTAATAACTACATTAAGTTTCCTGTTTTTTATCAACTTAGCACACGCCAGCACTCGGTCAGGTCCCTTTTCCCAATTTAATCCACCAATATATAGAAGCCTTAGTTCTTCTGTCTGATCTCTAGTTCTTAGCTCAAAGTCATTATCTTCAATGCTCACAAAGATGTTAGGAACTATATGGGTCTTATAATGAAATTCCTTATTAATTGTGCTTTCTACACAATCATCAATAACAATAAGAGCGTCAGCTCTGGCTTTGAGTCCAGAAGATGCAAAGTGGGGGAAACCAATCTGTCTTTGTAAAGACCGTACGTGACATACAATTTTTGAACATGGAAACGCCTTCTTTAAAACACTTGAAATTGAATTAAAACTAACAATCTCATTAAAATGGATTATATCGAAATGACATTGTGTACTTTTAAAGCGCTTAAAATCAATACAAAACAATAAATATGCATATAATTCTCTGATTAAAATCAATTTTCTAAAACCACTATATTTACCATACTCTGTGGTGTCATATTGAGGAATGGCTTTGAAAGAATGTACTTTTGCGTATTTCTCGAACTTATTAATATGCTCGCAATTTGGTAAAATCAAATGTATTTCAGAAATGCTTTTATGGCTGGCTAGTACACGAATAGTTTCGTGCAAACTTCTTAACGAACCACCCCATACACTTACATTATGAATGAAAAGAATTTTCAATCTATTCCTTTATTTAAAAGGCCCTAAAACTAACATTTACACGAACATTCTTAAGCCCCATGTAATTTCCACTTAAAATTTACTTTTCTAAAAACGAGAAAAAGAAATAAAAACATTATCATATTATATGTAACTAATAATGGGAGCGAAGACCCTATACCAGCACGATTCAAATTATACGCAAAAGTCAGTCCTAAAAAAAGGACAAAGCCGTACAACAGAGGTATTTCTCCAAAACATTTACCAATAAAGCAAAGGAGGAAAGCAATTATTATCGCTGGAAACCAAAAAAATAATTTTCCATACACATATATATTTTCGGTTAAATAACCGGTTAGAGGAACCCAGAAACCAGGAGTAGATCTTTTTTTTCCAACAATAATTTCTGCTATTTCGTATCCTGCAAGTCCCTTTTTTAATTCAAACAATCCAAACTTAGGAATCGAAGCTGTAAACATCCAAGTCAAGTGATCTTTCAAATTAACACGCTCATCTTGATCCACTATTCTACTAGAGGAGGTAGGCAAGGATACTTCTGTATTTATCAATATCTCTGCAGCCACGGTAACATTTAAGTCTTCGTTAAACCCTTTGCTATTAGGGTTTCTAATAACCTGATATACAAAACTAAAAACTACAAATGAAGGAAAAACTACCAGCGTAATTATTAGTATTCTTCTTCTAATCTCAGGTCTAAATTTCCAAAGCATCATGAAGAGAAATATTAAGGACAACAAAATTGCGCTTCTTCCAATATAAGCTTTAGAGCAATATTCTAGGTATAGTGGGGCAAATAGGAGTAAAACAAACAGCGGAATTCTCTTAATCTGCTTTATTAAAACAACCATATAAAATGGATAGATAAGGGAACGAAAATATTTAAAAATCGAATTAAGAAATGTTGTAGATTCTGTCCCGTCAAATCTACCTTGAAAATCAGCCAAAAGATTAGGCCTAGGGGGAGATATTAAGTTACCTAACTTAAATTCGGGAGTGATAAGATCCAAAACAAAAGATGACAAATATCCTACAATGATAAAATTAATAAGGTATCGATTATCAAATATTGACTCCAAGCGATTATTAACGTAAGTAAAGTCTAATTCTTTTAGGCTAATTATTCTGTTAAAGATGACAATTGACAGACAGAAAACAGTAGCAAAAATTAGAAAATAGTGTTGATAATTATCCGCCAACCCAAACTTAAAGCCATAACCTAAGCCTGAATAGAAGAAGAACCCACCAAAAAACATTACAAACAAAAGTCTCAATGTGCTCCCTCGAATAATAAAAATTGTGGTAAAAAAGAGGAGCACATATGGAATTAAAACGGCTAAAAGTTTGCTGTAACTATATATCTGAGGATCAAACATGTTTTAGTTTAAAAGCTCGTATGCCTCTATTAGTTTACTAGCCTCAGCTTCCCAGCTTACTTCTTGAGCCAACAAGTTTGCATTTCTGCGATATAATTCCTGATTATCTTTATCCAGAATCGTCAGAATTTTCATTCTAACATCATCGACAGAAGATTCTCTCACAGTTTCACCAATTTTACCGATACCATTGCCATAAATATAAACTGGAAATGTTTCATTATGGCTTGCTAAAACAGGTGTCCTGGCCATAATTGACTGATATAATTTATTTGGAGCGTTATTAGTCTGATTAAAAGATTGATCACTTTGATATAAGAGCATAGAAACATCAGCTCCATTCAAATAATGAACAATTTCATCTGGAGAATATGGCCCAATAAACAACACCCTTTTTATAGCATTTTTCAGTCCTTTTTTTTCGGCATAATTTTTCAAATGATTCTTAAACTCATCTAACCTGCCAACCCCCATAATTAGGAAAACACAGTCGTTCATTGACTCATGCTCCAATGCTTCGAGCACAATCTCAACACCTCTTAACCAAGGAATGACATAGCCTACATACATAATAACCTTTTGATCGTACCTCAGGGCAAACTCTGTCCTTAAACGTTCGCGGTCTATATGGTCATAAGGAATATATTTTGGCCGATTAGCAATTTCCAAAACAGGTTTATTATGCAGTTTTTGCATTTTAAGCTTAATATCCTCATTGACAGTAATATTCAACGAAGAATTAGAAACTATGAATTTTTCATATTTAGATAAAATACCAACTCGGTTGGGCCCATGTCTATGTATTTCATTTTCATGAGCATCATAAACCAACTTTCCACCATAAATAAATTTCCCAACCCAAGCGAATAAACCAGGCTCCAAGTCATGAATATGATAATACTCTGCCTTATTTGTAATTAAGACATACAGAAGTTTGAAAGTCAACTCAATACTCATAAAAGTATGATACAAAGGCTTCCATATATTGTTGAACTTTTTAGTCCATAAAAGAATAGCAATGGTTTGGATGCCATGCATATCTCTATTGTAGTTTTCCTGAGCCTCTGTTAAATTCTTGATTCCAGATAAATATCGTTGATCCTCCAAGTATATGTTTTTAACCAAATAACCTGCATCCCTTAAAGCCTGAGCTTCCTTTTGAATTCTTGCATCAAATAACATTGGCGAAAAACTCAACATACAAACTCTTTTTTTTACAGACATCTTCTAATAAGTTTTCAGTAATAGCATCTAAAGTATTATGTTATCTAATGCCTTTCCTCTTTAAGAATTGATTGAGCTTAACTTTTGCCTTAACTAAACTCTCGTTATTTGGGTAATCTTTGTAAGAGTGTTTAGGTTGGTCAATTATTTTTTTGAACTCATTTAGGCTAAAACCCAACTTATCAGCAACATATTCTATATCTCCCTCAATTGTAGAAGGGTCGTATGGTGATTTTCTAAGCTCTTCTAGAGCCTCTTCTCTAGTACAAGAGCCTGCTAGAATCATTGAAGACAAATGAGCTTTACGTTTATCATATCCGAATTTCTCGGGGAGATAGTAAGATTGGAAAAATTTTGTAAAACGTGATTCGTGATGTTTTCCTCCGTAATAGGTGAAACCTACCTCTTTCTCTAACACACTAATGGCCTCATCCTTATCGTATGGCATATAGTTTAATAACCTCGCTACTTTCATTTTTCTTACGAAAGGAAAATAGAATTGATACTTAAAAAAACTTATCACAGGATAATTTTTAAGTCTACGTTTCTCTCCAAATAGTTTATGTACTGCTCTTAAGTGCTTTCCGTCCATCGCGCTATAACCCCAAGCTTCTGGCAAAATCGATTCGGTAGCAATATTTCCTCCATGCAAAACCCATTGAATATTATTCTTTATGGCATAGGTGTAAAGAGCTGCAAAGAATGCGTGATCTTGAGGAGTATCTTGATTGGCCACTCCAGCCTTAAAAAATGCTCTTTGGACATCTTTCATTTCTTCCCAATCAACAACGTGTGTATATAGGTCAATACCACATTTAGTTACAATGTTTTGAATATTCTTCACCGCTAATTCTGAGTTCCACCCAGCATCAACATGAACGGCCAAAATACGCAAGCCTAACTGACTGGCCTTGTACGCCAGATAGGAACTATCTACACCGCCACTTAAACCAATTATACAATCATATTTCTTATTTTTACCCTCATATTTAATCTTACTAACAATCTCCTTTATCTTTCTTTCCCCCTCTTTATTTGGAAACCAGTTTTTTGAAATGAAATTGTCAAACTTTTCGCAGTAATGACATTCTCCCATCTTGTCAAAACTAATATCCGGATCAGTAGTGTCCATTACCGTCCTTGTGCACATTTGGTATTCTAGGTTTAACATCTATAGAATATAGTTTACTTTTGGAACAATTTTTCTAAATCTGAAATTTGGGGATAAGTTATCAAAACCGCCTTATGTATACCGTGAAAAACAAATATACTTCCAGCTGCAACTGCTGACGCCCCACCATTTTTAATAGCGCTAGCAAAATCTTCAATGGAGCCAGCTCCCCCACAAGCCACAACAGGAACATTAACCACCTCTGAAATAAGCTTGATTAAAGTAGTATCGTAACCTTTAAATGTTCCGTCTCTATCGATTGAGTGTATAATAATCTCACCTACGCTAAGTTTTTCAAGCTCTTTTGCTAAACTTACTGGATCTTGTTTAAGCCCTTTAGTTCCAGAAAAAGTATAACATTCATACTTTCCCCAAAAGTTCTTTTTAACGTCTATACTAGCCACTATACTTTGAGAACCTATTTCAGAGGCAATCTCACTTATTAAATTTCTATTATTTTTTATTACTGAATTAACAATTATTTTCTCAACACCAAGTGAGAGTACTTCCTTTGCCTGTTTTAACGTAGTTATTCCACCTCCATAACCAACTGGCATAAAGGCTTGAGTTGCCATTTTCTCAATTAACTTTAGATTAGGCTTTTTATTTAGGGTGCTAGCTTCCACATCTAAAATAACGATCTCATCAACCTCCTTTTCATTGAAAATTTTAATTGCGTTAATTGGATCTCCCACATAGCGATAGCTTTTGAAATTAACTGACTTATATAAGCCATCACCTTTTATTAATAGAGTGGGAATTACCCTAGTATTTAGCATGATCAGAAAGCATTAAATTCTTAAATAAACTCAAACCATATTTATGGCTCTTCTCTGGATGAAATTGAAAACCCGTAATATTAGAAGTATGAAATGCCGAAGTGAATTTATCACTGTAATATGTAGACATCAAAACATCAGTGGTCAACTCACATTGTACATAAAAGCTATGCACAAAGTAGAACTTTAATGGCTCAGGTAAACCTTTACAGATATAATTATCCCTCTTCGCTAATTCGACCTGATTCCAACCCATGTGGGGTATTCTTTGCTGGAAATTGTAGCTTAGCTTGCTAAAATGCTTCGTTGTCGCATTAACTAAACCTAAGCCAGGCAGGTTGCCTTCCTCACTTCCCTTAGTCATTAGTTGCATGCCAAGACAAATACCAGTTATTGGTATTTCCTTATTTTGGGCTAATTCCTTGAGCAGTTCAGAGAGACCACTTTGATTAAGTTTTGACATTCCCTTATCAAATGACCCTACACCAGGAAGAATAATATGGTCTGAATCTCTAATAATCTTACGATCATTTGTCACAATAGATTTTAAGTTTAATACCTTTAGCATATTTGATATCGAACCTAAATTACCCATTCCGTAATCTACAATAGCTATCATTTTCAATTATCTTTCTTTGGAAAATCTATAAGACATTAAAATATATATAATATATAAAAAGCTATAACTTAAAGAAAAAGACCACAAAGCCAACTCAGGGTTATTTAATTTACCTCCGGCCCAAAAGGAAACTATGGTAACAACAGCTAAGCAAACCTGCCATATCAAATCATACTTTTGTTTGCCAACAACGTATAACACATAACTCAAAGGACTTGCAATGAATCTAAGTGCGAACATAAAAGAAAGAATGCTGGCATACCTACCTGATTCATACCATTCAGCCCCAAAGATAAAAGCAAATAGCTGGGGGGCTATAAGTGCTAAAACCGCAAATGAAGGAATTGATATTAATGATAACTTCTTAAGAGTTTTTAAGTATATAGGTCTGCATGAACCAAATTTATTATAATCTTCTGATGCCCTTTGGCGAAAAACTTCTGTAAATGATGAGGCTATCAACCCAAGTGGGAGAGACAAAATCCTTTGAGTGAAGCCGAAGTATCCAGCGGTTCCCTCGGAAAAAAACCTAATCATCATAACTATAGGAACATGATTAGAAAACGAATTAATTGAATCAGCCAACAATGAATACTTAGGGAATTTAGAGTATTCTTTAGCGGTATTCAAATAATTTCGAGGTGTCTGCAAGTTATATAGTTTCTTTAATTTTCGCTTTAAAAAAATAACAGAGGTAACCCCCCCCACGAAATTACCCCAAATTAGCCCTCCAGTAATTTTACTTATACCCATTATCACCTGAGTCACAGACATGCTTATTGTCTTTCCCATTTTGTTCAATGCCACAACTTTAAATTTTTTTAGTCTGGCTGTATATAAAATGAGGGTTTGTTGATAAATAGCCAAAAAAGTGTATACAGGTATCCAGTAAAGCCAATGTCTGTCTTTAGGATTCAGTCCTAAAATATCTCCCACAGCATCGTGTGCAGTAAGAACAACAATACCTAGAATCAAACAAAATATAAAACCTAAAAAATGTGCAATAGCCACAAGATTTCTCGCGACAACATTATCATTGGGAATCATGATTGCCACCTCGTAACGCCCAGAGCCAACAACAGCACAAAAGCTAATAACGGACATAACCAAAGTGAAAACACCTATATCTTCAGGCGTATAAACCCGAGTAATTATTGGTGAAACTAGGACAGGTACTGCTTGAGCAATAGCTGTACCAAACATGACAGTGGCTACATTTTTAGTAAACTCCGATTGTCCCTTTCTTATTGACTTGAGTTTATCAAACAGCACAGTCTATCACATACTTAGGATTAAAATCAAAAAGGAAACGGCAAACAATTGGAAGATATTTCACCTACTTACAAGTCTTGAAGGTACACATGAAATTTAGAAGTAACTATCTGAAGGATAGGCTTGAACAAAACAAAACCAAAACCAAATATCACTCCGAAAATTGTCCACAAAATCACAATCAAGAGTCTTTTAGGTTTAGATTTTTGAATAGGAACAAATACAGGCTCTATTGTCATAAAAAGGGGGGTATCCTCCTTTACTTGAATTTTTTGGGTTTCTAGTTGAGTTGAAAGCTCAGTATAAACCTGTCGAACAACATCATACTCCGACTCCAAGCGCTCCAAACTCACCTTACTAGACTGAGTTGTTAAATTAAAATTTTTATCCCTTAATTTTGCCAGCGAATCCTGAATTAATTCGTATTCATTCTTTTTTTCATAATACCTCTCTTGAATAAATTCTAATTTTTCCTGTGCCTTTGCACTCTTTAACAAAATAATAGTATTCTGTAATTCCTCTTGTGCCTTCAACACCAAGTCAGCCGCGGCATTAGGATCGGGTAGTGAGGCTGAAATTTTTACATATCCATCAAATTCATTCACAGAAATCTCAAGCTGATTATTCATTACCCTAATTACACTAAGTTCATCAAATGTCAAATGACCAAAGTCATCATTAATATCTGAACTGACAACTTCAGATTCATTTGATTTTAACATCTTAATAATTTGCTCAGGCAGCTGAATTGTAAACCTCTTGATATATCCTAACAAATCAGGTTTATCAATAGTGGTATAATAATCATAAAGACTAATTGGTTCATCAAATTCTGAAAATTCTAGTTTAGTATGTATTATCCTTTTTTGAAAATCGAGACTCTCCAAAACCTTTGGGTAAAGGGTATATGGTATTTGCGTGCTACTTGTGAAGTCTGTCATATTTATCCCTGCAATCGCAGCCAAACCACCTAAGCCCTTACCTAGCCCTTGTGAAGAGGACTGAGGAACAAAAGTTACAGAGGTAGAGAATTCCTTTTTAGAGAAGATGGCTACAAAAATTCCAAATACACTAAAAATACTCACTATCAAAAGTGCCTTCTTTCGTAATCTCCATGAAAATTTCAATACTGAAGACATACTAATCAATGTTTCACCATTCACTTGCTTAGAAAAATTGGTATTCATATATGTTACTCTTTATCCAAACTAAAATCTCATATCACGATGAAACTCTTTAGCAAATATACCAGTAAAGTATGTTTACTGTCGATAATACTATTATTAAATCCGAAAGAAGTCTTTTAAAATAAGCTCAATAATTTTGTTTCCAGCAGTACCATCTCCATATAAACTTCTAGTAAAGTCGCCTTCTTTGGTTTTCATTTTCTCTAACCCAACTTTAAGTTCAGTAGAACTTGGGTTGGAACAAGTACATACACCCTCCGATATCAATTCGGGCCAAACAGGTTTGTCGAGAAGAAAAAGAGATTTTTTTCCAAAGAAATATGCCTCTCTTACAACTCCTCCACTATCCGTTATTACAAATTTCGAAGCTTTGATCAATTCAAGCATATCAAAATAGCCAACTGGATCAATACATAGCATTTCAAGGGATAAGCCATATTTTTGAACTCTTGATTTTGTCCTTGGGTGTAAAGGAAGAACTACTGTTACCTCTCGATTAAGCTCATTGAGCATCTCGACAATAGATCTAAGAGCTTCCTCACTATCAGTATTGCTTGCTCTATGTACAGTACAAACTACAAAGTTAGAATTCCTTATCTCAAGCTGATCTAATATACTCGAACTCTGCTCTGCTAAACCAGAGTAAAAGAGTGCAGCATCATACATTACATCACCAAAGTTATAAACCTCTGAGTTTATACGAGAAGACATAAAACCTTCTTTCTCCAAGTTTTCTTTGCCAAGCCATGTACATGTGATATTCAAATCTGAAATTCTATCTACCAAATACCTATTAATTTCCTCTGGCATTGATTCGTCAAAGTTTCTTACCCCTGCCTCAACATGTACAATTTTAACCCCCAACTTCTTTGCGGCCAAAGATGCAGCTAATGTTGTATTAGTGTCGCCATAAACAATCACATAATCAGGTTCTTCTTTTAAAATTAACTCTTCAATTTCAATGAGCATCCTTCCTGTCATTGCTCCATGGTTAAGACCATTAATACTTAATAAGTAGTCTGGCTTAGGAATGCTCATTTCCTCAAAGAAAATACTAGACATATTTTCATCGTAGTGTTGACCTGAGTGCACAATAATCTCTTTAATACCACTTGTTTGTGCAATAGCTCTTGAGATTACCGCGGCTTTTATAAATTGAGGACGTGCTCCAACTACATTAAATATTTTCATATCGAATCAAAATTTTCAACTCTAATTGGCTACAATTGAACTGTAATACAGCAATTAGGCTTGTCTTAATAAGAAAAATTTATCTAATTACTTATCCTATCTACAAGAAAAGCAATTGTAGCAAGGCTGGAGGTAATGGCTAAAATTTCTTGTAAATGTAATGGTTTCTTCTCAGCTTTTTTACTTACAAAAATAGTGGAGCCAGGCTGTACTTTTGGATATTTTTTAAAAAAAAGAAATCTCTTTACCTCTCTTCGCTCTCCATTTGGGTATTGTATATAGCTCCTTCCTTTTTTGGCGCTAACTAAAAAGCCCCCAGAACGCTCAATATAGTTCCTAAAACTATACGATTGATCAAATCTCACATTAAGCGGAGAAGTCACCTCACCTGCCACTCTTACTGTTTCAAGGCTACCAGGTATAGAAATGACATCTCCTTCTTTAACAATAAGGTCATATTTTGAGCCAGGTTCATCAAGTATCTTAGGTAAATTAATTGCAACTGGTTCTTCCTCTTTAATAACAACATCTTGCATCAGTGAATCCTGTTCAGAAACATCTTGAATCAACTCTTTTTTCAACTTACTACCAACCCTATCATTTTGTGTATCCGTTTCAACTTTCTCTTCAAGTTTTTTTAACCTTTCAATTAACTGAGTCTGACTTATATTTTTAAGCTCCGACTCTTCATTTAATACCTTTTGCCTTAATTGCTGTAAAGATTCTTGACTAATTTGATTGTTAGACTTTGTATTTGAAAACTCTGTTTTCCTAATTAAAATTGCACCTGAAGCATCTGCATATGGGGTTAATCCACCTGCCCGCTTAATTATATCAGAAATTCGTTCATCCTTTCTGCTAATAGTATAAACCCCTGTTGCAAACGCCTCTCCTTCTACCGTAACCTGTTGCTGTACGGTATAGCCTGGTGACTTTCTAATATATACTTGATCAAAAGGTTTTAAAATTTGATTTCTATCTTCTGAGTCTAGTGTCAGAGACTGATCAATGGAAAGAGTAATAATATCAGCAGCCGAATTAACTCCCCTGTTCGAATTTCTTCTAGCTATTTCTATCATAGACCCTGAGGCTGATTCTTTTAAGCCCCCAGAGAGAATTATCAAATCCTGAACAGTCATACCATTGAAAAACTGGTAAACCCCTCCTTCAATTACTTCACCAGATACTTGAACATAGTACTCCTCCTTTATATCATAAATTGAAGTTATTTGAACAACATCCTCTCTTAATAGCATTACATCAGCAACATCACCCCTCAAAAGAGCCTCCAAATCTACCGGAATAACAGACTGAGAAAAATCATCACTCGTTCTATAGATTGTGATTCGCGACATGTTGGCATCTCCCCTCACGCCTCCAGCTTTCTCTATTAACTTCCTTAAAGTAAGATCACTTGTAAGTTGGTATTCTCCTTCCCTGTAAATAGCTCCATTAATTATTACTCTATTGGAAAAACGATCTAGAATAGCACTGACCTCTATCAAATCTCCATCCCTAAGCCGAAAATCTTCAAATCCATCTTGGTCAACATCGATTATTTCTCTTTCTCTATCTCCATTTCTCTTGACAGTCACAGTACTTTTGAAAGCCTTACTCGTGAAACCTCCTGCATATACCAAAAGATCACTAAAACTTTCACCATTCTTTAATTCAAAAAATCCAGGACGCTTTATTTCTCCATCAAGCTTGATTCTATTAGAATACGGTTCGACTATAATTACATCGCCATTTTTCAATCTCACATCCCCCGAACGAATTCCACTTGACAGGTAAGGGTAAATATCTAATGTAGAAAGTAGTTTATTGTTTCTGACTACTCGAATCTTACGAAAGGTGCCGTTCTCAGTTGGCCCACCTGCTGCATGTAAAGCGGTATAAACTGTTGAAAGTGATGGCAGCGAATACATACTTGGCTTAGCAACCTCACCAACGACTTCTACATTGATGGTGCGAATGTTTCCAAGACTGATTTGATGAAAGATAGTAGGAGGGTTATTCCCTTGAGCTTTAAGTCCACTATAAATCTGGCTCAATCGGTCAATAATTTTGTTTGAAGCGGCTTCTATGGTTAATCCATTTACATAAACAGGAGATAAATTCTCTGGTCTAATTGTTCCTTCAGGAGAAACTTCAAATTGAAAATATGCTTGTGTGGCCCCCCATAAATCAACAACAAGTACATCTTGCGGCCCCAATTGGTAATCCATTGGGGTAGGTAAATTGAGGTTTGGGGCAAATGTAAGGTTACGCTTTTGAAAAAGGTCAAACCCAAATATCTTCTTCTGTTCTTCTGTTAACTCAATGGTCTCATCATTAGAAAGGGCACCAAAAACATCATAATCATTCAAAATAACAGGCTCTGTTCTTGAGTTCCTTTTATCAGTTGAAGTTATGTTTGAATTCTCTCTATTACTTCTCAAGGATTCAATTCTCCTGCGTAATTTTGAGATTTCACTTTCCGAGATCCCTCTTTGTCTAGCCAATAATTCTAATTCAGACTGAGTCAAACCTCTCTCTTCAGCCTGCTTCATGTAGCTCAAAATCTGCTCATCTGAGAGTTCATCAACCTTTACAGACTTCAAGTCCAAGCCTCCTAAAGATTGAGCATCTAAGGTATTGCTTGAGCAGGAAATAAAAATGATTAAGCCTAATATTCGAACAAAGCTAAACAAGCTTTTAACTATGTTCATTTTGAGTTCCTTTTGAAAGTTTTGTTGACTCTTATTCATCATATTCTAATAACAAGACTCGTTTAAAGTCTTCAAATATATACTTATTTATCTAGGCTAAAAATCAGCCAACCTTCCGTAAGTGATTCATGCTAATCTCAGCTTGAAGCTCAGCACCAAGGCTTGAAATTATTAAAAAAACTCTATTCCCTTGTGTTCTCCTAATTACGCCTGATTGCCCTGATAATGCCCCTGAGTCGATGCTCACTCGGCTTCCTTTTTGGAATTTCTCATTTGACAATTCTGATAAGGGAAATTCTTCTAAAAAGGATTTAATTTCAGATATCTCTCTTTCTTGAATAATTGCAGGTTTGCCCAGCCATCTTACATTTGAAACAATCGAGGCGTCTTTCAAAATCTCTAAACGGCAAGTCTCATCAACCTTAGCAAACAAGTATGATGTGAATACTGGTTCTGTTACTTTTTTCTTTCTATCCGACCATTGCTTGAGTACGGTTCTAGTAGGGCAGTAGACATCGAACCCTTTTGAAGTTAACCTCTCTGCTGCCTTCTTCTCGTTACGTGGTTTAGTATAAAAAGCTGTCCAATATGTTCTTTGCGAATTATTCATGCCATATTAAAAGATTTTGATTTGGATTGAAAGTCATTAAAGCGGCTTCCTCATTGGAGTATACTAGGTATTGAATTTTCTTAGGCACCAATGACTCTGCTTTCTGAATTAATTGCACAAGATAATGAAGGTCTGGATTTCCAACAAAGATCAAACTCACAACATCTGAATCTTTCCCAAGTGCCAAATCCCCTGCAAGGTACACCTTACTTAAATCTCCCAATTTTTCAACTACTTCGTCAATTACATCTTGAAGCCCTGTATATTTTAGAAGTATACTTCTAACTTCCTGAAAAAGAGGGTATTTCTTATTGGCTTTAAAAACTTTTTTATTTCCGACCAAACCAGAGTCAAGCATTCCTGCTTCTTCAAACCTATTCAACTCAATTCTAATAGAATTGGTACTCTCATTAAATTCTTCTGCCAAGCCTCTCAAGTAAGCACTAGAATCCGGGTTAAGGAAAAGCCTTAAGAGTAATTTTATTCGTGTTTTTGAAGAAATAAGTGCTTCAAGCATTATCAAAAGCTTTTAAGGGTTCGCGCTATTTGCCAATTTAATTGATCAAATGATACAGCTTCGCCTCGTAAGTCCCAAGTCAGAACTCAATATTGAGTAACAAATTTACTCAATATTTTCAAATAGCAATAAACCTCTTAATATTTGTATGTTAATTTTTTAACCTGTCAAAAACACAATGACAAGCCAATGATAAAGTATCTCTATAAAGAGAAAAACTTTAACACATTTTCAATTATATAATCTTGTTGCTCACTCTCCATTTCAGTATGAATAGGAAAAGAAACCACTCTAGAACAAAGGTCTTCTGTGATTTTGAAGTCCCCTTCCCTATACCCATAATAACTATAGGCTTTTTGTAGATGGTTAGGGACTGGATAGTAAATCATAGACGGAATTCCTTGAGCAGCAAGGTACTTGTTCAACTCATTCCTCTTTGAGGCATCTTTCAACTTAATCGTATATTGATGATAAACATGACTAGTGAAATCAGCCGTGATTGGCGTGATTATCTCATCTGTAGCGGCAAAGGCTTCATTATATACTTCTGCTACTTGCTGACGAGCATGGTTATACCCGTCTAAATACTTCAGTTTAACTTTTAAAATTGCCGCTTGAATACTATCTAGTCTCGAATTCACTCCAATAGAATCATGATAGTATCTTTCACTTTGGCCATGATTGACAATCATTCTGAGTTTTGCTGCAAGCTCATCGTCATTGGTCATTATAGCTCCGCCATCACCATATGCCCCTAAGTTTTTGGAAGGGAAAAATGACGTAGCTCCAGCATCTCCAATCGTTCCAGCTTTTACAGTATTTCCATCACTGTATTTATAATCAGCTCCAATGGCTTGAGCTGTATCTTCAAAAACCTTTAAATTATGCTTTTTAGCAACAGTCATTAAGCGCTCCATAGCGGCACATTGTCCATACAAATGTACAGGCACGATTGCCACTGTCTGATCCGTGATTTTTGATTCTAAATCTTCTATATCAATATTGAAGGTGTCGGGATAAACTTCTACAAATACTGGCTTTAACCCCAGAAGAGCTATAACTTCTACTGTTGCTACATAAGTGAATGAAGGAACTATTACTTCGGCACCTTTCGGAAAATCATATGCCATCATAATTACCTGAAGGGCGTCTGTACCATTGGCACATGGAATTACATGTTTGACAGAAAGATAATCCTCAAGATGAGCCTGAAACTCTTTTACAATAGGCCCATTAATGAATGACGCTGTATCTAGAACCTTACCAATTTCCAATTGAATTTCGTCCTTAATTTTTTGATATTGGCCAATTAAATCGGCCATTTGAATTGGCTTCATATTTTATTTTTCACTAAATGGATGAGAGGAAAGAGGTAGTTTTGCTAACGGATGATAATCTCCAGTTAAACCAATAGGGGTAGCATGTCTTATATTATGAACGAGCTCAATTGCTTGTCGAGTTTCTTCAACTCCATAACCATTGCCAGCAAGTATCTCAGTATATGATGTAGTATGAAGGTCTGTAAATCCACCACTAAATTCCAACTCGTCACCTTCTACAGTAATTGATCGAAAAGTTCTTTGTCCCTTCTCAACCACCTCTTTTGGAAGCACATTCTCGTCAATTGAAAGAAACCACCTTACATTAGCCCTGTCCAACTCTAAAAATCCAGAGGCTCTGTCATGCGTATGAACGTGTACTTTATTTGATTTGACTCCACCGAAAATCCAACTTAGCATGTCAAAAAAATGAACACCTATGTTAGTAGCTATACCACCAGACTTCTGCAAATCTCCTTTCCATGAGGTGTAATACCAATGTCCTCTAGACGTCAAATAAGTTAAATCGATATCATAAATTTTATCTTTCGATCCTTCGTCTATTTTCTTCTTTAAGGCAATAATGCTAGGATGAACCCTGAGTTGCAGAATATTCCATACTCTCTTTCCTGTTGTCTCCTCTACCTTACTCAGCGCATCTATATTCCAAGGGTTTAAAACTAAAGGCTTTTCGCAGATAGCGTCAGAACCCACTCTCAATGCTGTTCTAATATGAGCGTCATGTAAGTAATTAGGAGTACAGATACTTGTATAGTCAAGCTGAATACCTTTATCGTTTTTCATTTTATAAATATGCCTATCGAACCTTTCAAACTCCACAAAAAAGTCAGCGTTGGGGAAATATGAATCCATAATTCCAACACTATCAAAAGTGTCCAGAGCCGCAACTAAGTTATTATTAGTTTCTTTAATCGCATTTAAATGTCTTGGAGCTATATATCCTGCCGCCCCGATGAGTGCAAAATTCTTCATATATTTTTAGTCACATGACCATTTGAAAGTGTGTATAATTCATTTGATTCTGAGCACCGAGCAATACCGTTTTCGTCAAAATTGAGCCTATGCCCAAACTCACTAATCCAACCAATTTGCCTACCTGGATTACCGACTATAAGTGCGTAGGGCAAAACCTCTTTTGTTACTACCGTTCCAGCACCAATAAATGCAAACTGACCAATATCATTTCCACAAACAATCGTTGCATTGGCTCCAATTGAAACTCCTTTCTTGACTGTAGTTTTTGAATATTGACCACGCCTGTTTACAGCACTTCTTGGATTAATAACATTTGTAAAAACCATTGAAGGACCAAGAAATACATCGTCCTCACATGTTACTCCCGTATAGATACTTACATTATTTTGGACCTTGACATTATCTCCCAAAACGACTTCTGGACTAACCACTACATTTTGACCAATATTGCAGTTCCTCCCAAGAACACAGTTCGGCATAATATGTGAAAAATGCCAAATCTTAGTGCCTTCACCAATATGACACCCTTCGTCAACTATTGCAGATTCATGAGCAAAATATCCCATATTAAATTTTATAAAATTTCCTGTACCACTCAATAAACTTCCCTACTCCAAACTCTAGCGATGTAGCTGGCTTGTAATCTAAATCATCAATCAAATCTTGAACATCCGCATAAGTCGCAGAAACATCACCTAGCTGCATTGGCATAAATTGCTTTTCAGCCTCCTTCCCTAAAACCTTTTCAATAGTCGTCACAAAATCCATCAGTTTTACCGGTGAATTGTTACCTATATTGTAAATCTTATATGGTGCTCTAGACGACCCAGGGTCAGGCTGAGAACCAGACCAACTTTCATTGCCTTTTGGAGGATTATCATTTACTCTGGTAACGCCTTCAACAATATCATCAACGTAGGTAAAGTCTCTTGACATTTCCCCATTATTGAAAACCTGAATCGGTTTTCCATCTAAGATTGCTTTGGTGAATAAAAATAAGGCCATATCTGGTCTTCCCCAAGGGCCATAGACTGTAAAGAACCTTAAACCAGTTGTTGGCAAGCCAAACAAATGACTGTAGGTATGTGCCATTAACTCGTTACTCTTTTTGCTAGCGGCATACAGACTAATGGGGTGATCTACATTATGGCTCGTAGAAAAAGGGCGAGTCTCATTCAGACCATAAACAGATGAACTACTGGCGTAAGATAAGTGTTTGACTTTGTTATGTCTACAGGCTTCCAGAATGTTAACAAACCCCACGATATTACTATCTATATAAGCTTTTGGGTTTTCTAGGCTATATCTAACCCCAGCTTGAGCAGCGAGATTAATCACTTTATCAAATTTCTCTGCCTCAAACAATTGATTTAGGTTTTCAGCGTCTTCTAATTGACATTGAATAAAACGATAAGTCTTAAATTTAGAGCTCTGAACTAGCTTATTGTACTCAACTTCTTCAGGGTTAATACCAGTTTCTAGCAGTCGGCCATGCTTAACTCGAATGTCGTAATAGTCGTTAATTGAATCTAGACCTACAACTTCATCTCCTCTTTCAAGAAGCTTTTTTGCTAAATGAAAGCCAATGAAACCTGCTGTTCCCGTAATTAGAATTTTTGCCATTATAATCGAGCTGTGATAGTTTCTTTTGGAAGGAATGATTTCACATCATAAATAACCGAGTCTGAATCGATATTCTCAGGTTCCATCATAGACTTAAACTCATTATGTGCCACGGCCAATACAACTCCGTCATAAGATTTTAGGTCAAGTTCCGATTGACCAACCAAGTCCAAACCGTATTCATGCTTAACTTCTTTAGGCTCTGCCCAAGGATCAAACACATCTACATTCACCTCAAACTCTTTCAATTCCTGAATGATATCAATCACTCTAGAATTACGAATGTCTGGACAATTCTCTTTAAAAGTAATACCTAAAACCAGCACTTTTGAATCTCTGATAACCTTTCCTTTCTTCATCAAAAGCTTGACTACTTGACTGCCAACGTAGGGACCAATGCTATTATTGAGTCTTCTACCTGCCAAGAGAATTTGCGGGTAGTATCCAGTTTTTTTCGCCTTTTGAGCTAAATAGTATGGATCAACCCCTATACAGTGACCTCCCACTAAGCCTGGTCTAAATGGTAAGAAGTTCCACTTTGTACCTGCAGCTTCTAGCACGTCAACAGTATCAATACCCATTTTATTAAAAATCATTGCCAATTCATTTACGAAAGCAATGTTTATGTCACGCTGTGAGTTCTCTATTACTTTGGCAGCTTCCGCCACCTTTATTGAGGCCGCTTTATATGTTCCTGCAGTAATTACACTTTTGTAAAGTTGGTCAACTCTTTCTGCTATGTCTGGTGTAGAACCAGAAGTAACTTTTAGAATCTTCTTTACGGTATGTTCTTTATCTCCTGGATTAATGCGCTCAGGTGAGTAACCACAATAAAAATCCTTATTGAATTTTAATCCAGACTTATTTTCCAAAACAGGCACACAATCTTCTTCAGTTGCTCCAGGATAAACAGTCGATTCATAAATAACAATATCTCCTTTTTTAAGCACTCCTCCCACCGTTTCAGAAGCTTTAATTAGCGGTGTTAGGTCAGGGTTTTGATCGTCATCAATTGGTGTTGGGACTGTCACAATAAATATATTACAGTCCTTAATGTCGTCTAATTGATTTGTGTTAAAAAGACCCAATGTGGAATCTTTCTTTGCCAAAACCGAAGAAAGAAGATCATCTTCTACCTCAAGAGTTCTATCATGACCATTATTTAATTCTTCAATTCTCGGTTGATTGATATCAAAGCCAAAAACCTTGTATTTCTCCGCAAAAGCTACTGCCAACGGAAGGCCAACATAGCCCAATCCAATAATTGCAATCTTATTCTCTGACATGCCAAAAATTTGTTCGGCACGAAAATAGGGATTATAAAAGATTCTTCAAGTGGAATAAAAGAGTTTATTCTCTCCCATATTTATCTCTTAACATTTTACTAACATTCGTCAATACCCTGATTGGGTGATAATTAGCAAAAATTCAAACACACTGTTCTGAAAGCCCTATATTTGCCCATCTAAAATGAACAAGAATCAAATATTCTCTCTAATAGGAAAAGAGCTACTCTCTGAATGGAGACAGCGGTTCGCATTGAATGGGATGGTACTTTATTTGGCCAGCACCATTTTTGTGTGCTATATGAGTTTTGGACTAAAAGCAGGAGCCATAGACGCTATAACATGGAACGCGCTATTTTGGATTATACTTCTCTTTACTGCTGTGAATTCTGTTGCTAAAAGTTTTATTCAAGAATCGAGAGGTAGGGCTCTTTATTATTACTCCATAGCAAGCCCTATTGAAATCATTATTTCTAAAATTATCTATAATGCGCTCTTACTCTTGGCCTTGGCCTTAGTTGGTTTTGCAATCTATTCCTTTGTAATGGAAAGAGCCAATGAAGAGGGTGCTACCTTTGACCTGCTCTATTTCCTGATTGCCATTGTACTTGGCTCTTTAGGTTTGGCATCTAGCCTTACCATGATTTCTGGTATTGCTGCTAAAGCTGAAAATAGCACCTCGCTGATGGCCGTTTTGAGCTTTCCTGTTATACTTCCTATTATCCTGATGGTAATCAAGCTTTCTAAAAACGCTATGGATGGACTTGATCGATCGGTGAGTACAGACGAAATTCTAATACTGGTAGCCATAAATGCAATCGTATTCGCGGTATCTTACTTGTTATTCCCTTATCTTTGGCGATCATAAAAGAAGCGCAACCATTCTGAGTTAACTCTCGTCTAATCGCTTTGTTAAATGAGCCACTAAAGGTTAATTGTCATGAAGAAAAACTGGTGGAAAGCCCTAGCCTTAATTCTAGTAACCTACACACTATTGGCAGGATTACTCATGGATGCCCCCCGATTAAATATTCTAAACGAAACTATTCGAAACCTCCATTTCCATGTTACCATGTGGTTTGGGATGGTAATACTGCTAACTGCATCAATGGTTTATGCGATTAAATATTTACGATCAGGGCAAATTACACTAGATGACAAATCCGTAGAACTGGCCAAAGCAGGGGTTTTAATGGGAGCCTTAGGAATTATTACCGGAGCAGTTTGGGCAAATTATACATGGGGTGAACCATGGAGTGGTGATTCCAAACAAAATGCTGCTGCCATATGCCTATTGATTTACTTTGCTTATTTAGTGCTTCGTAACTCAATGAAAGATGAACAACAAAGGGCTCGAGTAAGCGGTGTTTATAACATCTTTGCCTATGCGGCAATGATTCCGCTCCTTTTCATTTTACCAAGACTAGACCCTAACTCGCTTCACCCAGGTAATGGAGGAAATCCTGGTTTTAATTCTTATGACCTCGATAGTAAGCTAAGGGTTGTTTTCTACCCTGCCGTAATTGGCTGGACCCTCATGGGGGCTTGGTTAGCCAACCTAAGAGTTAGAACCCGACAAATTGAACGTGCTTTAGAAGATTAATTGATATGAAAAAATTTCTCACCATCCTTTTCCTTTGCTTCAGCTTAGCTTCCATTGCCCAAGATGGCGCATATGAAATTACCGATGACAGTTACAAAGATCAAACGGTTGAAATGGCCGATACAATGCGCTCAAATGGTAAAATATATGTCGTTGTAGCCGTTATTATGATTCTTTTTGTGGGCCTTAGTGCTTATACTATTTCAGTTGATAAAAAGATAAGCAAGCTTGAGAAGGAGGTTTTCAAAGAAAAGGCTAATTCATAGTCGTTTGTGTTGTAATTTCGCACCCAAATAGTGGTTCATCCCGTTGAACCCAAAAAATTCCTGTTATGAAAAAATCGAGTATCATCGGAATCGTAGTGATCGCCATCGCCATCGCTATCATCATTTCTACACAAAACAGTGCTAGCTCTTATGTTTCATTTGATGTAGCCAAAGAAATGGCTGAGAATGGAAGCAACAAAAAAATCCATGTGGTAGGAGAGCTTAAAAAGAACACTGTTGGTCAAGTAATTGGTGTAAACCCAAGCCCAGACAAGCTTTCTGTATCGTTTGTTATGCTAGATGATAACAACCTAGAGCAAACCGTATATTATAACGAACCAATGCCTTCTGATTTTCTTAGGTCAGAGAAGGTGGTAGTAATTGGGTCTTATCACGATGACAAGTTTATTGCTGATAAAATACTTCTCAAGTGCCCTTCTAAATACGAAGAGACTGAACTTTAATCTGAAATAAGGTAACCAAGCATGGTACATACAGGCATAGGCAATATTGGCCACCTCCTCATTATAATTTCATTTATTACTTCATTAATGGCGGCCTTTGGGTATTTCAAAGCCACTAATAATAATGAGGTAGGCAAATCCCCTTGGGTCAGCTTTAGCCGTGCTGCCTTTATTTTCCATGGCCTTTCAGTAGTTGGTGTGGTGGTTACGCTATACATCATAATTTATAATAATTACTTCGAGTATCATTACGCTTGGAGTCACGCCTCAAAAAACCTTCCTCCCTATTATATGATTGCCTCCTTTTGGGAAGGCCAAGAAGGAAGTTTTATGCTTTGGTTATTCTGGAATGCACTTTTAGGCTTCATTATTATTAAAACCAACCGTAAATGGGAAGCTCCTGTAATGACGGTTTTTGCCGTAGTTCAGGCATTCTTGGCTTCAATGATATTAGGTGTTGTAATTGGCGATTTGAAAATAGGAAGTTCTCCTTTCCTATTGTTAAGAGAGGTACTGAATGACCCCATTTTCCTAATCAATCCAGACTTTATACCTGAAGACGGAACTGGACTTAATCCATTATTACAGAACTACTGGATGGTTATTCACCCTCCAATGACATTCTTAGGCTTTGCCTGCTCTCTAATTCCATTCTCTTATTGTATTGCTGGGCTTTGGACTGGCAGGGTGAAAGAATGGATAAGGCCCGCTTTACCATGGACAATTTTTGGCACCATGATTTTAGGTACTGCTATTATTATGGGAGGTTATTGGGCTTACGAAACCCTAAACTTTGGTGGCTATTGGAACTGGGATCCCGTTGAAAACGCAGTTTATGTGCCTTGGCTGATTATGGTAGCCAGTATTCATACCATGATTACCTTTAAGAAAAGCGCCACAGCGCTAAAGACATCGATCATTCTGGTAATTACTTCTTTTATACTTATTCTCTATTCTACCTTTTTAACAAGAAGTGGAATTTTAGGGAATGCGTCAGTTCACTCTTTTACTGACTTAGGGCTTTCAGGACAGCTTCTGATTTACTTGATGTTCTTCCTTATCATTTCTATCATATTCGCAGTAAGGGTTTGGAAGCAAATTCCTTCTTCCGAAAAGGAAGCATCAACTTATTCTAGAGAATTTTGGGTGTTTATTGGAGCACTAACGCTGTCTCTAATGGCATTTCAAGTATTGATTCCAACCTCATTCCCTGTATTCAACAAAATCATTGAATTGTTTGGTGGCATTTCTACACTTGCTCAACCAGCCAATCAAATTGAATTTTATTCAAATAGCCAAGTTTGGTTTGCAATAGCTGTAGCTCTACTTAGTGGAACTGGTCAGTTTTTCTTTTGGAAAAAAATGGACAAGGAAAAGCTTATTGCGTCACTCACTTTTCCTGTATTGATTTCATTATTGCTGAGTGCTGTTATTTTCATTGTAGCTAAAATTTATGACCCAGTATATATTCTCGTACTCGTTGCTGGAATGTACTCCATTGTGGCCAATACAAAAATTCTTTTAGAACTGCTGAAAAGTAAGAGCTTTAAGTTGGTTGGCGGTTCAGTTGCCCATATTGGTATCGCCATGATGTTAATTGGGATCATGTTTTCAGAGGGTTACTCTGAAGCTATTTCTCGCAATACACTTCTCATAAGTAAAGAATGGACGGATGATCAAAATCAAACTAACATTCCTCTTTTCTTAAATGAGCCAAGTTTTATGGATAAGTATGAGATTACTTACCGTAATGAACTTATGAAAGTATACGATATACCTGGCTATGTTAAGAAATCGAATCTCAATAATACTGAAGACCCTTACTATAAAGTAGTAAAGCAAGACATTGTAGTTGACGGTAAGACCTACGCCCAAGCTGGCGACACGGTTTATCTCCAAAGCCCTGAAAACTTCTATTATCAAACAGATTATAAGGATTTAGAAACAGGGAAAGAGTTTACACTATACCCAAGAATACAAGTAAACCCACAAATGGGTGATGTGATTTCTCCTGATATTAAAAAGCTATGGGGTAGAGATATCTATTCTTATGTTTCTGTAAAACCAAATTTTGAAGAAGACATTGAATGGGGTGAAAAACAAGAGATTGAAGTAAAAGCTGGACAACGCTTTTTCATCAATGACTACGTAGCCGACTTCAATGGTTTAGAAAGAGTCGAGCGCATGAGTTTCGCTACTCTTGGCCCTGATGATGTAGCCGTAAGAGCAAATATTACGGTTTATGCCGAAGACAATGAAAAATACCTAGCCCAACCTATTTTCATTATCCAGAATGGACAAGTAGGTAAACAACCAGATGTAATTAAAGAAATTGCTTCTAAAATCTCGGTGGAAAGTATTAACCCTGACGCAGGCTCTGTGACTCTAGGTTTAAACACTACTCAAAAGGATTTTATTATTATGAAAGCGCTAGAGAAGCCACACATCAATGTGCTTTGGATTGGTACTTTGGTGATGATTGCTGGCTTTATTATAGCAGTAAGAAGACGTTATGTCGAATTTATGCAAATGAGAGATAAGGGGGTTGAGTAAAATCGCCAAACCGTGGCGTTTTTACCTCTCTTCTAATCAACGGTTTTAAAATGTTGAAAATTGCCTAATTTGAGTTGACTAAACTTTTTTAGGCTATGAATTCACGCAGATCATTTATCCAAAAATCCTTTTTAACGGCAGGAAGTCTTTCTCTAACTTCATTCTTTAAAAAATCCGTTGCCGAAGATGTAAGTCAGGCGATGGTGGAAATAAATCAGCTTTCTCCTGAAGCCGCTGCCCAAGACGAAGAGCTTTGGGCAAGGATTCAGCAGGCCTATACTACTTCCCCCAATATAATTAACCTTAATAATGGAGGAGTAAGTCCACAGCCAAAAGTGGTGCAAGATGCTGTGATTCGCTACTACCAATACGCCAACGAAGCACCTTCTTATTACATGTGGCGAATTCTTGACCAAGGCCGCGAACCTGTTAGAGATAAACTTGCCGAACTCGCTGGTTGCTCTCCAGATGAAATAGCCATCAACCGAAATACCACTGAGGCCATCAACACGGTAATATTTGGAATGAACCTGAAAAAGGGAGACGAAGTAATTCTGACCAAATATGATTACCCAAACATGATAAATGCTTGGAAGCAGCGTGAAAAACGCGATGGAATAAAATTGGTTTGGTTGGATTTAGATTTACCCAATGAAAACGATGATATCATTGTAAAGCAATTTACTGATGCGGTAACGCCACGAACACGTGTTTTTCATATTACCCACATGATTAATTGGACGGGTCAAATTATGCCAGCCAAAAAGTTGTGTGCCGAAGCCCGAAAAAGAGGAATTGATTCTGTGGTAGACGGAGCACACACCTTCGCTCACTTAGATTTTAAAATCTCAGATTTGGGCTGCGATTACTTCGGAACAAGCCTTCATAAATGGCTTTGCGCACCCTTTGGTACGGGAATGCTTTACATTAGAAAGGAAAAAATAAAAGATATTTGGCCTCTTTTGGCCTCGCCCGAAGACCAAGAAACAAATATCCGCAAATTCGAAAACATTGGTACTCGCTCTTTTGCTACCGAACAAGCCATTGGCGGAGCACTCAACTTTCATAACGCAATTGGCCAAGAGCGAAAAGGAGCCAGATTAGAATACTTGAAGCAATATTGGGCCAAGGAAGTGATTCACCATAAAAACGTTATTCCATACACTTCGCTAAAACCAGAGTATAGTAGAGCCCTATGCAACTTTGGCGTAGCAGGCATGACCGCTGGAGAAGTACACAACAGGCTTTTTAATGAATACAAAATACATACGAGCCCTGTGCAATGGGAAAAGGTAAACGGCCCTAGAATTACCCCGCATGTGTACACTACAAAGTATGACTTAGATCGGTTGGTAGAAGCCATGCTTAAAATTGCCGGAACACCTAAGTAAACTTTATTGGAGAGAAGAACAGTGCTTTCGATATCAACCATTCCATTCGTTTTTCTAACTTCGAACCATGAGCTATCAAATAGGTATTATAGGCACCGGGAATGTTGCTTGGCACTTGGCCAGAGCATTTGAAAACGCAGGGCATGTAATTACTGATATTTATAACCGAGATATCAGAAAGGCCAAACACTTTGCTTTAGACTTTTTTAATGCTAAAACCACAAGTAAACTCAACTTTAATGATAGCAATGCTCAAATATTTATTTTGGCCGTTTCGGATGACGCTATTGCTGAAATTGCACCTGAAATTTTACTTCCAAAAAACGCAATTTTAGTCCATACTTCGGGGTCTGTAGCAATGGCTGCTTTGGGTTACGCACGAACGGAAAACCAAGGGGTCTTTTATCCACTTCAAACCTTTAGCAAAGGCAAGGCCGTGAACTTTTCAGAAATTCCAATTGGCATTGAAGCAGAAAACAAAATGACAGAAAATGCCTTGAACAGTTTGGCCAAAAGCATTAGCAACAAAGTTCAGTTAATGGATAGCCGAGATAGAAGAACGATTCACTTGGCAGCTGTTTTTGCCTGCAACTTCACAAACCATCTGTTTACGATTTCAAAAGGTATTTTAGAAAACAGAAACCTCAATTTTGACTTGCTAGAGCCATTAATTGTTGAAACGCTCAATAAGTCGCTTGAAATAGGCCCCAATAATGCTCAAACTGGCCCTGCAAAAAGAGGCGATTTCGAAACCTTGGACAATCACTTTCAGGCTTTATCTAACAATCCAGAGATAGCAGAAATCTACAGGGCAATCTCCCAAAATATCATCGATTATTATTCTGAAGAATAAACTGCTCGCTAACGAACCAACATTTTAATTGTGACTACTTTTCTGTCTCGATCAATGATTCTGATCATGTTTAAGCCTTTTGGCAAGTCTTTAGAATCAAGCTCTATGTGACCTGAAGCAGCCTTAATTTCAAAGTTGGAACTACTTACTACTACACCACTGGAAGTCACTACCTGAAGCTCAATTTCTTGATCTTCAGCTACTCTATAAGCAAGTTTAAATTTCTCCCCAAAAACAACAGGATTAGGGAATACACTGAATGCAGTATTGATTTCCAGTTGAGCTTTGTTTAGCAGCACCCTTTTCACCTCTGAATATTCAAACTCACCATTAAAGTCAGTCTGCTTTAATCGGTAATAAGAAGTGCCGCTCAAAGGCTCTGAATCAGTATATGTATAGTTTAATATCTCATCACTATTTCCAGCCCCATTAAGTACTCCAATTGCTGTGAAATCCTTTCCGTTTGCACTTCTTTCAATTGTGTAATAAGCGTTACCTTCTTCACTAGCCGTTGTCCAATTCAATTGAACAGATTCATTATTGATATTCTTAGCATCAAATGAAATCAAGGTAATTGGAAGCGCATACTTTTCAGTTGCTCCTAATGTAAAGAATTGTGTATCGGTTAAGTCAACTCTAAAGGTTACTGTTTTCTTAACCGCATCAATTGAAGTAGGTGCTTGAAGAGTAACACCTGAGGTGAAATCTCCATCCGCATCTAGCATTAGCCTTACAAGGTTAAGGTTGTTTGTTCCTACACCAGAAGGTCCGCCAATTGAGAATAAGTCAAAAGTTAAATCAACTTGTCCAACTGTTCCGGTCTCTTGAACATACCATTCTCTAAATAGCCTACTCTTTACTTGAGAAGTATTAAACTCTGTATTTCCGTCAGCCTTTGTTCCAGTTAGTGGCTTATTTTCACTTCCCCATATCGAGAACGAATCATCATCTCCAATCGGACTGACTGACGCCATTTTAACAATGGTACCGGCATTAGAACTCTTAGAGGTTTCTTGAAGGAAACAAGAGTTGTCATCTCGAGCCAAGCCAGAAATGTTATAGTTATAAGTCGGTTGTTCGGTCCAATCCCATACTACGCCACTATCAGAGGCTAAATAATCTTTTTCACCTGTATCTCCAGCTCTAGTGATTCCGTATTTTAAAGCAAGGTATGAATCAACTCGCACACGCTCATTGGCTGTCAAAACCCTAGAGTAAGCTAGCACTTCGGCTATATTTCCCTGTAGCTGAGAGTTTATTGTATAATCAGCAATAGCTCCGTTATTTCCTATACCCATAGCTGTACCACCATTTAACGAAACATTATCGGAGGTACCAGAACCTACATTCGCAGCATCCACATACAGTTTAACTGTTCCAGAGGCTGCCTTTACACGGGTTCCCATTGCAATATGAGGAATACCGTTATTGTATTTGGCAGTGCTATAAGCAGTACGACCAGAGTTATTAGCAGCATTAAAATGAACTGCACCATTATCTGCCAAGCCTAATGCATAATCGGCTGTTCCTCCCGATACGCCAGAGCTCATTAGCACTGGAGAATCCTCAAAGTTTCCAGTATTCCCTCCATTTTGAGTAGTTGAGAATACAGTTGCTAAAGTCATATCATCACTTACCACATTACCATTATCGGTACTTATATATGCTAAATCCGAATTACCTGGGTCAGAAAAACGAACAACGGGATTAAAATTAAAGGTGGCTGTTTTGAGCTTTGGTAATACTGGAGATACTCCATTTGGTGTCAATGCTCCATCATTATCTGCCGTACTCTTATCGGTCCAAGTATTAACGGTAGCATCATTTACAACAGCATCAGGACCATTATTTGCTTTTAACCATAAGGCTAAACCACTTGTTACTCCACCTGGACCACAAAGCTCTATTGCTGTTCCAAGTGTAAAATAATCTCCATCGGCAAAATCTACATTCTCAAAAGTCAATACATTACCATTGAAAGTACCTCCACCTACTGTGGTACCAGAGGCCATGGTTGAACTAGCAGACCTGATCAGTTTAAAGTCTGCTGCCGAAGAAGAATAACCTAGGCCTGTTAAATCGAAAGATACAGTAGTATTACCTACAGTTCCCGTTTCATCTACTCTCCAAACCCTTCTCATTCGCTCAGTAACCCCAGTAGGAACATCCGGACTACCATCATTTGTAGCATTTACAGCGTTTGACTGTTCTTTATCTGCATTATCATTACCCCAAACCAAAAATGATTCATCTGCTGAGAAACTATTAAGATTGGATTTATTATCTGCCGCAATACCTCCAAGGCCAATAGTAACAATGGCATCATTATTTACACTTTTAGATTGTTTCTGTTCAAAACAGGAATCATCATCTCTGCCAATACCAGCAATATCGTTCTTATATGAAGCGTTGTCCGTGGCGTTCCAAATCACTGAACTTGATGAATTCAAATAATTTTGTCCTGTGCTTTGATCTAACGTTATACCATATTTTATAGCCAAGTAACTTTGAATTCTAAGATGTTCGTTGGTATCATCAGGGCGTACGGAGAATGAAATCAGCTCTGCAATTTGTCCATCAAAGTTAGACGTTGTAACATTGAATGTATTTGGTAAAGCAAATCCCCCAAGTCTATAATATACGTTTGATGACGTTAGAAATGGGGTTCTTTTTAGGTTATCTCTTTTAATCCCATTAATAAAAATATTGGTTTCACTATTACCAGCGTTATTTCTAACTCCGACAAGAATACTTTTTCCTGCTGCAACATTACCATCAGGGTAGCCCCCCGATGAAACGCCTGAGGCTGACCTTGTTCCACCACCTCCACCTACTAAATTTGTAAATATTTCAGACGATATATCAGGAGTCATTGATCCTGTTCCAAAACCACCAATATTGTTTGTAGCCGTTGGTGTTTGAAAGCCAACAATTACATCGGATGAGCTTCCAGATGTTTGTGTTACATCTGGCTTGATAACAAGATAATAGGCGGTGGTATAAAATCCGGCAGTTCCATTTAATCCTTCAGTGTTTGCATCATCAAAATTTACGGCTGGGTTAAAATTAATAGCGTTCGTTACATAGTTAGGGTAATTTGAAGCACCTGTAGCGTCATTTCCTCCAGAAAAATCACCCCAAGTAGTGACATCTGCACCATTAACCGTTGTATTTGGTCCATTGTCTGCTCTTAGCCATAAGGTTAAATTTGTAGTTACATTACCTGGCCCACAGCTAATAAAACCTGTACCTAAAGTAAAGTACTGACCATTTTCAAAATTTACTCCTGAAAAAGTAATTGTATTACCACTTAATGTGCCTCCTGTTATAATTTGAGAAGAAGTAAATACTCCACCAGAAGAGTTGCTTGCGATGAGTAAACTATAATCCGATTCGCTAGGTGCACCTCCGTTAAACGTAAAGTCCGTAACATCGAAAGAAACACTATTAATTCCTGTTTCACCAGTTTCACCAACTCTCCAAACACGTTCTACTCTACGAGTAATCAAAGGAGGTACATCTGTGGTTTCATCATCATCTTTATCACCGCTGTCATTCCCCCAAATTAGCCATGAGTTGTTATTAGGAAATGAACCTCCATGATCGATAGTAACCACAGAACCCATGTTTTCACTCCTTGATTTAACCTGCTCAAATTCAGAGTTATCGTCTCTTGCAATACCTGCAATGTCCTTGTTGTATTCCAAATACCCTCCTAAAGAGGCGTTTAGCGTTGTGTTAAAAACAATATCACCTTGAGAATTTACGTAGTTAATAGGAGTCGACTGGTCAAGTGTGATTCCATACTTTACGGCCAAATAACTCTCTATTCTATTGCGTTGTGAGATAAGGAAAGCACCCGGCTCATTACAGTAAATAAGTTCGGAAATTTCTCCATAATATGAGTTTGCGCTGCTACTGCTACCATTGTCATATCTTGAAGCTCCATCTGAAGCTCCAAACTCTATTCCATCGGTGTCGCTATAAAGTAGCCCAACATTGTTTAAGGTCGCAAAGCTTTGGCCATTTAAGTAGCCCGTAACTGTACCTGTTGAAGATGTGTTTCCACTAAACTCTAAAGTAACTATGTATTCTGTATTCTCAGACAAAGTTGCTGTTGCAATGGTTGCCACATTCGCTGTCGTATTCCAAGGAGACCCGCTACCATCACTCGTTCTGTTCCAAGACGAAAGGTGTAGTTTTCCATCTCGAATATAAACGGTGATACCTCGATCATTCCCTCCTTGCTCATATAATACTTGACGAGTATTAATATCCGAAGTGCTTGTTCTAAAAGCTAAATTGATTCCCTTTTTAGTATATGGCCCACCTGTATTAAACGCTAGGTTATTAGCTATAGTGAGGCTTGTACTTCCTGTAGTAAAATCAACCGTAGGGTTAAAATTGATGTTGCTAGTCGTGCTTCTGTACGTTGGTGCGGCAACTCCTGTAGTAGCATCATGATTTCCAATCCACTGATCTTGCCAGTCGGTCACGGTACTCCCATCAGTAGCAGTAGTTACTCCAACATTAGCCTTTAACCATGTAGTTAAAGCAGCTTTATAGCCTCCAGGCCCAGTTCCTGGAGTCAAACAGTTATCTGATGACACACCCGCTGATAAACCAGCAACTAAATCAAGCCCTGAGTCACTGGCTTTGGTATCGGTAGGAAAAGTGAAAATATCAGTTAAATCATGATCTGTATCGTTTGTGTCGAATGCAAAAATTGAGAAGCCATAAATAACTGTATTTGCAGCAATTCCTAGTTCACTAAAAGAAACCGCTACTCCTTGCAAACTTTGGGCACTCTGTCCAAAAAAAGTACCAATATTGATAATTGGGGTTGGGTCTAATCCCGTATCCTGTCTTCTTAAAATAAGAAAGTTGTCGAATGAGCGTCCACCTCCTGTGCCTGAATTTGTCGGGTCTGGCCAATCTGAGTCTTCAATATCAATCATTGAACCATAAGATGCTGGTTCGCCATTAACATCAAGAGAGAGTATTGCTGCAATCTTTATTTCATCATTTCCTCCCCTTTCAATGATTGGAAAAACAGCACTATCTGGTTCACAAGTAACTAAGCCTGTAAACCAAATTACATCTAAACGCTCTACCTGTGCTTGTATGGTATTGAGTCCCTCATCATCCTCGTTAACCATAATATTATCATAACCAGCATTCAAAACCCCGGACTGATAAAGGGCATCTGCATCTTCTACTTCATCTGCATCTAACTCCAGTTCTCCTGGTGTAAGTGGACTAAACGATGGGTCAACAATACTACCTAAAGTATACCAAACGTTGATATATGCTTGATTGTCAGTCCTCTTAATAACTAAAGTATCTGGAAGAACAAAGTTATCATAGAGTTTACCACCAACAGTGTAAGACTTGATTTTCAAGTTGTCCCCTGTTCCATAATAAAGATCGTAGGGTAAACTTGGCTGAATGTCATTGATAGCATCACTCGGTGAGGTTACCGAAACTGTTGAAGGAACAGAGGTTGGCAAAGGGCTTGCATAGTTAATAGAAGTTATATGGGACTGCCCTAATAATGCCGTATTGATAAAACATAGCAATAGCATGCCTAAAAAAACTCTCCCGAAAAAAGTATCAACTAAATCTACGTACCTCACCTTTTGTTTTAGTTAAAATCTCTCGCCATAGGTTTTCTTCTATGACATTGAAAAATGTTTGAGTAATTCGTTGAACATCTTTTGTTCAAAATCAAATGGTTAAGTAAATGGTGGGTTGAGGAAAATAATAATGATGCAAAGATGGTAGCTTTGCCTTAAATAGTGGGTGAAAGAGGTGGCAAATGTATATTATATTTTTGTTAATCAAAAATAATCTTATGCCACTTAGATATAAAAATTAGCATTTGGCCACAAAACACCCACCTTTGATTTATCTTGTAATTCAATAACATTGATTCAGCATCTTGACTTAAAAAACTATCCTACTGAATTTTTACTTGGCAATATTATACTGGCAGTATATAATTCTATGAGGCATTTAGACTCCTTAAAAAAAGGACACGACTAGTATTCAAAATTTCTAAATTCAGAATTGATGGTAAGTTTCCTATTTTCTGAGGCTTCCACTCTGCCTACAATTTGTGCATCGATGTTAAAGCTCTTTGAAATGGAGATGATTTCTTCGGCAAATTCTTCATCAATATAAATCTCCATTCTGTGCCCCATATTAAAGACCTTATACATTTCTTTCCAGCTAGTCCCGCTTTCTTCCTGAATCATTCTAAACAAAGGAGGAAGTTCAAAAAGATTGTCTTTTATAATATGAACATTGTTTACAAAGTGAAGCACTTTGGTTTGAGCGCCTCCGCTACAATGAATCAATCCTCCAATTTGATTTCGGAATTTCTTGAGAATTTCCACCATCACAGGAGCGTAAGTTCTTGTTGGTGACAACACTAATTTACCAGCATTCAATGGGCTTCCCTCCACAGGGTCAGTCAATTGATATTTACCAGAATACACTAAATCTGAAGGCACAGCGTGATCGTAGCTTTCTGGAAATTTAGCAGCTAAGTCTTTATGGAATACATCATGACGAGCAGAAGTAAGCCCGTTCGAGCCCATTCCGCCATTGTACTCATTTTCATAAGTTGCCTGACCGTAGGAAGCCAAACCAACAATAACCTGACCCGGTTTAATTTTTTCATTGGTTACTACATCTTCCCTTTTCATTCGAGCGATAACCGTACTGTCCACTACAACGGTTCTTACCAAATCACCTAGGTCTGCCGTTTCGCCTCCAGTGCTAATAATGTTCATGCCGTTATCTCTCAGCATCTGAAGTACTTCTTCGGTGCCATTGATCAGCTCAGCAATCACTTCACCCGGTATCAGGTTTTTATTTCTGCCAATTGTCGAAGAAAGAAGAATGTTATCGGTGGCGCCAACACAAAGTAAATCATCAATATTCATAATAATAGCATCTTGAGCAATGCCACGCCAAACCGAAAGATCACCGGTTTCTTTCCAATACATATAAGCCAAAGCTGACTTTGTGCCCGCTCCATCGGCATGCATGATATTACAGAACGCATCATCACTGCCCATAAAATCAGGAACAACTTTACAAAAAGCAGTAGGAAAAACTCCTTTGTCTAAGTTCTTGATTGCGTTGTGAACATCTTCTTTTGAAGCTGAAACGCCTCTTTGCATGTACCGGTCGCTCATATCTGATAATTTAAGATCACAAAAATAAAAAAACCCCGTATGACGGGGCTCTTTTTTCAGGTTTTTAATCTGCCAGAAAATTTAATACAGCTTAGTTGTCTTTATATTCAATTACTTTAAACTCTGTTCTACGGTTTTGCTGATGTTGTTCTTCCGTACAATCCGCATCGTTACCACAGCCATTAATTAATTGAGACTCTCCATAGCCTTTCGCTACAAGCCTATTTTGCGAAATTCCTTTGAGAATCAAATAACGAACAGCTGCTTGGGCTCTTCTTTCAGATAAGTCTAGGTTAAACGCATCTTCCGCACGTGAATCGGTATGAGAGCTTAGCTCAATTTTAATATTCGGGTTATCCTTTAAGAGTTCTACAAGTTTATCCAGCTCTACTGCTGCGTCTGGCCTAATTTCAGCCTTGTTCAAATCATAATAAATATTCTGAAGCACGATTGTTTTCTCAAGAATAATCGGATCTAATGTTAAAGAGGACTCAAACTTTTTGGTGGTAAATCGCTCTACCAAGTCTTCTTGTTTAATTTCTCCACCCACAGTTGAAAATGCACGTCTCTTTACGAAGAAGTTCGGTTTCTCTCCAAGTAAAACATATTCCTTTTCAGGGTCTACTTTGAATTGAAAAATACCACCACGACCCGTTAATTGGTCGTCTATAACTTCATTATCCGTGCTCATAAGTTTTACACGCACATCTGGCAAAATACTTTGTGTACTGTCTTCATTCAACTGATAAGTTACTCCTGCTAGAATGTATTCGATTTTCTTTAGGTCGGAAGAGTTGTCTATGAAAGTGTAAATGTCATCATCTCCTTTACCTCCTGGTCGATTAGAACTGAAAAAACCTTCATATGGAAATTCAGAATAGACTAAACCAAAATCATCATAAGATGAATTGATGGAAGGTCCCATGTTTTCGATAGTAATATTTCCGCCTTCATTAACGGCCACAAAAACATCGAGCATTCCAAAACCAGCATGACCGGTTGAAGAAAAGTAAAGTTTGTTATCTGGCGAAACGTATGGAAACATTTCATCTTCCGGTGTATTAATAGTCGGCCCCATATTTTGAACATCGGCCCATCTGCCTCTGTCATTAAGCCTTGTTCTGTAAATATCTGAGCCACCCAAACCTCCAGGGCGGTCTGAAGCAAAGTAAATGGTTTTTCCATCTCCGCTAAAAGTAGGGCTACTATCCCAAGAGTCTGGGCTATTAATCGGCATCAACTGTGGAGTGGTCCATTCTCCGTTTTTCTTGGTGGAAATGTATAAGTCTGTGTTAAAGCGTCCTCGTTTGTCTGCTGAGTTTCCTTTTGCAAATACCACTGAGTTTCCATCGGGTGAAAAGGCCAAAGAGCCTTCATTGATTTCTTCATCATTGAATATACCCGATAGTTTTTCAATTGAAGCCGCATCCAAATTCAGTCCGTTGGTTTGTACTTTGTATAAATCGGTAAAGGGAATTCCATAACGCTCAAAGCTCGCTTGCTCTCGGCCAGTAGCAAAATAAAGCTCATTTTTAAAGAAATAAGGGCTGTATTCTGCATTTTCAGTATTAATGCCTTCTGCGTTTTTCACATCAATGTTTCGAACATTCAAACTAATACTGTCCAGCTTATCGAGATTCTTTAACTCTGCTTTAGCCCTATCTACAAAATTTTCGACCGTGGCATACTGCAAATACTTTTGAAGTACATTCTTGGCATCATTGTATCGCTCAGATGCCTTTAGAGCTTGAGCATAGTGCAACTCCATTTCATCATCAGCATAGCCACCTTCAATGGCCTTGGCGTAATAATCGGTTGCTTCATAAATTCGGTTGGTTTTGCGGTATGATTCCGCCACGTAATAATTATAAACTGGCGACTCAGGATCGTCCTCCAATTCTTTTTTATAATCTTCGATTGCTAGATTGTAGTTTGCATTCTCATAACTCTTCTTCACTTTTACTTCTTTGAGCTTCTCAATTTCTTCCTCTACTCCGCCAGTCAAGCTACCCACATTGCTGGATTGCGCATTTGTAGAGCGACCACCATTAGCAGGAGTACTAGGCGTATCAACTCCAAGAAAGTTTTGGGAAGATTTACAGCCCACTAAAAGGGCCATCATAAGAATACCTATAATTTGAATCCTATTCCTCATCGGTTGTAAATTAGCGAAATAAGCTGAATGCTAATATTCTATACGTTTGCCGATTGTTTAAAGTATCTGTTTAGCCAAGTTTTACCCGCTTCAACGCACCAATTATTCTTAAGTTGGCCTTTTGTCTGAATTGTATTGTCGAAGAAAAGTGTGTGAGCCGAAATTCGGCCATTTTCAACCTCCGATTTAATTTGGCTCAATGGCACCAATTCTACATCATTATTAATTAAGAAGGCAATATTGGTACGCTGAAAAAAGTCAACTCCTAAATTTGATGAAAGTTGTTGGACAAACCTTACTTGGGTATCGATAGAACAGCCGCTGGCCATATTGAAAGACTCATCGGTACTTATAATAAGAAAGTAATCGTGCTTAATAATTCCCGAAGCCATCAAATCATTACCATGAGCCGCCCATTGATTCAGGAAAGCTTCAAGTTGATCTAAACACTTTTTCTGTTCTAAGGCAGTCAATTTTCTATCAGCCTGATAAATCCAGAGGCGTGAGTTTTTGCTGAGTTTGTCAAAATCGGCTAGCATAGTCTTTTTTATTCAAATGTCGTTCACTTGTCATTTTGAACCAACTATAACGGATAATAATTCCTTTTCGGTTGTTGTAAATCAGAGATAAAGAATTTTTGAACCAGAGGCGTTTGAAATCAACACTTGAAAATTACTCAAAATGAAACACATTAAATTTTACTTTTCAATTCTTTCAATGGCTTTACTTTCTAATTGTATAGGAACTGATATTGTGGAAGACGTTGCTGTTATCGAAACGGTTTCTATAAACAATGCCATAGATAGTTTAAAGATTGGAGACACCTATACCTTCAGCGCTGATTATTTCAACGGACTTGGTAAGCCTGTTGAGGCTATGATTACATGGTCAAGTTCAGACCCATCTATCATTAGTATTGAGCAAACCGGCAGTGCTCAAGCCATTACAGCAGGAAACGTATACATTAAAGCCGCAAAAGGTAACAATGCGGATTCTGTAAAGGTGAATGCCGGAAACACCACTTCGGTATTGGCAAACAATAGACAGGGCACTTTTATGGGAAGAAACAATTATTCTGTTTCTGGAAATTTCAGCTTGCAAGAAGTTAATGGAAGCCTCACACTGATTTTTGATGACAACTTTCGAGCATCAAGTGGCCCAGGGCTTTATGTCTATCTATCTAATCAACCTACAAGCATTACTGGAGGAGAAGAGGTGGGAAAATTAATGAAAAACGCAGGAGCTCAATCCTACTCTATTGCTACAAACATCCAGCTCACTACCTACAATTATGTGCTAATATATTGTAAACCTTTTGGAGTACCGTTTGGTACTGGCTCTTATAATTAACCACCATGAGAAACATTTATTTACTAATCATTTTGCTTTGCCTTAACCTAAACTCATATGCGGGAGGAGGTTGGCCGCAGCCTAAAGGCAAAGGCTATTTTAAGCTTGGTTATTACGGTATAGTATCTAGCAACTATTATTCGCCCAATGGTAATATTTTAGATATTTCAACAGCAGGTATTCATATTGCCAATTTCTATGGAGAATATGGGTTAACCAAACGCTTGACAGGGATTGCTTATGTTCCCTTTTTTTCTAGAGCTACACTAAACGAACAAAAATCGGCAAGAACAGGAAATGTGATCTCAGAAGGTGACGCTGTAAATTCATTTGGCGATACAGATTTGGGCTTTAAATATGGGATTATAGTGGATAAACCCATTGTTGTGAGTGCTTCCGTTATGTTTGGAATTCCGCTAGGGAACAGTATGGGCGGAAGAACAGAAGTGCTACAAACTGGAGATGGAGAGTTTAATCAAATACTGGGTATAGAAGCAAGCAGGGGGTTAAACAAGGGAAAATCATGGGTATCAACTTTGATTGCCTTCAATAATAGATCTGATAGTTTTTCAGATGAGTTTAGAGTTGGTATTGAACTTGGAACCAAACTAGGGGATAAATGGCTAGCCAATGTAAAAGTACTAAGCGTTAATTCATTGAATAATGGAAACGATTTTGAAACGCCTTCTAACGGAATATTCTCTAACAATATTGAATACCTTGCTATTACGCCAGAGCTAGCATATCAATGGAATGATAAATGGGGTATTTCGAGCGCCATAGGTTTTGCCGCCTCAGGAAAAAGAGTGTTAGTAAGCCCTTCGGCATCTTTTGGAGTATTCTTCAATTTGTAGAAAGAGAAAACCTTAATTAAAATGAAGCCTCTAGAAAACGATTATTCTAGAGGCTTTTAACTTATAAGCCTTCGTTTTTAGCAATCAACTCAGCCAAATCCATTACTTCTATACTGGCTTCCTTATTCTTACTTTTTACACCATCACGCATCATAGTCATACAAAACGGACAAGCCGAAGCAACAATACTCGCACCTGTTTCAATCGCTTCTTCCGTTCTTTCAACATTTACCTCTTTATTACCAGGTTCTGCATCTTTAAACATTTGAGCTCCACCAGCCCCACAGCAAAGACCTTTCGTTCTGCAACGCTTCATTTCAATTAACTCGGCATCGAGAGCTGCTAAAACCTCGCGTGGAGCTTCATAAATATTGTTCGCCCTTCCTAAGTAGCATGAATCGTGATAAGTAATCTTCTTTCCTTTGAACTCTCCGCCACCTTTCAAGCCAACCTTGCCTTCATTAATTAATTGCTGAAGGTAAGTAGAATGGTGAATCACTTCGTAATTACCACCTAGCTCTGGATATTCATTTTTAATGGTATTAAAGCAATGCGGACAAGCCGTAACAATCTTCTTTACGTTGTAAGTATCCAAAACCTGAATGTTAGAGACTGCCTGCATTTGAAACAAAAACTCATTTCCAGCCCTTCTGGCAGGGTCTCCAGTACAGGTTTCCTCTGGGCCCAAAACGGCAAAGGAGATTCCTACTTTGTTCAATATTTTGACAAAAGCTTGGGTTACTTTTTTATATCTATCGTCAAAAGAACCAGCACAACCTACCCAAAAAAGTATTTCAGGGGATTCACCTTTAGCGGCCAAATCGGCCATAACGGGTACATTATTCAATTTATCACTCATGATTTCCTTCGTTCTTAAGATTTAGACTCCATTTCCTCTGCCCATTTAAACCTGTCTGTTGGTGGAAATTTCCATGGAGCAAAATTGGTTTCCACATTTTGGAACATACTATTCCATGAAGCTGGCGACCCTGACTCTTCCATGGCCACGTACCTTCTCATTTGTAAAATAATGGCCAGCGGGTCAATATTTACCGGGCAAGCTTCCACACAGGCATTACAGCTGGTACAAGCATTAATTTCTTCTTTAGTAATGTAATCACCCAAAAGCGACTTTCCATCTTCTAACCCTTTACCTCCTTTGGCCAAACTAGCGCCTACTTCTTCGGCTCTATCACGTGTGTCCATCATAATTTTTCGAGGGGAAAGTTTTTTGCCTGTCATATTTGCTGGGCAATTATCGGTACAGCGTCCACACTCGGTGCAAGAATAGGCATTCATGATATTCACCCAACTCAAATCATTTACATCCTTTGCACCAAACCTTGCAATTTCTGCTGGAGGTTCATTGGCATTCTCTGTAGGCATTCCCAACATCATTTTCACTTCGTTGGTTACCTCGGCCATGTTCTCCATTTTACCTTTAGGGTTTAGGTTTGAATACCATGTATTTGGAAAGGCCAAAGCGATGTGTAAATGTTTAGAGTAAGTAACGTAAACGGCAAAGCCTAAAATTCCGAGAATATGGAACCACCAAGCAAAGCGCTCTATAAAGATCAGTGTTGAAAGTTGCATTCCTTCAAAAAGAGGCACTAGAAAACTGCTAAAGAAGAATGTTCCCGTTTGGGCATAATGCTCATCTTGTCCTTGAATAAGCATATCTGTTGCATTCATGGTAAGAATGGCAAACATCAAAATAATTTCAATAACTAAAATAAGATTGGCATCTAATGTCGGCCATTTCTTCATTTCATTTCCCTGAAAGCGCTTTACTTTCAATATGTTTCTTCTAATTAAGAAAACCACACATGAAAAAAGGACACCTACGGCTAAGAATTCAAAAACGTTGATGAGAACGGTATAGAAATCGCCCAAAACTGGAGCAAATATTCTGTGAGTTCCTGCAATTCCGTCAATTACGAATTCAAGTACTTCAAGATTGATTACCAAGAAGCCCACATAAATCAACATGTGTAAAAAAGCAGGCACAATGCGCTTAAACATTTTCTTCTGACCAAAGGCTACCAATAGCATTGTCTTCCATCTTTCGGGGCTCGCTGTTCTTCCAGAAGCTTTTCCTAGAAAAATATTTTTTCTGATTCGACTAATGCGTTGGTACAGAAAATATGCTGCTACAGCCACTAGAATCAAGAAAACGATTTGAGAAATATACTGCATAGATTAGGGCTTCAAGGGTTAATAAGATTTCAGACCTGAAATTATTAAAAATGTTTTGTACGGGTGAACTTTTTGTATACTTTTGTGCCTCCAATTGAGGGTGCTGTAGCTCAGTTGGTAGAGCATCGGACTGAAAATCCGTGAGTCGGTGGTTCGAATCCACTCAGCACCACGTTGAAAAAGCCTTCTAGAAATGGAAGGCTTTATTTTTTGCTCTTCAGTTAATAACAATCTCACTCCACTGGGCATAAACAAATATACATAATGAAATTAAAATAGTATGCATGCATACTATTTTTTAAGCTTCATCAATTCTTTTTCGGTTAAAAAGCGCCATTTACCACGCGGTAAGTCCTTTTTGGTTAATTCACCGTATACTACTCGGTCTAGTTTTTCAACCTTATAGCCCAGGTGTTCAAAAATTCTACGAACAATTCTATTCTTACCCATGTGAATTTCGATTCCTAAAACAGTTCCATCGGGGCTTGTCACTGCCAAGTCATCTACTGGTGCTTGGCCATCTTCCAGCGTTACTCCTGCTTTAATTTTGTCGAAATCTTCTTCTTCAATAGGCTTGTCTAAAGTAACCTGATAGATTTTCTTCACTTTGTGTGAAGGGTGTGTCAGTTTTTTAGCCAAATCTCCATCGTTAGTAAAAATCAGCAAGCCTGTGGTGGCCCTGTCTAATCTTCCTACAGGAAAAACTTGTTCCTCACAAGCATTTTTAATCAAGTCCATTACGGTTTTTCTACCCTCCGGATCGCTTGTAGTACTGATAAAATCTTTGGGCTTGTTAAGAACCAAGTAAACCAGTTTCTCTCTTTTCAACACATTGCCTTCATACGAAACCTTATCGGTAGGCTTTACTTTGTAACCCATTTCGGTTACTACTTCTCCGTTCACTTTAATTTCGCCCGCCTCAATAAGCTTATCCGCTTCGCGTCTAGAACAAACGCCTGAGTTAGAAATATAGCGATTGAGCCTTATTTCACTTGCACTTGCTCGTCCTTTTTGCACGAGCTCGCGATCGTAAGTAGGTGGAGTTTTTGGAGTGTTTTTAACCTTATTGAAAAAAGGCTTATTTGATTTGAATTTCTTTGCCATAATGATGCAGTATCTCTACTGGAATATACGCAAAGGTACGAAAAGCTTATCTAGGAATCTCCTTCTGTAGGTTGACCTATTTCGTTTTCTTCAGTGGAGAAGTCTTTTGGGGTAGGTAAATCCTTAAGACTATTTATGCCGAAGTAGTCCATAAATTTTTCTGAAGTTCCATAAAGCAACGGTCGCCCTACGTTTTCAGACTTTCCCTTAATTTCCACTAGTTCTTTTTCCAATAGCTTCTGAACGGCATAATCGCAGTTTACACCACGAATTTGTTCCATTTCTGATTTGGTAACTGGTTGTTTGTATGCAATAATAGAAAGGGTTTCTAAGGCCGAAGTTGAAAGTCTTTTCTTCGATTGCTGTTTGAGCAAAATGCCAATACTGGCTTGGTAGGCAGGCTTGGTAAGAAAGTGATAACCCCCTCCACTTTTAAATACAGTAAAGGGGTATTGATCACCTAAATACTTTTCTTCAATTTTATCAATAGCATCAATTATATCTTGCTCTGGCACGTCTGCCTCAAACATTTCGCTCAGGCAAGATTTAAGTTCTGCTATTTTAATTGGTTTTTCAGAGCAAAAAATAAGGGCTTCTATATGATTTCCAAGGAAATCCACTAGCTCTTTTGTGCCAATTTAGCCTCAATAGAATGCATGGTATGTGGTACCGCTTTTAACCTTTCTTTTGAAATAAGTTTTCCGGTGTCTACACAAATGCCATAAGTACCATTCTTAATTCTAATCAATGCATTCTCTAAGTTATTGATGAATTTCTGTTGTCTGGCGGCAAGCTGATTAAGGTTTTCTTTTTCCAATGTATCAGCCCCATCTTCCAAAACCTTGGTAGAATTGTTGGTTATATCAGTTCCTGCATCCCCACCTTTTGAAATGCTTCTTTTTAATTCGTTGAATTCACTTTTAGCCTTTTCCAACTTGTCGTTGATGAGCGCCTCAAATTCTTTTAATTCACTATCAGAATATCTCGTTTTTTCTGCTTGGCTCATAATTAGCTTTGTTTAAATGTACTGCTATAAAAATTGCACTAAAATAGCCCTACTACAAGAGAACGCAAAGGCTTTCATATAATTTTTAAGAAGGCTGAATATCGCGTTTGTGCTTCCTGAAACTGATGACTTCAAACAAATAATATGGTTGTAAAAACAGTAAAATATAAGTTTTTTTGATCGTGATTGCTTCATAAAAAAAAGACCCAATGGGTCTTTTTTCTTAGGTTGTCTAGTTGTTTCAGTATTGAATGTTCAGGGATTGCATCCTTTTCGTAATTGAAAAGTTATCAATTTGCACCCTGTACTTCATTCTGAGGTACCGATTAATCACTTCGATCTTTCTACCCTTTTTCAGGTTAAAATCGATTGCATTATTAATTAAACAATTCATTTAGTTGGGTATTAGATGGTTCTGAAAATAGTCTCACCTAATATAAGAATTTATGATCTAAATTTCTTCACACTGAGATAAAATTAAGTTCACAAACTGACAACCTGCAATAAATTGTATTTGAAACGAATAAATTGTCGGATAAAGTTAGAAGCGAGTGCCGATAGCAACTGTCTCTTTCTTTATCGTAACCTCCCCTGAAGGAGTTATAATTTCGAACAGAATTAAATAGTAACCTAAACGTGCTTTTTCACCTGAGTTTGTGATGCCGTCCCAACGGAAAAAGCCTGTGGTTCCTACCAGTGAATTCTGCGAAACATTCTTAATGAGGTTCCCATTTGAATCGTAAATCGAAACTGTAATAACATTGCCCGAATTGTCGAACTCATAGTTAATGGTGGTGAAATTTGCACTACCTGCTACATCTGGCGCAAAGGTTTTAGGTTCTATACTAAATGTAGCCACGGTTGACGGCTGACTTTGCGCTTGCGAATTTTGATAACCAGGAGTAGCGTAGCCCGATTGGCTTGACGCTGACTGCCAATTATTAGCATCATTTGAAAGACCAGAAAAACGAATGCGCTCAAGCGAAACACCGTCAACAGAACTTAATAATGAGGAATGATAATCTTCATTGTATTCCACTTCATCGATTACAATAGCTTTACTATTCACAAACCGCACCACACCCGCATCGGAAGGCATACTCGGCAAGGAACTCAATTCTAAGATCGTAGAGAGCTCCGTGCTTGCATATTGATTTTTCAGAATATCACCATCGGTAGTAATAGTTTTATAGCTCGATGGTCCAATAATAATATCTTCCGTAGAAATGACTCTATCGTTTGTCTTTCCCTCTATTCGCCAGTTTTTAAGGTTAATGTATTTGTTCGACTGGTTATAGATTTCAACAAACTTCACACCGCCCGTTTTAGGGTTGAAAAGGATTTCGTTTATCACAATGTCCAGTGCTGCTGCTTCCACAGCTATCACAACGGTTGCCTGACGAGCATTTGCCAAAATCAGATTGCCACTACAGTCGGTGATGTTTTCCACCGTAATTTGATAAGCAGTATTGGGTACAAGAGCACTGCTCAAATTCAAGGAGGCAGATTTGGCGTCAGACCCCAAACTTATGCTCGACACAGAAATTCCTCCAGATATGGAAATGTTATTAGAGAGAAACGAAGAGACGGCTAGTTTTTCATTAAACATCAGCTGAATCTGGCTATCATTTAGCGCCACTGCTTTTATCAACTCTGGCCCTACTAGATCGGGATTAATTCCATTGACAGAATTTTGTGCTCCTGGGGTTCCTCCAACAACAGCCTCAGAGGCCTTCCAATTGGATTGCTCTACACAGGCATAACTAAGGTCAATCAACTCAAGGCTATAGCCTCCATTGGCTTTAGATGAAGATCGATACCAAGCCGAGGAGTAGTCTACACTATGGATCACTTGATTACCTAGTTTGAGAGAAACTTTGTCGCCACTGGCATTTAAGCTGGGCCAGCTACTAACACCCAAAACATTACCATATGGATCCAATTTAGCCTTATCTGAATTGGCCGTGAGAATTAAATATTCAGATGGGTTTAGATTGAAATTACCCAAAGTAGTTGAGCTTGCTCCATCGGAAAGCGTTAAGCCCTCTAAAGAAATTATTTTAGAGGAGGCGTTGAAGACTTCTAGGTATTCCACCACGGGTAAACCCTGAGACGGAGAGGGATTTGCCATAATTTCAGTGAAAATAAGTTCTTGATATGCTGGAACAGCTCCTAATGAGAAATTCTTGGTTACGGTTGAAATCACATTTCCTTCGCAATCGCTTAGGTCAGAAAGTGTAATTGAATACACCACTCCTCTTTGAAAAGCACTAGATAAATTCACCAAAATTACTTGGCCTAAACCATCAAGAATTTCAACGCTAGAGACTTGAAGTCCTCCAGATAAGTTAAAGGTCGAAGTGAGTATGGAAGCCGTATTCATGGCTTCATTAAAAGTAATTTTAAGCTGTGTTTCTGACTCTGCATAAAGTGAAACCACCAAAGGAGCCGTTGTGTCTAGCGTAGTATCAAATACTGAATTCCGAACCCCTGGAGTTCCACCATTTTCACTGCTCGAGGCTATCCAATTGCTATTATCAAAACACGAAGCGAGCGGATTGATGAGCTCTATACTATAACCACCATCATCTTTAGCGTCAGACTGGTAGAAGCTTCGGTCGTAAGCCACTTCAAAAATGATATTACCGTTATAATCTTTGAGGCTTACCTGATCTTCAATGGTTAAAGTTGGGAAGGAATTTACCGCCAACACTTCACCATAAACCGCTAAAGCTGTTGCCGCTGTATTTCCTGAAAGGATCAAATAGGTTTCGGGAAGCATATTCTTATTTGTCAGTTTATAACTTCCATCATTATCACTAAAATAGAGTCCGTCCAAATCAATAATTCGACCCGAATTATTATAAATTTCAACATACTCTACATCTGGCAACCCTCTACTTGGGGTAGGTGTGGCCATAATTTCTGTAATTAAAAGTTCATGAAAGGCCGGACGATCTCCTTGTACAAAAGTGAAGTTGTTTGTGGTTAATTCATTACCCGAACAATCCGTGATAGCATTAGTAATAAGCGAAAGCTCATAGCCTTTGGTGAACTCCTTGTTCAATTTCAATTGTACACTTCTACCAAAAGCATCAAGTATACTTACAGAAGCCACCGAAACCCCATTTTGCAGAGTGAAATTTGAAGGAATTAAAGTACTTATGTCCATGGCTTTATCAAAAGTCAGTTTGAGTTCAGTGGCAGAAATCACTTCTAATTTTGTCATGGATGGCGCTGTAACATCTGCTGTAAGGCTAAATACAGAATTCTGTCCTGCTGGTGTACCTCCATTTGGCGAAACAGAGGCCGCAAAATTGGTATATTCAAAACATGGCTTTTCTGGATTGATTAACTCCACAGAAAAACCTCCACTGGCTTTTGTGGCATCATTATAAAATGTCTGATCGTAAGCAATTGAGTCAATCACCACCTTATTTCTGTCCAATAAATAAACCGATTCGCCTGTATTTGAAAGTGAAGGGAAATTTCTGAGACCGATGGCCTTTCCATAATTCAAGTATTGTGCAACCGCCCCTTGAGTGGTTACCGCCAGATATTCACCTGGAGCTAGAACTTGAGCCGTAAATACTACCGTATCCCGCTTGTCTGTGAGTAAAAAATCTCGCAGCTCAATGTTTGACTTTCCACGGTTGTAAAGCTCTATAAATTCAGCGTTAGGTAGGCTCGAACTCGGTTTTGTGTCGAAGTAAATTTCATTGATGACCAAATCTCGAAACACTGGAGTAACGGGGGCGGAAAAAGTGAAGTCGAAAGTAGCAGCATTCATCGCCTTGCCCTGTTTATCTTGCACCCTATCCACGGTAAGTTGATAGGTCAAGGCATTCGTCAATGGTGTGTCATACTTCAATATTACCTTTGAAGAAGAACCCGCCACCAAAATAGCAGATGTAGGGTTTCCAACTCCGTTATTCAATGAATAATGGTTGATAGTTCTCGCAGTGGCTGTATTCAATGGTTCATTAAACACTACCTCAATTTCATCTAAGTAGGTTGAATTTACTTCTAAAATCACAGGGGGAGTAAGGTCATAGCTCAGTTTGTTTTTTGAGCTATTTATCGTGAATCCGAACAAATCCTTAATATTCTGTACTATAAGTTCATAATTAATTCCCTCTACAAAGTTGGAATTGAAAAGTAGCGTCACCACCTTAAAGTCATCTGAACTAAGCACCGCAGAAATGGGGTTTCCAATCCCCGAATTCAGTACATAATTTTGAGTGGTTTCAGCAGTAACTTCATCCAATTCCTGATCGAAAGTAAGCACCAAACTATTCTGACTGAGGATTTGAATATCAACAATATGTGTGCTGTATGTAAAGTCATAGCTGATTACTTCTGATCGGTTGCCGTCCAAATCCAACAAGTCTTGAACAACCAACCGGTATTTCAAGCCTTCTTTCAGAGAAATTGTCAGGTTTAAAGTGACCAAAGAAGCGTCAGTTGCATTCTGAACCGCTGACTTCAATCCAACCCCATTATCGAACCCATAATTTTCAATGTCTTCAGCAGAAGCTTTGTTCAGCGCTTTGGTAAACTGCACCTGAATGGTGGTGTCATTCAAAACCGTGAATGTCCCAAAGTTTGGCTTTAAACTGGAAAAAATAGCCGTTAAATCAACAGGAAGTCCATTCTCGAACACATCGGAAATATTAGAAATGCGAAGAGTGTTTTGAGAATTATTACCTAAAGCAGCGAAAGTAAGCTCTACAATGTTGGTGTTTTTTTCTGTACGAACTGCGGCTATTGGAACCCCAATTCCGTTATCAACTGAATAATTATTGACATTTTCAGCAACCTCTTTCACCACCTCTTCTGAAAATTCAACCAAAATTTTAGTAGGGCTGACAAGAGTAATTCCTACCAAGCGAGGTGCTAGTCGGTCGTAAGTGAAGTCTTCGTTTCGTTGTGTTGAAATCACATTGCCAGATAAATCTTGAATTCCAGTGATCGATAAGCGATTCTTAACTTCCTGCTCGAAAGCCTGGGCGAATGTTAATATTACAGAGCGTTTGTCCGCTTGGCGCGTTACCAAACTTGGATTTCCAATACCATTATTCGCGGTGTAATTATTTACCGACTCCGCGGAAGTTTCATCCAATATTTCATCGAAATAAACCCTAAGATTACGCTCATCAATTACCACTACAGAGTCCATGTCTGGATCATCGGTGTCATAAATGAAGGTCGTATTAAACAGTTGTAAATAGCTATTATTGCTGGCTTGAACCCCTTCAAAACTGATGTACTGATTTTTATTTTCATCAAAATTGGTACTGAAGACCAAATGCACCAATCTTGGATTCACGTTGTCTAACGAAGCTGCAACAGGGTTACCAATATCTCCATCTACCCAATAATTGGTCAATTGTTCTGCGGTGGATTCATCAGCATCAACGTCAAAATACACATCAAGCAATTGAGCAGACAATACTACAACTGTGTCAATTTGATTCACAAAATCGAGGTTGACAGAGGATAGACTAACCGTGTTTCCCAGCGTGTCTGCTAAGTTTTGAAATGTAAATTGATAGGCATTACCAACAGAAAGTGCAGCGCCTAAATTTAGCCTCACTCGTTTACTATTATCGGCATCAACAATCGCCTTTGTTGGGTTTCCTATTCCCAAATTAATTGAAAAGTTGGCTTCGGTTTCTGCCAAAGTTTGATTCAAATTTTCATCAAAAATAACGTCAATAGTGGTGCTATCTTTAAACACAAATCTTTGAAATACTGGTGCCAAATTATCAAATAGAAATTCTAAAGTGTTTGTGCCTATGGTATTACCAGCACAGTCCGTGGCTCCCGTTAATGATACGGTATAAATCGTTCCTGAAACCATTGGTGCGCTTAAAGCCAAAACCACAGATTTATGCGTAGTCTGATTTACAGTTTTTGAGGCAATTGCTCCACCATTATTCAAGGAGTACGATGCTCCATTAAGCGAAGCATCATCCATAATTTCATCAAAAAATAAAGTCAATTGACTTGGCGAATCAATCCTAACTTCAATCAACCTGGGCTCCTTTACATCTGGGCTAATGTCATAAACTGAGTTTTGCCCTGAAGGAGTAGCGCCCTGAGCATTCGTTGAGGCTTGCCAATTGTTAATGTCGCTACAAACAAGCTCTGGGTTTATTTGCTCAATGGACCAACCGCCATCAGCTTTGACTGCATCTTTATACCAATCGGTATTGAAAGTAAGGCTGTCGACCAAATTGCCTAGATTATCCTTCAGTAATAGTTGTTCGCCTCCATTTGAAAGTCCGTTCCATGAGCTGACACCTACTACATTTCCAAAGGGTTGAAAATCGACTACGTTGGAAGTGGAAGTCAAGATTACATAAGACTGAGGTTGTAAGATATAACTTGAAAGCGTTCCTCCTGTTAAATCAAAATTGGCCAAATCAATGGCTTTGCTGCCAGCATTATACAGTTCTATAAATTCATCGGATGTGCCAGAGGGCAGTGTTTGGGGGTCAGGCTGAGCCGAACCAGTAGGATCGGCAAAAATTTCGTTGATCACCAAAGATCGATAAGCCGTTTGTGTGGCATTAATCACAGAAGACTGCAAGGTAGAAGCCAAAGCGTTTCCGCTTTCATTGGCAACATTATTAATGGTCAGTTGATAGGTATTATTCGCTAACTCTTCTCCAAAAGTGAGTACCACTTTGCTTGGTTCAGCTACATTTCGAGCAGCAGAGGAAGGTGCACCATAGCCAAAATTGAGACTATAATTGCTGACTAAATTGGCAGATGTGGCTTCAACATTCTGATTGAAAACTACTTCTACTTGAGTATTTGAAAGGGTTGAAATACTAGAAACCGTCAACGGTAAGTAAGAAAAGTTAGTACTAAGGTTCGAAGCAGTTGCCAATGTCGATTCATCTATAACGCCATCAACCGTTAGCGCATAGTTGCTTTCTGTAAGGTCGGCATCAAGCGTCAACACCACTTTATTGAGTTCTGTTGCACTTCTTACGGCCAAAGTTGGGCTGCCAATTCCATTATCAATGCCATAATTGGAGGCGTTTTCAGCCGTGGTTTGATCAAGGTTCAAGTTGAAACTTAGTTCAACGGAGTTTTTAGAAAGTACCTGAACTGCCGTAATAGAAAGCGGCTCAACATAACTAAAGGTAGAAGCTAAATTAACTGCTGGTGTGCTACTTGCCGCATCTTCAACATTGTTCACCGTCAGTTGGTAATTGGCGTTTGGCATTACCGAAGTGGTAAGTGTCACCTGATTGGTAGTGGTTCGCGAGGCAGAAACTACGCTTATTCCATTATCCAAACTATAATTCGTTTTGTCTTCAGCCGTGACTTGTGTTACTTCTTGGTTAAAATTTACCACTACGGAAGTTGAACTAATAGCATTTGTTGAACTAATGGCCAATGGCAAAATTTGTTCTACAATGCTTACATCATCCATCACAAACTCTGCAGCAGAACCTGAGCCATCACCTCTTTCCACTTTTAACTTTACTATTACATTAGCTTGGCCAGATGCCTGACTGGGCAGCTCGTACTCATATTTGGTATAGCTAGTAGTGTTATTATTCGGGAAGGTGGTAGCATCGCCAATGGACACGTTATCTAGGAAATTATTTCCTCCATCAATTGAAGTTGAAATACTAACCAAAACGGGCCTAGTTGAGGTGCCTCCCCCATTTTGCTTGGAATAGGCATAAAAAGATAAAAGTGGATTATTAACCCCTGTGAAGTCTAACGCAATTAAAACCTCGCCAGAAAAAGTAGAGGTAGGGATTATATTCAGCGAATTTGTACCGGTTCTTCCGTTTGCCCCTTGAAATATTCTTGAGCTGTTCTGAACTTCGTTGCCCGTCCAGTTTGGTATAAAAACAACTGCATTACCTGTAGTAAAAGCCTGTTCAAAACTTTCACTAGAAGGAAAGGTGTTAATCTGACTTAACGCTATATTTGCGGTAAGCAGAACAAGAGCTGCTATGGCAATTGAGATACTTAACCTCATCTGAGACTCACAAGTGTTAGATTCTAGCCTGTTAAAGTACGAAAAATATGGTTCTATTTTCCATAATCATTTGATTATGAGTGTAAAATAATGAAATAAAAAATGAGAATAGCAGTAGTTGGCGCCACCGGACTTGTAGGTGGAGAAATTTTAGAAGTTTTAGCCGAAAGAAATTTCAAGTTTGATGAGTTACTTCTTGTGGCTTCTGAAAGGTCTGTAGGAAAAAAAATGACCTTTAAAGAAAAGGAATATGAAGTAATTGGCTTGGCCAAAGCGGTTGAATTAAAACCTGACTACGCTATTTTTTCAGCTGGAGGAAGTACTTCATTAGAATGGGCTCCAAAGTTTGCTGCTGCTGGTTCCACAGTTATCGATAATTCTTCTGCATGGCGAATGAGCCCTGATCACAAACTAATTGTACCAGAAATTAACGCTACTAGCCTTACTGCGGAAGATAAAATTATTGCTAACCCCAACTGCTCTACCATTCAAATGGTGGTGGCTTTAGGGCCTTTGCACAAAAAGTACAAGATTAAAAGAATTGTGGTTTCTACTTACCAATCGGTAACGGGTTCAGGAAAAGCGGCTGTTGATCAAATGATGAACGAGCGCAATGGAATCCAAGGAGACATGGCTTATCCGCATAAAATAGACATGAATGCCTTGCCACATATAGATGTGTTTTTGGACAACGGCTACACCAAAGAAGAAATGAAAATGGTGAATGAAACCAAGAAAATCTTTGGTGACGACTCTATTCGCATAACTTCTACTACGGTAAGAATCCCAACGGTGGGTGGTCATTCGGAAGCAGTGAATGTTGAGTTCGAAAATGATTTCGACCTAGAAGAGTTAAGAGGTATTTTAGAAAATGCTGATGGCGTAATTTTACAGGATGACCCTAAAAGCAATCTTTACCCAATGCCACTGACAGCACATAAAAAAGATGCTGTTTTTGTAGGGCGCTTAAGAAGAGACGAAAGCCAACCCAACACATTGAATATGTGGATTGTAGCGGATAACTTAAGAAAAGGAGCGGCTACCAATGCAGTTCAAATTGCTGAATACTTATCTAAAAATAGCTAATTTTTGATTGAAGCACTGCTAACACCTGAGGTTCAAAAGTTTATTCGGGATCATGAAAACGATGATCCCGCTACTTTGATGCTTCGGGCAAAACAGTATGCTGATATTCCTTTGAAAGAGGTGGTTGAACAGATTCAATCTAGAAAAAAAGCGAAAACTAAATTACCCACTTGGCACCGGGCAACCAATCTAATTTATCCTCCACCACTTAGCTTAGAGCAGTCATCTTCTGCCCTTACTGCTGAATACAAAGCCTCATTGTTCTCGGGTGGAAAATTCGTAGACCTGACTGGCGGAATGGGCATCGATTTTTCCTTCCTTTCAAAGTCTTTCAAAAATGGTTTTTATGTAGAAAGGCAAACCAACTTGGTGAAAATAGCGCGGCATAACATGAAATGCTTGGGCTTAACATCTGCTGAGTTTCACCCTACCGAGGCCGAGGATTTCCTAAACAAAACTTCCGAAAAATTCGATCTTATTTTTCTGGATCCGGCCCGAAGGGGAAACCACGACCAAAAGGTTTTTAGAATTGAAGACTGTGAGCCCAATGTGCTCTCATTGCTTCCGTTAATGAAAGCCAAAGGCAGGTCAATACTAATGAAGACTTCACCGCTATTAGATATTAAAGGCGCTATAAAAGATTTAGGAGGAGCTACCGAAGTACACGTTGTGGCGATAAACAATGAGGTGAAAGAACTCCTTTTTATTATTGATGATAAAGCCAGCGAAAATCCAATCATTAAGGCCATTGACTTGGCAAATACCGAAGTAGGATTTGAGTTCAATTATGAAGAAGAGCAGAGCGTTCACTTGGCTCATGGAAGTATTGATAGTTACTTATACGAGCCCAATGTGTCCATTTTGAAAGCTGGGGCTTTTAAAAGTATTGCTGCTAGGCTCGGTTTAACAAAGCTACATGTGAATTCGCATTTGTACACTTCTAAAACACTGGTTGCCAATTTTCCAGGTAGAAGCTTTAAGGCGATTGCTGAAATTAGCCTCAGCAAAAAAGAATTGCGCAAAGCCATACCCAATATGAAAACGAATATCACCGTTCGGAACTACCCCATGACGGTGGAGCAAATGAGAAAGAAAACTGGGCTGAAAGACGGTGGAGATTTCTACATTTTTGCCACTACAGACCAAAGCGGTAAAAAACTGGTGTTGTGTGAGAAAGCACAATAAAACAACTTTCCTTAAAATTTGAACCTTTTGGAAAGTTAGTAGCTATAAAACAGGAGGTAAATTAAGCCAAGAACCACCAGCGGAATTCCATAGTATTTTAGCACAAGCAATCGGTTTTGTTTGCTCATCCACCAAAGCATACGCCAAGGAGAATACAGGCCAATCATCACAGCTAATGCGGCAGTACCAATCAGAAACTTAAGGGTTACTTCCATACCAAAAGAAAACTAATTTCATTAAAAAAGCCATTCCGATTTCTCAGAATGGCTTTTCAATTTATGTTTTAGAGCACTTAAAGTGTTCTTTTTACTTCTTGAATCTCGAAACCTTCGATTACGTCTCCAACCTTAATGTCGTTAAATCCTTTAATGCTTAAACCACATTCATAACCAAATTTAACTTCAGACACATCATCTTTGAAACGTTTCAACTGACCGATGTTACCGGTGTAGGTTACAATACCATCTCGAATCACTCGGATTTGATTGTTTCTCTTCACGAAACCATCTAACACGAAACAACCTGCAACAGTACCCACTTTAGAGATTTTGAAAACTTCTCTTACTTCGATGTTACCTGTAATTACTTCTTTCTCGGTTGGCTCTAGTAAACCTTCCATTGCATCTTTGATTTCGTTAATCGCATCGTAGATGATAGAGTAAAGTCTGATTTCGATTTCTTCGTTTTCAGCAATTCTTCTAGCACCGCTAGATGGCCTTACTTGGAAACCTATGATTACCGCATCAGAAGCAGAGGCAAGCAATACATCCGATTCGGAAATTTGACCTACCCCTTTATGGATAATATTTACTTGAACTTCTTCAGTAGAAAGTTTCAATAATGAATCACCTAAGGCTTCTATAGAACCATCCACGTCACCCTTAATGATTACGTTAAGTTCTTTAAAGTTACCTACGGCTAATCGTCTACCGATCTCGTCTAGAGTAATATGTTTCTTAGTTCTTACACTTTGCTCACGTAGAATCTGCTCACGTTTGTTTGCGATTTCTCTCGCTTCACGCTCAGAGTTCATCACATTAAAGCGGTCACCTGCTTGTGGAGCTCCATCTAGACCTAGCATTTGCACAGGAGTAGACGGCCCAACTTCTTTTAGCTTGTTTCCTCTGTAATCGAACATGGCTTTTACCTTACCGTAATGTGGCCCAGCCAAAAGTACATCTCCAATTTTAAGGGTACCTCCTTGAACCATAAGAGTAGTTAAGTAACCTCTACCTTTATCGAGAGAAGCTTCTACTACTGTACCTACTGCGTTCTTTTCTGGGTTTGCTTTTAACTCAAGCAATTCCGCTTCGAGCAACACTTTTTCCAATAGCTCTTCCACACCTTGACCGGTTTTGGCAGAAACTTCTTGGCACTGATATTTACCACCCCAATCTTCAACCAAGATATTCATTTGAGAAAGTTCTTCTCTAATCTTGTCTGGGTTAGCATTTGGCTTATCAACTTTGTTTATCGCAATTACTATTGGCACTTCAGCCACTTGAGCATGGTTAATTGCCTCTTTTGTTTGCGGCATCACGTTATCGTCAGCCGCAACCACAATAATTACTACGTCAGTAATTTTAGCACCACGGGCTCTCATGGCCGTAAAGGCTTCGTGACCAGGAGTATCAAGGAAAGCGATTTTCTTACCTTCCTTAGTGGTTACGTCATACGCACCAATGTGCTGGGTAATTCCCCCGGCTTCACCTTCGGTTACTTTAGAGTCTCGAATGTAATCTAGTAATGAAGTTTTACCGTGATCTACGTGCCCCATGATGGTTACAATTGGAGCTCTATCTAGTAGATCTTCTGCTTCATCAGTTTCTTCTACAATTTCAACGTCTTCATCAGCGGTAGTAAAGCTTACATCAAAACCGAATTCATCGGCAATAATGGTTATTGCTTCGGCATCCAAGCGTTGGTTAATTGAAACGAACATTCCCAAACTCATACAGGTTGAGATTACTTCGTTTACAGTAACATTCATTAAAGAAGCCAAATCACTCGCAGAAATAAACTCTGTTACTTTAAGTACTCTTGACTCTTCGTGCTCTTGAAGCATTCTTTCTTCGGCAGCTTCAGCGGCAGCACTTCTCTTTTCCTTACGGTATTTAGATCGGCCTTTTCCGCCACCTTTTCCGCCACTTAAGCGGGCAAGAGTTTCCTTGATTTGATCTTGTATTTGCTTATCTGTAAGTTCTTCTTTCGGAACTCTCTTTCTAGAATCTGCACCTCCACCTCTTTGTGGTGGTCTTCTATCTCCTCCTCCAGCTGCAGCACCACCTCTATTAGGGTGTTCAGGTTTAGATTGAATTCTTTTTCTAGGACGTTTCTTCTTATCGGCCGCAGACTGATTATTGCCCTTGTTTTGATCTTGCTTAGGTTTCTCCTTCTTAGTAGGTAATTCTATTTTGCCAAGAACCTTTAATCCACTAAGCGAATCAGCTTTTGCTTTAATCGTTTCGCTTTCAACTGGAGTTGGTGCAACGGGTGCCGCTGGCTTAGGCTCTTCTGGTTTTTTCTCTTCTACCTTGGCTTTAGCTTCTGGTTTTTTCTTAGGTTCAAGGTCGATTTTCCCCAATACTTTAAAGGTATGAGGTTTGTTCTCTTTCACCTCTTTCTTAGGTTCTTCTACTTTTTTCTCAACCTTAGGCGTTTCCTTTACAGGCGCTGCTTCTTCCTTAGCAGGACTAACCTCTTCCTTAACAGGATCAGGTTTTGGTTGTTCTTTTTCAACTTTCGGAGTTTCCTTAACCTCTTTTGGTGCCTCAGCTGCAGGCGCTGGTTTTGGTTCTTCCTTCTTTAAAACCTTTTCGCTGCTTACGTTCTTTATAAGCACCTCTTTTTCTTCAGGTTCTGGCTCTTCAATCTTTTTAGGAGCAACTGAAGGAGTAGGCTCAGGTTTTGAAACCGGCTTTTCTTCGGTATGCTTATTACCGATAGTTAGATGAGAAGCCTCCTCTTTTTCAGAAGCTGATGCAGCAAATTCTTTGGCAAGCATACTGTACTGCTCGCCAGTGATTTTCGCGTTTGGACTGCTGTCAACATCAAATCCTTTAGAGGAAAGGAAGTCTACTATGGTACTACGACCAACGTTTAGTTTCCTCGCCACTTGGCTAAATCTCATCGTTCTTTCTTCTGCCATACTCAAATATCCCTTTTTTTAAGCGTTTAAAAAATCTCAGTCCTTATCAAATTCTTGCGAAAGGATACCAAAAACGTGCTTTACTGTTTCTTCCTCTAACTCTGTTCTTCTCACAATATCATCTTGAGAAAGAGCAAGCACACTCTTTGCGGTATCTAGACCGATTTTCTTTAACTCATCAATAATCCAACTGTCGATTTCATCAGAAAACTCATCCAAATCAACATCTTCTTCTTCTAGTTCAGATAGTTCTCTGAACACATCTATTTCTAACCCAACTAGCTTAGACGCTAGCTTTATATTCTGTCCGCCTTTACCAATGGCCAATGAAACTTGGTCTGGTTTAAGGAAAACTGAAACTCTACCATCTTCTTCCCGAATTTTCATGCTAGTAATTTTAGCAGGACTCAATGCTCGGGCGATATACAACTCGATGTTGTCGGTAAAGTTGATTACATCTATATTTTCATTCTGAAGCTCACGTACGATAGAATGGATTCTAGACCCTTTCATACCAACGCAAGCGCCTACTGGATCAATACGATCATCGTAAGACTCAACAGCTACCTTGGCTCTTTCGCCTGGCTCGCGAACTACCTTCTTAATGGTAATTAGACCATCGTAAACTTCTGGCACTTCGTTCTCGAAAAGTCTTTCCAAGAATTCGCCTGAAGTTCTTGAAAGAATAATTTTAGGGTTGCCATTAACCATGTCTACACGATCGATAATCGCACGTACAGAATCTCCTTTACGGAAACGATCTTTTGGTATTTGTTCTGCCTTTGGGAGCGAAATTTCATTCCCTTCGGCATCTATAAGCAACACTTCTCTACCCAAAATCTGATATACCTCAGCGGTAATCATTTCGCCTACTAAGTCTTTATATTTCTGATAAAGAATATCCTTCTCTAAATCCTTAATCCTTTGAATCAATGTCTGACGAGCAGTCATTACGGCTCTACGTCCAAAGTCTAGTAATTTAATTTCCTCAGAAACCTCCTCACCTACTTCAAAATCAGGTTCAATCTTACGTGCTTCCGAAAGGCTTATCTTGTCATAGTCCCAAATATCTTCAGAGTTATCGTCAACAATTTCTCTAAAGCGCCAAATTTCCAAGTCACCTTTATCGGCATTAATGATAATATCAAAGTTATCATCAACCTCGTACTTTTTCCTGATCATGGTTCTGAAAACATCTTCCAGAATTCTGATCATGGTTGGTCTGTCGACATTTTTATTTTTCGCAAACTCTGCTAATGATTCGATTAATATTGAACTGTCCATTCTGATTACTTAAATGACACTAATACATTCGCTTTTTCGATAGTATCGAAATTGATTTCCACCAATTCAGAACCTATTTTCTTTTTCTCTTTTACTTCTTTTTCAAACTTAATGGTATTCTCGCAAACCTCTATGAGTTTTCCTTTTACAATTGAGCTATCCGTCAAAACTAACTTTAGCTCTCTGCCCACATTTTTCTGATACTGTCTTTTCAACTTCAACGGATGATCAAGACCAGGCGATGAAACTTCTAAAATATATGGATCATCCATGATGGCCTCAGCCTCCATTTCGTTACTGATGGCTCGGCTTAAATCTGCACAATCGTCAATGTTGAAACCGCTGTCGCTATCTAAAAGCACCAAAATTTTGGTCTTTCCGCTAACGCCTTTCACAATCACATCTACGATAAAGTAGGATTCATCCTTCAGGCTACTTAAAGCCACCTTCTCTACAAAATCCTTTAAATCCATAAACTATAATCAGAAAACAAAGAGGGGACTTTTGGTCCCCTCGTGGTAAATTCCCTTAAGTGATGCAAAATTAATGTTTTTTTTATTCAAATCAAATAAATGTCTGAGAGATAGATTTTAACCTAGGAGTCTATTATTTTGGCTAAAACTCAAACCAAAAATGATGGTACGCCACAGATTAATTTTCTTTTTGTTGATTGCCCTATTTTGTTCAGCCTTGGCCTGTTCCGAATCAAAAAATTCAGAAAATGAAAAACGCAATTCGAAAACACTTATTTCCGCGCCTGCCTTTAATGTAGACTCTATCTATTCATTTATTCAGAAACAAGTTGATTTTGGATCGAGAGTACCCAATTCCGAAGCTCACAAAGCAGCTAGTGAATGGTTTGAAGAGAAATTTAGATCGTATGGCGCCAAAGTATATCTACAAGAATTTGAAGAATATACGTACAGTGGAGTAAAAGTCAAACTCAAGAATATTGTGGCGAGCTTTAATCCAGAGAAGAAAAAACGCTTGTTATTAGCCGCACATTGGGACACTCGCCCTTTTGCGGATAATGATCCTGAGAATAAAAGGGCTCCGCTGGATGGCGCGAATGATGGAGCAAGTGGGGTTGGGGTTTTACTGGAAGTGGCCAGAGTTATTGGCTCAGTTCAAAATCCAGATGTGGGTATCGATATCATTTTGTTTGATGGTGAAGACTGGGGTGATGCTGGTGAGGACTTCGGTAGAATGAAAGGAGACAAAGACTCATGGTGGTGTTTGGGTTCTCAATATTGGAGTAAGAAAACACATATTCCTAACTATACTGCCTATTATGGAGTTTTGCTCGACATGGTGGGCGCGAAAGATGCCTCCTTCTATTATGATGGAGTGTCGCAAGAAAATGCAGGCCGAATACTCACTCAGGTTTGGGATATCGCCAATGAATTAGGCCATCAAAAATACTTTAAACAAGAAAGTGTTTTACAAAACGGACTTATAGATGACCATGTTTACGTCAATAAATATGCACGAATTCCGATGATTGATATTATGGACTACAGAAAGGCTCAGAACAGCTTTTTCCCTGGCCACCATACCACACAAGATAATATGGAAGGAATAAGCAAAGCCACCTTACAAGCCGTAGGTGAAACTTTGCTTACTGTAATCTTTAACGAGTAACTATTTCAACAAACTCAATAAATACTGCCCATACCCCGATTTAACCAAAGGTTTGGCTATGGCTTCCAATTGTTCTTTAGAAATAAATTTCATTCTGTAGGCAATTTCTTCTATGCAGCTGATCTTAAAACCTTGCCTTTCTTCAATCACCTGAACAAACTGACCTGCCTGCATTAATGACTCGAAAGTACCTGTATCAAGCCAAGCAGTTCCTCTATCGAGGATACTTACTTTAAGCTCACCTTTGGCTAAATATTCTTTGTTTACATCCGTAATTTCCAGCTCTCCTCTAGGGCTTGGTTTCAAATTCTTAGCAATTTCTACTACACGGTTGTCGTAGAAATAAAGACCAGGCACTGCGTAATTCGATTTAGGCTCAGTAGGTTTTTCTTCAATGCTCAGGGCATTTTTTTCTTCATCAAACTCCACCACACCGTATCTTTCTGGGTCAGAAACGCGGTAAGCATAAACCACTCCACCTTCTACTTCAGTATTTGATTGAAGTAATTTTGGCAAGCCAGAGCCGTAAAAAATATTGTCGCCCAATACTAAGGCCACTTTATCATCTCCAATAAATTCTTCTCCAATAATAAAAGCCTGCGCCAAGCCTTCTGGGTTTTCTTGCACGGCATACTGAAAGTTGCAACCTAACTGACTTCCGTCTCCTAGCAATTTCTTGAAGAGTGCGTTATCATGAGGTGTAGTAATGATCAGAATATCTTTGATGCCTGCCATCATCAAAATAGACAACGGGTAGTAAATCATAGGCTTGTCGTACACAGGCATAAGCTGCTTACTCACCGCCAATGTTAAAGGATGCAACCTTGTTCCTGAGCCTCCTGCGAGTATAATTCCTTTCATAATTAGTCTTTGTACTGGTTACTATAATATGACTGATACTGCCCTGAGGTTACATGACCCAACCATTCCTCGTTGGCCAGGTACCAATCTACGGTTTTCTCCATTCCTTCTTCAAATTGTAAGGAAGGTTCCCAACCCAATTCTTCTTTAATCTTACTGGCATCAATCGCATAGCGCATGTCATGGCCAGCCCTATCGGTTACGTAGGTAATTAACTTTTCAGAAGTACCTTCAGCCCTTCCCAATTTCTTGTCCATCACTTTACAAAGCAGCTTCACAATGTCAATGTTCTTCCATTCGTTGAAGCCCCCAATATTATAGGTTTCGCCTTCTTTTCCTTTATGGAAAATCATATCGATGGCCTTGGCATGATCTTCTACAAAAAGCCAATCTCTAATATTTTCGCCTTTACCATAAATAGGCAAGGCTTTACTGTTCTTTATATTGTTGATGCACAAAGGCAACAGCTTTTCCGGAAACTGAAAAGGACCATAATTATTGGAACAATTCGAAACCACAATAGGCATTTTGTAAGTATTGGCATAAGCCCTCACAAAATGGTCTGAACTCGCTTTTGATGCTGAATAAGGTGATTGTGGATCGTAAGGAGTAGTCTCCAAGAAATAACCCGTTTCGCCTAATGAACCATATACCTCATCGGTAGAAACATGATAGAAAAGTTTGTTTTCGAAGTTTCCGGTCCAGGTGTTTTTGGCTGCATTCAAAAGATTTACTGTGCCTATTACATTCGTTTTCACAAAGGCCAATGGGTCGGTAATTGAACGGTCCACATGAGATTCTGCTGCCAAGTGGATCACTGCATCAAACTGATGTTCTTTGAAAATATCCTCCAAGAAATCAGCATCATTAATATCTCCTTTTATAAAGGTGTAATTAGCCTCTTCTTCGATATCCTTCAGGTTTTCGAGGTTACCAGCATAGGTAAGGGCATCTAAATTATAAATGGAATAATTGGGGTACTTCTTTACAAAAAGCCTTACCAAATGGCTCCCAATAAAGCCTGCTCCGCCTGTTATTAAAATCTTATTCATGTTTTCCGTATTGAACATGTTCAAAGATAACAGATTGCACTTATTCGACAGCCTTCCTATTCAACAAGGTTTTCAACTTGACAAATTATTGAACATCAACCATTGACAATCAATTTACCTAACGATCGTTTGTTCGGTTAATGAAATTGCGTAATTTTCAGAAAATAATAACAACCATGGATTTTGAGCTAAACGAAAACCAAACCATGATCGCCAGTATGATCAAGGATTTTGGAGAGAAAGAAATAACTCCTTTTAGAAATAAATGGGACGATGACCAAACCTTCCCTGTAGATGTAATGAAGAAATTGGGCGAACTCGGCCTTATGGGCGTAATTGTTCCTCAAGAATACGGTGGTTCTGGTTTTGGTTATGACGAATACATAACAGCCATTATGGAACTGACCAAACTAGACCCTGGGGTTGGCCTTTCAATGGCCGCGCACAACTCTCTGTGCACGGGGCATATTCTTCAGTTTGGTAATGAAGAGCAAAAGAAAAAATGGTTGCCAAAATTGGCTACTGCCGAATGGATCGGGTCTTGGGGTTTAACTGAACCCAACACTGGTTCTGACGCTGGAAATATGAAAACCACAGCCAAAAAAGACGGCAACGAATGGGTAATTAACGGTACTAAAAACTGGATTACACATGGTAAAAGCAGTGATATTACCGTAGTTATTGTTCGTACTGGCGAAGTGGGCGATTCTCATGGAATGACCGCTTTTGTGGTAGAAAGAGGCACGCCTGGTTTTAAAGGTGGAAAGAAAGAAGACAAGTTGGGCATGCGCAGCTCAGAAACTGCCGAAATGATTTTTGAAGACTGCCGAGTTCCTGAAGAAAACGTTTTGGGCGAAGTAGGTCAAGGCTTTATACAATCCATGAAGGTTTTGGATGGAGGTAGAATCTCGATTGCTGCACTAAGTTTAGGTATTGCGGAAGGCGCCTTTGAGGCTGCATTGAAATACTCTCAAGAAAGAGAGCAGTTCAACCAACCGATTTTCAACTTTCAAGGCATTTCCTTCAAGTTATCGGATATGGCCACAAAGTTAGAGGCCGCTAAACTTCTCACTTTTAGGGCTGCAGAATTGAAAAACAATGGCAAAAGTGTTACCAAAGAATCGGCCATGGCTAAATACTATGCCTCTGAATGTGCGGTAGAATTCTCTAACGAAGCGGTGCAAATCTTTGGCGGATATGGTTACACCAAAGATTATCCGGTAGAAAAATACTATCGTGATTCGAAGCTTTGTACGATTGGCGAGGGTACTTCAGAAATTCAAAAACTGGTAATTTCTAGGTCAATTTTGAAGTAAGCAACCCTGAATTTGAAAAAGAATAGAGAAGGGCAGCCGAATAGCTGTCCTTTTTTTGTGGAAATCAATGGTTTAGAAAAATAAAACCCCTACTTTTGCAGTCCAAATTGAAGGGAGGTGTTTCAAGGATTATGATTATTATTAACGTAAAAGAAAACGAATCTATCGACAGGGCTCTAAAAAGGTTCAAAAAGAAGTTTGAAAGAACTGGTGTTTTGAAAGAACTAAGAGCAAGACAAGCTTACGAAAAACCTTCAGTTGCTAACAGAGCTCAGAAGATCAAAGCAGCTTACAAAGAAAAAATGTACGCCAACGAAAACTACTAAGGCTTACTTTTTCTAATCATATTTAATCACTATGTTAGTACTGATTGCGAAAGCACAGTGCTAACATGGTTGATTCATTCTTCAAATACATATCGTTCGAGAAAAGATACAGTAAGCATACTGTTATTTCCTATCAATCAGATCTCGCACAATTCACAAATTACATTTCGGAACAATTTAAATGCAGTGACCTAAGTTTGGCCACTCAAATAATGGTGCGTTCTTGGGTGCTATCTTTAATGGATGCTGGCACTTCGCCCCGTACGGTTAACCGAAAAATTGCTAGCCTTAGGTCGTATTACAAATTCTTAATCAAGCGAGGCGAAATTGAAAAAGACCCAACTGCCAAAGTTCGCTTACTTAAAACCCAAAAAGACTTACCCAGCTTTGCCGATGAAAAAGAATTGGTCAACCTTTTAGACCGATTCGAATTTACTCATGACTTTGAAGGACTGAGACAAAAGCTAATCATCGAATTACTTTACGGAACAGGCATAAGATTATCGGAATTAATTGGGCTCAAAGATTCGGATATTAACCATCATCAAAACACCCTTAAAGTATTGGGTAAGAGAAACAAAGAGCGTGTAATACCCATAGCTGCACCACTCCTCTCACTCATTGCTCAGTATAAAGCTGAGAAAAATCATGTGTTCGGAGGCAATCCAAATGCATTTTTACTCGTAAACAACAAAGGAGACAAGGCATACCCGATGATGGTTTACAGAATAGTAAATAATTTTCTGGACATGGTTTCTTCTACCGAGAAGAAAAGTCCCCATGCTTTGCGACATACATTTGCCACGCACCTTCTAAATAAAGGCGCAGACCTTAATGCTGTGAAAGATCTTTTAGGGCACAGCAGCTTGGCGGCAACGCAAGTATATACACACAATTCGCTTGAAAAGCTGAAATCGGTTTTTGATCAGGCGCACCCTAAAGCTTAAGTTTTAACCCTTAAACATTACGATTATGAAAGTACAGATTCAATCAGTTCACTTCGATGCAGATCAGAAGTTGATCGACTTCATTCAGAAAAAATTAGATAAACTAGATACCTTTTACGACCGAACTATTGATGCAGAAGTCATTTTAAGAGTGAATAATGAGGGGATTGAAAACAAAACGGTTGAGATTAAATTGAACGTTCCGGGCGACCAGCTTTTTGCTGAAAAAACCAACGGTTCGTTCGAGGCCGCAACCGATCATTGTACTGAAGCCCTACGTAGACAAATCAAAAAGCACAAAGAAAAATCTTTGGCGCACTAACGATAAATAAGAATTCATTAAATCAAATGAGCTGCTTTTGTAAAAAGGCAGCTCATTTTTTATTATCGTTTCGAGAATAAAATAAGTAAATATGCTTATATTGATCCTAATTTTTCTATATAAATAATAAAAGATCAATAACATTTATCTGAAATTAACTGGTCAACTATGTCTTCAAAGCTCAAAACCTGCATCTGTCTCCTATTATCCATTTTCATTTTCGCCAGTTGTAGTTCTTCTGGTAGTGATGCTTCTAATCAAGATATAATCGTCAAAGAATTCCCTAAAACAGCAATACTTTCTGGCAAGCCTGCAAAGGAAATTATACTCACCACTACTTGGGCAAACCTTGTTGTGGTTGACACATTTTTAGTGATTCAAAAAAGAGAAGCGCCCTTCATAAAAATATACAGTACAAACAGCCATAAACTACTTGGAGAAATTGGCACTCAGGGTTCGGCCCCAAATGAATTTGAAATGCCAGATATGTTAAAGCAAACCTCTTACGATAAACAGAATAATTCACCCGTAATAAGGCTATACGACATAGGTACTAATCGAATTTCCGAAGTAAATATTCTAAAAGTAATTAAAGGCAGCGATAATGCCATTACACAAGAACGAGCACCTGATTTAAACAGTGTCACCGTGACTTTACATCATATTGATGACTCTCTCTTTTTAGCCAACCCTGAAACTGGTGGGAGATTTGTTATTCTTAACTCCAGCACAAAGGACACAACATATATTCCTTTCATCCCAGTATTGGATGTAGAAATGAAGGACTATACAAAATTCATGATCTTTCAATCTTCGGTTGTTGTCAATAAAAAGAGAAACAGATTCGTTGCAGCCCCCACCTACCTAGATGAATTGAACTTCTTTGATTTGAAAGGAAATTATATCCGCTCCACAATTATCAGCCCTAGGAAGCAGCTGTTGCCCCCTCCTGGAATTCAAATATTGCCAGAGGGAATAAAACGTTATTTCTCTTCACTGGTAGAAGTTGACCATAAAATCTATGCTTCGAAAAGATGGCCAGACGAAGGCAAAATTCAAGTATTCGATTGGGACGGAAACCCTTTAGAACATTATACTTTAGAAGTTAATAGTAGAATTGGCTCTTTTGCTTATGACAAAATACACAAACAGTTTTATGTGTGTTTTCCAGATGAGGAGCCTTATAATATTTATACTTACCCGTTAAATTAAGAGCTCCTATTTCAGCTTATGAAACTTAAATACTCAATACCCTTAATACTTATCCCAATTTCTGCTGGTTACCTTCTTAATTTGTACAGCTTCACGGAAGGCCTATTTATTCTTATTGCAGGACTTGTGGGTGGAGGATTTGCTGAGTTATTGGTTAAAAAAATGACCAAAAGAAAAGCACAGTAGGCTTACAAAGCAGGTGCCTTCCTCTCCAACACCTTTAGCAAATACCCCACTTTTAATTCGCCCTCGCTAGTGGCGATAAAATTCTCACCAAAAAGTATTTTGTTGCCAATCTGACGATAAGTGCTGAGGGTTTTTAGTGGTTCTTTGCCTTTTTCAGAAGTATCAGGATTTACGGTAGTCATTACACAACGGGCGCAGGGCTTTACGCCATACATTTCAATTCCGTTACAAAACACCTTCCTTATCTCATCTTCCTCGTGTGGTTTTCCGCCTTTAAAAACGATGCTCGGCCTGAACCTTCTCATGTCCATTGGTTCATCAAGCTTCCCATTCAGTTGTGCTAAAGATTCTTCGCTGATCATTAAATAGGGATAGCCATCGGCAAAACTCACTTTGTCGGTTTCGTTAATGGCATAACGCTGGTCGGCTTGGCGGATGGAATCATCATGCATGTACATCAGCCGGCACTTCATTCCTAAAACAGTACTGAACCATTCGTCTGCTTCGGGGCTCACAGGTTTTGCAGGGCAGGTATCGTCCCAAATGGTTACCATTTCGGGAGTGGTATTGGGTTCGTCCAAACTGATTTTTAGCGGGCTTACCGCTTCTGTTTTGTGCCGAACTATAATTTCTGTTGCAGTCAGTTCTGGCTGAAGCAAAGCCATTTTAGCGTATTTGCGCTGAGTAATGAATTGATTGTTTTCATCGACTAACATGAACCTGCGGTCGTTTTGGAAACCACGGCTTTCTACTTTGGCTTTGGCTACTTCAATACCCGCCAATGACTTAATCGGATAAATGTAAAGTGCGGTAATAATCAGGTTCGGCATACGGTTAAAATTTGAGCTTGAATTTATTAAAGAATGGAATCTTTCAAGATTCACTTCTTAGCTTTTCTGTGTCCTTTCAAAATATCTTGTGCCCAATCGCCCAAGTCTTCTTCGGTATCAACATCATTTAAAATAGGGAGTTCAAAATAGGAAAGCCCTTTATTCTTAAAATCTTGAATGGTAGAGGGGAAAACCTCTTCGGTACTCCATTTCTTATTTTGAAATACATCAGTAATCAAGCGGTTCATTCCGATCAAATAATAGCCTCCATCTACGGCTTCACCAATCACAGCATCATGATTTTCTAGAGAGGAAAAAGCTTGCTCCAAGATTTCAGTAGTTAAGTTGTAGCAGTCGCTGCCAATGATGCAAATTCTTTCATAGCCCTTGGCAAAAGAAGATTGAAAAGCCTCAAGCATTTTCACGCCCAAGTCGCCTGTCGATTGAACTTCTTTAGAATAATCTTCCGCTGACCATAAGTCATTTTCACCCAAAGCCTGATTGTAAAACACAGTTTTGTCCACCGCTAAAGGTTGGGTTATGGATTTAGTACGCTCCAGCAAACGTTTATAAATCGCTAAAGCGGCCTCCTCTCCTACCGTAGCGGCCAAGCGGGTTTTAGCCCTTCCCAATTCTGGGTTTTTAACAAAAATGATGAGTAATGCCTTTCCCATATATCTTACTTAACCGCTTCCCCTTTTTTCAACCAATGGCCAAATATAGCCTTATATACATGTACTTTTTCTGTGGTTTGTTCTTTATCGTCTACCACTTCAAAACCTTGGTTTTTCCAGTTTACAACGCCCAAATCAATGTTATGCACATTCGAAAAACCTTGGTTCTTAAGTTCCTTCGCCAAACTGGCGCTTCTAACCCCTACGGTACAATACACCAAAATCTCGGTGTCGGGTTCAATGCTTTTCAGTACTTCGGGTGTAAAACGTTTGGCGCCCGACAAATGACTGACTTCATATTCTGCTTGTTCGCGAACATCCAAGATCAGTAGCTTTTGGGATTGAATTAAGTTCTTTGCCTCTGATGGGCTAATGTTCAACACTTCTTTTGGGTAGAACAAACGTGCCGTTTGTGGTGTAAAATAGAGTATTGTCATCAGCAGAAACAGAAACCCAAATGGCCAAAGCAGCAACCATTTTCCAAGTTTTTTAAATGCCATTGAGTCTTCTTAAGGATATTTGATCGGTTTGTTCGACAATCATGTTTGGCCAAGTTAAATAATTATTACTTTCGGTACTGAAGATGTTGAAACCAAAAAGACTTAGCGTAAAAGCCTATACGGACGGAATCTTAAATTCCGATCGCCTGATTTTGAGCCGTGCCATTACTTTGGTAGAAAGTAATTTACCATCGGATATTGAGCTGGCGCAAGCATTGTTAGAAAACATTATTCCGCATGCAGGCAAGGCGATTCGCATTGGTATTACGGGAGTTCCTGGTGTTGGAAAGAGTACTTTCATCGAATCCTTTGGTGAGTTTCTAACGCAGCAAGGCAAAAACTTAGCGGTACTTACCATCGACCCAAGTAGCCAACTGAGCAAAGGCAGTATTTTGGGTGATAAGACCAGAATGGAAACTTTGGCCAGAAACCCGAAAGCCTTTATCCGTCCATCTGCATCAGGCACAGCTTTGGGTGGAGTAAGCGGCAAAACCCGTGAAGCGATGCTGCTTTGCGAAGCCGCTGGTTTCGATGTTATTTTTATCGAAACCGTAGGCGTTGGTCAGTCGGAAACTTTGGTGCACGGTATGGTCGATTTCTTTTTATTACTCATGTTGGCCGGAGCAGGCGATGAACTTCAGGGTATTAAAAAGGGTATTATGGAAATGGCCGATGCGGTAATAATTAACAAAGCAGATGGCGATAATATTAAAGCCGCAAAACGGGCTAAAGTTGAATACCAAAACGCACTTCACTTGTTCCCTGCTTCTGAATCGGGCTGGATTCCCGAAGTAAAAACCTGTTCTGCATTACAAAACACGGGCTTGTCTGAAATTTGGGAAATGATGGAAAAATACGTTCGTCACACCCAAATGAACGGTTATTTTGACACTAACCGAAAGGCCCAAAATTTAAACTGGATGAAGGAAAACATTAGTGCTTTATTGGAACAAGAGTTTTATACCAACAATGCTGTAAAAAACAGCCTTCCTGAAATCACCAAAGCCGTGAAGGCTGGTTCTTTACCTGCATTAAATGCAGCTAGACAGTTAATTCAAAAATTTAAGGGGGAATGAGAAGAGTCTGTTGGTGCATGACAAAAAGCTCATATCACGAACAGACTCTTTCGGTTTAATCTCTCGACACTAAGTGTTTCTAGTTCCTTCGTTACCACTCAGGATGCAAAGCAGAGTGCATATAAGTAAAGTTCATGTGAACTATTAATGTATGTGGTTTAAGAATCCGAAAAATGTCTAGCGATTGCTCCACCACCAAAAAACGATTGAAACGAAACCACCTGCTTTCTTTTCCTGAGGCCCGTGTTCGCAGGAGCTTTAGCGGATGAGAAACGAAGGATCTAAATTTCACGATTTGAAATAGAAAAGAATCGACCGTTCTGAAGAATCTGTTTTTGTCTGACTTCTCCTCTCTCAACGCGAATACTCCTCTGATATCGCTTTTCAAACTCAGAGAAACATTCTAAAAACCTACTCTCCTTTTCTTACACTTGAAGCACCCGAAGTATCTGAATCTACAGAAGCATTTCCACGATAGCGAACACTAGAGGCACCAGAAACATTAGCTTCTAATCTTTCAGAAACATTAACTCTTGCATTACTAGCACCAGAAACACGCAAGTCTGCAATTTTATTCTGAAGGTCATAAGCGCTGTAAGTAGAGGCTCCTGTAATTCTAACCGTTTGCCTATCGGCCCTACCTTTTAAATTGATTACGCATGAGCCAGAAACTTCTAAGTTCAAATCATTCACATCTAAATCTAAGCTTAGAGATGAAGCTCCTGAAAGATCAATGCTCATTTTACTACTTTCTAAAGTCTGCATGGTTTTGATAGAAACAGCACCACTGGCAGAAATTGATTCTAGCGACTTTACAGTAAGATAAGCCCTCGGGGTCTCTCTCATTCTATAGCCTCTTCTTCCAGATTGATCTCTCATTTTGATTGTCAGTCTACCTCCTCTTACTTCTGTAATTACATCATCCATGTAGTCCTCATCAATCTCTATTTCCAAAGATTCTTGATTTCCAACTCGGATTTCAACAGCAAAAGCATTACTTACACTCAACTCTCTAACGCCAGATATCTCTCTCTTTTGCTTGGCTTGCCCAAAAGCGGTCGCGGCAAACATTACCATAAAAGCGGCAAGTAAAGTGGGTCTCGAAATTCTTAATAATGTTTTCATTTTCTTAAAACTTAAATCTGGCCTAAAGATGGTCGCCAATGTAAAAGGTTGCACGACCATTCCGAATAACTCCTCAAGATAAATATGTTCATTCATTTAGCAAGGGTGAGGTTAAACATGCGGCATTTATTCCTTAAATTCAGCAGAAGCGAAAGCCAAATATCAAGAATTTGTATTACAGTCATAAAAACGACATGTTCAGGCAACTAAAAACCTCAACTTGGGTATTATCATCCAGCTATGCATAACATTGTAATTATAGGAAACGGCATTTCGGGCATTACTACGGCTCGGCATATCCGTAAACTCAGCGACCACAAAATCACTGTGATTTCTGCCGAAACCGACCATTTCTTTTCCAGAACTGCGCTAATGTACATTTACATGGGCCATATGAAATACGAGCATACCAAGCCGTATGAGGATTGGTTTTGGAAGAAAAACAGAATTGACCTAAAACGCGCCTTTGTAGAAAAAGTAGACACTGATGGTAAAACCCTCCATTTTTCCGGTGGTGAAACTATGACTTATGATAAGTTGGTGATTGCCACAGGTTCTAAACCGAATAAATTTGGATGGCCTGGGCAAGATTTAGAAGGCGTACAAGGCCTATACAGCTATCAGGATTTGGAAAGCATGGAAGCCAATACCAAGAATATTTCTAGGGCCGTGATTGTTGGAGGAGGTTTGATTGGTATTGAAATGGCCGAAATGCTTCGCTCCAGAAATATTCCTGTTACTTTTTTAGTGAGGGAAGAAAGCTTTTGGGACAATGTTTTACCCAGCGGTGAATCACAAATGATCAACCGCCACATCAAAGAACATCATATCGATCTACGATTAGCGACAGAATTAAAAGAAATTCTTTCTGATGAAAACGGCCGTGTAAAAGCAGTAATTACTGGAGCGGGAGAAACTATTCAGTGTGAATTCGTGGGGCTCACTGTAGGTGTTTCTCCAAATATAGAATTCTTAAAAGGCTCGAAAATTGAAACAAAAAGAGGTGTTTTGGTAGACCCATATTTAAAAACCAATATTGATAATGTGTACGCTCTTGGCGATTGTGCTGAATTTTTAGAACCGAATGGAGAAAGAAAAAGCATAGAACAAGTTTGGTATACAGGCCGAATGATGGGCGAAGCGCTCGCTAGAACATTATGCGATAAACCCACCAAATATGAACCGGGGCATTGGTTCAACTCTGCTAAATTTTTGGATATAGAATACCAGACTTACGGTTGGGTTTGGGCAAAAGCCAAAGAAAATGAAGGCGACTTTTATTGGGAACATAAAAACGGTAAAATCTGTCTTCGTTTGCGCTGGGATAAATCTACAGGTAAGCTATTGGGCGTAAACAATTTAGGCTTCAGACTTCGGCACCACGCTTTTGATAAATGGTTTAAGGAGGGAAGAACAGTCGATTATGCACTTGAGCACTTAAAGGACGCCAACTTTGACCCTGAGCTTTATAAAACCTATGAGGCCGAAATCATCGCACAATTCAATCGCGAAAACGGCAAAAACATTCAGCTTAAAAAGAAAAGCTGGAAACGCATTTTAGACTTTGTATCATAATTCAAATAGACAATAATGTCGACTACAGAACCGAATTTATCCATTTCGAATCCGCATCCAGAAGATACAGATGTAATCCAGAAAATAGCCTTAGTGGTGGCCTGCTTTGGAGTGCTTATACTGCTGGCAGCTTGGGCCAATATAGCCTTAGATGCTTCGGTATTTATGCCCATCGCCATCATTTCCATGATTGGTGGAACCACAGTGTATGGCGCCCGAAGTTATTTGAAACAACCTGAAGGAATTAAGAATAATGGCGTTTGGCACTTCTCATTGACCAGCAGAGGTGCTTTCGCTTGGGCGGTCGGGATTTTACTTACTGGCTTCTATGTCCTGTTGTATTGGTTTCCAGGCTATGTAGGTTTTGTTCAGAACGGTGAAAACCAAGGCTTAGTAGCGCTGTTCGACCCCTTAAGTATGGCCATAAAAGGACGGCCTGCCAGCCAATGGTTTATGTACGGAACACTGTACACCATCGCTATTTTGGCTTTGGGAATGAAGTTCATTTTTAAATACCGACATAGCCGTTATCAACTTATCAGAACTATTTCGGTGATGATTGCCCAGTTGGTTTTTGCTTATACCATTCCTGAAATATTAGCCGCGCTTAATTATAATGATGTGACCACATCAGCTGGAGAATATGTTGGCTATTATGACACTGACATTAAAAACGTTTGGCCACTCGATTACGACTTCTTTTATAGCTACCATTTAGACGCGATGCAAGAAAAGGCCTATCAGCCTTTCGGAATGATTTATTTAGTCGTTGGGATTGGCTTGTTCTTAATCGGAACCCCTATTCTTACCTATTTTATTGGTAAGCGTTGGTACTGCTCTTGGGTATGTGGTTGTGGCGGTTTGGCCGAAACTGCAGGAGACCCTTTCCGTCACCTTTCCTCAAAAAAATTAAGCGCTTGGAAACTCGAGCGCTGGCTTATTCATAGCGTAATGGTTTTTGTTTTTGTTATGACAGCCGTTACGCTCTATGGATATTTTACTGGTGCCAGTTCCGTTTTTGGGCTCGATATCTATTCTAAATTCCAAAAACCTTATGGTTTCTTTATTGGGGCTATTTTTTCAGGAATTATCGGAGTTGGCTTTTACCCAATGCTTGGCAACCGCGTTTGGTGTCGTTTTGGCTGTCCAATGGCTGGTTATATGGGAATTATTCAACGTTTTAAATCCAAGTTTAGAATTACCACGAATGGCGGTCAGTGCATTTCTTGCGGAAATTGCTCTACCTATTGTGAACAAGGAATTGACGTAAGGGCATATGCTCAGAAAGGGCAAAATATTGTTCGCGCGAGCTGCGTGGGTTGCGGGGTTTGTTCTGCGGTTTGCCCTAGAGGGGTTCTGAAATTAGAAAATGGCCCAGAAGAAAAACGCTACGATTTACCTCCAATTATTATTGGTAATGAGAGCGTGAAAATTTCAGAATAACTAAATAGCATCATCACTTAACAAAAAAGGAATTGTCAGCTGATTTGACAATTCCTTTTTTGTTATCTCAGGTATTAGAAATAATCTCCTCAATCTGACCCAAATGATGTTTTAAGTGCTTAATATAATCATTGATGAAATATTCAAGTGTTGTGGGCTGGTCTGTGGGAACAGGTTTCCAAGCTATTTTATCAAGGTTATGATTAAGCCTTTCCTTCTTTAATATCTTATCAGGAATTTGGCTGATAATGAAATCGATATGGAGGTTGTATTGTCTCCAAAGAATGATCAAGTCATGCCATTGCGCACCCGCATAATTTTGGTTTTCTACCCAAGCTACTTGGTCGTAGCCATCAAAAATCAAGTCATCAGTAGATTGCGCCTTTACAATTCGTGCATGGTTATTTGCAGCCGAATCAATCATATGTCCCACAATTTCTTGAATAGACCATTTGCCAGCACCGAGCCTTAGGTTGGCTTCGTTTTCGGGCATCATCATAAAGCGCTCAAAGGCGGAAAGAATCGTTTCTCTTAAATTATGTTCCATAGCTGCTAGTTAAATAAAAAGCCCGATTCAATGAACCGGGCTTTGGGTTAATATTTATAAAAGTATAGCTTAAAGCCCGAAAGCTGCCTTTACTTGATCTTGGTAATCTAGTTTTTCCCAAGTGAATAATTCCACTTCTCTTTCGTGCGATTGACCATCAGACCCGATGAAACTTTTCTTTACTATTTCGTTCTTTCTACCCATATGGCCATAAGCCGCAGTTTCAAGATACATTGGGTTTCTCAATTTCAACCTAGTTTCAATTGCATAAGGACGCATATCGAATACTTCAGATACTTTTTTAGCAATCTCACCATCGGTCATATCTACATGAGCGGTTCCGTAAGTAGAGATGAAAATACCCATTGGCTCAACTACTCCAATGGCATAAGAAACTTGCACTAAAACTTCGTCAGCTACACCTGCAGCCACTAAGTTTTTAGCAATATGCCTTGTAGCGTACGCTGCAGAACGGTCTACTTTTGAAGGGTCTTTTCCCGAGAAAGCACCTCCACCATGAGCACCTTTTCCACCGTAAGTATCTACAATAATTTTTCTTCCTGTTAAACCGGTATCACCGTGTGGTCCACCAATTACAAACTTACCTGTTGGGTTAATGTGGTATTTGATCTGGTCATTGAACAAGGCCTGAAGATTGGCTGGCAATTTCGCCATCACTCTTGGTATCAAGATATTGATGATGTCCTTACGGATAGTTGCCAACATTTCTTCGTCACCAGCAAAATCATCGTGCTGCGTAGAAACCACAATACTGTCAATTCTCAACGGTACGTTGTCGTCAGAATATTCAATGGTTACTTGAGATTTTGCGTCTGGTCTTAGGTAAGGAATTTCCTTACATTCTCTTCTCAGCTCTGCTAATTCCTGAAGAATTTTATGAGAAAGGTCTAAAGCCAGAGGCATGTAATTTTCAGTCTCTTTAGTAGCATAACCGAACATCATACCTTGGTCACCAGCGCCTTGCTCTTCTTTGCTTGCTCTGTCAACCCCTTGGTTAATGTCTTGCGACTGCTCGTGAATGGCAGAAAGCACACCACAAGATTTGCTATCGAACTGGTATTCGGCTTTGGTATAACCAATTCTCTCGATTACATCTCTGGCGATTCTCTGAACGTCAAGGTAAGTTTTAGACTTTACCTCACCTGCCAAAATCACTTGGCCAGTAGTCACTAAAGTTTCACAAGCTACTTTTGAATCAGGATCGAAAGCCAGAAAGTTATCGATAAGTGCATCGGAAATTTGATCAGAAACTTTATCAGGGTGCCCTTCGGAAACTGACTCAGAGGTAAATAGATATGACATATATTAATCTTTATTTCTTGAAATATTGGAGGCCAAAATTAGGCTTTTGATTCTATTATGAAAACAAATGTTTGTAATACTAACTACTGTAAAGCAGAAAGATAGCTGGAGTCTTCTTCATGTCAATGTCTGAAGCTTTCCATTTACCTACTGATTTTGAAACAATATGCTCTGTTGCTCCTGAAATATCCTTGGCTACACATAAGAAAGTTTCTTTTTTTGCTACTTTAAGAATGTCGGTCAATAAGGCTTCATTTCGGTAAGGCGTATCCATAAAAATTTGGGTAACGTTTTTTTGATTCGATTCTTTTTCCAAATCTCTAATGGCCTGCTGTCTTTCCTTTCTGTCGATAGGCAAGTAGCCATGAAAGGTAAATGATTGGCCGTTGAAACCGCTTGCCATTAAGGCCAAAAGTATTGAAGAAGGCCCAACCAATGGATTTACCTTCACCCCAAACTGATGTGCCATGTGTACTAAACGAGCGCCAGGATCGGCCACACCAGGACAGCCAGACTCCGATATCACTCCAATGTTTTTTCCTGAAAGCGCAGGCTGTATCAATTCGAAACAGTCTTCGAAAGAGGTTTTCTTATTTAGAATCTCGAACTGAAGCTCTTCAATCACTAAACCAAGCCTTAACGAACTAAGGTATCTTCTAGCAGTTCTTAAATCTTCTACATAAAACAAGTCGCATTTAAGAATGGCCTCGCGCACTTGTTCGGGAATAACCGCTTGCTGGGTGTTGGCCGAAATCACATTCGGAATCATAAAAACTTGTCCACTACCCATTTTGCAAATAATCTAAAGTGAGATTTAAAAACTCTTCTGGCTTTTCGGCATGCAGCCAATGACCTACGCCTTCAATCGTTTCTATTTTACTTTTCTTAAAAATGGAATGGATTAAGTTGAAGTCAGAATCCTGAATATAATCCGACTTTCCACCTCGGACAAATAAAGTGCTTTTCTTATATTCAGCATTATGGTTTAGGCCTAAACCCACTTTATCAATTTCTTTCGCAATTACATCTAAGTTCATTTTCCACTCAAATGCATCGTTATTCCTCGCTAGATTTTTAAGCAAAAACTGACGCACTCCGAACTCTGGAATATATTCCGCCAGCTTTTCATCTGCTTCTTTTCTAGAACTCAAATTGGGAAGATCTAGTGAAAACAAACCTTTAAAAATAAGGGTGTGATGTGGCGGATAGGATTGCGGACCAATATCGGCTACAATCAACTTATCTACTCGATTTGGGTGCTCGGTAGCGAATGTCATGGCCACCTTACCTCCCATTGAATGACCAAGAATATGAGCTTTCTCAATATTATGATTGTTCATAAAGTTGAGTAAATCCTCTGCCATTGCAGGATAAGAAAACTCATCGTCATGAAAAGACTGACCGTGATTCCGTTGGTCTAGGATGTAAACTTTATAGTGTTCAGCATACTTTTTACCCAGTGTAAGCCAGTTGTCTGATGTGCCCAACAGGCCATGAAGTATAATGAGTGGTTTCCCTTCTCCTAATTCTCTAAAATAGAGTTCTTGCATTATCTTAATTCTCTTAAATAAAGTTGAATAGTATTTTCTAAACCAAAGTATAGCGCATCGCAAATCAAGGCATGCCCAATGGAAACCTCGTCCATAAAAGGGATTTCCTGTTTCAAGTAGGCCAAATTCTTTAGATCTAAATCGTGGCCAGCATTAATTCCAAGGCCTAATTCTTTTGCTCTTGCTGCAGCCAATTTATAATCGGCAATCGCTTTCGTTTTATCCTTTTCGTAAGCAGAAGCATACATTTCGGTATAAAGCTCAATACGGTCGGTGCCTACTTTGGCAGCTCCTTCAATCATATCAATTTCTGGCGCTACAAAAATCGAAACACGTATTCCTGCCGCTTTTAGTTCCGAAATCACCCCTTTCAGAAATTCTTCATGAGCAACCGTATTCCAACCCGCATTTGAAGTAAGAACCCCTGGAGGATCAGGTACTAGCGTAGCCTGTTCTGGCTTCACTTCCTTTACCATTTCCATAAAACGTTCGTCTGGGTAGCCTTCAATATTGAATTCAGTAGTTACTACTTTCTTCAAATCGTAAACATCCTGTCTGGTAATATGGCGTTCATCTGGACGAGGGTGCACAGTAATTCCCTGAGCACCAAATCGTTCGCAATCAATTGCTACTTGAACTACATTAGGGTTATTTCCACCACGGGCGTTCCTAATTGTGGCTATCTTGTTGATGTTGACACTGAGCTTAGTCATGGAATATTTTTATTTGCATAACTTTGCCCGCAAGTTAATGATTTCATTGATCGTAAAAATTTTGAGATGAGCCTAAAACAACAGATTGACGCAGATATTAAAAGTGCAATGCTTGAAAAGCGTAAAGATGACTTGAAAGCCTTAAGAGCAATCAAATCGATGATTCTTTTAGCGGAAACTGAAAAAGGAAATACCGAAGGAGTTTCTGAAGATGCTGAAATGAAGCTCTTAATAAAAGCGGTAAAGCAAAGAAGGGACTCTGCACAAATTTATAAAGAGCAAAACAGAGAGGACCTTTATGCTATTGAAATGGCCGAAGTTGAGGTAATCGAAAAATATTTACCAAAACAACTTAGCGAAGAAGAGGTAAAAGCTGAACTTCAGAAAATTATTGCTCAAGTAGGTGCTACTGGCCCTCAAAACATGGGCAAAGTAATGGGCGCAGCCACCAAAGCACTAGCTGGGAAAGCAGATGGCAAAACCATTTCAACTTTAGTAAAGCAATTACTGACAGCCTAATTCATTGAAAACCCTTGACATCATACTATTAATACCGCTCGTTTTCGGGGCGGTAATGGGCTTTAGAAAAGGGTTACTCTTAGAAATCATCGGAATATTGGCTTTTGTTTTGGCCATTATTGGTGGTTTTAAACTTATGGAAATTGGCATTTCCTATTTGCAAGAGCACATAGAAGGCATGGATCACTTGCTCCCTTTTATTTCCTTCTTAGTTATTTTTCTAGCCATTATTCTGTTGGTGAATATGATCGGAAAACTAATGAAGAAGGTAGTGGATATGACACTACTAGGAGGAGTTGACAAATTTGCCGGGGCCATTGTCGGTATTGCCAAATGGGCCATTGGCTTAAGTATTCTCCTTTGGCTTACCAATAATTTTGGTATTGAATTACCTGGGCAAGACGAAGACCTAGTACTTTACCCTTATTTGGTAAAACTTGGCCCTAACCTGATTGAAGCCCTAAATGTAGTTTTGCCCTTTGCCGAAGAAATGCTGGACTCTATCAAAGAAATGGTTTCGCCCCAAATCACTTGATACTCATTTTAGACAACTTCGATTCTTTCACCTATAATTTGGTGGACTACTTTGGTCAACTCAACATTGAAGCTGAGGTAATTAGAAACAACGTTTCTATTGAAAGCATTAATTTTAGTAAGTATTCGGCTATTGTTCTATCTCCTGGGCCAGAAAAACCAGAAAAAGCTGGTATATTAATGGACGTGGTAAAAAGCAAAATTGGTCAAATACCAATGCTTGGAATTTGTTTGGGACATCAGGCCATAGGTCAATATTTGGGAGCTTCTTTGGTAAAAGCCAAGTACCCAATGCATGGTAAGATTTCTAGCATTAAAACCACAGAAGCAATTATATTCAACGATTTACCCAATGAATTTAACGTGGTACGTTATCATTCATTAGTACTTCAAAATTTGCCCAAAAGTCTTTTTCCCATTGCTTATACAGAAAATGGAGAACTAATGGCCTTTGAAAATGTTGAGTTAAAAGTAGCAGGAATACAGTTTCACCCCGAAGCTATTTTGACCCAATACGGATTAGAAATGCTTAAAAATTGGGTGAGTTTTTATAATATTGTTTAAATCACAAGTTGAAAACTGGTTACACAACCTTTTAACGTATTGGGTGATTTGTAGAAATTAGCCTTGCATTTAAAAGGTTTAAACAAAGGCAGCATGACCGCAGCAGAACTGATAAATTATTTGATTCCACCTTTAAAATTAACCGATGATGGCAATAAGGCCATTATTTGGATGGAAGAATTACGCACAAACCAGTTGCCTGTGGTGGAAAAAGGAAAGTTCTTAGGCTTTATTTCCGAAGAAGTGATCCTCGAAAATAATGATGCTACACGGCCTATTAGTGAATACGATTTGTTTGCAGAAGACTGCTTTATTTTTGAAGACCAGCATTTTTACGATGTCATCAAAATGGCACATGAGCATGAAGTGCAACTGGTTTCAATTATTGGAAGAAACGGAAACTTCTTGGGTGTGGTAACCATAGAAGACACCATTAGCAGTTTTGCTCAATCAATGGCTGTTCAAGAACCGGGGGCAATTCTCATTGTTTCTATGAATTATAGAGACTACTCTTTAGCCGAAATCAGCAGAATTGTTGAAGGCGAAAACGCCAAGATTTTGAGTAGCTGTGTTACCAACGATTACATGGATGCCTCAAGAATTAAGCTTACTTTAAAAGTAAACAAGCCAGATATTTCGCATATCAGTGCTTCCATCGAACGTTTTGGATATAAAGTAATTGGTAAATTTCAAGAAATTGAAATCAAATCGAACGACCAAGACCGTTATGACATGTTGATGAAATACCTCAACATTTAACCGCCTATGAAAATTGCCCTCCACGGAAAAAGTATTACGCCCGAAGCCATTGATTGTGTTAAAGATTTACTTCAGGTTTTAAGCGAAAAGTCAATCGACATCGCGATGTCGAAAGATTTTGAAAAGCAGCTAAAAAAAGTAAAGCTCAGTGCTAACCCAAGTAGAATTCTCCTGCCCGGTGACGACCTCTCTGATATCGACTTTGTACTCAGCTTAGGTGGCGATGGCACTATGCTCGACACGATAGCTTACACAGCGCAATATGAAACACCCATTGTGGGTATCAACCTAGGCAGACTTGGTTTTTTAGCCACTACCCCGCGTGGTGAAATTAACAATGCGGTTAACGCATTGGTTTCTGGCAATTTCAATGTAGAAAGCAGGTCATTAATTCATGTAGATTCAAACGATGACCTTTTTGCTCCATTCAATTTTGGGCTGAACGAATTTACCATCGTCAAAAAAGAAACCTCATCTATGATTGTGGTGCATACCTACGTAGATGGCGAATACTTAAATGCCTATTGGGCCGATGGATTGATCATATCTACCCCAACGGGCTCAACGGGGTATTCATTAAGTTGTGGAGGGCCATTAGTTCACCCAAGGTTAAAGAACTTTATTCTTACCCCAGTTTCACCGCATAACCTAAATGTTCGGCCAATTATTGTTTCAGACCAAAGCGAAATTACCTTTGAGATTGAAGGTAGAACCAATCGTTTTATGGTGTCTTTAGATTCACGATCGTGCAGTGTAGACGATAAAGTAAAAATATCCGTTAAGAGGGAGTCGTTCGAGGCAAAGCTGGTTAGGTTCGATCATAACAGCTATTTTGATACCTTACGACAAAAGTTGAATTGGGGGGTAGACGCCAGAAATTGAATTAACAATATTTAACTGGCTATTTTTGAAACAAAATCACAATGTTATCTAGCTTGCGAGCATATCATACGGATAAAACTGTATTACCAAAGTTTTTGAAGAAATCATTCTTGATAGCAGCATTTCTGCTGTCAACATTCAGTGCGAAAGCGCAAGACTCTGAGGTGGGTTTTGAGCTAGGGGCTTATAACTACCTTGGCGATGTAGCCCGCACATATGATTTTGGAAATTCAACTTTAGGGGCACAGTTCTTTGTTAAGAAACACCTTAATAATGGTTTTAACACCCGTATTTCAGCGGGATATGGAAAACTCAAAGGTGTAGATAACGAAGCATTTGACGTGTTTTCAGCAAACAGAAAGGCTTCATTTAAAGGTCGTTTTTTCAACGTTGACTTTCTCTGGGAATATAATTTCCTCGATTATCGAGACGAAAAGCTACAAAAGTTCTGGACACCTTATATTTTGTTTGGCCTTGGGGCTTATAAATATACGGGAGAAGATGGTTCTGGAACTTCTTATGATTCTGGATTGAATCTAAAATTACCCATAGGTATAGGGCTTAAATACAGAATTGATAGAAGGTGGACATTAGCAGCATCAACCAGCGCAATCAAAACAAATTCAGACACATTGGATAATGTTTCTGTAGACACTCCTTCGATTAAAGATTACAGAGGGGGCAATCCTAATGATGACGATTGGATGTTCTTCACGTCAATATCCATAAGCTATACACTCTATAAAATCGTGTGTCCGCAAGGCAAATTTAGATAGCTCTGATAAAGAATCAATTAGGGTTTAAAAACAATAACCATTTTCGTACCTTCGCACTCGCTTTTTCGCGAAGCAGATACAATGAAGAACAAAATTAAGCTCGACTCACTTCCAAAACACATAGCCGTAATCATGGATGGTAACGGCCGTTGGGCAAAAAGCCAAGGTGCAGCCCGTGTTTTTGGTCATAAAAATGCCATCAAGGCGGTAAGAGATACTACCGAAGGTTGTGCAGAATTGGGCATTGAATACCTTACTCTTTATGCGTTTTCAACTGAAAATTGGAACAGGCCGAAACTAGAGGTTAACGCCCTAATGCAGTTATTGGTGGCCACCATCAACAAGGAAATAAAAACCTTGATGGATAATGACATCAAATTAACCGCTATTGGTGACATCGCCAGTTTACCAGAGTCATGCCAACGCGAATTGGCACAAGCAATGGAAACCACCTCGAATAACAAAAGAATGACTTTAGTTTTGGCTTTGAGTTATAGTGGTAAATGGGATATTACCAATGCAATGAAGCAAATTGCCGCTAAATGCGAAACAGGAGCATTAAAAGCTGAAAACATTACAAGTGAAGTGGTTGAAAACCATTTGTCTACATCGGGGATTCCTGATCCAGAGTTGTTGATAAGAACAAGTGGCGAACAAAGAATAAGTAATTTTCTATTATGGCAAATGGCATATACCGAGTTTTTTATCACGGATACGCTTTGGCCAGACTTTAGAAGAGAGCATTTATATGAGGCAATTGTCTCGTACCAAACAAGAGAAAGAAGGTTCGGTAAAACGAGCGAACAGATATAGAATTAACCTTGGGAATGAAGAAAATATTTTTACTTCTGGTCATTAGCATATGTGGTTTAACGCAAGTTAAAGGGCAGGTGAGATATGGTGTGAATACGGCAGAAGGTGTTCAAATTGACTATACAAACCCAAGGGTTTTTGAAATTGCAGAGGTACAATACACTGGCCTTAGCACCATAGAAGAAAGAGCGCTTACTGGCCTAGTGGGCATTAAAGTTGGCGATAAAATCAGTATTCCCGGAAACGAAATTTCCGATGCCATCAAAAAACTATGGAAGCAAGGCATTATCGCTGATGTTCAGATTTGGCTCACCAAAATTGAAGGAGATAGAGCCTTTTTAGAGTTTAGAATCACCGAGCGCCCAAGAATTACAAAATTCGAAATTGAAGGCGTTAACTCCTCTCAAAAATCAGACTTAAAAGAGCAAATTGGCGTAATTGGTAAGGTAGCTAGTGCTCCACTGATTAAAAACAGTGAAAACATTATTCGAAAATATTATGTAGCAAAAGGCTATTTAAATGCCAATGTAAAAACACTTCAAGAGGCAGATTCGCTTGGCAATAAGGGTGCGCAATTAACTTTTATCGTTGATAAAATGTCGAAGGTTAGAATCAATAAAATTGAATTCGAAGGCAACAACTCTTTTTCAGACCAACGACTAAAAAAGCCTTTAAAGAAAACCAATGAAAAACCACGTTTCTGGCTTGTAGCAAGACTTTTCGACCAAATATTTAAGACCAGTCCTAAAACGGTATCAAATTATATGGACTCAACCTATTCTGTAAGTGAGTCTAGATTTAAATCGTTTATAAACGATAACGTAAAGCTCAACTTCCTTCAAAGCTCGAAGTTTATTCAATCAGAATTTGAAGCAGACAAAGATGCGTTGATTGCTTTCTACAATACAAAAGGGTACAGAGATGCGGCCATCGTGAGCAGTAGCGTTAAAAAAGTAGATGATGATTATATAGACCTCGACATCAAAATAGATGAAGGCAATAAATACTATATCAGAAATATTGATTGGACAGGAAACTACAAATACACCTCTTCTGAGCTTTCTCAGGTTTTAGGAATTAAAAAAGGTGATGTATACAATAGAGAAAGAATTGAAGCCAGAACCTCATTTGATGGACAGAACGGAGATGATATCAACTCGCTCTACATGGATGACGGGTATTTGTTCTTTAGGCTTGAAGTAGTTGAGGTAAGAGCTGACAATGACTCTATAGACCTTGAAATGAGAATGTATGAAGGCGAGCAAGCCACTATTAAAAGAATTATTCTTACAGGAAATGATAGAACAAGTGACCATGTAGTGTTAAGAGAAATCAGAACCCTACCAGGACAAAAATTCAGTAGAAAAGAATTAATTAGAACCACGAGAGAACTGGCTCAACTAGGTTATTTCGACCCTGAACAGATCAATCCAAAGCCAATTCCGAACAACGGAGATGGCACTGTAGATATTGAATTCAGCCTTGTTGAAAAATCATCAGATCAAATCCAGCTTTCTGGAGGCTTCGGGGGGCCATTTGGTTTTGTGGGTACAGTAGGGCTTCAACTGAACAACTTCTCGGTTAAAAACATTGGCGACTGGAGCAAATGGAGACCTTACCCGTCAGGTGATGGACAAAGGCTTTCCGTACAGATTCAATCTAATGGTAGACGTTTCCAGAACTATAACATGACTTTCTCTGAACCTTGGCTTGGAGGAAAAAAGCCTAACAACTTCAGTATAAGCTTTAACAGAACAGTAAACAGAACCTTTACAGATTATTACAATCCTTCTGATGTAAATGGGTACCTTAAAGCTTCTGGATTTACCATTGGCTTAGGTAGAAAGCTTCGTTGGCCAGACGATTTTTTCACCCTTTCTAATAGTATTTCATACCAATTCTACGATGTATTCAACTTTGGCAATACACTCGGTTTTGCTACCGGTCAGGCCAATAGTGTTACATTCAACACAGCCATTTCAAGAAGTAACATTGATAGTCCGCAGTTTCCTACTAGTGGATCTCAGTTCTCTTTAAATATAAACTTAACACCACCCTATTCACTATTCTTAGATAGATTTAGCGGTGAAGGCAGACCAAACCTTACTACCAGAGAACGTTATCAGTTTATCGAATACAACAAAACTTTAATGGATGCATCGTTCTTTATACAGCTTCCTAGCAAGTTTGTATTAAACGCCAGAGCTCACCTTGGGTTCATTGGTTCTTACGGAAACAAAACCGACACAGGACCATTCGAAAGGTTCTTTTTAGGGGGTAACGGATTAAATGGAGCAAACAACTTTATAATTGGACAAGACATTATTGCGTTAAGAGGTTATGATGATAACAGTATTGTGCCAGTAGACCCAAAAACCGGTTTTAGAGGTGGACTTATCTTTAATAAGTTTGTTGCTGAACTAAGGTATCCTGTATCGCTCAAGCCATCTTCAGTAATTTATTTATTGGGCTTTGGTGAAGCGGGTAATGCATGGAATAATTACTCGGAGTATTCTCCAAGAAATTTATTTAGATCGGCTGGTGTAGGAGCAAGAGTATTCCTTCCTGCATTTGGCTTGCTAGGTCTTGACTGGGCATATGGTTTTGATTCTGATAGAGAATTGGGAATTGATGGAGGTTCTCAAATTCACTTCACTATTGGTCAACAAATCAGATAACATGCACAAAATTTCGCCTGCCATAGTATTATTCTTCGTAATTTCTAACTTTGTGCTCGCTCAAAATAAAGCCTTTGCGCAAAAGTTTGGCCACATAGATTCAGAGTATATTCTATCTAAAATGCCTGAATACAGCCAAAAAAAGAAGGAGATAGAAGATCTCCATAAGGAATATGACAAAGTGGTACGGAGTTTGCAAAACGAAGCAGAGAAGATGAGGGCAGAGCTTAGGGCCAAAGAAATTTTGTTTACTCCTGAAATGATAAAGGAAAAACAAAAAGAAGTTGACCTTAAAGAACAAGAAGCCTTAGATAAATCGACAGAGTTTTTTGGTTATGATGGCCTTATATATAAAAAGCAAAACGAATTGTTAAGACCCATCAGACAAAAAATGTTTGAAGCAACAGAAGTGGTTTGTAGAAAACACAATCTCGACTACATGCTTGACAAAGCTGCCGACATGAGCATTATTTACTCTAATCCCGAACATGATTACACAGAGTTTGTGCTAGAGGAATTGGAGTTATTAAAAAAGAAGAACTAAAACATTAATTTGAATCTTAAAGTCATGAATCGTAAACTATTACTCGCTACATCATTGTTTTTAATGGCAATGACAGCCTGGAGCCAGGAATTTAAAGTTGGTTATACAAGCATAGATGCTATTGTATTTAGTATGCCTGAAATTCCTCAAATCAATGCCGACCTACAAGTCTATCAAAAACAATTGGCCAGTCAGGTAGAGAGCAAACAAAAAACAATCGATGCTAAAATTGCAGAGTATCAAAAATTGGCTCAGCAGCCAACAGTATCGCCAACAGTAATGCAAGAAAAAGAAACTGAAATCAGAAAGCTACAAGCCGATTTTGCAAACTTTTCTCAAAAAGCAGACGAATCTTTAAGCAATAAATCGAACAATCTGTTCAACCCAATTTATGTAAAGGTTCAAAATGCCATTGAAGAGGTTAGAAAAGAAAAAGGCTATGGCATGATTCTTAATGCAGGTACTGATACTGGCGGAATCGTTTTAGCAGCAAGAGAAGAAGATAACATTACTAAAGCTGTATTTGAAAAATTAGGCGTTCCAATGCCTGTTGCACCTGAAGGTGGAGCTCCAGCAGCAAAATCAGGAGGTAACTAAAAAATATCACTCCCAAAATGAAAGGCCATCTCAATTCAATTGAGATGGCCTTTTAGGTTCTATGAGCTTTTAAACTAGTCTTTCAATCTATACAAATCAACCTCAGCGGCCACATAGCCAAAGGCAGGCCAATTACCTGTTTCAATTACTTTTTGGAAAATCTCTTTCGCCTTGGTAGTGTCTCCATTATACAAATACCAATTTCCCATTCCGTAACCCTGAGTAGCCAAGCTAAGTGCTACATCCATTTGGTCAGTTCTGAGCAGCTCTTCTTTTGCCAGTTCACCCTTGTACATCATAATGCGTTTATAATAACTATCGTTTTCGATAATGGTCATTTCTGAATGAATAGGCTCAAGTACTGTGGCGGCCTCTTCTGCTTTACCTTCTCGCATAAGGCTCATATAAAGCCAATCTGTAGTAGCCACAAGTAGGTCATCATTTACACTGTATTTCAGGCATTCCTTATAGATTGCAGTTGCTTCTTCAAACTTACCTTGAAGGTAAAGCGCCAAACCATAGTGATAAAGAATGTTGAATTGGGTATTTGAAAGCGGAATGTTCATGCTATTTGGAGCACCATCAGGTTCAACCTCAATCTTCTCCTTGTCCATCAACTCAAAAGCTTTTTTATAATCAGCTTCTGCCTTTTCAAATTGGCGTGTACTAATGTAGCGATGACCTCTATGTCTATAAAGCTTATAAGAATTCGGAAACTTATTAATTCCCGCTGTAAACACCTCAATGGCTTTATTATAGTTGGTTAAATACGCCCAACGCCTTCCTAACCAAATGGTATTCATTTCGCTAGGCTCGTCATCAAAGTTCTTTTGAGCTTCTTCTAAATTAGCAGTCAAGGCTGAAGTAGCTTCTTCACTTCTGTCGGGAATATAAAGGGACGTGCCATCCACAGCATAGGCTTGAACTTCTTCTTTTTCTTCAGCCTTATCGCCTGAACAAGCAAAGAAAAACACAGTACAGCATAGTAATATCGATAAGTGAGCTTTCATATACTTAGTATTTATCCGTCAATTTAAAGGTCATTCCATTCTTTTTCTCATCTACTATTTTCTTCACATCTTGTAGAAGTTTTTTGGCATCATATACTATTCCGTCCTTCACTGTATAACGAACTCCCCCAACACGGATAAGTTCATTGTCATCATTCAGTTTTAATGCTCCTGTACCGTAAAGCACCTTTAAATTTTGTAAAGGATTTTCTTCTACAATTACAAAATCTGCAAACTTACCTACTTCAACTGTTCCAATTTTATCGGCCATTCCCAAAGCTTCTGCTCCATTCAATGTTGCAGACATAATTACTTCTAGCGGGTGGAATCCTGCTTCGCGAAGCAATTCTAACTCACGGATATAAGCGAAACCATACAACTGGAAGATAAACCCAGAATCGGAACCAGCAGTTACTCGGCCGCCACGGTTTTTGTATTCATTTACAAATGTCATCCAAAGGCGATAGTTCTCTTTCCAAGCCACTTCTTCTTCCGTTCCCCAATAGAACCAATAAGAACCATGCGATCTTTTGCTTGGGCGATAGAATTCCCAAAGCGAAGGAAGGGTATATTCTTGGTGCCATTCGGCTGTATAAGCACGCATTAAATCACGGCTAGCTTCATAAATATTGAAGGTGGGATCTAAAGTGAAATCCAAGTCAATCAATTCATTCATTACGTTGTTCCAGTGATCTGAAAAAGGAGGTGCTGCCTGTGCCCAGAGTCTACCTGCTTCCCCAAAACGGTCCTGTTCGTTTCTGTAGTTATAGTCTAAACTGTAGTTCTGAACCCTTCTATCTGTGAATAGCGCTTCGGGCAGGCCATACCAATGCTCCATTGAAGTCAATCCAGCTCGGGCAGAATTTAGCACATTCCAACGCACTACGTCCATTTGCGCATGATGCATCGCGGACCTTAAGCCTAGCTTCTTATTTTCTTCCAAAGCAGCCTGCATAATTTCAGGGGCAGCCCCAAAAAACTTAATACCGTCTGCTCCTTTGGCTTTATTTTGCCTTACCCATTCTCTGGCCATTTCTGGTGTTGAAATTGGTTCTTTGGCTCCTTGGCCAAAACCTGTGTAGGCCAAAATTCTAGGCGCAGTAATGGTATTTTGATTACTTTTTTCTTTCTGATCTAAAACCCACTGAAGACCATTGCCTGTAGAAGGATCGCGAATGGTGGTAATGCCGTGTGCCAACCAAAGTTTAAACACATATTCTGCTGGTGTACCTTGTGCAGACCCTCCTATATGGCCGTGCATATCTACGAAACCTGGCATTAAGTACATGCCTTCCAAATCCATTACTTGATCCTTTGGCCCTACTTTCGGGCGGTCTTGTTCACGGATTTCTAAGCCTGGGTAGCCTACATTGTAAATACCTTTAATAATGTTCTTTTCCACCACTATGTCCACTGGGCCTGTGGGTGGCGCTCCGTTGCCATTGATCAGTGTAACTCCCCGAATGATAAGTCTTTCGAAAGGCCCTTCGCCTTCCCTACGGTTGGGTGCTTTTTCTATTTGCGCTTGCAGGTGACCTACTATGGTGAGTAGAAAAAGGGACACGATTGTCCTCAAGAAGTATTTTTTCATAGTGATTAAGGTTGAATTAGTGCAGAAGATAATTATTTCCTCATCAGAACACAACGCTGCTTATTTTGGTGGAGCTAAATGAAAAGGGTATTAAAACAGAAAGCCTCACAGTTTTCACTGTAAGGCTTTTCATATGTTACTTGTTTGTAATTATTATTTCTTTTCCTTTTTCTCAAGGTTCATGTCGAGAATCTGACCAGACTGTTTCCATTTACCTGTAAACTTGCCGTCTTTTAAAGTACCTTCATAAGTTCCACCGATGGCTTCCATCTTCAGTTTTAACACATTTTCCTTAAAGCTTACCTCGTCAAACGCTAAACCATATGCATTTTGCATTGGGCTGTCCATCGTGGCTTTTAGGGCCTTCTCGTTTTCAGTAAGATGGATTATAATTTCGAGATCGCCATTTGGAGTAACTATTTTTCCGTTCCAATCACCAATCACTTTGGAATTATCTTGAAGAGAAAAACTAAGACTTGTAAGTACGAGTAATACTGTGGTTATAAATTTCATAATTTGAGTTTTTGATTATGTCAAATGTAAACGCAAAGACTGCTACAATAATCTGAAAAAAGAGCGAAAGGGAAATACAATGGTTAAATGAAATATTAAACTGGTCATTGAATTTCACTTCTAAGCACTTCTAGCGGAGATTTACTTAAAATACCTCTGCTGTTCAGTAACCCAATCAAAACCGTTAATGAAGTAATGGAAACATAAACCAGTAATACTGGAAGTACATTTGGTACGAAAGACGTTTCGAAAGTAAAGTAAGCCAAGGCCCAGCTACCCAGTAAAGCTAACATAATTCCAGAAAGCGAAGCCAAACTGCCTAATACAAAATATTCAAGGCTATTAATGGTCAAGATTTGGCGTTTACTTCCACCTAAAGTTCTTAACAAAATGCTCTCTCTTATACGTTGAAATTTGCTCAGAATTACCGAACCAATTAAAACCAAAAGCCCCGTAACAATACTAAACAAGGCCATAAAGCGAATGACAAAAGAGATTTTGCCCAAGATTTCATCTACTGTTGTTAGAATCAAACCAATATCAATTACCGAAACGTTCGGGTATTTCTTGACAATATCGCGTTGATAAAGCGCTCCTTCTTCAGTGGATTTGACTCTTGTGATCAACACATGAAACTGAGGCGCCTTTTCCAAAACTCCTTCGGGGAAGAGCACCAAGAAATTGGTTTGTACTCTTTCCCAATCAATTTCTCTAAATCCCCCCACATAGGTAGTAATAGGAACACCCTGCACATTCCAAATAAGCTCGTCACCTAGTTTGATTCGGCTACTTTCGGCATACCCCTTCTCAATGGTTACAAAAACTGAATCGCTTTCTGAATTCATCGTTCTAAATTCTCCCTCCACCAATTTCTCTGAATCAATAAGGCTATCACGGTACGTAATTCGCCATTCACGATTGAAAGCTCCTGACCGATAATTCAAGGTGGAATCGGCCATTACATCGGCCAAAGTATTGCCGTTAATTTTTGATAGCCTCATGGTTACCACAGGCACTTGCTGCAATACCGGCAATCCTTGCGCTTTGGTAAAATCTGCTATTTCATCTTTCTGATACGATTGAATATCAAACAGCATCATGTTCGGACGGCCTGCATCAGTGGTAATTTCTACTTGGCTGATCAACAAACCTTGAATAAAATACAGGGTGGTAATCAGCGCTGTACCCAAACCAATGGAAGCGATCAATATCGTAGTTTGGTTGTTCGGTCTATATAAATTGGCCAAACTCTGTCGCCACAGGTAACTCCAGCCCGTTGGGAAGAATTTCTTCACTGCCCACATGGCCAAACGAGCGATAAGCACCAAAAACCCAAAGGCCATTAATACCGAAATGGTAAACACAAAACTGTTAGAGAGGTCTCCGATTTGTAAATAAGCAAAGCCAAAAATGAAAATGAAGATTCCTGCAAAAACCAACCACCTGAGCGGGTCTCTTGCACCGTTTTCTCCATCAGGCGTGTTCCTTAAAGTGAGCAATGGAGACGCCTTTCTAATAGCCAAAAGTGGTGTAAGCGCAAAAAGGATAGACACCACAAGCCCTGTTGCAATACCTCCTAAAATAGAAGGCCAAGAAATACTGAAATTGACTTCTACAGGTAGAAAGTCTGCAAATACTTTTGGTAAAATGGTTTGTAAAAGTGTTCCCGAAAAAGCACCAATCGTTGCCCCTATCAAACCAATGACCCCAATTTGAATCAGGTAAATTAAAAAGGTATCTCGTCCTTTAGCACCAAGGCAGCGAAGAATCGCCACTGTTCTAATTTTCTCTTTAATATAAATATGCACTGCACTTGCTACACCCACACAGCCCAAGAGTAAGGCCACAAAAGCGACCAAGTTTAAGAAGCTGCTCAAGTCTTCAAACGTACGGCCTGTGTCTCGTTTTCTTTCCTCCACAGTATCTCCACGAATGCCTTCGGTACGCAGATACTCTCGGTCGGTTCTTAGCTGTTCATCTAGGTCAAATTCAGGATCGAGGTCGTTCAACTTGTAGAACTTCCTGTATTGAACACGGCTGCCTTTCTGAATCAGACCCGTAGCCTCCACGTATTTCATAGGAATATACACCGCAGGGGCTACCAAAGTAGCGGCCATAGACTGTGATGGTGAGCTGATCAAGGCGCCTTCAATTAAGAAAGTCACCTTTCCAATTCGCACGGAATCGCCTACTTGAACATCGTATTGCACCAAAACGCTTTGGTCTACCAAAGCTTTGGCTTGTCCATCTCTAAAAGATTGCGCTGCTGATGCAGGATTAGATTCGATAACCCCATAAAAAGGAAATGCACCTTCTAAAGCTCTAACATCTACCAGTCGACTACCCTGATTTTTTGGGAAGTAAACCATCGAGGCAAAGCTGTTTTCAGATGAAACCTCATAATCGAGTGTATCTAGAAAGGGATAGTTGAAATCATCTTTGTTGGCGCTTAATTCCAGGTCTGCGCCAAGTAGTTCTTTTGCTTGGCCGTTAATATCTTCTTTTAGGTTTTCGCTGAAAGAGTTAATTGCTACTAAAGCAGCTATACCAAGAATGATGGATGAAATGAACAGAAAAAGCCTCGACTTACTTTTTCGCGCATCGCGCCAAGCCATTAAAAATAACCATTTGGTAGAAGAATTCGACTGAAAATTATTTGAATTAATGTTCATCTAAAACAATCAAATTGAGGTTTCTGTATTCACCAATTCCGAATCAAAAACCACTTGTCCGCCTTTAATTCTAATGATTCGATTGGTTTTATTGGCCAGCTCTAAATCATGCGTCACCAAAATTAAGGTGGTGCCCGCTTCCTTGTTTAAACTGAACAGCAGCTCTTCTACTTTTTCTGAAGTTTCTTCATCTAAATTACCAGTTGGTTCATCGGCAAAAAGAATTTCAGGTTGATTTGAAAATGCCCGAGCAATTGAAATACGTTGTTGTTCTCCACCCGAAAGTTGTGTTGGGTAATGGTCGTGCCTATCGGCCAAACCTACACGGTCGAGCAGTTCTAAAGAACGCGCTCTTATATTTTTTTCCTTTCTTAGTTCCATCGGCACCATTACATTTTCAAGCGCGGTAAGTGTAGGCAAAAGCTGAAAATTCTGGAATACAAAGCCAACATTCTGGTTACGCACTGCGGCTCTTTGGTCTTCGTTGAGGGTTTCCAAGGCGTGGCCGTTCAATACCACAGTGCCCGATGATGCTCTGTCGAGGCCAGCGCATAGCCCAAGCAAAGTAGTTTTTCCACTGCCCGAAGGTCCAACTATGGAGAAACTTGTGCCTTTTTCAATTTCAAAATTTACATTTTTGAGTACAGTTAAATTTTTGGAACCGCTTTTGTAAGATTTCGTTAGGTCTTGAACCTTCAGTATACTTGCCATGTAGTAATAGGGATGTGAACATTTAAGACGTTTTTCCATCTTGAATGTTTAATGATCCTTCAATTAAGTGTAGAAACATATGATTTCAAAACTTCAACTCTTTAGTATTCTAACATTCATTGTTGCGTTTTGGCTTAGCCCGAACAATCAAGAGAAGAAAAAAATCATCTTTTTTGGTGACAGTATTACGGCTGGTTATGGTATAAGCTTGGAGGAAGCCTTCCCTAACCTTATTCAGAAAAAGATAGATTCTTTGGGGCTGAATTATGAGGTGATCAACGCTGGATTAAGTGGTGAAGCTTCGGCTGGTGGTTTAGATAGAATTGACTGGATACTACAAGGAAAGCCTGATATTTTTGTGTTGGAATTGGGCGGAAACGATGGCTTACGTGGCTTAAGCATTCAAGAGACCGAAGCCAATTTAAAAGCCATGATCGACAAAGTACGTCAGGCCAACGCGAGCACTAAAATCCTTTTGGCGGGCATGCAGATTCCGCCTAACCTGGGGCAGGAATACACTGAATCATTCCGTAAGGTTTTTGCCAAAGTAGCGAAAGAGAAAAAGGTAGATTTAATTCCTTTTCTACTTGAAAACGTGGGTGGTGAAGAAGATTTAAATCAATCGGACGGTATTCATCCTAACCGCGCAGGACATAAAATTGTAGCAGAAACCGTGTGGAGGTATTTGGAGAAGTATGTGAAGTGAAGATTTAATCTAACTTAAGTCACTGATCGTATTTTTTCTATAACCACAAAGAGCACCAAGTTTTTTCACAAAGTTCACTAAGGGGTTACTCAGTCAAATTTCCGTTTATGACTCTTCTAATTCCATGTTTTAGTAACGCCACATTGAAATTGATAAGCAAACCGAGTTTGTAATTACCAAGTTTCATATAAGTTAATGTTTGAGCCAAATGAACATCTGTCAAACTTTCCACACTTTTTAACTCAATAACTACCTTTCTCTCTACCAGTAAATCAATACGATACCCGCACTCTAACTTTACTTCTTCAAATACGAGTGGCATAGGTTTTTCCTTCTCAACCAATAAGCCTTCTTGTCGAAGTTTGTAGAATAAGCATTCTTTATAAGCACTCTCCAACAAACCAGGACCTAAAGCTTTGTGTACTTCTATGGCACACCCAATAATTTGATTCGCTATTTCATTCTCCGATTTATTCATCCTTAGTGCACTTCGTGAATTCTCTGTGCCCTTTGTGGTTAAAAATTAGCAAGCCTTAAGCTTTTTAAAACTATAGACATATAAGTTGTCAATAATTCAGCTCTGAAAAAAATAGCTGTCAACGCCTTAAAAAAGCATCGTACCGGTTCAGTACTTTTTGTGCTAGTTGGTATTCTGAAGCACGAAGGATTTCGATATCATAGAAGTTGCAGAACTCCATAAATTCATCAATCACACGGTCGTCTATTCGCGTAACAAATTTTACGAACTCCTTATTGAATTTAGCCTCAACAGCTTCTTTCTGCGTTTTCTCTTTTTCTTGAGCGGCCAACAGTACATTCAACTTCCGCTTCTCCATAAATTTTCGATCCAAGAAATTGAGTAAGCCAGAAATGCCAACACCTCCTTGCTCCAAGGTCTCCATCTGTGGTTTAGACCAATCCGTTTTGGGGGCATTCGGGTCTACAAAACCCAAATCCATGGGTACACGCTCAGGACGATTAAGATAAAAGTCTTTTGCAAAACCGGTTACCACCACTGAATCTAGCAAATAGGTTCCTTCTTCCAATTGAATAAATAGCCCTTCGGGGTGAGTCTCCATTAAAGAGGCTGTAATGGTAAAAGTCACGGGTTCATAGCCAATTGAAGTGATTTTTATGCTGTCATTAAGTTGTACCGGAAATTCAAACTTCCCTTCATTATCGGTAGCTACTCCCTTTTTTCGGTTCACTACCAAAACCGTTGCAAACGATATTGGCTCCAATGTGGATTTTTCCACCAGTTGACCTTTCAATACATAGTTTTCTTGCTGCTGAGCGCGAAGGCCAAAGCATAAGAGAAACATACATAAGATGGTGATGGTTTTGAACACGTTACAAAGTAACGCTTGATTGATAGATAACCCTAAGCTAAAATTGGTATTTAACTTTTTTTAACCGCCCTTTCTAGCTCTTGGTGCTTGAAATAAACCAGAAAGGGCGCTTGAGAATAATTCAAGCGCCCTTTTTGTGCATTTCGTGTTTGAGCGTAGCTCTATTTCTTCTTACCTAGTTTCATAGACTCGGCCATTTTTACGGCTTCATAAGCATTGACAATTCCGCCTGATTTTGACAGTTTTGAGAAATTCACTTCTTGATTGAATGTTCCTGGTTTAGTCACTTTAGTGCCATCCAGTTTGCGAACAGACTTCATCAAAATATCTTTAAGCTGTTCTGCAGTTAAATCAGGAAAATATGAAAGTAGCATAGCTGCTACACCAGCCGTTACAGGTGATGCCATGCTTGTTCCTTGTGCATCTTGGTAACCGTTATTTGGAGCGGTTGAATATATGGCCACACCTGGCGCAAATAGGTCTACGGTTTTATCTCCGTAATTACTAAAACTACCTATAAACTGACCGTCACTGCCCCATGAAGAAGCTCCAACTTCAATCCAATTGGCCCAATCGCCATTTTTACCGAATTTATCATTTGGAAAATTGTTGGCCTCATCAATGTCTTCTCCACTATTTCCTGCTGCGTGTACCAATAAAACACCCTTTGAATTGGCATACTCTATGGCATCATATACATACTGAAGGTTAGGCGAATAGGCTTTTCCAAAACTCATATTTATAATTTTTGCTCCGTTATCTACCGCATAACGGATTGCGTTCGCAACGTCCTTATCACGCTCATCGCCATCGGGCACAGCCCTAAGTGCCATAATACTTACATTGTTGGCTACACCATCGGTTCCAATGCCGTTTCCTCTGGATGCCGCAATAATTCCAGCTACATGAGTTCCATGAAAGTTGTCGGTTCCTTTACCAATAACATCGTTGTTTCCATAACCTTTCTCTGCAAGGTTATTTGGGTCATCACCTACTATTTCTCTTGCATCATATTCCAAGCTATAAGAGTACTTTGCATTCGCTTCCATTTCAGCCAAATCCATATTGATTAAAACCAACACACTATCCAACGACATTTCTTCATCAATAGATTGTAAAATCTGAATCATGTAGTTTTTCCCTAAGTCGATTACTGCATCATCCGATTCTATTTCTGATAAAGCTGCAACAGTTACTTCCTCAACATCCATATAGGCTTCAAACAGTTTATTAAAACGCTCAATTTGGCGTGCTAAACTTCCATACTGCTCAAATTCCATTTGTGCTTTGGTATGAGCTTCTTCAAATTCACTCTTTACTTTTTGCCAAGTAATAAACTCTTCCTTGTCTTTTTTATCAATATCCTTAAGCTCTTTACCTTCGTACTTTTCGCTCAGAATTTTATAGTACCGAGTTACTTCATAGCTATCCTTACCCACGTTACGGCCATCTTTTCCGCCAATGAAATTCCAGCCGTGAACATCGTCTATGTAGCCGTTGTTATCATCGTCAATTCCGTTATTTGGGATTTCGCCTGGATTGGTCCAAATCACATCTTTAAGGTCTTCGTGTTCGATATCAATGCCTGAGTCGATTACCGCAACGATTACTTTTTGAGAGGTTTTACCTTTTAATAACTCATAGGCCTTTTCGGTACTCACCCCATTCACTTTGTTTTCAACCGGATCAAGGTTAAACCAGTTTTTCGGAGGTGTTTGTAAAAGCCCTTGCTGGGCAAAGCTTGAAAGCGATACCAACAAGAGTACCACCCATATTGTATATTTTTTCATCTGTATATTTTCTAGTTTTTAAATATAGTATTAGCGCTGTTGAAACCTTCCCGTTTTTTCATTTTTATAACATTGGCCTGGGGGAATCAGCAGGCCATTCATGGCAATAAACGTGCCTTCTGATATATTATTGAGGCCACCAACTGCCACGCCAATATTAAAATCTGCATCGGAATTCGAAAATCTTTCAGGCCTATACGCTGCGGTAAGTATAATGGTTTTTCCTTTTATCTGACCAATCACTTTGGCCGTTTCAACCAGTGTATCAGATCCGTGAGTTATGACAATTTTTGCATACTCAGACGCCATACAATAGTCTCGAATTTTGCTTCTGTCTTGATCAGTCATGTCAAGGCTATCTTTTTTCATGAGGCTTACAATTTCATAGCCAAAGCCTAGAAAATTCCGTTCTAGAATTCGCGAAATGGCAGGTTCTCCAATTTCAAATGCATATCCCTTATTCAGTTTTGGATAGTCTTTATCTATAGTGCCTCCCGCTTGAATAAACAGTACTTTCATAAATGAAAGCTAATAGATTTTTAAACGCTTTGCTAGTAGAGTTGAACCCTTATTGTTCAATAGGTTGAATTCTCTTCATGTAAATACTAAAATTCACCAATAATAAAAACTAACCCTCTCCAAAACTTAAGTTTTAGTTGTATATTCCAAGGCGTTTAAAACCAATTAAACGGCAGTGTTACTTCAAATCAATTTAAAGAAGGTTAATTCAATATGAAGGGTATCCGTAAGCTAAGTTTAGCGTTTATCATTTGCTTAAGTTTTGGTTGTAAGCAGAAGGCCGTTATTGAAGAGGTTATCATTCCAGAAAAAAATGAAGTCGCCTTTTTTGTTAATAACTATAGTGATTCGCCCATCAGAATCAGGTTTTTCAGAAGTATAGCCGATAGCCTTGAGGCGGACTATTATGCTTACCAAGGAAAAGATACGCTTAACATTCCCATTTATCAGCCAGAAGTCGTTCTTATAAGCCATAGGAACATTTATAGCGATAGCCTTTATGTGACTAAAGGCGATTCAATTCATATTCTGCTGCCACAAAGTGGAGAAGCCTTTCAATTAAGTGGTGGCAAAAAGAGCATATCAACATCAAGCTCTAAACAGGCATACCTCGACTCGCTATATAGGTTATACACGATTTCAAACAACAAATTTAAACCTATCGAGATCAACTCAGATTTTGAAAAAATAAACCTTGGGTTTCCCCTCACTCTCAATAAAGATCTGCTTAAAACCAACCCAGATGCGTTTAATTTACTTGTTGAAGGTCTTTTGGATAAACTTTCGGAACAAAGAATAGAACAAGAGGGGACTTCTGGATTGAGTGACTTGAATGAACTTAAACTAGACTTAGAAAAAAGAATGGCCTTTTATAGACTAATGAGCCTTCTGCGCTGGACAAAAAGTCAAGAAATCAGAAGCAAGGCTTTCTCTTCTGATTTGTTCACTAGTGAGTTTATAATGAACAGTCGTTTTGGCATGGGTTATTTTCAAAATTTTATCATACAAGTAGTGCTAGAAGGTAAAACTGATCGCAGTAGGTCAATGGAATACATCAATTACAAAGAGGCTTACGATAAACTTCCCAACCATATGCCTGAAGGAGAACTTTTGAAGTTAGGCCGAGAAACATCTTTATTTAAGATGGTGGAATATAAGGAGCCGTATGTTGAAATCTCCGATTACCTGAATGAGTATATGATGACTTATCAGGACTCTACTTTTTTAGAAGAGTTTACTGAGCAATTCCTTTTGGGCTATGAAAAGCAAATCAATGAGAAAGTTGGATTGAACTTGTTAAAAGCAGACGGCAGTGTAATCCGATTCCAAGACATTTTAATCAAACACAAGGGCAAAGTAATTTACATTGACTATTGGGCGAGCTGGTGCGCGCCATGTATAGAGGCCATGCCTTATGCTGAAGCGCTTAGAAAAGAGTATGCAAATGAGGATATCGTTTTCGTTTACCTCTCTTCCGACAACGACCAAAGTGCGTGGAAAAAGGCCGCTGAAAAATATGGACTCAGTAATTATGAAAATAGCTTTCTTAGCTTAAACCACAGCAGTTCAGAGTTTATAAAAGCACTTCAAATACAGTCAATTCCTCGATACTTAATTTATGATGCCAATGGACGTTTGGTAGAAAAAAATGCGCCAGGGCCAAAAGACCCGTCTATTAAAGAAATGTTGGAGAAGTATATTCCTCATAACTGATTCAATATGAAAAGAACTATCGTACTTCTGCTCTATGTTTTTATTGTGACTTTTGCTCAAGCCCAAGAGGCTAACAAAATCACATTAAAGGCCTTTATTGTCGATAAATCCAATCAGCAACCGATAGAAAACGTCATCGTGTTTTTGCAGGAAAATAACCACATCGGTAAGCTTGTGGATTCAACAGGCATTTTTAGCTTATCATTTGATAGTTCTTTTCTCAACGATACACTATTGGTTTCGGTGTTAGGTTACAAACAAAGGCTGATTCCTTTAAAGGACATTTCATATACAGACATTCCTTTTAAAATTGAGCTTTCTCCCAACGCAATCATCCTCAAAGACTTTATTGTTGAAGGAAAGAAAATCGAAATACTTCCGATACTCGAAAAAACATTCGACCTCTTTGGCACGAATTACCCCAATCGCGCACATATGCTAGATGGCTATTATAGATCCCTTTTTACGGAAGGAGATAAGATAACCAAGGTTACTGAAGCTGACTTTTCGCTACAAGATGCTGGGTATAAAAAACCAGCCAAGGATAACGTCAAGATAAAGCTCAATGAAATAAGGGAAACCACCGATTCAGGAAATATAGACAGTACTGCCATTCGGTTTTTCAATAGAGTAAGCACCGTTCGAGAGGCGCCCGTTAATCCAATTCAGAACGTTTACGAAAGAAACTACATTCGCCTTTTTAATAACCCATCAACGGTATTTGGTTCATTTAAAAATATAGAAAGCAAAAAGTTCGAGGTTTTAGAATTCAACGATTCCATATGTCATATTTCTTACCCAACGCTTTGGGGCAGCACCACCATTAAAATTGATCTGAGGGACTATGTCATTTTGGAGTTTAGGCGATTTCAATACAACCAAGAACACCTTGTGAATGACGTTGAAGTGAAATTTCAGAAGGTAGAAGGTCGCTATTATCCCAAATCCATTAAGAGCGTTAGCCCTCGTTTTATCAACAGAAATTCGGACGATGACGAAATGGAAATTCATTATATAGAATTTCCGAACGTGCATACGGATGACTTCAAAAAAATCAAATTCAAGGAAATTACTCCAAGAGATAATAGCTTACCCGAGTTACCTTACCATTCAGGGTTTTGGGAAACCTACCCGATTTTACTACCCGATTGGGTGAAGGAAAGCCTAAAAAATAAGCAGCCCTTAGACCAGCAGTTTATCAAAAAGACATCGAACTAACTCATTAAAAAATATGAGGTACTCTCTTCTGATTCTTGCTCTGTTTGCAACAGTTGTCTCATGCTAAAAAGCCACTGTAGACCATAGCAAAAAGGCCATTGTACTTGAGTTTTCTGATCAAGCAATCATATCCCTTATTCGCAAAGGAGCTCTAAAGTTTCATTATATCAACGATGACTTATTGGAGAAAGAGATACGCTTTGACTCGGCAGACAACGGAAATATAAAAAGCATCACTCCTCTCGATAAAGCTTTGTCTATCCAAGCATCCTATAACCGAAAGAGCCAAAACCTTTCACTCTTTGGTTCGCAAAGGTTGAATATACTTCCAGATAGCATTTCCTTCTATTTTCAACCCAACGATCAAAGCTTCGATTATATAGCATATAGAGACTCAGCACTGTTTTCAAATACGATTTCAAGTGAATCCTATTTTTATGATTTCCTAAATTTTAAGAACTCCGATCAAAACAAAATTCAACCCCAAAACGAGGGTGAAGAGCTAGACAAAGACATTCTTAACTTAAAGGAGAAAGCTTTAATAGAGATCAGCAAAGAGGCATATCTGCTTGATTCCTTGTTAAGGGAACAAAAACTTACTGTAAAAGCCTACTATTACTACACTTGGCTAAATGAGCTTGACAAATTCAAGATTTTACTCAACGCCAATGATATTGCTAATGAAAATCCCATGCCGCTCGATTCATTCTTTCGCTCCACTATTTATGATGAAGATTCCATTCAGTTGATTTATCATGCGTTTGAGTACCGCGAATTAATGACCACCATCTACACTAAACATTTCGCTCCATCTCAACCCATTTATACCAAAGAAGACCTTGATCATGTGCTTTCGCCTATTCTGACCAATCAAAGCATTCCCGCAATGGAAAAAACAATGATCAGCCGAATAGCATTGCTTGAGAACCTTCCCAAATTATCGGTTGAAGGGGAAACAATAATGGTTGAGCAATACAGCCAAAACCACAATGATACCGTATTCAGAGCATACTATAATTCGAGTAAAATCAATCCAAAAACACTTGATTTATCTTCGAGGCTAATTGACTCTGATCAAAAGGAAATAGGGTTGGAAGAGCTGATTAAAGTCAATAGAGGAAAGGTTATTTACCTAGATTTTTGGGCTACCTGGTGCCTTCCGTGCTATCAGCAGTTTCCATATATCGAATCACTTATAGCAAAGTACCATCCGTCAGAGTTTATGTACATCCATATTTCGGTTGATGATGATTACGAAAAATGGCTAAGTGTAATTCAGAAATACGGTATCAAAGAGAATAGCTATATTATTAAGCAGGGAATAAGCACAAAGCTCTTTGAACAACTCAATCTCAATTCAATTCCTAGGTATTTACTTTTAGACAGCAAGGGAGAAATAGTTCACCTGAATGCACCAAGACCTTCTTCAACTCAAGTAGAGAATCTGATAGTCAGAGAAATTCAAGGTAATTCCTGATAAGGCAATCAATCACCTCGAAAGCACCTGAGTTCTGTGCATGTCCATTTTAAGGAGCACAAAAAGCATTATAGTAAATGACCAAAGGGATGAGCCTCCATAGCTAAAGAAGGGCAACGGAATACCCACCACAGGAAACAAGCCAATGGTCATGGCTATATTAATGGTGAAGTGAAAGAAGATAATTGCAGCAACCGAATAGCCATAAAAGCGTGCAAATTTAAACTTCTGCCGTTCGGCAATTACTGTAATCCTAATCATCAGAAAAACAAATAATGCAATCACCACGAAGCTTCCGAGCCAACCGTGTTCTTCAGCCAAAGTGCTAAAAATAAAGTCGGTGCTTTGTTCTGGTACGTAACCGTATTTGGTTTGTGTTCCTTCTAAAAAACCTTTGCCAGAAAAGCCGCCAGAGCCAATAGCAATTTTAGATTGATTAAGATTATAACCCGCGCCTAAAGGATCTACTGAATTGGAATCGAAGATGACAAGGATTCTATCTTTTTGATATTTCGGCACAAGATTTTCAAAAGCATACCCGAAGCCATAGGAGAAGCCCACACTGAGAAGGGCCAACAGCGAGGTAATTACAATATTCGAAACGGACCGTGATGTTACTAGAATCCAAATTATGCCCACAACAAGAACAATGATAATTATAATAGTAATTGGTAATAAAAGCGTAAGCACCCCAAGCAGTGCAAATGAACCTGCTACTATTAAATAAATAGCTGGCAAGCCTTCTCTAAAAAGCGGAAGAACAAAAGCAAAATACACTAACGATGAACCCAAATCGGGTTGAAGCATTATAAATCCAACCGGTAAGAAGATGATGAAGAAGGCCATCAACTGATGTTTGAATTCGGTAAGCTTAACGTTATTGTTAGAAATATACCTAGCCAGCAAAAGTGCAGTGGCCAACTTGGTAAACTCTGAAGGTTGAAGTCGAAAAATTCCTAAGTCGAACCAAGCCCTTGCTCCGTTAATTTTAGCTCCAAAGACTAAAACTGCCATCAGCAAGAGGATAAATAGTGCGTAGAGATAAGGCGCAAAAGATTCGTAAATACGAAAATCCATCAGGAGGATGACAATAATGAGTATTACCGAACCACCAATGAATAAAAGCTGTCGGCCTGAACTTAGACTTACATCGAAAATATTAAAAGCAGTTTCAGGGTCGTAAACCGATGCGAAAATATTGAACCAGCCCATCACCACAAGAATGATGTACAGGAAAACAATGGGCCAATCTAGGTTTTTTAATATGGAATCTCTTCTTCTCACTGTTGCTCTAAGGCAATCTTTCTAGCCTTTTCCTGTTTCTTTCTTTCTATTTCTCTTTTCTGTTCTTCGTCTAAGAAGTCACCTTTGAGCACATACTCCTCTCTATTTCTCCAGTCCTTTTCTATATAACCCTTAAGGTACATTTCCATTACAAGACTGGCGGTGGTAGCTGCGGCTCGTCCGCCCCAACCCGCATTTTCGATATACACCGCAATGGCAATTTTTGGATCATCTACTGGTGCAAAAGCCATAAATACGGAATGGTCTAAGGTCTCGTCTTTCGCTCCATTTTCAGCCGTTCCGGTTTTACTAGCAATTACAATATCCTTAATAGGTGCTCTAGTAGTAGCTTGAGCCGAACGTTTCATTCCCTCAATAATAGCTGGGTAATAATCGGAGCCTTTTCCTGTATACTTCTTTTCAAATTGCTTTAAAGTTACGGTACCGTCTTTCTCAAACCCCTTTACTAAATGCGGCTGTATGTAATAGCCACGATTGGCGATAATAGCAGCTAGATTAGCCACCTGTAATGGAGTAACCAATATTTCTCCTTGACCTATTGATAAGGATTGAACCGTGCTATAGCCCCAGTTCTTGTTTACATAAATCTTATCGTAATAATCAACATCGGGTATTAGGCCAGAAGCCTCTCCGGGGATATCGATACCCAACGGAGCACCAAAGCCAAATTTCTTTACGGCATCTGCCCACAGCGCTAGACCTATTCTTGAATCAGCAATATAATTAGGGTTCTTTCTTTGAACTACTAGCCTCCTCATTACTTCAAGAAAATAGTTGTTAGAAGACTTTTCAATACCTCTGGCTACATCATAGTAGCCTGCTGGGGCGTGGTCGCCAATTCCACTTAAATCAACATAGATTTGTTCATTCGGTTTAATCACTCCTTCATCTAAAGCAATAAGTGCCTGAACCGTTTTAAATACCGAGCCCGCAGGGTAAGTAGCCATATGCGCCCTATTGAATAAAAGTTTAGCGCTGTCTGATGCTATTTTTCCGTAGTTCTTACCAAACTCTCTTCCCGACAACATTTTTGGCTCATAAGTGGGGGCGGTAGCCATTACCAATACTTCCCCTGTGGAAGGGTCTATTGCAACAATACTCCCTGTTTTGCCCTTAAGTAGCTTTTCAGCATAGGTCTGTAATTCAAGATCAATAGTGGTGATTAGGTTTGTACCTGGTACAGAAACGGTGTCGAGCGCTCCATCTTTAAAGGATCCCTTTTCAATTCCTCTTACATTTACTTGCTTATAGCTTACCCCTCGTTTACCACTTAAGAGTCTTTCATATTGCTCTTCTAAACCAGTAATTCCAATATTATCGCCCGATCTGTAATAGCCAGTAGTGTCTCTGTCTAATTGACGTCTGCTAATTTCACCCGTATAGCCAAGCTCGTTGGCCAAAACTGGACTAGTGTAGCCTCTTACTGTTCTTGGGTTTACAAAAAAACCGCTGTATTTATAAAGTAGATCTTGAATTTTACCGTATTCCTCATGCGATATTTTCTTTAGAAATACAGAGGGTTTCACTCGCGAATACGTCCTCGCGGTTTTCATGTTCTCCAAAAAAACTTCTTTTTCTATTCCCAAGAGCTCGCAAAACTCGGTGGTATCGGCAATAGCAACATCTTTTGGAACGACCATGAGGTCGTAGACGGGTTCGTTATAAACTATGAGTTGTTTATTTCTATCGTAAATAAGGCCGCGAAAAGGGTATTGAACAATGGGCTGAATAATATTTCGCTCGGCCTTGGTTCTGTAATCTTTATCTAATACCTGAATAGCAAACAACTTGATCAGAAAAACTAATCCAATCAAAACAAACGCACCTTGTATAATATACCTTCTGTTGTCCCACATTACCGCTTCGCCTTAGAGTAAAAAAGATACTGAATAGCGATCATAAAAACCAGTGAGATAAGAGCCGTAACGGCAGATTTAAGGATTGAAATCCCTACCAGCTGGTTTCCTCCTGATTCAATTAAGAATACGGTTAAAGCATGAATAAAGATTAAAGGTAGCGCGTAGATAACAAACCAACCAAGACCGTAATTGGTAATCATCGGCAAATCATTAACTTCATAGCCACTTCTAGGCTTATTCCATTTCATCCAATAAGGACGAAGAAACGTTATCAGAACGCAGGCAAAAGCATGAATACCAAGCGTATTATAAAATAAATCGACAATTAGGCCTGCTATTAACCCAATGATCATAGCCGAGGCGAAGCCAATTTCTAAAGGTAGGAATAGCAAAAACATAAGGTATAGAAAGCAAAACCCAATACCGAAAATCACAAAGTATTTCAGAATTAGTACCTGAAAAATCATCAGCAGGATTGCTGTAACAGTCAATATGATCAGGTTTCTACTCATTAAAGTCTACAGGGTTGTTTAAAGAAACTGAGTCCTCTTCCTCCTTATATATATTCTCTATAACATACACATAGGCCAGTGTTCCAAAGTCCACACTTAAGGATACTTCGATTTCCAAATCGCGCTGATTAGGGTCGGGCTTAACACTGGCCACAGTTCCAATCATAATATCCTTTGGGTAAACAGCATTAAAGCTAGAAGTCACAACCGTATCGCCCACTTGAACATTATCTTCTCTAGTAATGTATAAGAGTTTTGCTACCCTTGGGTTACGCCCATCACCATCCCACTGAATAGTGGCCGTTCTGTTTGAATTCTTAAGTTTAGCCGAAACTTGATTTCTGGAATTCAGTAGCGAAATACCGCTAGAGTAGTTTTTAGATACCGTTCTAATTTTACCCACTACCCCCTTCTGACTAATCACACCCATGCCCGTCTTAATACCATCATTACTTCCTTTATTAATTTTAAAGAAGTTATGACTTAAGCGAATGGAATTGTCTACGATTTCGGCAGCAATTAGTCTGTAATGTACCGCATCAGTAGTATCGGTATCAATATCAAAGGTTTTGAGCGAATCTAATGGGGTTTCCGTTAGCTGTAACAACAGTGTTCGCAACCTGGCGTTTTCTTCGGCCAAATCGCTATTCACCTTTTTTAAGCTAAAGTAATCGCTTATGTTATTCGTTCTTTCATTAATATTTCCAACAAAGCCAGAGGCCACACTGAAGTACGCTGCTCTTTGGTAATTGTTATTTCGAACAATGATCCAAATACATAGTACCTCTAGGGTTAGAAATGTAAAAAACGCTCGGTATTTATAAAGAAAAGAAAATAACTGACCCATTCATTATTAAGTCATTAACACCGCTCTATATTGATCAATGTTTTTTAAGGCTTCGCCTGTTCCGCGCACTACTGCTCTTAACGGATCGTCTGCAATATGAATTGGAAGTTTAGTTTTCAAGGCCAAACGTCTATCCAAACCTTTAAGCATTGCTCCACCACCTGTTAAGTGAATCCCACGATCATAAATATCGGCAGAAAGTTCTGGTGGTGAAATTTCAAGGGCTTTCAATACAGCTTCCTCAATTTTAGAAACAGACTTATCTAGCGCGAAAGCGATTTCAGAATATGAAATTTTAATCACCTTAGGAATTCCTGTCATTAAATCACGACCTCGGATTTCGTAATCGTCTGGTGCATCGTCTAACTCTGTTAAGGCTGACCCAATGGCGATTTTCACCTTTTCTGCAGATCGCTCTCCAATCAAAAGGTTGTGCTGTCTTCTCATGTAGTCGAGAATATCTTTGGTAAAGGTATCTCCTGCTACTCTGATGGATTGGTCGCAAACAATTCCTGAAAGGGCAATTACCGCAATTTCGGTTGTACCCCCTCCAATATCTACAATCATTGAGCCCATTGGCTCGTCAATCTTTATTCCTGTACCAATGGCCGCAGCAATTGGTTCGTAAATCATGTATACCTCTTTGGCGTTCGCATGTTCGGCCGAATCTCGAACAGCCCTTTTTTCTACTTCGGTAATTCCAGAAGGGATACAAATCACCATTCGGTGCGATGATGGCATAAAGCTTCTTCGCTTTAAGTCAATCATTTTGATCATTCCTTTGATCATCAGTTCGGCAGCTTCGAAATCGGCAATTACACCGTCTTTCAAAGGGCGAATGGTTTTGATGTTTTCATGCGTTTTTTCGTGCATGTTCATTGCATCTCTACCTATGGCCAACACCTTGTTGGTATTTCTATCGATAGCAATAATAGACGGTTCGTCTACAACGATTTTATCTTTATGTATGATCAGGGTATTTGCTGTACCCAAGTCAATTGCAATATCACTTGTCAGAAAGTCGAAAAAGCCCATATTCAGTCTTGTCTCCTATATTTTATATCCTTGAAAGTTACGAATTACTCGCAATTATCTAAGGGTTGAAAAATTCTTTTAATGTTTAAAATGGCGAGTACCTGTAAACACCATCGCCATGCTGTTTTTGTCGCAATAATCAATTGAAAGATCGTCCTTAATTGATCCACCCGGTTGAATTACAGCAACAATTCCTTCACCCTTTGCAATTTCTACGCAATCAGGGAATGGAAAGAAAGCATCTGAAGCCATTACGGCTCCATTCAAATCAAAACCGAAAGTCTTGGCCTTTTCTATAGCTTGTTTCAAAGCATCTACCCTAGAGGTTTGGCCTACTCCACTAGAAAGCATTTGTCCGTCTTTTGCTAAAATAATAGTGTTAGACTTAGTGTGCTTACAGATTTTACTAGCAAAAGCTAATGCCAAATTCTCAGCTTCTGTAGTAGCTTTTTTAGTTACTTGCTTAAAATCAGAAATTTGATCGGTTACTAAATCTCTATCCTGAACAATAACACCGTTTAATAAACTCTTGAACTGTTTTGTAGTGTTTAATGGCTGCTTTTTCACCAATAATATTCTGTTCTTCTTGCCTTTCAGCAATTCCAAAGCATCGGCATCGAACGCTGGAGCAATCAAAACTTCAAAGAAAAGCGAATTCAACTCTTCGGCAGCAGCCAAGTCAATTGGTTGGTTGCTTACTAGTACACCTCCAAAAGCACTCACCGTATCAGCTGCGAAAGCTTTTAAGTAAGCCTCTTTAACAGTGTCGCCAATTGCAACGCCACAGGCATTGGTATGTTTTAAAATAGCGAAAGCCTTTTCATCTTCTGAAAACTCCTCAATCAAACTTACAGCAGCATCTACATCTACCAAGTTATTGTAGGAAAGTTCTTTTCCGTTTAGTTTTTCAAAAAGTTCATCAAGCGGACCAAAGAACTGCCCTTTTTGATGTGGGTTTTCTCCATAGCGCAATGTCTGACCTTCTGTTTCACTTACTTTAAATCTTTCAAGGGCTTCATCTTGATTAAAGTAGTTGAAAATAGCTGTATCATAATGAGACGAAACATCAAAGGCCTGCGCAGCAAATGCTTTTCTATCAGAAAGGTCCGTACTCCCCTTTTTATCTTCAAGTAGCTTTTCTAAAGTGGGGTATTGGTTTCTTGACGAAACTATTACTACATCTTTAAAATTTTTGGCAGCCGCTCTTATCAATGAAATTCCGCCAATATCTATCTTCTCAATAATATCTTGCTCTGGTGCTCCTGAAGCTACAGTAGCTTCGAAAGGATATAAATCAACGATCACCAAATCAATTGAAGGGATTTCGAATTCTTTCGCTTGATCTAAATCTCCAGCATTATCTCTCCTGTGTAAAATTCCACCAAATACCTTAGGATGAAGCGTTTTTACTCGGCCACCGAAAATTGACGGATAACTCGTAAGATCTTCAACAGCGGTAACCGGAACACCTAATTCTTCGATGAAAGTTTGCGTACCCCCTGTAGAGTAAATTTGAACACCTAAAGCCCCTAATTTCTTAACAATTGGAGCTAGGTTGTCTTTATGAAAAACAGAAATTAATGCAGATTGGATTTTAACCTTTGACATGTAGGTTGGCTTTTAATTAAGTCGCAAAACTAGGCATTTTAGAACTTATTAAGAACTAGATTCTCAATCACTTTTGCATAATTTTCATGTTCCAGCACTTGAACCTTTCTCGCAATTTCATCAGGCGAGTCGTTTGGTTCGATACGACATGAAAACTGAGCTAAAATGGAACCTTCGTCATAATGTTCATTTACCAAATGTATGGTAATACCCGTTTCTGATTCTCCAGCTGCTTTCACAGCTTCATGCACATGCATTCCATACATGCCTTTACCACCAAATTTTGGCAATAAGGCGGGATGAATATTTACAATTTTATTTGGAAAAGCCTCTACCAAATAGGTTGGAATCAACCACATAAAACCCGCTAAAGCAATAGCATCAACCTTGAACTTCTTTAGAGTATGCAGCACTGATTGAGTATTGTAAAATTGCTCTCGCGAAAAATTGAAAGTAGGAATATCAAAATTCTTCGCCCTTTCAAGAACCCCAGCTTCTGTCTTATTACACAAAAGCAAAACAACTTCTACTTTATCATGATTTTCAAAATATTCGAAAATTTTTTGGGCATTAGTACCACTGCCTGAGGCAAAAATTGCAATTCGATTTTTGTTCATATCCAAACCATACTGATTACTCCCAACAGCATAATAACTTTACAAAATGTGCTGAGTTTACCGTAATCCTTGATCTTATCAGCCTTTAAAAGCTCAAAGATGAGGAAAATCATAATAACTGAAAGTGTGATGGGGAAAACAATATTTATGGAACTCATCAGAACGAATACCACCGTGCAAAAGATCAAAACAATTCCATAAATAATCTGCTTAGTTTTGGCTATTCCTAAAACAATTGGAAGGGTTTTACAGCCAAATTTTTCATCTCCTTTCAAGTCTTCCATATCCTTAATAATCTCTCGAATAAGTGTTATGAATCCCGCAAAAATGGCGTAGCATAAAACCAAATATTCTCGCTCTTGAAAATACTGACCAACTAAAAATAGTGTAGTGCCTGTAAGAATAGCAATGGTGAAATTTCCTATAAAGGGCAGCCTCTTTAACTGATTTGAGTAAAGCCAAAGAAGAAAAGCTGCAATAAAATTAATAGTACCAATGGTTGGTGAAATATAGAACCCAATACCAATTCCTATAAAGTTAAAAGCAGTATGTGCAATAATTATCCATCTTCTTTTCAAGGCTCTGCCAACTATCACTCTATCAGGCCTATTGACATAATCTATTTTAACATCATAATAATCATTAATCAGGTATCCAGCACTAGTGATAATTACCGTGGAAAGAACAAGCAAAAAAAATTTTTGATCATTTAACAGATGCCAACTAAGCCCCTCATGTAATAAAAAAATAGCAGTAAAATACTGAGTAAGCCCCACGATAATGAGGTTCAAACCTCTCACCATTTTGAGGTATTTAAATACAGAAAAGTGGTTTGACATCATAGAAATGAGTATTCAACCCTATTACGTGATAAAGGTAAGCTTGTTCGCTTAGCTTCAATATTAAAATCATCTGAAATTAATGAAAGCTAGCTCAAATCACCGCAGTCTCAAATTGGGAAACGATTTCCAAAATGGAGATAAATTCCTTTGAATTATTATTGTTTTATAATAAAAAAACCAACATTTTTGTTCTATCAGCAAGAAGTAAATTCTTGGCACTGTTTTGTTAAGTATAAATAGTTGAGGTTTTGCCTTGGCTCTACAATACCTAACAGATAGCAAGATTTTATATGCTGTGTTCACCTAAACATGTCGCTTCAATGCCAAAACTGCTCAAGGTATTCCTTGTTTTATGTTTGATCGTGTGCTCAAACCAAAAACTTTTTGGTCAGACAGCAATTACTGCATACAGTACAACTACCGTAAATCCGGCAAATACTTCATATACGGCTACTGCTCCTAGCGATGCAAGCAACAACATCAATGCTTCAACTTCTTACACAGTTAATTATGGAACTGGTAACGACTTTATATTAAATGGTTATACCATAGGCGGTTCTTCTTACAATAACTTTTTACAACCTGACACATTAATCATCCAAAGAACTGACGGGGGGCGTTTTGTAAACATTTGGTACACTCTTAATAACCTTACCGCAAATACTGTTAGTCTTGATGGTCTAGAAGTAGACGATGCTGATGCAATCTATCAAACTGGAAGTTTGATTACTGGTTACGACAATATTTTGGTAAATACAGATGACGAAGCGAGCGGTAGTATTCAAGCACAAATCGAACGGGTAGATGTAATTTGGTATACTGGAATTGTAACCTGCGAGCCAAATAATGCTGTTTTTCCTGTTATTGAACGAGGAGGAAATGACGAAATAAAGATTGCCGCCATTACAGCCCTAGATGGTAATGGTAACCCTTCTGCTTATAGTAATATGGTTAATATTGAGGATTCGGACTGGCCTGGTACGGGAAATAGCTTTAATAACTACCTTATTTTAAGAAGGCAAACCGTAGGGCAAAACCCATTACCACTTATAAACATCGGTACATTTGCTGGGCAATCAGCTCAAACCATTCAGGGGGTTGGAGTTTCTTTTACAGAGCTTGGTATTTCGGCCAACCAAGTAGTATATGGCTATTCAATCTTTGCATTCGACACCAATGCTACCGACCATACTTTAACCGACATTAATACATTCCCAACCAATACAACTGCACTAAACTCAGGTTTGGATTTAGTAGCTGGGGTTTCGGCAGCAGTATCTTCTGATGATTGCTTAACACCAGCCGTTGGTCCAGGGGGTTATAAAGCAGCGCTTACCACCTGGTTGAAAGCCAATGTAGGTGTTACAACCGCAACAGATGGCAGTACTTTATCTGACTGGCAAGACCAATGGGTAGGCGATAATGATGCTACTTCAAGCACTGGAACAGTGGTGTATAGAAGTACTTCAAGCAGTATTAATTTTAACCCTACAGCAGATTTTGGCAACGGAAACAATAGCCTCGATATAGCAAATAATGCCGGTTTCAACACCGCCACTTCTTACACTAGAAAGGGAATTAACCTTGCGTTCCGAACTAGCACAAGTGACATAAATACAAGACAAGTTTTATATGAGCAAGGCGGAAATTCACGAGGAATCAACATATATATCCGAAATGGTTTTCTACACCTTACAGCTTGGAACGTACCAAATGATGGAGCCGGTTCTCCATGGAACAACAGTGGAAACGTAACCACGGTAAGCACCGCAATAACTACAAACACTGAATACATTGTTACCTTAGAAGAAAACGGAAACTCTTCAGGAACAGGAACTATTACTGGATATTTAAACGGACAGAGCTTTGGATCGTTTGGAAATGTTGGTCTACTTTATCAACATACCGGAGGAATCCAGCTTGGTGGTGCTGATGGTAATATGAGATTTGATGATGGCTCCAATAACAGCGGAAACTCGTTTTATGGGGAAATTTCGGAACTCATTTACTGTAACGAACCAGGCGCATTTCCGCTTACACAACGCAATAGGATAGAAAGTTACCTAGCGATCAAATACGGCATTACCCTCGATCAATCTACGCCTCTTAATTATGTAAACTCTGAGGGTACTGTTATTTTCAATACCACCTCAGCTGCGTCTATTGGTGGATTTTTAGAATACAATAAAGACATTGCAGGTATAGGAAGAGACGATAATTCTGCCTTTGAACAGGTTAAATCAAGAAGCGAGAACAATAACTCTGTGGTAACAGTAGACAACGGAGGAAGCATAACCTCTAATAATTCTTGGTTTATTTGGGGAAATGATGGTGGGGCTGATACTGACACAGAAACTACAGATGTTCCACCACTAATTTCGCAACGTGTGGAACGTGTTTGGCGCGTTGGGGAAACCGGAGAAACGGGTAACAACTCTATTTCTTTTGACCTTGATGAACTTACTATTTCTGGCAGCCCAGCGGCCGCTGATTACAGTCTGTTAGTAGCAGGTAATAGTTCCAATGGAGACTTTTCTTCTGGTTCGGTAATAACAGGAGGTGTTATTTCTGGTAATACTATAACCTTTAGTAATGTCAACCTTTCTAATGGACAATACTTTACACTGGGCACTGGATTTATAGACTGTGCTCCTGGCGAAGTAAGCTCAAACTTAACTCTATGGCTTAAAGCGGATGTTGGACCAAGCTCAACTACAAATGGAGGCAATGTAAGCACTTGGTTCGATCAGGCAGGTAGTAATAACGCCACAGCCGCCTCTGGCGATGAACCTAATTATGAGAGTAATTCTATCAACTTTAACCCCGCACTTAATTTTGATGCCGCTAATACCGAAGAAATTTCCGGAAGTGCTGGTTTTAATTCAAGTGCCTACTACATCGTACTAAATACTGATCAGACTTATAATAACTCATCTCCACAAGAAACAATCGTAGAATTTGCGGTACCTGCCACTGCAACAAACCAGTTTGGGAGTCTACTTTTTGGTAGCGTAACTTCAGCTATAACCAATGAAGTATTCTCTCATTCTATTGGGGGTACTGGTACACGTTGGAGAAGAGGTACAGACTTTGCCACGTTTGGAGGGATTAATAGTAATCAGACCATGATGTTTGGGGTAAAAAACAATGCTACCAATAACAACACAGAAATATTTGTGAATGGCAGAAATCAAGTAAACCTACAAAGTGGAACATTCTTAACCTCTACCAACGTGGCTTATAGAATAGGTGGTAACCTAGACGCTAACACTTTTACTAATGATACTTTTGATGGACAAATAGCCGAAGTTATATCCTTTTCGGCTCGCCCTTCAGATGCAGAACATAACCGAATTCAATCATATTTAGCCATTAAATATGGCATCACGCTAAGCCAGAATACAGCTCAAAACTACGTAAATTCATCTGGAACCACTGTTTGGAATGCGACTACAAACAGCACATATAATAGAGACATTGCTGGAATTGGCCGAGATGATGGCTCATGTTTACAGCAAAAGCAATCTAAGAGCCAAAACTCTGGTTCAATAGTTACCATCGGAAATGGTGGGATTTTTACAGACAATGCTTCTAATCCAAATAGTTTCACTGCCGATGACTCTTTCTTGATATGGGGAAATGATGGAGATAATGCCGATCAAGCCAACGCGAATACTGTAGATGTTCCTGGTAACGTAACGGAAAGAATAGAACGTATTTGGAGAGTAGATGAGTCAGGAACAGTTGGAAATACATCTGTTTCTTTCGACCTGACAGGTTTAGGCTATTCATCTAATGCCTCAGATTTTCAATTAATTGTATCTTCATCTTCAACAATGGCCAGTGGTTCAACCATTTCTGGAGGTACATTTAACGGCAATGTGATTACATTTAATAATGTAAATTTTGCCGATGGAGATTACTTTACGCTGGGAACAGCAAGAGAAACATGTGGGCCTGGTGGAGTAACAACCGACCTAGCATTATGGTTAAGGGCTGATGACGGCACCGGCACAACCACAAATAACACTGACCTTAATACTTGGACAGACCAAAGCCCAATCGGTAGAAATGCCAATGAAATCAACTTGGGCGGAGGTGCACCGGTAGAGCCAAAATACCAAACCAACCAAATCAACTTTAACCCAGCAATTAATTTTAGCGACCCTAACTCAACCAACGCTTCCTTTATGGAAACTTCTGGTGGAAACAACGTGTCGGAAGATTTTACATTAATAGCAGTATTTGAAACTGGTCAAACAGGCGGTTCAACTTCTAACTTTGAAGATGCCCCAGCTATTATTGGAGGCGGTGATTCTGGTGGGTCGGCAGATTACGGGTTAGGAATTTCTGGTGGCAGGGTACATATGAATGCCGCCAATAACTCTACATTGAACGTGAGGAGTGCATCTGGCCCAGTATATAACAACTTTGAACCATTCATTGCTACTGGTACCCGTAGAAGATTAACCTCGGCAGGATCTATTCAGCTATATATTAACTCTGCAAATGTTGGCTCAGGAACCTCTACCAACACTTCGCTTACCGGTCCTGGTTCTTTCGGAATAGGAAACCACGATGACTCAAACGTAGCTTCGCAGTTTAGCGGTAGAATTGCTGAAGTACTGGTTTTCTCAGATGATCTTACAGAAAATGAAAGGCAAAGAGTTGAATCTTATTTGGCTGTTAAATACGGTATTACAAGAAACGCTGGTGGTACTACTACTGAAGACTATTTGTCGTCTGCGGGTACTATCACATGGGACTGGTCTGAACAGACCGTTTACAATAACGATATTGCTGGTATAGGCCGCGATGACGACTCATGTTTCCAACAATGGAAGTCAAAAAGTGAAAATGATGATGCTATTGTTACTATGGAAATGGCGGGATCATTTACTACCGACAACTCATTCCTAATTTGGGGAAATGATAATGTAGCGAAAACTGGAACTAGAGAAGAAGGCAATACAGAATACAACTCTTCTCAGGTAAGTGGCCGACTATTCAGAGAATGGTATGTACAAGAAACAGGTACCGTAGGAACCGTAAATCTAACCTTCGATCTGGCCGATATTATGGGACCAAGCGGTGTTGGAACAAACAACCTAAACCAAGTAAGATTAATGGTAGATAATGATGGAGACTTTACTTCTGGAGTAACCTTAGTGGCTCCAACATCCATCAACGCAACAGAAAAAACGGTAACTTTTGCGGTCAACCTAAATGACACTCAGTATTTCACTTTAGGCTCTTTACAAGCGGCTTCGCTACCTATTACGCTATTATCCTTTGAGGCTCAAAAAACCAATGAGGATTATGTTAGATTAGATTGGAGTACCGCAGACGAAACCAATAACGCTTACTTTACCATTGAAAGAAGCACTAACGGTGAAGACTTTGAAGGCATTAGTACACTCGTAGGTGCAGGCAACAGCCAGGATGTGAACAATTATTTCTACATAGACAAAGCACCTAAATCAGGTAACAACTTCTATCGCTTAAAACAAACCGATTTCAATGGAATGTCTACGGTTTCTGAAATCAAAAGAGTGTTTGTAGAAAAAACGACCTTAGTACAAACCTTTAATGTATTCCCGAATCCGGTAAATCGAGGAGATTTGATTACCATAGAATACGGTGTTGAGGTAGAAAGCGAAGTACTTGTACAGCTAATTTCAGCATCGGGCGTGCTTATCAATAGTCAATCTACCATACTGAATCCTGAAACTGGAAGCATTACTCTGGAAACCTCAGGGCTGAGCAAAGGCTTGCACATGATTACACTAACCGATAAAGCTACTAAAGAGCGACAAACCTTTAAAGTAATCGTTCACTAGTATATACTGAGGAGAATATTAGGCCATTCATTAAAGTGAAATTTTCACTTCTTGAATGGCCTATTTTTTTGAACTTATGGTCAAAGTTCACAAGTGATCTTGACTCTAATTTTGCTGTAATTTTGAAAAACTTAAACATAAGCCACAGCAATAACTGGTGGCCAAATCGATCAGTATTCTGAAAGTCTGAACAAATCCATATTCCATCGTTATTGAGTTGCTTAGAAAGCTGAACGATTACTTCATCTAACCTAACCTCGGAAAAGACATCGAGAAAGAAGTTGGTGATGATCACATCATATTCTCTATCTGCAGGGAGCGCACTTTCTTCCCCATGAATAAAGTCTACTGATTCACTGAACTCACAGTTCTTCTTCGATAAGGAAATCATCCTCTCAGAGGCTTCTACATAAGTAAGTTTCCCTTTAAAACCCGTGTTGAACAGTTCGTTGATAATCCATCCTGTGCCTCCGCCCATGATTAATACATTAGCATTATCGGGAATCACGGGTAGGAAATGAGTCTGAGTCTGCTTTAGCTTTTTCCCAAAAACAACTTTAGCCAAGCCGTCATATACTGGGGCGATAAGGTTGAAGTTGTTTTTCACAGTAAAAGATAAATCAAAGGGAAAAAGAAGATGCCATCTCCCACCAATCTGTAACGGTCATTTCGCTGAAAAAAATTAGGGAGCATTAAGAGCATCGCCAAAACCAAAGTCATCATAAACAATATATACTCTGAACTTAACCAACGAGCACCTGTCATCACAGGGTTGAGGTAAACCATTCCGCAAACGATTAATAACAGATTAAACACCAGAGTAACAGCAGTCATTTTTCTAACAAACGGCTTTCCATAAAGCGTCACGATAGATTGATTATTGTCATTTCGGTCACTCTCATATTCAAACAACGGAAATACAAGTAGATTGGTAAGCACAATGAGAAAGAACACCACAAAAACATAGAATACGAAAATATCCCATTGTTCCAATAAACTGAGAGGTGCAACGAATATTCCAAAGCTGTAGATTATGGCGGCTAAAAATTCCTTATGCCATGTCTTGCTGAGCTTAAGTAGATGCAGGGAGCCAATGTAAATCGCAACCAACAGTGCTAAAATCAACCCTAGCTTAGTAGTAACCCAAGGCAAATAATATAGATTAAACGCTCCTACTAGAAAAACCATGAACGCAACAGAGGCAATTGGCCTAAAGTATTTCTGGTGGAAAGCATGACGTTGATTGGTTGAATATCCAATGCTTTTCTTGGCATCAAAAAGATGGTCTACAGTATAAATAAGCCAAATCGCCACTCCCAGACCGATGAGCATCGAGTTTTCGAGGGTAACACCAAATAATCTGGCTACATACAAGCTACAAATTATAGCCCCTGTCGTAACGTCAAGACTAAGGTTCTGAATAAGGATCAAAAGCTTTCTCATAGCGATGGATCAAATGTATGGAAATTCACGAGCCTACAGCAAACAAAAAAGCCCTCTGATTTCTCAAAAGGGCTTTCTCTACTTATTACAATTGAATTTCTAGTTGTCGGCAGCTAAAGCTTCTGCTCCACCTACAATCTCTAGGATTTCTTTGGTAATGGCAGCCTGACGTGTTCTGTTGTACATCAATTTCAGTTCTTTGAGTAAATCACCAGCGTTATCGGTTGCTTTGCCCATGGCCGTCATTCGAGCACCATGCTCCGAAGCATTAGACTCCAATATTGCTTTGTAAAACTGAATTTTCAACGATTTCGGAATCAAGTCTTCAATGATAAAATCCTTTGAAGGCTCGAAGATATAATCCGTTCCAGTTGCGGTTGTTTCGCCTTCTTGTTCTACCTGAACAATAGGCAGTAACTGTTCGCTTCTTACAACCTGAGTGGCTACGTTCTTGAACTCGTTATATACCAATATTACTTTGTCGTATTTACCCTCAACATAACCGTTCATAGCGTATTCTGCTGCCTCACGAGCCGTTTCAAAGCTCAGTTTCGAGAACATATCCCAATAAGCAGTCACGTTAGTGAATTTCTGCTTTTTAGACATATCGAACGCTTTTTTACCAATAGGCATTACGTGAATAGTTGCACCCTCATGGGCTTTTACTACTACATTTAATGCTTTGTTGATATTTGAGTTGAACGCTCCACAAAGTCCTCTATCAGAGGTTACTGGCACAATAAGTACATTTTTTACTTCACGCTCTTGGGCGTAAGTGGTCATAGACTCATCGCTGTTACCAGCAGATACATTGGCAAGAATAGCCGATAACTTCTCAGAATAAGGTCTCAACTGAATGATCTTATCCTGAGCTCTTCTCAACTTTGCAGCAGCCACCATTTTCATGGCCCTGGTTATCTGCTGGGTAGAAGATACCGACTTAATTCTTTCCTTTACTTCCTTTAAATTCGCCATCTATTACGATTTAGGCTTAATGAAATTAATACCTACTTGCTAAATCTTTAACCGTCTTCTCGATTGCTGAAGTAGCAGCTTCGTCAAGCTTACCTGCTTTTAGTAAATCAAGCGCTGCTCTTTCAGAAGTTCTCATGATTGTTAAGAACTCCTTCTCAAACTCTCTAACTTTCTCAACTGGCACTCTATCTAAAAGTCCTTTAGTAGAAGCATAAATGATTGCTACTTGCTCTTCAACAGGTACTGGAGAAAATTGAGGTTGTTTCAAAATCTCTTGGTTTCTTCTACCTCTATCAATTGTAAGTTTAGTAGATGTATCCAAATCAGAACCAAATTTTGCAAAAGCTTCTAATTCACGGAACTGAGCTTGGTCAAGCTTTAAAGTACCAGAAACCTTCTTCATTGATTTGATCTGAGCGTTACCTCCTACTCTTGATACTGAGATACCTACGTTAATTGCAGGACGCACACCAGAGTTGAAAAGGTTAGTTTCCAAGAAAATCTGTCCGTCTGTAATTGAAATTACGTTGGTTGGAATATAAGCAGAAACGTCACCCGCTTGTGTTTCGATGATTGGAAGGGCTGTTAAAGAACCACCACCTTTCACTTTTCCTTGTAATGAAGGAGGAAGGTCGTTCATTGCAGCAGCAATGTCATCGTTATCGTTCACTTTTGCAGCTCTTTCCAAAAGCCTAGAGTGCAAATAGAATACATCACCTGGGTAAGCTTCACGCCCTGGAGGTCTTCTTAAAAGAAGAGAAACTTCACGGTAAGCTACTGCTTGCTTAGAAAGGTCATCATAAATTACTAGCGCTGGTCTTCCGGTATCTCTGAAATACTCACCAATAGCAGCACCCGCCATTGGCGAGAAGAACTGCATTGGAGCAGGATCAGAAGCAGAAGCCATAACTACAACAGTGTAATCCATTGCACCACCTTTTTCAAGGGCTGCCACTACACCTGCTACAGTAGATGCCTTTTGACCTACGGCAACGTAGATACAAAATACAGGCTCTCCTTTTTCGTAGAATTCTCTTTGGTTAAGAATAGTATCGATAACTACAGCAGTTTTACCTGTCTGACGGTCACCAATTACCAATTCTCTCTGTCCTCTTCCAATCGGAATCATAGCATCAATTGCTTTGATACCTGTTTGAAGAGGTTCAGTTACTGGCTGTCTGTAAATTACCCCAGGAGCTTTTCTCTCCAATGGCATTTCAAACGTTTCGCCAGAAATAGGTCCTTTACCATCAATTGGGTTACCAAGGGTATCGACCACACGGCCAACCATTCCTTCACCTACATTGATAGATGCGATTTTACCTGTTCTTTTAACGGTATCGCCTTCTTTGATTTCAGCTGATTCACCAAGTAATACAGCACCTACATTGTCCTCTTCAAGGTTCAATACTAGGGCTTTCAGTCCGTTTTCAAATTCAAGAAGCTCTCCCGATTGCGCCTTAGATAGGCCATAGATTCTGGCTACACCATCACCTACTTGCAATACGGTACCTACTTCTTCTAATTCAGCTTCTGATTTAAAGTTTGAGAGTTGCTCTCTTAAAATTGCTGAAACCTCATCAGGTCTTACATCTGCCATTTTATGATACAGTTATGTGTTAATTATTTAAAACTCCTTTACATAAGGGTTTTGACTAAATTTCAATTTTAAGGCCTTAAGCCTTGAGTTAATGGAGTCGTCTATTTGACGGTCGCCCACTTTTAGAATAAAACCTCCGATTAAGTTTTCATCAATTTTTTCGGTAAGTTCTACTTCCTTTCCAGATATTTTCTTCACTACAGCCTTAAACTCATTACGGAGTTCATTATCAATAGGGAAAGTAGTAGTAACCGTAGCTTCTTCTATCCCTGTTTTGGCATTATACTGGTGATGAAATTCTGTAGCTATTGCCGATAAATAGGCTTCTCTCTGTTTCTTTACTAGAATTCTAAAGATTGCCAATGTGAGGTCATTTACTTTACCAGTAAATACCTGATTCAATACCGCCAATTTCTTGTCGTGTGCTACTACTGGGTTTTTCAGAAACAACTGAAAATCTCTATTCTCTGAAATAACTTCAGAGAAAAGTAGCATGTCTTTGTTCACTTCTTCCAACTTACCTTGTTCACTGGCTAATTCTAGCAGTGATTTGGCATATCGGGAAGCAATTCTGAATTCTGACATTTATACCTATTAGTTAAGGTTCAAATCTTTTACGAAACCATCAATCAGCTCTTTCTGAGCTTTTTGATCCTCCAACTGCTTTCTAAGCAGCTTTTCGGTAATTTCTAATGAAAGCACAGCTACCTTATTCTTCACATCGGTAAGAGCGGCTTTCTTTTCAATTTCGATTGCTGCTTTGGCATCTTCAATCATTCTTGCAGTAATTTTAGAAGTTTCCTCCTTAGCGCTTTCTTTGATTGAAGTAGCAGTAGCGATGGCCTCTTTTAAGATGCTGTCTCTTTCTACTCTTGCCTCTGCCAATAGTTTTTCATTATCGGCCTGTAAAGCTTGCATTTCGTTTTTTGCCTGCTCGGCAGAAAGCAATGCACTTTCAATACTGTCTTCTCTTTCTTTTAGGGCACCTAAAATTGGTTTCCAAGCAAATTTACCCAGAACAAACAATAAGATTAAGAAACCTATTGCTTGGTAAACAATTAAGCCAACACCCGGAGATAATAAGTTAGCAGCAATCATAATTTATATTTTAAAATCTGTGTTCAAATCAAATAAAAGGAGTGGCCTAACGCCACTCCGATTAGTTTTTTTATAATTTCTCAACAATACCTGGGTTAGTAGCAATCAAAAGACAAACTACCACACCAAATAGAGAAACTACCTCGATCAAAGCAGCGATGATCAACATTGCTGTTTGAATTTTTCCCGCAGCTTCTGGTTGTCTTGCAATACCTTCCATTGCCTGACCACCGATTCTACCGATGCCTATGGCCGCGCCTATCGCAACGATCCCTGCACCAATACCTGCTCCCATAAGAGCATAACCTGCAGTAAGTAAAATTGTAGTTAACATAATTCGTGTTTTATAAAATTAAACAAATAAGTTTCTTAGTGATGTTCGTGTTCTGCTACCGCTGCGCCAATATACATAGCAGAGAAAAGCGTAAACACATAGGCCTGAATAGTCGCTACCAACAATTCAATCATATTAATAAAGATTACCATTATTGTACTGGCCACACCTACCGCATGAGACTGGAAGATAAATACCAAAGCAATCAAACTTAAGATTACAATGTGACCTGCCGTAATGGCTACAAACAAACGAACCATTAGAGAGAAAGGCTTTGTAAAAAGGCCTACAAACTCTACTGGAACCATAATTAATAATAATGGTTTTGGAACACCAGGTGTTGCAAACACGTGTTTCCAGTAATCTTTATTACCATTGATATTCGTGAAAACGAAAGTAAACATTGCCAAAACAAAAGTTACAGCAATATTTCCTGTTAGGTTAGAAGCTCCTGGCAACAACCCTAAAAGGTTTCCAAACCAAATAAAGAAGAAAAGCGTGAGCAAATAAGGCATAAACTTTTCGTACTTCTTACCAATGTTTGGTTTTGCAATTTCGTCTCTTATATATATTATAATAGGTTCTAGAAATGAAGCCACTCCTTTTGGAGCTGTTCTAGGGTTCTTCTTATAATGGCGGGCGGCACTTAACACAATGACTGATAAAACAATCATTATAAGAATAAGCATGGCCGTATTTTTTGTAATCGAGAAGTCCATGGCGTGTCTGCCCTCATCTAAAGCAGCAATGTGGCCATCTTCACTTATCTCATAACCGTTATATGCTATTTTTTCGTGGGCTTCATTATAGAAGTGATGTGATGAGAAAACTTCTATACCTCTATCTTCAGAATAAAGAATTACTGGTAGGTAAATTGTACCATAATCTCCATCAAAGAAGTGCCAAGTATAATCATCCACTACGTGATGAAGGATAAAGTCTGTTGCTCCTTCTTTATCATCTCCACCCGAAGATGCTTTTGCACTAGAAAGTGCAGGAACTAAGAGTAGGAATAACGCTAAAAAACTAATTAAAAGCGCTTTGCTTGGTACTACTGATTTTTTTTCGAACATTACTTATTCAGCCTTCTTTGAAATCGCGCGCAAGTTAGACACTAAGCCCATGATTTCAAACACCATGTAAAACAAATAGACAACAAAAAGATTAATTACAAAGAGAAGTCGATCCTCCATTCCCAAATAAAGCACAATAGCGATATATGCTATTGTAAATAATAACCTTATTACCATCACACCCATAAAAACTCCCTTCCAAACATTCTGGTCGGTATTTTTAATAAAGAATAAGGTTCCAATACTCAATACAAAGCTTAAAACGGTTATAAAAACGTATAATCCGTAGGCCTTTTCGTGAATTAAACCACTGGTAACAGGTACTTTATCTAGAACGAAAATAAGCAAAAACACGACCCCGGAAAATACCAAAAGCCTGAGCGTCTGCGTCTTAATCGAATTCATCGCGCAAAGGTAGCGAATTATGTTGATTTCAGTCAGACTTTATTTGTCTATAAAATTGATAGAAAGCCCCAAAGGCTCCTAGGAGGAATAAAATGATAAAAAAAATAGGTTTACCCTCGAAATACCTGTGATCTATTTTGTAACCTAGCCAAGCGCAAAGGCCTATGGTTAAAAACATCTGTAAGCCTAACTGTGAATACTTGAGGTAAATATTCACTGGCTTTTTTTCGAAAGGTGATTTCTTAGGCTTCATAAATAAAGTAAGAAATAGAAAAAAGAAGTTACCTACGCTCTTTTTATGGCGGCTTCTCTGGTTTGGCTTGCTGGCTTACCTATTTCAATTTCTTTTGCCAAGTGTCCCATTTTACAGCCTCCGTTAAAAGTTGCGCCTGGCTCTACCACCAATTTATTGGTAAGTATATCACCTTTAATTACTGCAGAAGGTTTTAAGATTAGCAGTTCAGAAATTTCAATATTACCGTTAATGGTTCCTGCAATTTCAGCTGTTCTAGCCGTTACATTGCCATCTACTGTGGCGTCTGTACCCATTACCAGTTTGGCTTTTGCTTTGGCGTGGCCAAATATTTTGCCTTCAATTCTGATATTACCGACCGACTCGATACTACCTTCGAGCACGGTGTCTTTACCAATTATATTACTGGTATTGCTTTGTTCTTCGGTAGTCCTAGTATCTTTCTTTGATTCCTTAGATGTGAACATTTTACTATATACTGTTGAGTTGAGTGCGCCTAAAATACGATGAAATCTTCAGGATTCACAGCGCTTCCGTTATACCAAAGTTCGAAATGCAGGTGTGGCCCATTGGTTAACTCTCCTGTATTGCCAATTATTGCCAAAATTTCGCCTGCACTAATGAAGTTTCCCACTTCTTTGGTCAGTGCAGAATTATGTTTATAAACTGAAATTAAATTCTCTTTGTGTTGAACGGCTATTACATTCCCGGCATCTTGCGTCCATGAGGCAAAAATTACCGTGCCATCGGCAATACATTTAACAGGTTCATCCTTTTTCGAAACCACATCAATTCCAAAATGCTCGTTTTTAGGATCGAAAGGCTGCGAAACGTAACCACTAATGGGCGAAAACAAATAGGTTTGCCTTAACTCCATGTTATCGATGTTTCGGCCTAATAAGAAATCTCCTCCTGTTTCGAATTCAGATTTAAAAAGTGAGTCTATTTCTTGAGAGTTGGGATTTCTTGAAAGCTCCACTTGCCCAGCCTCAGTCTCGGCCAATTCTTCTTCTCCAGTTCCTTCATCGCCTTCTAATACTCGCTTGATGCTCTGAATAAAAAGGTCTCTATTTTCTAATTCTGTGGCTAACGAATCCAGAGAAAGGCTCATCGTTACTAAATCCTTTCTGGTTTCTCTTTCGGCATGGGTAGGGTCAAACCATTGTGCTAAAACTGTATTTACCAAATAAAAGCTGATAACGAATATCAAGACAAATGCTAGGAAGCTAAAAAAGATAATTCTCGCGTAAGTAAAATTATATGTTGCTTTATGAGAGAAATCCTCTTCATTCTGAATGATCAGAATGTGCCTGTTATTCAACCAGTTCGAGAGTGTTTTTTTAATTTTAGCCACCGTTATTTTCTAAGGACAACAAAATTATAGATTAATAGATAATCCACTTCCTTTATTTGTATTAATTAAGATTTAATTTCGTTCCTTAATCGGGTAAACGAAATTTTGAGATTTAGATTTTTACATATCATTAGATTTTTTGGTCTGCTGGCCATTATATCATTGTTCGTAGGCTGTAATTCCAAAGGGTATCAGAATATGAATGCCCGGTATAATGGATACTTCTATGCCAACCAATATTTAAATGAAGTCAATCAGCAAATTGAAGATTCGTATCAATACAATTACGATCAGATTCTAAAAATCTATCCTGATATAGACTCAAGCACCATCCAGAGCAATAAAGCCAAATTAGACGATGCCTTTAAAAAAGCATCTCAGGTGATTGAATGGTACGGAAGCAGCGATTGGACGGATGATAATTATTTAATAATTGGAAAAATCCGCCACCTTCGAGCCCAATTTCAGTTCGCCATTGAAACCCTTCAATACATCAATCAAACCAGCGAAGACGACCCCACTAGGCATGCCTCATTGATTGCTTTAATGCAAACCTATATGGACGCTGGCGATAAAGAAAAAGCTAAGGAAGTTTCTAATTATTTAGAAACCGAAGAGCTTACAGATGAAAACATGGCCGACTATAAGGTGATGCTCGCTTATTATTATCAGCGCGAAGAAGATTATGAAGCCATGGCTGAAAATCTTAAAGAAGTGGCAGAGGTCATTACTAAAAAAGACACCAAATCGAGGATCAATTTCATTCTTGGACAAATTGAGCAAGAAAAAGGTCAGAATGCCGAAGCTTATCAATACTATAAAGCCTCATTGGCCGGCACCCCTCCATACGACCTTACTTTCCACGCCAAGTTAAACATGCAACAAGTAAGTTCGGTGAATGGCACTTCGGAAGTAGAAAAAGTGAGGAAATTTTATGCCCAGCTTTTAAAAGACGGCAAAAACAAAGAGTACCAAGGCAAGATTTATTATGAAATGGGAGAGTTTGAAAAAAAACAAACTCATTACGATTTGGCCATTGATAATTACCTAAAGGCGGTATCGGTTGAAGAACCTTCGCCCCGACAGAAGTCTCTTTCTTATTTAAGAATTGGTCAACTTTATTTCGATATCTACGAAAAGTTTGAACTCGCCAGCAACTATTACGACAGTGCAGTTTCTATAATTCCCGATGATATTGACGGCTACCCAAGCCATGTAAAAAGAAAAGAAGTACTCACTGATTTTGTAACACAACTCAAAACCATTCAGGTAAACGATAGCTTGCTGTCTTTGGCAGAATTACCCGCTATTTCGCTAGACGCGTTTGTGGACAATTATTTAAACCAACAAGAAAAAGAGGTTAAGGAACGCGAAAAAGAAGAAGCTAGAAACGCGGCTTCCACAGGAGCGGTAATATCTCCCTCTAGCGGAAGTGGTTTTTCTTCCAATGCGCCATCAAGCGAATGGTATTTCTATAATGATGCAGCAGTAGAACTAGGAACAATCGAGTTCCAAAGACGATGGGGCAATAGAAAACTGGAAGATAATTGGAGGCGATCTACAAAAGAGGCGTCTTCCACTACGGAATCATCGACTGAAGAGAATATTACAGACGATGCTACTGACCAACCAGAAGAAGCTGCCCTTGCAGATGAAGGAAGAGCCGCCAAGAAAAAAGAATTACTGGCTACTATTCCTACTACTGCAGAAGCGAAAGAAAAACTTCACCTTGAAATTCAAGAAGCCTACTTTAAGCTTGGGTCGGTTTATAGGTTTGGACTCGAGAAAACGGCCAAAGCTGCCACTACTTATAAAACACTTGTTCAAAAATACCCCAATACTGAATATAAATTAGATGCCCTTTTTGCGCTGTACACCCTTTATCTCGAATCAGACCCAAATCAGGCTCAAACTTATAAGCAGCAAATTATTGATGCTTTCCCTGAATCTTTAATCGCCAAAACACTCATCAACCCAAATTACTTGGCCGAAAAAGAAGCGCGTAACAAGGCATTACAAAAAGTATATGCTTCGGCCTATAGTTCCTATGAAAACGGAGAATACGTAAAAGCTGACCAAATATTAAGAGGCGCGTTGCAATCCTTTGAAGATGTGGATTTTATGCCAACTGTTGAATTGCTGTCGGCCATATTAAAAGGAAAAACTGAAAGCTTGTTTTCTTATGAAGAAGCTTTAAAAGCTTTTGTAGCCAAATATCCTGAGGGTCGTTTGACCAATTATGCAAAAGATCTTTTAATCGCGGTTAACCCAGTTAAGGAAACCATCGTAAGGAGTGAAGATTTTGAATACAGCGAAGATTTCAAACAACTTCACCTTTTGGCAATTGTATATAACAGTGAAGTAACCAAAACAGCTGATTTAAGAACAGCAATCGAAAACTTCAATAAAGAAACTTTCAGTCATTTAAAACTGAGTGTGGGGCAGTTGGCTTTCGATGAAAGTAAAAAATTGGGTATTATCTTCATTAATTCTTTTGAAGACAAAAAAACAGTAGAAGCCTATCATAGGGCATTCAAAAAAGCTTTAGCCGACTTCACAATAGAAGTCGATTCAAATTTTAATAATTTTGCAATATCACGAGATAACTTTCAGATGCTCTTTCAAAGTAAAGAGTTAGAAGCTTACCTCAGATTTCATAATACATTCTATCAATAGACATGGCCAAGGAAGAAAAGAAAGGTGACAAAAAAATACTCAAAAAATTAACGGTACTACTTTGGGTGGGTTTCGTTCTAATTTTTGTGGGCTTCCCTGTGTACATTTGGGCAGTTAGTAGCAATATGAGCAACCTGTTTGGTGAACTTCCTAGCTATAGTCAGTTAGAAAATCCCGAGCAAAACCTCAGCTCATTGCTCTTTAGTGCCGATGACGAAATTCTTGGTGCTTATTATAGAGACAATAGAAAGCCTGTTACCTATGATCAGCTTGGGCCTAACCTAATCAACGCCCTAAAAGCAACAGAAGACATTCGTTTTAATAACCACTCAGGAATTGATTTAAGAAGTATGTTAAGAGCAGCTTTTGGGGTGCTAACTTTTAATCCACAAGGAGGAGGAAGTACCGTAACCCAGCAGTTGGCTAAAAACTTGTTTGATACGCGTGTTATTGAAGAAGACGAAAAAGGAAAGTTAGAAGGCATAAACCGAATGCTAGACCAACTTATATATAAAACTAAGGAATGGATTTTAGCGGTGCGATTGGAGCGATCTTATACAAAAGACGAACTAATGGCCATGTACTTCAACCAGGTAAGTTTCGGAAACAACACATTTGGAATTCAATCTGCAGCAGAAAGCTTCTTTAATAAAAAACCTAAAGAACTTAATGTTGAAGAAGCCGCAGTTTTGGTTGGACTTCAGAAAGCAGTTACGCGTTATAACCCTATAAGAAATCCCGAAAACTCGAAAGCACGAAGAAATGTAGTGTTGAACCAAATGGTGCGATACGGATATCTTGAAAAAGCCGCCTACGATACTTTGGCTCCTCAAGACATTGTACTTGACTATAACGCCCAAGATCAAAACTTTGGACCTGGCCAGTATTTTAGAGCTGAAGTACAGAAAGACCTTATCGTAATTGCCAGAGATTTGGGCTACGACTTATTTGCCGATGGCCTAAAAATTTATACCACTATAGATAGTAGAATGCAGCGCTATGCCGAACAAGCAGTAGACAGTACCATGCGTCAAGTGCAAGCCAATTTCTTCAACTCGTTAAAGGATGGCAATGGAAATATGCGCGAACCATGGATTGATAGTGATGGGCGAGTAATTAAAGATTTTTTACAGGACCAAGTGCTACCTAGAACCGAAAGGTATAGAAGCCTAGAGAAAGAATATGGTAAAGGCTCCGATTCAATAGATTACTATTTGAATAAGAAAGTTCCGATGAAAGTTTTCTCTTGGAAGGGAGAAATTGACACGGTAATGAGCCCAATGGATTCACTCAAATATTATAAACACTTTTTACAAGCAGGCTTCATGGCGGCCGATCCACACAATGGTGAAATTAAAGCTTGGGTCGGAGGCATTGACTATAAGTATTTCAAATTTGACCATGTTAGATTGGGAAAAAGGCAAGCAGGTTCTTTGTTTAAGCCATTCTTATATGCAACAGCCGTTGAAAAAGGCTTTTCTCCATGTTACGAATTTGAAGATCAACCCATAACAATTAAAATCGCTGGGCAAAACTCATGGTCTCCTCAAAACTCTGACAACAAATTTACAGGTGAAAAAATGACCATGAAAACCGCCATGGCAAAATCTGTAAACTCCATTTCTGCACGCGTAATGGACATTGTAAAACCCGATAACGTTTCTAAAATGGCTGGAAGATTAGGGGTTGAATCGAAAATTGACCCATACTATTCTATAGCCTTGGGTACTGTAGATGTTTCGGTAAAAGAAATGGTTTCGGCTTTTGGCACATTTGCCAATAAAGGAACACATATAGAAGCTCATTATGTTACCAAAATTGAAGACCGTTTTGGCAATGTCATTTGGAGCAAAGTGCCTCAAAAGAAAAGAGCGATTAGCGAAGATGTAGCCTATGTAATGCTAAATATGCTTCAAGAAAATACTACAAATGGTTCCGGTATCAGACTTTGGAGTGAATATAAAATCACCAACTTTAACCAAACTGAAAACTCAGTAGGCTCTAAAACAGGCACTACACAAAACGCCTCTGACGGTTGGTTTATGGCAGTAACCAAAGATTTAGTGGCTGGTGCTTGGGTAGGTGGAGATGATCGCGCAATCCATTTTAGAAGCTGGCCTGATGGACAAGGAGCTAGAACAGCCCTTCCAATTGTAGGTCGATTCTTTGAAAAAGTATACAAGGATACTTCCATAAACCTTCAAAAAGGAGTTTTTGAACGCCCAGCAAACCTTCAAATGGAAATTGATTGCCAGAAGTTTCAGGATATACTTGCGCCTCAGGATACCACTTCGGGTTCTACCATATATGATCCAGAAATTTATTAAACTGGTAAATGGAAGCGATACGCTTTTCAACAAAAGACATTTTAAAATTACCCGATAACCCGGGCGTATATCGGTACTACAATGCTGAGGATACGCTAATTTATGTTGGCAAGGCAAAGTCGTTGAAAAAACGTGTGTCGAGTTATTTTAATAAATCGGCACAACACAGCAGAAAGACGACTCGCATGGTGAGCGAAATTGTAAGCATAGAAATCGTACTCGTCAATTCCGAGTTTGATGCCCTGTTGCTAGAAAACAACCTCATCAAGCAGAATCAACCTAAGTACAACATCCTACTCAAGGATGATAAAACCTTTCCGTATCTGTGTGTTTCTAATGAACGGTTTCCTAGAATTTATAGCACACGTAAATTAATTCCTTCTTTAGGAAGATACTTCGGTCCTTTCACCAATGTAAAGGCCATGAATAATGTACTGAAGCTAATTAACTCTTTGTTCACTTTACGCACTTGTCGTTACGACTTGTCGCAAGAAAATATAGCTAAGGGGAAGTTTAAAGTATGTTTAGAATACCATTTAGGCAATTGTAAAGGCCCCTGCGAAGGCTTACAAAGTGAAGAAGACTACCTCAAAGATGTTGATCAAGCACTGAATATTCTAAAAGGAAATTTGGGGCTTCCTAAAAGTTATTTTAAAGAACGAATGCAGGAAGCCGCTGCAGAACTACAGTTTGAAAAGGCGCAAGAGTTTAAAGAGAAGTTGGAGTTATTGGATGACTTCCATTCCAAATCAGTTATTGTAAGCCCCAAGCTTACAGATGTAGATGTATTTACCATTGTATCAGATGAAAAGTATGCTTTCGTGAATTACATCCGCATTAAAAATGGAATGATCAACCTTTCTAAAACCAATGAGATCAAGAAAAAGCTTAACGAAACAGACGAAGAAATTCTTTCGCTGATGATGGTAGATATGCGAGACCGCTACCAAAGCATAACGAAAGAAATTCTGACCAATAAGACAATCGATTTGGGTTCGGAAACCTTCCAACCTGTTGTGCCCCAAATTGGTGACAAACGTAAATTGGTAGAGCTATCATTAAAAAATTCGCTCTTCGCTAAAAAAGAAAAGTATCAGTCGCTGGACAATGTAAAAGACAAGGGCAACCGAGTATTAAAACAATTGCAAATTGACCTTCAGCTAAAGGAACTGCCTGTTCATATTGAATGCTTTGATAACTCAAACATACAAGGAACAAATCCAGTAGCGTCAATGGTCTGTTTCAAAATGGGACGTCCATCTAAGAAAGACTACCGACATTACAAAATTAAGACGGTTATCGGGCCAGATGATTTTGCTTCCATGACAGAAGTAGTAGGCAGAAGGTATAAGCGACTTTTAGAAGAGCAACAGCCCTTACCAAAACTCATTGTTATAGACGGAGGCAAGGGCCAGTTAAGTGCTGCCTGCGATGCCTTGAAAAGTTTGGGGATTTATGGTGAGATCCCGATTATAGGTATTGCGAAAAGGCTTGAAGAAATCTACTTTCCCGAAGATTCCTTCCCACTCCACATTGATAAGAAATCTGAATCGCTGCGGCTTATCCAAAAATTGAGAGATGAAGCCCACCGCTTTGCCATTACTTTCCATCGTGATTTACGAAGCAAAAACAGCTTCAATTTTGAGCTTGAAAATGTAAAGGGAATTGGAAGGTTTACCGTAGACAAACTGCTCAAAGAATTTCGCACCATGAGCAGAATTGAGGCTGCCAGTTTTGATGAACTATCTGCTATTGCAGGAGAGAGTCGAGCGAGAAGAATCCAAAACTTCTTTCAACAAAAAAAGGAGGCATAAGCCTCCTTCCAAATTTATAACTTCAATAACCTTAATTAATATTCCCAGAGGTTATGCATGGTTTCTAATAATTGATATCTGAAATCCCTTGATATCTCCATCAAGTTTCTCTTTCCTGCTGTGATTTGAGCCTCAAAGAATTGCTCCATAGCTGCATCGCTTGGGTTAGAAAACTTAACAATATTTGAACTGAACAATCGCATATCAAAAGCATTGGTTAAGCTAATATCAAAGTTTCGTGGATTTCGTGGATTGAACCAAAAAGCCCTTACGTTCTCCTCTTTATTTGCTACACTCTCACGATAGACTTTGTTCAAATAAGCTACCAAGTCTTTGTATTTAACTCTTACCATCTCCTTTTCAACACCACCAGCAATATCTGCCTGAGCAACAACCTTTACAGATTGTATGTCCCAAATTGGTACAGAACGGTTTCTGTCAAAGATCAAGTCTTCCTCAATTTCCAACATGGCAATTCTATCTTTTGGAATAGAATCTGGAGCAAGTTTCTCACGTGTTTTCTGCTGCACATAGGCATCAGGTTCAACGCCACGAGTTATCGCTTCAGTTTTCCATCGGTCAATCTCATCCAAAGTAGCATCTTCACCTTTTGTACCATCAATGATCACTCTATCGGTATAAGCGTTTCTATCTGATAATAAGTCTGAATCATCAAAACCTTGCGTTAACGGATTGTAAGGAGCAATTCCTTCTCCCTCTGCAGAGTTGTACCAAAGATCAATGCCTTCGAAAATGATTTCAACAATTTTAGAATACCTGGAATTCCAGCCTTCATTTGATTTCTCTCTCAGGTCCATTTTAGACCATACTCGAATGCTGAACATTACGTCCTCACTTCTAATCGGTCTAACGGAGTTGATATTATACCTTCTTGAGTTTTGCACACTATCAATAGGTGCGGTTCCATTGGAGTTGGCTTGGCCAAAACTACTGGCACTCACTAAGAGTAAAAAACAAATTGCTGAGAGAGTTCTCATAATTAATTAATATTTATTTCTTGTCCATCGCTGTATTTCACCACTTCTTTCTGGTTGGCAAAATTCAAACGCGTATATTCTTCTACAATAACTCGCAACCTATCGCCTGCTCTCATTCTAGATTTCAAAGGCGCTAAATCCACATCCGTAGTAGCAGCATCTATATTGATTGTACCGCTCTGGCGATTATTCTGAATCAGCATTACCTTGCCCTTCGAAATAAAGAAGTTAGCATCAGATTTAAAGTTTTTAAGAAAATCTTCATCTGGTTCTAAAATCAGACTAAGCTTATTCGGTATACCATTGTAACCGCTTTCAGCATTGTAATCTTTACCATCCACTTTAACCACAAACTTAGGTCTTGGAATAGATTTTACAGTAAAGCTTACGTTGTCAATAAAGGCTCCGCCACTACTAACGCCAATAGTTACATTTCTAGTACCCGTAGTTGGAATTACTACTACTTCACCCTTTTTAGAACCTGCTCTCTGCTCAGCACCTTTTACCGTAAAAGAAGGGTTATAAGCTGGCCCTAATGAAGGAACGTTGATTTGAAGTACGTTAGCAGAGTTTTGATAAAGATTTTGAATTGCTTCAGCTTTTACCTCAATTACTGGCTTAGCCACCATATACTCGTGCACAATAGGCACTGTTTTGGTTTCACCACCGTCACTATAAGTGATTTCAGCTCTGAAAGTCTGCTTCGATAAGTTATCAACGTAATTGGTTGCTGAAGCTCTAAACTTCACTTTACCTCTACCGTTTTCAACTGTTAATTTTGAACCGTTATAAGTCATAGTAGGCTCCAAAGCTGAGTTAGATGCTGTTAAGAAAAGCTCTGCTTCAAACTCAGTTCCTGCAGTAACCACGTTAGACACAGGTAAAACAGTTCCCGTAATTTGGTCAAAACCTTTAACTGCTGTAGCTCCTACTCTACCTCCTAACAAACCTAATGCCTCTGATTCACGGGCATAAATTTGGTTTTCGTAGAATGTAAGTTGAGCTAAAACAGCTGCCAATGGTGTTTTATAGAAATTCAAATTCGCAAAGTCCTTATCTTTTTCTTCAGGATTGTTCTTATAGAATTCGATTTCACTCGCATCAAGTGCAAGCGATTGCCAATTCTTATTGATACCAATCTGAGATAGAATCGACTTCATCTCATCATTATAAGTATCTAAACGCACCTTTATCTCATCTGCCTTTTTCTGCTCTACTAAGTAGTTAGAAGGCTCCTCGTATTTCTTTAGGGTACTTCTTTCATAAATCGCTTCGGCATCACCACCAGATGATTTAAGACCTACTTCTTGCTTAATACCTGCTAAGTACTCAACAATGTCGGTGGTTTTCTGACGCACCTGCTTTGCAGCATTAACAACAGCCATATCAGTTTCTTTACTTCCCTGATCTTTCGCTGCCTTATCAATACTGGCTAATACTTGAGCATTGCTTGTAGCATAAACTTCGTTTGAAGTTTCCAAGCCTGCTTCCATTAATACAAACTTTTCAAGTACTGTATCTTTAATCTGCAAGGCCAAAAGAGCTGTCAGTACGAGATACATCATACCGATCATCTTCTGCCTTGGGGTTTCTTTACCTCCTGCCATAATAGATCAGTTTAGTTTGATGATTTCATTGCTGACAACATTGCGCCATACACTTTGTTAAGTGAATTCACATTGGTATTCAACTTGCCCATTTGAGCTTTAAACTCCTCTGCTTCTTTAGTTGCGGCAGAAACACCCGCTAAGGCAGTATCAATATTTGCATAGAAGGTTTTGATTGCCTTCACATGTGCTTGTGAATCGTTCAATTCTTCTTTGTAAACCTTGTTCAAAGCATCTAATTGAACAGATGCATTTTGAAGTTGTGCTTGGTATGAACCAGCAGAATTTTTTAGTTGTGCTTGAATTTCGCCAGCTCCTTTTGCTGCATCGGCCATTTGAGCCATAGCAGTTGCCGTAGCAGTTGTGCTCTGGTTAATTTTACCTAAGCTTTCAGAAGCTTTCTTAGCGCTATCTGCATAAGCGTTAGTAGCAGAAACAGCATTCGACATGTCAGACATGTTTTTCGCATTAGCGGCAAGGGCGGTCATTCCTTCTCCGAATTGTTTCAAACTTTCTTTACTTACGGCAGCTTCTTTCAAGATTTTACCGAGGCTCACCTCGTCTTTACTGTTTTCTTGGCTTGGGCTTACTCCAGCAGCGTTTGCCTCATATAATTTTTTAGTGTAATCTGTTGATTTTGGTTCGAAAGCACTGAAAGCAAAAATCAATGCTTCTACGCTCAAACCTGTAATTAGCATTGGAGTTGCACCTGCCCAGCCCTCTAGCTTAAACATTGCTCCCACGATTACTACCGCGGCTCCGAGCCCATAAATCTTTGGCATAATATCGCCATAAAATTTCTCTGAAAATGATTTGTTAGCCATATGTGTATTAAATAAGGTTGAAGTTATTTGGTTTAAATTTGGTTAGTTGTTCATTCCGAAGTCATCACCCGCACGGCCTAGGTAATCCATTGCGCATCTAAAGCCAATACTGGCCGATTCAACATCTTTGTATTCGTAGGTACGTGTTCCTGTTTGCAGGTAATATGAAATATCATTCCAAGCACCACCTCTTACTACTTTTTTGCCGTAATGAGGATTACTTGTTTCGTTGTCTTTATAAAGGAATATTGGGTTCAAATCCCAAACTAACGGGTTGTAGATAGGTGAAAAATCATCTAAACACCATTCGGCTACGTTTCCTGCCATATTATATAGGTTAAAACCATTTGGAAGGAATGAGTTTACTGGAGCCGTGTATGGATAACCGTCATCATCGTAATTACCACGACCAGGCTTGAAGTTGGCTAAGAAACAGCCACTTTTATTTTTTGTATATGGCCCACCCCAAGGATACTTAATGATTTCACGACCACCTCTAGCTGCATATTCCCATTCAGCTTCAGTGGGTAACCTAAAGTTTGGATAACGTGCTTCAACTGGAAGTGTACTCTTAAATGTAGTATTTGTTTGATTTCCTTGGCCTTGCCCCGCTTGAGGCTGCGCACCTAACTGACCTGGGCCGCCTAAGCCTTGAACCCCAGCAGGATCAGCATTTTTATTCTTTTTACCTCCAAAAAGGCCACCGCCACCTGTGCCAAAATAATCGTCTTCACGACCTATGTTCAAGTGTTCGGTTCTCCATTCAGCAAATTTAGCGGCAGATTCCCAGCTAATCCCAACAACAGGGTAATCATCAAAGGCTTGATGACTGAAGTAGTATTGGGTCATTTTATCGCCCATATGATATGCAAACTCCGTATCCCAAACATCTGGGTTTGGCGTTACATCTTGCTTTACTTGCTGTGTCCAGTATTGTTCGTTAGGATCTTGAGAAATGGTATCGATAAAGTTCAAAAATTGACGATACTCATTATTTGTGATTTCTTCCGAATCCATCAGAAAGGAACTGACAGTAATTTGGCGGTTAAAGTTGATTTGAGATGCTGCAACATCTTCATCTGCTTGGCCCATGAAAAATGTTCCTCCAGGAATCTGAACCATACCGTAAGGTGTTTCTTGGTACCAACCTTCTCGGTCAGGCACCCCCATTAATTGCCCTTCAGCATTAAGTTTCTCTACCTTACTCATGCCTCCACCACCGAGAAAGCCCTTAAACATAGAGCAACCCGTAGATAAAGAGACAACCATTAAAATCGCAAACCCAGCGTATATTCTCCTCATTGATAGCTAATTCTTGTTTTTACTTAACTGACCATTAGCGCATGTTATTGCCAATCAACTAAATAAAGCGCGAAAAATAGTATTTTCTATTCATTAATCCAGCCTGTGATCGAAAATTATCGAAATCATAACTTAGGCAAAACGTTTGTTAGTACCTAAACCTTGGAGTTCTTATAATTCTTTGTCCTCCAATCTTTGGAGTAGACTTAAAGTTATAAATTAACATTAACTCCTGTGATGTCGGCTTTTTGCTACTCTGATTTCCTACAACAAAATCAAAGGCATAAGCCAATGTTAAAGAACGATCACTTAAAATCTTATATCCAACTATTAGAGAGGCCGACTCTGATTGTCTGTAAGCCAAACCAGCTCTGAGATTGTTATTGTACTCGCCAATAACGCTCACTTCTACATTGTAAGTATTCAAACTTACCGATTTTAATAAAACAGTTGGTGTGATAGTTATTTGAGGGGTAAATGAGTAATCATAACCCGCTGTCAAATAGTAATGTCGATTTAATTGATTGGAAGTTTGACTTTCTCCAAAGTCAAATTTCGGTTGAAGTAAGTGATTTGTACTCAAACCACCAAAAAAATTTCCTTTTCTGTATACCAGCCCTACTCCTAAATCTGGTCTCATTTGACCTTCTTTTCCGGATGCATTAAAAATGGGGTCAGAGGGGTCTACTACCACTATCTTATCATAATCAATAGAGCTTGAAAATAAACCTACATTTATTCCTACTGTAAGGATTCCACCATTGGGTAAGTTCAAATTTCTGGATAGTGAGGTTTGTACTTGTAGGTTATTAGTAGGGCCCAGTTTGTCGTTACTTAAATATATTCCAAGCCCTGATTTTATTTGAGGCAACCTTGAATTATAGCTTATTAATTGTGTGCTTGGGGCTCCGCCTTGGTTTACAGTACCATCATAACCAAACCATTGGGAGCGATGGATTGCGGTTAAAGTGGTTCCATCAGATGACCCAGCAAAGGCAGGGTTATAATATAATTGATTGAACATGTACTGGGTAAACTGAGCGTCTTGCTGAGCTTTTACCTGAAAAACGGCAGCCAGTAAAAGAACCAATGACAAACTAAAAGTTCTATTCATAATCTCGTAACGACAAATTTAGCCGAATTATTCATTCGGCTCGAATATATTACAAGATAACTGGATTCTTCCCTTAGAGTTAACAATAAATCAATCTATGTTATTTGCCTTTTTTATGTAAAGCTCTAAAGCGCCAGTCATTGAAGGAGCATTCGGCAAAGGTGCCTCAATGTCAATAATTAAACCGGCATCTCTTGATGCTTGAGCAGTTGTTGGGCCAAAAACAGCTATTCTGGTATCGTTTTGCTTAAAATCAGGAAAGTTTACGAACAACGAATTTATTCCACTAGGACTGTAAAACGCTATAATATCGTACAGCACATCGTCCAAATCTGAAAGGTCGCTTGCTACCGTTTCGTAAATAATGGCTTCTGTGAAATGATAGTTGTTTTCTTCTAAAAACACAGGGATGTCTTCCTTACGAATATTGGAGCAAGGAAAAATGTATTTTTCGTTTTTGTGTTTTTTAAGAATCTCTATTAGGTCTTGAGCGGTTCGAGACCCAGTAAAAATCTTTCTTTTTCTAACTACAATATATTTTTGAAGGTAATTAGCTGTTTGTTCTGAAATACAGAAATATTTCATGTCAGCCGGTACTTCTACCTTAAGTTCTTTACAAAGCCTGAAAAAATGATCAACGGCATTTCTGCTTGTGAAAATTACGGCTGTATGCTTTAGTATATCTACCTTCTGCTTTCTGAAATCCTTAACATTAATTGGATCAACCTGAATAAAAGGTCTAAAATCAATCTTGATGTTATACTTATCCGCTAAAACGTAATAAGGTGATTTGTCATCAGATGGCTTTGGTTGAGATACTAGGATGCTCTTTACTTGTTTAAGCCTATCCTCCTGTGTACTATTAGACATAAGTTCCCTACTTCTTCTTCTAGATTTGGCTATTGATTATTAGAACCAGCCCAATTGTGAGTGGGGTCAGTTCTGTGGCGCAAATGTACGAAAATATAAACAACTTGCTATGAGGCCTTTCGTTGAGCATTCTCATGTATATTAAAAACCCCCGATAATAGAAAAAGATTACCATCGCAGCCAATGTAAATTGAATCAAACGTTCTGGAAACACGATTGAAGAAAAGCTTACTAGGGCTAAAAAAAGAAGGACTATCAGAAAAAATACCAGCGAAGCATTCACCATATCTACAAAATGACGAGCGATAGATCCGCGTAAATCAAATAATAATCCGAAACCTAAAATCAACAGAAACTTAACATACACCAATACATTAAGTACTACAAAAAGGCCCAGCCATTGAATAATCGCGAGTCCAAAATGATCGACAACAAGTATTTCAGGCAGGCTATTTTGCTTCCAAAGACCATTGGCAATAAATAAAATTACAAAGGAAAGTGACAGCGAACTTAAGGCTGTAAAGTACAGGTGTTCCGAACTGAATGGCCTCAGGTTGCTGCCCAAATCTTCTCTCACCCTAAATCCAAAGAGTTTATTCGGGGCAATAATACCCGAAAATACTTTGGGGAAAACAGCTCTGGATACGGCATAGGTACAAAGCAAAATAATTGCAATCACAATAAATGCATCTCTGCCTTCTGCCCTAACCAATTGCGTATAGATCATGCGTTAAAACCTGGTTGTGTACCCAAAGTGTATTTTAGATTGACTGAAATTAAAACTGCCTGTGTTTTGCGAACTTCCTAAAGCATAAATAAAATTAAAAATACCCGAAGAAGTGGTAAAACTCAAACCTGCTCCCAAACCCAAAGCCCAATCTGATGTTGGAGAGGTTTTAAATTCTCCTCGTATATAAGCCAAGTCTGAAAACAGCAACAAATATGAACTTTCGTCAAATAACAACCTACCTTCTAATGTAGCTAATGCATATTTTGTGGCAAAAAAGAAGTTCTCATTAAAACCTCTAATCGATTTGAGGCCTCCCAACCTAAAAGCATCATTTCTAAAAAGTTGGTCGTTGGCCTTTAGCCCTCCGCTCAGCTTGTTCACCAGAACAAAGTTATTTTTCAGTCTTAAGTAATTCTGAAAGTTAAGTCGAAAGGTGTATTGAAGAGTTTTAAGATCAACGCCATCATATACTTCTGCGGGTAAGCCAACATTTCGGCTAATTTTCTTATTTCCGGTAGAAGCCTCCAGACTAATCCCAGTGCCTTTTGAGATCAAAAACGGATCATCGAAGTTGTTCCATTCAAAGCCCATTCCGTAAGAAGTAAGGTCAAAATCGATTACAGCTGGAAGTTCATTATTTCTGATTTTTGGCGTACCAATCAGGTCAGTGCCTTCGCTGCTCGAAAAAGCATTTAGAAAGCTATTTCCGCCAAGGTTATAACCAATTTTCAGGTCGAATATACGCTTAGTGAACAATGTGTCTTGTTTAAGAAAATCCAATGCAAAATCAAAGTTTAGCGGGCTGCCCAATACGTTGGGGTGTGCATATTGCAGATTGAGATTCTGAGTTTCTTCACTCAGTTTTTGCCAGTGCAAACCAATCTGCTTTCCCGAACCAAAAGGGTTCAACAAATCAATATCTACCTGCCCAGTAATCAGCAGTCCATCTGATCGATTAGAATTAGGAAGGAAACCTATGATTCCATCTATTTGGTTTACAGGCCGTTTTTCAACCTTCAAATGTACAGTAGCTTCAGAATTCTGAAAGGTTAAAGTGGACGCTTCACTCAGCCTTAGGTAAGGCAAATTGCGCAAACGCTGACCCAAATAATCAATCTTTCTCTGATCGTAAGGATTGCCTTGAACAACGCCCAAGTAGTTTCCTAAAAAACGGGCTTTGAGTGTAAAGTCACTTTTTATATCTAAGCTATCGAAAAGAATGAGGGGTCCTAAATCTAAGTTCAACGAAGCACCAATTTGGTTTTCTTCTATTCTAAGCGAATCTAATTTTAAGCTTGCAAAGGGGTAACCGTTTCTTTCGGCAAAAGACAAAAGCGATTTCTCCATTCGTGCTACTTGATTAAAACGAAATGGCTTTCCATCGAATTGGCTCTGCTTATATCCACTCCTTCGCAAAAGCGAATTTTCCACATTTCCTGGCGAAAGTTTCATCCAAGTAAACTTTTCACCAATAGATATTTTATAGCTAACCTGCTGCGAAGAACTGGCATGGGAAGCAACATAAGCCAGCAAATATCCATCGGAATGTAAAGCCCGCACCAAGTTATGCACAGCCCGCTGGGCGCTTAAAGAATCTGTATGTTCTTTAGGAAAATTATACCTCTTAAGCACAGCACTTTCTTGTTCTGCCACTTCAATCGTAAGCACATACTTTTCCTGCGCCTGAACAGAAAGGCATAAAAAACCATAAAGGAATAAGCAATAAATATACTTTAAGTATATCTTGGGCATTCTGCGAATTTAAGCTTCAAATTAACGATTCTTTGGCCGGATTATATATTCATATTCCCTTTTGCAAAAAGGCTTGTCATTATTGCGATTTCCATTTCACCCAATCGCTTGGGCAAATGGACAGCATGGTGAATGCTATTTGTAAAGAACTGGAAATGCAAGCTGATTATTTGAATGGTGAAGCGATAAACACCATCTATTTTGGAGGCGGTACTCCATCATTAATGAGTGAAGATCAGCTGAAGCGAATCATGAAACAGATTCAGCATACCTTTAATTTGGCCAGCAACCCTGAAATTACGCTCGAAGCCAATCCAGACGACCTTGATGGTGACCAATTGAAATCGCTCTATGCTTCTGGCATTAATCGATTGAGCATGGGAATTCAATCTTTTCATGAGCCGCATCTAAAATGGATGAACCGCCAACATACAGCCGAACAGGCAGAAATGTGCTTCTATAATGCGCGTAAGGCTGGTTTTGAAAACATCTCTGTGGATTTGATTTACGCCTTGCCTCATCACAACCATGAAATTTGGGAACGGGATTTAATGAAAGTAATCCACATGCGACCTGAACACATTTCTTCTTATTGCCTGACCATAGAACCTAAAACTGCCTTTGGCCATTTGGTTTCGAAAGGAAAAATGAAAGATGTGGAAGAAGAGTACGCTGCGCAACAGTTTGAAATGCTTACCGAAACCTTGGAACGCTATGGTTTCGAACAGTATGAAATTTCAAATTTCGCTCAGCCCGGTTACGAATCGAAGCACAACGGCAATTATTGGAAGCAGGAAAAATATTTGGGTATTGGCCCTTCGGCACATTCATTCAATGGGCACTTTAAGCAAGCCAATGTTTCGAACAACGCCAAATACATCAAGGGAATTAATGATGGCACTATTCCTTTCGAAAAAATTATTCTGACCAAAGAAGACCAAATCAACGAGTATATTCTTACCAGCCTAAGAACTAAATGGGGTTGTGATACGGAATGGCTGAAACAAAAGCACAAAGTTGATCTATTGAAAATGCACGAAGATTACCTCATGCGGATTGACTACAAAGGCATGATTCAGGTAGAAGATGGCTGCATTACGCTTACCAATAACGGAAAGCTTTTAGCCGATAAGATTGCCTCCGATTTATTTGTTTATGATGAGTTTTCTTAATCCTCTTTCGAATTCTACGCTGAAAAATCAGAAAAATATTCTCCTAAAATTGTTCATACCAATAGACTGACAACCTAGGGCTCAGGATTATCTTTATATGAGCAAATAAATTTATCAAATGGAAATAAAAATACAGATCCCAGACTATAAAGCTGAGTGTGGTATAACCTACATTTGGGAAGACAATTTTGAAATACAAACTAAGGTTGAGAACGGTGAAATAATTATACAGGCTAACAGGGACGGGTTAATTTCTCTGGCTAATCATTTTTTAAATCTTGCCCAAGACGGAGTTCCTAATGGACATCATATGCACTTTGATGAATTCAACTCTTTAGAAAAAGGCTCGAAAGAATTAATAGTTATAAAGAAATAAGTATGCCTCCGATTTATTCGTTTATAGCGAAGAGGGTTGACGTTCAATTGTGGATAACCGTCTTGATAAGTAAATCCTGTGCTTAATCAAAAACGACCCTGCCAAATCCTTACTTTTACAATTCGAAAGAAATAATTGTGAACAAAAGACCTTACCCCAACAATAGAAAAGGACAACCAGAAAGCATTGGCGATGCGGTGAAAGAAATGTTGAAGTCATTCAACATTGAGCAAAAATTTCACGAAACCAACCTGATCAATTCTTGGGAACAAGTAATGGGCGTGGCCATTGCCAAACGCACAAGCAAAATCTATATTAAGGATAAAAAGCTTTACGTTCACCTTACTTCTGCCCCATTACGCCACGAACTGAACATGTCCAAAAACAAGATTTTAGTTTTGTTGACCAAAGAATTTGGAAGTCCTATCGTAAATGATGTGGTTTTGTTGTAGAGCCTCTATCTAGCTTGCCGCATTGGGTAATTCAGTTCTTCCAAAAAACCGCTTCTGAAAAACTAAAAGCAAGGCAATCCCTAAGAAAATACAGACATCGGCTACATTAAAAATAGGCCAAAGCGCAATATACTTCCCTCCCCAAAATGGAACCCAATCTGCAATATATCCCTCCCAAACATCGAGGTAGAACATGTCTACTACTTTGCCATGAAACCAAGGAGTAACGGCATCGTAAGGGGCGTTATTTAAATAAACTCCGTAAAAAATACTGTCGATTACATTGCCCATAGCGCCCCCTAAAATGAGGGCAATGGTCCAAAGTAAGCCGGGGTGAAGGTTTCTCTTAGCGAATTTGTATAGGTAAATGGCAATAAATGTCATGGCAACCATTCGGAAAACTGTAAGCCCAAGTTTTCCCCATTCAGAACCAAACCGAAGGCCAAAAGCCATGCCTTCGTTTAAGATATAATGCAGCTTAAACCAGTCACCAAATACTTTGATCTCCCCATTTTGGCCGAAAACCATTTTAAAATGTACCAGAAGTTTTACCGTCTGGTCTATGGCGATTACCGCCAAAGTGAGGAGATAATATTTATAGTGCCTGAACTGCGCAGCCATTAGCCTACTGCTATTTTCACTTCAAGCGTCCACTCGTCAATTTCAACACTTTGTGCCTCTGAAAGCGAGTCCACAATGGTTAAACTCAAAGCCTGTGTTTCTTCACAAACGTAAGTTGCATTGGCTGTTAAAGCATCGTTGATCAAAGCTTCATTCTTTGCTACTTGAATGTTGATTTTATCCTGAACATCAAGCCCCATGTCTTTTCGCAAATTCTGAATTCGGTTTACGAAATCACGGGCAATACCTTCGGCACGAAGCTCATCTGTAATCGAAATGTCTAGCGCCACAGTTACCTTGCCTTCAGAAGCGACTGACCAGCCAGGAATGTCTTCGCTAGAGATTTCAACATCTTCTAACAAAAGCGAGGCTGGTTCGCCTTCAAGCGAAATATTGATCGATCCGTTCTTTTCGATTTCGGCAATTTCAGCTTTCGTCCATTGCCCAATTGCTGCAGCCACCAACTTCATTTGAGATCCGAATTTTTTACCCAAGGTGCGGAAGTTCGGCTTTACCTTCTTCACCAAAATGCCCGAAGCATCATCAATATATTCTACCGCTTTTACATTTACCTCGGTCATGATCAAATCCTGAACCGCCTCAATGTATTGCTTAGTTTTTTCGTCTAGTACAGGCACCATCACTTTGGTCAAAGGCTGACGCACTTTGATTTTTTCCTTCTTACGAATAGAGTGTGTTAATGAAGAAATGGTTTGCGCCAAAATCATTTGAGCTTCCAAATCTTTATTAATGAATGCTTCATTCGCTTCAGGGAAATTGCTCAAGTGAACCGATTCAAAGTTCTCTTTGCCAGAAACCGCATTCAAATCTTGATATAAGCGATCCATATAAAACGGAGCCACAGGAGCCGCCAATTTAGCCACGCTTACTAAGCAAGTGTATAAAGTTTGGTAAGCCGCTTTTTTACCTTGGTCGTAATCGCCTTTCCAGAAACGTTTTCTGTTCAAACGTACGTACCAGTTACTCACTTCATCGGTCACAAAATCCATGATTGCACGTGAAGCACGGGTTGGCTCGTAATCGTTATAGGCTTGGTCTACTTCTTTGATCAAACTGTTCAATCGAGATAAAATCCAACGGTCACTTTCTGGCCTTTCATTCAAAGGAATTTCAGCATCCTCGAAAGTGAAACCATCTAAATTGGCATACAGCGCAAAGAAAGCATAGGTGTTTTGAAGTGTTCCGAAGAACCTTCTCTGTACTTCGCCTACACCTTCAATATTGAATTTGAGGTTGTCCCAAGGGTTGGCATTTGAAATCATATACCAACGTGTAGCATCTGGGCCAAAGTTGCTAATGGTTTCAAACGGGTTAATGGCATTGCCCAACCTTTTCGACATTTTATTGCCGTTCTTGTCCAGCACCAAACCGTTGGCGATTACGTTTTTGAAAGCCACTTTATCTTCTAACATTACTGCCAAAGCATGAAGGGTAAAAAACCAACCACGCGTTTGGTCTACGCCTTCTGCAATAAAGTCTGCTGGGAAATTCGATTCGAAAATTTCTTTGTTCTCAAATGGATAATGCCATTGCGCATAAGGCATGGCACCCGAATCGAACCAAACATCAATCAAGTCAGCTTCACGAGTCATTTTCTGACCTGTTTCACTCACCAAGTACACATCATCCACATAAGGGCGGTGTAAATCGAAGTCTTCACCAATGCTTTCGGTCATAAAGCCAGCCGCAATTGATTTCTCAACTTCTGCTTTCAACTCGGCCAATGAACCGATGCATTTCTGCTCTTTTTTATCTTCCGAAACCCAAATTGGCAGTGGTGTTCCCCAATAGCGCGAGCGGCTCAAGTTCCAGTCTACCAAGTTTTCTAACCAGTTGCCAAAGCGCCCCTCACCTGTTGAAGCGGGTTTCCAGTTTATAGTTTTATTCAGCGCTACAAGTTGCTCTTTGTAGGCCGTAGTTTTAATGAACCAAGAATCTAGCGGATAGTATAAAATCGGCTTGTCGGTTCTCCAGCAATGCGGATAAGAGTGCTCGTATTTTTCTACTTTAAAAGCCCTGTTCTCTTCTTTCAGTTTGATCGAAATCAAAACATCGAGCGATTTTTCAGGACGCTCTTCATCTGAATAGTATTCATTTTTTACGTACATGCCAGCAAAATCCGTGATCTCTTTCACGTACTTTCCTTGCTTGTCTACAATCGGAACATCTTTGCCTTCTTCGTCTTTTACGAAAACGCCCGGCATGTCATTCATTACCGAAACACGGTAATCGTCTGCGCCAAAAGTTTTTGAAATGTGCACAATACCCGTACCGTCTTCAGTAGTTACAAAATCACCAACAACCACAGTACAGCCAGGCTTTTCTAACGGAATATAAGGCATCAGTTGCTCGTAGCTTTTGCCTGCCAACTCGCGGCCTTTAAAGCTTTCTAACACTTCAAAAGGAATTAGCTTATCGCCCGCTTTATAGTCTTCAAGCTTAATGTCTTTCGCTTTGTCATTGAAATATGAGGAAACACGGTCTTTCGCCAAAATCACGTTGATGGGCTCGAAAGTGTATTGGTTAAAGGTCTTCACCTTAACATACTCGATACCAGCACCAACGGCCAAACCGTTGTTGGCAGGCAATGTCCAAGGCGTTGTGGTCCAAGCCAAAAAGAAATCGTTTTCGGTACCTTCTACCTTAAACATGGCCGTCATCGATGTATCTTTCACATCTTGGTAAGTGCCCGGTTGGTTTAGTTCGTGCGAACTCAAACCTGTACCTGCAGCAGGTGAATACGGCTGAATGGTGTAACCTTTGTAAAGTAAATCTTTATCGTAAAGTCGTTTTAAAAGCGACCAAAGCGTTTCAATATAATCGGTTTCGAAAGTAATGTATGGGTTGTCGAGGTCTACCCAATAACCCATTTTCTCGGTAAGGTCATCCCATTCATCTTTGAATTTCATTACCGCCTCACGACATTTCTGGTTGTATTCTTCAACCGAAATCTTTTTGCCGATGTCTTCTTTGGTAATGCCCAATTCCTTTTCTACCTGAAGTTCTACAGGAAGACCGTGGGTGTCCCAACCGCCTTTTCGTTTTACCTGAAAGCCTTTTTGCGTTTTGTAACGGCAGAAAATATCCTTTACAGTTCTGGCCATTACGTGGTGAATACCTGGGGTTCCGTTAGCAGATGGCGGTCCCTCATAAAAGGTAAAAGAAGGTTGTCCTTCTCTGGTGTCTACTGACTTTTCGAATATGCCATTCTCTTTCCAGAATTGGAGCATTTGTTCTCCTATTTGGGCATAATTCGGGTTTTTGTATTCGTTGTACTTTTTCACTTTTACTCCTTGTTTTATGGGCTAAGCCGAAAATGGCTTTTAGGAATCTTTATTGTCTTTGTCTGTTGAACCAACAAACGGGTCGTTACTCTTAATCAAAAGGTTTTGAGTATCAATTTCTTCGTCTTCGTCTTCAATATAAAACTCATAGTGCTCAATAAGTGGATGAGCGTTTACATCTCGTTTACCACTATCGAAAACCATCAATAAAGCTGGCAAAACGGTAAGGTTGGTAACCATGGCAAACAACAGGGTTAACGAAGTAAGTAAACCCAAGGCTACTGTTCCTCCAAAATCGGAGAACACGAAAATTACAAAACCGAAGAATAGCACTATAGAAGTATAGAGCATACTCGAGCCTGTTTCTTTTATACTGTTACTAATGGCGATAGGCACAAAGAATTTATTGGCAAACAATTCTTGGCGGTACTTGGCTAAGAAGTGTATTGAATCATCTACAGAAATACCAAAGGCAATACTGAAAATTAAGGCCGTGCTTGGTTTTAATGGTATTCCGAAAAAGCCCATGATTCCTGCGGTTAAAATCAGTGGAATTAAGTTTGGCACCATAGAAATGATAATCATTCTGAAGTTTGCAAATAGAATGGCCATGATGACTGCTATAATTGCGAAAGCCAATAACAATGACATTTGAAGGTTTTCGATTAAGAATTTATTTCCCTTTACAAACAGCAAGGTAGAACCTGTAACACTGGTATGCACGTCTTCATCTTCACCAAATACTTCGTTAATTCTTGGCTCCACTACCTGGGTAATGAGTGAGTCCATTTTTACAGAGCCTAAATCCCATGTTTTTAAAGAAACCCTTAACACTTGACCTGTAGTATCTACAAAACTGTTTAGCAATCCATCTTCATCCTTTTGATTGCTCAAATAATTCAGGATCGCATTCCTATCACTTGGGCTCGGAAGGCTATATCGGTTTGAATCGCCATTATAGTAAGCTTGGCGAATGGCCTTGGCAAAACTGACAATTGAAATAGGTTGAGAAACAAAGTCGATAGAATCGAGGCCGATTTCCAAACGTTCCACTTTTCTCAAGTTTCTAGCATTCAGTGACGAGCGTGGTTTTCCGAAGTCCACAATAATTTCAAGCGGCATTACTCCGTTAAAATTCTCTTCAAAAAAGTAAAGGTCTTGCTTAAGTTTTGATTCCTCGGGAATATCATCGACCATATAGGCCACCGAATAGAGTTTAGAAACTCCATAAAGCGAAACCCCAACCACCACAAAAGTAATTGCAAAAACACGGTAGCGATGTCTGTGTACTAATAAGTCGAGTAAGGTGAGCATACGCCCAAGCACCTTAAACTCTAAATGTTTCAGCTGAGCGGGTTTTGGCGCAGGCAGGTATGAGAAAATACCTGGAATTAGCACCATACTTACCACGAAAGTGGCTAAAATATTAATACCAGCTACTAAACCGAATTCCTTCAAAAGGGTAATATCGGTAGTAACCAAAACCAAGAAACCAATGGCAGTGGTGAAGTTGGTGATGAAGGTTACCAAGCCAATTTTTCTGATCATGAGGCTAAGCGCCTTCATTTTATTACCATGTTTGGCAAAATCCTGATGGTATTTATTCAGCAAGTAAATTGAATTGGGAATACCGATTACAATGATGATTGAAGGTATTAAACCTGTGAGTACATTGATATTATACTGAAGGATTCCGAGGGTTCCCATTACCCAAGTTACCACTACGCCAATAACTATAAGCGGAAAAACCACAGCCGTCCACGACCTAAAGAAGAGGAAGAGGATAAGGGCTGTAATGGCAATAGAAAGCACAATGAATAACTTGAGCTCTTTAGCCGTCATTTCTTGCATGATGGTTCGAACAAACGGCATTCCCGAATAATGAAGCTCAATGCCTGTATCGGCAGAAAATGCTTTACCAATGCCTTTAATTTCACCCACTACATCATTCCTAAGTTTAGAATTAAGCACTTCCCGATCCATCGTAATCAGAATCAGGGTAGCACCATTCTCAACATTCATCAACTGACCGCTATAGAACTTTAAGTTCAAAGCCGCTGCCATTATGGAGTCTAGTTCTGCCTGAGAGGTGGGGCTTTGCTTTATTAAAGGGGTAAGCTCAAAACTGCGGTTGTCTTGATTTTTGGTGATATTCTGAAGTGTAGCCAATGAAATCACGTTAGTGATACCTTCCACACTTCGTAATTTTTTGTTCAGTGCCTCATACTTGAGGAAGTTATCAAGCTCATACAGACTGCTATCTTTCACACCCAACACTAAGATGTTTCCATCTTCCCCAAAATTCTTTTTAAAATCTTGGAAGTACTTATAGTTTTCGTCTGTTTCTGGAACGGCCGTATTAAAGTTAAATGCCATTTTTACATCACGCGCCATATAGCCCATGAACACCGTAAAAAGGAGCAATAGAATCATCAGGGCGAGCCTGTATTTCAGTACGATATGAGGAAGTTTAGACCACATTTTTTTCAAAGATCACAAAGGTAATAGAAATCCCTTCTCAGTAAATTGATTCTCACCATTTTATCCTATAAAGAGAAAGGTTAATTTGGCTACCTTCCCGGTAGGGAAATACCCATAATTTTTCGGTACAAATTCAAAGCATTCGAATCGGTCATTCCAGCCACGTAATCTAGCGTGGCCCTTAAGGCCAAATATGCTGAAGAAGCTTCTTTCACCTCAACCTGAGTTTCGGTGGGCAATAACCTAAAGTAGGTTTTATCCTTTGCAGAAAGGTTCTTTTTAAAACCTGCTAAAGTTGCAGGCACTAAGGTTTCTAACAAACCATTCAATACACGATAACCCGCGGCCTCGGTTTCTACTACATCTCGGCTACGGTAAATTTTCTCTACTGAAACACTAATAATTTCGGACATGGCCGCTTTCGAAGGAATTTCATCCGCCAAAGAAATGTCGAATTCAGAAGTCAGTAATTTCTCTTCATGCTTCATAAATAAATCTACACACTCACCAATTAACTGATTTATAGCTAAAGCACGAAGCACTCCAATTCGTTCCTTTAAGCTATGAATGGCCTCTAATTTTTGGGGCTGAAACTTATCGCCAATCACATTGGCAAGCAATTCGACCGTTTGCTCATAACTGACCAAGCCTAAATTACAGCCGTCTTCTAAATCTATAATATGGTAGCAAATGTCATCGGCAGCCTCTACCAAAAAGGCCAGCGGATGACGACAATACTGATCAGTTCCTAAAACCTCAAGACCAAGTTCTTTTCCCAATTCCTGAAAAACGGTTCTTTCTGTATCGTAAAAACCAAATTTCTTCTGGCTTCTTCTGGCCTTGTCTTGCTTTTCAACCAAGGCAGGACGAGGGTATTTTGTAAAGGCAGCTAAAGTGGCCGAAGACAATTTCAAACCCTGATAACCCGGTCGGTTCAGTAGTCTAAACCCTTGCGCATTTCCTTCAAAATTGATCAAGTCGGCCCATTCGGCTTCGGTTACTTCAGGTTTTAATTCTGCTTCTGCATTCTTAAAATAATCGGAAATAGAAGATTCACCCGAATGCCCAAAAGGTGGATTTCCAATATCGTGCGCTAAAGAAGCAGCCGCTACAATAGCGCCAATGTCATGTGCACTTATTTTATTCTGAAGAAAATCATACTTCTCAATCAGCTTACTGCCTACCAACCTTCCTAAAGATCGGCCCACGCTAGACACTTCCAAGCTGTGTGTCAGTCGGGTGTGGACAAAATCCTGCTCTGGCAAGGGGTGCACCTGCGTTTTGTCCTGCAATTTCCGGAACGGATGAGAAAAGATAATCCGATCAAAATCACGATCGAAAACCGTTCTCGTCTGGTTTTGCTGAATATCAGGAGTATCTAAAGAAAGAAGTTGTAACCAATTCATCGCGGTAAAGCTAAGTATTGAGCCTTTAACAGGAAAGGTAAAAAAGACTTGAGTCAAATATACGGTCAGAAGCAGCAATAAAAGTTCATTCTCTTCAAATAATAGAATTGGTTTTGCGCTCTAGGCTTTCCGCTGAATAGTCGCTAATATTATAGGAGGTCAAATCATTTTTTCAGTTAAAGCAAAATCCATCTAATATTATGGGCGAAAAGAAATACATCATCGCATTAGACCAAGGCACCACGAGTTCTCGTTCGGTGCTTTTCGATCAAAAAGGGCAAATCCTTGACATTGCACAGCAAGAGTTTTCTCAGATTTTCCCTAAACCAGGATGGGTGGAACACGATGCTACGGAAATTCTTTCCAGTCAAATGGAAACCCTTTCCAAACTCATTAAAAAGAACAAAATCAATGGCGAAGAAGTAGCGGCCATAGGTATTACCAACCAACGTGAAACCACCGTAGTTTGGGATAAAAACACTGGAAAGCCCATTTACAACGCCATTGTTTGGCAAGACAAACGTACCGCCAGCATTTGCGAAGATCTAAAGCACAGCGGCATTGAAGCCTACCTTAGAGAGAACACGGGTTTAGTGATCGACTCTTATTTTTCTGGCACCAAAATCAAATGGATTTTAGACAATGTAGACGGTGCAAAAGCAAGTGCCGAAGTTGGCGATTTACTCTTCGGAACCATTGACAGTTGGCTGGTTTGGAACCTGACCAATAGAAAAGTACATGCCACCGATTACAGCAACGCTTCCCGCACTTTGCTTTTCAACATCAAAACCGTGAAGTGGGACAACAGGCTTTTAAAGGCGCTGGAGGTTCCAAAATCCATGCTACCAGAAGCCCGACCAAGCTGCGGATATTTTGGTACTTATGAACTTGACGGGGTAGAAATTCCTATCGCAGGCATTGCTGGCGACCAACAGGCTGCCCTTTTTGGTCAAGCTTGTTTTGAACCCGGCATGGCAAAAAACACCTATGGCACTGGTTGTTTTATGCTGATGAATACGGGCGAAGACCTTCAGCATTCTTACAATGGTTTGCTCAGCACCATTGCTTGGGGCATTGACGATAAAGTATACTACGCTTTGGAAGGAAGTGTTTTCGTAGCGGGTGCAGCTGTACAATGGCTACGCGATGGGCTTGAAATTATTGAAGATTCAAGCGATTCCGAAGCGATTGCGGAAAAGCTAAAAGACAGCCATGAAGTCGTAGTCGTTCCAGCCTTTGCTGGCTTGGGCGCTCCCTATTGGGATATGTATGCTCGAGGCGCCATTTTCGGACTCTCTCGTGATACGGGAAAAGAACACATTATCAAGGCCACACTAGACTCTCTGGCTTTTCAAACCCGTGATATTTTACAAGCCATGCAAAAAGATGCGGGGCTTAAATTGAAAGAATTGAAAGTAGATGGTGGCGCTGCGGCCAATAATTACCTTATGCAATTTCAGGCCGATATTCTTGGCGTTGGGGTAGAACGACCAGAAGTTATTGAATCCACTGCGCAAGGTGCCGCTTACTTGGCTGGAATTTCAGTAGGTTTTTGGAAGCAAGAGGACATCATCAAAAACCGAATTATTGAGCATGAGTTTGAGCCAGAAATGGACGCCAAACTAAGAGAAAAACTTTATGCTACTTGGCAAAAGGCGGTAAAGAGATCTATGGACTGGGTAGAAAATTAAGCTTATGAATTTCCTCTCTTCCACCAACCGAAAAGCATTAACAGACACTGTAAAAGCGCAGCACTATGACCTATTGGTTATTGGAGGGGGAATTACGGGGGCAGGTATTGCGCTCGATGCCGCTTCAAGAGGGCTCAAAACTGTTTTAGTTGAAAAGAACGATTTCGCCTCGGGTACCAGCAGTAAATCCACCAAACTGATTCATGGCGGTTTGCGCTACCTCAAGCAGTTTGAAATTGCGCTCGTGCGTGAAGTAGGCAGAGAGCGCGCCACTCTCCATAAACTCATTCCCAACTTGGTAACTTCTGAAAAAATGTTGCTTCCGCTCATTAAGGATGGCACTTTCGGAAAGCTCATGACCAGCATTGGTTTAATGGTCTACGATGTTTTGGCAGGTGTAGAAAAAGTGGATCAACGCAAAATGTTGGACATTCAAGAGACCTTAGAAAGGGAACCACTATTAAGCGAAGAGAATGTAGAAGGCGGTGGCATTTATGCAGAATACCGAACTGATGACGCTCGCCTAACAATTGAAATTATTAAAACCGCCTCCAGATTTGGAGCGCATTGCCTTAATTATGTGCAGGCCGATGAGTTCATTTATAAGGAAGGAAAAGTAGCCGGTGTTTTTGCTACGGACTTTATTTCAGGTGAAAAAATGGAGATTAGGGCCAAATCTACCATCAGTGCAGCTGGCCCTTGGGTGGATGAACTGAGAACGAAAGACCATTCTTTGACCAACAAACACCTCCACCTCACCAAAGGCGTACACATTGTGTTGCCCCACAGTAAATTTCCGCTCAAGCAAGCCATTTATTTCGATTTCCCCGACAAGCGAATGGTGTTTGCCATTCCACGAGGGAAAATCACATATATAGGCACTACCGACACCGATTACTTTGGCGATAAGGATAAAATTTTAACCACCAAAGCCGATGTAGACTACCTTATTAATGGGACCAATCATGCATTTCCAAAGTTGAACCTAAAGGCCAAAGATGTAGAATCGAGCTGGGCCGGAGTAAGGCCACTGATACATGAAGACGGAAAGTCTGCTTCAGAAATTTCGCGCAAAGATGAAATCTTCGAGTCGGAAAGTGGACTGATCTCTATTGCTGGCGGCAAGCTCACGGGCTATAGAAAAATGGCTGAAAAGGTAGTCGATCGCTTGTATGATAGACTGCACAAAGAAGAAGACATGCCCATTGTGGAAACCAAAACCACCCATATTGATCTGGATAATGGCGCTTTTAAAAATGCCAAAGCGGTAAAGAAATACAGAAGAGCAATTCGTGAGCAATTAGAGGTCATTGGCCTCGAGAAGTACTATGCGGGCTATTTGGTGAGCAATTACGGAAAGGTAACAGACGAAATTATTGAAGGCATGAATGCTTTTGACAACAAAGCACTCCACCTTAAATTGATTCGTTCAGAATTGAGGTATTGCCTAGAAAATGAAATGGTCTTTTCAATTCAAGATTTCTACATCCGCAGAACGGGCCGTTTGTATTTCGATATTCACAGCATCAAACCTACGCTTGAGGTTATACTCAAGGATTTTCAAAATCACTTCGGTTGGTCTGTTGAAAAAGTACTTTCAGAAAAAGAAGCCATGGAAAAAGCCATTCAAGAGGTTTCTGTTTTTGGCTAGAAAATCATTTTTCTACAATCTTCACTTTCAAAAAAGTCTGGTAATCGCGTTCATCTTTGTAGGTGCGTTTCAGCCAAAGAAAATCGTTTTCTGTGCCTTTGGGTAAAGCCTCATTAAGGTTAATTTCCCATTCAACTTTTCCTAAAAACTGTTTTTGATCAAATAGTAGAAAATCAGTTGTTATATATTTTCTCACCGCAGCTTCTAACTCTGGCGACTCATAATAATTAGGAATTTGTTGCAACTCTTTCATCACAGCGTCCGGTATTCGCCCGATGCTCAAGAGCAATACTTTATCACCTACAGAAAAAATATTTGCATTTACTCTTAACTGCTCAGGGGCATCTTTGCTACCAAAGCTTACTGCATTATACTTAGGCAAAAAATCGGTTGGAATTTCAATTTTATTGAGGTACTCATTTTTCTCTGCATCAAAAATATAAAGGTAACTGTCGCTTTGATGGGTAAAAGCAAAGGTACTTCCCGACAATCGTGTGAAAGTCGGATAACCCCAGTCCATGTACTCGCCAGCCGTACGGTAAATATTGTCAGGTTCTTTATGCATAACCGTAGTGTTTTCACCCGTCTCAAAATTCATTCGAAAAACCGCATCAACGGAATCCTGATATTCCTGACTGCTGCGGTTTCTGTTGGTAAGGTCCAAAATCAGAGCCACCACTTCCGTTCCCCGTTGGGTTTCAAAAGCCTTTATCCGTTGGGGGGAATAATCAAGCCAAATACCTCCTCCAGGATTTATTGGATTGTCGTAACGCCCAAGTCTTTCACCGGCCTTGGAAAAGCGATAAAAATCAGGGTGACCAAAAGCCACCAGCTCATCTTTACCATAAAAGCTCCAGCCATAACTTGAATTGCCCATATAGTTTGGCCCTTCTATATGAGGGTTAAAAGAAGAAAGAACCTCACCGTCTTTGTCCATAACCAAGTAATCCCCCGATTGAACATCCGCAAACAGAAGGTCTCCTGTAGTACTTTGGTAATCTAGCAATTCAACCATTGAGAGTCTATCAATCACCAAAGAGTCAACAATTTCAGCTTTGAAGCTTCTTATTTTACTTTCTGAATTTTCTTCATTGCCACTGCAAGCCATCATTGATATAAGGCAGCATGTGAGCAAAAAGAGTTGAGAGTTTTTGAAATACTTAAGCATACAAATCTGAGGTTAGGGTTTTTCTGAATTAGAGTCTTCTACAATTTTTACTTTCAAAAAAGTCTGGTAATCGCGTTCGTCATCATACCTACGCTGAACCCAGAAATATCCATCGGGGCTACTGATTTTTTGATACCCCACATTTCCGGCAGTCCATTTCACCTCGCCCAAAAAGCGGTTTTCGTCAAAGAGTAAATGGTTATTCGTCATGTACTTTTTTACTGCATCCTTATAATCCTGCGATTCAGACAGCATGTCTACCTTTTTATATATTTCTCTTATGATAGACTCTGGAACTTTTCCCATGACCGAAACCATGATGTTATCACCAGTGGAGACCACATAGGAGTTAATTCTAAATATATCTGGCTCTCCCTTTTCTCCAAACTCAATCGTTTCATACTCAGGCTGAAAAGCCTTTGGAAGCGGGATCGCGTTTACTAAGTTGTTATTCGCCACATCAAAAATGTAAAGCATGGAGTCAATGCTATAGACCTGAGCAAAGCGGTCGTTTTTCATTTTTGTTACATAAGGAAAGCCGCGGTCTACAAATTTCCCTAAAGTCCGATATACACTTTCAGGCTGTTTTTCCATTACGGGAGTGGCCTCTCCAGTTTCAAAATTCATACGGTAAAGCATAACTGTCGAATCTTGAAAGCCTTGAGAGTTGTAAGGAGGCCCAGCAGGCTCAGTGATAAAAGCAAGCACTTCAGTGCTGCCATTTATAGTATAACTGTCCACCATAGTTGGGTCTCTATCTAACCACCAAATCGACCTTGCTTCTACAGGGTAGGGTATTTTAGCAAGCTTGTTTCCCTTTTTATCAAACTGATATAAATAATAGTGGCTGTGACAAACCAATCCATCATTTCCGTAAAAACTCCAACCGAAGTCATAATCACCAACATAGGCGGGGCTTTCAACATGGGGGTTGAATTGCAAGACCAAGTCACCGTTTTCGTTCACGATCAATACTTCATTGGTTTGTTGATCGCCTACTAAAAACTCTTTCGTGTCAACATTGTAGTCTAATAGTTGAAGTGTTGAAAGTCGATCGACCATAACGGAATCGACTACTTGGGTAATGTAGGATTTGACATTATCATCAGTAACCTCTTTTGAAGTACCACAGGAAACAGTCAATAAAACCAGCAGAAGGAAACTAAAAATTGAGAATGCCTGAGATCGGAGTTTCATTATAGCTTAAGTATAATTTTATGTTCCAAAATATAAATTAATAGTCCAGAAAACAAAAGAGCACAAATAAGGCTTCAAAAGAAATACTCAATCTATTAGCTATAATATTTGGTTTGAATCTATTATTTTTAGTTTTACTAATAATACTAGATTAATGATTAAAGGAAGAGGCGCTCAAAAGCAGGTGAAGAACAGGTTCTTGATGCACGAATATGTACAAGAACACCTAGAGGCAATCGATGAATTTGATGGCCAAAACCCGAACACCAAATACATCCCCATCTTCCCAAAAACCATTGTGAACAAAGTGGAAAGTCCTGATGTAGGCATGACCTACTCCCTCAACCCTTATCAAGGTTGCGAGCATGGCTGCATTTATTGCTATGCGCGAAACAGCCATGAATACTGGGGTTATAATGCTGGGTTAGATTTCGAAAAAGTGATTATGTACAAGGAGTCTGCGCCACAGTTGCTAGAAAAGCATTTGCAAAACCCCAATTGGCAGCCTTCTACCATCGTGCTTTCTGGCAATACCGATTGTTATCAGCCTTTGGAGCAAAAGCTCGAAATTACCCGAAAGCTGCTCGCTGTTTTTCTGAAATACAAACACCCGGTGGGCATTATTACCAAAAACGTTACCATTACCCGCGACCTCGATATTATTGGCCCTTTGGCCGACCTCAACCTGATTAGCGTTTATTTCAGCCTCACTACTTTGGATGAATCGGTAAGAAGAAAGCTTGAACCGAGAACAGCTTCGGCTATTAGAAAATTGAAGGCCATTGAAACCCTAACCCAGCGTGGCGTGCCCGTAAACATTATGATTGGCCCTATTATTCCCGGCCTAAACGACCATGAAATTCCTGAAATTATGAAAGCCGCTTCCAAGGCTGGAGCGCGAAGCGCTGGTTATACCATGGTGCGGTTAAATGGCGCCATTGGCCAAGTGTTCGAACATTGGGTGCAGGAAGCTTTTCCCGACAGGGCAAGTAAAATTCTGAACCAAATAAAGGCCGCACACGGAGGCAAACTAAACGACAGCCGTTACAGCACCAGAATGCGAGGCGAGGGTTTGATGGTGCAATCCATCAACCGACTGTTTGAGCTTTCTAAAGCCAAGTACTTTCAAAATACAGAACCCAGGCCGAAACTCCGCACCGACTTATTTGTGAAAACCAACAAAGGGCAGATGGGGCTGTTTTAGGAGGGGTTTGAAAAAAATATAGAGTGAATGGCTCCTTGCTTTTCTCTATTTAACCTACAAGCAATTTTCTAATACAATTTATCCTGTGAGTTTTCAAGTCTCAAATAAACCCTATCAATTGTTGACAATTCGTTTATATCCAATCTATATTTCCAGATGTTTGGTTTAAAATTCCCTGTCGCCCATCAAATGGCCCTAAATATATTGGAAGACCTTCTTCATTTAGTTCTGATTCCTTGTTAAAAATCATGTCAAATGCAGACTTGAAAATGAGTTGTTCATTGTCTATTACAGAAGGTTTCAAAGCTACGTTCGTTTTTTCTCGATATTGAATACTCGGATATGCAATTCCATCAAGATTGCTACCAGTTAGTTCAGACCTTTCCAGCACTGAAGTCACTAGTGCAGAAGTCAGCTCATAGATAACTGGATTGCACTTCGATGATTGATAGAAATATGGACTTATGAAGTTCCAAAATTTTTTATCCTCTTCAGAATAGGGAGCAACTTCATTAAATGCTTTGGCAATTTCATTCTTGAGTTCAACATCTGGAATTAATAGAATTGATATCACCTGTCTTATTTGCCAAGTACCTATTGATACTCTAATTGATGTACCGAGTTCAAATTGCTCATACCAGTATGGGAGCATTTCCATTAGACAAGCCTCATAATTATCTGAGGCATAGAACCAAGTATCACCAGGTTTTCCAATCCTCGAAAAGGAATTAGACTTGTGAGGAGGGTAAATGTATTCCGTGTAGTCTTCTAGAATTTCATCAGGTTTGGAAAATCTTGCCCGAAATATAGTCTGCGCTAGTTTTAGCTTAGTTTCTATTATAGGTATGTGGATACTATGGAAGTAATTTAGGAAATGATCATACCTATTATTGGAGAACTTAAATATTCCTTCTATAATCGATGGTTTTAGGTAGTCCATATGATCTGAGACTGTTACCCATAAATATATTGAATTTTATGACATTTCTACCCAACCAAAAAACCACTCCCTTTCGAGTGCGGTTAGTTGTTTCAGTATTTGTGTATCAATTACTTCTTGCTGTTGATGGCTGTTACAAGCCGTCCTTTTCATTAAATAGTTGCTTGAGTCTCATTTGTAATTTTTCTCCTCGTATAAATCTGTCAATGATTATTCCGTTTTCATCGATTAAAAAATTATCAGGAATATCTCGTACTCCATAAATCATTGCGGCTTCATTATTATCTCCTTTTAGGTCACTCACATTTGGCCAAGTCAATCCATCTTTTTCAATTGCTTTTTCCCATTTTTCTTTATTACTATCCAATGATACTCCAAGAATTTCAAAACCTTGGTCATTATATAGCTCAACCAGTTCAGGATTGAAAGCCCTACAAGGGCCGCACCAAGAAGCCCAAAACTCTATTAGGGTATACTTTCCCTTTAACTCCGATAATTGAATTGTTTGTCCGTCTACATTGGCTTGCCCTCTTCTGTGGATCGTAATTTTTCGTTTATCTGCGAGAATATTTGTTCTGTTTCTTCACTTCCCATCATTTCTTTTGACCAGTTTAATTGGGTCAGACTTTCATAGGAATTAGGGTAATCCTTAATGAATCCCTTATTAATATCAATAACCACGTATTGCATTTGTTCATAAAAAACAAAAAGTGAATCACGGTTTTCCTTTGTAACCATCGCTTCAAGTTTCCCCATTTCTTTAAAAATAGAGTCCTTTCTTTCTAAAAGTAGTTCAGATTCCTTCTGGGTATTCGAACCACTTACTTTACCTTCCGAAAAACTCCCCTCTTGACCAACAAAATCAATTTCTTTATTCTCTAACCAAAAAGTCCTGTCATCCCTACTTTCAATTATCCTTAAATGCGCTAAGGTTGGCCGACTTACATTTCCTTTGAATTGAAATTCTTCATTGAGAACAATCGCAGAATCAGCAATTACATCCATTTTTGGATAGAGGTATAATAAAACTTGGGTGCTGTCAGGTACATTTTTTGCGATTCCGTTGATTAAATATCCCTTACTTACAGGCTTATCTTGACAAGAAATTAATATTGTCAATGAAATTATAGCTATGCTTGTACTTAGATTTTTCATTTAGCTTTTTTACTTATCCCCAAACAGTCTTGTATGAGACTAAGCCCCATAAATATATTGAATTTTAGGTAGTTAACCCTAAGCAAACCGTAAAGCCTATGGCTTACAAAAAAATAAGAATAGAAATACCGATGAACATAGCGAGCTGGATTGATTGAATAGGGCTTTGATAAAACCAATTATCTTTGCTGAAAAACAGCATCAGATTCACGTTTTACTTATCGTAACTAATACTGTAAGCTCAACGTAACTAAATCGTGAATCCATAGCCCATGAATCTCTTTGGAATATTAGGTTTGTTTGCCGGTATAGCAGTAACAACTGGTTTGTTTTTAGCAGCTTACCTCATTTTTATTAGAAAGGATGATAAAATTGGCAACTACTTTCTTGGCGCACTGTTTTTGGCAATTTCACTTCGCGTAGGTAAGTCTATTGCATATTTTCTTCTTCCTGTTATGGCAGATGAAGGTGTGGCCACAGGCTTTTTGGGGCTTTCTTTAATAGGGCCGCTCACATTGTTTTATACCGCCTATGCTGCCAGTAGAAAATCAATTCCATGGTATTATTATGCAATTCATTTTATATACCCATTGGTTGGTACAGTGCTTTGCTTCACGGTAGTAAAAGATGAAGGATTTACATGGTTTTATCAGATTACTACAGTCATAATGTTTTTCTATTTGCTCAAGGCATGGAAGGTGAATACCGTAAGCACTTATGAGCATGAGCGCCTTGCTGCTTGGAACAAGCAAATATTGATTGCTGTTTCGCTAGTTTGGGCGGCCTTTGTTTATCAGCACCTTACCAACTCCATGATGGATTATGCCATTGGTTCAGGAATTGCGGCTGTGGGCATTTATTTTGTGTTTATCAATGCCCTCAAATCTCCAGTGGTTTTTCAGCCAGCCATGAAGGTAGAGGTTTCTCCATTGTATGTAAAGAAGGTGAAAGAGGCCTTTGAGCATGAAAATGTTTACAGAGTGCCAGGAATAACAATCAATCAACTTTCCGAGCAATTACAAATACCCGCTTATTTGATCACTCATTGTGTAAAAGAACTTTACAAAATGACATTTCCTGAAGCCATTAATCATTTCAGAATTAACGAAGTGCAGAGCCTATTATTGATCGAAGACAATGTAAAAGTGGAGGCTTTAGCTTATGATGTTGGCTTTAAAACGCCATCTGCATTTTATGCCGCGTTTAAAAAGCAAACGGGTATGAGTCCGAAGGTTTTTAAGCAGACCCAGGCACTAAAAACAGCATAAAAACGACATGCCATTGCTGGCATGCCGTCTGGTCAAAAAACCCGAAAACTCAACTCCCAGGTACTTTATAGGTATTGTTCTCTATTTCAGTTTTAATCTGGCCCAACCTTGCCCTGAATCCTTCAGGAATAACCTTTTCTACTTCATTCAATGTTTTCAGAGCAGATTTCTTATTGCCCAAGTAGTATTGAAAGATTCCTTTGTTCAACATTAGAAACCATGCATCAGGATTCTCCTTCAATAGCCTTTCTGTAATTTCAAGTGCATCTGATGCCTTATTGTTTTGCAATAAAAATATCCCCAATTCATTGGCCTCATTCGGGCTCATATCCATAGCTTTCAATTCAGTAATGGTAGCAGTGAGCTCTTCACTCTTATTAAGAGCCTTTAAAAGTCTAACTTTAGTCGTGAGGTTAGTCACATTTTTATTGGCAGCAAAACCACCATAACCACCATTGATAGACCTATCTGCCCAGGTAAGTGCTTCTTCTAAGTTAGTGTTATGTATTAAGCACCACGCAGCGGCATCATTCCACGCTTGCCAGTGGTAAGTGTTGATACCACGCAGCTCACTTCTAAAACTTTCAACTACCGTATTATTAATATCAACACCTACTGTAAAAGGAATCCTTTGATTACCCCACTCCAAAGCGACTTGCACTGTTGATTCAGTCCAATTGATGAATTCATAATCCAGCTTTTCTGAAGGAGCGCATTCTTCACTTTTTACATCAACCTTTAAGGTAACATCCTTGTCCACATCAAGGTAGTAGCTTCCCCATTGATCATTATTATGAGCAAAAAGGAGCTGGTAGCTATCATCTTTAGGTATGATATGAAATCCATACTTCCCTGCTTTCAATGCCTTACCCTCTATGGTTACATCGGTACTGAATTCGATGGTAGTATTCATATTAGCACCAGCTCGCCACGGTATCGGGTCACCATTTTTAGGAATTACATTGGTGTCATTCCATACATCCCTTCCATTCGCAGAAGGACTTGAGTAATCGATGGTGATATCTGTGACAGCAAGTCGCTGTGTTTCGGTAACACGATTACTCGGCTGAGGAATTTTTAAAGTGTGAAATTGAGCGCTCGCTTCTACTGCTGCAATCGATAGTAGCAGCACGGCTAATAATTTTTTCATAATGTTATTTATTTGAGTTCATGCAATTCTAGTACTCATATGGATGCCTTAACTCCTGATTCAGGAAATCAGGAGACGATTTACCTGATAAAAGTGTTGGCGTAAACAGAAAAAGGGCATGCTCCCATGACCCTTTCAGATGTGTAATGACAGTTTAAATTATGAAATAGGGTTACTTGATTTAAGTATTAAGAACAATTGCCTTAACGGTAACTGGTGAGAGTGGCAGACCTTTCGATGATTCTTAAGTGCACTTACATTTCCTTTAAATTGGAATTCTTGATTGAAAATAATAACAGTCAGGCTTGAATGTGATTGCTAACCTAAAATATATTGAATTTTACCACCGTAAACCCCAAACAAAAAAACCGCACCCTTTCGAGTGCGGTTAGTTGTTTCAGTATTTGTATATCAATTACTTCTTACTGTTGATGGCTGCGCTTTCTGGGCTAGTTTTTCCATTTTTTACGTGGGTTTCTAACCAAGAATCCATTTCCCAAAGCATATGCATAATCGATTCTTTTGCGCGGTAGCCGTGGCTTTCGTGAGGTAACATTACCAAACGCGAAGTACCGCCATGCCCTTTAATGGCATTATAAAAACGAATACTCTGGATTGGGAAAGTACCTGAATTATTATCGGCCTCACCATGAATCAAAAGCAATGGTTCATTCACTTTATCGGCATTCATAAATGGCGACATGGTGTTGTATAATTCTGGAGCTTCCCAATAAGTACGCTCTTCACGTTGAAAACCGAATGGTGTCAATGTTCTATTATAAGCACCACTTCGGGCAATTCCGGCTGCAAATAAATCGGAATGCGCCAAAAGGTTAGCCGTCATAAATGCACCATAAGAATGGCCACCTACTGCAAATTTATTGCGATCGCCAATGCCCATTTCAACGGCTTTGTCGATGGCCGCTTCGGCATTCATTACCAATTGCTCTACAAAAGTGTCGTTCGGCTCTTTATCACCTTCACCAATAATTGGAAACTCCGTACCATCCATTACGGCATAACCTCGTAGCACCCAAAACAATGGTGAACCTGAACTTACTCTGGTAAACGAATAAGGTGTGCCTCTAATCTGAGAAGCAGTTTCTACCGACTTGTACTCAATTGGGTAAGCCCACATAATCACTGGCAAACGGCCATCTCGATCTTTGTCGTAGCCAGCCGGGGTGTAAAGCGTAGCACTTAAGTTTACGCCATCTTTCCTTTTGTATTTTACTATTTCCTTGTTAATGGCCATTAATGAAGGTTGAGGATGAGGGAAATCAGTAATCGCCTTCATTGTGCCTTTCTTCAAATCACGGATATAATAGTTTGGTGGCTCTTTTTCTGACTCGCGAATGGTAATTATCATGTCTCCTTTTTTAGAAAGCAGATCCGTTACTCTTTCGTAATAAGGGGCTTCAGACCTAAAAAGTATTTCTGCCTTTTTGGTTTTCGTATTAAACCTGCTCAAAAACGGTCTATCACCTTCTGGCGAACCACCCGTACTACGCATAAACAGATCGTCTTTGTCAAATAAAAGCACATTCCAGCCATATTGATTTTTAGTCATTACTGGGTTTCCAGGGTCATTATAACGGTCGGTAGTAGCGCGGTCGATTAACACCTGACCAGGAGTATTAGGCTTAGAAGGATCAATCAAGGTGGTTTTTTCCAAACGCTGTGCCCACCAACCTTCATTTAATAAGGCCCTGTTTTCATCGCCCCACTGAATACCAGAATAGCGTAAACTAGTTCCGAAAAGCTTGGTTGGTTTTCCGTTAAACGGAGCACTTTGCATGTATACAATGTCGCGCTCTTTTACTTCTTTGTTAGGGTCTCCACCATCGTTGGCTTCTGCCCAGTAAAGCGTATTCGGTTTGTCAGCTCTCCAAGTCATGCTTCTAGCACCTAACCTTGTGGCGTCAAAGCCATTGGGACGAACTTCATCCAAATCAATTTTGGCCATTACTTTAACCAAGCTTCCTGTACTGCTCCATACTTCGTATTGAAAAGGAAAACGTGAAGCAGGCACTAAATAAGAAAACGGTTTCTGAATGGTTTGAACTAAAATATAGTTGCCGTCAGGCGAAATATTTACAGACTTAATAATATCTGGCTTCCCTACTTTTTGGCTATTCCCATTCATGTCGATTTTTCTCAACTGAACCATGGTATAGTATTCGAAAAGCATTTCGTCATACGGGTTTTCCAGTAAATCCTGATAGGTTCTTGAAGCAGCAAGTGCGCCAGAAGTTTCTTGAAGTACTGGCCCAGTTGGTGCTAAAGGCTTTTTGGGCTGAGGACCACGGTTGTCTACCACCGTGCTTGCCAATAGAGTAGCATTATCTGGCATCCATTCAAATGCACCTACATAGGCATTGTTGATGATTTCGTCCGTCAATTTTTTTGCCGACTTACTGTTGACATCTGCCACCCAAAGCTCAATTCCGTTTTCGGTGGTATTGGTAAAAGCAATTTTACTTTCGTCCATCGACCAGCTTACGTTGCCAATTTGAGGTTTGCTTGGCATTCCTGAAAACTGAAATTCTTGGCCTGAAGCAATGTTCTTCAAGCTCAAGCCCGTCATAAAGCTTTGTCGGCTTGGGCCATTAGTGGCAGGGTTAATTCTGGTTCCGCCAATTCTAAGCTCTGGCGCAGCTACTTCTTCAATCGAAGGGTAGCCTGGTCTTTCCATCAGCAACATCCATTCTGCTTTAGAGTCAATACTCACCGATGGCGTAGAAGGCGCGTCAATGAGTTTAGCAATTTCTTCTGGAGGCCTTTGGTAGCCCATATTGGTGTCTTGTGCCTGTACTGAACCGAAATTCAATAGCACCGCCACGACCAGAAGCTGGGGGAGTCGTTTTAAATTATTCGATAGTTTCATCTCGTTGGTAAGTTTAGTGGTTAATGAAATTAAGCATTCCTTTCGTGCTAAATACAGACACATAGTATAATTGTTCCAAAAAGGTGATGAGAGGAAAAGGATTTCTCATTTATGGTAGAAATCATATGAACCTATTCAAATTACCGTACATGTCTACGAAAATATTCGTAACAAAATTTGCTATTACGAATTCGTTCGTATATGTTTGATACGAAATTTGTCGTAGACTGAAATTATCTACTTCAGAAGAGGTCAATATTTAAAAAAAACAACATGACACACAAGCCCACGGAATCGGAACTAGACATACTCAAAGTGCTTTGGGAAAAAGGCCCAAGTACGGTGAGGGAAGTCAATGAAATACTCAGTCAGGAAAAGGAAACAGGTTATACCACTACTTTGAAACTGATGCAGATTATGGCGCAAAAGGGTATTGTTACTAGAGACGAATCGTCACGCACACACGTGTACAAACCAGCAATTGAACAAATAAATGTACAGCATACTTTACTTAACAAATTAGTAGATGCCGCTTTTAGCGGTTCAGCCTCGCAATTGGTCATGCAGGCATTAGGGCAAGGAAAAGCCTCAAAAGCCGAGCTCGAAGAAATCAAAAAACTCATTGAACAACTTGAAGGAGAACAAAAATGAAAGCATTCATCAACCCACAATGGGCCGAAGCCTTAGGCTTAACCCTATTCGATTCGCTTTGGCAAGGTGCCTTAGTGCTGATCGCTAGTTTTGTTGTTTTGCTTTTTATGAAGAAAGCTTCGCCTGCAAAACGTTATGCCGTGGTGCTTGCCGCCATCCTCATCTTACCTACACTTTCAGTCACTACTTTTCTGGGGCATTTAGATAATGGTGCAATAACTTCAACCTTTAATAGCCCGCTTGATTTAGAAAATACCTCCTTGTTTTCCTTAGAATTCAATGAAGCTTCAACACCAATTGAGCAGGTAGCTACCTCACTCACCATTATGGAAAAATGGAAAGCTTGGACGTCACAGAACGCCAATTTGGCCTTAGTGGTTTGGCTCATGGGTGCCTTCTTATTCACAGTCAGAATGTTAGGAGGATTCTATTTTCTAAATCGCCTAAAATCCGGAGCCAACCTGATTACAGATTCCGTCTGGTTAGAGAAAATGAACGAACTCTGCAACTCTTTGAAGATAAAGGGAAAAGTGCTTTTAAAGCAGTCTGAAAGGGTTTCTTCTCCATTAGTCATGGGGGTGATTAAGCCTGTTATCATTTTTCCAATGGGTCTCATCCAAGCCCTTCCTACTGATGAAATTGAGGCCATTTTAGTGCACGAATTGGCCCACATCAAACGAAAAGATTTTCTTATCAACATAGTTATCAACCTGTTGCAAGTGATTTACTTTTTCCACCCTGCTTTTTGGTGGCTCAAAATACAGCTAGATGCCGAAAGAGAGTTTCACTGTGATGATATTGCCCTAAATCAGCTGGGTAAAAAGCTCACACTGATCAAAGCGCTCACCAATGCCTCTGAATATCAAGGTCATAAATTTCAGCCTGCTTTGGCCTTTGCCGGAAAGAAGAATCAATTGCTGAGCAGGGTAAAACGCATTGTAGATCACAAGCCCCAAATGAACTGGCTTAGTGGCTTTATGTCGCTAGGAATTCTGGTCTTGAGTTTTGTGCTTATGAGTCAGAATGCGACCCAAGCAGATAAACCTAGCATGGCTGATTTGGAAGAAAACAACATCGAAAACTTGATGCAGACCCCAGCGCCTCAAGACACTACCAAAGTGAAAAAAGCCATTCTGGAGTTACTCAATCCAAACTCTAAAGTGACGGTGAAAACCGATGCTACTGGCACTGTAACGATGATTTTGAATGACAAAGCGGAAATCACAGGCGAAGAGTTTGAAGCCTATAAAACCGCATACAATCAAATCCATAAGTTTTCTGAAGAACACCAAAGCGCCAAAGAAAAACTTGAAACGGAAGCCAAACGCTCTGCAAAAACTCAGACCGATCAGCAGATTATTCGGACCCAAGAAGTCCTTAGAGAAGTGGAAGAATTAATTAAGGCTTTAGCACAATCTAAAGCTTCGGTGGTTGAAAAGGCTGAGGTAACTCAGGAGGAAATTATTGAGTGGGTAGAGAGGGTGAAGGAGGAAGAAGCAAAGCTCGTAGAGGCTCAAGAAGAGCTTCGTAAAATTCAAGGGAGAACTGGAAATATTCTAGTAACGCAAAGAAACAGAGTTACCACTGGACAAAATGATTTTACGGGCAATGTATCTACTCTTTTTAAAGGAACGGCAACTACAGAAATTGTTGATAACCAGACTGCCGTTTCCGAAGAAGTAAAGAAACTGGAGGAAAGCTTACAGGAGAAGGACGCCATCAGACTAACCCTTAAAAATGTTTCCAAAAAAATAATCGATGATACAAACGAACCAGTTGAATTGAAATTTACTAGAGCGAAAGCAACTAATGACAGCCTGATTTATGAAGTCGACAATAAAATCGTTGATGAGAAAGATTTAATGGCAATCGATCCAAAAGCAATTGTATCTGTACAGGTAATTAGAGACCAGGCAAAAATCCTTAAAATATACCCTCAACTAAAAGGTGAAAACTTAGCGTTAATCCGCGCATCTACAAAAAATAATAACGACTTGGAGCCCAATTCATTACTTGTAAAAGATCCGTTTACCGCATCCGTCATAACTCATGATTTTACAAGAATCGAGTTTGGGGATGCTTTGAGTTATGATTTACAATTAAAATTCGTCAGCGATAGACTGGCCGAGCGTAACATCATTATTGACCTAGATGGTGAACTGAAACCAGAAATGACCTTTGATGACCTAAACAACTTAGGAGATAAAAAAGTACAGACTGTGGAAATCATCAAAAACGATAAGATGTATGAGTACCACAAAAAACGTAAGCTGAAAGGCTACGATGCGCTGATTAGAATAGTGACGAAGTAGGTTTTCTGCCTTTTCTCGACATAGGCCGACATGTCTCCTCTTGAAATAGGTTGATGGCTTAAACCAATACTTCGACACTTCAATACATCAGTACTCAAACACATTAATACTTCAACACACCAGCTTATAACCGTAACCACGAATATTCAGAATTTCTACGGTTTCATCTTCGCTTAGTTTTTTGCGGAGTTTAGTGATGAAAACGTCCATACTTCGGGCATTAAAAAAATCATCATTGCCCCAAAGTTGAGTAAGAATTAAGCTTCGGTCGGTAACTGCATTTCGGTTTTCGCTCAAGTAAAAAAGCAGTTGCGCTTCACGGTGGGTTAAGGTTTGTTCCTTCTCGCCCAACCCTAATTTTTGTTTTGAAAGGTTAAAGCGGTATTTACCTATATTGATTTCTTCTGAAGATTCACGCTTTCTCTTTCGGTCTAAAAGCGCATGAATCCTAACGATAAGCTCTTCCATACTAAAAGGCTTTTTCAAATAATCGTTTCCGCCCAAACCAAAACCCTCCACTACATCTTCGGTTCTAGATTTAGAGGTCAGGAAAATGACAGGGATTTTATCGTTTTCAGCCCGAATTTCTTTGACGAGCGTAAAACCGTCCTTTTTGGGCATCATTACATCCAGCACCAATAATTCTGGCTTCTCTGTACGATAAGTATTTAAGGCTTGCTCTCCGTTGGTACAGAAAAGCACATCGAAACCACGGGTTTCTAGACTTTCCTTAATGATAGTGCCCAAAGCCATTTCATCTTCGGCCAATAATATTTTGATTTTATCCGTCATGAAAAAGCCACTTCAAAACTGGTCAGTTGAGGTTTCAAAACTAAGTCTATCGAGCCTCCATGCTTCTCAATAATCTTTCGGGTATAATAAAGGCCAATCCCAAAACCCTTCACATCATGTTGATTACCGGTAGGAATTCGGTAAAATTTGTCAAACACCCTTTCCTTTTGGGTTTTCTCTATATAACCGCCATTGTCCTGTACTACTACCTGCGCACGGTTACCTAACTTCGTCAAAATTACCTGAATTTCGTTTCCTCCATACTTTATGGCATTGTCTACCAAATTGGAGAGGGCGTTTTCGAGGTGGAAAGGATCTGCTTCAATAATTACATCCGCAGTAGGTGCCACAAATGCAAGGCGTTTATTTCCAGCCAACATTTTGTACTTCTCAATCATACTGGAAAGCAACAGGGTAAGATTCACGGGTTCTTTCCTTAAACTCAATTCATCACTGTCGAGCGTGGCGGTTTCCAGTAGTTTCTCCACCATCAGGTTGAGTTTTTTCAACTGGTCGTTCGACATATCTAAATACTTGGCCGTTTTTTCAGGGTCGTTTTGTTTATTGAAATTCGCAATACCTTCAAGAGCCGATGTTACCGTGGCAATTGGGGTTTTAAATTCATGGGTGATGTTACTAATCAAGTCATTTTTAATTTCGGCCAACTGCTTTTGCTGATTGATGATTCTATAGAGATATAACAGCGAACCAATCACAGAAACGGAAATGAGCAATGAAATAAGCAAATCAACCATTCCTCTTTTCAGAATAATTAAAGAGGCATTATCGAAATACATCTTCAGCTCCTTTTTGGGTAAATAACTGGCTTTTGAAAGCGTGGAAAGCGAAAACTCATCATCTCTAAATTCTCTAGACCGTTCAACCACCTCATTGTTTTGTAAAGAGGCAAAAGCGAAATCAATGTCTATTTTCTTTCGGCCCAATTCCTTCTTTACATACTGGGTTAAGTTTTTAAAGTCAATGGTATCTTGCACCATCGAAATCATAACTTTGGTAGTAAAAGCTTCTAGTTCATTCAGTCTAGTAGAAGAAATCGTGTCTTTTGAAACCGTAATATTTCTAATGGATACACCATTATTCAGCTTAGCCACACCTCTTAGCTGAACATTTGAATCTCCTTTGCCCGTGCTTCGAATCGTTACTCCACCAATAGAAGTGTCGGAGAGAACTGCCGTATTGGTAGAAAACTGAAACTTTTTTAAAGAATCGCTTGCCTTTCCTTTAATACTATTCTGAAAAAACGCCTTGATTTCGCTGGCATCAAAAGCGCCACTATCGTTTCTGTCTAGAAAAACAAAATTCTTGGCCAAAGAGGAAAAATAGCCCTCTACTCCGTTGTCTAAAGCTACTTGCACATCGTTGATAAAACGCTGCTTGTTCAGATTATAATTCTGAACATTTCTATACACTTGAATGCCCACAGTAATAAGTACCGTAAAGGAAATCAGATAGATAATAGCCTTGAACTTGCGTTTTTTCACAGTTCAAATATACGCATTCGTAATACCTGAGCATCAAAGGTTAACACTCGTTAACACTGGTTAACTATCGGTTTAATTGAATTCAAGCTTTTTTGTATTCCATAAAACAGATCAAAAATGAAAAAGCTCAAAAAAACAATTATGCTCTTGTTGGGCATTATAACAGCAGGAACGCTCACCCTAAATGCCCAGAATTTTCAAGGCATCGCCACCTACCAATCTGCTCGCAAAATGGGCGGGTTAAGTATTAAAGGAGATGGGATGTCGCCAGAAATGGAAAAGCAAATTCAGGAAAGCCTTAAAAAACAAATGCAAAAAGAATATGAATTGAAATTCAACTTAACTGAATCTACTTGGGCCGAAGTGGAAAGTCTTGAAGGAGCGCCTGCAACGGCAGCTGGGGGTGTGGTAATGAGAATATCTTCCAATTCGGGCACTAAATATAAAAACACTGCCGACAATCTATTTTTAAATGAAACCGAAGTGTTTAGTAAACCTTTTTTAGTTGAGAGTGAACTAAAAAACAGAGAATGGCAGCTGACCAACGAAACCAAGAAAATTGGTAATTACACTGCCCAAAAAGCCATTTTTTCGGAAATAGTAGAGCGCACCGTTATTTCATTCGACAATGACGACAAGGAATCAACGGTAACCTCCGACACCATCAATATCGAGGCCTGGTTCACTCCTGAAATTCCAGTATCGCAAGGGCCAGACGATTTTTGGGGTTTGCCGGGTTTAATCATGGAAATTACTGACGGCAAAATCACTTACCTCTGCACCAAAGTAATTCTGAATCCTGAAGAAGGGGTGAAAATCAAGAAGCCATCGAAAGGTAAAAAAGTGACACCAGAAGAATTAAAGGTTATTCGAGACGAAAAAACCAAAGAGATGATGGAAAAGTATAGCCAGGGTACCAACGGAGATGGCAAAAGCTTTACTATAAAAATAGGCGGCAACTAATTTTTTCGAACCCAAAGGTCAAAAACTCACAACATGAAAAGAATAGGTTTAATTTTTTTGCTCACATTCTTATGTGTAGCAATGCAAAACGCAAATGCCCAACAAAAAGTAGTTTACCTTGGCGAGGTAAGAGATTCATTGGGTTTGCCCCTTGAATTTGCCAACGTAATGGCCATGGACACCACCAAAAAAACGATTGCTTCGTTTGGAGTCACCAATAAGCAAGGTCAGTTTAGATTACTGTTAGAAGACCAAAAAGTCTATCAGCTTAAGGTCAGTTTTATTGGCTTTGTTCCTTTCGAGAGGTATTTCACCGCCAAAGACACCCAAGATTTACCCGTTTCAATTCAGTTGAATAATGACGAAAGAAATTTGGGTGCTGTAGAAGTGGTTTCTGAAATGCCCATTCTCATTCAAGGCGACACCATTACTTATAAAACCGATGTATTTACCCAAGGTAACGAGCGCAAACTAGAAGATGTGCTCAAAGATTTACCTGGTTTTGAAGTAGACGAAGACGGCCAAGTAAAAGTACAGGGTAAAAAAGTGGACAAGCTATTGGTTGATGGGAAAGAGTTTTTTGAAGGAGACACCAAACTGGCTACCAAAAACCTGCCTGCCAAAGCGGTAGACAAAGTTCAGGTATTGCAGAATTTCAACGATGTTGGCCCTTTAAGCGGGGTGAATAACAGTGAGCAACTGGCATTGAACATTCAACTCAAGGAAGACATGAAAAACATGGTTTTTGGCGATTTGGAACTTGCAGGGGGCCCAGAAGAACGATATAAAGCTCACGCCAATGTTTTCTATTATGATAAGAAAACCAACATTAACTTTATTGGTGATGCCAATAACGTAGGCGATTTGGCCTTTAGCATGAGCGACTACTTTAGGTTTAGCGGTGGCTTAGCGAGTTTAGCAAGCCGATCAGGTTCAAACTTCCGCGTAAGCTCCAACCAATTGGGTATTCCAATGGCAGAAAGAAACAGCGCAAAAGAATTAAATAACCAATTGGGAGCCCTTAACTTCAATTACACGCCTAGCAGCAAAATCAGATTTTCAGGTTTTGCCATTGGTTCTAAAGTAGATAACACTTTGGGTTCAATATCGGAGCGCCAATATGTTTTGCAATCAGGAGAAACAGAAACCCTCACTACTGAATCGAATGTTCAGAGCACTTCGGGTTTGTTCAAATTGGGCATTACCTATTCGCCAAACGCAAGTTTGCAATTGGATTACAATGTGTTCTCTCGACTTTCTAATATTGAAAATTCAGACCTTCAAAATTCGCTTTTCAATAATACATCGAATGATATTAACAGCTTAAGCACTCAACAGCCTTTTTCTATTGAACAGCAATTAAGGGCGTTTTATGCTCCAGATGAAAAGAACGTTTTTTCGGCTGAAGTAACTTACAAAAACCAAGAGCAAGACCCAACATATGACTTGTCGACAACGCAAAGGCCTTTTGCGGCAATCATTCCTATGACGGGCAACAGCCCTTACAACCTGCTTCAATTTAAAAATATAGGTACCGAGCAAGCCGAAGCCGCCATTAACTATTATAGAATTCTGAACAACACCAATCACATCAACTTCAAACTTGGGGTAAACCAAACCAGTCAAGACTTAAGCTCTAGTATTTTGCAAAAATTGGACAACGGAAGTACAAATGAGTTCAACGATCCCGACTTAAATAACTTAGTTGATTATAGTTTCAGCGATTACTATTTCGGGCTTTACTACAAAGTGAAGTTTGGAAAGTTGGTATTGAACCCAGGGCTTAACCTACATCAGTATTCCATCGAAAATCAGCAAAACGGCATCACCGAAGGTTTTGACAAAACGCTTTTACTTCCTTCATTAAACGCCAAATACAATTTCAGAAATTCACATTCATTGAATTTGAATTATGGTATGTCAGCCAGTTTTACCGATATTCAAAACGCTGCGCAAGGTATTATTGTCAGAGGTTATAACTCACTATTCGCAGGAAATCCAGTGTTGGATAATAGTTGGTATCATAATATAAACCTCAACTATTTCAATTTCAACATGTATAATTTCCTTAACGTTTCGGGCGGAGTAAACTACCAAAAACGTTTTGACGACATCACCAACATTATAGATTTCAGTGGATTAGAAAGGGTAAATACGCCTACTAACATTGATTTTGCCAATGAAAGCATGTCGGGGAATGCCAGTATCGACAAAAGGTTCGACCATTACAGAGTCAGTCTTTCCGGAAACTGGTCGCGGTCGGTAACGAATAACCGTATCAGCGATCTGGCCAATGAAAATGTAAGTTTTCAACAAGGCTATAAAGCGGGACTTTCTACCACGGTTTTAAAAGCTTTAGAATTCAATTTTGGTTATGAAGTTTCATTCAATAATTACACCGCCAGCAGCACTAGCAGTAAGTTCGAAAATCACAAACCTACGGCTCGTTTGTACATCAATTTCTTAAAAGATTTCCGTTTCGATACCGACTATGAGTATAACACTTATAAAAACACTTCTAACGGAACAAAAAGCACTTACGACCTGCTGAATGCCAAATTGAGTTACAGAAAAGAAGGCAGCAAATGGGAGTTTAAAACCACCGCCATGAACCTGCTGAACACCACAGGAATTAGAAGAGATTCATTTTCGGAAAACTTAATCAGCACTTACGAGTACTTTATTCAAAAGCGATATTTCTTATTTTCAGTGAATTACGACTTATAACAAAATACGTTATATTAAATTCTATTCTATGCCGCTCGGTTTTGAGCGGCATTTTTTATGCCTTTCTCATAACAGCATTATTATCAAAATCTTATCGTGTTTAACAGTCTTGCAGTTTTATCACCCATCACAATGTTATCCGATCAATAATTTCTGCTATTTTTATGGCTGAGATTTTTTAATCCATACAGTCATGAAGCGTCTTCTTGTTATTGTAATACTCATAGGTGTAGTTGCCTATGTCGCAGTTCAGTATCTAAAAGATCGTAGATTCAATCCGCCATCGGCTTACGATTATGAACTAAGCCAAAATATCGATACCGATTTTTACGATCGCGCTGTGCTTAAAGAATACTATAAAACTGCTTTAGAAGTGGGTTCTTATGCCCGTTCATTGTGGAGAAACAATCAGATAGATGTTCGATTTATCAATGATGAAGATTTTGAATCTACCCGAGCAACAGAAGTTTATAATGAAATGATTGCCACGGCCAAAATGCTCGAAACTAAACTTGAAATGTCTGCCGAACTAAAATCTAAAGGTTATAATGACTATGAAGTGCGAATGTACTTTGAACAAGGCTTGACTCGAGAAGACATTAACTTTGAAAGAAATTACCATTTGCTCGATCTAAAAATAGGAGCAAAAGGTGCGGCCGTTTGGGAACTTCAAAAGTTATTAAACACCGATTCAGACAGCATTCCTCAAGACGGAATATTTAACCTAATTACTGCCAATAGGCTTAAGACTTTTCAACAAAACAATGGTCTATTCCCTTCGGGCGAAGTAGACGAAAAAACACTTAAAGCTTTAATTAAATAAATCATGGCTAAGGAAAAAGAAGAAGAAAAGAAACAACCTGTTTCTTCAGGCGACCCAAAAATTGATGCAGTTAAACAATTGATTTTTGGCGAAAGCATGCAGCAGTACGATGCGGAGTTCAACGAAATCAAAGCGTTAATCAAGCGTACGCGCAACGAAATTGAAAGCGAATTAAACGACACCCGCGATCAGCTCAACAACATCATCAACGACTTAAGAACCGACATGAACAAGAAGGTGACTCAGCTTAGGTCTGATATGGATGAAGCCGTTACCGACCTTGATAACAGAAAAGTAAACAGAAAGTTACTCGGTGCCCTATTGCAAGAAATGGGCAAACAAATCGCTGAATAAGTAACCATTCATGAGCAAAGGCTTGGCTTTTGATAAACTTAGAGAAATACTCCTAGAGAAAGACTGGGAGGAAAGGGAAGAGTTTGCCCAAAAGCTAAGCGACCTCGATGATCAGTTAAACTCAAGAAACAGGCTGGAAGAAAAAATTCAGCCTATTCTAGACGATGAACGTGAAAGCCTAAGGCATCGCTTTCCTGATCTTTTCGGCCCTCAAATTACCGAAACGATTAGCAAACAAATTCGCGAATCGCAAGATGAAGTGGTAGAAGCACTCTATCCTATTTTGGGTAGAATGATCAAAAAATACATTACCAGCGAAATAGAAAAGCTTTCTGAAAAAGTAGATGAGCAAATGAAGCTTGCTTTTTCTTGGGAGGCTTGGAAAATTCGAATCAAAGCTTGGTTTACCGGCACGCCTCAAAAAAACATGATTATTTCTAAGCTCATTGAGCCTAAAATTGAAGAAATATTTATTGTTGAAAAGCAATCGGGCATGCTAATGGGGAGCTTCTCTAAAAACCATTCGGTAGATCAAGAGATGATTGCCGCAATGCTTACTGCCATTAAAACCTTTGTAGAAGACGCTTTCAAAAGCGAAACTCAAGAGCTGGACAGCATTGATTACGACAACTATAAAATCGTAATAAAGAACTTCAAATCATTCTTTATTGCTGTGGTTACTTCGGGCGGAATGAGCATGGCTTTTCGCGACAAGCTGGACGACACCTTACTAGATTTTGCCGAAAAAGTACTTAGAAAGGCTAAAGATGCCGATGAAGAAGTAAAGCAAGAAAGAATAACCTCTGGTCTTGAGCAATACTTTGATAACTTTGACAAGAATGAATAAAAAGGTAATTCTTGTTGGTCACTTCGGGGTAGGAAAAACTTCCTTAGTACAGCAATTTGTTTACAGTAAATTTTCCGAAAAATACCTCACTACTATTGGAGTAAAAATCGACAAAAAAGTAGTTGAATTCGATGGATATCAAATGACCCTACTTATTTGGGACATCGCTGGCGAAACCGAGCAGAACAGCGTATCAAAAAGCTATAAATTGGGCTCACACGGTATTATCTATGTTTTTGACCTAACCCGGCCTTCTACCTACGAAAATCTTGACAAACAACTAGACTATTTGAAAACACTATTGCCCAATGCTCCCATTCAGATATTAGGAAATAAAAAAGACTTGATTTCTGAAGAAGAACTTAACAGTATTAAAGAAAGCATTCCGCTTTCCTTTAAAGCCACAAGTGCCAAAACAGGGGAACATGTTGAAGAAGCATTTATCGACCTCGCTAAAGCAATGCTGTAAATGGATAAGCTCGATAAAGTCAAACTTCAGCAAGTAGCTTCAAAAATTCAAGTAACTATTTTTGATGAGGCTGGAAAAATACTCGAGAGCTGTGATACATTACTAAAAACAGATAAAAGTCAGCCAATTTTCGATCAATTCATGTTTTTACAAAGCTTACAAGAAGTCTTTGTAAGCATGGCCCTAGGCGAAAGCCATGAGTTTCCTGAAGTAGAATGGCAAGAACAACGACAAAGTTTATTGAGCCTAACTTTTGAGAAGCTGAAAAATGGGCAAATTCAGTTAGTTATACTTGACAAAACAAGTGATTATCCACGAATTCTTTTAAATCAGCAAAGCAGAAACAATAGCGTTATTAATGAAGAAGTAGCACTACTTCAGAATAAAGTGGCTGAAATGGAAAACCAGCTTCTTGGGTATCAAAACGAGGAGTTAAAGAGAATTCAAGCTTTCAAAAATCAATTTTTTGCCAATGTAAGCCACGAGGTAAGAACACCATTGAATAGCATTGCAGGTTTAGTAAGCCTTATTCAAGAAGATAACTCAAAACTCAACGATTATTTGCCATCGCTAAAGGCTACTTCTGACCACCTTAACTCCATCATCAACGATATTTTAGACATTTCTAAAATTGAAGCCCGAAAGCTTCAGTTTGAGCAAATAGATTTCAACTTAACAGAATGCATTACCAACATTATTGCTGGTTTTGAATTTGAAGCAGAAAGAAAAAACACCCAAGTAAAGCTCAACATTCCTAATGAGCCTATTCTTCTCAAAAGTGACCCTACCCGTTTAAGTCAAGTATTATATAACCTGGTAGGGAATGCTCTAAAATTTACTTCAGAAGGTAAAGTAACGCTTGCCGTAAAGCCAACTATACTGAAAAACAATCAAGTGAATATTCATTTTGAATTGACCGACACTGGAATTGGAATGACTCCTGAACAAGTGAAAAGTGTTTTGGAACCTTATGCGCAAGCCGACCAAAGCACCTCCAGAATTTTTGGAGGAACCGGCCTAGGCCTAAACATTGCTTTAAAGCTTATTGAAGCCTTTGGGGGAAAACTCAATATTACTAGTAAGCCGCAAAAAGGTACCACCATGAGCTTCGACCTTGCTTTTGATAAAGGACAAGCCAAGCAAAAAAAGAAGCAACCAGATTCGAAACCTAGCCCTACTCTTGCCGAATTTAAAATTCTTTTTGGGGAAGACGACCCCGTAAGTCGTGCGGTAATTGCTGCATTTTTAGAGTCGCGAAAAGCACAACTCACGGTAGTAGCTTCTGGCGAAGAATTGATTTCACATTTAACTGATAATACTTTCGATATTGTTATTTCCGATATCCAGCTCAAGGGTTTGAGTGGCGTTGACGTAATTGATCAAAGAAGAAGTGTAAATGATTTTATACCCTTCATTTTTGTAAGCGGAAGCGAAATTGAAGAACTCAGTTCATTAGAACTTTTCAGCAATTGGCAAATATTGCAAAAACCCGTTGACCTGCCTTTTCTAGAAGAGAGCATCATTCAAGTTCTATCCTTGAAAAACAAGTTCAAAGTCGACTTGAGTATACTTAAACGTACGGTTCAAGAAGACGAAAGCTTTTTGAAAGAGATGATTGAGGTGGTTATCTTAAACCTCCCAATGGAACTGAATATACTGAATGAAAAAACGGCCAAAGAAGACTGGACCGAGGTAAGAAAAGTATTGCATAAAATACGCCCTAGTATAGACTATTTAGGGATTACCTTTCTAAGCGAAACCCGTAAGGCTATACATAATCAAGTAGAAACAGGGAAAATAAAGGAATCCACAAAGCAGCAAATCAAAGAGTTTACAACAGGTACAGCCTTCGCATTGAATGACTTGAAAACATACATCTAGCCCAAAATGTATTAAGGTTTGAAGCCCTAAACAATCATCCGCATTATTTTGACTTTACTTCTAAGAACCTCTGGAAGATGCTGCGATTATTTTTTAGAAATTAGTTCATCAAAAAATCTACCTCCAAAAACTGTTACAATTCAGACAACCAAAATTTAACAAAGTTTCAGAAATCTAAACTTCCGTTTTCAGATAATAAACAAGGGAATTAAGTCTGTGTTAAAGAAGAAAAACATTGATTAAAGCCCGTGAACGTACAAATGAAGGGGCGAATCGGTTCAAAGAAGCAGGTTACTTCTCAAATAGGATATGAACCAACCAGTTAATTAACGTTAAATTAATTTAAGAAACACAACCTTTCTCTTAAAAAAACGATCTTTGTATTAGAAATCAATGAGAAGTAGTAACCCTCAGGTTTCAAAGAATTCGATCACAAACGTGTGATCATCTTCATTAAGTTAGTAGTTTATTTGTTTAAAACCCGAGGAGTAGTTAACCTCGGGTTTTTTTATGCTCTATTCCGAAGGGTGTTTTTGGCACATTCCCTCCTCCATTATTAAATACCATATAACAGGCTAACTTCGAATAGTTAAAAATCATATGTAAACATCTAGTGACAATCATCAGTTTTAAAAACATGTTATTAGCGAAAACTAAAATTGCATACGCAAGCTTAATTTCATTTTGTAAATTGGTCGCATGAATACAGCCTCTTTTACCATTTTCGTAGTTGAAGATGATGAATGGTACCGAAAACTTCTGGTATATACCCTTGAATTAAACCCAGATTACCGCGTAGTAGCTTTTGAAGATGGAAAATCTTTAATGGATGCTCTTAAAGAAAAGCCACAGGTAATAACTCTGGATTATCGCCTGCCAGATACCAATGGAGAAGACCTTTTGAAAAAAATAAAGGAGATCGCTCCTGAAATCAAGGTAATCATCATTTCAGAGCAAAGCGAAATAGATACTGCTGTAGAGTTACTTAAAAATGGCGCTTACGATTATATTACTAAAACCAAAGACATAAAGGATAGGCTACACAATGTAATCAAACACATTCGTGAGCACTCTTCCTTACAAGAAAGAATAGAGACCCTTCAATCAGAAGTTGAGAAGAAATACGATTTCCAGAACTCAATTATTGGGCAAAGTGAACCTCTGAAAAAAGTGTTTGGGCTCATTAAGAAAGCTACAATTACCAATATCTCCGTAATCATTAATGGCGAAACTGGTACTGGAAAAGAGCTTGTAGCCAAGGCCGTTCATTATAATTCTGAAAAGAAAGAAAGCCCATTTGTAGCTGTAAACATGAGTGCTATTCCGAAAGAGCTAGCAGAAAGCGAACTCTTTGGTCATGAAAAAGGAGCATTTACTGGTGCCGCCAATCGACATATTGGAAAGTTTGAGCAAGCCAATGGCGGAACACTCTTTTTGGATGAAATGGGCGAAATGGACAAAACCCTTCAGGCCAAAATATTAAGGGCACTTCAAGAAAAAGAAATTACCCGAGTAGGAGGAAAAGAGGTGGTTAAAATCAATTGTAGAATTGTAGCCGCCACCCATCGCGATTTACTGGAAGAAGTTAAGGCTGGCAATTTTAGAGAAGATTTATATTATCGCCTTTTCGGGCTCACTATTCACCTTCCTCCTTTGCGCGAACGCGGGAAGGACATCATTGTTCTAGCCAAACACTTTATTGATGAATTTTGTAAAGAGAATGGTTTGGGTAAGAAAATCTTATCGTCAGACGCTTCTAAAAAACTGTTGGGCTATGGCTACCCAGGAAATATCAGAGAACTAAAATCTGTGGTGGAACTTGCTGTGGTAATGTCTGAAGGCGAAACCATCCAACCTGATGACATCACCTTCGGCACTAAAGATGTAATTGCTGAAATGTCGGGTGAAGAAATGAGTTTAAAAGAATACAACCAACGCATCATTCAGTTGTATTTAAAGAATTACGATAACGACATTAAACTGGTGGCCCAAAAATTAGATATCGGTCAGTCAACCATTTACCGAATGCTCAAAGAAATCGAAGAAAAGAATTAGCCAAAAACGCTTCAAACTTTATTCATTTTGACAAAAACGCTCTCAAAAGTAGAGCGTTTTTTATTTTTATCCATTCTACCAAACTGATTTACAATTACTTACATCTAATTCTTATCGTGGCTTTGTTTTGGCATAATACAAAGCACAAAAGAAAAATTAGTATTAACACATATAAATCAGTAGCCATGAAAATTCAAAATTCAAAAACAAGCAAAGCGCTTTTAGCGTTAGCAGCGTTCGCCACTGTAGGTCTGGCGTCTTGCAGTAATGGTGAAAAACAAAAAGTAATCGAAGAACAAACCGTTTCTATTCAAGAAATGAAAAGCGAGATTGCTTCTAGGGATTCCGCCTTTAACGAAGTGTTAAATATGCTTAGTCAGGTAGAAGATCAGGTAGCAACGATTGTTGAAAAGGAAAACCTAATTGCCAATGCCCAAACCGGAGACAATGCCGATAACAAAGACAAGCTTCTGAAAGAACTTACTTTGATCGATAATTTAGTAGCGCAGTCGAACGAAACCATAGAAAACCTAAAAGGAAAGTTGAGAAACACTGATTTGAAGTTATCTGGATTTCAAAAACGAATCAATCAGTTGACTGAGGATTTGGAACAACGAAGCGTTATGATTGCCGACCTAAGAAGCGAAGTGCTTAGAAAAGATGAGCAAATCAATATGATTGCAAGCAGATATGACTCCATTCAAGTGATATCGACAAGCCAGGTAAGAGAAATCAATACTAAAGATCAAGAAATCGAATTACTAACTTCTGTAAATGACGATTTGAATACTGTTCACTATGCGGTGGGTAGCTTCAAAGACCTAAAAGAAAGAGGTTTGGTTTCTAAAGAAGGTGGTTTTTTATGGTTTGGAAGAACAATTGATTTAAACGAATCTGCCTTAGGCGATGAGTATATCGAAACTGATATTCGCGAGTTTTCTAAACTTCCGATAGAAGCAGATAAAATTGAATTGGTTACCGAACACCCTGCCGATTCATATGTAATCGTTCAAGACGAAAACGAATCAAACATTAAGTACTTAGAAATTACTGACCCTAAGAAATTCTGGCAAGTATCTAAATACTTAGTGATTTCAACAAAAAGCTAGTGCCCCTCCTCAACTGAGCAATAGCCAGCAAGAAAAGTAGGCTCCTTAACCGGAGCTTACTTTAAACACTAAAATATACAACTATACTAAAAATTGAGAACCATGAAAAAGACAAATAAACTATACATAATTGCCCTATTAATGTTACTTATGGCATCAGCGGCAAAGGCCCAAACAGGTTTTACTGTAGGCGCTAATATTTCAAATCTATATGTAGATGATGTAGATGACGAAAATGCAAAAGTCGGTTTAAACATTGGTATTTATAATCGAATCAAAATCACAAACTTCTTAGGCATTCAGCATGAATTCCTATACGCTCAAAAAGGAGCAGCACTGCAATACGATAACTTTCTTTCGGGCAGCGGCACATACAAATACAATCTTAATTATATCAAAATGCCGGTTATGCTCAGCGCCAATTTGGGCAAGCTCAACTTACACGCGGGCCCTTATGTAGGCTTTTTAGCTGGTGTTAAAATCAAAGATGTAGACGGTGATGGCTCTATAAACAGCATCCAGGAACTAGACCGAGACGACTTCAACACTTTAGATTATGGTGGAGTAGCAGGTTTAGGCTACGATTTTGACGGAGGTATTTTAGGAGTAAGATATAACTACGGTTTCCGAGAAATCGGTAAATCAGGCTCCTTCGCTGGAGAAGCCACAAGCGAAGCAAAAAATTCGGCATTAACAGTCTATATCGGCTTTCATTTTTGATGGTTCTTTTGAAAGCCATATGTGTAGGGTAGGGTCTTAGGACTCTACTCTTATTTTATGCCCAAAAACTATCGTTCTTATCAGTTATAGTTTTTTAATTTTGGCCATGCGCAAATTAAAAAATGACGAACTCGACAGGCTAACGCTCGAAGAATTCAAAATCACCGAAAAACTTCCGCTTGTGCTTATTCTGGATAATGTCCGTAGCATGAACAATGTCGGTTCGGCCTTTCGTACTTCCGATGCTTTCGCAATAGAAAAGATTTACCTCTGCGGCATTACCGCCCAACCTCCCCATAGAGAAATCAACAAAACCGCCTTGGGTGCTACCGAATCCGTAGATTGGGAACATGCAGAAAACACGGCAACACTTTGCAAAAATCTACAGCAACAGGGCTACAAAGTATTGGCTGTAGAACAAGCCGACAACAGTACTTCATTAGAGAACTTTAAAATTGAAGAAGGCCAAAAATATGCCCTTGTTTTTGGAAACGAAGTTTTTGGGGTTGAAGATGATGTAATCGATGTTGCTGATGGCTGCCTGGAAATCCCTCAATTTGGCACCAAACATTCGCTAAACATTTCGGTTAGCATTGGTGTGGTGTTATGGGATTTGACCCGTAAAATAAAGTTTGGGTAACTCATTTTTGCTTAAATTCACCTTTCAAAAAGCCTGATCATATGAAGCAAATTAGCAACAAAGGAAAAGTAAACCGTTTTAAGTACTTGCTGTACTTCTATCTGCTTTTTGTGGTGTTTATTTTTGTGTACAAATATATAATCAGACCCGATTTACCAAGCCTGATCTTATTGGTTGGCTTTGCCCCTATTTTTGGATTTTTGTCTAGTTTGGTCAATTGGCCGCTATATGTTACCGCTATTGAAACTGAAAATGGAGTGGCCATCAGTACTAAAAAACTATTCTCTAAAAAGGAGAAATCTATTTTGGTGACTAAATATAACTTTGATAGTTACTACGAAACCGATCACCTCCACATAGGACTAAACCTTTTAGACAAAGACGACAAACTTCAAAAACACAAACTGCGCATTAGCTGGCTGCGTATTAAAGACCTTCGCGCTTTGGAAGAAAAGCTAAGAGAAATTAATCCTTATGCCCCTGTGAAGTAATTTGAGCTTGCTTAGACTGAAAACCCAAACAAGCTCATAATTCCATTTACTCATACTTCAAGCTCTTTACAGGATTTGCCGCTGCGGCACGGAACGAATGGTAGCTTACTGTAAGCAAAGCAATAATTACGGACGCAAAACCTGCCATAATATATACTCCTACGCCAATGGTTGCCTGATATTCGAAAGCCGACAAGAAATCGGACAAGAAGAAGTAAGACAAAGGCACAGCAATTCCAAAACCCAAAAGCACCAGCAGCAGAAAATTTTTGGCTAAAAGTATAATCAAATTGCCAATTCCAGCCCCCAACACTTTACGGATACCAATTTCCTTGATGCGCTGCTCTGCCGCAAAAGAAGCCAAACCGAAAAGCCCTAAAAGTGAAATAAACACGGCAATTAGGGTGAAAATATTGGCCAAAGTACCAATATCAGTTTCTCTACGATAGAGGTTTTCATATTGCTCATCTAAAAACTGGTACTCAAACGGATATTGTCCATTCACTTCTTTAAATACCTTTTCTATATAGTCCAGCGTAGCTTTGGTGTTAGCAGTAGTGGTTTTCAGAAACATTACGCTCGATGACTCTGGCCTTAAACTGATCACCAAAGGATCAATTTTATTATGCAGCGATGCAAAATGGAAATCCTTTACTATTCCAACTACCCGACCTTGTCTATCCCAAAAAGTAATGGGCTGATTCAATGGGTTTTCTACATTCATATTTTTGGCCGTTTGCTCATTTATAATCACATTGAGCGTGTCGCTCACCAAGTTTGAATCAAAAGAACGACCCTCCTTCATTTCCATTCCTAAGGTTTCAATAAAGTCATTGCTTACTTCAAGTACCGTAAATAGCACTTCACTTTCGGGGTCTTTTCCTTCCCACGAAAAACCTCCTGAAGTAGAAGTTCCAATATTAATCGGGGAATTACTAGCCGTAGATACATTCAAAATATTAGGGTTTTCGAGCATTTTAGCCTTAAAAAGCTCAATCTTACTTTCGTTCTGAAGTTCGCCTTCCAACGGAAGGTAAATGATGTTCTCTTTGTTATAGCCTAAGTTGATGTTTTTTACATAAGAAATCTGCTTATGAACGGCCAAAGTACTGATGATCAAAAAAATGGAAATCAGAAATTGAAAAACCACCAAACCTTTTCGAATTCCATTGCTCCAACCTGAAGAACGAAAACTGCCTCTCAATACTTTTATGGACGAAAAAGAGGAAAGAAATAAGGAAGGATAACTACCTGCCAAGACACCCACCACTAAGGCAATTCCCACAAGAAAAAAAAGATTATTGATGTCTAACAGAGAGAATGCCATGGCCTTACCCGTAAAATCATTCAAAGATGGAAGCAAGAGCATAATGGCCAAACCCGCCAATAGTGTAGACGCCAAAGCCATAATTACCGATTCTCCCATAAACTGGGCAATGAGCTGACCTCGGGTAGAACCTACCGCTTTCTTTACGCCAACTTCTTTTGCCCTTTTTGAAGACCGAGCCGTAGCCAAATTCATAAAATTGATACAGGCAATGACCAAAATAAAAATGGCCACATAGCCAAAAAGTCTCACATAGGTAATTCTTCCTCCAGCCTGAACACCATCTTTATATCTTCCGTACAGATATTGATCTCCTATATTTTGAATAAAAAGTTCCACTACAGAACCTTCATTCTTTGTTTTTACAAAATCCTTAATTTTTGCATTGAAAGCCTGAGCATCTACTCCTTGATGAAGTTTAATATAATCTCTAATGCCATTGTTTCCCCAATCTTCTAACCACTGATGAGTTCTAAGCCATGGACCCTCAACGGGCAATACAAATTCAAAATCAAGGGTTGAGTTTATTGGTGGGTCTATAAATACACCGCCAATTTTGTATTCCCCCCAACCGTTAACCTGAACTGTTTTATCCAAAACCGCAGTGGTCTTAAACATTCGTTCCGCAAAACTTTCAGAAATATAGACCGCTCCCGGTGTCGTTAAACTATTTTCCTGATTCCCCTCAATAAATGGAAAGTCGAAAACATGAAAGAAGTCTTCGCTGGCCACCCTGCCTTGGGATTTATAGGATTGGTCTCCAGTAATAAATAGACGCTCTTCCTCCCAACTCACTTGAGCGATATATTCCACTTCAGGCATTTCGGCCTTAAAAGCATCTTTCAAAGGGCCAGGATTTGCGGTAGTGGTAAGTACATAGCCACCAGAATAGCGCTGATGTTCCATTACCTGATAAATTCGATCCACATCTTTATGAAAGAGATTAACCGACTTTTCATCTTGGATATAAAGGAACAGCATTAGGCTTGTTGCAATGCCAACAGTTAGCCCCGAAATGTTTAAAAGGGAATAGCCGCGCTCTTTCCAAAAGACACGCAGCGCAGTGGTGATAATGTTCTTGACCATGGTTTTGTTGATTTGAGTTACTAGTGAGACGAGGTTATGCGTATTTCATTACTCCATAGATGTGAAAAAGTAACAAGGGTTGCACTCAGTCAAACTGAAATAGACATGTTTAGTCTTTTGACAAAATTATCCTCGATTATTTAGGCTCTGCCAATATTTATTCAGAATCATTAAATCTTTGTCTGAATTTACTGCAGAAACCTCCGGCCTTACTTGGCACATGTACTTTCTTTCACTCGAGAAGTAGTTGGACTCGTATTCCATTTTTACTAAACGAGCTTGAAAAATCCTTGCTCCTACGGTTAAATTTATGGCATTTTTACCTGAGTTTATTAATTCGATTGAGAGACAACCTGTATATCCTGGCTGAACAATAGTTGATAATGAAAGCCCCAATCTAGCGTATGAACTCCTCATATTAAGTATAAGGCAAATATTCTTTGGAAGCCTTAGGTATTCTAGGGTAACTCCCAAAATGGCCTGATGAGGGTGCAGTAAGAAAGTCTCCCCAGGCCTTCTCCTAGTTTTATGAAAAAAGGTATTAAACGATCTCGCTGTCTCATCATTATTTAAAGACCCATCCATAAAGGCTTCCCTTCCTTGTATTGAAACCAAAAAATCATACCCTAAACGTAGATCAATAGTCATTTCACCTATTTGTTCAAGAGATAGAGTTGGACTAATTACTAAGTCCCCTGATCCTTTAAGCGCTAATATCTCTTCTCTTTGTAGATACATTATTCAGAGAATTTTTCCCAATTACTTACTAGAATATGATTTCCAATTGACTTTTCAATAAGATTATTTACTAAGTGATATACTTGTGTACGATTTAGATCGAAACCCATGTCATTTTTATCTTTAAATCCTACCCAGCTATTGAGCCAAATATTCCAACCATAAGTGAATAAGTAATGCAATTGATCATTGTTTTCTATATCAACTGGGATTAGGCGTTCAAAATTATCCGAATCAAAAGTTTCGTATCTAACCTTGAGTTCTTTAATGTCTGATGTGCATTTCAAAACAGCATGCTCAAAAAGAGCTAAAGGGAATGATTTTTCTTTTTTAAGAAAGGTATCTACCATTCTTATTCTATTTGTTGTTGATGGATGTGTTTGGGAATAGTTGGTGTTACTTTGCGTAAGGTAATTTAAATAATGATTTGAACAGGAATGGATATACTGAGATGCAAATAAGTCGCAAAAGTATTCGGCTAAGTGACTCATCAACACATGAACTGTTGTCCCATTTCTATAATAGTCTAATAATAAAGGATCTTTGATATATGGAAAGTATTCTACAAGTTCATTTAAATTTGCTTCAGGTATTTGATTTAAGCTTAACCTACTTAAGAGATCCTCGTAAATGGCCTTGGAAATGTTCAGTTTGTAATCAACAAAATGCCCAAGCTCATGATATAATACAACATTGGCTAGGTAGTCTCTATCCAAATGAGCAGGAAGGTTTATTTGAATTAGTCTTGATTTAAACTCAATACCATAGACCGAATTAATCAGGTTATAAATTTCTTCATTAAAGGCTAAGCTTGGATCAAAACTAAAATTATGTATATCGTTAACTAAGGAAGTTACGATTAAAAAATCTTCCTCATTATCAATCCAGTCGCAAAGGGCTAACTCAAGACACTTTACAATTTCAAATGGGATATGATTTAGGGTACTACTGTTGAGAAATTCTAAACTTTTAAAGAAGAAGTCACAGATCACTTTTCTTTTAAGTAGCTCCGGTTCGTCCAAAAGAGAAAAATCTTCAACACTAAGTTTAGAGTGCAGAATCTTCAAATTACTGTGATATTCATTCTTCTTTGCATCCGAATAAATATTTTCTTTTGAATACCTCCAAGCTGATGATAATTGTGTGAAGTGAAGATTTAGAAGCTTGTTATCCACCAAATACTAGATCAAGTTCACATTACTTTGTCTTTCAAAGATTTCAATTATGTATTGATAATCTTTATTGTTTAACGAATTAATGTCAATGTGCTTGAAATAATCAGGGTCGGATTTTTTCAAGTATACAATGATTGGGTAGCGATCTCTATCTATGGTATAAAAGTCCTTATCACCATTTAAAAGTGAACTAGTTTCTTTTATTACATTGTTTACATCTTCCCTGTAACTATCATCCCCTTTTATCAGGGATTTCAAAAAGAGATGAAATAAACCAATTTTACTGCTTTCTAGTGTATGTGAGTAAAACATATTTTTTTGGATTAAATTATTGTTAGCAATACTCTTAATCTCCAGAAATAAGGTGTACAAATGTTGATAACTAATGATTACGTTTTTAAAACGCTCTTTCTAGGTTGTTATTGGATATAAATGTATGATTTATATATAACAAGTTATCCACATTTTTAAGTTTACATGAAATATTTTCGGCTTGTCATTTATTTTTTTCACAAAGGCATTGCATATTCAAAGGCCTTGTTTAAATTTGCACTCCAATTCGCTACAAGAGCGATAAACAAGTACTGAAATAAGCGAGAGTAGCTCAGCTGGTAGAGCACGACCTTGCCAAGGTCGGGGTCGCGGGTTCGAATCCCGTCTCCCGCTCATAATATTAAGAAGCGTGATCACGATCGCGCTTTTTTACTTTAGAGCCAATAGGTTTTAAAGACTACCAAAAAACTTGACTATCTGATAGTCGATGCCGGAGTGGTGGAACTGGTAGACACGCAAGACTTAAAATCTTGTGACCATCTGGTCGTGCGGGTTCAAGTCCCGCCTCTGGTACAAAAGCCTCGGAGAAATCTGAGGCTTTTTGTATTTTATCCAACCCATTACCCAAACTGATTTTCCATCCAAGTAATAGAACTAATAGACACGCAGGACTTAAAATCTTGTGACCATCTGGTCGTGCGGGTTCACTCCGAAGCATAATAGGGTTATCTCAAAAGTCCCATATTTCATAAAAAGGTATTTTTAAGGCCTGAATTACATTACAGTACGACCGTTCTTTGTAAGCAATCTACCTTTGCTTAAACATTAAAACTTTTTACCGATAACTTGTAAAAATGAAGGATTCAAAAACAAAGAAAGAACCAACTCTTGATAACAAGAATTTTCCTGACCCAAATCAAACATTTCCACTCAAAGGGTACGAGCAATTATGCTTCTTAAAAAACATAATTCAAAACCCAAACATCATTGTGGGCGACTTTACCTACTATCACGACTTTGAAGATGTAAAAAACTTTGAACGAAACGTAAAGTATCATTTCGATTTCACTGGCGATAAATTGTTTATAGGAAAATTCTGCATGATTGCCTCAGGAGTGAAGTTTATAATGAACGGAGCAAACCACCTATCAGATGCCATCAGCTCCTTCCCTTTTGCTATTTTCGAAGGCTGGGAACACGCTATGGACGGAAAGGCATATCCCTTTAAAGGAGATACCCATATTGGAAATGATGTTTGGTTAGGTAATGATGTAACCGTTATGCCCGGGGTGACAATAGGAGATGGAGCCATTGTAGGGGCAAATTCTGTAGTAACCAAAGATGTTCCTGCTTATAGTATTGTTGGGGGCAATCCGGCAAAAATTATTAAAATGAGGTTTAGTGATGAACGCATTAAAGAATTGCTAAAAATGGCTTGGTGGAACTGGCCCATTGAAAAAATCAGTGCCCATGTATCTGAGCTAACCGGTAAGGATTTTATACTAAATCAGGCATTGAAGACATCAGAAAAAAAGGAATAATAGCGCTCTCTTAGAAAACCTCAAAAGGTGCGGATTTACGCTAAAAAAGTACGAAAAGGTAAATCAAGACGATAAGCCCCTTTATCCATTCCATTTTTGAGTTACAGTCAGCCCGAAGGCTATTTCAAACTCAAAAACAAAAACATTATGAAAACAACGTTCAAACTAAGTGTGATGCTTATCATCTTCATCAGTGCATGCTCACCAAAAATTAATTACATCGGTAATCAATTCAACCCCACCTCAGAAGTGGAGTTATTTTTCGACTCGAAAGACATTAAGCGTGAATATACGGTTATGGGTTTTATGCAAAATGAAGGTCGAGAATTCGCTAATGACCCAGAAGACATTAAAATTGCGCTAATCGAAGAAGCCAAAAAAAGAGGTGCAGATGCGATTCTTTTTGGCGATGGTTACCAAGAGCTAATAAACAGCACTGATGGTATAGGCTTTGGAGAAAAAATAGGAAACGGTGATGTTCTTGGGCTCAATTCAGGTTTCGTCAATCGTGTAAAAGTATTCAAGGTTAAACTGATCAAATATCAGTAGTGCTTTTATTCACAAAACAGGTAGTTAAGCTCATTTCTTGATTTTAACTACCTGTAAAAACACATAAACAAAAAGATTTTTCAGTACCATCAAATTGCTTTTCAAGCCACAAAACCTACTTATAGCCACTTTCTTCAAACGGGATAAAGAGAAAATAAAGAAGGTATTTAGAGTTTAAAAAAACACTTTCGTATTTTCGGTCAAGGATCAATTAATTTCCCCTTGATTAACCAAAAATCCATAGCTGTTCTTCCGTTCAACAACCTAAGCTCTGATCCTGAGAATGAATATTTTTCGGATGGTATGACGGAAGAAATAATCAATGCGCTAAGCAAAGTAGAAGGCTTGCAAGTAACTGCGCGTACTTCTTCATTTCTATTCAAAAACAAGAAGGAAGATGTTCGCCACATTGGAAATAAATTAGGCGTTTCCACGGTTTTAGAGGGCAGTATTCGCAAATCTGGCGACCGAGTAAGAATTACTTCTCAACTGATAAGAACAGATAACGGCTTCCATATTTGGTCGGAAAATTTTGACCGTAATCTCACAGATATTTTTGAGTTTCAGGATGAAATTAGTTTACTAATTGCTGAAAAAATCAGAGAGACTTTCGGTCACCTTGAAATTAATGAGCATTTAGTTTCTCCTTCAACCCAAAACATTAAGGCTTACGAACTTTTCTTAAAGGGAACTTACCATTTTAAAAGAAAGGATTTTGATGACATTCAGCTGGCCTTAAAGCTTTTTGAAGAAGCCGTTACGCTCGATCCAAATTATGCCGAAGCCTACGCTTACATGGGTGAAACATACATTCATATGAGCGGCTTTAATTTATTAACACCAGAAGAAGGTTTTAAAAATGCCCGAAAATCTGCCGAAAAGGCCATAGAAATTAACAAAGAAGAGGCACGCGCCTATAAAGTGATTGCCAATGTTGACCTTTTTTACGACTGGAAATGGGATGAGTCCATCGCGGCATATAATATGGCCATCAAATATGGAATGACCTCAGATAATGACTTCATTTCTTACTATTACATCTTCATTCAAAAAGATTATGAACTGGCCATTAGTATAGCAAAAGAAACGGTAAGCAAAGACCCCCTACATGCCATAACCTATTGGCAACTTGGTTTATGCTACTATTTTGCCCAGCAATTTGAACCTGCATTGGAGGCCTTTAAAACGAGCATTCAGCTAGACGAAAGTTTTGCCGAATCTATGCGATGGGCTGGCCTAGTTTACGCCTGTTTAGGCGACTTTGAAAACGCTTTTGATTATGTGGATATGGCCTTAAATAAAATGCAGGGTCAAGGCCTTGCTAATATAGACCGCCTTAGTATTCGTATTCTCAGTGGTGAAAAAGAAAATGTAATCGAGGATATTGAAAACCTAAACACGCCAGATCCTTGTGATAAGGCTCAGTTATATAGTCTCCTGAAAATGCCAGAAAAAGCAGTTCCACTTCTAAAGAAAGGCTTTGAAACTCGCTCTACCATGCTGGTTACCTTAAAACATTATTGGATTTGGGATAATATTCGTGAAGATCTAGGTTTTAAAGAAGTGGTGAAAGCCATGAATTTTGGCGACCAAAAAACGCACAAACCTCATCAACAAACCTCTCAGTTGGTTCCGGTAAATAACTATGGACTAACAGAGGGCGATATTGAACAGATTATGAAAGCCCTTAATGAAGCCATGAATCATGAAGAGCTTGTTACAGACCATCAATTATCATTAAGAAAACTAGCAGAGTTAATCAACCTCCACCCTAACAAATTATCATGGGTTTTGAACGACCAAATGGGTAAGAACTTTAATGAGTTTATCAACGAACACAGATTAACACTTTTTCAACACAAAGCTAAAGACCCCGCCAACAGCCATTTTTCAATTCTTGGCTTAGCTTATGAAAGCGGCTTTTCTTCAAAATCAGTTTTTAACGACTTCTTTAAAAAGAAGATGGGCACCACTCCAAAAGTTTGGATGAAGCAGTAATATAATGACTGATACAAGTATTAAGGCAACCCCACTTAACAGATATCAGGTACTAATAACGGTAATCATAGCCTTACTCTTGTTTACCATTGTGGTAGACTACATGTTACTTTCTGCCCTAAGCGCCATTCTTTTACCTGCGCTTAACTTAAGTACTGAACAATTTGGAGCCTTGGCTAGCGCCTATGCTTTCAGTGCTGCCATCTCCAGTTTTATTTCAACGGGTTTTGCCGATCGGTTTAATAGAAAATCATACCTGCTCTTCTTTTATTTTGGTTTTATACTAGGTATCGTTTGCTGTGCCTTGGCTCCCTCATATTGGGTTTTATTAGCAGCCAGAATAGTAACTGGCATTTTTGGTGGAATCGTAGGTTCTACCTGTTTTGCAATTATAGCCGACCTTTTTCTGCTCAACCAAAGGGGACGAGTTATGGGCTTTGTTCAAATGTCGTATGCTGCTGGCCAAATCGGTGGTTTACCATTGGCCATTTACGCAGCGAATACATTTACTTGGCAAGCACCATATTGGATTATTGCTTTTTTAGGTTTAGCAATAGGTCTGGCGTTGGTTTTTTTTATGCAGCCGCTAACAGAGCACTTAAAGCAAGTTCAAAATCAAATGCCTTGGCAAAAAGTGCTTCAAGTAATTCACAAAAAAAACCATTGGAATGTATTTTTGAATAACGCCTTTCTTGTAATAGGCGATGTGCTCATACTCACTTTTGACGCTGCTTACATGGCCAATAATTTAAAGTTAAGTTTAGAAAAAATACCCCTCGTTTATGTAGTAACTGGTGGTGTTACTCTACTATTTGGCCCTATTTTCGGTAGGCTCTCCGACAAACTCGGTAAGTTGAAGGTTTTTACTTTTGGAACTGTGCTCTCAATCGGGGCGATTGCCATGTACTCTAACCTGCAACAAGCTACTTTTGCAATGATAATAACCATTCACGCCTTGCTATTTATCGGTATCAATGCCCGAATGGTATCTTCTACAGCCCTAGGAATGGAAGTGCCAAAACTTAAAGACCGAGGTGCCTTTATGGCTTTTGACTCTTCAGTACAGCAATTGGCCAGTGCCCTAGCCGCAGCATTTGCTGGCCTTGTTCTCTACACAACTACAGACGGTTCTCTAAGCCGCTATTGGTTACTAGGCCTTATCGTAATTTCTTTTATGCTCGCTACCCTGTTTTTCATGCAACGCATACAAAGCACTATTCACAAGGCGTAGAATTCCTTTTATAAGAAGTCCTAAATTTCATTCCACAGCACTGTATATACTAGTACGGACGATTAGAGTCTGCCTTTGCGAGACATTTGAAAGAAAAAGCTCTATCGCAGTTTATCCACAAGGCAAAAACAACAGCTAGAATGTAGGCTTTGAACAGGACTATGATTCAGAAAAATAAAAAAGTCCGACTTCTCATAATTGAGGACCTGAAATAAAACCTCGGACGATTACGGTTCATAGGCTCACCAATTTTGAACCATCAAATTTTTAAAGATCAAAAACTATGAAAACAACAATTAAGCAATTATTCATTTTAGTCATCATCGCATTGGTTACGGCATGCAGCGATGACGATAAGCCAATACCAGATTATACAACCGCTGAAGCCTTATTAGAAGAGAATGGTTTTCAAGGGAGTATACTTATTAGAAAAGGAAACACCGACTTTCTAAGAAAAGGATTTGGAATGGCCGATGCGCAAGAAAACATCACCAATGATCCTGGCCTAACTTACCGAATTGGCTCTGTAACCAAAACTTTTACAGCCATGGGGCTTGCCGCTCTAAAACGCGATGGACTTATTGATAGCTACGATCAGACCATAAGCGATTTTGATGATGAGTTTCCCAATGGAGACAAAATTACTTTAAGGCACTTGCTCACTCATTATTCAGGTATTCCTGACTATACAAATGCTGTGGAAGAATCGAGCATATTTTTCACTCCAAATGACATATACGATTTACTAAAAGAGTCTGCCGAAACAGACGGTCTTCTGTTCGAGCCAGGTTCACAGTTTGCCTACTCAAATTCAAACTACCTCATTTTAGGTTTATTGATAGAAGCCCTTTCCGATATGAGCTATCATGAATACCTACAATCCAAAGTATTCGGTCCGCTTGGTTTGGAAAACACAAGAAAAGGCGAAAATGAAATTGAAGGTGAAAACTTTGCAAAAGGTTATCAAAATGGTGTTGAGGTAGCTCCTTATCAAATGCAAATTGCTTACAGCGCTGGCGACTTAATAAGCACCATTGGTGACCTTGAAAAATGGGGTGATGCAATGATGGGCGACAGCTTTATTTCCGCAGCAGAGAAAGCAGAAATATTTGCCGAACCACATTCAGAAGATAATTTCTTTACCCCAGGCTTAGGCTGGTACACCATAAAAGTAGACGGTACGCTCATTTATAACCATGGTGGAAATATTGACGGTTTCACTTCAATCATCGCCCTACTTCCAGAAACCAACAGCATGATCATTATGCTCAGTAATCAAGATAGCTGGGAGCCAATTAATGAAGTATTAGATGCCTTAATCATCAACGAATTTTAATTAGAAAACAGGTCATGGTTGTCGAAAATCGATTCAGACAACCATCAAATTCAATCTCAAACAATAAAACTCAAAAAAATGAAACGTTTATTATTAATTATGTTGGTGCTACTATGCACCAAAATAGCGGTCAACGCTCAAGATAGCTCCGCTACCCAAACCATTCGCGGCACCATTGTAGATGCTGACAGCAAATCAGGAATTTATGGGGTAAACATCAAAATCGTAGACAGTAACCCATTAAAAGGAACCATTACAGACCCAGACGGAAACTTTAGGATAGAAAATGTACCGGTTGGTCGTGTTTCGCTTCAGTTAAGCTTTGTAGGTTACGAAAGCAGAATCATATCAAACATCATTGTTAATGTAGGCAAGGAAGTCGTCTTGGAGCTTCAAATGCAAGAAGTAGCCATAGACCTTGATGACATAGTGGTTACTCCAGAAATTGAAGAAGGCGTGCCCGCTAATGAAATGGTTTTGATCAGTGGCCGGTCTATTTCTATGGAAGAACTAACACGGATGGCAACAGGTTTTAACGATCCTGCTATGATCACGTCAAACTTTGCTGGTGTTGCGAATGCTGGAGATGGCGGAAACGATATTATAGTAAGAGGAAACTCGCCAAAATATGTGCAATGGAGACTAGAAGGTATGCCAATGACTACTCCAAATCACTTTGGTGATCAAGGAATGATTAATGGTACCACCGGAATATTGAACAGTAACCTGTTAGCCAATTCCGATTTCTTTACGGGCGCTTTTTCACCAGAATTCGGAAACGTAATTGGAGGTATTTATGACATCAAATTGAGAAAAGGTAACAACGAAAAGCAAGAAGCTATTGCTGGTATTGGTTTATTGGGTACAGACCTTACTTTAGAAGGACCTCTAAAAAAAGGGTACAATGGTTCTTACCTAATCAACTATCGTTACTCAACTGCGGATGTATTAAATCAATTGGGGGCTTTAGATGTAGAGGGAAATCCTAAATTTCAAGATGCCGCGGTTAAGTTTCACCTGCCTACAAAGAAAGCTGGGCTCTTTTCAGTATACGCTTTAGGGGGAATAAGCAGCCTTGGTTTTGACGATGTTCAGCCAGACGACTGGAATATTCCTGGATCAGACGAAATGATTCCGAACCTTCAAACTGAATTTGACAAAAAGTCTTTCCTACTCAATACAGGGGTTAGCCATACCTACTTTTTTACAGATGATAACTTTATTGAAACTGGGCTTTCGACCACTTTTGATGGAGTAAAAGATGATGTGTTCCGCAATGAAAGCGATACAGAACGTATTCATAGTTTGAAAAGTGATTTACAAAAATCGGCATATAGAGCGCAGGCAAACTATCATCATAAACTAAATGCAAAAAATAAAATTCAGGCGGGAGTGATCTACACCCTTTTTGATTATAAGAATAAACAAATCCGTCAAGATTTTGGCGAAAACCAAGCTACTCCGGTGTTAGATTTTAACGAAAACATGGGCAATATGAGAAGCTATATTAGCTGGAAACATCGTTTCAATCAGGATGTTACCCTTGTAGCAGGAGTACATAATACCAACGTTTTCTTCAACAAAAAACACACACTTGAGCCCAGATTAGCCCTAAGCTGGCAAATGAGCCAGAAGAGCAAGCTTAATTTCGGTTATGGAAACCATAGCACCATGGAAGGAGTGAATCATTACTTCGCTCAAATAAGAGATGGGAATGGCAACCTTACACAGCCCAATTTAAATCTTGATCTTTTAAAAGCACATCATCTAGTATTGGGTTACAACTACAAAATCAATCAAAACTGGGATTTTACCCTAGAAATGTACTATCAAGATCTTTATGATCTACCCGTTGAAAACAATGTAAATAGTATTTTCTCTACCGTAAATGAAGACCTAGATGTTACTTATGTAGCTTTAGTAAATGAAGGCAAAGGAACAAATACAGGTATTGAACTTACCATAAACAGAAGCTTTGCCAATGGTTACTACTTTATGGCCAATACCTCTGTCTTCGAATCTCACTATACCGCTTTAGACGGTGTAGAGCGTAGTACTCGATTTGATAGTGATTACCGCATCAATATTTTAGGCGGACGAGAGTTTTCAGGTTTAGGTAAAAAGAAAAACCAGACCATTGCCATTAACGCTAAACTCTTTTTACAAGGAGGACAAAAAATACTACCCCTACTTAGAACGGAGTCAGGCAGCTTAAATGTAGACCCAGACAATAATGAGTTTTGGGATTATAGCAAAGCTTACCAAAACAGTTTAGAAGACCTCTATGCCCTTACACTTTCTGCAAGCTTTAAATGGGACAAAAAGAGAACTACCCACGAACTGTTAGTTAACCTAGAAAACATAACCGACAATAAAGGGAAACTGAGAGAGTATTACGATGCAAACGAACCAGGAGGAGTTGGCTACAGCACTCAGTTCGGCTTGCTGCCAAACTTGATGTACAAAATCTACTTTTAAGTAAAGAATCATGAAAATTAGAATACTCATTTTAGGCATTCTTGTAGCGGTTTTTCTTATCAGTAGCCACTTAAAAGGACAAGGTCCGCAAACAAGAACTAAGCTAATCAAGGAAGTATTCCATACATATACTCAGGAAGAAGGCGTGCATAATGCCTTCTTCCAAATTGAGTCAGCCAAATTAGAAATAAATGAAAGCTTCGTTTTTGGGGCTTTCAAAAATGGAAATAAGGTTACTTCCAATACACCATTCTATACGGCCAGTATTGGTAAAACATTCACAGCTGCGGCCATTGCTCAACTTGTAGACGCAGGAAAACTCGGCTTTAACGATAGAGTTGTAGACTATTTAGGTGATATGATTAGTGGCCTTCATGTAATTAATGAGCAAGACTACACGAATGAGCTAAAAATACATCACTTGCTAAACCACACTTCTGGGCTGGCCGATTACTTTGAAGATAAACCTGAGGGTGCTCAATGAGCTTTCTAGTGAACTACCAAAACTCACAATTATTGGCCATTCGGGCCTTACAGGGTCGTTTATGTACTACTGTCCAGAATTGGATACTTACCTCAGCGGCACATTTAATCAAACTGAATTATTACAAAATCACATCGTCTTTATTGCCGAACTACTGACAAAGCTAAAAGCGAATAATTAGAAAATTTAGCAAAATGAATACAAGAAGAATTATCGTAGCAGGATCGACCGGCTATCTGGGAACACATATTATTAAAGAGCTACAGTTTAGGAATGCTGACTTTGAAGCAATCACTCGAAACGAAATAAAACTACAGGTGCTTGGGTTGAAACCTCAGCAAATTATAACCGCTGAAGTAACTCAACCAGCAACTCTGAATGGTGTTCTTCAAGGAGCAGACGTACTCATTTCAACAGTAGGTATAACTCGCCAAAAAGATGGTGCTACCTATATGGATGTAGACTATCAAGCCAACATGAATCTACTCATCGAGGCCAAAAAAGCTGGCATAAAAAAGTTCATCTATATTTCAGCCATTAATGGCGAACAAATGCAGCACCTCAAAATTATGGCGGCCAAAGAAAAGTTTGTAAATGCACTAAAAAACTGGGGTGGCGATTACTGTATTATCCGGCCAAATGGCTTCTTTTCTGACATGAAAGACTTTTTAGAAATGGCTAGAAAAGGAAGAGTCTACTTATTCGGAAACGGTGAGTTTAAGCTTAACCCTATCCACGGAGCAGACCTTGCTAAAGTAGTAGTAGATGCAGCTTATTCTAATCAAAAGGAAATTGAAGTCGGTGGCCCAGACATTCTTACTCAAAACGAAATAGCAAAACTAGCCCTTAAAGCTTGGAAAAACCCTGTTAAAATTACCCATATACCCAACTACTTAAGAAAATTGCTCATTGGGTCATTAAAAACATTTACCTCACAAAAAACCTACGGGCCATATGAGTTTTTTCTCACCATGATGGCCCAAGATAATATAGCTCCGCGCTATGGAATTCACCGTATTGAAAGTTTCTTCGAAAAAGAGGTCGACCAATTAAGTAAAATGAATTAGCGCTGATAGGTGTAACAATCTTTTGCATGGCCACAATTAGGTAGATGACAGGCCCCGACCGTTAATTTATAATTATTGAGAAAGCCGTTTATTCCTCCACTTGGCAACTCGGTTCGTGCCGAACAGGGAAATTACAAGAGTTGGCAATGAAGCAAAGCTCATTGGCTTTATGATGCAACTGATTAGCTTCTTCAGTTCTACTCTTGTCTGTAATTGTAACGGTTGGTCTTAGTACTACTTCGGTAAACCGGCCACCGCCATTGGGCGTTTCTTCCATTGTACCAGAAACGTTATCAACATACTCCACTACCGTAATTCCAGCGTCCGCACATAAGTGTAAATAAAATAACATATGGCAGGCCGACAGCGAAGCCACCAGCATATCTTCAGGGTTGTGCTTGGTGTTGTCGCCTCTAAAAGCGGGATCGGACGAACCTAAAATTTCTGGCTTTCCTTCTACCTGAATACTATGACTTCTTTCATAAGCTCGGTATGAACTAGTGCCCGTTCCTTTATTTCCAGTCCATTCTATTTTTACATTGTAGCTGTGATGCTTTGGCATTGAACAAGATTTATGGTGGTTAAATCAAAAGCCAATTTACATGGCCTTACATAAATTCGATCTTCCTCTATTGAATATATTTCTTAAGAAATAGCTCAGCTTTTTACGAAACTGCCAATTGCAACGTGAGAGTTTTAGGTCATCAAAATAAAACGCAATAGGTAGAAATATCAACAAGCCTTACCCTTCGCTCAGCCAAGCGAAAAATGGCTGTTGATGGAGAGGGTTTTTGAGTTGTAAGACACTACTGCCTATAGGTTTGTTGGCTGCTGGATTTTTCTTAATGGCTCAATATCGTTAATGTCATTTTGTATACCCTGTTCCTTAAATTCAGAAGCTATATTTAATTGAACTATATCCCGATCATTTTTCCAATATATAATACTTAAAAATGAGATAGCGATTTGAACTTTTAAATCAAGGTTGTCGGGTTCATCTTGTAAACTCCATTTACTCTTAATTTCTTTATTTGCCTCGGTGTTGATGTCAATAATAGAGGCATATACTTTTAAGTCTTCGTTAATAGGGATTAATTGTAACTCTTCAATTTCTTCTTCCTTTATCTCTCTGTGCTCTAATGCAGGTAAGTCACTTTTATTCAAAATATAAAAAGTATTCTGACTTTGATATTGGGTAGAAGGGTAATATTCAATGTTGTGTTGGAACTTGCTTTTATTGAGGGCTTCCTTCAAATTATACCCAATGTTTATACCAACAATTAAAGCTTCGTCTGAATCACCAATTATTTTATCCAATGCAGTGAGTATATTTTTGCTATTGAATAAATAACGTCTTGTTCTAGCTATTGAGAATGAGTTTGGTATAAGCCGTTTTATGTTATTTGTTACAATTGAACTTGCAAATACTGTATCAAAGTTTAGATGTGGGATATCGTCTTCCGTAAATGCTGATTTGGACATTAACGTTTTTGCACCATTGACAGTTAGCTTTAGTTCACTATCATCAAAGGAATCATTCTTTTCTATGAATAAAGGTTTATATTCGTTGAATGCAGAACTAATTATCTCGTTTGATTTTTCATAGAAGTCCTCAATTTTTGTATCAGCAAGGTTTGCATTAAGTTTCTGTTGTCCTATTTTTTCTTGTATGGCAGTTTTTAACTCTTCTATGAATTGATAAAACTCTTCTTTTTTTGCCTCAATAATTTCAAAGTAGCCCAATTCTGAAAAAAGAGATTTATTTTCCAAAATGTCATTCAAGCATTTTTCAAAGTAAGAAGCGCTGTCTAACCAATTTGATAATTCTGTTACTGAATCAGGAAGGCTTGGCAAACCCGTGAAATCTTGATAAGTATAGTACTTATTTAATGAATATTGACGGACATATAGAACAGTTATGTAACTGCAAATCCAATAATTGACTTGTCTTCTATTTCCTAAATTATCAAGTTCGGGGAAATAATATTTCAAGTCGATTGGAGTTTTTCTGTTTTTAAATTCATTTCTAAATATCTCAAACCAATAGAATACCTCTGTCATTGACTGAGGAAGCAATACGTACTTTGGAGGTTGTGATTGAGAGTATTCTAATAAATAATTGATAAGTTGGTATTGCTTTCTATAAAGTACAAGTCCCCCTAACGCGTAATGAAATTCTAAAAACTCATCTCTTTCGTTTTTTCGTTTATCAATTTCGGTTTGGTTTACTATCCCACCCTCGTCAACGCTATAATCAGTGTAAACGGGTTGGAGTCGGAAGTCAAAATATTGATTAGAGTTGGCCCAAAACATTTTAACCAATCTCGGTTTATCGCAGATTGTAAAAAGATTTCTCCAAAGCCAATTATAAGTTTCTTCAGAAATAGGTATTTCTTCCAAATCTTCACCCAATAACCAAGTTCCACTAACTGCTCGATGCTCAATTGCTTTAAGCTTTTTATTATCGGTATTGGTCACCTCAATATTCAATTTGTTTACAAGGAAATAGAGATCAATTGGATAAATAAGCGGTGAGTCTGAATCATTATTTCTTCTAATTGAAGAAAATACCTTATAGTAGAACTCTAATAAAGTTTCTTGGAGGTGTTCGTCCTGTTTTTCAATGGCGTAAAAAGTAATTTCATTAATCGCTTTTAGGCAATACTGTTTCTTGTCAGGGTTCTTTTCTATCAAGTCATACTTTTTACGTAAGCTTTTTAGTATAGAAGTAGACTTACCGTTGTACAAAACCACTTTATCCAACCAAATAAAAAAGAATACCGTCAGGATGGTCGATAATCCAAATACTGTTAGTTGTGCCGAGTTATTGACGAACCAATTATCCCAACCAAAAGGAGGTGGAAATTGAAAAATCAAGAATAAGAATGAGAACAGAGTTAAATATAGAGCTAGTTTAAAAAATGTGGTTCTAAACTCCTTCTTGAGAACGGTTATGGAAATTGATTTCTGGGGAAACTCATCATTGAATAAAACGGGTATATATTGAGACTTATACTTCTCTCCAATATTCGATATTTTATCGACAATAATAGGGTAGGCAATACCTAATATTGCGATGTCAATTGCTACACATATCTCAATGATGTTTTCTGGAATCATTTTTCTGTTAGTCTTTTTTAGCTTGCAGCCAACGTTAGCTATCGCTCACTTTTATGAGCGTTATGTTTTTTACAATTTCCAGAAAAGCATGATGGGTGAAAGCGAGAGGTATGTTTTTCTAGAATAAAGAAAGACATTTAAGAGAATATTTACAAGGGCTAAATCGTATCTCTCATTTCTGTGTGCCAGAGGAGGTTTCTCAGCGGAAAATAGAAGCTCGCAAAGAAACCCTTTGGCGCATAACTGCTAGCGCTTGTTGGCATCAGTTAATTTATCTAATAGCTTATCTGAATTTTGCCGATTATCCCAAATCACAAGTAGTTTGATGTATTTGGGAGTATTCGTATAAAATAGGGAAACCGTTTTATGTACTACGAGTTTCCTGATTTGAGTATTTTGAAAAGCTGTGCCAAGTTCAGGGTTATTTTGGAGTTGGTTTATTCGATATTCCAGTTGTTCAACAAAGCCATCATTGATGTTGGAATTCCATAGTTCGAGAATAAAATCTGAAGTTTCTTGAAGGGTTTTCTTGGCGGTTTCAGTCCACAGAACTTCTTTCATCGCATATTCAGAATATCCCTAACATTGGTATGCTTAATGAGGTTTTCCTCTGGCTCAGCTTCTGCCATTTTTAGTAATTCTACTATTGCTTTAGGAAACTCATCCAAAGAAGACTTTTGAAACCCTGTTATTTGATCAATTATCGCCTCGTCTTCAAGGTTTGTTATCCAGTTAATAAGCGATATTTTCTTTTGTTCGATCGTCATGAAGTAAAGATAAAGATTTTCGTCATCAAGTCAATTGAAGCAAACATTGAAAAGCCAGAGCACCCTCCATTGCATAAATATCCCAACTCATTTCCGTAAATTGTCCCTTTCAGCAAAGCCTGTCCATGGCAAAAAAAGGCGAAAAGTGGAGGGCTAATTTTTTGAATTAAGAGAATAAAAAACCGATGCTCAAAAAGCGAATTTTCAGTTTAATCATACTTTGCCAGGTAGTGGGCATATCACTATTTGCCCAAAAATATCCTTACCAGAACGCTAAGCTTCCGGTAGAAGAAAGAGTGGCTGACCTTCTTTCAAGAATGAGTTTGGAAGAAAAGGTACGGCAGATGGACATGTACAATGGGGCTAACCATAAGGAAGGGGAAGCCTTTTCACTAGCGTTGGCCAAGGAGTTAATCGGAGAAAAATTGGGTGCAGGCGCGGTACACGATTACTATCCGAAAGACGCCAAGGCAGCCAATCAACTTCAAGAATTTATCATCAACAATAACCGCTGGGGAATTCCTGCACTACTTATGTCCGAGTTTTTGCACGGCTATATGGGTGAGGGCAGTACTGCTTTCCCCATGAATATTGGTCTTGGCGCTACTTGGGACAAAGCCTTAATGGAAAAGGTGGGGCAGGTCATTGGCACTGAAGGCCGGGCGCATGGCGTACATTTCGGTTTAGGCCCCAACCTCGATTTGGGCAGAGAACCTCGCTGGGGAAGAATTGCAGAAACGCTGGGAGAAGACACTCACTTATCTGCCGAACTCGGTACCGCCTTGATCAAAGGCATTCAAGGAAAAGACTTGAGTTCTGACCGCTCGATGGTAGCAGAACCCAAACATTTTGCCGCCCACGGATCTCCACAATCGGGAGGAAATGCGGGACCTGTTTTGTTGGGAGAAAGGTCGGTAAGGCAAGATTACCTTCCCGTATTCAGAAAGGCATTTATGGAAGGGGGCGCTTTGGGTACTATGGCGGCTTATTCCGAAATTGACGGAATTCCCAATGCCTCCAATGAATGGCTGATGACCGAAGTGCTCCGAAATGAATGGGGTTTTAAAGGCATCGTGGTTTCTGACCTTGGTGCGATTCGCTTTTTGCAGAGCAGCCACAAATCCAGCGATTCTCCAAAAGAATCTATCCGGCAAGCCATTTCTGCGGGCATCGATATGCAGTTTTATGACTTCCCAAATGATCAATTTCAGCAAACCATTATTGAACTGGTGAACGAAGGATCGCTTGATATCTCAAAAGTGAACAGGGCAGCATCAGGCGTTTTGAGATTGAAATTCTTGTTGGGGTTATTTGAAAACCCATACACAGAGCAAAGACTTATTGACGAAAGAAATCACAGTCAGAAAAACCAAAATCTGGCCTTGGAAGCAGCCCTAAAGTCAATGGTATTGCTTAAAAATGAAGGTGATTTATTGCCCCTCAGTAAAAACTTGAAGAAAGTGGCGGTGCTTGGGCCATTGGCCGATGAGTCCGTTTTGGGTGGCTATTCTGTGAAAAACAAAAAAGCCATCACGGTTTATGAAGGGGTAAAGCAATTGCTCGGAGAAAATACAGAAGTAGTGTATTCCGAAGGTGTTCCCCTCATTTATAAAGGTCAACCCATTCCGATGGCCAACTTTAAAACCAAAGACAAATCGCAAAACGGATTGAACGCCACATTCTTCAACAATAGAAATGTAGAGGGCGAACCCGTGCTCACTAGAATTGACAAGCAAGTAGCCTTTGAATGGCCGGGTTCTCCAGGCGAAGGAGTGGGTGAAGATCACTTCTCTGTCACATGGGAAGGTTACCTTCAGCCAGATGAATCATTTAACGGATGGTTAGCCGTCAGTTCCGATGATGGCGTAAGGCTTTGGGTGGACGACAAACTGGTGATTGACAATTGGGAAAAGGGAGCGACAAGCATTGAAACCACGCCAATGGATTTTGTAAAAGGCAAGGAATACAAAATCAGGATGGACGTATGGGAAGGTGGTTATGGCGCCAAAGCTTATCTCAACTGGAACATGCAAAAGCCAGATTTGACCGAGGCGATCGCGCAGGCAAAATCATCAGATGTAGCCATTGTGGTGGTCGGTGAATCGAACGAACTAGTTGAAGAGAATAAAGACGTAAGCAGCCTAGAACTCTACGGACTTCAGAAGGAATTTGTGGATGCCATTCTTGCTACTGGAACTCCCGTAGTATGTGTTGTGCTCAACGGCCGCCCCTTATCCATTAACAGTTTAGATCAGAAAGTGCCTGCCATTTTAGAGGCTTGGTTTCCTGGAGAAAAAGGAGGCTTGGCGGTGGCACAAACCTTATTTGGAGACTATAACCCTGCGGGTCGTTTACCTGTTACCGTTGCCCGAAGTGTAGGCCAATTGCCCATGTATTACAGTGCCAAACCCACCAGAAATCACCGCTATGTGGATGAGAAAATTACACCACTCTACCCTTTTGGCTACGGTTTAAGTTATACCTCTTTCGATTATAAAGACCTTCAGATTACCAACCAAGGGGAAGGAAAAATTCACATCGAAGTGACGGTCACCAATACCGGAAATCAAGCAGGTGAAGAAGTAGTACAGCTTTACCTCAGCGACTTGATCAGCTCTGTAACCACAGCGGTAAGGGAACTCAAAGGTTTTCAACGGATCCACTTCAATGCTGGAGAAAGCAAGCGCGTGAGTTTCGATTTAAAACCTGAAGATCTTTCCCTTTGGAACAGGAACATGGAACGGGTAGTTGAAGCGGGCAAGTTCAGAGTAATGGTTGGAAAGAATTCTCAGGAAGGGCAAAGCGATACTTTCACTATAGAATCAGCGATTAAACTGAAGAATTAAATGATTGATTAGAAGATCTACATTAAGCGATTAGTAATTTATTCCGCGCACTTCATAAACCAAAACCTCCTCGCTTGGTTAATTAAAAAGCACATTTCATAACCGCTATGGAGAATTATGAAGTTATTTGTAGAGGATAAAATTTACATTGAAAAGATTAATTAAGAATCGTTTTTTAAGAATACTGACCCGAGTCATCATCGGTGTGCTTATTTTTTTCGGTTTGCTGGTTCTTTTTATTCGTAGTCCTTGGGGGCAGGATATTATCGTAACCCGTGCAGTAAGTTTTATTGCCAATAAAACAGGTACCGAAGTAAGCATCGATAGGCTGTACCTTACTTTTTCGGGTAACCTTTATGTAGAAGGACTTTATTTGGAAGATGAGCAGCAAGACACGCTTGTTTATTCTAAAGATTTAGAGGTTTCTGTAGCGCTAATTCCATTAATCAAAGGAAATCGAATTAATGTGAAATCTGTTGACTGGGATGGATTGAAAGCCAATATTCACCGACCTGCTTCAGGTGAAAATTTTAACTACAATTTCTTAATCGAGGCTTTTGCTTCTACAGATACTACTGCAACCAACACCGCTTCTTCGGCCAGCCCAGAGATTGAGATTGGAAAAATAAGGCTCAGCAACTTCAACATTACCTATAACGATGCGCTAATGGGCATGAAAGCCACCGCGCTTTTAGGTGAGCTCCATTTGGACGTAGACGCCTTGGACCTAGAGCAAATGATCTATGAAATTGATGAACTCTCCATTGCCAATAGTCAAATCAAATACGAACTCAGTAAAGCAACTGCGGTAGACACAGCCCAAACCAATAGCGACCAAACTGAAGATTCTCTCCTTCCAACCCTTTCTGTAAGTGCATTGGTGCTGAAAAATGTAAGCCTAGATTATAATGCAATTCCAGACCAAACTACCGCAAAACTCGAGATCGGAAATTTTCGGGTTAAACTGCCAACAGCCAACTTAACAGAACAAAAAATTGTATTGGATGAATTGAGCTTAGATAACTCCAAAGTTTTTGTAAAGCAGCTGTCAAATAATACTCAAGCTGTTCCGCAAGACTCAACTTCAACATCTGAACCTTTTGTTTTTGAATGGCCGAATTGGAACGTGGAAGTCAATGAAATATCGTTCAGTAAGAATAACATTACCTTTCAAACTACAGACAGTTTACCCGAAAATGGAGTTTTCAACCCCAATTGGCTAGTAGTCGAAAACTTTAATTTTGATGCAGATGATATTGAATACCAACCGGGCAAGGCGAGCATGTCCATCAATGAGTTTTCCTTTACTGAAAGAAGTGGGCTTGCACTGAATAAACTGGCTTTTGATTTGAATGTAACGGACGAATCACTCTCAATTGAATCGCTAGATTTTGCTACAACGAGAAATATGCTTTCGGGTGATTTAAACCTGAATTATACCTCCATAACGAACTTCATCAATAACCCTGACGCAACTCAAATTACTGCCGATTTAGATGAATTTGAAATCGACTTGCTCGAAGCAGCAGTCTTTAGTCCAGAATTGGCTCAGAATGAATCCCTTCAGTCGCTTTCTAAAAGGAAAATCACTGGGCAGCTGAATGTAAATGGCAGCCTAACCGACTTACAAATTTCTGAGGCTCTGGTGAATTGGGGTAAGCAAACCGCTATCAATATTGCTGGCCGAGTAACCAACCCAACAGACCCCGATCAGTTAAGGCTCGACCTGCCAACTTTAAGCGCCAAAACCACCAGAACCGACATTTCTCAAATTATAGATACTACAGGTTTAGGCTTGGGTTTACCAGAAAACATGGCCTTGGCCGGAACTTTCAAGGGCGGCCTGAATGATGCGCAAACCAACCTCACACTCAAAACCACAAGTGGAAATGTTGAGGTAAAGGGCCAATTCAGCCAAAACAAAACCATCACTTTTGATGCAATGCTTTCTGCAAAAGAACTTCAACTCAATCGATTGCTTCAGAATGAACAACTCGATACGCTCAGTTTTACAGTAGAACTAAAAGGAAGCGGAGCCAGCTTGAATGAATTAACCGCAGAGCTAAAAACAGATTTCGAACGACTGAAATACAACGGATACGATTTTTCTAATCTGGAATTGTCAGGTAAAATCACCAACGGAAATGGAAATATCGACTTGCGTTTTAAAGACGAAAACCTAGACATGGCCATGGAAACTAAGCTAGCACTTGATTCTGTTGCGCCAAAAATCAATACCAATTTAACTGTGAAAGGAGCCGATTTGTACGCTTTAGGTTTGAGTTCACGAAATATAAAAACTGCCTTTGTTTTAGATGCTAGCTTTGAAGGCAATGCTTCAAGTTTCGATTTAAAAACTAAACTGAATGATGGTATAGCAATTTATAACCAAGAGGCTTACACATTCGGAAGCTTCAATCTAGTGGCTAAATCAGCTGCCGATACTCTGGATATAATGATCGACAGCCAAACCATTGATGCAAAAATTGTGGCCAATAAAGGCTTAATGGAAATTCTTCCGCTATTGCAACAAGAGTTTACCCGCTACCTCGAAAATGGTGGAAATTTTTCAGCCCAAGATTCGCTGAAAACTGATGCTACCTTAAAAATGACGATGGTGGCAAGGCCAACCGCCCTAGTTTCAGAAGTGCTTTTACAAGGCTTAGAACGCATGGATACGATTGGTTTCGAATTTGATTTTGATGCAATGACTAACAAGCTTTCAGCAGAACTAATGGCCCCATACATCAATTTTCAGGGCACAGAAATAGACAGTTTGGGATTCAAAATAAATGGAAAAGACGATTATTTAGACTTCCTTTTAGGCTGGTCACAGGTAAGTTCTGGCCCAGTTACAATTGACAAAACCAAACTGCAGGGCAAAGTAGATGCAGGTACAGTTACTTCTCGTTTCAACATTATCAGTAATCAAAAAACACTTATCAACATTAACTCAGAAGTGAACCTTACAGGCGACACCATTCAGGTACACTTTATTCCTGACACCCTAATATTCAATAGTGAACAATGGAATATTTTAGAGAGCAATCAGGTTACGCTGGCCAGTAGATACATCAACATCAATGGTTTTGAGCTTTCCAATGGGGCACAGAAGGTAACATTAAGCACAACATTGCCTGGTCATGAACAGAAACACCTAGGCGCTGTTTTTAGTAATTATCAGTTAAGCACAATCACCAGCCTTTTTAATGCCGAAAAGCCACTGGCCACTGGAATACTCAATGGTGATATTATCATGGAAAACCCCTTCAGTGGTTTTGGAGTAATTGCTGGGCTAAATATTTCAGATTTGGCGGTTATGGAAGTGCCTTTCGGGCAGTTGAAATTAGAAGCAGAGGGAGCTGGGGTTGAAAAATATCAGGTTGATCTTTCGTTGAAAGGAGATAATGCAGACCTAAATCTGACGGGAAATTACACTGCTTCGGCTACCGGTGGTGATTTGAATCTAAATCTCGACTTGAACGAAATAAAAATGTCGGCCATAGAGGCTTTTTCAAATAATAGCCTTTCCCAATCGAAGGGTAGTCTCTCTGCAAAAGTAGACGTTTCTGGAAATGTGAATGAGCCAAAATATACTGGAACACTCAATTTTAAACAGGTTGGTTTTTTGGTGAATGAATTGAACGCAGGCTTTAGTATTGATAATGAACAGTTAAAGGTAGATAACTCGGGGCTATTTCTCGATAGTTTCACCATAACCGATGGCGACAATAATGACTTTGAACTGGCGGGAAAAATTTTAACCGATGACCTAGTAAACCCAACCTTCGACCTAAAAGTACAAGCCAATAATTTTAGGGTCATTAATTCAGAAAAAGAAGACAGCGACCTTTTTTATGGGCAATTAAATGTAGGGGCAGACCTCACCATTACTGGCGATTTGAACATCCCAAAAATTAGAGGAAATCTAGAAGTAATAGATGGCTCAACGCTCACATTTACAGTGCCCGAATCGCAGTTAGAGCTAAAAGAACGTGAAGGAGTAGTGCTCTTTGTCAACCGAGAAAACCCCGATGACATTTTAACAAAAACAGACCCGAGCGAAGTTTCCGCAAACTCTGCCGTAATTGCTGGCTATGACATTGAAACCATTATTTCCATAGGCGATAATTCTGAATTCAACATCATTATTGATGAATCTACAGGTGACAATTTACGTGTAGTGGGCAATGGAGATTTCAACCTAAATATAGAACCCAACGGCAGAATTGGTCTTTCTGGTAAATATGAATTAAGTGGCGGCCATTACGAAGCCAATGTTTTCAACTTGGTAAAACGCAGGTTCGAAATTGCACCGGGCAGTAGCATTTCGTGGTCGGGCGACCCTTACGATGCCGAACTTGACGTAAGCGCGATATACAACATTAAAACATCAGTTGAACCTTTGATGGCGATAAGAACATCTGCCGAAGCTACTGGTGCCGAAGCTTCTTATCAGCAGCGGCTTCCGTTCGATGTATACATTAATGTAGATGGCGAATTGCTCAGCCCTACCATTTCCTTCAATTTAGACATGCCAGAAGAAGAAAGAGGCTCATTAAGCGGAACCGTTTACAGCCAAGTTCAACAACTGAATAGTCAAGAAGAAGAACTGAACAAGCAGGTATTTTCATTGTTGGTTTTAAATCGGTTCTTCCCAAGCTCAGGAAGTGACGGCAGCAGCGGAGGGCCTACTTCAATGGCTTTAGATAATGTAAACAATGTACTTTCTGGCCAGCTTAATAATTACTCCGAAAAAATCTTTGGCAATACAGGTATCGATGTGGGTTTTAACCTGAATAGTAACGCAAATAATGGTGGGCAAATACAAACTCAACTTGGCATTACCGCCAAAAAGGAGTTTTTCAATGACCGACTGATTGTAAAAGTAGGTAGCGAAGTAGATGTAGCCGGTAGCCAAAGTGCTTCGGAAGGAGCGCCAATTATTGGCAATGTGAGCTTAGAATACCTGCTAACGGAAGATAAACGATTGCGCCTTCAAGGTTTTAGTAGAAACCAATACGAAGGCGTAATTGATGGTCAATTGACGGTTTCGGGTATTGCGCTGGTGTTTACCCGCGAGTTCAATAAATTCAAAGAGCTTTTTGCCAAACAGGTAAAAGAAGAAGTAGAGAAACAGGAAAAAGAGAATAACAATAAATGAGTTTTCGTCAGTCATCGGTTCGATTAATTTTTGCATTGCTCGTGAGCCTAGTATTGTTCAGCTCTTGCAGTGTAAGGCGGTTTATTCCTACAGACGAATACTTATTGAAATCGGCTAGTGTTTCCATTAGCGCCCCTGATTCGGTGAAAAATATTGGTGGGGTTGAAGAAGAACTGGAGGGACTTTTACGGCCAGAACCCAATTCTACATTTTTGGGCATGCGCGTGGGTTTAAATGCCCATTATAAATCTCAAAGAGAAAACCCCGGCTTTATAAGTAAATATTTAAACAGAAAGTTTGGCGAAGAACCGGTTTACTTATCCGATGTAGACTCTAGCCGTACCATGGACTTAATTACCAACAGGCTAGAAAACAACGGTTTTTTCAATGCCAAGGTCTCCTCTTTAACCACTACAAAAAAGAAGCTGGCCAGTATAAAATACAGCGTAGAATTAGGCCAACCCTATACTTTGGAGCGGTTTGAACTGGACTCCGCAGCAGGTACAATTTACGAGGGCATTGCACAGTCATTAAAAGAAAGCACCATTACAAAAGGTAGCCGCTTTAGCTTAGACATGATGCAACAAGAACGTGAAAGAATAGATACCTACTTAAAAGAAAGAGGCTACTATAACTTCAATGCAGACTTCCTGATTTTCGAAGCCGACACTAACCAATACAATAGCAGGCGATTCAACCTGTTTTTAAGGTTGAAAAAAGAAGTGCCACAAAAAGCTCTATTGCCTTATAAACTCAATAAGGTTTACGTTAACCCAGATTACTCCTTTAACAACAAAGCATCGAAGGCAGACGCCTATGCCGTAAACGGAATTAACTTTATTCAAGACCCAGAGTTCTTCAAACCCAACCGAATGACTCCCTACATATTGTTTAAAGAAGACCAAGTTTATAATCCAAAAATTTCACGACTCACCAGTAGCCGCTTGTCTTCCATTGGCGCGTATAAATTTGTGAATATCCGCTACGAACCCGCCTTTGATGAAGTAACCGACCAAGACACTTTAGGCTTAGATGCCAATATTTTCCTGTCTCCATTAAAAAAACGATCCGTTCGGGCAGAGTTAAAAGCAGTCACCAAATCGAATGGTTTTGCCGGCCCTGCTTTGGCGGTGGTATACAGTAATCGTAACCTTTTTAGAGGCGGAGAAACACTTAACCTATCTGGAAATTTTGGTTATGAAGTTCAATTGGGTTCAGGAGAAGCAGAAGGTTTGAGCAGTACACAATTTGGTTTAGAAACCGGGCTTGTAATTCCACGCTTACTTCTACCTTTTAATGTAAAGGACACTGTGCTTTATGCGGTGCCGAAAACCAATATTAAGCTTGGTTACGATTTATTTAGCCGCAGCGACCTCTATAATCTCAATGCGTTAAATTCCAGTTTTGGTTATAACTGGCGAAATACCCAGGCCATTTACCATGAGCTCAACCCCATAAATATCAATTATGTAAACACCTCTAACATTACTCCAGCCTTTCAAGAAATTCTCGACCGAAACAGTTTCCTTCAAAGTAGTTTTGAACAACAGTTGATTACTGGAACCACTTATAGTTTTATTTATAATCAGCTTACAGAAGGCAAAAAGAGAAACCCTATTCTGCTAGTAACCAACTTTGAGTTTGCAGGAAATGCGCTGGATTTGGTAAGCAAAGATTCCAATGGCGATGGGCAAGAAACGCTGTTCGGCATTGCATATGCGCAGTTTTTTAAGGCAGATTTAAACTTTGTATACAACTACCGCCTCAGCAGCAAACAAACCATAGTAGGACGAATTTTTGGCGGTTATGGCTTGCCTTATGGTAATTCCGAAACGCTCCCGTTCTCAAGGCAGTTTTTCTCTGGTGGTCCTTCTAGCGTAAGAGCATTTAGGTCCCGATCACTTGGGCCGGGCTCTTATGATCCTACCGTAGAAGATCAAGGCGCATTCTTCGACAGGGCTGGCGATATTCGTTTAGAAGCCAACATTGAATACCGTTTCCCTATCTACTCTTTCTTAAAAGGAGCGCTCTTTGTCGATGCTGGTAATGTTTGGCTCAATAATGAAAACGCAGCCTTGCCGGGCGGAAAATTCAGCAAAGATTTTATTAAGGAACTGGGCATTGGCTACGGTGCAGGCTTAAGGGTCGACATCCAAAATTTTGTTATCCGACTCGATTTGTCAAGCCCATTCAGCAAACCATATCTGCCAATTGGCCAACGCACCGGCTTCGATTTATCCGAAATACTCTTCAATTTTGGAATTGGTTATCCTTTTTAACGGTTTAGTCAATAATGGCTATTGTATCCGCTTATGCCTTATGCCCCTCACCTGACTTATGCGATGGGCTTTTCCGTCAGTACCGCAGGTCGGACGGGAAAAGGCGTAAGTAAAACTGCTCAGTAGCTTTAGACGCTATGAGATTAAGCTTCCACAAACCCCTAATCTTTTGTATGTTTAAAAGGTTAACAGTTACATTTTTAAAAACCAACCCTATGGCTACTCCTGAAGAAATGGCGCAAACCATGATCAATAACCTTCCCGAAAAAACAGGTAAATCTTTAACCGAATGGCAGACTTTGTTGGCTGCATCTGGTCTACAGAAACACGGTGAAATCATGAAGCTGCTGAAAGGCGAACATGGGGTAACTCACGGTTTTGCTAACCTGATTGCCCAAGTTTATTTAAAACCTGAACTGCTTGAAAACAAAGTGGCCGAGAATCCAGACGAAGATTTACTCGCAGGAAAAGAGGCCATTGCAGAAGTGTACAAAAAAGCCAAAGCACTTTTCGAAAACGTGAATGGCGAAGTAGAATTTGCCTACAAGAAAACCTATATCAGTCTTCGGACACCAAAAAAGCAGTTTGCTTTGTTACAGCCCAGCACCAAAACGAGGGTAGATATTGGTCTCAATTTAAAAGGAGTTGAACCAGAAGGAATTGTAGAAGCCGCAGGCAGTTGGAACAGCATGGTTACCCACAGAATCAAGCTTTCTTCGGTGGAAGAAGTGGATGCTTCTTTGGCCATTTGGGTGCAAAAAGCCTACGATGCCAACAGCTAATGAATAAGTTTTTGGTTCGTTGTATCCGTTTTAGCAGCAGAGAAACCCTCCAAAAGTTGTTATAATTAGATCTTCCGTGGTAAATTATTCCATCTAAAGTTGAAGCGAGAACTTTTGGAGGGTTCTGTCAATCGAGACTGTCCCAAAAAATAACCAGGATTTTATTTCAAACCCGAAAACAGCAAACCATGTCGAACCAAGGTTTAATTATTGAAGAACGCAACCGAGATATTGGCGATTTTATTGTAGGCCGACTGATTCCGTTTAGGAAAAAGCGTATGGTGGGTCCGTTCATCTTTATCGATCACATGGGGCCTGTCACAATTAAGCCCGGCCATTATATGGACGTTGGGCAACATCCGCACATTGGCCTTTCTACCCTCACCTATTTACTGGAAGGCGAGATTACTCACCGCGATACCTTGGGCACTGAGCAATTGGTTACTCCCGGCTCTGTAGGTTGGATGACGGCTGGAAAAGGAATTGTACATACCGAACGCACGCCCCAAAACAGACGAGACGGCAGTGAATTTACCGCCCATGGCTATCAAATCTGGGTCGCTCTTCCGAAAGAATTAGAGTTTATGAAACCACAGTTTTCTTATACTCCAAAAGAAGATTTACCTACCTGGGAAGAAAACGGTTTGCAATTTAAGCTGGTGGCTGGCCAAGGTTTTGGACATCAATCACCCGTGCCCGTTCATTCCGAATTATTTATGGTAGAAGTAAAATCTACTGCGGAAACCCTACTTAATATTGATGGCCAACTTTCTGGCGAAATTGGGATTTGCATTGTGGAAGGGCATATTATGGCTTGCGATGAACGCGTAAACAAAGGCAATATGTTGGTGTCGAAAGAAGAAGATCTTTGCAAAATTACGCTTGGAGAAAACACACATTTATTGATTTTTGGCGGGCAGCCTTTTCCGGAAGAAAGGCATATCTACTGGAATTTTGTAGCCTCAGAAAAAGCCACACTCGAAGCCGCCAAAGAACGCTGGAAAGCCAAAGCCTTTGACATGGTGCCCGGTGAAACTGGCTATATTCCGTTGCCGGGGTAAGAAATTCAATTATCTGGTAAGCAGAACTGAATGATCTCGAAATAACTATTCACATTCTTTTAAATATCTTTAACATATGAATAAAGATTTAACCTCTTCTAAGCTCCACAGAAAAAATATACTTAATAATACAACTGCTTTAAAAGCTGTATATGATGAGATATCTTTCCCTGGGGTTCTGTTCGAAGGGAAATTTAGATATACTAAAAAACAAGTTGCTGATTTCTTCAATATTGACGATAGGACTGTTGACCGTTATATTGAGCAAAATAAAGAAGAAATAGATGATTCTGGATACGAAGTATTAACGGGTAATCGTCTGAAAGCATTTAAGTTATCCTATGGTAGCGACATCGATGTCGCTACCATAGATGACAGTTTTAAAAAAACATCAATCTTAGGGGTTTTCACCTTCAGATCATTTCTAAATATAGGAATGATTCTTACAGACAGCGAAAGAGCAAAGGTTCTCAGGGCATTTTTACTTGATATTGTAATTGACACATTAAATAAAAAACTCGGAGGAACAACTAAATACATCAATCAAAGAGAGGAGGAGTTTTTACCAAGTGCAGTCAGAGAGCACAATTACAGACAAGAGTTCACAAATGCTTTAGACCATTATATAGATGAAAACAAATTCAAATATGCACAACTCACCAACAAAATATATGTGAGTATTTTTAAAGAAGATGCAAAAGAATACCGGCAAATACTCAAACTCGGAAATAAGGAAAGTGTCCGGTCCACTATGTACTCAGAGGTACTAGATTTAATATCTAGTTACGAGAATGGCTTTTCAGACTATCTCAAAAAAGCGTTTACGGAAAAAGGAGAGAAGCTGAGGCTTTCAGAAGCCAATAGCTTATTTGACCAGTTTGAAGCGCTAACCAAATCGATATATGACCCGCTAAGAGAAAAAGCAAGGAGCTTAATGGCTAGTAGAGATATGGCTTTTAGGGATGCTTTACATGAGAAACTCAAATCATATATAACTCACTTGTCCACGGAGGAGTTTGACAAGTTTCTTGGTGAAAAGAGCATAAGTCTTGAAAAAAGAATCAACGACAATATTGAAGTGTTCAAGAGGCTGAAAGAAAGGTAATGCAAGAATTTTTATATTTTGATATAGAACACTCAGTCAGAGCTCATGACTTTATCATCGAAAAATCAGGGGGTAGAAAGGGGGTATTAGACCTTGGAAAGATCGAAAGTGTTTTGGAGCATATTCAAAATGATATCTATTACCCTGAGCTGGAAGATAAAATAACACATCTTGTCTATTCAATCAACAAGCTTCATGCGTTCAATGATGGCAATAAAAGAACAAGTATTGCTCTAGGTGCTTATTTTTTGGAGATAAATGGTATTGACTATTGTATAGACAAATTTATAGTTGAAATGGAAAACTATGCTGTCCATGTAGCGAACAACATAATAGACAAAGACCTCCTTCAAGAAATTATTAGCTCCATATTATATGAGGATGATTATAGTGAAGAATTGAAATTAAAAATTATTGATGGATTAAAACAATAAAATCACCACCCCAATCAACTTGCCCATATTGAAATATGCCCACCTACGACTCCCTTATTTCTCGCCTTCAGGACAAGCTTCAAGATGAAAAGCACTTGACTTGCCATAAAATCATTAGGCAGTTTATTCATCTTTTTGAGCAGTTGAAAACACGCGAAATTCCGATTGAAGAACTTGGTGAGCCGATAGATAGACTTGACCGTTTTCTGGAAATAGAGCCCTTACGTTTTGGGCAACTAAGAACACTCAAGGGTAATATTCATGGTGTATTGAAGAAGAAATTCGAAATACTACCTCCGCATTTCTATAGAGGTCAATGGATGTCGTTAGGCATGTTGATTTTTGGAATACCATTAGGAACCGCATTAGACAACATTGCTTTTATGGGAATAGGCATTCCTATTGGGCTTGCTATTGGTGTTGCGAAAGACAAAAAAGCCCAAGAAGAAGGTAAAATGCTAACAGATATTTAGTCCTTCAAAGCTTCTTTAATTCCATTATAAATTGTTTCTATTTCGGCAATACGAATGCTGAGCTCATCAAAGGTTTCTTTATCGGCTTTGGCTTGTAATGTTTCTAAAGCTTTTACTAAATCAGTAGCGCTTAAGTGACGCGCTGGAGGAAGCATTTTATGGGCTTCGTTTTTAAGGCTTTCTCTAATTTTAAGCTGAATCGCTTTCTTTAAATTCTCTATACTTCTGGCAGAACTCGACTTAAAAATGGACACCATTTCTTTTACAAAATCGTCATCGCCCATTTCGCGCAAGCCAGAGAGATCAAACTTGGCTACTGCTTTTACCATTTTAGGAGCCGATGAACTCTTCATTTTGGTTTTCATCGTTTCTACACGAATCATTTCGAGCAAAGCATTTTCATCAAATGGTTTTCTCAATACTCGATTAAAACCAGAAGCCAAGCTCTCTTTCATTTCTTGCTCAGAAACAGTAGCGGTAAGGGCAATCATTGGGGTTTGACTGTTCTTTCCTTTTCCGGCCCGAACTTTCCTTACTACCTCTAAGCCGCTGAGCCCTGGCATTTTAACGTCTAAAATGGCAATATCAAACACCTGGGTTTCAAGTGCTGCAAGAGCTTCGGTTCCATTATGTGTCTGCACCATTTTTATATCGTGAGTTTTAAAAATGGTTTCTAAAAGTTTTAGGTTGAAGGGCTCGTCATCGGCCACTAGAACTGTAATTCCTGATAAATGAATTAGGTTTTCATCTTTCGATTTTACCTCTTCTTTTAAGCTTTGGCTAAGCGTAAAAGGCAAAATTAGTATCATTTCTGTGCCTTGGTCGGGCTCGCTTTCGATTAAAAATTCACCCTCATGTAGTTTTACCAACATGGCAGAAATAGCCAAACCAAGTCCGGTTCCTTTGGCTTCATCGGCTACTGTGGCTTGTTCAAACTCTTCAAAAATTTTGGCTTGTTTGTTCTTTGGAATACCCACACCACTATCTTTCACCACAATTCGTAAACTCACTTTTTCTGCTGACTTAGACTCGACAGAAGCACTCAGTTCGACATAGCCTTTTGGGGTAAACTTAATAGCGTTATGCAAAAGGTTAAGTATTATTTGACGTAACCTGTGCTCATCTCCTATTACATAATTCGGAATGCCATCGAAAGACGTTTTCAATTTCAAACCCTTTTCATCGGCCATTTCCTCAAAAATACGCATGGTATCGTTGAGCAATAATTTAAGGTCGAAGGCTTCTTTATTCAGCTTTACCTTATTGGCGTGAAGTTTAGAAAAGTCAAGAATGTCGTTGAGTAAATGCAGCAGGTGATCGGAAGAACTTTTAATTATTTCTAATTGGTCTTTTTGTTCTCCTGGGGCTGTAGTTTTCAATAACTGATTAGTGAAACCCGAAATGGCATTCATGGGCGTGCGGATTTCATGACTCATATTGGCCAAAAATTTCTCTTTAGCATCGGCCAGTTCTTCTGCGTTCTTTTTGGCTTCGCGAAGCACTGCTTGGTATTTTCTATTTCTACCTACATAATTCAACTGGCTGATTAATGTAATAAGCAAAAGCGCGCTTGATAATGCTGAAAAAATAACCACTTCGCGGTTGGTGTCATTGGCTAAGCCTTGAATATCTTTTACATGATCTCTACCCTCTTCAAGTTCATGTGATTCAAGCGCATTAATTACATCTATAATTTTACTCTGAAATACCTGAGACTCCTTTTCGAGTGTAGAAAGCTGATAACGCAATTCAGACCCTTTTTCCTTACTCTCTTCTTTAGCTTTGGCCAGTTCTGACATAATTTCGGTTTGGAGAATCTCTGATTGAGTTGGTGCTACGGTGGTGTCTGCTTTTATTTTATTCTCTTTTTTTCTAAACAAATTTGCGACCTTTGTCCCAAAACCAATTTTTCTTGTGGCTTCCTTCACTGTATCCGCCTCAGATATTGCCTTTGGTAAGGCCTCAATTTTCTGCGTTAAATCTTCCAAAGTATTTTCAAGCAAATCCGAATTAATGGCCGTCAATTTGGTCTGTACTTTGGCTCGTTCTTTTATCAAAAAGGAAAGGGAATCGCAGAGGGCGATCATTTCATCTTTTGTATAATTTGCTTTAAGTGAGTCAATCAAGTACTGGCTGTTGTCTAAAGAGGCATTAAAATTTCGGATATAATCGGGTTTGGAATTATTTCGATAAGCATCAATTTGAGTTTCCATCTCGTTCACGTAGAAGGATACATCCTTCAAAATCAATAGATTATAGTTTTGCTCTGCATTTTGCTGCAGCTCACTCACCATGTTATTCAATCTTTGATAGGCCTTATAGCCTGCCACCGAAATAACTACGGTAAGCACGATCAAAGCCAGATTTACAATCCATGCTAATGTGAGTCTGTTATTGAGTTTGAAGCGGGTCATTTATGGCCTAACGTTGAAAAAATAAAATATTGAAAATTACTTTCTCAATATACGCTAGATAACCTTTCGGTAGACAATATGTTCAACTCAAAAAAGCGAAAGGCACCCAATTGGATGCCTTTCAAGAATCAATTATTGAAATAAGTTGATGAGTAGGTTGGTTACTACTTTTGCTTCTACTTCAACAACTGATGTGGTTTCACCATCTATTGAAACTTGAACTTGAGTGGCTGATTCAAACTTTAATTCACCACCTAAAAGTTGATCTCTTTTATAAGAGGCTACAATTAGCTCATAATCTCCTTCTGGCATAAAGGCCAAGGTAAAGTTTCCGCTTGCATCTGCTACAGCACTATTTACTGAATTTTCAAATCTTGAATTTCCATCAGTCGGCTCGTCCATTTCAGAGTCTTCAAAAGTACCTTCCAAGTAAGCATAAACTACTACTTTATCAGCATCATCCATATTGTCTTCATCAACGGTTCCTTGAATCATACCGGTAGCCGATTTAGTAATCAATCTTGCAGTAGGTCTTAAATTAAACTCACCATTACCTCTCTTAACAAGGGCTTTTCTCAAATCTACATCAAGAACAAGTTCAGTCATACCGTTGGCCATAATTTCAAAATCACCCATAATTTTGTAGCCTGATGTTGATCCGCTTGGAACATTAATTTCATCGGTAGAGCCATTAAGATACTTCACGTAAGCTTGGTTAGAAGAAGTCAAAATCAAACGAATTTCATCGTAAGCGCCCGCTTCCAATTCTGTTTCACCCAAAATATAGGTTTCACCATTTTGGTAATCCATCAGGTTAAACTCTTTTGGAGATTCAAACATGATTGAATTCTGAATTTGACCATTGGCCATAAATTGAGCTTCATCTACCGACAAGAAAACGCCAGTGATATTCTCTGCATCCACTGCAGCATCGGTTGCTTCTAGCCTAGCGGTTCCTGTTCCGTCAAGCTCATTTGAATTGTCGTCATCGCAACTCGTAAACATTAATGTTGGAATGATTAGTAGTGTTGCAGCTAGTGATTTTAGATATTTCATAATTTTCAGTTTTAATTTAGAATTTAACTTTTGGCCATTTTGCGAACATGATGCCGATCGTGCCAACGCTCTCTAAATGGACTATTATGGGCTTTTTGAAAATTACAGCTCGCTTTACTTTTTCATTTTGAAAAGAAGTCTGTCATTTTGAAAATGAAGTTCCGAAAACTATATTTTTCGTTTATCTAGGGCTTGTCGAGTAATCCAATAAGCCCTCTATTTCCGGACTTTTATAAATAGGAAATTGAAAGCGCAGTGGATTTTTCTATTTTTGAAGAAGCACAAATAATCAGATTCAATTTATGGCGAAGGCAAAGGCAGAAGTGAAGGAAACCCCGTTGATGAAGCAGTACAATGCCATCAAAGCCAAACACCCTGGGGCGCTGTTGCTTTTTAGGGTAGGCGATTTCTACGAAACCTTTGGCGAAGATGCTATTAAAGCCAGCAAGGTGCTTGATATTGTGCTCACCAAACGCGCCAATGGCTCTGCCAGCCATATTGAATTGGCCGGTTTTCCGCATCATTCCTTAGATAACTACCTGCCTAAATTAGTACGGGCTGGAAACAGAGTTGCCATTTGCGATCAGCTGGAAGACCCTAAATCTGTAAAAGGAATTGTAAAACGCGGGGTGACTGAATTGGTGACTCCTGGCCTTTCCTTTAACGACAACGTGCTCGATAAAAAGCGAAACAACTACTTGGCTTCGCTCTTCTTCGATAAAGACCAAGTGGGCATTTCCTTTCTCGACCTTTCTACGGGTGAGTTTTTAACTGCCCAAGGTTCTAAAGAATATATAGACAAGCTCGTGCAGAGTTTAAATCCTTCGGAATTCATTTTTTGTAAATCGAACCGAGAGGTTTTCTACGATCGCTTTAAAGAATCGCACAATACCTATCATTTAGATGACTGGGTATATGCCTATGATTATGCTTACGAAAAGCTGACCAATCATTTTGAAACCGCCAACCTCAAAGGTTATGGTATAGAAAGCCTTGGCTTGGGCATTATTGCGTCAGGTGCTATTCTTCATTATTTGGAAGAAACGGAGCATAAAGAAGTAAAGCACATTGCTTCTATCAGCCGAATTGAAGAAGATAAATACGTTTGGCTCGATAAATTCACCATTCGAAATCTAGAATTGGTTTACCCGCAACAAGAAGGCGGAGTACCCTTAATTAATATTCTAGACCATACCTATACTCCAATGGGTAGCCGTTTAATGAAACGCTGGATGGTACTTCCGCTAAAGGAAAAAAGCAGAATTGAAGAGCGCCTTTCTATTGTAGATGCCTTTGCAGAAAACACCGAACTGCGCGATGAGATTTCTGCCCACCTTAAGCAAATTGGTGATTTGGAACGGTTGATTTCTAAAGTGGCCGTGGGCAGAATTAACCCACGCGAAATGAATCAGCTGCGCAAAGCTTTGGAGAATATTCGGCCAATTCAGGGCTATGCGGCCAATGCGCCACACAAGGCATTACAAGCTTTGGCAGATCAACTAAACCCTTGTGATAAACTGCTCGAGCGGATTCAAGAGCAGTTAAAAGAAGAGGCTCCTATGCTAGTGCACCAAGGTAATTTTGTGCAAGATGGCGTAGATGAAGAGCTAGATGAGCTTCGGAAAATATCGCACTCTGGAAAAGATTATTTGCTGCAAATTCAGCAGCGAGAAACGGAACGCACAGGCATTACTTCGCTAAAAATTGCCTACAATAAAGTGTTTGGTTATTACTTAGAAGTGACCAATTCACACAAAGACAAAGTACCTGCGGAGTGGATAAGAAAGCAAACCTTGGTGAACGCTGAGCGCTATATTACCGAAGAGCTAAAAACCTACGAGGACAAAATCTTAACTGCCGAAGATAAGATTCAAGCCATTGAGCAGCAGATTTTTCTCGATTTGGTTTCATTTGCGGCTGAATACACTGCCCAAGTACAGCAAAATGCCAAGGTGGTGGGCATGTTAGATTGCCTCATTTCTTTTGCCACCGTAGCCGAGATTAACCATTATTGCCGTCCGCAAATCAATGACAAAATGATCATTGATATTCAGGAAGGCCGCCATCCTGTGATTGAAAAGCAATTGCCTGTGGGCGAAAGCTATGTGCCCAATGATGTATTCTTAGACGATCATACACATCAAATTCTAATTATTACCGGACCCAACATGGCAGGTAAGTCTGCGCTCTTGCGTCAAACCGCTCTGATTGTGTTGATGGCGCAAATGGGTTGCTATGTGCCGGCCAAAGCCGCTATTTTAGGCATTACCGATAAAGTATTTACGAGAGTAGGCGCTAGTGATAACCTTTCTAAAGGCGAGTCTACCTTTATGGTAGAAATGACCGAAACGGCAAGTATACTTAACAATTTGAGCGACCGAAGCTTGGTGCTGATGGACGAAATTGGCCGAGGTACAAGTACTTACGATGGAATTTCCATTGCTTGGTCCATTGTGGAATACTTGCACAACCACGACAAATTCAAACCCAAAACACTTTTTGCTACGCATTACCACGAGCTGAATCAGTTGCAAGAAGACTTCCCTGCGATTAAGAATTTCAATGTTTCGGTGAAGGAAGTGGGCAACAAGGTAATTTTTATGCGCAAGCTTAAAGAAGGCGGTAGCGAACACAGTTTTGGTATTCACGTGGCGCAAATGGCGGGTATGCCAAACCCCGTTGTCATTCGTGCAGCGGAAATTATGCACCATTTGGAAAAGGATAAAATCCGCAACCAAACAGACGACAAGATCAAGGATATGCCGAAAAACAACTTTCAGCTGAACCTCTTCGAGGCCGATCCGACTTTTAATGAAATCAAGGAAATTCTTGAGACGCTAGACATCAACACCATTTCGCCAGTAGAAGCATTGCTAAAGCTAAATGAGATTAAAGGAAAGTTGAAGAAGTAGAAATCAATACTCCGTCATTCTGAGGGAGAGTATTTCGCGTTAGAGAAATACTCAACCGAAAACTCCGAAGCCTCGGAGTGTCTGAGCTTTGCACTACCACTCCGAACAGACAGACGCTCGCGGTTTCGTTTTTCAAACTCAACCTCAGCGTGACGGTTAATAAACCAAAAAAGCCCTCTTTCAAGGGCTTTTCTAATCATTAAGTTTGGTAAAGGCTAGTCCTTTCCATAAAGTGCTTTTCCTGTTTCGTAGTATTTATCACTTTCAATCCAGAACGGGGTTTCATCTGCATTTCCGATAAGGCGCGAAGCCAATACGTAACTGCTGAAGAACTTAAATAGATAGTCGTAATCTACGGTTTCAGGGTTGTCTCCTGGCTTGTGATAGTATTTGGTTACATCTCCATCAAAAGCACGGAAGCCCAAGCTATACGTAGGTGCTGGAATTCCTTTTCGGGCAAAGCTCACATTATCCGATCGATCGAATAGGCCTTGCTCACCCGCAGGATCATCAATAGCGGTTAAGCCATAAGCCGTGTTGGCATCTTTTATCAATTGCGGTACTACGGTAAATCTTTCTAAGCCAATTACAGTAGAAACAGTAGTGTCGTTATAGCCAGCGTTATCGCTATTCCAGCAGAAAACAATTTCGTTAAGCGGAATAATTGGGTTATCGGCCATCCAGCGACTTCCGATCAGACCTTTCTCTTCGCCTGTGTACAACACAAAAAGCGCAGATCTTCTCATTGGGTATTTCCCGATGTTCTCTGCCGCAGAAAGCACCGTTACTGTTCCAATCGCGTTATCGCGAGTTCCGTTGTAAATTGAGTCTCCTGTTTCGTCTGGCCTTCCAATGCCTACGTGATCGTAGTGTGCAGAGAACATGATGAACTCATCTTTCAATTCAGGATCAGTGCCCTCAATCATGGCCAACACATTTTTGTCTTTGGTCAGCTCATTCACCATTCCCTTGATTTCAATATTCGCTCTTTTGATGCTGCGCGTCATCATAAACTTTTGGGTAGAATTGTCAGCATCCTTCAACCAAAGCTGAGGAATAATTCTTCCTTCATCACCATCAGGGTCGATACTCAAGCTAGTGCTTCTGAAACGGGCTCCTACTTGTTCGAACGAAGTAGGAAGGTTATAGAATTCTACGATTCCAGCGGCTCCATTTTCTAAAGCCAATTGGTATTTCTGACGGCTGAACTGAAGAATTTGACGTGTGTCGGTTGCTTCTCCATCACCAATTTTAGCGAATACTATTTTGCCCTCTACATCCTTTCCTTCATAATCGGCTGCCAATGCATAATTGAGAAAAACGATTTCGCCTTCCACTTTTTCGCTTTGGCCTTCTAATACTAAAAGGTTGGTTCCTAGTTCAAAATTCTTTCCCGAGAAATCTAAAGTAGCAGACTCCGCTGGGCTTTTCTTTCTAATTGGTACAGCCTGAAAATAACCATCGGCACCGGGCACAGGTTTAGCGCCATAAGCTTTCAACTGATCAGCAATGTAGTCTGCTGCTTTTAAAATTTCTGGTGAGCCGGTATCGCGGCCTTTCATTTCATCAGAAGCCAAGTAGTAAATGTGCTCCTTAATGGTTTCTTTGTTTACCGTGTTATCTGTTTTTTCTTTGTCAGTAAGAGGACTGCAGGCGCTACCAATAAACAGCAACAAGCCTGAAAAAAGGAGTGTCTTTTTCATATTACTTCAATTCAAAATATTTAAAAACAGGGTATTCAACAGCTTTTTGATCAATGCCATTCTTTTGGAAATACTCATCGAAGAAATTCCAAGTTACTAACCCATCATCTGATTCTGGTTCTAACATATAGAAAATAAGATTGGCCAAAGGCTGAGCTAAATCTACCCAATAATCGCCTTTACCAAATTTCTTAGTGGCGCTTTCAAAGGCTCCTTCAATGGTGGCCATGTTGTGCTTTTCGAAAGGCCTTTGTGCTAGCGCTAATTTTGTCGCTTTATATGCCTGCCCTGTTGCTCTCACATTCTTTTCAAGCTTAGTCACCTTCACCCCGTTTTTCATTAAGTGCTCGGCAATGTTGGCAAACTCGGCTGGAATAATGTAGCCTTTTGGTAAAATAGCAGTAACTGTTTGAGTAAACGCACTGTAATTCACTACGTCAGGCAACTCAACAATTTCTGGCTTTCTTAAATAGCGTTTTCCAGGTCTGTTGCCTTCAGTTTCTTCATATTCCAAATAATTGTATGCTCGGTAAGCAGGAATTTTTTCTTCTAACGGTGTCATTTCAAACCTTACTCCTTTGCTTACTTTTCCACCTTGTTCTTTCACTAATTGAATGGCTGCGGCTTCTGCTTGCGCATTTACCTTCAACATTTCCTTTCCATTCTTATTGGTGAACTCCAAAATCTCTCTAATAAATGCATAGGTAGAATTGATACGCTGATACAAACGCTCATGAGCGAAAGCTTCACTCAAAATTGCCATTCTATTTCTTAAACCAAACTGGTTTACCAAATAGCGTGGGTGATGATTATAGGTGCTAATAGACTTAATCGGCCAGCCTTCTCTCTGTGGGTAGAAGTAGCCATAAGGGCCTAAATGTATTTCATCTTTTTTCTTTACCTGTGAGGTAACCTCAGGAAGAATTCTATCCCACGTAAAGTCATATGGTGCTTTTTCGCCAGCGGTGTGGTAGCTAGGTGCCCAAGTAAGTGAATAACCATGCCAAACACCGTTGGTTGTGTGTAAGTCTACGAAAAGCGCAGGGTCCCAAGGCACAATGATATTTTGAATAAGTCCGTTAGTTTCTAAGGCTTCTTGTTTGATGCCATCACGGTTCAAATCCCAGCCTTGGCTATTTTCTCTAATTCCCACTTCTTTTGGGCTGTCTTCTTGCGAAGGTCTACGGCCAGCTTCCATTTTATCGTTAGAATCGGTATTGTAGATAGGTGCAAAAAGGATGATTTGATTGTCCAAAAGATATCCCTTGTCTCCGTGAAGGATTTCGCGAAGCATTACCTGCACCGCTTCTTTTCCTTCTACTTCTCCCGAGTGAATATTTCCTTGGATATAAATGATGGGCTTGCCACTTGCTTTTGCTTCAGCTGGCGTGCTCACTTTTGGGTTTGCCAACACCAATACAGGAATGTCTTTTCCTTCTAAACTCTTACCCATAGAAATACGGGTTACCTTATTGCTTCCTTTACTCACGGCATCTATAAATGCCATTACATCGGCATAGCTAGAGGTTTTCTCGTAGTTTGAAAGTTCTGGTGTGGTTAATAATGCTTTTGGTAGGTCTTGCGCAGTTACTGAAAAGGCAAAACAGCTTAAGATCAAAAGATAAAAAAGTCTCATAATTATCAATTTAGGATCGGTGAAATTACCAAAAACAAGCAGATGTTTTGCTATGTTCAAATTGCTTTTATTTCGCTTTTATATAGGCGGTACTGCCTTTAATCGTATCCTTTTATAATTTCAATTGACCAATTCTAGCCTATATGAACAGACGTAATTTTGTAAAACAGACAAGTTTAATTACCGGCATTGGTGCCACAACGGGCTTCTCGTTTTTAAGCGCTTTGTTTGATCAAGGTGGTTATAAAATGAATCCATTAAGAAATAACGTTGGCTTTTTTACTGAAAAAGGCGGAACGATTGGCTGGATGGCCTCCAATAATGGAATTGTAGTAGTAGACACGCAGTATCAAGATTCTGCTGCTCATTTGATTGAAGAATTAAAGAAAAAAACGAATCGACAAATCGACCTTTTGATCAATACGCATCATCATGGCGATCACACTTCGGGCAATATTGCTTTCAAAGGCTTGGTTAAAGAGTTTGTTGCTCATGAAAACTCAAAATCTAATTTAGCACGAACCTCCAGAAATCCGGAAAACACGCTTTTGCCCAATACTACTTATAAGTCTGGAAAATGGAGTAAAAAAGTGGGTGACGAGACCATGGCGCTACATTATTTTGGGGCGGGCCATACCGATGGAGATTCGGTGGTTCACTTCGAAAACGCGAATATTGTTCATATGGGTGATCTGCTTTTTAACAGAAGACCACCCTTTATTGATAAATCTGCTGGGGCAAATATGGCCAATTGGCAGGTGGTTCTTGAAAAAACTTATAATACCTTTGACAACGATACGATTTTCGTTTACGGACACGCTGGAGATGGTTATAATGTTCAAGGAAAGCGCGAAGATTTGAAGGCTTTTAGTAACTATTTGGCCAAATCATTAGAGTACGTTAAAAAAGGAATTGACGCAGGAAAGACAAAAGAAGCTTTGTCGGATGTGAATGAAATACCAGGTGCTCCTGAATGGAAAGGAAACCAATCTAGAACAATTGATGCAGCCTATATAGAGCTGTTTGAAGGAAAATAATGATTTTAAAAAAACTTACCCTATCTGTTATATTAACACTTTTTGCCCTTCCTACTGAGCAAAATGGCGTTGGCCTAAGCTTACTGGAAAAAATGTATGCACGCTACCAAGGCAAATGGTACAAAAATCTCACTTTCGATCAACAAACCATTAGGTACGATGAAGATGGAAATGTAGTGAGTGAAAATATTTGGTACGAAGCCATCCAAATGCCCGACAAGCTGGCCATTAAGTTTGATGAGATGGACAAAGGCAATGGAATGATTTTCAGAAATGACTCTATCTATCAACTGAAAGAAGGAGTGGTTTCAGCTTCAAGAATAATGTACCACCCTTTGCTGATTTTAGGCTTTTCTGTTTACGACCAACCAGCGGTAAAAACAGCCAGGGCCCTTACAATTTTGGGGTTCGACTTAGAAAAAGCCTACCAACGAGACTACAACGGTAAAAAAGTATATGTGGTAGGGGCGCTAGAAGGAGATGAAAGTTCGAACCAATTTTGGATAGATAAAGAAACGCTTCTATTTGTTAGAATGACGCAGAACTTTGGAAACGGACGAAATCAGGATGTTCATTTTGATAAATATGAGAAAGTTGGTGGGGGCTGGGTAGCTACTGAAATAAAGTTTTATACCGACAACAAGTTGAGGTTATTGGAAACCTATTCCAATATCAAATCTCCTAAATCGCTTTCTCCTGAAATATTTGAGCCTAATAGTTTTGAAGGCGCCAAGTGGATGCCATAACTGCTTGTATAACATCAAAGCATAAAAAAATGCCTCTCAATTAGTTTCGAGAGGCATTTTTAGTATTTGCCTATAAGGTTTATAAATCGAATAGGTGAGTATTTAGCTTTTTAAGCGCTTCTACCTTAGAGCCCTCATCTGTCAATAAAGAAATATTATGTCGGCTACCACCGTATGAAATCATTCGAATTGGAATGCTGGTCAAAGCTTCAAAAATATTATTGACTACCCCTTTTCTTTCGGCCACAAAATTACCTACTACGCAAATTATGGTTTGATTTTTATCCACCTCCACGGTACCAAATTTCTCTAGCTCCGTAAGAATTTTATTCAAATAAGTATTGTCATCTATGGTTACCGAAACAGCCACTTCTGAAGTGGTAATCATATCAATTGGTGTTTTGTACTTCTCGAAAATCTCGAACACCTTTCTTAAGAAACCATAAGCCAAGAGCATTCGGCTCGACTTAATCTTGATGGCGGTAATTCCATCTTTTGCGGCCAAAGCCTTCACATCATCAGAAGTGGTTGCAGTGCTAATCACGGTTCCTTTTGCCTCTGGCTGCATGGTATTCAACAAACGCACTGTAATTCCCATTTTCTGCGCTGGCCAAATAGAAGCAGGGTGTAAAATCTTCGCTCCGAAATAGGCAAGCTCGGCAGCTTCGTCAAAAGAAAGCTCGGCAATCGGAAAAGTTTTATCTACCACCCTAGGGTCATTATTATGCATTCCGTCAATGTCCGTCCAAATTTGAATTTCGGTGGCATTAATGGCTGCGCCTACCAAAGAGGCCGTGTAGTCGCTTCCTCCACGCTGCAAATTGTCAATTTCACCTTTATGATTTTTGCAGATATAGCCTTGGGTAATAAAAATTGTAGCGTCATTTTCCTTTACTAAAATGGCTTTTAGCTTTTCAGAAATAAGATCCAAATCTGGCTCTTCCTCTTCGTTGGTACGCATAAACTCAAGGGCCGGAAGCAGCTTTGCGCTTACCCCAATCTCTTCTAAATAAAGCGTGAAAAGTTTGGTAGACATCAGTTCGCCTTGTGCCAAAATATCTCTGTTCAGTGCCTCATTGAATGATATTTTGAGCGTAATGAGCAAAAACTCAAAGTGCTCATCAATCATTTTTTGTGCTTCTTGGGCCTTTTCTGAAGTAGAAAACAAAGCTTCTATAAAAGTAGCATAATGCTCCCTAAGAGCTTGAATCTTAGATTTTGCTTCTTCCTTATCACTTTTGGCCAATGACTCACCAATGGATACAAGGGCATTGGTAGTGCCTGAAAGGGCCGATAAAACAACAATTTTAGAGTGCTCGTCTTTGGTAATAAGCTGAGCCACTTGGTGCATTCGCTCCGGTTTTCCAACCGAAGTTCCTCCGAATTTTAAGACCTGCATAAATTGATCTGGAAAAGTAAATAGTGAAAATTATTAATTAGAAGCCGAGCATTTTCACCGCAGTAATTGCGGCTTCATCTCCTTTATTACCATGTTTTCCTCCGGCCCTATCTAAAGCTTGTTGTTGGGTGTTTGGGGTAAGTACACCAAAAATTACAGGCTTATTGTACTTTAACGACACATTGGTAATGCCATGCGCCACGGCATCACAAATAAAATCGAAATGACGCGTTTCGCCCTGAATAACACAGCCCAAGCAAATGACAGCATCAATTTCTTCTTTTTGAGCCATCCATTGTGCGCCCATTGAAAGTTCGAAGCTACCTGGTACCATTTTCTTGATAATGTTTTCCTTGGTTGCTCCATTGGCAATTAGGGTTTCATATGCGCCTTGGTAAAGCGATTCTGTTACTTCTTCATTCCATTCTGAAACCACAATAGCAAACTTCTTCTTACCCATATCGGTAAGGTTTTTATCGCTGTAATCGCTAAGGTTTTTAAGGTTAGATGCCATAATTTTTATTGTGTATTGCTGTAGGTTTATTGATAATACAAAAAGTGAGTTTAGCCCTATGCTAAATAAAAAAGGTAAGACCTCACGACCTTACCTTCATTGTTAATTTTTTTCGAATCAAGAATTAACTCCCGGCAAGACCTTCTAGGCGAGCCTTATGCTTTCGTGCGCTAGCGTACTCAGCAGTTCCAAAATGATTCTTAATAATATCGTCTAAAGGCTTAATAGCCGCTTTAAGGTCTCCTTGTTTTTCGTAAGCCAAAGAAGCTTTCAATAAATAAGCTGGAGAAAAAGCATCGTCATCAGCAGTACTTGCTGCTTTTTCGTATTGGCTTGCTGCATCACTGAAATTACCCAATTCCATATAAGCATCGCCTGTTAGCTTATAAGCTCTTGCTTGAATCAATTCTTCAGAAGAAGAAAAGTCTTTCAAATGATCTAAAGCCAATTGAAATTTTTGCTCTTTTAAATAAATCGCTCCAACATAATAGTTAGACAAGTTTGCCGCTTCAGTTCCACCATAAATATCGATGATACTTAAGAAACCAAGGTTTCTACCGTCACCATTTAAGGCCAAATCAAGGCTGTCTTGCTCGAAGTAATACTGCGCCTGAAACATGTCTGCCTGCGCGCTATCGTTTTTATTCGACTTACTATAATTAAGTAGGAAAATAGCGCTGGTTACTACAATAATAACCAAGCCCGCTATCATACCAACAAAACCTGCTGGTCCTAGCTCTTTCTTCATTTTTCCAACTGCTGAGTTGGTATCGTTATGCTCGTTGTGTGCTTCTTCTGAAGTCTTTTGTGCCATCTCTTGAAAATTAGGTCGCAAATATAAGGAAAATGTTGAACAACAAGGGATTAAATCCTATTCGGTGATGAACGGGTAATCCTCTTGTACATAAACGTCTTTGTAAGCCTCAGATGGGTCTGGATAATCAGATTCTTCTGCAAACTTAACCGACTCTTCCACAGTAGCTTTGATCTTTTTGTCGATCTCTTTCAATTCTGCTTCAGTAGCCCATTTGTTCTCCAAAATCTTAGCCCTTACTTGCTCAATTGGGTCTCTATCTTTGTATTCGTTTAATTCCTCTTTGGTTCTGTATTTCGCAGGATCAGACATTGAATGCCCTTTGTAACGGTAAGTTCTGAACTCCAATAAAGTTGGACCATCTCCTCTTCTTGCTCTATCAGCAGCTTCTTCAACCGCAATGTGAACGTTTTCGGGGTTCATGGCATCAACAGCAGCAGAAGGCATATCATATGATTCACCTAAAGTATGAAGGTCGGTTACGTTAGAAGTTCGTTGAACCGAAGTTCCCATGGCGTAACCATTGTTTTCGATTACGAAAATCACCGGTAATTTCCAGTTCATGGCCATATTTAATGCTTCGTGGAATGCACCCTGACGCACAGCGCCATCGCCCATCATACAGATACAAAGCTTACCTGTTTTATTATATTTTTCGGCAAAGGCAATACCCGCGCCCAAAGGTACTTGGCCACCTACAATACCATGACCGCCCATAAACCCAACTTCTTTATCGAAGATATGCATAGAGCCACCTTTTCCTTTAGAAACTCCCGTTTCTTTGGCCATAAGTTCGGCCATAATTGCATTAGGGCTAGTGCCTAAAGCCAATGGCTGACCATGATCTCTGTAAGCAGTAATCCACTTATCGCCTTTTTCTAAAGCAGTAACCGAACCACTTGAACAGGCTTCTTGCCCAATGTATAAATGGCAAAAACCTTTAATTTTTTGCTGTCCGTAAAGCTGTCCTGCTTTTTCTTCGAACCTTCTTTGTAACAACATGTTCTCGAACCAGAACATATAAGTCTCCTTAGAGAACTTTGTCGCCTTTGTTGCTTTTGCTTTAGATGTTGCTTTAGTTGCGGCCATTCGTCAATATATTTGAAGGAAATCTCCGTTTCCTTTGCTTGTACAAGTTTAAATCGGAGTGCGAAAATAAGACAAAAACGTTCAACTTCGAAATTAATGCATCTCGAATCTATCGGCCTTAACAATTTCAAGAACTACGAAAGTTTAAAGATCAACTTTTCGAAGGAAATTAACTGCCTTGTAGGTAAGAACGGAAGCGGTAAAACTAATCTGTTAGATGCCATTTATTACCTCTGTATCACTAAAAGCGCCTTTAACCCCCAAGACAACCAATGTGCCCTCCATGGCCAAGACTACTTTTCATTACGAGGAAAAATTTCTCTGGGCGAGCGAACTCACACCTTTGTTTGCGGTTTGCAGCTGGGAAAAAAGAAATTAATCAAGCTAGACGAGAAGCCTTATAAGAAAGCGAGCGAGCATATTGGTAAGTTTCCGGTGGTGCTAATTGCGCCTAACGACACCGATGTAATCCGCAATGGCAGTGAAGATCGAAGGAGGTTTTTTGATGGAATTATTTCGCAAACCAGCCAAAGTTACCTCAACGACCTGATTCAATATAACCACGTACTCAAGCAGCGCAACAGTTTGCTGAAACAGTTTGCCGACCGTGATTTTTTCGATGCGGCCTTGCTTCAGCAATACACCGATCAGCTGATTGAAATTGGCCAGCGCATTTACGAGGTAAGGAAAAACTTTACTCAGGCTTTCCGTCCGTTGGTGCAAAAGCATTATGCCTTGCTTTCAGAAGAAAGTGAGCAAGTAGACTTACAATATGAATCGGACTTTGGGCAGGACATTGCTACTTTGTTTAAGCAAAATCAGAAAAAGGATTTAATTCTGAAACGCACCAATGTGGGCATTCATAAAGATGAGTTTCTATTTGAAATGGAAGGCGAACTGATTAAAAAGTTTGGGTCGCAAGGGCAGCAGAAGTCTTATTTGATTGCACTCAAACTTGCGCACTTCGATTATATTTTTAATGAAACGGAAATTAAGCCGATGCTGCTACTCGATGATATTTTCGATAAACTCGATGATTTCCGCATTACCAAACTGATGGAAATGGTGGCTTCTGATGCTTTCGGTCAGATTTTCGTTACCGATGCCCGCCCAGAGCGCAGCCAAAAAATATTCGAAGCCATTGGCCATGAAGTGAGGTTTTTTGAGGTGGTAGATGGAAAGTTGGGTTAACCTTTTGATTCTCTTTTTCCATTATTCTGATGTTCATATGGCTGGTTTTCAAAACTATTGAAATCAGGTTAAGAAGAAAGAACCCTTTCCGCTCTATCAATGGCAATAAATTGATTACTTTGTATCCTTAGAAAAGAATTCTCAAGAGAGAAGATGACAATAGAAAATATAGAAAAAATAAAATTTACTTTCTCAGGACACGACTCCTTTCAATGCCGTCAGCTTTGGCTGAAAAAGGGGTATGACTTTGTTAAGGAAGGAAGGAATTTCAATGATGATGATGCGGTTATTAAACTCGGAGTTGGAAAAAACATGGTTTCATCTATTCGCTTTTGGTTAAAGGCTTTTAATATTATTGACCATAAAGATATTCCTACTGAATTCGGTAGTCGATTGTTAGATGATGAAAATGGGTATGATCCATTTTTGGAAGAAGAAGCAAGTCTTTGGCTCTTGCATTATCAGCTAGTGAAAAATGGGTTTGCATCTATTTACTCCTTAATTTTTAATGAATTTCGAAAGGAAAAGTTATTCTACAATAAAGAAACCTTTGTGAACTATGTCAAAAGAATTGGTGAAGGTAATCCAGGTTTGAATTTCAATGAAAATACGGTTGCCAAAGATTTTATAGTTTTTACTAACCTGTATAAAAATGACCCTGAAAGTAAAGATGTTGAGGATAGTTTTTCTGGAATTCTATCTGAAATAGAGCTTTTAAAGACCACGAGAAAAGGAAAAGAAGAACAATTTTACATTGAAAATACTGAAAGAGACAATCTTCCAGAAGCAGTTGTCTTATTTTCAATCCTCGAGAATTCTAATTACGGAAATTCTATAAGCTTAAACTCTTTAGAGTTCGACTTTAATAGTCCGGGTTCAATTTTTGCCTTAAATAGGCCTGGCTTGATGAATAAAATATCGGACATTGTTGATGGCTTTAATGACATCACTTTTACTGACCAGGCAGGAATTAAAGAGTTGCAATTCAAAAATAAACTTGACCCCTACAAAACTTTAGATAATTACTATGGCAAATAATTTCACGACATCGGTAAATATTATAAGGGATACTGACAGGGATTTCAGCTATATCCCAACCCCAAATGCTAAGCAAATTGTAGGTCAAATAGTTAATGACTTTAAAAAAGGTATTCGCTCTTTTAATGTAGTTGGAACTTACGGTACAGGAAAATCTTCATTTCTTTTAGCATTTGAGCAAAGCATTACAGGAAAGAAACGATACTTTGATCCAAATTTTCTTACCAACCCCAAGTTTGATTTTGTAAAATTTATTGGCTCCTACTCTTCCATAGTTGAGCAGTTTTCAGATGCTTTCGAAGTTCAAACAAATAAAAATCAACAAGAGAATATACTTTCCGAGATATTCAACCGATACCATTCCATGGGGAATGACGATAAAGTCTTATTTCTCCTGATTGACGAATTTGGTAAATTTTTAGAATATGCGAGTAAGCACAACCCCGAAAAAGAATTATATTTTGTTCAACAATTAGCAGAGTTCTGCAATAACCCAAAGCACAATATTGTTTTAATTACTACTGTTCACCAAAGCTTAGAGTCCTACGCTTATTCACTAAGTAAAACTCAACAACAAGAGTGGACAAAAGTAAAAGGGCGTTTTCGTGAAATCACTTTTAACGAACCTGTTGAACAGCTTTTGTTTTTAGCTTCGGAATATGTAGCTGAGAACTTTGAAACCAAGGCTTCAGAATTAGAAATTGAGAAATGCTTAAAGCTTACTACCGAAACAAAGGCATTTAACTTTAATAAAGATTACCTAAAAGAAATAGCTTCTAAATTATATCCGCTTGATATTCTTTCAGCAAATATTCTCACACTTTCATTACAAAGATATGGACAAAATGAACGCTCATTGTTTTCCTTTCTTGAATCATCTGACCATACAGGCCTAACGAAATTCAACAAACAAGAAAATCCGTTTTACAATTTGTCAAACGTTTATGATTATCTGAATTTCAATTTCTATTCGTTTTTAACCTCAAGATATAATCCTGACTTTTCCGCATGGAGTTCCATTCGTTCATCAATCGAAGAAGTGGAAAGAGCATTTGATTCAAATATCAATGATTACATTAAGGCTGTTAAGACGATTGGACTTTTAAATATCTTCTCCGCAAGTGGTTCAATCTTAGATTTGAATTTCTTTATCGATTATTTAAAAACTGCCTGCGGTGTATCAGATGCCAAAGAAGTCATTAAGAATCTAGAGACAAAAAATATTATCCGTTATCGCTCGCATTCAAGGAGGTTCATCCTATTTGAAGGAACAGATTTGGACATTCAAACCGCACTGATTGAAGCCGGGAATAGAATTTCTGAGGTTGTTGATATCACTACGCTGCTAAACAAACATATCCGATTCAACCCAGTCTTTGCAAAGCAGTATTCATTTACCACAGGAACGCCACGATATTTTAAGTTTGTCATTTCAGACTACCCAGAGCTTGGGAAAATTCCAGAAGGAGAAATTGATGGCTATATAAATCTTGTTTTTAATAGCAAGCTGAAAGAAATCGACATCCAAAATATCTCCAAACAAGAAGAAGAGGCCATCATTTATTGTTTTTTCAACAACTCTGCTGAAATTAAAAATTTGTTATTCGAGATTGAAAAAATTCAGAAAGTACATGATGAAAACAAAGATGATAAAGTCGCAAAGAGAGAGTTAGAAAATATAATTGAATCACAAATTCGTTTATTAAACCATTACATAACTGACAGTATTTATTCAGGTAGCAAAGATGTGAAGTGGTTTTTTAGTGGAGCAGAAAAGAAAATCTCTGACAAAAAGGACTTCAACAAACTACTTTCCCAAGTTTGTAGCATTGTATATGATGCCACCCCAGTTTTCAAAAACGAACTTGTGAACAAACATAAAATTTCATCTTCCATTCATACGGCCAAAAAAAATTATTTCAAGGCCTTATCAAACAATTGGGATAAAGAACACTTAGGTTTTGACGATTCTAAATTTCCACCAGAAAAGACCATTTATTTATCCCTATTAAAAGAAAACGGCATTTCGCCAATTAGAGAAAATGCAACAGATGTAATTTCTATTGATAGAACTTCTTCATTCTACAAGCTTTGGTGTGCTTCAGAAGACTTTATAGAAAGTGCCAAATCTGAACAATTAAAGGTCTCTGAATTAAGTGAATTACTGAACAAAAGACCTTTCAAGCTTAAGCAAGGTTTGATTGACTTTTGGGTTCCTACATTCTTATTTTTGAAACGAGATGATTTCGCCATTTTCAATGATGACAGCTATATCCCTAATTTGTCAGAAGAGAATTTGGAGTTAATAGCCAAATATCCTGAAAAGTATTCAATAAAGACATTTGATATTGAAGGTGTAAAGCTTGATATTTTTAATAGTTATCGAACATTCTTAAACATTGCTACCGAACAAAAATTCGATAACAACTCGTTTATTGAAACCATAAAGCCATTTATTGTTTTCTACAAACAGTTGCCTGAGTATAGCAAAAACACAAAGAGACTTTCGCCTTCTGCTATTAAAATTAGGAAGGCCATAATTACGAGCAAAGACCCAGAAAAAACTTTCTTTGAAGCGTTTCCAAGTGCCCTAGGCTTGACGCTCTCAGCTCTACAAAAAGATAAATCTAAACTTCAAAACTATACCATAAGCTTACAAGATGCTGTTAAAGAATTGCGGACTGCTTATGATGAATTACTTATGCGTTTTGAAGATTTCATTTGCAGCGAATTCGTTGGACAATCTTCAAATTTTGTAGAATATAAAGGACATCTTCAAAAGCGTTTCTCAAAATTAAAAAAGCATATGCTTTTGAGTAATCAAAAGACTTTTGTGCAACGCTTAGACTCCCCTTTAGACGACCGAAAAGCTTGGCTAAACTCCATAGCACAAGCCATATCTGGAAAAACACTCGAAACCTTTTCTGATGAGGATGAAATATTGCTTTATGAAAAATTTAAAGCCATGATTTTAGAGTTAGATAGCTTGACTAAAATTTCTAACAATGATATTGATGATAGCAAAGAAGAAGTTATCGGGGTTAAAATTGATTCGTTCTTTAGCAAAATTGACCCAAAAGTGGTCAGAGTGCCCAAGAATAAGAGTAAAGAAATTGAGCACTTGAAAAATGAGCTCAGAAATAAATTAGGTACCGACAACACATCAAATATTGCTGCTGTCTTGAACCTTCTTAAAGAGTTATTACAATGAGCAAAGTAAGACATGTTTTAGGCATATCAGGAGGGAAAGACAGTGCGGCTTTGGCAATTTATGTTAAGACAAAGTATCCTTCGATTAATTTAGAGTTCTACACCTGCGACACAGGTAAGGAACTAGATGAAACCTATCAATTGATAAAAAACCTCGAAGTATATCTCGGAATTAAGATTGAGCTTTTACAAGGTGCCGAAAATAGTTCAGAAGATCCTTTTGACCACTTCTTAAAAATGTATGGTGGTTTTCTACCTTCATCCCAAGCACGCTGGTGTACCAAAAAATTAAAGCTTGCCCCTTTTGAAAATTATGTAGGCGATGACCCAGTAATCTCCTACGTTGGAATCAGAGGTGATGAAGAAAGAGAAGGTTATATTTCAACTAAAAAGAACATTCAATCCATATTTCCATTTCGTAAAAATATTTGGAGTCAAGATGTTGTCACAAAATTGCTGTCAAACCAAAATATGGAACAGCTAATAACAATGTCTAAAAACATAGACTTTGGTAAAAACCAAGAAAAAGCATACCAAACCATTACTCGAAAAATAGACACAAGTTTCACTCTTGACCAAAAACTAAATATTCTATTAGACTCAAATGTGAAAGCATTTAATCATTTGGTTTTTGATTTTTTAAAAACAACAGATTATCCGTTAGCAACAGAAGCCTCGTTTCCGCTTCTGGAAAATGATGAAGTCTTAGTGAGAGATGATATTTTTCGAATTTTGGAGGAAAGTGGAGTAGGTGTACCTGCCTACTACAACAAAATAGAGTTTGAAATCAATGGGAAAAAAGGAGAATACGCAAGAAGTCGCTCTGGTTGTTTCTTCTGCTTTTTCCAACAAAAGATTGAATGGGTTTGGCTTTATGAGCAACACAAGGATTTGTACCTAAAAGCAATGGAATATGAGAAAGATGGATATACTTGGGCACAAGGCGAAAGCTTAGAGGATATCATCAAACCTGAAAGAATAGAGCAAATCAAGGAAGAGTACATTAAAAGAATGGAAAGAAAATCAAAAGCTAAATCACCTTACCTAGTGGATATTTTAGATGATAACGGGGATGAAGGGTGTGCAGCTTGTTTTGTGTAATATAAATCTAATAACCAGGAATATGGAACAGAAATTTAAAAATTGGAAGCACCTTGATTCTAGCTATTGGGTAAATCAAGAAACAAATTGGGTGGTAAAAGAAATCAGCAGAGAAGATGAAGAACAATGGGTAATCCTTGATGACCGTGATATGATGATTTCGTGCGAATGGAAAGATAACAAAGAGGATTGTATGGAAGAAGCTGATAGTATTTGTTTGGAAGCTGTGACACTTTGACAATCTTGATAAATAAAATATCATACCTCGACTATAACTCCACTACCCCCATCGACCCAAGGGTACTTGAGGCAATGTTGCCGTTTTTAAAGTACAACTTTGCCAATCCAAGTAGCACTCACCATTTTGGTCAAAGCATCAATGAAAAGGTAAAGCAGGCCCGTGAGCAAATAGCTAATTTTATTAAGGCTGAACCCAATGAATTGTTTTTTACGAGTGGGGCAACAGAAGCCATTAATATTGCCCTTAAAGGAGTGGCGGAATGCTATTCTAGCAAAGGAAAACACATTATCACGGTTTCAACGGAACACAAAGCAGTAATAGATACTTGCAAGGATTTAGAAAGAAAGGGTTTTGAGGTAACTTATTTACCCGTTCAATCGAATGGATTAATAGATTTAAAAGATCTTCAAAAAGCTATCCGAAATGACACTATTTTGGTTTCGGTCATGTATGTCAATAATGAAACCGGAGTAATTCAACCCATCAACGAAATTTCAAAAATAGCTCACGAAAAGGGAGCTTTATTTATGTCCGATGCCACGCAGGCCGTTGGTAAAATTGATGTTAATGTTGATGATTTAGGTATTGACTTGCTCTCTTTTAGTGGACATAAAATGTATGCTCCAAAGGGGATTGGAGCCCTGTTCGTAAGACAAAAAGGTAATAAAGTAAAACTTACTGCACAAACACACGGAGGTGGACACGAACAAGGTTTGAGAAGTGGCACTTTAAACGTCCCTGGAATTGTTGCCTTAGCAAAAGCCTGTGAAATTGCTAGTGAAGAAATGCTGCAACGTGAAAATGCTATTTCAGAATTAAGAGATACATTGGAAAGTGAATTATTAAAACTACCAAACACTTCACTGAATGGTGATTCCAAAATAAGAATCTACAATACCACCAATATTTGTTTTAAAGGACAAGACGCCAATGTGTTGATTGGCAGAATGAAAGGCATTGCTGTGTCCAATGGCTCAGCTTGCTCCTCAGCTGTAGTAGAGCCCTCACACGTTTTAAAAGCGATGGGGATAAGTGATGACGATGCGTTTGGTTCATTACGTTTTTCATTGGGCAAATTGAATACAAGAGAAGAGATTAGAAATGTTATTCAAGCAATTCACAAAATGTTAATACCAACTTTAACTTAAATAATTATGATATCTGCCGAAAACCAAATAAGGTTCGTAAGTGATTCAACAGCACTTCTCTCAATGCGTGATTCTGATTTTGATGCCTACAGTGCTATTGGTGAAGTCATAGATAATTCCATTCAAGCCGATTCAAAAGAAATTAAGATTCGAGTTAAAGCCCATAAGGAAGCAAGGCAAAGAATTGGTGAGTTTCAAGTGGTTGATTGGATTGCATTCGGGGACGATGGTTCTGGCATGAACAGGGATACATTACATAGATGTTTACAACTAGGGTTTTCTAGTAGGTATAACGACAGATCGGGTATTGGGAGGTTTGGAGTTGGAATGACTTTGGGTGCAATCAATCAATGTAAAAAGGTTGAGGTTTATTCTAAAGTGAAAGGTGGAGTTTGGCTTTACACATTGATAGATATTGATGATATAACTGGGACTCCTGCCAAAATGAACTCTATTCCAGAGCCCAAGGAAAGTAAGATTCCCGAGGAATTTGCAGCTTTGGTAAATCAAGAACAAGGGACTTTGGTAATTTGGAGTAAATACGACAAACAACCGGTGAGTGCTGATTCAATGGTTAAGGAAATGGATATTTGGATTGGACGCACCTTCCGAAAGTTCATATGGGGAGAAGTTGATGTCAATGGATCGACTAATAAATTGAATATTGAAATCAACAATGTGAAAGTTTTAGCCCTTGATCCTCTTCATGTAAAAAATGAACGATTTCCGAGTGATAAATCCTCTTATCAAACAGAGCCAATAGTTATCGATTGGCCAATCCCTACAGAAGATGGAGAAATTTTCAAAGACCTTGCCTCAAATGAAATAAAGATACAATTATCTCTGATCGACCCATCTCTTCGAGATTATCAAGGTGTTGGTAACGCTAAAGAAACAAGAGATCGATTTATTGATAGAAACGAAGGTGTTTCGATCCTAAGAAATGGTAGAGAAGTTTTTTATGGTGAAATTCCTCACTGGAAACCAGCTTTTGAGGAAATTGATCGCTGGTGGGGATGCGAAATCTCGTTCGATCCTATTTTAGACAAGGTGTTTGCCGTAAAAAACATAAAGAGAGGCGCAGTACCAATCACCACGCTTAAGCAGTCTATAAATGAGAAAATTGTACCAACAATTAAAACATTTAGAGAACAAGTTTCAGAGCATTGGAAAAAGCGAAAGGTAGAAAAAGCGCAGGAAAAGCTAAAAGAGCAAAGTGATAATGGAACTGCCACTGGTCATGAAGAAGCAGAAGGTGTAGCAAAAAAATCAGAGACTCAAAAACCTCAAATAACACCTCAAACTCAAACCAATGCAAATGTGCTGGCTTCACAAATTCATGCCAACGAAACCGCGGAGCAACAAGCAGCCTGGGCTACAAAATTTGCCAGCCAACCATACACCATTATAGATGAAAGCTGGAAATCTCCTGAATTTATTGAGATTCATCCCTTAGGAGGCTCAGATGTAATCAAGTATAATTTGAAGCACCCATTTGTTGAAGAGTTATACAGTCTGGTTGATCAACTACAATCCTCAGAAGCGGATCAAGAACTAGCTATGAAGCTAAAAAGCCTAATAGATCTGCTGATAATAAGTTATGCAAAATCGGAATCCATGTTTGATAAGGATAGGGAGTTTAAAGCCGAGCGATTCTTCGAGGATTTAAAGATTAGCTGGGGGCAATACCTGAAAAGTTATTTGGAGACATGGAAGTCAGAAAATTATTAAAATGCTCTTTAGTAATTTAACAAAGCCCAAACTTCAAGAACTAATCAGTGAGTCCGTTTTGGATCGACTGGAAAGAATTATCCCCGTTATAAAGGGGGATGCCACCGACCCAAATGAGATTTACCGGAAAGATACATTAGTCAAAATATTTACATCATTTTCAAATTCAAATCTATTCAAGGATAAGGGATTCCTCAGTGAGTTACTAAATACTACTTCAGAAGAAACAATTGATCGCATTTGTGAGGAAACAGAAATATCAATAAGCGGAAAAAGCTTTAAGCAAAAGACAGAAGCTTTATTAAAAAAAGGGTGGACTGATTACGAGTTTTGTTCGAAGTTTCTATCAGTTGCCGAATTGCCTGATTCTTTCTTGCCAATAAAGCAGGAACCTTTTCTTCCTGAAGAGGATTGCCTGCCTCCAATAGCTCCTTTTAAGACGCTTAAGGACTACCAAACTGGTGTATTCCAGCAGAGTATGGAGCTCATCAAAATCTTGAATTCAAGGTTTATTGTTCAAATGCCTACGGGTTCAGGTAAGACGCGAACATCCATGGAAATTATTACAGATGTACTCTGTAAGAATCCAGAAGGAAGCATCGTGTTTTGGCTTGCGCATTCTGAAGAGCTCTGCGAACAGGCGGTACAGTGTTTCAAAGAAGTTTGGGAGCACGTTGGAAATAAAAGAGTGAAGGTTTTTCGGGTTTGGGATAAAGGAAAACTCAGCTTTACTTTTCCAGAGTCGGCTTTTATGGTTGGTGGTTTTCAGAAACTTCATGCCTTACTGAAAAAGGATCAAATCCCATTTAATGAGGTAAAAAAACGAATCGTTCTTTTGGTTATAGATGAGGCGCATAAAGTTTTGGCCCCTACGTATTTGGAAGCTACAAGAGCTTTAATAGGTGATACCACCAAAGTAATTGGGCTCACTGCTACACCAGGTAGGCATATCGATGATATGGAAGAAAATAAATCACTTTCGGATTTTTTCTTAAACAAGATCATCACCATAGAATCAGCGGGTAATCAATCGGTAATTCAATACCTAAGGGAAAAGAAGGTGCTGTCACGAGCCACTTTCGAGCCACTAATTACCAATATCAATTACGAATTAGACGATAAACAGAAGAAGCATCTTCAAACCTTTTATGATTTCCCAGAAGGATTATTGAGAAGGATTGGCAATGATGATTTCAGGAATCTAGAGATCGTAAAAAGAATTGATAAAGAATGCTCAGATAGTAATCCACAAATTATATTCTTTGCTTGTAGTGTGGATCAATCCAAGTTCATCTGTTCATTACTTGTCTATATTGGATATAATGCAGCACATGTTGACGGGGGAACGGAAAAGCCCATGAGGCAGAAATTGATTGATGATTTCAAGAGCGGAGAGATTCAAATCATCTGCAACTATGGCGTGTTGTCCACCGGATTTGATGCGCCAAAAACGGATGTTGTATTTATTGCAAGACCCACAAGATCCATCGTACTGTACAGTCAAATGATAGGCAGAGGATTAAGAGGTCAGGCTATAGGTGGAACTGAAAAGTGTAAGGTTATTACGGTTAGGGACAATATCATTGGCCTACCAGATGAGGATGACATTTTTGATTATTTCGATGAGTATTTTGATAAATGACTATGCTTTTCAAAAACGGATTTGATCTTCAACCCAAACTCAGCGAATACATCAATCGTTCGCAAAGACTTTTTATTTTCTCACCATATATAAAATTGAAAACGCTAAAGACGCTAATCGATGGACAGAAAAATGTTAAAGCAGTTTTTGTCAGGTGGGAAACCAAAGATATAATTCTTGGCGCATCAGACCTAGAAATTTATCCGTACCTCAAATCGAAAGGAATTTTACTTTTCAGAAATTCACGATTACATCTCAAAGCATATCTTGACGAATACAAAAATTGTTTTCTCACAACTGCAAACATTTCTTCACGAGCGCTGAACCTTCCACCTTATTCAAGGTACAATTATGAAATAGGAACATTAGTAGAGGATTTGGCTATTGAGGACCGTTTGTATTTTCAAATCATTGAAAGCGAAAGCGTTTTAATAACTGATAATATTTATAACCAGCTTATTGACCAACTGCCTGAAAAGAAACGTGAATTCCCCAACGAAGATGATTTCGATTTTAAATTTGAGTCACCCGACAAGGATTTTCTTATTTCATCTCTACCAATGACCTATAGCGTTGAAACACTTTTTAGAATATATATGGATACAGAATTTGTAAATGAAGTAGAACTCAATTGTGCATTACACGACTTGGCTATATATAAAATACCTTTGGGACTTCCTTCAAGTAAATTTAGAGAAAAATTAGTTGATGCTTTTTTTTCACATCGATTCATTGAATGTTTTTTAGAGAATTTAAAAGGCTCTAATGAAATTTATTTTGGAACTGCAAAAGAATGGATTCATAAAAACTGTACCGATTCTCCTACTCCTAGAAAGTGGGAAATCACAGAAAATATTCAAATACTTTATAGATGGATTGTGAAATTGGGCAGTGGTAAATATGCAGTTGACAGACCTAATTATTCTGAAAGATTATTCAAAGTTTAAAACTCACCACTTATAAAAGTGAAGAATTAAACACAATTATGAGGTACTGCCTTTGTTAGTTGAAACAGGCCTAACTTCTATTGCTCCAGTTATTCTTGCTCTTGGTCTTCCCGCTCTCCTAGCAACTCTAAAGCCTTCGTCAATTGAATGGCATTACTAGCAATGTATTAATTTCTTATTTGAATCATAATGGCCATCACCGTGGCCAAATGCTGTACTACAATTCTTTACGCTTCAATTTTCTTTCACCCAATTGACTCTACTTTTATTTGAGTTCCATTGGTAGGTCAAAAGTCACGTTTCTTAATGTATGTCGCATGATTTATATAATCTTCTGATCTCCAAAACTTAAAATTAGGTGGAATTAAACAAGTTTAAACAGTTTTAAGCATCGAAGTATCATATTAGACAACCATTTGCGTAACCACTTACGTATAATCTCTATTTACATTTAAAACTGCTTATGAAAACCAAACTAAAACAATTTGCCTTTTCGTCCTTTGCACTGTGTGTGTTGGTCATTGGGCTCACCAGCGCCAACCTAAAACCAGCAGATGGCGATTATGATTACCTCAAACAAAGGCTAGAAATTACCAAAGCATTTACCATAGAAGTGTTTAATGCCATGCCAGAGGCAGATTACAATTTCAAGCCCAATGAGGAGCAACGCACTTTTGGGGCTCAGGCCTATCACATTGCGTATAGTATCGATTATTACCGTAGGGCTTTTCAAAATCGAGGGCAAGCCGAATGGAGTCCTGGCGATGAAAATATTAAAAGCAAAGCAGAGCTGACCAAATGGGCTGGGGAGCAATTTGATGCCATGCACAAATTGATTCTTGCGAGTGAACAAAATGACGCAGTTACGGCTCTAGTAATTTCATACTTAGACCATAATGCCCACCACCGAGGCCAAATGGTAAGTTATTTAAGAATGAAAGGAATTAAGCCTCCTGCTTATCGCTAAACGAATTGTATTGTGTATTGGAATGGGCTGTGCCGAAAGGTGTGGCCTTTTTTTGTTACTCAGGCCCAAGAATTTCTCAGCCTTGTTAATTCCATGGATATTACGTTTATTTAATCTTTGTATAGAGAAATTATAATGCAATATAATCCTATTAAAGCACTTTTGGCTGTATTGTTACTTAGTTCTTGTGGAGGAACTGAAAACAGTGAGAAAGCAGATAACATAATAGCCGAAAGAAAGCCATTAGAGCTTATTGATAAAGGAATCAAAAGCTTTCCACTAGATTTTGAAACTGACTTTCAGGGAATCAAAGATCCATCTATTTTTCAAGAGAATGGTAAAGAATACCTGACCTTTTATAACCAGCCAAACCACTCTATTTATCTGTATGGTTATGATTCTGCGAAACTCTACCAAAAAATAACCCTCTCTGAGCAGGGGCCGAATGGAGTACCTCGGCATATCTCTAAATACTTTATACACCGGATGGATTCTATTTTTATTGACTTGATAACAGTCAACATGTACCTCGTAAACGGTAATGCCGAAATTATAGACAAATTAACTCTAAGAGAAAACAAAAGCGTCACATTTGACGGAGCCACTACCTTCAAAAACAATACGTTGAACGTGAGCGTCATAAACAACTACCTGCTAAATAAGACTAATAAGCCATTTCTTAGAGCCTATATCAACTGGGAAGTAGACTCTATTACTTCTGAGTTCATTCAGCCAGAATCATTTATCAATCCCTTTGAAGAAATTCAAACGCTGAGAAACACTAAGGGTAAGACAATAAGACCCCTCGAGAAACATTTCGTGGCAGACGATCAGTATATCTACACTACTACACCCATTTCAGACAGTATCTATGTTTTTGAAGATAACGAAATTGTAAAGTCTATTTATGCTGGAATTCCATCCATAACCATAGCAGACTATAAAAGCTACATGCCACTTATGGAAAGAATAGTTAGTTCAAATGGTGGAAGTGGAAGCATCACAAACGTAATAGAATTAAATCAACCTCCGTATTTCACAAACTTGTTCCTGTCTCCAAATCACAAATACTTATACAGACTATTAAGCCACGGTACAAAACCAAAACTGAACCCTTATAACAATAAGGAATATCCTGTGATTACTGCTGCCTCTTTACTTGTCCTCGATCTTAGCACAGAAGAAATTACTAGCATTGAATTACCTGTAAACGAGTTGAAAATTGGTGTCCCTATAAGCGCAGGAATTTTCGCAAGCAATACAGGTCTACATATTCAAGTGAAAGGCCAAGAAAACGAAAATGAAATCCAGTTCAGAGTTTTTGGAGTGAAGTAAATAATATACACCTCCTCGACAATTTGCTGATTTAAACCTTATAACAGATTCAAAATGCGATATAATCCTATTAAAACACTTTTGGTTGTATTGTTACTTAGTTCTTGTGGAGGAACTGAAAAAAGTGAGAAAACCGATAACATAATAGCCGAAAGAAAGCCATTAGAGCTTATTGATAAAGGAATCAAGAGTTTTCCTCTTGACCACGAAACCGACTTTCAGTGGATAAAAGACCCGTCTATTTTTCAAAAAAATGGTAAAGAATATTTGACTTTTTACAACAGGCCAAATCATTCTATCTATCTGTATGACTACGATTCGGCTCAGCTTTTCAAAAAAGTAACCCTATCTGAGCAAGGGCCGAATACCGTACCCAAACCTTTTCGGTTCAAATATTTGATCCACAGTATGGATTCGATCTTTGTTCAGATACCATATAGCGGGATATACCTTATAAATAATCAGGCTGAAGTCATTCATAGATTGGTTTCAAACGGAGAGATGACCTTTTCACAAAGAAGGGCAGAAAGAATCAACACAGTTTCATTAGATGAAGCCAGCACCTATAAAAAGGGTATGTTAAGCGTTGCAAACAATAACCAGATAAATCAACCAAACAGACCTTTTGTTCGGGCCTTTGTCAATTGGGAAATAGGTTCCATTACTTCTGATTTTATTCGGCCAGAATCATTTATCACTCTCTATGAAGAAATTCAAGCAGTAAGAAATACGAAGGGTAAAACCATAATGCCTCTTCCAAAACATTTTGCGGCAGACGATCAATATGTGTATGCCACTACACCGATTTCAGATAGTATTTATGTTTTTGCAGGAAATGAACTTGTAAAGCCTATATATGCTGGCGTTCCATCCGAAACCATAACAGATTATAAAAGCTATATGCCCTTACGGGAATTGATTATTGAATCAAGTGGGGGGAGCGGTAGTGTCTCGGGCCCATCAAAAATGAATCAACCTCCATTCTTCACAAACTTGTATATTTCCCCAAATCACAAATACTTGTATAGGATATTAAGCCACGGAACAAAGCCAGCAATCAACCTAACAACTAACATTGAATATGCGGCCATTACTTCGGCCACGCTGCTTGTTCTTGATCTTACCACAGAAGAAACTACCAGCATTGAATTACCTATAGGTGAACTAAAGCTATATGTGCCAACTAGCTCGGGAGTTTTTGCAAATAATGCTGGTTTGCATATTCAAGTAAAAGATCAACAAAACGAAGACGAGATCCAGTTCAGAGTTTTTGGGGTGAAGTAAACCCGATACAAAGCAGCATTACATCTTCGCGACAGTTCAGTGCAGACAAATTACAGTTCATTGCATTGCAGTTTTTTCTTGCGCAGCATCTTCCCATCATTGTAAGGTCGATTAGCCATTTGGCGCATCGGCAAGAGGTCAAGCCCGATAGGTCATCGGGAACTCAAAACAACAAAGTCAGTTGAAAGGCAGGTTTGGTCACCTGCCAGCAACTGCCTAAAACGAAACAAACTATGAAAAACCGAAGCACAAAAACTCGAAGTATTATTATGGGAATGGTCGTTGCCCTGTGGGCAATGCTTTCCATGGCCAATGATCTTTCCGCCCGACAGATTACTATTTCAACCTCTAGGTCAAATTCCAACTCCACAAGCATTTCTCAAAAAAATGGCACCTATCGCTATTCTAGCAAGCAAGGCAGCAATGGTATTGAAATAGAATATGAAGGCGACATCGCATTTACCGATGATGACAAAGCCATCAAATCAATTTCAAGAGGTGGTTACATCAAAATAAGAAAAACCTCTTTTGGAGAAAGAAGAGAGCTATTGGCCGAAGGAAATGCTGATGGAACCATTGACTATCAGTTTTACGAAGGTAGAAGAAGAGCCGACTTTGATGCCGCTGCCCAAAAATGGTTAGCCGATGTACTGCTCGAAGCCATTCGCGCTACGGGCATTGGAGCCGAAAGCAGAACCCAAAGAATTTACGCCAAAGGTGGTCTTGATGCGGTTTTAAAAGAAACGAACGAAATCAAAAGCGACCACGTAAGCCAAATGTACCTTAAAGCGGTGCTCGGCAAACAAAACCTGAGTAATAAAGAGCTAGTGAAAATAGCGGCTTATGTGCCTGCTAACCTAAGTTCTGACCATTACATTACTGAAGTTTTTAAGGATTACAGCACGCTCTTTTTAAAGAACAACGAAACCACAGAGGCTTTTTTAAACGCCATTGGTCGAATGGATTCCGACCATTATATAAGCACTATTTTAATGCGTGCTTTGAAAGAAGATTTGAGCGATGCCATGATTTCTAAAGTATTAGATGCTGCAGAAAGAATGGACTCCGACCATTACAAAACTGAGGTGATCAAAAAAGTAATGGATAGAAAAGAGCTTTCGAGCAGCGCGGTAAATAGAATCGTGAAAGCTACTTCAGATATTGACTCTGATCATTATTCTACTTTGATTTTACGCGAAGCCCTTGACAGACCAAACCTAACAGATGAAGCTTTTGAAAGCCTGATGGAGGCCATTTCAAATATTGATTCCGATCATTATGTAACCGAAACCATGCGTGGTCTTTTAAGACAGAGCAATCCTTCTGACAGAGTTGTAGAAGCCGTAATAAAAAGAGTGGGGCGAATGGATTCAGACCACTACAGAACATTGGTGATCAATGATTTGATGAAGAATCAGCAGATTTCTAAAAAATACTTCAATGACTTATTGGTAACCGTTAATGATGTTGACTCCGACAATTACGCTGCCCAAATATTGAAAAGTGTATTGCGCGAGCAAGAACTTTCAGACGAAAACTATGATAAGGTGTTGAGCAGAGTAGCCAACATTGATTCGGATTTCTATAAAGTTAACATATTACAAGATGTACTTAAAGCTAGAAATTTGAACAAAACGCACATGATCAGCATCTTGAAAACGGTGTCCAGCATTGGGTCAGACTACTACAAATCTGAAGTATTAAAAGGCGCTTGCAGTTCGGTAAGTGGTGCTGACGCTGAAGTAAAAGACTTGTTTAGATCGGTAGCTAAAACCATTAAGTCAGACACGTATTACGGCAAAGTGGCCCGTTGTATCGACTAAGATTTTCTGTCCAAAAGAGAGGGAAGTGAAAATATGGCTTTCGAATATATTTCGATAGACCGTTATTTTGCCCCTCTCTTTTTCTTAAATTTCTATCCAACCAACTTTAATGTATGCCCAAGCTTATCAGGCTTGTACTTTTTACCATCATTGGAATTCTATTTCTAGAATACCTTTATTATAGCGAATACGATTTATTACCCAATGTATATAAAGAGGCTCCGCTATATATATTTACTATTGTTACCAGTATTATCTCTGGTTGGCTTATTAGCAGCATCAACCTAAAACTGAATGAGAAATTACCTTGGCGCAAAAGTATCATGCAGCGATTTATCGCTGGTTTGGCCTTCGATTTTCTAGCCCTCGCCATTGTACTTTTAACTTTAAACTGGCTGGCTGGTGTTTCAGGAATAATTGATTTTCACTTGTTCGAGGCAGCGCTCACCGAAAGCCAGCTTGAAGTAAAAGTGATTATCCTAAGCTTTATTCTGCTGTTTATTGTAACACTGGTAGAGTTCAATACTTATTCCTACAGCGAATTTTCTGTGGGTCAAATTCGAAGATTAAGGTCGGAACGAAAACAGCTTGAATTTCAGTTTGAGGCCCTTAAAAGCCAGCTCAGTCCGCATTATTTGTTCAATAGTATGAACACCATTTCATCGCTCATTTATCGCGATTCTCAAATTGCAGAGAACTTTATTCGCAACCTGGCAGAAACCTTCAACTATGTTTTGAATACCAAAAATGTAAAACTGGTCAGCTTAAAAGAAGAAATTGAAGCCCTGAAAGACTTTAATTATTTGTTGGGTATCCGCTATGGTAATGCGCTCGATTTGAAAATTGAAATCGATGATGCTACGCTTTCTTTCCCAATACCGCCTTTAAGCCTTCAGCTTTTGGTAGAAAATGCGGTAAAACACAATGTGATTTCTGATGACGAACCGCTGAGGATCAATATTCGAAATGACGAGCATCACCTTATTGTTTTGAACAACAAAACCGAAGCGCCTACCAAAACCAGTTCACATAAAGTGGGCCTCGACAATATTAAGAAGCGATATGCCTTTTTTACCGTGCGCGAAGTGGAGGTGAAAGATGAAGATTATTTTGAAGTGAAACTGCCGATTCTAAAAGATTCATGAAAAAGAACCTACTAGATCAGCCGCTTTTTCGCATTACCGTGCCCCCCATTTACGGGCTCATGATGTATTTTCTGATTCTGTTGCTCAACAACGACCTCAGCCAAATTACAGATACGGTTCTTACTCAAGAGCTACTACTTTGCGTAGTCCTTGCATTTCTTACTTCCGAATCGCTGCGGCTTACCATTGTGCTCTTCGAGAAAAAAGTGGGGCATGAATTAAGGAGAACGGGCAATATCACCTTGCTCTTCTTTACTTCATTACTGATTTCAGCAGCCATCATCTTTGCTGCGGTGTATTATTACTTTTCTGAAATTGAAGGCAACTCTTACTTTGTTCTTTTTAAATCGAACTTGATTAAACTTGTTTCCATTTACTCCATTAGCGGCCTGCTGTACACGCTTTTCTACCTGAGCATTTATTTCCTTTCCGTAAAAAACGAAACAGAGATAAAGCGCGAAGATTTGAAGCGCCAAAACCTAGAACATCAGCTCGAAATCTTCAATAATGAAATTAACCCAAGTCTGCTTTTCCAAAGTTTGGAAACGCTTATTTCGCTGGTGCATCATAATATAGACGCTGCTGAAGATTTTGTGGACAGGCTGTCGTTGGTCTATCGCTATATTTTAGATAACCGAAAAAAGGAATTGGTAAAAGTGGAAGATGAGCTTCAGGCCACCAAAAACCTGTTCCTCCTTTTCAAAGAAAAGTATCCTGAGCAGATCAGCTTAACTATTGCCCCGTGGGCTGGAGAAAAAGGAAAGTTACTGGTGCCGAATTCATTGCCAATGTTGCTAGACTGTGTGGTCAACAGTACCATCATTTCTAGCTACCAACCTTTAAATATTCGAATTAGTTTTGATGAAGAAGGTTACCTGGTAATGCAATACCAAGAAAATGATAAATTGAGTTTGGATGCGATGATTAAGAAAAGGCATAAAAACCTGCATCAGGCCTTTGCCTATTTTTCAGACAAACCCGTAATCCAAATCAAGGCCTATGGTGACGCCTTTATAAAACTGCCATTGCTCGAATTGAAAGAAGAACTATGAAGGTATTTATTATAGAAGATGAAATTCCGGCAGCCGAAAAGATTCAACGCTATTTAAAGCGCTATGATGAAAACATAGAAATCTTGGGTCAGGCCATGAACGTGAAGCAAGCCGTAACTTGGCTTGATGAAAATCATGATGTAGACCTGCTGCTGATGGACATTCAATTGACAGACGGACTCAGCTTTGATATTTTCAAGTCCGTTAAAATTGACATTCCCGTGATTTTCACCACGGCTTATAATGAATACGCCATCGAAGCTTTTAAGGCCAACGGTATAGACTACCTCCTCAAGCCTGTTACTTTCGATGCCCTTTCTGAAAGTTTGGACAAATTCAAAAACCTTAAAAACCGCCTTTCAGAACAAGGAAAAGTGGAAACAGAATCAGTCATTGATTTACAAGCGGCCCTGCAAATGCTGAGTAAGCGCGAATACAAAACGCGTTTTATGGTGAAGATTGGGGAGCACATTCGCTCTGTCACCACCGATACCATTCACCTGTTTTATGCCGAAGGACGAAATGCTTACATCGTTACCGAAGAAGGCAAACGCCTGATTATAGACTACAAGTTGGAAACGCTGGAAGAAATGCTCGACCCCAAAAAGTTCTTCCGAGTAAACCGTAGTTATATCATCGAAATCAATGCAATTAAAGATGTATTAGTCTACTCTAACAGCCGCCTGAAAATCATTCTTCACCTAAATTTCGACCGAGAAATTATCGTTAGTCGTGAAAAGGTAAATGCCTTTAAGGCTTGGTTTGATGGGGAGTGATTGGTCATTGGTTGATTAGTCATTGGTCATTAGAGAGACTCATTTGCCCTAACTTTACAACAAGAAATACGAAAATTTGCCCTAACTTTACGACAAGAAAGATCATAACTCTTTGTTAATACGAGAGTTAACCAACCCTTCCTTTTTCCCATCAATTTCTGAAATACAACATCACATTTAGGGTCTACTTTGTGAGGAAATTTGGTTGTTCAGCAGTACCCCATTTCATTTTCAGCCAAAGTATTACTATTTTGGTTTATGAAATTTTTTGGAATAAGTAATAGGATTAAAATTTTTTCACTGGCCTTCTGTATCATATCCCTCTCTCTTCAGTCTCAGTCAGCGAGGCAGATAGTTTACGGAGACGACTTTGTTTTCAATTTGGATTACGAAACCTCCTTTGAGGCATTCGGCCCTGTGAGGTATAAAGATTATTTTGCTTTCTACAATCCTGTAAATTTTAGCATAAAGCTATTTGACCAAGAGTCGTTAAGTGTAGCTAGTACCATTAATATTGCACAAGAGGGGCCAAAAAGCATGTATCAATCTACAGGCTTAATGGCAGATGAAGATGATATTTATGTTTTCAGTTATTATAAACAATCTGCCCATGCTGTAAATGAAAAAGGCAGGGAAAGTTTCAAGTATGTATTTAAGCAAGAGGAAAACACATTTGGAGCTTATTTGGCAACTGGAACTACTGTAGCTTCTGCAAATAATGAATTTATCTATGTGCCTATCTTAGCGGGCCACGATATTAAGACAATGCTTGCTGACTATAGATTCCCCTCAATTGTCAGAATCAATAAATCAGATTCATCAGTTTCCACATTTTTAAACTACCCTAAAAATTATAAAAACATGATTTCTGGAGGTCTTCAAGGATTTATATCTCCAACATTAAACTCCAAAACAGAATCACTCGTTGTTAGCTACCCTTTAAGTCACACTGTTTTCGAGCTTACTAAAAATGGGATCATAAAAGAACATCCTATGAAGTCATCGGCAATTGATGATTTTGATGGTCATTATTATAAATCACAGTCAGATATAAAACACGAAAAATCAAGAGCAAAATATCTAGAGAACCCTTCTTTTTCCAGGCTTCATTACGATGCATATTCCGACACTTACTGGCGCTTTGTCAACTTACCGCTAACCTACTCTCAAATGAATCAAAAAGAGGTTATTGAAGCCAAAGCTAGAAACTACAAAGTAGTGGTATTCGATGCTAACTTTAGGAAAATAGCTGAAAGTGATATTTTGGAGGATGTCAACCTCACCCTTTCAGCACCTCTTGTTTTCTCCACAGAAAAAGGAATTCACATCTACGCTAAAAGTCAAGAGAACGAAGAAGAGATGAGGTTTAAAACGCTGAAGATCAAGTAAACCAATTCAAAATATATAAGTGGTTACCTTTTTTTAGTGAATCGAAGTAATTTTGCTTAAGCAACCATTTTTTATGTTGAAAACTCTTTTTTACTCGGTCATTGCGTTCGTTGTTCTATTTAAATTTCAGGCAAACGCTCAAATTAAGTCGGTCTATGTAGAAACACCCCCAAAAATAGATGGGGTTTTAGATGAAGACATTTGGAAAAATAGCCCTAATGTAACTGGCTATAAAACCTTTGTACCAGATTTTGGAAAGGACATGCCTTTTCAAACCATCGCTTATATGGCACATGACGATGAAAACTTATACTTCGCCTTTAAGTGTTTTGACGACCCCAAACTGATAAAAACATCGATTGCAGCACGCGATAAAATTTCGGCCGATGATTGGATTTGCATCAACCTCGACTCATTTAACAGTGCCCAATCTCTTTATGGCTTGTATGTAAACCCAAATGGTATTCAAATGGATACGCGATTTGCCGCAGGTAATGAGGATGTTGGTCTAGATTTGATTTGGTACAGCGCGGCTAAAATAGTGGATGATGGCTACGTGGTAGAAGCCAAAATTCCTTTTAAAAGTATTCGCTATACTGTTAAGGACGGCCAGGTAGAAATGGGTGTAATTTTCGAACGAAGGATTAGCCGTTTTTCTATTCAGGGCACTTTTCCGGCACTAGACCCAAAACAAGGCTTTGCTTTTCTTACCCAAATGATGCCGATACAATATGATAGGGTAAAGAAACCCAAATTAGTGGAGATATTGCCTGCTGTTACTTACGCCATCAATAAAGAACATATAAACGGAGCATACAAAAAGGAGTATAATTTTGAACCCAGCCTAACGGCCAAAATCGGTATTACGCCCGAATTGGTTTTTGACGCTACCATCAACCCAGATTTTAGCCAAGTAGAATCTGATGCGCAACAGGTAGAAGTAAACCAGCGCTTTCCTGTTAATTACCCTGAAAGAAGGCCTTTCTTTTTAGAAGGAAACGAGAACTTCAATTTTGCTGGAACAGGTGGTTTCTCTCCTGTAAGTTCAGTGGTCAATTCTAGATCAATTGTATCTCCGAAAAGAGCCGCCAAACTGACGGGTAAGATTGGCGATAAAAACATCATTTCTAGCATATACGCAGTAGACAGAGCGGATGAACATTTACCAGATTTTGCCCAAGATGAAACTGCCGATGTTGGCGTAATGCGCTATATGCGTTCGCTTTCTCAAGACAGCTATGTGGGCTTAATTGGTACAACTCGTAGAAGAAATGGGGCTTCGAATGATGTATTAGGTTTTGATGGCCAATACCGTTTCAATCAGTCGAACCAAGTGACAGGTCATTTTTTGAATTCCCGAACCAAACTTACGGAAGACGGCCCTTTGGCTAACAGTATTTCTAGCTCCATTAGTGTTTCTAGAAACACCCGAAATTTTAATGGCTCTTTTAGTCTGTTAGATATTGGTGAAGACTTTAGGTCAGAGGTAGGCTATATTACCCGAACAGGAATTAGTCGAGTTACGCTAAGTTTAAACCCAAAAATATTTCCAAAAGGTGATGGTTTAATCAAACGCATAGATCCGCAACTTTACACCTCGCTCACAAAAGATAAACCCAGCGGACTTAATGAGCATGTGCTTTACCTTTCATTGGCAGCTACCCTACCCCGAAACACACGTTTGTCTGTTTCTGCAGATCATTCTTCAGAAATTTACTTAGGTCAAGAATTTAAAGACGGAACCATTAGCCTACAGGCGAGTTCGCAGATTACAAAGCGCATTTTCTTTAAAACTAGCTACGATTGGGACAACGGAACTTACTACAGAGAATTGGCCCAAGGGTATGGCAAGCGCATTAGCAACAACCTTACCCTCCAATTGTCCGACAAGTTTAGCGCGCAGTTCACTCACACTTTTAACTCGCTTTATAATTCGGACACGGATGTAAAATACTATGATATTCACATTGCTCGTGGACGCGTGGTTTACCAAATGAATAAGTACCTGTTCTTTAGAGGCATTGCCCAATACAATAGCCTTTCTAAGGTACTTAGCCCTAATTTCTTGGTGTCCTTTACCTACATTCCTGGTACTGTAGTTCATCTGGGATGGGGTTCTGTATATGAAAAAACCCGTTGGGATGGCGCCCAGTACGTAAATGATGACCAATACCTACAAAAAGCCAGCGGCTTCTTCTTTAAAGCCAGCTATTTGTGGAGATGGTAGATGGGTGTGTAGTTAAGAGGGGTTGGTTATTGGTTCTTTCAACATTTGGTAAAAGCTAAAGTTTCCCAATCAGGTCTTTCGCTTTTGACCTGTTAAACGCACCTTCTGGAGATATTTTATCATACACCATAAAGTAATGATATTCTTTTCCAGCAAGGTCAGCCCATTTGTTACCGAGCCTTCTTTTTGAAGCACTATCAGGGTTATCTCTATCGTCTCCCTTGGTTTCCAGTATTATGATGTTTCCTGACTTAGTGACTATAATAAAATCAGGATAATGGTTTGATTTAAAACCATTAATAGAGAACCCTTTGCTTCGCCCTAGGTTTCTGTGCCAAAAAGCAATATTAGACATACTGGTAATATCAGCAATCACAGTAGTCTCGAAGTTATTCATTGAACCTTCACGTTCGTAAAGGGAGTTACTGATTGATCCTCCTAATTGACCAGGCACAATTGCCGCGGGAAACTTCCAAGTGGCTTTGGTCACCACCTTACTTATTTTTACAAAGTCGTTGAATTGTTCTTCTGCATAAGCATCCGCTAGTAATTGCACCTTTTCTTTGATTCGCTTGGCATAGCTAAGTTTTCGGATAAGGATGTCTTGTAACTGCTCAGCGTTTAGCGTATCCAAAAGTCTTTCTACATACTTCCTTATTTCCTGCTCTGCAATCGGGTACATGTCGCCAATAATCTGAATGAGTTGGTGTGCAATATCTTTGACCTGATTTTCTTTGGGCTTGGCCAAAATATACTCAACCATTGGGTCTTTTACCTGCTGATCTTCAATCTTGGTAAATCGCGGAGTGTACTGATCCTTACCAACTTTTTCTATATCAACTTTATATAGGTCAGATGAAATTTGCTCAAAGTCAATTTTGGTGTCCTCGTTTGAAAGTTTGAAATTCTTTAAAAGCGCTTCTTGATTCAGTAATTCTTCACCTGTTCCAAAAATGTCTCCTTGTGGGGTTTCAAGAAAAAATTGGGGAAGGGTGATTGTGGTGGCAAGTGCTTTGTGTTGATCTAGTAGTCGATATCGTTTCACTTTTTCTCCCATTTCCATAAATTGGTTTTCATCAATAGGTTGGCTTTTCTGCTTCTCTATTTCGGCCTCCATCTCTTGGTTTTGCTCTTCAGCCATTGACTCTATCTCTGCAACTACCAAATCATTAGTAGCTACTTCGCTTTCGATGTCTGGATTAAAAGAGATTCGTTCCTTATCAATTTCGTCTTGCTCAGCTTCAACCTGCTGCTCTGGAAATAAAAAAGATTCCATCGGGTCTCCACCAGACACCTTTTTCACCTCTTCAGGCATAATGTCCTTTTGACGATAATCTCTCTCGCTAAAACCACAGGCCTGTAAACCCTCTACTATATTTTGAAGTGTCTCATTAAATTTTGCCGATGCCGTCAATACGTATGATACATTGAGCAATGATGCTAAATGCCTCATTACATAGGGTTGTCGCAGTACTCTTCCGAGAATCTGTTCTACGTCAACAGCAGAAGATTTATCGGCCAAGGAAGCCAAAATATATGCAAACGGACAATCCCAACCTTCTTTCAAAGCGTTGATTGTTATGATATATCGCACAGGGCAAGATTCATCCATTAAATCAATTCCCTTCAGCTCATCTTTATTGGCCGTTTTAATCTTGATCTGTTCTTCTGGAATACCTATTTTCAATAACTGCTCTTTTAATTTATCGAAAGTGGTATTGTCATCTTTGGTCTTAGGTTGCGCTTGGAAAAGAACTATCGGACGAATGTATTTACCTCCTTCCGATCGCTCTTTTATCGCCAGCAATTCTAATTTTCGTTGCAAATGCAGTGCACTATTGATCACCTCCGTTTTATCATGATGATTGTACACAATCACAGGCAACTTCACCATGTGTTCTTTTTTAAGCTCAATAGCAGGCACTAAGCTTACAATATTGCTATTGTCTTTTGGAGTGGCCGTAAGGTCAAGAATAAAAGAAGGATTGAGATTTTTAAGCATATCAATACTTAAATTACTCTCCGCATTGTGGCTTTCATCTACCACTAAAACAGGGTGGAGACTGCGGATGACATTAATGAGAGCGGTTTCATCTGTGTCTTCCATTACATGAGACTGATCTTTATACTGACTTACAAAAGAAGCCAGCTGACCATTTTCCTGATAAACTTTCCTGTCTTCTTTATTTGAAGCCCTTAAACTGGCAAAGCTCATTACAATAATGGAGAGCTGATCTTGAACCACCGTGGGGTTAAAGTTAGACCCTTGTAGTAAATCTTTTTTCTGATAAACTTCTACGCGGTGATTAAAAAGCGTGTCAAGTTTTTGACGATATGGGTGTTCTGGATTACTCAGCGCCTCAACTGTTTGATCAAGCAGATTGCTCCAAGGCACTAACCAAACCACAGCTTTAGGTAGTTCACTGCCATAAGCATTGAAAATGGTGTGTAGCGCATTGCAGGCAATAAAGGTTTTACCTCCAGCAGTAGGTACTTTTATGCAAACATGGGCAGCATTGGGAATATTGTTTTTGTAGGGCTCCATGCCTTCCCCTGTCAAAGGGTTATATGGCCCAATCTTATCTTCCCAGTATTTGCTAAAAGCTAAATGGGTGTTTTTATGTTCTTGAACATATTCTAAATAAGACGCTAAGTCTTCAATTACTTTATGCTGGTAGGTTTTAAGCTCCATCCTAAATCTGCTCTAAATTTTCTATCCACTGATTGAAACGGGGGCATTTTCGCCTGATTTGATCTAACCCAATTTCACCCGCTAGCATTGGCCCCCATAATGCTTTTGTGCTTGGTTTATTTGAGGTATAGTCCCTTAATATGCGTTCGAGCCTTTTTGAAGGGGCGGTCATTGAACCATCATTAATATCTTCTGGATTTTCGAACTCCCTAAAAGTAGTTTCCAAATATTCATAATCAGAATATTCCTCTTGGGTGAAAGACCTTTTGAAAACTTCTTCGTCTGCGAACAATAAACTTTCAAATTCATGAAGTTGAATGTAGGGGATAAACCTGTGTTTCCATTGCTCAGCAATGTCTTTATGCATGGCTGCTTCTAAATGACTCATTCGTTCAACTCTGTTCGGGATCGCTTTCGACTGCTCCCAACTCGGAAAAGCATGTTTATCTTTAAGTCCGTAGTAATCAATAAGCAAAGTCACATAGGCATTCGAACTTCTTAGAAGGCGTTCAATATCAGCTTTTAAATGTGTCCATTGTACAATACCTCCACCACTTTTAGATATGGTTGGGTTCTCAATAAAAATATCAAAACCTAAAAAATGAGGTTGCAAAATGTCTTTGCAAAAGGCCTGTTCGGTCTGCCCTTCCCCAATAATGATGAGTCGCTTCATTGCTTAAACGGTTGACCTGCCCCAATGATGTTTCTCTGCCAAAGCTCACCCATTGTGTGTTCATTGAGCCATTCAGTTAGATTACCTTCGTCTAACCTCATAAAAATAGACTGTTTTTCTTCTCTGCTACGATCTACGGCTATAATATCCCCTGGATCAAATTGATCTACAAGGTTTACACTTTGTGTGGAAATGATAAGCTGGGTACGGCTAGAAGCCGCTTGGATCATTCCTGCCAATTTAGTTATTGCAAATGGGTGTAGTCCTAACTCTGGCTCATCAATAATAATTACTTTAGGTGGATTCGGTTGCAAAAGAAGCGTGGCAAGGGCTATAAAACGAATTGTACCATCAGAGAATTGTGAAGCTGAAAAATTGGAATCCACATCATCAGTTTCATTCCATCTTAGCTCAATTCTTCCGTCACCAAGACGGCTTGGCTCTAAGATAAAATGGTCGAAAAATGGTGCTACACTACGTACTGTGTACTCAATTCTTTTATACACTATAGGGTGCTTCATCTTCATGTAGTACAAATAAGCAGGAAGGTTTGCACCGTCATGCTTAAGATATAAATTGTCTTCTACATCACAATCTCTTCTTAGGCTACTACTGGAAGAAGTATCATGAAAATGAAAAATTTGTAACTGCTTAAGGTAATCTCTGAGATATTGATTTCGAGGGTAATTTTCGCGAGCAACCGCACTCTCCTCAATATTAGACCTTGTGAAGTAGTTGCCATATTTATCTCGTGATACATTATAGCCAGCACCTTCTTCCCCTAAGAATAGCCCTCCTTGTTTATTCGGTACTAGCGTAAAAAAATATGCATTATTATCACGCCCTTCTGTAAAGATTGCTTTACCAAATAGGTATTCCGTTCTCTTACGACCAAAGTATAATAAATTATCAGCCTTGCCTTCCTCCAAAACAAAGTGCTGCAATCGTTGATTAAAGATTGCCCGCAACAATTTGAAAAAAGAAATAAAATTACTTTTTCCAGCACCATTAGAACCAATCAATATATTGATGGGCTTCAACTCAATTTTGAGCTCTTTGATGGATTTATATCCTTCTATTTCCAGATAATCGATCATATCCTTGTCTTAAAATCTTGAAATATCGCGTGGTATCTTTTTAAAGATAATGTTGTGCTCGCTCATATATGCCTTAGAAAGTAAACAATTATCGGCATAAATTACATATTGCTCTGCCTTGGTTTTAATTGTAGCTAAAAAATCATAATCCAAAGTAGTAACCTGCTGAGGCTCATAAAAGAAATAATAGGCGGTTTGGTCTTTGTTGCCTAGGTAAAACGGCTCGTCATCGCGAGGCACGAAGCGATCTCCCTCATTCCCCATTCGTTCCTCATTCCTCGCAATGACGGGGAGGGCGGTGCGGGTTTCGCTGTACCAAATGTATTCTCGAATCTTTTCTATGCCTACGGCTTCGTTTAGGTATTCCTTGTTTTCTCCTACAAAAAGCGGCTCGCCCAAAGTATAATAATCAAAACTACCGCCTGTGCCCTCTACTGCTTTTTTGCCTTCTCCATAACCTTTTGCTACCCGCTTTACCCGCTCGGCAGTAATGGTTTCGGCATAATCCTCCATCTCCACCAAAATAAACTTGCGGTTGCCTCCATCCTGTTTATTTAGGTTCATCACCGCATGGGCTGTTGTGCCTGAACCAGCGAAGGAGTCTAGAATCAATGCATCCTTATTAGGTATTAAGCCAATTAAATATTCAATCATACTGATGTTCTTTGGATTATCAAATATGTTTTGAACATCCATAATATTACTAAGTTCAGTTGTCCCATCGTTTGTTGAAAAGTCCAAAATGCTTCTAGAGTTACGACTATTTACATCCTGATAGAATAATTTGTGCTCCTTTTTGACGACATGACTGGATTCAACAAACGTTCGTTTCTTCACTGCGAACGCACCTTTCTTTCCAGTCACTATAATATTATCCTTTTCAGCATTAAACTTATCCAATGACCAAGTCCAACACCCTAATTTACCTCTAACCTTCGGTGGCCTAATCGGAATAAATCCATTAGCTAACTTTTCTTTATCGGTACAATAAATGTCCTTTATGCTGTTAGATTCCTTTGCTAGCTCAATATCATAATCGAGGATGGCTTCTTTCTGATTTGTCTCTGGATTAAAATATACTGTGTACCCAAGATTAGGGCGTGCATTCAGAACTCCACCTTCTCCCCTTGTCGTAATTGCATCATTAATGAAGTAGTACCGTCCATTTTCTTCATAAACTTCTCTTTCCTTAATTGTCTGATTTAAAAGTGTTGGCGAAGTCTTTGACCCTTTGGTTATCTTACTATCCTTTCTATAGACCAAAATGAACTCATGATTTTTTTGGATGTTAACTGTATCATTTTTGGCATTCATTTTATTTTGTATGATCGGTCCTATACAATTCCTATTTCCAAAAATTTCATCGCATATCAACTTCAAGTTGGCCTGCTCATTATCATCAATTGAGATGAAGATGGCTCCATCGTTGGCCAAAAGCCTATGTAGTAGTTTAAGCCTTGGATACATCATACAAAGCCATTTGTCATGCCTTGTTAAATCGTCACCTTCTTTGCCTACTACATCGCCCAGCCACTTTTTGATTTTGGGGTGGTTAACATTATCATTATATACCCAGCCTTCATTGCCAGTATTGTAGGGCGGGTCTATATAAATACATTTGATTTTGCCCTCGTATTTGGGAAGCAGCGCTTTTAGTGCCTCTAGGTTATCTCCATGGATAATCATGTTTCCTTCTTGCGTTAAAGCTTCGGCAGATAAACTTTTTTCATTTTCACCGGCCTCGCTTTCAGGCGAGTATTCAAAATGATATTTGTGTTCTAATACCCGAAAAGGCACATCTCTGTGGTGGTTCACCACTTTTTCTTTTCCTATCCAATTGAGTGTGGGCATGGTTTGTATTTTTTATTGCTTTAGCCAAAGGCTAACAATCTTAATGATTTTTTGAGTAACACTTCTATTTTGATTCCAAATCTCTATTGTTTTTCTGGATTTGTATTCTAAAATCTAACGTCTGTTCTCTAACATCTACCCTCTACGAAACCCTCCCCAAATTCACTAAGGTCTTTTTTAGCTCTAACGTTTAGCTTTTAATAAGAATGTTGCACCCGCTTTTTTGTGCATAACACATTAACATGCACAAGAAAACAAGTATATGCTTACATGTTTCATGAACGCGCACAAAGAAGTGCCGTTTGTTGTGCACATAGCCATTTGAGTAGCACGCTCTATTTATAAACCTTCGCCATCGAAAACAAGAGTAATTTTGTTATAAAAGGCTCATCAGCTTGTTGGTGAAGAACACCAACAAGGGCAGAAGAACTGATGTTTTCATCTTTCCTGATCTACTGATAACTGATTTCTAAACACTACGAAATCCTCCCCCAATTCACCACTGCCTTTCTAAGGGACTTGATATGGCGGAGGATATTGCGGTTTTCTTCTTTTTCTAGCTTGGGGTCGGCTTCAAGAATATCGCTGGCGGCATTTCTGGCGGCTTGCAGAATTTGGCCGTCCTTCGCGATGTCGGCAATGAGTAAATCGAGCACACCACTTTGCTGGGTTCCGGTAATATCGCCTGGGCCACGGAGCTGTAAATCTACATCGGCAATCTCAAAACCATTGTTGGTGCGTACCATGGTTTCCAGTCGCGTGCGGGCTTCTTTGCTCAGCTTGTACTCTGTCATCAGAATACAATAAGATTGCTCTGCCCCACGCCCCACACGGCCCCTCAACTGATGCAATTGCGCCAAACCAAAACGTTCGGCATTTTCAATCACCATTACCGAAGCATTCGGCACATTTACCCCTACTTCAATCACCGTGGTAGCCACCATAATTTGGGTTTCGTGCTTAATAAAACGCTGCATTTCAAAATCCTTGTCCTGCGGTTTCATTTTGCCATGCACAATGCTAATGTGCTGGTCGGGGAAAGCCCTGCGAATGGATTCATAACCATCGTCTAAATCTTTCAGGTCCAGCTTGGCAGATTCTTCAATCAAAGGATAAACCACATAAATCTGTCGGCCCTTTTTGATTTCTTCCTTCATAAAACCAAATACTTGAAGCCGCTTAGCATCGTATTCATGTAAGGTTTTAATGGGCTTTCTCCCGGCAGGCAGTTCATCAATAATGGAAACCTCTAGGTCTCCATAAAGCGTCATGGCCAAAGTGCGTGGAATTGGAGTGGCCGTCATTACCAACACATGCGGATGGAAACGTTCGTTTTTGCCCCAAAGCTTCGCCCTTTGCGCTACCCCAAAGCGATGCTGTTCGTCAATAATGGCCAAGCCCAAATTCTTGAACTGAACCACATCTTCGAGCAAAGCATGTGTACCCACTAGAATGCTGATGCTTCCATCGAGCAAGCCAGCATGAATTACCTTGCGCTCGCTCTTTTTGCTAGAGCCTGTCAGTTTTGCAATGCCAATGCCTAAAGCATCGGCAAAGGGTTTTAAACCCTGAAAATGTTGGTCGGCCAAAATTTCGGTAGGAGCCATAATACTGGCTTGCGCACCAGAACCCACCACCAAAAGCATGCATATAAAGGCTACAATGGTTTTTCCACTACCCACATCGCCTTGCAGCAAACGGTTCATCTGCTTGCCCGACTTCATGTCGAAGTAAATTTCTTTGATTACCCGCTTTTGGGCATTTGTTAAGTCGAAGGGCAAATGGTTATTGTAGAAATCGGTGAGCAAACTGGAGTCGCTAAACACCGCTCCACGGTACTTTTCAGTTCGGGTCAGTTTTAACTTGAGCAGGCGCAACTGAATAAAGAACAGCTCTTCAAATTTTAGCCTAAATTGGGCTTTTTTTAACAACTCTTCGTTGCCCGGAAAATGTATGTGCCAAAGTGCCAGCTTCTTTTCAATCATACCATAACGCGCCACTAAATGCTGAGGGAGCGTTTCGTGGATATGTGGTTCAGACAATATCATTACCTGGCGCACCATTTTTGAAATGGCTTTGCTGTCCAAGTACTTGGTCTTCATTTTTTCGGAAGTATGATACACCGGTTGAAGGAATGAAGCCTTTTCATTTTGGGTGGTCAGCACTTCAAGCTCAGGATGCGCAATGCTAACTTTTCTACCAAAAGTAGCGGGTTTGCCAAACACCACGTATTCTACCCCCAGCTGTATTTTCTTGGCTATAAACTGAATTCCCTTAAACCAAACCAGTTCAAGGGTACCCGTTCCGTCCTCAAAATGGGCAACAAGGCGCTTTTTTCGCATTTCGCCCACCGTTTCAATTCTTCTGATTTTACCTTTAATCTGAACGAAAGGCATATCGCCATGTACTTCTTCAATAGGGTAAAACTTGGTGCGGTCTTCGTAGCGGAAAGGGTAATGTTGAATAAGATCGCCATAAGTGAATAGGCCAATTTCGGCACCTATCAGCGCTGCTTTTTGCGGGCCAACACCCTTAATAAATTCTATGCGTGTTTCGAAAAATGACGGCACGGAAACAATTTAATATTTCCATTCTAAAGTGTTCAACATTTCAATTGCATCCTTCTTAATAAATTCAATTATTGGTCGAAGTGAATCGTTTTTGTTGGCGGTGTTGAAATATAATGCTCCTCTAAAAAAATGTGTTGTACTATCGGTAGTAAAAAACTGAAACTGGCTGGGCACTTCTCCTGCCAACTCGGCTATGCTTGCTACTTGGTTGTTGCGCATTGCAATTATACTTTCCCTAATTGAATAAGCTTTAGAGTTATGTTTCATGGTAAGGTCAAAGGCTTCGGTAAGTAGTTCCTCCACGTTATTATCAGGGTTTTTCAAATCCTTATATGTGATTTGAATGACGGCATCGTAATCGGGGTAAAACAAATTGATGTAGTACCTACCCGATTTTGGAAAAGTATCGCGCGATAGCTCTGCATATTGAGAATAAAAAAACTGATACGGGAAAGTATCGGGCAAAACCTGATAAGCTGATTCTGGTAAATCGATTCGATTATAAGCTTTTGGTTTGGGTAAATAAGTTTGCTCACAAGCCGAAAAGCCAAGCATAAGCACAAATGAAAGCAGTAGTAATTTCTGAATGGACTTTTTCAAACTGAAACTTTACGGTTGATCAAAACTCTAACCCTCTTAATCCTACGAACGTCCACCGCAACTATTGTGAAAAGGAACTTATCAAACTTAATTTTTTCTCCGGCCCTAGGCAGCTTACTGTGCAATTCTAGTAAGAGTCCACCTAGCGATTCGCTTTCTCCCTTTACCTGATCAAAGTAATATGGGTCGATTTCCATGATTTTACAGAAATCATTTAAGGAGGTTTTGCCTTCAAAAACGTAAGTATTATTGTCTAATTTGTTGAAGGCGATATCGTCATCATCAAACTCATCATTGATTTCACCCACAATTTCTTCAATAATGTCCTCCATGGTAATCAGTCCAGAAGTTCCTCCGTATTCATCCACCACGATGGCCATGTGGACACGTTTGTCTTGGAAGTTTTTCAAGAGGCTATCTACCTTTTTATTTTCAGGAACAAAGAAACCCGGGCGCATCAACTCTTGCCATTTAAAATCTTCTTCCTTGTCTACATGAGAAAGCAAATCTTTGATGTACAAAACCCCTTCAATTTTATCAATTGTCTCGTTATAAACAGGAATTCTAGAAAATCCGCTCTTGTTGATTTTGTCCATCAGCTCGTGAAAATCCACTTCGATATCTACTGCGGTAATGTCCATTCTTGATTTCATTACCTGCCGAACAGTAAGCGTACTAAAGTTTACAATTCCCTTTAGTATTCCCTTTTCTTCATCTGTTGTATCATCACCCGTAGTCATTTCAAGGGCCTGATTCAGTTCATCCACAGTAATATTGTGCCCCTTTTTCTTTACGCGCTTTTCAATAAGTTGAGTGAATTTGATCAACACATAAGCCACAGGCTTTACAATGCCTTCAAAGAAAAAAAGCATTCGAGCCGTTGCTCTCGAAAATCTTAGGTTGTTCTGGGTGGCAAAGTTTTTAGGAAGCACTTCTCCGAAAAAGAGAATTACAAAAGTAACCACTGCCGTTAAGGCAACTACGATGGTTCCTTCACTGGTTTTTTCACCTATAATTTCCCAGGTTACAAAAGTGGTAAGGGTAACAATGGCAATATTCACCAAATTATTCATGATGAGAATAGTGGCCAATAAATGGCGCGGTCTTTCCATCAATTGAATAATTAATCGGCTAGCGGGAGAGTCGTCATTTTTACATTCATCAATTTGGTCATCATTCAAGGAAAAAAATGCCACTTCGGAACCTGAAATAAGGGCCGAGAGTATAACCAAAAAAATAAAAACCACTCCATTAACCACAAGGTATGGAGTGGAAACATCTTGAGCTAAGGCCAAAAGGGCCAAACTAGGATAGGGATCGTCAGTTGCTGATTCCAATATTCTATTTTTAACTAATTAAAATGGCAAATCATCTGAGTCGTCCTCAGGAATGCTCGAAACTTCACTAGATTTCTCTGAACTAGGTGAATAAGAAGAACTACCTCCTCCACCTTCGTTATCAGACTTAGTACCTAGCATTGTTAAATTATTTCCAACAACTTCGGTAGTATATCTCTTATTTCCATCCTGATCATCCCAAGATCGGGTGGTCAGTTTACCTTCAATATACACCTGATTGCCTTTCTTTAAAAATTTCTCGGCAATTTCTGCAAGTGGGCTCCAAAGTACAATATTATGCCACTCGGTTGTGGTTACTCTTTCGCCTTGTTTGTTCTTATAAGATTCGCTCGTAGCCAAAGAAAAATTTGCTACAGCTCTTCCACTTTCTAGGTGGCGCACTTCTGGATCTTTACCCAAGTTGCCTACTAGTATTACTTTGTTTACTCCTGCCATAATATTTATTTTTTGTTTCTATAGAACAAATTAATTAAAAACATTGATCTTCCAAGTATTTGATAATCAAAACTGGCTTTGGAAGGCTGTATATTTGTTCTAAAGAGTATTTTTTCAATTCAGGGTGAAGGCTGACTAGCCTCGTTTCATCGTCTCCTATCAGTTCAATTTTCACGAAGTTGGCGAAAATACGTTGATGCGTCAAAACATGTTCGTATAATTTTGATTCTTCACCTATAATTGAGCTGTTCAAACCTAACTTATGAAGTGTTGAAATCACCCCCTCCACATCAATCGGTTTGCTGTCTTCCAACAAATAAAAGTCAAACAAGCCCTGCCAAACATCGCCCTTTTCTCTTTGCTTCATCAAAAACGCTTGTTCCGAATGAAAGGCCAAATAAGTAAAGTACCTTTTTCTAACTTTGGTCTTCTTGGTTTTAACTGGAAGACTATCAACTTTATTATTGTTGAAAGCAAAACAGTAATCTTTAAAAGGGCAAATACCACATGCTGGAGATTTTGGTGAGCATTGAATAGCACCAAATTCCATAATGGCCTGATTATATTGGTTTGGCCTTTCTTTATCTAAAAGCTCATTCGCTCTAGCTTCAAAAATTTTCGGGCCCTGCGTACTCGAAATATCTTCTTCAATACCAAACACCCTGCTGAGCACTCTATATACATTGCCATCTACTACGGCATTGGGTTTGTTAAAAGCCGATGACGAAATTGCTGCTGCGGTATATCGCCCAATTCCTTTTAATTTGAGTAATTCGTTAAAGCCAGACGGAAACTCTCCGGCAAAATCTTTAACCACCATTTTAGCGCAGGCATGAAGATTTCTGGCCCTAGAATAATAGCCTAAGCCCTGCCATAAACGGAGTACCTCGGTTTCGGAAGCACTTGCCAAATCGTGAATAGTAGGAAACTGCTCTATAAATCGCTCGTAGTAGGGCAAACCTTGGGCAACTCTCGTCTGCTGAAGGATAATCTCAGAGAGCCAAATCCTATAAGGGTTCTTGGTTTTCCTCCACGGCAAGTCTCTTTTATTTTCTTCATACCAGTTAATTAACTGATTTGCAAACACTTTACTATCTAACATAGTGCTATCTTGTGCCAAATTTATACCCCTGCAAGGTATTGGTTAAAATTTGAGGGTTTGTTTTTTAAATTAGAAATGAACTCGTAATTTTGCAGGCCAAAATAACTGGGAATTAGTTTTTTACACAATATTTATAAATCTAAAATTTAACAGCGGTGACGAAAGCAGATGTTATTAACCAAATAGCAGAGAAGACAGGAATAGATCGATCTGATGTTACTACTACGGTGGAAACTCTTTTTACAGTAGTAAAAGATTCAATGGCGGAAGGTGAAAATATCTACGTGAGAGGATTTGGCAGCTTTGTGAATAAGAAAAGAGCAAAAAAAATTGCTAGAAATATCTCTAAAAACACTGCCATCGTAATTGATGAGCACTTTGTTCCAAGCTTTAAACCTTCAAAGGTTTTCGTAGAACAAGTAAAAGTGAGTGACAAAGTAAAAATTGCGAACAAATAAGCCTTAGCCTCATTGGCTATTATGAAAAAGAATCAAATCATACTTCTGAGCGTTGGAATTATAGCTGTTGTATTACTGTACATGCTACCCACCTCTGTAGTTGACAATAAAGAAAATGAGGCTTTACAGTTTGTTGATGAAAGTAAACCAGGAGGAGAGGTAATTGACCACAGCTCTGAAATCCCTGAAGAAATTCAACCTAAAATTGATTTTTGGAAGGAAAAGCTAGTTTCAAACGCAAAAATTAAGAAAGATGAAGTAGCATTGGATTCACTGATGGTTGTTTTTCAAACCATTAACCAATACGATAGCGCTGCTTATTATGCTGAATCTTTCGCAAAAGAATTTAATACACTTACACTTTGGCAGAAGGCCGGAGACGCCTATTTCGAGGCCTTTACTTTCGCTTTAGAACCTCAAAAAGTAGAAAGACTTGGCACTAAAACCCGTGAAATGTATAGCAAGGTTTTAGAACAAACACCAGATAATCTGGATGTTAAAAACAATTTAGCGATGACCTTTATTGCAAGTTCTAACCCTATGCAGGGAATTATGATGTTAAGAGAAATACTTGAAACAGACGAAAAAAACGAAAAGGCCCTATTGAACATGGGTCGCCTTTCAATGCAGTCAAATCAGTTTGATAAAGCTGTAGAAAGGTTCGAAGCATTAGTGGGTTACCATCCTAATAGCTTAGATGGCAACTACCTTTTAGCGGTATGCTATTATGAAACAGGCCAGAACGATAAAGCGAAAGCCCAATTTCAGAAAGTAAAAAACATGGATACCGATCCGGCAGTACAAACAGCTGCTAACGAGTATCTGCAAAGAATTAAGTAAAATATTATTTCATTAAAACATTAGAATTATGCCTTGCGGTAAAAAAAGAAAAAGACATAAGATTTCAACTCACAAGAGAAAGAAAAGACTTAGAAAAAACAGACACAAAACTAAGAAGTAGTACTTCTTAGTTTTGTGCTTATACGCATCACTAGTTTAATTATTAACATTTAACTTTTTTCAAATTGAGCAACGAATTAGTAATTAATTCGACTCAAGATGGATGTCGTATAGCCCTTCTGAAAGATAAAAATCTGGTTGAGTTCCATCATGACCATGATGACAACCAGTTTAAGGTAGGTGATATGTACTTGGGAACGGTTAAAAAAATCGTCCAAGGACTGAATGCGGCTTTTATAGATATTGGGTACGAGAAAGATGCATTTCTGCACTATCTTGACCTTGGTCCGCAGATCAAATCACTGAATAAATACACCCGAATGGCCCAATCGGCCAATGATGTTAATGGCAACTTGAGCAAATTCAAGAGCGAGCCAGACATCAACAAGCTTGGCAAAATGGGCCAGGTGCTGACGCGTGGTCAGCAAATACTTGTTCAGGTTGTAAAAGAACCTATTTCAACAAAAGGGCCACGACTCTCTTGCGAGTTGTCTATAGCTGGGCGCTATATGGTTTTAGTGCCTTTCTCCGATTCTATCAATATTTCTAAGAAAATCACTGATGGAGACGAGAGAAAAAGATTGATGAGACTGATTTCATCGATCAAACCCGAAAAATTTGGTGTCATTGTTCGCACAGTTGCGAAAGGAAAAGATGTGGCCGAATTAGATAAAGACCTCCGAAACCTTGAAGAAACTTGGATTGAAGGCATTAAAAAGCTACATAAAGCTAAGCCAAAAGATAAGGTAATCGGAGAAATGAGTAGGGCTTCATCCTTACTTCGAGATATCCTCAACGAATCTTTTGACAGTGTAACCACGGATGATAAGGAAATCTATAATGAGATTAAATCCTACATCCATAAAATTGCTCCAGACAAGGAAAAGATAGTAAAGCTTTACTCTGGTAAAGCGAAAATCTTTGAAAGTTTTGGAATCGAAAAGCAGTTTAAATCGCTTTTTGGTAAAACAGTAAGCTTGCCAAAGGGCGGCTATTTAATTATTGAGCATACCGAAGCCCTTCACGTTATAGATGTGAACAGTGGTAATAAATCGAATGCAGGAGAAGATCAGGAAAGTACCGCACTTGCTGTAAATATTGAAGCCGCAAGAGAAGTAGCACGCCAATTGAGGCTGCGCGATATGGGCGGAATTATCGTGATCGACTTTATCGATATGCGTAAAGCTGAAAATAAAAAAGAGCTTTACAGAGTAATGCGTGAGATTATGGATGAAGACCGTGCAAAAAACACCGTTCTTCCCATTACCAAATTTGGCTTAATGCAAATTACACGTCAGCGTGTGAGGCCAGAAATGAACATTACTACCCGTGAAAACTGCCCAGCATGCGGAGGAACGGGAAAAGTAGCTGCTACAATACTTGTATCAGATACGATTGAAAAGAACATCGATTACATTCTTGGTACCCAAAATGAAAAAGGCATTACATTAACTGTACACCCCTTTTTACATGCTTATTTCACTAGAGGAATTTTCTCTAAAAGGTGGGAATGGTACAAGAAATACCGCACTTGGGTGAAGATCGAAAAAGACAGTTCTTTAAGTCTTTCGGCTTATACCATTAACAATAAGCTTGGCGAAGAAATAGCCATTACAGCTTAAGTTTAAAACATCAAATTAAACAAAAAGGGAACCTCAAATGAGGTTCCCTTTTACTTTATCAGTCTATTTGGTTGTTCTTACGCGAAATAGTAAGGGAATTTCCCCTTAGCAATCATTGTATCGGCTACTTGTCTACGAAGTTCTTTGGTGTTCACTAAATCCATTTTCGTAAAGCGTTTTAAGCCCATCAACATCACTTTTTGTTCATCACCTTTGGTGAATGATGCTATTGCCTCTTTGGCAGCTGCGTTCACTCTATCAACAGCTTCAGCCATATAAATTTGAGTCATGGCGATATAATCTTTACATGCCTCCTCGCCTCTTTGACTCACTAATTTCTCTGTTCTTAACATAGAAGATTCAACAGCGTAAATCTCAATCAGGATGTCCGCAAGGTTCATCATTACCTCTTGCTCGTCCTCGATTTTATCTTGAAGTGCCATTGCAGCTTTTCCGCCTACCATTAGGAAGACTTTCTTCAAGTTTTTCACTACTTCTTTTTCAGCATTGAATAACACTGACTTGTCGATGGTAGTGAAAGAAGGAACAGAAACGAGTTCTTTAGAAACTGCCATTGCTGGTTCGAACATGTTTAGTTCGCCTTTCATTGCGCGTTTCAAAAGCATTCCGATCATCAACATACGGTTGATCTCGTTCGTGCCTTCGTAAATTCGAGCGATACGTGCATCTCTGTAAGCTCTTTCCATTGGGGCGTCAGCTGAATAGCCCATACCTCCATAAACTTGAACGCCTTGATCTACCACATAATCTAAAACTTCAGAACTGTGTATTTTTGCAATAGCGCATTCAATCGCGAATTGCTCAACACCTTTTAGCTTAGCTTCAGCATCATCCATTCCACCCGCTATCAGGTCGTTAATTTTATCTTCGATGTTCTGACCTGCTCTGTAATCTAAAGATTCCGTCACGTAGGTTTTAGTGGCCATTTCGGCCAATTTACTTTTAATGGCACCAAAGCTTGAAATTGACACGCCAAATTGCTTGCGTTCGTTGGCGTATTGAGTAGCATGAGAAATTACAGTTCTGCAACCACCCAAAACTCCTGCTCCTAATTTTACACGACCAATATTCAAGATATTCACCGCGATTTTGAAACCATTTCCTCTTTCAGAAAGCATGTTTTCAACTGGTACTGGGCAATCGTTAAAGAATACCTGACGAGTTGATGAACCTTTGATTCCAAGTTTCTTCTCTTCTTCATTCATTGTGATTCCACCGAAGGTTTTCTCAACAATAAATGCAGTCAAATTTTTATCATCTTCGATTTTAGCAAACACAATAAACAAGTCAGCGAAACCTGCATTAGAGATCCACATTTTCTGACCTGTAATATTATAGTGCTTTCCATCTGCAGAAAGCACTGCTTTCGTTTTTCCTGAATTCGCATCAGAACCTGCGTCAGGCTCTGTCAAGCAATAACAAGCAGCCCATTCGCCAGTAGCGAGTTTTGGTAAGTATTTTTCTTTCTGCGCCTCAGTTCCATAATAAAGAATTGGTAAGGTTCCGATACCCGTATGAGCACCATAAGTGGTAGAGAAAGACCCAGCAGCACCAATCACATCGGCAATTAGCATACTTGTATTGAAGCTCATGCCAAGCCCTCCATATTGTTCGGGCACAGTAATACCTAAAAGACCTAGCTCACCGGCCTTCTTAAAAATATTTGGAACCAAATCTGGCTCTTTCATACTGTCGATACGATCGGCATTAGGCGTAATTTCTGTTTCGATGAAGTCGCTACAGGCTTGGGCCATCATTTTTTGCTCTTCACTAAATTCTTCAGGAATAAAAACCTCCTGAGCTGGGGTTTCTCTTACGAGGAATTCTCCTCCCTTGATTGATGCTTTTATTGTTTCGCTTGACATGTTATTGTATTTAGTATTTTGATTTGGGTATTGAGTGGGTTAGCAATTGATTGATTTCTTAAGATTATAGATCATCTTCTGTATTTTATCAATTTCTAACTCTAGCTGCCCGAATGATTCATTGTTTAAAAACTGCAATCTATTTGCAATGATTAGTTGTGTTTCCAATTCACAAGAAGAGCCGTAGGCGATTCCTAAAAACTGGTTAAATTCTCCAGAAGTATTTCTTCCAGCACCTTCCGCAATATTTGAGCTGATAGAAACTACACTTCTTCGGATCTGACTAGTCAAACCAAACCTTTCATCGGCAGGTAGGTTCTCTGTTGACTTATAAATATCCACCGCAAAGTCTACGGAGCTTTGCCAAACCCTTAACTCTTTGTTATTATTCATATATCCATCATTTATGATTTGCAAATGATCTAATTCACATTACACACCACACAATACCCAGGACTAAACCTCTATTTCAAAAACTCATAGATACCCGCTACGCCTTGGCCACCGCCTACACAAGCCGTTACCATTCCGTATTTAGCATTGCCCCTTCTTCTCATCTCGTTGAAGAGTTGAACCGAAAGTTTTGCTCCTGAACATCCAAGCGGATGACCTAAAGCAATTGCCCCACCATTAACATTCAAAATTGAGCGATCTAAATCCAGCTCTTTGATTACTGCCAAAGACTGGGCACCAAAGGCTTCGTTCAATTCAATCAAATCAAGATCGGACTGTTTCAAACCTGCTTGCTTCAATGCTTTTGGCACAGCGTCTACTGGACCAATTCCCATAATTCTTGGGTGAACACCCACAGCTGTGTAAGTAACCATTCGGGCGATAGGCTCTAAACCGAGTTCCTTTACCATTTTCTCAGACATTACCATCACGAAAGATGCACCATCTGAAACCGGAGAAGAGTTACCAGCCGTAACCTGACCACCTTGCGCAAATACAGGTCTTAATCCTGCCAATACTTCCATAGAAGTATCCGCTCTTGGTCCTTCATCTTTATCTACGGTGTAAGATTTTTCAGCCATCTTACCGTTAGCGTCAACGAATTTCTCAGTTACTTTTATCGGAACAATTTCATCATCGAACTTGCCATCTGCTTGTGCTTTCACAGCCTTTTGGTGTGACTCAAAAGCAAATTGGTCAGATTCTTCTCTGGTAATCTTGAATTCTTTTCCAACCTGCTCGGCAGTTAAGCCCATGCTCAAGTAGTAATCTTTATGCTCTGTAGCCAGCTTGTAATTCAAAGCCGTTTTATAACCCATTACTGGCACTTGACTCATTGATTCTGTTCCGCCTGCAATAATACAATCTGCCGTTCCTGCATGAATTCTAGCTGAAGCCAATGCAATAGCTTCTAGACCAGATCCACAATAACGGTTAACCGTTACTCCTGGCACAGGAATAGGTAATGACAATAATGAAATCATTCTTCCCATTTGCATTCCTTGCTCTGCCTCAGGCACAGCGTTACCTACGATCAGGTCATCAACTCTGGTTGGGTCGAAGTTAGCCACCTGGCCCACCAAGTGTTTAATTACTTCAGCAGCCATGTCGTCAGAACGTACACTTTTGAGTACACTGCGCTTGCCACGTCCTACGGCTGTTCTATATCCTGCAACTATATATGCGTCCATATTTTAAGATTTTAGAGGTCAGACATTAGATGTCAGACTAAATTTTTAATGATCGGTTTTAGTTTCTAAGCGGTTTTCCTTTGAAAAGAATGCTGTGAATTCGCTCTAAGGTTTTTGGCTCGGCAGTAAGTGCCAAGAAAGCTTCGCGCTCTAAATCAAGAAGATATTGTTCTGAAACTTCCTGCGGAGCAGTTAAATCTCCTCCACACATTACATAACCTACTTTTCTCGCAATTTTAGCATCATGCTCAGAAATATAATTACCGAAAAGCATTCCGTTAATTCCTGCTTCGAAAAGCGCTAAACCAGTTACACCTTGTACCTTAATGTCTGTTCTTTCCACTGGCTGGGTATAACCTGCTTCATAAAGTTCGAGCACTTTTTTCTTAGCATCAGAAATCAATCGTTTTCTGTTCATTGTAATGCCATCTGTAGGTCGAAGAATATTCATTCCTCTGGCTTCTTCAGCTGAAGTAGCAACCTTAGCAGTTGCGATATTCATAAAGGCTTCTTGAAGTCGGTTCAGTTCAGGATCTCCAGCTACATAAGAATCTGCTGCCCTTAAGGCGAGCTCCTTAGTTCCACCACCACCAGGGATAAGGCCAACGCCTACTTCAACCAAACCAATGTAGGTTTCGGCATGGGCTTGAATGGCATCGCAGTGCAATGACAACTCACAACCTCCACCAAGAGCAAGACCAGCTGGCGCTGCCACTACAGGTATTGATGAGAATTTTGCACGTTTCATGGTGTTCTGGAATTGAGCGATCATCAAATTGATCTCGTCAAAATCTTGATCTCCTGCATACATAAACAGCATGGCTAAGTTTGCCCCTGCCGAGAAGTTTGGCCCTTCATTTCCAATTACCAAACCTTTATAGTCCTTCTCTGCCATAGAAATGGCTGTTTGAATTCCTTCAATGACTTCGGCACCCATTGAATTCATTTTGGTATGGAATTCTAAACAAAGTACTCCATCTCCGATATCGAAAACAGATGCACCCGCATTGCCCCAAACCTTATTAGTTTCACGGATATTTTCTAAGATGATTAACTCATCTAAGCCCGGAATTACTTTATATGATTTTGAAGGAATATCATAATAGTGCTTAATTCCTTTTTCGATTTTGTAGAAGGAATCGTTTCCGGCTTCAAGCATTTCATACACCCAAGCCGCTGGCTTTAGGTCCATGGCTTCCATTTTATCAACAGTAGCTTTAACACCTAGTAAATCCCAAGTTTCATATGGTCCTAATTCCCAACCAAAACCAGCACAAACCGCTTGATCTATTCTGTAGAGTTCGTCTGAAATTTCTGGAATTCTGAACGAAACATATTTGAAGGTATCGTAGAAGGTTGTTCTGTAGAATTCACCCGCTTTGTCATCAAAGTTGACAAGTGTTTTAATTCTCGCTTTTAGGTTTTCTTCGTCCTTAACAGCATCGAGCGCTTTAAAATTCGCCCTTGTTCTTTCTCCGTATTCGTAAGTTTTTAAATCAAGCTCAAGAATTTCTGTCTTACCGTTGGTGTCTTTCGTTTTCTTGAAATAGCCTTGTTTAGACTTATCGCCAAACCAACCTCTTTTATGAACTTCTTCGACAATACCAGGGAGAACAAATTTCTCTCTAGCCTCATCATTTTCTAAGCCTTTGTACAAGTTGTTGGCTACGTTAACCGTGGTATCAAGCCCAACAACGTCCATGGTACGGAAAGTGGCAGATTTTGCACGACCAATAATTGGCCCAGTCAATCTATCAACTTCGCCCACTGTAAGCCCCATTTCTTCAATAGTATGCATGGCCGACATGATAGCATAAATACCAATTCTATTGGCAATAAAGGCTGGGGTGTCTTTACAAAGCACAGTTTCCTTTCCTAAGAAAAGGTCTCCATAATGCATTAAGAAGTCGATAATCGCAGGATCCGTTTTCGGTCCAGGAATGATTTCCAACAAGCGTAAATACCTTGGGGGATTGAAGAAGTGAGAGCCACAGAAGTGTTTCTGGAAATCTTCGCTTCTGCCTTCGCACATCAAATGCATAGGAATACCAGATGTATTCGATGTAATGAGCGTGCCTGGTTTTCTATGCTTTTCAACTTGGTCGAAGATAATCTTCTTAATATCGAGTCTTTCTACAACCACTTCAATGATCCAATCCACTTCAGAAATTTTTGACATATCGTCTTCAAAATTTCCGGTAGAAATTCTATTTGAAAAACTCAAATCGTAAATGGGAGATGGCTTTGATTTTAATGCCGTTGCTAATGCATCGTTTACCAGTTTATTTCTGGCCGCCTTATTGGATTTCTGATCTTCGGGCAAATCCCTTGGTACCATATCCAATAACAATACTTCTACTCCGATATTAGCGAAATGGCAAGCTATTCTTGAGCCCATCACTCCAGAACCTAATACCGCGACTTTTCTAATCGATCTGTTCATGTGTTCTAAAAGATTGATTTTTTATCTATAAGATTATTTATCTGTTCTATTACCTCGAAAAAGGTATCTAATTTTTCTTTCTCTATAAGCTTGTATGTAGCCTCATTAAACTGTAGTACGGTTGATCGAGAAATTTCTCGTTTTTGCTTTCCTAGGTCTGTCAAGAATATTCTAACGGATCTACCATCATTAGGGTCTTTCTCTCTGTAGATAAAACCTTTCTCTTCCATACTCTTCAACATTCGAGTAAGGCTACGAGATTCAAGACCCATAAGAGGTGCAATTTTGGTAGCGGGTGTACCTTCTTTACTATTTATAATAAGAAGTACAAAACCAATTGAAGTGGTGATGTCGTGCTTAACTGCTTGCTGGTTATACATACGGTAAATCGCATGCCAGAGCATTTTTACGTTGTGGTCTATAGTTTCTTCTCTCTTCATAATCCTGTAAGGGTTACGAAGTTAAAGAAAATTTGTTATGCATGCATACTATTTATTAGAAAAAAGTATGTTACTAAATTATGAATACGTTTGCCTATTTTATACTCTGAACCAGGACAATAGTGGTTAAGGTAGAGCTTACAATTGCTGCAATTGTCCCAAAGTTTTCCAAAAACTTACCGTTATCACGGGGTTCTTTAGGTGGTTTAGCTGAAACTGTAATAACTGATCCGTCCAAAACTTTTGGGTTAGAAAGGAAACCAATCTTACGTGTAAAGCCATTGGGGTTGGTAAGATATACTTTATCTCCCTGTTTGGTTTTTCCTCCAGCGTTCTTAACATAAGAGCGAACTGTTTTGTTTTCTAAATACTTTTGAAGCGATGGGTTCGCAACTTCTCCTTCCACCTTAACAGTATAAATAGACTCAGGAAAGTAAATACTATCTGCGTTTTGGAGAATGATATCAAATTTTTCGTTTTGTTCTCCCAAGGCTTTTTGAAAATCAAAAGCTAGTTGAACTCCATTTCTGTATAGCCTTGCACCAGCTAAATAAACATTTGGCGAAAGGCCACCCGCTCTTTCAGTTACCTCTGTTAATTTTTCACTTTTCGATTCTAAATAATATGTTCCAGGAAACTTGATCTCACCGGTGAGCTGCACCGCTCTTTGATCTGATGAACCAGGAATATAGCTTACTGAAATTTGATCATTGTCTTGAAGAATATAGTTTGATGATGACTTCTTACTTGCTCCCAAAAGGTAATTCAGGTCTAAGTCAACATCAGTGTTGAACGCAATTTTATTTCCAGTAAAATCAAAGTTTTCACGTGACACAGTAACTCTCTCACGATATGATTTTTTAAGAAATCCACCAGACTGAATTATTAGGTCTTCAACAGTCATGCTATCGGTAAGCAAGTATTTTCCTTCATTCTTAACTGCTCCTTTGACGAATACATATTTATCCAAAGTCTCTGTAATGTCTTTACTATATAAAATCACCCTATCCTTCGGCTTGAGTACAGCATTGAACTTCTTATCCAACACTTCATCTAGATTAAAAGGAATAACTTGATATTCAAGTTTACCTTGCTGATATCGTAATAAATCAGCTCTACTGGTTAGAATACGGTTTCTATATTCTAAATCCTCTACATTGGCCGACATAAAGATGAGGTCATAAAGACTTAAGTCTTTTCTCCATAAAATAGTTTTAGGCTCCGATAAAAACCCTTCTATTGAAACTGTTTCTAAAGACTTAAGCTCTTCATTATTATATACTTTTAGTGAGTCGTCTGCCTGAAGAACAATGTTTTGTGATGAGTTAACATCTGCCATAATTTCGGATAAGGAGAAAGACAAAAACTTAAGCTCTCCATTTCGGTCTTTTCGAAACACATCTATTTTATCGAGATACGTATTTGGCCTTATACCCCCAGCCGAATTAATGAGTTCTCGGATTTTTAAGTCATTATTTAGTTGATAATCACCTGGCCTGAACACTGAACCAGCTATTGTGACCAAATTATCATATTTGTCAAGCACCTCACCAAATGTCACTTCATCTCCGTCCTGAAGCTTAAAATTTATTCCGTTTCTTAAAAGACTATCATAGTTTACAGAAACAATTTCTCGATCAAAAGAACTTCCATTCGAACGATTATTGGTTGCACGAATTCTCTTTACTGTTACTGTTTTTGTAAAAGCAGTTGGCTTAAGGCCTCCAGCAAAACCAATTAAATCGAGTAGCCCTTCATTATCTTTTAATTCATAAATCGCAGGCTTATTTACTTCCCCTTTAAGCCTGATGGCATTCATTCTTGTAGGGATGAAAATAACATCATTATTCATTAATCTTAAGTCTTCACGAAGCGCTCCTTTTACTAAATAATCGTATAAATCGACATTGGAAATAAAGCGGTTGTTTCTGAATACCTTTATATCACGAAGTGAGCCTGAGGTTTGGATTCCTCCTGAAACATAAAGTGAATTTAAGGTGGTTGCAAAGGAATTGATAAGGTGTGAGCCCGGATTTTTTGATTCTCCCATTACCACAATTCGTATGGGTCTTAACTTGGTTAATGAAACATCTAAAAATATTTTTGGGGGATCTTTCTTTAAGCCTGAATAAAACTTAGAAAGAAATTCTTTCATTCTTACATTCAGCCCTTCATATGAGGTGCCAGCTACAAATACTTGTCCTACGTTTGGAATAAATAGATTTCCATTAATATCTACTTTTCCTTCGAACTGAAATTCCGCTTCTCCCCAGAGGTAAACTCTTAATTCGTCTCCAGGCCCTATCAAATAACCTGGGTCAATATTGCCTACTAGTGCCTGTTCGTTTGCGAAGGGGTTATTGTTGAAAATATTGTAACCGAAATAAACTAAGCTATCTTTTGAGATTTCAGTTTTTGATCGTTTTGGGGTAGTTATAATAGTATCCTTTTTCTCGCTATTATAATTTAAGGTATCCTTTCCTATTTTCTGTATTGACTCTAAAGAAGTTGGTTCTTCATTTTTTGAGATATACTTTCTTATGTACTCATCATAATCCAAACCATAGAGGCGGGCTTGCCTACGTGCGTCATCTTCTGACATTCCTCGCTTTCTCAGTTCGGAAAGTATTTCTTCTTGTGTATTGATACCTCGTTTTTCAAGTTCTTGTTTTACTTGCTGTTCAGACTGCGCATATCCATTGAAGCAAATGGTCAGCAGGAGCAATATAATGCAGGTAAACGAAGATTTAGTTCTCGTTCTTTTCAAGGTTCGGTATCTGTTTGGTATCTGAGGTAAGCATCTCACAAATGTGAGATACAATATTATGCATCAAATTAGCAAAAAAAGATCTGTAACTAAAGTAATTTTATTAGCACGGGCATTTGATAACAGATATTTAATCATTTATTCAATTCTTCAATATCGAAATCATCTCCTTTTCCATATTGAATTAGGCTAAAAAGATTATAGTATTCTAATGTATTTATATCCTTTAAACAACAATCTCCATTTTCGAATATTTCTATTACTTCAAATTCAAAAGACTCGGAAAAATTAAGAAGTGTGAATTTTTTTCCTACGCGTAAGTTGTTAAATGATTTAGCCATTGGGCGAAGGTATTAGACTGCGTAAATCTTCTCTATAAGATCGGCATATTTTTCTTTTATAATCCGCCTTTTAAGTTTTAACGTTGGTGTAAGCTCTCCTGAAGCTATGCCCCATTGTTCGTTTATAATCTCAAATTTCTTTACTTGTTCCCAATGACCAAAACTCTGATTGGTAGCATCTACTTCTGCTTTAAACTTATTTATGACCTCAGTATTTTTCAATAATTCGGGATCGGTTTTATTCAAACCATGACGCTCTGCCCAAGCTCCAACTGCTTCTAAATTTGGAACAATTAAGGCCGCTGGAAATTTTCTGTTTTCACCTATCACCATTACCTGTTCTATAAGAACGGACTCTTTCAGTTTATTTTCCATTACCTGAGGGGCTATGTATTTACCTCCTGAGGTTTTAAACATTTCCTTTTTTCGGTCGGTGATTTTTAAAAAACTATCATTTGTTAATTCGCCTATATCGCCCGTATGAAACCAGCCATCCACAATTACCTCATTAGTTTTTTCTGAATCTTTGTAATAGCCCATCATTACGTTAGGTCCTTTTACTAAAATTTCTCCGTCATCGGCTATTTTAACTTGCACACCTGTAAGTAGTGGGCCAACGTAATCCAGTTTAGCCTGAATTGGATCTGGCATACCAATACTTATACCTGGAGATGTTTCGGTCAGTCCGTAACCTTCTAAAATTTTAATGTCTGCCGCCCAAAACACCCTTTTCAATCGGGGTTGAATTGCCGATGCTCCAACTATTATGTGTCGAACATTTCCTCCTAAAGCTGCTTGCCATTTACTGAAAATAAGTTTTCGTGCTATCTTCAGTTTAAAATCATATGCAAATCCCATTTGCTGATCTGGATTATATTTAAGACCCAAGTTTACAGCCCAAAAGAATAACTGCTTCTTGATTCCAGAAAGTGCGAAACCCTTGGCGATAATTTTATCGTAAATTTTTTCGATGAGCCTAGGAACTGTATTGAATCCATGCGGCTTAATTTCTTGCAGATTATCACTAATCGTTTCTAAGCTTTCGGCATAATGAACAGATAAGCCAAGCTGAAAATAGAAGTAAATTGCGGTTCGTTCAAAAATATGGCATAGAGGCAAAAAACTTAGTACTTTATCATGGCCTTTTTTGTATTCTGCTCTTTCTGAAACGGCAGTGGCGTTAGAAATAATGTTTTTATGATTAAGCATTACGCCTTTAGGGCGACCAGTGGTGCCAGAAGTATAAATGATAGTAACAAGATCGAGTTCGGTAATTTGGCCTTGTATGTCAGCCATTTCCTTTTTTTGTTCGGCAGAACCATCGGCTAAAAGTGAAGACCAATGCTCTGTAAGTTTGGACTCATCAAAAATATAAATCGGTAAATCAAGATTTGCTTTTAGTGCACCGTTTTTCGCTTTAAGATAAATTTCCTCTGTAGAAACGAAGACCAATTTGGTTTCGGAGTGTTCAAAAATAAAAGCGTAATCGTCATCAGAAATAGTAGGATACATAGGTACACTGATGGCACCAATTTGCTGGATGGCTACATCTGCAAAATTCCACTCTGTTCTATTTTCGCTTATAATGGCTACTTTTTCTCCTGGTCGTATACCTTTATTCATCAGCCCAAACGAAAGTTGGGTTGATTTATCTATTACTTCCTGAGTAGAAAATTTTCGCCATTTGCCATTTTTTTTATCAGCTAGGCAAACATCAAGATTATACTGTTCTAACTGCTTAGGGAGCAGTTCAAAAAGGCGTGTAGCAGTGTTCATAATTATTGGCTAATGTTTATCAAGATAATAAAATCTGTGAGCAGTAAAAATTAACCAAAGTCTCCTCGCAGTTCTCTCAATCTTTTACGGGCTTCGGAAACGAAAATGCTTCCTTTATATTTTTCCAGCAATTGAAGGTAAACATCCATTGCTTTTTCTTTGTCTTTTAAGTCATCCTCTAAAATAACTCCTGTTAGAAACAGAGCGTCATCTCCTAAAATTTCAAAATAATGTGTCTGATTTATAACTCCTAAAGCGGCTAAAGCTTTATCAAAATGGCCAAGCTCTCTTTCTGTTTTTGCCATTAAAAAATATACCTCGTCAATAATTGAGTGCTTAGGATATTTTTCAATCATTTGGTTTAGAGCCACAATAGCTTCATTTTTTTGATTCTGAAAGAGTTGTAATTCAATATTGGCGTATTCTTGCATCACCACATCTGTAGAATCAAAAACGGTATTATTTTTAATTAGAATACTGAGGTTTAAGGCATCATTTGCAATTTCTCGTGATGTAGCAAGTTTTAGAATATCTAAATGACTTTGGGCAAGCTCAAACTCTCCTTTGAAGTAAGAAAGTTTCGCGCTTTTCAGTTTTGCCTCATAACCAAGGGGCTCGTCTTTAAACATTCTTTCTACTTGAGCATAGAGTAAAATTGATTCCCAAGGTTCTTCATTAAGTAGATAGATATCTGCCAAATCCATTTTTGATTCTGCAATTACCCGATGTTTACCTACTGGTTGGTTCACATTCTCTGTTAGGATTTCGATGGCTTTTGGTATTTCATTTAAATAAAAAGCATGCAAATGCGCAACCCTTCTATTGGCATCAATGATATTAAAAACGTCTCTTAAGTTTTCTTTATAGGCATCATATTTCACAATTAAGCTTCTAATTGCAGTAGTATCCACAGGATAGGTTTGCTTGACCACTTCTTCATCGGCCAACAAAACATAACGTTGTGCTAAATTTTTACTCGGACTATCGGGAAACTCCGTAAGTACATAATCAAATGCCTTTTGTGCTGTTTTGTATTCTTGATTTCTGAATGCAATCAAACCCACGTTAATAATATTTTCTGCATTATTCTGAAGCCTTCTATCTAAGGCCCTAGCCTGCCGTAAGGCAGCCGCGAAATTTTTCTGCTGTAGGTGGGTCCAAACTAATAGATCGTTGTAAATAGGATTACCTGCGTCTTTCTGAATGAAATCGTACAGCGTTGTTTCAAGTGTATCTAAATCTTCAGGTTCTGTAAGTACTCGTTGAAATGAGTTTTTAACATAGCTCAAGTTTTGTGGCTGCGATTTTGAAAAAATGAGATATTCTAAAACCATCTCCTGCTTTTGATTCATTAACTGGTAAGCATTTGCCAATTCTAATGAAAACATTTCAGGCCGGTTCATTGCTTTTCTTCCTTGCTGATAAGTTTCTAGGGCCTTTTCTCTTAAGTTTTTTTCAAAGAATACCTGAGCTAAGAATCTTATACCATTTGTTTTCTGATTTTCTCCGGCATCCTTCGCTTGCTCAGCAATTATGTCATCAAATACTTGCTCTGACTTTCCCTCTTCTTTTTGACTTTTGTAGAGCATTCCCAAATCTACCTTATAGAAGAAGTTTTCTGGATTATCTTTAATTACACCCTTTAGGTACTTTTCGGCTTCTTTAAATTCTTCTTCGCTTAAAAGTAATTTTAAATAGTTGTCGTGTATTCTAGGAATGTTTGAGTTGTTCTTGGCTAATTTTTTATACTCAGTTAATGCCTTCTCAAACTCTCCTTGCTCGTAATATTCATTTGCAAGTGCAATGGCATCAACTTGCGAAAATGCAGCACTAGTGATAAGTATCATAAATAGAAAAAGAGCTGTCTTCCTCATAGTTGTTAACATTTTCAACACGGTAGTAATTAAATATAGTTAATTGATTAAAGATAATTATTCTCTATTAAGACTGTGGATATGTGTACAACTTGATTCCCCACATTTGTTCTTCAAATCTGTTGGTAAGTTGTATAGAGTATTTCATTTATGCACATCTTATTAACTTACAAATTACTGATTATTAGTTAGTTATTTTTTTATGTGAATAGCGATCAATTTTGTGGATAATAATTACTGACTTTTAAAATGTGGATGGGGTTCTTAAAATTACTTGAAAGGTTACGAATTTATCCACTTGGCTTTAAGTGGGCACTGATGAATGTGGAGTAGTGTGGATTGTAGTTGGTCTATCCTCGTTCTTATTCACAGTTAATCCTTGTTATTCACAGTGTGAGAAATGTTTATATCGCCTATTTCCCAGTTCTTTTTAACGCTAATGGTTTTGCTTTTCGAAATGGGATCTGTGTAGAATATTATGGATTCTGAAGGTGTTCTTGTAAGTATATTTCCAACATCATGTCTTTTATTATTGTTGGTATCGATAATCATTCTCACTTTATAATTACCTGCATCAAGGTTGTTGAAGGTGTAATTCTTAATGTTATACAGCTCACGAATTACGTTTCCTTGATTATTTATTAATTGTATGATGAAGTGAGGAGCATCTGTTGTTATGGTGCCCTGTATTAGCCCTGAGTCTTCTGATTTGGCTACTTGAAATGCTTTTTGAATGAGTGATGATGTATCTGCTTCAACACTTACAAATGCTCCTTTTTCGAAAATGGCTTGTAATTGCTCACCAGGTTCTATATAGTTGCTTGCATTTAAGGTCCAGGAAATTTCTGTTTTTGATCTGTTCCATGTCATCAATGAATCAGGTATGGAAAATTGATTGAGACTATCTTTTTGAAGAATTACTTTCTCAGAATTATAAGCTACTATGGGTTTGTTAAATGCTACTTTAAGATTGAAGATATTTGAAATATAAGGGCTTGATGGATATATGTCGTGCGTTAGCTTATCTCCTTCCAAGTTGGATTCGTTGAAATAGAGTTTAACAATTTGTTTCAATCTGCTGTCAATAGAATCATTTGCGTTTATGACCAAGTTGGTGGAATCACCATAAGTTTCCATCGTATTGTAAATTCTAATTTTGTCGGGACTATATAAATGATGGCTTAGAGGTATATCGCTTTCTAATTCATAAGATGTAATGGGTTTGTTGAAAGTGATATCGTAGTATTTTCCGAAATGGCGATTCGTTTTGATAGCCAAAGGAAGAACATTGAGTCTTTGTAATGAGAATGATTGTTGAGCGATATTCTCTGTTAGATATACCGTGTCCATCAGAAAACCATAAAGCTCTTTTTCAGTATCGGCTTTAGAATTATTGTTTTTATCTACTGCTGCATACACTAAGAAATTTCCGGAAGGAAGGTTTTGGAATTTATAGTTTCCTGCCGTGTCGGTTTTTGTTAAATATAGAGCGGCTCCAGAAGTGATATTCAACGTGTCGGAAGCCGGATACAATGAAACGAGTGCTTGTTTTACTGGTTCAGATGTATATAAATTGGTTATTTTTCCTGAAATGGATAATGAGTCAATTGTTTCACCAGTTGAAAAACTGAGATAAAGGTTTTCAGGAATATTGCCTTCATTTAGGTCTACTATTGTATTTCCGAAGTTAAAGGAATAGGTAGTGTTTGCTCTCCACGCGCTATCGAATAACAATTGTACAGTATTACGTTTGATTTTTGTCTTAAAGTTACCACCTATTGAAGGTGTAATGATCAGGTTGTTCTCAATAGATTTTGTAGTAACTGCTTCGTTGAAAACTAGTGTTACTGTTTTTTGATTGTATTGAGTTTGACCATCACTTGGGTTGGAAGTAATTAGAATGGGTGGATCTTTATCTTCAGGTCCGCCAGTTGGTGATGATATACGGGCACAACCTAGTATTGATAATAGTATGGCAGTGGAAAGCATCTGTATTCTTGTCATTTTCTGAGGATATAGATTAAACTGCTGTATTCGCCATTGCTGTTCGCTTTGCTATTGGATTTAAATCCATTTAATATTCCGCGAACTAGAGTCATAGAATTGCCCAAATATTTTTCTGAAAGCATACTTACGTAAAAAGCATCAAACACCATTGGTTCAATTTTATCAATTTTTAGGCCATGTTGTTTAGCTAATTGATTTACACTTGTTCTATCGAAATGATAAAGATGTCTGGGTACATCATAACCAGCCCAATGCTGTTTGTAGTGCTTCGCATCATATGATTTATGATTAGGAAGTGCTAATAATAATATTCCATTTGGTTTGAGTTGATTGATCAATAACCCTAACACGGAGTTAAGGTTATGTACATGTTCTAAAACATGAAATAAGGTGATTACATCGTAAGAATTATCTTTAATTGATTCTAAATTATGTAGAATCAACTTCTGAATTGATTTATTATTATGAGATAAGGCATTTTGATCTGGTTCATAGCCTTTAGATATCCAGCCCTTATTTGAAGTATAATCTATAAAATGACCAGTTCCTGAACCGTAATCTAAATGATGAATTTGTGAGGTCTGGTGGAGCTGCGATTTAATAAGTCTATATTTTTTTCCAAGCGTATATGATCTTACTAGTTTGTATAGAAGGCTAGAAAGACTTTTGGTTTTATTGGAATGCGAAATATAATCTACGGATTTATAATAAGGGGCTATTTCTGTTTGTGTAGGTCTTGGATTGGTAAAGACTAAATGGCATGAAGTGCACTTCTGAAGTTGAAACTCTTCATGGCTCAAGAAATGATCATTGATTTTCAAATAGTTTTCAAACTGGGCATTTCCGCAGAGTGGACATTCCTCTAATCTTTCCATGTTTTATTTACCCATATATACCATAAGTACTGAAATATCTGCTGGCGAAACTCCACTTATTCTTGAAGCTTGCCCAATTGTAGATGGCTTTATTTTCTTGAATTTCTCTCGAGCTTCAGCAGATAAAGCACTAATGGAATCGAAATCGAAATCATTTTGAATAGTATGGTTTTCTAAACTGTTGATTTTCTCTGCCAACTTTTCTTCTTTATCTATATAGTCTTCGTATTTGATAAGAATGTCAACCTGTTCTAGAATTTCATGATCATACTTTGCCAAGTAGTTTGCAAGCTCTTCATCGAATGCTGGTAGATCATAAATATTGATTTGTGGCCGCTTTAACAGCTTGGCATAATTGGTTCGGTGTTCTATAGTTGCTGTACCAAGCGCAGCGAGGGCTGGATTAGCTTTGTCTGGGTCGATCTTCTTTTGTCGAATATCATTTAGCAGTTTCGAAACAGACTTCTTTTTCTCTTCAACATTTGTAAGTCTTTCGTCTGAGGCCAATCCAAGTTTATGACCTTTGGCCGTAAGGCGAATATCTGCATTATCTTGTCGTAAGAGTATTCTGTATTCGGCTCTAGAAGTAAACATTCTGTAAGGTTCATCAGTACCTTTATTAATCAGGTCATCAATTAATACTCCGATATAGGCTTCAGACCTTCCTAAAACAAAAGGTTCTTTATCGTGTGTTTTATTATGCGCATTAATTCCAGCCATTAACCCTTGGCAAGCTGCTTCTTCGTAACCGGTGGTTCCGTTAATTTGGCCAGCAAAGTACAGGTTTTGAATAAGGTTGGTTTCGAGAGTCGTACTTAACTGTGTTGGGGGAAAGTAGTCATACTCAATAGCATAACCTGGTCTGAACATTTTGGCATTTTCAAAACCAGCTATTTTACGTATTGCCTTAAACTGTACGTCTTCTGGTAATGATGTTGAAAACCCATTGACATAGATTTCAACAGTGTCCCAGCCTTCTGGTTCAACAAAGATTTGATGTCTCGTTCTTTCGGCAAAACGATTGATTTTATCTTCTATAGATGGGCAATAGCGCGGTCCTAAACCTTGAATTCTACCATTGAACATTGGCGATCTGTCGAAACCAGTTTCCAAGATTGCGTGTACTTCTGGATTGGTATAGGTGATATAGCAACTTTTTTGTTGAAGCAACGGTGTAGTTGAAGGAGAAAAAGAGAATTTTCCAGGCACATCGTCACCCTTTTGTTCTTCCATTTTGGAATAGTCTAAAGATCGACCATCTACTCTTGGAGGTGTTCCAGTCTTCATTCTGCCTGATTCAAATCCAAGCTGAACGAGTTGTTCAGTGATTCCTTTAGATGCTCCTTCTCCTGTTCTACCACCACCAAATTGTTTTTCACCAATATGAATGAGGCCATTAAGAAAAGTGCCATTCGTAAGCACAACAGATTTTGATCTAATCTCAATACCCATTCCGGTGGTAATACCTACTGCAGTATTGTTTTCTACAATAATGCCAGTGACCATCTCTTGCCAAAAATCGATATTAGGATTACGCTCTAGTGCCAATCGCCATTCTTCCGCAAACCTCATTCGGTCACTTTGAGTACGTGGGCTCCACATTGCCGGACCTTTGGACTTGTTGAGCATCCTGAATTGGATCATAGATTTATCGGTAATAATTCCCGACATACCTCCAAGTGCATCTATTTCTCTTACAATTTGTCCTTTTGCTACCCCGCCCATTGCGGGATTACATGACATTTGAGCTATGGTATTCATGTTCATGGTTACTAAAAGAACCTTTGAACCCATAGTTGCAGCAGCATTTGCAGCTTCGCAACCAGCGTGGCCAGCACCAACAACTATGACATCGTATTGATTGAACATATAATTTTCTTCTTGATGTTTCACGTGGAACAGTTCTACAATGCTAGTTGATTGCGTTACAGTGTTTCACGTGGAACAGTTGATTTTTTAATTGATTTGTAAAGATAGATAAGCTTCTTCTTTTTCTCTCATGAGCTGTTGCTCTTCTTCTGTCTTGTCGTTATAACCGATGAGGTGAAGTAAGCCATGTGCGAGAACTCTTTTGAGTTCAAGTTCGAAGGATACATTTTGATCAGAGGCATTTTCTGTTACCCTGTCAATCGAGATGAAAATGTCAGATTCTATTGGGTCTTCTGGGTTATCGCGATTATCAAAAGTGATAATGTCTGTATAATAATCGTGATCTAAATACTCTTGATTGATTTTCAATAGATAATCATCTGAGCAGAAAACATAGCTAATCTCTTCTATCGAACTATTTTCGGCCTCTGCAATGCGCTGTAGCCAAGCAATTATTTGATCTTCTGATTTTAAAGTGAAGTCAATGTCTTCAGAAAAGAAGTTAATATTGTCCATTAATTAAGGTAGAACGTAAGTTTAACTTCTTGTCCGTTATCATTGAAAGCAACTTCGTCAGCTAAATGCTTCATTAAGAAGATACCTCTTCCACCTGGTTTAGCTAAGTTTTCAGGTGCCGTTGGATCGGGTAAGTTGTTGATAACAAACCCTTTACCTTCATCTTTTATCATAAATGTAACCGAGGTTTCTTCCAAAATCATAGAAAGATGCACGAACTTACTTTTCTCTAATTGGTTACCATGAATAATGGCATTGTTTACCGATTCGATAACGGCAATCATGATGTTTCCGTAAAGGTCATCATCTAACTGATACTTTTCTTTGGCGTTGTCTATAAAACTTTCGACAATACGAATGTTCTCAACTAGAGAAGGAATTTCAATGCTAATAGTGTTCATGTAGAGAATTAATTCTTCTGCTTTATTTTTTTGAAATACTTATTGGTTTCTTGCTTGTAATATGGATTAAGAACAGCAGGAATAGTTTTTAATAATTCAATTTCTTTTTCCTTTGCCTTAAGGTATTCGTTTAAAGATTCTGGTACTGATATGTCATAGTCAGTTGCCGTTTCTCCTTTTCTTTCTTCATCTTCACCCCTTTCGTTCATTGCGTTTTCAGCTTCTAACAAACGGGTAAGTATTTCTTGTTGTCTTTCTACAGTTTCTTCCGTCAGATTTTTATTGATAAGGTCTTCCTCATTCTTTTCCATCTGGTTAATGAGCTTATCAATTTTCTCGCCTAAATTATCTCCATCAACTCCGGTTTCAAAATTTTCAAGTGCATTTCTCAAACGTTGCTGCTCTGCTGCTAGTTTTGCTAATTCTTCAGAAAGTTGCCTTCCGGATTTTCCACTTTTCTTTAATTCACTTATTTGTTCACTAAGCTGTTTCTGGAGTTCACTTAATCCACCAGGCATTGGCTTATTCTTTTTATTGCCTTTGTTAGACGAGCTGGCCATTTGGTTTTGCATTTGCTGAACGATATCATCTAATAATAGGGCCAAATTATTAATAGAAGTCATTGTAAACTGCTGTTTTCCAGTAGCTTGATTGATTCTTTTTTCTTTCAATTCGTCCAAAGCGCCATCCATTTGTCGGTTCATTTCGCTTACTTCTCTCATTACAAATGACGAGATTTGGAATACCCGCTGAGAAAGGGAAATTAAGCTATCCTGAACAATTTTAGAGTCGTCTTTAAGCTTGAGTTGCTTCTGAGTAAGATCTACAAATCTAGGGTCACTCTCGCGTATTTCACGGAAAGAATTCATCAGGTCTTCTTGATTGAAAGAAAGCGTAACAAGGTTATCTACAAGCTCTTTTAAGAACTCAAGGTTTTCTTGCTGCTGTTCCATTTCCATACCACCTTGCAATGATTCAAGGTTCTTTTTCATTTCCTTCATTTTCTCAGCTGCTTTTTGCTGAGCTTTGGTTGCGTTTTGTCTTTGTTGCGAAGGTTTACCCTTTTGTTGTTCTTCTTCGCTCTTCTCGTTTTGCTCTTCTTGTCCTTTTTCCTGTTCTTCTTTAGATTTCTCTTGGCTATTTTCTTGCTCAGATTCCTGTTGAAGTTCTTCTTGCGCTTTTTCTTGCTCTTCCTTTATTTCTTCAAATTGTTCTTTTAAGTCGCTAGGTAGGTCATCTGGGGTTTTTCTTTCTTCATTTAACTCATTTAGCTTCTCCATTTGCTCTTGAAGTTTTTCGAGGTCTTTCTTTTCTTGAGCTTGTTTTTGGCTGAGAGAATCTGAACTTGATTTTTCGTTTTGAGTTTCTTCAATCAGCTGTTCTTGGTCTTTAATGGCTTGCTCTAATTCCTTTATGTTCTGCTCCAATTTCATGTCGAATTGAAGTTTTTTGAATAATTCTAAAGTTCTTTCTATCTCCTTTTCAAGGTCGCCACCCTTGTTTTTCATCTCTTCTATTTTATCTCTGAACTCAGATATATCACCTTGTTCTTCAAGCAGTTCTCTCAATTCATCATAGAGCTTTTTGGTTTCATCATCAAGAATATCATTCATCAACTCTTGTAGTTGATTCATTTTTTCTTGAATCTTATCGTTTTGAGGAGAGAATTGCTCTTTCTTCATGTTGTTAAGCTGATTTTCTTTCTTTAACTCCTCCAACTTCTCTGCTAGTTGATCTTTCTGCTTAAGAATATCTTGCATCAGCTTTTCATCTTGCCAATCCAATTCTTTTTTAGTTTTCAGGCGTTCATCTACCTCACTTAGTTTTTCATTAAGCTCTTTGGCCTCTTTTAAGGTTTTATCTATGTCTTTCTGAACCTTTTCTGCGGTGCGATCAATTTCTTCTTCAATTTCTTCTTTTGAAGGTATTTTGAATGAATAGGTGCTTGTTTTTACAGATTTTGACCCATTAACTCCGTCATTATCAGAAACTTGTACATAATATTTGATTTCTGCGCCAGCAGTAATTTTAGCTGAATCTAAATTGAAAACCTTATAATAACTCTGGCTATTCAAAGCTTTATTCAGTTCTAAAGGAAGTTCTTCAAAGTTTTGGTCGTCCTGATATTGGTAGAAAATAGAAAGGCGAGAAAAGCCATGGTCATCAGTAATATTTCCACCTAAAACTAAAGATTTGAATAAGACGGTATCTTGATATTGATCTAAGGTGATTTCGGGATAACGATCTTTTACTGCTTCAACTGCGAAAACAAGTGAGTCGCGGTTGAGGCTGTATTCATTCTTGAGTTGGATGGAATAACGACTAGACTTACTGATTTTTTGTTCGTAGCTGAAAGTACCGTTTGAGCTCTTTTTTGCCTTTTCATATATGTCAAGCTCTGGAAAATTGAGTTTTACTTCATCTGTATTATCGGTATCGAATTTCCATTTAACAATGGTGCCTTCGGGAACAGAAACGTTTCCAGAGTTTTCTAACTGCTCTTTTTCTCGTTTTAAATACTTCGGAAACTCAAGTTCAAGGTTGAATAATGAGAGTGATGGTCTAGAAACAACTTCAATTTTATATTCTGACGAAGTAATACTTTCCGCTTCTAACGAAAACTTAGTATCTGCTTGAATTCTGGTGAATGTGTACTGAAAGCTTTCTGGCCCTGTTTTATTGGCTTTTACCTTACGGTTATTTGTCCATACATAAAGATTTTGAGGAATAGAGCGCCCTTCAGTATTTACTTCCAATGTAAAGTTTTCGCCCTTAAAGGCCTTAAAATCGGTGTTTTTAATAGAAAAGGAAAAAGGAGCTTCAGGAAGAAACTCAGTATTATAGTTTATTATTCTTGTAGAACTTTCTGTAAGAAACTGGGGAATGAAAAGCAGTAGAATAACGATTATGGCACCTGGTCCTATCACATATCGGAGGTATTTTCGGTTGCCTTTGTAGTCTATGGCATTCACGAATGAAATTTTACCGACTTCCTTACTTTTCTGCTCTATACTGGCCAAAAGCAACTCGTTTTGTGCCCTATTGAGCTTTTCTAACTGAATTATGTTTAACAGCTTGTCTGAAATTTCTGGAAAATGAGCTCCAATTTGCTTAGAGGCCTCTTCGTTCGATAAGTGTTTTTGTGCGTTTCTTAAGTGGTATAAATTTTTACCAACAAACCAGAAGAAAGCTAATAAGCTTCCAAAAACGAAAGAAAAGAAAAGGATAGCCCTACCCCCGCCACTTAGACGTGCCGAAAACTCAAAAGCATTGGCTATAATAAAAAGGCTAAGAAAAAAGGCTAAGAACAGAATAGAGCCTTTGATCAACCGGTTAGTGTAGAACTTTTTCTTATATGCCTGAAGTTGCTGTTTTAGTAGTTGGTTAGAACTCATCTCCTGAATTTAAACTTGTAAATACTCATACGTGATTGAAACGTATTTGATTGTATAACAATTGACTAAAGGAGAAATATACGATTTAAATTATCGAATTTCTAGGAGTATCGGGCAGTGGTCTGAATGAATAGCATCGTTTAAGATAGATGCGCTCACTAATCGGTCTTGCATTTCTGCTGTGGTCATGTGATAATCGATTCTCCAGCCCTTGTTATTTGCTCTTGAGTTTGCTCTGTAGCTCCACCAAGAGTATTCGTGCGGGTTTTGATTAAAAACTCTGAAGGAATCAATAAAACCCGCTTCTGTATATTTTGTCAGCCATTCTCTTTCTTCAGGCAAGAAGCCAGATGAGTTTTTGTTAGAAACGGGGTTGTGAATATCAATCTCTTTGTGAGCAATATTGTAATCTCCGCTTATAATTAAGTTAGGAATGGTTTTTCTTAATTCATTGGCGTACTCAAAAAAGAAGTCGAGCCATTCATATTTAAAGTCTTGGCGAATGTCTCCGCTTGTTCCGCTTGGCATATAAACGCTCATAACCGAGAAATCTTCATAATCGGCTCTGATTACCCTTCCTTCAGCATCATACAAAGGGTTTCCGCAACCATGTTCCACGTGAAGCGGCTCAATTTTACTGAAAATCGCTACTCCACTGTATCCTTTTTTTTGTGCAGGCTCCCAATATAAATGGTAGCCTAAAGCCTTAAATTCAGAAGTATCTACTTGATCGGGCAATGCCTTTAGCTCTTGTAAACAAAGAATATCAGGGTTTTCGGTTTTTAGCCAGCCCACAAAGTCTTTTTTCATGGCGGCCCTAATTCCGTTTACGTTATAGCTGATAATCTTCATAATTCAATTTTTAATTCAGTCTCAAAATATTCAATTACATGCATTTTGAGAAGCTTTTCTTGATCCATTAAATCGAAATGAGGTAATGAAACATCTGTTTTTTTCCAGTGAGGCCAACCATCAGCATCAATTCCCTCTAGTTCATAAAATCCTGAAAGACTTAATACTTTGCAAATAGCAATGTGCATCAAATCTTGCTTTTCTTCCTTAGTAAAATTTTGTTTGCCGTTGCCAAGCTCTTGAACCCCAATAAGAAATAGAACCCCATTAAGATCTTTGGGCCTTTTGCCCAAAAGCTGCTCTAAATGGGTAAGCAACCTTGCCCAATTCCTCTGAAGTTCTAAATCCTTTTTATACATTATTTATTGAGCTCATCCCAAAATTCAACTGCCCTTCTAAGGTGAGGAATTACAATGGTTCCGCCAATCAAGTTTGCAATTGAAAAGACTTCGAAAACTTCTTTAGTGGTCACTCCCAATTCGTGGCATTTTCCTAAATGGTATTTGATGCAGTCGTCACACCTTAATACCATAGAGCTAGAAAGCCCGATTAGCTCTTTTACTTTTCCATCCAATGCACCAGGAGCAAAGGCATTAGTGTCTAGATTAAATAATCTTTTCAACACTGTGTTGTTCTCTTCCAAGATTTTTTCGTTCATCTTGGCGCGATAATCATTGAATTCTTCTACAATAGTCATTACCTTAATATTTCGTCAAATATAGTTTCGTTTTCTGAATGCCTAGCAAGATAAATTTAATCTTGAACGACTTTGTCGCTCTCTTTTTTCCAAACATATGTATTGGATGTAAAGGGTCGTTACCCAACGGCATGAATCATATTTGTCCTGCTTGTCAATACGATTTGCCGAAAACAAATAATTATAAGGAAGAGGTTCCGCATATTGATCAAAAGTTGGCAGGCTCTATCCAGTTCAGTCATATACTCGCTTACCTCCATTTTCAGAAAAAGGGAATTGTTCAGCATATTTTACATGAACTAAAGTATAATCATAAAGAAGATATTGGCCTTATGATAGGGCGATGGTATGGTCACGATTTATTGCTGGGCGGCTTTACCAACGAGTTCGATATGATTATTCCAGTTCCCTTACATTCGTCTAAGCAACGAAAGAGAGGTTATAACCAAAGTGAAGCTTTTGCCAAAGGGCTTTCAGAAGTATTAAAAGCAGAAGTTTGTCTTGGGCTTAGCAGGGTGGCTGCCAGTGAAACGCAAACGAGAAAGAGTAGGGTTGAGAGGCTAGAGAATGTGAAATCAATTTTTGAGATAGTAAATGCCTCGGAAATTCAGGGTAAACGGGTTCTTTTGGTGGACGATGTAATTACCACGGGTGCTACTTTGTTGGCTTGCGGAAATGTATTAATTGAAGCAGGCATTAAAGAACTCAGTTTTGCTGTAATTGCTGCTACTCGTTAATGGGCATAAAACAAAAAAGGCCGCTTCTTATGCAGAAACGGCCTTTTAATGATTTTTCTTCTATTTATTCTTTACCTCCAAAGATTCCACCACCACTGGATTTCGGTTCGAAACCAATAGAAATCATGGCACATCTAAAACCAATGGTATTTGTGGCTTTATCTTGATCTAAAAATCTTCTTGTTCCTGGCGACATCCAGTAAGCTACATCTTTCCAAGAACCGCCTTTATATACTTTCGCTCTGTCGTTAATTAATGATCTGAAGTCGGTTCTATTTCCATCCCAACCGTAAAGTTGTTCTCCGTCAGCCGTACCATCTTTTCTAACGGGGTTTAGATCGTCAACTGCTTGGAATGAAAGTGGTCGGTAGGTATCGTTTACCCACTCGCTTACGTTACCTGCCATGTTGAATAAACCGAAGTCGTTTGGCTCATATCCTCCCACTGGGCGTGGAATTACATCTCCGTCATTATTAATATTTCCGGCAATACCAGCATAATCGCCTCGGCCCCTTTTAAAGTTGGCCAAAAGCTCACCTCGTTTTTTACCGTATGGATTTCTTACTCCCCTTCCATCCCAAGGGTAAATTCTACCATACTCTTCGTTTTCATCTAGGTATTGAGTTCCAATAGTCGCTTTAGCAGCATATTCCCATTCGGCTTCATTTGGTAACCTAAATTCAGGTAGGTAAATACCTCTTTCGATAAATAATTTTTTGTTGGCGTTGATAAAAGCGATTTGATCTTGCTGAAGATCATCTAATTCTTGTGGTGTAATTTGACCACCGCCCGTTGAGCTATTTCCTCCAGCACTTCCAAGAATTTGAAGTGTACCATCTGGGTCGTAAAATTCTAATTTATAAGCATCTGGAAGATCTTCGAATGGTAATTGACTGATAGTAATGTAATTAACAAAATCAGTTCTCCATTTACAGTAGTCTACAGCCTGTCTCCAAGTAACTCCAACAACTGGGTGATTATTGTAGCCTGGGTTGCTGTAGTAGTTTTCGCTATATACATCGTTAAAAGAAAAATCACTAGACCAAACACTGTCGTTTGGAATGAGGTCTTTCATGGTTTGTCCGTTATGCGAAGTAGTTGGCGGAAGAAATGGGTTAGCAGGATCATCCACTATTTCAATATCCTTGCCTAAGCTTAGTGGTATAGGGTTGAATTGGTAAAAAACATATTCTTTCCAGTCCTTGTTGGTCACCTCGGTTTCGTCCATATAGAAAGAATTCACAGTTACGGTTCTTTCTATGTTGTCTCTGGTTCCTAACAAATCTTCTTCAAAAGAACCTAAAACGGTTCTACCCCCTTGAATATAAACCATTCCTGGAGGGTTAGGTAAGTTTTTTGTATCGAATGGGGTAAAACTGAGGGTGTCTTTTGAGTTACCATAAGCCATACCAGTTGTAGAACTCACTCCTCCTTTGTTTTTATTAAAAAGGAAGCAAGAAGATAATAATGAGGTTGACAGTAATATAAATACTGAAACCTTCAAAAACCCAGCTGTATTTTTCATGTTAGTGTTTTTATTCAGACCTTTTAGGTGAATTAAGGGGGCTAATATACACTTATCCCTTATGTTTAACAAAGGTGTAATTCACTCATTGTTATGCCTAAACGTTGGTTCTAATTACATATTTTACAATTCAGCATCAAAATGCGAGATTGAAAATAATACAATGACTGAAAAGACAGTGTATAATTAACCATTATTTAATCCGAACAGGTAGAAGGTTGAGTCTTTCTATTTCTGATCAGGCTTATTTTATGGTTAATCCGAATATTAAACCTTTTAGTAAAATGATCGGAGAGGTGTTGAATAAATATATTTGCTTTAGGTTATGAAAAAGAATCAGCTGTATTGGATGCTCCAAATTGGAGGTTGGGGCGGGCTCCATATAACCAGCTTTTTGGCCATTGCTTTTATTCTGCCTTTTTGGGCCTCTATCATTTCTACCATAGTCAGTGTTCTTTGTGCTGTTCTTATTAGCCATTTGTACAGGCTTTACGCAAAAAAGAGAAAGTGGAAAGACTTAAAAATTGTAAAGCTTATTCCTCGCGTATTTTTTAGTAGCATTATTCAGGGGGCGCTTTTGGCCATTCTTACCTTTTTGGTTGCTATTGGTTCTGTTGTGTTATTGATCAAGGTAGATCCCAATTTAATGGATCATTTTACAGGACTTTCTAAAATGGAAGGCGTAGATGAAGCCACGCTCGAAAAATTAAGAGAGGTAAATCGTGGAATATTTACCCCTAGCACCCTAATTATAATGGCGGTGAGCTTTATTGGCAGCTATTCAGTATATTTTATTAGTTGGTCGTCTATCTATTTTGCTTACCAGTTTCTTCAAAAAAACAGAGAGGTTGAAATTGAAAAATGGAAGCTTCAGGCTACGGTGAAAGATGCCGAATTGAGTGCCTTGAAATCTCAGATCAATCCGCACTTTATATTCAATAGTCTCAATAATATTCGATCATTGGTGGTAGAAGATGCCGAAAAAGCCAGAGATTCAATTACGCACCTTTCTGATCTTTTAAGATTTTCCATTCAATTCGATCATTATGAAAAAGTGAGCCTTGAGAAAGAAATGGAAGTTGTGGCTCATTATTTAAACCTTGAGTCTATTCAGCTGGAAGACCGACTGAGGTATCAGTTTTTGATTGATAGTGAAAGTAAAGATGTTGTTGTTCCGCCAATGATTATTCAAACCTTGGTTGAAAACGCTATTAAACATTGTATCAATAATTTACCTGAAGGAGGAGAAATCATAGTGGAGTCAAAAATGACAAATAACTTCCTAAGTATTTTTGTGAAAAACACAGGCCAATTGAAAGGGCCAAATGGTACTAAGCGAAAAGGAATTGGAATTGGAAACGCGAGAGAAAGACTACGCTTGCTTTATGGAGATAAAGCTTCTTTAAATATTGAAAATATGAATGAGCACATGGTCTGTGCAACGGTCAAAATCCCTTTAAATTAAAACCTCAAAATTAAGCGATATGAAAACTTTAGTAATAGACGATTCAAGACTTGCCAGAAACGAATTAAAAAGGCTACTCAAAGAGTTTGACAATGTTCAGGTTGTTGGAGAAGCGGCAAGTGTTGATGAAGCAATTGAAAAAATCACCGAACTAAAGCCCGACTTAATTTTCTTGGATATTCAAATGCCAGGCAAAACAGGTTTTGATTTACTTGAGGAGCTGGAAATTGTGCCAGAGGTAATTTTTTCTACGGCTTATGATGAATATGCGCTCAAAGCTTTTGAATACAATGCACTCGATTATTTGGTAAAGCCCGTTCAGAAGGATAGGTTGGCGGGAGCCATTTCTAAGGTGATTGAAAAAGTAGAGAAAAAAGAAAGAGATAAAGAAAGTGGAAGCGATAAGCTCACCATCCACGATCAGGTTTTTGTAAAAGATGGCGAAAAATGCTGGTTTGTTCAGTTGGCTGATATTCGTCTTTTTGAGGTAAGTGGGAATTATACCACCGTGTATTTCGACAAATCGAAACCAATGATTACCCGAACGCTAAACTATTTAGAATCAAGGCTAGACGAGAAAACCTTCTTTAGGGCCAATCGTCAACAAATCATCAATTTAAAATGGATCGAAAGAATTGAACCTTGGTTTAGTGGTAGCTTAAGAATATATATGAAAGGGGGCGAAGAAATCGATGTTTCGCGTAGGCAAACCCTTAAGTTCAAAGATATTATGAGTTTCTAGTTTTTGCTACTAATCATATTCAAACGCTCCAAATATAAACTTTGGAGCGTTTTTCTTTTTAACCTAAGCGCTCATATTTTGTAAAACCTCTATTGCTTTTCCGATAGAAAGCACCTCGTCAATTCGTAGAATCAAACGGGTTTTGTGCTCTTTCATATGGCAACTTTTTGGGTGCGACTGTACATAAGCAATTACTTTTCCGAAGGCAGCCGATTGGAAATAGCGCTCATTGTCAGAAGGTAAAAAGTAGCATTTCATCGATTCGTTTTTGATGACTACTTTTTCAAAACCCAGATTTTCAGCCAACCAACGTAGCCTCACCGTTTCTATCAAGTCTAAAACAGGGACAGGAATAGGCCCAAAACGATCTTTAATGCTGGCCGTAAACTTGGCCAATCCTTCTTCATTCTTAATGTTATCGATTTTAGAATAGAGGCCAAGTCGTTCCGAAATATTAGAAACATAGGTTTCCGGAATTAGAATTTCCAAATCGGTTTCAATCGAAGTATCTACCTTAATGGCTTCGGCAGCTTCTTTTACCAAATCTTTGTAAAACAGGTCTTTGAATTCCGTTTCCTTCAATTCTTGAACGGCTTCGTCCAAAATTTTATGGTACATCTCAAAACCTAAATCGGTAATGAAACCTGTTTGTTCGGCTCCTAATAAATTACCTGCTCCACGAATGTCTAAATCGCGCATGGCCACTTTAAAGCCATCGCCTAAATCAGAGAATTCTTCCAAAGCGCTCAAACGTTTTCTGGAATCGGAACTCAACCCAATAGAAGGAGGAGTTAATAAATAACAGAAGGCTTTTCGGTTAGAACGCCCCACTCTTCCACGCATTTGGTGCAAATCGGAAAGCCCAAACATGTGCGCATGATTAATGATAATCGTATTGGCGTTTGGAATATCAAGTCCAGATTCAATGATATTGGTAGAAATCAGCACATCATATTCACCCTCAATGAATTTCACCATGCGCTTTTCAAGCACACTTCCTTCCATTTGGCCATGCGCCACACCAATTCGGGCATCGGGCACAAGCTTCAGAATAATATTTCCTACCTGAACAATGTCTTTAATTCGGTTATGCACAAAGAAAACCTGACCGCCACGTCTGAGCTCAAAACTGATGGCATCGCGAATAATGGTTTCGTCAAAAGTGTGAATTTCCGTAGTAACAGGCTGACGGTTTGGAGGAGGCGTAGCAATTACGCTTAAATCTCTGGCGCCCATTAAAGAGAAATGCAAAGTTCTAGGAATTGGCGTAGCTGTGAGGGTAAGCACATCCACATCTACTTTAAATTCTTTCAGTTTATCTTTTACCCGTACCCCAAATTTCTGCTCCTCATCAATAATCAAAAGGCCTAAATCCTTGAACTGAACATCCTTATTTACGATTCTGTGCGTACCGACCAATATTTCAGTTTTTCCTTCTTTTACACGCTGAAGGGTTTCTTTAATTTCTTTGGCGGTTTTAAATCGGTTGATGTATTCCACATTGACCGGGAAGTTCTCCAGTCTTTCAGCAAAAGTACGGTAGTGCTGCATGGCCAAAATGGTAGTAGGCACTAAAACCGCTACCTGTTTGCCATTGGCGCAAGCCTTGAATGCGGCACGAATGGCCACTTCGGTTTTACCAAAACCTACATCGCCACAAACCAATCGGTCCATTGGGTGAGGCAATTCCATGTCGGCTTTAACATCTTCGGTGGCCTTGGCTTGATCAGGAGTGTCTTCATAAATAAAAGAGGATTCCAGTTCGGCCTGCATAAAACCATCTGGCTGAAAAGCAAAACCGCTGGCTCCCTTCCTTTTCGCGTAAAGCGCAATCAGGTCTTTGGCAATGTCTTTAACCTTCTTCTTAACCTTCGATTTCTTGGTTTCCCATTCAGGAGAGCCCAATTTACTCATGGTAGGCGGTGTGCCTTCTTTGCCTGAATATTTTGAAATTTTATGAAGGGCATGGAGACTGACATAAAGCAAATCGTCATCGCGATAGACCAAACGAATGGATTCTTGCTGATTTCCATTCACTTCCACTTTTTCCATTCCCGCAAAACGCCCTACGCCATAATCAATGTGGGTAACGTAATCTCCTGGGTGCAAAGAGCGCAGTTCTTTGAGCGTTAGGGCTTTGGATTTGCTATGCTTTGTTCGGCTTTTGTATTTGTGAAATCTATCGAAAAGCTGATGGTCTGTATAGCAGAGCATCTGGAGCGTTTTATCGATAAATCCTTGTCTGAGGCCGATATTAAGGGGTTGAATCTTAATAATAGGATTCAATTCCGTGAAGATTTTTTCTAATCGGCCAATTTGAGTTTCAGATTCCGCAGAAATTAAAAGTGTATGATTCTTCATTTGCCAACCGGCAAGGTTATCGGCAATGAGGTCGAAATTTTTGTTGAATGATTGTTGCACTTCGGCATCGAACCTATATTCGAAACCAGATTTTTTAGTAAAGCGATTTCCAAATTCGATTTGGGCTAAACTCTCGATTCCCTTTTTAAAGGACTTTTGAGTCTCGAAAAGTGCATCTGGGCTAAGCACCACTTGGGCATCGGTAACTGAAAGCACTTCGTCAAAATTGGCAGAAGCCTTTTCAAAGTATTTTTCGATCGTGTCTAAGGTTTGTTGGTAATCCTTAAACCAGATTTTGGTGTTGTTCGGAATAAAATCCAAAAACGATTGTCTTACTTCTTGCAACAGTCGGGTTTGAATATTCGGAATGATGTTGATGTGTTTTACACTTTCCTGACTCAGCTGAGAAACGGGATCGAACGTTCTGATGCTTTCAACCTCGTTACCAAAAAGCTCAATTCTGTAAGGTAAATCGTGGGCGTAAGAATAAACATCTACAATACCACCTCGTACTGAAAACTGGCCTGCTTCATAAACAAAGTCGGTTTTCTCGAAATCGTAGGTCATCAGCAGTTCTGCTAAAAACTCCACATCAATTTCTTCCCCCACTTTGGTAGAAAAGGTATTGGTGGCTAGGGCCTTTTTGTTGATTACCTTTTCGGTAAGCGCTTCGGGATAAGTAACGATGATTTCACCTGTGGAAGCCTTATGGTTAATCCTGTTTAGGATCTCGGCACGCATGAGAATGTTGGCATTTTCAGTTTCATCAAACTGATAAGGCCTTTTGTAGGAAGTAGGGAAAAGCAAAACCTCTTTTTCACCTACCAAATTCTGCATATCGTTATGAAAATAAGCAGCTTCTTCTTTATCGTGCATTACAAAAAGGCAAGTTTGCTTATTGTGCTGATACACGGCAGCCGCCACAACGGCATCTAAACTACCCACCAATCCCTTAAGCTGAATGCTATTTCCCTCATTGGGCTTGATTCGCTCGGCAATGGTTTGAATGATAGGGTCTTCCCTATAAATCTTTATGAAGTCTTTTACTTTCAAGGTTCTTGCTAAAAAGAGGGGGCAAATGTAAATAATTCTGAAGCCATTCGTGGCAAAACAGTGTAAGCAATGAATAAATTAACCGACATTTAACCCAACTCTTTAATTGCTTTTATTGTTAGAGCATTTGTAGTGAAAAAAGAAAAAGTTAGAATCGGCTTAAGGCGCGAAGCCTTTAATAAAATGGAGCAGATGCATCCGCATCAAGTTATGCTCTATGTGGCCTTGATTGGTAGTTCTGTCCTTTTCCTCTTTTTAGTGGTTGCTTTTACGGCTAGCAGACCGATTCATAGTGATTTCCTTAAAATTGAATTTCCTAAATTCTTTGTGGTAAGTACGGTATTAATGCTTCTTTCGAGTTTTTCGGTGTCCAAAATTATTCCGGCTTATGAAAAGGACGAGCTGGAAAAACTGAAAAAATGGCTGGGCATTACCTTTTTACTAGGTTTGGCTTTTGCCACTTCTCAGTTTTTAGGCTGGCGCGAACTTCAAGAAAGTCAGATTCTTTTTAGCGGAGCACGCTCTGGTGCTTATCTCTATGTCATTACAGGTTTACACGTGGTACATCTAGTGGCCATTTTACTTTATGCAGTTCGGTTACTCGTCAAATGCAATAAGGTTTCGCTGGATGCTGTGCAAAGCTTGATTTACTGCACCAATCCTTACCAAAAAATCAGGTTCAAAATGCTAACAGACTTTTGGCATTTTGTAGATGTGCTTTGGTTGTTGCTCTTCTTTTATTTGCTGTTTAGCTTTTAAAAAAAGAAGGCCACAACGTAGCTGCAGCCTTCAAATTGACCAATATACTGTTTTTGACTTTTGGGCTTAGTTAAAATTAATCTGCTTAATGTTTTGGTATTTCACGTAAGTTGGCTTTCCGCTTGAATTGAAAACAAGAACGCCTTCATTTTCATCGCTTACATCTCTACCCGAACCAAGGGTTAATTCTTTACCGCTTTTCAACATAATTCTTGCGTTATCGTAATTTCTTGGGCTGAAGGATTTGATGTTTTCAATTGGAATAAAGTATTCAATGTCATCGTCTTCCCCTTGAATAATTTCGAAGTTGTATTCTTCATCTAGGTCGAAAATGATTTCGCCAGAAAGGGTTTCTCCGTTGGTAGTTTCTACGGTTCCTGAGATTTTCTTCACTTCGAAATCAGAATATGCTTTTCCAGAATTTGGTGCATTTGTGAATTCAACACGCTTAAATTCTTTCCATGGAATATCTACTCTACCGAAATCGGTACTCACGATAATCCCACCATTCGAATTGTCTACATCATTCGAACCTCTCAAATAAAGCTCTCTTCCTGATTTTGTCACCACATTACTACCAGAACGATCTCTTTCTATGGACTTAATATTGCTGAATTCGATTTTCATGTCGCCATCGCGGGTATCGCCATCGAGTACATTTGTGGTATATCTTTCATCATGGTCCCACTGAACAAACCCAGTGATTGAACCTCCGTAATATTCAACAGTTCCGTAGATAGGGTCACCAATTTTGTTTGCGAGCTTACTTGGTGTATCCATAAATTCTATGGTTTCAATTCTGCTCCAGTTGAATTTCATGCTTCCCAATTCTTGATCTAGAATGGTGATTGTTCCACCCATATCGTCTGATCCGTCTTTAACAAAAACTCTATCCCCATTGCGAAGTGTTAACTCTACTTCGGAACGTCTGTTAATATCTATTCTAGAAATGTTGCCAAATTCAGTTCTGAATTCGTGCGTAGTTTCCCAGCTGTTATTGCCCCAACTTATGCTAAAGTTTCCCCAGCTGCTGTTTCTCCTTCTTTGTTCGTCCCTTAAGTCGTTTCTTTCTTCTCTTGTCAGGTGACGGTAATTGTCGTTTTCTTCCTTATTTCCATTAAAATGGTCTGTCCAATAGCCTTCTCCACGATCGCCCCATCGCATTTGACCTGTATAACTGTTGCCATCAATGGTGGTGAGTTTTCCGTAGATGAATCCTTCATCTTGTGCATTGGCCGAAAGAAATGAAGCCGTAATGAGCCCGAGAAAAATGGCAGATTTTGAAATAATTGATTTAATCATGGTTGTGTTGTTTGAGTTTTATTCTTTTTGACGAATCAAAGATGCAGAATGACATCTTGCCAAAAAATACAGATTGGCTCTATCTAGTTATTCTTTAACCGAAACGGGAGGAGAACTTACTGAACTGGAAATGATGGTTGAACTCTCCAAAAGCTTTGATTCTAGATCCTGAGAAAATGATAGCCATTAGGGAATTATGACACCAACTTTTGGAGAGGTGTTTTTAGTTATCTAACCACTGTTTGAAAAGCGGTGTCTTTTCTGAACTCACCACAATGTCTTCATCAATTTCTGGGCTAAGGCTCAATTTTACGCGGCCTTTGAAGTAAGGGTGAATGTCGCTAACGGCATCGAAATGCACCAAAAATTTACGGTTTACCCTAAAGAACTGCTTTGGGTTTAGCATTTGATCTACTTCTTCTAGGGTATTATCGATAATGTACTTTTGCTTTTCAAAAGTGACGATATAGGTAAGCTTATCGTGGGTATAGAAATAGGCGATTTTTTCTGTAGGAATGGCGCGAATCCGCTGGCCAATTTTGGTGAGGAATCGTGATTTATATTCTTTGTTCTGTTCGTTAATTAGCGCTTTGATTTGGCTAAGGTCAAATGCTGGAGAAGTGGAAATCGCGGATTGCTCTTCAATTTTTTCTAGCGCATTGGCTAACTTTTCGCGCTGAATGGGTTTGAGCAAGTAATCCACACTATTTACCTCAAATGCTTTAATCGCATACTGATTGTAAGCTGTTGTAAAGATTACTTTACATTTAGGTTTGTGTTGTTCAAAAATTTCAAAGCTAGTTCCGTCAAGTAGCTGAATATCGCTGACAATGAAGTTGGGATGCTCATTATTTTCGAACCACAGCAAACCAGCTTCTACTGACCTGATGGTGGCTACGATTTCCAGTTCCGGTTTGAGTTCTTTTAGCAGTTCAATTAACCTTTCTGAGGCCAGCCTTTCGTCTTCAATAATCAGTACTTTCATTCGCTTAGCTTTTAAGGTTAAATTTCAGAAATATTGATGAGAGGAACACGAACGATGAACGAGTTTGGGTTCTTGATTACCTCAACGGGCTTTGTAGTAAAGTAGGAATACCTACGCTTAATATTTTCTAAACCAGTTTGTCCACTGTTCGGCAATTCAACTTTCTTTTCTTGCAGATTATTTTTTACTGAGATATAGCCGTTCTGACTTTCAACATGAATTTTTAGTGGACGTATTTCCGAAACGGTATTGTGCTTAATGGCATTCTCAATGAGCATTTGCAGGGTGAGCGGAGGCAAGTATAAAGCTTCGTCTTTTTTATCTATGGCCATGCTCAGCTGAATGGTGTCTTCAAACCGAATTTCTAACAAATACATATAAGCGCTAATAAAACTGAGCTCCTCTTTCAACTCCACCAATTCTTCGGAACTGCTTTGAAGAATAATGCGATAAACTTCCGCAAACTTTTCTAGATAAGCCTGTGATTGCTTTTGGTCTTTGGAAATGAGCGAAGAAAGAATGTTGAGGTTGTTGAAAAGAAAATGCGGATCTAAGTGGTTTTTTAAAGCATTAAGCTCTGCCTTGATCGATTCTTTCTGAAATTCTTCCGAAGCCAATTGAGCATTTTTCCAGCGTTTCAAAAACTGAATTCCAAAATTGATTGAAATGATGGGCAACAGAATCAAAATGGATAATGCGTTTATGGTCGCAATTTGACTTCCAACAGGTGGATCTTCTGTGAGGGTAATCTTGAACAGAAAATAGCTCAAGTTGATGATGACTAAAGAGACTAATACGCCTATACCCAATTGGGAGTAAAAACGCTTATTGCCGTGGGTAAGCCAAGGCAGTTTTCGGTCTAATGAAATTGTTAAGGCGCGGTTGGCCAGGAGAATTAAGAGTAAAACCGCAACAATAAGCCCTGCTGTCAGGTAAAGTTCGCGGGGTGCTGAAGTGGCGTAAAGAAAGACAAAAACGCCCGCCACCAAACTGATGGCAATACTGTTTTGGATGATTTGACTACGACTGAACTTCAAAGTGTTTTACTCAATCAAAGATGATTTCGTCAATTTGCGACCAACGTATGTAGGTCGGTTTGGCGTCTTTCGAAGTAAATATAAGCACTCCATCATTGTCTTCTGACACATCGCGACTTTCACCTAATAGAAGCTCCTTGCCATTTCTAAGAATAATTAATGAGTAACTATAATTTTTAGGAATGATGTTTTTGATATTTCGGAAGGGGATTTTATAAACTACTCGGTCATCTTGGCCATCTAAAGTTTCATATTCCCAAGCCTCGTCTAAGTCATAGGCAATGAGGCCGCTTATTTTTTCACCATCTCTGTTAATTACAGTTCCTCTCAAACCTGTTGAGGATGGGAATTCACTATAAGACGGCCCTTGGTTGTTCGATTCAATAATTTCCAGTTCTTCGAAATCGCGCCAAGGAACCACGATTTGACCAATTTCCTTATCGTTGATTAAAACGCCAGCGTTTTCGCTGTTCACATCGTTAGAGCCTGTTAAGTAGAATTCTCGTCCTGATTTAAGTGTTACATCTACCCCATTTCGGTTTTTTACAATTTTCGTAATCGACCTGAATGGAATGTTTTTGTCACCATCACGGTCTTTACCATTCAGAATATCTTCTAAAAAACGCTCATTGTGAGTGTTTTTGCTCGTGCCTTGGTCCCACTGAATGGTTCCTTCAAAAGTACCTCTTCTGCCTGCTTTTACTTTTCCGTAAATGGCTTCACCAAAGAGCGATTTCGGTATTTTGCCACTTTCCAAAAACTCCACTTTTTCTATTCTCGCCCAATCTAGCTTTACAATACCTAATTCTTCATCGTAAACGCTAACGCTTGCGCCTACGTCTTCAAAACCATTGCCACTGACTTCTACAATTACACCGTTTTTTAACGCTACTTGCGCCCGGCTTCTGCCCGTAGGTTTAATGCTTTTGATGTCGCCAAAACGGGTATCGAATTGGTGATTGGTACGGCTGTATTTATCGTCCCAAATGCTCAGTATACCAAGGTCAATGCCTAGCCATGAACTTCCGCCTTCTTGATCTGAAATCTGTTGTATTTCTTTTTTTGAAAGGAATTTTAAAAAATCGCTTGAGGTTTTTTGTGCATTAAAAAGGTCGACCCAGTACACTTCATCACCTCCCCAGCGCAAAGCACCTTGGTATTTATCGCCATTAATGGTGGTTACTTTTCCGTACAGGTAAATGTTCTTTTCCTGCGATTTCGCTTCTGAAACAATAATCAACAAGCCTACCGCAATGCCAATGCACAGCATCAGCTTTCTCACCTTTTTCTCAATGTTATGTTGCAGACTACCCATGCAACAAACGTAATTTGAATTGTTGGTAGAAAAAACGTTTCTAGACTGTACTAGCATATTCAAACCCTGAATCGGGAAAAGCACCACTTCAAATAATTTCTATTTCGGAAAAGCAGAAGCGTCAATACCCGGTACCAAACGAATTGCATTCTTGTAATAGATCTTTTTTAGCACTTCATCTGAGAGCCCCAAACCGTACATTTTCCAATAGGCGTGGTACTTTTTGTAATAAGGAAAGTATTCATCGTTCGTTTCCAGTACTCTAAAATAAGTGGCGTACTCCTCAGGGTTGTAAGCATCTTTTCCAAACAGCACGCGGTCTTGGTATTTGGTGAGGAAGTTATTTGCCATACGTGGTTGGCGACCCAACTCAGCGATTACTGCTCCGATTTCTACATTCATATTTGGCATTTCGTCCAAGAGTTTTCCCAAATGGGCTAAGTCGTTGCCATACCAGCCTAAGTGCGCGGCAATAAATTGGGTATTCTTATGCTTTTTGAAAACGTTGTGTTGTTCTTGAATTAGGGTTTCCCAAGGCACGGGATTATCATCTTCTCTTTTTCTATTCGGATGTGTTTTCAACTCCAACCATCTTTCATTTTCAGCATCAAAAGGTGCCCAAAATTGTTTTGGATCTGCAGTGTGGATCAGTACTGGAATACCTAATTCACCACATTTTGCCCAAATCGGGTCAAGCCTTGGGTCGTCCACTGCTACGCGATTTCCATCAGTATCTTTTACGGAGAAACCTAAGCTTTTGAAAATTTTAAGCCCTCGTGCACCTTGGTTATAATCCCTTTCTAGTTGGGCTGCGGCCCTTTCTCCCCAGCCTTCTTCGCCTACATTAATAAAGTTTACATTGGCGAAAACAATAAAGCGTTTGGGTTGATTAGCTTTTATATTTGCGGAGGCGTCTGCAATTGATTTGCCGCTACCACCACTTAGATTTACCATAAGCCCCATGTTGATTCCATCCATTTCCGCAGCAAGTGCATTTAAATCTTGTTGACCCATTCGCCTCTGATGACTGTGGATATCGATAAAAGGAAATTTCGATCGGGTGATCGGGTGTTCAGGAACAACGAGTGTTGATGGCGGATTATATCCTTCAAAATCCATCGTTTGGGCGGTAATTGTGGTTCCTAAAAATAGACCAATGGAGCAGGCAATCAATTTGATTTTCATGGCTTAAGATAGTTTTTAGCTTAATCGAAGTAGAATAATAAAGGTTTTGCGCTTGTGATCAAAATCAACACAACTGCTTAAGATAGAATGATTCAGTCTTTTCCAAACCAATAAATGATTTTGACGGTAAGAAAGAAGCCTAGTTTTTGAATTAATTTGAAAGGAATAAATAGATTGAATCATGGAGGTTTCATTAAAAGGCAAGGTAATATTGGTCACGGGCGGTTCGAGGGGCATTGGCCGCGCTCTTTCCAAACAGCTTTCAGACACTGGCGCTGCTGTGGCTGTTCACTATAATTCTAATAAAGAACAGGCACAATCCATTCTAAATGAGCTGAATTCCGATTGTCAGCTTTTTCAAGCGGATCTTTCTAATACACCTGAAACAATAAACTTGTTTAAACAAGTAATAAAGGAAATGAATGGTTTGGATGTGTTGATTAACAATGCGGGAGTAGCCATTTCTTCTGATTTAGTGAAAGCAGATGATGACTGGTTAAACGACTGGCAGTTTACCATGAACGTGAACCTTCAGGCTACTGGACTTTTGTGTAAAAAAAGCATCGAACACTTCTTAGAGAATGGCGGAGGAAGAATTATCAATATTTCATCTCGGGCTGCTTTTCGTGGAGATACTGCTGATTACTTGGCTTATGCGGCTTCGAAAGGTGGAGTGGTGGCGCTTACGCGTTCCATAGCTCGGGCTTACGGAAAAAATGAAATTAAAGCATTTACCATTGCGCCTGGTTTTGTAAGAACCGACATGGCGCAAGATTTTATGGACCAATATGGCGAAGGATTTGCCCTGAACGATATTGCATTGAATCAATTAACCGAGCCGAAGGATTTAGCACCTCTAGTAACGCTTATGGCCAGCGGGTTAATGGATCATGCTACAGGCTGCACCATTGATGTGAATGCCGCCAGTTATGTGCATTAACTATGGAATATTATTTCAATAGTAAAGCTTGTTTTACTTTTTAAAAGTAAAAACTGGTAGTTGTGTTTTTCTATCACCTGCTTCGCAATTTGTAAACCAAGCCCCATTCCTTTCTGAAGGGTATCAATATTTTCCGCAACTCCGTTTTGAATATGTAAGGAAAGCATCTCTTTTTGTTCCGAGATTTCAACCGAAACAGCTTGCTTACTTTCTCCATATTTTCGGATGTTATCAAAGAGGTTGACGAGCACACCTTCTAGCTTTTCTCTATCTGCATTTATCGTAAGCTTTTCAGGGTTTGCATTGATGGAAAGCTTGATGTCGAAATTCTTTGTAGACAAAGTCGGGCGCATTCTTTCCAGCATATCATAAATCAAATCGTCCAATCTGAAATTGGATTTGCGCAGTACAAGCGTTTCAGATTTGAGCTGACTCATCAGCAGAAAATCCTGCACAATGTTTTTTAGCCTAATCACTTCTTCGCGTAAGCTATTGAGCGTATCCTGGCTTAGTTCTTTTTCAGACGAGCCCATTCTGTACTCCAATTCCGACTGCATATTGGCCAAAGGGGTTCGCAGTTCATGGGCGGCCATGGCGAAAAACTGATTCTGGCTACGAATGGAAGTTTCAATCCTTGAAATCATTTCGTTCATCGTGGCCGAAAGCTGAGTGATTTCATCATTCGCAGAAGAAACGGGTAAACGATCCATTTGAGGCGAGGCCTTTACACTTTGAGCCTTGGCAATTAATTTTTGAAGCGGGGCTAAAGTGAAATGAGCAATTAAAACGGCAGCGATAAATGCAATAAGCGCAGCACCCAAGTTGGCAAAAATCAATCTGGACTTTAAGGCAGAAATTTCATCATAGACGATTTGATTGTTTTTTGCCAGCACCAAACTGATTTGCGCACCGGTGCTTTCATCCAAAGGCCTTCGGGCAATGCAATACGTAAACGAATCGATCTTGATAAACTCCATCAATGGAGCCCGCCCCTCCAAAGTTGGTTGCTCTATTTCAACAAAAACAGAAGAGAATATTTCGGGGAAATCGGGCCGCTCATATACCATTTGGCTTTCGAACATGTTGCCAAACCACAATTGAATGGGCTGATCTTCTTGCGTAACGGGGATTTGCGTTAGCTCATCATCTACTCCGTTTAAAATGCTCAAGGCTTCAACTTTTCCACTATTCTGAAAAGCATTGATGAGGCTGGTTCGGATGGATTGAAAAAGGGAATAGTTAAAGGCGAGCGAAATGCCAAAAAAGACAACGAAGAAGGCCGCAGCAATCTTAAATCGAATACTTTTAAAAAACTGAATCTGCGGCAAGCTTAACTTTTTACGAGTTCACCTTGAATTTTATAGCCGTAACCTACTTGGGTTTCTATCAGCTTGGGCTCAAAATCAAAGTCTATTTTTTTTCTGAGCTGATGCATGTGCACCTCCACCACATTGCTTCCACGGTCGAAATTAATGTTCCAGATTTTCTGGGTAATTTCTGATTTGGAAAGCACGCGATTGGTGTTGCTCATCAGCAGTTCTAAGATAGAGAACTCTCGCTTACTTAACTCGATTAATTGATCGGCTCGGGTTACTTCGCGCTTAATCAAATCTACTTTAAGGTCTTTTACCTGAAGAGTTGAAGCCCGTGTTGAGCCGAATTTTCTTTGCACATTTCTTACTCTGGCCTTCAATTCTTCAAAATCGAAGGGTTTTTTAACGTAATCAATCGCACCTAAATCCAGCCCCTTGATTACGTGTTCACTTTCATTCAAAGCACTCATAAAAATGATGGGCGTATGAATGGAAAACTCACGCATGTTTTTCAACACCTCAAAACCATTTTGACCAGGCAGCATAATGTCTAAAAGTATCAAGTCGAAATCGTTGGTGGCTGCGGTTTCTAATGCTTCGCTGCCATTGGTTTCATGGGCAACAGAATAGCCTTCCTCTTCTAAGCCTTTTACTAAAAAATTACCCAGCTTAACTTCGTCTTCTATTAAGAGAATTTTCATAGTGAGCGAGTAAGGTTTACTTGGTCTTTAAAAGTTGTTCCGTCTACAGTGATTTTTGAAGGGATAAAAATACTGTAGCCCAATTTATTAATTTCTCCCTCAAGCCCTTTTCTTTTCCAACCTTCGATTTTAATCGTTTTGCCCTCTTTAATTAGGTTTGAAATAGAAGAAGCGATTCGGGTACTAATCTTAATGTAAGACTTGTCATCTAAAACCACGCCTCTTAATACATCATCTTTATTTACTCGTTCTAAGTCAATGCCGGTTACCACTCCGCTTACTTCTTCAGACTCCGTTTCGTAATTTTCTTTTGCTTGGGCAAAACCGTATAAACGGAGGGTGTCCTTATTTGTGCATAAGGCATATAGAAAATTATAGTGTTCACTACGGAAATAGCCATTGTTTGTGCGGTTACGATAGAAAAGTGAAAGCTCTTCGTTTTTGTGGTTCTGAATGAAAGAATCAATTGCTTTTGCATCGTTTTCACTAAACCTATAAGTAACCTTCTCGCTGTCCGATTGCGTCTTCAAATAAGAAATTAGTCCAAGCTCATTTGGAATAAGCTCATTTGCAATGCCTGTCTTATGATCTAAGAACATAGAAATTTGTCCGAAAGAAGGCATTATAGAACTTCCATACTTTGTGCCAATGATCATTCCATGAGCCATTTCTAGGGTGTTCTTAGTTTTTACTACAGAACCAGCAATATAGTTTTTAACAGGGCGAACATAGCTTACAAAGTTTGATTCAATATGATCGTCATTGTTTGATATAGACTTTTTGGCTAGCAAGCTATCTCCGTTTTCCAAAAACAGTAAATATTCACGTCCTTTGATTTTTGTACTACTTAATACTTTAGCCGCTATCACTGTTTCAAAAGTTTGACTATTTCTTAAACCTGTTTTATTTGCTTCAATACTCTTTCGTTCGATTAAAAAAACTTCTTTTTTCGTTCTGACTTCTAGTAAAGAACCTATTCCTGAAATCTTTTTACTCAGTTCTTTTTCTGCTTTTCTTGTAGAAGTGGTTTTATAGGGAGCTTTTTCTAAAAACTCTTGGTCTCCACTTACTTTAATTTCAACAGTTTCCTTTAAAGCAATAAGAGGTTTCATCATTGCCCCATTTTCAGCCGGGAAGGTTAGACTTAATAAGTCTCCATTTTCTTTTTGGAAAACGGCACCAATTAAATAGCTTTCTATAGTCCTATCACCATAAATGGACTTGATAAATTTTCCTCGGTAGGTTACCTCTATATGTTTAGACTTATCATTAAAGCGTTTTGCATAATCGAGCATTTTAGGAGGAATTTCTTGACCCACTACTGGAATAGAAAGTAGTAAAGCGAATAACAAAAAAGTAAACCGATTTTTCATAACCTTAAATTTCTTCGAACCTAAAACACTCTTATTAAAACTAGCTTAAATTCAGATTAATATTCCTTAATTTCATAATATGAAAAAACGCTGCACTTGGTGCGAAAACACCTTTGAAGAATACGAAAGATACCACGATGAGGAATGGGGCGTGCCTGTGCATGACGATAAAACGCATTTCGAATTTTTGATTTTAGAAGGCGCACAAGCAGGTTTAAGTTGGTCGACCGTTTTGAAGAAAAGAGAAGGCTATCGTCAGCTATTTGCCGATTTTAATGTGGAGGCCGTTGCGGAATTTACTCCAGCCGAAGTAGAAATTATACTTCAAAACCCCGCCATTATTCGAAATCGACTAAAGGTTGCTGGAACGGTGATTAATGCCCAGAAATTTATAGCGGTGCAAAAAGAGTTCGGTTCTTTCGACAAATACGTATGGTCTTTTGTAGGCGGAAAGCCCATTGTGAATGCTTGGGAAAGCATGAAGCAAGTGCCTGCCACTACCCCTGAATCAGATGCACTGAGCAAAGATTTGAAAAAGCGAGGGTTTAAATTTGTTGGCAGTACAATAATGTACGCCTATATGCAGGCCTGCGGCTTGGTAATGGACCATACCACAGACTGTTTTAGATACAAGGCGCTAAGCGGAAAATAGTCTTTATTGGGAAACGCTCAAAACAATCGTTTTACGCGGAATTTTTATGTACCACATTCCCACTTCTTTGCCTTCTGCTACCATAGCAGATGAATACAACACAAATTGAGTGTCTTCCATGAATTGAACGTTTCCAGGCGATTTAATGTCGTTTTTACTATTGTATTGGTAAGCTTCATAAATGGCTTTCCCTTTTCCCTCTAAGCTATTTTCTTCGTTGAAAGCAAAACCCTTTACTTCAATATCTGCTGATTCGACTGCTGTCCAGACTACTTTTTCTTCTTCAAGATTTACCTTGAGTTTAGCGGAAATACTATCGCCTATTTCCTTGGCTTTTTCAATGATTTGCACATCCGACACCACCTGAATTTCCTGGCTTTTCATGTCTTGAAGCGCCTTTTTTGTATCTACCTTTTGGTTAGAACAATTGAAAGCCAAAAGAGCGAGAATTACGATGCTTAGCTTTTTCATGAAATAAAATATTTACTCAGTTGGGTGTAAAATTAACAGCCTTGTCAATTGTTTGTTAATTTTGTGGATTAATTCGCATAAATATGATTGACAAGCTAGAGACACTTAAAGCACGATTCGAAGAAGTAGGTCAGCTCCTTGTACAGCCTGATGCCATGACAGACATGAAGCATTACTCTAAACTGAACAAGGAATACAAAGACTTAGAGAAGATTGTGACGGTCTATGATGAATATATCAATGTGAATGAAAATATTGAGTCATCCAAAGAACTTCTGAAAACTGAAAAAGATGAAGAGTTTCGTGAGATGGCCAAAATGGAAATCAGTGAACTGTCTGAGCGAAAAGAGGAAATAGAAGAAGAGCTAAAGGTAATGCTTATTCCTAAAGACCCTGATGACTCTAAGGATGTAATCATGGAAATTAGAGCAGGTGCTGGTGGTGATGAAGCTGCAATTTTTGCTGGTGATTTATACAGAATGTATGACAGGTACATTGAAAGCAAAGGCTGGAAGAAGGAACTCATCAATGTAAACGAAGCGGCTTCTGGTGGTTTTAAAGAAATCACTTTTGGCGTTTCTGGCGAAGACGTTTACGGAGCTTTAAAATTTGAATCGGGCGTTCACCGTGTGCAACGTGTTCCTGTAACCGAGTCTCAAGGGCGAGTACATACTTCAGCTGCTTCAGTAGCAGTTTTACCCGAAGTGGAAGATGTGGATGTTCACCTCGATATGAAAGATGTTCGGAAAGACACCTATCGTTCGTCAGGTGCGGGTGGTCAGCACGTAAACAAAACAGAATCCGCTGTTCGACTGACGCACATACCTACGGGTATTGTGGTAGAATGCCAAGATGGGCGTTCCCAACATAAAAACTTCGATAAGGCATTGAGTGTTCTTCGCTCGCGTATGTACGAAATTGAGTTGAAAAAGCAGGAAGACGAACAGGCAGGAAAACGAAAATCTTTAGTAGGCAGTGCCGATAGGTCCGATAAAATTAGAACTTATAACTATCCTCAGGGCCGCGTTACAGATCATAGAATTGGTTATTCTCAACACAATTTACCTACCGTGATGGATGGCGAAATTGGCGAGTTTGTAGAGCGTTTAAGAATGGCCGAAGCCTCTGAAAAAATGGCACAAGACAGTATGGTTTAATTACTTAGCTTGGTAATCCATCGGTTCTAGCTCAAACAATCGGTTTACTGTAGTATTGAAAATCTCAGAAATTTTAAGGGCCAGAGTGGTAGATGGCGTGTATTTACCGCGCTCAATTGCATTGATGCTTTGTCGCGATACTCCTGCAAGGCTGGCCAGTTGTTCCTGAGTTATCTTTTTTCGCTTGCGCTCTTCGCGGAGTGTGTTTTTCATTTTGATTCCAATTCTTACGTAAAACTAGAACGATCAGCCCTTTGAACGGCCTTTTAATTAGTTAAGTTTATATTACATTTTTGTTCCTAAAACGAACAGAATGTTACAAGGCTGTTAAAAATTCGTGAACAGTTTCTTAACATTGGCATTTTGATTTATCTTTGCCCCCCATAATAAAAGAAGAAACCATGTTATTCGACCCACCAATTGCTTCTGGAGCTAATACCTTTATTTGGATTGTTGTAATTCTTGTTGGCTTTGTAGCTGCTTTAAGTCAGCACGATGCCCTTTTTAAAGGAAAGAAGAAAAAAGAAGGAGAGCACTAAGTCTATTTCTCCCCATTTCTTTATTTCATAGGTCAACTAAAAATTGGCCTTTAATCATTCCTTCTGGTTAGTATTCACTGGCCAAAACCCCTTTTGCTTTTTCTTGAATTAAAGCCCAAGCGTTTTCTACATGTTTGGCTTCTAGGTTTGTATTTCCAAAGGCCAGTCGTAACGAAAACTTATTATTCAATTTGGTTTGGGCAAAAAAGAGCTTTCCTGTAGCATTCACCCTGTTCATTATTTCTTCATTCAAACTATCCAGTTTGTCCTCGCTAATATTTGGAGCAAACCTAAAACAAATTGTGTTTAGTGGAACTGGCGCTAAAAGCTCAAAATCAGGGTGCTTTTCAATTTCGGTTTTCAGCCATTGACCAAGTGCAATATGCTTTCTGATTTTAGCTTGAATGCCTTCAACACCCATTTCGCGAATTACAAACCAGAGTTTGAGTGCTCGGAATCTTCTCCCTAAAGGCACGCCCCAATCACGGTAATTTTTTACCTCATCGTCTACTGAGGTTTTTAAGTAATCGGGTGAAATAGCGAAGGTATTGATTAAGGCACGAGGGTCTTTTACATAATAAGCCGTGCAGTCAAAATTGGTGAACATCCATTTATGCGGGTTGAAAACAAAGGAGTCTGCCAATTCAACACCCTCTGCCATCCAACGCATTTCTGGTAAAACTAGAGCCGTGCCTGCATAAGCGGCATCTACATGGTGCCAAATATCATACTTCTGGCAAATTTTGCTAATGGCCATAATTGGGTCGATGGCCGTTGTGCTTGTGGTGCCTATGGCAGACACTACACAAAGTGGCTTTCTTCCTTCAGCAATGTCTTTTTTGATTAGTGCTTCTAAATGCGCAGGGTCTAAAGCAAAAGCTTCATCTACATTTACCTTGCGAAGGTTATTTGAGCCTATGCCTGCAATTTTTACTGCCTTATCAATGGAAGAGTGAATTTGGTTTGAAGCGTACACTATGTATTTTTCTGCTCCAGAAAAACCTTCTTCATTCACTTTATAACCCGAAGCTTTTTCTCGCGCAGTAAGAATGGCACAAAGCGTAGCGGTAGAAGCCGTATCTTGAATTACACCAGTAAAATGCTTTGGCAAGGCCAGCATTTCTTTCATCCACTCCATCATTTGCTCCTCCAACTCGGCTGCGGCAGGCGAGGTAAGCCAAATCATGCATTGTGCACCTAAAGTAGCAGTGAGCATTTCACCCAAAATGGAAGGCATACTTTTATTGCCAGGGAAGTAAGCCATAAAATTAGGGCTCTCCCAGTGGGTCATTCCTGGCACAATTTGTTGCTTGAAATCGGCAAAAATGGCCTCAAACTGCTCCGATTGCTCGGGAGGGAGTTTCGGGAACTGCTTTTTTATATCACCCGGCTTTACATCGGGTAAAACGGGATATTCTTCTACGTTTTGTAGGTAATCGGCCATCCAGTCCACAAGGCTGTGGGCGTGTTTTCTAAAAGAATCGTTATCCATTATTTTATTGCTTTCTACTCAACATTGAATGTGACCAAAGATAACTGAAGATACTTAATGGAATCGGCTTCAAACTTTCGATTTACTATTTTCCATAGAATTCGTTACTTTCATGTATGGATATTCAGGCGGAAAAATTAAGGTTGATTGAATGGCTGGCTAGTTTGAGGGATTCCAATACTATTTCTGAGTTAGTCGCTTTTAAAAAATCTAAAGAAATAGATTGGTGGGATGAAATTAGTGAGGATGAAAAGTCCGAAATAAACGAAGGTTTGGCGCAGGCTGACAAAGGAGAGCTAATACCACATGATAAGGTAATGTCTAAATACGACAAATGGCGTTAGAGATAGTTTGGACAAAGCGCGCAATTGCTGGCTTCGATAATACCATTAAATATTTAGAGAAGAACTTTACTGATAAGGAAGTAAAACGCTTTGTTAAACAATCCACAGAATTTTTTGAGTTGCTTAAACTCTATCCAGAAATGCTTGAAAAAACGGAAAAGCAAGAAAACGTTTATCGAGGCCCAATTAATAAATACACCATACTCACTTACAGGCTAGTTAAGAAAACGAATCAAATACAACTTATCAATATTCGTTCGGCAAGAAGAAAACCATTGAAAGGATAATCTTTAACTATTACAGCGATCACAACTCTGTTTTCAATACGTTTATCCGCCATATTGTCCGAAAACAAAGTTAGCATATATCTTGCAGGCCTAAGAACGTACTTTAATCTAAAGCACTAAAAATTATGAAAACGAAATGGATTGTTTTAATCGTTGTTGCTCTTGTGGTCATCATCGGTTACTCTACTTTTAAAGGATCTTATAACGGAATGGTTCAACGCGAGGAAAGCATCAGTGGTGCTTGGGCGCAAGTTGAAAACCAATATCAAAGAAGGTCAGACCTTATTCCAAACTTGGTAAACACAGTAAAAGGCTATGCCGATTTTGAGCAAGAAACTTTAACAGGTGTTATTGAAGCGAGGGCCAAAGCTACTTCGGTAAGTATCAACCCAGAAAACTTAAGCCCAGATGCCATTGCCCAATTTGAGCAAGCACAACAAGGGGTGAGTTCGGCTTTGAGCAGACTTTTGGTAACAGTAGAGCGCTACCCTGATTTAAAAGCGAGCACTCAGTTTAGTCAGCTTCAAGTTCAATTAGAAGGAACAGAAAATAGAATTGCTGTAGAAAGAAGAAATTTCAACACAGCAGTTCAAGGATACAATACTTTCATCAAAACCTTCCCTAAAAACATCATTGCGGGTATGTTTGGTTTTGAGAAGAAGGGATACTTTGAGTCAAAGCCAGGGTCTGATGTAGCACCAGAAGTAACTTTTGACTAATGGCTGAGGATTTATTCAGTAGCGACCAGAAAAAGCGAATCAAAGCGGCAATTCAGGAAGCTGAATTGAACACCAGCGGAGAGGTTCGAGTGCATTTGGAAAACCATTGCAAAACGGAAAATGTACTCGATAGGGCCTCCCAAATGTTTTCTAAGTTGCAAATGCATAAAACGGATGCTAGAAATGGCGTATTGATTTACATGGCGGTGAAAGATCACCGCTTTGCCATTATTGGCGATGCCGGCATTAATCAAAAAGTGGGGGATGATTTTTGGGATACCACCAAGGATAAAATGTTGGCCCATTTCAAAAACGGGAATCTTACTACAGGTTTGGTGGAAGGAATCCTATGTGCGGGAGAAAAGCTAAAGGAGCATTTTCCTTACCAAAAGGACGACAAAAACGAACTGTCAGACGACATCTCATTCGGAAAAAATTAATATGCGATACTTACTTACCATAGTCTTAATCTTCAGTCAAGCACTTGCTTTTGCGCAGGGAATCCCAGAGAAACCCAGCCAAAAGCGATTGGTAAATGACTTTACGGGCACAACCTTATCAACTGCTGAAGCGAATGCGCTTGAGCAAAAACTCTTGAATTACGAGGATACTACTTCAACCCAAGTGTCAATTCTTATTGTAGAGTCACTGGGTGGATACGAGGTGGTGGATTTTGCTCAGCAAACAGCGCAAAAATGGGGTGTTGGCCAAGCGAATAAAGATAATGGGATCTTTATAGTTGTATCCATTAATGATAGAAAGGCGGCTATTGTTTCTGGCTATGGTATGGAAGGTTCTATTACCGATGCCGCAACTTACACCATTCGTGAAGATTATATGACTCCACGTTTTAGAGAAGGTAACTTCTATAAAGGCTTAGACGATGCCACAACGGTGATCTTTAAACTGGCCTCTGGCGAATATACTTCTGATGATGTAGCGAGCGGAAGAACTGGAGATGGCGGTGGTGGTTTTCCATTCTTCACGCTGTTTATTCTTTTCTTCTTTATCATTCCGGCTTTGGTGGGAAAAAGAAGAGGTAATAGTCATGGTTCGCGAGGTATTCCATGGTGGGCTTGGCTTATGATGGGCAGCGGAGGTGGAAATCATAACGACAAATGGGACAATTTTCGTGGAGGCGGAGGCTCATTTGGTGGAGGCTCTGGCTTCGGTGGTGGAGGCGGCTTTGGCGGTTTCGGTGGCGGAAGCTTCGGAGGTGGCGGTTCTGGCGGAAGCTGGTAAACCTAATTCAATTAAAAAGATATTTGAACCCCTTTCAAGAAATTGGAAGGGGCTTTTTGATTGAAAACTCGATTTTGAAAAGCATTTAGATTGTTCACCTCCCAACCCTCCTCAAGGAGGGACTGCTATGAGAGTTAACAAAAAAGGTGGAGCACAAAAGTATCAACGGAATCTGATGTAATTATCCCCCGCTGGCGGGGGCAGGGGGTGGACTTTCTTGTCCTAAAATAGGTTGAAAAGCTTAAAACGGCACGTCTACACCTCAACACACAAACACTTCAATACTTCAACACCTCTTTCAACTTACTGTGCCCACTGCGGCTTACAGGCAATTGAGCGCCTGTTTTTAGGCTGAGTAAATAAGAGTCCTTTTCGTAAAGCTCCAGCTTCTCGATGTGCTTAATGGAGACGATGTGAGAACGATGTACACGAATAAAGTTACCAGAAGGAAGATTATCTTCCAGGTGCTTCATACGCATCAATTTCAAAAATTTACCTTGGTCTGAATGAATGGCTACGTAATCATCTTGCGCCTCGAAATGCGCAATTTGGTCTAAGCCTAGAATATGGATTTTGTTTCCAGTTTTCACCACCAATCGATCAATACCTTCCGAAAGCTCTTCGCGTTTTTCTGTTAAAGTTTCAATTTCTTTTTGGGCAGAAGTTTTGGTTTGAATTTTATCGATCGCTTTTTGCACCGCTCCTTTAAAGCGCTCTTCGGCATAAGGCTTTAGTAAATAATCGGTGGCATTCAGTTCAAAAGCTTTGATAGCATACTGATCGAAAGCGGTGCTGAAGATGACCACTGGAGGGTTTTCAATTAACTCTAGCATTTCAAAACCCGTGATTTTGGGCATTTGAATGTCCAGAAAAAGCAAATCTGGTTCGTGTTCCTGAATAGCCTTTAAACCCTGAAAACCATCACCGCATTCTGCAATCACTTCCACTTGAGCAAAGTTTTGTAAATAAGCCTTGATAATATCGCGGGCTAATTTTTCATCGTCAACTATTATGGCTTTGATCATTTTTCGCTGGGTTGGGGAATGTCTAAACGGACGGTAAATAGATTTTCGTTGGTTTCAGTAAACACCAATTTCGGCACACCATAAATGACGCGCAAACGTTCACGCACATTTTTAAGCCCAATGCCCTTTCCTTTTTTGCTCACGGCTTTTGGGTCGAACTCGTTGGTCATGGAAAGCCGAAGAATACCATTTTCGGTTTTTGCTGTTACCCGAATGGTCACATCTTCTAAGCTTTCATAAATGCCATGTTTAACAGCGTTTTCAATTAAGGGCTGAAGAATAAGGTTGGGTAAAGTGAGGTTTAAAGCGTCAATTTCAATTTGAGTTTCTACTTGAAGTCGATCGCCAAAACGGACTTTCTCTATTTCTAGGTAGAGCATCAGGTTGGCCATTTCTTCTTCCAAAGTATTCAGCTGATGATTTTCTTTACCTAAGGAATAGCGAAGAAAATCAGAAAGCTTTACCACCATTTCGCGTGCTTGGTTTGGAGCCGTTATGGTAAGCGAAGCGATTGAGTTAAGGCTATTAAATATAAAGTGAGGATTGATCTGCGATTTCAACATCTCCAACTCCGACTCCTTCAGCATGGTTTCAAGCTGGGCTTGCTGTTGGCCTCTATCTCTTAAATCATCATAATATTTTATAAGGTGATAGACCAAAATAAGCACCGCGTAGTAGAGCAAACCTAAACCCGACCGCCAAACAACTGAGCTATTCAGATAAACCAACGATTCCTCAGTTTGTGGTAATATGTTTTTTAAAACTGTTATTGTAATAAAAACCCCAGCGGCTACAGAAAGTGCTGCCGCGGCCAAATGACTTACAATAAGGTTGAGAATTTGGGAAGAATCAAATGAGTTATAACGTACTACAAACCAAAAGGCGAGGCCTAAACAATAGAAAGTACCGTTAAAAATGAAGCTATCAATGTTTGCCTCTTTTGTACTGAAATCGTAAAAATACCTTAGCGCCAGCCCAAATAGAATGGCAATGAATAACCACGCTGCGGTATAAAAAATAATGCCTTTGTTCTTTATAAAAGGGTGATTCATAGAAATCTAAACGAAACGAAAATTAACGATTTCTTTTAAGGCTTTGGTAAAAAATAAAAAGAGTATTGAATCAAGAGCGACCAACTCTAACTCAATACTCTAGATTTAAGCTACCGTTTTACCTTACTTCGCCCCCACCAAAAAGCACCAATCCTTTTACTACTAGTTCTTTTCCGTTGTTGGCTTCGTTTTCGGTGATTACCTTTCTTTCGTCTGAAAAGCCACCAAAAATTGCAGTTACCTGTACTTTCACATTCATGTCGGACGGAACTCTAATTTCAGTTCCACCAAACAATACAAATACATCCAAAATATTCGTGCCGCTGGCAAGTTCTGCGTTTAGAAGGTTCAAGTCAGTTCCACCAAAAATGGTAGTCAACTTTCCTCCTCTAAACTGTTTCGAGGTAACTTTTCTTTCTGCTCCACAAAAAATCGCGATTTCATCTACGCCATCTATTTCTGACTCAGTATTTTTTTTTTCACTAGAACCGTCTTTATCTATCCCTCTTCGGAAAAGAAGCGACCCACCGATAATGATGAAGATAACTGGCCAGAATTCGAAGATGTCTCTAAAGTCAAGATAATATACATCTCTTATTAAGAAAGCGGCCCCAATGGCTACAAAGGTTAAGCCCAAACCTACTTTTTCTCTTACTGTGGCAATTAAAATACCGATGAGTATTAGAATTGAATACCATTCGGTAAAGTACCAAGGAAGACGAATGTTAAGGACACCAATGTTATCTAAAGTCCAAAGAGAACCGATGACAAGAAATAGCGCTCCGACTATATACCTTTTACTAGCTGACTGTGACATAATTTTTTAGTTAAATGCAGGCAGAAAAAGTTCTGCCTGCTGTGGTTGTTGTTTTGAGTAATTGTTGTTGTTTAATTGACCAGTGTTTTTTGACCTTTGGGCTTGAAACACATTCAAATGTACGTGGCTTTATCATGTCTTTGTTGGCTGAATTCGGTGAACGAACGCCTGAACTCGGTAAACGCACAATGTTTTCGACCATCTAATTCAGCAGTTTTAAATAATCGGTGAATAACATCTCCGAATTACTTTCTAACTAGTGGTTCATTGCCTAATTTTGAATTGAATAAAATCTCATCACATGGAATATAGAATAGAAAAGGATACCATGGGGGACGTTAAAGTTCCTGCAGACAAGTATTGGGGAGCCCAAACTGAGCGCTCTAGAAACAACTTTAAAATTGGTCCAGAAGCCAGTATGCCACTTGAGGTAGTATATGGTTTTGCATATCTTAAAAAAGCCGCAGCCCATACTAACCACGCCTTAGGAGTTTTGTCGGTAGAAAAGCGCGACCTTATTTCAAAAGTGTGTGATGAAATTTTAGAAGGAAAACACGATGACCAATTTCCGTTGGTAATTTGGCAAACAGGCTCGGGAACGCAGTCAAATATGAATGTGAACGAAGTAGTAGCCAATAGAGCGCATGTAATTGCTGGGCATAAATTAGGCGAAGGCAAAACAGAAGTTCACCCAAATGACGATGTGAATAAATCACAGTCGTCTAATGATACCTACCCAACAGGTATGCACATAGCGGCCTACAAGATGATTGTAGAAACGACTATTCCGGGAGTGGAAATGTTAAGAGATACGCTTCAGGCAAAGTCTCAAGACTTTATGAAAGTGGTAAAAATTGGCCGTACCCACTTAATGGACGCTACACCACTTACTTTAGGTCAAGAGTTTTCTGGCTACGTTTCTCAATTGAATCATGGCTTGAAAGCCTTAAAAAATACTTTAGAACACCTTTCAGAATTGGCTTTGGGGGGTACTGCGGTAGGAACGGGAATTAATACTCCAGAAGGTTATTCTGAACTGGTAGCTCAGAAAATTGCAGAGTTTACTGGCCACCCTTTTATTACTGCTGAAAACAAATTTGAAGCACTAGCGGCCCACGATGCCTTGGTAGAAACCCACGGAGCTTTGAAGCAAATGGCTGTTTCTTTGAATAAAATTGCCAATGATATTAGAATGTTAGCCTCTGGACCTCGTTCAGGAATTGGTGAAATCATTATACCATCAAACGAACCAGGCTCTTCAATTATGCCAGGCAAAGTAAATCCAACACAGTGCGAGGCCATGACCATGGTTTGTGCCCAGGTAATGGGTAATGATGTGGCTGTTTCTGTTGGGGGTGCACAAGGGCATTATGAACTGAATGTATTCAAACCAATGATGGCATACAATGTATTACAGTCGGCACGTTTAATTGGTGATGCTTGCGTTTCTTTCACAGAGAATTGCGCAGTTGGAATTGAACCAAACTATAACAGTATTCAACAACATTTGAATAATTCGCTAATGTTGGTTACGGCCTTAAATACCAAAATTGGTTATGAAAAAGCCGCTAAAATTGCCAAAACCGCGCATGAGAATGGAACTACCTTAAAGCAAGAAGCCGTTAATTTAGGATACCTAACAGCCGAAGAATTTGACGAATGGGTAAGACCAGAAGATATGATCGGAAGTTTGAAAAGCTGACATTAAAGTTATAATTTGTCATTTAATGGGTTTCACTCAAATAAATCAAAGATAAGATGAAAACTTCTAAAGTATTTTTCACGCTTTTGCTGGGCATGTTTATTGCCACAGCCGCTATTGGTCAAGAAATGACCAAGGCAGAAAAAAAGGCTTTCAAACAAGAAATGAAGATTTGGAAGAAGAAGAAAAAAGCCATGTCTCCAGAAGACTTTAAGGCGCTTTCGGAGGAACATCTTAAACTAAAGGCAGCTAATGCTGGAGCTTTGAGTGATATTCAAACGCTTGAAACACAGCTGAGTGCTAAGGATGGTCAGATTGGTGATTTGCAAAAACAAGTAACTAGAATGCAAGCCGCCTATCAAGCTTCCCAAAAAGAAGTAGAGAACCTGAAGGCTCAAAATGACAAACGTCCTGCTTATAACCCCGACATCATCAATGGCGAAGATTTCAGCATTGGTGTTGTATTCAAGGTACAAGTAGGTGCTTTTAGAAAAGTAGACTTAAAAAAATACGCAGATACTTCTAAAGATTTTGCAGAAGAAGGAGCAGATGATTTACGCAAATATGTAATTGGCAACTTTAGGAATTACGAGGACGCCAATGTTCTAAAAAGATACCTAAGAGAAATGGGTGTTGAAGATGCTTGGATTGTACCTTACAGAGATGGCAAAAGAGTACCGCTTAAAGAGGTGCTTCCTACTGCAGAAAAAACGAAGTAAACATTTCATACATAAGAAATTAGCAGTGCTTTATTTATTGAAGCACTGCTTTTTTATATCCTTTTTAGGTTCAATATTTACTATTTTTATACATGGAAAAGAGGTGGCTATTTAATAATGAAGCAGATGCAGAGTTGGTACAGTCCCTTCAGGAAAACCTTGGCCTATCAGAAAATCTAGCTTTTTTATTTGCTCAAAAGGGAATCAAAAATTATGAAGAGGCCAAAGCTTATTTTAGGCCTCAGTTAGATCAATTGCACGACCCTTTTCTGATGAAAGACATGGATCGTGCTGTAGATCGGTTGTCTTCGGCACTCGAGAATGGTGAGAAAATACTCGTTTATGGCGATTACGATGTAGACGGAACCACTTCTGTGGCCACGTTTTACGGTTTTCTTTCCGAGACACACGATACACTTGAGTTTTATATTCCAGATAGATACAAAGAAGGCTACGGTGTTTCTAAAACCGGAATTGAATATGCCATTGAAAACGGCTTTACACTTATTGTTACGCTAGATTGTGGCATTAAAGCCCACGACAGGGTTGCCCAAGCCCAAGCAGGAGGAATTGATGTAATTATTTGTGACCACCATACCCCAGGCGATGAACTTCCAGCGGCTTACGCTGTATTAGACCCTAAGCGAACAGATTGCGAATATCCTTATAAAGAACTTTCGGGCTGTGGTGTGGGCTTTAAGCTGTTGCAGGCTTATTGCCAAAAGAAAGAAATTTCGCAAGAACGCCTTTTTCAGTACCTCGATTTGCTGGCAGTGAGTATTGCTTCTGATATTGTTCCCATTACTGGGGAAAACAGGGTGCTCACCTATTTCGGCCTCAAAAAACTAAACCAAGACCCGAGACCTGGATTGAAGGCCTTGGTAGACCTCTGTAAGAATAAAAATGATTTTACGGTTTCGAGTATCGTTTTTGGTATTGGCCCAAGAATAAATGCCGCTGGCCGAATGGACCACGCAAGAGCTTCGGTAAAACTACTTTTAGCCAAAACTGAAGAAGATGCAGATGCGAAAGCATCGCTTATCAACGATAAGAATGATGCGCGCAGAGATTTCGATAGCTCAATTACCGAAGAGGCCTTGCAAATGATTCAGTCGGATGAGGTGCTACTCAATGCAAAATCAACCGTGTTATATAAAGAAGATTGGCATAAGGGAGTGATAGGTATTGTGGCTTCTCGTTGTATCGAAAAACATTATCGTCCAACAGTTATTTTGACAGAATCCAACGGAAAAGTAACTGGCTCGGCTCGTTCAGTAATGGGTTTTGATGTATACAATGCCATAACCGAATGTGCCGATTTACTCAATCAATATGGTGGACATATGTATGCGGCTGGTGTCACTATGGAAATTGAAAATGTGGAGGCCTTTCAAGAAAGGTTTGAGTCGGTAGTGGCCAGTACAATTACCGAAGAACAGCTTGTTCCAGCCATCAAAATTGATTTGGTCATTTTTTTAGACGACATCAACTTTAAGTTTTATGAAACTATTAGGCAGATGGGACCATTTGGGCCGCAAAACATGCAACCCGTTTTTGTTTCTGAAAACGTTCATGCTGAAAATGTAAAAGTGTTGAAAGAACAACACCTTAAGTTTACAGTAAAACAAGAGGGAACTAACGCTTCAATTGACGCCATAGGTTTTGGCTTGGGCGAATATTTCGATTTGGTAAAATCTGGCATGAAATTTCACATGGCCTATACCGTTGAAGAGAACGATTTTAGAGGACATAAGAGTCTTCAACTCTTCATTAAGGATATTAAGTTTGAATGATTATTCTATTTTTGCCATTCCATCATGAAGTTAAGAGCCGACAATCTCGTCAAGACATATAAAAAAAGAAAAGTAGTTAACGATGTTTCCGTGCAAGTAGAGCAAGGAGAAATCGTTGGTTTGCTTGGACCAAATGGAGCAGGAAAAACCACTACATTCTATATGATTGTGGGCTTGATTAAGCCTAATGAAGGAAATATCTATCTTGAAGATGAAGATATCACTCCTCTGCCTATGTTTAAAAGGGCCAAATTAGGTATCGGATATTTGGCCCAGGAACCCAGTGTTTTCAGAAAACTTACGGTAGAAGAAAATATTATGGCAGTACTTGAAATGACAAAGCTGCCTAAGAAACTTCAGAAGGAAAAAATGGAATCTCTTTTAGAAGAATTTAGCCTTACCCATGTAAGAAAAAACAAAGGGCAGGTGCTTTCTGGAGGAGAAAGAAGACGAACAGAAATAGCAAGAGCCTTATCTGTAGACCCAAAGTTTGTATTGCTTGACGAACCCTTTGCTGGAGTAGATCCCATTGCAGTAGAAGAAATTCAGTCTATAGTTTTTAAGTTGAAGCAGAGAAACATAGGCATTCTGATTACAGATCACAACGTAAACGAAACCCTATCCATTACCGACCGAGCCTACCTTATGTTTGAAGGTAAACTTTTAAAGGCCGGTACGGCAGAAGAACTAGCAGCAGATGAGCAAGTGAGAAAGGTGTATCTAGGCAAAAATTTCGAACTTAAGCGGAAAGTATAAGTGGCAATCATTAATTCAATACTAACATGGGTAATGAAAAAGCGGATGTACCAAATCGGCCTTTTCATGAAATACCCATTGGAGGTTCAAGATGAGTTATTTAAAAAACTGATTACCACAGCTCGAAATACAGAATTTGGCCGTACTCATGGCTTCGCAGATATTCAAAATCAAGAGCAGTTTAGAAAGAACGTTCCCGTCTTCTCTTATGAAGAAATTAACCCCTATATAGAAAGGAACATGATGGGTGAGCAAAATTTGCTTTGGCCATCAGATATAAAGTGGTTTGCTAAATCATCAGGTACCACCAATGCTAGGAGTAAATTCATCCCTGTTTCTTATGAGGCTTTAGAAGAATGCCACTTTAAAGGAGGCAAGGATATGCTTTCTATTTACTGCAATAACAACCCCGAAACTCGGATGTTTGATGGCAAAGGGCTGACGATTGGCGGAAGCCAACAGGTAAACCAATTCGATACCAGCCAAGAATCGTTTTATGGAGATGTTTCTGCGGTAATCATGTCAAACCTTCCTTACTGGACTAGGTTTGTCCGTACTCCGGCTTTGGATATTGCTCTAATGGATGAATGGGAAGCGAAGATCGAATTGATGGCAAAAACCACCATGGACGAGAACGTGACCAGTATTTCGGGTGTGCCTACTTGGACAATTATTCTGCTTCAGAAAATTATGGAGCTGAAAGGAACAGATAATGTTCTTGATGTTTGGCCAAACTTGGAAGTGTTTTTTCATGGAGCTGTGGCTTTTGGCCCTTACAAAAACATCTTTCAGAAAATGATTCCTTCAAACCAAATGCACTATATGGAAACATATAATGCATCGGAAGGCTTTTTTGGAATTCAAGACCAAATTGACTCTGATGAGATGTTACTCATGCTTGATTATGGCATCTTTTATGAGTTTATACCCTTTGCTGAAATCCATAGCGATTCGCCCAAGGTAATAGGCTTAGAAGAGGTAGAGGTAGGCGAAAATTATGCTTTACTGATTTCTACCAACGCTGGTTTATGGAGGTATAAAATCGGAGACACGGTTCAGTTTACCTCTATTTCACCTTATAGAATTAGAATTTCAGGTAGAACAAAGCATTATATCAATGCATTTGGAGAAGAGCTGGTTGTGGAAAACGCAGAAAGAGGAATTGCCACTGCTGCCGAAAAAACGGGTGCTTTGATAAACAATTTTACCGCGGCTCCTAAATACTTTAGTCAGGATGAAAAGGCTGCTCACGAATGGGTAGTTGAGTTTGAAAAGGAGCCCTCTAGTCTAGAGGATTTCACAAGGTTTTTGGATGAAAAGCTTCGCGAAATCAATTCAGATTATGACGCCAAGCGTTATAAAGACATGGCATTGACCAGCCCTATAGTTCATAAAGCAGAGGTGGGCACTTTTTATAAGTGGATGAAGAGTAGGGGTAAACTGGGCGGCCAAAATAAAGTTCCTCGACTTTCTAATACAAGAGAGTATCTCGATGATATTTTGAAGATACTAGAAACACACTCTACACAGGTTTAGCCTTTTATTTTATAGTACAGCCAATCGCTTTCGTGCTATTGGTCTCTATGCTTTGTCCATTTAAAAGGGCGTCTACAGCGCTCTCTACATAACGTTTAGTGGCCGCTTCTGGATTGCGACTGTTGTTATCAATGGCGCCAATATAGCCAACTCTAAAGCCAGAGGCTTCCTTATTCAACACAAATACTTGAGGGGTGTTAGTAGCTCCATAAGCGGCTGTGGTTTCTTGGCTATCGGTGTCTATTAAATAGGCAAATGGAAATTCCTTATCGTTAGCTCTTTCTTTCATTTTAGAATAAGAGTCTCCTACAGAAACTTTTGGGTTGTTGGGCTGAATTGCAATTACAGGATAGCCCAAAGCTGAATATTTGTTGTGTAAAGCGATGATTCTATCTTCATACATTTCAGAATAAGGACAAGTATTGCAGGTAAAAACAATGATGTAGCCTTTAACATTTTTATTGGTGTTGAGTGAAACGATTTTGCCATCCACGTTTTTAAGATTAAAATCTGGAGCGATATCTCCTATTTTAACACCTTGTGGAGTTTGGCTCGAGCCTCCAACTATTAAAAGGAATGAGATTAATAATGCTTTAATGTAAATCATAATACTTGATCTTGATTAGCAATTCTGTTTTCAACCTTTGAAGCTCGTCATTATCCTTCTTTGATTCAACATATTTTATAAACTGTTGTTCGTAAAACTTTGATTTAACTTAACCCAATGGTATTTCGAACCGGAAACTGAAAATATAAATTTTCCAATATATGCTCTAAGCACCTTGATCGCTTTGATTTCCTTTTTTTTGGATACCACCTACAAAAAAATAATGTGCTCATATGGGCATAATATTGGGTTAACATTGTGGTTGAAATAGTCTAATCTATTTGTGTTTTGGTTGGAGTCAACTCTTACCCACAAAAATACAATTGAAGGTGATGTAGGAATGCGCATTTCTGGTTCACAAATAGACTTTCAAAAACGGACTATTGGTAATCCATTTAGACAAAACAAAGATTGAAGAAAATCAAATAATCTTTTCCACAAAATGAAAAAGTTGTCCACACTTTTTATGTGCTTTTTTGCAAGTATTTGATTATGAGATATATATAATAAGCAAGTGTAATTTGATTTTTGTTGATAAGTATTTAAAAAACCAGCTTAGAACATTCTGAGTAGATATATTGGCGATTTTCGATGAAAGATATTTTCGAATAAAAAATATACATTTTTGAAAATGTCATTCTTTATTTTGACGCTTGAGTTTAGTTCGGTACGCATTGAAAATACGCGACTTTGACACAATTCCAACGTATTTATTATCCTTAATTACTGGAAGGTTCCATGCGCCTGTCTTTTCAAACTTAGTCATTACTTCCTCCATTTTATCACTCAGAAAAACTGTTTCAGGGGGTTTGTGCATTAAGGTCGCAACAATTACACTTTTTTGAGAAGCAGGGTCAAACATAATTTCTCGAATGTCGTCTAAGGTAATTATTCCTTGAAGCTCGTTGTTATTGTTTACTACGGGGAAAATATTCCTTTTCGATTTTCTAACTAGTGTTACTAAATCACCCAAAGTTTTGTCTTGGTGAATAGTGAGTAAATCGTGTTCAATGAGTTTTTCAATTTTAATTAGACTTAACACCTGTCGGTCTTTGTCATTAGTAATAAGGTCTCCGGCTTTAATTAAGCGGCCTGTATAAAAAGAGTACTGTTCGAAATAACGAGAGGTACTTAGACCAATGGCTGATACTAGCATTAGAGGCAAAAACAAGGTATATCCGCTTGTAATTTCAGCAATAAGAAATATGGCAGTAAGAGGAGCGTGCAATACCCCACTCATTACCCCGCACATGCCTACCAAGGTAAAATTGCTAATCGAAAGGGTTTTGCCTATACCTAAAAAGTTAATGGTTTGAGAGTAGATGTAGCCCGTAATCGCTCCAATAAAAAGCGAAGGAGCAAAAATTCCACCACTGCCTCCAGCCCCTAAAGTGAGTCCAGTGGCTATTGGTTTGATGAGTAAAATTCCTAATGAGAAAAGAATGAGAAAAATTGTGCTGTCTTCATTCTTTAGAAAAAAGCTTTCTTTTAAAAGAGCCTCGGGGTTTCCATTCAGAATGGTGGTAATTGAATCATAACCTTCTCCATAAATCGGATGAAAAACGAAAATGATTATACCTAGGGCCAATCCCCCAAAAATGGCTCGGCCTGTTTTATTTTTAATTCTAACAGCTACCGATTCTGTAAACTGGGTTAACCGAGTAAAATAAACGGAAACCAAGCCACATAAAGCCCCTAAAACCAAGAAGTATGGAAAATCTGAGGCTAAAAAAGGGTCTGTAAGGTCGAATGAGAATAGTACATCTGAACCTAAAGTGAGCATAGACACCAGAGAGCCTATTACCGATGCAATTAATAATGGGATAAAGGCTGCAATAGTAACATCCGTTAAAATAACTTCGATACTAAAAATAACGCCAGCTACTGGGGAGTTGAAAATCCCAGAAATTGCAGCCGCAGCCCCACAACCAATCATCAGAGTACGCTGCTTATAACTAAGGTGCATTAGCTGCCCAATATTCGAACCAATGGCAGAGCCTGTAACCACAATTGGCGCCTCTAAACCAACCGAACCGCCAAAGCCTACGGTAATGGCAGAAGTAATCATACTACTATAGGTTTTTATTCGGCTTATAATGCTCGACTTTTTGGAGATAGTGTAAAGAATACTCGTAATGCCATGGCCCAATTTTTCCTTTAGTAATTTATCGGCTACAATTGATGTAATTACTATTCCAATAAGAGGGTAAATTAAAAAGAGGTAATGAGCAACATCTTCCTTAAAATCACTGAGGGTGTGTTGAATATAATGAACGGTACTTTTTAGAATTACAGCTGCAATTCCTCCTGCAACCCCTATTACTCCGCTAAGAATCATAAGAAAATTACGCGTACTAACGTGGCGTATTCTCCAGACTAAAAACTTTGAAAGGGTCTTGTTGAATTTCATAAGTACTTCAATGCAAATCTCTAAAGTTTCTTAGCCCTTTCCCAATATTTATCCATTTCCTGTAGGCTCATTTCTGCTATATTTTTTCCGTCCTTTTTAGATTCAGACTCTAAAAACTGAAAGCGCTTTATAAACTTAAGGTTTGTTCGCTCCAAGGCCTCTTCAGCATTAATGTCTATAAAGCGGGAATAATTAATGAGAGAGAAAAGCAGATCACCAAACTCGGCAGAGGCCTTTTCTTTATCAATTTTAGCGGTTTCTTCAATGTTGAATTCATCTCTGAACTCTTGCATTTCCTCTTCTACCTTTTCCCAAACTTGTTCTTTCTTTTCCCAGTCAAAGCCAACCCCTCTGGCTTTGTCCTGAATTCGCATGGCTTTTATCATGGCTGGCAAGCCTTTCGGAACACCGCCTAAAACAGAAGTGTTTCCTTTTTCTTTAAGCTTAATTTTTTCCCAATTTTCTTTTACCGCCTGTTCGTCTTTGGCTTCTACATCACCATAAATATGTGGGTGGCGATGGATCAGTTTATCGCAAATGGCGTTTATGCTATCGGCTACATCAAAGGCATTTTGTTCATCGGCTATTTTAGAATAGAAGACCAAATGGAGCATTACATCTCCTATTTCCTTTTTGATTTCATCTAAGTTGTTTTCAAGTATGGCTTCTGAAAGCTCATATGTTTCTTCGATGGTTAAGTGGCGGAGGCTTTCTAGTGTTTGCTTTTTGTCCCAAGGGCAGTTTAAGCGCAACTCGTCCATAATGGTCAGCAGGCGATCGAAGGCTTCTAGTTTTTCTTTTCTACGAAGGTCTTTTTTGGGTTTAAGCATTTAGATAAAGGCTTTTTGGGAAACTTACTCTTCAAAGGTAGCGTTCTACGCACAACTATCTTAAATTTGCAGAAAATTAGTCTATTATGACAACTTTATATTTGACCTTAGGACTTGTCGGATTGTTTTTCGTGTTCATGTCTGTACGCTTGATTTTTTTGAAAAACGGAGAATTTAAAGGCACTTGTGCCTCGCAAAATCCCTTTTTGAATAAAGACGGTGCGCCTTGCAGCTTTTGTGGCAAAACTATACAAGCAGGAGAAAGCTGTGGAAACCCAGACAATGAGGTAGATAAAGTGCTCTCTAAATTCAAGTAAGCTTGGTTTCAAAAGTCGATTAAAAGCGACTGTCATATTGCGTTTTTGCTAGCTTTGTAATTACAATCAACCAAATATATACGTGACCTTAATCAAATCTATTTCAGGAATAAGAGGAACCATTGGTGGTAAAGTAAATGAATCACTTACACCAATTGATGTTGTTAAATTTTCTGCTGCTTTTGGCACCTGGGCAAAACAAAACTCTAAGCAAAATACCATTGTTATCGGTCGAGATGCCAGACCTTCTGGTGAAATGGTTTCTAACTTAGTTTCGTCTACATTGAGGGGGTTAGGCCTAAACGTGGTTGACCTTGGCCTTTCTACTACGCCAACCGTTGAAATGGCTGTTGCAGCTGAGAATGCTTGTGGAGGAATTATTCTAACTGCCAGTCATAACCCTGTGCAATGGAACGCCCTAAAACTGTTAAACGCAAAAGGCGAGTTTATTAGTGGTGATGACGGAAAAGAAGTATTAGAAATTGCAGAGAACGATGCCTATGAATTTGCTCCTGTTAAGTCTATAGGCAAGTATAGAACGGACGATACTTATATTCAAAAACATATTGATGCCATTTTGAAACTTCCTTTAGTGGATGTTGAAGCGATTACAGCGGCCAAATTCAAAGTGGCCATTGACTGCGTAAACTCTACAGGTGGTATTTCACTTCCTCCTTTATTAAAGGCGCTGGGTGTTGTACAAGTTGAAGAACTTTATTGCGAACCAAACGGGCATTTTCCTCATAACCCCGAACCGCTTCCAGAGCATTTAGGAGACATTACCAGAATTATGCAGAAAGGCATTTATGACGTTGGTTTTGTAGTCGATCCTGATGTAGACCGTTTGGCAATGGTGTCAGAAAATGGAGACCCATTTGGCGAAGAATATACCTTAGTAGCGGTGGCCGATTATGTGCTTTCGCAAACCAAAGGTAATACCGTTTCAAATCTTTCTTCAACTAGAGCTTTGAGAGATGTAACCGAAAAAAGAGGAGGTACTTACGAAGCCGCTGCTGTAGGCGAAGTGAACGTGGTGACCAAAATGAAAGAAACGAATGCCGTAATTGGTGGTGAAGGAAATGGTGGAATCATTTATCCTGAATTACATTATGGTAGAGATGCCTTAGTAGGAATCGCCCTTTTCTTAACTCACTTGGCGAAAAGTGGAAAGAAAATGTCTCAACTGAGGGCCAGCTACCCTAACTACCATATCTCAAAAAATAAGATTGATTTATCGCCAGAGATTGACGTGGATAAAGTGCTGGAAGGAATGCAAAATCGATATGCTAAGCAGCCAGTAAACACCATTGATGGTGTAAAAATAGAGTTTGACAAAGAATGGGTACATTTGCGAAAGTCGAACACTGAGCCAATTATTCGTATTTATTCTGAGTCTGAATCGCAGGCAACTGCCGAGTATTTGGCCAATAAAATTATTACAGATATTAAAGAAATCGTTTCGTCAAAATCTTGATAGAATGAAAAGGATATATTTAGACAACGCTGCTACAACACCATTGGATCCTGAGGTTTTTGAGGCCATGAAACCAATGATGTTGGAAATGTATGGTAATCCATCGTCTACTCATGCCCATGGCCGTGAGGTAAGAACGAAGATTGAACGTGCAAGAAAAACGGTAGCTGAGTTGCTAAATACAACTCCTTCTGAAATCTTCTTTACTTCTGGCGGAACTGAGGCCGATAATACTGCCATTACTTGCAGTGTAGAAGCCTATGATTTAAAGCATTTAATTACTTCGAAAATTGAGCACAAGGCGGTTTTGCAAACAGCAGAAAAACTTGAAGCTCAAGGTAAAGTGAAATTGAGCTTTGTAGACCTCGATCACCAAGGCCACATTGATTATGACCATCTGAATAGCCTCTTAAAGAACAATTCAAGGTCAATGGTGTCTATTATGCACGCCAATAATGAAATTGGAACATTAAACGACATTGCCAGAATTGGTGAGATGTGTAAAGAGTACGATGCCGTTTTTCATTCCGATACGGTGCAAACCATGGGGCATTTCAAACATGATTTGCAGGCATTGGCTTGCCACTTTATTGTTGGTGCAGGGCACAAATTCAACGGCCCAAAAGGTGTTGGCTTTTTAAGGGTGTGCAAAAGCAAAAAGATTGGTCGTTTTGTGGAAGGCGGAGGCCAAGAGCGAAACCACCGAGGCGGAACAGAAAACGTTTACGGCATTGTTGGTTTGGCCAAGGCTTTAGAAATCGCTTACCGCGATATGGACAGCCATGCTAAGCACATTCAAGGCTTAAAAACCAGAATGATTGAAGGTTTGAAAAACAACATTTCTGGAATAGAATTTAATGGTGACATCAGAGAAGGCCACAGCCTTTACACGGTGTTGAATGCAAGTTTTCCTGCACACGAAGACAATGATATGCTGCTCTTCAACTTAGATATTAATGGAATTTCTGCTTCTGGCGGAAGTGCCTGTTCTAGCGGTGCCAATACAGGCTCTCATGTGTTGACAGGAATAAAAGCAGACCCAGAAAGACAAGGCATTCGTTTTTCTTTTGGAAAATACTCTACAGCAGAAGAAGTAGACTATACGGTTGAAAAACTCGTTGAGATTCTAAACCCAGTACACGCTTAAAAATGAAGAACGAATTTCGTTCCATATTATATAAAATCACAACAAGGCCAATTTATGTATTGGCCTTATTCACTATATTCCTTTTTGGCTGCTCTGATGAGGACATTGATATTGCTGAACTCAGGGGTACAATTGTAGAAGGCACTACGGTAAGTCTCAGTTGTGAATACATTTTCCAAACCGATGGCGGACGATACTACGTTCCTACATTTTTACCCGCCCAATACAAGCAAAATGGGGCTTTAGTATTCATAAAAGGTGAAATTCTCAATGAACTTTCCGACTGCGCGAACCTATCAGGAGACGGCCAATTTATTCGGATAGAACAAATTAGCGCAGCGAATTAGTCGCTTAAGCGTTCTCAACCATTTCTTTCAAACCTTCAATCCAAGTTGGTGAGTTATTAAGGCTTGGTACCAAATCCCAAACTTCTCCGCCCGCTTCCATAAAATCTTCTTTAAATTGTTCGCCTACTTCAACAGTAGTTTCGAGGCAATCGGCAATAAAAGCAGGAGAATAGGCCAATACTTTCTTAATTCCTTTTTTTGGAAGGTCTTTCAAAATTTCATCAGTGTAAGGCTTGATCCATGGGTCTTTACCCAGCCTAGATTGAAAACTGATTGTATACTGATCTTCTTTTAAACCCAGTTTTTCAGCCAAAAGGCGCGAAGTATAAAAACATTGCGCTCTGTAGCAGTAGCGGTTTTTTTCATGGAATTTATTACAGCAACTACCCAACTGACACTGATTTCCATCTGAACCTTTTTTGATTTGGCGTTCTGGCAAACCATGGTAACTGAAAACCACATGATCGTAATCAGTGGTTTCCATTAGTTTAAGTCCGTTTTCTGCAAAAGCCTGAATAAACTTAGGGTGATCCATAAACTGGTTAATGTAACTCATGGAAGGAATCACTTGCCATTTGTTAACCACATCATTCACCTCTTGTACAGCAGAGCCAGTGGAGGCCGATGCATATTGAGGGAACAGCGAAATCACAATAATTCGGCTTACGCTAGCTGCTTTTAATTCGTTTAATGCCTCTTCAATACTTGGGTTTTGGTAACGCATGCCCAAAGCCACTTTATAGCCAGGCCCTAATAACTCTTGCAAAGAATCGCGAACATCATAACCGTAAAATTTCAAAGGGCTGCCCCGTTCTATCCATAGCTTGGCATATTCTTTTGCCGATTTGGGTGCTCTTAAAGGGGCTATAATGCCCTGAACTAAGAGAAATCTTGAAAGAAAAGGAATGTCAATTACTCTTCCATCCATTAAAAACTGGCGTAAGTATTTGCGAACGTCTGATGTGGAAGGACTATCTGGTGTGCCTAGATTAACGAGTAATACACCAATTTTTTCTTTTTGCATGGTAGGAATTTAGCCTTGATAAACCGTTTGCAAAGATATTTGTTTTAAGCGGCTAGGCCAATTGATCTTTTCAATAGAAAATAAAAAAGCACTATCGGTTAAGATAGTGCCTCATCTATATCGTTCAAATTTGTTGTTTTGTTCTTCTATCGGACTCCTCTTCCTTTAGAGATTTATTTGAGCGACCTTTTTTATAGGTAGATTTATTAGAAAACAAGGCGTTTGGTATTTACCCTTACCTATGCCTAAAAAATAAATCTTTAAATAGCGGCTCTAAAGAGCACATCGTTTTTAACGAACCAAACACTTTTTGGTTATAGGTGTATACTCTTGCTTTCGTTTTATAGATTAACCTAAAAAATAAACCTACAATGGCCATGAAAACGATTAAACTTCAATTCAAAAATGCTGAAGGTTTTCTGCTTTCTGCAAAACTCGAACAGCCTGTAGATAGGAAACCCTTGGCCTATGCTTTGTTTGCGCATTGCTTTACCTGTTCCAAGAATTTAATTGCTGTTACAAATATTAGCAGAGCATTAACCTCGAAAGGAATTGCCGTATTAAGGTTTGATTTTACGGGTTTGGGCGAAAGTGAGGGTGATTTTGCGGACACTAACTTTTCTGGAAATGTTCAAGACCTTATTGTTGCCGCTGAATATTTGGCCGATAACTACGAAGCGCCAAGTATTTTAATTGGCCATTCACTGGGAGGTGCAGCGGTATTGATGGCAGCAAGCCAACTAGATTTTATAAAATCTGTAGTTACTATTGGTGCGCCAGCAGATACACCTCACCTAAAAAAGCTTTTCAAAAGTTCGTTAGAAGAAATTGAAGAAAATGGTAAAGCGGTGGTTTCATTGGGAGGAAGACCATTTACGATTAAGCAGCAGTTTATAGAGGATCTGGATAAAACAGAACTTACTTCAGTTATTAGTGAGTTAAGAAAACCACTACTTATTTTCCATTCTCCGCAAGATGAAACGGTGGACATCACAAATGCAGAAAAGATTTATGTTGCTGCGCATCATCCAAAAAGCTATATATCATTAGACAAGGCAGACCACTTGCTAACTGACAAGGCAGACTCACTTTATGTAGGTGAAACAATTGCTACTTGGGCTAAGCGATACGTGGATTTGGAAGTGAATGAAGAAGGCCTAGAAACCACACATCAGGTGGTGGTTAGAAATGAGAAGGAAGATGGTCTCTTTTCTGAAATAATGGCCAATAAACACTACTTAATTGCCGATGAACCCAAGGCTGTAGGTGGTACCAATTTAGGAGGAACCCCTTATGACTTGCTCGTTTCTGCATTGGGCGCTTGCACAGCCATGACCATAAGGCTTTACGCCAATCATAAAAAGATGGAGCTCGATGATGTGAAAGTACACCTAACTTTTGATAAGCGCCATGCTGATGATGCTATAGATGGGGCACCTGCACAAATGGAATTTATAGATAGAGAGGTTGAACTAACAGGAAATTTGAGTGAAGAACAACGTGAGCGAATTTTGCAGATTGCAGATAAATGTCCGTTACACAAAACGCTTACTAAAGGTTTAAATATTGATACCAGATTAAAGCAGCTGAAATAGAAGTACAAAATTTAATGTATACACAAAATGAAAAAGGAGCCAACCTTTCGGTCGACCCCTTTTTACAAAACAACCACATATTACACTTATACAAATCTTTAATTTCCTCCGTCTTTTTTAGGCTCATTTTTTTCTTTGGTCCTTTCTTTCATTTCGGCATTGCGCTTTTGCATCATCATACGCTTGCCTATATTTCTTCTGTTATTTCGGGGTGAAAAGCGAGCTTCATTTCTATTTGTTCTACCCCTAATTTCTCCTCGATTTCTTTGGCCTTGTACCCGAGCTCTTTGGCCATCTTTCTTAACCTCTTGTAATTTTGCGTATTGCTCTTCGGTTAGAATTTCCTTAAGTCTTTCTTCTTTAGCTTGCCTTTCTACAAAAGCATCGCGTTTCATTTCTTCTCTCAAAGCCCTCATTTTTTCCATAGAGGCTTTACGCTCCGTTTGCGCTGCTTTCAGTTCCTTATCCAGTGCTAATTTCTGTTGCTCATTTAGTCCGAGCCTCGCTGCCATTTGCTCTGTTTGTAACAAAGTTTTATTAGTGTTCTGAGCTAACATTTGGTTTGCTGATATACCAATCAAGCTTACCATCAAGATTTTAATTATCGACCTCATTTCCTTTTTGTTTGTTATGGCTCTTTGATGGTAATAGCACAACAAGGTTTAATGAGTCCAGAAAAATGCAGATATGCGTCAGGCCTGAAGAAGTAATTAATTCTACTTATCAGACAATTAAAAAGAAGGAATAAAATTTAAGGGGAATTTAAAGCACTTTGAATGGAGTTGAGACTTTAATTTTATCCCATGCCATAATGAGCACCGGGCCTCCGTTTTCTTCAGAAAAATCAATGGTAAACTGTTCAACCACTTCGGGCAGTTCTTCTACTTTTGCTGTAACCCTTAGCTCATCATCTTCAGGAGTATAAACAGTACCCCAATCGTGAATCTGACTATTGAAAATGATTTGCCATTCTGTTTCTCCAGGAATAGTTACTAAAGAATATAAACCTGCCTTTAGGGTTTTTCCAGAAAAGGAAACATCTCTAGAAAGCTGAATAGTAGTAGCTTCATTAGCGCCAGTTCTCCACCATTTGCCATAAGGAACAAGCTTGCCAAAGATCTCTCGGTCTTTCTTAAATGGCCTACTGTAAGTAACCTCAATATTTATGGCATTATTACTATATGATGCGATTTCAGCAGGACTGTACTGTTTTGTTTGATAAAGCTGATACTGTTGAACACCAACAATACCACCAACAATGACGGCCAAAATAAGTACGGCTGTGGAAAGCTTTCTTTTCATACCAAACAAATATAAGGATTCTGATTTCTAAGACTCGCAAAAAGCCTCAAGGATTATGCCGAGACTTGATAAGCGGAAGTTTCCTTTTTCAGTAATGCATTGCACATGTTGAAAGCCTTTTCTATATCTTTGCCGCATGGCACAAAATGACGATAATCAGCTGAAAAAAATCGCTGGGCATGCGAAGGAATACGGTTTTATTTTTCAATCGAGCGAAATCTATGATGGACTTTCTGCCGCTTACGACTACGGTCAAAACGGGGTTGAACTAAAGAACAACATCAAGCAGTATTGGTGGAAAGCCATGGTACAAATGAATGAAAACATTGTAGGAATTGACTCCTCGATTTTCATGCACCCTACCACTTGGAAAGCCTCAGGCCATGTAGATGCCTTTAACGATCCGATGATTGATAACAAGGATTCGAAAAAAAGATACCGTGCGGATGTTTTGGTTGAGGAATACCTCGATAAAATTGAAGCAAAAATTACCAAAGAAGTTGAAAAGGCTGAGAAGCGTTTTGGCGATGCTTTCGATAAGGAGCAGTTTCTGGCCACCAACCCTAACGTGCTCAGAAATCAAGAAAAAATAGACGAAATCAGCCAGCGTTTAGGCAATAGCTTAGAAACCGAAAACTTGGCCGATGTAAAAGCGTTGATCGAAGAATTGGGTATTGCCGACCCAGTTTCGGGCTCTAAAAACTGGACAGACGTTCGTCAGTTTAACCTAATGTTTTCTACAGAAATGGGCTCTGTGGCCGAAGGCGCTAACAAAATATATTTGCGTCCAGAAACAGCTCAAGGAATTTTCGTCAACTTCTTGAACGTTCAAAAATCTGGTAGAATGAAGGTGCCTTTTGGTATTGCCCAAATTGGAAAGGCATTCAGAAACGAAATTATTGCGCGCCAGTTCATTTTCAGAATGCGTGAGTTCGAACAAATGGAAATGCAGTTTTTTGTAAAGCCAGGTGAAGAATTGACTTGGTACGAAACCTGGAAAGAAAAACGAATGAAATGGCACAAAACCCTTGGCTTGGGTGATGAAAACTACCGTTTCCACGATCATATTAACTTAGCGCACTACGCTAATGCCGCTGCCGATATTCAGTTTAATTTCCCGATGGGCTTTAAAGAGCTGGAAGGGATTCACTCTAGAACCGACTTTGATTTAAAAGCACACGAAGAATATTCTGGAAAGAAACTTCAGTTTTTCGATACGGTCGATAATGAATCATTTGTGCCTTATGTAGTTGAAACCTCGATTGGTTTAGACAGAATGTTTTTGGCTGTGCTAAGCGCTGCTTATACTGAAGAAACATTAGAAGATGGTAGCGAAAGAACAGTATTGAAAATACCAGCAGCGTTAGCGCCTTATCAAGTGGCTATTTTGCCATTATTGAAAAAGGAAGATTCAGGACTTCCACAAAAAGCGAGAGCAATTTTGGCTGATCTTCAGTTTGATTTCAATTGCCAATACGATGAAAAAGACGCCATTGGTAAACGTTATAGAAGACAAGACGCTATTGGAACACCATATTGTGTAACTGTCGATCACCAAACTTTGGAAGACAATACAGTTACAATTCGTGATAGAGATGATTTAAGTCAAATCAGAATTTCAGTGGAGGAGCTAAAGTCTAAGCTAACGGAAGTTACCTCTATCAATAACTTACTTAGAAAGCTCTAAGCATAGTTTTTTCTAGCGGAATATATTAAGGTCTGATTTTCAAAATGAAAATCAGACCTTTTTTGTTGCGCTCTCCGGAGTAGCAATTTAGGGTGGCCGTTATGTACTGTTTGAAATAAAACCTATATTTCTTCCACCACAAAACACACTAGAATGAAACATCTTAACTTCTTCAAGGCCTTATGCTTTTCTATGGCCTTCCTTCTTATTTCTGCAAACAGTTTTGCACAACGCAATAAAAAAGAACAAACCAAGACCGAGATAGATGACCCCTTAAAAGGGATTTCTCTCGGTACACTTAAATTCAGAAGTGTTGGTCCAGCGCTTACCTCAGGTAGAATTGCCGATATAGCCGTGAACCCTTCAAACCATAGCGAATTTTATGTAGGCGCAGCAGCAGGCGGTGTTTGGAAAACCACCAATGCGGGTACCACTTTCACCCCAATTTTTGATGGACAAGGTTCGTATTCTATCGGAACGGTAGAAATCGACCCGAATAACCACAATGTAGTTTGGGTAGGTACTGGCGAAAACAACAACCAGCGTTCCGTTTCTTATGGCGATGGGGTTTATAAATCAGAAGACGGGGGCAGCTCATGGAAAAACATGGGCTTGAAAAACTCAGAACACATTGGAATGATCGCTATTGACCCTCGAAATTCTGATGTGGTTTATGTAGCTGCTTACGGTCCGGTTTGGAGTGCAGGCGGTGATCGTGGCCTTTATAAAACCACAGATGGTGGCGAAAATTGGGAGAAAGTTTTAGAAATTAGTGAACACACGGGAGTAAATGAAGTACACTTCGACCCGAGAAATCCAGATATACTCTATGCCACAGCCCATCAAAGACGAAGAAGACAATGGACTTATTTAGGTGGAGGCCCAGAATCGGGTATTTACAGATCGATGGATGCGGGTAAATCTTGGGAAAAAATAAACCGTGGTTTGCCAGGTGTAGACAAAGGCCGAATTGGAATGGCCATTTCGCCAGCCAACCCAGAAGTTTTGTATGCCGTAGTTGAAGCGCAAAGTGGACAAGGTGGGTTTTTCAGAAGTACCAATCGAGGAGCCTCTTGGCAGAAAATGAGTAGTACTTCTTCTAGCGGAAATTATTATCAAGAAATTGTGGCCGACCCAGTACATGTAGGCCGTGTTTACCTTTTAGATACGTTTACACAAATTACAGAAGACGGTGGAAAGACATTTTCTGGCCTAGGAGAGAAAAGTAAGCACTGGGACAACCATGCCCTATGGATTGACCCAAACAATACAAATCACTTATTGCAAGGCTCTGATGGTGGTGTTTACGAATCGTTCGACAGGGGCGAAAACTGGAAGTTCTTTAGCAATTTACCAGTTACTCAGTTCTATAAAGTTTCAGTAGACAATGAATATCCTTTCTATAATATTATGGGCGGAACCCAAGATAACTACAGCTTGCATGGCCCTTCACAGACGCTCAGCCGTCATGGTATTGTGAGTTCCGATTGGATTGTAACTCAAGGTGGAGACGGTTTCGAATCGGTTCCAGACCCTGAAGATCCGAACATTATATACTCTCAGTCGCAAAATGGCGGAATCGTTCGTTTCGATAGAAAAAGTGGCGAAGCGGTGAGCATTCAGCCTAAACCAAGAAAAGACGAAAGGCAGTATAATTTTAACTGGGATTCTCCTTTAATGATCAGCCCACACGATCATAAAACGGTATATTTTGGTGGAAATAAGCTATTCAAAAGTACAGACCGTGGTGACTCTTGGGAAGTAATTAGCGGTGAGCTCGACCAAGACATTGACAGAAATTTATTGCCGATTATGGGCAAAATCTGGCCTATGGATGCCGTTGCGAAAAATGGTTCTACCTCACGATATGGCGCTGCGGTTTCTCTAGATGAATCACGTTTGCAAGAGGGCTTACTTTATGTAGGAACAGATGACGGCCAAATCAATATTACTGAAGATGGGGGAAAGAACTGGAGAAAAATCAATCATTTTTCTGGCGTTCCTGAAAACACCTATGTGTATGATTTAATTGCTTCGAAGCACGATGTAAATACGGTTTACGCAGCTTTTAATAACCATAAAAGTGGTGACTTCAACCCTTATGTGTATAAAAGTAACGATAAGGGAAAAACATGGACGAGCATTTCTTCGAACTTACCCAAAGGCGCTGTTTATGCTTTAGAGCAAGACCATATGAATGCGAATATTCTATTTGCAGGAACTGAATACGGTGTTTTTGTTTCGATGAATGAAGGTGGAAGCTGGACTAAGTTATCTGCTGGGTTGCCTGCGGCTGTGAATGTACGCGATATTGCTATTCAAGAAAGAGAGAATGATTTAGTACTGGCTACTTTCGGAAGAGGTTTTTATGTGTTAGATAATTACGCACCACTTCGAGAAATGACACAAGATTTATTGGCCAAGGACGGCCATATTTTCAAAATTAAGGATGCATTGATGTACAACACTTGGCAGCCGCTGGGCAGTTTGGGTAGTGCAGACAAAGGTTTTCAAGGCGAAATGTTTTTTGCGGCAGACAACCCCACCAGAGGAGCAACCTTTACTTACTATGTGAAAGAGGGCGTGAGTTCTTTGAAAGCAGAAAGGTCGAAAAAAGATGCGGAAGCCTTTAAAAATGGGCAAGCCATTCCTTACCCAACTCTAGAAGAACTCAAAGCAGAAGAAAGTGAACTTCCTTCCTTCTTAATTTTCACTATAAAAGATCAAACGGGTGATATTGTAAGTGAATTGAGAAGTCCGTTGAGAAAAGGCATTAGTGAAATTACATGGGATATGACTTATGCGGGCTTTGGTCCAGTGAATGAACGACAAGCGTCTGTTACAAGTAGTTTGCCTTCTTCTAACGTATATGTTGTTCCAGGCAACTATACAGTGAGCTTATCGCAAAATATAAAGGGTGAAATCAGTGAATTGGCTGGGCCGGTAAGCTTTACAGTGAAAGATATCGACAATAAAACAATTCCGGCAGATGACTGGTTAGCGATGGCAAATTTCAAAAAGAAGGCAATGGCTTTAATGCAAGCTGTTAACTCAACTCGTTCCGTATTGGGCGAAATGAATGGAAAAATTGCCAGCTATAAAGCGGCTGCCAAGGGTTTTCCTGCCAGAGAAAGCAATGAGCTGATCAAGGAAATTCTAGTTTTAGAGAACAAGGTAAAAGCCCTAAATATTGAACTCAATGGAGATTCTGACTATGGCCAATTAGATATGGATGGAGAGTACGCTACAAGCCAGCGGGCGCAAAATGCAGTGTATGATATTTTTGGTTCTACCTCTAATGTTACGGGAACAGCCAAAACCAATTATGATATTGCTGCCGATGAGTTTGCTCCAATTTTACCAAAAGTGAAAGCTTTGGTGAATGAGTTTACCAGAATGGATGGAAAGTTGGATCAACTAGGAGCACCACTCACATCAGGTAGACTCCCCAACTGGAAAAAACAATAGCTAAAATACCATGAGGGGCATATTTAATATGTCCCTCAATATTATATTTCATATATTTGACTGTTCTGTTTTTTTAGAACCGATCCTTTACCTCACACCCTCTCCAATAACATTTGTTTTTTGATGGACTTTGATGTTTTTAGTCAAGTTCAGTACCGAACCCTATGGCTAGCGGAATGCAATAGGTCTGTTATGGAGTTTTTAATGTTTGGAAGTAAAATGCTTATTTCTGTATTCCATCAGCAGCTATTGTGGCTTGAATGTAAATTTGTTCACTGTTTGATTTTATATACTTGTTGAAAATATAATGCCCACTATTACAATATTTCATATTTTCACGTGTCGTTCCATTTAACCGATTTGAGGCTAACTATTACCATACTATTTGCGCTGCTTACCGGTCCTAGTTATTCTCAGGACTTGGTGACTGTGGCAAGTACTTTTTTGAATGACAACAAGTATATAGAGGCTAAAGAAACTATAGATGAGGTTTTTGAAAGCCCCGATGGAGATAAAAGCGCTAGAGCTTGGTATACCAAAGGCCGCATTTATCATGAAATTCTCAATAGCGATGCCCCTGAGTTTCGCAAATTTAAACCAGACCTAAAAGACTTTGCCGGTGAAGTAGCCTTGTGCTATAATAAAACCAAAATACTTACCGAGCCGACAGACAATCTTTATCGGCTTGCAAACAATCAATTGGAGATTCTTTGGGCTTATGGAATAAATAAAGGATACAAGGATTATCAAGAACTGAAATTCGAATCAGCAACAAAGTATTTTGAGATGGCACAGGCCGTTATGCCACAAGATACCACAGCCTATTTATATGCAGGGTTAAGTGCCCAAAACGCCCAAAACTATCAGCAAGCCATTAAATATTATCTGGCGATGAAATCTTTTACCAGGTTAAGCAAAACAGTTTATAACAGCCTGATTAGTTGTAAACAGGCTATGAATGCCCCGCTTGAAGAAAGGCTAGATATGATTGAAGAAGCGCTTTTTGAGTACCCCGATCACCTGCCTTACATTGCCGAAGAGGTAAGAGCGCTAATTAGGTTGAATAAATTTGAAGAGGCTGAATCTCGATTAAATACCGTTCTCAACCGCATTCCGAATAATTATGAATTGAGATTAAGGCGTGCCGATCTTTTTGATCGCATTTTTAAAGACGCTTACGCTAATGGATTGCCAGAGCGTTCGGAAAAATATTTCGAGATGGCTTCTGAAGATTATGAAATCTACCTCGATAAGTACCCCAAAGATTTTACCGCCAATTACAATTACGCGGTAATGATTAACGAACAGGCCAATCGAGTATATGACCGAATTAATTTAATGAGCGAGGAAGAATACGTTATTAGCGGAAAAAATACAGAAGAAGTAGGCCATAACTGGACGAGAAAGGCTTTGCCTTATATGGAAATGTGTAGAAAAATTAAGCCAGATGACCCAGGAACAATCCGTGCACTTAAGGTTTTCTACGAACGCCTGAAAATGACAGATAAGCTTGCAGAACTGAATGGAAAGGGATAATTAAAATGATTAAGGTAGTTATAGCCTCTCAAAACCCGGTAAAAATTAAATGTACCGAAAAGGCATTTCAGGAAGTATTCAAAAATGAATCATTTATTTTTTCAGGAATAAATGTTCCCTCCAATGTGGCAGACCAGCCAATGACTGATTCAGAAACCCTTGAGGGAGCAAGAAACAGAGCAAAGAATGCGCAGTCTGCCGATCCCAAAGCAGACTATTGGGTTGGAATAGAAGGAGGAATTTCTGAAACAAAAGCAGGCGAAATGTTAGCCTTTGCATGGATAAGCATAATTTCTAATGACCAAAAGGGCGAATCTAGAACTGCCACCTTTACTCTTCCACCAAAAATTGTAGAACTAATACATCAAGGAATAGAATTGGGTCTGGCAGATGATATGGTGTTTAAGCGATCTAACTCTAAACAGTCTAATGGTGCGGTGGGTATTCTAACCCACGATTTGATAGACAGATCGGAATATTACAGGCCAGCCATAGTATTGGCGCTAATTCCTTTTATCAACCCAGAGCTTTATTGACTAAGCTATCAAAGAAAAAGGCCTTATCTTTTACAGACAAGGCCTTTCGCTATTTCTAAATCTAATACTACTTATTTAAACTCTTTTGGTTTTCTAGGCATTTTAGCGTCCATGTTAGCAGTTTGCATTACTAAAGCGGCAATGATTACTGCGTTCTTTTTCAAATCAACTTCTTCTAAAGCTTCAAATACATCCATATTAGTATGGTGTGTTCTTGTGCTATAAGCAATTGGATCTTGAATAAACTGGAAACCAGGTAAGCCAATACCGTCAAACGCAAGGTGATCGGTACCGCCTGTGTTGTTTACTGTAATTGTGCTTGCTCCTATATCGTGGAAAGGCTTGAACCATTCTTCGAAAAGACCTTTAGTAGCCTCGTTACCTTGTAAGTAAATTCCTCTAATGGCTCCTGTTCCGTTGTCCATGTTATAGTAAGCAGAGAAGTTCTGGTGAGCTGCATTAGGCTTTTTGTCTGTCATGAATGTGTTTTGAGCATAATTTCTTGACCCAAAAATACCTTGCTCTTCACCACTCCAAAGAGCGATTCTTACTGTTCTTCTTAGCTTTACGCCTGATTCTTTTAAGATTCTCATCGCTTCCATCATTACAGCTGATCCGGCAGCGTTATCAGTAGCGCCTGTTCCTGCAAACCAAGAATCGAGGTGAGCACCTAACATAACTACTTCATTTTTCAATTTAGCATCAGAACCTTGAATTTCTCCTAATACATTATATCCTTTGGTATCATTCTTCAAGAAGCGAGTTTTAGTTTCTGCTTCAACCATTACTTTTTCGCCTTTTTGTAGCAAACGAACCATTCTGTTGTAATGCTCAGGTGCCATTTCCATTTCTGGAAGCGCGCTATCATCATTTCTCGATCCGTTTGAAGTAAAGAAAGTTCCTTGGCCTCCACCGCGGCTAGTATTCAAAATCATTGCAACGCCTTCTTCTTTTAACATGGTATAGGCGGCTCTTCTTAGGTTAGAAGCTCTTCTGAACTCAGACATTCTGCTGGCACTGAAGTTTCCACCTCCTCCGCCACCTCTTACAGTAACTTTAGTAAGGCCTTCTAATTCTTCTTCTGTATACCTGTGTGCATCGGCTTCAAAACCGTTTTCAGCATTAATTGTAGTAGGCATTAAAACTACTTTGCCTTTAAGGTTGCCTTTGTATTTGGCTAGGTCTTCTTCAGAATTGATCTCAACATAAACCACTTCTGCCGTAATTTCTTTTCCAGTACCAGGTGTCCATGCTTTTGGAATTGCAATCATGGCTTGGTAATAAGGAACAGTCATGGCAAGGTAGTTTTTGTCTACTTCCCATCCTGGACCAAAATCGCCCCAAGCTTCAACCTTAACGTTTGTTAGGCCCCAATCTTTATATTTTTGTGATGTCCAGTCATAAGCTTTTTTCAAACCTTCAGAACCCGTAAGTCTAGGCCCAATTCTGTCAGTCAAGTTCCAAGCAATGTCCATTACCTGACTGTTATTGAATCCTTCATCTTTGATTTTGTAGATAGATTCGTAATCTACTTGGGTGTTCTGGGCTAGTGCTTGCAGCCCTAAAAATAGAAACCCTAATACTGCTGATATCCTCATTTGTTTAAGTTTTAATTTAATGAGGAAGGTAGCTAATCTTACTTTTAAAATCTTTCTAAAATATACCGATGGGCAATAAAGTGTTCAATCGGGTTATTTATCCCTCATACTGTTGATTTGGGTAATAAATGAATTAAGGGCTTGATTCCAGTTTTCTTTGGCGTCCCATTCACTTCCTAAAAAAGCAATATTGGTTCGGGTGTCGCGTAAAAAGAATTTTATGAGCACTCCCGTTTTGTTTTCCTTACGCTTTTCAAAAGGTAAAAAGGTGTAGACATTTTGGGCGTTGGCTTCAATATAATGAAGCACATAATCTACTCTGGCGCGTCTTAAATCAGCATCGGTTTTGTTTTCAACATTTATAATTTGGAACAAAGTAGAATCACTGGCAACTAAAGCTTCGAAGGAGTTTTTTCGGTTTAAAAGTTCCTTTTTAAAAGCGTTTGCCGATGTGATGGCTTCAATGCCCAAAGCCTGCGGATTGGGTTGTGCAAACGGGTCTGTTTCTATTTGGGGAATAGCAATTTTTTTGCCTTCAAACGCTTTAGGTAAGGTAATATAGGCTTGTTTAAAACCAGAAACAGTAGGCTCAAAAAATTCTGCTGAATTACTTAGAAGAAGGTTTTCTTTCGGAAATTCATCGCTCTTTAATCTTGTGGTTAATTCACTGAAAACACTTTTTAAATCGTTCGTTCTTCTTAACCAAAATATAGCTCCTTTATCATAAAAACTGTTTTTTCCATTGAATGGGCCCATGCCTAACAGAAAATCGTTTTCTGGGTTCAGAACGGTAAGAAAAATAAGATTCTTAAAATCTCGTCTTAAAATAAAGTCTGGAATTTGCTCTTCCATTCCGCTAACGGAGCTAAAGCTGTTGATTTGGAAATATGCTGCGGCATCAATACCCACCTCGGCAAAAAAGGCTTGCAACTCATCCGCTAATTTCAACCTTTCCTCTACCGACATACCCTTTGGTACATCCATTAATACAATTGACTTAGTACTTAGAATATCTTGCGGAGGATCGTAAGCCTCATTCATGTGAAGTAAGGCAGACAACGTAGCATTCGTTCCCTGAGCGTTCAGTGGCGAGCTGCCGAGTAAAAGCAGTAAAAGAAAATTATATATTATGACCTTCAAAACTTACTATTCAATTCACTAAGTTTAACCTGAAAAGAACCGAAATATTGAATGTTCGATTCATTTTCGTTCGAACTTAACCAAATAAAAATGAAAAAGCATATCCTCCACCTTGCCCTTATTGTCTTATTTGTTGGTGCGCCAATTAGCGCTTATTCCCAAAACGATCTGGATACAGAAATCATGTTAGAAGATTTAAGAAAACTTTCACATGATGCTGCTGAGGGCAGAAAAACTGGAACCAAAGGTGCTGAAGCCGCCCGTCAGTTTATCATTAAACAAATGGATGCCGTTAATCCAAAAAGTTTGGTGAAGGGCTACCGCCACCCATTCACTTTTGTGAGCCGAGGAGATACCATTAAGGGCGAAAACATTATAAGCTATATTCAAGGAGAGTCAGATTCTGCTTTTATTATTACTGCACATTACGATCACGTTGGGGTGAGAAATGGTGAGGTATTTAATGGCGCAGACGATAACGCTTCTGGAGTAGCAGCTATGCTCGCCATGATGGAATATTTTAAAAGTAATAAGCCAAGACACACATTGTATTTTGCTGCGCTAGATGGCGAAGAAATGGGGCTGCAAGGAGCGAAAGCCATTTTTAATGATCCTGAGTTTCCTATCGAGAATGTAATTTTGAATGTTAATATGGACATGATCAGTATTAATGATAAAAACGAGCTTTATGTAGCAGGAACCCATTTCTACCCTAAGTTTAAATCCATTTTGGAAAAGGTAGAGGTGCCGCCATTGAAATTACTTTTTGGCCACGATTCTCCAGATTTGGGTAAAGACGATTGGACGATGCAGTCGGATCATGGGGTTTTTCACAAGAACAATATTCCCTTTCTTTATTTTGGTGTAGAAGACCACGAGCATTATCACAAAGGCACTGATGAATTTGAAAATGTAAATCAGGCATTTTATATAAAAGCCGCACATGCAGTTCTTTACTCTATTATAGAATTGGATAGAAATTTAAACTAAGCCTATGATTAGCCAGCTTATATCGCACATTTGGAAAAAGGAATTTCGCTCGCCTGTTTGGGCAAAGAGCCTTCTTACTAATGTTTTCTTAGGTTTTGCGGCCCTAATGATGTTGGCCTACGTGCTGATTGCTGGTGTGGCAATGGACAAACTTGTTAGGGAGTTCTTCCCTGATAATGACCCGCTGGTTTTTGTGAATGGCTTTATTCTCTACTATTTTCTGGTGGAGTTTATGCTCAGGTTCTTTATGCAGAATGTGCCTGTTTTAGAAATTCAACCCTATTTACACCTGCCAATTAGAAAAGGGAAGATCATTCACTTTATGTTTAGAAAGAGCCTTTTTAGTGCTTTCAATCTGTTGGCTGTTTTGCTTTTTCTTCCTTTTTCTATCATAAGAGTTGGGGCCGATTATGGGGCGGTAAGTGCTGTAGGTTGGCTGGCCTCAATTGTTGGCCTTTCTATAACGCTGCATTTTGTGGTCATCCTCTTTAAAAAGAAGATGAATGACATCCCTAATTTATTTATCGGCCTTCTGGTTTTTGTGGCAGCTTTAGCTGCACTCGATTACTTTAATCTGGTTTCGTTTTCAGATTTATCTTCTGCCGCTTTTGGCTTTATTGTGGAACAACCAGCTTTGGGCGCCATTCCCGTAGTATTGGCCTTTGTGTTTTACAGGCTCAACTACAATTTCTTGGTGAAGAATACTTACCCAGAGGAATTGGCCATTAAAAAGGAAGAAAAGGTAACAGGAGATTTCGGGTTCTTAAAACAATATGGAAGAATTGGTGAGCTTATTCAGCTTGAACTGAAATTAATTTTACGCCACAAACGCCCAAGAAACACTTTGATCATGAGCGGGGTATTGCTACTCTATGGATTGATTTTTTATACTAATGATGCCTATCAAGACATGCAGTTCATCTTCATGTTTGCGGGCGTATTTATCACGGGTATTTTCTTTATCAATTATGGTCAGTTTTTGTTGAGTTGGGAGAGCGGCTATTTCGATTTTATTCTGACCAGAAGGGTTACTTCTAGGCAGTTTATAGAATCAAAATACTGGCTGTTTGTGGCTACATCTACTATTGCATTCGTAGTTTCACTGGCCTATGGCTATTTCGGATGGAAGATCGTTTTGATTAACCTTGTCGCTTACTTGTTCAACATTGGCTTGAACGTGTTCGCTGTAATGCGATTGGCCATGTTCAACCCGAAAAAGATTGATTTAAATAAAGGAGCCGCCTTTAATTATGAAGGCGTGGGCGCAGCGCAATTCCTCATTATGATTCCTATGATGATTTTGCCCTACATACTTTACGCTCCATTTTTAATACTCGGTTACGAAAATTTAGGGCTGGTTCTAACAGGTTTGGCTGGGCTCATTGGCTTCTTATTCCGTGATAAAACGCTGAATGCCCTCACCCAGTTTTTCATTAGCCGAAGACATAAATTTGCTGCAAGTTTTAGATCCCAATAAACCATTAAGATGATTGACGTAAAAGCACTTTCGAAAAGTTATAAAGGAGTTGAGGTTGTCAATATTCCTGAAATGCATATTGCCAAAGGCGAAAGCTTTGGCTTGGTTGGAAATAATGGTGCGGGAAAAACCACTTTCTTCAGAATGATTTTGGACCTGATTAGACCCTCGACAGGCGAGGTGCTTTCTAAGGGCGAAAACGTTCAGAATAACGAAGATTGGAAATACTATACAGGCTCATTTTTAGACGAATCCTTCCTTATAGATTACCTAACACCAGACGAATATTTTGAATTTATTGCCTCATTGCACAATTACTCAAAAGGTGATTTGCAGGAGTTCTTAAGCCAGTTCGATGATTTGTTTAACGATGAAATCAGAGGGAAGAAAAAGTACATTCGCGATCTATCTAAAGGAAACCAAAAGAAAGTAGGCATTGTGGCGGCCTTAATGGGCAATCCTGAAATCATTTTGTTGGACGAACCTTTTGCTAACCTTGACCCCACAACACAAATTCGTTTGAAGGTAATTCTTAAAAAGCTGAAGGAAGAAAAGGATGTTACTTTACTCATTTCTAGCCACGACTTAAACCACGTTACCGAAGTTTGCGAACGCATTGTTTTGCTCGAAAGGGGGAAAGTTCAGAAAGATATTCAAACGAGCGAAACTACTTTAAAGGACTTGGAGGAGTACTTTACGGCTTAAACCGAATTGAAAATGCTCGATGAATTCATCCTCGTAATAAACGAGGATGAGATTGGAATACAGAAAGTAGCTTTTTCATTAATTTTCGTTTTTCAAACTCCTATTTAGCAAAAATTTGGCTGGTGTCTTTAAAGGCTTTGAACTCTAAAGCATTTCCGCTGGGGTCGAGAAAGAACATGGTAGCTTGTTCGCCTACTTGGCCTTCGAAACGGATGTAAGGTTCAATTACAAACTCAGTTCCGTGGGCTTTCAGCTTGTCGGCTAAGGTGTGCCATTGCTTCCATTCTAAAATGGCTCCGAAATGGCGAACGGGTACATTTTTACCATCTACAATATTAGCATGCGCTTGGGCCAATTCTTCCGGTTTTACGTGTGCACTCAATTGATGGCCGAAGAAATTAAAGTCGATCCATTTATCGGTAGAGCGGCCAATTTCGCAGCCCAGTAAGTCGCCAAAGAAAGATCGGGTAGATTCGATGTCCTTTACGGGAAAGGCCAAATGAAAAGGAGTGTTCATGTTGATGTTTTTTTAGACAAATTGAGCATTTATGATTTGTTGTGCAAATTCCCTTAACCTCGTTTGCAACGAGGTTGCTGCACAATGCTGGAATGTAAATGGGTTGGCCGTGTATTATTTCGTTGTGTTTGTTGTTTTAGATCGCATTAGAAATGCTTTTGTAGACCCTTCTCGTTGCAAACGAGAAGGAGAGAGCCCACGCTCACTCAACCTCGTTTGCAACGAGGTTGTTAGACAAAGCCAAAGCTAGAAATGGATTAGTGAAAAAATAACCGCTTTTTAGGAGTGTATGGCATCACAATCGGCTGTACTTGTTGATATAAACCGCATTAAAAATGCTTGAGTAGTTCCTTCTCGTTGCAAACGAGAAGGAGTGAATTATCTATTGGCTTGCAAGAATAGATTATATTCCGTCACATTGTTTTGGGCTTTGGTCACATTTATTTTTTGAAGCAGATACCGAGCGGTATTCTTGGGTATGGAAAAGAGAGAAATTAGACTTTGTAAAATCGAAAAATGGATGGCTATCAGTGTTATAGCTGTTATTTTGTTATTCATGGCAACAATTGCCGCTTCAGAGTTCTATGAGTATAATAGAACATGGAGGTTTGGTTTATATCAGGTATCAAGGGTCTTCTTCGTTGCTACTCTGTTTTTTTATTTGCGTAAGCTTTTAGAATCTGGTTACCTAACTACTTTGACTTCTTGGAGATTCTATTTTAAAGTGTTTATACTTTTAATTTTAGGCGCGTCTATTACTGCCTTGCTTAGCTATTACTCTAGTACACAATTTTACGACCATGTTTTATCTGGATTAGAAAGGAAGGAATCTTCTTTTATCCCTTTTATGTTTGATAGCACAAGATTTAGCTTTGATCAAGAGGATGCTTCTTTGGTTCACTTTATTGGACACGCGTATTTTTTCTTTCAAGGATTATGTCTGATTGTAATCTACTTTTTCTTGAGAAGAATTTACGTGATGCCTAGCGCCTCAGCCCAGCTGAAAAGATATCTTACCCCGTTTAAATCTGAGCTAAGAGCAATAGTTGTTTTCTGGTTTACGATTACTTTATTATACGTGTTTAGTAATTTAATCAGAATGCAGCTATCCGGTATTCCATATTCCTTTTCCTCTTATTTCTATACTATACCATTTTTACAAGCAATTATATTAATGGTATGTTCAGCTATTAACGTTCTTTGGTTGTATGCCTCAAAAGACTTACGTACGTTGATACAGCGGATACCTTTGGTTGTTTTGCTGGCCACTATTTTGAGTTTTTTGTTAACCTTATTAGCAACCTCCTATACCTCGTTTGGTAGTGACCTTCAAAACATTGGGTTTACTGTTGATCAGCTTTTTATAATTTTAATTTTATCTCAAGTGTTCTCAATAGTGTATTTTGTTTTTAGAAGGAAAGCAATTACTAGAAGTGGCCAACTAATTTTGGACGTAGAACATTCCAAATCCGAACTCTCCCTGCTCAAATCTCAAATCAATCCGCACTTTTTGTTTAACTCTTTAAATACGGTGTATGGTTTGGCGCTAAATGAGGAAAGCCCAAAAACGGCCCATGCCGTGCAGCGACTAAGTGAGATGATGCGTTTTATGCTCCACGAAAACCACGCTGAGAAAATTCCTTTGCAGAAGGAAATTGATTACCTCCGTAATTACATCGAACTTCAAACTTTGCGAATTTCACAAAAAGATCATTTTCAATTGGAAGTAGATGTAGCGGAGGGTTGCCAAGGAGAAATTACGCCCATGGTGCTGATTCCGTTTGTTGAAAATGCTTTTAAACATGGGGTCAGTTTTCAAAAACCCTCTTGGGTAAAAATAAAATTAACTTGTAATGCGGAAGAGGTGCATTTGAATGTGCAAAATAGCGTTCACAAACATGCAGAAGATCCTGAAAAAAGTAAATCAGGAATTGGGCTGGAGAATGTGAGAAAGCGTTTGGGCATTCTTTATCCTGAAAAACACCTATTTCAAATTTATGAAACGGAAGACAGCTTTGAGGCTAACATTAAAATTACCTTGATATGATCAGAGCCATTGCCATAGATGACGAACCGATTGCGCTAGACATTATCGAAAGTCACGCCAATAAAATTCCGTTTTTGGAATTGAAAGCGAGCTTTACCAATGCCTATCAGGCCCTTGAATTTCTAAAAACCAATTCGGTTGACTTGCTGTTTTTGGATGTGAAAATGCCGGATATCTCTGGAATGGATTTTCTGAAAAGTCTTTCGAAAGCGCCTTTGGTCATCTTCACCACGGCTTATCAGGAATACGCGCTGGAGAGTTATGACTTTCAGACCGTAGATTACCTGCTAAAACCCTTCGATTTTGGAAGGTTTTTAAAGGCGGTAAATAAGGCCAGCGACCGACTGGAACAAAAGAATGATCAGCATCTTTTTCTGAAAACGGGTTATGAATATGTGCGACTTGAAATAGCGAAAATCAAATACGCCAAGGCCGAAGGCAACTATGTAAAGTTTGTAACGGAAAACGAACAAGTTCTCAGCCGAATGACAATGCAACAAGCTGAAAACGCACTTTTACCTCATGGCTTTTTAAAAACCCACCGCTCGTTTTTAGTCAATAAGACCTTTATCAATAAAATAGAAAAGCATCAGTTAAGTATCGGTAGCGAGATAATTCCCATTAGCAGCATTTACTATCAGTTGTTGGTGGAGGCTATTGCTTGAGGATCAAAAAAACTGTTATTATCTCTTTTGGTAATTATAAAAAATATAAATCTCATCTTGTTTTCGTAGATTAGACTGCTTCTTACCAAAACATTTTGAACGTATGAGACTACATGAGATTATCGAGCAGCTTAACTTTAGAGAAAAGAACTCTTTTTTAAAGATCATCAATGAGTTAATTCCGATATCAAAAAACCGAAACGCAATCGATAAGATTATCTCGAGTTCGGACGGTGAATTAAAGAACTTGGATAGCGTCTTAATCAGTGAAGTTTTCGAATATATAGAAAGTGATTTTGAGAGATTTCTTCGAAATGAGTTCCTCGATACATCTTCGCAATTCGACTTATTGATTGATATTGTCAGTCGTGACGGTAATGCTATAATGAATAGGGAGTGGTTTTATTCGCTTTATTCCAAAGAAATTAAAGAGTTAAAGAAGAAGCTTAAAGTTTTACAATCTGAAATGACTTCGGGTAATTCAAACATTGCTCCAGAACGACTTCGAGACTATAGAATCTATCAGGCTTGTGTGAACGTTGCGTATCAAAATGATTTAGCTAATAATTCTGATTCCAAAATCACTTCTGATGAGTTGAGCATTTTAGTTACTCTTACTAAAGAGCTTGCTTTGTCACAAGAAGAGATTAGGCTTATCAATTATCTGGTAATTCCTATTAGTCAAAAAGACGTTCAAGAAACGATTGATGAGTTGAGAAATAAAGGGGTTTTATTCTACTCTCAGAAGCAGAATAAAGTCTTTATTGCAGAAGAAGTTGTTAGAGTGCTAAGAGCTGTCAGAGGAAAAGAAGTTGCGGATAAACACTTTAGAAGAACTTTAAAAACCTTACTCGATTCCCAAATTAATTTAGTCTGTAGAAAACACAACATTGATTGGAAACTAAGCAGAGATCAGAAGATTAGACTAATCATAAAAGAAGGTTTAAGTTTTACTAAAACGCTTAGCGAAGACATATTCAAACCTGATCTTAACCTTACGGATAGGAAAAAAATAATCAATGGAATAGCAGAGAAGCTCAACATAGCCAATTTTGGAGGAAGCACCCTTGAAGCAAAACTGGAATTAATTATTGATTACTTTATTCATTTAGAAAAAGAAGAAAAGCTAGGGATTTCGACTGATGGTTATGAACGCCTTATGATAGATTTAGGGAGCTCCCTAAAAAGCATAAATAAGCAGCTTAAGGAAGAGTTTGAATTGAGTGAAGAGAACGTGCTTTCTGGAAAATACTTATTGGACTATAATATTAAGCCTAGAGATGTTCTGGATATTTTAGATGAGGATTCTATTTCAGCTTTTTGTAAAGAGCATAACATATCTACAAGAGGAGATGAAATCTCAAATATTCTGAAAGCATATCAGGATTTGGAGAGTCTATACATTGAAAACTATCACTTGATTGGAAATAGAGATTTAAACGCTCTTAAAGAAAACGGTCTTCAAATTAAGGAAGCTGATATTGGTTTGAAGTTCGAAAACTTGACTGCCAGTATTTTGGAGAATTTAGGCTTTAGTATAGATAACCATCTGAAACGACAGATTAATAATAAGAAGAACCAAATTGATATTTTGATCAACCTCGGTGACAATAATATTATTTTAGTGGAGTGTAAAACCAGTAAGGAAAACTACACCAAGTTCAGCAGTGTGTCTCGTCAGATCAAAGCTTATAAAGAGTTAACTCAAAGTGCTGGATATTCAGTGATAAAAACCTTGTTGATTGCTCCTAATTTTAGTGATGAGTTTGTCAATGATTGTCGAGATGATTTCGAACTGAACCTATCATTAATAGAAGCTAAAACTCTTCTGAATATCTTCTTGGCCTTCAAAGAGTCAGGCTTAAAGAAGATCAATCAAAACTTATTTATGAGAGATGTTTTAATTCAGGAAGAACTGGTTTTAAAAGGTTTGAAGAGATGAAAAAGTACGCGAAATCAGATCATTTCTGGAAGCGTTACCACCTTTAGTAAGCTTAACGTGTCTAATTAAGAAAAAGGAAATTACGTTCTCCGAATGCATAATAAAGACCCTTCGGTAAGTTATCATGTTATCCTTAAATAAATTATGCACTATGAAACCCTTACCAATACTTTTAGTGCTCATTTTGGTCTCGTCTTGTCATAGTCAGGATGAACAACCAATAAATGACTCCATATTTGGAGTCTGGCAACTTGTTGGACGGTATGATGGTGGTTCTGCTCAACCCTATCAAGCGTTGGAGAATGGGTATATGATTACCTTCAAAACAGACTCAACACTTATCACTGAAGAGCCAACACTAGGGTGTTCTGTTGATCAGGTTGATGGTTCTTTTCAAACAAGGAAAGTTGAAAAAGGAGCAGAGCTCACCATGCAATTGAACTGTGAAGATAAAGAGCTGAGTTTGGTTTTTTACTATGGAATTGATGCTGAAGGTTACTTAGTTACTTCTCCAAAAGAATCATCTTGCGATGAAGGTTGTTATTCAAAGTTCAAGAGAATAAGTACTCCGAAAGCTTCTGATTGAAAGCTAAATCCTGAACTCATCACATCATAATTAATTAAAAAATGAAAAATTTATTTAGCGCATTCGTAATCTTGTTATTGCTCGGTTCATGTGGTGAAAATGATATTGACAACACATATACTGATTACATCAAAGGAACATGGCAATTGGTGGAAATATACTCAAGTAATGGTGGGGCTGGTCAATGGTCTTCCGTAGCAGACGGCTACACTTATACATTCTTAGAGGATAATATTGTAATTGCCGACAAATTTGAGTGTGAGGGAACCTATCAGTTTAGTGATGATGGTCGTTTAACTATCACCTTTAGTTGCCCAGATAATCAGTTTAACCTGACCTATAAAATTGAATCTAAAGATAACCTTATGGTCTTAACACCAGATCCGAGTCCATGTGATGAAGGCTGTGCTGAAAAATTTAAAAGGGTAACACCAGATTAAGGAGTCAACCATATGGTTGAAACGATGAAATAGTAAGTGAAATTAAAAAGGCAACTTTCCTAAATCAACATTACCACCGCTAATAATGATGCCTACTTTTTGGCCCGCAAACTGGGCTTTGTTTTTTAACAAGGCAGCAAAAGGCACAGCGCCAGAAGGCTCCACCACAATTTTCATTCGCTCCCAAATCAGGCGCATGGCATCAACTATTTCCTGATCGTTTACTACTAGAATTTCTTTCACCAGTTTCTGAATAATGGCAAAATTCTTATCGCCCACGGTCACCAAAAGGCCATCCGCAATGGTATGGGCGTTTGTATTGGGTACTATCTCTCCTTTCTGCATCGAAAGAAAAGTATCCATTGCACCTTTCGGTTCACCCGCAAAAACTCTGATTTTTGATTTTAAATAGTGAGCCGCCAATGCGGTTCCAGCCAACAACCCACCACCACCTACTGGCGTCATCATAACTTCCAAATCAGGCTGGTCTTCCATAAACTCTATGGCCGCAGTGCCCTGCCCTTCGATGACCTTATTATCGTTATAAGGAGAAACATAAGTAGCCCCAGTTGCTTCCATAATCTTATTTGCCGCAGCTTCGCGAGCCGTTTGCGTAGGTTCGGAATATGTGATTTCTGCGCCATAGCCCGCTACTGCTTTCTTCTTTACCTCTGGTGCGGTGTTGGGCATTACAATGTAAGCAGGAATGCCGCAGGTTTTGGCCGCCATGGCCATGGCCTGTGCGTGGTTTCCCGAACTGTGTGTTACCACACCCTTCGCCCTTTGTGCCTCTGAAAGCGAAAGCACAGCGTTTAAACCTCCACGCGCTTTAAAAGCTCCAATCTTTTGAAGGTTCTCGCATTTGAAATATACCTCGCAGCCAGCAATTGCATTGATACTTTCCGAAGTAAGAATCGGTGTGCGATGAATGAACGGCTTTATGCGTTCGTGTGCTTCGCGAAGCTCTGCTAAACTGATTGGTAATTCCATAGTGGTTTTAAATATGGTAAAAACCCTCCAAAAGTCGATGCTTTGATATGCTCAGAATTTATTAAAAACAGCTGAACTGTGTACTTGAACTTTTGGAGGGTTGAGTAAAATAAACAAACTATTAATGCGCTTTCAGCCAGTTGTCGCCTACACCTACTTCTACTTCCATAGGAACAGAAAGCTCAATGGCCGATTTCATTAATGCTGGAATCCGTTCTTTCATTATTTCAAGCTCGGGTTTGTATACATCGAAAACGAGTTCATCATGCACCTGCATGATCATTTTTGATTGAAGCTTTTCTTTCTTCATCCAATCGTGAATGCTAATCATGGCTACTTTAATCATGTCCGCAGCACTGCCCTGAATTGGTGCGTTAATAGCATTACGCTCTGCATGGCCACGACCCACCATATTTTTAGAATGAATGTCGCGCAAGTACCTTCTTCGGCCTAAGATGGTTTCTACATAAGTGAACTCGCGCGCTTTGTTCACTTGGGCATCCATGTATTTTTTCACACCAGGAAATTCGTTGAAATAAGCCGTAATAATTTGCTGTGCTTCGGTGCGGCTAATGCCAATGTTTTGCGCCAAACCAAAAGCTGAAATGCCATAGATCAAACCGAAGTTTACTTCTTTGGCTTTTCGCCTCATATCACGGTCGACTTCTTCTAACGGAACGCCAAACACTTTGGAGGCTGTGGTAGCGTGAATATCTCGCCCGTTTTTAAAGGCATCCATCATGCTCTCATCTTCGGCAAAAGCGGCTACAATCCGAAGCTCTATTTGCGAATAATCCGCAGCCAAAAGAATGTGGTCTTCGGAACGAGGAATAAATGCCTTTCTGATTTCACGCCCCTTTTCGGTCCTGATCGGAATGTTTTGGAGGTTGGGGTTATTGGAGCTCAAACGCCCTGTAGCCGCCACCGCCTGACGGTAATCGGTGTGCACCAAACCATCAATTGGGCTGATCATTTTTGGAAGCGCATCTACATAAGTAGACTTCAGTTTTTGGTATTCCCTAAACTCCAAAATGATGCGCGCAATGTCATGCTCTACCGCTAGTTTCGAAAGAATATCTTCGCCTGTAGCATACTGACCCGTTTTAGTTTTCTTCGGTTTTTCAATCAACTTCATCTGATCGAAAAGGATTTCGCCCAACTGTTTTGGCGATGCAATATTGAATTCACTTCCAGCCAATTCGAAGATTTGAGTTTGGGCTTTTAAGCTTTCCTCTTCCAGTTCTTTCGACATAGCGGCTAATGCATCTGTATCGATTTTTACGCCATTGTATTCAATGTCGGCCAATACGTTTACCAAAGGAATTTCAACCTCATCAAAAAGCTTGGTCACTTTGTTTTCTTCCATCATAGGGGCAAAAACTTGCTTTAGCTGGAAGGTGATGTCGGCATCTTCACCCGCGTATTCCGCTACTTTGTGAATGTCGACATCTTTCATGTTGCCTTGTTTTACTCCTTTTTTACCGATGAGTTCGGTAATCGAAACTGGCGTATAATTGAGGTAATTTTCGGCCAGCACATCCATATTATGGCGCGTGTCTGGGTCGATCAAATAATGGGCAATCATGGTATCGAAGATTGGCCCTTTTACCTCAACACCGTAATTCTTCAAGATCTGAATATCGTATTTCGCGTTTTGCGCAATCTTCAGAATGGCTTCATTTTCAAAAACAGGTCTGAATTCCTCAATAATGGCTTGGGCTTCTTCGCGATCTTGTGGGGTGGGTACGTAATAAGCTTCCCCTTTTTTGTATGAAAAGGCCAGCCCAACCATATTGGCTTCAATCGGTTCTAAATTGTCAGTTTCCGTATCGAAGCAAAGCTCTTTTTGCACCATCAAGTACTTGATCAACCGCTTTCTTTTTTGAGGCGTATCAATCAAATGATAATCGTGCTCGGTGTTGGCTAATGTACCTTTTTCCGAAGTAATAGGTTCATCTGGTCCGTTGGAAAGGGTTGGTGTAGCATCGCCAAAAAGTCCCATTTGTGAAGTATTGGCAGCCGCTTTTGGCTTGGATGCTGTTGGAGTAGCAGAGGCTTCTCCCAAAATTCGTTTCAAAGTGGTACGAAATTCTAGCTCTTCAAAAATCTCCGTCAGCTTTTCTTTATTTGGCCCTTTGTATTCCATCGTGGACGAATCAAAATCGATGGGTACCGTAGTGCAAATTCTGGCCAATTCTTTCGATTGCAAACCTTGGGCGCCAAACTCTTCTACACGCTCCTTCAGTTTTCCTTTTAGTTCATGTGAATGTGCAATGATGCCCTCTACAGTGCCATAATCCTTCAACAGTTTTGAAGCTGTTTTTGGACCCACACCTGGTATTCCAGGAATGTTATCTACAGCATCACCCTGCAGCCCGAGCATGTCTACAACTTGATCAATTCGTTCTACATCCCATTTCGCCAATACTTCTGGAATTCCCATAATATCTACCCCGTTACCCATAAATGCAGGCTTGTAGAGGTATACATGTTCTTCCACCAATTGGCCGTAATCTTTGTCTGGGGTCATCATAAAAACTTCAAAGCCTTCGGCAGAAGCTTTTTTGGCAAAAGTGCCAATTACATCATCGGCTTCATAGCCATCGAGTTCTAACACTGGAATGTTAAATGCCCGAACAATGTCTTTCACCAAAGGAATAGCAACACGGATATCTTCAGGTTGTGCATCGCGGTTGGCTTTGTAGAGAGGGTAATCTACATGCCTAAAAGTTGGGGCTGGGGTGTCGAAAGCCACAGCAATGTGCGAAGGTTTTTTCTTATCAATAATCTCGAAAAGACTATTGGTGAAACCAAAGGCGGCTCCTGTGTTTAATCCTTTTGAACTAATTCTTGGGTTTTTACTGAAGGCAAAGTGGGCACGATAAATCAATGCCATGGCATCCAGAAGGAAGAGTGTTTTTTCGGGTTTACTCATTCAATAAAGGTAAGTAATCCGAGTACTTAGGGAAACAGAATTTTGATTAATTATGTGCTAAAAAGCTGGGTGAACAATTTACTGACCTAAAGAAGTGCTGGCCACCAAATTAGGTTTATGAGCAATTAGGCCAAGCGTGAAGTTGAAAACGGCATCTTGCTTATTGATTAAGTCTGTATAGGTTTTCTTAACCGCGAAATCAGGAAACACACCACGACCTATTTCGTTTCTGTCTCCTTTATTCTGGAAGGTTTCTGAAATTACGGGCACTTGAACCATTAGGGCAGAATTTGGCAAGCTATAATTCAAAAGCATATTGGCTGTTCTGCCTGCGTTTGCACCTCCCGTTTCTTCACCAACAAGAATTACATTATCCAATTGACCCAAAATTCTAGCGAAATCGGCAGCGGCAGAAAAGGTCTTTCCTGAGGTAAGCACATACACTTGGCCTTCGAATTTCAGGTCTTTTAAATCGAAGCCTAATTCAAATTCTTCGTGCCAATTTTGGGTGTCATTTACAAACTCTCCTTTGGCGTTTGCCGAGAAGTGTTTTTCTAAATACTGCTCTGCATTTGCAACTACTTCTTCGGAACCGACAGCACCATTGATGCCTCTTAACTGGTCTTCATGTGTAATTTTTAAGCTTCTGGTAGAAGTTGAAGATGGGTCTACCAAGTCAGTACCAGCGATCATTTTGTACAGAAAATTCAAAAGTCTACGGTCGCCACCTTCATTATTTCTAAGGTCGAGCACCAAGTTTTTGACGCCCGCCCCCTTAGAGGCAGCAGAGTATTGATCATAAATTTTCTGGAAAAACCATTCTGGACTGGCTTGGAAAGTGTTTAGGGTAAGTACTAGGGTTTGAAGGGAGTCAATTGCATCCACATGAGTAAAGTGAATGTATCTTTCGTTTGTTTGGTAAACTGGGCGCATGTAGTTGTTCGCCATCATTTGATTACCAGGAATGCCTTGAACAGCGGTGGTATTTGTTTTTCCATTTAAATTAGAAATAACATTAAACTCAGCCGAAGCACCGTATTTAAGGAAAAAATAGTAACCGAATTTCTGTTCTACTTCTCTGTATTTTTTAGTTTCTATAAACCCATCAGTTACGGTTAAGGCAGTAAGTTCTTTCAACAGTTGTTGCGAAGGAATTCCATTAATGGAAACTATTTTACTGCCTAGTGGCAAAGTTCCACCATCAAAGTCGATATAAACTTCATTGTCGATTATCGAAACAGGGTAAGGGAAGAAGTCGCTCTTTTCAGTAGCTGTTTTCAGAATCTGAGTGTCTATGGATACCGCAGTGTGACCACATCTTAACTTCTGATTTAGCTCAATAACCAAATTAGAGAAATGCTGATAGCTAATGTTTTCTGGAAGGCTGTTAATGCTTGCGTCTACAAGCTGCTTAAACTCTGCTCTTGAAATGTAGGCGTACGGATTACCGTGTTGCTCGTCAATTAGTTTGAAGTAAAAGGAAAGATCTTGTGCGGCTTGCTGCTTAGAAAGTGAGTGATCGAAACCGTTATTGGCAAAGGCAGACAGACTCAAAACCATCATGACGATGATCGAGAATGTACTTTTTGAAACCTTTATTGCCGTATTTCTAATCATTCTATTCCTGTTTTGGTCATCAGGGTGAATGATTGGATTCAATTCGTAAACCTTGATGTTCAGCGAATTGAAGATCGGCTTAAGGCCTTGTGGCTCTGTTAGCGATTTACTAATTCCAATATTTCGGCATTACCTCTATAGTATAGGTGTAACGCCTAGCACACCCTGTGTGGCAGGGTATAGAAATGAGTAAATACGAGTGGTTGAAAAACGTATTTACGTTAGTTCGATTGATGTTTGGTTCAGTAATCTGGGAAATGCAATAAGCGGAGAATCACCGCTAGGTGTTTGTTGAAAGGAATACAAATATACAGAAAAATGCTTTTCACACAATTTAAGATGTTGTTTGAATACAATATTTCGAATTTCATAGATAATTAAAATGTACCGACACACATTATTGTTTTGCACAAGTGGAGTTGTAAGATAGATTATTTGGCAATTACCTCGAATGGTGATCGTATGTTGCTGGTTTTGTGGTTTTTACGGAAAACATAGAATGCTTAAAATATTTCTTAGAAATTGACGTAATTTCAGTGCTTCAAAGAAATTTCGGTTCCATTTTGCGATTTGTACTTGCTTTTCTGACGCTTTTATTACCCCAACTTATTATGGGTCAAAGCTTTAATGGGTACATACATTCCGATTTTTCTGGGATTATTGGAGCGCAGTTTCAGCCTGCAAACTTGGCGGGTTCTCCATACAAGTACGACATCAGTTTAGTGAATGCGAATTACTTCCTCACCAATAACATTGCCTACATAAAAAGTACAGAAACCAATCGAGGTTTTGTTCGGTATTTAAATGACGGCCAAAGGTTTTTGCACTCAAATATTACTTTAGGGGGAATTTCAGGGATGGCCACTTTGCGAGGTGACGAGTCGATAGGTTTTACCTATCGGATGCGCGCACACGGAAGTGCCATTGATTTCAGTCCAGAGTTTATTACCCAAATGGGAAGGTTTACTCAGCCTCAGTTTTTGAACAGTCAAGCCACCAATCAATCAGGAAAATTTGCTACAGCCCTTTGGAGAGAATATGGACTTACTTACGCCAAAATTTTAAAGGATGATGGTTTTCATCGTTGGAAAGCTGGGGCCACCTTTAAGCTGATCAACCCAAGAGGAAGTGCTTTTTTGGATATTCAAGACATTAGTTACTCGACAGATAACTCTGGCAATACAGATTTGACGAATGCCGAATTGGCCTTTGGTTATTCTGCTAATCTCAACAGCTTTGAGCAATTTGATGGCACTGAAAAACTGGATCGTTTGCCTGATTTAATAGGCAACCATTTTGGGTTTGACTTTGGGCTAGTTTACGAAAGAGTAACATTTTGGGAAGCGTCAAAAGATGAGAATGGCACCAATCGTAACAGGGATATTGATTATGAATTTAAACTCAGCGCCAGCATCACGGATGTTGGAAAGATGAAGTTTCAATATGGAAGCGCTTCAACCCAAAGTATAGGTTTGTTAGGCAATGTAAATGCAGAAAATTTAGACACGCTTTTTAGCGGAATCGCCAGTTTTAGAGGAGTTGCCGATAGTTTGGCAACTGTAGCCCAAACCTCTTCCCTAAACGGAGAATACACCGTGAGTTTGCCTACCACCCTCAACCTTGGTTATGACTACAATTTTGGAAACGATTTTTATTTGGGCGCTTTTGCCAGAATTGACCTAACCAGCCTTTCTAAAGCAGATTATCGACTTAATTACCAACATAGCCTTACCATTTCCCCTCGTTGGGAAAAGGAAAAGAAAGCGATTTACGCACCATTGTACATCAATCAGCAAGGTGCTTTTCATTTAGGGTTGGCTGCCCGTTATGGGGCTTTTACACTCGGCACTCAAAGTTTAGGGTCGCTTTTGAGCAGTGAGCCCAATACAGGCAGTTTCTTCTTCAGCATCAATATCAGCCAGCTTAAAGCCAATGCCAAAAAACCTTATTGCTTTGGGCCATCTCGCGGAACTTCAATGACCAACACGAAGCGCACTCCTATCTACAAAAGGAAGAAGTGGATATTCTTTTAAGCCCTTACGTAAAAAATAAAATCACTTACTGGTGGGGCAATATCTTCTTGGCGGAGCAAAGTAGCCAACTGGCCTCTGTGGTGTGTTCCATGATTTGCTACATGGGTCATAATATCAGAAATACGGGTTTCGTAAGCATCACCTTTTGAGTTTTTGTACTCAATTACATTTTCATATTCTTCTTGAGAATAGATGAAATCTAACCATCGTTGGCTGCTTCTTTTTACCAGTTCAATGGCCTCAATTGAACTTCCTTCAGTCCAAACTTCTGGAACGTTTTCTTCAGTGTGTGTAATTCTGTCGAGCCAAATCAGCTGGGCGTTTCCAATGTGGTGGAAAAGCTTCGTGATTTTATCGTTTTTGTAGGTATTTGATTTGATCACATCGGCAAATAGATTATTCGCCCAAATATTGTATTCGAAAAGTCTGGTAAAACGTTCTTTCATGTTTTTCAAATTTAAAACTCACAACAGAAACAATTAAAATTCAGCTATTTACTGGCCTTGTAAGCCTTGCCTTTTAGAGCAATCACAATAAGGAAAGGCACCCAAATTCCATCATTCATAATCAGGTGAAACAAGCCTTGGTCGCCAACTTTTCCTTCTAAAATCACCGTATAGAACCATATGGCACCCCCAATTTTAGTGAGCGCTCCAACAAGGGCTAAGTACCAAAGTCTTCCAGGGTGAAGTGCTGTTGCGAAATAAACGAAGCCCAAAACTAACACTGCTCGGCCTTGCCAAATAAGAATTTCTGGGGTGGTATTTTGGCTTTCGGTTACCCAATGGTAAAAGCTTTCGGGAAACCAAGCGATGAAAATGCCCCAAAATATATTATAAACGCAGGCGATCAGTAAGAATCCGCGCATCCAGTTAGGAAATAGCGTTTGTTGTGTTTTCATCGTTTTCATAACTTAAAACTTTAGCAGATTGTTAGCTTTGTTATTGTTCTGCAAAGGACGGCAAAACATTTAAATTAAACCTATGAAACAGCCAAATCCCCGTAAGTTCAGAATTCCGATTGTCGCTTTATTGGCGGTACTATTGGTTTCTTCTGGTTTTGTAATGGGCTACAGAGTAGCTCAAGAAATCAAAATCGAAAAGGCCGATGTGCAATCGGCTCAAAAAATAATTGACCTGCAACTGACTGATGCTGAAATTGAACAGCTTCTCCCTAACCTGAACAGGGGTTTGGCAGATGTACGCGAACTGCACGAATATCCACTAGACAATGCCACTCCACCAGCCGTTTTGTTCAACCCGAATATTGGAAAAACGAATTTTCCGGCTCAAAAGAAAATTGAATGGCTTTTGCCGAATAAGGTAGAAATGCCAAAGGATAAAAACGATTTGGCTTTTTATACCGTAGCGCAACTTTCTTCGCTGATTAAAAATAAGAAAATCAGTTCAGTTGAACTTACCCAATTCTTTCTGGATAGATTAGAAAAACATGGAGGAACGCTAGAAGCCGTTATTACCATTACCAAAGAACGCGCTTTAACACAGGCCAAAAAGGCGGATGATTTATTGGCGAAAGGCACTTATTTGGGGCCTCTGCACGGTATTCCTTACGGAGCGAAAGATTTGCTTGCCGTTCCGGGTTATAAAACCACTTGGGGAGCTGGACCTTATAAAGACCAAGACCGTGGGGATGAATTGGCCACCGTAATCAAAAAATTGGATGATGCTGGAGCCGTTTTAGTGGCTAAACTTACTTTAGGTGCTTTGGCCATGGGCGATGTTTGGTATGGAGGAACTACCAAAAACCCCTGGAATTTAGAACAAGGAGCGAGCGGATCTTCAGCCGGTTCGGCTTCGGCTACTTCGGCTGGTTTGGTACCTTTTGCCTTGGGCACAGAAACCTTGGGTTCTATTGTTTCTCCTTCTACTCGAAATGGGGTCACTGGTCTTCGACCTACTTTTGGTCGAGTGAGCAAAGCAGGTGCGATGGCACTCAGCTGGAGCATGGACAAGATTGGTCCGATTGCCCGAAATGCCTTCGATTGCGCTTTGGTTTTTGAAGTCATTCGAGGGTCGGATGGGATTGATCTTTCGGTTCAAGATGCCCCTTTCAATTATAATGCAAATGTTGATTTATCGAAACTAAGAGTGGGCTACCTTAAGTCTTATTTTGACAATACCCGAAACGAGACTCAGAAGAAAAACGATCAGCAGGTATTGGACGAGTTGACAAAGTTAGGTGCAGATTTAAAACCCGTTGAATGGGTTTCCGACCTTCCTTTTGGGGGAATGTTGAACATTCTTTCGGCAGAAGCCGCTGCTGCTTTTGACGAACTGACGCGCTCAAACCGAGATAGCCTTTTGGTACGACAGAATTCAGGCGCATGGCCAAACTCCTTCCGCGAAGCGCGTTTTATTACTGCCGTGGATTATATTAATGCCAACCGTGTGCGCTATGAAGTGATGCAAAAAGTGAATGAACTGATGAAGGATTATGATGTAATCATTAGCCCGAGCTTAGGGAACAATCAGCTTTCGACTACCAACCTTACGGGGCATCCAGCTGTGGTCATGAAAAATGGCTATACCCAAAACGGAAGTCCAACCAGTATTTCGTTTATTGGGAACTTGTATGATGAAGCCACGATTTTAGCGGTGGCCAGGGCTTATCAAGAAGCCACGGGTTTTGATGAAGAGAACCCACCTCTGTTTGTGAAAAAATAGAGATCATTTGAGTTTGTAATTTGATGCTTAAAAATTGAGAAAATGCTCTTAGCCATTGATGCAGGGAATACCAATATTGTTTTCGGAATTCATGATGGAAACGCGTGGATTCATGAGTGGCGATTTAATACGCTGCCCATTAAAAACCAGATCGAATATGAGGTGTTTTTGCGTCTTAATTTTCTGGAAAACGATCTCAAATTGAGCGATGTTGACGGCATCATTATTTCATCCGTAGTGCCACAAATGAACACCATTTTGGCTGAGTTTTGGTCCAATTTGATTGAATGTGAGCATGTATTTATTGGCCCGAAATATTACGATCAACTGCCCATTATCACCAGCAACCCTCACAGCATTGGAACGGACTTAATGGCCAATGCCATGGCGGCTCATTGCCTTTATAAAACCGATTGTATTGTGGTGGATTTTGGCACTGCCCTCACCTTTACGGTGGTGGAGGCTTCGGGTAATATTCATGGGGTAAATATTGCCCCGGGCTTAAAAACAGCCATTAAAGCTTTGGTTGGAAATACGGCACAGTTGCCAGATGTGCCTTTAGAATTACCCACCTCGGTCATTGGAAAAAACACGGTGCATGCCATTCAAGCAGGAGTGCTATGGGGCTATGTAAGTATGGTGGAGGGAATGCTCGATAGAATTCAAAAAGAGATGGGTAGAAACTTCAAAGTAGTCGCTACGGGAGGTCTTTCTTCAGTGCTTACCCCACTCCACGAACGCTTTGACGAAGTGAACCGCCACCTTACCCTTGATGGTTTAAGATTGATTCATGAGCGGCTGAAGTGAATATGATCAGATGTGGTCTCAGCGAGACGCGAAGACCAGTTGAGATGCTGCAAAGTATAAATCGCATTAAAATGTTTTGGTAATTTCTCCTTGTTGTAAATAAGTAGGAGTTAGAGAAAAGCTATTTTTCGTAACGGACTAGATTTAGGGAATCAACTTTACCAAACCCTTTATCGGCAGATATTAGGGGAATATCTAAATATTGAGATGTAGCAGCGATAATGGCGTCTGGTAATTTTAGGCCAAATGCTTGTCTAATTTGAATTGTATCCTTTTTAATGCCGCTGTTAATATCTACGATGATACACTCTGAGAGAAGTGCTTCAATATCCCCTTTTTCTGAGGCGTTAAGGTTATAGCTTAGCAGTTCAAGCTCTGTTATAAAAGAAATGTAAATATTCTTCCCTTGAAGGATATCAACTAAGGTCTGGTCGCCTGCTAATAAATAAAGGAGAATATTCGTATCTAAAAGAAGCTTATTTCCACTCATTTCTTAACCTTTTCTGAATATCCACAGGATCTTCATTAAGCTTTACTGCACCGCAGAATTTATTAGCGTCAAAGCCCTTTTTTTTAGAGCCTCCTAATTTTTTAATCGAGGTTTCGATACTTTTTTTGCTAGCACCTCTTTTGATAACAGTAACCATAAGTCAAATGTATTTTTTAAATATAAGAATTTGAAATAGAGAACTTACTAAAGTGACTCCTTCTAATGACTCTAATATACGTTTAGGTCATATTCTTGTTTTGTTCTTTGTTGGAGTAACTCTTCATATAATCACTTCCGAGCTTTTGTTAAGAGATATTGATAAGCAAATAACTGAAGGGTTGAATTGATAGGAGGAATGCTCGATAGAATTCAAAAAGAGATGGGTAGAAATTTTAAGGTAGTGGCTACTGGTGGACTTTCTTCAGTGCTTACCCCACTCCACGAACGCTTTGACGAAGTGAACCGCCACCTTACCCTTGGAGGGTTAAGGTTGATTCATGAGCGGCTGAAGTGATCTCTCAACTCATCTTCGTTTGTAACGAAGATGATGCAAAGTGCAAATCGCATTAAAAATACGGTCTCATACCTATTATTCATTCTTACACTTATTTGTGTCAACCTATTTCAGGACGATACACACAGCATGCACAACAAAAAAAGCCCCGACATGTCGGGGCCTTTTCATATAAGCTAAATTGATGATTACTTCTTGTAACGCTTGTTGAACTTCTCAACACGTCCTGCAGTATCAACAAATAATTTCTTACCAGTGTAGAAGGGATGCGAAGCAGAAGAAACTTCCACTTTAATCAATGGATAAGTGTTTCCATCTTCCCACTCAATGGTTTCTCCTGAAGTCATTGTAGACTTCGTCATAAATTTGAACTCGCTTGAAGTATCGTAAAATACAACTGGCTTATATTCAGGGTGGATTTCTTTTTTCATAACGCTATTCTTAGTACTTCCCTCAAAAAGGACTGCAAATGTAGTGAGCCACAGTCGATTTCACAAATATAATTACTTTATTATTGATGTTTTTAAGCTTTCCCTAAAATTAAACCATCTGTACCGCAGCAGTGCTTATCTTGCAGCAGCTATATACGCCTATGAAAAAGCTATTTTTACTTCTCTGCCTTACATTCTTTACAGTTTCGGCTTTGAGCCAAAGCAGTTTAATTCCTTACAATCGAGATTATTACCATATCATCGATCGCTTTGTAGCCAAATTTCCTGAGCAGGCCAAAGAGTTCCAAACGACTTTTAAACCCGTAAGCCGAGAAAACTTAGCGGCATTTTTAAATTCGATTAAAGAGGAGTATCCAAACTTTTCGGAACAAGATAAATTTAATTTCGAGTTTTTAATGAACGACAATTGGGAGTTTACTGATTCGGAATACATAGAAAACGATAAAAATTGGTGGGATGTCTTCTACACTAAGAAGTCGGACTTTCTTTATTACCAAGGAGGAAATTCTACCATACACATTAACCCGGTTTTTGATTTTACTGGCGGAAAAGACTCAGAAACCGATGGCGTTATTTATACTAACACAAGAGGCGCAGAAGTGCAAGGCTCAATAGATGGAAAAATAGGTTTTTATACTTTCATAAGCACTACACAGGCACAGTTTCCTACCTATGTGAATAACTACATAAGTGGCGCACAAATGGCCTTTCCGAATGAGGGAATATGGAAACAGTTTAAAGATGACGGTTATGACTTTTTTCACGCAAGAGGGTATTTTACCTTCGGCTTAACCAAAAGCATAAAAGTACAAGCGGGTTACGATAAGAACTTTATAGGCAACGGACACCGCTCCATGATTCTTTCGGATTTCTCTAGCCCTTATCTCTTCTTGAAAATCGATACTCAAGTAGGGCCTTTTCAGTACACTAACATGTTTTCTGAACTCACAGCGGACATCGCGTTTACCGGCAGGGGTTTTCCTGGTGATGGCGATTATCCTAAAAAGTTCTGGGCTTTTCACCGTTTAGGGTTAAATATTACGCCAAAATTCAGTATTGGATTATTTGAATCGGTAATGAGTGAGAATGCCACATTGGCCTATTTTAACCCCATTATTTTTTACCGAGCCGTAGAATTACAAGAAGGCAGCCCCGATAACGTTTTGCTCGGGCTGGATTTTAACTGGAAAGTGAAAAAAGGAATTTCTGTTTACGGCCAAGCTCTGTTAGACGAATTTGTACTTGGCGATCTTCGCGCTGGTGACGGCAGTTGGAGAAACCGCTACGGCATACAACTTGGCGCTAAAAGTATCGATGCTTTTGGTGTTTCTAATCTCGACTTACAGGCAGAACTTAATTTTGCTCGCCCTTACCTCTACCAAAGCGAATTTGATAATAGTTACTCTAATTACAGAAATCCATTAGCGCATCCGCTGGGAGCAAACTTTCAAGAATTGGTTTTAGTAGGTCGCTACCAGCCATTGGAAAGACTTTCAGTGGTGGGTAAAATCATTTATTCCGATTTGGGCGAAGACCTTGGCGATGGCGTAAATTATGGTGGAAACGTATTGGCTGATACGGATGACCGCGCGTCTACTTCGGGTAATAAAATTGGGCAAGGCGCAAATGCTAAAAACATGTACATCGAATTAAGAGGGTCGTACATGCTTATGCATAACGTGTTTTTCGATTTGGGTTTATTACAAAGGAACTTTAATAGCGAATTGGCGGCTCGCGACTTAAACAGCACAACCATTAGTGCCTCACTTCGTTGGAATTTGGCCAAGCGCCAACACGAGTTTTGAAATCGGGCTTTCCCCATTATTTATATTTAACTTTGGCCGAAATTGAATTATGAAGACTTTTCGGAGAATTCTGGCATTTGCCAAACCTTACCATAAGCATTTCCCGCAGTACTTTCTGTTTGCCACGCTGGCCATTATTTTCAGCTTAACTAATTTGGCTTTATTAGAGCCTTTATTCAGTATCATATTTGAAAACACAAAAGAAGGGCTTGACCCTGTAGCGACTGTTGGTGATCAGGTTGGCTTTTTAGATCAGCTTAAAGGCATTCTCTACGAAAAACTCATTTACCTGCGCGATACCTATGGTAAGTCAAGTAGCTTGATTTACGTGAGTGTGATCATCGCCATTTCGGCCTTGCTCTCCAACCTCTTCACTTACCTTTCAAATGTCACCATGGGCATTGTAAAGGCCAATGTGGTGCAAAAAATTCGAACCAAAGTATTTAAAAACACCACTAACCTTCACTTGAACTTCTTCTCTGGTGAAAGAAAAGGCGACATCATGTCGCGTATGACGAACGATATTCAGGAAATTGAAGTCACTTTGGTCAGCTCTATTAAAGTGCTTTTTAGAGAACCTGCCACCATTATTATTTATGTGGCTTTCCTTTTAGCCACTTCCCTTCAGCTAACCTTATTCGTTTTGGTCTTCTTCCCTGTAATGGGTTTTCTCATTTCTTGGATTGTAAAGAAGTTGAAGAAAAAGGCCGTACTAAGTCAAGAGTCATTAGGTCGCATTGTCAACCTCATGGACGAAGTTTTTTCGGGCATGCGCATTATCAAAGGTTTTAATGCCAAAGATTATGTAGATGACCTTTTCGAAAAGGAAACCATGACTTACCGAAAAATCAACATTTCCATGGCGCGTAAGAACGAACTGGCCTCACCCGTTTCTCAGTTTTTAGGTATTGTGGTGGTAGCTTCCCTTTTGGTTTATGGTGGAACACTCGTTTTAAACGAAAAAGGTGGCTTACAAGCGGGTGAGCTTTTGGCTTACATTGCCGTGTTCAGCCAAATTATTAATCCAGCAAAAAGTATCTCTCAGTCCTTGAGTAACATTCAGCGCGGTATCGTTTCAGCCGATCGTATTTTTAAATTGATTGACGAGCAGCCAAGAATTGAAAACAAACCGAATGCTACTGTTCTAAAAGGTTTCAATGATAAAATTGAGTTCCAAAATGTGAGCTTCGCTTACGACAAAGAAACGGTATTAAAGAATATCAACTTTACGGTGGAAAAAGGGAAAACGGTGGCTTTAGTAGGTTCTTCTGGTGGCGGAAAATCGACCATGGCAGATTTGATTCCTCGCTATTTTGACCCAACAGATGGCGAAATTCTAATTGACGGGCATCCGCTTACAAGCGTTACGGCCGAATCGTTACGTGCGCTTATGGGTATTGTAACCCAAGAGTCAATTCTATTTAACGACACCGTATTTAAGAACATCGCTTTTGCCATGCCCAATGCCAAGCTGGAAGATGTAATGCAAGCCGCTAAAATTGCCAACGCCTACGACTTCATCATGGGTTTGGAACATGGTTTCGAAACCAATATTGGTGAACGAGGCGGAAAGCTTTCAGGCGGTCAGCGCCAACGATTGAGCATTGCCCGTGCGGTAATGAAAAACCCACCGGTATTGATTTTGGATGAAGCCACTTCGGCACTCGATTCTGAATCTGAAAAGCTGGTGCAGGAAGCTTTGGCCAACCTAATGAAAAACAGAACCTCGATTGTGATTGCCCACAGATTGAGCACCATTCAGCATGCCGATGAAATTTTGGTAATGCAAAAAGGTGAAATTGTAGAGCGGGGTAATCACCAAACTTTATTGCAACAAAACGGAGTGTATACTAAGCTCATCAACATGCAATCCATTTAGATTTATTTCAGATTACATTGATATATTTCTTATAATTCCCTTTATTCGATTAAAACCTCTTCAACATGGACAATTATAGTCTGATTAAGCAAGAATTACAGGAAGCCGCCAAAGTGCTAGAAAACTTTCTGAATAACGAACAAAACATTGAAGCCATAGAAAAGGCCGCTCAAGCCTTTGTAGATACCATAAATAATGACGGTAAAATTTTCAGCTGCGGCAATGGTGGTTCGCACTGTGATGCCATGCATTTTGCTGAAGAACTGACTGGTCGTTACCGCGAAAACCGAAGGGCCTTGCCTGCCATTGCCATTTCAGACCCCAGCCATATCAGCTGTGTTTCAAACGATTTCGGTTACGAATCTATCTTCTCTCGCTATATCGAAGGCTTAGGGCGTGAAGGCGATGCTGTTTTGGCGATCAGCACCAGCGGCAACTCTAAGAACATTCTTCGCGCAGCCACAGTGGCCAAGCAGCGAAAAATGAAAGTTATTGCCCTTACGGGGAAAAATGGAGGTGAATTGGCAGAACTGGCCGATGTAGAAATCCGTGTGCCACACATGGGCTATGCCGACCGCGTTCAGGAAATTCACATTAAAGTAATTCACATACTTATTCAACTGATCGAAAAAGGAACCACAGATGTTGAGTAAAGGCTACGGAGCGGCTGTACATGGTGTAGATGCAAGAATCATCACCATTGAAGTGAACATTGTGCAAGGCACTAAGTTCTGGCTCAGTGGTTTGCCCGATAGCGCTGTAAAGGAAAGTGAGCATCGCATAGAATCTGCCCTTAAGCATTTTGATTATCGCATGCCACGTCAAAAAGTGGTGGTCAATATGGCGCCAGCCGACATCAAGAAAGAGGGTTCTGCCTACGATTTGCCCATCGCTTTGGGCGTGCTGAACGCTTCTAACCAAATCAATGCACCAGAATTAGAGAAATACCTCATTATGGGTGAAATGGCCTTGGATGGAAATCTTCGTCCGATTAAAGGTGTGCTGCCTATTGCCATTGAGGCTAGGAATAATGGTTTCAAAGGCTTTATCCTTCCCACCGAAAATGCGAATGAAGCAGCCATCGTCAACGACCTTGATGTAATTGGTGTAGGCAACCTGATTGAGGCCATCGAATTTCTGGAAGGGAAGCGTCATATTGAGCCTTTAGAATACGATACCCGCGATAAGTTCTTCACCCATTTGAATGACTATGAAGCGGATTTTTCGAATGTTCAAGGACAAGAAAATATCAAACGTGCTTTAGAAATAGCAGCAGCGGGTGGTCATAACGTCATCATGATTGGCCCACCTGGTGCAGGAAAAACCATGTTAGCGAAAAGGCTTCCGTCTATCCTCCCTCCACTGAGTTTGTACGAAGCGCTGGAAACCACCAAAATACATTCCGTAGCGGGTAAACTGACTGCCAATGGCGACTTGGTCACTAAAAGACCTTTCCGTTCTCCGCACCATACCGTAAGCGATGTAGCTTTAGTGGGTGGCGGTGGAAACCCACAGCCCGGAGAAATTTCTTTGGCGCACAATGGCGTGCTTTTTCTGGATGAATTGCCTGAATTTAAACGCACCGTTTTAGAAGTAATGCGTCAGCCTTTGGAAGAGCGCAAAGTGACGATTTCACGCGCCAAGGTTTCGGTAGATTTTCCTTCCAACTTTATGCTGATTGCCAGCATGAACCCATGCCCTTGTGGCTATTATAACCACCCAGAAAAAGACTGCGTTTGCGGTTCGGGACAAGTGCAGCGCTACCTCAATAAAATTAGTGGGCCATTGCTCGACAGGATTGATTTGCATGTAGAAGTAACGCCAGTTTCCTTCGATCAAATGACGGAAAACCGAAAGGCAGAAGACAGTGCTGCCATTCGTGAAAGAGTAATCAAAGCCCGCGCGATTCAAACTGCTCGACTAAAAGACCACGGCCTACATTCCAATGCCATGATGCCTTCGCAAATGGTAAAAGACATTTGCCAGATTAACGATGCCGGAAGAGTGCTTTTAAAAACCGCCATGGAACGCTTAGGGCTTTCTGCCCGTGCCTACGACAGAATCCTAAAAGTAAGCCGCACCATTGCCGATTTAGCCGATAGCGATGAAATCAAAATTGAGCACCTGGCCGAAGCCATCCAATACCGCAGTTTGGATAGAGACGGATGGGCAGGGTGATTGGGAAGTTTAGGGTTTATAGTTTAGAAGTTCGGTTATAGACTTTAGCTAGTCTGCCACTGCCGCAGGTTCTCCGAACGTGTTATTCATTATAACTGTTAGGACTCTGTCCGTTTGATCCTTTACCACCCCTCCTCATCATCGTTTGTAACGAGCAAGAGTATAGGCTGTTATCAATACTTAAAACACGGCAAAATGGTATCTCTGCGTGTGCGTTTTACAATTTGGCCAAAGCTGAGGGTTAACGAAAATTCGTGAGCGCCACCGGTGGAGCCAGCCAGACTGGAAACGGTAAAGTCATAGCTATAACCGATGGACATATCGGGGGTGATTTCTAAACCTAAAAGGGCAATGATGGATTCGTTTTTAACCACTTTGTCTACCGTTTGCACGGGGATTCCACGGTACCAGCCACCAATCACCAAAGGCTGAAAATAGAACTGCATGCCAGCATCCAGTTGATTAAAACCCGCCTGCTTTTTATAGTTGACCGCAAAAGTGACAGACCTTTCCTGAAAATCATAGGAGATAGTGCGGAGCCTTCTTCCATCTCCTAAATTGAGTTTATAGCCAGCATGTAAAGAGAATTTTCTGGCCAATCTGCTTTCATCACCTAAGAAAGATTGATTGGGTTCGTTGATGTGATGCACTGTTGCTCCAATCCATAATGCATTGGTATAAAATAAACCACCAGCGGAGGCACTTAGAAAATCCACTTTTTCGCCACGATCAAAAGTTTCGCCCGAAGGGCCAATAACTTGTCCATTGTCAATGTCAATCTGATTGCCGAAAACAAGCTTTTCGAAATTAAGGTCTTTGTTAAAATAGGAAAGCTGAATGCCGGAGCGCATGACCAGTGCATCTGAAATCCTTAATTTATAGGAGTAAGCGCTCCCAATTTCATTGGATTGATAATCCAAAAAACTCTCCTTGTGCTGATTTACAATAATACCCACTCCGCTTTCAATGGCTTTAGAAAAGAAGTCGGCATAAGCCGAAATGGTGGTGAAAGAATGAGCCAATGAAGGCCACTGATTTCTATAATTAATTCCCACTCTACCGCGGTCGGTAGAACCCACCAGCGCAGGGTTGAGGTAGATGGGCGAGGCATAAAACTGCGAAAACTGTGGGTCTTGGGCTTGTGCCTTTTCGGATACTAAGAGACTGATTAAACACAAAATAAGGGGTAGAAATCTTTTCATAAGGTTGGTGTTTAAGTGTTTATTTAATCAGTGCGAAAACTCCGTTTCGCTCTACTTTCAATCCGTTTTGGGTAAAGCCAGAAATCTTATAAACATAGTTTCCGTTTTCGGCAGGTAGCCCTTTCACTATACCATCCCAACCTTTGGTTTCTAAATCGCTGGTGCTGAATACCAATTCACCCCAAGTGTTGAAAACTGAAAACTGTATGGTGGTCAAGCCTAAGAATCGTGGGCGGAAGTAGTCGTTATTACCGTCTCCGTTAGGACTAAATGCAGTTGGTGCCATAATTCGGTAGCCTTCTGTAATTTCCAAAACAGTGGTTTTAGAAGATGTGCAACCAATATCGTCTGTAGTAATTAGCGTAACCGTGTAGGTGCCTGGGGCATCATAAGTATGAATTGGATCAATTTCATCTGAGTCGAAACCATCGCCAAAATCCCAGTCCCAGTCAATAATGTTGCCTACGGATTCATCATAGAAATTCACGGGATCGTTGGCGGCTAAATCACCCATTTCGCGCAACGATTCTGCGTTGTAAGAGAATTCAGCCTCGCCAAATTCAGGAATGGAAATATCTATGGCTTTGGATTGAACACAACCGCGGTCGTCTAAGATTTCTAGATTCAGTCTTCCCGGTTGGGTAAGGAAAATCTCGTTGTTATTACTGCTACCCAAACTCCAGTTGTAGGTGTAGTTTCCGAAACCGCCCGTTACATTGGCTTTCACCCTTACACCCGCCACTCGGTTTTCGCAGTCCACTTCGCGAACGGAGGTAAGGCCTATACGTAAAGGTTCGGGCTGTTGTACAATATAGGTGCCTTGCACTTCGCAACCGTATCGATCTGACACAGTCACAACATACGTTCCTGGTAAAACATCTACCAATTCAGAGCCTGTTTCTCCATTGTTCCAACGGTAAGAATAAGGTTCTCTTCCTCCCGAAACAATCACATTTATCCTTCCGCTTTTCGGGTCGTTACAACGGGCGGCATCTTCGATATAGGCATCTAAAGTAAGTGGCAATGGTTCAATAATGTTGAACAGCTTTTGGATGGTGCAGCCTTTCTTATCGGTGATGAGCACATTGTATTGGTCAGGAGCCAAATCGGTAATTACTTCTGAATTTGCCCCTGTATTCCACTGGATAGAAACTGGATCAATACCTCCTTCAATATTGAGGGAAATGGAAGCGTCATTCGCTCCAACACAACTTATTTCTGAAATAGAAGGCGCAGCAATAAAGCGCTCAGGAGTACTGAGGGTATAGACGCCTTGTACAGAGCAGCCATTGGCATCGGTGATTTCAACCGTGAAAGTTCCGGCCGTAATACCCACTAGGTTTTTGGTGGTAGCGCCATTGCTCCATTGATAGGTATAAGGAAAAACGCCACCGCTAACATCAAGGCTAATAGAACCATTTCTATCGTCAAAACACTGACTTTCGTTTACTCTGGCATCTGCAATAACTAAAGGGCTTGGTTCTTCTACAGAGAATACTTTTTCAGTAATACAGCCCTTGGCATCTGAAACTCGAACGGTATAATCTCCTGCAGTCAAGTTTTCAATTTTTGAGGCCGTACTCCCTGTGCTCCATAGGTAAGTGTATGGTGATGTACCTCCTTCTACATTCAGTTCAATGGCTCCGTTTCCATCGCCAGCACATGACAATTGAAGACCACCTTTGGCACTTACACTTACAGGCTTTGCGGGCTGTTGAATGCTAAAGCTTTGTTGAACCAAACAGCCGTTGGCATCGGTAACGCTAACGGTGTAGTTGCCTGCACTCAGGTTGTTGATTTGCCTTGTACGAGCGCCATTACTCCATAAATAGGTGTAAGGAGCAACTCCACCTGAAGGAATTGCATTCGCAAAACCTGTGTTATCACCAAAGCAAGCAAATTCTTGAGTTCGGTCAACAATTACGCCTAAGGCAAGGGCAGGTTCTGAAATAACAATGGAAGCAGTGGTTGCACAACCCGCGGCATCGGATATTAATACACTATATACACCAGCGGAAAGGTTGGTGAGCACCTTTCCTTCCGAGCCGTTGTCCCACACATAGGTGTACGCTCCACTACCTCCTGTAACATTGAGCACAATGGCTCCATTCGATTCTCCTTTACACAATACATCTGTTTTCTGAATGCTCACATTCAAGTTTCTCGAATCGCCAATTTCGACTGAAGAAGTGCTTGAGCAGTTATTGGCATCGGTGATGGTGAGGTTGTAAGTTCCCCCTGCCACATTGATTAAATCTTTGCTGGTAGCGCCATTGCTCCATATATAGGTATAAGGCGCTGTTCCACCACTTGGGGTCACAATAATGCTTCCATCGGTATCTCCAAAACAGGTGGTATTGGTAATTGCCAAATCAGCGGTGATTGCATTGGGTTGATTAATAGTATATGAAGCGGAGAAAGTACAGCCATTTCGATCTGTAACCGTTACCTGATAGTTTCCAGCAAAAATGTTCACTAAATCCCTTTGTACCGAACCATTACTCCAGAGGTAATTGTAGGGTGCTGTGCCTCCCGTTACGGTTAGGTCAATTCGTGCATTTGGTAGGCCATTACAACCAGCATCAGTTATTGTTTCCACTGCATTGAGTGCCGAAATAGGCTCAGTGATGGTGATGTTTTTGGTGGTTTGACATCCATTAGCATCAGTGACCGTTAGTTCGTAATTACCTCCCGTTAAGGCCGAAATGTTTTTGGTAGTCGCTCCGTTGTTCCAGGCATAAGTGTAGGGTGCTGTTCCGCCCGATACTTGGGTAGTAATGTTGCCATCGCCTGCTTGAAAACAGGAAACGTTATTGGAAACATAATTCAGCGTGAGTGGCAAAGGCTGGGTAATGTTAAAGCTTCGCGAAATGCTGCATCCTTGCGCATCGGTTACTTGCACTTGGTAGCTGCCAATCGCTAAATTGGAAAGGTCTTCGGTGGTTTCGCCATTGCTCCATGAATAAACATAGGGTGCAGTTCCACCTGTAACGGTCAAGTCGATAGAACCATCAGTAAGCCCATTGCAACTGATGTTTTGCGCAGTTCCGATTGAGGTTAAAGGATCAGGTGTGGTGATACTATAGTTGCCTTGAATCGAGCAGCCGTTGGCATCGGTAATGGTGACTTGATAAGCACCTGCCGCTTGTGCATAAATGTCTTCTGTGCTTGAACCATTGTTCCAATTGTAGGTATAAGGAGCAGTTCCGCCAGTAACTAAAAGCTCTATCGAACCATCGTTTGCACCAAAGCAGGTAAGGTTGGTGATGGATTCCACCGCACTTAAAGCAGCAATTGGCTCTACAACATTAATAGTCTGAGAAATTTGACAGCCGTTAACGTCTGTAACCACCACGGTATAGTCACCAGCACTCAATCCCGAAATATCTTCCGAAGTAGCTCCATTGGACCATGCATAAGTGTAAGGCGCAGTACCCCCCACAATACTGATGTTGATGGAAGCATCACTGCCTCCAAAACAGGAAACGTCTACTTTATTGTGAGAAAAAGCGAGAACTGTTGGCTCCGTAATGGTAAAGCTTTCAGCTTTAGTGCAGCCGTTGGCATCGGTAATTTGTACCGAATAATTGCCTGGGGATAGGCCAGAAATATCTTCGGTTCCAGCGCCATTTGACCATACAAAAGTATAAGGAGCGGTTCCGCCCATAGCAGTAATATTGATAGCGCCATCGGCAGCACCAAAGCATGAAATATCAGATGTAGCTCCACTTAACGTGAGTTCATCTGGACTGGTAATGGTATAACTTTTTTGAATCGAACAGCCGTTGGCATCGGTGATGGTGACATCATAAACTCCCGCAGCAACATTGAAATTATCTTCTGTGGTTTTGCCATTGCTCCAAGCGTAAGTGTATGGCGCTGTTCCACCCGTAACGGTTAAATCTATGGTGCCGTCATTCGCACCAAAGCAAGTGAGATTAGTTTTAGTTTCTGAAACAGCAAGCGCAGCAAGTGGTTGTGTAATCTGAATATTTTGTGTTACCGAACAGCCATTTACATCCGTTACGGTAACAGAATAATTTCCAGCCGTGAGGTCCGAAAGGTCTTCTGAAGTAGCTCCATTGCTCCAAGCATAAGTATATGCGCCAGTTCCCCCAGTTACTGTAATGTCAATTGCACCTGTAGAATTTCCGAAGCACAATACATCCGTTTGGATATAAGTGAGTTGTAGAACTGCTGGTTGAGTTATGGTATAGCTTTCAGCTTTAGTGCAGCCGTTGGCATCGGTAATTTGTACCGAATAATTACCTGGGGATAGGCCAGAAATATCCTCAGTTCCAGCCCCATTCGACCATACAAAAGTATAAGGAGCGGTTCCGCCCGTGGCAGTAATATTGATAGCCCCATCGGCAGCACCAAAGCATGAAATATCAGATGTAGTTCCACTTAACGTGAGTTCATATGGACTGGTAATGGTATAGCTTTTTTGAATTGAGCAACCGTTGGCATCGGTGATGGTGACATCATAAACCCCTGCCGCCACATTGAAATTATCTTCGGTGGTTTTGCCATTGCTCCAAGCGTAAGCGTATGGTGCTGTTCCGCCCGTAACGGTTAAGTCGATGGCTCCATCGTTTGCTCCAAAGCAGGTTAAGTTGGTCTTGGTTTCCGTGGCCGCAAGCGCAGCAATTGGCTGTGTGATTTGAATGTTCTGTGAAACAGAGCAACCATTGACATCCGTTACGATAACAGAATAATTTCCAGCCGTGAGGTTCGAAAGGTCTTCCGAAGTAGCTCCATTGCTCCAAGCATAAGTATAACCACCAACGCCTCCAGTCACTGTAATGTCTATTGCACCCGTAGAATTTCCAAAGCAGAGCACATCGGTTTGAGTATAGGTCAACTGCATGGCGGCTGGCTCGGTAATTTGGAAACTTCTAGAAATCACGCATCCGTTAGCATCGGTGATTTGTACCGAATAATTGCCAGGTGTTTGTGCCGAAAGGTCTTCTGTGGTTTCTCCATTCGACCATAAGAAAGTATAAGGTGCCGTTCCGCCTGAAACTGTCAAATCTATTGCTCCATCGTCAGCTCCGTTACAAGTAATGTTAGAAATGGAAGCATTGGCCTGCATCAGCGTTGGTGATCCAATGGTAAAAGGAACAGCCATTGTACAACCTCTGGCATCGGTTACGATGACTTGATAATTCCCAGCAGTTAGACCAGCCACATCTTCGGTGGTTCGGCCATTGTTCCAAGCGTAAGTATAAGGAGCAGTTCCTCCCGAAACAGTTAAATCTACTGTTCCATCATTTCCCCCAAAACAAGAAACATCGGTGGAGGTTCCGCTGGCAGCTAGCGCAGAAAGCGGTTCGTCAATTACAACTGTTTCAATAGTTTGGCATCCATTATTATCGGTAACAGTTAGGGTGTAAGTTCCTCCAGAAATATTAGCTAAATCTTTTGTAATGGCACCATTGCTCCATGAGTAAGTGTATGGTGCAATTCCTCCAGAAATTGTTACATCAATATCTCCATCGCCTTGCCCAAAACAGGTCACATCTTGCTTTGTAATGCTGGCCACTAAAGCGAGCGGTTCGGTGATGGTGTAAGTTCGGGTAAGCGAACAGCCATTGGCATCGGTAATAAATACTTGGTAAGTTCCTCCAGAAATATTGGTCAGGTCTTCTGTAGTTTCTCCGTTGTTCCAGCCGTAGGTATAAGGTGCTGTTCCGCCCGTTACGGTCAGGTCGATTGCTCCATTCATTGTTCCGTTGCAGCTTAGGTTTGATGTGGAGGCCGTAACATCAAGAGCTGTTGGCATTGTAATGTTGAAGGTTTCTTGAAGAGAGCAGCCATTGGCATCGGTTACCGTAACTTGATATGCTCCGGGGGTAAGCCCGAAAATATCGCGGGTGGTTTTACCATTGCTCCAAGCATAGGTGTAGGGTACCGTTCCGCCCGAAGTGACCAATGCAATCGACCCATTGTTCGACCCAAAACAACTTAAGTCAGTAACTGTATTTGTGATGGCCAAAGCGGCTGCGGGTTCATCAATAACAATGCTTTCGATGGATTGACAGCCATTTCCATCGGTTACGGTAACGGTATAAGTTCCTGCTACTAAATCAGTAATGTCGGCTTGGGCTTGGCCGCTATCCCAGCTATAGGAATAAGGAGCAGTGCCACCTGTAACGGTCAGGTCGATGCTGCCGTCATTTCCCCCAAAACAGTTTACATCTGCTTTGGTATAGGCAATATTAAGCGCGGTGGGCTGACTTAGGTTGAAGTTTTTTGAAATAGAACAACCACGGTTATCTATTACCTGAACAGTATAAGCTCCGGGGGCGAGCCCTGAAATATCTTCCGTATTATCTCCATTCGACCACACAAAGGTATAAGGTGCTTCGCCTCCGCTAACTGTGATGTCGATCTTGCCATCATTCGCGCCAAAGCAGGTAATATCGGTTTCTGTACCAGAAAGATTAAGAATTGGCGGGTCGGTGATTTCATAGGAACCCGTCACTTGGCAGTTGTTTGCATCTCGGATAATGACGCTGTAGGTTCCGGGTGAAAGACCGCTTAGGTTTTGGCTCGTACTTCCGTTCGACCAGTTATAAGTATAAGGCGCTGTTCCGCCTGATACATTCAGACTAATGGCGCCATCTGCAGCACCATTACAGGTAATTTGCCCAACCGTTGGGGTGAACGTTAGTGCAGAAGAGGGTTCATTAATTTGAATGTTTTCTGTAGTAGTGCATCCGTTGGCATCGGTAATAGTAACGGTATAATTTCCAGCAACTACACCATTCAAATCTTCTGTAATGTCACCATTTGACCAAGAATAAGAATAAGGTAACGTTCCTCCAGAAACAGTAATGTTGGCTACTCCTGAAGCATCACCAAAACATAAAACATCTTGCTTTACGCTGGTAACACTCAAAACAAGTGGTTCAGAAATAGTAATGTTTTGAATGTTTTGGCAGCCGTTGGCATCGGTTACGGTTACTGTATAATTTGCTGCCGAAAGTGCTGTTCTATTTTGGTCGGTGTTTCCATCATTCCATAAGTAAGTGTAAGGAGCAGTTCCTCCGCTAACATTCAGATTGATAATTCCGTCATTGGCGCCATTGCAAGTAATGTCGGTTTTTGATGGATTTACAGCCAAAGCGGCTGGTTGGGTAATCGTAAATGAATCGAATTTGATACAGCCATTGGCATCGATTACTTGCACTGTATAAACTCCAGGGGAAAGATTGCTTAGGTCTTGAGAAACGGCCCCGGTATTCCAAGAGTAGGAATAAGGCGCGACTCCGCCCTTTACCTCAAAATCAATACTTCCATTGGCTGAACCGTTACAGGTTACGTTGGTGGCTGTTCCGCTTAAAGCCAAAACTTCGGCTGGTTCATCAATGGTAATTGCTTTAACAATTGAACAGCCTGAAGCATCGGTAATGGTGACGGAATAATTCCCTGCGGGCACATTTGTTAAGTCTTCAGAAGTAGCTCCGTTCGACCAAACAAAAGAGTAAGGTGCTGTTCCATCGGCAGGGCTAAGGTCAATTGACCCTGTAGATTGGCCTTTGCACAAAACATCTTGCTTTATCACGGTAGAGGTAAGCGGATCGGGTTCTACGATGGTGAAAGATTCGAAAACTGAACATGCGCTAGCATCAGTAATGGTTACCGAATAACTGCCAGCCGTAAGTCCTGAAATATTGTCGGTTGTTGCCCCTGTGTTCCAAAGATAAGTATAGCCTCCTGTTCCGCCAGTCGGAGCCAAAGTTATGCTTCCGTCTACTTGACCATTACAGCTAATGTCTTCTACTACGGCATTCGCAACAATCAGGTCTGGTTCACCTAGTGTTACATTTTGGGTTGTAGAACAGGTAGTGCCATTGTCTGTTACGGTTACGGTATATGTTCCAGCAGGTACGTTGCTTAACGTTGGTCCAGTATTTCCTCCGCCCCAATCGTAGGTATATGGCCCTGTTCCGTTGCTTGCAATTACGGTGATACTTCCGTTTGCACCTCCATTACAGGTAGGTTCGGTGAGTAGAGTAGGCGTAACAATAATTTGTGGAGGATCGGTTACCGTGTAGCTGTCGGTAAATGTACAGCCATTATTGTCTGTTACGGTAAATGTATAAGTTCCAGAGGTTAAACCAGTTGGGTTGGCGGTGTTGGCTCCGTTGGACCAAGAGTAACTATAAGGAGCGGCTCCGCCCTGCATTACTATGTTTAAACTTCCGTCATTTGCTCCAAAACATGAAGGAGAATTATTTGCAACGGACTGTACAGAAAGTGCAGTTGCTGGCTCATTAATGGTATAAGTACCAGATACAGTACAGCCATTTTTATCTGTGATTGTTACACTATAGCTGCCAGCCGTTTGGTTGTTTAGGTTTCTCCCAGTATGGCCTGTTGACCACAAATAAGTATAAGGGGCTGTTCCCCCAGAAGGGTTTGTTCGAATTCTACCTGAGTTATTACCAAAGCATTTAACATCGGTAATGGTTGGGTTTATGGCCAAAGCATTGGGTTCACCCACTGTAAAGGTTTCTGAATAATTGCAACCCAGATTGTCGGTAATGGTTACTGTGTAATTACCGGCTGTTAAACCAGAAATGTCTTCAGAAGTAGCTCCGTTACTCCAGCTATAGGTGTAGCCCCCATTTCCGCCAATAACTGTAATGTCGATTGAGCCATCATTTCCAGTGTTGCAAGAGGCATCAGTAACTGAGGGAGTAATAGCAATTGGATCTGGAGAATCAATAGTGTAGGTTCTGTCGACTACACATCCGTTGTCATCGGTAATGTAAACTCGGTAATTTCCAGGAAGTAAACTGTTGATTGAGGCACCATTTCCAAGGAAAGCACCACCTGGTTCGGTATACCATTGGTAAGTGTAATTTCCCCACCCACCTGTTCCAACCACTTCCAGGCTTCCGTTGGCTAAATCGCTGCAAGTGGCATCGGTTTGAGAAACAAGGTTGGCACCTAAGAAATCAATTGGTTCGGTTACAGAAAAGCCAATGACACCTGCACAACCGTCTTCATCTGTCACTATCAGTTGGTAGTTGTCTACTCCCAGTCCACCAATGGTGATAATGGTGCCACCTACATTTCCTGTGCCTACTATATTGCTTGCGCTGTTGGTGAGTACCCAAGCATAATCGGGGTTTCCGTTGGCCATGGTTACCACCACTTGGGCGTCTGCACCGCCCTTACAACTTACATCGTTGACTACTACTGAGCCAACCAAATCGGGCGGGTCTGTCACTGTATAAACTGCGGTGGTCATGTCGCCATTACCATCCGTAACAGTAACTCTATAGTCGTCTGCGCCTATGCCATTCAGTAAGAAGGAATTTCCACCTACAGGATTTCCGCCTGAATCTTCCCAAGTGAAAGTATAAGGTAATACACCGTTGGTAACACTAATTCTGATTTCACCTACACAGCTATTAATATTAACACTTGAGATAACCGGACCCTGGGAATAGGCACTTTTTGCAAGGCCAAAAATGACTGCGAATAATATAATTATTCTAATGAACCACTTTTTACTGTGAGTAATCAGCATTTTAGTTGGTGTCCAGAGTGTTTGGTGAAAGTGAGTCTAATTTCGACTAAATTAGGCGATTAATTCATTCTAAGCAATATTTTTTCTGAAACCACATATTAAAAAAACACAATTTAGAGTCTGCTTTCATACAAGCGAAAAACACCTAAAATATAATTATAGTAATATTACCTACGTTTGAAGAAGTGTGAATAGCAGAAAGAGGTATATGACCTGATTAGAAAAAAATCAGGGTTATATTGCAGGTAAATGTGTAAACAGGTTAAATTTTTTTTCGCTCAGGTTAATTATTGTTAAAAGGAATGCGAAACCCCTTTTATAAAGTGAGAAAAGACCGATATTCGCCTTATTCTACCAACACTGGAAAACTTTAGCATCTCGTTTGAGTATTGACCCCAGTAATTGATCAAAATTTCTAATTTAGAGCCCTTTAACAAATAAGTTGACAATGGAAGCGGTATCAGCAGAATTGGCTAAAATACACCAAGAAAAAATAAGCAGAGTAGCATCGGAAGTAAGTAAGATCGTAGTCGGCCAAGAATATATGGTAAACCGACTGATGATTGGCTTATTTACCAACGGACACATTCTTTTAGAGGGTGTTCCAGGTATTGCGAAAACGCTCACTGTAAATACACTTGCAGAAGTACTTCATTTGGATTTCCAAAGAGTTCAGTTTACACCAGATCTTCTTCCTGCCGATTTGATTGGTACTATGATTTATAATCAGAAGAAGGCTGAGTTTGAAGTAAAAAAGGGTCCTATTTTTACTAACGTGGTATTGGCCGATGAAATTAACCGTGCACCAGCCAAGGTGCAGTCGGCATTGCTTGAGGCCATGCAGGAAAAAACGGTAACCATTGGTGAAACCAGTTTTAAACTGGACAGACCGTTCTTGGTATTGGCCACTCAAAACCCAGTAGACCAAGAAGGAACTTACAGTTTGCCAGAAGCGCAGATTGACCGTTTTATGTTAAAGGTAAAAGTAGACTACCCAACTAAAGAAGAAGAGTTAGAAGTAATGCGTAGAATGGCTAATATGGCATTTAAGCCTGAGCTTGAAACATTATTGACCAAAGAAGATATTTTCAGTATTAGAAATGAGGTAAACCAAGTTTCTATTTCTGAATCACTTGAGAAGTACATTATCGAGCTGGTATTTGCTACTAGAAACCCTAAGGATTTCGGCTTGAATGAAGAAGCTTATTACATGCAATTTGGTGCTTCGCCAAGGGCAAGTATTAACTTGAACCTAGCTTCCAAAGCGCATGCCTTTATGAATGGCCGAGATTACGTTTTACCAGAAGACATCAAGGCGATTGCAATGGATGTACTGAACCACAGGATTATCCTTAACTATGAGGCTGAAGCTGATGGTATTACTACCGAACATATTATAGGTAAGCTTTTAAAGAAGATTCCGATTAATCATTAATCCGCTTTCTAGCATAAGAATTTGAAATGGCTGCAATGAGAATTGTGGCCTTTTTTTGTAGTAAGAATGGTGTTGCTTATTGGCCTGATTAAACCAAAAAAGACGCCCATTGCTGAGCGTCTTCTCTGTGAAATATATGCTAATCTTCTAATGAATTAGAAGCTAAAGCCAGTCCAAGCAAAGATTGAAGTGTTTACTGCAGAAGTTGTTCCTGAAGTAATAGTAACTGTACCGTTAGATGTAGTAGGTACATTATCTACATCAGTAGTTCTTTTAATATCAGTAATATCTAACCCGTTAGCAGGATTAGCAGTACCAGTAATAGAAGTGGCATCAATTGCAACACCTTTTCCATCTGTTAAATCAACCAAGTCACCAGCAGTAGCGCCAGCACCTAAAGCCACATAAAGGTTAGTGATAACCGCTCCAGAGCCTCTTCTGATTTTTACCATATCAGACATTTCAACCGCAGCATTGTGGATGATAGTGATACCATCAATTTTAGGGTTAGACTGACCAGCATCTTGTGGAGAGTTACCGTCTAAGTTACCATCGGCTTCGATACCACGTGGGTCAGAAGTTACAGCCACAAAGCCAGCTTGTCTGATTCCGTAAAAGTTAGTGTTGTTTTGACCAACATAACCTTGTGTCCAGTCAAACATGTCGTCTTTAGCGTTAGCTACCAAAAGGTTGCTTACACTAACAGATCCACCAAACCACTCAACAGCGTCATCGTCACCGTACAAAACAGCAAGGTTGCTTACTGTTGTTCCAGAACCAACACCGTAGAAAGTTACACCGTTAAATTCTTTGTCACCGTTAATACGAGCACCAGTGTACTCAACAATTAGATAAGTGATGTCACCTGAATCGTCAGTAGGGTTAGTTCCACCATAAGTGTAATCTACAACTTCCGTAGTAGCAGTTCCGCCACCAGAAATTGGAGCATTACCCATGATTAAAAGACCACCCCAGTCGCCTGAAGCAGGGTTAGCAGCACCTGAAGTCATTTTTACAGGAGCAGCAGCAGTACCATTCACAAAGATTTGACCGCCTTGCTCAACAGCAATGTAAACGTTGGTTCCACCTGCCTGAGCTTTGATAGTAGTACCAGCATCGATTGTTAATTTAGCACCGCTAGCTACACTCAAAGGGCCAGTTAATACCCACTCTTGGGCGTTTGACAAAGTAATACTAGAAGTGATTTCTCCTTTTAAGTCAGCAGCATCTAGATCAACATCGCTTTGTGATGAAATCACACCGTCCTTAGTTTGAACTGGAGCAGGATCGTCATCAGTACATCCGAAAATAACGGCACATAGTGCGGCCATTGCAAAGTAATTCTTAAGAGTTTTCATAAAAATGGATTAGAATTTTTGATTAGGTTTTGTTTTAAAATGTATAATTGATTCCGAAAGAAACGTTCATGCCTCTTTTATAGCTATTAATGATGGTATCGCTACCGTTGTTAAGTTCTTTGGTTAGTTTAAACGCTGGGTTCAATAAGTTTTTTAAGCTCAGGTTTAGTCCCAAGTGCTGTCCTAGTTTTGTTCTTGTGATAAAGTCCAAGGTAGGGACACCTTTCTCCATAATATTCTGGCTTCCGGCCGTTCCTAAAGAGAAGATTCTATCACTGAAGTAATTCATTACTACTGATGTAGTAAAATCAAGTCCTTCTCTTTCAATCTGGTAAGTAAGGTCTGCATTGATCAATAAAGGAGAAGCACCTTCAAGTTTATCTTCTGCATTTGTAAATCTTACTGTTAAAGCATCGGTTGGAACATCAACCAATTTTTGATTTGAATAGAGGTATGAAACGTTCAAACCAAAGTTTAGAAGCTTCATGCTATTGTCGTCACCATATTGTTGGATCAACGATTTTTTTAATTCCAACTCAACACCCGCAACATTGGCGTTTCCTGTGTTTACATAAGAAAGCTCGTTGGCCGCTGAGTTTACTTGAACCCTGTTCAATGCATCTTCAACTCTTTTGTAAAAACCTGTAACAGAAACCAATTCTGTGTTGGTGAAGTACCAGTCATACTTAAGGTCGAGGTTGTAGTTGTTCGATGGTCTTAAGAATGGGTTACCAAAGCTTGAGAAGTTTACATCCTCATAAAGGAAAGGCGCCACTTCTTTAAACTGAGGCAAGGTATAGGTTTTGCTACCCGCCAGTCTCACTACTTTATCGTCTGTGATGTCGTATTTTACATTAACGCTTGGAAGAACGTACGATTCCGAAACCGTGTTAATGTTATTGTTGAAAGTGTTACGGTCAAGGTTGGTGTCCCAAATTACATCTTGTTCAATTTGCTCATAACGTAGACCAAAGTTTAAAAGTAAAGCTGAATTAAACTCACGAGCGTAGTTGACTAAACCAGCATAAATTCTTCTGTCACCGTTATAAGTTATCGGAACGAAAGCGTCTACACCATTTCCGTTGGCTGTTAGAATGTTGAACACGCCATTGTCTAAAGACTGTTGGTTGAACAATCCATCAGGATTATCTCTATCTACATCTGTAGGTGCATCAAAGTTGAAGTTGAATTGCATGGCAGAGAAGTCTCTTTTCGTATTTCTGTAGTTACCACCAAACTGGAATTGGTTAAGCGATTCTTCAGAGTTCATTTTCACGGTTAACAAAGCGTGAGCCGCGTAATCTTTCTCTTCTAATTCAGAATAGAACCTGTGGTTAGCTGCTGCAGAACCAGAAACGGTTTCGTAGTTAATGCCATCAAAAGCATAGCTATTGGTTCTTCTGTCAGGCTCATTTCCTTGTACTACGTTGTATGAAGCACCTAAGTCAAGCGAAATGTTTTTGTTCAACTCGATGTAAGAAAGCAATTGGTTTACATAGAGTCTGTTATTGTTTTCTTGCTGTCTTCTGATAAATGATTTTTCAGCAATAGGGTTGCTAGCATCATCGTAAATACTTGCATGAAAACCATTGAAATTACCTACGCTTTGGTTGTTGTCATGAATATAGGTTCCGTTGTATGATACGAAATTGTTTTCGCCTATTTCGTATTTCAAGTTGCCCATTAATACCTGAGAAACATGGTATTCGTATTTATCAAAAGTAAGGTCTTTACTTCTTCCACCTTCAGGGGTAATGTCTCTTGTAACACCATTTTGGTAAGTGAAGTCAGAGCTATGAGAAGCCACCAAGAAGGTGCTTAACGCATTGGCTCCTAGCTGAAATTTCTTTCCGGCATTTAATGATAAACCAAAGTTGATCGGAGTACCAGCTTTAGTTGGCTCGAATGAGTTTTTAAAATCATATTTATTTAAGTCCGTAATTGGGCTTGTTGGGTTATCTACCGTTCCGAATTTGCTAGTTCCGCTTGCACTATAAAAGTCTTCAGAAATGGTTTGAGTGTTGATACCAGAAGAAACTCCGATTTGAAAAATGTCTTCGTTACCTAATTCCTTTGAAGTAATGTTAATGTTTGCTCCAGCTACATCGCCATAAAGGTTTGCACCAAATGCTTTGTTTACATCAATGCTGTTAATGATGTCTGAAGTAAAAAAGCTTAATGCTATGTTTTTGTATTCAGGGTCTTCAGACGGAAGCGGAAGATTGTTTAATGATGTGCTGTTGTATCTATCGCCTAAACCACGAACAAATACGTTTTTAGCTCCTTGTTGCTTACTTACACCAGTTACTTTAGTAACAGCACCTTCGGCATTGCTCACTCCTTTTCTTGAAAGTTCTTTTGCTCCAATAGACTGTAGCATTTGTAAAGATTCTCTCTGAAGCATAATCATGGCGATATCAGAGTCTTTTTCTGTTTTAGCTGTAACCACCACATCTTCTAGATTAGTTGATCCAGCACTCATTGAAGCAGTGATTTCAGTTACTTTTCCTGCTGTAACTACTATGTTTTTTAATTCTAAAGTTTCGTAACCAACAAACCTTACCTCTACCGTGTAAGTACCTGGAGTTACACCATCAATTCTGAAAAGACCATCGAAATCAGTGTTTGAACCTTTCTGGGTTCCTTGAATTAATACCGTAGCAAAAGGAAGTGGCTCATCATTCGCGTCTTTGTCTGTAATCTTTCCGGCTATTATTCCGACTTCTTGAGCTGTCACCATCCATGACCAACTCATCATTAATAAAAACAAAAATAATCTCATAAGTACTGTTCTATATTTCACGGTACAAAGAACGTGTACTGAGGTAAAGTGTAGGTTACACCTGTATTAAACGTTTATGAGACTAATGTTATATTCAGAAGTGTTAGCTTAACATTAACGTAACGTAAAGTAGTCAATACATTGAATAGGCCAACTTTAACGATTAACTGTTCGTAATACAGGCTAAATCGTTGATTTTTATAAACTGCGAGTTTGGCTAAAACCATTCTGTTTTTGATGGGTTAGGGTAAGTATCAACTCATACCAACTTTTAAAACCATATAATTATGTCTAAGTCAATATTAATTTCTGGAGGAACAGGGTTGGTAGGTTCCGAGCTGGTTACCCTTTTAAAAGGAGCAGGGCACCAGGTGCGTTTGCTAAGTCGTTCAAAGGGCAAAGGTGAAAGCGTTCCTGTTTACCAATGGGATTACAAGAATAACTATGTAGAAGAGGGTGCTTTTGATGGCGTAGATACCCTTATACATTTAGCGGGGGCTGGGGTTGCCGATAAGCGATGGACAAAAGAGCGAAAAGAGGAAATACTAAAAAGCCGAACGCAGACCTCTGATTTGCTCTATGAAAAGCTCAAGAACACAAATCATTCGGTAAGAACTTTGGTAGCGGCATCGGCCGTAGGCTATTATGGCATGGATACTGGCGATGTAAACCTTAGAGAAGATTCACCAGCAGGGCACGATTTTTTAGCCGATGTTGTTAAGGCTTGGGAAGATTCAACTAGCCGATTTACTGAACTTGGTATTCGGGTAGTTCAAATTAGAATTGGAGTGGTGCTGAGTAATGATGGGGGCGCTTTACCAAAACTACTAGCCCCACCAGTGGCGGCTCCATTGGCCAGTGGTAAACAATATATGAGCTGGATACATATCAGTGATTTGGTTAGAATTTTATGTAAATCAGTGGAGGATGTAAACATGATTGGCCCGTACAATGCAGTTGCTCCAGAGCCTTTAACTAATAAAGAATTTACGAAAAGGGCCGCAAAAGCATTTGGGAAACTCTATGTGCCAATTCCTGTTCCAAAATTTGTTTTGCACCTAGTATTAGGCGAAATGGCACAGGTGGTAACCGGAGGCAATAAAGTGAGCGCTTACAAAATCAATAAAACTGGTTATGACTTTAAATTCACAAGGCTGCAAAATGCTTTGGAAGATTTAGCAAAAAACAAGTAAGTTGTAAAATGGTCACATTTTTAAATGTTGAAGAGCCTTCTTCCATTTTTATTAAAAAATTCAATTTGACCTAATTATTATATTCAATAAAATAAGGCTGGCGAATAAGGAAAAGCCCTTTAATTTGCCTGCCATTAATTAAATAAAGAAAATGACAGACGAAGATAAAATTAAAAAGGCGTTTCAAGACAGAGATTGGAACGAGATTAAAACCCATGATTCTTGGGTAATTTTTAAAGTGATGGCCGAATTTGTAGAAGGCTTTGAAAAAATGGCCAAAATTGGACCTTGCGTTTCCGTGTTTGGTTCGGCCCGTACTAAGCCAGATCATCCATACTACAAAATGGCCGAAGAAATTGCGGCTAAATTGGTGCGCCATGGTTATGGAGTTATCACTGGGGGAGGCCCAGGTATAATGGAGGCCGGTAATAAAGGGGCAAAATCTGAAAATGGTAAATCGGTTGGGCTAAATATAGAACTACCTCATGAGCAAGGCAGCAATGTTTATATCGATCCAGATAAGCTCATTTCTTTCGATTACTTCTTTGTAAGAAAAGTGATGTTTGTAAAGTACTCACAAGGCTTTGTAATTATGCCTGGTGGTTTTGGAACGCTAGACGAAATGTTTGAAGCCATTACCCTAATTCAAACCAATAAAATCGGAAAATTTCCAATTGTATTGGTAGGTAAAAAATTCTGGGCTGGCTTGTTCGACTGGGTTAGAGATGTAATGCTAACAGAAGGTAATATTAGCTCACCAGATTTAGATCTTATTAACTTGGTAGATACTCCTGAAGAAGCGGTGAAAGTAATAGATGACTTCTATTCAAAGTACCTACTTACTCCGAACTTCTAATCAGTGAAGCATATCATTTTTGATTGCGATGGAGTATTAATTGATACAGAAATAGTAGCGGCTGAAGTAACGGTAGATTGGTTGAGCAGTGAAAAGGTGAACATCTCGGTGGAGGAGTTTATTATTCAACACACGGGTAAAACCTTCACCAATATTATTAACCAACTTAAGGCAGAAGGCCACTTAAAAGCAAGCTTGAAAACAGAGGCCATTGTGCCTCTGCTTGATGAGCAAATTAAGGCTAAAGTCAGACCTATTTTCGGAATATCAGATTTGCTCACTCAGATTTCTACCCCAAAATCAGTGGTATCGAACAGTGCAGCACATTATGTAACCGAAGCCCTTGAGAAAATAGGGGCAAGTCATCATTTTGAAAATAGGGTGTTTTCGGCTGAAATGGTGGCCCAAGCAAAGCCTAGCCCTTTAGTGTATCTGTTGGCCATTGATACGATTCAAATTCCGCGAGAAGAAATCATTGTAGTAGAAGATAGCTTTACAGGTGTTCAAGCTGCATTGGCAGCAGGGTTAACCACTATTGGGTTTTTAGGGGGAAGTCACATTCAGCCGGGTCATGGTGAAAAGCTGAAACAGTTGGGCGTTTTTGATCTAGCAAATAATCATGAGGAACTGGCTAGGAAGCTTATAAAATATATAGGCCGTTGATTATAGCTTAACCAACCCCAAACCATTATGACAGGGCGTAGAGTTGGTTTAAACTGTTGCCTTCAAATTAACTTTACTTTTCCTTCTGAGCTACCTCAAAATTGAAATTGATTCTTCGTTTCAAATAGTCTTTCAAGGGTTCTAGGCCTATGGCTTTGCGCCTTTGGTCTACATATTCGGGGCTTTCAATTGTAGCCGGAACGAGTTTTCTGTCTGCGTTGAACTCAAACTGCATTCCATAGAATTGCGGCTGGCCATCGTTTACCAAAATGCGATCGTAAATTTTGGCGTACTCAATGCAGCTACCTTCTCCACTTTCACAAGCTTCTTTAATCATCGGTAAATAGTCTTTTCTCACCTGATCGTCTGGATGATGGTTGATCACCAAAAGCGGGGCATCGCTGGCCAGTTTGCCTACCATAGAATATGTTGGCCAACCGTATTTCTTAATCAGGCTTTTCATTTCTTCAAAATTCTGATTCGTTATGAATTCATTTTTAAGAAAGATGATAGGGTAAAACCAATGAGGAATGTGCCCTTTCTCTGAGAATTCAACCTTGGCAAAATCTACATAATAATCCAACGATTGATCTTTCATGATGATGGAAAGAAGCGCTTTGGTATACGTTGGGTTTTTAAGTTGACCATGGGCGCTTTGAAACTTTTCAATTTGTCTGTCTTCTATCGCTTTCCATTTGGGGCTTGTGGTAAGCGAGTATAGGTTAAAATCGGCTAAGCGTATTAGGCTGTTGTCATCCTGTAGCGCAGCATTCAAAAAATAGAAAGCGGTGTCTACTTGATTCATTAAGGCCAATGTTTTTGTGAGTTGGTAAGCCGTTTCCGTATAGCTTGGGTTGGCCATAAATGCCTGACCAAATGCATTCATAGCGCCTTCTAAATTGCCTTCTTCTAAAAGTTTCTTTCCATCGGCCTGACTGAAGCAAAGAGTGCTCGTCAGCATCATTAATAAGAGTGTCGTTAGAGGTTTCATATTTTTCTAGATTAATTTTTGACACAATTTGATACTGGAATTGCTGAACTTGAAATCAGTTATAGGTTTTGGCAAGAAACAGACAGCATTTACCCTCTTGCTGATTTTTTCAGTCGAAAACCCTGTTTAATTGGTTAAATCCATTGTTTTTTGGGTTATGAAATCAGATATGCTAAGATTGTGTCTTTCATATAAATTCAAGTTTTATGAAGCTTATGATTAACCAAGAACATAGCCGCAGGCCATACGCACTATTTGGGCTACTGGTGTGGTTGTTTTTCGCTCTAACCCTCAGTTTTGGTACTAGCGGCTGGCTGATTATCGTAGTTTTTTCAAGCTTCTTTTCCTTGCTTTCTGTGGTGGCCATATGGGCGCTGATCAAGTTTGCTTTGACTTCACTCATTGCCAAACGATCTAAACTCGGCTTTATTAAAGGAGCCATTTTAATCAGTTTGGCCAGCGCATTACTGATCTTGCTTTTTAACATTGTAATTGTTGGATATTTTCCTGGAATGAAGGCGGAAGGAATGCCAAGCTTGATCAAGAGTTTCTATTCCACATTTTTCCTTTACTTGTTAGTCCTTTCAATTGCTGCCTTTATATACGTTTGGAAAGAGCATAGGAGAATTCAAGATGAAAACCATGACTTTAGAGAGAAACTACTTCAGGGGGAAATAAATTTGAAATCGCAAGAGCTTAACTTTCTGAAGTCTCAAATTCAGCCACACTTTTTGTTCAATACGCTCAATACAATTTATGGTATGGCCCTGACGAAGTCTGAAAAAACACCTGATACCATATTAAAACTTTCGGGACTGTTGGATTATATTCTTTATAGTGTAAACAAAGAAAAAGTGGTGCTTAAAAATGAGCTGAAGCACATTAAGCAGTACGTAAGTTTAGAGAAGATTAGATTCGAAGATAGTCTAGAAGTGAGTATTGAGTTTGATGAAATAACGGATGCTATTTCTTTGCCGCCTATGCTGTTTTTGCCTTTTGTAGAAAACGCATTTAAACATGGTGTCCGAAATGAAAACAGGCTTACTGTTAAGTTGAAGTTAGAGGTTACTGATAAAGCCATTTTCTTTGTAGTTGAGAATTCAGCCACTGAGTCCAATAAAAACACAGCCGGTATTGGGCTTCAGAATATCAAAAACAGACTGAATCTTATTTATGAAAATCGTCATTCTTTGAAAACCGGCTATAAGGATGGCGTTTATAAAGTAGAATTAAGGATAGACCAAGTTTAAAATAAGCCATGATCCATTGTGCCATTCTTGATGATGAGCCCACCGCTCGGCAAATTCTTGAAATTCATCTTTCGGAAATTGATTCGATGAAGCTTGTAGGCAAATGTAGAAACGCGATTGAACTGCTTAACCTCATGGCCAAAGAACGGATTGACCTCTTGTTTTTAGACATAAACATGCCAGATGTTTCTGGAATTACATTGGCCAAAACCTTAAGCAAAGAGGTGAAAGTTATTTTTACAACCGCGCATAGAGAGTATGCTATTGAAGGTTTTGATTTACAAGTGGTAGATTATTTGCTTAAACCTATTTCTGCTGAAAGGCTAAGACAGGCGGTAGAAAAGTATCTGAAAGAAAGTGGTGTTTTAGCTCCGTCAAGGCCCCATTCTGAAACAAAAGGCTATCTCGATGTGGTTTCTAATCGTGTAAACGTCCGAATTAATTTTGATGATATTATTTATGTGGAAAGCATGAATGATCAGCTGATGGTGCACACAGTTAATGGGCCAATTATTACCAGAACGAGTATTACAGAAGTAGAATCATTATTAGACCCGACCGTATTTCTTAGAACTCACCGATCGTTTATTGTGATGAAGAAGCTCATCAGCTCTTTTACCAAGGAACACCTAGTGGTTAAAGGAGTAGAAGTTCCGATCAGCAGATCTTATAAAGTACAGGTGGCCAATGCCCTCTCCTTATAAGAAAGTGTAACCCTCCAAGAGTTTCAAACTCTTGGAGGGTTCATTTAAATTTTCAGCCCAAATTAAAATATTCCGAATTTGACCATGATATTAATGCTCAAACCATCCAAGCCATTTTTGTCTAAAATAGGTTGATCAGTAGATTGGTATTTTAGGTTTGCAGTTGATGCATCTCTGTAAGTTGCTCCAAATCCCACACGCAAATACTTGATCAGATTCATTTCTAAATAGGCACCAGGTTCAAAAACAAAAATTGTTCTTTGGTCTTCAATAGTGTTTAAGCCTGTGAGCGGTTGTAAACTGTTATACATAACCTCTCCTAAGCCAAAGACTACCGGAAATGAAAGGTGAAAGGCTTTGTCTGGAAACAATGTAGCTTCTAAAAGTAGCCCTCCGTAACCGCCAGAATAAGAATAATCGGCACCCAATTGCAAATCTGGTTCATTTCTGGTAATGAATCCTTTTCCAGCTACCCCAATACCAAAATTCTTTGTGGGATTATACACCAAATGACCTCCAAGAACAATAGCGTCCCGATCTCCAATTTCAGAATAGCCAACCATGGGCGCCAAGTTCATTCTAAACTTATTATCCTTTGCTGGCTTCTCGGGCTTGGGTTCCTTCTCCTTTTGAGCTACTTCTTCCGTCACAATTTCACCTTTGAATTCGATAGGGAGCAAGGTCCTAGGATGTACTTCATAAATGGGTACAAAAAGTAATGGGGCGAGAGCATAGTTTTTGTAGGTATTCACAATCGCTTCCGTCTGCTTTCTTTCTTCTTGGTAATATTCTGCTCTGGAATTTTCTAGCGCTAATGCTGCTGTAGAAGGACTTGTGTTTCCAATGGTCGATTTACTGCGCTGTTCGGTTATGGCAGGAACCACCGTTTCTTTTTTTGCTTCTGTTACTGAGGTTTCTTCGCGTTCTTTTTCAATAACCGGGCTTACTGTTTTTTGAATGGAAGGCTTTATAGGCGGTGTGGAAGCTGTTTTATTTTTCGCGGTGTCTGATTTTGGCACAGTTTCTTTCGGAACCCTTTTCTTCCTAATTAATAATTTATTCCCTAATTGCTGGCATTCCATACCTTGGCCACGAAACAATATTTCTAGAATATTGGCAATGGTTTCATCCTTCACATTGAGGGAAACTCTTTTCTTCACATCAAATACTTCTGCCGAATAAGTGAAAGCAAAATCTTCCGTTTCAATCGATTTCAGAATATCTTCAATTGAAGTATCACGAATATTCAAAGTTACCTTTCGCCCCAGCACATCATTTCCTCCTTGCCCCATGACCACAAGGCCAAAAGACATGAATAAACAAATGAAGATAACTCTAGAGAACATACTGTTTAATTGATATCAGTTTAAAAAGCCAAAGGCCCAGCATAATTACTGGACCAAAGGTCTGTAGTTTAGTTTAAAAACCAGTTGGGTTTAACAATTTCTTAAAACTTACCGAATTTAAGGCTTATGGTTCCGCTTAATCCGCGCAAGGCATCTTTATCCATAATTGGAGCGCCAGTATCCAAATACGTTAAGTCGATGTCAGAAGTATAACGGTAATGTGCGCCAAACGAAAGTCGCATAAACTTTATCACGTTTATTTCAATTTCTGCTCCGGCTTCGGTTACAAAAAAGGCTTGGCTGTCTTCTTCCCTCGCAAATTCATAGTCTCTGCCAGCTTCAACATAAGTAACCCCGCCAGCGCCAATGAGTATCGGAAACGAAAGGTGGATTGGACTGTTTGGCATGGCAATGAACTCCATTCTAAGACCTCCGTATCCACCCGCTACAGAGTATCTGTCGTTCAATTGCGTGTCGGTTTTGCGTTCGGTAACAAAGCCGGTTCCGCCAAAACCCAAACCAAACTGATGGTTGATAAGCCAAGCGCCATGGCCACCCATTAAAATGGCATGTCGATCGGCAATTTTGGAGTAGCCAGTAGTTACGGCTCCGTAACCGCCATTACTGCGAATACCGTTGTTGTTGAAAATGGTTCTGAATTCTTGATCGGGCTCTTGGGCCATTGTGCTGAATCCGATCAGCAGAAGTGCGATTGTTAAAATTGTTGTTTTCATAATTTTTGTTTTTGACTGTTGTTGAATTGTTTTTTGAGTTTTTAACCTTTTCACTTTACTTCCGCGAACGACCAATTCTTGAAAAGCAAAGTGTATATGTTGTTTTGATTATTGATTCTACGTTAACATCCGTTTCCTTTAATAATATATGCTCCGTTATTTTCTTCTATTTCTATATCGAATAGGGCTTCAATGGCTTGCAACACATTTTCTATTGATTCATTTTCGAACCTTGTCGTCAGTGGGCAATTCATAAAGGCTATATTTTCAAATTCATAGGTGATGCCATAAGCATTGGCAATATCTTCCATTACTTGTTTCATCGGGGTATTTTCGAAAACCAAAGTGCCTGTTTTCCAAGCCAAGAAATTTCCGTTTGAATTTTCCTTTTTGGAAAGTTTACCACCTTCATCAATCACCACCTGATCGCCAGGAGCTAATACTACCACCTCATCTTGGGTAGAAAATCTTACTTTTCCTGTCATTAAAACCAGTTCAATTCTTTCACCTTCTTGCGAAGCATTTAAGTTGAAAGAGGTGCCCAATACCCTAGTTTCTGTCTGTTTGGCCTTTACTATAAAAGGCTGTGCAGGATTGTGTGCCACTTCAAAAAAGCCTTCTCCTTTTAATGTTACTTCTCTTTGATCAGAAGAAAATTCTTCTGGAAAAGTAATCGAAGAGCCTTCTTTTAGCCATACCTGAGAGCCATCTGGAAGTATAGCGGCTTCACCGTTTAAGCTGGCCGCCATTAGGGTCTGCATTTCTCCAGCAGAATTGTTCATAAATTCCCTTCCTAAAAACGCTACCGTAGCAATCAGCAAAATGGCTGCCGCCACGCGCCATATTTTTGGCAACAAGAATACCTGCTTGGCTTTTTTAGGTTGAATCTTGCGCTGTACTTGCGACCAGTTTTTGTCTACATCAATTGCAGCAAAATCAGCCATGGCGTCCGCATGTTGCCAAGCCTTTTTCCATTTATCAAGCAAAGCAGCATTGCCTTCATCCAGCGCCAACCAAGCTTCCACTTGCTGAAGTTCAGCCTCAGTGGCTTCTCCCTTTAAGTAGGAAAGCAGCAGGTGTTCATCTATGGTGCTTCTGTTTTTCATTGAGTTCAGTAATAAGACGGCCTAGTGATAAAACACACGTAGACCCAATTGAAAATTTTATGAAATAATTTCTAAAGCAATGATTATCAATGCTTTTAAGTATTCAAAAAGATCGAGTCGAAGGCGTTTGAGCGCATTGCTGATCTGGGTTTCTACCGTGCGTTTCGATATCCCCAGTTCATCGGCTATTTCCTGATTCTTCTTCCCTTCCAATCGACTCATCTTAAAAATGAGCTGACATTGTTCGGGCAACTGGGCAATGGAATTGTGAATGATTTGTTCCAGTTCCGCCTGCTCCATAAAATCAGAAGTATCGATATCGGCTCCGAAAGAAGCCGCTAGAATATTGTCGTGGTGGCCGCTACGGGTTTGTGTACTGCGGATTTGGTCCAAGCATCGGTTGCGCACCGATTGGTACAGCAACGCCTTGAGCGAAGTATGAACTTCTAGTTTTTCTCTTTGCTCATAAAACTTGACAAAGACTTCCTGCACAATGTCTTGCGCGGCATCCAGATCATTCAGAAATTTCTTAGCGAAAACAGAAAGCACTTTAAAGTACTCTCGAAATAGACTTTCGAAAGCACGTTCGTCTCCGTTTTTGATTTGGTCAATTAATGCTTTATCGGTCAAAATATGCTCGGTTAAAAATGCCTATTTATTAAGCGCCTGAATGATTGAACCTCAGAAGTCTACAGCAAAAGCTTGCTTGGACTTCCAGTCGTAAAACTAGAACATTTTTTTTTGAGGATAATATTGCACCATCAAAACAAATCATTTACTTTGTATTTCAAAGTACTTTTAATATGGAAAAGGATTACTTGAAAGACATCTCCGAGATTCGCTCCATTATGGAGAAATCCTCACGGTTTATTTCGCTAAGTGGGTTAACGGGGATTTTGGCCGGAATTTATGCGTTGATTGGTGCATTCATTGCCAATAAGCTAATTTACAACAGCAGTACCATTCTCTACCACGACATGCTCAGTCAGCGCCAAGTGTCAGAAAACCTGACATGGCTAATTGTAGATTTAGTGGCCGTATTTGTTCTGGCTGTGGGCACAGGGGTGTATTTCACCACCAAAAAAGCTAAGAAGCACGGAGTTAAAACTTGGGACGATAGCGCAAAAAGAGTAATTCTAAATCTTATGATTCCGCTGGTAATCGGTGGCCTTTTCGTGATCATTCTGTATACTCGTGGCTTTATTTCGCTCATGGCGCCTGCCACGCTTATCTTTTACGGTATGGCATTGATTAACGCCAGCAAGTATACCTTTAGAGATATTCGCTATTTGGGCATTATTCAAGCAGGCCTTGGGCTTTTGGCTTGTCTTAGCCCTGGTTATGGCTTGCTTATTTGGGCCTTGGGTTTTGGCGTAATGCACATTGTATACGGTGCGGTCATGTACTTTAAATACGAACGTTGAAAGTTAACATACATACATTAAATAAGGCCTTTGAAAACAGGGTGAGGTTGGGCATCATGAGCGCATTGATTGCAGGCGAAGAGATGGACTTTAACCGCCTGAAAGAAATACTGGAAGTAACGGATGGTAACTTGGCCAGCCATTTAAAGGCCTTGGAAAAAGAAGAATATATAGAAGTGAAAAAATCATTTGTGGGCCGAAAACCCAATACGAAATACGTGGCCACGAAAGCTGGCAAGGTGGCCTTTATGGCGCATATCGATGCGTTAGAGGCTTTAATTAAAGAACAAACTGGTAGAGGGTAATATTTTTTTACCCCTTCACTTTGAAATGCAAAGTACTTTTAAAATCAATTATCATGGAAGAAAAACAAGAGTCAATTTTCGAAAAAATTAACAACAACATTAAAACCTCAGTAAGCATAAAGTTGCTGTCCATCGGTTTTCTAATTGCCGTATTATTAATCCCCAACTCAATGATCAAATCGTTGATCAGCGAAAGGAAAATTAATCAGATCGAAGCAGTAGAAGAAGTTTCTCAAAAGTGGGGTGCACCAGTTGAGATCACTGGGCCTATTCTCACCATTCCGTTTAACCGAACTCACAAAGGAGTTGAGGGGCCTTATACCACCAAACATTACGCTCATTTTCTTCCCTCAAAGCTGGATGTAAAAGGTAAGCTGAACCCTGAAAAGAGGAAACGTGGGATTTACGAAGTAATCGTTTACAATTCTGAGCTTAGTGCAGAAGGTCAATTCGAGGCCTTGGACTTCAGCAATTTTCAAGTGGAAGAGGAAAGCATTCTTTGGTCAGAAGCTTTTGTGTCTATCGGTATTCCCGACATGGCGGGTATCCAATCTGATATTCAGATTCAATTTGGAGAAAACACCTATCGTGCGGGTTCGGGAATTCCTGTTCAAGACTTATTGAGCTCTGGAGTCAACAGTAAAGTGGCAATCGATTCGGAGAGTAAATCCATTCCCTTTTCCTTCGATTTAAATATCAACGGAACCGAGTCGCTTTCCTTCAACCCAATTGGCAAAACCACGAATATTAGTTTGGCTTCTACTTGGCCGCACCCAAGTTTTGGCGGTCAGTTTTTACCCGATAATTATAACATTACCGACAATGGTTTTACTGCGGAGTGGTCGGTCTTCGACTTGAACAGAAATTACCCACAACAATGGGAAGGAAAAGCGCATCAGATCAGTAATTCCAGTTTTGGCGTTGACCTTTATCAGCCAGTCGATAACTATCAGCGCAACACACGGTCGGCTAAATATGCCATCCTCATTCTGTTTCTCACTTTCATTACCTTCTTCTTTGTTGAAATTCTGAATAAAAAGCGGATTCACCCTATTCAATACATTCTTGTTGGGTTGGCTTTAACCGTTTTCTACACCCTGTTGTTATCCCTTTCGGAACAAGTTGGGTTTAACAACGCTTACTTAATTGCCTCGGCTATTATTGTGGGTATGGTTTCGCTCTACGCTAAATCAATATTGCAAAGCTCAAAGTTGGCAATGGTCATGTTTGGCTTCTTCACCCTCATCTATTCCTTCATTTTCGTCATACTTCAACTCGAAGATTTTGCCCTTTTGGTAGGTAGTTTTGGACTCGTTTTGGTGCTCGGGTGCTGCATGTATTTATCTAGAAAAGTTGATTGGTATAATATCAAATCTAAAGAAATCATTAGTCATGCGTCATAAGTTAAAACTCAAAATATTAATCCGTTTCGGGCTTTTCTTGCTCAGAATGTACTGCCTCATGCGTCAGCCTAAAAATAAAGAAAGGGCTTTGGCGGCTGTGCTGCTATTGCCTGCGCTTTTGTTGCTGATCCCAACGTATACTTTTACACTTACCCTGTTTCAATCCTTCTTGTTTCAGGCCATGTTGGTCTATGGCCTGTTGAGTATCATCTGGATTGTTAAACACCATTACCGTTTGGCAGGCATCAACTTTTCTATTTATCTGTTGCTGCTGATAAAGATCAATAGCCCCATCAGTTTGGGCTATCAAATCACTCAAGGAAAAGAGCAGATGACAGTGCTTCAGTTCAATGTTTTGGCAACCAACGAAGCCTATGAAAGCACGATTGATCGGGTCATCCAGCTATCACCCGATTTTGTTTCCTTTCAGGAAGTAAGTGCTGAATGGGCAACCGAATTAAAGAAAGGGCTAGCGAATGATTATCCGTTTTCCAAAGTGGTGAGTAATGATGATGCCAGCCAAGGGATTGCGGTGTTCAGTAAACATCCACTAATCGATACTGAAATCGTGGATTGGGCAGGCACCACCAATATCATCGGAAAGGTGAAAATGCATAAGGAGGAAATTAACTTTTTGGCCTTGCATACCCGTTCGCCAACCACGCGATTAAAGTGGAATACCCGCAACGAACACTTGAACATCGCTAAGGAATACATCAGTGAAAAGAAAGGCGAGTTTCTGGTGCTTGGCGACTTCAACACTGTGCCTTGGGACAACCGATTGAAGAATTTCAAATCGACTACCGAGCTGCAGGATAGCCGTAAAAAGCTGACTCCAACTTTCCCTGCTTGGAACCCTTACCTAGCCCAAATCCCGATTGACTACATTTTCCATTCGAAAGGGATTGGTTGTCGCTCTTTGGATTCCGTCAAAATCACTTCAGATCACCTCGCAATAATGGGCACTTATGAATTGAGGGGGATGTGATGGATAGAGAGTTGGCAATGAGAAGGGCTTTCAAACTCTGTTTGTGCTACATACCTTTGATGTTGGGGTATTTATTATTGAGACAGTACTTTCCTTTTATATTCAGAGATGATGGCTTTGAAACTGACTTTATAATATTCGTTGTATTTAGCACTCCTGTAGCTGTGGCTTTCATAGTGCTTATAGACTATTTGAAAAATAGAAAAGAGCGATATTGGTTTGTTAGTTTTATTTTAGGGATTGGATTTACGCTCTTCACTTGGGTCACGGCCATGATTTTCGTTTTTCTCGGTGAGGGCTTCAACGATCGAGAAAGAATTCTATATGAGCACAAGTACTATTCGGATAGAAAGATCATTCTTGAGGAGAACTATGACTCACATCAAAGGCGAATTATCATGGTTTCTGATTTCACACCTTGGTTTCAATGGGTTCGAGAAGTTGATATAAACAAGGTGGATCTCAAACGTTGGAAAAAAGTGAGCCGTTGATACACCTAATAATTAGCCCTTCATCCAAACATTAATAATCAACCCTAAGTTGTAATTCCATCTGTAAATCCTGACCTTTGCCAATTGTCTGTTTTTGGCAGCACATCCATGGAAAAACTCAAGGAAAACGTAAAAATCGATCTCGCTCCAATAGACCTTTCTGGTCATGAAAACATAGAAATTTTCGGGGCGAGAGAACACAATCTCAAGAATATTGACACGGTAATTCCCCGAAACAAACTGGTAGTAATTACCGGTATTTCTGGTTCTGGAAAATCGTCCTTGGCTTTCGATACCATTTATGCTGAAGGTCAGCGCAGGTACATGGAAAGCTTTTCGGCCTACGCTCGTTCTTTTATTGGCGATATGGAAAGACCCGATGTAGACAAAATCAACGGCCTGAGTCCGGTAATTTCCATCGAACAAAAAACCACTTCAAAGAACCCGCGCTCTACCGTGGGCACACTTACCGAGATTTACGATTTCCTCCGTTTGTTTTATGCCCGTGCGGGCGAAGCCTATTCTTATAACACAGGCAAAAAAATGATTCGTCAGTCGGAGGATCAAGTAATTGACCACCTGATTGAAAACTTTGAAGGAAAGAAATTGATCCTTTTGGCGCCAGTCGTGAAAGGTAGAAAAGGGCACTATCGCGAACTCTTTGTGCAGATTCGAAAAATGGGTTTCACCAAAGTGCGTATCGATGGTGAAGTGATGGACATGGAGCCAAAGATGCAGGTGGATCGTTACAAAACCCACGATATTGAAATTGTGGTCGATCGAATTGTCGCTAAGAAAGAAGACCGTTACCGCATTGCACAAAGCGTAAAAACTGCCATGACACATGGAAAAGGTGTCATTATGGTGAGTGATGAAAACGATCAAGTCCATCATTTCTCTAAGTATTTAATGGACCCAGAAAGCGGCTTGTCTTATGACGAACCTGCCCCAAACTCCTTTTCTTTCAATTCGCCATACGGTGCTTGCCCAAGCTGTAACGGGTTAGGGAAAGTAGAAGAAATCAGTCGTGAAGCCGTAATTCCAGACGATAAGTTGAGCATTAGCCGTGGAGGAATTGCGCCCCTTGGCGACTACCGCGACATCTGGATTTTCAAGAAAATTGAGGCCATCCTCAAACGTTACAAGGTTAGCCTTAGCACCCCTATAAAGAATATTCCTGAGGAGGTAATGCATACGCTTTTATATGGCGATGACGTGGCTGTGGCGGTAAGTTCAAAGAAGTATCCCGGCACGGAATGGAACACCAAATTCGAAGGCATAATTTCTTTTCTTGAGAAACAAAAAGACGAAGGAACAGAGAAAACGCGCAGGTGGATTGAAGACTTTATGTCGGTAAAAACCTGCCCTGAATGTAATGGTGCAAGGCTAAAGAAAGAATCACTGCATTTTAAAATTGCAGAAAAGAATATTTCAGAACTGGCTCAAATGGACATTGACACCCTTTGGGAATGGTTCGAAAACCTAGAAGAGCGACTGACAAGTAAGCAGAAGGTTATTGCTACGGAAGTGCTTAAAGAAATCCGAAAACGCATCGGCTTCTTGCTCGATGTGGGTTTGAATTACCTAATGTTAGACAGACCCCTCAGAACCCTTTCTGGTGGTGAAGCACAGCGGATTCGTTTAGCGACCCAAATTGGCACGCAACTGGTCGGAGTGCTTTATATCATGGATGAGCCGAGTATTGGGCTGCATCAAAGAGACAATGTGAAGTTGATCAAAGCCCTTCAGGACTTACGCGATATCGGCAACACGATTATTGTGGTTGAGCACGATAAGGACATGATGTTGGCTTCGGATTACATCATCGATATTGGGCCGGGCGCAGGTCGTCATGGTGGAAATGTGGTGGCTGCAGGAGAACCCGATTCATTCTTGTCGCAAGGCAGCACCACAGCCGATTATTTGAAAGGCATAAAGAAAATTGAGGTTCCGAAGGAAAGAAGAGAAGGCAATGGAGAAAAACTAGTGCTGAAGGGCGCGAAAGGTAACAACCTTAAAAACGTAACGCTCAAGCTGGATTTGGGTAAAATGATTTGCATTACGGGCGTTTCTGGAAGTGGAAAATCAACCTTGATTCACGAAACACTTTTTCCAATTCTGAACCAGTATTTTTTCCGTTCCAGAAAAACACCAATGGAGTATGACAGCTTCGAGGGTATAAAAAATATAGACAAAGTAATTGAAGTAGATCAGTCGCCAATTGGTAGAACGCCACGTTCGAACCCTGCTACGTACACTGGCGTTTTCAGCGATATCCGTTCGTTGTTTACCGAATTACCAGAAGCCAAAATTAGAGGCTATAAGCCTGGGCGTTTCTCTTTCAATGTAAAAGGTGGCCGCTGCGAAACTTGCGAGGGTGCCGGAATGAAGTTGATTGAAATGGACTTTTTGCCAAACGTTCATGTGCCTTGTGAAACCTGTAAAGGCAAGCGCTATAATCGCGAAACTTTAGAGGTGCGCTACAAAGGTAAATCGATTTCTGATGTGCTCGATATGACAGTAGAGCAAGCGGTAGAGTTCTTCGAGCACATGCCGAAAATCTTGCGCAAAATTCAAACCCTAAACGATGTTGGTTTGGGTTACATTTCGCTTGGCCAGCACGCCACTACACTTTCAGGCGGGGAAGCACAACGCGTAAAATTAGCGACAGAACTTTCCAAAAAAGACACGGGAAAAACCCTCTATATTTTGGATGAACCTACCACGGGTCTTCACTTCCAGGACATTCAACATTTACTGGATGTACTCAACCGATTGGTAGACAAAGGCAATACGGTTTTGGTGATTGAGCACAATATGGATGTGGTGAAAGTCGCAGACCATGTGATTGATCTAGGCCCAGAAGGTGGAGAAAAAGGCGGAATGATTATAGCCGAAGGCACCCCCGAAAAAGTAGCCAAAAGCACGAAGGGCTATACGGCTAAGTTTTTGAAGGAAGAACTGGGGTAGTCAGTTATCAGTTGATCAGAGATCAGGAAATCGGATGGCCGGTAACCAGTGCACGTCTTCATGTATCTGTGAGAATGTAAATTTTTAGCGGTCACTTCTTGAAATGGGTTAACTTTTCCGTAAGGTTATAGGCAACCTATTTCAGGACAATACACTTGTCGTTAGTTGGTTTCAACCCAAAACGTTAACCATCATTCGGTTCAACCGAGCGATTGTTCCTCATATTAAAAATAAATCTCACTTCCTTAAAATATTTTTCTACCTCATTTGTCTACCTATACAAGAGAACATAATTAATGATTGAAATGAGAAAGAAAAAATTTATATATAAGTACAAGTACATTTTCTTCCCTGTATTTGGCGCAGCAGCGTTGTTTTTGTTTGGTTCCGTAATCATGCTTTTATGGAACTGGTTAATGCCAGAAATTTTTGGTTTGACCACCATTAGTTTTTGGCAGGCCTTAGGACTCTTCATCCTTTCAAGAATACTTTTTTCAGGAATTGGGGGTAAAAAGAAACATTCTCATAAACACAAATGGAGTGACTTAAAAGGTCGTGAAGAATGGAAGACCATGAGTTCAGAGGAACGCAAAGAATGGTTCAAAAAAAGAAAGTTCGCGCAATGGATGGAGCATAAAAATGATTGTTTTTCCGATTCAGACGTAAAAGAAAACGATGGTTCTGACCGTGAGCAAAACTGAGCATAAGGAAAATGTAGAAAGGCAGATTAAAGAACATCAGCCGAGAATCCGCTCTTTTATCAAGAACAGAGTTCCTTCTACAGAGGATGCTGAAGATATTGCTCAGGATGTGTTTTTTCAGTTCGTGAAAACTATGGACACCACGCATAATCCTATTGAAAATATCTCTGGTTGGCTATTTCGCGTTGCCCGAAACTTGATTGTGAATAAAAACAAGAAAAAAAAGGAAGCGCCTCTTTCTATGGAACACGATGGCGATGATTCGGAAGGTGTGATTGCCTCGCTATTTCCCCAAACAGATGAAGCGGACAGTCCGGTGAATGTTTATATACGGTCATTGATGTGGGAAGAACTGGAACTTGCGCTTACGGAGCTGCCTATTGAACAACGCGAAATCTTTGAATTGACTGAATTGGAAGGGGTGCCTGTAAAAGAAATTTCAGCAGTTACAGGAATTTCCATCAACACTTTGCTTTCAAGAAAACATTATGCCGTTAAGTTTCTTCGCAAGCACCTCAAAACAACTTACGAAGAACTGATAAACGATTAATAATCAGAATACCTCAAACTATACAACAACAATCACCATGGTTCATGTCTTTAAAACTTCCGTAGCCAGTAAAAAAGAAGTGCGGCAGGTGGGCTCATTTTTGAATATCTTATTGCCTAGCGAAGAGTGGAATTTTGACCTAGAAGACTGCGATAAAATCTTACGGGTTGAAACCGAAGAAGTAGCCCCCGAAACCGTTATTACTATATTGACCAGCCAAGGTTTTTATTGCGATGAATTGACTGGATAAGGGTGGTTATCTAATTGGCTTTGCCGAGTGAATTTGACCTTTCGAACCATAAAGTAAGCCCTAAGATTAATATTCATGGTCTGACCTTCGGTGCCGACCTTAGAATAGTCTCCTGTGTAATCTGTCGGTACCGAAGGTCAGACCGTAGCCCAAAAGAAGACTGTGATTGCACCCCGATTTAGGCTTTGCCATACCCCACCTTTCGCTTTAAGTGTTCCAAATTCTAGGGCTTTAAACTTCATTTTTACTAACTTTATTGCAAGTTTAAAAACGCATCTTCATGAAACGACTTTCCCTTTTTTTCCTGTCTGTTTTTTTTATTTTTTCTAGTTCATGTTCTTCTAAGAAATCTTCGGACACGGTAGATTTCATTGTTTTACAAATGAATGATGTCTATGAAATTGCTTCATTAGAAGGAGGCAAAGTAGGTGGAATGGCGCGTGTAGCCACAGTGAGAAAAAATTTATTGAAGGAAAACCCGAATGTGTTTACCATTCTTTCAGGAGACTTTGTAAGCCCTTCTTTAATTGGTACGCTTACTTATGAAGGAGAAAAAATTGCAGGCAAACAGATGGTAGAGGTGATGAATGCCGTGGGTGTTGATATTGTTGTACCAGGTAATCACGAGTTCGACATTAAAGAGAATGAACTGATCAAGCGAATTGCAGAGTCGAAGTTTCAATGGACCACCACCAATGTTTTTCATGTCGTAAATGATGACACCGTTTCTTGGACACAGAACGGCCAGCCTTTTCCTAACCACATAATGAAAACCATTGATGGAGTGGATATTGCATTTTTTGGTAGTACCGTACCCTTTACTAAAAAGGATTATGTTAGCTATACCGACAAGTATGAGTCGATGAAAGAAGTTTATAATAGCATAAAAAGTGAAGCGGAGGTGTTTGTAGGCGTAACTCATTTAGAGGAAGACATGGACGACTCGTTGGCTACTTATTTTGTGCCTGGGCTCGACCTGATTTTGGGAGGTCACGACCACGCCAACATGAAATATACTTTCGGAAATACGCTAATGACCAAAGCCGATGCTAATGCTAAAACAGTATATGTGCACAGGGTGAGTTACAATAAAGTCACAGGTAAAACCAGTATTACTTCCGAGCTAATCCCTATTAATGAAAGCATATTGGAAGATACTGAAGTAAAAGCCTTAGTAGACAAATGGGTAAATATTTCGAATGAGAGTATGGCGGCAATGGGTTATACGCCCAATGAAATTGTGATGACTACCACCGACACCCTCGATGGGCGCGAAAGCAGTATTCGCTATCGCCCCACCAATTACCCAATTATGACAGCCGAGGCATTTTTATTCGCTGTACCCAAAGCCGATTTGGCTATTTTTAATAGTGGCTCCATTCGCCTAGACGATCAGCTTACTGGTACCATTACCGAGTACGATATCCTTCGGTCTTTCCCTTTTGGAGGTGGTATTTCAGTAGTAGATTTAAAGGGCGATGTAGTACAACGCATTTTAGAAACCGGTACGGTAACCAACGTAGGCATTGGTGGTTATTTACAGTTGGCCAATGCTGAAAAGAAAGCAGATGGTTGGTACATCAAAGGTGAAAAGCTATCTACTTCCAAAACCTATAAAATGGCGCTTCCTGATTTCGTACTCAGCGGTGGCGAAGCCAACCTTGAGTATATCAAAGATTATCAAAACCAATCCATCGCCCCTCCAGACTTCAATGGCATCAAAAACGATGTCCGGGATATTGTGATGGCTTATTTTAGGAGGAAGTAAGCCGATGCGTCACTGCGAGGCACGAAGCAGTCTAACATCGGTTAAATCTACTATTTCAGTCACCTCGTAGATTCCGAAATCTCGGAATTTCACGCTTTACAACATAGCTTTCCTACTTGTGTTACTGAATACCCCGAAGCTTCGAGGCTTACAGCATGACTTGGCTTGTTAGCAACTACCATAAAGCTGGCTTTAGTAGCATAGCCAACATATACCCCAACCTTTGCGAAACTTCGTGTTCTTTGCGGTTAAAAAACAACCTAACAGTCGCTTGGCTTTGCCGAGTGACTCGTAGTATGTTGGCTTCAAGCCAAAACTCTAAACATCACTCGGTGCAACCGAGCGATTGTACTAAGTGCTGATATTCCGAATAGTGCTGGTTTGGGCGGCTTTCTTTGGATTATAGGCCCTATTATTTCAGGGTTCTTTTTTGGGTTTGTCTATTTGATTGCCATCATGATTAGTATAAAGCTTAAAGTATATGCGGGTTGGACTTGTATTATTTTTAACCTAGCTACTGGTGTCTATTTATTCTTCTCAGCATAAAGAACTTCAATTAGCCATTAGTTGAAGAATTGCTCCTCCAATATCTTTGTGGGATACCGAAACACCCGCGAAGCTTCGGGGCGGTATGACTGATCGAACAGGCTTTGCCCAGCAACGTCACTGCGAGGCACGAAGCAGTCTAAAACCGATCTCATCCAGCTATTACAGTCATCTCGTAGAGATCTTATCACGCATCATAACAAATATAAGGTCACTGTCAACAACTAGCATTAAGGCAACTTTTAGCCGCCCAACGCACTACTCATTTCTCAATACCCACTACACTTTTTATAAAAACTGCAATTACGAATAAAATAATTTTCTATATTTACTGCAATTACGAATGATATAGCAATGAAGAAAACCAAATTGGGAGAGTTTGAAGAGCTAGTACTTATGACGGTGGTTGTGCTTCAAGCCGAAGCCTATGGGGTAGAAATTAAGCGCGAACTGGAAGATCGACTCAAAGAAAAGCTGAGCGTGGGCTCGATACAGTCCGCTTTAAAACGTATGGAAGAAAAGGGTTTTCTGACTTCAGAATTTGGAGAAGCCACCCAAAAAAGACGAGGAAAACGTAAACGCATTTATAGCGCCACACCTTATGCCCACAGGGTTTTGGAAGAAATGAAAGACATCCGCACCCAACTTTGGTCAGCCATGCCCAATATAGCCACCAACTAACTTGAACAACGCACAAAACGATATTCAGCCGCCTCGCTGGTCATTAAGGCTTCTACGCTTCTTTCTGAAAAAAGACTTTTTAGAAGAAATAGAAGGCGATATGGAGGAAGTATTCGCTGAAAATTTAGCTGAGTACTCGGTCAAAAAATCTAGACGGCTTTACAATCGTGAAGTTTTAAAACTGCTTCGCCCTACTTTGGTCAGAGGGCTTGGCGGAAATCATCAACTCAATTATCTCGGTATGTTACAACACAATTTATTAATCACGCTCAGAGGTTTCAAAAGGCACAAAGCTACTTTCCTAATTAACCTTATTGGCCTTTCCACGGGTTTAGCTGCGGCCTTACTCATTTTCCTTTGGGTAAATGATGAACGTTCGGTAGATACATTCAATGAGAAAAACGACCGATTGTATTGGGTCTTCACCAACTTCACTTTACCCGAAAGTGTGCTCACATGGGATTATACCTCGGGCAAATTGGCACAAGCCATAAAAGAAGAATTCCCTGAAGTGGAAGATGCGGTGCGGGTGGGCAATCACTTTTTTAGGCCTCAAGGCACCATTAGCCACAGCGAAAAAAACTTTGAAGTAAACGGCCTTTTTGCGAGCCCTAACTTCTTCCAAGTCATGACTTACCCGCTGATTTCGGGAACAACAGAAAGGATAATTCAAGACAAAAACTCAGTTGCAATTTCAGAGTCGCTAGCCAGTACTGTGTTTGGTTCTGCTGAAAAGGCAGTGGGTAATACGATTGAATGGGAGAGTTCATTTTTCAACCAAGCTTTTGTGGTAACTGGTGTGTTTAAGGATCCTCCAAAAAATGCCACCGAGCAATTCAATATTGTTGTTAATTATCAGATATTGATCGATGCTGAAGAATGGGCCGAAGATTGGAAAGGTGGTTATGCACGCACCTACTTACTTTTAAAAGAAGGGGCAAATGTCGAGCAATTGAATCAAAAAATTGCGGGTTTAATGCATGAAAAAACAGGTAATAATAAGCAAAACCTCTTCCTTCAGCCCTATGCCAAAAACTACCTCTACGGTACTTATGATAACGGAATTCAAGTGGGCGGAAGAATTGAGAATGTTCGGCTTTTCACGGTCATTGCCATTTTTATTCTACTAATTGCCTGCATCAATTTCATGAACCTATCTACTGCGCAAGCTTCCAAAAAAATGAAAGAAGTAGGCGTGAAAAAGGCCATTGGAGCCAACCGCAGAGACTTGGTTCTTCAGTTTTTAGGAGAGTCCATTTTACTTTCACTTCTGGCGCTTTTGGTGGCCATTGGCTTGGTTGTTTTGCTTCTTCCTCAGTTCAATGAGCTTACTTCTAAGCAGCTTGAATTCAATTTAAACAATTTCATTTTACCCCTTTTAACCATCGTATTGGGCACTGGAATACTGGCGGGCAGTTACCCTGCTTTCTACCTGTCAGGCTTTAAGCCCGTGGCAGTGCTTAAAGGAAAAGTAGCCAACCTAAGGGGTGAGGAGTGGATCAGAAAAGGCTTGGTGGTGGTGCAGTTCACCCTGTCCATAATTTTCATTATTGGGGTAATCACCATCAATAGACAGATGGAATATACCTATAGCAAACCGCTGGGTTATGATCGTGAAAACATCATCACCTTTACCCGAAAAGGCCCAGAGAATTTCGATCCCACTCCATTTTTAATAGAGCTTAGAGCATTGCCTGGCGTAACCAATGTTGGCAATATGTCTGGCGACTTTCTTTGGGGAAATGACAACAGCAGTGGCTACTCATGGAAAGAAGGTGACGAGGATGACAATCACCTGTTCAAATCGCCAAGAATCGGATATAACATTGTTGAAACGCTGGAACTAAAACTTGTAGCAGGCAGGGCATTTTCAAAAGAAATGAATGACGATGAGAGCAAAATAATGCTGAACGAAACCGCAGTAAAATTCATGGGACTAAAAGATCCAATTGGCTTTCAGCTGGAAGCCTCGCCAAATGACTTTAAGGAAGTGATAGGTGTGATAAGTGATTTTCAATATGGCTCATTGCACCAAGAAATTGAGCCCATGCTTTTCCGCTTCAGGAGTAGCGGAGATGATTTTATCGTCAGATTGCAACCAGGAGATGAAGTAAACACACTTGAAAAAATCAAAACGATTTACGCCAAGTTCAACCCAAAACACGACTTCGAGCCTTCCTTTTTAGAAGATGATTATCGCGCCCTGTATAGCACTGAAGATAAGGTAGCCCAATTGTCCAACTACATGGCGGGTATTGCCATTCTCATTTCGTGCCTTGGCCTATTTGGTTTGGCCACCTTTACCGCAGAACGAAGAAGCAAAGAGATTGGAATCAGAAAAATATTGGGTGCAAGCCAAGCTGTAGTAGTAAAATTACTTACGGTTACATTTACTAAAACAGTGCTGATTTCCATCATTCTTGCCACCCCAATTGGTTATTACTTTTCGAACCAATGGCTTCAAAATTTTGCCTATTCCATTGAATTGAAATGGTGGTTCTTTGCCTTGGCAGGTATTTCGGCCTTGTTAATTTCCTGGCTTACCGTAGGCTTTCAAACGATTAAATCAGCCAGAATTAACCCTGTTGACTGTTTGAAGAATGAGTGAAGATTGAAAAAACCACACAAAGGTTTTAGAGAAATAAAAAAGAGGCTTAAAGCCCCTTTTTTATACTGATTTCATTCTCATTTTCTTCTTGAGTTCGTCCATGCTATGGCAGAACTTGGTGTCAATTTCAATCATATCGCTGACCGATTGCACCGCATGAATTACGGTAGAGTGGTCGCGGCCACCAAAATGGTAACCAATAGATTTTAATGAGTGGTTTGTATATTCTTTGCACAAGTACATTGCTACTTGTCGGGCAATTACAATCTCTTTCTTACGCGTTTTATCTTTCAAATCTTCCACGCTAATCTGGAAGTATTCACCTACCGACTTTTGGATAAAATCAACACCCACTTCCGATTCAATGTCGTGAACGATGTTCTTAAGCGTTTGCTTGGCCAGCTCTAGGTTGATTTCCGTTTTATTTAGCGTTGCATGAGCAATAAGTGAGATCAGAACACCCTCTAATTCACGCACATTAGTATCTACACTATAAGCCAAATATTCCACCACATCATCAGGAATATAAATTCCATCCGATTCCATTTTTCGGGAGATAATGGCAATTCTGGTTTCAAAATCAGGCATCTGTAAATCTGCCGTTAGTCCCCACTTGAACCTTGAAAGTAATCGGTCTTGCAAACCTTTCAAGTCTCTTGGCGGCCTGTCGCTCGACATAATAATTTGCTTGCCGCTTTGATGCAAATGATTGAAAATGTGGAAGAACATTTCCTGCGTTTTTTCTTTGCCCGAGAAAAACTGCACATCATCTATAATCAAAGTATCTACTTGTAGGTAGAAGTTGGTAAAGCTTTGAATGCTGTTGTTCTTAATTGCGTCAGTAAACTGGGTGGTAAATTTTTCAGAAGACACATAGAGCACAAAATGCTTTTTATCGTCTCTTCTAATTTTATTTCCAATAGACTGAATTAAGTGAGTTTTCCCCAAGCCAACTCCGCCATAAACCATCAACGGGTTAAAAGAAGTAACCCCTGGTTTTTCGGCTACAGCTATACCGGCAGACCTCGCCAAACGGTTACAGTCGCCTTCAATATAATTTTCGAAATCGTAATTCGGGTTCAGGTTAGAGTGTCGAAACTCGTCTTCTACCGAAGGCATGTCAAACGGGCTATGAATTTTTGCCGGTTTGTCTTGCTCCCATTTATTCTTTGGGTTTTGATTAGGTAAGGTTACAGAGTAAGCTTGATTTTGGGCGCTTCCACTGTCAACAATTACAGAGTATTCAAGTCGGCCATGTGGCCCCAGTTCGGTATGAATCACCTGCCTTAACAGCTGAACATAGTGTTCTTCTAGATATTCGTAGAAGAACTGGCTTGGTACCTGAATGGTAAGAATACCTTCATTCAGTTTGAGTGGAACGATAGGTTCAAACCAAGTTTTGAAACTTTGATCGCCCACTTGGCTCCTAATAAATCGGAGACAGTCTTCCCAAACCGATACGCAATCTTTCACCATCAATTGATTATGCAAATTGGATAAAAAATCCCCAAGTGATTTTTGGGGGACGACAAAAATGATAAAAATAAGACGAACATGAAAGGCGAATTCATAAGAGAGGTGAAAATAATTTGACCGCCAAAACTAGCTGCCTTAGCTATGTGCCTCAGCGCCTGTTAAATGGCCTAAACTGGTTTCAAAATCCAGTTTATCAATGTGAATTTCACTTTAAATCAGCATGGCGATTTGAAATCCCTTATTTTCGTGTCATTAAATGGATGGAGTATGGAGCAAAGACTTTTCGATGACTTTAAAAAACCAGAGCCTAAAGCTTGGCAGAACCAAATCATTAAAGAACTGAAAGGAAAATCTATTGAAGAACTGAATTGGAAAATCGCGGGTGTTGAAGGAAAGCCTTTTTACACTGAAGAAGATTTACCAGATTCATTACCACAATTACAAAGCCCAAATCAGCAGGCAGAAGCTCTAGGAATAAGAAATTGGGTTAATTACCAAGTAATTAAGGTGGACTCGGAAAAAGAGGCCAATGAAAAGGCCCTTTTAGCCCTAAACAATGGCGCTACAGGCATTTTATTTCAACTGATAGCGGTTCCAAATTTCGACATGCTGCTCAAAGATGTGCTGCTCAATTATTGCCAGATTGGTTTTGAAATAGAAAATGGAGCTGAGTCGTTAATGAATGCCTTTGAAGCTTATGTAAAAGCAAAAGGGATTAATGAAAATGAAGTAAGAGGCTTTATCTGCTCCAATGAATCGCCTTTTTTAAGTAAACTGCCCAATTTCAGATTTTTCCTTTCAGAAGAAAAAAATGAAAATGCAAGCCTAGGTTTAGCACTTCTACTTGCCAAAACCATCGATGTTATTGACACGAATACGACCACAATTGAAGAGGTTCAAGCATGGTTTAAGCAATTACAGTTTAACCTCAATGTAGGTGAATCATACTTTTTAGAGATCGCTCGGCACCGCGCATTAAGGATTTTGGTTGCTCAGCTTGCAAATTCATATGGTTTTGAATTGGCACTGAACGTCATTCAGATTTCGTCTAGTTCTGGCCAATGGAACGAACCCACCAAGGATGAATATAATTATTTGCTGCGCGCAACAACGGAAGCCATGACTGCCATTATAGGAGGAACAGACGCTGTGATTATTCAACCTTTCCATCAGCTATTCCCTAAAAATACAGCCCAAGGCGAGCGCATTGCCAGAAACATTTCTACCATTCTTAAAGACGAATCGTATTTGGACAAAACCCTCGACCCCTCTGCTGGCTCTTATTATATAGAATCACTGACCGCCCAATTGGTAGAAAAAAGTTGGGGCATTCTTCAACAAATTGAAGAAAAAGGAGGTTTAAAAAACCTTTCTGAAAACGACATTAACGCTTTAGCCCTTTAATCCGAAATTATGAGACCGACATTAAAACCACTCAACATCTCGGCTGAAAGTACTCAAACTAAAGCTGTCGAAAACTGGACAACTGCAGAAGGAATTGAAGTGCCTTCAACTATTTCTTTTTCCGAAATTAAAGATGCCGAGCATTTAAAGTTTGTGGCGGGAATTCCTCCCTACTTGCGAGGCCCTTATGCTTCAATGTACACCCAACGCCCTTGGACCATCCGTCAATATGCTGGATTTTCCACGGCAGAAGAATCAAATGCCTTTTACCGAAGAAATTTAGCGGCAGGCCAAAAAGGATTGTCTGTGGCTTTCGATTTGGCCACCCACAGGGGGTATGATTCCGATCATCCACGCGTGGTGGGAGATGTAGGCAAAGCCGGTGTAGCCATTGATTCCATCCTAGACATGAAGCTGCTTTTCGATCAAATTCCGCTCGATAAAATGTCGGTTTCCATGACCATGAACGGAGCGGTTTTGCCCATTATGGCATTCTACATTGCTGCCGCAGAAGAACAAGGTGTGGCAAAAGAAGAGTTGAGCGGAACCATTCAGAATGACATTCTGAAGGAGTTTATGGTGCGGAATACCTATATCTATCCACCCTTGCCTTCTATGAAAATCATTGGCGATATTTTCGAATATACGTCCAAAAATATGCCTCGATTTAACTCGATCAGTATTTCGGGCTATCACATGCACGAGGCGGGTGCGCCAGCGCATATCGAGCTGGCTTATACTTTAGCAGACGGTTTAGAATACATCCGCACTGGCATTAACGCAGGAATGGACATTGACACCTTTGCCCCGCGCCTTTCTTTTTTCTGGGGAATTGGCATGAACCACTTTATGGAAATTGCTAAAATGCGAGCAGGGCGCTTGCTTTGGGCGAAAATCGTAAAGCAGTTCAATCCAAAGAACGAAAAGTCGATGGCACTGAGAACGCACAGCCAAACTTCGGGCTGGAGCTTAACAGAGCAAGACCCTTTCAATAACGTTACTAGAACTTGTGTGGAAGCCATGGCCGCTGCGCTTGGTCATACGCAATCGCTGCATACAAACGCTTTAGATGAGGCCATTGCCTTGCCTACGGACTTCTCGGCAAAAATCGCCAGAAACACACAAATCTACCTTCAGCAAGAAACCGACATTACTAAAGTGGTAGACCCTTGGGGCGGCTCTTATTATGTGGAATACCTTACCGAAGAACTGGTAAAAAAGGCTTGGGAACTAATTGAAGAAGTGGAGGAGCTTGGCGGAATGGCCAAAGCCATTGAACAAGGCCTTCCGAAAATGAAAATCGAAGAAGCCGCAGCCCGCAAGCAAGCCCGAATTGATTCAGGAAAAGATATTATTGTAGGGGTAAACCAGTATCAGGTAGATGAAGCTTTAGATTTCGATTTACTGGAAGTTGACAATGCTTCGGTACGAAAGTCGCAATTGGAAAGGCTGGCGGTTTTGAAAGCGAATAGAGATACAGCAAAAGTAGAAGCGAGCTTAAAAGCATTAGAAGATGCTGCCCGTTCTGGCGAAGGCAATTTGCTCGAACTGGCAGTGGATGCCGCTAGGCTGAGGGCTTCTTTAGGGGAAATTTCTACAGCATTGGAAAATGTTTTCGGAAGACACAAAGCTGTGATCAGATCAATTTCTGGTGTATATTCAAATGAAGTGAAAGACAACGAAGACTTTAAAAAAGCCCGAGAATTGGCCGATAAGTTTGCCGAAATGGATGGTCGAAGACCGCGAATTATGGTGGCGAAAATGGGGCAAGATGGCCACGACCGTGGTGCTAAAGTAATTGCTACCAGTTTTGCCGATTTAGGTTTTGATGTAGACATTGGGCCACTTTTTCAAACCCCAGAAGAAACGGCACTTCAAGCAGCCGAAAACGATGTGCACATGATTGGCGCCTCGAGTTTGGCCGCAGGACATAAAACCTTAATTCCACAACTTATTGCCGAATTAAAGCGTCTAGGGCGTGAAGACATAATGGTTATTGCAGGTGGTGTAATTCCTCCAGCCGATTACGATTTTCTGAGAGAAGCTGGAGCTGCGGCCATTTTTGGTCCGGGTACAGTAATTGCAAAAGCGGCTCAGGAAATTCTTCTGAAGTTAATGGAAGAGTGAGCGGTTGAAAAAAACGCTTAAAGATTTTAACCAGAACTAAATAACAGATTTCTTTGTAACAATCAGGGATAAGCTTAGGTCAATGCAAATCATCGAGGTTAAGAGTAAAAAAGATAAGAAGGATTTTCTGGACGTGGCCAGAGTTATCTACAAAAATGATCCGGTATGGGTATGCCCTTTGGATCAGGAAATCAATAATATTTTTGACCCGAAAGAAAACGTGTTCTTTCAAAATGGAGAGGCCGCGCGTTGGGTTTTTAAAGATGATAAGGGAAACCTGATTGGCAGAATTGCTGCTTTTATTAATGAGAACAAAGCTAATTTTGGTACTCAACGCATTGGCGGTATTGGCTTTTATGAGTCCATTAATGATAAATCCATAGCCTTTAAAATTTTTGATACCGCCAAAAAATGGCTGTTAGAAAGAAAGGTAAACACGATTCAAGGACCGATTAATTTTGGCGAAAACGATTCGTATTGGGGGCTTTTGGTAGAGGGTTTTACACATCCATCAAACGGAATGGCTTATAACCCGCCTCATTACCGTGATTTTTTTGAAGCCTATGGTTTTAAAAAGAAGATGGAACAACTGACCAACCATTTGAACATAAAAGATGGTTTGCCAGAGCGCTTTGTCAAAATTGCTAAGTATGCCATTTCGAAAAAACCAAACCTTACGCTAAAACCCCTAGATGCCAACCGGTTTGATGAATGTGCCGCTGATTTCATGGAAATCTATAATTCGGCATGGGCACATCACGAAAATTTCACCCCCATTAAAAAGGAGTATGTAAAAGAGACTTTCGAAAAAGTAAAACCTTTTTACGATCCTAACTACATCTGGTTTGCTTATGTAGATGGGCAACCTGCCAGTTTCGTTTTGGTGTTGCCCGATGTAAATCAAATCTTAAAACACCTGAATGGTAAACTCAACCTTTGGAATAAGCTGCGTTTTGTGATGTTGAAGCGGAAGAAAACCATTACTAGGCTTAGGGTGTGGGCCATGGGAACGCATCCAAAATTCCAAAATACCGGACTAGAATCCGTTTTGGTTTACAAATGCTTTGAAGGCGCCATGAAAAGCCAGTATGTAGAAGGGGAACTCTCTTGGGTAGGCGATTTCAATGATAAAATGATTGCTATTCATAAAGCATTAGGCGCTGTGCCAGGAAAAAAGCACATCACTTACGAACTTGCTGTTTAGTAGCTGCTACTTTTTGTTCGTACTGTAACTCCTACCGGTGAAAGCTCTGGCGCAAGAGTTACAAACGTACTTACGATTATTGGAGCGAAAGCCGCCTAACTTCAGTTACACAGCATGTTAAATGCTAAATAGACAATAAATATTGCTGTTCTATCAGTTAATTTCACTAAACTTATTGCTTGTTAAAAGGTGCGTATAGCACACCATATTGGGGTGCTAACGCTCACTTTGTGACAATTTATATCGCTATACGCCACGTTTGTGATCGATAGCTAACGTTGGCGTGCATTGGGCAGACTGCATATTACGAGCTGACTTAATGATTTGTAATAAATGAAAAAGAGAACTAAAAAGATTTTAATCTGGATTTTTTCAGTGATTCTGATTTTGTCACTTTCCGTAATTGGTGGGTTAAGATACTTTTTTAGCAGTTTTAAACCGACATGTGAGACTAAAGATGTATGGCATATCGAAAACTATACAATTCAGCACTCAAGATGTATTGGGCCATTTGGACCTCATTATTCCAGTTTTGATATTTATAAGAATAAAGACCACATTTCAAAAGCATTTAAAGTTAGCAACGATTCATGCAGATTAAGAGCAAGAGTTAGAAACGATTATTATCTGGATTTTAACATATGTAAAGAAACACTCTTAATTCGTAAGCCAGACAAACGATTAATAGATATCGAAACAATTGATTCTATATTGATTAGACCATTTGATTCTGTGCGATTGGTTCGTACTGACAAAAAATATCCTGAACCATTATATGACACTGTTTTTATAGCAAATTTTGACTCAACAGTAACAAAAAGATTGAAAACAAAAGAGATAAAAGATTTTGTAAATAGATGGAATAAATCAAAATCAAATGGATTCGAAAGACTAGGAAAAAACTATGATTACTTGTTGACAATATACGGTAATGATTCAATTAGAAAGATTAAATCATTAAACCATTTTTTGACCGAAAATGAGCTTTGGTCATATGAATCGACTAAAGATGGTTTTTATGATAAACTGTGGATTGATAAGTAGTAAAATAAACAACGACACGCCAACAATGTATAAAAATAATAGCCGAGATAGTAGTAAAATCAAGGTTTGTAGCCCGCTTCAGCTTTCTTGTAACTTGACAGGAAAGAGCCACGCATTCGGCTACAATTCTTATACTAAACGTTGGCCGTAGCCTATAGCGAAGGAATGCCTTTTCAGGCAACCGAAGGCTCCGATGTTTCGGTCTGTCTGTTCAGGACAGTAACGGTTTTTAACTTAGAGATTGCTTCGTCACAAACTTCCGCTATCGCGAAGTTTATTTCTCGCAATGACAAAGCCGAAAGTTTCCCCATTTTTTTGCACCTGAAGGTTTTAAGTGTGGTGGTAGCTTATCGAGAATTTCATCTATGAATTATAGAATACGTTAAGCAATCTCAATCTTCTTTTAGGGTACGGTCTGACCTTCGGTACCGACCGATTACAGAAGGGCCACTCCAAGGTCGGCACCGAAGGTCAGACCTGATTTGATAATACTAAAAGCCTCTAGTTTTTCGCAGAAGTAGTCGTAGTTCATTACCAGCACACAAGTCTGACGTGCCGTCCGACTTTAAAAGAGGTTCGGTATCGAAGGTCAGACCTGTATAAATTAACGAAAGCACCTGTTTAGCTCTAAAATAGCTTAATACCCAAACCGATCTAAATAAGACTGATAGAAAGGAATCATCAAGTCACCGTATTGCTTAATGAGGTTTTGATAGGCCGTGGCCGCATCGGCAAATAAGCCTCTATTTTCAAACATAATGGCTTTGGTCAAATCAGTGAGCATCGTTCCTTCTTCTGGGAAAGTATGTAATGCTTGATCGAGCAATTCCTTGTCCGGAGGAGAAAGCTTATCTAGAAAATAAACTCCCGTAGATCGTTTACTATTCTTGGCGAATACTTCCACCCCAAATAGGCCTTTAAATGCCAAGCTATTGCTCAAAAGGTCAATGCTGAAATGAGTGGAATTGACATCATGCGTTTCGAAAACCTGATCATATTCGTTCCAAAACCTTACTTGATATTGATCCTGAATATCAGCCCAGTCCAGTTGAATATACCTTCCATAAACTTCTGTAGAAGAAGGGAAATTTAGGTGGAGGTCTACAAAATTGGAAGGTTCTTTGGCGTATTCATTGGGTGGCCAAGCTTCTAAATTTCGTTTTGGGTTATAGAATTTTTCCCATTCGGTATAAATTAATTCTGAAGGGGGATAGAGTTCTTTAAGGTCGAGCGTGGCCATATTATACTGGCCTTCGAGTTCAATTTCTAATAACCGCCCTTCGCTGTCCATTAAAATGACCAAGCCGTTTGGTAGCACTTCGATTTGATCTTTTTTGCTCAGAGGCGTTCCGTTTTTCAGTTCAAAATATCCCTTTTCCGTCTTTTTGTAGTTTTTCCCAGAAGATAGAATCACCCTAAAACCCTCTTGACTGTTGGCCAAGAAACCAAACATAAGAAAAACGAAAATGAGGGAAAGATGCCTGAACATTGATGCCAATTTAGTAATCCTTGGCGTCAAAAAAACCACCTTTGCAATGAGCGGCCTGTGGATTCGTAAATCGCAAAAATAGCCACCATGCTATATTCGATTATTACGATTTCAATCCATTCAAAATATTCACCGCCAAGGTAGTTGGCGTAGGTAAAGAAAATGAGCAGTGTCCATAAAAAGGCAAATCGCTTTTCGGTAAATACACTAATGGCCAGCAAAGGAATGGCGTACCAAGGATGAACCGTGGTAGCAAAGAGCAAATAAATCGTCCAAACCCAGAGCATTCGCACAGGCAGTTCTTTTTTTGACGGCAAAAGCGAATACAACACAATGCCAATAAAAGTAGCCGCCATCATCCATTTTCCCGATTGCGCTATAATGTTGTGCCCCTCGGTTTCAAAACCATACCAACGCGCTAAATAATAGATGCTGCCATTGAATTCAAATTTCTGGAAATACAGTTCTAGACTGTCTTTTATCGCCCAAATATGGGCCGTATTGATTAATGGAAGAAAAGAAATAATAAGCACTCCAGCCACAATGAGGCCGTAGATCAGGGTCTTCTTAAAGCCAATTTTTCTGATCAGCAGCGGAAGGAAAATCAGGGGTAGAAATTTTGTTGCTACCGAGAGCCCAAACCAAATGGCTGACTGATGAAGCTTCTTCTGTTCGTAATTCCACAAGGCCAAAAGCAGGAAGAAAATCATAATGGCTTCGAAATGCAGATTGCCGGTTAGCTCTAGGACTACCATAGGGTTAAGCGCATAGAAAAGGCCATACCTTTCAGGCAAACCATAATGGCGTAATAGCTTTCTGATCAAACGAATATTGCCAAACTCGAAGGCCAGAATAATCACGCGTAAAATCACAATGGACCAGAATTCGGAACCCGGACTTAGCAAAGCCGATAGGAAGAAAAACACCTGATTAAAAGGCGGATACACCGAGAAATACTCGGGGGAATTAAGCTTGGCAAATAAACCAATATTAATGCCTTCGATGCCTTGCACTAAATAGGTTGTAGGCAATTCTTTGTACGGATCGACCATTTGAGTCAGCAATCGGCCATCCCAAATAAAGCGGTATACATCATCGGATAAACTGGGAATGGAAAAGAGCAAAAGCAGCCTGAGCAACATGGCCCAGTAAAAGGGCAAATCTGCTTCTCGTTCTTGCGTGCAGCGCATAATGTAAATCATGGCTACGGCCATCAACACAAAAGACGATAGCAGTGGAATAGTCAGCGCACGATCTAGGTAATAGCCTGCCACAAGAATGAGCACGGCATATAGAATGTAGGCAAACGAAAGTCGGTTATTATTTTCAGGCATTTCGCGTATGCTGCACGGTATAATAGAATACCAACAGAAAGCCTAAGCTAAGCAAAATATGAAAAGGGAGTAAAGCAAAGTCTTGAAAGTAAAAGGCAAAGCCCAAACCTGCCATAAAATAGAGCGAAAGCAGCCCTTCTACCACGGTTAGCGGATTGATTTTCTTTACAAAGTATTTGTTGCCTTTCCAGCCTTCTTTTTTGCTTTTAATATTGAATTTTGGTGTGCGAACGAAAGGGGTTTTCTTCCCAATCCAACCTTCAAAAACGGCCACGGCATTGTGAATGCTCAAGCCTAGAAATACGGAAAGCAGCATAAACATCTGTGGCACAAATTCCTTCAGTGTTTTCCAGAAACCTTCGCGCTTTTCTTTAAAACCATTCCAATAGAAAATGATTAGGAAGATATAGCCCAGTAAGAAAATGCTGGAAATGTTTAACAGCGTTACCCAACCTGTAGATAGATTACGGATGAACAAAACAGGTATACTTAGCATGGCCGTAACCACTATGCAAATGAAAATGGCGGAATTCAATAAATGAAAAGCCGCATGAAATTTCGTTCCGAAAGAAAGGTTCGACTTCAGTACTTGAGGAAGTAGCTTTTTACTGGTTTCAGCCGCGCCTTTCGTCCAGCGGTATTGCTGCGATTTAATGGCGCCCATTGCCGCAGGAAGTTCCGCAGGAGCCACGGTGTTCGACACATAAAAAATTTGCCAGCCTTTAAGCTGAGCGCGGTAACTCAAATCCAAATCTTCAGTCAGCGTATCGGCTTTCCAACCACCAGCATCATTGATGCAGCTTTTTCGCCAAACGCCAGCAGTTCCATTAAAATTAAGGAAGTGACCTCCGCTGGAGCGCCCATTTTGTTCTACGAAGAAATGCGTGTTCAAGCCAAAGGCCTGGAGTTTGGTCAGCATGGAGTAATTCTCATTGATGTGCCCCCAACGACTTTGGACCACTCCAATTTTTTCGTCTTGCGCAAAATGAGGAACCGTGTTTTTCAAGAAGTCCTTTTCTGGAACAAAATCCGCATCAAAAATGGCGATGAATTCGCCTTTGGCAATCTTCATTCCGTATTGCAGCGCCCCCGCTTTAAAGCCTTTTCGCTCAGGCCTTCTTACTTGGGTAATATCGATTCCTTTGGCCTGCCATTCGGCTACTTTTGCTGCGATTAAATCAACGGTCTCGTCATTCGAATCGTCCAGCACTTGAATTTCCAGCTTGTCTTTTGGCCAATCGAGTGAAGCCACCGCATCAATCAGCCTTTCCACTACATACAATTCGTTGTAAACGGGTAATTGAACAGTTACTACAGGGTGTTTATAATCGGCAGGAATTTCGGGGATTTGCGGAAGTAAGTTCTTTCTTTTCGCTTTGCGGTACTTATAAACAAGGTTCAGTTGTGAAATGCTATAGACGAAAATAAACGACAGCGCTCCAGTATATAATGTTAATATGATCAGCTCTAGCCAATACATTTATAGGTATTTAAATATGGTAAAGATAATCTTGTAGCCGGCCATTACGGTGCCTTTCACCGTTCCGGACACCTTGCTAACCCCAATTCGCTTTTTATAGTTTACAGGCACTTCTGTTATTCGTAATTTCTGCTTTGCGGCCTTCAGCTGCATCTCCACCGTCCAACCGTAGGTTTTGTCCTTCATGTCGAGCGCCACTAACTGAGGAAAAGCGATAGCACGGAAAGGGCCAAGGTCGGTATAATTAACTTTATAAAACCATTTCATCATCGAAGTGGCCAGCCAATTACCAAATACTTGTGGAAAGGTCATCGAACCTCCTTCGCGATTTCCCAAAGCCCTAGAGCCAATGACGAAATCTACCTTACCATTTACAATAGGCCCTGCTACTTCTGGCAATTGTTGTGGATAGTCAGAATAGTCGCCATCCATAAACACTAGAATATCGGGGCTTTTGCTTGGGTTTTTTAGGTATTCAATGCCCATTAAGCAAGCATTTCCATAACCTGCTTTGGGTTGATGAAGTACCGTAGCCCCAGCGTTTTCAGCAACTTCGGCAGTGTTGTCGGTAGAACCGTTGTTCACCACAATAATTTCCTTTACCCAGTCTTTTGGAATATCAGCAATTACATGCGCGATAGATCGCTCTTCGTTGTATGCGGGTATTACCACTTTGATGTTCGGCCTCACCTGTTCGTTCACGGACAAAATTAAAAATATTAATAAGAGGAAAGCTTCATTCGACACATTAGTTCCTTAATTCTGAAATTCGTTTGGCCAAATGTGTTTTATCTGACCAATACAATTGTTCATTTTATGTTTTTGATAGAAATGAGGTTAGGGTCAGGCCGCCCCTCTGGGGCTTGGTGTTTGAGTTTGTCGTTAATGCCGCTACAACCAGTTCACCCCGCTGGGGTTATCTAAAGAGCTTATGTTTTTCCTGAATTTTGCAGCCCTTTTTTAATGACTACGGCAATAGGCTCAATGGGAGTGAAGATTATTGGAAGGAGAATTTATCTAATAAGAGCTTGTTGCTATAGTTACAAACCCTTCACCCCTCTGGGGTTGAAAATGATAGTCTATGTTTTCTTTAAGCTTGAAGGTCAATTTTTTTCAGCACTACGACTATCATGAAATCTATTTCCGCCAACGAGTTCACTATGGTAATCCTTAGCCCCAGCCCCATCGGGGCGAACAGGTTGTAGAAAGATGAAGTACCGAAACCACCATTAGAAAGCTCCTTAGGAGCGACCCGAAAAGACACCTAGCCCGAGCAGGGCTTGATATTATGTTTTAAAAAACGAAATTGGGAACTGATTTAGAGCAAAGCAAGTTTAATACATGTACATACATACATTTTAAACAAGAGAGGAAATTCATTATGAAAACCGTTGTACATACATCAGAATCAAGAGGTTCAGCAAACCATGGCTGGTTAAAAAGCCGTCATACTTTTAGTTTTGCGGGTTATCACAATCCTGAGCGCGTTCACTTTGGTGCACTTAGGGTGTTGAATGATGACGAAGTAGATGGAGGTCAGGGTTTTGGTGCCCATCCTCACGATAATATGGAAATTGTTTCGATTCCACTTCAAGGTGATTTGGAACACAAAGACAGCACTGGCCGCAATGAGGTAATTCGTCAAGGCGATGTTCAAATCATGTCGGCTGGAACAGGAATTCAACATTCAGAATTCAATCATAATAAAGATGAGGCTGTTCATTTTCTTCAGATTTGGGTTTTCCCGAAGGAAAGAAACATTGAGCCGAGGTATGAACAGAAAACGTATTTAGCGGAAGACCGCATGAATAAGTTTCAAACGGTGGTTTCTCCAAATGGAGGAGATGCCCTTTGGATTAACCAAGATGCGGAGTTCAGTTTGGCCAATTTAGATGCAGGCACAAAATTGACTTATGAAGTAAAGCACCCTGGAAATGGCGTTTATGTTTTTGTTTTGAACGGAGAGCTTGTTGCCGCCAATGAAAGCTTAGATACGCGAGATGCCGTGGCGGTTACCGAAACCAATAGCTTCGAAATTAAGGCAAAATCTTATGCCGAAGTGTTGGTGATTGAAGTACCGATGGAGTTTTAGAAATTAACGAGGATGTCCGAAAGGGCATCCTTTTTTATAAAACTAATGTACCTATGATCCTGAAACCTCGGACTTCTTTCCCTGAGTTTACGAAGGGTCTAGAGTTTAAATATAGTTCCTTCTCCCGAAACTTCGGGATCAGGATAGAAAACTATAAAACAGTTATTATTAGATAATTAATCAGTTGACGACCTAAATAACGGGTATTTTTACTGATTGAACTCCCTGATCTTTTCAATAATATACCCAACTTCTGCTTCTGTTAATTCTGGGTAAATGGGCAATGAAAGCACTTCTTTTTGAAGTTGAAAACTATTGGGAAAATCTTCAGGCTTGTCATTAGCCTTAAAGGCCGAAGTCAATGGACTGGCCAACGGATAATGAATTTCAGTTGAAATTCCGGCATTCTGCAAATGTGCTTTTAGCGCATCTCTATTTTTAACTCGAAGGCAGTAAATATGAAAGTTGTGCGTTTCTCTTTCATTTACTTCTGGAGTGATGATTCCCTGAATATCCTTGAATACTTCTGAATAGTTTTTGGCAATTCGATTTCGGGCTTCAATCCAGCTACTTACATGATTGAGCTTTACATTGAGTACAGCGGCCTGAAGCGTATCAAGTCTGCTATTGATGCCCTTCACTTGATGGTCGTTTTTTGACAAGCCACCATGATTGGCAAACATTCGGCACTGCTTTGCGAAAATGTCATCATTGGTGAGTATTGCACCGCCATCGCCAAAGGCCCCGAGGATTTTACTAGGGTAAAAACTGAAAGCCGAAGCAATGCCCCAACTGCCTGCTGTTTTTCCATTTTTCTCTGCAAAGTGCGCTTGGGCGGAATCTTCTATCAAGTACAGGTGATGCTTTTCTGAGAGTTCGGCCAAAGCTTCAATTTCACAGATTTGTCCATACAAATGGATGGGAATAATGGCTTTTGTTCGCGCAGTAATCTTCTCTTCTACACTTTTAGGGTCTAAGCCAAAACGCTCTAGTTCAACATCGGCAAATACAGGGTTAGCCCCGCAAAGTGAAACCATTTCGGCAGCGGAGAGCCAACCATGGGCCGGGACAATGACTTCGTCTCCATTTCCAATTCCCAAAGATTTCAGAATTACAAAAAGTGCATCCGTGGCATTCCCTACTCCAATACAATGCTTGGTTTTGTGGGCTTTGGCAAAGGCTTTTTCAAAACTTGAAACTACTTCCCCTCCAATAAAACGATGTTCGTCAATCACCGATTGAACAGCAGTATCCATTTCTGTTTTTATGGAAAGATATTGTCGTTTAAGGTCTAAGAAGGGAATCTCCATGCGTTTCTAAAATAATGACGAGAATCATATTTCTTACTGATGCCTGTCAGGCCAAAGTTAAAGATACCAACATACCTTGGATATAGAATCTAGAAGGTCTGTAATTTTCATATTAGCCCTCAGTTCTAGATTTATAAAACGATTTAATACTTAGCGTGTTAACTATAAAAAACATTATTATGAAAAAGATTATTGTTCCAATAGATTTCTCTGATTGCTCACGAAATGCGTTAAAAAATGCCATAATGGTAGCCGAACGCATGAATATGGAATTGATTTTACTTCATTCCTTTATGCTGCCTGTGGCTACTACAGATGGCACTCCGTTAATAGTAGGCTCAATGATAGATGATTTACAAAAGGCGTCTGAGTCGAGCATGACTGATTTTATTAAGAAAACACCTGAGCTCGACCGTGTAAAGTATAGCACTGAAATAACCGCAGGTCTACTTTTAAGCGCTTTAACCGATGTTCTTGAAAAACACGATGTAGCTTATGTGATTATGGGAACGCATGGTGCTTCGGGGCTTAAGAAAGTATTTATGGGAAGCAATGCTTATACGGTCATTAAAAATGTGGAATGTCCTGTTATAGCACTACCTGAAGATGCGGACATTACTAAAATGAAGAAAATCGCGATGTCTGGTGACTATAAGCATAGCCCTGCCGCCCATTCCATTGAACCTGTAATTGCATTAACAAAGGCATTTTTCGCTCATTTATCTGTTATTCATATCGATCAAGATAAAGACTTGGAGCATGATGAAATTGAAATCGCTAAAAGCTTAGAGAAATATTTGAAAAAGGTAAATCACTCTTTTCACTTCAAAAGAGACTACGATGTGGAAGATGGTTTATTGGCATTCTCCAAGGAAGAAAATATCGACTTACTCGTTATGATTTCACGCCATCATAGTTTTATAGATAGAATTGCACGTGGAAGTGAAACTAAACGATTGGTGATGGACATTCCGATGCCTTTGATGATAATGCCAGAATAGATTTTTTAAGATCTATTTCCACCAAGGAAGTGGCAGTTTTATATCTGCAATCGAATTAACAACCATATCGGGCTTAAACGGGAAATCGTTTAAGTCCTCTTTTTTTGACATTCCCGACAAGGTAAGAATAGTGTTATAACCCACTTGTACTCCGCCTTGAATATCGGTAGCTAGGGTGTCGCCAATTACGGTGACTTCGTCTGTAGCCAAGCCAATGTGCTTTCTGGCTTGCCGCATCATTACCGGACTAGGTTTGCCTACGGTAAAGGCTACTTTTCCTGTTGCCGCTTCAATCATGGCTACAATACTAGCGATGCCTAAATTGTTCCAACCCGTTTTTCTAGGTGAAGGATCCAGATTTGTAGCAATGAATTTGGAACCGCCAAGGATAAAATCAATCGCCTTTCTCACCATTTCTAAAGTGAAGTTGATGCCTTCACCTACTACCACAAAGTCAGGGTCATTTTGAACCAAGGTAAAACCGTGCTCATGTAAACTCGAAATCAAACCACCTTCTCCTAACACATAGGCGGTTCCGTTCGGGAATTGCTGCCCCATAAAATGAGCGGTAGCCATGGCGCTGGTATATACATTTTTTTCTTCTACATAAATCCCCAGCTTTTCTAATTTTCGTACGGCATCCAAAGGACTGCGCTGACTGTTATTGGTCATAAAGGTGAAGGGAATGTTCTCCTTCTGAAGCATCTCTACGAACTTGTCGGCACCGGGAATCAATCTGTTTTCAACATATATAACTCCGTCTTGGTCTATTAGAAATCCTTTGGGCATGGTGATTCGAATTATGGTTGGTTAAAGATTGATGATAGAATACATTCTACCAAATTTGAACTCATAAAGCTATTGTTAAGTATTCAATTAGAGGGGTTTGTGCGGTGGTAAATTATAAAAATGGGGTAGTAAAAATTAAAAGGGATCGCCTTTCGGACAATCCCTTTCTTCAACCAAAACATACAGTATCTGCCATACCATATAATAGAGAAACCCTTTAGTATTATTTTTATTGTGGCTTATTAAATTTATTTTTTAATCATACTAAGATGAAACAAAAAGACCGACTCAGAACATTTCTAAGTCGGTCTCTCATTTTTAAATTCTATTAGATACTTAATTGCTAGCCATGGCTTGTAGCAAATCGTGTCTTGTGATGATGTGTACTTCGTTGGCTTTATCTCTAATCATTACCGCTGGGTTATCTTTGGTAATTACTGAAGACAACACATCTAAGGTATTATCAGGCGAAACGAACTGGAAAGGCTTGTCCATTATTTCAGAAACTGATTTGCCTTTTACGTCAGCGTCATCAATCATGTGTGCTAAAAGCTTAGAGTCAACCAAGCTTCCAACAAACTCATCGCCATTAACCACTGGCAACTGAGAAATTCCTTTGGAGGTCATCAATTTAATGGCCTCGGCAACGGTAGCAGTTTGGGCAATTGTAGTTAATTTACCATTTCCATTTTGGTGGCTCATTATATCGGCAGCGGTTTCGAAAGCACGGTTTTCAATAAAACCACGGGCCTTCATCCAGTCGTCATTGTATACTTTGCCCAAGTAGCGAGTACCATGGTCTGGCAAAATAATTACCATCACATCATCCTCTTTCATGTTTTCTTTGGCCCATTCCAATGCTCCAGCTACAGCCGAACCACAAGACCAACCGCAGAACAGTCCTTCTTCGCGCGATAGTCTACGGGTCATGATTGCACCGTCTTTATCTGTTACTTTCACAAAGTGATCGATCAGATCGAAGTTTACGTTTTTCGGTAGAATATCTTCACCAATACCTTCCGTTAAGTAAGAGTAGATCTCTTTTTCATCGAAAACACCTGTCTCTTTATATTTTTTGAATACCGAACCGTAAGTGTCAATTCCTACTGTTACTATATTTGAATTTTGTTCTTTCAAGTATTTTGAAGTGCCACACATTGAACCTCCAGTGCCAACACCAGCCGCATAGTGAGTAATTTTACCTTCAGTATCTCTCCAAATTTCTGGGCCAGTAGTTTCGTAATGGGCCGCAGAATTCGACATGTTGTCGTACTGGTTTGGATAATAAGAGTTTGGAATATCAGCATTCAATTTCTTTGCTACTGAATAGTATGAGCGAGGGTCATCTGGTGAAACGTTAGTAGGGCAAACAACTACTTCGGCACCTACTGCCTTCAAAATGTCCATCTTCTCTTGCGACTGCTTATCGGCCAAAGTGAAAATACATTTGTAACCTTTGGCAATGGCAGCTAAGGCCAAACCCATTCCTGTGTTACCAGAAGTACCTTCTATAATTGTGCCTCCTGGCTTAATTAAACCAGCTTTTTCGGCATCTTCAATCATTTTTACCGCCATTCTATCTTTCATAGAATTACCTGGGTTGAAATATTCCACTTTGGCTAAAATAGTGCCCGGAATACCCTTGGTTACGGAGTTTAACTTTACAAGAGGCGTATCGCCAATGGTTTCAATGATTGAGTTGTAATACTTCATTTTTTAAAAGTTTGGACAAAATTACGATTTCTATCGCTCAATCCTAAGCCCAGTTTTTAAACCTTTGTTAAGAATGAGAGTGGCTCTTACTGCGGCAGGCTCTTCAAAACTAGGGGTGACATATTAAATAAGATCTCTGTCTAACTTTCAGTGAGGTTATTTGTTTTCGTTAGCTCTTTTTAACTGCTCCTCAATTGCTTTTAGGCCCATAATGATTTCATTAAGTCCTTTTTTGAGAATTGTTATAATTGCAGTTGCAGTTACTAGTATTGTAATAGCTATGAGTGTTAGGATCATTTTTTAGTATTTTTATTATTGGTAATTTAACTAAATTAATAAAAAAAACACCTGTAATCACAATCGAAATATGTCCGGATTCAACGTTTACATCCAGGGTTTAAAGGATGTATTACCTATTCAGGGAATAAATAGGATATCAAAAACAGTAGAACAATACCAAAGATTAGAGTCACCAAATAGAGCCTTAAAACTCTATTAGACCTTTCTAAAAAGGAGCTATAATAATTTGAATCGGCAGAGTCATTTATTTCAATTGTAGGCAAAAAGAAGATGCTCAACATCCTTAAAGGTCCATTATGATCTTTCTTAAAAGCGAGGTACTCTTGATCTGATAATTCACCTTTTTGCCTAAGAAAAGTAAGGAGTCTTAAGAACTCCCTTCTCCTTTTTTGGATGAAAAAACCAAATCGAAAAAATAAAAAGAAGTAGAGAAGTGAGAAATATACAAGTAACAACATTTAACTAAACCAATAAAGGTTAAACTCACTATTTCAGCTTACAATTTGAATCACTTCCTCAAGAAATCATTCACTGCTTGTGTATATCGGTCTCGGTATTCTGGGCGAGTATAGAGTTGCACGTGGTCTGCACCTTCGAAGAGTTCAGTCTGAACGTTGTTGAGACCCATTATTTCGTCTTCCAAAATTGAAGCGGGCGTAGTAGAGTCTCCGTTGCCATAAAGAATCAGTGTAGGTAGCGGATTGTGATTTAATAGGTAAGAAAATTTCATATTGTCTCCCCAATCGTCAATTACGTGATCGAACTTATTGAAGGACATGTCGAATATGAAGCCCGGAATTCCCATGTTTTCGCTTTCTACTTTGGTGGTAGCATAAATATTACTCAAAGGGCTATCGAGAATAAGTTTGTCTACTTTTAAGCCTTCATTTTGGGCGAATTCAACTAAGTCTGGTCGATTGACTGTAATGGCACTGGCCATTGCGCCCATTGAAAAACCCCAAAGCACAAATTCGTTTTGGCCATAATTGTCTTTCAGCATTTTCATGGCGCCAGTAATGTCTTCGGCAAACTCATAACCCAATGCTGTTTCCGCATCATCCGACTTTCCGGAGTTTCGTAAATCAGGAATGAAAACGTTGTATAATGAATCAAGCCCAGTTTCTTTCACTAAAGCCAAGTACTTCATGGTTTTTAGTCGGTTAGACGTACGCCCATGATTGATCATCAAAGTTTTTGTAATGCCTTCTTTTGACGCGGCAACATACCAACCGTTGAGGTTGATGCCATCGGTCAAGGTTTCAAAGTCAACTTCTTCAAAATTTGGGTAGCCGTAATCCGCAGGGTCACGATTTTCACCAATACCAAACTTGGTAATCATGGCGGTGTCGCTCAACACATAATCAAAAGTGTAGCGGTCATAATCTGTAATCAGTTTTACAGTGTATGGCAATACCAAGAAATAGAAAGCTGCAATCACTAGCAAAAGGCCAATGATCATGATTTTGAAAAACTTCTTCATGATTTTAATTTTTTGAGAGTGAAGCGAGTAAGTACAACACGGCCATACGTACAGCCACACCGTTTTCAACCTGATTTAGAATTATGGCATGATCTGAATCTGCCACATCACTGTTCAGTTCTACCCCTCGATTAATTGGCCCAGGGTGCATGATTACAATCTCTTTGTTGAGTGAATCTAACAGCTTTTTATTGATGCCGTAGTAAAGTGAATATTCGCGAAGCGAAGGAAAATACTTGATCTGTTGGCGCTCCAGCTGAATTCTTAATACGTTGGCTACATCGCACCATTCTAGTGCTTTTCTTACGTTCAGTTCTACCTTTACCCCAAGTGATGCAATGTGTTTTGGCAACAAAGTTATTGGCCCACAGACCATCACTTCGGCCCCTAATTTCTGTAGTGCAAAGATGTTTGAAAGGGCAACTCTTGAATGCAGAATATCTCCAATGATAGCTACTTTTTTTCCTGCCACACCGCCAAGTCTCTGCCTAATTGAAAAGGTGTCGAGTAAAGCTTGTGTTGGGTGTTCGTGGGTGCCATCGCCAGCGTTTACAATGTTGGCTTTAATGTGTTTTGAAAGAAAATGCGGTGCGCCAGGACTGGCATGTCGCATTACAATCATGTCTACTTTCATAGACAAAATATTGTTTACCGTATCAAGCAGGGTTTCTCCTTTTTTTACTGAGCTATTGCTCGAAGAAAAGTTTACTATATCGGCAGAAAGCCTTTTTTCTGCCAATTCAAATGACAGCTTTGTGCGGGTTGAGTTTTCGAAGAATACATTGGCGACAGTTACATCGCGCAATGAAGGCACTTTTTTGATGGGTCTGTTGATGACGTCTTTAAACTCATCGGCAGTTTCAAAAATAAGTTCAATATCTCCAGGCGTTAAATCCTTGATTCCCAAAAGATGTTTGACACTTAACTGTTCCTGCATTATTCTTCTTCGTTAGTCATTAACCAAATGTTGTCGTCTTCAACGCCCTGACCTTTCCATTCCACCAAAACCTTGTGCGAATCAAGCGTATTTACCTGTCTGCCTACATAATCGGGCTTAATAGGTACATGCCTTGAGTATTTTCTTTCTACCAAAACAAGTAACTCTACTTTGGCTGGGCGGCCATAAGCAATCATAGCATCCATTGCAGCTCTGATAGAACGGCCTGTGTAAAACACATCGTCAATCAGAATTACCTTTTTGCCTTCAATCAAAAAGTCAATTTTGGTTTCGTTAGCTCGCTTTGGAGAATTTCTTCTTCTGAAGTCATCGCGGTAAAAGGTAGAATCTAAGTAACCGAGCTCGATTTCTGTGCCTGTAATTTCTAGAAGTCTTTCTTTAATACGCTCGGCAAAGAAAATGCCTCTAGGCTGAAGGCCTAAGATTACCGTATTATCAAAATTCTGGTGGTTTTCTATCAGTTCCTGACAGAGTCGGCCGATAGTGATGGCCAGTTGTGGATGTCCTAAAAGGAGTCTGCGTTGCATTTCAAGTGTCAAAGATACTAAAAGGATTGGCTACTGGAACGATTCATGTCAATTAATCGATGCCATTTCCTTTTTGGTTTGGGTTTAAAGAAATTTTATTGATGAAGAAAACCTTTCTCAAGTCGCCATTATTTTCTCCAGAGCGAATACTTTGTACGCCATAAACGATAAAGTACTTATCGTACCATCGTAATGTTCCTGAACTGTTTTCATTCTCATACCTTAGTTTGTCTTCTGGGTCGCTCAACTGAACATTGTCCACAATCACATCATTGTCTTCTTCACCGTCCATTGCTTTAGCGTGAACTTCTTTTTCGAAATAATAGACATAGGTTCCTTGGTTTTTGTCCCAAATAAATCCTCCGAAAGGCTCAGGAATTCCCTTTCCATCTTCAGGTACTTCAAGCCAGTCATCCCATTGAATATTTCCCTTTTTATCTAACACAAGGGTGTAAGCATGAGTGAATTGAAATGAGGCTCTTTCTTGGGAGTTGTTATCGGTGTTTGCACCTTGGCTTCTAAAGCCGGTTGGATAATTGGTTCCTGCCCATACATAGTGGTCTGTGTCATGATTGTAGCTTCGAAGAAATTCTCCAAAGACAATAAGTTGATCATCATCTTCAATCATTTCAGCAAATAGGGGCTGTACCCTATACCTAACCTCCTTACCTTTTTTTCTTACGGCTTCAGCTTTTTCTTTATACCGAGTGGCTTTTTTTTCTCCTAAATAAGAGAAGAAGTCTTCTAGCTCACCAAAACCATAATACTTCATGGTTTGCAGTCCTGTTCTATCTACATGGTTGATAAACATACCTGCGGGGCTATTGGTGGCTTTATAGGAATAAACTCCTACAACAACTTGTGAAATATCGTTTATGGATGAAGAAATTGCTGATGTAAGGTGGTAGTCTTTCTGCGTTTGTAGCTCATAGTCCCGAACTGCATTCCCCAAATAATCATAAGTATTTACTTTGATTGTCTGGTCTCGGTTTCTATTATATTCTGTAGCTAATACGTTAAAAGTTAGGCTATCGCTGTTTACCCTTATTTCAAGAAGTTTGGATTCGTTCTGATACACATTGGTTAAGGTTTTGATTTTATCATTTTTCAAGTCAAAAGCAAAAACTACTGGCCTAGATTCAAAGTAACCACCTATAACGGCTGTGTTTTGGATCACCTCAAATTCTTGAATGTCTAATTCTAGAATTTCTTTAGGGTTATACTCTTGAATTTCTCCGGTTCGGTTATCAATACTCAGTATCTTGATTTTAAACCTGTTTGGAAACTCCTGAAGCATTAAGTAGGTTTTGCCTTGAACATAATGGTAGCCTAAGAGTTCAAAACCCCTTTTTATCATTGCTACTTTTTCCCATTTCTGATTAAAATCAGTATCTAACTGCTTGATTGATAGTGTGTATTCTTTTAATCCTTTGTAATCAGCTTGCACTAAAGTTAGGCCCAGTTCTTCATTAGAGATTAGGAGGTAGTCCTCATCCCGCCATTCATATTCCAACTCAAACCTTTTATGATTTTCGATTTGAGCTTGGGCAAATTGAGAAAGTAGAAATAGGCTCGATATGAGGAGGAATTGGCGCATTAGGATTGAGATTTTTCTAAAATGATGTCAAATTCTTCTTTTTTAACGGATTGAACTGAAAGGCGAGACAGGCGAAGCAAATCCATTCCTTGAAGTCGATCATCTGCCTTTATATCTTCTAAAGTTACTGGTTTCTTTAGCTTTTGTTTGGGCGAAAAATCCACCACTACCCAGCGGTCGTCATCTGTGGTTGGGTCGGGGTAATGCTCTTTTACACATTCTGCAATTCCAACAATCGCTTTTTCCTTTACACTGTGATAGAAAAAAGCCAAATCGCCTACTTTCATTGCTTTCATGTTATTTCGGGCGGCATAATTTCTTACACCATCCCAATGATCGGTGCCTTTTGCCACCAGATCGTCCCACGAGTAGGCTTCAGGTTCCGATTTGATCAACCAATAGTTCATAAAGACTTATTTTTGAATTAGCTTTCGATGGAATTTAGGAAATGTTCAATGATTAAAAAAGGAGAACATTTTCTTCCATTTATTTCGAACTAAAAATTGCCGCTTTGGACAACAAGACGATCCTTAAACAATTAAAGCTTCAGGCTGCCCTTATGGAGCTGCACGATGAAAACAGTTTCAAGATCAGAGGCTACCAGAATGCGGTGTTCAATCTGGATAAAACCGACATTGAGTTGGGCAATTTATCCTTGGCCGAACTCGAAAAAATTGACGGTATAGGAAAAAGCATTGCCGCCAACATTAATGAAATCAACCAAAGGGGCGTTTCTACTGCTTTAGAAGAATACCTAAAAAACACGCCAGAAGGCATTGTGGAATTGCTCGATATGAAGGGCATTGGCCCTAAAAAAATAAAAGTACTTTGGAAGGAATTGGGCATTGAAAGTGGTCATGAACTGAAAGAAGCCGCCAACTCTGGTTTGGTAGCCAAGCTGAAAGGTTTTGGCGAAAAAACGCAACAGACCATTATAAATGCCTTAGAATTTAAAGAGGCCAACGCCAATAAACTCCATTATGCCGAAGCCGAAAAACTGGCGGAAATTGTAATTGCCGAAATTCTAGAAATTGCTCCAGACATTAAAATTGAAGTTACTGGCGCGCTGCGAAGAAAAATGGAGATCATCGAAGTCATCGACCTGATTGTGGGCACCGATGACATTGAAATCATTGAAGATGCCTTGGATGATGCAGAAAACTTTGAGCAAGTGATTGAAGAATCGGGGCCAATTACCTGGCGAGGAAATTATAAAGCACTGAGAATTCCGATTCAGCTTTCTTTCTGCGAAAAGGAAGATTTTGTAAAAGAGCAGTTTTTAAGAACGGGCAGCAATCTGCACCTGAGCTTAGAAGTAAAAGACAAACTGACTTTAAAGGACATTGTAAGACAGCAGAACTTCACTTCGGAAAAAGAAATTTATGCCGCGGCTGGTTTGGGAGAAATTGTTCCTGAAATGCGCGAGGGTACTTTCGAAATTGAGGCGGCTAAAAACGGAAACCTGCCAGAGCTGGTAGAAATGAAAGACCTAAAAGGCATTCTGCACAACCATTCTACTTACAGCGATGGAAAGCATAGCCTTGAACAAATGGCGCAACATTGCAAAGATTTGGGCTACGAATACCTCGGTATTTGCGACCACAGTAAATCTGCTTTTTATGCCAATGGGCTTAAGGAAGACCGTGTGATTCAACAGCACGAAGAAATTGACAGACTGAACGAAAAACTAGCACCTTTTAAAATTTTCAAAGGCATTGAGTCTGATATTCTTTATGATGGCCAGCTTGATTATAATGATGACGTTTTAGCAAGCTTCGATTTCATTGTGGCTTCCGTGCATTCAATTTTGAACATGAATATTGAAAAGGCCACGCAACGACTTTTAACAGCCATCGAAAATCCATATACTACGATTTTAGGTCACCCAACTGGGCGCTTATTGCTCAGAAGAGAAGGCTACCCGATTGACCATAAAATGGTAATTGACCACTGTGCAAAACACAATGTGGTGATTGAAATCAACGCCAATCCTTGGCGACTGGATTTGGACTGGCGCTGGGTGCATTATGCTTTAGAACAAGGCGTAAAACTGGCAATTAACCCCGATGCGCACGAAATGGATGGCTATCAACATATGTACTATGGTTTGCTAGCTGGCCGCAAGGGTGGGCTTACAGCCAACATGACATTTAATGTTTTAAACGTTGAAGAAATCGGGAAATACTTTGCGGAGCGCAAACAAAAAATCACAGTGAATGGCTAAGCAAAAAATCCTTGTACTTCGGTTTTCATCCATTGGCGATATTGTGCTCACTACTCCTATTGTGCGCGCACTGAAAACGCAGCTGAATGATGCTGAAATTCACTTCTGCACAAAAGCGGGTTTCGCTTCAATTTTAGAAGCCAACCCTTACATTGATAAAGTGCATTTGCTAGAAAAGGACTTAAACCCTTTGATTGCCGAACTGAAGAAAGAGAACTTCGACCACATTGTAGACCTCCACAATAATCTTCGCACCCGCATTATAAAAACCCGTTTGGGCAAACCGAGTAACGCATTCGATAAGCTGAATTGGGAAAAGTGGCTGATCGTCAATTTCAAAATAAACAAACTACCGAACGTACATATTGTAGACCGTTACTTTGAAACGGTAAAGCCTTTGGGGGTGAAGAAAGACATGCTTGGGCTTGATTATTTTATTCCTGAAAAGGATGAAATAGAAAAGGATTGGCTGCCAGAAACCCACCGCAACGGATACATTGCTTTTGCCATTGGCGGTCAGCTCAACACCAAAAAACTACCCATCGATCGCATGATCGAGCTTTGTGATAAAATAAACAAACCGATTGTGGTTTTAGGTGGAAAAGAAGACGTAGAAAATGGAGAAAGGCTCGAAGACTTCTTCAACCGAAAACACGACAAGGCGGATATGATTTCGCCTTTGGAGGAAATGGGCAAGAAGGCCATTATTTATAATGCTTGCGGAAAATTCAACCTCAATCAATCGGCTTCCATATTGAAAGGCGCGAGCCATGTTTTCACCCACGATACAGGTTTAATGCACATTGCTGCTGCCTTTAAAAAGAACATCTTTTCAATTTGGGGAAATACCATTCCTGAGTTTGGAATGTATCCTTACCAAACAAAATTTACCATTTTAGAAAACAAGAAACTGGATTGCCGACCTTGTTCTAAAATCGGTTTCGATAAATGCCCGAAAGGACATTTTAAGTGCATGAACGACATCATTTTTGACTTTTGGATTCCATGAAACATCACCATATTCAACGTACTTCATTGGCCTTTTTTCTTGCCTCCATTGTTTTGGAAGTTGGAATAAGAACGGATAAAATCACTTCGGAAGATCATTCTTTAACCATGGGCATTTCATTGGGACTTATACTTTTTGCCATTGGCATGAATGTGAGCATTGTGAAGAAAATGGGAATTCCAAAGCGCGAAAAAAACATCAGCCAAGCTCTTGGATTGCTGTATGCCGTTTATGCGCTGATTGTATACGCAATTCTTCCCGTCTAACACTTATTCCTCACTATAATATTCCTTTGGCATAAGGCAGTGTTAACAAATTATAAACAACGACTAATTTCATAGGATATATTTTATATTTGTAGGTCAATCCAACCAAAACTATGCAAAAAAGGATTCTTCTTTTAGGCTCCGGAGAGCTGGGTAAAGAGTTTGTTATCGCCTGCCAAAGGCTGGGTCAGCATGTTATCGCTGTCGATAGTTACGATCAAGCTCCGGCCATGCAAGTGGCACATCAGTGCGAGGTAATCAATATGCTAGATGGGGAAGAACTTGACCGCATTGTTGCAAAGCATAAACCCGATTTGATTGTTCCAGAAATTGAAGCCATTCGCACCGAGAGGCTATACGATTACGAAAAACAAGGTATGCAGGTGGTGCCTAGCGCCAAAGCAGCCAACTTCACGATGAACCGAAAATCGATTCGGGATTTGGCAGCTACAGAATTGAGAGTACGCACCCCAAAATTTTTATACGCTTCCAGCCTAGACGAACTGATTATCTCTGTGAACAAAATAGGTTTCCCTTGCGTGGTAAAACCGTTGATGTCTTCTTCTGGAAAAGGGCAATCGGTAATCAAAGACATTACGGATATAGAAATGGCTTGGTCTGCCGCAGGCAAAGCCCGTGGCGAGGCTACTCGCAAGGTGATTGTGGAGGAATTTATTGAGTTTGAATCTGAAATAACCATACTGACCGTAACCCAAAAAAATGGTGAAACACTTTTTTGCGCACCCATTGGCCACCGCCAAGAAAGGGGCGATTATATGGAAAGTTGGCAACCAGCCGCCATATCTTCTGGGCAGCTTCAGCGCGCACAAAAAATTGCTCAAAAAGTGACTACTGCTTTAGGCGGAGCGGGAATTTGGGGTGTAGAATTCTTTCTTACCAAAGATGATGTTTATTTCTCTGAGCTTTCTCCAAGACCGCACGATACCGGCATGGTAACCTTAGCGGGAACTCAAAACTTTAATCAGTTTGAGTTGCATGCCAGGGCTGTTTTGGGCTTGCCTATTCCTGAAATAAAATTAGAGCGCAACGGAGCCAGTGCGGTAATTTTGACCGAGTCTGCTGGTACCGAACCTGTATATTCTGGTTTAGAAGAAGCTGCAAATTTTCCTGATACTGACTTTAGAATTTTCGGGAAACCCGTTACCCGTCCATTCCGCAGAATGGGAGTAGCCTTGGCTTATGGAAGGGAAGAATCTACAGACGAACTAAGAGTGCGTGCTGCTGAAGTAGCGAAGACGATAAGGGTCAAATAGACTTTTTATTGAAAACGAATTTAGTTTTCAGCATTTTGAAATCACGCTCCAGTTTATCTCTTCTGGCCGTTCCCTTTTTGCCATAAACTTCATCCTTTATGGCTTTCCATGATTTAGTTTTCATCTTTCTCTTTGCTTATAGGTGAAGCCTACTCATTCTTTAAAACCATTGTAGTGAACTCTCTTCAAAGTATCTCCATCAAAAACTAAGATATCTTTTGAAATTGATTTTACTGACACAGTATCAAAGGCTCGTCTATACTGCGAGAAACCATAATCAAATATTAAATACGACTCAACCCCTGTTTGGTAGATACGAAAATTTGTATTGAAATCAGCGGTATATCTTGGCTCTTCTTTCAACTCAAGTGTGGTGTCCAGTTCATATCGAGACATAATACCATGTGATTGATCATCAAATTCAAAATGTAAGACCTCAATAGGGCTATATGTCTCTATTCTTGCTAAAGAATTATCCATATAGACGTGTTTGAATCGCCCACTATCCGTACTAAGTATATAGTATTCACTATTGAAACTCTCAAAAGTATTTCCAATTATGATGGTGTCGCTGATGTGAACTGAGTTTTCAGTGTAGTCCCAAAGTCCATTTATATTTTCGATTGAATTGTTTCTATTGCATGAAAAGAACAATAAACTCAAAACAATAAACTTGACTGTTCTCAACAACATAAAACCAGAGTTAATTACAACATCTCATTTGCCAAATTAGCCAACTCAGATCTCTCGCCTTTTTCAAGGGTAATATGCGCATAAAGTGGATGATCTTTTACTCTATCGATCAAGTAAGAAAGTCCATTCGATTGCGAGTCTAGGTAAGGCGTATCAATTTGGTAGATATCGCCCGTAAATACAATTTTGGTGTTTTCGCCAGCTCGGGTAATGATTGTTTTGATTTCGTGTGGCGTTAGGTTTTGGGCTTCGTCTACAATAAAGAAAATGTTTGATAAACTACGTCCACGGATGTAAGCCAGAGGCGTAATCATCAGCTTTTCTTTGGCCACCATATCGGTAATGGCTTTGAACTCTTTATCAGATTCCTTGTATTGGTTTTGAATAAACTTGAGGTTATCCCAAAGCGGTTCCATATATGGATTTAGCTTCGATTTGATATCGCCCGGTAAATAACCAATGTCTTTATTACTCAAAGGCACAATAGGTCGGGCCAAGTAAATCTGCTTGTATTCTCTGCGTTGCTCCAAAGCACCCGCCAAAGTCAGTAAGGTTTTTCCTGTTCCGGCTACGCCCTGAATGGTCACCAGCTTAACATCTGGATTCATAATGGCATGAATCGCAAAAGTCTGTTCGGCATTGCGCGGCTTTATGCCCGACACTGGGCGTTTATCTACCTTCTGAATACAGTCTTCATTGACATTGTAATGGGCCAATACCGAGTTCTTATCGCTCTTTAAAATAAAATATTGATTCGGGTGAGCTTTCTTTCTTTTGAGTACTTCTTTAGGCTCAATCGTTCCGTCTTCATAAAGGTGATTCACCAAATCAGAATCTACCTTTTCAATTTCAATCATCCCTTTTCTCAGCGACTGAACATTCTTAATTTTTCCAGTTTCGTAATCTTCAGCTGCCAAGCCCATGGACTTTGCTTTCAACCGAAGGTTAATGTCCTTACTGACGAGAATTACTTTTCTGCCTTTGTTTTCATCGCGCATGCGAAGAGCCGCATTCAGAATCCGATGATCATTTTTCGTTTCTCCAAAAACCTCATTGGCATCCAGTTCTCCTTTTCCCGTGCCAGCTTCCATAATCACCTTCAGGCTACCGCGGGTTTTTCCGTTAAGAGGAATCCAGTCTTGTAAAGATTTATCCTGCGCCAGCTTATCGAGTAAACGGGTAAACTCACGGGCCTCAAAGTTTTTGGTGTCATTTCCTTTTTTGAACTGGTCCAATTCTTCCAACACGGTAATTGGAATCCCAATATCGTGTTCCTCGAAATTCATGATGGAGATGTGTTCAAAAAGTATTACGGAAGTATCAAGTACGAAAATTTTCTTCTCACTCAGCGTCTTAGCTCTTGCCATATCAGGTTGGTCAATAATTAAGTAGAAAGGTTGTTTTAAGTTAGTAAAATAATGGTTCAAACAAGACCAAGAAGCTTTATTAATATAGCCTTAACACACGATTTGAATTAATCTATTGAAAGTGAAGGAGTTAAATTTATTGACTACATCATTCGAAAAAATACCTTAATTTGAAAACCAAATTTACACAACTATGACACCTCCACTTTCCAGAAGAAACTTTATTAGAAATACGGCAACTGTTGGAGCAGCATTGCCTTTTGTATCGCCTACCATGCTTTTTTCAGATCAAAAGAAGTCTGTTATCAGAATGGGCTTTATTGGTACAGGTGAAAGAGGCCGAAGCCAATTGAATGTAGCCTTATTAAGAGACGATGTTGAAGTAGTTGCTATTTGTGATGTGGACAATGCGGTTTTGCAAAAGGCCGAAGACATGATTACAAAAAGCGGAGGTAAAAAGCCTGTGCGTTTTGATGGTGATGGCGAAGCTTACCACAAGATGCTCGAAATGGACAACTTGGATGCCGTATATATTGCTACCCCATGGGTTTGGCACGTGCCAATGGCCGTTGCAGCCATGAAGGCAGGAAAGGCGGTTGCCCTTGAGGTTTCTGGCGCTACCGATATTGAAGAATGCTGGGATTTAGTGAACGCACAAGAAGAAACTGGCGTGCCTTTGATGTTTATGGAAAACGTGTGTTACAGAAGAGATGTAATGGCGGTTTTAAATATGGTACGCGATGACCTGTTTGGTGAAATGATTCACCTAGAAGGCGGCTATCAGCATGACCTAAGGGCGGTAAAACTGAACGATGGTAAATCGGCTTATGGACAAGGCGTTGAGTTTGGCGAAAACGGATATAGCGAATCGAAATGGAGAACAACGCACTCGGTACATAGAAATGCAGAGCTTTACCCAACACACGGTTTGGGGCCAGTAGCAACAGCCATTAACCTGAACAGAGGTAACCGAATGGCTTATCTTACTTCCATGAGTTCGAAAAGCAGAGGTTTACACGACTATATTGTGAATCACCCGAAAGGAGGAAAAGACCACCCGAACGCTAAGGTAGATTTCAAATTGGGCGATGTGGTCACCACCATGATTAGAACAGTAAACGGTGAAACCATAAACCTTACTCACGATACCAACCTTCCAAGACCTTATTCTTTAGGCTTCCGTTTTCAGGGTACTAAAGGGCTTTGGATGGACATTAATAAATCGCTTTATGTAGAAGGACAAGGCCGACCACATCAGTGGCAGTCTGACAAAGAGATGATGGAGAAATACGATCATCCGCTTTGGAAAAAATATGGCGAAAAAGCTTCGGGTGCCGGGCATGGCGGTATGGACTTCTTCGTATTTCATGCTTTTGTGGAAGCCCTGAAAAGAGATGCGCCAATGCCAATTGATGTGTATGATGGTGCCGCTTGGATGGCAGTTACTGCGCTTTCAGAACAATCTATTCTACAAGGTGGCGAACCAGTTCAATTCCCAGACTTTACCCGTGGCAGATGGATTAACAGAAAACCGATTTTCGCATTAGACGATAGTTATTAATAGCAAAGGCCGTTCATATTAAGAGCGGCCTTAATTTTTTCTCAGTCGCTTGGCTTTGCCGAGTGACTTTTAGCTTATTGGCTTGAAACCAAACTTCTAGTCATCACTCGGTACAACCGAGCGATTGCACTTCGATTTAAGCTTAGCGAAACGCAGTGTTCTTAGTGGTAAAAAACAGCTCACTATAACATTCGCCTCGTAGAGGTCTTTTCACGTTTCACAAGACAAAACCTTACTTGTTTTACTGAACATTCCAAAGCTTCTCTCTCAGTCGCTTGGCTTTGCCGAGTGACCTTTAGCTTATTGGCTTGAAGCCAAACTTCTAGTCATCACTCGGTACAACCGAGCGATTGCACTTCGATTTAGACTTAGCGAAACGCAGTGTTCTTAGTAGTAAAAAACAGCTCACTATAACATTCACCTCTTAGAGGTCTTTTCACGTTTTACAAGACAAAACCTTAATTGTTTTATTGAACATTCTGAAGCTTCTCCCTCAGTCGCTTGGCTTTGCCGAGTGACTTTTAGCTTATTGGCTTGAAGCCAAACTTCTAGTCATCACTCGGTGCAACCGAGCGATTGCGCTTCGATTTAAGCTTAGCGAAACGCAGTGTTCTTAGCGGTAAAAAAGAATCACCGCTTCAAATTCAAGTCCATGATCTTGGCTCTTGATAAAGCAAAGCAAGAGTTAATACGATTTGTATCAAGTTAAACTAATCCACAAAAAAAGCCCAAACCGGTAAGGGTGTGGGCTGCAAGTAAAGAGTGAAGTCATCCTTTTCTTTAAATTGAGTCATGATTTGGATGAATAATCATGATCAATTGTCATTAATTTCCGCTCAAATCTAATGACGCATTCCACATAAAAAAACTATTTTAGCTAATTCTTCAGAAAAGTTTTTATGCTGAAAAAAGTGATTCAAATACTGTATACAGCTTGGTGCGCCATTTGGTTTGTAGGCATCATGATTGCGCTGTCTCCTTTTACAGTAATTCCAAGATTGATCAGCCCCAAGCTGGATAAATTCAGCTACTTTTTTGCACGTGTCTGGGTCTTCCTTTTTTCGATGATTTCTTTCATTCATTTTAAAACCCACAACCGAAAGTTAATTCAACGCGGTCAGCCATATATTTTCACTATTAATCACACTTCGTTTTTAGATGCTCCCGCTATTCCAAGGGCCATTCCTGTTCCGTTAAAAGGTTTGGGCAAAAAGGAACTGGCTAAAATTCCGCTGTTTGGGTTTATTGCAAGTAGCTTTGCCGTTTGGGTAGATCGTACCAGCGAAGAAAGTAGAAAGAAAAGTGTTCAGAAATTGGTGAAAAACTTAAACCGAGGCCTTTCGATTATGGTGGCCCCAGAAGGCACACGAAACAATAGCGATGAACCACTGCTTCCTTTTTATAACGGCCCTTTCAGGTTGGCCATTGAAACGGGTACTCCTATTATGCCTTTAATCATTCACGATGCCAAAAGACTGATGCCAAAAGGTCAATTGGGCTTAAAGCCTGGTGTAATTCATAATTATTTTCTTCCGCCAATTTCTACCCAAAATATGACCCAAGAAGACCTTCCAGCCCTAAAAGCTCAAGTTTACGAAATGATGAAATCTAAGATCATTGAATTAGATGAGAAGAATAAACGCTAATTTGGCATTCATTTTGGAATAGTGGCTTACTCAACCAAACAATAAAGCTTATGAAAACTTTTTTACACTCACTTTTAGCCCTTATGGTGCTGACTATCGTAAGCTGTGCTACAGGAAAAAACGCACTCGAAAAAGGCAATTATGAAACGGCTTTAGACCGTGCCATCAATCGTTTACAATCGAACCCGGACAATAAGAAATCGCAAGATGTATTGATTGAGGGTTATCGCTTGGCGAGCAATTATCATATGGATTACATCCGTATGTTGGCAGTAAATAACGATCCAAATAAATGGGAGGCTACTTACTATCAGTATAAGCAGTTGAACAGTTATTATCGTCAAATTCAGCGATGCCCAGCATGTTTGTCGCTGGTAATGCCAAAATCATATATTAGCGAAGAAAGTGATGCTGCCAGAAAAGCTGCTGAATACCAGATAGAATTGGGAAATAACGCTTTAGCTACCAATACAATTGAAGGGGGAAGAAGAGCTTTTAAGCATTTCAATTTTGCGCTTAATTTTGACAGAAACGTACCAAACATTGACAGTTTATTGACTGACGCCAGAAACATGGGCACTGTTCGGGTTTTGATCGAACCAATTCCCATTCACTCTCGCAGCTTGGAGTTGACCAATGAGTATTTTGAAAACCGAGTAATCGAATACTTAGATAGATTTAGCCAAGGCCGATTTGTTCAGTTTTTCACTGTGGATCAAGCAGAGCAGATTGATTTGCAACCCGACCAAATCGTATCAATGCAATTTGATGATTTCGTTTTAGGCCAAACTTTGATTGAATCGAAAACCAAAGAGGTGAAGCGTGACAGCGTAGTGGTAGGTCAGTTTACTGACGACAAAGGCGTGAAGCACGATGTATATAATACTGTGAAAGCCGAGTTGACGATTAACCGCAAAACGCTTTCCTCGCAGGGCGTAATGAATTTCGAAATAAGAGATGCATATACTAACCGAATTTTGACCAATCGTAAGTTGCCAAGCAAAGATGTATGGGTACACGAATGGGCTTCGTTTAACGGAGATGCTAGAGCGCTTACCCGCGATGAAATAGAAATGAGTAAGTTGAAGGAGTTACCTCCACCACCGCCTCAAACCCTATTCATCGGTTTTGTAGACCGCATTTATGATCAAATAATTGGAAGTATCAGTAATTTTTACCGAGATTCTGAAATATAGATAAAGGCCTATCTTAAAGCTATTGGTCATTCTGAACTTGTTTCAGAACCTGCTTATTGTCTGTCTATTTTGACAGACCCTGAGTCAAGCTCAGGGTGACCAGTAGTAATTGAGGTAACCTTCTAAATAAAAACATATGACCACCCCAAAAGAATCTCAACCCAACAACCCTCTCCACGGAGTAAAACTGGCTGATATACTAGAGGTATTGGTAAAAAAATATGGTTGGGAAGAATTGGGCGATAGAATCAATATTCGTTGTTTTACACATAACCCATCCATTAAATCGAGCCTTACTTTTTTGCGGAAAACGCCATGGGCCAGAGAGAAAGTAGAACAATTATATCTGCGTTCTATTTAATCAACCGTTTTTCAAATATCGCCATATAACTAATCCTTCTTCTTTTTTAAAAAGGCGTAAAAGGCAAAAGCTAATACCATTACGCCAATCAATATACCCCAAATCAAATTGGGATTTTCAGAAAGAAAGTCTGTCTCATCGGGGTCATTGGCCTTGTAAATGGATTTTTGATGAACTATAGGAGTGTATTCCACTGCATGGAAATGGCTTGAAGGATTTTCTATAAATGTATAAAGCATAATTAGTTTCTGTTAGTACAAGCGCTTGCTTTTAGAGCTACGCTAATTATGCTTAACTAACATTTCAAGTGGGTAAAAGTTTATTGGTGAGCATTAAAAGTAAAGCCCCGATCTGCTATAAATCGAGGCTTTATGGGATAAAAAACACCAATCGGTGAGTATTATTGATAGGTTACTGCTGTTCCGCTGGCTGTAACCATTAGCATGCTGGAACTTTGACCTATCGTTTCATAATCCAAATCAATGCCCACTACTGCGTTTGCGCCCATGGCTTGAGCCGCGTATTGTAATTCTTGCATTGCATTATTTTTTGCTTCGCGAAGCACTCGCTCATACGAGCCAGAACGCCCACCGACTAAATCGGTAATACTGGCGAAAATGTCTTTAAATAAATTGGCGCCAATAATGGCTTCGCCTGTAATTACGCCATGGTACTTTGTAATTGTGTGACCTTCGATGGTTGGGGTTGTTGTTAAAAGCATATTGTTGTTTTTGGTTTTAAGTTTTTGCCACAAATTCATGCAGCGAATAACTATGCTTTCGTGAAACGCTCTATCAGTGTTTTATGATCTGGATAAGCGGAAGCTAATGTCGAGCGATCGGCCAATTCAAAGTCTTCAAATTCGAAACCGGGTGAGACTGTGCAGCCTACTAAAATGAAGTCTCCTTGAATAATTTCCGCGGCAAACCAATGGTGTTTTGGAATTACAACTTGGAAACTTTCACCCTTTTCTAAGTCTTTCCCAATGGTTTTAGAAACCAATTTTCCTTCAGGTGAAAGCATATGAATACGGGCCGCGCCTCCATCATGAAAGTGCCAAATTTCGTCTGAGTTTAGCCTATGGAAGTTTGAAACGCTATTGGGGGTAAGCAGAAAGTAAATTGAAGTACCGAATGTTCGTGCCGATGGATAGTAATTGGGCAATGCGCTTTTTTCAATACTTTCTTCTGATCTATAGCTTTCAGCGTAATAACCTCCTTCTGGATGTGCCAGTAGGTTTAGTTTTTCAATGTAGTATTCCGCTTTCATAGCTCAATTTGTTTGTTCAGTAGTTCCAATAGTCTGAATTGATTTCTGGTCCTGATATAGTTTTCTTCCGCGAAGCTTATTTTGTAATAAGTGTCGCCATTCAGGTAATCGGCCAAAAAACGAATGGCCTGCATATAAGTCATGTATAAACCCCCAAACTCTAAACTCTCTACTTCAAGAGGTAAAAGAGACTCAGCGCAAGAAGAAAGATAACCTGATTTTAGTGCCTCTATATAACCTTCTCTGATTTCGATTTTACTTTCATCCAGTTCAGCTTCTTTTGTTGGGCTGAGTAAAGTGCGCATCATATCGCCAAAATCAGAGAGCACATAACCTGGGCCGGAGGTGTCTAAATCAATCACATGACGAAATTCATCGGTGCCTTCGGTCAAAAGAATGTTGTCAATTTTTGTATCGTTATGACACACCCTTAACGGCAAACCGCCCCTTATAAGTTGATTAAAGTGTTCGGCAATCCAACGGAAAGTGTTTGCCTGTTCAATAAAGTGTTGGCTTGACTCTCTTCGATTTGCCCTATTTTGTTTAATGGCTTCGTCCAATTGTTGCAAACGCCATTTTAAGTTATGGAAATTCGGGATGGCTTCATTGAAAACGGTAGGGTCTAAAACAGACGTGACTTTGGTAAACATGCCAAAGCCCTTTCCAACTTCTTTAACCAAAGTGAGATTATTAGCAGTTGTAGGTCCATAGGCATTCACTACGAACTCTTGTAATTTCCAACAGCCACTTTGATCTACATAAAAGCATTTCCCCTTTTCGGTTGTAATGTGCCTTGCGAATATTTCTGATTGCAAGCCTTGCAGCAGGTTGAGATTGTTTTCCAAAGCTTCTGTATTCTGAAAAACTTTGGTGTTTACTTTCTGAAGCAGGTAGTTTCCGCAGTCGGTTTCAACTTTGAAGGTATCATTGATATGGCCAGAACCGAAAGGGGCAACCTTCTCGATTGCCCCTTTTAATTTGAATGCCTTTAATGCTGCTAAGGCAATGTTCATTATTTTATTTCTTCAGGGTATTTCCCGTCCGCAATCATTTTACTAATTCCGCTTACAACAAATGGTTTATCCTCCTGATAGGTTACTCCTAACCATGAAGCAGAAGTCGGTACTACCTTAACTGTAGCTTTGCCTTCGTTCATGAGGTTGTCCATTTCGGCAGGAATAAAACACTCCGACTTAGGGTTGGTGTGGTTTTCCTTCACAAAATCGATAAATTTTTCTTCGAAATGAGGAAGCGCAGAAGCTGGGAAACCCAAGAAATTCATCGACACGTAAGTATCTGGCGCGAGTGAATGCTTCACTCCATCTTCTTCATAAGTAATAGCATCACCATTTTTGCTGATGGCCAGCGTTTCTTTAATGCCCGTTAGGGTCATGTCTTCTTTCACTTGGCAAACGCCACGATTAACCGTTCCGTGATCAGAAAGCGTGTTGACTAAGCTGTAGCCCATGATTAAGTACTCATTTTCCTTTAAGTTTTTCATGGCAGTCACCACTTCACCAAAAGATTCCTGACCATAATAATCATCGGCATTAATTACTACAAAAGGCTCATTAATGAGGTGTTTGGCAGCCAAAATAGCATGCGTTGTTCCCCAAGGTTTTTTTCTATCGGCTTCGTATGGCGCAGTATGCTCTGTGTATTCATTCTGAAAAGCATACTCCATTTTAATCTTTCCGTTGAATCGATTTTTGTAGTGTTCGTCAAAAGCGTCTTTCAAATCCGTACGGATAATAAATACCACTTTAGTGAATCCAGCATTGATGGCATCATGAATTGAATAATCCATAATGATTTCGCCATGTGGGCCAATTCCGTCCAATTGTTTATTTCCACCATATCGGCTTCCCATGCCCGCAGCCAATACTACCAAAGTCAAATCCATAATGTCCTCTATTTTAATTATAATTGTTGGCTCGAAGTTGTCGAAAAAGACAAGACGAGTCAATTTAACAAATCATTATATTATGCAGCTAGCGACACTCGATTGGATTATCATCCTCGGTTTTTTTGTCATTTTTTTGTTAATCGGCCTTAAAGTATCAAAAAAGGCAGGTACGAGCTCAAAAGAATTTTTTCTATCGGGAAGAAATATGCCTTGGTGGTTATTGGGAATTTCAATGGTGGCCACCACTTTTTCTGCCGATACACCAAATTTGGTAACAGATATTGTTCGTCAGAACGGTGTGGCGGGTAACTGGGTATGGTGGGCTTTTCTGGTCACGGGTATGCTCACCGTTTTTGTGTATGCCAAGCTTTGGAGGAAATCAGGCGTACTTACCGATTTAGAGTTTTACGAAACACGCTATAGCGGAAAAGAGGCAGCCTTCTTAAGGGGCTTCCGTGCTATTTATTTAGGCGTTTTCTTCAATGTGATGATTATGGCTTCGGTTTCCTTGGCTGCTATTAAGATTGGGGAAATCATGTTTGGTTTAGAACCTTGGAAAACCATGCTTTACGCTTCGGTAATTACTGTGGCCTATAGCTCGATGGGCGGATTAAGGGGCGTTATTCTCACCGATTTCTTACAGTTTTTAGTCGCCATGGTAGGTTCCATAGCCGCAGCAGTTTACATCATTAACTTGCCTGAAGTAGGTGGTTTAACAGAGCTTTTGGCCAATCCAAATGTTACGCCAAAACTGGATCTGATTCCTGACTTCAATAATAGAGAATTGTTTATTACGCTTCTAGTCATTCCGCTGGCTGTGCAGTGGTGGAGCGTTTGGTATCCAGGTGCCGAACCTGGTGGAGGTGGCTACATTGCCCAACGTATGCTTTCGGCCAAAGATGAAAAAAATGCAGTTTCGGCTACTTTGCTTTTCAACATTACCCATTACGCTTTGCGCCCTTGGCCATGGATTTTGATCGCGTTGGCTTCGTTGGTAGTCTACCCTGATTTGGAGTCTATCAGATCCGCTTTCCCGAATATTTCTGAAGGAAAAATGGGCCACGATTTAGGTTATTCAGCGATGTTACTCACTTTACCTAAAGGGCTTTTGGGAATTGTTATTGCTTCATTAATTGCGGCCTTTATGTCCACCATTTCAACGCACCTCAACTGGGGTTCTTCTTATGTGGCCTATGATTTCTATCAAAGATTTGTGAAGCCAGAAGCAAGTGAAAAAGAATTGGTGAATATTGGAAGAATATCTACCGTGCTTTTAATGGTTTTTGCCGCTTTGTTTGCTTTGGTACTTACCAGTGCCTATGATGCCTTCCAAATTCTACTTAAAGTAGGTGCAGGAACAGGTGCCGTATTCTTGCTTCGTTGGTTCTGGTGGAGGGTAAATGCTTATTCTGAAATTACGGCCATGGTTGTTTCATTCATTATGGCATTACTTTTTTATGAAAAAACAGGCCCAGATTTTATGCTTGCCATACCTGGTGATTACCAATTATTGTGGAGTGTAGGCATAACCACCATAGCTTGGGTAGGGGTTACCTTGCTTACCAAGCCAACTGACTACCAGAGATTGGCTACCTTCTTTAATTCTGTAAAACCTTACGGTATTGGCTGGAATGGCTTCAAAAAAATAGCTCAAAAAGAAGGTATTCAATTAGAAAGCCATGTTGGTCGCTTTAGCATTGACCTGATTGCAATGTTCCTCGGAATAATCATTGTTTACAGTGCGCTATTTGGTGTAGGCATGCTGCTCTATGGTAATATTTCAACCGCGGTGATTCTGCTCTCTGTTACATTAGTGAGTGTTTTACTCTTATTACGAACTTGGAAGAAATTGACATTCTAAACTTAGGTGAAAAGCCGATTTACGGCCGAAACTGTTCGTTATAGAAAACAAAAAAGGGGCATTTAGCCCCTTTTTCAATTCACTAATATCTTTTACTGAAACCTATATCTTAGTGTGTTTTGTTTTCCTTTTGAGTCAAGAATATCAATCTGTATTCTTCCAGAATAACGTTCAAGGTAGTTTGCTACAGCCGCTGGGTCTCCTGCCCACCTTTGGTTAATGGCCACAATAATATCTCCCTCCTTAAGGTCGCTCAACTTTCTCATAAAGCCGGTATCCTTATTAATTTTGGTGATCTTCACTCCGTATTTCAGGCCGTTCTTTTCTAATTCCGCTTGAGTTAATTTTCTCATTTCGGCACCCAGAAAATCCGAGAAGTGAATGTCGTCTTCACTAAGGGCAGATTGGCTATTTAGAATATCGGTGTTCCCTAATATGTTTTCTAAAGTAACATAAGTTTGGCCTACACGCTGGTTTCTTCTGTACTCTACCAACACCTTATCGCCTGGCGACATGTAAGTGAGTAGTTCATCAAAGGTAGATTTGCTATTGATGTGCTTTCCGTTTAAAGTAAGTATCACATCACCCGCCTCGAGCCCAGCTTTATCTGCTGCACTTTCTCTTCTAATCGACTGAATGAATACTCCTTTTAGGTCTTTCAGATTTTCTCTCTTGGCTAATTCTTCATTAATTTCCGCTACATCGGCACCAGTATATGCTTTTTGTACATACTTGTACTTTTTCAAATCTTCTACCGCTTTCACTACAATGTCGGAAGGCACGGCAAAACCATAGCCTGCGTAAGAGCCTGTTCTGGAAATGATTGAAGAGTTAATTCCTACCAGTTCGCCATCGGTATTTACCAGAGCTCCACCGCTGTTTCCGGGGTTAATGGCGGCATCGGTTTGAATATAAAGTTCAAGCGGGAAGTTTTCTCTTAATGCGGCTGTTTCGCTGCCAATAGCACTTACAATTCCGGCTGTTACTGTAGAGGTTAGGTTGAATGGATTACCCACTGCTAAAACCCAGTCTCCAATTCTCACATCCGAACTTTTTCCCAGTTCAATTGCTGGTAAGTTTTTCGCATCAATTTTTAGTACAGCTAAATCAAGACTAGGGTCGGTGCCCACTAGTGTTGCACGATAGGTTCTTTTTTCGTGCATTACCTCTATTTCATCTGCGCCTTCAATCACATGATTGTTAGTGATAATGTATCCATCTTTAGAGTAGATCACGCCTGAGCCTGAGCCAATGGCCACTTCGGAACTAGCGCCTTCGCGTCCATAAATGTAGTCGAAGAAAGACATGCTCCTTCTGTTACGCTGTAAGTTCTTAATGTATACCACACTGCGGATGGATTTATCGGCAGCGGTCCTAAAATCTGCTGGAGTTTCAAACGGCCGAACGGTTGATTCATTATCCGCTCGGTCAGTCGTATAGCTGGCTTGCCTAATATTGGCCGGTACTTCTCGTATAATCTCATTCACTTGAGCAGGGCTCAAAAACTGTTGGAAAACAAAGGCTCCGGCCAGTCCGGCTACAAAAGCCAGAAGAATAATCTTAGCTGCGCTTTTCATATCTGTATGCTAATAATTGTTTTATCTAAATTCGAAAGAAATAGGAGGAAGTCGTTCAGAGACTTTACCTCGCAATATTCAAACATACGTAACAGAGATATTGTTGGTAATCTGTGCATTGTTAATTAAGGTTAAAAGTTAAATGGACGCATGGAGATTGTCAACTTTTAATGATTCCGACACCTCAAAAACATATTTTTGCTAAAGGCAAAGGCACATTAAGTGGGTAGCAATTTTGTTTGTATAGAAACGTCATATTTTGCAAAGAACTTTCTCATTTGGAGGCCTTTGAAAAAGACCTAAATTTGCAGCTTCAAAAAATGAATTCTTACTCAGGTCATCGGATTTTGTGTAGTATTCGAAAAACGCTGAAAGTAAAATGATTGTCGCGCGATGCTTTCAGAAAGTAGATTAAATCGCAGGGCAAGTAAGGCGAATAAAATAATTGATTTCGCCTTTCAAACTACCGTAAACTTGCAGATGCACTTTTACATTATCTGAAATAGTTAAGCAATACGTGGAAGAAATTAAGAAGAAGCACATTGCCATTTTGGGCTCCACTGGCTCTATCGGCACGCAGGCCTTAGAGGTAATTCAAGCCAATCCAGATCGTTTTCAGGTGGAAGTGCTTACCGCACAAAACAACTGCGATTTACTGATTGAACAGGCCATTACCTTCAAACCGAATGCGGTGGTCATTGGTAATGATAATCATTACGACAAAGTTTTTGACGCTTTAGACCGACTCGATATTAAGGTTTATGCTGGCGAAAATGCTCTTTCTTCGGTAGTGCAAATGGACAGCATTGATTTGGTGCTTACCGCTTTGGTGGGTTATGCGGGTTTAAGACCAACTATTAAAGCCATTGAAAGCGGAAAGCCAATTGCTTTGGCCAATAAAGAAACCCTGGTGGTGGCTGGTGAACTGATTACTGCTTTGGCCGAAGAGTATGGCGTGAACATTTATCCCGTAGACTCTGAGCATTCGGCTATTTTCCAATGCTTGGTGGGGGAATTCCATAACCCAATCGAAAAAATTATACTTACTGCTTCTGGTGGTCCGTTCCGTGGAAAGGATACCAACTTTCTTAAAACAGTAACCAAAGAACAAGCCCTGAAACACCCCAACTGGGACATGGGCGCAAAAATCACAATCGATTCGGCTTCTTTGATGAACAAAGGATTGGAAGTGATTGAAGCCAAATGGCTCTTCAACCTAAAGCAAGAGCAGATTGAAGTCATTGTGCATCCGCAATCAATTATTCATTCGATTGTGCAGTTTGAAGACGGTAGCATGAAAGCACAAATGGGTTTGCCCGACATGAAGCTGCCGATTCAATTTGCCATGACTTATCCTGAAAGAATCAAAACCGACTTTCCAAGGTTCGATTTCTTGAATTATCCTGCACTTACTTTTGAGCAGGCCGATACAAAGACTTTCCGTAACTTGGCACTGGCATATGAGGCCCTTAAACAAGGCGGAAACATGGCTTGTATATTGAATGCTGCCAATGAGGTGGCGGTAGAGAAATTCCTTAAAGATGAAATCAGCTTCTTAGGAATGTCCGATGTAGTTGAAGCTTGTATGCAAAAAGTATCCTTTGTTAAAAAGCCAACGTATGAGGACTATGTCTTTACAGACGAGGAGACGAGAAAAATAGCATTTGAACACATAATTTAATTAATGGAAACTATAGTACAGATTGCTCAGCTATTGCTGGCCCTATCAATTCTGGTAGGAATTCACGAAGCAGGCCATATGCTTGCCGCTCGTTTTTTTGGAATGAAAGTGGAGAAATTCTTCATTGGCTTTCCTCCAAAAGTGTTCAGTTTTAAAAAGGGAGATACAGAATACGGTTTAGGTGCTATTCCATTGGGTGGCTTTGTTAAAATATCTGGGATGATCGATGAATCTATGGATAAGGAGCAAATGAAACAAGAGCCACAACCATGGGAATTCCGTTCTAAACCAGCTTGGCAGCGTTTAATCGTAATGTTAGGTGGAATTATCGTAAACGTAATCGCAGGTATTATTGCCTTTGTAATTCTTACTTACAATCAAGGAGAAGCTTATATTCCAGCCAAATTTTCAAAAGAATATGGTGTAGTTGCTGGTGAAATTGCTCAAGAAGTAGGTTTCCAAACTGGCGACAAGGTAATCATGGTAAACGGTGCTGATTACGACCGTTTTGGCGACATCACCAGTGGTGAAACGCTACTTACTACCGATGGCTACTGGACAGTAGAGCGTAACGGACAGCAGCTTGATATTCCAATTCCGAAAGGCTTTTTGAACAATTTGAGCGATGAAGAATTTCAATCTAAATTCTTAGAACCACGAAGACCTGTAGTAGTGGCTGATTTACAAGAAGGGTTTGATATTCCATTACAAGAGGGAGATAAAATACTGAAAGCCAACGGTGTTGAAGTTCAATATTTTGACCAGTTGAGGTCTGAGATGGCAAACTATGCAGGTCAAAATGTGGCTTTCTTAATTGAGAGAAATGGTCAGGAAGTGACGGTGAATCTTGATGTAAACCAGGATACTCAAATAGGTATTGCTTTGGCGCCAGCCTACGAAATAAGCGAATATACTTTAGCCGAAGCCATTCCTAGAGGTACCTCAAAAGCATTTGGTGCGGTAATTCTTAATGCCAAGGCCATGGGAAAAATGTTCAAGTTCAATGGCGAAATGTCTGCCAGAAATATGAGTGGCCCAATCGGTATTGTAAACATGTTCCCTAAAACTTGGGACTGGAATGCATTCTGGGGAATTACAGGCTTTATTTCAATGGTATTGGCCTTTATGAACTTATTGCCAATTCCGGCTTTGGACGGTGGACACGTAATGTTCCTGCTTTTCGAAATGGTATCGGGCAAAGCGCCTTCAGATCAATTTCTTGAAAACGCCCAAAAAGTAGGAATGGTTATTCTCCTTTTACTAATGGTATTTGTATTCGGAAATGATATTCTAAAGCTTTTCGGAATTTAGACTGAACCAAAAATTTTAATAAAGAAGGTGCTTGAAAAGGCACCTTTTTTTGTTTTTACACCTAGACGAAAACTTTTAGAATAAGCCAAGTTTTGCTAAACGATTTACTTTAATTGAGCGTTATAAAACCTCAGTAACAATTTTTGCACCTCGTCAATTCAAGAAAAATAATAGCTGAATCGATTTTTGTATCTTTGGTAAAACCTTGAAGAATGAATTTTGAAGCCCGAAAAATAGAATTTGTTCAGGAGTTCTTAAAACTTCAAAGTGAGGAGGCGGTTTCTCGTCTTGAAAATATATTGAAAAAGGAGAAGAGTACTTTAGACAATCTAGGACTTGAGTCAATGACTGAAGGTGAGTTGAACAAACGAGTTGACCAATCAGAGGCTGATTTTGAAAACAATCGATTTAAAAGCAGTTCAGAACTTTTAGCTAAATATGAATAATGATTTTGAAAATTATTTGGTCTTAATTTGCTGAAAATCAACTGGATGAGATTTATAATTACTACGAAAAGAAGGCAAGTCCAAGTATTGCAAAAAAACTTGTGAAGGAGATTATCAGCGAACCTGAAAAGTTGATAAAAGCACCATTCATAGGACAAGAAGAAGAGTTGCTTAAGCAGCGAAAAATTGGATATAGATATTTAGTTTTCAAAAACTATAAGCTGATTTATTCAGTGGACACAGAAAACGGTTTTATAAAAATTGCAGACGTTTTTGATACTCGACAAAACCCACCGAAACTAAAAAGAATCAAATAGAATTAGTTGCCAATCGAGTAGACGATCTTGAGTCAATAGTAGTTAATCTCTCCCGAACCTCACCCTCGATTGTATAGAGGATGCCACACCAACTCACTTTCAAACCGATAACTCAATCCGTGAATTATAATGCTTTTGGGCCTTGCTAATTCCCACCCTCTTCCTGCGCTTCTCTATAAATTTCAAAATCTACCCTGCGGTTAAGGGTTTGGCTTTTAGGGCTTTCATCCTGCACTCAGGCATAATTAGTCTTCTACCAACAACCAAACCATCAATCAAAGTGTTTTTATAATACGTCTAAATTATTTATATTTGTACGTATATTAAAAAGATTGCTATGGATACAAAATTGACTTTAAAGCTTGACAAACAAGTAATCGACAAAGCAAAGGCATATGCTTCATCTCAAAAGAGAAGTCTCTCTCGCTTGATTGAATCTTACTTAAAAACACTAATTGATACGGAAGACGCCTTCTCACAAGACAATATTAAGATATCTCCCTTTGTGAAAAGCATTCAAACTGGAGTTAAAATACCTGCCGATTTAGATTATAAAAAAGCCTACGGTGACCACCTCGCAGAGAAGTACAAATGAAAGACAGACTATTTCTAGACACTAATATCGTAATCGATTTACTGGGCGAGCGTGCATCTTTCTACGAATCTGCGGCAAAAATTGCAACGCTTGCAGACAAAGGGAAAGTACATATTATCGTCTCCGCTTTAACTTACTCAACAGTGTATTACCTTCTCTCCAGATATGAGGACAATGAGGTCGTAAAAGAGAAAATGAGAAAACTTAAAGTCATTGCTGAAACTTCAGATTTAACAGACAAAATTATTGACCAAGGACTTTCTTCAAAGTTTGCTGATTTTGAAGATGCTCTACAATACTATTGTGCAGTAAAAACCGAGTGTAATATACTCATTACCCGAAATGGGAAAGATTTTAAAGCGTCAGAAATTTCCGTTTTGACTCCAGATGAATATTTGAAGAGCAGAAAAATAAAGCCTTAGTAAATGAATTTAGAAGCTCAGAAAACAGGTAATATGAAGAGTTCTTTAAGCGAGGAGAAGCTTTCTCGTCATGAAAAAACATTGAAAAAGGAAAGGGATTTTTCCAGCAAACGAGAACTTGAACCAATGGCTCAAGTTGAATTGAACAAACGAATTGACCAATCAGAATCTGATTTTTCAAAACAATCGATTTAAAAGCAGTTCAGATCTTCTAGCCAAATACAAATTATTCAAAACCCTCCCATCCTCGATTGTATCGAGGATGCCGTTGAAGTCGGTTTCAAACCGATAACTCACTGAGCGAATCCGAATACTTTTAGGCCTTGTTAATTTCCTTCCTCCTGCGCCTCTCTATAAATTTCAAACTCTACCCTGCGGTTGACTGCGCGGTCTTCGTCCGTTTTTTCTTCTTTAACAATGGGGCGTTGGCTTCCGTAGCCAATGGCATTAATGCGTTCACTATTTACACCGCCATCCACAATCCAGTTTTTAATCGATTGGGCTCTTTGTTGGGAAAGGGCAAGATTTAAAACGGCATCGCCACTAGAATCGGTATGGCCAGATACATTCAGTTTGAATGATGGATGATCAATTAGAAAGTCCACCACTTTCTTCAGGTCACTCTCCATTTCTGGAAGTATGTTTGACTTCCCATTTTCAAACTCTAGAGAGGCAAATTCAATTTTACTGGCCACACGTTCTACAATGCCTTCATATTCGGTATCGCCATCTAGGAAAAACATTTTTTCTAGGCGGAAAAAATCATCTCCTTGAATCACCACCAAATAATTTCTTTGGTTGATAAGGTCGAATTCAAAAGTGCCGTCTTCACGGGCAAATTTAGGGGCCACTTCTACCCCTTCATCCAAATCGATGATGGAAACCACCATATTTTGAGGAATCTTTCCTGTTACGCTCTGAATTTTTCCCATAAATCGGGTAGTGGCCAAAGGTTGCCCGCCCATGGGTAATGGAAAAGAAAAGAGATCCAGATTTTTCATGCTTTTTTCCTCTGAGCGAGAGTAAAAAATATCTTTAGAAGCTTTATCGATGGTAAAGTAAAACTCCGTTCCAGGGCCATTTACCAAAGGTCCAATATTGATCGGTTCCGAAAAATTGATTCCTACTTTGTAAGCTTTATAGATGTCGTAATCCCCAAAATTCAATAAATGACCATTACTACTAAAGTACAGCACATTGTGTTCGGGGTGATAAAAAGGGCTTACTTCATTCTGACGCGTGTTTACAATGGGGCCTAAATTCTGGGGTTGCGCCCACTTGTTTTGTGAGTCTTTATAAGTGTAATATAAATCGGCCAAGCCGAATCCACCCTGACGGTCAGATGAAAAATAGAGCGTGTCTTCAGTAGGTGAAAGCGTAGGGTGCGAGTCCCAGCCTTTGGAGTTGATCAATTCTCCCATGTTTTTAGGTTCTGTCCAAATAGTATCGCCCTGAAAAACGGAGGTGTACAAATCACAATTCCCAAAACTATCGGGGGCATCGCAGCGTGAGAAGAAAATGGTATTTCCATCCTTGGTCATTGCAGCCGAACCTTCGTTGTATTTGCTATTGATTGCTTCAAAAGGTTTGGCTTCGCCCCAGCCATTTTCGGTACTTTGGGCTATAAAAATATCTTCATTACTAATTACTTTAATGCCTTCATTATGGGCATTTCTTTTGGAAGTGAACAGTAAAATTTCATCGCCTTTGGCTACGCTAGGTGCATAATCTTCCATTAAAGAGTTGATTTTATTTCCCATGGAGGTCAGTACGCCACGTGGTGGAATAAGTGTATCTACCTGCCTGCGGTACTCCACCAACTCATAATAATACTCCAACGGAACGTAGTATTCCATCTTATTGAGGTTGATGGAATCATACCGCGCTAGTACGTCTTCAATCGGAAGCCCCCTTCGATGATGTTTTAGTACAAGGCTGTACAGTGGTCTCGCTTGGTCTACCGTACCAAATACCTCCGTCAGTTTGGCTAGTCTCCACAAATAATAGGTTTGATAAGCAAAGTTTTGAATTCCGAAATTGGAGACATACTCTTTTAATTCAGGATATAGCTCCTTCCAGTTCTTTTCCTTATCGAGTTTATCTATTCTTTTAAGCTGTTTATCGTTGGTGTAAAGCCCAACCTTGTTTATATTTCTAAAGATGATGTCCGTAATTTCAACAGATACCGAATCGGAATTCAATTCTACGAGCTCGGCTTTCTTATTGTCTTTCTTTTTTTTGAAAAACTGTCCATGTACTGTAGAGTTACAGTATAACAGTACGACCGCAATGAGTAGTATCGGTCTCATTCTTTTCAAGTGTTTTAGTCTCTTTTTAGTAAAAGATACATCAAATTACGTGTTTTTCAGTGCAATTAAAAAACCGTTCATGACACATTGCCGTTTGGCACACGGCTTGCAATTTAGGTCGTCCAAATTTATTTAAGCACAAACGTGTCAATCTGGCACTTTATATATGAAAATTAATAACCAAATGTTCGGATCCATGATAGCCAGCGATATCGATGACGATGAAGCAGGCGATCTTATTCAGGTAATTGGGGGCGAAGATGACGAAGAGTTAAACGAAGCCAACCAACCAGATGAATTGCCGATTTTGGCGGTACGCAATACAGTATTATTTCCAGGAGTACTCATTCCTATTACTGTTGGTCGCCAAAAGTCGATTAAGGTGGTGAAGAATGCATACAAAGGAAACCGTCTTGTGGGGGTTCTTACCCAAGAAAACCCAAAAATAGACGACCCTACCCAAAAGGATCTTTTCAGAATAGGAACAGCCGCCAAGATTGTAAAAATGTTGGTGTTGCCTGATGGAAATACCACCATCATTATTCAAGGTAAAAGCAGGTTTGAGGTAGAAGAATATACTTCTGAAGCACCTTATATGAAGGCCAAGGTGAAGTATTTACCGGAAAACTTCCCGAAAAGACTGAGTAAAGAAGTAAAGGCTATTTTACAGTCGGTTAGAGATGCGGCAAATAAAATCATGTCGCTTAATCCTGAAATTCCGAAGGAAGCACAGGTGGCCTTGGACAATATAGATAAGACCAGTTTCTTGATTCATTTCCTTTGCAGTAACATCAATACGGAGGCCAAGGAAAAGCAAAAGCTTTTAGAAATCAATGATGGTATTGAGCGTGCAACGGCTTTGCTTCAGTACATGCTGAAAGAGGTGCAATTGCTTGAACTTAAGCATGAAATTCATAGCAGAGTTCATTCAGACATAGATCAGCAACAACGCGATTATTTCTTGCGTCAGCAAATGAAAGTGTTGCAAGATGAACTGGGAGAAGACGGCCCAGAGCGTGAAGTGGAAGCCCTCAGAAAGAAAGGGGAAAGTAAAAACTGGCCAGAAAAAGTCGGTACGCACTTCAATAAAGAGTTGGACAAAATTCTTCGGATGAACCCAATGGCAGCGGAATACCCAATTTCCATGAATTATGCCGAATTGATGACCGATTTGCCTTGGGGAGAATACTCTGAGGATAACTTAGACCTAAAGCGAGCTAAGAAAATTTTGGACAAAGATCACTTTGGTTTAGAGAAAGTAAAGGATAGAATTCTCGAATACTTGGCCGTACTTAAGTTGAAAAACGATTTGAAGGGGCCAATTCTTTGCCTTTACGGCCCTCCAGGTGTAGGTAAAACCTCTTTGGGAAGAAGTATAGCCAAGGCCTTGAACCGTCAGTATGTCAGAATGTCTTTAGGCGGAATTCATGATGAAGCTGAAATTCGTGGGCACCGTAAAACTTATGTGGGCGCCATGCCGGGCAAGGTGATCCAAAACATTAAAAAATCGAAAACTTCGAACCCAGTATTTGTACTGGACGAAATAGATAAGGTAAACTCAAATTTCCGTGGCGATCCATCTTCAGCTTTGCTAGAGGTGCTCGACCCTGAGCAAAATGCAGAGTTTACCGACAACTACTTAGAGGTGGAGTACGACCTTTCTAAGGTATTGTTTGTAGCCACGGCCAATTCTTTAGACACTATACAGCCTGCCTTGCGCGACAGAATGGAGATCATTGAGGTGTCGGGTTATACGGTTGAAGAAAAAATGGAGATCGCTAAAAGACACCTTGTTCCGAAGCAAAAAGAGGAACATGGCTTGAAGTCTACGGATTTAGTTTTCGATAAAAAGTCGCTTCAGAAAATAATCGATGAATATACCCGCGAATCGGGCGTTCGAAATTTGGAAAGAAAGATTGGTTCTGTGGTTAGAAGTGCCGCTAAATCAATTGCTTTAGAAGAAGAATATCCTAAGAAAGTGACCTCTGAATACATTGAAAAAGTACTTGGCGGCCCTGTTTTCGACAAGGAAACTTACGATAACAACGATTTAGCTGGTGTAGTTACGGGCTTGGCTTGGACCTCCGTTGGCGGTGAAATTCTTTTCATCGAAACTAATTTGAGTCGAGGTAAAGGAAAATTGACACTTTCGGGTCAGTTGGGTGATGTAATGAAAGAATCAGCCGTAGCTGCACTTTCTTACTTGAAGTCTGAAGCACATAAATACGATATCGACTACCGCGTTTTCGATAAATACGATTTGCATATACATGTGCCTGCGGGTGCTGTACCTAAAGATGGCCCTTCTGCAGGTATTACCATGCTCACTGCCATTACTTCGGTATTTACGCAGCGTAAGGTGAAGAACAAACTGGCGATGACAGGCGAAATCACATTGCGTGGTAGAGTGTTGCCGGTGGGCGGAATCAAGGAAAAAATTCTTGCTGCGCGAAGAGCTGGTATCAAAGAATTGATTTTGAGCAAAAAGAATGAAAAAGACATTCTAGAAATTGACGAACGATATACCAAAGGCCTCAGCATTCATTATGTTGAAACAGCCGAGGAGGTGTTAGAATTGGCATTAATGAAGCAAAAAGTAGCCAATGCTATTGATCTAGTAGTAGAAGACTAAAATTCAAACTATTTTAAGGGGAAGAACTTCGGTTCTCCCCAATTAATCCCGAGGTATTGAAGCAAATTGTCCGTAGTGTTTTGGTTGCTGGGCTTTTCATTCCCCAACTATTGACTGCCCAATTGGGTGGGCAAAGGGCATTTGAATTTCTAAACCTCCCGAATAGTGCTCGCCAAGCGGCTTTAGGTGGTGTAAATCTTACCTCTGGCTGGAGTGACCCTGGCATGTTGGCTTCCAACCCCGCATTACTGAATGGCGATTGGCATAACCAACTGGTGATCGACAGGCTGGGCTATTTTGCCGATATCGCTCAAACTTCCGTTTCTTATGCCCGAAACATTGAAAAAGCTGGGCTTTGGGCAGCCAACCTAACTTATCTGAACTACGGCACCATTGAAGGCTATGATGAAAACGGTTTTCTCAATGGCGATTTCAAAGCATCCGAATTCGTTTTTGGCTTAAGTCATTCCATGGCCTTTGGCCCTTTTCAAGCAGGTTCTACCTTAAAAATTGCCGCTTCGGATTTAGGTTCGTATAAAGCTTCTGCATTACTCTTCGATTTTGGAGGCACCTTTAAACATCCAGAAAAAGACTTAACCGTAGGTTTAGCGGTTAAAAATTTAGGCGTGTTATTAAGCGACTATACGGAAGACAATCAAAGCGAATTGCCTTTAGATGTTCAGTTAGGGGTGACCTACAAACCTGAGTTTATGCCCTTTCGGTTTTCGCTTACAGCCAGAAATTTAAATCGTTCCGATGTCGTTTTTTTCGACCCAAAAGCTAATACACTCGTTGGTGCTACAGAAAAGGAACCGGGCTTTAGTGAAGAGGTGTTTAGAAGATTGGTCTTCGGCACTGAATTACTCTTGAGTGACAATTTTCAATTGCGCTTTGGATATAACCATTTGTTAAGAAAAGAGCTTAAACAAGAAGCCGCATCGGGAGGCGCTGGCTTTTCATTTGGGCTGATGTTTAAAGTAAAAAGATTTGAATTTTCTTATGCCAGAGCACTTTATCACTCGGCAGGAGGAAGCAACACCATACAATTGACCACCAATTTGAGTGGAATAGTAAAGAAAAAAAACTAAGATGTTAGACGCGAAATATTTAACCCCAAGGCAAATTGTTGCCGAATTAGATAAGTACATTATTGGCCAAGCGGACGCCAAGAAAAACGTGGCCATTGCTCTTCGAAATCGTTGGAGAAGAATGCACGTGAAGCCAGAGATGCAGCGCGAAATTGCTCCAAACAATATTCTTATGATTGGGGCTACTGGTGTGGGTAAAACAGAAATTGCCCGAAGACTGGCTAAAATTGCGGACGCTCCTTTCACTAAAGTGGAAGCTTCTAAATTCACCGAAGTAGGTTACGTTGGGCGTGATGTAGAAAGCATGGTGCGCGACTTGGTAGAGCAATCTGTGAACTTGGTGCGCCAGTCCAAGAAAGAAGAAGTAAAAGGCAGGGCTGAACAGGCGGTTGAAGATGTAATTCTTGACGCATTGATTCCCCCAATCAAAAATACACGCCCTTCGGCTACTGTGGTTGAAAACGGAGAAGAGCCCGAAAAAATGTCGGATGCAGAACTGAATGAAAGAACCCGTGAACGTTTCCGTGAAAAAATTCGCTCTGGCGAAATTGACGACCGAAAAATAGAAATCAGTATTACCACTTCTGGCGGTGGCATGGGCATGGTAGGTGGCGGCATGGACGAAGTTTCCATGATGAACCTTCAGGACATGTTGAGTAATGTGATGCCCAAGAAATCGAAAAAGCGCAAGGTGACCATTGGCGAAGCAAAAAAGCTGCTTTTAGATGAAGAAAGCGCCAAGCTTATCGATATGGATGAAGTAAAAGAAGAGGCTATTCGCAAAGCAGAGAATACGGGCATCATCTTTATTGATGAAATTGATAAAGTAGCAGGCAGCTCTAAAAAAGGAGGAGGCGGCCCCGATGTAAGTCGCGAGGGCGTGCAGCGCGACCTTTTACCTATTGTGGAAGGAAGCTCTGTGAACACGAAGCACGGCATTATCAATACCGACCATATTCTGTTTATTGCTGCGGGGGCTTTTCATGTGGCCAAACCTTCGGATTTGATTCCTGAGTTGCAAGGTCGTTTCCCTATCCGTGTGGAATTGAACAGCCTTACGCGAGACGATTTCTATCGAATTTTGAAAGAGCCAAAAAATGCCCTTACAAAGCAGTACGAGGCATTGATGAATTCTGAAGATGTATCTTTAGAATATACCGATGAGGCCTTAATGGAATTGGCCGACATTGCTTTCAAGGTAAACGAAGAGGTAGAAAACATTGGTGCCAGACGTTTGTACACAGTGATGAGCAAACTGCTCAACGATATCCTTTTCGATATTCCAGAGAAAATCCCGAACAATGCTAAGGTGGTCGTAACCAAAGAATTGGTGCAAGAAAGACTCGCTGGCTTGGTACAAAGCAAAGACTTGAGCGAGTTTATGCTATAATGCTTGAAGATAAACTTTCCAAAAGTTATTGATTAAACAGTCTGCTAACGAATATTTTACTCATACTGAATGAGTAAAACTTTTGGAAAGTTCAGAGATCACTAATTTTGAATAACTAATTTCGCCCCAAAATAGAAGCACATGAAACTCTGGCAAAAGGAAACCCGCGTATCTGAAATTGTAGAACGATTTACCGTTGGTCGCGACCTGGAGTTTGATATCTATTTAGCGCCTTATGATGTGCTGGGTTCTTTGGCCCATACCGAAATGTTGGCCAGCATTGGCTTGCTAACAATGGAAGAAAAAGAAGCCATTCATGTGGAGCTTAAAAATATTTTCAAGTCCATTCAAACAGGTGAGTTTTCGATTGAAGCAGGTGTGGAAGACATTCATTCTCAAGTGGAATTTATCCTTACCGAACGACTAGGCGATGTAGGAAAGAAAATCCATAGTGGCCGTTCGCGCAACGACCAAGTTTTGGTAGACATGAAGCTTTTTATGCGTTCCGAAATCAAGGCTTTGGTAGAGGGCACAAATACGCTTTTCGATCGCTTGATGCACTTGAGCGACCAGCACAAAAACATTTTAAAGCCGGGCTATACGCACATGCAAGTGGCCATGCCGTCCTCTTTTGGACTTTGGTTTGGTGCTTATGCCGAAAGCCTTGTGGATGATCTATACGCCTTAGAAGCGGCTTATAAAGTGGTGAACAAAAACCCGCTGGGTTCTGGTGCTGGCTTTGGCTCTTCTTTCCCTTTAAATAGAAAAATGACTACGGAGCTTTTGGGCTTCGAAGACCTGAATTATAACGTGGTGTATGCCATGATGGGCCGAGGCAAAGCCGAACGTTCATTGGCGACTGGAATGGCAGCTGTGGCGGCTACTTTGGGCAAATTCGCCATGGATGTATGCCTTTACATGGGCTCCGATTTCGGCTTTATTGGTTTCCCCGATGAACTGACCACGGGTTCTAGCATTATGCCACATAAAAAGAACCCTGACGTTTTCGAACTGATGCGTGGCAAATGCAATAAACTACAGGCGGCACCTAATGATATCGCCATGATGTGCACCAATTTGCCTGTGGGCTATCACCGCGAAATGCAGCTGATCAAGGAAGTGATTTTCCCTGCCATTCAAGATTTAAAAGATTGCCTTTTCATGGCTGATTTTATGTTGGAGAAAATCACGATTAACGATCAACTCATTCAGCAAGACAAATACAATTACCTGTTTACGGTAGAAGAAGTAAATCGCTTAGTGCTTTCTGGCGTTCCATTCAGAGATGCGTATAAGCAAGTAGGCATGGCCATTGAACGAGGCGAATTTAAGCCCGAACGAAGCGTAAACCATAGCCACGAAGGCAGCATTGGCCAATTGAATCATGCAGAAATTAAAGCCATGATGAACAAAGCCACCGCCAATTTCAATTTTACTAAATGGGAAAAGGCTTTTGAGGGGCTAGTAGGTTAAAATAGTTTAGGGTTTAAAGTTCAAGGTTTGATGGCCTTATCGAACGGGTTTGTAAATCTCCCAAAGGCTCTCATTCCGTTCCTCTTGATGATTGAGCCTCGTTTCAAAAGATCGATAAATAATCAGTTTATTCCTTTTGAGCTCCTTAATTTCTATAAACCCACCAAACACACCATCACTTAACCTTTCTTCTTTGTCACTGTTTAGTTGAATAATGGTGTTATTGAACTGTATACTCCATTTACCCTCATCTAATACTCTTGACTCACGGTATATTTTGTATGCTCCAGTTTCTTCAAATTTCAGAGTTAGAGAATGGTTGTCAATATCTTCTTGAGAGATGAATAGTGTGCTGTCTATTTCATTATGCAACTCTTCAAATTCTATAAAATATTGATTAAGCATTGCCTCGAAGCCAGAATCTTTCGATTTGGGAATTATCTCTTTTTCAATTCTCCAAGCCTGTCTTGTGAGGTTTTCAATATCCTTACTTTGTTTGTGGGCTGATTTCTTTTTCCACTTTTTAGCCTGAACATGGAATTCTTTCCCCTTTTCCCAATAACTAAATTGAATATGATCGTTCTTGAAGTCAGTTATTAAAAAGTTACCTAATTCATTAACTGAAGAGTAGATAAATTCCATCTTTAGTATTACTGCCTCTTCTTTTTTGGTAATGTACCATAGAATTGGATCATCCTTAATTGACAAGGCATGTGCCGTTTTTGCAATATGAAGATACTCTGGCCTTACCAGTGCAGAGTCTTCTAAAATATTTGAAAAATCGATATCAAGATTATAAGTCCCATATCTTGTTTGAATATCAAACGACCATACTTCACCAATAAAACTCTCTATAACTTCATTGATGTTTTTTCGAAGATCGAAAGCTGGTAGTGGAATATAAGTGATAATCAAGCTAGGGTCAAAAGACAAGACCAACCGCTCTCTCTCAAGTTCTAATAGGGCAACTTTAACAACCTCATCAGTATCAAATTCAATATTGATACTGTCATTTAACATTTCATAACTAAACGCCCTATCTTCAAAACCAATAACGCCTTTCTTATTTTCAAAAGTTATGAAATAGAGATCCTCCTGAGAAGTTGTGTCTCCCTCATAATTGGTTGATAATACTGGCATCCAAGTTTTCAATAGTTCCTTGGGAATATCTTGGGCTATAACTCCAATGGATGTGCACAATAAAAGAGATAGAGTGAATAACCTTTTCATCAGCTTCAATATAAACATTGAAACGATGAAGTAAATAAAAATGTAAGGAATTGAATATTCTTACTCGCTTACCTCAAACAGATCTGTGCTAGGCCAGTTTTTGATTTGCTTGAAGGATTCGCGCATAGCCCAACGGCTGGTGCTCCAAAAGCTACCTCTGCGGGGTGTGGTGTTAGAAATCACTACCCATGAAACTCCATTCAGGTCGCGGGTAAGTAAGGCTGAGGTGCCCGAAAGCGTGCCGGTTCGCCACCAATGCTCACCACTTACACTACGCCAGCCCAAAGGCTGATCTACGCCCCCTACTCCCTTGATCATTTTGTCCATGGAGTCTTTGCTCAAAATATCTTTGTAACGTTTAGAGTAACCGTCTACCATGACCAACAATCGCATCATGTCCACAGAATTGGCTACCCAACCGCCAGCAGGACCGAGCATTTCAACATCATCGGCACCATAGGGTTTGTCTACCATTTTACCAGAACCGGTGTAAGCCAGCTGCTTGTTGTCGGGGCTGTAGTCGTAATATTTTACCTCGTTTTTGAGTCGGTCGCTTTCAAAATTGCCAGCAATTTGCATGTGAGTAATGCCATTCGGCCTTAGGATGTTTTTCTGAACCCAGTCTTCGTATTTCTCGCCTGTTTTTTCTTCGATAATCCTACCTAGCAAGCAGTAACCAAAATTAGAATAGTTGTAATGTGTTCCTGGTGTATATGGTAGATGGCGCGTAATAACGAAATGAATTACTTCATCAAAGTCTATAGGATAGGCAGCCTTGTCCATTTTATGGATTTTAGCAGGAATAAACATAGGGTCGCCATAGGTAATTAGGCTCCAGCCAGCGGTATGATTAAGCAGGTGTTTTACCTTTATTTTATAGAAGTTTCGGTTGGTAATGCCTTTGTATTTAGAACCTTTCAGAATTCCGTTATCTCCAAAAACATAATCGTCTAAGCCAATTTTTTTATCGTCTACCATTTTTAGAATTGCAATGGCAGTAACTAGTTTAGAAATACTTCCTATTCTGAAAAGGTGATAAGGTTCAACAGTGACTTTATTCTCTTTATCTGCATAGCCAAAGCCTTTGGCGTATACCAGTTTTTCGTTTTTTACTACCGCAACTGTTGCACCTTCAAGCTTTAAACTTGTAACAAGCCGCTGCGCCATTTTATCGATGGGTTCCAAAGCTGGATTGTTAGAGTCTTTATTGGTGAGAGTACGTTTTGCGGGTTTATTTTCGGTAGGTGTTTCTGGCTTTGCGGGGGATAATGACAGCAGGGATACGAAAATACCCATGGTAAGAATAACCAGAATTACTTTGCCTTTATGCTGCATATATTAAGAAACGACCCTTTTCGAAAAGCAATTATAAGAAAACTAGAGTTAAACGTAAAGGCCAATGGACAGTCTCTTGCGGTTAGTCCTAAATGAACCCCTTTTTTGCTCTGATAATCACATTCTTCAGACGAAATAAGAGGTAAGAGGTTTAAAAAAATGCCGAACTACTTTTTAGACGCATCATTGAGGCTCCATTGGTAATCCATAAAATCAATATCAGCATTGTCGTTGATTTTCACTACTGAATACTTATTAAGGAACTGAATTAAGGTTTGGTCTTTCTTAAAATCTCCACCAAACCAGCTAAAAATCTTTGACAGTTCTAATTTGTTTTTGGTGATTTTGTTTCGTTGTGAATCGTTAATAAAAGCCCTGGTTTGTTCCTCCAATTGCATCTCGATTTTTTCGGCTTTAAAAGCTTCGGGTCTTAATACTGGGCAAGAAAATGAAGCGCAGTTAATCGCAAAATGAATTCTGGGTTCTTCGAATTCTACCCTAAGAATTTTATGTTCAACCCGATCTAAGTTGAAGTCTTCCTCCCCAATTTTAAAAAAATCTTTCGTCCATACGGTGTGGATGGTTGGAATACTTAAAGTTGGATTTAAGTCTTTAATGCTTTTTAAAGGGTAATTATCGATAATGAGCTTTACAGTAAAGGCATTGTAAGTATTGATCCAATAGGCTAGTTTCTCATTCTTGCTCCAATTGTTTGATGGAGCATTGTTGGTTAACAAATCAAGATACTTCTCAAACTTATCTTGCTCAGAAATAATCCCTTTGTAATCGATAAAGCCCTCTTCGTTTACATATTTTTTAAGGAGTTCATCCCAAATTTTATGACTTGGGGCAGGGCCATTCTCAACAGCAATTAAGCTATTATTGGGCCACGAAATGAGCGCCAGCAAGAAAAAGAGTACTGAAATATTAATTAAGCTTTTCATCATCAAATTTCTAACCCAACAGTACAAGGCAATTTCCTGTTCAATTTAAAACATGAAGATTGTCGGCTAGATGCCTTTTGTAATAGAGAAAGTAGACGGTTAAAGTAGATCTTGAAACCAGTATGTTACCTTTTCATTGGTTTGAGCCGACAAAGTGTATTCTTTTGGTACAACCTCGCCCTTTTCGAACACCACTGGATGGCTAAAGATTGGCCCATCAAAAACAAAACTGTGGAATTCGCCATTTTCCCCGCAGGGGTCAACATTGCTCGGAAGTTCTTTGAGCAAGTCATGGTTTATGATTTGGCCTGCAAACGATTTATCGAGCTTACTTCCGTCTACCGAAACGAGCATGGTTTTAAAACCTAAGTCGATGAACTCTCTTACTAAGTCAGCCGTATTTCTTTTCCACAGCGGAAAATGTCCCTTCAGCCCAACTTCAGCCAATCTCTTTTCTCTATATTCTTTTAAGTCTTCCAGAAAAATATCACCGAAGATGGAGTGCGTTATGCCTTGGGCTTTAAAGTCTTCCATTTTTTCAGACATTAACCGATCGTATTCGGGCATTGTAACTTCGCCAGGAATCGACATAATTGACAAAGGAAGGCCAATGGCATCTACTTGCCTTTGTAGCAAGTTTTTATGCACTCCGTGCATGGAAATTCTTTCCAGTTCAGCATTAACGCTGGTCATTAAGGTCAGGATTTCAAACTCTTTTTGTTGAAGAATGTAATGCAAAGCCAAAGCACTGTCTTTGCCACCGCTCCAATTAAAAATTGCTTTTTCCCTTTTATTCATCTCCGTTTTGCCTTCTTAATTTCTAAAAATGAATAGCCTTTATTCGATTGAATTTCAAAGCTATCAATCAATAATGGTTTTTTGTGCGCTGGTCCATCAATTACTAATGTGTGGTATTCACCATTTTCACCACAAACATCAATGTCTAAATCCTGAAAAACTTGGACAAGCTCTTCATTAATCACTTTCCCTAAAATATATGAAGCAAACTCTGTTCTGCATGAAACCACAAGCGCTTTAACCCCCAGCTTCAACATTTCAAAAACCAAGGCTTCTCTGTCTTCTTGCCAAAGTGGTAAAAGGGCTTTTAGCGTTGCTGCTTCCGAAACCTTCTCTTCCCAGTCTCTGTGCGACTGAATATCGATATCGCCAAAAACTGCATGGTCGAAATGGTATTGGCCTTTGAGCTGTTTGAGGTTTTTTATATAGTTTGCCTCATAATCTTGCCATGTGCTTTCAATAAAAGCAATGGGCAAACCAATGCATTCAGCTTGGGCTAAAAGAACTTCTCTTGGAATTCCGTGTGACCGCGACCTATCACCCAACTCATTCATTACATTGAAAAGTACCATCGGTTTTGCATTCCTTTGGAGCGCCCTATAAAAAGCCAAATAGCTGTCCTTTCCCCCGCTCCAAGAGCAAAGAAAAGAACAGCTATGAGTTGGTTTGGTGTTTTTCAAATCCTTAGAAAGTACCTGTTACACCAATTGTAAAGTTTGCCGGGCGCGTGGTAAAACCATAAACGCCTACAAAATCTTCATCCAATAAGTTATTTACTGTTCCAGAAAGGGTCAGTGTGCCATCAAACAGTTTATGTGAAATAGATAAGTCTACCATGTTGTAAGCTTCAAGCTTTACCAAATAAGGATCAGAGAAAATAGCAGCTTCGCGTTCGCCAAAACGAGTATAGTTTACTCCAACACTTGTATTTGATGTAATGGCATAGTGTGTATTAAAGCCCAACTTTAAATCGGGAATTCTATAGAACTGCGCAGGGTTTCCAAATTGGTAAGAAGCTACATTTCCGCTCAAAGAAAGCGGCTCAATAATTTGCCACTGGAAATCAATTTCGAAACCTTCGATTTCTCTAGTTCCTGTTACGTTATCGTAACCTCCGCCAACATAATTTCCTGCATTGTCGAATCGAGATACAAAATCGATTGCGTTTTCTTCTTTACGCGTAAAGTATTCTGCATTTACAGTAAAATTTCTGCCAAGGTAAAGCGACAGACCAAATTCAGTCGACTGAGTTTCTTGTGGTTCCAACGCAGTATTTCCGTAGAGTGGAGCAAACAATTGGTATAAACTAGGTGAAATGAATGCTGTAGAGTATGAACCAAAAGCCTTTAACTTACTTTCACCGCCAAGGTTGAATAAGTAAGAAGGGTTTAGGCTATAAACGAAGTTTGAACCGTATTCGCTGTTGATATTGAGCCTAGCCCCTGCGTTTAAGGTGAGCGCTTCGGTGGCATCTACAGCCAAATTGAAGTAGGGATCAATATTGGTTGCATCTGGTTCGTTATCGCCAGCTACAAACTTATATCCCTGATAATGAACCCCAACTATGGTTTTTACTCGATTGCTAAATCTGTACTCATTAGTCAAATCGGCTTGTGTATTTTCGCCTTCGCTTGTTGAAGGGTAAGCCGAAACGAAATCTCTTTTGATTTGGTTATGGTTGAACTTCAACTGTAAGTTTCCTTTGTTGTATTTAAATTTTGGGTTTAGGCCAAAGCTCGTCTGTTTCAAAGTGAATTCGTTATCCGCATCTACAAAAGCGCCATCATCATAATCTGATCTCAGTTTCTCGAATGAGAAGTTTGCGCCTAAATTAAAAGCCTCTGAAAAGTCGTATGCAAATTTTGTTCTTCCTGAATAACGATAAAAACCATCGTCACCAAAATCGGTAGCGGGGTCGTTGTCTTGCGCTGCTGAAATTCCTTCGCTTATGGCGAAAGCTCCAGCTACTAAATAGCTGAGTTTTCCTGCTTTGCCTTGTACATCGGCATTGGTATTGGAAGTACTAAACGAGCCTATTGACTGTGATAAAGTTACTTTTGGTGTTTCAGAGGTTGAAGCTTTTAGTTTAATATTGATTACACCAGCTACCGCTCCTGTTCCGTACAAAGTACTGGCGGCACCTTTTAGTACTTCGATGTATTCAACTGCCTGTGCATTGAGTAACCTCAAATCATAATCCATTGCAATACCAGACGGGTCGTTGATTGGCAATCCATCAATCAAAATCAAAGTATGGGCATTCCTTCCCCCCCTAATATTATAATCTAGGTTGGTGCCTGGTGTGCCAAAAGCTCCGTCAATATTAATTCCAGGAAGTTGATTCAAAAGATCGGCAACCGTTCTTCCAGGTGAGTTTCTAATTTCATCGGCAGTAATTTTATAAATTACTTTCCCCGATTTTTCAATGGGGGTTTCAAACTTGTTGCCTGTAACTACAACTTTTCCCAAGTCTCTTACCTGCCCTTCCTCTTGAGCAAATAGATTAAATGAAGCCGTCAAAATTGCCAATGAAGCAATGCTTAATTTTCTAAAAATGGTTCTCATTGATTGTTTAATTGAATTAATAATTCTTGAATAGTTTTATAGGTAGTATCGTTGTAATTCAGATGCCAAAGCGGAGTTTTTAAAGTACCTGAAATTTTAATTTCTAGATCAGAAGCGTCAGGAGTTACTTCGTAACCCGCCCTTTCCAAAGCACTTTTCGTCCAGCGCTTCAAGATCACATCACCTTCAAGCCTAACCTTTGTTTTGCTTTGGGTCGAAGTCCTTTTAAATGTTCCCAACTCATAATCGAATTGAAGTTGATCTCTTTGGAAAGCTTCCTCAAGCAGTCCGTTCAATACCAAATCTTCAGGTAGGCCTGAGTCAATAGATTGATTCTGGTTGATAAGCCATAAATGATCGGCATTGGCCAAAGCCATATCTAATTCATGAGTAGTAAGTAGAATAGCTTTATCTCCTTTAACAGCCAGTTCACGTAGCAAATGGAAAATTTCCATCCTGTTTGGAAGGTCTAAATGCGCGGTGGGTTCATCTAAAAAAATGACCTCCGTGTTTTGTGCAAGCGTTCGGGCAATCATTACCTTCTGTCTTTCACCATCGCTCAGTTCCCCAATATGCTTATTGGCAAATTCGAGTATTCCAGTGGCCTCCATGGCCATAAAAATGATGTCTTTATCTTCTTGACTCAATGTTCCAAGCCAACTGGTATAAGGAAAACGACCTAGAGAAACCAAAGCATAAACCGTTAGGTTTCCGGGTGAAATTCTATCGGTAAGTACCAAGCTCAGTTGCTTTGAAAGGGATTTCGCATCAATGGATCGGATGGGTTTTGCTTGCATGAAGACTTCACCCTTCAATGGTTTCTGAATTCCTCCAATGGTTCGCATCAAAGTAGATTTACCAGCGCCATTAGTGCCAAGCAAGCAGGTAAGTTTTCCCTTTTCCAGACTGAGGTTAAGGTTGGTCAAAACAGGTTTTTCCCCCTTTTTATCCTTGTAACCTACTGTAAGGTTTGTAGTGCTGAGTATTGTTCTTGTCTCTTTCATCATTCTACTTTTAAAAAGAAGCCTTTAGGTTCTTGCGTTTAACAATGATCCAGATGACAATAGGCGAACCGATGAGTGCCGTAATGGCATTGACAGGCAATACTGTTTGGCTGCCCGGTACTTGCGAAATAATGTCGCAAACCAGCATCAGAATTCCACCTACCAGTGCGCAAGTAGGCACTAAAGTGCGGTGGTCGGAAGTATTTAAAAAGCTGCGCGAAAGGTGTGGCACTGCAATACCCACAAAGCCAATTGGGCCACAGAAGCCCGTGATGGCGCCTGCCAAAATACTGGTAGTGGCGATAATGGCTACTCTTGCCCATTTTACATTGAGGCCCATGCTTTGGGCGTAATCTTCACCCAAAAGCAGTGCATTTAGTGTTTTAGAAAGGAAGAAAGTAAGGATAACACCTGTGACCACAATGATGGCCAAAGCACCAAGTTGTTCGTTAGTTACGCCTCCCAAGCTGCCAAAAGTCCATAAAATATATTCTTGAATTTGTTCTGGATTACTGAAGAACTGCCAAATGCTCACCACGGCAATGGTAATATTTGCCACCATCAATCCTACAATGAGCATGACTACGTTGTCCCTGATTTTGAAAGAAATGCCCAGAATAAGCATAAGCACCAGTGCAGCACCTAAAGTTGAGGCTATGATAATCAACCAGCTTCCGTCTACTCCCAATTCGCGAATAGAAAAAGTAGTAGTTACTGTACCTGCGGCTAACATTACGGCAGCAACGCCCAAGCTAGCCCCCGCAGTAATTCCCAATACTGAAGGCCCCGCTAACGGATTTCTGAATAATGTTTGCATTTGAAGCCCCCCCAGCGAAAGTGCAGCTCCTGCTAAGATTGCTGTTACCGCTCTCGGCAGTCTGATTTTCAGAATAATACCCTGCCAGCCGCTATTGTCAATTTGTTGTCCTAAAAGGGTTTTCACTACCTCGCTCACAGGAATTCGTACCGAACCCAAACCGATGTCGAGTAAGAAAAGCACGATAAGCATTAATCCTAATAGGATCAATGACTTCGCTCTAAGGCGTTTTCCTTGAGTGATTGCATTCATAGTAAAGTGAATTAATAGCTTACTTTAGCTGATTGTAGTACACCAATTGGTGATCGGGGAGAAGTTCGGGGTGGAAAATTTTCACCACGTCCTTCAGAACAATGTGAGGTTCTATTACACCAGTTTCGTAATAGTCGTTGCCACCGCCTTCGGTATTTCGACCAAAGACATTGTAAATACCGCCATTTTTATAGGATTTGAAATCCATATATCGCGGGTCTCTGTCTCTAATGTTCTGTAAAGTACTAGCACCACCTGGAGCAATCCAGAAATCGGCATTCAGGCCTATTTCATATACGGTTTCAAAGCTTAACTTAATACTACCAGTAGAATTATCGTTTTTCCATGGGTAGTCTGCTTTGGCTACTTTCAGTACGTTGTAAGCAAAGCTTTTTCCGCCCGATACATGCCACGCATCACCTTGGGCAATGCCAGTAATGGTCAGTGGTGCGTCTGTTACTTTTTCGGCAATCAAGTCTAAAACGCTCCGAAACTCGGCTTCAATGGCATCGAATTTTTCGTTAACTAGCTTTTCCTTATTTAATAGAACGGCCAGTAGCTTTACCCATTCGGCACGTCCTAATAGGTCAACCTCTTGCCAGTCGGCATTCAACACTACGGGAATATTTAAGCGCCCGAGTTGCTGGAAAGACTCGTTCTGGGAGTTAGGATAGCCTACGCCTAAAACTACATCTGGATGAAGTTCAATAATGGTTTCTACATCTAGTGTTCCTGAAGGTTCAACCTCAATGATTTCTCCTGAATCTACCATGCTGACTACCTTAGGGCTGCTCACATATTGCTTTCTTTCAATTCCTTTAAGTTCATCAAGTGCGTCCAGCAAATCGAACATTCCCAAATGCGTGGTAGATAATGAAATTGCTTTTTCGACAGGAATAGAAATAACAGGTAAATCAACGCCTTTTGGGGCCGGGGTTCCTTTTTGAACCAACAAAAAACTCACGGTATCTGCTACTTCATTGTAGTGCCTAAAAAGGTGGAGTATTTTGTAGTTGTTATGGTATTCAACATCAAAACCAATGGCATGATCAATCGAGACCTTTTCTGGGAAATAGTCTTTTTTCGGATCGAAATCTGGAAAATCAGATTGATTTTTGGAGTTGGATTGGCAGGCTGAAAAGCCAACCATTAATAAACACAGCAGGGTATATGCCGCCCAGCGGTGCGCATTGCGTTTTTCAATTTTCTTCATGCTATTGCCCTTCCTCAGAGGGTGGTTTAGTTGAACTTTGCAATGGCAGGTCTTCTGACTTTCCTAGTGTATTGCGCCTTCCCATTTCAAATTCTGAAACAGTGGCAAAGTGCAACACACTTTTTTGTAGGATTACAGCAGCTGGGACTGTCCGGGATTTACACCCGATTCCCTTTTAATTCCGAAAACCGAAGCTTTCAGGAAACCCTTGCGGTAGCGCAAATGTAGAGAATTAAATTTTGAATGGACGAATGAAGATGAAAATATTGATGTTCAACTGCTCTGCCTTAAATTGTTGTATCGTCCTGAAATAGGTTTGCTAATCTTATGGAAAAGCTAACTAAAAACAGGATGATAAATTGAGCTTAAACCTTAAATCAGAAACCAAGTTTATAAGCTAAACTATAAACTATGTCTGTTTTCTCCAGCCTGCGCAAATTCGGTAAAGTATTCTCTCAAATCGATGTATCCGAAACCATCGATGCCCTAGGTAAACTCAATCAAACCGAGCTTTACCAAATCATGAAAATCATTAAGTCGAAGGGCAAAGTGTACCATCCGCCAGAGATAGACGGAGATTATTACCACCTCAGCCGTTTTCTTACACCAGAAGAAAGAGAAATTCAGCTGAAAGTGCGTGAGTTCATGAACGAGCATGTAAAGCCCATTGCCAACGACTGCTGGAATAAAGCCAAATTCCCGATGGAGTTGATTCCAAAAATGGCAGAACTCAACATTGCTGGCTTAACTTATGAAGGTTACGACAGCCCTATGGGAAGCTATTTGCTTGAAGGCTTTATCACGATGGAAATGGCCAGGGTCGATACGTCTATTTCCACCTTTTTTGGGGTGCAAAGTGGTTTGGCCATGGGCAGTATTTATTTCTGCGGAAGCGAAGAACAAAAGTGGAAATGGTTGCCAGCTATGCAGCGAATGGAGAAAATTGGCGCATTCGGTTTGACGGAACCCAATGTTGGTTCGGCTGTAGCAGGTGGTCTGGAAACTACCTGCAAAAGAGACGGAGATAGCTGGCTTTTGAATGGCCAAAAGAAATGGATTGGTAATGCAACATTTGCGGACTTGACCATTATTTGGGCGAGAGATGTAGACGATAATCAGGTGAAAGGTTTTATTGTAGAAAAAGGAACCAAGGGTTTTAAGGCCGAAAAGCAAGAGGATAAAATGGCCTTACGAACCGTTCAGAATGCGCTGGTCACCTTAACCAATTGTGAGATTTCGGAAGAAAATAGATTGCAAGAATGCAACTCGTTTAAAGACACGTCTAAAGTATTAAAGGCTACGAGAGCTGGCGTGGCTTGGCAAGCGGTAGGTTGTGCCAGAGGCGCTTATGAATGTGCTTTAGAATATTCTACCCAACGCTACCAATTCGGAAAACCCATTGCGAGTTTCCAGTTGGTGCAGGATTTATTGGTGCAAATGCTTACCGATTTAACCGCCATTCAGAGTATGGCTTTTCACCTTTCAAAATTACAAGATGAAGGAACAATGACCGACCAGCAAGCTTCATTGGCCAAGGTAGCCTGTACAAAACACACAAGAGAAATTGTCGGTCACGCGCGCGAGATTTTTGGTGGAAACGGAATTTTATTGGAGCACAACATCGCCAGATTTGTGGCCGATGCCGAAGCGCTTTACACTTATGAAGGCACCAAAGAGGTCAATTCATTGATTGTGGGCAGAGACATTACTGGAATTAGCGCTTTTGTTTAATGGAAGTGCCAAACAACTGATTTTCTGATCTCTGATCAACTTCTTAGCCAAAGGCCATGCCCTTGCTTTATAAGCCTTAATAGCGGAAGTTTGTAGCCAGATAGGAATACATGAAGAACTACGCGGAAGACATAGACGAACAAGACGAACTTTTTGAACATCATAGAATTGTGGCCGACAAAGGCCAAGTGCCTTATCGTATCGATAAATTCTTGATGGACAGATTGCCCAACGTGACCCGAAATAAGGTGCAGCAAGGCATTAAAGATGGTTTTGTGTTAGTTAATGGTGAAGCAATAAAGCCTAATTATAAGGTACATCCAGGTGATGAAATTGTGGTGGCTTTGCCTGAACCTCCGCGCGATACCGAAGTAGTTGCGGAAAATATTCCTCTTAACATTGTATTTGAAGACGATCACTTGATGATCGTAAATAAAGAGGCAGGAATGGTGGTGCATCCTGCTTATAACAATTGGTCGGGTACTTTGGTAAATGCCCTTACGTACCATTTTCAGAACCTGCCTACCATGCAAAACAATGAGGGCAGACCGGGTCTTGTACACCGAATAGACAAAGATACTTCAGGGCTTTTAGTGATTGCCAAAAGCGAAAAGGCTATGGCTGGTTTGGCCAAGCAGTTTTTCGATCATTCTATTGAGCGTACCTACTATGCTTTAGTTTGGGGCGAACCCAGTGAAGAAATGGGCACTATTGATGTGAACCTTGGTAGAAGCGAGAAAGACCGCAGGGTTACTGTGGCCATTGAAGATGGAAGTCGTGGCCGCCATGCGATAACGCACTATAAAATTTTGAAGAAACTCCGTTACGTAACCCTAATCCAGTGTAACCTGGAAACAGGCCGCACGCATCAAATCAGAGCGCATATGAAGCACCTTGGGCATCCGCTTTTTAATGATGCTACTTACGGTGGTGATAAAGTTTTGAAGGGAACTCAATTTTCTAAATACAAATCTTTTGTAGACAACTGCTTTAAAATTATGCCTAGGCAAGCCCTTCACGCCAAATCATTAGGTTTTGTACATCCAGTAACGGGTCAGTTTGAGCAATTCAATTCAGAATTGCCCGAAGACTTTAAAGCAGTAATTGAAAAGTGGGAGCACTATGTGCAGCACAATTAATTCTTCAGGTCGCCAATTACTCCCGAAGGTTTAATCAAGTCTATATAGTCGGTTAGCTTAAGCTCCAGCTCGGTGGGTCCCATAGAATAGGGCCCAATTTCGTATGCATTGTAATAAAACAACAAGGTCTTATTCATAATGGCAAAATTGCTGTTGAGCTGAAATTGGCCATTTTCAAAGAAGTAACCTTGTTCATCTAAAGGTTCGCTAGGTGGAATTTTCTTATCCATTCTGAATTCAATTTCGGCTAACTTATTCAGTTCTTCTTCATAACCTTCTACCAGAATATCGCTTAGTTCTAATGCTTTTCCAGTGGTGAGGTCATAACTTCGGTACACTTGCATAGAGTTTGGATGTGCACCCCCAGTAAAGGTAAAAATGGTGGTTGCAGTACTGATATAGCTTGAATCTTGATGAATGATATCTGAGCTAATTTCTAAAAGCCAGCCAGTTTTATAATCTTTGTTTTCATCAAGTATTTTTTCATACTCTTGGCTCATTTCCTCAATCAGCAATTTGAAGTCATCTTTAGGCTCGCTGATAAAGGCATAATTCAAAATATCATGCTGTATTTGTCGGTTGATTGAATCCAACACTGCGTCAGAGGCTCCGCTTTCGAGAGTTGGATACTGAATTTCTATACTCAAACATTTTTCACCTTTTCCATCGGCCACGCATGGCCCTTTTTTCTCTGAAATTTTATTGAGTTCGTAACTCACAAAAGTGGCTTTGGGAATAGGCTGAACCACTTCTGGAGTAGTTACACTTTCCTTTTTTCCAAACTCACAAGCGGTAAGTAAAAGCAGTATAGATAAAAAACCTAAAGGTTTCATTGGGTAAATTTAAAGAGGTGTGAAATTTCCTTTTTATTGAGTTTATAGCTTTTTAGCTGATTGTTCACTTTAAGGTGAACAATGTTTTCTTGTTCTGGAAACGACTCGAATAATACAACGTTCGAAATGTCTAACTCAGAAATTGAGCTTATGTTTTTTACTTCAATATAGCACCAGCGCGCATCGCCTTCTAACTCGCTACCGATATAATCGAGTTTGGCATTTTTACCATCAATGGTAATGAAAATTTTGGCTTGAATGTATTCATTAATCAAACTGTCGAGTTTTTTTGGGTCTTTAGGTTTGTAGGTGTCTATGTAGTCCATTTTATGGAAGCTCTGAAGGCCAGTGGCGAGATCGTCCATAAATATGCGTTGGCTGATTTGAAGTGCCTTTGCCTCTTGATTGTATTCCATATCGCAAACACTCACATGAAAAGGGTGTAAATTCCAAAAAAGGCCAATTATCACCGTATATAAAAGCTTAGTGGGCATGGTTTAAGCTATTTGTATGTGCTTCAAAAATTAAGTTTTATTATTGCAAAGCTAAGTGAAAATCTGTGAGCAAGTCACCAAAATACAAGAATGGATCAGTTTAAGCTTTATTTCCAACTAGGACACGAACACATCCTCGACATCTATGGTTTCGACCACATACTTTTTGTAATCGCGCTCTGTGCCATTTACGTAGCACAAGATTGGAAAAAAGTACTGATTCTGGTTACCGCTTTTACCATTGGACATTCCATTACACTTGCTTTAAGTACTTTCGAGCTAGTCAATTTTCGTACCGATATCATCGAATTTTTAATTCCTGTTACCATTTTCATTACTGCTTTTAGCAATATTATTCGGAAACAAAACTCGTTAAAACCTTCGGTACTCAACCTCAATTACTTTTTTGCCCTGTTTTTTGGCCTAATTCATGGCTTAGGCTTTTCGAATTATTTAAAAAGCCTTTTAGGAAAAAACGAGAGTATCATTACCCAATTATTGGCCTTCAATATTGGTCTTGAACTCGGACAAATAATTATTGTCGCGGTTTTCATGATTATTTCAGCAGTTTTTACTGGCCTATTTAGCGTTTCAAGAAGAGACTGGAATTTGGTGGTTTCTTCTGCTATTGCTGGTATAGCAATTACCATGATGATAGAGATGAAGTTTTGGTAATCCCCTTTCGGCTTTCAGAGTAAAGAGATTAAACTATATCTATCAATTCTAGAATAGCTTTTATAAATTGAGCCCTTATTTCTCGAGATTTTAGAGGAAAGATATTTGCCTTTTGAGAGAAAGGTTACCCAATAAGTTTTAAAAATCTAACAAACGAATGAATATGAAACGATTACTTTTCGTAGTAGCAGCGGTTGTTTTCATTTCTGGCCAATCATTGGCCCAAGTGATTAATAGCAACCACGGTAAACGTTTTGAGCAATTGGAGCGCATGCTCCGTGACCCAAGTGTGTACCGTACCGCGTCTGGAGCTCCAGGCCATGAATATTGGCAACAAAAGGCCGACTATGTGATTGAAGCCGAGTTGGACGATACCAATCAGCGACTGACGGGTTCTGAAAAAATCACATATTACAACAACTCCCCTGATGCACTTCAGTATTTGTGGATTTCTTTAGATGAGAACGTAAGACAACCAGATAACCCAGTGTATAAATGGGAAGAAAGTGCTATTCGAAGCAGAATGAGTTATGATCAGATTAAAGCACTAAATGGTCACGATAACGATTGGGGCTTTCACATTACCGAAGTGAAAGATGCCAAAGGAGCCGACATGACCTATACCATTAACCAAACAATGATGCGAATCGACCTTCCTTCGCCTTTGAAGCCAGGAGATAAAATGACATTCGGAATTAAATGGTGGTACAACACAACGCCAAGAGATGAATCTGGTGCTAGAGGTGGTCATGAGTATTTTCCTGAAGATGGAAACTACTTGTATACCATTACTGGCTGGTACCCAAGAATGGCCGTATATTCTGATTTCCAAGGCTGGAACAACAAGCAGTTTACAGGCCGTGGAGAGTTTGCTTTGACTTTTGGAGATTTTGACGTAAAAATGACAGTGCCAAACGATCATATTGTTGGTTCAACAGGGGTACTTCAAAATCCTAACGCTGTATTGACTGCGGAACAAAGAAAAAGATGGGAGCAAGCGAAAAAATCGCATGATGAGCCAGTTGAAATTGTGACTTTAGAAGAAGCCAAAGCGGCTGAAAAAGGAAAACCAACAGGTAAGAAAACTTGGAATTTTAAAGCGGAAAATGTTCGCGATTTTGCATGGACATCTTCTAGAAAATTTGTTTGGGATGCGATGGCCGTAGATATTGAAGGCCGTAGTGAAAACCCAATGGCCATGTCGTACTATGCGAAAGAAGCCTATGGAATTTATGCGCGTTATTCAACCAAAGCCGTAGCACATACGCTTAAAACGTATTCAAAATATACTATTCCATATCCGTACCCAGTAGCGATTTCTGTAGAGGCTTCTAACGGAATGGAGTACCCAATGATTTGCTTTAACTATGGAAGAACATTGCCTGACGGCACTTACCCAGAATCGACCAAATGGGGTGCAATTGGTGTAATCATTCACGAAGTTGGCCATAACTTCTTTCCTATGATTGTAAACTCTGATGAGCGCCAATGGACATGGATGGATGAAGGTTTGAACACTTTCATGCAATACTTAACCGAGCAAGAGTTTGATGAAAACTATCCGTCAAGAAGAGGCCCAGCACATAAAATTGCTCCTTACATGGCTTTGCCAAAAGACCAGCTAGAGCCAATTATGACGAACTCTGAAAATATTATTGGTTTTGGAAATAACGCTTATGCTAAAGCGGCTACTGGTTTAAATATTTTGAGAGAAACCATTATGGGCCGTGAGCTTTTTGATTTTGCCTTTAAAGAATATGCAAAACGTTGGGCTTTCAAACACCCTACTCCAGACGATCTTTTCAGAACTTTAGAAGATGCTTCTGCTGTAGATATTGACTGGTTTATTAGAGGCTGGTACTTTACAATTGACCATACTGATATTTCGATTGACGATGTGAAATGGTACAAACTAGATACTAAAAATCCAGAGGTGGAATACCCAAGAATGAAGGCAGAAGCAGCAGAAGCTGATTATGACATCAGAAAGGACAAGAATAAAGAAGAAGGCATGACATATTATGCAGAGAAGGACAAAGGCCTTCAGGATTTCTATTATTCTTATGATGAATTCAAAGTGACCGAAGAGGCTAAAACTGCTTACCGAAGATTCAGTGCTTCATTAAGTGATGAGGAAAGAGCCATGTTAGGTAGTAACAAAAACTTCTACCAAATAGATTTTTCTAATCAAGGCGGCTTGGTAATGCCAATCATTATTGAATGGACTTATGCCGATGGAACTACTGAAATTGAAAGAATTCCTGCTTATATCTGGAGAAAGAACGAAGATAAAGTGACCAAGGCTTTTATGAAAGACAAGGAAGTGGTTCAGATTCGAATTGACCCTAAGCGCGAAACAGCAGATACCAATGAAGACAATAATTACTTCCCAAGAGTAAATAAGCCTTCTCGTTTCGAAATGTTTAGAGGTGGAGGCGCTGGCGCCAGAGGTCAAGCAACAGGTTCTAACCCAATGCAAAGAGCTAACGGAGGAAATTAATCAATTCCTCAATTAAGATTAAGCCCAGAGTATAATTGTGCTCTGGGCTTTTTTTTAGTGTCTCGGATTAAACTCCTGAAGATTGATCTGATTTCTTTTTCCGCCAGAGTGGAAGAAAAATTAGCAATAGGGCGGTAACCGAAGCTATAAGTACTATGTTGACCCAGCTCTGGTTTGTTGTTTCAATTGTTATTGGCGAACCTAATGATATGAACGCTGCCCAATAATAAGGGTGTGCCGTATAATTGTCAGAGTTTTGTAAATAGTCTCTTTTGGTTTGGCCAATGGCTCTATTTATCGGTACTTTTTCATTCAGAAGCTTGTGTGTATTTACCATTAATTCTGAAGTAACTTTGTCATTTACACTCCAAAGGCTCATTACAATAGAGGGTACACCCACTATGGCAAAACCCCTTGCAATGCTGAAAGCACCCTCACCTTTATTTATTTCTCCTACGCCACTTTCGCAGGCGCTAAGTATGGCTAGCCTAGCTTGTAAACCAGCTAGGTAGAGGTCGCTGGTTTTAAGAACGTTATCTTTACCGTTGAAAATCAGTTTGGATTCGTATTTTCCTGTACTATCAGCTAGGCCATGTATGGCCAAATGAAGCACATCGTAATCTTTTGCTGTTTTCAGAAAAACGCTTTTAGTTCCTTCATTTCCTAGGTAGTAGTCACCCTCTATTTTTGATTGTAGGTACTTAATTTCTCTGTCTGTACCAGGTAGAGTGGCAAAGCCCAAGTTGTTATCTCCCTGACTATAACCAATACCCATTAAATTCTTTGAGCTTTTTTTAGCTGTTGTTTTGTTTAAATCTCGATCTGAGGAAAGCTGATAATTAATGACATGGCTATTAATAAGGTAGGGTAAGTTCTTAAACGACCTAGGGTTTTCAACCTTAGAAGTAATCAGGGTTTCAAATGGCAGTCGTGATAAATACTCATCTGGTATAATTGTGAGTTCGTTTATCTTACTATCCAATTGGTCGATAACAGGCTTAAGAAGTAGGCTATAGATATATTCAGCGTTTTCACAAAATGCTCTGAGCTTGTTCTCATAATCCGAAAGCTGTGGTCTGTTGCCTACCTCTGAAATTAAGTCATTAAACGAATTTTTGAATCGCTCGTCAATATCTACCCTTTCAAAAACCTGCTTATTGGCCGATTTTCCTAATAAGAATATTTGATTTTCGCCTACAAAAAACTCGATTATAGCTTTGTTTTCGGCTATTCTATCTGTGTTACCGCTTTTGAAAATCAGGTGGTTGTCATTGATTTGGTCTTCTAAAAATAGGGAAACACTGTCTTTTAAATCTTTCAGTTTTTCACTGGCATTCAATAACCTATTGTTGATTCGGCCTACAGAATCGCTGGTGGGTGATGATTTATCTAAGATTGAATAGAAAGTAGAGTTTAAACCTTCTATTTCGGTTTTTAACTGGTAAAACTCATTTCTTAAATATTGAGGAACATTGGAGTTTTGAATTTTGCCAAACTCACCCGATTGCTCTAAAAATAACACCGCTTTACTCAGCCTGAAAAATTCAGAAGCATTTTCGAACCCAAGCTTTTTGTTGCCAAGGTTAAACATTAAATATGATGCTTCTATACCTGCTTCATACAACGACTTAAAGTTTTCTGACAAGAACAGTTTACCTTCGGTTCTCATTAATTCTTGTCTACTGCTCATCAAAATATTGTGTGTGTTACTGGCATAATTGCTAGCGGATAACAATACGTTTAAACTGTCTTTTAGGCTTTGGTTGTAATAACTGATTAGTGATATGGCTTTGTCGCGCAAAGAGCTAAGCGCAGTAATTGTAAGTTTTTGGTTTTTAATTTCGGGAAACCCTAAAATATCTGCCGTGTAGTATTCCGGAATACTGTTTCTGACAGCAGAATCATAGTAATTAAACGAAAGCTCTGCTTTGCCAAGCTCTTGATAAAGCGAGCCGGCTACATTAAATAGCGATTCGGCCTGTTTGTTTGGAAAGGTGGGCCTCAACTCGTTTAAAACATCTTCTATATAGGATTTGGCATCTTCGTAATTTTTCAAACCAAGTAATCCGTTAGCAATGTTTATTTTTTGTTGAATAGTAAATCGAGACTCCGTATCGTTTACTTTCACGATTTCTTGAAGACTTTTAATGGACTCTTCATACCGTTTTAAACCCAGTAGAATGGCCGCTTTTAAGGCTTTTATTCCAATAATTCCGTTTTCTACCCTTTCTCTTTCTTTAGGAGAAAGTGGCCCGAAAAACTGTGTTATATTTTTGGTCTCACTGATTAACTCATTACATACTTTTAGTCCCCTCTCAAAGTCTTTCATTTTATAGAGTACATTGCCCAGATTAAATCGAGAATCTATATATCTCGATTTGCTGACAGAGTCATGTTTTTCTTTTGAGTAAGCTACTTCCTCAATAGCGTAGGCCAATGCTTGGGCGTAATCTCCTTTTTGCATATACACCTTGGCGAAGTCGTTCATCACATAGAGAATTTCATCTGGGTTAGGATTTTCCTTACTCAACCTAGTTTCCATCCGTTTTTCTAAATACTTTGCAAGAGTGTCTAGGTTCATTTCTCCGTAACTGTAGGCATAATATTTATACTCAATCAAGGTCTCGTAATAGGCCGAATCGTAGTTTTTTGAAGCCTGATAAACTGTTTGGGCAGAGTCTAAATCTGAGCCAGCATTGTAGAAATTGTTTGTGCTGTGTTCTATATATCCTCTTCTAAAGTACGCTCTCGACAGTAAAAAGTGATTTTTTGGAAGGTGTTTTTTAGCCGTTTCGACTGATTTATTTGCTGAAGCTAAAGCCAGAGAATCGCGCCTCATGCTATATAGAATCATGGCGTTTCGCTCGAATAGAAAAGTCAGAGTCTCATAGTCTTTTGAAGTTTCAACTTGAGGTAATATTGATTGAATATACTCTAAACTGTTGGCGTTCATTAGATACGGATTTTGCCGATCTTCTTTGAGCTTTTCGTTGAGTTGATTAACCCATGTATTTTTAAATTCAAAGGGTGTTTTTACTTTGCTAAAATCGCTTTGCTGGGCATTTAGCTGGGCACATAGAAATATTAGTAAAAGCCAGCTTAGTAGGGTAAAGTTAGAATAGCATCTCGGTAGTAGAGACATTCCAGTGTTTAGAGTCGAGTGAATATTATGAAAAATAGGAAGTTTAGACTGTAGTTCCAAATAACCAAAAGGGGTAAACTTTTGTTTTAAATGTTAGTTATTGGGGTATGAAAATCAAAATTTCTACAAAGGTAGAACAGGACTTGACAAATGTAAAGGATGGCTTTAACGAAAGCCTATTTATTCGCTTAAGTCCTCCTTTTCCAAAAGTTGAGTTAAATCGTTATGATGGATGCAAATCGGGTGATATTGTGGGGCTTACGCTAAACTTTTTTCTTTTCAAACAAGAATGGATAAGTAAAATAATTGATCAAACCGAAACCGAACAACGCTTTGATTTTATTGATATTGGCATAAAACTCCCTGTGTTTTTTAATAGTTGGAAGCATAAGCATATCATGGGGCAACAAGAAGCGGGTACCATGATTATTGATGATATTGAATATTCAACACCTTTTCTGCTGCTCAACTATATTCTATATCCATTGATTTATTTCCAGTTTATGTATCGAAAACCAATATATAGAAAGTGGTTTAAAAAAAGATATAAGTAAACTCAAGTTTGCATTGGTAAGGGTTTACGTTTTTAAGAGTGTTATTTAACTGGTTCGTTCGGAACACAAAACACCCGCTCATATGAAATATCTGCCAACTATAATCTTATCTACCCTCCTTTACTATACCGTCAATGTACAGGCTCAAAACTCAATTGGTTTCGGTTTAGAAAACGGAGCCAATAGGGTCTCGTTGTCTTTTAAGAATGAAAGCAATCTTATGATTGTTCCTATTAAAATAAATGAACAGGGGCCATTCAATTTTATTTTAGATACAGGCTCTGAATCGGGGATGATCTTCGATAAATTAATTATAGGTGAAAATAACTTGGTAAACGCGAGAACCATTCCTATTTACGCGGCAGATGGTAACAAAGTGACGGATCTTTGGGTGGCCAATGACATTAGGATAAATTTTGCAGGGGTGCATGGCAAAGATCAATCTATGCTAGTGCTTCAGAGTAATTTTGTAGATATAGAGAATGTACTTGGTGTTGAGGCACACGGAATTTTGGGTTCAGAAATCTTCAATCGCTTTGTAGTGAACATCGATTATTCAGAAAGAAGAATTAATCTATCGCACCCTGAGGACTTTAAACGACCAAAGAAGTATAAAAGAATACCAATTACATTAGAGAATTTTCGACCCTATGTAAACGTGAATGTAAAGCAAAAAGGGGAAAAGCCTATTACGGTAAAGCTGCTTATTGATACAGGCGCTAGTAGTGCGTTGTTTCTTGATGCTGAGTCGAATGAAGATATAATTCTACCCGAAAGAACTTTAGATCATACTATTGGCAGGGGGCTAGCGGGCGTTATTAAAGGGAAAATAGGAAGAGTAAAGAAAGTAAAGTTAGGTAAATACAAATTTAAAAAGGTATTGACTTCATATCCAGAGGCTTGGGGGTTATCTAAACCTAATGTGGAAACTAGTAGAGAGGATGTTCGCTACGGAACAATTGGCGCTGATATTCTATCTAAGTTTCATGTAATCTTCAATTATCACGAAGGGTATATGTACCTAAAACCAAACAGCAACTTTCGTGAAAGATTTCAATTTAATACAGTTGGTATGAACGTAATGGCTTTTGGAGATCGACTGAATGAGTATTATATAAATGATATTATTCCCGGTTCACCGGCAGAAAAAGCAGGCCTAGAAATAGGCGATGAAGTAATTGCTATGAATAACAACCCCGCATTTTTTTATAAGTTGGATGAAGTAGTGTCTGTATTGAAACGTACACCAGGAGAAAGGCTTAAGCTGATTATTCGCAGAAATGGCGAGCTCATGCAGATTAACCTAAAGCATAAGCGATTACTATAAAAAAAGAAGGCCGTCTGGAAACTCCAGACGGCCTCATTTTCATTAATTTGCCCAGATTACTTCGGGTCAAGAATATTGTTTACTTTCTCTAAAGCATCTTCTAAATGTATTTTCGACATTCTATCAGAAGTTCTTGGAATAGCAGCTTTAATTCTAGCCTGCAAAGTTTTTAATTCTGCTCTGGCTACTGAAGAAATATCAGACTGACTATTATCCTTCATTAAAGTTTCCATTCTATCAATATAACCACTTTGAAGGTTTCTTCTGTAGGTGTCAATTGCTTTACCAGCAGATAGTTCAGACCAAATACCGTTTCTTACATCGCTGAATAATTCAAGCATTCCGTAAGCAGCGTTTCCGTTTAGCGCTTCATTTTCAATAACTCTACCTAGTTTTCTTGGCTCTAAAACAGAGTTTAAAGTTCTTACCTGCATAGATTTCATGGCAGTAACTGCACCGTCATCCTGAAGTCTGTTCAAAATTTCATTGTCAAGAATCCATTTTGGAGTATTGAACAATTGATTGTTTAAGAACTGAACAGCTTCTTTTTGCTTGGCTTTTGGAGCATGTGTATAAACAGCTCCTTCTTGGTCAACTGTTTTGTAATCTTCTTTAACACCACCTACATAACGGCCTACATGACCCATGTAACGGTTGAACTGAGACTGAACTTCACCGTACATTTCTTCCAATTCTGTGTAATCAGAACCTGGCACATAAGTCCATTTCTTCAAGTTGTTCATGATTATTTTTAGGTTTCTGATTCCATAATCACTTGCTTTCATGGCATCATCACCTAAGTCTTCACTTTGGGCAGTGTAGTCATTGCTATTGCCTTGACGCCCGAATCTGTAAAGTGGATCGCCATTTTTTTCTTCGATCCATCTTCTTAAAGTAGGAAGTTCCTCTTCAGGAGTTTTGGCATCTAATATTGGTCTGTAACCCCAAGCAATTGAGTATTTATCATAAACTCCTACTTCTGGCATTAAAGCAACACCTTCGTCTTCTGGTTGTGCTATGTAGTTAAAACGAGCGTAGTCCATAAGCGATGGCGCTGTACCCATTTTTTTAGTGAACTCAGCAGATCTCAAAGAATCTACAGGATAAGCATTACTTGAACCGAAGTTATGTGGTAAACCTAAAGTATGGCCTACTTCATGAGAAGATACAAAGCGGATCAAACGTGACATTACTTCATCGTCAAACTCTGGGCTTTGAGCGCCAGGGTTAATGGCAGAAGTTTGAACAAAGAACCATCTTCTTAATAATGTCATTACGTTATGGTACCAGTTGATATCACTTTCTAAGATTTCACCAGAACGCGGATCACTTACGTGTGGTCCGTTTGCGTTTGGAATTGGAGAAGCTAAATATCTAACTACAGAATATCTAACATCTTCTGGGCTCCAATCTGGATCTTCTTCAGGAGTAGGGGCTGTTTTAGCAATAATTGCATCTTTGAAACCTGCGGCTTCAAAAGCAACTTGCCAATCTTCGATACCGTCTTTAATCGCTTTTACCCACTTTTCAGGAGTTGCTCTATCGATGTAATAAACGATTTGTTTCTTCGGAACAACTAATTCTCCTCTACGGAATTTAGCCATATCCTCATCTCTTACTTCAAGTCTCCATCTGTCTAAATATCTAATAGTTTTAGACTGCTGAACGTCTAAACCATAATCAGTTGTTCCTCTTGCAAACCAGCCCACTCTTTCATCATAAAGTCTTCTTTGCATTGGTACTTCTGGCAGAAGAATCATTGAGTTGCTCATCTCAATAGTGATGGCACCGTCTTCTCTCGAAGAAGGGCTAGCACTAGCTAAATAAGTTTTAACGTGTCTAAGCTCAATGTTTTCAGGGTAGCTGCTTACTCTAGTTACATAAGAACGGTCGTTATCCATTCTTGAAACCTTATATTGAGTTCGGTAAAACTGAGGAAAACCAAGAGGCTTGATATCGCTGGTTAACAATGATGAAGCATCAATTACTACTCCGTTACCATCTTTCGATAAGGCTTCAACTTGGAAAGACGCCAAGATTGGGTCTAAGTTTGAGTTTTTAACTGCTTCACTGATTGGAAGAGAATCAGCCGCTGTAACTTGCGTTGAGATAATTTTAAGAAGGATCTTATTCTCGTTACGTTCCCATCTTAGCATTAAGGTGCTTGTTTTTCCACCACCAAAGCCAATGCCCGAAGCAGTTTTTGCAATTCGGGAAACCATAAGCATATCTCTTCCTAAAAGATCATTAGGAATCTCGAAGAAGTATTTATCATCAATTTTATGTACTTGGAAAAGCCCATCGTCTGAAATGGCATCTTTTGTAATTACCTCGTCATAAGGTTTTGGTTCGCCTTTTTTTACTTTAGGCTTAGGGTCTTGTTTTGGAGCAGCAGCAGCTGCCGCCGCTTTTTCGGCAGCTTCTCTTTTTTCCTTCCTAGATTGCCCAAATGAGTTATCTGCGAACCCAGTGAGCAAAAATAAGACGGCCACAGCAACCAATAATGGTTTTTGTGCAATCGTTTTAATCTTTTTCATTCCTTTAGTGGTTTAATAATTGTTGCTTAAGCTAATTGCTTATGTGGTACCGTGAAGCCTATTTTACTTGAAAGGTGCTTTAGAATTATAAAAGGGGAATGTAAAATTGAAAAAAATAGCAATAATTGGTGGGGGTTTAGCAGGTTTAGTGAGTGCCGTACGACTTTCTCGCTTGAATTTCGAGGTTGTTCTCTTTGAAAAGAAACAATATCCCTTCCATAAAGTCTGTGGTGAATACCTTTCAAATGAAGTATTGGACTTCATGAAAAGAGAGAAACTCCTGCCTGATAATCAATGTTTTCCTCAAATCACTAAGTTTCAAATTAGCGCTTTAAATGGTCAGTCTTTAAATATGCCTCTTGATATGGGCGGCTTTGGCATTAGCCGTTTTTTACTCGATGATTTTTTAGCGAATCTAGCCAGAACATCTGGAGCTGAAATTCTAGAGAATACGTCCATCATTAATGTTGAATTTGGCAACAATCAATTTAGATTAGAAAGTAGCACCAATGAAGTTTACCATGCCGATTTGGTGATTGGCGCCTATGGGAAAAATGGAGTGCTAGACAAAAAGCTGGAGCGAGGTTATTTGAAATATGAAGCTCCTTTTATTGGCGTAAAGCATCACATCAAAACGGACTTTCCTAGAGACTTAGTAGCCTTGCATAATTTTGAAGGAGGATATTGCGGTATAGTAGCCATTGAAAATGACCAGTTTAATCTTTGCTATTTAGGCAGAAGAGAAGATTTGAAAAAAACAGGCTCTGTAGAGGCAATGGAAAAAAAAGTGCTTAAAGTCAATCCATTTCTAAAATCCATTTTTGATAATGCTGAGTTTGTGCACGAAAAACCAGTGGTAATTAATTCCTTTTCCTTTCGCCCTAAAAAACTGATCGAAAACCATATTCTGATGTCGGGAGATACGGCCGGCCTGATTACTCCATTATGCGGCAATGGAATGGCCATGGCAGTTCACTCCGCTAAAATCCTCTCTGATACGATTGCTGAACATGCTGGTTCAGAACAATGGGATAGGCAAAAACTGGAAAGTGTTTACAGTGAGAAGTGGAATGCAACTTTTAAAAAACGGCTTTGGGTGGGCAGAAAAACTCAATCCTTTTTTGGTTCAAAATGGAGCAGTAACGCTGCCCTTTCGGTAATGAAAAATTCACCTTGGTTGGCGAAAAAAATCATGAAGAACACACACGGAAAGCCGTTTTAGTATTGACCTACCGCATTTAAAATATTGGTAGAGTCTAGAAAAAAGTAGAGAAAGAATCCGCCCAAACAGGTGGCAGAAATGAAGTTGAGCCACATGGTGTTTTTAAAGTTTGCTTTGTTTTCATTCTTCATTACCGCTAAAAACCAGCCTGCAAAAAACACAACAATTGGGGCCATTGCCAGAATAAACGTCCACCCATATTTGGTTTGGTGGTATGCGTCAAAATAAAAGAAATAGAGCACCGATGCCATCACAAAAAAGACAGCCGTAAATAGGAAAGTGCCTTTGATTCCCAGCTTTATACTAAGCGTTTTATCGCCTCTTTTGACATCTTCTTCATGTTGATAAATCTGGGTCATAGGATAGGCTCCCCAAAGAATTACAGAGGCCAGAAGTCCGGGAATAAGCACGTGAGGTTTTAAAACATGGCTGAATTCGAAATTATTTAAGCCAATGTAAATGATCCAAACTACCCAAGCCCCTTGAAAAAGGCCAGCGATAAACCAACTCAGGAAAGCGTACTTTTTTAGTCGTATTGAAGGATGGCTGTATGCCCTTGATACCAAAATATAGACAAGTAGCATAAGCGTCAACGTCCAGTTGTTTTTGAATTGCCAAATGGAAAGCGAAACCCCGATGATATCGAAAAGCCAAGCCATATAGAGCAGGTTTCTATCTACTGGTGGTGGGTTCTTCAAGCCGCCAATGCTTTTTTCATCCTTGTCGAAATAGCTGTTAAATGCATTACTGGCAGGGTAAATAAAAAGGTGAAGAATGATAAAAAGCCAGAGCAGATTGGGCTCACTTAGGTTGGGACTAATAGAAATCCCAAAGAAATAGATAGGGAGAAGAAAGTAGCTAAACGGAATTCTTAAATGTAACCAAGTCGACTTTTTGAACATAATTGAAAGTTATACTGAACAATTTAGCGGAAAAAAGGATAATATAGAACGTGAGATCAGTCATATCAGCCATAGGCACCGCAGTTCCAGAAAATAAAATTCCTCAGAAGGAAATTCTTGAGTTTATGGCAAATGCCCATGGGTTTGAAGGTAAGGATAAAACCCGACTGAAAGCACTTTACCGCGCTAGTGGAATTCAAACCCGCCATTCTGTAATTCCAGATTATGGGAGTCTGAATATGGAAGGTTGGACTTTTTATCCCAAAAGTAAAGACTTGAGTCCTTTTCCAACGACCCAACAACGATCGATTTTATATAAAGAAGCAGCGCCAGACTTGGCCATGAAGGCAGTACAAAACTGCATTCAGAAATCGAATATCAAACTCGAAGAAGTAACTCATTTGATCACCATCAGTTGCACGGGCATGTATGCGCCTGGATTGGATGTTGATTTGATTAATGGCCTCAATTTAAACTCTGACGTTCAGCGGACCTGCATCAATTTTATGGGCTGCTATGCCGCCATAACGGGCATTCGCACTGCCGATGCTTTTTGCAAAGCCGACTCAAAGGCTAAAGTTTTAGTGGTTTCAACGGAGCTATGTACCATTCATTTTCAGAACAAAACAGACGAAGATAATTTACTGGCCAACGCACTTTTCAGCGATGGCGCAGCAGCCCTTTTAATGACTTCTTCGGAACAAGGGAGCAAGGGCTTATCGCCTGTCGCTTTTCATAATCAAATTCTGAATGATGGAGGCGAGAACATGGCTTGGGACATTGGTGATTTCGGTTTCGAAATGAAGCTTTCATCTTATGTGCCCAATCTTATTGAGTCGGGTATTGCAGGAATGATTGACCAACTGAAAAAGAAAATGGGCGGAAGTTCTATTCAACAATACGCCATACACCCCGGGGGAAAACGCATTTTAGAAGTGATTGAACAAGAACTGAATCTTGGCAAGATCGATAACCGTCATGCCTATGAGGTACTCCAAAATTATGGAAATATGTCGTCCGCTACTCTAATCTTTGTATTGGAAAAACTCATAGAAGAAGGGTCCATAAAAGGAGAAAATTGCCTTTCTGTGGCTTTTGGCCCTGGGCTTACTTTGGAGTCGATGGTGTTAGAAATCGTTTAATGTTTAGGGTAATGAAAAAGGTTTTCATATTTATTGGCGTTTTAGTTTCCCTGCTGGTTTTTGCGTTTTTCTACTTTACAGAGTGGAGTGCCGCTGCCAGAAAAAGCAAACAAAATGTGGTCAACTCCGAAAAAATTGAAATAGGAATGGACTCATTACAGGTGAAGAAAATAATGGGTGAGCCTGATACAAGAAGTGATTCTGGTTCACAGAGCAATATTCCTTCGTTCTATTATCAGCCACCAACTTTTTCATCTGATGGTATTTATATTCATTTCGACTCCCTAGGGCATGTGAAACGGATTACCTACTTTGAATAAAAACCAGCAATGAGCAGCCGATCATACGAAGAAGAATTAATGGATGACCTTGAGGCCTCTGGTGAAGTAATTCCGCAGACGCTAAAGGAGCTCGAAACCATCAACAAATGGCTGGGAGGAAATTTTGTAACCATTAATGGTTTGGATCAACTCATTCGATCAAAAACCAAGGAGAAACTTGTAATTGCTGATTTGGGTTGTGGCGGAGGTGATATGCTGAAGCTTGTTGCTCAGTGGGCAAAACAGAGGAAGCTTGAAGTTGAACTGATTGGCTTTGATGCCAATCCTGCTATTGTGGAATACGCCATAGAGAACTGTAAGGCCTACCCCAACATCCGTTTTGAAGTGTGTGATATTTTTTCAGAAGAATTTAAAGAAAGACAATTCGATGTCATTCTTTGTACCCTTTTTACACATCACTTTACCGATGAACAACTCATCAATATTTTCAATCAGTTTAAAACCCAAGCAAAAAAAGGGACGGTAATTAATGATTTACATCGCCATGGCTTGGCTGAGTTTTTAATCAAATGGCTGACCTATTTTTTCTCCAAATCTGAAATGGTAAAGAACGATGCTCCGCTTTCGGTAAGGCGAGCCTTCAAAAAAGCAGAGCTAGAGAAAATCATGAAACAAGCCGAAATTCCGTTTTTCAAGCTGAGGTGGATGTGGGCGTTTAGGTGGCAGTTGATTTTTTAGTTTTTGAAGTGAACGAACCCTCCAAGGGTTTCAAACCCTTGGAGGGTTGACATATTTAACTTTCTACCCAACTCACTTTTTCTTCAATTGGGCTGCGCTTTCCTGCTGGCCATTTGTCTGTTTTTAAGTTTCCTACATAGAGAAACCCAAGTAATTTATCTTCGGCTCCCAAGCCAAAAAAGCTTTTGGCTTCTTCTTTATAAGTAATTCCGCCTGAGCCCCAATAACAGCCCACGCCATTCGCGGTAGCTGTTAAATACATGTTTTGCACTGCGCAAGCTACAGATGAGATTTCTTCGATTTCCGGAACGAGTGCTTTTGGGTCGCGCTTCATGCCAATGGCAATAATATGCGAAGCAAGTAATGGCTTGGTAGCCAACTTCTCAAATTTCGATGCATCAAAATTGCCAGCCTTGGTGGAAAGTTCTTTATAAAGCTCAGATTGAAAAGTAGCGAGTTTTTTCAAGCCTTCATTTTTGAAAACCACAAAGCGCCAAGGCTCGGTGAGTTTATGGGTAGGTGCCCAATTGGCATTCTCCAGCATCTCTTTAATGATGGCGTCATCCACGGACACATCGGAATACATGGCTGGATATATTGATCTGCGGTTTCGGAGCAGTTTATTAGTTTCTTCTATCGAAAATTTCATATCGTTCTAACTTAAAAAAAGCGACTAAAATAGTTGTTCAGGTTGCGTTTGCTTCTGTCCATAACAGTGGCTCTACTTCATAAATTCCCTGTGCAAAGTGACTTTTTATTAAGCCTTCGTCAAAGGAGTATTAAAGGTAGAAAAATACATGATCGTTTTAGATAAAGCATGGTTTGGTATTGATATGCTTCCGCAGCCAACGGACTCCACTTGTGGACCCACTTGTTTGCAAGCGGTTTATCAATATTACGGAGACTACATCTCTTTGCCTGATATAATTGGCGAAGTAAAGCAGTTGAAAAGCGGAGGAACCTTGGCGGTGAATTTAGGCAACCATGCTTTAAAGCGCGGTTACAAAGCAACGCTCTACACCTATAATCTCAACTTGTTCGATCCGTCATGGTTTGATGCAGAAGAGCCAGATTTACTTCATAAACTAGGTTTGCAAAAAAGATACAAACCACAGCGTAGAATTCAGTTCGCATCTGTGGCTTATATGAAGTTTTTAAAACAAGGAGGAGAAATCAAATTTGAAGACTTGAGTCCAGAATTAATCAAGAAATTCCTCTTCGCGAAGCAACCAATTTTAACAGGCTTAAGCGCTACTTATTTGTATGGTAGCAAACGTGAAATTGGAGATACAGTAACCGAATATGATGATTTGAGAGGTCTGCCTGTAGGTCACTTTGTGGTACTCAATGGTTATTCTGAGGCAACGGGAATGGTATCTATTGCCGACCCATTGAAGAATAACCCCATGAACAATGGTGAGCAACACTATAAAGTGGATATTAACCGCCTGATTAATGCGATTATGTTGGGCATTGTAACCTACGATGCCAATTTATTAATTATTGAACCAAGAGATAAAAACCAGTAATGTCGAAACTAATAGTTACAGAGAACCCAAAGAAATGGAATTTTAATATCCCTGGCGTAGAGGTTATTTCCGCCAGAGAATACTTTGCAAACGAAGGTCTAAGACACCTGAACAAGGTTAAAGTGATTAACCTCTGCAAATCATACCAATACCAAAGCACGGGATACTATGTGTCGCTTTTGGCGGAAGCCAGAGGTCATAAAGTATTGCCAGAAGCTTCCACCATTCAAGATTTCCGTTACCCGGCCATGATCAAGGACGATGCGCAAGATTTTGATGAAGTGATTCAGAAAACCTTTAAAGGAAGTAAAGAAACTAAAGTTGAACTGAGAATATATTTTGGTTTTACGGGCAGTGCACACACCACTAAATTGGGCCTATTGCTCTTCAACCTTTTTCAAACCCCTATTTTAAAAGTGGTTTTTGTAAAGAAGGAAAAGTGGGCGCTGGAACAATTGAAACCACTTAACATTCATGATTTAAGTGAAGAAGAACGCACTACTTTGAGTAATCAATTGGGGCTTTTCCTCACTAAAAAAATGGTGGTGAGAACCAGTAACCCGAGAAGAAAATTCGACTTGGCAATTTTGGTAAACCCAGAAGATGACAACCCGCCATCAGACGCTAAAGCGCTACAAAAGTTTGTGAAAGCTGCGGAAAAAACGGGCTTCAACACGGAAATAATTACCAAAAACGATTACGCCAGACTTACCCAGTTCGATGCACTTTTCATAAGGGAAACCACAAACGTAAACAACCATACTTTCCGCTTCGCTAAAAAAGCAGAAGCCGAAGGCTTGGTAGTTTTTGATGACCCAATGTCGATTTTGAGATGCACGAACAAAGTGTATTTGAATGAATTGATGACCAGCAACAAAATCCCTGTTCCTAAATCAACCATCATTTCAAAAGACAAGGCTACACCTGATACTGAAAAGCTAGAGTTCCCTTTTATTCTGAAAGAGCCCGATGGCGCTTTTTCAAGAGGCGTGAAAAAGGTAAAAAACGAAGAAGAATTGAAAGCCCTTTTGAAAGGCTTTTTCAAAGGGTCGGAATTGCTGATTGCGCAAGAGTTTATGCCAACTCCTTTCGATTGGCGAGTAGGAATTATTAATAACGAACCGCTTTATGTGTGTCGCTATTACATGGCCCGCGACCATTGGCAAATTGTAAACTGGAAAGAAGGCGACAAACATGTAGAGGGCAATGCCGATACTTTGGCGGTAGAACAAGCTCCGGTGGGTTTATTACAAACCGCTTTAAAGGCCACAAAACTGATTGGTAACGGGCTTTACGGAGTAGATATCAAAGAAGTGAATGGCAAATTCTATGTGATAGAAGTAAACGACAACCCGAATATAGACTCGGGTGTGGAAGATAAGATTATCAAGAATAAGCTCTATGAACGCATAATGGAAATTATGCTGGAGCGGATTAAAATGAAATAAAAAGGAATGAGTAATACCAACCGCCTGCATCTGTTCGAAGCATTTGGAATAGAGCTGGAATACATGATTGTGGATATAGAAACCCTCAATGTGAAGCCAATCGCAGACGAGGTGTTTAAATCTTTGACCGGAGAATACACCGGAGAAATAAATATGGGGCCTGTAACTTGGTCCAACGAGCTGGCTTTGCACGTACTTGAACTTAAATGCTCGCATCCAACCAAAGATTTGGTGCAACTGGGTGTGGATTTTCAAGAAGCAATAGAGCAAATGAACGAGCTATTAGCTACTTTCAATGCCCGATTAATGCCAACGGCTGCGCACCCTTGGATGAACCCTGAAACGGAGTCTTTCCGTTGGACGCACGACAGTGGGGAAATCTATGCGGCTTATGATAGGATTTTCAATTGCAAAGGCCATGGCTGGAGCAACTTGCAAAGCACGCACATTAACTTGCCGTTTTATGACGATGAGGAGTTCTCAAAACTTCATGGCGCCATTCGTTTAATCTTGCCACTGCTGCCCGCTTTATCGGCCAGCTCGCCTATTATTGGAGGCAAGTTTACTAACTTTCTAGACAAGCGCTTAGATTATTATCAGAACAACCAAAAGATTATTCCTTCCCTTACGGGGAAGGTGATTCCAGAAGCTATTTTCTCTAAAAGAACATATAGAAAATACATTTATAGCCAGATAGAAGAAGACATTGCTCCGCACGATCCGGATGGAATTTTAGACCCGATTTGGCTGAATTCTCGTGGTGCAATTGCTCGTTTCGATCGTGGCGCGATAGAAATCAGGATCATTGATATTCAGGAATGCCCTTCTGCAGATTTGGCCATTGCCAACTTGGTTATTGCCTTTTTGCAAATGCTTACAGAAGAGAAAATAATGACTACCGAAGTTCAGCATGAATTTAAAACCACCGACTTACAAGCCATTTTCAAGAGTGTAATTCGACATGGCGAACACACGGTAATCAACGACAAGGAGTATTTAAAAGCCTTTGGTTTTAATCCTTATGAAGAAGTAACCGCTGGTGACTTCTGGAGAAAAATGCTGATCAATCTGCACATCATGTATCCTGAAAGGCTTGAGCCTTGGTACGACCAAATTCATAAAATTTTAGACCAAGGTACTTTGGCCAGCAGAATTTTAGCGAGTACCAACCAAAACTACGACCACAGCAATTTAAAAATGGTGTATCGTGAATTGACTGACTGTTTGGAAAACAACCAAATGTTTGATCCATGCTTGGAAGGCGCATTCTAATTACCTGCGAGCATGCAGGCAACGAATTGCCTGAGAGTTATAAATATTTATTTAAAAGAGGGAAAGAGGCGTTGGAATCGCACCGGGGTTGGGACCCAGGTGCTGCTATTCTTGCCAGTTACCTTGGGGTAGAATTAGCCGTTCCGGTTTTTATGCATCCCACTTCGCGACTTTTAGTGGAGGTAAACCGATCGTTAAATCACCCTCAGCTCTTCAGTGAATTCACCATTGACTTAGAGCCTTCGGTAAAGCAGTTTTTGCTCAATAAATACTATCGCCCTTACCGAAATGTCGTAACCGATTGGATTAAAAGGGAAACAGAAGCCAAAAACGAAGTAGCTCATTTTTCTATACATTCCTTTACACCAGTTTGGGAAGGTGAAAAACGCCTAACCGACATCGGTATTCTCTTCGACCCAAAAAGGAGGTTGGAAAGCAAAATTGCATTAGAATTAACCGAAAAACTTAGAGAGTTGGCACCACTGCTCACCATCGACCTGAACGAGCCTTATAAAGGCACTGATGATGGTTTTACCACCTGGTTACGCAAGAAGTTCGGGGTAAAAAGTTACTCAGGTATCGAAATCGAAGTCAATCAAAAATTCTTCTTTAATAAGGAGTTGGACTTTCTGAAAAGTGTCCTTTCACCAGCAATCAAAAGTTTAGAAATCTAAAAATAGTTTAACCACACAAGCCCCCACCAAAGACAACTTTTCCATTTTCTTTTGTGGTGATGTGATTTGAATAAGACTCATCGGCATCGGTAAACTCGAGCCTTGTACCCTTCACTTTAGTAAGCTTCACGATATCAGCATTTGGGAAGTAAATGCCTGATCCGTTGTCATAAAGAAATGCCGTGAACATAAAATAGACTTGGTTGATATTGGCGCCACTAATGAAAAACTCTCCCATATCGCAGCCTTCTATATTTACCCAATGAATATAACTACCATCAGCGAATTTAATGTCTTTAATCCAACGGTAGTAAATGTTAGGTTCAGTCCCTAAAGGCTCCTTTTTTTCCGTAACCACTCCCTCTCCTAAAGTACGCTCCAAATAATCATCTTCTCTTTCTGGTCGCTTGTTTTCAGGCAGTTTCAATGGTAATCTTTTGGAAAGTTCACCGTCAAATACATAGCCTTCAACATCTTCCGTAGATATTTTTACCCAATGACCTTTCAGGGAATAATCAATTTGATCTTTATCTGATTCGACCTGAAAGTGTCTAATGACTTTAGGATAAGAAGTGTCTTTCACTTGAACCTTGGTTCCAAAAGCAAGACTATCCAAAATTTCTGAGGAGGTATTTGTGTCAGAATAAACGACTGTATTTTTTACATTCCAAGCGTAGTATTGCTCTCCGTTTACTAAATTCTGAGCGGAGATTTCTTCAGAAAAAATTAAACTCATTATTGAGAAAACCATTACAAGTCTAACTCTATTTTCAAATCTATTCATGTTTTAAAGTAACTAATAAAAATCAAAAACATTATAAATTAAGGTTTAATATTTACAAATAGATGAATGAAGGTAGATCTGCTTTTGATGGGCATTACTTAAGAAACTGTTGTTTTAATAGTCTTCGTTTTTTTAATAATGTCTGCGTTTTGAAACCCCTATATTTGTAAGGTTAAGAAAACAGACCATGCAGCAATTACTTCAAGACGTTATCGTGCTTGCCAAAGAAACGGGAGAATTCATTCGGCAGGAATCAAGAAAATTTGATCACTCTAAAATAGAATACAAAGGCAAAAACGACCTCGTTTCCTATGTAGACAAAGAGGCTGAAAAGCGAATTGTTGCTGGCTTAAGTAAAATACTACCTGGTTCTGGCTTTATAGCCGAAGAAGGCACTTCCACTAAAAAATCTGATACCTATAATTGGATTGTTGATCCGCTGGATGGAACCACCAATTTTGCACATGGAATTCCTGTTTTCGCGGTTTCAATTGCTTTGATGAAGCGGAACGAATTGACTTTGGGCGTTGTGTATGAAATCAACCGCGATGAATGTTTTCATGCTGTAAAAGGGCAAGGTGCATTTTTAAATCATTTTCCCATTACCGTTTCTCCCATAAAGACTTTAGACAAATCATTATTGGCTACGGGTTTTCCTTATTACAACTTTGAGCAGATGTCGCAGTATTTGGTGATTCTAGATGAATTCATGAAGTCTACCCATGGTTTGCGCAGAATGGGTAGTGCGGCAGTAGATTTAGCCTATACTGCCTGTGGTCGTTTCGAAGGCTTTTTTGAGTACAACCTACAGCCTTGGGATGTAGCGGCTGGTGCTTTAATTGTAAAAGAAGCGGGCGGAATGGTGACCGATTTCAATGGCGGAAGTGATTACATTTTTGGAAGACAAATTATTGCTGGAAACGAAGTGCAGCCCGCCATGCAACAGTTAATTCAAGAACATTGGTTTTGAACAAAAATGCGCTACAAAAAACTCTTTGTTTATTTCAGAACGAGACAACTTAATACAAAAAAAGCCCTCTCAATTATTGAGAAGGCTTTCAAAGTCTTAATTTTCAAAGAACTACTTAATATCAAGCAATTCTATTTCGAATATTAAAGCAGCATTTGGAGGGATTGCACCGCTAATACCTCTTTCGCCATATGCTAAGTTGGATGGGATATACAGTTCCATTTTACCACCTAGTTTCATCAATTGAAGACCTTCGATCCACCCTTGGATGAACTGGCCTACAGGGTAGGTAAGTGGTTCGCCACCCACTGAGCTATCGAATACATTACCATCCAAAAGTTTACCTGTATAGTGAATAGTTACCGTATCTTCTGCTTTTGGAGACGCACCCGTTCCTTCTTGAATAATTTTGTATTGTAGGCCACTAGCCGTGGTTTGAACACCAGGTTTTGTTGCATTTTCGGCTAAAAAAGCTTCACTTTCATTTTTCATTCCTTCCATTGCTCTCTGTTGGTCTGCAATAAGAATTTCTTGGCATTGCTCTAAAGAAAGTTGCGCAGTATCTGCCAAGGCTTCTTTAACTGCTGCTGCAACCATGTCAGCATCTAGGGTTTTGTTTTGCTGCTTTAGCATTTCTGCAATTTGAACACCGTAAGCATAGCTAAGACTATCTTGCTGGGTTTTCATTTGGGCAATCGGCATAGTACCATTGTCACTGCTACATCCAATGGCAGTGGCCAAAAGAATTACCACACCAATAGAAAGTATGTTTTTCATAATCGTTTAGTTTTTAAAGTCAGGCGCAAAGGTAAAAATTAAATACACCTTTAATAATCAAGCGATAAACTCCTTTAGAAATTGGCTTAAGGATAATTTGAAAAGGTTATTTATTATAGAACATCCAGCTACTTTTAAAATCTTTCTTTAACCGCTGATTGGTTAATATAGCTCGTACCATTTCAACAGGCATACTGTTTTCTTTTAAAACGGCATCGTGAAACTCTTTAATGGTCATTTTACCGCTATCTACTAACTCTTTTTTAAGCTCATAAAACTGGAGGCCACCTGTCATATACGCCAATTGATAAAGTGGACCGTAATTACCTTCAAAAGAACGCCTCACTTCTCCTTCTGCATTGGCGCGTTCATGTCCCACCCTATCTACTAAAAAGTCGATACACTGCTGGGGTGTCCATTCACCTAAGTGATAGTTAAGTGAAAAGATAATACGGGCGGAACGGTGCATTCTCCAGAAAAGCATGCCTATACGGTCTTCTGGCGACTGAGGGAAGTCCATATCCCAAAGTAAAAGCTCCCAATAAAGTGCCCAACCTTCCGTCCAAAAAGGAGTGCCATATGAACGGTATTCCTTGTTTCGGTTATTCATAAATCCTTGAAGATGATGGCCAGCGATTAGTTCATGGTGAACGGTGGCTCGAGAGAAATGAGGGTTGTTGCCTCGCATGCTCATCAGTTTATCTTCGTGATTCATTTCATCCGTTGGATAAGAAATCTGAAGTGTTTCTCCACCCAAAAAGAAAGGGCTGATTAACTGTCTTGCTGGCGATATCATGCTCATTCTCCAGGTTTCTTCTGCAATTGGTGGAATGGTGAGTAGGTTGTTCTTCTTCAGAAAATCTACTGACTCATTGTACAGTTTCAGCATGGCTTCTGGTTGGTGCCCCTCAGGTACGAATGACATCTTCACCTTTTCTTGAGCGGCTCTCCAGTCATTGCCAAAGCCCATTTCTCTTGAAGCCTTTAGTAATTCGGCATCTGCCCAAGCAAACTCTTTATTGGCGATTTCTACCAATTGTTCAGGTGAATAGGGTATCATCTCATACTTTAACTGCCGAATTAATTCCTCTCTTCCAATAGGGTTACCTATAATTCCACTGCCGTCATCTTTAGGCAAAGTAGATTTATCAACTTGTGCACTGAGTACTTTTGAGTAGTCATCTAGGGCCTTATCTAATACTTCATATGGTTTTGTAACCCACCAAGTAAATTGAGGATCGTAACCTTTGTAAAAATCATAAACACTATTGAGTGCGCGTTTTTGGCCTCGTATTGTTCGTTCTGCTCTACGGGTTAGTTCTCTAGAAAAAGTTGGATTCTCTTTTTTTAATTCGTCAGTAGCCACTTTTAGTTTTTTAGCGATGTCGTTCAAGTCAGCGGCTACTTTTTCGCTATCCAGGTGCAATCCTCTTCTCCGTTTCTTTTCTAGTTCATAGAGATATTCAGCAGGGTTAATCCATTTTTTTAGCAGGGTTACTTCTTTTTCTTCTTCTGATAAATCAAATAAGTTTTCTTCTATATATCGCTTTTGAAGTAGATAGTCCACTTGACCACCAGTTGACAGTTTATTGAAATTGAATTTCTCAAGCTTCGAGAGCTGATCTTTAAAAAAGTTTTCGAAACGTAACCTTCTTTCTGGGGAGTTTTCAATAGAGTAGAAACGAGATAGGCTTCCGTAATCTGCTCTTAGGTTTACCGAAAAATCGTATAATTCGGTAACTCCTGATTGATTGTCGGGCTGTTGAGCAATAGTTAAGTGGCCAGAAGTTAAAAATAGAGAAGCGATAAAAAATAACTTTGATAGCTTTTTCATTTGTAGAATGAGTTTAATCAAAAGGTAAAAATAGAAGAGAAAACCGAAGTTCATCGTTGTTGTTTCAGTCAGGTACAAATCTCATGATGAGTGGTTTCGAAGAATAAAAAAATGGCTTGTCATTAATGGCAAGCCATTCAATTTCTTAATGCTTCTAAACTGTTACTACTTCATTTCATTTTCTGAAACGAACTTAAACTTTTGTCCCCCAACGGAGGCCTCATACATTAAGCCGCCTTTAGCTTGTGTAAAAACGGCTACACCATCAGTATAACTTGCGTCTGCCGATATGCCCGATTTTAATGCTACCGCTGAGACTTGAGCTGCGAACTGGTATTTATTATTGATAAAACGGTTGAAGCTGTCCGAATCTTCGAAAAAAATGATTTCACTGTATTCTTGTCCTCCAAACTGGAAGCCAACAGTGATTTGGGTCATGTTGGATCCGCCAATCATTTCACCTTGTTTAAAAACCACACCCTTTCCTGCTGCGCCACCAATACCGATACCGCCTTTTCCAATAGACGGAAAAACTGCATAACCAAATGAATTTTCAAAGAAGGTTTCTAGGCTGTTGTCTACTTTTTTGAATTCAGCTATGGTCTTGTTAGCCTTTTTTATGTCGTATTTTTCTTTGTTTTGGGCATTCACTTGCATCGAAAAACATAGGCCTATTGTTATAAATGTCACTATTAAACTTTTGATTCTCATAATACTATTTGTTTTATCGATCCCTACTAATCAACCGTTCTTCTAAAGTTTTATAAATTGTTATTTTCTGAAGTACAAGTCTTGACCTTCTTCAGGTTGAATTTCCAGTACATTTGCGAGTACTAATTTTATCAATGTCCGTGAAGCAATAAATTTGGATAGATTGGCTGCTTGAGCGTAATTTTTGAGCGTAATGTTTTGGTTAGACTCTAAAAGCTCCATTAATTTTCTTTCCTTCTCTCCAAATGTAAATTGAGTATCCTTTTCTTTTATGCGTCTTCTTAAAATTTCACGCATTTCTTTGCTTGCCTGTAAACTTTGTTCACCAGCCCTAACGTAAGCCTTCCCTGTTTTGGTATTTAAATTTTCTTTAAGGTGTAAAGGTAATTTCTTGCCTCGTTCAATTTCAAAAACCGCTATTCCTTTTTTCTCATTTAGTTTAATAATTTGTAAAGCATATTCTAGTTTGGGCCAAATGAGGTTTCGAATTGCTTGTTCTAATACATATACTTCTCCTTCAATATCGCGAGTTCCTGATACAGTGCCGTCATCATCTATACCTAATAGAAGAACTCCTCCTTGGGTGTTAGCAAATGCGACTAACTCTTTGGCTATTTTATCAGGAAAGTTGGCCTTTTTCTTAAATTCAAGGTGAACGCCTTCGCCCTTTTTGGCAAGCTCACTTATCCTTCGGATGCTCCAATTTTCCATACTTATTAAATAATACAGTTTTTTCTCTGACCGTGTTTTATATGCTGAGAGAAAAAGAAACCTTACTTTATAACTAACTGTTCAAATTGATGAGCCAAATTTATAATAGCAATACTCAATTCAGGTTTCTTCCTTATTTGATTCAACAGAAGCGGATAGAGGTTTTTAGTTGGTTCAATAATATAAAAAGGAGTTGAGAGGCAATGTTTTTCTATGGAGCTCTAGAACACTTTGCTTGATTAAGCTCAATTTAGTTTTAGTTGGAGCAAGGCTTTTAAAAACAAAAAGCGTCTCAAAATTATTGAGACGCTTTAAAGTGTGTGTATATGTGTGTATATGGAATTCTAAAATTATCCTAGTAAGAAAGCGTACCCTTTTTTACCTTTTTTACCTTTAGTAAGAACGATACACTGGATAACATCACCTTCTTTAAGGTTATCTATTGGTTTATCGTTAAAGAAGTCAAATGCCTCTCCGTTTGAGTTCATCACAACACCAAACTGAACTTGGCGTTTATCAACGAATGAGCCATCTGGAGCATCCCAGTCTGTTCCAAGCTCTGGGTCTGGTCTCTTCGTAGCTTCTACTACTACAACCGTCTCTGGATCAATTTCACCAAAACTTTTAAATCCGAATTTTTCTTTCAGTATTTCAAGGCTTTGTTCTTTATAAGATTCACCTTTAACGCTTAAGTCAACAAGGTTAGATAGAGCTTCATCTGTTGATCCATTTTTCAAAAGTGTTAAAGCCAAATACCATTGTGCTTGATCTGTATATTTTGAATAATTATTCAATACAACATTTAGATCATTAATAGCAGCATCTAAATTTCCTGTTTCAATATGAGAGATGCCTAAATAAAAATAATTGTCAGCATTTTTCTCAGTTTCAACTAATTGAGTAAGACCTCTTTCGGCTTCTTCATAACTACCTAAATCATAAGCATAGTAAGCCCTATTTTTTAAGTCTGTAAGGTCGACAGCTGAACCTCTTTCAATACCTGAAGCTACGTTAGTATATGCTTCATAGTATTCACCGAAGATTTTAGAGCCATCAACTTCTGATGTACCGCTAAAGAGACCGAAGTAACTTAGTGATACTATCAAAAGCAAAGTTGCTGCAATTGAAATGTACTTCTTCATAGTAGTGTGGGTTTTAGTTATTTGTAGTGATTGAATTGAGGCTTCTTGGTTTTTTAAAGATTGAAGTACTTTTGATTTTACTTCTTCTCTTGTAATATTCTTTATGAGTTTTACTTCTTGAAATTCCAATTGGAATTCAGGATCACTTTTTAACCTATCATCAAAATCCAGCATCTCGTTGGTGTCGAGGTTGCCATTCAAATAAGCGTCAATTAAATCTAAATTCTCCTTCATTGGAATTTACTCTATTAGTTTCTTTATTCTTTGAATACACTTGTATTTCAAATTTCTAACTGTATTTCCACTACTATATCCCATAATTTCAGCAATCTCATCAGCTGAAAGTTTGTTAAAATAGAACAGTTCTAAAATTCGCTTACAAGGATCTCCCATTGAGCGTATGACTTCACTAATCTTGTCGTATTTTTCAATTTTTTCAATTTCAAATTCGTCTTCATCAAGTATTAGATCATCATCATTAAATTTCCCTTGAAAAGTGATTTTGGTCTTTTTCCTTAAATCACCAAGTAATTTATTTTTTCCAATGGAATAAAGGTATGTTTTGATCCCAGCAGCATTCATTTCCTCAAAACTACCATCTACAACGTTCTCGTAGAAAGATAATATAGCATACTGATAGATATCAACAGCTTGTTCCTCTGAACAGTTATGAGTGTTTGTGATGTACGTGATAAAGCTTTGCCTATATTCAGAGTAAATCTGTTCTAGTGCTTGCTGGTCACCACGCTTTAGCCTCACAATAAGACTGCTTTCGCTCATGCCTTCTCTTATTAATGATTTAGAACTCCAAATGTCACCCTTGTAAAGTGATTTTTTTTTAATTTTTTTTAAAACCCCAATTTTTTGACTGAATTTAGGTAAATAACCGATCTTAGAGGTTCTGTATTCTGACCCTAAGAACTATAACTTTTTTCGATTTTAAAGTGATTTTTTTTGAAAATTTGAAATTAGTAGTTTTTGAAGGGTGACATTTGCCTTGTTAAATCATTAAAGTTAAAAGAGACACATTGCAATTGAAAGGGACATCATACTATTTGATTGATGATAAGATTCATCTCATGGAGGACAGTTTTTCCAATGAGCCTTCATTTATTGTTAATCAATCGGATCAAAAATTACTTGATGGAATCAATATCTTAGTTGTTGATGACAATCCTATAAATCTAACCGTGGCAGATAAAACTCTTGCCAAGTTTGGAGGTACTTCTTTCAAGTGTCTTAGTGCTGAGGATTCTGTTCTGGCTTTCAAATCAAAGCCTATCCATTTAATTTTAATGGATTTACATATGCCTGGCATTAATGGATTTGAGGCCACCAAACTAATTAGAGAAACAGAAGAGTTTAAAAGCAATCCAATTCCGATACTTGCATACACCACCTATAGCTACAATGATGTTAAAGCTGAAATTGAAGCTTGCGGAATGAGTGGGTATATCGGAAAGCCATTTACGCATATTCAGGTAATTGACACCATACTAGAGGCTGTTGGTGTTCAGAAATAACATTCTTTCCTCTTTCTTTTTTTATATTGACTCACAAGGGTACCTTGGTTGGTAATTAGAACTTGTTACCCTATTTTTGGCGAAAACTACACCATAGCCATGCAAAGAGACCAACTCATTTTCGATCTTATTAAAAAAGAACGTCACAGACAAACCGAAGGGCTTGAATTAATTGCCTCAGAAAACTATGTATCTGATCAAGTTATGGAAGCCATGGGGTCAGTGCTTACTAATAAATATGCCGAGGGACTACCTGGTAAGAGATATTATGGTGGCTGTGAAGTTGTAGATGAAGTTGAGTCGCTAGCGATTTCTAGAATCAAGGAATTATTTGGAGCAGAATGGGCGAATGTGCAACCACACTCAGGAGCCCAAGCCAATGCGGCTGTAATGTTAGCATGTTTAAAAGCAGGAGATAGAATCCTTGGTTTTGATTTGTCTCATGGTGGTCACCTCACTCATGGTTCACCTGTAAATTTTTCAGGAAAATTATATCAGCCATCTTTTTATGGAGTTGAACAGGAAACTGGTTTAATTGATTGGGATAAAGTTGAAACCACTGCAATTGAACAAAAACCGCAAATGATTATTTGTGGTGCTTCTGCATACAGTAGAGACTGGGATTACAAACGTCTTCGTGAAATTGCTGATAAAGTTGGAGCTCTTCTTTTGGCAGATATTTCACATCCATCAGGCTTAATTGCTAGAGGAATTTTAAACGATCCATTAGAGCATTGTCATATCGTAACCACCACCACACACAAAACTCTTAGAGGGCCAAGAGGCGGCTTGATTATGATGGGTAAGGATTTTGAAAACCCTTGGGGTTTGACAACTCCTAAAGGAGAGCCTAGAATGATGTCTCAATTACTGGATTCAGGAGTTTTCCCAGGTACTCAAGGTGGCCCATTAGAGCATGTAATTGCAGCCAAAGCCGTTTCTTTCGGTGAAGCATTGAGCGACCAATACATGGATTATATTCTTCAAGTGAAGAAAAATGCTCATGTAATGGCAAAAGCCTTTGTTGATTCTGGGTATAAGATTATTTCTGGTGGTACTGATAACCACATGATGTTGATTGACCTAAGAAGCAAAGGGCTTACTGGAAAAATAGCCGAGGCTACTCTTGGCAAAGCAGACATCACGATAAACAAAAACATGGTTCCATTCGATGACAAATCGCCATTTGTGACATCGGGAATGAGAATTGGTACGGCTGCAATTACCTCTCGAGGTTTAATTGAGTCGGATATGGAACGAATTGTTAAGATGATTGATCATGCGCTTTTGAACCATGATAATGATTCGAAATTGAGTGCAATTCGCTCTGAGGTAAATTCATGGATGCGAGATTTCCCACTTTTTCAGGCTTAATTAATTGGCACTAGATCAGTTAGATGATAAAACAGAGATGGGCTTTTTAGACCATCTCGAAGAGTTAAGGTGGCACTTGGTGCGATCGGTGATTGCTATAGCCGTCTTAATGATCACAGCCTATCTCTTTAGAGAGTACATTTGGGATGTAGTGATTCTGGGGCCAACCGAATCGGACTTTTGGACTTACAGAAAGTTATGTGAGTTGTCCGAAATTCTCAGATCCCCTGCATTGTGTCTTGAGGAAATTCCTATGTCACTTCAGAACCGAGAGATTACAGGTCAGTTTGTAATGAGTATCACTTCATCTGCGGTTATTGGTCTTGTTGTGGCCTTCCCTTATGTTTTCTGGGAAATCTGGCGCTTTGTAAAACCTGGCCTTAGAAGTGCAGAGAGAAGCGCTTCAAGAGGAGCTGTCCTTGTTGTATCCTTTTTATTTCTTACTGGGGTGGCATTTGGGTACTTCATTATTGCACCCCTATCAATTAATTTCTTAGCTAATTTTACGCTATCAGATAAAATTCAAGATTTAATAGATATAAAATCTATTTTAAATATGCTAGTGACATTGTCTTTGGCATGTGGTTTTATGTTTCAATTACCAGTTGTTTCATATTTCCTTACAAAGGCTGGTTTAGCAAGCCCAGCAGTAATGAAGCGATATAGAAAACACGCATTTGTGGCAATTTTAGTAATTTCAGCAATAATTACTCCGCCTGATGTAATGAGTCAGATACTTATTGCTATACCAATTATAGGGCTATATGAGGTAAGTATAGTGGTTTCCAGAAGGGTGGAAAAATCAACCGAAAAGAAGAACGCATGAAAAACATAGGAATAGGTGGAGACCACGCAGGTTTTGAATACAAAAATGAAATTATACCTTACTTGGAAGGTTTAGGCTTTAAGGTTACTGATTTTGGACCTAACTCAACAGATTCGGTAGACTACCCCGACTACATTCATCCAATGGCTTCTAAAGTTGAAGCTGGTGAACTAGACTTAGGTATTGCCATTTGCGGAAGTGGAAATGGAGTATGCATGACAGCCAACAAGCACCAAGGGATCAGAGCTGCTTTAACGTGGAATTCGGAACTGGCCGCGTTAGCTCGCCAACACAATAATGCAAATGTGATTTGTATTCCTGCTCGATTTGTAGATTTAGATTTAGCTAAAGAAATGGTAAAGTTGTTTCTCGAAACCGATTTCGAAGGTGGTCGTCACCAAAAAAGGGTTGACAAAATCAATTGCTAGCTAACTTCTCAAGGTCAAAGAGTAAACAAAAAGGTTATTGATGAAGTAGCCAAAAATAGAAACACGAGGTCTGCTACCCATCGTTTTGCTCTGGTTAACAAAAATTGACTTGAAAAGAAAGTTAATGGAATTGCTAGTGTTTGAACCGTTAAAAGGGTCATTTGATTGTCTAACCTGAGAATGACCAATGCAAAAATTAGCATCCACAACATCATTCTTTGAATTAAGATTTGATGATTAGTAAGGCCAGCGCCTTGAAAGCTTTGGGCACCAGATAAAACAGTTAAAAATAAGGGCAAGCCAAAAATTAATAAGATATTATTCAGTACTGTTCCATCTACTACGTTTATTCTGAACAAGCCCGAAAAGTAATTTCCAATAAAGGCAGCGCCTTGTTGAAAGCACAAATAATAAATCCAGAAGATTAGAAAACTGAAAATGAAGCCATAAGTCATTAAGAAATATCTTCTAACCAAGGTGCCCGAATAAACTACATAAATAAGGATCGTAAAAATCAGGAAGATAGAATAAGGAGCATAGCACAATGCGCCTAAGCCCAGTAAAAAACCTGTGGTTAAAATATTCTCTTCAGAGCCTCTAAACTTTAAGTGAATAAGAATTTTATCAGTAGCCAATAGTAAAAACGTATTGGCCATTAAGGCTGGGCTCAAGTAGAGAAACTCTTTAGATGAGCTTAAAATTATAGCGTAAAGTATACCAGGTAAATAAGTATTATCTTCAAAAGCTGCATTCCGTTGTAGTGTAGTATTAAATATAACTGCTTGTATGAATACGAGTATGGCGGATACTACTACCGATGCAACTACTGAACTATTGAATAAAAGGACCAGCAATCCAGAGAAAAAAGTGTATAAAGGCCCAGCCGAAATGGAATTGGATATTACTGTGCCGGGATTTTCGTTAAAGGCAGTGCCTAGTAAGTAAGAACTATTCAAAATAGTCGACTCTTCTAAGCCTATAATAAGTAAAATAACTCTTGTTATGATCAAGAAGGCAGCTATAAACAATAGCAGGTACGGATCGTTTTTTCTGAAGAATTGAAGCAATTTGGTCGTAGTTACTATGAGTTGGTAAAATAAGCCAAAAAAAGCACAGGAAGGAAAATAGATAAATTAATAAGATATTTGCAGCATGACCCAAAGTAAAAGACAGCTTAAGTTTTCTAAACTCATTCAAAAAGAAATAAGCGAAATATTTCAGAAAGAATATTCAGCTAAATTTATTGGCTCATTGGTTACGGTTTCAGATGTAAGCATGAGCCCAGACCTTGGTTTGGCAAGAATTTACCTCAGTATTTTTCCTGTTAAATCTGCTGAAAAAATTATGGAAGAAATAGAAGCTGCTAAAAGCAAAATTAGAGGCAGCTTAGGAAAACGTATCGGAAAAGAAGTAAGAATCATTCCTCATATTGCTTTCCATGTCGACAGTACTGCGGAAGAGGCTGAGAAAATGGATCAAATTATCAACAAACTGAATATTCCTCCTGCTAACAATAACGATACTGAAGAATAAATTTTGAATCTCTCCAGTTTCATAGCAAAGCGTTATTTCGCTTCAAAGAAAAAAAAGAACTTTATACAGGTACTTTCGTGGATTTCTGTAATTGGAGTTGCGATTGGTACAGCCGCACTTATTGTTGTGCTCTCCGTTTTTAATGGTCTTCAGGATTTTGTTCGGTCCGTTTATAATTCCTTTGATGCACCTTTAACCATTCAGGCCTCGGTAGGTAAATCCTTTGAGATGACTCCTGAGTTACGCGCTAAAGTAGAATCCATAGAAGGAGTAAACATAGTTACCGAAGTAATTGAAGATAACGCGCTAATTCTTTTTCAAGACCAACAAGTTGTGGCTAAAATCAAAGGTGTAGATAGCAACTATGCCTCTGTAAATCGGTTAGATACTTTCTTGGTTAGAGGGAAAATGAAACTGAAGGAAGGTGATATCAACTATGCAATTTTAGGAACAGGCGTAGCCTACAATTTGAGCCTGCGAATTGATGTGAATTCCTATGGAATGCAAATTGTCTATCCTAAAAAACTCAGACCAGGAATGCCTGTTACCAATAATTCAATTACCCGAAAAAGCATAGTGCCTGCTGCTATCTTTAACATTGAACCTGTTTATAACGAAAGCTATGTGTTTGTTCCGTTGAGTTTTGCTCAAGACTTAATGGATTATGAGAACAAACGGACTTCCATAGAACTATACCTCGATGAAGGAGTAAGCATAAATAAAATTAAAGAAGAAGTTTCAAATAGACTCGGTAATGAATTTGAAGTATTAGATAGTGATGAACTTCACTCTAGTTTGCTAAAAGCCATAAAAATTGAAAAGCTTTTTGCCTACATCACACTATCATTTATAATGGCCATTGCTTCGTTCAATATCTTTTTTACCCTTTCAATGTTGGCCATAGAAAAAAAGAGAGACATTTCTGTGCTTTACTCTTTTGGGGCTACATCTCAGTTTATTCGACAAATTTTCCTGAAACAAGGCAGTATCATTTCACTTGTAGGATCAGTAATAGGCTTACTTGCAGGCTTAGCGCTTTGCCTTTTACAGCAGAAGTTCGGCCTAGTCAGTATGGGAATGCAAAGTGCTGTTATGAATGCCTATCCCGTTAAATTAGAGGTAACCGATTTTATAATGGTGGGTGTTAGTATTTTTCTTATTACCATTTTAATATCCTATCGTCCTGCAATTATTGCCTCTCGAGTTGAAACCGTTAAAAATTTGAATTGATTTTCAGTTAATTAAATTCTTTGATTGGTTTTTTGTTCGTTTTCGGCCATTCCTTCTCAAATTAATAATTAATTTGCGGGTCGCATTTTTTTGAAATGAAGGTATCTACAGGCAAACCATTCCAGTTAATCTATTCGCTCTTTCAGCACGAATACTTAGGCTATCTATTCGAGTCCTTTGTGGTTCAGTTGGACGATAAAGGGCGCTTGACTCTACAGCATCAAAACATTTCTTCTAAAAACGCAAAAGAATTTGGGAAGGGAATGGACGAAAGGGACTATGAGCTAATTAAGCTTATGGATCAAATGCAGCAAGAAGCCATTACGCTTAAGTTTTATAAGAAAAAAATCAAACCCGCTGAATTCTTCTTTAAAGTATATGATAAAGAAAAGGGCGATGTAGAATTACAAAAAAACATTGACCATTACTTAGAAGTAAGGCGTTCTAGAGTTCTAGACCTTATGGAAGGTAAAATGATTTTTGAAATGGGCCGTGATGGTGAACCTGCCTGGAGGCAAATTCACTGGATGGAACAAAAGGCCAGTGTACTTTTTCATTTTAGAAGAAATGAAGAAAACACCCATTATTTCCCTACCATCAAACACAATGGAGAAAAGTTAGAATGGCAATACAATGGCTCATTCCTTATTTGTAACCAACCAGCTTGGTTGGTGGTAAACGATCAACTTTTTCGTTTTGAAAAGGGAGTTGATGGGCCAAAGTTAAAGCCCTTTCTGAACAAGAAATTTGTTGTGATCCCGAGAAAGGTAGAGGCCACCTATTACGAAAAGTTTGTAAGCAATTTGGTGGCTTCATTTGATGTATATGCCAAGGGTTTTGAAATCAATACAGAGAGGCATGAACTGATTCCAGAAATTACCTTCTCTGAATTATCGACTGTACAAACTGGCACGCCAGACTTATTTGGGTTGGCTGGAAGTAATGGAAAATCCGACCCTGAACCAGCCAAATTGCTATTCAAAATTGGGTTTAAATACGGGCCGTATACGTTTCCTTACGATGTAAATGCCACTTCATCTGTAAAGTTAGAGCGTAAAGGAGAAGAATACATTTTCCATAAAATAAAGCGAAATGTAGAGGCCGAATTAGACATTATTAAAAAACTGGGAGAGAAGGGGCTGGTGTTAAAAAATGGACGCCAAACTTTAACCCGTGGCGCTGGCTTTGCTTGGCTCACAGAGAAAAAGGAGTTCATTGAGAAGGAGGGAATAGTTGTTCGCCAGAGCGAAAAGGATAGCAAGCGCTATTTCGTTGGTGAAGCCCATATCGATATTAAAGTAAATGAGAATATTGATTGGTTCGATATTCATGCCATTATAAAATTTGGCGACTACGAAATTCCATTTGAACAATTACGAAAGCTTATTTCGGGTAAAAAGAGAGAAATCATCCTTCCAAACGGAGAAATCGCTGTAATTCCTGATGCTTGGTTTGTTAACTACGCTGAGCTTTTCGCTTTTATGGACCATGAAGGTTCGCCCAAACTTAAAAAGCATCACCTATCGCTTATTCAAGATTTACAAAATGGACAACTGGCGCAAGTCAGTATGGACAGGAAATTAAGGCAGCTTGAAAATTTTGAAGAAATTGAGGATTATGAAATTCCTTCTTCATTTAAAGGGCAGCTAAGGCCCTACCAAAAAGCAGGGTATAATTGGATGCGTTTTCTTTCTAGCTACAACTTTGGTGGCTGTTTGGCAGACGACATGGGTTTGGGTAAAACCGTACAAACCTTGGCCATGCTTCAATCAGAAAAAGACAAAGGAAAGAAGAATGCCTCGTTGTTAATTATGCCTACTTCCCTAATTTATAATTGGGAAATTGAAGCTTCAAAATTTACTCCAGATTTGAAGGTACTGGTATATACGGGTTCTGGAAGAAATAAAGATGTAGCGAGCTTTGAAGGCTATGATTTAGTTCTTACCTCTTACGGAATTACCAGAATAGACATCGATATTCTCAAGGGTTATTATTTCAATTATGTGATTCTTGATGAATCTCAGGCCATCAAAAATCCTACTGCGAATATTGCCAAGGCCGTACGAAAGCTGAAATCTAAATACCGACTCATTCTCACCGGTACACCGCTTGAAAACAGCACTTTAGACTTATGGTCTCAAATGAGTTTTGTAAACCCAGGGCTATTGGGTACCGAAAGTTATTTTAGAGATGAGTTTCAGCTGCCGATTGAAAAGAAGCAAGACCAAGAAAAGGCCAAAAGGCTGAATGTGATTATTAAACCATTCATTTTGAGGAGGCAAAAATCGCAGGTAGCTAAAGATTTACCAGAAAAGGTGGAAAATGTGAAATACAGCACAATGACCGCTCAGCAAGAGGAAAAATATGAAGAGGTAAAATCATATTACCGAAACAAAATTCTGGACAACATAGAAAAAACGGGAGTTAAAAAATCGCAACTTCTGCTATTGCAAGGCCTTACGCAGCTCAGGCAAATTGCCAACCATCCAAAAATGACCGACCCAGAATATACAGGTGATTCTGGCAAATTGGAGGACGTGACTTACATGATAGAATCGGCTTTAAGCGAAGGCCATAAAATTCTTATTTTTAGTCAGTTTGTGAAACATCTATCTATAGTTAGAGAGTACTTTGAACAGAACGACTTGAAGTATGCCTATCTAGACGGAAGCACCAAAAATAGGCAAGAACAAGTAGATCTTTTTCAGAAAGACGAAAGCATCAGGCTTTTTCTTATTTCATTAAAAGCGGGTGGTTTGGGTTTAAATTTAACGCGTGCCGATTACGTGTTCTTACTCGACCCTTGGTGGAATCCGGCCATTGAAGCGCAGGCCGTAGATAGGGCCCACAGAATAGGACAGAAGAACACCGTCTTCACTTATAAATTTATTACCCGAAATACGGTGGAGGAAAAAATCTTAGCGCTCCAACAAAATAAAATCAAACTGGCTTCAGACTTAATTACTACAGAAGAAAGCTTTATCAAAAAACTAGAGGCGAGCGATATAGAGAGCCTACTCAGTTAATCTGATTTAAAAGTCAAAAATTGAAACCATAGTGCGGAGATAAGGCTATTCGATTGGACTAAGCTATATTAAATATTACTATAAATTGAATTTTAGTTTTTTTAACTAAAAAGTTAATTCAAGACGCATCTTTTTTTCCGCAAACTCAGTTACTTTAAGAATTGACATTCATTTTAGAATACTTTCTTCATAGTTAGTAAAAAAAAGATGTTGATAATTCGATTGAAAAGCGGGCGCATAAGGTGTCCGCTATTTTTTTATACTCCCTTTCCATTTAACTTGCCCAAGGTATGGCGAAGATCAAATCTGTTTACGTTTGTCAAAATTGTGGAGTCCAATCTGCCAAGTGGGTTGGTAAATGCAATTCGTGTAACGAATGGAATACTTATGTTGAAGAACAAGTAGGAGGTTCAGAAAAAGAACTCACCAATTGGAGAGAAAATGATTCAAGAACCACACTTTCAAAACCAATTCGGCTAAACGAAATAGAAAGCAATACCGAAAAGCGTATAGTTACTTATGACAATGAGTTGAACCGCGTATTAGGCGGTGGAATTGTACATGGTTCATTGGTGCTTATTGGTGGCGAACCAGGTATTGGAAAATCTACACTGATGCTTCAGTTGGCGCTTTCATCTAAGCGATTAAAAGTGTTGTATGTTTCGGGGGAAGAAAGCCAACAACAAATTAAAATGCGAGCACAGCGCATTGGCCAATCCTCAGAAAATTGTTTCATTCTTTCTGAAACTTCAACCCAACACATTTTCACTCAAATTAGAGAAATTCAACCCGATATTCTCGTTATCGATTCCATTCAAACACTTCATACCCCAAGAATAGAATCTGCAGCGGGGTCTGTGTCTCAAGTGCGCGAATGCACTGCTGAACTGCTCAAGTTTGCCAAAGAAAGCAATACGCCTGTTTTTCTTGTAGGCCATATAACCAAGGAAGGAAGTTTGGCAGGCCCCAAAGTATTAGAGCATATGGTGGATACTGTGCTTCAGTTTGAAGGGGACAGACACTTGGCGTATCGAATTTTGCGAACCGTGAAAAACCGTTTTGGTTCAACCTCTGAATTGGGTATTTACGAAATGCAGTCTACAGGGCTTCGTGAAGTTTCAAATCCATCTGAAATTTTAATCAGTCAGCGTGAAGCTGACTCGCCTGGTGTAGCCATTGGCGCGTCTATAGAAGGCAATCGACCACTCTTAATAGAGATTCAGTCGCTAGTGAGCACTTCGTCTTACGGAACGCCTCAGAGAAGCTCCACGGGCTTTGATGCCAAACGACTTAACATGTTGTTAGCAGTGTTGGAAAAACGTGGAGGTTTTAGACTGAGTAGCCAAGATGTATTTTTAAACGTGGCTGGCGGAATTAAAATTGAAGAACCCGCCATTGATCTTGCGGTTTGTGCCTCATTGGTAAGTGGCTTGCATGATGCGCCAATTTCTGATAAAACAGCTTTTGCTGCTGAAGTAGGTTTGGGTGGTGAAGTGCGGGCGGTTAATAGAATCGACAACCGAATTTCTGAAGCCGAAAAACTGGGCTTTACCCAAATATTTATTTCTAAATACAATATGAAGGGCTTGGATCAAAAGAAATACAATATCAAAATCAGGCCTTTTAGTAGGTTGACCGATGTTTTTGAAGAGTTGTTGGGTTAATCTCTGAAATCAAAGCCAGCATTTCCTTGAAGACCACCCGTATGTACAGCCATAATTTTGGCTCCTCTTTCAAAAAAGTCATTCTTAATCATATCGAAAAGGCCATAGAACATTTTACCTGTATAAATGGGTTCTAAAGGAATACTGTGTGCCCGCTCAAATTCCCGAATAAAACGGATTAAATCAGGTTTTATCTTGGCATAGCCGCCAAAATGATAGTCCGTTTGAATAGACCAGTTATTGAGCTTGTCAACCCCAATCTCTTGCAAAAGTACATTCACTTCAGTTTTCAGAAAATCGCCTTTAAGTGCCGAAAAGCCTATCAATTTTTTCGCTCCATTTAAGCCTGCAATCAAACCCGAAATGGTGCCTCCAGTGCCTACTGAACAAGTAATCACATCAAAATCCTGATCAATCTCGCTAATAATCTCTGTGCAGCCTTTTATGGCCAGCTGATTTGTTCCTCCTTCGGGTAAAATATAGCATTTACCAAATTGACTTTCGAGCTGCTCTAATACCTCAGGCTCACTTTTCTTTCGGTAAGTTTCCCTGTCCATATAATGCAAATGCATTCCTTGCGATTGTGCAAAAGCCAAGGTTGGGTTTAGCGTTTCGTGTGCTTCGCCACGAATAATACCTATGGTTTTAAAACCAAACGAAGCACCCGCACCAGCTACCGCATAAATATGATTAGAAAAAGCACCGCCAAATGTCAAGAGCGTATTATGCCCCTCCAGTTTCGCTTGCTCTAAGTTATATTTCAGTTTTCTAAACTTATTGCCCGAAACTACTGGATGGTTAAGATCATCGCGTTTCACAAAAAACTTGATTCCTTTTTCATCAAAAAGTGGGTCTTTGATTTCTTGAATAGGGGTTTTGGGCGATTGCATGAATGAAGATAGACGGCTTTTAAAAACTTACCGAATTATAAGGTGAATTTGACAAAACATCAGCTACAAAAAAAAGATGCTGTCACTTTCGCAACAGCACCATCTTCAACCAAAAACATTAAAATCTAAATCTACTCTGTCTCTACTTTTAACCTAAGCATTTACCTAACACTCAAAGTTACCAACACGATTTTAACGTTGCCTTTTCTAGCCAATGGCTAGTAATTTCTTTCTTCGGTTTTATAACGGAAAGTCGTTGTGTTGTATTTCAAATTTCTCTGACTTTCTTTTAAACCGATGTTCATTTATTTAAACCATAAGTGCCTATAATCGTTCATTAATTAACTATTATTAACATATGGATCCCTTCAAAAATCTTCACCTCGACATTCCTCAAACCCAAAAGAAAAGAGTAGTAATTATTGGCGGTGGTTTTGCCGGTATTCAAATAGCAAAAGGGTTAAAAGGTCATGGTTTTCAGGTAGTTCTGTTAGATCGAAATAACTATCATACTTTTCAGCCACTACTATACCAAGTAGCCACCGCAGGCCTAGAACCAGACTCTATTGCTGGGGCACTTCGCCAATTATTCAATAATTATCCTGACTTCTATTTTAGAATGGCCAAGGTGACTGAAATTCAACCTGAAGAACAAAAAATAAACACCCTAATAGGCGATTTATACTATGACTATTTAGTAATTGCCAACGGTTCTAAAACCAATTACTTTGGTAATCAGGAGATGTTCAATCTTACTTTTCCGCTCAAGCAGATTCCGCAAGCGCTTAATTTAAGAAGTCAAATGCTTCAGAATTTTGAGCAAACCGTACTCACTAGAGATCCACTTGAAAAGGATAAACTGACAAATTTCGTGGTAGTAGGTGGCGGACCTACCGGTGTGGAAGTTTCTGGAGCGCTTGGAGAGTTGAAAAAACATGTGTTGCCGAAGGATTACCCAGACATAGACTTTAATATTATGAACCTGCATTTGGTAGATGCAGGCCCAAGACTTTTGGCTGGAATGTCGGAAAAGGCTAGTGCAAAAGCATTGAAATACTTGGATGCCTTTGATGTAAAAGTGAAGCTAAACACTTTTGTAAAAAATTATGATGGTGAGGAGGTGACACTTTCAGATGGCACAGTAATTCCTGCCAAAACTGTGGTTTGGGCCGCGGGTGTAAAAGGGAATATTATTGATGGCATACCAGAAAGTTCACTAGAACGTGGGCGTATTTTGGTAGATGATTTTAGTGCTGTGAAGGGTATAAAAAACATGTTTGCGCTGGGCGATATTGCTTTTATGAAAACCGACCGCTACCCTAATGGTCAGCCAATGCTGGCTCCGGTAGCCATTCAGCAAGGTAAGCTTTTGGCTCGCAACCTTATACGGCAATCAAAAAATGAGGCAATGAAGCCTTTTGATTATGTAGATAAAGGCTCTATGGCTACGGTAGGCCGAAACAAAGCGGTAGTAGATATGCCAAAATTCACCTTTGGTGGTTTTCCAGCTTGGTTGGTTTGGATGTTCGTTCACTTGCTCTCGATTATTGGTTTTAGAAATCGTCTTGTTGTTTTTAGTAACTGGGTGTGGAACTACTTTACTTACGACCGGGGAACGCGATTAATCATTCGAACTTTTGTTCGGAACAAAAACTATAAACAGGGAGAATCTTTGTGATTAGGTATTCTTTCTGCCTTTTATAAAATCGCGGTTAATGGAATGATTAAATATTCTTACTTTTTGGGGTGCGGAAGAAGAGGCTATATTGGACATTACAAATCGTTGGGTGGGCATTGCCCGCTATTATCAATTTGATTTTTATTTCGGCCCTTGGCGAAAGCCCAGAACAAATGCGTAGGCAGCAGTTTGAAGCCATTACTCAGAGCCTCATCCCATTTCTGGTTTCTCACTTTATTATTAGAAACGTAATAATTAAATACAACTGGCTTAAGGTAGACCTTGGTAAAATAATTTCTCGAATATTAGCGCTTATATTAGCTGTAGCTGTACTTTCGGGCCTGCTTAACCAACTTTCATACTTGGTGTTTAGAAGTGCAGAATTTAATAATGGAGACCTTTTTCTTCAGCTTACCTTCGATTTTCTCGTAACTGCTTTTCTCTATGTTATTTGGACAACCATTTATTTCCTTTATCATTACTTAGAAAGTAATAACCGTTCATTAAAGTATGAGGCGGCCATTAATGAAATGCAGCTGAATCAGCTTAAGTCACAGCTTAACCCACATTTTATTTTCAATGCATTAAACAGCGTAAGGGCTTTGGTTGATGAAGAACCTGCTAAGGCCAAAATTGCAATCACACAGCTCTCCAATATTCTGAGAACTTCGCTTATCATGGACAAGAAAAGAGTGATTAACTTTAATGATGAGCTGAATACTGTAAGGGCATACTTAGCGCTTGAGTCAATTCGTTTTGAAGAGCGACTTAAAATAAAATACAATATTGATCCACGTTCTAACCATTTTCAGATTCCACCAATGATGCTGCAAACTTTGGTTGAAAATGCAATAAAACATGGGGTTTCGAATTTAGTAGAAGGAGGAATTATTGAAATCAAGAGTATTGCAGAAGACTCCGTATTAAAACTACGAATAAAAAATAGTGGTCAATACGTTCATGGTGTTAAAAAACCCGGAAAAAAGGGTGGTTACGGCCTAAGTAACACCAAAGAAAGACTAAAACTGATCTATGGATCGGAAGCGACATTCAATATTTACAATGAAAATGATAAGTTTGTAATAACAGAAGTTAGAATTCCTCAGGGAATTTAACAGTTAGCCCATAAATTATGAAAGCACTTATAATAGATGACGAAAGATTAGCCCGAAAGGAGTTAACCAATTTGCTTCAGGAATACCCTGAAATCGACATTGTAGGAGAAGCGGTAAATGCTGAAGACGCTCAGGAAAAGATTAACTCGCTAAAGCCAGATTTACTGTTTTTGGATATACAGATGCCAGAAAAAACAGGCTTTGAGCTACTTGAATCTTTAGATAATGTTCCAGAAGTTATTTTTACAACTGCCTATGATGAGTACGCACTTAAAGCGTTCGACTTTAATGCACTTGATTATTTGTTGAAGCCAATTGAGCCAGACCGTTTAAAAGATGCTCTGAATAAGTTATTAAAGCGAGTTCAGCCAGAAGAGGTTAGAGGTGAATCAGAAGACAAAAAGCTAGGCCCGAACGACCGTGTTTTCGTAAAAGATGGTGATAAATGCTGGTTTGTAAAGCTAGAAAACATTCGTTTGTTCGAATCTGACGGAAACTATATCAAAATCTATTTCGATAATTTTAAACCAATGATTCACAAGTCATTGAACGCCTTAGACGAAAGGTTAGACGATAGGTCATTCTTCCGCGCTAGCAGAAAACATATCATCAATCTTACTTGGGTTGAAAGCATTGAGTCGTGGTTTAACGGTGGGTTAATGGTGGTTTTGCGTGGTGGCGACAAAGTTGAAGTGAGTAGAAGACAAGCGGCTCGCTTTAAAGAGATGATGAGCCTCTAAAAAATTGTTTCTTTGGCTGAAAACTATTATCATGATAATGCGTAGCATTGTGCCATATGAAAATAGTTTTCAGCTTTCTTTTTTTAATTCTTTCGTTTCAGGGGCTTAGGGCTCAGACCGAAACGGATAGTATTACCCAAGTTAAACCTGCGGGTTTTCCTGTAATAGCAAAAGACACCCTCTTCTATCTTCAACAAGGCATTGGCCCATTTTCTCCAGAAGAAAGAGTAAGGCAGATTAATCGGAAAATTGAAGATTTTCTTGCCAGCGAAACTCAGGTTGTAGACTCTCTAAAAATTTTAAAAAACAATACAACTCAAGACATTACGGTTGAAGGAACCATAATAATGTCTGTTACGGAAAAAGATGCGGTACAATTAGGCCTCAACCTTAACCGAACCACCAACTATTACTACGAACTTTTAAAGGAGGGACTTACAAAAGAGACCTTCTTTAATTGGCAAGGCTTAATCATCAACATCTTAATTGCGCTGTTAATTTTAGGTCTTTTCCTTTATGGCCTAAAATATTATAACAGGTTTTTTAGGGCAGTGTATCTTAAAATTCATGCCCAAGAGGGTAAAATGATAAAGAGCATTTCTATTAAGAATTACCAGCTTCTTAAATCCGAAGTACTCACTCGAGTTATTGTATATGTGGCCAAGGGCTTAAGAGTCTTAATTCTTGTAATAGTAGTTTATTTGCTGCTTCCTATTCTCTTTAGTCTTTTTCCTTGGACACAAGGCATTGCAGATACTTTGTTTCATCTTATCCTTACCCCCCTTAAGAAGTTGGGGATTGGGCTGTTAGATTACCTTCCAAATTTACTTACCATTATAGTTACAGTGTTTGTAACCCGTTATTTCTTAAGAATGATAAAATTCTTTAAGGTAGAAATCGAAGAAGGTAGACTTTTGGTGCCTGGCTTTTATCCTGATTGGGCAAGACCTACTTATAACATTGTTAAAGGTATTATTCTAGCCCTAGTACTGATTGGTATTTTCCCTCTTTTACCAATGGGTGATTCTGATAGTTTTAAAGGTGTTTCTGCCTTTTTTGGTCTATTGGTAGCGCTAGGTGGGGCTTCTGCCATTGCCAATGTGATAGCCGGAATTGTGGTTACTTATATGAGGTCTTTTAAGATTGGAGACCGTGTAAAAATTGGAGATGTGGTAGGCGATGTGAAAGAGAAATCGCTTTTAAACACCAGAATTAAAACAATCAAAAACGAAATCATAACCATTCCTAATTCAAACTTGCTTACCAGCCATACTATAAACTATACTACCGCAAACGATGAAGACGGACTTATTCTTCATACCACGATAACTATAGGTTACGATGTGCCTTGGAGGCAAGTTCACGAGCTGCTAATTGAAGCCGGCCTTAAAACAGAGTTTGTTAAGAAGAAGCCACACCCTTATGTATACCAAACCAGCTTAGATGACTTTTATGTGAGTTATCAGTTGAATGTGAGAACCCGTGAGGTGCAAAAGATGTCTAAAATATATTCTGATTTGCACCAAAATATTCAAGATGGATTTAATGCCGCGGGTGTAGAAATTATGTCGCCACATTACAGAGCTCAGCGCGATGGAAACCAATCTACTATTCCTCAAGAAAACCTGCCAGCAGATTACGTAGCGCCTTGGTTTAGAATAAAGAAAGAATAGTAACTGATTCCCTTAACATGCAAAAGCCCTGAGTAATTGACTACTCGGGGCTTTTTATTCATTTGCTTCATTCATAGCCTTTATGCGAATCCTTGGTAGAGAAGTGACAATACAAAAAGAACAATGAATATGAAGAATAGAAACTTGGCAATGCTAGATGTTGCCGAAGCAATTCCTCTAAACCCGAATAAGGCAGCGATAATAGCTACCACAAAAAATACGATTGACCAGTATAACATAATTTTAGATTTTTAGTGAATACTTATTTTTTAATCTCAATGACTGTAAGACAATTAGGTATCCAAAACTAAAAAGTGCTTGTCAGATGCTTGAATGGCTGTTTTGTTTTTAAATAGGCGCTGTTTTGTAGAATATTATCTACAATGTTATCCTTTCAATTGTGGCTAATTTCAACAGAGATATGGCACAAAAAAAAGGATTCACTTTTTCAAATGAATCCTTCTTTCGTCAAAATCAACTCTACTTATTAATTGATAATGTATTTTATGCCTATGGCAGGATCTGGTGCGCCATAAAAATTTCCGTTAGTATCCACTTCCAAGAATGGTTTTAAACCGAGACTGAAAGCAAAGGGTATTTCTCTAGGTACGAATTCTAAGCCTATAATTCCATCGATACCAAAGCCAACAGTAGAATCATCGTATCTTCTGTCTCCTCTACCGAAGTTGGTACCTGGGTTTCCGTTATTAAAGAAAGCCACATGCCCCCCATAACCATAAAACCAGTTCAATTCGGGAGTTTCGAAGGCGGTAGTACGCTTTTCTAACAGACCTGTTACACTAAATCCATTTCCCCAAAAACCCAAGATTCCTTCAAAATTTCCTGTATTATAGGTTATGCCACTAGTTCCGCCAAAACGCAGACCTACTGCAGTATTGTAATCTTGTGCTTTCGCTTGATTCGAGGCCAAAAAAGTAATGGCAATCACGAATGTACTTATTATAAATTTTTTCATCGTTTTCGTTTAAATGTGATTTGATTATTTATTGTCGAAAAGGTCTTCGATATTCTTCTTAAAATTCTCTAAACCTTCTGATACATCATCGTAAGTTCTGCTTACCGCAGACTTCGTATCCTCCCATGCTTCTTCTGTAGCATCTGCAACATCATCTGCAGCTTCTTCCAGTGCAGATTTATCGTCTACTAAATCTTCTCTGATTTCTTCTAACCTGTCTCTTGTTTCATCTCCTGCATTTTCTAATCTTCTGTCAATGTCATTTATGGCTTCATCTACATTGGCTTCGGCTTTTTCAAGTCGTTCTTCCATTTCAGCTTTTTCATCAGCAAAAGATGACTCATTTTGACAACTCATTATTCCAAATACGGAAAAAACGATCATTAGGCTTATGGTTTTATAAATTGTTTTCATAATTGTGTTATTTAAAGTGTTATAGTTGAATTATTAATTTTTTGGTAAAAGTTTCATTTGTTTAGTTTCTATTTGATCAGAGAGTTTTTCGCCCCCTTTGATTCCAAAATCTAGTGTCCTGATTGGGAACGGAATCATAATATCATTGGCGTCAAAGGCCTTCTTAATGGCTTTAATTGCCTCGCTTTTGGCTTCTAAGTACATTGGATTTTTAGGGTCGTATTCAATCCAAAACATTACTTTAAAATTGATAGAGGAGCTGCCGAATTCTTCATAAACCATTTTTACGGGTTGACCATCGACTATGTGACTATTACTGGCCACAGCCTTTTCTACTATCTCGGTTACTTTATCCAAATCATCACCATAAGACACACCAACTTCTAGATCGATTCGTCTAGTGTGTGTGCGGGTATAATTGGTAAATGGATTTTGGAAAATATCTTTATTCGGAATTATAACATGGAGGCCTTGAAAGGTTCTGATAACGGTTGATCTTAGTTCAATTTTTTCTACAAAACCGTTATATCCGTTGGTTTCTATTATATCGCCAACAACAATTGGTTTTCTGAAGGCCATAATTACTCCTGAAATAAAGTTTGCGGAGATGTCTTGAAATGCAAAACCCAACGCTAATCCGATTATTCCGGCTCCTGCCAAGAGTGACGTAACTGCTTTTGTAAGTTGGAGCACATTTAAGGCTACCACCAAACCGATGGCAATTGTTACCAAAGCAATAATGGTTGAAAATAAGTCTCTTATTGCGGCCTGATCTGAGAATCTAGAAACCAATTTTCTGGATCCTGCTTTCATTAATCGAGAAAGAAAATAAAACGCAATGAGTACCAAAACGGCCACTACAATATTAGGTAGCATAGAGGTAAGTGCCTCGAGCCAGCTTTTTAGCTTGGTAGATACAATATTGGCCGCATCGTTTATTCCGAAATCCATAGGGTTAGTCAGTTATTATCGTTTTAAGTTCTGTAGTTATTTCTCGCTTCGTTTTATCTAGTTTTACTTGAAGTCTACCAATCAGTTCTTCTTCATGCCCTTCTATATATTTCAGATCTTGGTCATTTAGCTGTTTATATTTTGTTATTAGCTTTCTTCTAATCTGATCCCAATTACCTTGAAGAAATCTTTTCATATTGGTTTTTGTAGTTCTTAGTTGGCTTTGCGTTTATCATCGAGAAATAATTATACCAAGCTATTCATATTGGTAAAATCACTGCTTAGGATGGTTTTGAGCCGTTTCAGATAAAATGTAAATTGTTAATCGTGGAATATTTTTCACAAAAAAGGGTGGTAAAAAAACCCCACCCTTAATTAACACATACACCGACTTTAACTTATTTCTTAGAGAAGGCTGTAAGCATCCAATGGTTTTTCTCGGTGTATTTCACCATAGAATTCACCATGTCTACTGTTCCGCTATCTCCATTATTAAGAGCAACTTCGATTACATTGAACATGTGCTCTAATAGAATTTCGTAATCTTTAACAATTTCAGAAACCATTTCCATCGCACTTAGGTCAGTGCTTGATTCTTTAATATCTGATGTTTCGAGGTAATCGCGCATTGTGCTCATTGGTGTTTGGCCGAAAACCCTAATTCGTTCGGCAACATCATCAATGGATACTTTAGCCGCATTGTATTGTTGTTCAAATTGTTCATGAATATCGAAGAAATCGGGCCCCTTTACATTCCAATGGAAGTTTCTTAGCTTTTGATAATGCACACTGTAATTGGCCAATAGCTTATTCATAGCATCTACCAACTCTGCAGTTTCCATCTTGGTGTAGCCTAATCTGGCGAATGCTCTTTTCTGTAATTTTGGCTTTGGTTTACTTTCTATTTGTGTATCAGTTGTCATATCCTTTTCTTTAAAAATTAAACTCTTGTTATGCTGTAGGCGAAATTCGTTCCAACAGCCTTTTAAGTGTTAAAAGGGATTTGAACTAAGAAAAATGAGCAATTTGATCTACAACCTTGGGGAGATCAGCCCTCAATCTTTAATAAATGAAATTTGAAAAGTTGTTCCTTCTCCAACCATACTACTGGCCGATATGTGTCCTGTATGACTCTTGATTATATTTTGAACTGTGGTAAGCCCTAATCCCATTCCTCCGATTTTTGCCGTGAAAAAGGGTTCAAAAAGGCTGTCGATGTTATCTTCTGAAATGCCAATACCGTTATCCGCTATTTCTAAGAAAATCATATCTTCTTTTGAATAAGTTTTCACAGATAAAATACCTTTTTCTGGCTCCATTGCTTCAATAGCGTTTATAAATAAATTTACTAAAGCTGTTTTCATTTGATCGGAATCTAAAGGGATTGAAGGAATAGAAGGATCATAATCCTCTATTAGCTTCATGCCTTGAAGTTTCAATCTATCCTTTATAAGCTCAAGAGTAACTTGCACTACTTCATTTAAAGAGGTATTGGTAAGGTTTAAAGATTTAGGTTTTGATGATTCTAATAATTCAGTAATCAAGTTGCCTATGCGTTTTGCGTTACGCGCAATGATGTCAATATATAAATCAGCTTCAGTTACTTCTGCTGGAATCTCATCTTTGAGTTGGTCAAGTGCTAGAGATAGATTAGTGAGTGGATTTCTTACTTCATGGGCTATGTTTCTGGCAATTTTTCCTGTCATCGATAGTTTTTCTGCCCAAATCAATTCACGTTCGGACATCTTTTTTCGCGTGATGTCTTTGATTATTCCTTGGTATAACCTGAGTCCGTCTTCAGTCTGGCTAAGTTCAACAATATTAATTAAGCATATACCCGTTTTACCATCACTCAGCAAAAGTTCAGCTTCAAACTCTTCTACACGATCATTCTTATAGAATTCTTTATTAAAGCGTATAAAGTCATCCTCATTTAAAAACAGACTCTTAAATGTGAGTATTCTCATTGCCTCTCGCTCGTAGCCAAAAGTTTTGAGCATGGCATCGTTGGTTTCTAACAACAGTAATTCATTATTGGTAATAAAAATTGAGTCGATGGATTCATGAAAGAGTTGCTCGTAACGAACCTCTGATGCTTTGGCTTTCCTTACAGTTCTTTCATGTTCGCTGATGTCTAAAAAGCTTACAGTTAATCCATCAGCCAATGGGCTTGCATGAATTTCGAACCAATTATCAAAATGCTCTCCTTCGTAATGTTTTTTTATACTTGTGCTTTTTCGTTTTTCAACAACCTTAACATATAAATCAAACAAACCGGCTTCTTTATTACCAGGCATGGTATTGAGAAGTGAGTTTCCTACCATCTGATGAGCGGGAATACCTACAATTTTTTCTGCCTTAGGATTAATAAAAAGGCATTCAAAATCAATGATTTTGTCATTTTCATCGCGAATAGATTTAAATGAAATAATACCATAAGGTGCATTTTCGAAAATGGATATTATTAGGTCTTCAAACTCAGGTTTTAAACTCATACACTCAGTTTATTGTAGGGTTGATTTTACTCACAAGGGGGCTTCATTTCCCCAATTGAAGGGTAGTAATGCATTTAAATGAGCTTTTAAGCAAATGGCATAACCTTTTCTAAGCTATTAGAAAAAAGCATATAACATTTAAACTAGAAAGACATGAAAAAGATTATTATAACAGGTGTTTTTTCTCTATTGAGCTTGGTTTCCTTCACAAATCAGAGTCAGGCGCAGGAGTTTAGGTCGGGAATTAAAGGGAGCTTTAATTTAAGTAACCTCTACACTGACGATATTGATGACAATAATTTAAGACCTGGTTTTAGCATTGGTATTTTTAAAGAAAATCAAATTGGGGCTTCTTCGGCCATACAAACCGAATTGTTATTTTCTACAAAAGGAAATAGGTCGGAGTACAGAACAGGCCCATTCGATGGAGAAGCGAAGTTCAATTTAAACTACTTAGAGCTACCAGTTATGCTCGATTTAAAAGCTGGCGATGCCCTCGATATTTCTTTTGGCCCCTACGTGTCGTATTTGATTAGTGCTAATGTAACTACTGAAGGAGACTTTGGAAACTCATTTAGCGAAATAGACAGAGATCAATTAAACGCTTTCGACTTTGGCCTATCTGGTGGGCTAGGTTTGAATTTTGGAAATACAGAGTTAGGTGCACGGTATAATTTGGGGCTATCAGAAATAGCTGATTCAGATAATGCTAGAACCATATTGGGTGACGCAAAAAACTCAGTAATTCAGTTTTACATTGCTCTAGGTTTGTAATTGAGCCGTCTAGACTGAATGAAATTAAAATGACCAGCCATATGGCCGGTCATTTTTTTGTATTAGGTACTTATTCCGTAAGCTTTTAGCTTATTGTAAAGCGTTTTTCTATCTACTTTCAACAAGTCTGCTGTTTTGCTTTTGTTGTTTTTAGTGCGTTTTAGCACCTCAAGAATTGCCCGCTTTTCTGCTGCCTCTGCTACCGACTTTAGGTCTGTAGGCATTTCTCCATTGAAAGATACTTGTAGTGAGGAATCTGCTTCTGATAAATCTGGGGTCACAATTTCTTGTGGTAGATGGATAGTTTCAATAAGGTCGCCTTGACAAAGCAATACCGCTCTTTTGATCACATTTCCCAATTCTCGTAGGTTTCCGTGCCAAGGGTATTCTCTCAACTTTTCTTTTGTTTCTTCTGTAAAACCTTTCACATCTTTTTCTAACTGGCGATCGGCCTTAAGCAAGAAGTGCTCTGCATAAACGATAATATCATCGGGTCTTTCTCTTAAAGGGGGAACTTCAATTTTAAACTCATTCAATCTATGGTAAATATCTTCACGGAAAGTGCCCTTTTTCACCATTTCTTTCAGGTTTTCGTTTGTAGCAACTATTAAACGAACATCTATTTCTACCTCTTTATTGGCTCCAATGGGTTTTACTTTTCTTTCTTGGAGTACTCTTAGAAGTTTTACTTGGTTTTCGTAAGTAAGATTTCCTACTTCGTCTAAGAATAGGGTTCCCCCATTGGCCAATTCAAAACAACCCTTTTTATCGGCAATTGCTCCTGTAAATGCGCCCTTCTGATGACCAAAGAGTTCTGATCCGGCTAAGTCTTTTGGCAATGCTCCACAGTCAACGGCTTGGAATGGCTGATCGGCTCTTTTGCTTTTTTCATGAATAGCAGTAGCAACAAACTCTTTTCCAATTCCCGTTTCACCCATAATAATTACCGACATATCAGTGGGGGCAATCAATTCAATATGTTTGATGACGGTTTGGGCAGCATGGCTCACGCCTTCCACAAATTCGTTTCTGACTTGCTTTTTCTTGATTCGGGTTCTTGGGTGGTTTTCTTCTAACTTCTGGTTTAGCGCATTCTGAATCGTCAGGAGTATTTCATCTGGATATAAGGGTTTAGTTACATATTCAAATGCTCCCTTCTTAAGGGCCTCAACGGCAACACGCACATCAGAGTAGCCTGTAATAATTATGACTTGAATGTTGGGGTCAATGATTTTTATCTTTTGAAGAATTTCGAGCCCAGAGTAATCGGGTAGTTTAAAGTCGCAAAGCACCAAATCCACTTGGTTTTTCTTTAACCATTCTTCAGCTTCCTTTCCACTGTAAGTAATAAAAACCTCATAGCCCTTTTTTGTAAGGTATTTTTGAAGGAGCAGGCATATGTCCTGATCATCGTCAATAATTAAAATCTTCTCCATCCTATTTTGTTATTGTATTAAGTATTGCCTGCTTATTGAAAGGCTTATGAATAAAACCATGAACACCAAATGATTTAGCTCTACTCAACTCTTCGTGCCCATCATGCGCGCTAATGATGATTATTTTAGCATTTTTGGCCTTTTCTTGGATGATTGGCACTAAGTCGAAACCTGTTCCATCCGGAAGGTTCAAATCCAAAAAGTAGTAATCATAGGTTTTTTTTAAAAAGTCTTCCTTCGCAGCAAGCATTCTATCAAAGTAAACAGTTGTTAATCCTTCGTTTTGCAAAAATTTTGACACCATGTGTCCGATAAACTCTTCATCATCCACAATTGCCACACTCTTCGTTTCTTTCATGATTCTATTAAAGTGTCTGAATATGCCCCCTCATTGGGGAATAATCTACACAGAATAATTATTAAAGTCTACTTAGGCTCACTTTGTTCAGCACGGCACGAAGTTTTCTCTATAAATGGTGAAAATGGGCTTTGGAGGGAGTTTTTTAGTTGTGAAAATTAGAGGCCGACCAATCAAAGTTCAAAAAACAGAAGCAAAACAATTTTTGAATAAACGCTTCCTAACACAAAATTTATGGAACCCTTACTGTTGAATACATTTGGCTGGAGAAAGAAAATTCCAGAAGAAATTAGAACACCCGCCCTAATTGCGCTCTCGCACTACCCAGAGCTCAAAGGCATAAAAATAGAGTTTCGCTTTGCGGAAAAGAAGAACAAATCGGTAATGAGCGCTAGGCCTTCATTGAAGTCTGTTTTTAGCTTGTTAGAAGATCGGGCTTATGTAATTTATGTAAGGCGTAGGTTTGTGATTGAAGGAAAATTGATGAGAATTGAAGAACTGCCACAAACTATTTTAGTTGGTTGGATTGGTCATGAACTTGGTCATGTTATGGATTATAAAGACCGGTCTGTGCTATCACTTATAGGTTTTGGTTTAGGTTATCTTATTTTGGGAAGGTACATACGAGCAGCGGAAAGAAGAGCAGATGAATTTGCGGTTCGCCATGGTTTAAGGTCTGAAATATTGGAAACCAAGAACTTTATTCTTAACAACACACATCTTCCTGAGCGATACAAGAAAAAAATCAAGCGACTTTATCTGTCGCCTGAAGAGGTTATGGAAATTGTAAATACTGATGAGGAGGAGATTCCTAAGAAAATAGCTGATGTTTCATGAAATAAACTCTAAAAAAGCCTTCATTTCTGACTCACTCATCATTTGAGGAATTTTTATTTGCCCGCCTTTTTTCTTAGTCTGTTCGGCCCAATCGTAGAAGATTTCTGGATTTACTAATTTGAGTTTAACTCCTTTTAATGCCTTACTTCTAGCCACACCGTAGTTTTTATTCGCACTTTTAAGTGCTTTATCTAAAGAGTTCGCCAGCGATTCTTCATCTATATTATTTTCATTTTCACTACCAATTATCCATTGGTGGTAAAACTCTCCTTCATGCTTTACAGCTGCTACCGTGAATTCTGAAATAGATATTTTGTATTCTTCCTCAAGTTTTTGAATGGCGTCTGTCATTTTGTTTACAGAGAGTTGTGAGCCTACTACGTTCAAGAAGAATTTTGTTCTGCCCGTAATCTTAATTTCGGCCCTTTCTTTATTGGTGAATTTTATAGTGTCGCCAATACTGTAACGCCAAGCGCCACTAACGGTTGAAATCAGCATTGCATATTCATTACCCTCTTCTACTTGAGCCAAACTTAGGGCTGGGGCGTCCTCATATGGCGCTCCGTTTTCGTCAAAATACTCGGGCTGAAATGGGATAAACTCGAAATAAATACCGCCATCGTAGGCCAACTGCATCGACATGTCTTCGTTAGGCCTTACTTGAAGAGCGATAAACCCTTCTGAAGCCAAGTAGGTATCTAAATATAGTAAGGGATGGTCTAATAGCTTTTCAAAGCTTTCTTGGTGAGGCTCAAAAGGAACCCCGCCTGTTGTGAATACCGACAGCGATGGCCAAATTTCATGTATATTTTTTAAGTTATTATGTTCTATAACCTTTTTAAGCATGAGCTCAATCCAAGAGGGTATTCCCGAAAGAGCCCCAATATCCCAATTGGGTGCTTGCTCAGCAATTCGCTGAACGCGTTCGTCCCAATCTTGAATTTTAGCAATTTCTTCACCCGGTTTGTAGTATCCTTTAAACCAAAACGGAATATTACTTGCGCTTATGCCACTAATTTCTCCCTCTAAATGTCCATCTCTTTCTTCAAGTTCGGTACTGCTACCAAGCATAAGAATTCCCTTCTGGAAAAATTCATCGGGTAAGTCGTAATCAGAAAGGCTCATTACTTGTTTGATTCCAGTGCTTCGAATAGCTTCAATCATTTCTTTTGTAACCGGTATTCGCTTGCTTTTAGAACCTGTGGTTCCTGAACTAAGTGCAAAATATTCTGGGCTACCTGGCCAGGTTACATCGGGAATTCCTTCCACAGTTTTATTCCACCATTCCCCAAACATTCGGTGATAATCAAAGCATGGAACGGATACTCGGAACGACTTGGCGAGGTCTTCTGATTTAAGTATTTCATTAAACTGGTACCTCTTTCCAAAATCGGTGTTTTTAGCCGATTCTAGCAAGTTTTTTAATACTTCTGTTTGTGCTTCAACGGGGTTCTTATCTTCTTCAAACAGATCGTTGGCAACATCAATAGATTTCTTTATTAGCTTTCCTAACAGTGGCATTTGATTCATTTATGTTATTAATGAATTGAGTATTGCAAGAGTTTTGCCATGATAAAAAAACCGTATAGCCATAAACAAAAGAAGCCACCCGTATGGTGGCTTCGTAGATTGACTATACCTCAACCAAATAGTCGTCTACCGAAATTATCGATTTCTTTATTAGTCTTTCGATCTGGAATTAAGACTAACAAATGTTTTTTAATACATATTTACTCCTTGCTCAATAGAGTTAAGCCCTTAAGAAGGGTACTATTTGTTTATTCGTAAAAAAGGTGAAACTGCCTAACAGGGAAAATCTGTTGAGTTTCCCTGTAGTAAGCAGCTCAAACAAGAACACCCACATCCTCAATTTGAATTGAATTAGCCTTTAAGGCTTCTCTTTTCAAAGCTAAAACCTTTATCAACATTGGTAAATAGACCTCATGGTCTAAATTCATTCTTTTCAAACAATTAAAAAGAAGATATTACTAATTTTTTCAAAGCTTGATTAGAGTTTCAATTGTCTTTTATTTTCAAGTGCCCAGTTTAAGAGCGAATGAGTAGTTCTAGGTAATTTTAGTTTTACACAGATGTTATGTCTGTGATTTTTAATAGTGCTAGGGCTTAAGTCGAGTTTAGAAGCAATTTTCTGCGAAGTAAGGCCGCTTGCAACATCCTTTAAAATCACTTCTTCCATGGGTGTAAATTTGGGAAGCCTTTTTTTCTCAGCCTGGGCATTTTTAATTGCTGGCCTAGAGTCATTGAAAACGGATTTTAAAGTGGTTTCGAGTGAAAGAAACTCATATGGTTTTACCAAAAATGCAAAGGGGTTGGTAGCTTTAACCAATGAAATAGATGATCGGTCGATTGAGCCAGAAAGATAGATGAAAGGAGTATTTGAGTTTTTCTTAATAAAATTTGCAACATCAATTCCTGTTCGTTCACCTTCAATATGAATATCTAAAGTAACAAGGTCGGGGTTATAGGTTTCAAAATACGAAATGGCCTCGTTATAAGACCTAGCGACAGGGCAAGTTTGATAACCACATGCCTTGAGTGCTTCTGAAAGACAGTCGGCCAATTCTAGATTGTCTTCAACGATTAGTATTCTTTTCTGATTCACAGTAAGTCTCTTCAAATTATTAGTCCTTATTAAAAGGGGCTAATGACATGTTAAAACTACATTGAGAATATAAAGCAGTAAATAGACCTTTAGGTCTAAATTTTTTAGCTCAATACTAAATTTACCGCATCAATAATGTCTTGATTTAGAAAAGGTTTTACCAAGTAGGCTGTAGGTTGGGTTTGCTCGGCTTGGTGTCTGATTATTTTACTTCCCAAAACAGTAATATAGATAATTGGTGTATTGAAATGAGTGCGAATCCATTCGGCAAAATCAATTCCAGTTTTTTTTCCTTGAAGGCGAATATCAATAATTACCAAGTCGGGGCTGTAGGTGTTGTAAGAATCTACTGCGCTATTGTAATCAAAGACAGGGTCTAAAGGATAGAAGCCCATATTGGCAATTGTCATGGCGATATCATCGGCAATAATGATTTCATTTTCCACCACAAGAACTTTTCTATTTACCGACAAGGTGCTGGCTCCTAGCATAGTTACAAAGCTATTGACTAGCGGTAGAGGGGTAAATAGACCACAAGGTTTATATTGTGATTAAATAATTGAAAAAGCTTTTTTAGGCGTTTACAAACTCGCTTTGTGTAAAGTAAATTTTGAATACCGCACCATTATCATACTCGTATTCGTAGTGGCCGTGTAGTTGGAGCGCCAAACGACTGATGAGCCAAATTCCCGTACTTTTTGTGGTTTTGATATCGAAACTTGGAGGTAAGCCTGGGCCGTTGTCTTTAAAAACAAACAGGTTTTGTCCATTCTTTTCATAAAGGCTTACTTCTAGCTTTAACTGGTTGTTATTTTTTGTGGCATATTTAAAGGCATTGGTAACAAGCTCGTTTGCAATAAGCCCAAGTGGAACCATATTATCGATGTCGAGCGTAAAATTAGGGTCTACATCCATTTTAACCTCGGAGGTTTGCCCTTCAAAGGACTTTTGAATTTCACTGATTAGATTTTGAAGATAGCCAGCCAAATGGATAGTTAGGCTATCATTATTATAAAGTTGATTGTGGATGAGCGCCATTGACCTTACCCTGCTTTTTCCTTCTGATATGAGATCTTTTGTAGCTTGGTCATCCACTCCTTTTGCTTGTAACTCTAATAAGCTAGAAAGAATTTGAAAGTTATTTTTTACTCTATGATGAATTTCTGTTAGAAGCAGCTCTTTTTGATGAAGTTCACTTTCTACTTGGTCGGTTTTTACTTGAAGCAACTGGCTGAGCTTCTTCTGTTTAATAAAGCCGCAATAAATGATTATGGCCACAATTAGGATAGCAACTCCCACGAATAGAATCATCAATTTTGATCTTTTCTGAAGGGTGGTTTCATATTCAGATTTTAGGAGTCGTTCGGCATTTTTGAGGCTATCGGTCATCTGTTTTTGTCTGAAATCGTAAGCCAACTCAAGCTCTTTAACTTCTCTTATTTTCTCTTCGCTAAATAAGGAGTCTTTTAATGCCACATATGTATTGAGGAATTTATGAGCGTTAGCATAGTCTTTTTGCTTTTGATATAAATCATTCAAATACAAAGCAATGTCCATCTGGTCTTTCTTTTTACCTAGTGTTTTCCAAATATTGTAGCCTTTTAAAAAATAGGAAATTGCTCTTTTGTTGTTACCTACATTAGCCCAATATGAGCCTTGGGCCACACTCACTAATCCGGTAAAATCGGGTTTGTTGATTTCGGGAAGCAAAACCTCAATCTGTTCTAAATAATACTTGGTGCTATCAAATTGATTTGCATCTCTATAAGTATCGGCCAAATGTTTATAAGCGAATGCTTTACCATAGGTGAAATTTGCTTGTTTTGCGTAGTTGATTGATTCCTTAAGTACAGCCTTTCTTTTTTCAAACGAAACGCAGTTACAAAGGGAATAAACGCTTGCTAAATTATTCGACCAAATGTTCAATTTTCTGGCGTCTCCTTCAGGTTTTAATATTTCAATAATCTGACTGATCCTATCAGCACTCTCATCATATTCACCCAATGAATAATATATAAATGACTCTCTGTTGAGTATATCTGTAATTACCGATTTATTGTTTGGTGTATTCTCTGCCAAAATCTTACTTCTATTCAATTCTTGTAATGATTCTGGGTATTGACCCAAGTGATTATGCACAGACGATAACATTAATCGTCCGCTAATAACAGATACTGTGTTTTGTGATTTTTCGGCTAAATAAACCACTTCTTTAGCAAAAAAAAGGGTGCTGTCATAATCGTTTTGAAGTTGCTTTGAGTAGGCTATTTGATAGGTAGCGTCAATTATGTTTGCGGTATCTTGTTGAGCGCTATAATAATTGAGTGCATTTTGAGCATGCCTTTGCATTTCAATTCCATCATAACTCGAAATTTTGGCTAGTTTAAGCTCTATTTCAGCCAGCTTAGCAAAGTCTTCCATTTCCCTAACTAGCTCGATTTGGGCAGAAAATAATTTACTTAGGCTGTCTTCCGATTTCGTTTGAGTAATAATTTGCTCCAAACTGTCCATTTTTACTTTTAGAGTATTTTGAGCAAGAATACTCATTGGTATCAGAATAAAAATGCCAAAGATTGTTATCTGGCGGATGAGATGCTTTTTGAACTGGGAGATCATAATTATTGAATATACTGATTATTCTCCATTACCCATTTAAGAAGTGAATGGGTCCCCGATGCCAAATCTAATTTTACACAGATATTGTGTCGGTGATTCTTAATTGTACTTTCACTAACGCAGAGTTGTTCGGCTATTTCTTTGGTGGAAAGGTTCTCGGCTATTTTTCTAATTACCACTTTTTCCATAGCCGTTAAGTTACTAATCTGTTCTGAGTCTGCAGTTACTTTGGTTTCAGAGTAGCGTTTTTGGTTATTAAAAGCAATTTCAATGGCTGTCATTACATCAGTAGCTCCGTATGGCTTAACAAGGTAGGCGTAGGGCATTGTGTTTTTGGCTAACTCTAAAGTTTTAGAATCAGTATGTGACGATAGGTAAATGAAAGGAATATTTAAATGCTCTTGAATGTATTCGGCTACGTCCATTCCGGTTTTTCTTCCGCCCAAATTAATATCTAGAATAGCCATGTCTATTGACTCGTTTGACAACACTTCTATGGCTTGTTTATAAGAAAGGGCTGGTTCCAAGGCGTCATAACCAAGTTTAATCAAGGTGCTACAAAGATCATCTGCAATAATTACTTCATCATCTACCACTAATATCCGCTTCTTCATGATATATTAATCAACAAGTGTCATTCTCTTTTTCTCATCAGCAAATACAATCGTAAAAGTATTTCCAGAATTATAGCTATAGCTAAGGCTTCCGTGTAATTGCTTTGTTAGTCGTGAAGCTAACTTAAGACCAAATCCTTTTTTTGTCATTTGCTCAAATGTATGGGGCATTGGATATCCATTATCTTGGCATGTTAAGTTAAACATTCCATCCTTTCTAAGGTGAAGTTTAAGCAGAATTTCTAGGTAATGATTTTTGCTGATGGCATGTTTATAAGAATTAGTCAACAACTCATTTAAAATTAAACCGAGAGAGATTGATGTGTCTAAATCAAAGTTCGGATGGCAGTCAAAGTCTACCGAAAGGTGATACTCGATTTTTTCAGTCTGAATGGAATTGATTTTTTCTGCCAACTCAATTACGTAATCTCTAAAATCAATGGTTGCAATATCATCTGTTCGATACAAGAACTGATGAATCATCGACATGGCCACAACTCTACTTCTGCTTTCTTCAATGGCTTTGGCAGAGTCTTCTGTTCCGCTCCATTCTTGTTGCATGTTGAGCAAACTTGAAATCAGTTGTAAGTTGTTTTTTACTCTGTGGTGAATTTCTTTGAAAAGGGTTTCTATTCGTTCATTTCGTTCTTGCAAAACTATTTTCTGATCTTCTATCTCTCTTGTTCTTTCGGCTACTTCGTTCTCAATTTTTTTATTCTGTTCATGCAATACAATGTTCAGCCTTTTCAGTGCTAAATTCTTTTCTTTCTCGTGTTGCCTCATTCTAATGCCAATGGCAATGGAAAAAATAAGCACCTGCACCAACGACCCTAGTGAGCTGGTATACAAAAGCACAACGGACTTAGATACAAAAATGTACTTCCATGTTAATGAAGCAATTATAAGAGTTAACCCGAAAATGATTAAACCCACTAAAAACACCTTCCTGCTTTTTTCTACCTTTTTCCAAAGGGCAAAAAGCATAACATGAAACAAGGCAATGTCAATCATAAGCAGCTTAATACTCATGTCAGTCATGAGTCCATAATTTTGGTAGACTGCCGTAAGCACCACACCGATTGCTGTGCGTAAAACGGTTAGAATAATCAGACCAATAAATACTTTATGCCAAAAGGGAAATTTTCTTTTTAACTCAAGAAAGCTAATGGCTAAAAGTAACATTCCTAAATGGCCAAATTGAGACCAAGGCATAGTGAAGTTAAGCCCAGTTTTTGGAGCGTTGGGCAGAATCCAGTCTACAAAGTAGTTTTGCACAGAGAAGGCATACATGCCCATTCCTAGCGCGAACATGGCCAGCCACAAATATGGCATGTATCGATAAACTCCAAATTGTATGAGTGAGTAAATCACGAAAATCAGGCAAGCGCCAAAGAATAATAAATCCTGTACTTGAGCTTGTGTTTTTTTGGTGCGGAAGGTTTTGCTATCCATAAAGTTACCCTTGAAAGCTCTGCCATGAACTCTAAAGTAAATGTCATGAGTAACTCCTTTTTTCAGAATAAACGAAACATGCGCCCGACTATCTCCGGGGTTAAGCCCTGATTTCTTTTGAAACGATCCATACCGAGCCGTAAAAATTTCTCCATTTTCTAATACCTGAAAGAGCTGACTGTTGATCGACCTAAAACCTTCGGCAATAACCTCTAAATCGTTACTTGTTGTGTTTTGTAGGCTTAGTTTGATCCAGTAAAACCCAGTGATATTATTTGGACCAGTTACTTGATTATTGAATGGTGGGTTTTCAATAATATCATTTAAAGTTAGTGCGTCAGTGGTATCTTCAAAAACAAGTAGTGATTTCCCCTTACTGACCGAAAAATCAAATAAGGGTGAATCGATTGTGATTACCTCTTGGGCATGTAAAACGGAACTCGAATGTAGGAGTACAAGCAGAATTATACCCCAAACAAAACCAGTGTGCTTTTTCAGAATTTCTAGTTGTAGCATTATTGCTATTATCGGTTTGCGAAAAGAAGATTAGAGATATGTTGAGGTAGGTAGATTGATGTATTCAATCTCTGACCAATTTGCTATAATAATTTAGTTCTTCCTCTCATTTACTTCAATTTAGTCTTTATGTAGAAAGCAGTGAAACAAAAAAAGCGACCATCTTTCGATAATCGCTTTTAATTTTTCGACTTGGAAGAATTATCCGTTCATAGAAATCAAGAACTCTTCGTTGTCTTTCGTTCCTTTCATTCTGTCTAATAAGAATTCCATGGCTTCGATTGAGTTCATGTCTGACATGAATTTTCTCAGAATCCAAACACGTTGTAATTCCTCTTTGCTCATCAATAGATCTTCTCTTCTTGTACCAGAAGCAGGAACATCGATAGCAGGATAAACACGCTTGTTGGCCAATTTTCTATCTAACTGAAGCTCCATGTTACCCGTACCTTTGAATTCTTCAAAGATTACTTCGTCCATTTTAGAACCAGTTTCAATTAAGGCAGTAGCGATAATTGAAAGCGAACCACCGTTTTCTACGTTTCTTGCAGCACCAAAGAATCTTTTCGGTCTGTGGAGTGCGTTTGCATCTACACCACCCGAAAGAATTTTACCAGAAGAAGGCACAACCGTGTTGTAAGCTCTGGCCAAACGTGTAATTGAATCCAAAAGAATAACTACGTCATGACCACACTCTACCATTCTTTTCGCTTTCTCTAACACAATGTTAGAAACCTTTACATGCCTATCTGCTTGCTCATCGAAAGTAGAAGATACTACCTCTGCTTTTACGCTTCTAGCCATATCAGTAACCTCTTCAGGTCTTTCATCAATCAATAAAATGATCAGATAAATTTCAGGGTGGTTTTCAGCAATCGCGTTAGCAATTTCTTTTAATAAAACAGTTTTACCCGTTTTAGGCTGCGCCACAATCATACCTCTTTGCCCTTTACCAATTGGAGCAAACATGTCCAAAATTCGGGTTGAAGTAAGGCTTGGCTTAGTACTTAAATTGATTTTCTCTTCAGGGAAAAGTGGGGTTAAGTATTCGAAAGGAACTCTATCACGAATTTCCTCAGTAGTTTTTCCATTTACAGACTCTACTCTTAATAGAGCAAAATATTTTTCACCTTCTTTCGGAGGTCTGATTTGGCCTTTTACAGTATCTCCTGTTTTTAAACCAAATAATTTGATTTGAGAAGGCGATACATAAATATCATCAGGACTAGCTAAGTAGTTGTAATCCGAAGATCTTAAGAAGCCGTAGCCATCTTGCATAATCTCCAAAACGCCTTCGCTTTCAATTAAGCCGTCAAAATCTTTGATGCTCTGATTGTATTGCTGTTTGTTGTTTTTTCTGTTGTCCCTACGATCACCGTTTTCTCTACGGTCGTTATTTCTTCTTTCTGGCTTAGCATCTCTTGCTTCGCCTTCTTGCTGTTCGCCTTTTTCTTGTTGTTCGCTGTCTTCGTTTTCAGAAGATTTTGGTTGAGCATCCTTTCTTTCCGGACGTGGTCTTGGGGCTCTTACCTCACGTGGTTTATTCTCTTTTACTTCAGTTTGTTTTTCTTCAGTAGAGTCATCCTTTTTGGCTGAATCTTCTGCTTTTACTTCAGTTACGTTCTCACGTTGAACCCTTCTTTTTGGGCGCTCGGTTCTTTCAGCTTTTTCTTTAGGAGCTTCTTCTTTAGTAGTTTCTTCCTTTTTAACGGCTGCTTTTTTTGGTAAAGCTTCGTCTGGAGTTCGAGCTTGTTGATCAAGAATGGCGTAAATAAGTTCTTGTTTTCCGAGCTTTTTGTAGTTCTTCAAGCTCATCGCTTCTGCAATTTCTTTCAGTTCTGAAAGCAGCATTAGCTTCAATTCTTCAATGGTGTACATAGATTTATACTTTGGGGGAATCCCTTATCCGAATGGGTGGGAGTTAATTAAAATTAATGAAATAATTATTTGAGTAATTCAAGAGATGATGTGCAGAAAAAGATCACTCTCATCCTAGGAACACGCAAGTATAGAGCATCTCCGTCTACTTATCAAACATTCAACGGTAATTTTAATAAAAAGGATATACTTGGCTAGTTTTTCCCCCTCTTTTTTGTAGGAATTGATTTACTTTGCCGCTATAAACGAATATTTAGTTATGCTGCAAATCAGCCAAATTGTAACGGAGAAAGAAAGGGTAATTGAGGGATTGAAGAAACGCAATTTCCCGAATGTTGAACAAGTTTTGGATCAGGCCATTGCGCTTGATGAAAAACGTAAATCATCGCAACAAAGCCTCGACTCCAATTTGGCAGAAGCAAATGCATTAGCCAAAGAAATAGGCGGCTTAATGAAGGCCGGAAAACGCGAAGAGGCCGAAGCCATTAAAAGTAAAACTGCCGAACTCAAATCTGCCAGCAAAGAATTGGCAGAAGCGAAGGATCAAGTAGAAAAGGAGCTTTTGGCTTTGTTGTATACAATTCCAAATGTGCCTCATCCTTCTGTTCCATCAGGAAATACAGACGAGGACAATGAAGTTGTGAAAACAGTTGGTGAAGCCCCTAAGCTTTATGCAGGTGCGGTTCCCCATTGGGATTTGATCAAACAGTACGACATTATTGACTTTGACCTAGGTATTAAAATCACTGGCGCTGGTTTTCCTGTTTATAAAGGAAAGGGTGCTCGTTTGCAGCGTTCTTTGGTCAATTTCTTTTTAGATGAAGCAGTGGCCGCAGGCTTTTCTGAAGTACAACCTCCAATTATGGTAAATGAAGCTTCTGGTTATGCTACGGGGCAGTTGCCAGATAAAGAAGGGCAAATGTACCATGTGGGGAATGAGAATTTGTATCTTATTCCTACTGCCGAAGTGCCAATTACCAACTTGTATAGAGATGTAATTGTAAACGAAGACCAACTACCAATTAAGCACACTGGTTTTACGCCTTGTTTTAGAAGAGAAGCAGGAAGCTGGGGAGCGCACGTTCGTGGTTTGAACAGGTTACATCAGTTCGATAAAGTAGAAATTGTTCAGGTTTGTAAACCCGAAGATTCTTACAAAGCGCTAGACGATATGTGTAATCACGTGGCTAATTTGCTTGAAAAGCTTGGGCTTCAATACCGAATTTTAAGACTTTGTGGTGGCGACATTGGTTTTACTTCTGCCCTTACCTTCGATTTTGAAGTATATTCTGCTGCCCAAGAAAAGTGGTTAGAAGTAAGCTCTGTAAGTAATTTTGAGACTTTTCAGGCCAACAGGTTAAAATTGAGATACAAAGACGAGAATAAGAAAACTCAGTTGTTGCATACCTTAAATGGAAGTGCCTTGGCTCTACCTCGAATCATAGCGGCCATTTTAGAGAACAACCAAACACCAAACGGAATCAATATTCCAGAAGTTTTGGTACCATATACTGGCTTCGATAAAATTTAATTGGAATACAATGGGGCTTAGGCCCCATTTCTTTTATATACCCAGCATGAGCATTACCATCAGAAAAGGAACAGCAAAGGATTTAACCCAAGTTTTTGAATTGGTTAAAGAATTGGCAGAATACGAAAAGGCACTTCACGAAGTAGAAAATTCTGTAGAAAGAATGACAGAGGATGCCTTTGGGGAGAAGCCGATTTTTGAATTCTTTGTGGCCGAAGCAGATGGCAAGATCGAGGGCACGGCTATATTTTATTATCGTTACTCTACTTGGAAGGGCAAAGCTATTTTTCTTGAAGACTTGGTGGTTAGAAAAGCCAAGCGAGGTACAGGCATTGGTAAAAAACTTTTAGATGCCATTGTTCAAGAAGCCAAGGATGTAGATGCTCGTCAAGTAATGTGGCAAGTGCTCGACTGGAACGAACCCGCCATTAACTTCTACAAAAAATTAGGGGCTAACTTAGATGAAGAATGGATCAATTGTAAGCTAGAGTTGAAGCAGATTCAGGAATATAAGATGGGGTAGATGAAGTCACCATCTTTCTAAACTTAGCTCTTTAATCTTAGTGAAATGATTATCCCTTGTCACTAAAGGTAGGTTATACTCAATTGCCATAGCAGCAATCCAAACATCGTTTTCTGGAATTGGAGTGCCACCTAGTTTAAGTTTGGACTTTATTATTGCATAAATTTCAGCAGTAATATCGCTTGTATTTAGCAACTCTACGACTTTCAATAACTTCTGAATTTGATCAGTATGATATGCTTTTCGCTTGGAAGTCTCTGCTCCAAAATACAGCTCTCCTAAAACAGGAATTGGAATGTATGTGATATCGGAGTTCTCAATTCTATCCGCAATTCCCTTTTCACCCTGAAAAAGATCGATTATGATATTAGTATCCAAAAGGAATGAATTACTTCCAGTCTTCTTCATTTATATTTTCGCAAGCTGCCTCAATCTCTTTCTTCATATCATGTGCCTCATCCTTGGTCATTACTCCCAATAAATCATGCGCTGAAGTATTCTTAGCTTTTTTCAGCTTCTCCCTTTTAAGGAGAGATTCGAGCTTATCAATGACCTTTTCATTAGTCAAAGCCAATACCTCTTGAATGAAATGAAGTTTCTTAGCCTTAATATCCATATTCTAAAGTTAGTGAATTTACCAATTCTACAATGCGTTTGTAAATATACGATTGAACATATCTATAGTTATGCAGAGCCTCCTGCTCGAGTCCATCGATCTTTTTAAGCGCAAGAGAAATATCACTCAACCGCCTGCAGCAAAGTTCTAAAGGCAGCGAATTTACCAGGAAAGGCTTCTCCTGCTTTTTGCTGAAGGCCGGGCGCGTGTTGGCCAAGATAAGCTTGTAATTTGCTATGATCTTCGGCAAAATATTGAATGCTATAAGACGAAGAGTCTTCTTCTTCTCTCATCACTTTAAAAAATTTATACTCAACAAAAGCACCTGTAGCCATTACTTCCGGAATATGAATATCGCGCATCCACACCTTCCAATCTTCCTCTACAGTTTTTTCAATTGCTACGGTAACGTTGTATAAGATCATAAATATTAGATTTACTGCAAATCTAAAACAATCTGCTTGAACCCTAAAACAATAAGCGGTTCATCAAGTTTTTCAAAATCATGTTAAAACAACTTCTCTCAACTGGTCGTCAAAATCAACGTATTGCTTTTATTTTACTTATAGCCATGCATACGGCTGGGGTATTGGGTTTATATTTTGAAGAAAGTAGAGCGCTTTTTCAGTCGCTTACACCTTTTAACCTATTGCTTACAGCCGCTATTATTTTTCATTTTGAAGAAGGCAAGAATATCAAATACTTCATCTTCATTATTTTCACCTTTCTATTCGGGTTTTTTATTGAAGTGGCGGGCGTTAAAACAGGAGCCATCTTTGGTGAGTATGCTTATGGTCCAACTTTAGGTTTTAAAGTATTTGCTGTGCCTCTTACTATTGGCCTGAACTGGGCCATACTTATCTATATTACCGGAATCGCCAGCAACAGACTCTCCAGTAACTTTTGGGTTCGGAGCGCTGTTGGAGCTGGAATGATGGTGACACTTGATTTACTGATTGAGCCAGTGGCCATCCGTTATGATTTTTGGCAGTGGGCGGGCTCCGATATCCCACTCCGCAACTATTTAAGTTGGTACCTAATTTCTTTCTTTCTTCATGTAATTTTTCAAAAATTGGACTTTTCTAAAAACAATCCGCTTGCAATAAAGCTTCTTATTATAGAAATGGCGTTTTTCGTAAGTCTTAACCTAATTTGAATTTTTGTTAAACAAAGCATCAAACATTGAGTTATGCCGCTGATGATTAAAGCTGTATTGTGGTTAGTGGTGGGTTTCGTGCTTATGGAAACCTTTTCATGGTGGATTCACAAGTATATCATGCATGGGGTTTTATGGAAAATTCACAAAACACACCATCAACATACAAAGGGTTATTTTGAATTGAATGACCTTTTTACACTCCTTTTTGGAGGAGCGGCCGTAGTGCTGATCTTCTTAGGAGTTGAAAATTTAGATTACAGGTTTTGGTTAGGTTGCGGAATTAGTTTGTACGGAATGCTTTACTTTGTTTTACACGATGTACTCATTCACAAAAGATTAAAGCTTCTTGGTCGACCAAAGTCTAAATATTTAAGAGCAATTACAAGGGCACATAGAGCGCATCACAAATCAAAAGAAAAAGACGATTCAGTATCGTTTGGTTTGTTTGTAGTGCCGAAAAAGTATTTTAACGAGGAAGGAGAAAGTTAGCCGTGGCGAATTATTCAATCAAAGATTTAGAACATTTATCAGGAATTAAGGCCCATACTTTACGTATTTGGGAACAGCGCTATAACCTTATTAATCCTAAGAGAACAGAAACCAATATTAGGTTTTATGATCAAGACGACCTAAAGCTTATTCTGAATGTGTCACTGTTAAAGGATAATGGCATTAAGATATCGAAGATTGCCGAAATGACTCGGGAACAATTGAACGAAGCCATTATCAATATTTCAGATAGCAGCACCAACTTCGCTGATCAGATTTATGCCCTTACCTTGTGCATGATTGATTTAGACGAACAGCGCTTCGAAAAAATAATAAATTCAAATACCCTTAAGCATGGTTTTGAACGAACCATGACAAACTTGGTAATTCCGTTTTTATCTAAAATCGGAGTAATGTGGCTTACAGATGCCATTAACCCTGCTCAAGAGCACTTTATTAGTCATTTAGTGCGACAGAAAATTATGGTTGCTATTGATGGTCAACAGACCAACATTGATAGTTCAGCAAAAAAATATATGCTGTTTTTACCAGAGGGAGAGCTTCATGAGCTCATATTGCTTTTCGCAAATTATCTCATAAAATCAAGAGGCGGAAGAGTGATATACCTTGGCCAAACATTACCCATTACTGACTTAAAGATGGCGCATGAAATTTATGAGCCTGAGTATTTATTAACTGTGCTTACTGGTAAACCTCAAAACTCTACACCGAAAGAATACATTGAAGAGCTATCAAATCTTTTTCCTAGTTCAGAAATTTTAGTCAGTGGACGGCAGGTGGTTGGTCAAGACCTAGAACTACCCAATAACGTTACTACCCTGGCAAGCCTTAATGACCTGATCACTTTTGCGGAAGAGAATTCCACAGTCGATACCCCATAAGGGTAATATTTTCTACACTAGAAGTGATGCCTTAAAAAATGATGACATTCTGAAAGAATTATTTTTTAGGAACACAAATTTTTTCAAAACACCTTTCTATTTCCTTTTAGGCAATTAATCGGGCCTTTTATATTGATTTTTAGATCGATGCGGGGTCTAAAACCAAATCGTATTTTAAAAAACATCATGGTTTTTGTTTGTATTTTGTTTAACCTTTATAGATATTTGTTAAACAAAATTAAAAAGACAGCCATGACAGTTCTAGAATACAACCACGAGATCGGACTAATGAGTAAGTCACTAAAACCTTTTGCTCTAAAGCTGACTAGAGATTCTGAAGACGCAAATGATTTGCTTCAGGAAACTCTGATGAAAGCGTACAAGAACAGAGATAAGTTTTCTGAAGGAACAAACCTCAAGGCATGGTTGTATACCATAATGAAAAATACCTTCATCACTAATTATCAGAAAATGATGAGAAGAGGTACTTTCATTGACACCACAGATAATCTTCATTTCATAAATTCTTCGAGCACTAAAATTGAAAATAATGCTTACGGAGATTTTACTCTTAATGACATCAATAAGTCAATCGATCAACTTGATGATGTATACAAAATACCTTTCATGATGTACTTCAGAGGGTTTAAATATCAAGAGATTGCTGATAGAGAACAAATTCCGATTGGCACAGTAAAAAATAGAATTCACATTGCTAGGAAACTTTTAAAGGATAAATTAAGCGTATATAAGTCACGTTAATAAATATCCTCGATGAGTAAAGGCAAGGTGGTAGTTATAGGTTCTGGTTTTGCTGGTTTTTCAGCAGCCATATGCCTAGCCGATAAAGGATTTAAAGTTAAGATATTAGAAAAAAACACCTCCATTGGAGGCCGAGCCCGACAGTTTACAGAGTCGGGCTTTACTTTTGATATGGGGCCGAGTTGGTATTGGATGCCCGATGTGTTCGAATCCTTCTTCAATCATTTTGGGAAAACCACAGCCGATTATTACGAGCTAATCAGGCTAGATCCTTCCTATCAGGTAATCCACGGTAAGAATGATTTTATGCCTATTCCTGCCAATATGCAGGAAATAGAAAAATTATTTGACTCAATTGAGCCGGGGGCAGGAAATCAATTACGGGAATTTCTGAAAATAGCCGAGTATAAGTACGAAGTAGGAATTAATAAATTCGTTTATAAACCTAGCCGTTCCGTACTCGAGTTTGCAAACCCAAAACTAGCCATTGACGCTGTGAGGCTTCAAATCTTTCAATCAATGGCTAAGCACGTCCGAAAGTTTTTTAAGAACGAGCGGCTTATCCAGCTTATGGAGTTTCCAGTGCTGTTCTTGGGAGCCCTTCCAGAAAATACTCCGGCCATGTACAGCTTAATGAACTATGCGGATATGGCATTAGGAACTTGGTATCCTAAAGGTGGAATGTATAAAATCATTGAAGCGCTGGAAAGCTTGGCCAAAGAAAAAGGAGTTGAAATTCTTACCAATCACGAAGTAACTTCCATCAATTATATAGGAAAGAAAGCCACTAGCGTTAGTACAAACCACGGTGATTTTACGGCTGATGTTGTAGTGGCTGGCGCTGACTATCATCATGTGGATAGCATGTTGCTCGATAGTGAGACTAGAAATTACGATGAGGCTTATTGGGACAAACGAGTAATGGCTCCGAGTTCGCTCCTATATTATATTGGGGTAAACAAAAAATTAGACGGACTTCTTCATCACAATTTATTTTTCGATACAGATTTTGGGCCGCATGCGCATGATATTTATACTGAAGCAAAATGGCCAGAGAAACCACTTTTTTATATTTCGGCACCTTCCAAAACAGATGACACCGTTGCGCCAGAAGGCTGCGAAAATATTTTCATGCTCATTCCTGTGGCTCCTGGTTTAGATGATACCGAAGAAATTAGAGAACACTATTTCGACCTGATTTTGGAACGAATGAAGGATAGAATGGGGCTCGACTTTAAAGAAAACATAGTATACAAGCGATCTTTTGCTCATAAAGATTTCGTAAGTGACTATAATGCTTTTAAGGGGAATGCGTATGGTTTGGCGAATACACTAAACCAAACTGCAATTTTAAAACCTCAATTGGCAAACAAAAAGTTAAACAATCTGTTTTACACCGGTCAACTAACCGTGCCAGGCCCTGGAGTTCCTCCAAGTTTAATCTCTGGGCAAGTGGTGGCAAAAGAAATTATCAAGGATTTTGCCTAAATGGCGAATAGATTTTGTAAATTATAATGATGGATTTATTCAACCAAACCTCATTGGAGTGCAGTAGGCTAATTACCCAGCGCTACAGCACATCATTTACCTTAGGCATAAAAACCTTAGACAAGAAATTCCATCTGCCTGTATATGCCATCTACGGCTTTGTGAGGTATGCCGATGAGATTGTGGATACTTTCCACGATTATGACAAAAGAACACTTCTTCAAGATTTTAAAGCAGAAACCTACAAGGCGATTGAAGATGGCGTAAGCTTTAACCCTGTTCTGCATTCATTTCAGTTAGTGGTGAACCAATACAAAATTGACCATGACTTGATCGAAGCATTTCTATACAGTATGGAACTTGACTTGGAAGAAACCACATATGACAAAACGGGCTATGAACAATATATATATGGTTCGGCCGAAGTGGTGGGGTTAATGTGTTTAAAGGTGTTCTGCGAAAACAATCAAGCGCTTTATGACTCGCTTGTGGCGCCTGCTAAAAAGCTTGGCGCTGCTTTTCAGAAAGTAAATTTTATAAGAGACATTAAAAGTGATTACGAAGAAAGAGGACGGGTTTATTTTCCGGGCGTAGATTTTAACCAGTTTACCAAACCCGCAAAAGATTTGATTGAGCAGGATATTCAAAAGGATTTTGACGAAGCACTGGAAGGAATTCTTCGTTTGCCCAAAGGGGCTAAACTGGGGGTCTACCTGGCTTATAGGTACTATTTAAAGCTTTTCAGAAAAATAAAAAGGCTGCCAGCTTCGCGTATTAAACAAGAAAGAATAAGGATAAAAGACAGCATGAAAATGCGTATTCTGCTGTTGACTTACTTTCAACATAGAATCAAAGTACTCTAGTTTTCGTTTAAAAGTAGAGTTTAGATAATCGTAGAAATTTTAAACAAAATAGTTAAACACTTGTTTGTTACCGCATGTTTGACCTCACTGTAGAAATCGATCCCAGTTCAGGCTTCTGTTTCGGAGTAGTGTACGCCATTGAAATGGCCGAAGATATTCTGGACGAAACAGGTATGCTTTATTGCTTGGGAGATATTGTGCATAATGATGAAGAGGTGAGGCGGCTTGAGTCTAAAGGATTGAAAATTATTAATCATGACGAGCTCAAGGAAATAAAGAATGCTCCGGTCTTGATCCGAGCTCATGGCGAACCGCCTTCTACATATCAACTAGCTTTAGAAAATAATATTGAATTGATCGATGCTTCTTGCCCTGTAGTTTTAAAACTTCAGAATAGAATCAAAAACTCATTCGATAAGGAAGAAAACATCTACATCTATGGCAAACATGGCCACGCTGAAGTAGTTGGGCTTTTAGGTCAGACCAATGAAGAAGCTGTAGTTTTTCAAAATCTAGAAGAACTTGATTTAGCTACATTACCTAAAGAAATAACACTTTACAGCCAAACCACTAAAAGTACCGACAGCTTTTACGAGATCAATAAGGTGCTGGCAGATAATGGAATTACAGTAAACACGAATGACACGATTTGCCGTCAGGTTTCAAACCGCGACAAAGAATTGAGAAATTTTGCCAAGAATTACGATCGAATTGTGTTTGTGAGTGGCACAAAATCATCAAACGGAAAGGTGCTTTATAATGTGTGTTTAGATCAAAATCCAAATACTTACTTTGTTTCCTCAGTTGCCGATTTGAAAGCTGAATGGTTTGGTAAAAACGAACGTGTTGGCATTTGTGGAGCTACCTCTACGCCAATGTGGCTAATGCAAGAGGTTCAGCAACACTTGCAGAATCTCTAATTGATTATTCCTTTCTTTGTAATATGAATAGCATCAAAAATCATTTTGGGGTGATTATCGCGCTAATCATTATTATGACTTGGGGAGTTTGCCTTGCCTTTGGCTTGAATTTGAATATCAACTTTTCATCTCCTTTCACTTATCTGCTTATTCTGGTTCAAATGCATTTGTATACGGGTCTTTTCATTACCGCCCATGACGGAATGCATGGTACCATATCTAAAAACAGGCAAACCAATAAACTAATAGGCACGATTAGCGCCTTATTATTCAGTTTCAATTTCTATCATAAACTTTTTCCCAAGCACCACGAACATCATAGGTTTGTAGCTACGGATAAAGATCCTGATTATCACAACGGGGGCTTTTTTTCTTGGTATTTCAGCTTTTTAAAACAGTACATTACTTGGCAGCAAATTGTGCTAATGGCCATTAGCTTCAATATTTTAAAGCTCTTTTTTCCGGTGGAAAACCTAATACTGTTTTGGATGCTGCCAGCTATACTCTCTACTTTCCAGCTTTTCTATTTTGGCACTTACTTACCACACAAAGGCCATCACTCTCCCGACAATAAGCACTTTTCGCGAAGCCAAAAGAAGAACCACCTTTGGGCGTTTTTAAGCTGTTATTTCTTTGGCTACCACTATGAGCATCATGATTCTCCAGGTACGCCTTGGTGGCAGTTATATAAGGTGAAGGGGGAATTTTAATCTGGATTTTTAGAAAAAATAAAGGCCACACTTCAGTGTAGCCTCAATTCAAAATTTGGATTATTTTATCTTAATGCGTGCTATCTGTGTCAATGGCGCCATCTACAATATTAATGGTTCGTTTGCCATAGGCCGCGTTTTCTTTGGAGTGCGTTACCTGTACAATCGTCATTCCTTCGCTGTTCAGTTTTTGGAAAAGCTTCATAATTTCTTCGGCCTGATCCGAATGAAGATTACCCGTTGGCTCATCTGCCAAAAGCAATTTTGGCTGACCAATTAGCGCACGTGCTACGCCTACCAATTGCTGCTGCCCGCCTGAAAGCTGCTCTGGGAAAAGATCTTTCTTCGCTACCATCTGGAATCGGTCTAGCATTTCGGCCACCAAACTTTTTCTTTCAGAAGATTTAACGCCTTTATATAAAAGTGGGGTTTCGATGTTTTCGTAAACTGTCAGTTCATCAATTAAATGATAAGCCTGAAAAACGAACCCGATATGGTGTTTATGAAGTTCGGAACGTTTTCTTTCTTTCATTTTATGGATAGGCTCATCCAAAAAGTAATACTCACCCTGAGATGGCTCATCGAGCATTCCGATAATGTTCATTACCGTGGATTTTCCAGCGCCACTCGGTCCCATAATAGTAACAAACTCGCCTTGCTTAATTTCTAGATCAATACCCTTAAGTATGAAGGTTCTTTGGTATTTTGAATCGACAAACTTATCGACATCTTTTAGTTTAATCATTGTGGTTGATTTAGATTCTGACCTTTCTGCATTTACCAATTAACATGCCAAGGCCTAATTTATTCATACTAAGTAGTTAAGCAAAATTTCCTTGTTCAATAATGTACAAATTCGGTCACCTTCGTTCGATTTTGAGACTTCTTTTAATTTGTACCAGCTTCTAAAATGTATAGAAACTTGGGGTGTCTTGGGGCGGAAAAAACATCATTGCACATAAAAACGCAATAATTGAAAGCACAAAACCAATCATAAAAGTGGTGTATGCTATTCGTAAGAGTCTATATTTTTTACCTAGAACTACCCCTAAAAAATAAATGTCTTTGGTAAGGCTTCCGTATAGGTAATCGCTGTCTTTCATCATCTCTCGCATTCCCCATTGGTAGCGGTCTAATTTCATTTTATGAAAATTACCAAAGAAGAGCAGGTTGGTTTTTTTGTTCAAAACGTCTTCATCGGTGAATACACCAGATGAAACATTGGGTCTTGTGGCTAGAATTGCGAATACAATTGTAAATAAACATACCACCACTAACATGATGGTTGGAATTACCAAGTTTGGGTATTCATATAATTTTCTAACCAAAACCGAAACCACTACAGAAAGAATAATGGTGTTTACCGAAATCATAATGTTGGCCTTGTTATCTGCCATAGCACTTAACTCTAAATGATTTTTAGAGGTAGTTCTAAACATTGTTTCAATTCCTCTGTCGGGTTTTTGGGCTGCTTTTCGTTCTAGCTTTTCTACTTTCTCTTCGAGCTTCTTAATGTAGTTATCGTTTTGCCCCTTATTTTTCTTTTTTATTGACTTGAGGTTTTTCTTTTTAATAGGCTCTAAATGTTGTTTGCCATATTCAGTAAAATACTCATGATCTTTAAAGAAGTTGAAGTTCATGGTATTCCAGTCCTCCATTTTTATTTCATGCCCTTTAATTTTTTCTACTTCAGTATGCATTTTTTCAGCAATCATACTGTAGTCGTTGCATGCCAAGTGATGTAAGTCGGCATCGCACAGCACCTCTTCTAACAAGTTTTTTGGGGCTTGAGGCATTTGAGTAGCCAAAATACAGCCTTCAACTTTTTGGATGTTTTTTTCGGGGTAACCCTCTTTAATCAGAAACTGACGGGCCATTTCGGCACTCGTTTTTTCATGTTTTATGCAACCAGATTTATAGCCTAAATCGTGAAACCAAGCAGCAATGGTTACAATTTCAAGATCTTCATCAGAAAGGCCACTTTCTTTACCTATGGTTTCTGCGGCCTTCACTACCCTACTGGTGTGGTATAGGTCGTGATAAACAAAGTCAGAAGGAATGTCGTTTTCTAAGACATCTTTCGCATACAATGCTACCTTTTCTAAAATCAAATTCTGATCAATCATTGCTTAAATATAATCTGCTCATTTTGGATTACATAAAACTACCTGCTCTGGTGAATTATATATCTACTATTTTTGTTCGGATGAACATGAAACGAACGTCTATTCTATTCATTATTATATACCTGCTTACTTTTCCCTCTTCGGTTTGGGCTCAAAATAAGGGTGATTTCCCTTATAACCTCGAATCACCTTCTGAAACTTACCGGCTTCCTGCAATTTTAGAGGAGGTGTCAGCCCTTAGTTATTACGCACCAAATCAATTAGCTACACTGAATGACGAACAGGGTAGAGTTTATATCTATGACTTCAACAAAAGGGAGATAGTTCAACGCATTCGATTCGAAGGCAATGGAGATTTTGAGGGCTTAGAATTGGTTGGTAAAAACATGTACGCTATTAAAAGCAATGGTAAGCTGTATAAGTTCAATATTGATATTGAAGGGGTTGTTGAGTCGATTGATACTCCCTTTACTTCCGAGAATAATGTTGAAGGCTTGGGGTACGACAAGAATAGTAATACATTATTGATTGCCCTAAAAGGAAAAGGAGATATTGACCATGCGAAGGTTAAGGGAAAGGCAGTGTATGGCTATAATCTAACCACTGAAAAGTTTTCGAAAACACCTCTTTTCGTTTTACAAGACAAAGACCTTGAACGGGTACTTGGGTCGAACAGCACAAAATTTCGACCATCTGGAGTAGCGGTTCATCCTATAAGCAATGAAATTTATATGATTGCTTCCGTGGGTTCTGCATTGGTTGTTTTTAATAATGACGGTAGTCCTAAAAATCTGAGTATTTTAAAGAGAAGTCTTTTTCCTCAACCAGAGGGCATTGCCTTTATGCCTAATGGCGACTTGTTTATATCTAATGAAGGGGAAGATGGAGGGATTATCCATCGTTTCAAAATGAAACAAAAGTGAACCGGTTAATTTTTACACAGTATTACTGCTCTATGAAAAGCATTGTTATAATTACCTTAAGTCTGTTTTTATTCGCAACGTCTGTATATGGTTTTCAAGAAAAGGAACAGCCCATTTACTCGGTTTTTCTGGTTGGCGATGCGGGTGAACCAGGTGAAAACCCTGTTTTGGACCTACTGAAAATAGAACTAGATAAAGTGGGCGATCGTGGCGCAGTGCTGTTTCTAGGTGATAATATCTATCCTCAAGGTATGCCACCTAGAGGGCATAAGCTAAGGCCAGATGCAGAAATTGCTATTGATGGACAAATCAACGCGGTTAAGGATTTTCAGGGTAAAAAATTCTTTGTACCTGGCAATCACGATTGGGCACAAGGCCGGCCTGATGGTTTTGATTGGCTAAAGATTCAAGAGAAATATGTGGAAGATAAACTCGATAGCCAAGATGTTTGGGTTCCGACCAGAGGTTGCTCTGGCCCCGTTGAGGTTGATTTAAATGAAAATATCACACTGATTGTGGTAGATACCCAATGGTTTTTACACCGTGGTGACAAACCTGCCGAAGGCTCAGACTGTGAGGCGATTACTATTGTTGATGTAATGGCCAATTTTCAAGATGCCCTAAAAAGGAATGCTCATAAAAAGGTAATAGTAGCTTCGCATCACCCTAAATACACTTATGGAATTCATGGAGGTATTTTTAGTCTAAAGGATCATATTTTTCCATTGACGGCCTCTAGTAGAACTAAGAATTTATATATCCCTTTGCCTGTTTTAGGCTCTATATATCCGTTATACAGAAAATGGTTTGGTAATATTCAAGATACAGCCCATCCGGTCTATCGTCAGTTTCGAGACGCGATGGTTTTGCTTATGAAAAACCATCCAGATATTGTTGATGTAGCTGGCCATGAACATGCGCTTCAGCATATTAAAAAAGAAGGGATAGACTTTGTAGTAAGCGGATCGGGCTCGAAAAATAATGCACATGTAAAGCAAAAAGGAGATGCCTTGTTTGCCACCAACACCGTAGGCTATGGTCGTTTAGATTACTATTCAGATGGAAAAACGGAATTAAAATTTATTACTCCAGCAGATGAAAAACCTTCTGAAATATATAGTAAAGTTCTTTCTGAAAAACCTTTTAAACCAGCTCCGGCTAATTTGTTAAAATCCTTTGCTAATGTATCTTTTGCTGGAAAAGACACTCTTTTTGCGGCAAGTGAGCTTTATCATGAGCGAAGTAACTTCCATTTAAAAATGTTTGGAGAGAACTATCGAAATGAGTGGGCAACTAAAATCAATGTTCCGTTTTTTGATATTGGAAGCGAGAAAGGCGGTTTGAAAATTATTAAAAGAGGAGGAGGGCACCAAACAATTTCGCTTAGGTTAGAAGCTGCAGATGGAAAACAGTATGTGCTGAGGTCGATGGATAAGAACCCTGCGCTTACCTTGCCTCAAGAATTTCGTCAAACCTTTATTAAGGACATTGTTCAAGATGGAATTTCGGCTTCGCACCCGTATGCACCTTTTATTATTCCCACACTTGCCGATGCCGCAGGGATTTTCCACGCCAATCCAAAAGTGGTATATATTCCTGACGATCCAAGGTTTGGAATTCACAGACAAGATTTTGCGAATACGTTGGCATTGTTTGAAGAGCGAGCCAACAAAAAGAATATTGAAGAGCCCTTTTTTGGAGAAGGAGACGATGTGCTCTCTAGTCCAGATTTGTATGAAAAACTTAGAAAGGATAACGACAACCATGTAGACCAAGTTTTTGTGGCTCGAAATCGCCTTTTTGATTTTTGGTTAGGTGATTGGGACCGTCATGATGACCAATGGAGATGGGTAGAGTACGATAAAAAGGATGACGAAAAACTATACAAGCCCATTCCAAGAGATAGAGATGTGGCCTTTTTTGCAGGTGAAGGAATTTTTAAAAAAATAGCGTCTTCAAAATGGGCTCAACCTGCGCTTAGGGGTTTTCACGATGACATTGATTATATGCCAAGTATGGGTTCTTACCGAATCCGTTACTTCGATCGCATTTTTATGACTGAAGTTTCAATGGAGGAATGGCTAGAACAGGCACGTGAATTAAAAGCTGCCCTAACTGATGAAATCATTGAATCTTCGATTAGACAATGGCCCAATGAAATTTATGACCTACACGGAGAAGAGATAATTAGAAAACTGAAAAACAGGAGGGACAACCTAGAGAAATATGCTAAAGAATATTACCTATTGATTTCAAAAGAGGTAGATATTTTGGCTAGTGACAAACAAGAACTCTTTAAAGTAGAAAGGTTGGATGATGAGCATACTAAAGTTGTGGTTCATAAAATTTCTAAAAAAGGAAACCTAGATAAAATCATTTATGAACGCATATTTAAAACCTCGGAAACAGATGAAATACGCCTTTTTGGTTTTGATGGAAACGATAGGTATGAAATTACTGGGGAAGTAAATAACGGCATTAAAGTAAGAATTATTGCTGGAGACGATGATGATGTTATTGTTGACAATAGTAAGGTGAGAGGCCTCGGAAAAAAGACAATTGTTTATGACACCAAGAGCGGAACGGATTTAGAAACCAGTTCAGAAACCAGAGATTTAACAACAGATAAAGACCCCAATATTAATGCTCATAATCGTCAGGAATTTGATTTTAACCTGTTGGCTCCTTTGGTATCTGTAAACTACAATTCAGATGACGGATTGTTTTTAGGAGGAGGGGTTTTAATTAAAACTGATGGTTTCAGAAAATCTCCTTATGCTACTAAACATAAGATTTCTGGTAACTATGCCGTAGGAACTTCTTCGTATCAATTCTCTTACGACTTAGACGTAATTGATGCTTTCGGAAAGTTGGATTTTGCGTTATCGGCTGATGCTAAGGCTCCCAATTTTGTAAATAACTTCTTTGGAATGGGTAACGAAACGCCTTACGATAAAGACATTGAAGAGAGGTATTACCGAACCAGATTTGAAGAGTATTCGATAAGACCAACCTTAACCTTGAGTCTTGGCAAAGGTGCTTCTATAAATTTCGGGCCTACTTTCAGAACAGTTGAGGTTGAGGAAAGTGCAGATCGTTTTATCAATGATTTTGCAAATACCGACCCTTTGGGAGCAAGTGTTTTTGAACAGAAAGTGTATGCGGGTGGAACTTTTGGTTTTCATTTTAATGAAACCTTAGGCCAGCTCATTCCTAAGACTGGATTAAATTTTAATGCTGTTTTAGACTATAACGCTGGTTTTAACTCCTTTTCTGGCAATAGTGCCCAACTCAAAACCGATGCTTCTTTCAGGTGGAGTTTTCGGGAGCCGTCTAGAACGGTATTTGCCACCAGAATGGGTTACCAAAAAGTATTCGGAGACTATGAGTTTTTTCAGTCGGCACAGCTCGATGGTTTTAGTACTTTAAGAGGCTACAGGCGTTTTCGTTTTTCAGGCGAAAGTAGCTTGTATCATCAATTGGAAATGCGAGTGAAACTATTCGATTGGAGATCTTTTTATTTTCCTTCACAAGTGGGAATGATCTTGTTTAACGACTTAGGTAGAGTTTGGGTAGATGGAGAGTCATCTAATAAAATCCATCATGGATATGGTGGTGGCCTTTACGTTACCCCATTCAACTTTGCTGCCATCAACATCTTACTAGCTGTTTCAGAAGAAAGCGTTTTACCACTAGTTAAGTTTGGGTTCTATTTTTAAGTCTACAATTAAACATCAGGTAAATCTATAAAGAAGGAAGTTCCTTTTCCGAGTTCGCTTTCAAATGAAACCGTACCTCCGTGTATTTCTACAAACTGTTTAACAATGATAAGGCCTAGCCCTGTGCCCTCAATGTCGCCAACATTTGTAGCACGCGAAAACGATTCGAAAAGCCCCTTTTGGTCTTTCTCTGGAATTCCGATACCGAAATCTTTGATTTCTACACGAACGCCCACCTTTTTATAAGTTACGATAACTTCTGGGTCGGGCCTGTTTTCAGAATATTTTAAGGCATTATTAATGAGGTTTGAAAGCGAATGACCAATAAGCTGACTGTCGAGTTCAACTTGCCGTTCTTCACCTTCAATTATAATCTTTACATTCCGAGATTTATGCTGAACGCTGTTTTCTAAAACGACTTGCTTAATAATACCTGTTAAAGAGGTAATGTCCTTTTTAATTACTGTTTTACCAACATCCAATCTACCAAGTGTAAATACATCTTTGAGCAAGGAATTCATCCTTTCTAGCTCTGTTCTTATTCGGCCAACATGTTTTTTGAGTTTGGTATTGGGGTTAGGGTCAGCGTCTAAATACATGTTGATGAGCTCGTTGCTCGACTGAATTGTTGTGAGGGGAGTTCTAAATTCATGCGAGGCCATTGAAATGAAACTCGACTTCAATTTTCCCAGTTGCCTTTCTTTCTCAAGCGCTTTAATTCTTTCAGAAATATCTCGAGTAGATGACTGTAAGTATAGAAAGTTTCCATTAGAATCTTCTATTGAACTGTATGATGATTCTACCCATACCCATTCTTCATCTTGGGCCTGAATTCTATACGTGACTTTAACGTTTTTGCTTTTATTTTCGATTACCTGGTTAATAACCGACTGAACAAAGGGCTGCTCTTCAAGATGAATTAAATCAGAATAGAAAGTGTCTAAAAGAGCGTCTTGTTCATAGCCAAGCAAGAATTTTAAAGATGGCGAAATAAATGAAATTCTGCCTTCAAAGTCTTGTAAAGCAATAACATCTCCTGAGTTTTCAGAAACCAGTTTGTATTGCTCTTCTTTTTCATGCAGTTTCTGTTCTGTTAGTACTTTTTCTGTTATATCACGCTTGTTACTTCTAATAAAGATGATTTCACCTGAATCATTTAGAATTACTCCCCCTTGTGCTTCTAACCAACGCCAGTTATTCTCTTTGTCTCTAAATCTGAAAGTAATTTTTTCATCTTTTAATTTTTCATCTATCGTAGCTTTCATTCTGTTAGCCACCTCAGGTAAGTCTTCGGGGTGAATGAATGACATTGAGTTCTGGCCAATCATTTCGTAGGTTTCGTAGCCTAAAATATCTTTCACCGAAGGCGATACAAAGTCATAAACACCATCTGGATTCATGAGTGTAACAATGTCGTGCGAGTTTTCTGTAATGAGCTTGTAGCGTTCTTGGCTTTCTTTTAATTTTTGAGCGGCAATAAATCGCTCTGTTACATCTCTGGTTGAAGTAAGCAGATATAAAGGGTCACCCTCGCTGTCGGTAATTAAACCTCCTCTACTTTCTAGCCATACATAATGGCCGTTTTTATGCTTGGCTTTAAAGGTGACACTGGCCATTTTCGTTTCTTGATTAATTACGTTTAGCATGGCTTGCGATACCTGAATAAGGCCATCTTTTTCGATGAACTCACGTAGTCTAAGCGCTTCTAACTCGGTGGCGTCATAACCAATGATATCTTTAGAGGCCGGGCTTACAAAAATGAAAGTTCCATCGGGAGTTTGTAAGCAAATACAATCACTAGAGTTTTCAGAAATGAGCTTATACTTGGCCTCACTTTCTCTCAGTTTCGACTGCGCTTGTTTAAGCGAAGTAATGTTTGAAAGCGAGCCTACAATTCTTTTTGGAAGGCCTTTGCCTTCACTATAGAGTATTTTTGCCTTAATATAAATCCATAGCATTAGGCCATCTTTCCCTACCATTCTAGTCTCCATTTCAAGCTCTTCATTCTTGGTTTCGAACTTATGGTGAATGAGCTGAAGAAATTCTAGCCTGTCTTCTTCATGAATAAATTTTGCTAGCAGGTTTTTATCTAGTGGGTTTTTTTGAGGTTTTAAACCCATTGCCTCCCAGAATTGAGGCGAGAGATAAGATTTAGACTTTTTAAAATCGTATTCCCAAATCACATCATTGGTTCCTTCCACTGCGAGTTGGTAGCGGTCATTACTTTGCTTCAGTTCTCTTTCTAATGATTTTCTAACCGTGATATCCTGAAGAATGGTGATGTAACAAGGTTCGTTTTGAAATTCCAGCGGCATTGTCGAGGCGCTTACCCAATATGATCCTCCCTTATTGTTCTGGAGCATGAGCTCGTGATTTTGTACCGATCCGTTTTTCACTAAGGTTTCGAGGTATGACTTACGCCCTTCAAAGTTTTGGTAAAACTGAATTACTTTCTTTCCCAAAAACTCGTCAGGGTTCATTCCATATACCTCAAAGAGCATCTCGTTGGCAAAAATTGCTTTTCCAGTATTTTGAGTTGAAATGAAAACAGGGTCGGGTAAAGCCTCTACAATGCTTTTAAGCCGCTGCTGGCTTAACTCTAAATCTCTTCTAGATCTTCTGATATCATCAATATCAGTGGTGATGCCATCTAACCGAACGGGTTTACCATCTTTATAAAATACTTTAACCCTATCGCGTACATAACGGTAGTTGTCTTTTCCCCTTAAAGCCCTATACGCATAGTTGCCACTACCTACATTAAGAACATTTACAACTTCATCAAGAATTCGCTCTTGGTCATCAGGGTGAATTGTGCTTTGCCATTCCTCTATGGTGGAGGCTGCTTTGTCATAAATTTCACCTGGAGTTCTGGTTAACGGATCGTTTAAATAAATAATTTCATAGGGCTCTACCGACATGTCGATACTCCAAACTACTTCTAAGAGGTTTTTGACTACAGACTCATAATTGATACTTTTTGCGTTTGTATCTGGTATTTCGCTTGTAGAATCATCGAAAACGTTTTGCATAACAACTATGGCCTCTGTGAATTAATTTGTCTAAATTTAAGATAGCATATTCAGTAATTACTGACAAAAAAACAATTCACCCAACACACCTAAATAGAAATTAAAAATGGCTGTAATCAACAATGACTATGACCAATCTCCAAGAATTCTCATAGTTGAAGATGAACCTTTTATTGCGGAAAACCTGCAGGAAATGCTGGGCATTTTCGGTTATGAACAAACCGAAATTGCTAATTCGGCAAATCAGGCAATCAAGGCAATTAAAGCCTCATTACCCGACCTTATACTGCTGGATGTAAAGATAAAAGGCGACCAAGATGGGATAGAGTTAGGAGGTATAATTCATGAGCAGTATAAAGTACCTTTCGTTTACATTACCTCTTATTCTGATAAAGAAACCGTTAACCGCGCAAAACACACTCGGCCATTAGGTTTTATTGTAAAGCCTTTTACCAAAGATGACGTTTATGCGGCCATTGAGGTAGCATTATTTAATAAACAAAGAATTGCGGCCAGCTCAGGCATTAGTAATATATCTACCCTAAACCCAACTACTTATAGCAATGACTCCATCTTCATTAAAAAGAAAACATTGTTAGAAAAAGTAAAGTATTCTGACCTAATGTGGATTGAGGCAGACGGGAATCATATCACTCTACATGCCATTAAAGACAGAAGCTACACGGTTAGAAAATCACTGAAGGAAATTACAGATAAGCTTCCGAAAGATAAATTTCTTAGGGTACATAAATCGTTTGTAGTACAAGTAGACGCAGTTACCGCCATTGATACGAATCACGTGCATTTGGAAGACAAGAAAATTCCGATTGGCAGATCGTATTACAATGCCTTTACAGCTACTTTAAATACGATTAGCGCAAGTTAATTTCTTCTGTAAAAAAGTAAGGGAACAGGATCGGCAGAATTCTTTTCGCTTACAGTAAAAAATCCGGAGCCATCTGTTGAAAAGCAGATGGCTTCTCCTTGTGGCTCGGCTGTATAGGCTAATCTGCTAGGTTTTTCAGTTAGCGCATCCTTAACCGTAGTTCCATTGGCTCTAGGCCAGTAGTAAATTTCAAAATAGGTTTTGATCAAAATTTCAGAACCATCTATAGAAATATCACCCCCCACAAAACCAGAGTAGGGCATGTTCATTAAAAACTCTGCGGTGTCCATTTCTATTAATGACTGAGGGTAAGGTAATTTGTAAAGCGCTACTTGCGACTCACGTTTAGAAACGATATAAATGTCTTTGGTCAATGGGTCAACCATTAGGCTTTCGGCATCCCGTGCCCCATTTGAATACACGTAATTAATGGCTTCTACATTCGGTAGTGTTTGCGAGCTTGGAATATTTGCGATGTTCAAATCAGGTTCGGCTACTCTGTATATGGTTAAATTAGATCTTCTCGCACTATTGTCTCCAATGTCGCCCACGTATAAGTACTGAATGGCATCATCAGGTCCAGGACCCATCGCAATATCTTCCCAGTCTATATTTTGAGCTCCTTCTAATCTGGCTTTGCTGGCATCGGCCCCAGTTTTCGACATTAGATATACGATGGGTTCGCCACCGCTATCATTGTGTGTCCATAAATAGTTGCTGTTAGAACGGCTGGCTACAAGGCCTGAGGCTTCGTCAATATCTTCAGAAGCAATTGTACCTACTTCTTGCGCAGCGGAAAATAAATTACTGATTTCAGCATTGTCTGCTGGAGTATCATCGCCAGAAACTTCTTTACAACCTGCGGCTACAAATGTTGTTAGCACAAAAAGTATTAGTCCAGTTTTTAGGGTTTTCATTACAGCCTTAACGCTCATTTTCTTAAAAGTATTTCTGTTTGTTTTAGAAAAGACTTGGTGTAAACAAAAATAGCCTCGTTTGAGGCTATTAGATGTTGTTTTATTTTTTTGCCCGAACTTTGGCTACGTGTTCTGCGGTAACTTTATCGCCTTTGTTGCCCCAAGAGTTTCGAACGTAATTAAGTACATCGGCAATGTCTTTGTCGTCTAAACCGGTTGCTGGCATCACTCCTTTATACTTTTTGCCATTTACGGTAATTTCACCTTGCTGGCCTTTAATCAACACGTTAATTGATCTGTCGAGGTCTTTCATTAAATAATCAGACTTAGCTAATGGAGGAAAAACATTGGCAATACCTTGTCCTTCGTTCATATGACAAGCCATGCAAAGCCCTTCGTAAACACTTTTGCCGTCAGCCATGCTCTTTTTTAACTCGGCATCTTGAACAGTAGTGAAGCTGAATGAAATTGTGGCAATGGCCAAAACCGCAAATAGAATGTATGTTTTTTTCATCTCTCTTAGATTGTATTGTTAGTAAAAGTATGAGAATATTTTGAAACCAGTAACTCTGAAAACAAAAAAGCCAGAAGTCGCTCGTTTCAGTTCGTTCTTATACAGAAACCGAACCAAAAACTAATTATTCTAAATATCTATCTCAACCTGATTGCGAACTAAATCCTCGAACACCTCTCTTTGTCTGATTAGCTTTGCTTCGCCTTTGTAAATCAGAACTTCGGCAGGCTTTAACCTTGAATTATAGTTAGAGGCCATACTGAAGGCATATGCTCCAGCATTTTTGAAGGCAATAATGTCGCCTTCTTTTACCTCATTCATTTTTCTGTCTAATCCAAAAGTATCGGTTTCACAGATATAGCCCACTACGGTGTAAATTCGCTTTGTGCCATTTGGGTTCGACAAGTTCATTATTTCATGATACGAATCGTACATCATAGGACGAATCAGATGATTCATTCCAGAATCAACTCCTACAAAGGCGGTGGCTGGCGTGGTTTTAACTACGTTGGTTTTGGTAAGAAAAACACCTGCTTCACTCACTAAAAACTTACCCGGTTCAAACCACATTTCTAGCTCGCGGCCATATTCTTTACAGAAATCCTTAAAAGCCGCACTTAATTTCTCGCCAAGTTCTTCAATATCGGTTACAATATCGGCCTCTTTATAGCCTACTTTAAAGCCACTACCGAAATCGATAAATTCTAAATCTTTAAAGCTTTTTGCGGCATCAAATAAAATAGCGGCAGCCCTTAAAAAAACCTCGGCATCTAAAATGTCAGAACCCGTGTGCATGTGTAAACCCGTAACATTCAGTCCGTATGTATTTACAACTCTAACAATATGCTGAAGTTGATAGATCGAAATTCCGAATTTAGAATCGGCATGACCGGTTGAAATTTTCTTGTTTCCACCCGCCATAATATGTGGGTTTAAGCGGATACAAACCGGTACGGTATCATGGAATTCGTTTCCGAATTGTTCTAGAATAGAAATATTATCGAGGTTAATCATCACCCCTAATTCCACCGCTTCTTTTATTTCAGAAATAGAAACACAGTTGGGCGTATATAAAATTTGATTGGGCTCAAAGCCAGCTTTTAGCCCCAATTGTACTTCTTGAATAGAAACGCAGTCGAGTTCGGAACCAATGCTACGCAAGAGCTTAAGAATTGAAATATTTGTAAGGGCTTTAGTGGCATATTTTACCTTCATTTTAACTCCGCTAAAAGCAGAAGTAAGCTTTTTAAACTGAGCTTCAATTTTATCGGCATCATATACGTAAAGTGGAGAGCCATACGTTTCGGTAAGCTCCACTAAATCTACACCCTGAATGGTGTATCGGTCATTCACTAAATCCATTTCAAATAAATTAAGGGGCAAATATACTGTGTAGAAAAATAAAAAAGAGGAAGATCGACCAAACCTTCCTCTTTGAAAATGAGAATGAATATTTTTTACTCAATAATCACCCTTTTTGTAAGCGTTTTATTGTTCTGAATTACTTGTAAAATATATAAACCTTCCTTTTCATCTGAAATATCAATGTCGAAGCTAAAGCCCGATTCGCCTGATGAATCGGTTTTACTATATATTACCTTTCCAGTTGGGCTTACAATTTTGACTTGTAATGGCCCGCGGCTAGTAGTTTCTATTTCTAGATCAAACCGCCCATCGCTTGGGTTCGGGTAAAAGCTTATGTCTTTAATTTCAAGCGGCTCCATTTTATCTGCTCCAACTACTTCTTTATCCTTGTCTTTTGCTGCGCGAACAAAAACTCGAGCTCGTGAGATTATATGGAAACCTTCATCATCATTATCGTTGCCAAAACCCCATCCGCTAGAATTTCCACTGTCATTATCAAAGTCGAAGTCAAAATTCATACTGCCAAACCTGTTTTTCAAGGCGTCTCTAATCGAGTCCATATCCATAATCTCGTCTCCATTCTGAAACATTTTCCCATTTTTGAAATGAAAATTTAGTTTATTTTGGAGTGAATCCATGTTCATAAAAAAAGGATCGTCAGTATCAAAATTGAAAAAGAAGTTGTTGGTTCCAAAGCCTCCGCGCATCATTGATTCCATGTATTTGCGCATATTATCCATATCGAAATCAAACATGGATGGGCCGCTGCGGAAGGGCCTTAATGAAGAGCCAAAACCTGAGTTTCCTCCGCCAAAGTTCCAGCCACTTAAATCGATGCCATTTTTCTCTAAATCTGGATCACCGTTAATTTCATCGTAGCTATCATATGTTTTTTCAAAAGTCTTGGTGTCATTCCCCTCTTTCATTACCACCTTGAGCTTTATTTTACCATCTTCAGTGGTATTTATAGAAACCGACTGCGATTGGCTACGTTCTTGGGTTTGTGCATGACCAACAAAACTGGTAGCGAGTAAAGTAATTATGGCAATGAATGCCACCATTTTTAGTGTTTTTTTATTCCCTGACCTATTCATCTTTTTAACCTTTAAGTTGTTGATACGAAAGTATTTAATAAACGAAAATGGCATTGTTAAAAGGCGGTTAAATCATGTTAATTTTTGTTAAGCCCATAACCATGACCGTTTTATTAAAGTACTTTTGAACCATGAGTAGAATGAAGATAAGATGGTTGATAGGATTGCTGAGCATAGCCATGCTTGGTTTGATCGTCTTCCAGTTTTATTGGATCAAGGAAGTAACTAAGGTAAACGAAGAGCGGTTTACTCAAAATGTTCAGACAGCACTGAATGAAGTCACTAATAAGCTGGCCCGTTTAAACGACACAAACTTTTTACAGACAGATATTAGCCAAATGATGCCGAGTCCGCCAGAGCGAATGCAGCAAGGGGATAGTTTATCAAGTTTCTATCGGCCTCAAAACAGGCGCCCTGTGCCTTATGTTGATCAAAGTTTGATACAATTTGGTGTAGAAATAGACGAGGTGAATCAGAGAATTAACTTTCAAGTAAATTTTGATGCTTTGATTCAGGATTTTTATGATCAGGCCAACCCAAATTTTGATCAGGAGAGATTTCAGCTAGAGCAACAAATGAAGAGCAGGTGGAGGTCTATTCAGAAAGACTGGGCAGAGCATTTGGTGGGAAGTAACAACCTCTTTTCTAGGGTAAACCCAGCAGAGTTAGATACGCTTCTAAAAAGAGAAATGAGAAATCGCGGGATTGACTTAGAATACAATTACGGAATTATTGAACGTAGAACAGGAAAGACCAATTTAATAAATACTTCAAGTGTAGATGATTTAGAGAATATCAAAAACTCAAAATTACAGGCCAACCTATTTCCAACAGATTTACAGCCTAAAGATTATTTTCTAAGCGTTTACTTCCCAAGCCAAAAGCAATTTCTATTAAAGCAGGGTTTGTTGCCGCTATCAGCTTCAGGGCTGTTAATGCTAATTTTGATTGGTTGTTTTACTTATGCTGTTGTAGTCATTCTTCGTCAGAAAAGGATTTCTGAAATCAAGAACGATTTTATTAATAACATGACGCACGAGTTCAAAACGCCTATTGCTACGGTTTCTTTGGCTACTGAAGCCCTTCAAGATGCCGATCTTCGCAAGAATGAAGGCATAGTAGACCGATACATTCAAGTTATTCGGGACGAGAATAAAAGGCTAGGGATGCAAGTAGAAAAGGTACTTCAAATTGCTAGTCTGGATAAAAAAGACTTTAGGTTGAAATTTGAAACTGCCGATGTGCATGATATTATTGAGAAGGCTTTGGTTAACATCGACATCTTGGTTCAAAAACGTCAAGGTTCAATTACCAGTCAGTTGTTGGCTTCAAGCCCAATTATTGAAGCAGATAAGGTGCATCTCACTAATATTATTTATAACCTGTTAGATAACGCCAATAAGTATTCTCCAGAACCGCCAGAAATACATATTAGAACAGAAAACATTTCAACAGGCGTTATCATTAAAATATCCGATAAGGGCATTGGTATGAGCCGAGAAGATATTGACAAAATTTTCGAAAAATTTTACCGTGTTTCTACAGGCAATATTCACGATGTTAAAGGGTTTGGCCTTGGGCTATCTTACGTAAAAAACATTGTTGAAATGCACAAAGGAACCATTTCAGTGAAAAGCGACCTAGGAAAAGGAAGCACATTTAAAGTATATTTACCTTTCAATCATGGCTAGTTTTAAAATATTACTTGTAGAAGACGACCCTAACTTGGGTCAAATCTTAAACGAATACCTTTCGCTAAAAGGGTATGAAACGAAGCTTTGCCGCGATGGTGAGGAGGGCGTTAAGGCATTCAAACGCGAAGCTTTCGATCTTTGTCTTTTTGATGTGATGCTTCCAAAAAAGGATGGTTTTTCTATGGCTAAAGAGATTAGGAGAGACGATAAAGTAACTCCAATTATTTTTCTCACGGCCAAATCTATGAAAGAAGATACTATTGAAGGCTTTAAAATTGGAGGTGACGATTACATCACCAAGCCTTTTAGCATGGAGGAATTACTACTGCGTATACAGGCCATACTTCGAAGAACGGCTGAAAAAAATCCTCAAATTTCAGATCAAAAGATTTTTGAGTTTGGCTCATTTCGATTTGATTTTGATAAACAGATACTTTCTTGGGATGGGGGTGAGAATAGGCTTACATCCAAAGAATCTGAGCTTTTAAGGTTATTGTGTTTGCATGAAAACCAGCCCTTAGACAGATCCACTGCGTTGAAAATTATTTGGAGAGACGATAGCTACTTTAATGCTCGAAGCATGGATGTGTACATTGCTAAGCTCAGGAAAATGTTGAAAGCAGATGAATCGGTTCAAATCATTACCATTCATGGGTCTGGTTTCAAGTTAATAACGGAAGGGCAAGCAGAAAAGGAATAAGAAATTAAAAGGGTTGTCTTTTGATTTGTTAATATTTTGGATTGTTACGCTTTGAATTTTGACTCAAAAAGCCTATTTTACTTGGCTTGAATTCTAACATAATATTAATATCGTTTTTTTCTTTTTGGTGTTAGAAACTGCTAATTTTGGCTCTGTAAGCTTTATATTCTCAACTATATGATAAAAATTGTTCCTTCTATATCGATTATCAACGGAAAACTAACCCGCTTAAAACAAGGTGATTACGAACATGGTACTGTTTACAAAGACAGTCCGGTAGACATTGCTAGAAGGTTTGAAGATTGTGGGGTAAAGAAAATCCATATCGTTGATTTAGATGGAGCAAGAAGTGGCACTCCCGTAAACTATGATATTTTGGAATCTATAGTGGGCTACACAAAACTAAAAGTAGACTATAGTGGAGGTATCGCAACTGATGGTGATATCAGCAAGGCTTACGAATATGGGGCGACTTCAATTACAGCGGCCTCTATTGCAACTTCAGATAAAGAACAGTTTGGTTCTTGGCTTGTTTCTTACGGAAGAGAAAAAATTATTTTAGGAGCAGATGCCAGGAATGGGAAAATAGCCATTAGAGGCTGGCAAAAAGATACCAATATTGATTTGTTCGATCATATTGATTATTACTACATGCGAGGGCTAAAGTATGTAAAGAGCACAGATGTAGCTAAAGACGGTATTCAAGAAGGCCCTAACTTCGAGATGTACAAAGAGATTGTGTCTCGCTTTAAAGGAATTCACGTGTTGGCTAGTGGTGGAGTAAGAAATATAGACGACATCAAAAAGCTAGAAGAAATTGGTGTTAAATCTGTGATTTTTGGAAGAGCATATTACGAAGGTAACTTGACCCTCAAAGACATAGAGAAGTTTATAGTAAGCCAATCTAAGTAAGCCTTTTAAAAGCTATAATTCAGTTTTATACTAAAGTTTCGGCCTACCTCATCCGAGTAGTAGCGTAATCTATTCATGTAGTCACGATAGCTATTGTTGAACATGTTCTCAACAGAAGCGTAAACCGCAATGAAGTTTTCAGATACTGGCACTTTAAAGCCAACACTAAAACCAAAATTGGTATAACCAGCTGGTGCTGCCAAAAAGTCAAATACGGTTTTATCGTTCGTGAAAAGATCAGAATTTGTAGCATTCGCTTCTATTACTTCAGAAATACTCACCACTCTTGGTGCATTTCTTTGCTTGTCTACCATATCGGCTGATAATGAAATGTATGGTTCTTTTAACCAACCGTCATTAAAATTGTAGGTAACTCCGGCTGATAGTCTATTGGCCGGAATATTGATTAGCGGCCCGTTATTCAACTGATCTTTTGCCTTTATCAATGACAGTTTACCTGTAACATCAAAATGCTCATTGACATGATATTTAAGGTCTGTGTCTAGCCCGATAAACGAAGCATCTGTTTGAGTGTAACTCAGCAAAGGAAAAGCACCTTGAATGGTCAGTTCAACATTTTCTGGTCTTAAATAAATGTAATCATATATGTAATTGTAATAAGCAGATATGTTTACATCGAAGTTCTCAGAGGTCTTTTCAAAGCTACTGATCCACTTAATGGCCTTTTCGCTTTCAAGGCCTTCATTCCCTAATTCGATAGCTGCAGAGCCATGGTGAAGCCCTCCACTGTACAACTCGTTAATATGAGGCGCACGCCAAGCCGTTCCTAAATTGGTTCTGAAATTCCAGCCTGAGGGAAGAAAAAATACGGCTCCAAGCGAACCAGTAATATTATTAAAATCAAATTCTGGCTTTAGAAGGTTGTTTTGTGAGTCAAAGCGTTTGACTAGGTAATGTTTATAGTCATATCGAACTCCCGCTTCCAATTCATATGAATTTTGAATATATCGCCATATTCCATGTACCCCTACAGTCCAATTGTCAAAATTGGGGATCAACGGTTTAATGCCAGTTTCTGAGTCGTTAGAATTTCCTTGAAAAAGAAAACTTGCACCAATATCTCCCTTAAAATCACCAATCGGCTTCATGTCTAAGTCGAGTTCCACGGTATGAGTGATGAGCTCTAGTGAAAGCGCAGGAATGGTAGATCGGCCTCCCCTTCTAATGTCAAATTCTTTTCTTTGGTTTCTCTGAAGCCCATATTGCATGTTAAAAGTACCAAGGTTACTCCAATCCGTATGTCCATTTAATTTGAGTAGTTGGTGCTGAACATGTTGCCTAGGATTATTGATGTCGTAACTGAAATCGCTTATGTATAACGGTCTGTCACTTCCAATAGCGCGTTCTAAATCGGTGAGGTTTCCTGTATGAGCACTTCTGAGTACACCCATTTCGGCATCAAAACTACTGAAGTATAATTCCAGCCCACCTTTTTCTTTATGATAGCCCAGGCCAATTGAAAAATTTTGTTCTAGTGTACCAGTGTTGGTAAGTCTGTAATTTGGTGCCTTAGAATCTCCGGCTTTTTTATAACTGCCTTGAAGTCTCCAGCCAAAACCATTAAGCCCTTCAACGCCCCCTTCAACCATAGCACTTCCGGTATACATTCCATTATTGGAATTGCCAACGGCATTGAATGAGCCAGAAATACCTGCTGTTTCTGGTAAATCTGGTGGATTTACTAAAATAACACCCCCAATTGCATCGGAACCATATTTTACTGCCGCAGCACCTTTAATTAATTGAAGGTTAGTCGCTACAAATGGGTCAATTTCTGGTGCATGCTCTTGTCCCCATTGCTGACCTTCTTGTCTTATACCGTTATTCAAAATTAGAATACGGCTGCTGTGTAAGCCGTGAATTACGGGCTTGGCTATATTTGGGCCAGTCTGAAGCATATTTACTCCAGACATACCTGAAAGAGTCTTTCCTAAAGATTCGCCACTCTTTCTAAAAAGCTCTTCTTTTTTAAACTCGAGTTGCTTTAGCGTTGCAATTTCTTCCGCTTTTTCAGCTTCAACGGTTACTTCGCTTAAATCTTTGATTTCAGGAACCAACTCTACCTGAATCTTAGTGTTTTTAGTGATACTAATGGTTTCTTTATAAGGAGTATAGCCAACAAATCGTATTAAAATTTCATAGCTTCCTGAACAAAGATTCGTTATCTCAAACTCACCATTTTCGTTTGCAATTGCTCCATTCTGAGTATGTGTAATTTCGATTGTGGCTAAAGGAATTGTTTCGCCACTATTTTTTTCAACAATAACTCCAGAGAGTTTTAAGTCACAATTGGTTTGGCCTATGCCAGAAAGGTTAAAAAAGCCGAGAAGTAGAATTAATAAAGATAGACGCTTGAGAATCATAAGCGCAAAAGTATGCGTAAATGCAACTCTATTGCAACTATGAATTTTCAAAAGGTCAAAAGAGGTTAAAGAAGGTATTTATTTCTTCTCAAAAACCTCTGAGGGCTTAAATTTATAGAATATGTAGTAAAGAAAATTGAATGACAGCGCAGATTGGCTATCTTCTTTATTGGCAACTTTTGGTTGGTTGTTCTTTTTCTCAGTTGATTTTTCTAGAGAAATAGAATTTAGCTCGGTGCCTAAAATGGTCGACTCAGAAGTGCTTCGAGGTAGATCACGTTTTCCTTCCGTATGAAAATCTACAGGAAGAATACTATCTTGAGTAGCCACATTTTCTTGCCTAGGAATAGGTAAAAGCACTTCTTCACCCTCTTGACCCAAGGCACTCATAGAATGCATTGACATCCCTAAAATTCCGAAAGTGAAGATACGAAGTAGTTGTCTATTCATAGTATTTATCTCATGGGGCGATAAAATTAATAAAAAATCGCAATTATCTAAACGGTCAATATTTTATTTTGTTTAGTTTTCTTACCTAACCACTAACTTAGTGTTAAAACTCTGTAAACAATAATCTTATATGAATAATCTTATCAGTTGGTCAGATTTTGAAAAAGTTGACATTCGGATAGGCACTATTATACGAGTAGAGGATTTTGAAAAGGCAAAAAAGCTGGCTTGGATTCTTCACGTGGACTTAGGTGCCGAAATAGGTGTTAAGAAATCTAGTGCACAAATAAAACACCACTATAAGAAGGAAGATTTACTTAACACTCAAGTAATGTGTGTTGTGAATTTCCCTCCAAAACAAATCGCTAATATTAAATCAGAAATTTTAGTGACGGGTTTTCCTGATAAGGACGGAAATATAATTTTGGCTAGACCTGACAAGGCCGTGCCGAATGGTGCTAAACTTTTCTAATTTTAAGCCTTGAAACTCTCACAGATTTTTGAATTAATAGATGGCGAATATCTATCTATAGGAATAGATCATGATATAGCACATTTAATGACCGATAGTAGAAAGGCTTTTGATTTAGAGTCGGGGCTTTTCTTTGCTATTGATGGGCTACACCATGACGGCCACTCTTTTATTCCTGAATTAATTAAAGCAGGATTTCAAAATTTTGTGGTGGAAAGGGAAATTGAAGCCTTTCCTGAAAAAATCAATATTATTAAAGTAGCCTCTTCGGTTAGGGCGCTGCAAGCAATAGCTGCTGCCAAACGAGCCAAGTTTAATAAGCATGTGGTGGCCATTACGGGTAGCAACGGAAAAACCATTATAAAAGAATGGTTGGCGCAAATGCTTTCAGAAAAACAGAACATATGCAAGAGCCCGAAAAGCTTCAATTCGCAAATTGGGGTGCCACTTTCGGTTTGGCCTTTAAGTGATGCACACGACTTGGGAATTTTTGAAACAGGAATTTCGGAACCAGGCGAAATGACTTCTTTGAAAGGGGTAATTCAACCTACGCACGGAATTCTTACCAATATTGGTTCTGCCCATGAGCAATACTTTACCTCGATTGAACAAAAATTAGACGAAAAACTTATTCTATTTGAAGGTATACACCAGCTCTACTATCGTAATGATAACCCCCTGATTAATGAAGGTATTGGCCAAATGAAAAAGCCACCCAAGCATAAAACTTCTTGGGGATTTAATTCTGAAGCCGATCTTCAAGTAGAAAAAAGGGAAGGTTCGTTTTTTATACTGAAAAGTAAAACCGAGACCTTTACCTTAAAACTACATTCAGTTAATGAGACTTATGTAGAAAACATAATGCACTGTATCTGCTTTGCATATTTTAATGGTTGGTCGCCTTCTGAAATTCAAAAAGGAATTGATGCTCTACGGCCAATAAAAATGCGGCTGGAGCTAAAAAAAGGAATTAACCAGACTTACATTATAGATGATACCTACAATAATGATTTGGCTGGGCTTGAAATTGCGCTCGACTTTTTGTCTCAACAGAAGCATTACCCCCAAAAATCACTGATTCTTTCTGACATTCCGCAGTCAGCCCCGAAAGAAAGTACATATGCGCGCGTGGCAGAATTGGTACAAGAAAAAGACATAACACAGCTCTATGCCATTGGGAGCGAATTGGCCGACTTTAAAAGTTTGTTTCCGCCTTCAACCAAGTTTTATCCAACTACTGAAGACTTTCTTCAACATTCGACAGATAGTTTTGAAAAAGAGGTTGTTCTGATTAAAGGAGCCAGAAGTTTTGGCTTTGAGCAAATCGCAAAGCAACTAACAGAGCGTATTCACCGCACGGTACTAGAAATTGATTTAGATGCGGTGACGCACAACCTTAATGTATATCGCCAACAGTTAAAAGCAGAAACCAAACTATTGATTATGGTGAAGGCCTTGGCCTATGGCAGTGGAGGCTCTGAAATTGCACACCTTTTACAGTTTCATAAGGTAGATTATTTGGGCGTGGCTTATGTAGATGAGGCCGTACAATTACGAAAAGCAGGAATCAACCTTCCAATTATGGTAATCAACCCTTCGGAAGAAGATTTACCTAATTTGGTGACTTATAATATCGAGCCTGAAATCTACAGTTTCGCGCAGCTAAAAGTTTTTTCAGAGTTTTATATGAAAAAGGGTATTGAGTTGAAAGGCCATTTCACCATCAATACTGGTATGAATCGTTTAGGTTTTGACCCAGAAGATTTGGAAGCTTTAGTCAATGAAATTAAGCATCTGCCCCATGTTAAAGTACAAAGTTTGTACACGCATTTGGCGGCATCTGACGAGGCAGAGCACAATAACTTCTCTCTTCAGCAATTACAAACCTTTAAAGCTTATGCTGAAAAAGTAGAACAGCAATTGGGTATAAAAACCATAAAACATGCATTGAATTCCGCAGGCATTGTAGCTTACTCCGAATACCAATTCGATATGGTACGGTTAGGCATTGGCCTTTATGGCATTGAACCCAGCGGAAAGCTGCAACATGAACTGAAGTCGATAAGCACTTTGAAAACGGTTATTTCACAAATTAGAAATGTGAAAAAGGGAGAAACGATTGGTTATGGAAGAAAAGGGAAAGTGACCAAAAACATGCGCATTGCCACCATTGCGATTGGTTATGCCGATGGCTTCTCAAGAATTTTCAGTAATGGAAATGGAGAGGTAATGCTGAACGGACAAATGGCCAAAGTGATTGGTAATGTGTGTATGGACATGACGATGATTGACATTTCTAATATTGAAGCCGAAGAAGGCGATACCGTCATAATTTTTGGAGAGAAGCCAACCATTTCAGATTTGGCTAAAAAGGCCAAAACAATTCCTTACGAAATTCTCACGAATGTGAGCGACCGAGTAAAACGGGTTTACTTTGCAGAATAGGTTAATCGTGATTGCTGTATTTAGAATATAGCTTATTGATTTTTTCCTTGGCCCTGGAAAGACGCATTTTCACGGCACTTTCCGAAATGCCCATGGTTTGCTCAATCTCTTTAATCGAGTGTTTTTCTTTGTATTTGAGCAGTAGAATCAACTTTTCTTCAGGAGTAATGTCTTCCAATAACTTGAACAAAGCCGTTTCCATGGCGTCTTTGTCCAGCACATCTTCTTCCACCAAGTCGATCATTTCATCCATCAATTTTTCAGAGATTACGGTGTGCGTTTTCTTTTTCTCTTTCCGTAAATAATCTATGCAGGTGTGGTGAATAATGGAATAGAGCCAGGTTTTGAATTTTGCATCGCTGCGGAAATTCTTGAGCTGCATAAATACCTTGATCAGAATTTCCTGACAAAGATCTTCTGAAACGTCTTCATTCTTTACGTAGCTACGACACTTCTTAATAATATAAGTCTCATACCTTCTGGTAATGATCTCGAAATAGCGTTCGTGGCCTCCTGCTCTCAAGAATGCAATTACCTCCTCGTCCGATAAATTGTCGTTTTTCAGCATAAAGCTTTAACCCAATGTTGTTTTCTTAAGCCTGAACCAAAGAAACACAAAGGTAGGAAAATACATGATCGTTTTTTGGGAAAGGTTGGGGTGGGGTTTCTATCCTCCTCCCAAACAGGGCAAAAGCCAAGCCTGCCAATTTGTTTATGTAATAGTTCTATATTCATGGAAAATTTAAAAACATGAGCGTGTTTACCATTACGATGACCGTAGAAAATCAGTCGAACCACCCGAGTCATATCACTATTTTTCAAAAGCCGACAGAAACAACTGATTTTCCTAAAAACCCATGGAGAGAGATAACAGTGAACCCTGGGTCTTCAGGCTTCTCCTTTGAGGTTCCGGGCGTTAATTTTGAATATGCGGTAAGTGCCCGCTTTGAAGCTACACAGGTTGGAACTTCAATGCTTAGGATTAAACCCAATTGCACTTGTGTAGTTTCCGGAAGCATGGAAAGCGGATGCAAAATTGAAATGTTGGGTGCTTAAAGAAAAATTTTGAAGTGAGCCTATTTTATTCAAAAATAACTTTAAAGCGCTGGTCGTATTCAAATGGGAAAATGGATTTACGCTTAATTAGGCTTTCAAAGCCAGCATAGTTCGGGTTTAGAATAAGGTTATAGTCTTCGGGAATCACCACACTTGGCACCCAAATACCCAACCTGTTTTTATGCAGCAGTTCTTGTCGTGCCGTTTTCTGAACATTGCGTTTGTAGGCCAATCCGTTCCAGCCCTCGGCCAATTTGTTGATTGGTAGTTTTACAATATCTGGATGCTCATCGGGAATGCTTAACTCCAAAAGTTTCAAGTTAACGGGCCAGTCTTTTTCACCCACTTTGTGCGCAAAATATTCCCATGAACAAAGGGAAGGGTTGGCCGATGTGTATAGCACCTTGATGCCTTTCTCATTCCATCTGCCGGGTACATCGGAACCCCCTAAACTACTTATGTAAGAAACGCGCCAAACATTCATGCAACACTGCCTTCTTGTAGCCTGATCAGTTCATCTAAAACCATTTCGGAACCAGTAACGGTACCGAGTAAATCTATGGGACGAGCATCTAAAAATGGGTTGAACTTTCTTAGCCAGTTATTCAAGGGGGGAACATCACCAAAAACCTCTACCCCTTTTAGCAAAACCTGTGTATTGTGAAGCAGCTTTTCAGAATGCTCGTTGGAAACCAAATCATTTGAGCTGCGATTTCTTACGGATGCCCAAGTATGCCCCATAAGTGATTGGTAATCTTCATTGGTGAGATTTAGGTTTTCTTTCAACACCCGATAGACCGATTGTGGATAGGCCAACCTTGAAAGCCTGTGCATATAAATTGGCTCATCGAACAAAGCGTGAATTTCTTGGGCTTCTTGGGGAAGTACATTAATGGGAGTGAATACTTCGGCAAATGGTTTGAGCCCAAGTAAACCGAAATACTTTTCAAAGGTTTGGTAAACCACTTGTGGTTCTTCTAAAATTTGGGTTGGATCAGAGCTTTTATAGTCTTCCATTGCTGTAAAATTTTACTGAATATATAAATATACGGAAAAATTTTACAACTGTTTCAAATGCCCCTCCCAAACGGAGCAAAGGCCAAACCTGCGAGTTTGAAGTGTTGCATTCCGAAAGGAATACCGATGACAGTAATGCAGAAGATAACACCCCAAAAAAGATGGGTAAGAAAGACCCAGAAGCCACCAAAAATAAACCAGATAATATTTAGCGGAAGCGAAAGGCAGCCCGTAAGCGTTCTGCCTGGTTGAACTTGCTGCCCAAAAGGTGCAAAGCCTACAATGGCCAGTTTAAAGCACTGAATTCCAAACGGAATTCCTACAATGGTAAGACATAAGACAATACCGCCAATAATGTATTCCAAGGCGATCATCCAGCCCCCAAATACGATCCAGATTATGTTTCCGATTAAACTCATTCTATTTTCTTAAGCTCATAAATATAGAACTTATTATAATCGAGTTCCTCTTCCTCGTTTACATAAGGTACTAAAAATTGAGTTTCACTTAATCTTACATATCTGCCAAGATCATCATTGATTTCCAACACTTTTTTATCCTGAACGAAAAAGGAATAAAGAGCTTCGCTTTCAGAATCAGCATATTTAGATGCTTCCATGTAATTACTTAGACTGGTTGGTTCTTTAGCCCCTGTTTTATACCTAATCATGGTAATTTCACCATAACTACTTACATCTAAAATACTACTATTCAGTTCTCTATAAACATAATTTAACTCGTTAGACCTGCCGAAATTTTTGAGTGGGTTCTTATGCTGATCTTCATAAGGTATACCTTGTGGTGTTCTGAAATTTTTCAAATCCAGATTCGATGTACTCACAAATTCGAACCGGTTATTCTTGAGTTCATATTTGTACATTTTTGGCTCCAAAGGCAACACTAAAATCAGTTCTTCCTTCTGCTTATTATAGCTAATTTTAGGCTCATGTCCGTCAAAATAAAGCTCACTAGTCCTGTAAATTGAATTTTCTGGATAAGGTAACAATTCTGTTGGTTCTTGGCTTTTAGAATTAAATGCCTCCAACATCATAGCAGTATTAAAATGATCTTCTTTTAACTTAATACCTCCATTATAGTTCTGACTTTTCGCCTTGATTACAGTGTTTACGCCATTTATTTCTACCGCATCGGGCTTCCCGCTAATATATGATAATGGTATATAGCCAGAGCCAGGAGTGAATTTTTCAAGATAATTCCAGTCGGCATCGAAGAAATAGTAAGCGCCAGCTCCCTCTACAACTATATTTGTGCCTAAATAGCCCAAGCCACTCATTCCAGGACCAAAGTGCCCTGGCCCCTCACCTGTCAGATCGACTGAGCTGAGCACATTTCCTTCTGCATCAATCTCCATGCATGCCTTACTTTGAGTACCATAGGCTAAGAAACGATTCGTTTTTGGGTTATAATCGGTGATCTGAAGTGGTTCTAAAACAGGTACCATTAAAGAATCTACTTTAATCAGTTCGTAATTCCCTTCAAGGTTTGAGTTTTCACTGTCAGTGGAACTGTTTTAAGAACAGGAGGCTAGCGCGAATATTGAAAAAATTGCTGCTGCGAGGGACTTAAGGTGGTTTGCTTTCATATCAATATGAAAGCTAATAAATTATTGAAAAAAGAATAAACTATTCCGACATTTTATTCAATAAGCAGACCATTCAATGAGCCTAAATATCTTTAAACGAAAGCACTTCTAAACTCTCGGTATTCAATTCAAAAACCGTTGTGATGTTTTGCGCTTGATTGAGTTGGTACTCGTGTAAATAAAAAGTAGATGCTTTTCCGCTGAGGTCAATATGATAGGCCGATAGGTTAAAGTGGCTCAAAGCATTATTAATAGCAAAAAGCTGATCGGTGAAAAGCTGCTGCTGTGCACGATAGTTTTCGGGGAAAGTTGATTGGCTTGATTTAAGTTTGGCCTTAAGCGCGTTGTCTAATTTGACGTTTTCCAGAATTAACTCATCAATCAAATCGATTTCAAAATTGTTTTCCATGCTAAGAAAGGCTTGAATAACAGGGCTTTCAAATTCTACAGAAAAGTTTAATGCCATGTTTACCTTTGTTCTCACCGTATCTTGAATGGCTAAAACGGAAGTCATTAATGTCATATCAGACGATAGAAAATCATTGTCTATACGCTGAAAACGAACGGGGTTATAGGCAATATCATTATCCAAATGCTCCAAAATGAAATAGCGGATTTCGGCCTGAAATCGATCCTCATCATTTCTCCGGTCGCAACTGAACAGAGAAAATGCAGTCAGGACAAGGGCTAGCAAGATGTTTTTCTTAAATGTTTTATTCATAACGTAGTGTATTCGTAGGTGTGAATTCGGCAATTTTCAGGGTTTGAAAATTCACCTTGTCTAATGTTTAAACATGTTAGCCGGAATTGTTTGTTTTTCTATACCCGGGCCTTGAAAGGCAACCGACAAAGTTTCACCCCCACCAGCCTCAAAATACTTGAGTAGAAAATTATGATAGCCAGCCTTTAAGGCAATTTCTCCCATTCGTTCCTGAGCGCCATGTGGACCATCATTATCAACCACCTTTTGCCCATCGATATTAAGTACACTACCATCATCAGAAGTGGTGTAAAAAATGTAAATGCCATCAGTAGGAACATTGATGAGACCCTGGAACACCAGCCCAAATTGATTTGGTTGATTAGTAGGCAAGACAACATTTTCGGAAACAAAAGTAGAAGAAGCTTTTCCCTCAATTTGGCTTACACTTGAATAGTTTCGCTTGTAAAGCATGGTTTGTAATCCATTATCTACTTTTAGAGGGTTTATGGATTCAACCAACTCAGCTTTCTTGTAAACTCCCTGGACGATAGGACTGGATTTTCCTGTAGAAGTAACGGTTACCGCTTTTACTTGCAATTCTTTTTCAGCTATGTTCAGAATGAATGGAGCGGTATATTCTATTGAATTTTCCGAAGGCTGACTTCCATCTGTTGTATAGAAAATTTTTGCGTCTGAATACGGCACAGAAAGTTCAATCTCAATTTCTTCAGAAAGTGTTAAGCCTTGCTTCAAACCTGCCGGAGCAGCCACATGATAATTTATGTTCTTTGAATCGAGCAGCTGGTATTGGTATTTTAGCTTCTTCTGAAATCTTTCCCAGTTCTTATTTTTAGGCTTCGTCCAAACCGTTTCTGAAAGGGCCAGCATACGCGGAAAAACCATGTATTCCACATGATCAGAGGTTTTCATATACTCTGTCCAAACATTGGCCTGAGCACCCAGCACATGTTTTTGGTTCTCTTTAGAAAGCTCTTCAGGAATTGGTTCGTAATCATACACATCTTGAAGCGTAGTAAAACCACCAATGGCCAATGGCTCACCTTCTGGGCCTGCTTGGTAGTGGTCAAAGTAAGCAACACTGTTTGGTGTCATAATTACGTCATGGCCTTGCTCTGCCGCTTCAATGCCTCCGGCTTCACCTCTCCACGACATTACCGTGGCTTCAGGAGCTAAACCTCCTTCTAAAATTTCGTCCCACCCGATGAGTTTTTTCCCCTTGCTGATTAAGAATTTTTCGATTCTTCTGATGAAATAACTTTGTAACTCGAATTCATCTTTCAAACCTTCGCGTTTGATCACCGCTTGTGCCACAGCGCTTTCTTTCCATCGGTCTTTTGGGGCTTCATCACCGCCAATGTGGATATACTGACCAGGGAAAAGCTCTATTACCTCTGAAAGCACATTTTCTAAGAAAGTGAACGTTTCTTCGCTTGGGCAGTAGATGTCTTTGTATACACCCCAAATGGTACCTACTTCAAAAGGGCCAGGCGTACAGCCCAGTTCAGGGTAAGCTGCTAAAGCTGCCATGCTATGTCCCGGCATTTCAATTTCAGGAATTACATTGATTTGCCTTTCCATGGCGTAAGCCACAATTTCTTTCACCTCTTCTTGAGTATAAAAACCACCGTGAGGAGTGCCATCACCTACATACGGACTAAAGTTTTTTTCTACCATGGTTTCTTTACGCATGCTGCCCACTTCGGTAAGTTTAGGGTATTGCTTGATTTCAATTCTCCAACCTTGATCTTCGGTAAGGTGCCAATGAAAGTTGTTCATTTTATAAAAGGCCATCATGTCCAAGTACTTTTTTATGAACTCTACGGGGAAAAAATGGCGAGCTACATCAAGGTGCATTCCACGATATACGAACCGAGGTTCGTCATTAATTTTCATTACAGGGAGTTTTACAGCTTCTCCATTGAGGGGCAGCATTTGAATTAATGATTGAACGGCATAGAACAAGCCTTTGCCATTAGCGGCTTCTATTTTAACACCCTCTTTAGTAGTACTCAGTACATAGGCTTCGGGGTTATCTGAACCAATTGATTTTTGTTGAATAGCAATGAAATTACTGCTTGGTGTATCTTCTTTAATTTTCACCGTCCAATTAATTTCAGTGAGATAGTCTTTCAAATAATTGGCGATTTTTTGTTCTTCTTCATTTACGGCTACAATGGTTAAGCCCGAAGAAATCACCATCGTTTCGTTATTTGTGGTTTCAATACTTTGAGGCTCAGGAACAATTTGAACCGAACTAGCCGCCAGATCTTCATAAGAATTAGATTGGCATGAAGAGGCCAAGATGGCGAATACACCAAGAATCGCTACTATTTTTTTCATTCGGGAAGATATTGAGATTCAAACAAATATAAAATCAATGTGAAAAGGTATGTCACAGGTCGGTACATTTTTTTAACTTCCTAAAATTTTTACCATGAGCAATCGCAGAAAATTCATCAAGTCGGGCATATTAGGAGGCCTTGCAGTAACCACCGGAAGTCTATCCACTTTGGCTTGTGCCACCCCAGCCAAAGCAGGCCAAAAACCCATTGTTATTTCTACCTGGAACCACGGAATGCAAGCCAATGTAGGTGCTTGGGAGATTTTGTCTAAAGGAGGGAAATCCGTTGATGCTGTGGAACAAGGGGTAAGAATTACCGAAGCGGACCCTGATAATGCTACGGTAGGAATTGGTGGTTTTCCAGATCGCGATGGCATCGTAACGCTTGATGCTTGTATTATGGACCATAACGAAAACTGTGGATCAGTCGCTTTTCTTCAAAACATTATGCACCCTATTTCTGTGGCAAGAAAGGTGATGGACGATACGCCTCATGTGATGTTGGTAGGTGAGGGCGCCAAAAAATTTGCTTTGGAACAGGGCTTTAAAGAAGAAAACCTGCTTACACCAAATGCTGAAAAGGCTTGGAAAAATTGGCTTAAAAATCAGGATTACAAACCGAAAATTAATGTCGAAAACCACGACACCATCGGTATGTTGGCTTTAGATGCAGACGGTGATCTTTCTGGCGCATGTACCACTAGCGGGGCAGCTTGGAAAATGCACGGTAGAGTAGGTGATTCTCCAATTATCGGAGCAGGCCTATATGTGGATAATGAAATTGGAGCTGCCACTGCCACTGGTTTAGGCGAATTTGTGATTAAGATTTGTGGGTCACACATGATTGTTGAACTGATGCGCCAAGGTTATCCTCCGCAAGAAGCCTGTAAAGAAGCCGTAGATCGAATTATAAGAAAGTACAAAAACAACTATATGGATTTGCAGGTGGGCTTTTTGGCTTTAAGCAAAACAGGAGAGTATGGAGCTTATGGAATTCACAAAGGGTTCAACTTTGCGGTAAAATCAAATACTCAGGATGAATTGATAGATTCTAAATCTGCGGTTTAATCTATTTTTCGAATGGCTTGCAGGCGTCCATAACTGAGCGATCGCCAAATCCATTCAAACGGGCCATATTGAAAATAGCTAAGCCAAATGGTGGAAAAGGCAATCTGGAAAACCCAGATAACCAATACAGCTACCGCTTGGGCCGAGCGGTCTAAATCGCCATAGAGGCTTAAGCCATGTCCGTAAAATATAAAACTGCAAATGATGGACTGAAACAGGTAGTTGGAAAGACTCATTCTACCTACATAAGAAAGGCTTTTGGCAATAATGCTTCGGGTGGAAATCTTACAGATTAATGCGATTATACCACAATAGCCAATAGCTAATAAAACACTGCCCCAATAGTTAAATTGAGAAAAATAGAAGTAACTCAATTCGAAATCCCAACGATAATGGAAGTCAAGAATAACACCTCCAATTACCATTGGTAAGCCAATTCCAATTCCATAAATGGCCATTTTAGAAAGATACTTTTTTGATTGTTTTGCGGTAAGTGCCCCTTTTTTGTAAAAGGCCATTCCTAAGAGAATAAGTCCGCTTACCTTCCAAAATATTTCCGATAGAAACACTTTGGTTTGCATGTTTAATGCCTCAGGAACTCTAATCAGCATTTGCCTTTCCCAACTGCTAGTGTAATGGTCAATCTGGTAAGAAATTGTAGCCGCACTTGGCCTCCAAACTTCTTCTTCAAGCTTCATAAACTGACCTGATTCCCAAAACGGAATGCTGTACGCCAATAAAAGTTTAAGTACCGAACCAAGTACAAGAAATATTATTCCGGCCCTAAAAAGATAGGCTTTACTCTTGCTTCGGAAAGCAAACATAAAGAAGCCACAAATGGAAAAAGCGACAAGCAAATCTCCGTACCAAAGCAGATATGCATGAAAAACACCAATAATAAGTAGCCAAAAAAGTCTGCGGTATTGTAAGTTGCCCGATCGCAAATGCTCTTTTTTTGCTTTTTGAGAGATTAGAATAATGCTGGCGCCAAAAAGCATAGCCAAAATGGCCAGAAACTTTTCATTGGCAAATACATGGCTCAATAACCAAACGTAGAAATTTATGCCTTCTAGGTTTTCGAAAGAGGTTGGGTTCAAGTAGGCGGAAGGTGGCATTGCAAAACTCTGAATACTCATTAATAGAATACCGAGCACGGCTAGTCCCCTCAAAATATCTAGAGATATTACCCGCTTTTGGGTGTCGATGGGCTGAAGAATGTATGATGAACCTGCCAAAACTGGACTAATATTAGTGAATTAGTTTTTAATCGTGAAATCAATCATTGACTTGCAGAAAAACACCATCATTTTCAATTTTTAAAGAATGAATTTTTAGTGGCTTTGTTCGTTGTTCACATTCCATCCCATCTTTCAAACTAAAACGATATGCATGAAGCGGACAAACCACTTCATGCTTATAGTTTATGGCTCCTTCAAGCAAAGAATGCTGATTATGAGGGCAAAGATGGTCAAACACGTGGAATTCTCCTTGATTTAAAACTAAGCAAATCTTTTTGTCTCCAATTCTAATAATCTTTCGCCCTTCATCTCCTAGCCTTTGCAGCAGCTCCTCTTTGGAATCAAAGAGTTTATATGATGTCATGGTGCTAATTTTTCAGTTGCTTCATCACTTCTTCAATAGCTCGTTCGAGTTGTGGGTCTCGTCCGCTTATACGGTCTTTAAAATCCATGTTAACCAAAATGTCTGGGCTTACTCCTTCGCTTTCCAAATTTTTGCCGTCCATAGTGTAACAACCCCAAGAAGGCAAGCGGTAAGAAGAACCATCGACCAAACCTGCCGAGCTGGTGAAAATAATCCAGCGGTAAGTTTCGGTACCTATTATTTTACCCAAACCAAGTTCTTTAAAGCCAGCGGCTGTCATTTCTGCATCGCTCAACGATTGCTCGTTAATTAATAGCACCATTGGTTTGGCACCTGCTCCAAAATTGGCCTGAGTAGTAAGTTTTCCTTCTCTAAATTTCCATTGCAAATAAGGCTTTTGAGAAAGGAACTTAAGCACTTCGTCATGAACATTTCCACCCGTATTGTATCTCAAATCTAAAATAAGTCCGTTGCGGTTATGGCCTTCAGAAGTCATTTCAATTAAGAAGTCCTCTAGCGAACCTGTACTCATGTTTTTCATGTGAACATAGGCCACTTGCTCATTGGTGGCTTTATCTACTTTACTTTGGTTATTGGCAATCCATTCGTCATACAAGTTGCCACGCAAGGCGCCCATGCTAGAAGGATGCACTTTCACGGTTAAGTTCTCTTTTCCTCGTTTTATGCCCAGCGTAATTTCCTCGTCTACCGAAGGTTGCGCCAAGTAATACTCGCGGTTCATTTTCGAATCCACTTCCATACCGTTAATCGAAGTGATAATGTCACCTTTTCGGATGTTCTTACTCGAATAATCGGCTGGCCCTTCACTAACCACTTTTGCGATTTCATAGGGGTTTTCATTTGAGAAAAGGACACCTAAATTCAAGCTTTGGGTGTTATAATAGGTACGTTCTTCTCTTCCTCCAGAATTGAAGCCCATGTGCGAAGAGTTTAATTCGCCCAATAAATCATTCAGAAGCACCCGTAATTCATCTCTACTTTTTACATGCGGAAGAAATTGGGCGTACTGTGTTCTAAGCTTTGGCCAGTCTGCTCCATGAAAGGTTTCGTTGTAGAAGTTCTCTTCAATGCCCGCCCAAGTTTCATCATACATCTGATCGAACTCGTTGCGGAGCGATTTTCTGAAAGTAAAGTCTGTTTCAATACTGCTGACTTTATTCTGAGCCAAGTTCAGTTTACTAATGGCGCCTGCGTTAAGCAGGTAATGCGTTTTGTTTACGGTAATTATATCGCTTCCAGCACGGCCTGTTCCAGCAATTTTTTCTGTTTTATTCCTTTCAAAAGGTTCAATGGTAGTTACCCAAAGCGAACGCTGATTTTCATCGTGGTTAGAAGAATAAATCACATGGGTTTTATCACCAGGCTTGATTACTACTGGGTTGCTCTGTGCCCCAAAATTAGGGCTCATTCGCTCTAAACTTCTCAGCCAGTCCTGTTCAAAGTCGATTGAAACCGCCACTTTGCTGCTGTCGTTTTTCTTCTCTTTTTCGAAAATCTCATTCAGTTTATCTGATTTAAAGGCTTCTTCTTGACGAGAAAGTGGCACTCGGTACACTCTTCCATTCTGCATACCAAAAGGGTAGCTGGGCTTGGTTCTGTCAGACACAAAATAGAGGTATTTACCATCAGGTCCCCAAAATGGACTGGTTTCTGGTACTCCTGTTTTAGTGTAATTGGTTAATTTTTTGGAAGGAATATGATAGAGATAAATATCATCTTCAAAATCGTTTCTTACCGTAAAGGCAATGTATTGACCATCAGGCGAAAATCTTGGAATGGGGTTGTAAAGTCCCCAAAGTTCTTCCGTAGCAATGGTTTCGCTTTTCATTGTGTTTAAATCCAGTAAACGTACTTCATTGATTCCGCTCAGGTAAACTCCCTGCGTTTTCTCCTTATTCAACTCTAAGTTTCTGGCAGATTGGTCATCTTGTGTCAGTTGCTTTTCTTTGGCTTGTAAGTCAGCCGCATCAATACTGAAAAGGTTGGTGTAACCCTTCACTGTTTGCGTATAAATCAAAGTTTTATTGTCTTTCAGCCATTTAACTTCGGTTACCCTTTCCTTTGGGTTGGTGTTTACCTGCCGTATAAACTTACCGCTGATGTCTGAAACGAAAAGTTCTCCCCTCGATACAAAGGCCATTTTCTTTTCATCTCCAGAAACATCGAAAGCCGAAATATTTCCATTAGTGTTAAAGTCTGTCGTTTTGGCTAGGGTTGAATTTTCAAAAATGGAGATTTTGATTTTTTCACTTTTCTTGCCCGCCACATCGTAAACATATAGCTGATAGTCTTTTTCAAAAACGATTTTTCCGCCATTTGCATTTACCTGTGGTGTTTTAATAGAAGTATTGAAACTGGTCAGCTGAGTTTTATTACCATTTGCAAGCGCATACAAATTGTATTGCTCATTGGCTTCGTCCGACACAAAGTATAAATTCCCTTTTCGGTCGATTGTTGCCCACATATCTTTTCCATCGTAATTGGTGTGCACCTTAAAATCGCCTGTTTTTTGATTGTATGATTTGATTTCTGGATTGAAGGCGCCTTTGTATCGCTTTCGAGCTACCTGATTGCTGCTTTCCCAGCTTTCGTTAAAATAAATTGAACCATCGGGGTGAATGGCCAAGTTGTGTGGCCAGTTGAAGTAATGCTCGAAAAGGCGCTTAGGCGTACCTCCGTCAACCGATACCGAATAAGCCGATCGGCTATTGTATCGGTTAGATTGAAAGTAAATGGTTTTGCTGTCCAAAGCCCAAGTTTCCATTTGGTCATTCGATGAATTGAAAGTCAGTTGCTTGATTTCGCCACCGTTATAAGGCATTAAATAGATATCGTTATTTCCGTATTGTTCCGAAGAAAAAGCAATCCATTTACCATCGGGGCTCACGCGCGGATAACTCTCATTGCCGTCCATGGCTGTAATTCGGCTGGCCGTACCTCCAGCAGTAGCAACTTTCCATAAATCGCCTTCATAAGCAAAAATAACCTCCGAACCATCTGGGTTGAGGCTAGGCGTGGAGGCGAAGTATACATCACTTTGCGCATGAAGTGACGTGGCTAAAATTATTAAAGTGAGTATCGAATAAGTCTTTTTCATACAAAATTGATTCATGATGGAAGCCAATTACATGGCAAAACGGCTGTTCTGCCATGTAACTAGTGATTAAATGTATCAGATTTGTACTTTACTTTCAAACGTCTGCGAAGAATCGTTTCAGATCGCAACCGCAAAAACTATCGATTTTTAAGGGGCTTAACCTTTGGTAAATAATTGATCGATATTTTTGAAAGCTTTAAACTCTAAAGCATTGCCGTCAGGGTCTAGAAAAAACATGGTGGCTTGTTCTCCAACGTCACCTTTAAAACGGATGTATGGTTCTATAACGAAATGGATTTTTTCGGCTTTTAATCGTTCCGACAAATCCACCCATTCGTTCCAGTCTAATACTACCCCAAAGTGAGGAACAGGAACATCATGGCCGTCTACAGGGTTAGATTGAGTTTTGTCAATTCCTTGATCCTTAGAGGTTTTGTGAATGACGAGTTGATGACCAAAAAAATTGAAGTCGACCCACTTTTCAGCGCTTCTTCCTTCGGTACAACCTAAGGTTCGACCATAAAATTCTCGACATACTTCTAAGTGTTGAACAGGAATAGCCAAGTGAAATGGATTAAGGTTTTTCATTTTGTGTTTAAGTTATTTTCACACAAAGATCTTTTGGGATTGCTTCATTATAAAATTGATTGAATTGCGTAGATTTGATATTTCAGTTTTATGAATGGTTTTGTTAACCATTAGCAGTTGATTCAATGATTGATGTTTTAGATTTGAAAATACTGAAGGTTTTGGAGAAAAACTCAAGACTTTCCTTTGCCGAAATAGGGAGGCTTGTTGGTCTTTCTCCTTCTGCCACAAGAGAGCGTGTGCAAAAGCTCGAAGAAAAACAGGTGATTTCTAATTATACAGTAGAAATCAACAGTCGTTTACTTGGATATGATATTGAGGCTTTTATCTCGGTGAAGGTATTTCACGGCAAACTCAAGTCTTTTTTAAGTGTTGTAGGAACTTACCCTGAAGTAAAAAGAGCTTATAGAATTACGGGTGGTCAGAATGTTCAGCTGGAAATCATTGCAAAAGACAGGCTGCAGTTACAGAAGCTTATCGATAAAATTATGGAATACGGTGATACGCTCACCCAACTCATATTATCAGAAGTAGAAATCGACAAAGAAAAACCCACTTACACTATTTCGAAATAACTAAGCCTGAAACCCTTTGAAACAAGACGGCAAAAGTGTTCTCAATCCACAAAAAATCCGATCTTCGAGTGTGGAAAATTACATTGCAAAGAGAGATCTGAAATCAAAACATAAAATGAAGCACATTCAGTTAGTTACGTCTCTCTTCCTTTTATGTATTTGTTTTTTCGCCAAAGCCCAAACGGGAATAATACTCTTAGGCAAGAATGCCGAACCCGTAGAAGGTGCCTTAGTGAATGTACTAGGCACAAGCCAAGTGAAGGTAAGCGACCAACGGGGGATTGTAGTGCTGGAAATTACAGAGAACAGCAAAATCAATATTTCTCATGTCGGTTTTAAAACTACGGAAATTGAGATTGAAGTAGACTCTTGGCAAACCATTACGCTTAGCCCAAATACAACCAATTTACTAAGTGTAGAGGTAGAAGGCTTTTTAGAAAATACTGACCTTAGCGAGCAAGCAGGTGCCATTTCAACCATTGGGCTGAGGGATTTACAACGCTTCGATCGAAGCTCTTTAGTGCAAGCGGTTAATTCTGTTCCAGGCATCCGTTTCGAAGAAAGGGCCGGAGCAAGCTATCGCATTTCTATTCGTGGAAGTTCGGTTCGCTCTCCTTTTGGTGTGCGAAATGTGAAAGTGTATTGGAACGGCATTCCTTTTACCGAACCTGGAGGAAATACCTTTATCAATTTGCTCGACCTCAACAATATTTCTGGAATTGAAATTATAAAAGGCCCTGCAAGTAGCATTTATGGCGCAGGAACAGGAGGAGTAATCAAACTGAAAAGTACAGTGCCGGGCGATCTGAACAATAGTATACAGGCATCGGCCATGGTCGGTTCTTATGGAATGCAAAAAGCGGATGTGATTTTCAATCAGTTAAGTGAGAAAAACAGCCTTACCGTAAAAGCAGCCATTCAAAAAGCCGATGGTTATAGGGAGCACAACGCAATGGACAGGCGTATTTTGGAAATGGACGCCTTGTTTTTTCCGAATAGCAAACAGACCTTTTCAGTTTCATGGCTATACTCTAATCTGTTCTATGAAATACCCGGGGCGCTAAATCCTTTACAACGAAGTGAAAACAGAAGGCAATCGAGGCCGGGAAGTATAGACAGAAATGCTTCTGTTGATAATCAGTATTGGCTTATGAAGTTGGGGCATGAATTAGAATGGGGCAGAGCCTGGAAAGGAAAAATGTCCGTTTTTGGTTCGAAGATGGATTTCGAAAACCCATTTATTCTGGACTATAAACAAGACGAACAAGATATTTTAGGAGGAAGAATGGAGGTGAGTAGGGATGTTATTTTGGCTGAAAAACCCGCCTCGTTTGTAGTTGGGGCAGAGTTTCAGAAGTCCTTTTTTTCAGGGAAGAACTTTGGCAACGTGATGGGGCAAGCAGACACCATTAACTTTGAAGATGACATCAATTCTAGGCAGTCCATTTTGTTTGGTTCTTTTAAAATAGAGCCCATGAAAGACCTTTTTGTCACCGCTGGCCTTAGTAGGAATGCGCTTAATTACGACATTAATCGCATAGTAGATAAAGTGAATAACAATCCTACTCAGTTCAATAAAGAATTCGAGACAGTATGGTCGCCAAGGCTAGGGGTTTCGAAAAAATTGAATGAAGACCTATCGGTTCACTTCAGTATTTCGCAGGGCTTTTCACCCCCAACCACCACTGAAGTACGTACCAATGAGGGCAGCATTAACCGCGACATTCAACCTGAAAAAGGCACCAATTATGAATGGAATGTACGGGGCAATTTGCTGAATTCTCGACTTTCATTCGACATGGCCATTTTTAGGTTCGACCTAAAGGAATCGATTTCATCTTATACTAATAGTGATGGTGTTGTGTTATTCAGAAATGCAGGAAAAAACACTCAACAGGGCTTGGAATTTCAGCTTTTGGGCGAATGGATAAAAGATGAAAAACAGCCTTTGAAAAATTTAAGTACATCGCTTTCATACACTTTTCATGCCTTTGAGTACAAAAATTATGTGAACGATGGTGATGATTTCTCAGGAAACGCTTTACCTGGAACGGCCAAAAATGTAGTGAACCTACAAGTAAATGCGAGCTTCATTTACGACCTAGACGTGAATCTCAGTTATCATTATTCAGACGCTATTCCCCTCAACGATGCGAACACGGTATATTCAAGGCCTTACAACCTATGGAATATGAATTACAGTTACCTCATCCCTAAAAAGAAAAAGGCACAATGGGAGGTGTTTGGAGGTGTGAACAATATTTTTGATGTGGATTATAGTTTGGGCAACGACCTTAACGCTTTTGGCAATCGTTATTTTCAGCCTGCGCCAAGTAGAAACTACTTTATAGGTGCGAGGTTAAAATTCTCTTATTAACCGCAGTTTTGAGTGCTCAGGCCTATCGGTCTCTCTCTAATTTGTCAATTCGTTGATTTACAGATTGTAACTCTTTTTTTATTTCTGCTAAAGCCTCTTGTAAATTAGTCTTTTTCGGTTCTAGAACCTTGTATTCCGCTGCGGAGTCGGCTGCTAAAAGTGGTTCATTATCAAGTAACATTTCACCTTCTCCAGTAACAAGCCAGTTTAAATTTATGTTCTCATATGATTCTTTTAGTTTTGAATAGAAGTCATGACTCGGAGATGTGCGCCTGCCATTTTCAGAAACTATATTATGAATTGTAGTACGACTGAAATTCAGTTTTTTAGCCATTGAATTTACAGATAACCCAAAGTGCCTCATCAATAGCTCCAAGCGATCGTTTACTGACATAATTAAAATAATGTTATCATATGTTTGCTTAAGTAATCAAATGATTACATATTTGTTCATTGGTTAATGGTTGAACCAAGACATTAACTCAAACTTAACAAAAAGCGCAGATAAAATAACTCTGAAAAGAGAAGGGCTAAACTCATCAGTGTACCGATAAGTTATTCTTTTGTTCTTACTAATAACTCTCTAACGTCTACGTCTAGTGTTTTGGCAATAGTAAACAGTGTTTCCATAGTAGGTTGCATATCGTTAGTACACCAGCGAGAGACAGTGGTTATATTTTTCCCTGTTTGTTCGGAAAGCCAATTATTAGTTTTTCCCTTCTCTGCTAGTACCGCCTTAATACGGTTGTAAATTTTTTTATCAGCCATAAAATCATCGTTTAACGCAAATTATTGGCCAAAATAGGAAAATTAAAACTACCAGTGATAAGTCAAGATGTCGTTTTGCTTAATTATTATATCGTATAATGAACTAATAATTGTGTTTAACGATAAAAATATTAATTTTGAGTGAAGATTACAAACGTTTAAACTAATTGTTATGGATAAAAAAGCCCTCGCCTTGCATCTAATAAAACAAGACCTTAAGTATCGTCAGATGGTTATTGGCCTAAACAATGTGGGTATTCATATAGAGTTCTACCCCGACTTAGTTCGTGTTATTCGAGCTTTAATGGGGCACTCTAATGTAAAAACCTTAGACACTTGGGCAGATGTATATGTGGAAGGAATGTCCAAGATAGAAAAGGTGGCTTGGGGAGACGAGGCGGGGCTTTATATAGTTGCTCTTCAGATTTATAAATCCCTTGAAAGCTTCACTTGATCAAGCGTATTATGCCCATTTAAAACTTAATTCCAACTTCTAATGCAAACAGCCTGTTTTTAAGGCTTAGCTCATCGTAGGTTTCGTTTTGCGTTTTTACCTGATTAATGAAACCTAAATTATAGAAAAGGCCAGCGTAAAGGCGAGTATTAACGCCAATAGTTCGTTCTAACCCCCCGCCAAAATTACCCGCTACATCAAAGCTTCTGAATTCACGAATGATATCTGAATTGTCGGATTTGGGAGAATTGCTCAGACGTATTTCAGGCACTACTCCAAAATTGAAGTAGATTTTTGTGTCGAGGATTACTTCATTTGTGTAAAGTTTCAATAAAGCCGGAACCTGCAAAAACTCTTGGCTAAAATCGGCAGCTCCAATTACGTTGGCTATGCTATTGGTTGATCGAGCAGTTACTCCAAAATCTTTGGAAGCATAATTAATTCCTGCGCTGAAAAAGTAATTTTCTTTAAATTGGTAATCTACAAAAGCACCAATTAAAAACTGAACGGAAGAACCGTTATCATCGTAATTCGTGCTTGCACCATCCGTACTTGGTTTCGAATAAGTAAGTGTAGGGCCTAATTTAATGCCTATGTTATAATCTTGTGCCAGTGCTGATATACTAAATAAGGTTAACAGAACTGCTGCAAAAGTGAATTTCCTCATGGGGAATAAAATAAATGAATACTTTTGTCATTTAAAATTAAGTATGAACAAAAGCTGGATTATTAGTTTCGTTTTCTTGTTGGTAATGGCTTGTGGCAAAGACGACCCTTGCAAAGACATTCCAAATATAGACCTTGATTTGGACTATAAGAGTTTGGTAGACCAAATTCATTCGGTAGAAGATACTGCGGCATTGAGTGTTTTTTTTGAAGAAAATCCTGTGGTACGCGATTACTTCTTTTTAGCGGCCGATTATCCTTCTAAAGCCGAGATGCTTACAGAGGTTTTTAACCTCATAAAAAACCCATTTGTGGATACACTCTATCAGCAAACCAAACAGATTATAAATGAAGCCCAATTAGAGCAAGATTTAGAAATAGCTTTTAAGCGTATCAAGTCTTACTATCCAGAATACAAAGTGCCCAAAGTTCAAACTGTTTACTCTGCCTTTGGTAACGATGTGTTTTTTTCGGATTCCCTAGTGGTTATTGGAATTGATTATTATTTAGGGCCAGAAGCGTCATACCGACCAAATGTATATGATTATCTGTTAGTGCGATTAACTCCAGAGCATCTGGTTCCGCACATTGTTCAGTTCACCTCATTGAAATTCAACGATACTTTTGATAATGGCGAGCGCACTATTTTAGAGGAAATGGTTTATTATGGAAAGGCACTTGAGTTTACTAAAACTATGTTGCCATGCTTGCCCGATAGTTTGATTATGGGCTATGATAGCGAAACCTTAGCCTCTTCAATTCGAAGCGAAGGTTTTCTTTGGTCGTATTTTGTTGATAATGCATTGTTGTACAATAAAGATCCGCTCAATTTGACGAAGTATATTGATGAACGCCCGGGAGTTCCTGAAATTGACCCCATTTGCCCTGGTAGAATTGGCCAGTGGATGGGGTGGAGAATTATTCAGAAATATCAAGAAGAAAAGGATTTGGACTTTACTGAATTGATGAAGTTGACGGATGCAAATGACATTCTATTGCAATCCAGATACAGGCCTAAAAACAACTAGCTTTTATTGCTCGACTTAAGTACGGAAATCAACTTCTGTACTTGGAGTCTTCTAGAGTAAAGTTTTTCTGCCACATTACGTGCGTTGTTTTTGTACTCTTCTAGCCTTTGGGGTTGATTAATAAATGGTGTAATCTTCTGGATAAAATCAGTAGGATCTTCTGGGTTAGCATAGAAGCCGCACTTATTCTCTTCTACCAAGTTTTTTGTCCAGCCGGTTGAGTTTACAATAGTAAGCTTACCCGAAGCCAGACTGTCGAACATCTTGTTGGGACTATTGGTGCCCAAAACAGGAATGTTGGCAAAAGAGACATATGTGGCATCGGTTACGTTCAGTAATCTTCGCACACCCTCCTTATTCTGATGGCCATAAAACTCTACATTACTTAGGTTTTTTAAATAGGCCTCAAGTTTAATCTGATGAAGTTTCGAGCCTTCACCCACAACCTTGAATTTTATATTTAGCCCTGCTTTCAAACATTTTTCAGCAATATTTAGCAAAAACTCGAGGTGATTGGTAATTCCAATACTTCCCAAATAGGTAACAACAAAGGCATCGTTTACATGGTAAAACGAAGTCAGTTTTGGGTCTTTTAATTCCTTACTAAAAAACTCGCAATCGGCCATATTCGGAATCATGTGCACTTCTTTTTCAGGAACTACTTCTTTAATCCAATCTTCCATGCCAGGCGAAAGTGCAATAACCTTATCTGCATGTTTGTATATTTTAGCTTCAAGCGCATAAAGCTGCTTTTTTAACCAACCGGCCTTAATAGCACCAATCTGAATCGGGGCAGTGGGCCACAAATCGCGCACTTCAAAAATATAGGGTTTATGCAATTTCTTCTTTAACCAAAGGCCTACCAAGCCTACGGTTAATGGTGTGGATGTTAAATATGCCAAGTCAAAACTCAATTTCTCTTTTGAAATCAGTTGCTTGGCCTTTTTTTGAAATGAATAGAAAGAAAAAATACGCTTAAGAAACCCTAAATCATTGCTATAATAAACTGGCAAATAATGGACTGTGATTCCATCAATCACGGTTTTCTGATAGATTCCTTCATTGTGGCTAGTAATCATTTCAACCTCAAAACCCTCGTCCACCAAGCCTTTGGCCAAGTAGTAAGAGCGAATGGCTCCACCTTCTTGAGGCGTTTTAAAATATTGGTGGATGTACAGAATTTTCATGGTGAACAATCAACTGGCGCTATCGTGCTATTCCTTCCTTTTTTTCGAAATAACGGCAAAAAGAAGTTAAAGCGCATGACTCGCATTTGGGAGTACGGGCTAAGCAAGTATAGCGACCATGTAATATGAGCCAATGATGCGCCAAGGGAATCACCTCTTTTGGTAAGTGTTTAACTAATTGTTTTTCTACTGCCAAGGGGGTATTGGCATTCTGATTCACCAAACCCAATCTTTTGGAGACTCTATATACATGCGTGTCTACCGCCATACTGGGCTGATTCCAAATTACAGAAGTAATCACATTGGCTGTTTTTCTGCCTACACCGGGCAGTTTCTGTAAATCCTCAATGGTTTCTGGAATTTCAGAATTAAAATCTTCCACCAACATTTTGCCTAAGCCCAAAAGGTGCTTGGTTTTGTTGTTAGGGTACGAAACGGTTTTTATATAGGGAAAAAGTTCGTCAAAATGAGAAGCCGCTAAATGGGCCGGGGTAGGGAAATCTTGAAACAATTTGGGCGTAACCATATTGATTCGCTTATCGGTGCATTGCGCACTCAAAACCACAGCCACGAGCAGCTCGAACGGATTGCCATATTGCAGTTCCGTTTCGGCCTGTGGTTGGTTTTCACTAAAGTATGCTATAAAAGCCTCGTATCTCTGCTTCCTCGTCATGCCCCTAAATTAGGCTATTTCAAGGAATGAAGGTCATAGGATTTAGAGTAACTTAGTATTTTGTCGATAGCCGACTCAGAAGGTACTCGTTCAGCTGCCGTAATAGACTTCACTGTTTGCTCAAGTTCATGCAACTCATGCGCCAGCGAGCCATTTAAAATAGCAGCAGTTTGAATCTCGATATTTTCTTCTGTGTCGGTCTCCTGATATATGTATCTGATCAGGTCATTCTGGGTAGATGTTCTTATCATACGCAACGTTCATTTTGTCCATCTTTTTTCTAAGATTGATGAGCGCATAACGCATACGACCAAGGGCGGTGTTGATACTAACATCTGTTACTTCAGCAATTTCCTGAAAGCTCATTTGCATGTAGTGCCTCATCATAAGAACTTCTCGCTGTGAATCGGGTAGCTCTTTTATTAACTCCCTAAGTAACGCGTGTGTATCTTCTTTTATTTGACGATCCTCGATAGATTCTTCAGAAAACTCTAAACTGTTGAACACATTGCTGCCATCTTCCATCACAATTGTAGGGTACCTCTTGGCCTTTCTAAAGTGGTCAATCGCTAAATTATGTGCGATTCGGCTCACCCAAGGCAGAAATTTACCTTCCTCATTGTAGCGTCCAGACTTTACTGTATTCACCACTTTTACATAAGTTTCCTGCAATAAATCTTCTGCAAGATCATGGTCTTTTACAATCATATAGATTGTAGTAAAGATTTTGTTTTTGTGACGTGAGACTAATTCCGCGAATGCGTCTTCATTACCGTTTTTGTATAGCGATATTAATTGGCTATCGCTTACTTCGTACTTCCTCATGTTAGTTATTGTTAGGTCTAAGTAGAGGTTTATATCATACGGTAATGTTTAGTTTTTGGAAATGGATTAATGAAAGTAACAATCTCAAATGTATTGATTCAAATACAGATTACAAATATTTGATCGTAATTTTTGATTTTCAAGTTTTAGGCTAATGCTTTCAAGACTATCGCAAAACTTTAATCAAGTATAATGCCAGAGTTTAGAATTTAATTCTGAAAAAGGTAATTATTTTTCAGTTAACAATTAGTTGCTAGCTCTGTTATCTTTGCAATCTTATGAATTCAACAACACTTAGCCGCCCTACCCCTATTGATGACCTGAACCCCAGAGAGTTCATTATTATTAAAGGAGCTAGAGTAAATAACCTCAAAAGTGTAGATGTGGCCATTCCAAGGAATAAACTGGTAGTGGTTACTGGCCTTTCTGGTTCTGGAAAATCATCGCTGGCTTTCGATACGCTTTTTGCTGAAGGGCAGCGCATGTATGTGGAAAGCTTGAGTTCATATGCCCGCCAGTTTTTAGGCCGAATGGAAAAGCCTGAGGTGGATTATATCAAAGGGGTTTCGCCAGCCATTGCCATTGAGCAAAAGGTGAATACGCGAAACCCTCGGTCTACGGTAGGCACTACTACCGAAATTTACGATTATCTAAAATTACTCTTCGCGCGTATTGGTAGAACTTTTAGCCCTGTAAGTGGTAAAGAGGTAAGCCGCGATAGCGTAACCAGTATAGTAGAGTTTTTGATGGCCAAAGAAGAAGGCACCAAGGTGATGATACTTTGTCCGCTGATTCAGAAAGAAGAGCGTAGCGTAGCAGAAGAACTGAACCTCTTGCTACAAAAAGGTTATACCCGTGTTGTAGCCAAAGGCGAGCCCTATTTTATAGAAGATTTACTCAAGGACGAAAAGGACATTGTTTCCAAAGACTTAGAAATCCTGATTGATAGAGGGGTTGTAGCCCATAATGAAGACACCCAATTCCGTTTTTCAGATTCGGTACAAACCGCCCTTTTTGAGGGGCAAGGGGATTGTATTGTTGAAGTGATTGGTGAAGGCCGAACGGCTTTTTCAGACAGATTTGAGGCAGATGGAATTTTGTTTGAAGAACCAAGTGTTAACCTATTCACCTTTAATAATCCCTTTGGCGCTTGTAAACGCTGCGAGGGCTTTGGGAAAGTTTTAGGAATTGATATTGACTTGGTCATTCCCGATAAATCGCTTTCGATATATGAAGGTGCTATTGCTCCATGGCGCAGCGAAACCATGAACAAATGGTTGCAGCCGCTATTAAAACACGGCATTGAGTTTGATTTCCCCATCCACAGAACTTACGCGGAACTGACGGAAAAAGAGAAAGAGCTGCTTTGGACAGGGAACAAATACTTTAAAGGGCTCAATAAGTTTTTTGAACATTTAGAGTCGAAAACACACAAAATTCAGTACCGCGTAATGCTTTCGCGTTACCGTGGCCGTACCGACTGCCCAGAATGTAAAGGCACCAGATTAAGAAAAGATGCTGCTTACGTAAAACTGGACGGAAAGAGCATTACCGACATCGTACTAATGCCTGTAAAAGAGGCCGCAGTTTTCTTCGATAAGCTTCCGCTTACTGCGCATGAAGAAAAAATAGCCAAAAGGCTACTCCAAGAAATTCAGAACCGACTCGAATATTTGGGTCGAGTAGGCTTAGGTTACCTTACCCTCAACCGATTGACCAGCACTTTGTCAGGCGGGGAGTTTCAGCGTATTAAACTGTCTACTTCCTTGGGAAGCGCTTTGGTTGGTTCCATGTATATTTTGGATGAACCGAGTATAGGTTTACACCCTCGCGACACCGACCGACTGATTTCTGTACTGCTTACCCTGCGCGATTTGGGAAATACCGTTGTGGTGGTAGAGCACGAAGAAAAAGTGATGCAGGCAGCTGATCAAATTATTGACATTGGCCCCGATGCAGGTTCGCATGGAGGAGAGTTGATTTTTCAAGGCACGATTGATGAGCTGGTTCAGAATGGCACAGGTCATACCGCCAATTATTTGAGCGGAAGAGAAAAATTGCCTATTCCTGAACACAGAAGAAAATGGCGTGATGTGCTCAAAATAAAAGGCGCCAGAGAAAACAACCTCAAAAACGTGAGTGTTGATATTCCTTTGGACGTGCTGACCGTAATTACGGGGGTAAGTGGTTCGGGAAAATCTACCTTAGTAAAGAAAATTCTTTACCCTTCGTTGGGTAAAATGTTAGGTACCGTAGGTGAGCAAACAGGCAAAATGGATGCGCTGGAAGGTGACACCAAAAAGGTAACCCAAATCGAGTTCATCGATCAAAACCCCATTGGTAAATCATCCCGCTCAAACCCAGTTACCTATGTAAAAGCTTATGACGCCATCAGGGCCTTGTATTCCAATTTACCTCTGTCGAAGCAACGTGGTTATAAGCCTGCATTTTTCTCCTTTAACGTAGATGGTGGTCGTTGCGAAACTTGCCAAGGTGAAGGTGTAGTGAAAATTGAAATGCAGTTTATGGCCGACATTCAGCTGACTTGCGAAAGCTGCAAAGGCAAGCGTTTCAAACAAGAAATTCTAGAAGCCACCTATAACGACAAAAGCATTGCCGATGTATTGGACATGACCATTGATGATGCTATGGACTTCTTCGCCAATGAAAAAGCAGTGCATAGTAAACTGAAGCCGCTGCAAGAAGTGGGCTTGGGCTATATCCGTTTAGGGCAGTCTTCCAACTCGCTTAGTGGAGGCGAAGCGCAAAGGGTGAAACTGGCTTTCTATTTAGGAAAAGGAAAATCGAATGACAAAGAACACATTCTTTTCATTTTTGATGAACCGACCACAGGTCTTCATTTCCATGATATTAGTAAATTGATGAAAGCCATAAACGCACTGATTGAGCAAGGCAATTCCGTCATCATTATTGAGCACAATACCGAAGTCATCAAACTGGCCGACTGGATTATTGACCTTGGCCCAGAGGGTGGACAAGAAGGGGGAAACATCACTTTTACAGGCACCCCCGAAGAAATGGTCAAACTCAAAGACAATTACACCGCGCAGTATTTGGCTGAGGATATGGGTAAGTAAAACTTCTCACCTTAAGGCATTTTCTGGATTGCATGTCAAATTATAAGTTGGCCAGTGACTGCTATTCCGATATAGCATTTAGACAGCATAAAAATGAATATATTTATGGTTCTCAGTCATAAATGTGACTGATGTATACTGCTGTGCTTAAACTTAAAAAACAACGAAACGGAAGAGTTTTAGAGATATTTAAATGGAGGACTTGAATAAATATGTCGCAATTTATAAAGAGCAATTAGACAAGGGATACATCTTAGTTGCTTACAACGAATTAGTCAAATTTGTTATGAAGTTGAGAGCGGAGTTTAGTAAAGGGCTTTCTGATAAATATTCGTTTACGGGAATTCTTCATGGATATATGGACTACACATATTTTTACTATTCGAACGATTTTTTAAAAACTAAAAAACTAAAACTCGGACTAGTATTAAATCACTTAGAAATGAGGTTTGAGGTTTGGCTACTTGGAAATACAAAGCCGATTCAACAGAAATACTGGGAATTATCAAAAAGCACAAAGTGGAACAATGACAAAGACGAAATGCCAGCATACTCAATTCTTGAAGCGGTTTTAGTTGAAAATCCTGATTTCAACAATTTGGCCAAACTAACCGAACAGATAGAAGCTAAAATGATTACTATCTCGGAAGAAATATTGAACTATCTAAAAACACTAAATTGACTCAAGTCTAAACTTGAACTACAAAAGGAAAATATGAAGGCAATTAATCGAATAATGACGAATATCTGCTCGGACAATTTAGCGGCCAGTCGAGATTTTTACACAAAACTATTCGACTTTAAGGTGGACTTTGATAGTGATTGGTTTGTACACTTAATCTCAAAAAACAAAAATCTGGAATTGGGAATAATTGACCGAACGAATGAAATTGTTCCGAAAGATTTTCAAAACAATCCACAAGGATTCTATGTGACATTTGTAGTTGACAATGTGGACGAAATATTTAGAATTGCCGAATCGGAAAAATTTGAAATTATTAGCGAACCGAGAGACATGTTTTACGGACAAAGACGACTACTATTGAAAGACCCGAACGGAACTTTAGTGGACATTTCTTCACCGATAAAAGACTTTAAATTTTAGAATAAACAGATCAGATTGCAAACTTGAACCAGTAGAAAAGCCAATTTGAAGCAACAGCGTATATATAACATAGCTATTTCAGGCTTTTCCGAGATGTTTGTGTGTATTTACAAAGTCCGCCAATTTCTTAGAGAATCACGCCTCTCTACTCCTCTTCTTAACGCTTCCCGTTAAACACCCGAATCAGTTTACCATCTTCTTCATCTGAAAGTAAATAGAGTTGCCCTGCGGGTGAAACTACTGCTTTTCTTAACCTCACCCTGCTATTGATGAATAGTTCTTCGGCACTTATGATTTTATCACCATCAACCACCATTCTCCACAAGCTGCCTTTACTCAATCCGGGCACAATCAGATTTCCCTTCCATAATGGAAATTCACTGCCTAAATAAAAAGTCAACCCTGTTGGCGCAACAGTGTGGTCCCATGAATATAATGGATCGGTAAAAGTAGCTTCTGGAATAGCCTTTGGTTGGTAATCCGTTCGGTAACTGCCCGTAGTAACATTCGGCCACCCATAGTTCGCGCTTGGCTTCAGAATGTTCAGTTCATCTCCTTGATTGGTGCCATGTTCACTAAACCAAATATCTCCCGTTTCTGGGTGTATGGTCAGGCCCTGCGAGGCACGAATGCCAATGGTATACAACCCTTGAACTGCATCTGATCCAAAATCGGGATTGTCTTTTGGAATACTCCCATCAGAGTTAATTCTGATGACCTTTCCACGCTTGTCTTTTACGTCTTGCGCAACTGGAACTTCTGGGTTCATATACTCAAAAAAGTTACGCTCTCCTATGGTAATGTATAGCTTGCCATCTTTGCCGAAGATCATACCTCCTCCATAGTGATAAAGCCCATGCACATAAGGTTCTGCTACAAAAAGTGTCTCCACCTCCTTCAGCTCATTGCCAATCAGCTTTCCACGAATAACTTTGGTGGTGCTGGCGCGCGCTTTATTCTCAGCAGCATAGGAAATATATACATAGTTATTTTGGTCAAAACTTGGGTCAAGGAGCACCTGAAACCAGCCAGCGTTGGCGCTTAGAGTTTTGCCATGAAGACTATTAGGGAAAATGCCTTTCTCGAATTTTGCAGTGTCAATTTCCACAGCCCTTGCCACATCCTTGGGTAATCCTGAAATGGCTTTCCGTTCTTTGGTTTCCAAATTAACACGAAGAAGACTTCCATCTTTTTCAGCAATAAGCACATCGTTTTCTGAAATAAAGGCCATACTCCAAGGTTTGTTGAGTCCTGCCAGTACCACTTCCTTTGCTGGGTTTGGCGTGAACGCTTCTGGCGCTTTAGGAATCGGCCCTGCTGAAGTGGCCTTGCCCACAATTTTCCACTGGCCAAGGATTTTTTTAAGTAAGAGTAAATCATGATATCGATTCCCAAAAGATGGAATATCGATCTCCAATTTGGCATAAGCCACATCTCTCACAATCTCAATGCCGATGATTTTTGATGGTCGATTATTCAACGTACCTGGCGCCCTGCGTCCATACAATGCGGCATATTCCTCAGAGGTCATAAAATAGGCCGAGTCGGTTCCATTATAAAGAAACATTCGGGTGCCCGGGTGGAAAGCCATGGCTATCGAGTCTGGATAGTTATACTGGGTACCCACAATAAATTGGTTGAGTATTTTGGCGATTTGCGCATGGTCTGTTTGGGCAAAACACGGGCTTATACTTATGACAGCGAAAAAGAAGAATGCTTTAATTTTCATTGGATGAATTGATTTGTTCAGCCAAGATTACGAGCAGTACCGTCAAGAAATCGAATTAATCGGAGATAAGAAGTCCAGAATGATCATTCTGGAGTAATTTGTAGCTTATGCCACCAACTGCCGGGCTTTTCTATACTCCGAAGGGGTGGAATTCGTGATCTTTTTGAATGCATCAAAAAAAGATGATTTGGAGCTAAAGCCTGCTTCAAAGCCGATGCCCTCCAGCGAAAGTTCATGCCTAGTATGAATTAATTGCTGTGCTTCTTTTACTCTAAACTCTTTTACATATTGCGCAAAGCCATGTCGGTACTCTTCATTCAATAGTTTGGACAGACTGTGTTTTGTAAGCCCAGCCTGCACAGCCAAATCGTCCAGTTTTAGTTTCTGATTGATATATGGTTTTTGTGTATCCATGAGGACATTCAGTTCCTCCAATTTTTTTGAAGCATCTGCAAGAGGTTGGTCGGTAGATTTAGGGGAGAAAAACTTGCTGGAAATCAACATCCTGCCCAAGAGAAAATATAAGGTGAAGGAAAAAATAAGCGCCCCCCATATGTAGGTAAACAAACCATATAGCGCCATCTGATAAGTCAAATTGATGATGAGCAGCGCAATGGTGAGTATGGCCAAATGCTGCTGTGACTTAGTCATTGCGGAGGGCTTGAGTATTACAGGTTTCAGCATTTTGACAGCGTAGTACAAACCCAATAATGTGAATACAGCCCAATTGATATAGATTCCATAAACTACATAACCTCTCCATACATCGGGCAGCGTTTGGTAAGGGTAGATTAAACCTATACTTACAATAGACACCAAAAGGAGCAAGAGCAGCACAACATCCTTGATATGAATTTTTCGATGTTGCTTGTAAATGGCTTTGGTGTAGAGGTAAAAGAATGGCCCAATAAAAGTACAAGCCGAAAGCCCAATTTGAAGAATCAGTAAGTCTACATTATCTTCAAAATAATAGAAAACAGATTTACCAATCCGTAAGCTCAATGCCAATAACAGACCGCCCAAATAGGCATTCGCTACTTTATTCTGGTTGCGAAAAACCAGAAAAACACCAATCAATAATCCGTTGATTACCCCCAAACTGGAGAGCAAATAAAGTACTGACATCTTGAGGTTTTAGAATGATAGGATAAAGATAGAAAAAGACTGCTTCTATGTAACGGTTCTGTTTAGGGTAGGTTGATGTTGTGAATAAGGAAAGAGATGTAAAGTGATAAAATTTAATATATTTATGGAGATCAGTTATAAATGTGACTGATACATAATGTTGTGCACAATTAGAAAAAAAATGAATTGGTCAATTGCCATATACTTTATTCTAGCAATAATTCTTTTCTATATCCAGAATTGGATTGGTAGTAAGTCCTATTCAAGGGGCTATATAAAGTTCTCACTTCTCGATGAGAAAGACGAAGCTCTATCGCTTAACTTCATGATTAAAGCGGTTGGACCAACCGTTTACCTGATAATCACATCAGCCTTGATCCAATACTCGAACATTCCTTTGAATCTTGACAAGGTCATTTGGATAGTTTACTTCTACCTTCTTCTTAGAGTTTCTGTTATTTATTTGTATGGCCGATCTAGAATTGTCAATTGGCCGAGAATTCTAATTCACTACTTAGCAATTTTGGTATTTGCAACTATCATTCAGAAGAAGTTCATTTCAAGCATAGATGTCCTGCTACCAGATTTTAGTGAAATCAAGAATGAGATTTGGTTGCTAATAATTCTTTTCCTTTATCAGGTAGGTAATAGCCAAATGGGGCTCCCAGAACCAAGCTCTGATAGAGAGAGGGGACTTGCATACTTACCTGAATTGATTCCTAGGAAAAGAAAGTATATCCAAAGAATGTACAAGAAGCTTCAGGACAAGTATGGTGCTCTGATAAACCCAATTTCACAAGGTGATATACAATTTGAAATTGTTGTGTATTCAATTTTAATCTTTGAGAACTTTAATCGCCCACCATTTATTCGATTGATTGAAAGAATTTGGACAAGAATTTCAGGAAATGAAACCTCTATGGGAATTATGCAAGTAAAGACCAATCATGTAATCTCAGATGAGGAGAGCATAGAAATTGGGGCTCTATCATTGAAAAAAGAGTATGATGAACTGAGGAAAGAAGATCGATATGGGATGTTTGGGAATGTTATCAAATATCATTCGCCAGATAGAAAGTATATAAGACAAGTACTCTTTATTTCTAAGGCAATTATCGACCATTCATTCTCGAAGGAAGAACGTAAAGAGAAGTTTAAAGACATCTACTCACAAATCAGTAATGAATTCGGACTTTATTTCTATTACTAAGAAATTATATAACTGTGCACAACAAAGGCTATAAATCATGTCGCTCCGTACCACGCTTCATAGCCAAAACTTTACACCAACAATTCTTTCAACACCACTCATACTTTCTAGCCTATTTTCACCCCATGCCCCACCCCGCCAGCGGGGGATTTGGTGACTTCAAAAAAACTACTCACTCCTCAACGCATTTACAGGATTGCTTTTTACGGTTTTCATGGAAATGAGTGTAATGGTAAAGCCAATCAAGAACAGCACCGCTATTGCAGTAAGCACATAGGCCAAAGGATCTATTCCAATTTGGTAAGTGAAATTGCTGAGCCAGTCTTTCATAAAATAGACGGAAACAGGCACGGCAATCAGCAGCGAAATACCAGCAATTAACAAGTATTTAAAGTTCATCAGCCATAGAATTTGAGAAGCCGAAGCGCCCATAATTTTACGGATACTGATTTCTTTTACGCGCTGCTTAATCACAATGGAGATAATACCCAAGAGTCCACCGCAAGCCAATAGAATGGAAATGGCCGAAAGCAAAGTAATCAGCGTAAGCGTGCGCGATTCTTCCTTGTACAAGTCCTGAATTTCGGTATCTAAAAACTGATAACTGAACTGACCATCCGCAATAACTTCTTTGTAATCGGCTTCAATTTTAGAAATTGTTTGACTGAGGTCAGTCGGGTTTACTTTTACTAACATAAAGTTAGAGTTCAACGGCTGCATCAGCATAATCATCGGCCTGATAGGTTCATGCAATGACCTGAAATGGAAGTCTTCTACTGTGCCTACAATAGTGCCTTTCACCAAGTTTTCATTGTCTTCCCAAACCAATTGTTTGCCAATTGGGTCTGTAAGATTCAATTGGTTGATGGCCGATTGATTCAGCACAAAAGAACGCCCTGCGGAATCTGCAGCGTATGCTTTACTCAGCATTCTACCTTCCAAAACCTTCAGTCCAAGTACTTCGGCCACATCATCATCCACAAACATTTCAGAAGCATCTACTCTTTCAGAAGGGTTGTTTTCAGCATAAATCGGATGTTGGTTAAATTGCCCACCAGGTATATTGGACACTGCGGTGGCTCCTGTAACTGCTGAATTTTTCAGCAATTCAGTTTTAACCAGTTTCGTTCTTGGGTCATAACCATCCACTTCCAAAACCATCAGGTTGTCTTGCTTAAAGCCAAGGTCTTTTTCCTTTAGAAAAGTGATTTGATGTTTGATTACCAAACTACCGCTAATCATCACAATGGCCGCAATCAACTGCACTGCCAAAAGGCCATTTCTAACATTATTACCACCCAGTTTGCTCAGTTTTAAGCCTTTCAAGATTTGCCCAGCCTCAAAAGAATTGAGGTAGAATGAAGGATAAATGGCCGATAAAAGTGCGGTCACAATGGTGATTGAAAGCAAAAGCAAAATAACGTCTGTTTGGTATAAATCCGCAAAGGAAATGTTTCCATTGACCAATTGATTGAAGGGAGCTTCCAGCATATACATGGCCACAAAAGAAAGCACAAGCGCCAAGAAAGTAGTGAAAAGCGCTTCGAAAATAAATTGCGAAAACACCTGAGACTTGTAGGCACCTAAAGTTTTCTTCACCCCAACTTCCTTGAGTCTTTGCGCAGCTTTTGCTGTGTTCAAATTCACAAAATTAATGATTGAAATCAGCAGAATGAACAAAGCGCTGATACCATAAATAAGCAAATAACTGTAGCTACCATTGGCTTCCAATTCCCAGCGAATATTCGAATGTAAGTGAATACTTTGGACAGGCTGTAACTCAAATTTCAAATCACCAGCTTTCAGAGAAGCCAAACTTTCTTCACCCCAGTCTAAATACTTTGGTGCCCAATCAGGAATTTTTGCTTCAAAGGCTTTTGCATCCGTTCCGGGCGCTAGCTTCAAATAATTGAAATGACCAAAATCATCCCACGACATCCACGGATCGTTGAACTGCAATGACTTCAACGTTACATAAGAAATCAGGAAATTATAATGGAAATGTGAGTTTTTCGGAGCGTCTTCAATCACCGCAGCCACTTCCAGCATATCTGGATTTCCCATAAACGAAAGCATTTGACCCACAGCTTCTTCATCTCCAAAATAGCGTTTGGCCATAGATTCGGAAAGAATTATTCCGAAAGGCTTTCGCAATGCTTTATCTGGGTTTCCTTCCACAGCCTTAAAGCTGAAAACATCGAAAAAGGTACTGTCGGCAAAATAACCGTTGGGTTCGTTAAAGCCCACCTCGCGTTTTTCGTTCCGAAGCGGAATGGTGGTTTTGGTAAGTCCAGGGCCATAAATTGGCGAAATACTGACCGCATCAATCACTTCAGGAAAATCGTTGACCAAGGCCTGGGCCATTGGATGAGGCGTTCTGGTTTGTGGGTTTTCGTTCATCCATGCCACACGATAAATGTCATCAGCATTATCTAGAAATGAATCGTAAGACGACTCGTATTTGATGTGCGAGTAAATAAATCCGCAAACGCAAAAGGCCACAATAAGCCCAAGTAAATGAAAACTGGTTTGCAGTTTTTGGCGGAGCATTCCGCGCCAAGTAAATTTGAAATAGCTTCTGCACATGATGATTGTATTTGAGTTTTGACCGAGTTTTTTGATGGCAAAGGGGCGTAAAAAATTAAGCATGTGAAACCAGTAATAAAGGTTCGCTACCGGTTTGGATTTCTCTTTCCTTTTGCCTTGATAGTATTCGTATAAATCGCCCTCTATTTCTTCGAACAAGTCATTTTTGCAAACAAGCGAGAGCAGTTTGACAGCCATTTTAGGCGGCTCATATGTTGGTTGTAGGCCCAATGGATTACACTATTTTTAAGGCCATTTCTGGAATTTGGCTGAAAAGAGAGTTTCTCAATTCGTGGTTTTTTTCAAGGGCTTGTTTGCCGCTAGCGGTAATCTTAAAAAGGCGCTTTCGTCTACCTCCACGTTCGTGGGTGCCTTCGGCCAATTCAGATTCTAGGAAGCCTTTTTCATCGAGCCTGCTAAGGGCAGAGTGTACTGCGCCAATCGCTACTTTTCTTTTGGTTTGGTTAATTATTTCTTCGCGGATATTTAGGCCGTAAGCTTCTGGAAATAATACGCCTACCACCAACAATACCAGCTCTTCAAATTCACCTAATTGCGTTCCTTTCATTTTCCAAATTTCGTATTTGTAGAACAAACATAATCAAAATCTACAAATATGAAAATTGGATGTAATAAAAATTAGGAAGAAGAATTGATTTAAGCCCTTTGAGCTCTCTTACTCTTTCTTCTACTGATGAATACACCCAAAACATTAGCAGAAATAATCAATGCCGCTCCTACGATTTTCTGAGCAGGCATTGCTTCATCTAAGAAAATAAAGCTGGTAACCATGGCGATTGGCGTACCCAAATAGAAAATAAGGCTTGTGTTGGTTGGCGGCAAAATGGTGGAGGCACGTAGCCATAAAGTATGTGCGCCTACCGTACATACGGTACCGAGAATTGCAAGGTAAATCCAGTCTTGTTGGGTTAAATCCCAATTGGATTCGAATGACATGGGCAGAAAAACAACAAGTGCGAAAGTGTATTGACCAAATGCCCTTGTCAAGGAGTCTATATGCTGGTTTTTACGTTGAATAAAAGGCAGAATGGCAAAAAAGGCCGCACTAACCAAACCAATTAGAATTCCCGTTGTAAGGTTATTTTTTAAATCGAAAGCCGGTACGATTAAATAGATACCGAATAAGGCTATTAAGACTGCGGTAATTTCATAAGGCGATGGTTTTCTTTTGTTAATCGCCCAGTCTAAATAAATCATATGCAGCCCAAATGACGAGACCGAGAGAATGGCCATGGACGGAGTGGCAAGTTTTACACTCATAAAGTAGGTGATCCAATGCGCCCCGAAAACAATACCGATGATAACAAGTGCCTTCCAGTCTTTTTTAGTGAGCTTTTTAAGGTTCTTATTTCCTGCCAAGAAAAACAAAAAACTTGCGCCAATCACTAAGCGCACTAAGCCAATAGTTACCGCATTGGCAGAAACTTCCTTGATAAAAATTGGGGTAATGCCAAAGAGAAAAACGGCAATCAATCCCTCGATGTAGTAACGTGATTTCAATTTTCTGAATTAGGTAGCAAATAACGAAAAAAGCACGGCTATTTGATAACCGTGCTTTTAGTAAGGTATTAACCTTTCTTATTTCTCTGTTTGCTCTTTTTGACCTTTAATCAAGCCCTTACGTCTCATAATCGTCTCTACGAATTTTACTTCGTTTTGAGTTTTGAAAACAGTGTAAGGGAACATCATCATTTGGGCTTTGTTTACCACAAGCACAAATTGCTTTTTGTCCATCCAAGCATATTTGATCTGTTCCCACTTCATGGGCATACCTTGCTTAGAATTCATTTTGATTAAAATCTGACGGCTGTCAATTTCGTAAGAAAGCTTATCGAAAAGCATTTTACTTTGTTCTAACTGAGTGACTCCCGTAAACTGAATAAGCCAAAAAAGTAGATACAATACATAGGCAATCAAAGCGCCAATCCACCACCAGTTTGAAGGTATAACGAAGGCCATGGCTGAAATGCCAATAGCAATTAAAACTACCCACCATTGCTCTTTAAGGATGTTTCTCATCCCCGCACGGATGTAAGCTTTTTTATCTAAAGCGTATTTTTTTGTTTTTACAATCATGATAATTTACCTGCTAACTCGCACAGTGTCGAAAAAGGAACACAAACATAATGATCAAAACCAAGGCTTCAATCATTAACACTAAAAAATTGCGTTTCTTAACTTTCAAATTATTCTGCTTTCAGGCTTATGTCCAGGCTTTTTGCCGAATGGGTAAGTGCACCAACGGAAATATAGTCTACTCCAGTTTCTGCTACTGCCCCAATGGTCGATTCGGTAATGCCACCGGAAGCTTCGGTTTCTAAACGGCCATTAATCAAAGCCAAAGCTTCGCTCATTAATGCTGGGCTCATGTTATCGAGCATAATTCTATGTACGCCTTCCAAGCTCAAAACCTCTTTAACTTCCTCTAAGTTACGGGTTTCTACTTCAATTTTAAGGTCGCGCCCCGTGCGTTCTAAATAGTCTTTTGTTGCAGATACTGCCTGAGTTATTCCGCCAGCAAAATCGTTATGGTTGTCTTTCAGCATGATCATATCATACAAGCCAAACCTGTGGTTTACGCCTCCGCCAATAAAAACACCCCATTTTTCCATCAGCCTAAAATTAGGGGTGGTTTTTCGGGTGTCTAAAAGTTTTGTTGAGGTGTGAGAAATCAGAGAATTCAACTTATTGGTGTAAGTCGCAATGCCGCTCATGCGCTGCATACAGTTGAGCATTAAGCGTTCACCAGACAAAATGGCCCTTGAGCTGCCGTGGATCCGCATGATGATGTCGCCTTTTTTGACTACATCGCCATCTTTTACCAAGGCCTCTACTTTAATAGAAGGACTTAATTTTTTGAAAATGATTTCGGCCAATTCCACACCAGCAATAATGCCGCTGTCTTTCATAAGCAGATACGCTGAGCTTTCTGCGTTTTCTGGAATTGATGCTAATGATGAATGATCGCCATCGCCAATATCTTCGGCTAAAGCGTTTTCAATAAACTGATCGAGAGATTTTTCTGTAATGTATTTCGGCCACATAGGCCAAAAATACTAAATAGATTGCAAGGGCTTATCGGTCTTCGGTAAATTCAAGGCGATAGATTTTATAGTCTGCTTTATATTTCTTTGCCCTTAGAACAACTCTATATTTTTTGTTTCTCGAAACATAAGAACCAATGGCATAAATAATTCCTCCATCTGAATTTCCTTCGTGAATAAACTCTGTGGAATCAGCAGGGTTTTTCTGAAAAAATTGCTTCAGAACAATCTCTGCTTGGTTGGTGCTATAATCCTTTTTTTCGTTGTCGAGTTTAATTTCAACTCTTTCGTGTAGGTATTTTACAAGCTCTCGCGAGCTCGAAGACTTCAATGCCTCTTGTACGTTTTTTATCAATTTTTCTTCTGGTGTTTGCGCAAAACCCGTAAAGGTGCTGAACACTAGCAAAAGAGACATGAAAGTAATAACGATGTTTTTATTCCTCATTTTTAGTGACTTAGCCATTAGTTTAACGAAAATAATGCCAATTATTACTCTCCTTAGGTTAGTTCAGAATCAAATTAATACAATCACTTTGGACTTACAAACCAGATCATAATAATATATATTTGCCCCCATGGAAAAACGCGTTCTCTTAATGATCTTAGACGGTTGGGGTTTAGGTACCGATTCTACCGTTTCTGCCATTGATCATGCCAAAACTCCCGTAATCGATGCACTTTATAGTAAGTATGCTCATTCTAAATTAGAAGCTTCTGGTTTAGCGGTTGGTTTGCCGGCTGGCCAAATGGGGAATTCAGAAGTGGGTCATATGAATATTGGGGCTGGTAGAGTTGTTTACCAGGATTTGGTGAAGGTGAATAAGGCTGTGGAAGAAAACACTTTGGCGGATAACCCAACATTGAAATCTGCTTTAGACTACGCAAAAACGAATTCCAAGAAGGTTCATTTCTTAGGTTTACTTTCAGATGGTGGGGTTCATTCTCACATCAACCATTTAAAAGCCCTACTCAGCATTGCAGGCAATCAAGGTTTGAAAGATGTTTTTGTACATGCTTTTACTGATGGCCGAGATACTGACCCAAAAGGAGGTATAAAGTATATGGCAGACCTAGAGGCGCACATGGAAAAAACTACCGGAAAAGTAGCTTCTGTGATTGGTCGGTATTATGCCATGGACCGTGATAACCGCTGGGAAAGAATAAAACTGGCTTATGATGCCATGGTTAAAGGAGCTGGTGTAAATTCAGAAAATATATCTGAAAGCATAGCTAAATCATATATTGAAGGCGTTACCGATGAGTTTATTATTCCAATTATTCATACAGAAAATGGTGCTCCATTGGCTACAATTGAGGAAGATGATGTAGTCATCTACTTCAATTTCAGAACAGATAGAGGAAGGGAAATTACCCAAGCACTCACTCAGCGTGATTTTCCTGAACAGGAAATGAAAGCCATGAAACTTTACTTCGTTACCCTCACAAATTACGATGACTCATTCAGTGGTGTAAAGGTGATGTTTGATAAAGATAACTTGAAAAACACCTTAGGCGAGGTAATTTCCGAAGCAGGTAAAAAGCAAATCAGAATTGCTGAAACAGAGAAATACCCACATGTTACCTTCTTCTTTAGCGGTGGGCGTGAGGTTCCGTTTAAAGGTGAAAAAAGAATTTTATGTCCTTCGCCAAAAGTGGCCACTTACGATTTGCAACCAGAAATGAGTGCGAATGATATTAAGGACGAAATTGTAAAAGAGTTAGATAAAAGGGAAGTGGATTTTGTCTGTCTCAATTTTGCTAACCCTGATATGGTAGGGCATACTGGTGATTTTGATGCAGCTGTAAAAGCTTGCGAAACGGTAGATAAATGTGCTGGAGAAGTGATTGATTCAGCCTTGAAAAACGGATATACCACAATAGTAATTGCCGACCATGGTAATTCAGATATTATGGTAAACTCAGATGGTAGTCCAAATACTGCACATACAACGAACTTGGTTCCTTGTATTCTCGTTGACAAGGAATTGAAGCCTCAAATGAAAGATGGTAAATTGGGCGATTTAGCCCCAACCATTTTAACCTTAATGGGGCTTGAAATTCCAGAAGAAATGAGCGGAGATATACTCTTATGAAATTGAAAAATCTAGTGTTTTTACTTTCTCTAATGCTGTTTGGTTGTACAGTAGGCCAGAAGTCTGAACCCATACGAACAGGCACTTACTTTGACCTTGTCGAGTTATTAGACGAACAAATTGCTCAATTTGAAGTAGAGAAACCTGTTTTGACCAAGGAGCTTAATGTGAGCGGAGAAACGGATAGGGTAACAATTCAGTTAGATTCTGCAAAACAATGGAAAGAGGAGTTAGGGCTCTTTTATCAGGCCGACATCAATAAATTAGGCTTGGAAACTTCTTACACCACAGAAGAGCTTTCAACCGGGGTAAATACAAAAAAAGTGATTGATTCGGCCAAAAATGAAAGGCCAGCTGTTCGGTCAATTGAATATAATTATACTGACAACCAGTTGGTAAGCATTCGCATTATAATTAGAGACAAAAACCCAATCTATAAATTTGAAAAAGAGCTCAATCTCTATTTCCAAAATGAACAAGGAAAATCAATTTTGAGCTCTTTTACTATTTCTGGAGATCAGAACATGATCTTAAAAGATGAACTAAGTTATAGCCTAAAAGCTACAATTGGTAAATAGGTTACAAGCGGAACAGTGCCTCAAGTAGGCTTAGGTTCTCTTTCCCTTTCTTTACCAAGAACAAAGGAATATCACCACTTTCATAAACTAATTTTTCGGCAACACTACCAATTAAAAAGGCAGCTGCACTGGTACGTCCTTTTGATCCAAGAATGATTAAGTCTACACCTTTTTCCGAAGCGGTTTTATAAATTTTATCTGCTGGGTGCGGATCATCATCTAGGGCAAAGGTATGTTCAAACTTTACATCGCCAAGCTCCATTTTCTTGAAGAATTTCTCGGAATCCTTTTTAGTGTTCTCAAGCATTATTTCAGCGAATTCTTCATAATTCTTGCCTGATTTGTGGTAACCAGTTGGAACTCTATAAATGTGGTTACTCATTAGCATGGCACCCGTTTGCTGTTGAATTCCCATGCCTATTTCAAAAGCCATTTGAGAATGCTCTGAATAATCAATTGGGATTAATATTTTATTAAGTTCAAGTTTTGGGTTTTCTGGCACATAAATTACTGAAGAAGGTGAGCTCTTCGCGATTTTGCTTGAATTCAAGCCTGCATTAGAGCGGTGATGCTTTCGGCCCAAAATCATAAGGTCAATTACTTTGACTTTGGCCATTTTTAGCACTTCTTCAGTCACTTTTCCTGTAGCTACTTTTATTTGGACATCGCAACCTTCTGGACAAACAAAACTCTCCTGCACTTTAGCATTTATTTCATGCTCAAGCGTTTCGTCTAGTGGTGCAACTAGGTCAGGGTATTTCTCTTGAATCTCTGCAGGTAGCTCTAATGATTCAGCTACATGCAAAAAGTAAACAGAATTAATTTCAAAAACGCGTGCTATCATTGACGCATATTGGATAAGGCCTTTATCCATTTCGGTTAGGTCTAAACAGACCATCATTCTCTGAAACTTGCTTAAATCGTACATCTTTAATCAGGAAATTTGTTGATGTAATTTATTGAAATAATTAGCCCATACCCACGTATTTGAGGTTTTTTTGATAAGGTTTTATTTATGGTTGGTGATTGGTATCAACATGCCTAACTTCGTGCGCTTTTAAAAAGGTAAAAGGTTTGGCAAATACACAGTTTTTAGAGAAGATGAAAGAGCGATGGAATCTCAATTCGCTCATTCAGGTGGTTTTAGTGTTGGTTGTATTTTCACTTACAGGTACATCTGTTGTGTTTTTAAAGCCATATGTTTTTCAGCTTTTTGGTATTGAAAGCCTTACAGGCATTAAAGGCGTTTTTTTATATCTGCTCTTAATTCCACCCTTGTATCAAATTCTGCTCTTATTTTATGGAACCCTGCTAGGCCAGTTTAGTTTTTTTTGGAAGTGGGAGAAGAAGACATTCAATTCAATAGGAAAACTTTTTAGAAAGAGAAAAAAGAAAGTTTAACACTTTGAGGCCTATCTGCCCAATAAATAAGGAACTTAAAATTTGGATGTAGCATTCTACTTTCTAATAACTATCTTTATTACGTGGACAATCATATTAAAGAACTTTTAAGAGATCACGCCTTAAGGCTTACACAAGGTAGGGCAGATGTTATTGATGTTTTTCTAAATCATCAAGTGGCCGTTTCTCATTCTGATATTGAGCTGGCTGTAGATGGAAAGTACGATAGGGTTACAATTTATAGAACTCTGAAATCTTTTTTAGACAAAGGGTTAATTCATAAAATACTCGATGACAAAGGTGGAATTCGCTATGCACTCTGTGCCGATACTTGCTCTGAAGGAAGTCATCAGCATAATCACATTCATTTTAAATGTAATAAATGCGAACAAACCACTTGTTTGGAGCATGTTGAAATTCCGGTAGTGAAATTACCTCGAGGCTTTACGGGCGAAGAAAGTAATTTTTTAATTACGGGTATTTGTGATAAATGTAAGCAGCAGTAATTAGTATGTTTTTTCGGGCTTTCGTTTTTTCACCAGCGGAGAGTCGGGCCAAACTACACCAGGAGGTAAATCAATATGTGGAGGTATAAACTCACTTACGCCTCCTTCATCATCATCTGTGCCATTATTCACCTTTCTCCTTTTCATAAGCTGAAATATCAAATACGTAAGAATCACGTAAGTGAGGCCGCTTAAAATTAGATCGAAGTAAATACTATTCATTTCTAAACATCAGAGAAATGAAGTTACAAAATGTTTCTACACAAAATCAATAATGCTGCAGCCTTTCCTGCTTTACATTTAACCTAATGGGTAAAGAAAATAAGCCAAATAACAAATAGTATTGGTAAGAGAATAGGTATAGAATACCTTAATATATAGCCAAAGAATGAAGGCATATGAATCCCCATTTGTTCAGCAATAGACTTTACCATAAAGTTAGGGCCATTACCTATGTAGGTCATAGCTCCGAAGAACACCGCACCAAGTGAGATGGCGATTAATTTAGATACAGAGTCATCATAAACACCTCCTACTGCATAATCATGTACATTACTGATTACTGCAATATCGCCCCCTTGCGAAGCCATAGCTGCTGCCAAGAAGTTTAAGTAAGTAGGCGCGTTATCTAGAAATCCAGAAAGAATTCCTGTTCCCCAGTACAAGGTGTTGTGCGTAATAAGAGCAGTACCTGTTTCTGACTGAGCAAACTCACTTACCAGAGCTAATGCTGGCATCATTGTACCGAAAATTCCAATAAAGATAAAGGCGACTTCACGAATTGGTTCAAAATTGAATTCATTTCCTTTAATGGCTCGTTTGTCGGCAAATCGGTAAGATAGAAAGCCCACAGTGAACATTATCAATTCGCGAATAAACGAGAACTTCTGGCCGTGATAGTGAATGGCAGGAACGCCTTCAATTACGTTTGGATCAATAAAAACAGAAGCAATAATAATGGCTAGCCAAATAAAGTTTCTGGAACCAAGAATAGTAGTTTTATTAGTGAAGGTTGAAATCTCTTCTAAGTCTTCATCAGTATTACGTTTATCAAAAATGTAGAACACTATTGATAACAGACCTAAAGCAGTTGCCCAAGGGATAATATTATGTTCAAGTGTCCAACCAAAAGGTACACCTTTCAAAAAGCCAAGGAATAAGGGAGGGTCACCAATAGGGGTTAAAGCTCCACCCACATTACTTACCATAAAAATAAAGAATATGATATGGTATGGCTGAATTCTGCCTTTATTCAAACGAACAAAGGGTCTAATCAAAAGCATTGATGCTCCTGTGGTACCAATAAGGTTAGAAATAACAGCACCAATGAGTAATAGGCCTACATTGGTGATAGGAGTGGCTTTTTTATCCACATCAATCATTATTCCACCAGAAGCAATGTATAACGAAGACAGCAAAGCTATAAACTGCACGTATTCGGCAAGTGCATGTACAGGATGATTTACATCACCAACCCCAAACAAATAATACAAAACGACAATTGCGGCCAATGAAACCGCAATAATGGGGTAGTTCTTATGCCAAAAATGCTCGTAAAATAATGGGCCTGTGGCAATCATTATCAGTAACAAGGCAAATGGAATTACTGACCAACCCGCTGGAGATACATGCTCTTCGTCAGAAGATGCATCAGCAGAATCGTCAATTGAAACCGCTGGCAGTTCTTCTGTGGTTATAGCAGTAACTGAAATTTCAGGCTCAAGCCCATTCATAGTTTCAGTTTTGGCTATAAAAACCATAAACAACATGCACAATGTTAGTAGTAGTCTGTTTTTCATTAAAGTCGCTGTGTGTCGCTAAAGTATACTTCTGATTCGAGAATACAAATTCACTTTGTAGATTTTGGGCTAAGATAAGCATTAGTGGTAAAACCAATGTTAATCAAAAATCAAATTCTAGTGGACAAAGGAAATGTTCAACTCGATATTTAAAATTCTTAAACTTATGAGGCAATGTGCTCTAAGCTGGCTCTAAAGTTTAAACAAGCCTTTACTTATTTCTAGGCTCAATTTTAGATGATTGTGTGATTGACCAAAGGATATTTATTCGAAAGGCAAAAATAAAAATCAGTAGGTTAATCAATCAATCCCGTGACTATTCTTTATGAATGCCAATGGTGTAGCCTTACGCAATAGCTGTTCTATAGGTTATGAAAAATTATTACCGAAGAAAATTCTATGGGGTGATCGGATAAGCTATACTGTATTTGGTTAAAATTAAGTGTAACAAAAAATTGTCACGACCAATTTATTCAACTAACTTTATAGTCGATCCTCTGCGATAAGTTCTAAAAGTTGCTTAGTACGCTCGGTGTTTTGCGGTTAGTTTTAGCGATTTGAAAGACTATTAAAAGGTGTTTGTAAGTCTGCCTGAGTGATGAACTGAGGCTATTTTCACAATTTTGGTTAAAAATGCCTGATTTTAAGGTGATTATTGATATCCCTTTTTATAAAGGTTTGAATCTAAAAGAAAAGCTGACATATTTGTAACCCTCAAATTAGTGCTCGTTGGACTGAATGTGTTTAGGTTAAGCAATGCTCAAAAATATCATTAAATATTCGGCCCTTTTAGGGGCATTTTTATTCTGTGCTCCTCTTAAGGCGCAGTTTACTCAAAGTTCTTATTCTGCTTTTGGAATAGGTGACATAAACTGGGGCGGTTACTCCCAAAATGCGGGAATGGGAGGTTTCGGCATTAGTTACAACAACAGGTTTTATGTAAACAACCTCAACCCTGCTCTGATTGCCTCTAACTATGACGCAGTCTTTCAGATAGAGGCTTCTTTTGATTCAAGAACCTATAACAATGGCGACAAGAGCTATAGCTCGTTTACGGGTGGATTCAAAGATTTTGGATTTTCATTACCCATTAAATATGGTAAATGGAATATGGCCTTAGGAATAAGCCCTTATACATCTGTTAGTTATGGTATTCTTCAAACCACTACTGGGCCAGATAATACAACCTTGTTATCTCAATTGGATGGTAACGGTGGCATAGACGAGGCTTTCATGACTCATGCGCTGAGACTTGGGGATTTTATGATAGGCCTTAAAACCTCATACTTATTTGGTTCTATCGAAAGAGACACCGAATACCTTCTAACGGGTATTCCAGCAATTACCTTTAGTAGTACGATTTATAATGAAAGAAGAAGTTTCTCGGATGTTACAGCCAATGTTGGTTTGGCTTATAAACTGAAGTTTAACGAAAGGCAGTCACTGAATTTTGGAGCGTTCTATAATTTAGAGGCCAATATTAGAAGTAGAAATCTAACTAGATTAGAGAGCCAAGATATTAACGGAAATGTTCTCTCGAGTGATACCCTTAAGAATAACATTGATTCAAAAATCTCTATTCCTCAACGCATTGGTTTTGGTATCTCATATGAAAAATCACAGAGGTTTGCAGTCGGGATTGATATACAAACTCAAGCATGGAGTCAGTACTTGAATGAATCTGGCCAAACAGGTTCTGAATTCGGAGATGCCTTTAGAATTGCCGTTGGTGGAGAATTATTACCAAACTACGAAGTTTCAAAGGCTGGCCCCAGAATAACCTATAGATTCGGGGTTCATTACGAGAGGACTCCTTACTTAGTCAATTCACAAGAGGTAAACGACTTTGGTATAAATTTTGGAACGTCATTACCGCTGAGCGGAATATGGGGTGTTTCAAACGTAAACTTAGGAGCTACCTTTGGAAATAGAGGTAACGTAACCGATGGGTTAATAAGAGAAAACTACCTTAAGTTGAGCATTGGATTTAGCTTGCAAGACCAGACATGGTTTGCAAGACAAAAGTATAATTAAACTACAGTATTATGAGAATTAAATTTTTATTGACCTTGATCATTATTACCTCTGGGTACTCTGCTATGGCTCAATTCAAATGGCCAGAAGACCCAGAAAAAAGAAGTGATGCACAAACAAAATGGACTTTGTTTAGCGATACCGAAAAGGCGGGTAATTATGATGCCGCTAAAGGTCATCTGGAATATATTTTAGAGAATTACCCTGAATTAAGTGAGTCAACTTATATTAAAGGAATCGCGATTTGGGACGAATCATGGGAAAATGGTAAAACTGAGGCTGAAAAAGAAGCAGCGGCAGCTAAAGTAATGTCATTATATGATATGCGCTTTGAAACCTACCCTGAGTCAAAGAAAGACAACATAGGTCGTCAGGCTATTTCTGCTTACAAGTATTATATTAAGGATGCCGATAAAACGAAATATCTTCTAGACTTATTTAAACTCACTTATGAGCTTGAAGGTAATGAAGGCTTCTATTCAACTGGGCGTTACTACATGCAAACTGCCGTTTTAGGTTATGCACGTGACATTGGTCTTACTGATGATCAGCTTATTGAAATCTACAATACATGTACTGAGCACATTGATTATCAAATTCAAAAGGCAAAAAGCCAGAATAAGAGCACCAAAAGTATGGATGCGGTAAAAGAGTTTGTTGATAAAAAATTAGCAGACCTTAACCTAATCGACTGTAATTTCATTGTAGAAAAACTTGTTCCAGAATTTAAGGCAAATCCTAACGATGAAGAGCTTGCAAACAAAATATTTGTTTATGCATTCAATGGCGGATGTACAGATGCCGATTGGTTTATTGATGCCGCTAAAACGGTATTAGAAACTAAACCTCAATATGGTATTGCTAACATGCTTGGCTCAACTTATCTTAAAGAAAAAGATTATGTGAACGCTAAAGTATACTACGAAAAGGCCATAGAAATTGCTGAAGATAACACTGACAAGGGTAAAGCTATGAAGCAGATTGTTTTAATGGAGCGCCTTGAAGGAAATAAAGCTGAAGCTAGAAAAATTGCCATTGCTGCTGTTGAAATTGACCCAACTTTGAAAGAAGAAATGTACACCTTGATTGGTGATATGGTGTGGCAAAGTAATGAGTGTAATCAAGAGAAGAGCCAAGTAAATGATAGAGCTAGATATATTGTTGCCTACGATTATTATATTAAAGGAGGTAATCAACTGAAAGCAAGTCAAGCAAAGGCACAATTCCCAAGTGGTGGAGAAATTTTCACCGAAGGTAAAGAAGTAGGAGACTCCGTTACTGTTGGCTGCTGGATACAGCAAACCGTTAAATTACAGAAAAGACCCGATCAGCAGTAGTTGATTTCTAAATAATAATAAAGGCGGTCTTCTCTATTCGGGAAGACCGTTTTTCATATCATGAGATTGAAAAAGTTTATACCACTTTTGTTCATTATGGCTTTTACGGCCTGTTTTTCTGAGCCAAAAAAATTGGCCGAAATGGAAGAGTATGACGGCCCTATTCTAGAGTCTGAATTTGTTGAAATCATTATGACTGAAGGTTCCATTCGAAAATTGGGAATCAAAGGGAATAAACAACTAACTTTCTCCAATGGAGATTTAGAGTTTCCAGAAACCATAAGGATTGATTTTTTTGATAGCGAGGGCGACACAACTTCAGTGCTTACGGCTTTGGAAGGTTTTTATGATGCAAAAACAAAACTTTATAGAGCCAATGGCGATGTAGTAGTTAGAAACCTAAAGGAAAATCAAACACTGAAAACCGAAGAGTTATTTTGGAATCCAAACACAGAAAGAATTTATACGGATCAGTTTTTTATTGTAACAACAGAAACGGAACTGATTCAAGGGACAGGCATGGACGCCCCTCAAGATTTTTCCGAGTTTTCAGTAACAAACCCAAAGGATTCGGAATTCGAAATTAAAGAGACAAATGAAAACAACTAGTGGCACCATAATCTTTTCACTTTGTGTAGTCACATTTGTGATTGGAGTTCATCAAACAATGACCTATGGCATTGCCTATTCCTATTTTATTTTTATGATATCAGTAGGTCTATTATTTTTATACAGATATAGGAAGTCTAAACACAAAGAACAGGAAGAACAAGCCAAACCAGCACCTAAGCGGAAAAAGAAAAATTAATGGACTACTACCAAATTACGGTTATCATCATTACCCTGATTTTTTCAGCATTTTTTTCTGGAACTGAAATCGCGTTTGTAACCTCCAGCAAGCTCCAAATAGAGCTTCAGAGTAAAAAAGGCTCGCTTAGTGGTAAAATATTGGTGTTTTTTACTCAGAAGCCCTCGAGACTTATCAATACCGCATTGGTGGGAAATACAATTGCCTTAGTTATTTACGGCTACTTCATGGCTTTAATTTTAGAACCTCTCATCATGCGGGTTTTGCCAGAGTATTTAAATAATCCTGGCGCTGTTCTTCTTATTCAAACCGTATTATCAACCCTGTTGGTTTTGTTTACTGCAGAATTCACTCCAAAAAGCATATTTCTAATTAATCCCAACCGATTATTGAGCATACTTTCGGTACCAATTATGCTCATTTTCATAATCATGTTTCCGTTGGTTTGGGTAATTGAGCAAATGTCTCGTTTTATCATAGTTTATGTTCTAAGACAGAAATTCTCTGAAGATCGCCCAGTTTTTGGACTTACCGATTTGCGCTCATACATCCAGCGCAATACTCATAAAGACATTAAAGAATCCAAAGTAGAATTGGATACTAAAATCTTCAACAATGCCCTTGAATTCAAAACCGTTAAAGTGAGAGAATGTATGATTCCTCGAACAGATATTGCTGCGGTGGAATTAGAGGATTCTATTGAAGATTTAAAAAACGAATTCATAGAAAGCGGGCACTCTAAAGTTTTAGTGTACCGAAATAATATAGATGAAGTGATTGGCTATTGCCACGCTCTAGCCTTATTTAAAAAGCCTCAGGATATAGAGAGTATTCTTACTCCAATAATAATTGTACCCGAAACAATGCTCGTGAATGAACTTATGATTCAGTTTATTCAAGAAAGAAAGAGCTTGGCCCTCGTTGTCGATGAATTTGGTGGAACTTCTGGCTTGGTAAGCTTAGAAGATGTAATCGAAGAAATTTTTGGTGAGATCCAAGATGAACACGATGATGAAGACTGGGTAGAGCAACAACTTGACGAGAATAATTATCTTTTTAGTGCTCGTCATGAGGTTGATTACTTGAACGAAAAGTATGATTTCAACATACCAGAAGGCGATTACGATACGCTAGGAGGCTTTATCCTGTCGATTACTGAGAATATTCCTCAAGTAAATGAGACCATTTCTGTTCCTCCGTTTAAAATAAAAATAGTGGCAATGGAAGATGCTAGGATTGATAGTGTAATGCTCAGCATCCTGCCAGACAGAGAAGACTGATTAACAGGGCTTTTTGTCTGTATTTTCTTTTGCTAATAGGTCATAAATCAATTATGTTTGCGGCTATTTCAATTAATAAGTACAAATGGCAATAATTAACACGCTTCGTGAAAAGATGGGACGACTTTTGGTAGTCGTAGTTGGAGCATCGATTTTAGCTTTCGTTTTAACCGATGTTTTAAGTAGTAGGTCGTCCATTCTGGGTAGTGATAAGCAAGAAGTTGGAGAGATTTCTGGAGAATCAATCAGTCAGCAAGAATATGCTAACCTAGTAGAAAGCATCAAACAAAATTACATGGCTCAATACGGTATTAACCCGAATGAGTTCTTAATGCAAACCATTAGAGATCAAGCTTGGGAGCAGTTAATTGCTCAAATTGCTTATACAAAACGTTTCGATAAGGCTGGCATTGCGGTTTCTGGCGATGAAAGAATCGACATGGTGCAAGGCAAGAATATTTCGCCTCAAGTATTACAGCAATTTGCAGACCCTCAAACAGGAGAGTTAGATCGTCAATTTTTGAACCAAGTTTTGGTGAATAGCGATTTAGACCCACAATCTAGACTTAGATGGCAATTGTTTGAGAACAGTTTGGCTGAAAACAGACGAATGACGAAGTATCAGAACTTAATTCTGAAAACCAACTATGTGACTTTGGCTGAAGCACAGCAGGAGTATATGGAACAAGAAGGTGGAATCACTTTGGATTACCTTTACATTCCTTTCTTAGCGGTAGATGACAACCAAATTACTGAAGTTACGGATGCCGATTTACAAGCTTATTTGAACGAGCATAAAGATGAATACACAGTAGAAGAAAGCCGTTCAATCGACTATATTTCTTTCCCGGTGATTCCATCAGCTGCGGATAGTGCCTATTATACTGAAGAACTGAATCTCCTTAGAGCTCAACTCGAAACAGGAGATAATGATTCTACTTTAGCCGTAATTAATACAGAGCAAGGTATTGGATTCGGTACTTTTGACCCATCAGCTCTTCCAGATGATGTTGTTAATAACCTTTCCAACCTTAAAAAGGGTGATGTAATTGGCCCTAAATTATCAAACGGAATTTATACACTTTTCAAATTATCTGATATAGTTAAAAGTGATGCCGAGTTTGTAAGAGTAAGCCACATCTTATTAAGAACAGAGGGAATGTCGGCAACAGAAAAAGCTCAAGTAAAAGCCAAAGCAGAAGGTATTTTACGTCAGGCTAGAAATGGTGCAGATTTCGCTCAGTTAGCAATCGAAAACTCTGAAGATTCTTCAGGCCCTTCTGGAGGAGACTTAGGATGGTACAGAAAAGGAGGAGACGCACAAGGTCAGTGGGCTGAACCATTTGAAAATGCTGCTTTCTCTGTAAATCGCGAAGGTGTAATTAATCGTGTGGTTGAAAGTGATTTCGGTTACCATATTATGAATGTAACTGGTGCACCAAGTAACAACCGTTATAAGGTTGCTATGATTCTTAAGGAATTAACGCCATCAGACGAAACGATTGATGTTGCATATCAGAAAGCAGGGCAGTTTGTTTTGGAAACTGATTCTTACGATGAGTTTGTAAACAATGCATCTGCAAACGGTTATTCTGTTTTCAGTGGAAATAACATTAACTCTAATAGCTCTAGCATTGGTAGACTACAAAATGCTCGTCAAATTGTGACTTGGTTGTACGGAGAGGCTTCAGTTGGAGATGTTAAAGACTTCGACCTAGGAGAAGAATATGTTGTAGCAGTTTACAGAGCCAAAGTAGAAGCTGGTACTGCAAAACTTACCGATAGTGGTGTGAGAAGTCAAATTAAGCTTAAGGTTGAAAACGCTAAGAAAGCGAAATACATCACTGATAAAATTGCATCAGCATCAGGTTCATTGTCAGATATGGCCGCTTCATTTGACGCCATAGCGCAAGTTTATACTGATACTGAAGTGAAATTAAGTTCTAATTCTTTACCAAACGTAGGAGTTGCCCCTGCTGCGGTAGGTACAGCTTTCGCTCTTAAAAATGTTGGAGATAGATCTAAAGCTATTACAACCGATGTTGGAGTTGTTATTATGGAGCTGAAATCGAAAAATGCCCCAGCGGCCATTACTGATTACACAACTTATGTTAATCAAATTCAACAAAGAGCATTAAATAACGCCCAATTGAAGATGAATCAATCGATCAGAGAAAAGGCTGAAATTTTAGACAAACGTTATAAATTTTACTAAAAATATTAAATCGGCCTTCGGGCCGATTTTTTTTTGACTCTTCCTGCCTTAACTTAGCATGATGCAAAAGTTTACTTCAGAGAATTTTAAAGAAAAACTAGAAAGTACCCTTAATTTTCCAGCGTTATATATGTTTAAGTTTATTGTGGAAGAAGAAAAGCAAAATGAAGTAAAAAAGCTTTTCCCGGGCCACGACCTTAAAGCAAAAGCCTCTAGTAAGGGAAAATACGTGAGCATCACGGCTCAAGTCATGATGCCCTCTAGCGATGCTATTATTGAAGTTTATCTTGAAGCTGCAAAAATTGAGGGAATTATAGCTCTGTAATTGTGAGATCATTGTCTTACATATTGCTCATTCTTCTAGTTTGGTCCTGCTCCAGTCGGCCAAAAGAACAAAGTGTAGATTCTACTACTGAGAAAGAGGAATTGGTGCCAGAAGCTTTAGATGAAAGTCAGGATTTACAAGAAGACAAAGAAAGGACAGAGTGGCAAAACCCTGAGTTCGTAGTTAATTTATTGGGCGATTTAACCGATAAAACTGTAGCCGATGTTGGGGCTGGATCTGGTTACTTCACTTTTAAGATTGCTAGAAAAGCCAAGAAGGTAATAGCTTTAGATATCGACCCAAATTCGTTAGAATATATTCAAAACCAGAAGTCCATTGTAGGCAAGTGGGCCGATAATATAGATACCCGTTTAACTCCTGCAGATGTGCCTAATTTGTTAGATAATGAGGCTGATATCGTATTGATAGTAAATACTTACGCCTATATTCCGAATAAAGACCAATATTTGAGCCGGTTAAAAAAGGGAATAAAGAAAGACGGTTCTTTGGTGATTATTGATTTTAAGAATGGCGATATACCCGTAGGCCCTTCAGATGAGGCCAAGGTTCCGAGTAGAAGATTAGAACAATCCTTACAAAAAGCTGGTTTCTCAGGTATTAAAACGGACATTAAAAGTCTAGAATATCAGTACATCATTACAGCTAAAAATTAAGATATGTGGGAAGAGAAGAACAATAAACTCGTTCGAAAATTTGAGTTTGATGACTTTATAGAGGCTTTCGGCTTTATGACCAAGGTGGCTATTTGCGCTGAAAAAATGAATCACCACCCAAATTGGTCGAACGTTTATAATACGGTTACTATTGAGCTAACCACACACGATGCTGGCAATACCGTTACTGAAAAGGACCGTGAATTGGCAAGCAAAATTGACCAGTTAATTTGAATTGGATGTCTGAGGTTGCTTTGTATCTTGTACCAACCCCAATTGGAAACCTTGAAGACATTACTTTAAGGGCTTTAAGAATATTGAATGAGGTGGATGTTATCTTAGCAGAAGATACGCGTACTTCTGGCAAACTATTAAAGCACCATAATATTACTAAGCCGCTTCAGAGCTACCATATCTTCAATGAACACAAAACGGTAGAAAAACTGATTAGCAGAATGGAATCAGGTGAAAAGTTTGCACTGGTTTCTGATGCAGGAACTCCTTCTATTTCAGACCCTGGTTTTTTACTTGTAAGAGAGTTGTTAAAGGCTGGTTTAGAAGTTAATTGTTTGCCGGGAGCAACGGCTTTTGTACCCGCCTTGGTTAATTCAGGATTGCCATCTGAGCGTTTTGTTTTCGAAGGCTTTTTGCCTCATAAAAAGGGAAGGCAGACACGGTTAATGAAATTGGCCGAAGAAGAGCGAACCATTATACTTTATGAATCGCCTCACCGATTGATTAAATGTTTAGAACAGCTGAAAGAACATTTGGGTGATAGAAAAGCCTCTGTATCTAGAGAAATCTCGAAGATGTTTGAGGAAACGGTTCGAGGCACGTTATCAGAACTAGTGGCTCATTTTACAGCTAAGGGAGTAAAAGGCGAATTTGTGGTTTTGGTAGAAGGAAAGAGCTAATTTTTATATTAGCCTCCGCACCCAATATTCCTTTTAAAGGAAACATCTTTAGGAATTCCGCCAAAATCGAAAGCATCATTTTCAATACTTTCTTCATTTTTTTCAAGGGGCTTATCCTCCTTTTTCGTTATCTTTTTTGACTTTTTCTTGACCTTAACTTTTTTTTCTTTCATAATTTTATAACCAAAGTCTCCGGTTTAAAATTCCAAAATTGTATAGCTTAGATGTATGTTGAATTTCTTTTCTAAAATTATTCAAAAGCAATTCGATCCAGTAGATAATTCTCCGCTCGTTTTATTTCGGATGATTTTTGGTTTTCTAATCTTCGCAGAAACTTTTGGAGCAATACTTACAGGTTGGGTAAGGCAGGCACTGATTGAACCTGAGTTTACGTTTACACTTATTGGTTTAGAATGGCTCCAACCTCTTCCAGGTAGCGGAATGTACGTGTATTTTGGCTTAATGGCCATTTGTGGCCTTTGTGTCATGGTGGGCTATCGTTATAGGCTTACGCTCAGCATCTTTACTGTTCTATGGACGCTGGTGTATTGGATGCAGAAATCTTTCTACAATAATCATTACTACCTGCTGATCCTCTTGTGTTTATTTATGTTATGTGTTCCAGCCCATGCCTATGCTTCTTTCGATGCGAAAAGATGGAACTCTGTGGTAAGCACGACCTGTCCTAGGTGGTGTATCAGCATTTTTATAATACAGCTCTGGATTGTATTCACGTATGCCGCCTTAAACAAGCTGTACCCCGGTTGGCTCGAAGGACATTTTATTCAAGTGGCTATGAGCTCTAAAAGAGGCTATTGGTTAATAGGTGATCTTTTGCAAGAACAATGGCTTCAAAAAACGGTAATTATAGGAGGTGTAGTCTTCGATCTTCTAATTGTTTATTTTTTGCTCTGGAAGAAAACAAGAGTAGTGGCATTTATTGTTTCAATTGGTTTTCATTTATTCAATGCAGTAGTATTTCAAATTGGTATTTTCCCTTTTATGATGATTGGGCTCACAGTGTTTTTTTTCAACCCAGAAACCATCAGAAAGACCTTTTTCCCAAGGAAAACATTAATTGCACTTTCAAATAATGAACAAACAAAACTTAAGGCGGGTAGGTTAGCCTTGGCAGTGGCTTTTGCCATTTATTTTGGTTTTCAAATTTATCTTCCTTTACGTCATCACCTATATAAAGGTGATGTCTTTTGGACCGAAGAAGGGCATAGGCTTGCTTGGAGAATGATGCTGAGAGTGAAATACGGAAGCTTGTCTTTTGACATCAAGCATCCTGAAAGCAATAGAACATGGCAGGTAAATCCTAAAGAGTTTTTTACATCTAAGCAAGTAGCAGCTGCGGCATCAAAGCCAGACATGATTTTGCAAATGACCCGATGGATGAAAAAGCATTATGCTAAAGAAGGAATTACTGGAATTGAAGTTTATGCTAACACTAGTGTTTCTTTGAATGGAAGTAGCCGGCAAGTAATTATTGACCCTGAAGTGGATCTAGCCAAAGTAAAATGGCAACCGTTTAAACATTCTGAGTGGATTCTGAGCCCAGAATAAGTTTTTCTTTACCTCTGCTAAAATAGATTAACCTAAAAGGCATCAGTATTTTGTTATCATCGTTGACTCTAGTAAATTGCGGCTGTTTATATTTAATCTAAATAAGCATAGAGCCGTGAGAAGTCTAGCAGAGTTAAAGAAAAACGAGAGAGGAATTATAAATGGGTTTAAAGATGACTCTCTTTCCGTAAAACTAATCGAAATGGGCTGTCTGCCTGGTACAGAGGTTTCTGTAGATCTGATAGCTCCGTTTGGCGACCCGATTGCTATTGGTGTTTCTGGTTACTGCTTATCGCTCAGAAAAGATGAAGCGGCCTGTATCATGATTGAAGATTAGCACATGGCAAGCACAGACCGAATTAAAATTGCACTGGTTGGAAATCCTAATTCTGGAAAAACCACACTTTTCAACTTACTTACTGGGCTAAATCAAAAAACAGGCAACTTTCCTGGAGTTACGGTAGATAAAAAATCTGGGTTCTCTAAACTTCCTGATGGCACTACGGCCGAAATCATTGACCTTCCTGGTACTTACAGTATCTATCCGAAAACATTAGACGAACAGATCGTTCAAGACATTCTGCTCGACCCAGAGCATTCACAATACCCAGACAAGGTTATTGTAGTTACCGATGCCTCAAATCTAAAAAGAAACCTACTCCTTTTTACTCAAATCAGAGATTTGGGTATTCCTTTGGTTTTAGTGTTGAATATGATAGATGTGGCTCAGTTGAAAAAACTGAATATCGATTTAAGAGGCCTTTCCATTGATTTAGGAGTTAAGATAATCCCTACAAACTCTCATTCTGGAGATGGAATTGCAGCTTTAAAAGAAGCTCTCACTCAGCCTTTAGTAAAAAGTAAAAGGCCGTTCTACGATATTTATGATTTAGCGCCTAAAACCATAGACGCAATAAAAACCGAATTTGACCTCACCGAAAATTACCGTGCTTATCAATATGCGCAGCAGTCGGTAAGGTTGAATTTCTTGAATGACAAAGAGAAGGAAAGAATTGCTAAAATTAAGGATGAGAATGGCTTTTATGATGTTCCAACTCAATCACAAGAAACTTTAGGTCGGTACCAATTCATTTCCGATATCGTAGATCGTAATGTAAAGAACTCTCGCGATCCACTTAAGAAATCGGTAAGCCAGAAAATAGATAGGGTAGTAACCCATCCTGTTTTTGGTTACCTCATTTTCTTTACGGTGCTTATGCTTATTTTTCAAGCCATTTTTGCTTGGGCAGAAGGGCCTATGAACCTTATTGAAGGGTCTATTGCTGAATTTAGCGGTTGGGTAAAGGGTATTCTTCCAGAAGGAATTTTATCTGACTTGCTCACAGATGGCGTTTTAGCAGGGCTTGCTGGCGTACTCGTATTTATACCTCAAATTGCTATTCTTTTTGCATTTATAGCGCTGCTAGAAGAAAGCGGCTATATGTCGAGAGCAGTTTTTCTTATGGATAAACTGATGAGAAAAGTAGGGCTAAATGGTAAATCTGTGGTGCCATTAATAAGCGGAATGGCCTGTGCAATTCCGGCAATCATGGCAACAAGAAACATTGAAAGTTGGAAAGATAGGCTCATCACAATTTTTGTAACCCCATTTATGAGCTGTTCGGCTAGGTTACCAGTTTATGCCATTTTAATTGGTTTGGTAGTTCCTGAACAACAAGTTTTGGGCATATTCAATCTTCAAGGTTTGGTGCTTCAAGCGCTCTATTTACTTGGGTTTTTAGCAGCAATTGGTTCGGCATATGTAATGAAGCTTATTTTAAAAGCTGGCCAGAAATCATATTTCATTATGGAACTGCCGGGCTATAAAATTCCAAGCTGGAAAAATATTGGGCTCACGATTTATGACAAGAGTAAAACTTTTGTGCTTGAGGCTGGAAAAATAATCATCGCTATTTCTATTGTATTATGGGTGTTGGCATCTTATGGTTTCAACGATAATTTCCGAAATGCGGAAGAAAACGTTAGGCAGCAGGTAGGAGAAAACGCTTCTCAAGAAGAGTATGAAGTAGCACTAAGTTCTTATAAACTCGAACATTCTGTAGCTGGCTCGTTTGGTAAAATTATAGAGCCTGCAATTCGTCCGCTTGGCTATGATTGGAAAATAGGAATTGCCCTGATCACGTCATTTGCAGCGCGAGAAGTTTTTGTAGGTACCATGTCTACGATATATAGTATTGGTGCCAGCGATGACGATGAAGTAACGATTAGGGAAAGGTTGAGAGAAGAGAAAAACCCTGAAACTGGCGGCCCCATGTATACCCCTGCCGTTGCATTTTCTTTAATGGTTTTCTATGCCTTTGCTATGCAATGTATGAGTACTTTGGCTATAGTGTATAGAGAAACTAAAGGGTGGAAATGGCCAATAATTCAAACGGTATATATGACGGCAGTGGCTTATATATCGGCATTTATTACCTATAATATTTTCTCTTAAACGGGTAACTGCCAAGCTTATTGGTCTGATTCTTTTGGCCTAAAGTTTAACGGTAGCTTTACCGAAAAACCACCCCATGTCCACCAGCCGAGGTACAGGGCAGCTCGCTTACTACTAAAATAGCCGGGGTAGGCAATTAATGGTTGTTTTTCTTGAAACAGAATTACTGACTTTTGAAACAGCGGTACATCACTGATATCCATGCCTACTACTTGGTAACTTGTTAGGCTTTGATCATTACTTAATGAAATGGTAGACCTTGACTTCTGGTCAGTGTATTTATAGTTTCCACTTTTAGATTTACTTCTGAAAAGCTTTTTATATTCTTCATCTTCATAATCTTTTGTGTAGGTAATTTCTATGTCAGAAGAGGTTATCAACTTATACTCTAGCTCTTTTTCAGCCGGCTCAAGTTTTATGATTTCTGAAATTTTGGCAGGGTTTAAAGGTGTGCTGTATTCTGAAGTTACCGAGTCGAACTGAACCGTATTTACTAAAAACCCTTCTTCTGCAACTCTGCCTTCTATTAATGAATTCAAAAAATGATTTACAGACCCCAAATAGGCCTTTTCTCTAGCTGCTTCCCATTTACTATTTTGTTTTCTAGATTTTGGTTCAAGCTCTGTAAATTGAGCCTTTCCAATATAAGTTTTAGTGCCATTTATAAAAGTAAATTCTTCCAGCATATAGCTAATAGAATAGCCTAAGGCGTAATTCTCTATATATAGTTTGTCGTTAGCTGTTACCTCATAATTATTTAATGAATCCAGTATAAAGAAATCAAGCACTTCAGGATTCACAATTCTACAATCTTTAGCATTGTTATCTCTTCCTAAAAAGTCTTCTTCAAACCTTTTCAAGAGTCTCCGATCACTTTTTCGCTGCTTTCTGGTCTTGTTGGCCGAGACTTCAACAGGTTCTAAAGCCACTTCGTCAACATTCATTTCAATAATAAACCGATTGTTTTCTAAGGGCTGCGAATAGTTGAAAGGAATTGTCTTGGCTTGATAACCCACGTAGGAAACTACTAGGTTAAAGGCTATATAGGGGATATTACGAATTTCAAAATAGCCTTCTCTATTTGTGGGAACTCCAAAGGTGCTATTATCGATAAATACGTTGGCATAGGGAAGGGGAGCTTGTGTTTCGGCATCAAGTACCTGCCCCTTTATTGTTCGGTCTGTGGAGGGCTGTTTAAGGATTACTACCGTTCCGTTGACCTCTCTGTAATATAGATTGGCTTTTGATAGAATGTCATCTAAAATCGACCGTAAGGATACACTATCATACGTCACCGAAAATTTATCCATTTTCGGAATGATCATAGTATTGTACGAAAAATTGATTTGCGTCTGACGATTCAATTGACGTAAAGCCGCACTAAGCGTTACGTTGTCAAATTCAACAACGTATTGAAAGTCTAAAATAGAATTAGACTTGTCTTGAGCTTGTGCATTAATACACCAAAATGCGTAGATGGAAACCAGAAATCCCCTGAGCATGCAACAATTTAATGATAGCAGGCCTTTCCGTCTAATTTTATTTGATTTTCTTTAAAGGAAACGAGCTTTACTTCTGGGAAGGTGGCTACAATAGTCTTAATTACGTCTTCAATAGTAGCTCCTTGAAAAGTTGAAGTTAGAGGGCAAGCGCCAATGGCTTCATTATAGTCAACTTCTACCCAGTAAGTGTCTTCTAAATCTTTGAATACTTCACTTAAAGGAGTGTCATCGTATTCAAGTTTTCTTGTCCACCAACCGCTAAAGTTAGTGTCTTTCATTTCCTTCTTCTGTAGTACTTTTCCTGTTTTATCAAGTTTGGCACTTTGTCCTTTGGCTACTTGTTCTTTGGCTCCTGTAATTGTTGAAGAAAATTCCACCAAGCCTTCAGTAACATCCAACTCTACACCATCTTCAGCATCGGTTGTTAAATTGAAACTAGTGCCTAAAACTTTTACTGTACTGTTTCCTGCTTCTATTATAAAGGGTTTTTTTTCATCTCGAACAATGTCAAAATTTGCCTCTCCGCTTAAAATCACATTGCGATTGCTGTCTCCAAAATTCTTTGAAAGGGTAAGTTTAGCATTAGCGTTTAATTTTACTAATGACCCATCAGGTAATGTAAATTCTTTGATTCCATGGGGTACTGAGGCTAATTCTGTACCTTCAGCTTCTTGGTTCAGGGTAGAGTTATAAATGAAATAACCAGCAACAGCGAGTACCAACAAAGTGGCGGCAACTTTTAAGAAACTAAAGTTAGTCTTTTGAATTTTTACAACCTTAGTCTCTTTTGTGCGTTCGTTTACTTTATTCCATGCGGTATCCGCATTGAAGATTGTGTTATCCTCATTGCTTGTTAAATCAAGCACTTTAGCATAGGCCTCTAAATCGAGTCTAAGCTTTTCATCTTGAATCAATTGCGATTCAAAATCGGCTCGTTCGCTAGTGTTTAGTTCATTGGCCAAGTATTTGGCCACTAACTCTTCCATCATTTCCTTCTTTCTGTCAGTTAATGTAACAACCCTGACAATTTATTCCCCTATAACAAAACTACAATAGGCAGAAAAAAAACCAGATAATCTTGAAGTTGGGTTCTTAATAACTTAAGTGCTTTCCCCATATGTACCTCAACAGTCTTTTTTGATATATGTAGTTCTTCTGCAATTTCATGGTATTTTAAGCCTTCCTCTCTACTCATTCTAAATACTTTTTGACATTGAGGTGGTAAACCCTCAATTGCGTCATCGATTCTTTTTTGTAGTTCAAAATCGGGCTGATGACTTACATAACTTTGGATGCTGATTTCTATAGAATCTTGCTTATTATTTACATATTTATTGACCACCTTTTCATGCTTAATATAATTAAGGGCAGTGTTATAAGCGGCTCTAAACAAGTATGATTTGAAGTTGATGTCTTCTTTAAGCATCTCTCGTTTTTCCCATAGGTTTACGAAAGTACTCTGTACAATTTCTTCGCAGGTGTCTTCATCACGAAGAATTCTAAATACATACCTACAAGCACCATTGTAATGCTCTTTAAATAGATGCTCAAAAGCTCGTCTATCGCCATTGGCAAATGCAGCAAGAAGTTGATTTTCGTTTAACGACACTCTTTAAGATTTCAGCAGCGTTGAAGATAAAAAGAAAAAACAAATTCCAATGAATTCACGTGTTTGCATACTAATTAATTGATGTTTTTTGTAGAAGTGTAAACTGTGGTGTCTATGTTTGAACATAAATACGCCTGAATGGTAAGATTGGTTTTTTATTCCCATTATTTTATCCAAAGCCGCATTTAAACCGCTAATTAACAAAATGGAAAAAATTTTTAACGAGAGGGCAGAGCAGTTTAGGCTTAGTCTGGATAAACTAAAGAAACGATCACTTTCACTGGCATGGCTTAGGGTATCTTCTTTCTTTGGAGCAATCATTCTAATCACCTTGTTTGCAAATGCTAAAATTACGCAAGGTATAACAGCAACCATTGTGGTTTTTATTCTGCTGTTTTTCTATTTGCTGAAAAAGCATCTTGCAGTAAAGAAACAACTAGATTTTACCGAAGCTCTGTTTAAAGTGAATGAGGAAGAACTTCAAAGGTTAGAAATGAAACTTGGGACCTTAGATGATGGAGCTGAGTTTATTAATCCACTTCATGAATACCATATTGACCTAGACGTTTTTGGCAGGCATTCACTTTTTCAATTAATCAATCGTGCATCAACTGCTTTCGGTAGAGTAACTATGGCAAATTGGCTTAGCACACCTGCCAATAAAGGTGAAATACTTCTGAGACAAGAGGCCGCTAAAGAAGTAGCACCATTAGTAGACTGGAGACAAAATATTCAGGCAAGCGGAAGAGCATTTAATGAAGAAAAGGCAAACATTGAGCCGTTACTTTCTTGGATAAAAGAGCCTAATATTCTGTTAACAAAAGCGTTTTACCGACTTGCAATTTTTATTTTTCCACTACTGTCTGTCACTTGTATTGTACTTTCTTCGATTGGCGTTGCCCCAATCGGACTTCCTATTTTGGCGGTTTTCATCAATATTGGTGTTTTAGCCACGGTATTTAAATATGCGGGAGATGTATTTCAGAAAACCATTTTCAGTAATAAAATATTGAAGGCCTACGAAGCCCAAATTGCTTGGATTGAAAAACAAGAACTGACCTCGCCATTAATGAAGCAATTGAAGGCGAAGCTTCAAACCGATGGTAAAGATGCTTCGGTAGTGATAAATCAGCTTCAGTTTATTTTAGATAACCTGCACAATCGTGCTAATATGATGTATCAGATATTCAATGCGCTCTTTACGTTAGATATCTATTGGTTGATCCAGGCAGAAAAATGGAGGGAAAAAACCAAAGAAGATGTACAATCTTGGTTTGAGGCCATTGGTGAAATTGAAGCCGTGAATAGCCTTGGCGCATACTATTTTTCAAACCCTACTGCTGTTTTTCCTACCATTGAAACAGAACCATTTGTGATTAGAGCCACTCAAATGGGTCATCCTATGCTAAACGCTAAAAAGAGGGTGAGCAATGATTTTGATTTCTCTGGAAAGGGTGGAATCTGTTTAATTACGGGTTCGAACATGAGTGGGAAAAGTACATTTTTAAGAACTGTGGGTGTAAATTCAGTTATGGCACTAATGGGCGCGCCAGTTTGTGCCGAATCCATGAATATTTCTAAACTTCAGGTGTTTACCAGCATGCGTACTCAAGATGATTTGGAAGAAAGCGTTTCTTCTTTTTATGCTGAATTGAAAAGATTGAAGCAGCTTCTGGGTTCTATCAACACAGAAATTCCTACACTTTTTATGATTGATGAGGTTTTAAAAGGAACCAATTCAGAAGACCGACATACTGGAGCCATTGCGCTGATAAGGCAACTAAATAAATCATACGCTTTTGGTTTTGTTTCCACACATGATTTAACGCTTGGTAAAATAACTACAGAGCTTCAAGGCATTAAGAATTACAGCTTTAATAGTGTGATTGAAAATGACGATATCATATTTGATTATACACTTACTCCAGGCCTTTGCAAAAGCTTTAACGCAACTAAGCTCATGCAAAAAATGGGAATAGAAATTATTGATTAAATTTGCCCGCATTCCATTAAAAGCAAGCATGTCGGTATTTGATTCTAATTTCAAAATAGGAGTTTTAGGAGGAGGTCAGTTGGGTCGAATGATGATTCAGTCAGCCATAGATTTCAACTTTAATGTGCACGTATTAGACCCAGACGCAAACGCGCCTTGTAAAGAAATTGCCACTTCGTTTACACACGGAAAACTCACTGATTTTGATACAGTTTACAGTTTTGGGAAAGACAAAGATGTAATTACCATCGAGATTGAAAATGTAAATACCGAAGCTTTGAAGCAATTGGCCAAAGAGGGTAAAAAGGTGTTTCCGCAGCCTGAGGCAATTGAGTTGATTCAAAACAAGACACTTCAGAAAAGATTTTACAAAGAAAACGGAATACCTACAGCCGACTTTATTGAAACTCAATCTAAAGCCGATGTAGCAAAACACACAGACTTCCTTCCTTTTGTAAACAAACTGGCCACTGGTGGTTACGATGGCCGAGGAGTGCAAGTTATTCGTACCGAAGAGGCATTAGAGAAAGCTTTTGATGCCCCTGGTTTTGTTGAAAAGCTTATTCCTTTCGAAAAGGAAATAGCGGTGATCGCTGCTAGGAATGAAAAGGGTGAAATAACCTGTTTTCCAACGGTTGAAATGGTTTTTCACCCAGAATTGAACCTTGTTGAATACCTATTTTCTCCGGCCATTGTGAGCCAAAGTATTGAAACCAAAGCACAAGAAATTGCCAAAACATTAATCAGTAAACTGAACATGGTAGGTCTGCTGGCCATTGAAATGTTTTTGACAAAAGAGGGAGATATATTGGTGAATGAAATAGCCCCACGAACTCATAATAGCGGTCATCAAACTATTGAAGGCAACGTGACTTCTCAATTTGAACAACACCTAAGAGCCATTTTAAATTTGCCTTTGGGTAGCACCAAAATTGTACAGCCCGCAGCAATGGTAAACCTTTTAGGTGAAGATGGCTATGAAGGGCCTGCAAAGTATGAGGGAATGGAAAACGTACTAAGCCAAGAAGGCATCCATGTACACCTTTATGGAAAAAGAATTACCAAACCTCACCGCAAAATGGGGCATGCTACAGTTACCGCAAGTAGCATAGAAGATTTGAATGAAAAAGTTAATTTCGTAAAAGCAGAATTAAAGATAAAAGCATGAGCAAGGCATTAGTGGGAATCATCATGGGTAGTCAGTCGGATTTACGTGTAATGTCTGATGCGGCTTCTGTTTTAGAAGAGTTAGGTGTACCTTTTGAGGTAACCATAGTTTCTGCACATCGCACACCACATAGAATGGTTGAATATGCTGAAAAAGCCATTGAAAACGGTCTTAAGGTAATTATTGCTGGTGCTGGTGGGGCAGCGCATTTGCCGGGTATGGTGGCTTCATTAACTACATTGCCTGTAATTGGTGTGCCTGTAAAATCAAGTAACTCTATTGATGGTTGGGATTCAGTGCTTTCTATTTTACAGATGCCAGGGGGAGTACCTGTTGCAACTGTTGCGCTTGATGGTGCAAAAAATGCAGGAATTCTGGCAGCTCAAATCGTGGGTACTTTTAACGAAAAGGTGGCTGAAAACCTGAAGTCGTACAAAACAGAAATGCGTAAAAAAGTAGAAGACAGCGTAGAAGAGTTAGCGACTAAAGGCTGGAAAAAATAGAGCCAATGCCTAGGCTTAGGTGTAACTTCTTTCTCGTCTCACTCAGATTTTATATTTCAAATTCTAACTCGTTCATGCCTGAATATTGAAAATCGAACCAATATTCATATTCTGAATACTGAATGCAGTCCTCTAAAACTTGATCGGGCAAATTAAGCCTAACAAAACTTGTTTGTGGCAACCATTCCCTAAGTCTCAAAGCCTGATCAAAAGGCAATCTCGAAACCTGAATATATCCAGTGCCTAAGTCGATGTGGGGATACGCTTTCATTTGAGTGCAAGTCTAAACAATTCTAACACGTTTAACTTAATCTTCTGTTTATCAGATTGTTAATTTTGTGTATCTAAAACAACAAGTCGCTCGTAACTCAAGCGACTTATTGTTAAGATGATAGAATGCACTAAAATGTTACAGGTCTGGTTCAGAAATTATTCTTCATTGCCTCCATTCCCTTTTTTCTTTTTCAATAAACCTTTTAAAACACTTTCTGCTTTTTTCTTTGCTTCTTCAAGCTTCTGATCTGTCGTGTCTGGTTTAACTCCGAGTTTGCCAGCTAGTTTTAAAGCAACACTATCTTTTTGTGCTTTCAATAAGGAATCAGCCTTAGATTTCAATTCCGTTTTCTTGGCATCTAATACTAGGCTAGCAGAATCTTTAGCCTGCTCTACCATAGCTTCTACTTCTTGTTTTGCTTCTTCTTTCTTTTCGTCCACTTTGGCTTTTACCGAAGCTGTGACCGCACTCTTTACGTCTGTGCCATCACCACTTCCAACACTTCTAACCCCAAATTCTGGTTTAGCATAGGTTCCACTCATGCCAATGTTTAATCTTACGGTACTACTTGTAGCGGCTGAGCTACCTGTGATTTGCGAAACCAAACTATTGAGTTGCGTGCCTATTTGTCCAGCTTGAACGTCCATGGCAAGGGTGTAGTCGATCGACCCATCAATTCCTGTGCTACCTGCAATTGTGGTTTTATAATCGCCAAGCTTTACATCAAAGGGCTTTACAAATAGCCTTCCTTCTTTAATTTCGGCCGACATTTTCACTTTATCTAGAGTGGTGGTAGAAAGCTTTTGAAGTTTGGTAAGTGAAGTTAAGCCCGTAACGATTTTTGAGTCTTGATCTAAACTTGCCTGTAATAATTGCAATACACCGCTACCAGTCAGGGTGCTATAATCAGGCATCATGTCTGCGCCCAAAGCTCCTGCCATTGAAAAATCAGTAGATAAAAGTCCTTGCGTTCTTTCTGCTATAGGGGCTAATTTCTGGATCATCTCAATGCTCTGAAACGATTGTGGGATTGAAATCTCCTTTACTTTGAACCCAAATGCAAAGAGTGGTTTTTCGGGCTTACTGTCATAAGAACCTTGTAAACCTACGGTACCGTTGAGGGTTTTCATATTGGCGTTGTCAAGGGCTACTTTTCCATCCTTTACTACCAAACCACTTTTTACCTCTTTAAGCTCAAGCTTATTGTACATCACTTTATTTACTGAAGCGTTCATGTTGAACTCCACGTTTTCTGGAATTCTAACTACTTCCATTGGCTCGCCATTTTCGTCAACCGCCTCATCTTCTGATTCGGTCATCCATTCGTTAACATTAAGTACATCGGCTGTAGCATTCAGATTACCTTTAAGCTTTCCTTCATTTAAGGCAAAGCCCAAGTAATTTTCAATTTTACCTGTGGCGTTAAAATTGGTTTCTCCAGCCGAGCCGCTTAGCTCGTTTAGGTTAATGCTGCTTTTATCGAAAGTGGTATTGGCAGAAGCTACTTTGAATGTTTTGCCCATGGCTTCATCGGTATACACTAGGTTCTTAACGTTCAAAGCTCCTTTGGTATCTAAGTTCTGATAACGCTCGTTCTCAATATCGCTCATGCGGCCTTTTGAGCTTAAATCGGCAGTAATAATTCCAGAGGCTTGAACACCTTCCATTGGGTAAATTTTGAAGATTTTCTCAAGGTCGATTGTTCCTTTCGCGGTAGCATCCCATTCAAAATTGTCTGGGTTTTGTAGCATCAATTTGGCCTGAAATGGCTGCCCATCCATCATAAAGTCCATATTGGAAACATTGATTTTGGTGTCATTCATTTTACCTGTTGGGTTAAGAACTTCTGCCATCACATTGATTTTCTCTAGTGGAATAGGGAACTCGGTAGACTGGATTAAACCGTCTTTCAAGTTCATAGTAATATCTAGCGTAGGAATAATAGATTGTATGCTATCATATTTACCGTTGGCTTTTGCATTTAAGGTCAAAATTCCATCTAAGATGAGCCCTTCAATCGGTAGCATACTATTGAGGTCTTTAAGATTTAAAGTTCCTTTCATGTCCGCATCGATAGGGTAATCTTTAAGATTGGCCACTTTCAGTCTTGCGTCAAAAGGATTTTTCCCAAAATCAACATGCATTTTCTTTAAGTCGATAACCGTATTTTCTATTACTCCATCGGGGTTATCTACATTTAAAGTAAGTTGGATGTTGTTAATTGCCTCGGGTAAATCGGGGTACTGAACAGAGGCGTCATCAATGTTAAGAGTAAGATTGAAAGCTGGCATTTCTGTTTCTGAATACCTTCCCTTTACCATTCCACTGAACGACACATTTCCTGCGGCTTTTACATCGTCAAAACTTTCAGTGTATGCTCCCGGAATTAGGGAGAATATTTTTTTGAATTCTGATGAAGGAGAACTGAATGAAAGATCCATTCCGTAAGCATCATCGAACATGGTAAATGAGCCATTGGCGGCCAAAGGAAATTCGTTAATTAAAAACTCATTCTCTTTAAACGTGAACTTCATGTTTGGTAAATCCATGCTCATAACTAAGTCCATTGTGATAGACTTGTTGGTTACATATTCTGTTCCATCATAAGTAAATGTGGCCTCATCTACTTTTCCTTCAGAAATCAAATCAAAAATATCTTCAGCAAAATCGCCTTTACCAGAAATGTTAATTCCGTTGAGTTGCGTAAAAACTTGTGTCGACTGGTCGAAGTAAATAAACGCACCATTTGAAATTGAAAAGCTATTGATTCCGAAGCTCATTGAATTCTCAGACTCTGTTTCTGCAGTTTCGCTTACTTCAGCAGAAGCTTTCATTATATCGTAGTTGGCTGTTCCATCTTCTAAAACGATGATGGTAATGTCTGGAGTTTCTAGGTTTACTCCTTTGATGGTAATGGCATCGCCAAAAAGCACTTCTTTTAAGTTGATTTGTGCCTCTAGATTTTCTACGCTTGCCAAAGTATCGCCTTCAAAAACGCCTTTGCCAATAATGCCAAAATCGCCTAAGCTTACTGTGAAATCAGGAAAATTTTTAATCAGCGAGAGCCCAAATTTATCAACATCAAAGAATAAAGTGGCTTCGGTGTTTTTGTCGAATTCAGAAACAATTTTATCCCGGATTTTATCTTTGAAAAATACAGGAATGAGTAGCAACAACAAAAAGATGACTAGAAATATTCCTAGAAGAATTTTAAAAAAGCGTTTCATACAACCTTAGTTTTTTATACTACAAAAGTAAATAATTAACTAAGAAGTAGCTTTGATGTTATGAAAATGAAGGTTAAATAATCTTGAAGCTTATGATTTTAACTGTCGAATCTTTCTAGGGCCATACCATAACCATATGCCTGAAACGGATAGGATTAATAAACCAATTCCCAGAACATTCATAGAAATGAGCTTAAATAATTCAGAAATTATGCTGCCGTCATGAATTTGCTCGATCCAATCAGAGTTTCTTTTGGCTACAGAATAAACTTCTAGTGTTTTGGCGTCTACTTGAACTTCCCAGCTTCCAGTGTCAAAAATTACTTTCGCAATTCCTTTGGTAGGTCTGTATTCAATTCTGTCAAAATTTGAGGCGTTCAATCCTAAACTGTCTACCGCCTGAATGGAGACTTCAGCTAAACGGTGAACAGGCTGCCATCCTGAAATGTCTAGAGTTTCTCCTGTTTGAGTAGGGGGTTGTAGAATATCAATATTCTTTTTCCAGCCTAAAATAAGGCCCGTAATTGAACTTATAATTAAAAAGACCACGATGAACAAACCGAGTGTTTTGTGGATTTGACGATATGATCTTATGCTTTTTACAAGTTTAACAGGAGCCTTCGCCATAAGTGAATGAGTTTTGCTGAAAGCCCGAATAAGTGGAATTTAAGTGGAATCCGCAACCCTATTTACAGGAACAGAGCATTGATCTTATAGCCAAGCTAATCATTGAAAATTAACCAGACATAAATTATATGTTACGTAATTTGCTTTTATGTTATGCTAATGTTACCTTAATGTTAACAATTGTTTTATAGATTGATAACTTTGCGCCTAGATAATGAGAAAAAGAAGGTATATATGGTTGATAATAGTATTGGGGTTTCTCCATGTCAACCTGTATGCTCAAGCTCCTATTCAGCAAAATGTTTTAGCACAGACGCTAAGTAAAGCAGATCTATTTCTTGCCGATATTGAGCCAGAACAAAGAGAAGATGCGTATAAAAACCTTAGTCAGCTTATTGAAAGCCTAGAGGTTATAAGAGAAAAGGAGTCAGATGACGATGTTTTTTTGCGCAAAGTATTCCTGAAAACAAATAGAAAAGTACTTCGCAGATATAGCCTTTTCTCTGATTTTTCTGAAACTCTTTCTACTGGAAATTACGGTTGCTTATCTGGCACGATTCTGTACTCACTTGTACTTTCTCATTTCAATTTTGATTTTACTGCCATTGAGCTTTCAGACCATGTTTATTTGTTGGTTGAGAATGGTGAATCGAAATTTATTTTTGAATCTACCCTAGGTTCAAGAGGCTTTATTGCGAACAAGCAAGATATAGAAAATGCGCTTAGTGGCTATAGTGAGCGATCCATGATCAATCAATCAATGGCAGCCGTGGCTTCGTATAGAAGTAGTGAGCAAGCTTCTTCGATTAATAATCGTATAGGTTTAAGAGAACTAGCAGGTTTGCAGTTGTATAATAAGGCTATCGAAAATTTTAAAAACACTGAATTGATTCTTTCGTTAGAACATGCTGAAGCGTCTCATGAGCTTTACCCTTCAGTTAGAATAAAACAACTTATGCAGTTATTAGTAAACGAAATCCTTTATAGTGAAGGCTTAACCAAAGAGGTAAAAGAAAACGCCTTGAAGAATTACATTTCTCACGTTCGTGAGAATAAGATTAGTCAAACCAAATAGGTTTCCTCTCTACATACTTATAATGGTGAACTCAACCCTTCGGTTTATGGCTCTACCCATTACGGTTCTATTGGTAGTGATTGGTTCACTTTCTCCGTGCCATACAAACTGAAGTCTGTCTTCTTTAATGCCCAAGGTAGCAAGTGCTTTTTTGACAGTTTCCACTCTTCTTCTAGATAAGTCGATATTATACTCTAAGGTGCCATAATTATCGGTATGGCCAGCCAGTTCAACAATCGCTGTTGGGTAGTCATTCATAAACTGGGCAAGGTTCCGAATTTCCGTCCACGACCTCGGTTTAAGTAGATCTTTATCGAAATCGAAGAATACATTTCGGATAATAAACGAAGCGCCAGGGGCTGCTTTTACCACTTGTGCATTTACGTTTATGATTGGAGCTTGTACACCACTCACCAAAGCATTAGATTCCAATGGTTCTTGTCCTAATTCTTTACGCTGTGCATTTAATAGCTCAAATGTATCTCTCTTAATTTGAGGTAAGCTCAAGTCAATTGCTACCGCCTTCATAATATCATTAGGCACACTAATAGGTTCTCCTGTTGCTAAATCGGCACTATCCAGATCTAGTTTATCAAGCGTTACGGCATACACATTGATTTCAGAAATATCAAGAAGGTCAATAGTGGCGCCTACAGGAATGAAGCCTGGTATTTCGGCCCTATAACTATAGATTTCATCGGCAGGTAATTCAATGCAGTAGTTTCCGGCAGCATCGGTTCTTACTCGGCCTACTTCAACACCATCTCTTAGCCTAGAGAAAACTACCTCCGCATCCAATGGGTTGCCTGTTTCGGGGTCTGCTATGGTACCACATAAGGTTACCAATCGTAACTGACGAGTTACTAACGGTAAAGTTAAGGAATGAATATCTAAGTCATTGCCTTCTACCTCTCTACAGAAATAAGCAAAAGAGCCATCGTGTGGAATGAAAAGGAACATGTCATCCACCTCAGTGTTAATCACGGGGCCTAGGTTTTCTGGCTCCGTCCAGCTAGTCCATGAATTATCAAGGCGTCTGGTAACAAAAATATCTTTCTTACCATAACCACTATGTCCTTCAGAAGTGAAGAACATGGTTTTCTTATCAGGCATTAGGAATTGGCCTTCTTCTTCGCCAGCAGAGTTGATTACAGGCCCCATATGTAATGGTTCTGTCCATAAACCATCCTTCTGCAAAAAGCTTACATATAAATCTCTTCCTCCTTCTGTGCCCCTTCCTTCTTCAGAAATAAGTAAAATTTCACTATCGGGTGTGAGCCAAAAATTTACATTTCTATGAACATTGATGTCGTTAAAAATCTTAAGGTTGTTTGGTTTGGTCCACTCAGTTTTGGATATCCTCTGACTTTTTGAAATACCATATTTCATTCCGCCAGGTAAGTACTGGTTTCCTAGAATAATCAACTCTTCATCTTCTTGAAGGAATGAGCTTATAAAATTTGGGTCGGGATTGTTGAGTACATCTCCGATATTTTTTGCCTGCCCCCAATCTAGGGTGGTTGAGTCAAAATCGGAATACCAGATATCTTCTAAGTCTTCCTCACCGCCTACATTTTCTGGATGCCCCCTTCTGCTGAAATAGAGTGTTTTCTTGTCTTTGGTCATCAGGGGTTTTATCTCTCTATTGGTACTGTTTACCAAATCATTAAGTCTATACACCATCAATTTGGTATTGATATTGGGCATTAAGTTGATTTTTGCCTCTATAGGTTCTTGAGAGTTAGAAACACCAATACAGTCAATGGCAGTAAAGCCATCAACAGATTTTCCGTCTATTACAATTTTTACCGCTTTTACATTGTAAGGGGTTTTATCCAAAAATATTCTGAACATTCTGTGCAATTCACTTACTGGCCCTGGGGCTTGTTTAAATACAGAATACTCATTGTCATCATCATCGTACAAAAATACTTCTCTAATGGCTCCTGGATTAAAGGTTTCACCAATGGCAATTTGCTCAATGGGCATTTCTAGATCGAATTGCACCTTTACAAACTCAACAGTATTAGGATTAAAGGGAGACCAAGCACTTGGATTATCACCGCCAGCAGGAAGTACATTGGGTTTGCCCAGCACTTGCTTGGCTGAGCCTTGTAATTCTGAAATTTCGGAGGAATAATCAATCACACGAGAAGCCCACTGAACTGTGGTTTGGGAATAGGTTGTAGAAAAACACAATACCCAAAGAAGCGTACAAAAGACAATTCTCATAAAAGTGGAAACACACATGTTAATTGGGACTCAATAATAACCAATTATAACAAGTAAATGAATATTTAAAGGAAGCAAATAGCCTTTTTCTATTCAATTGATCTTTGGTTGAAAATCATATACCCGAATGAGAGCGACAACCCTAAATTTGAAGTGGGGTTTTCTAAATAATTCACTCGAAAAGTGAGAGGGCCTAAAACCGAATTGTAGATTAGGCCAGCCATTCCTAACAAACGAACATCGTCAAAGCCTCTTTTGTCTTGTGCCTTTTGTCCTGCTATTTGCTGTGGTCTATTATAGGCGCTGAAACCATAAACCTCTCCTCTAAAAAACAGATTATTGGCCAAACGAACGGAGTGTACCATTCCTGCCCCTACATAGCTATATGCTCTATAGTTTGGAAGAAAATAGGTTTCTGAATCGAACATGGGGTTAAACTGGGTGGTATAAATCAGACTAGACTGATAGTTTATGAAATTGGGTTGGCTACTGAAAATTGACTCAAACTTCCATCCAAAGCTATAATTCTCAGACATCTTCTTATACTCTTCAAAATATAGTTCAAGTGCCAGCCAATTTTTTGATTCTGTATAGGTGGTAGTCACATTGGGTCTGAATAAAACAGAAGTGCTTCCTGGGGTATAGGAAAGGTGCCCTACCAACATGTTGGCAGAGGTGTAAAACCTCACTCCTGAAGTGGCAAATTGTTTGGCGTTCAGGCTGTTTCTTTCGTAGCTCAGTTTGCCTTTAAAGGCCTCATACCTGGTGTGGTCTAAGCTTTCTTCAACTGAAATATTAGCCATGTTGCTAAAGTTATCAGAGTTTCTAACATAGGCGGCTTCGGCTGTAAATACACTGCGTTGACCAGATCCTAAACCTACGATAGCACCAAACTTTCTGTCGATTCTATTCAAAATAGTTGGATTGGCTTTTTCATCGAAAAAATCATCTGTATTCAGGTAATCCCATTGGTTTAGTAAAAAGGAAGGTTCTAAAAATAACCTTGTTCTAGGGTTAAGATTAAAACGCGAACCCAAATAAACCGACTCATAAAATTTACCAGTTGAAATTTTAAGCTTATACGAATTTAAGAATCGATTAAAAGAATTAAGCGTCAAACCGAAGTGTAGGGTACTAACGCTTCGGGTGGAAAGATTTCCTCCAAAATCAACAGATAGGCCGTTTCTTGCAGTTGGTTTTAAATAAAATTCCAATACATAAAATTCCTTTTCGTAATCGTAGTCAAAGTTGATATAGATATTTCTGAAGTAAGGTTCGGAAAGCAGCTTAAAGTAGGCTTGTCTGATTTCTAGCAAGCTTAAAGAGCCATCTTTAAAAGAAACTAATGAGTTAATCAATAATTCCTGTTTTGGCATAAAACCAAATAACCGAATGGCTCCAAATTCATACTCTTCAAACTTTTTTCTGAACTTGGTTCGATTTGATTCCACCTCATTTTTATCAACTCTACGCGAAATTTTCTGCTTTATACTTTCCATTTGGCTCATGGTTACATCGTAGCCTGCTTGAATTAATTCCGGAACTTTATCGAACGACATGGCCGTATAAGACTTCATTTCTGGTTCAATGTAAATATCCGTGCTGTCTAGCTGAGAAGGGTCAGACTTGTTGAGGAAGAGAAAAAGAAGAGCGTCCGTCAAAATTTCTTCATCAGCATCAAACGGATAAGATTCGGCTTTTTTAGTAGCTACGTTTGACCCGATTGTTACTTCGGGCTTAAACTCATCTTTCATTATGTCTACAGGAAAGTTGTCGTAAACACCACCATCAAAAATATATTGGTTCTGAAATTTGATTGGCCGGTAGAAGAATGGAACTGCCATGGACGAACGCGTAGCTTGCATTAACGAGCCCGTGTCTAGTCTCACTACTTTTTCAGAAAAAATGTCGGCAGCTACAGCTTTAAATGGAACAAATAAATTGTCGAAATTATAATCGGCTGCTTTTGCCGCCTGACCTAAATATTCGTTCAAAAGAAAATTGATAATGATATCATTGGCCAAAGGAGTGCTAATGGAAGCCTTAAGGTTTTTATCTAAAAGAAGATCAACGGTTAGCCATGAGGCATCGTCTTGAGATTTGGTATAGTTGTATTGATAGCGTTCTGATGATACTCCGTTGATCCAATTCTCAAAGTTGGGATTAGTAACAATTATCTCTATTTCTTCTGGGCTAAAACCTGCTGCATATAGCGACCCGACTACTGCTCCCATAGAGGTGCCTACTACATAATCTATCGGGATATTATTCTCTTCTAGGGCCTTCATTACCCCAATATGGGCAATACCTTTGGCTGCTCCTCCGCTCAAAACCAAGCCCACTTTTTGCGCATGGAGAATGAACGAACTGCACAGCAATAAGGCAATAACTAGAGACCGGTTTGCAATTTTGATTGACATAAAAAAAGCAGGGATTAGCCTGCTTAAAAATATAAATTCAATTTCATTTATCTATTACTAGCAGTAATAACATCTTCCACCCAATCCATGGGAATATCGTTTAGCTTTTTATCCATCAATTCCTTCATGGCTTCAAACTTTATAATGTGTTCTGCAGAAAGTGGTTTTTCAGCTGGTAAATCTTCTCTCAAGAAATCAACTTGCTCTCCTCTTTTCCAAAATCTGAAACAAAGGTGGTTGCCAGTGGCTAAGCCGGTGCTACCTACGTAGCCAATTATATCACCCTTTTTTACTTTCTGCCCATTCTTGTAGCTTCCAAATTTAGACATGTGTAAATAGCCTGTAGTATAAGTGCCGTTATGTCTAATCTTCACATAATTGCCATTCCCTCCTGTATAACCTCGTGCAATAATAACTCCATCGGCAGCAGCTTTAATTGGGGTTCCTTTTGCAGCGGCAAAATCAGTTCCTAAATGAGCTCTTCTGGTATTCAGTACCGGATGAAGACGATTTTTATTATAGCGTGATGAAATTCGGGAAAACTCAACAGGATACCTTAAGAATGCTCTTTGAAGGCTTTCACCCAGGTCGTCATAATAATCGAAACCGTCTCCTTGGTCGTAGGCATAGGCCATATAGTTATTTCGAATATGATTAAACTCTGCCCCTAAAACTTTGCCTATTCCAATGGGCTCACCATTCACTTGTCTTTCTTCATAAATCACTTTAAACCAATCTCCCACTTGGAGAGAACGCATGTCTATTTGCCAACCAAAAACATCGGCCACAGCACTTACCAATGCGGCTGAACCTCCTTTTTCTCGTATGGAATGATCGAGTGAAACGGTAATTCTGCCCGACATGGTTTTTTCTATGGTTTCAACTTCTCTTTCTTCTTTATAAATAGAAATAGAATCCTTCAATTGATAAACTACATATTCTAAAGGGCTTGGTTCGTAAACAAAGTAGGCGGCTCTTTTAATTGAGTCCTCGGTATAAAAAAGGGTGTAGTCACGATTGGGAACAAAATTACGCACGCTAAATACATCTTTAGAAAGACGGTCGATGCTGAAAATATCTTGATTACTGATATTAAAAGGGAGAAGGATGTCTGCAATAGTTTGATTTCGCTTTATTTTCCCTTCAAGCATTTGGTACTCATCTAAGGGTATTCCAAACTTATAAAGTGGCTCTGAGATTTCAGCAACCTCATTCATTGGTATGCTTTCTTCAATAGAGGGGGTGCTTTTTTTGCTAAAATAGAAGTATAGAACTACCACAACGACTAAACTCACAACACTGGCAAGTCCTAAGTTTTTTTTCATTCTCCGTTAGTTTTTACCTTTCAACGGCAAAGTACTAAAAATGTGGCCTTTTAATAAATCTTTTTTTTCGACTATATTTTTGAACCTCTAAGCCTAAGACTATTCAATACAACAGAAACAGAAGAAAAGGCCATTGCCGCCCCTGCAATCATAGGATTTAGAAGAAAGCCATTGATAGGAAAAAGTACTCCTGCAGCCAAAGGAATGGCTATTACGTTGTATGCAAAAGCCCAAAACAAGTTCTGCTTCATGGTTTTTGTGGTTTTTTCGGAAAGCAGAATTAACTGATGTAGTTTAGAAATATCTCCATTTAGTAAAGTTACAGAAGCGCTTTCTAATGCTACATCGGCTCCGGTGCTCATGGCAATTCCTAAATCGGCTTCGGCCATGGAGGGCGCATCATTAATGCCATCGCCAGCGAAAGCTACAATGTGTCCCGCAGTTTTGGCCTGTTTAACTATCGCGTGCTTATCGTCTGGCAATAGGCCGGCCTGATACTTCTTGATTCCTGTTTCGCGTGCCACATTAGCACAAATTTGTTCGTTGTCGCCAGAAAGCATTTCGATTTCTATGCCGCGTTCTTGTAATTGAGCCACTAAGGCTGCGGATGATTTACGGACAGTATCTTTTAAAGCAATTACCGCCAAAAGCTTTTCGTCCCGAATAAAGAATACTTGGGTTCTACCTTCCTTGTCATAGCTTTTTATCAAATCACTAATATCATCCGAAAGCGAAATTTCCTTTAAGCCGCTTTTTCCTACAATTTTATAATTGTGCTGGTCTAGGGTAGTGGCTAAACCAACCCCTGCAATTGTTTTAAGGTCTTTGATTTGTACAGGGAAAAGCAAATAATTTTCTTCTAGGTAATCCGTAACTGCTCCTGCAATTGGGTGGCTTGATGCCGCCTCCATGCCGTTGAGCACACTCAAGAGCTCAAGGTTGTTTTCTTCAGTAAAGAAGGTTTTGAAGTCGGTAACCGAAAGTTTCCCTTCCGATATAGTGCCTGTTTTATCTACAAATAGCTTGGTCACTTTCGATGCGTTTTCTAAAGCCACAGCATCTTTAACAAGAATTCCATTTTTTGCTCCTTTGCCAATGCCTACCATAATGGCCATAGGTGTGGCTAATCCAAGTGCACATGGGCAGGCGATGATTAACACAGAAAAGGTGCTTACGAAGGCATAAGTAAGGGCAGGGTCGGGGCCAATAAAATACCATATAACGAAGGTAAGTGCGGCTAAGCCCAACACTATTGGCACAAATACACTTGCAATTTTATCGGCCAGTTGTTGTGCGGGGGCTTTGGAGCCTTGGGCTTCAGTAACCATCTGAATGATTTTGCCCAACATGGTGTCTTCTCCCAACTTTTCGGTTTTAACTTGTAGACTTCCATCGGTGTTGATGGTGCCTGCTTTTACTTCATCACCTTCTGATTTTTCAACTAAAACAGATTCGCCAGAAATCATGGCTTCGTCTAAACTTGCACGTCCAGATATGATTTTTCCGTCTACAGGAATTTTCTCTCCGGCTTTTACCAAGAGAATATCGTTTAGCTGAACTTCTTCAAATAGAATTTCATGTTGTTCTCCATCTTCAATCTTTATTACTTTTTTAACCTGAAGCTCATAAAGCTTTTCAATGGCTTTTGAGGTAGAAAACTTGGCTTTTTCTTCCAAATACTTACCCAATAGAATAAAGGCAATTATTACCGCAGCCGACTCATAATACACATGCACCTGCAAACCTTGGTTTCTAATTATTTCTGGAAAAATGGTGTTGAACATGCTGAATAGAAAAGCCGATCCTGTTCCAAAAGCAATGAGCGTATCCATATTAACGGCTCCTCGCTTAATTTGCGAAAAGGCACTTGTAAAAAACCTCCACCCAGAAATAAAGACTACAGGAAAAGAAAGGGCAAGTAGAACCCAATTTTTATAGGGAAAGTCGCCTACAAACATGGAAAGCACCATGACAATAGCGCCAAGCGTAATGGCCAAAGCCAATGCTCGTTTCGTTTTCTTTAGACCTTCTTCGCGTGACGCGGCAACTGAGGCTTTGTCTTTTTTGGCTTGCAAAGTATAGCCCGCTCCTTTTACATATTTCTGGAGCAGCTTAAAGTCAACTTCGGCCTCGTTGTAGACCAAACTAACCGTATTGGTAGCATAGTTTACCGAAGCTTCTTCTACTCCTTTGCTGTTCTTGAGGGTTTTCTCAACGGTGGAAGCACAGCCTGCGCAGTGCATTCCTTCAACGGGGTAAGTATCTTTAATCATGGCTTCTTTCATTGCGTTCTGTGAACAAAACCAACGCTGGAAAAGTTGCCACCAACATGTTTAGCGTTTAGCGAATTCAGCAAGGCCTTTGTCTAAGAACTCAACAAAGTTAGACACTTCAACATCATAGGCTTTGGGCCTGACCAATGGAGCTTCGTTATTATCTAATAGCACATAATAAGGTTGAGCATTGCCATTAAATCGGGTGATCTGAAAATCGAAATTCTGCTTTCCAATGGTCTTTTTGACTTTGTTGTCGAACTCAGAAGTGTACCATTCTGACTCAGGCAGCTCTGTTTTATCATCTACATAAAGGGCCACTACCACATAGTCTTCTTTCAACCTTTTGAGTACTTCTGGGTCTGACCAAACATATTCTTCCATTTTACGACAGTTCACGCAGCCGTGACCTGTAAAGTCAATGAACAAAGGTCTCTTTACCTTCTTGGCATAAGCGAGTGCTTGTTCGTAATCAAAGAAGCCTTTGATACCATGCGGTAAATGCAGAATGTCAGAATATTTTACTTTAGTAGGAAAACCTGTTTCAGTGGCCGAACCTGAAATTTGTGCAGCGCCAATCTCTTCTCTTATCATTTCCCTAAGCGCAAAATCATGTGTGGTAAGTGGAGGCAAATAACCAGAAAGGCCTTTGAGTGGTGCACCAAACATACCAGGCAATAAATACACAGCAAACACAAAACTGATGATGGCCAATACCAAACGTGGTACCGAAGTTTTTTGAACTTCATCATCGTGAGGCAAGCGTAATTTCCCTAATAAATAGAAGCCTAAAAGCACTGCAATTACCAACCAAATGGCAATGTAAATTTCACGGTCGAGTAAGCCCCAATGATAGGCCTGATCGGCTACGCTTAGGAATTTGAAACCCAAAGCCAATTCGATAAAGCCTAAAACCACTTTTACTGAGTTTAACCAGCCACCAGATTTTGGAAGGCTCTTCAGCATTCCTGGAAAAATAGCGAACAGGGTAAAAGGAATAGCAAAGGCAATAGAAAAACCCATCATGCCCACCACGGGCTTGGTTACTTGTCCTTGAAAAGATTCGATTAGAATTGTACCTACAATTGGACCCGTGCAAGAAAACGACACAAGTACCAAAGTAAAAGCCATAAAGAAGGTGCCGAACATTCCGCCCTTATTGGCCTTTTTATCTATTTTATTGACAAGCCCGCTAGGCAATACGATTTCGAAAAGCCCAAAAAAGGAAAGTGCAAAAATGACGAATACAGCAAAGAATATAATGTTTGGAATAGCGCCTGTGGCCAGTTCATTGGCAATACCTACCCCGAATAGGCTTGTGAAAAGCAGGCCTATTAAAATATAGATTACAATAATTGAGACCCCATAAATACTGGCTTTGGTAATGGCTTGTGCTCTCGACTGACTGCTGTTTGTAAAGAAAGCCACTGTCATCGGGATCATTGGGAAAACGCATGGCGTTAATAATGCTGCCAACCCGAAAAGAAAAGCGGTAATAAAAAAGCCCCATAAGGAGCCATCATCTTCGGGTTTTAGCAAGTCTTCAAAACTGCTTTGACTGGCTTTGCTGTTTGTGCCCGTTACTACTCCAGTCGTTGTGGTAATCTTCTTCGCTCCATCTTCTAGTGCCGACAGGGCTACATCAAAATCCTCACTTCCGTTAATACAGAGACCCTCCACATCGGAGCAAGTTTGAAAATCGAGCTCGCCCTTAATTTGAAAGTCGGGCTTCAATATTTTTATTCTCTGCTTAAACTCACCTTTTCCAGAAAAGTAGGTAACTTCTTCATTGAAAAAATTATCGAATTTTTTCTTTGGGTTGGTAGGAATCAAATCACCAATTACCTCAAAACCATCTGTTTCTTCAAAAACCACGGTGGCAGGAATAGGAGAAGCATCAGGTGCTAAATCACTAGAATAGATGTACCAGTTGGCATCGACAGTTACATTGAAAACCAGATCAATTTCAGCGCCTACTTCTGCGGTTCCTTCTTTGCTGAGTTTCCAAGAAGTTACCTTTCTCACCCCAGGCCCTTGGTTTAATAAATTCTGTGGTGCAGCTTGAGTTGGTGTTTCAGTTGGTTCTTTTTCTCCTCCGGTTACTTTTATAAAATCAATTACAAAGTCTTGCTCTCCGGGAACACACTGCCCAGTAACATCGGTACAGGTCTGAAAATCAAGTGTGCCTGAAATCTTAAGGTTGTTGCTCAGTACTTTTATTTTTTGTCTAAACTCTCCCTTCGCACCAAAATACTCTACCGTGTCACCCCAAATTTGGTCAAACTTATGTTTTGGATTAACGCCATAAAGCTTTCCAATCACTTCGAAAGAAGAATCTGCATTCAGTTCTGCAGTGGCGGGTATGGCCATCACATCTTCTTTTTGGTTTGAAGAATAGATGTACCAGTCCTTAATTACATTGACCTTGAAGATCAATTCGACCTCATCCCCAACTTTTACTTCTTTTTGCGAAGCATCAAAGGTCCAATTCGTGGTTTGCTTGAATTGAGCAAACGAGCTTAAGGTAAAAACAATAAGAATAAGTGACAGCAGATACTTTCTCATATGTAACCAGAGTTTGTAAAAAGTGGGCCTTAAAATTTTAAGGCCCACTGTAAATGTACTTTAGTCGTTCAGTTCAGCAAAATTTTTGAAGAACAATGGAATGGTTTCAATTCCTTTAAAGTAATTGAAAACCCCATAGTGTTCGTTTGGAGAATGAATGGCATCTGAATCAAGGCCAAAACCCATTAATACAGTTTTTAAACCCAGGGTTTGTTCAAAAAGTGCCACAATAGGAATACTTCCTCCACCTCTAAACGGCACAGGTACCTTTCCGAAAGTAGTTTCCATAGCCTTGGCCGCAGCAATATAAGCTGGAGAATCCGTAGGCGTAACTGCAGGCTTACCTCCGTGGTGTGGAATTACTTTTACCTTTACCGATGGAGGAGCTATTGATGTAAAATGATCTTGGAAAAGCTTTGTGATTTTATCAGGGTCTTGGTTTGGTACTAAGCGCATTGAAATTTTTGCATAGGCTTTAGAGGCAATTACAGTTTTAGCACCTTCGCCAATGTAACCACCCCAAATTCCGTTCACGTCTAAAGTTGGTCGAATAGAAGAACGCTCCATAGAGGTATAACCTGCTTCGCCTTCGGTAGCGCTTAGGCCGATTGATTTTTTGTATTCTTCTTCATCAAAAGGAGCAAGGGCCATAGCTGCCCTTTCATCAGCAGAAAGCTCAATTACATCGGCATAGAAGCCCGGGATGTTAATTTTCTTGTTTTCGTCTTTTAACGAAGCAATCATTTCGGCCAATACGTTGATTGGGTTTGGCACTGCTCCACCGTATAAACCTGAGTGTAAATCTCTATTTGGGCCAGTAACTTCTACCTGTACATAACTCAAACCTCTTAAACCAACCGTAATAGAAGGCACATCGTTGGCAATAATTCCAGTATCGGATACTAATACAATATCGGCTGCCAATTTTTCTTTATTCTCTTCAAGGAAAATCCCTAAATGGTCAGAACCAACTTCTTCTTCTCCTTCTATTAAGAATTTTATGTTACAAGCAAGGTTATCAGTTTTCATCATGGCTTCAAACGCCTTGATATGCATGTAAACTTGGCCTTTGTCGTCACAAGCACCGCGAGCAAAAATGGCTCCTTCAGGGTGAATTTCTGTGGTTTTAATTACGGGTTCGAAGGGAGGTGAATCCCAAAGCTCGTAAGGGTCGGCTGGTTGAACATCGTAATGACCGTAAACCAAAACGGTAGGCAATTTGGCATCAATAATTTTTTCTCCGTAAACAATCGGGTGGCCACCAGTTGGGCAAATTTCCACAATGTCGGCACCGGCTTCTAGTAATTTTCCGTGTATAAATTCAGCCGCTTTTAGTACATCTCCTTTAAACTTACTGTCGGCACTTACCGAGGGAATTCTGAGTAAATCGAGAAGTTCGTTTAAGAAACGGTCTTTATTGTTTTCTATGTAATCGTTGATGTTTGCCATGTCTTTTAATTTATGACTCGAAGATAATTGATTTGTAATGAAACGCCCATGGAGATGATGGGTTTTGGGAAGCTCTAAAATCCATCGCCTTCAACCACTTCTTTCTTTTTGAGTGATTGATTTGAATCGGCCGACATCACTAATTTATAGGGCTCGTCTATGCCGTAAAACAGCTTTCTGTAATTTTTCGACCAAGCGATAACTTCCTCCAAAGAATAAGCGAAAACATTGAATTCGCCTACTTTGGGTTTAGATGATTTCCCCTTGGCATCTAAAGGGTTTGCGATAGAGGCATTGAAGGCTTCGTTAGATGAAAAAGTGCCTAAGCTGAAACCGTCATAGGTGAAATAATACCATGTGCCATCGGTCATTTGAATCAAAACATTTACAATGTCGCCTTCAGGAGTTTTCTTGATTTCTACAAAACCATCCAACTCCATATTGATGTCGGTGTTATTGATATTGCTGACACTAATTTTGCCTTCGCTGTAGAAAGTTTTCAGTTGTTTGGACCATCTGAGGTCCACATTTGAAATTACTAGGTTTTTCACTAGCTCACCATTTGCAGAAGCACTCACCAATGGTATGGGCACCGACTGATACGATTTATCCCATTTTTTGACGGCTTCGTCTCCAATAAATTCTGCGGCTTTGTAAATCAAGTCAGACCTGTCGTCATGAGCTCTTTTGATTCCCAGCTTTTCGCCCATGTCTTTTAAGTTTTGAGCCATAAGCGGAACACTGTTTACAGGCAAACTGAAATCCATTACCAGCATGGCGTTGATTTTAAAATCGGCCGAATCTAAATTCCCAGAACCTTTACCTGCTCCTTGAACCGTTAAGCCTTTACTAAGTGGACTTACAAAGTTTAGCTTTCCTTCAAAAGAAACATCTTGAGTTTCTTCATTATAAGAGAACATGTTGCCTTTGTAAAAATTAGCAGGGTCGTCTAGTTTGTTAGGGTTTGCAATATTGTATGAACCAGTATTCTGATCGTAGAACAAGTTTCCGCCTTTTGGAATAAAGAAATCGTCATCGCTTGGGTCGCGTTTTTCAGTGATAAATGACAGATAAATGTCTCCATTATTAAAGTGAAGTCCAGCTGTAAGTGGCTCTCCAAATTCGGTTCTGGCCTCATCGAAATTGAAAACTACTTCGGCAATGTCATCATTCGATTCATATTCAATCCAAACGTTTCTTTCTTTCAATTTCTGAAGGTTAAGCTTTACTGAACCTCTCAACTCTAGCGCTTTTCTGAAGGCATACATAAATACAGTGCCTTTGAAAGTAAATCCTGGAGATACGATTACGCCAGCATCGGCTTTTATTTGTCCACTTGATTTGGTATAAAGGCCACGTACTGGATCTTCTTCAAACCCAAATTTATCGAACTTAATAGCGAAAGTGTCTTGCACGGTTACCAATTCATAGGTGCCTTCACCTCTAAAGCGATTGCGTGAAATGATTTCTATTTTGGCATCGTATAATCGGTGGTTTGTATTGGCTGTGTCGAATACAATGATCGCATTTTCCATTACTCCAAGCTCAGAGTTTTCTAGAATCAGTACTTCATTATTTTCGGGAGTAATGAGTGCATCTGCCACAACAATGTATGGAATACCTTCCACTTTTAACTCTTGTTTTTCAATATCGTAATTGGCGTTTGTTCCCATAAACACCAGTGAATCCATGCTCTTTTTGGTTGAATAGAAAAACGACTTTTCCAACGCAACAGTGTCTGGTTTGGTCATGGTAATCATGTTATTCGCTATGTCCCATTCGGCTGTTGGAATAGAGGTTTTGTATTGTGCGAAAGGGAAGGCCAAAGCTGCGTTACCCTGTACTTCGGGCTGAATGATGGCTCTGTTATTTGCTAAATCGTAATTCACACGTACATCGGCAGAACTCAATATTGGTTTTTGAGGGTTTCCAGAATCCAACTCAAAGTCTGAATTTCTAGATTCAAATGAGGTTTCTTCTAAAGTGTAATTTTCTGAATTAGTTTTAGAGCCCTGCATTTTCATTTCTCCTTTACCAAACAACCCCTTTGTAGATAGCGTAAGCATACCGCTAAATGCACCAAGGCTGTCATACATTTTAAATGGGGCTTCCAAGTTTCTTAGATTCATGCTGTCCTTTTTGGCCAGCCAGTTTACTTCATATCGGGCTAATTTTACCGCAGGATAGGAAACACCATCTAATGTGCCTGACAAAATTTGACCTTCAATTCCCTTTTTCGAATACATGGAATCCAGGTAAAAAGTAACCGATTCGGTATTGAAATTACCTGTTAGAAAATCGATTGCCCCCGGTGACTGAAGGCCTGCTTGATCCATTTTTATTTCGCCATAAAGCTTGCCTGTAGTGCCATAAAGGCTATAACCAGAATCTGGAATGGTGTGAATAAAACCAAACGATTTATCGGGCATGGCCCTAAGGCTTTCTTTGAATTCAGGGAAAATTCCGTTGGAATAGAAAGTTCCTTCAAAAGCATAAGCCGAAGGGTCGGCTTTAGAGGCACTATCAAGTTGAAAAGGCGGTACATCAAAGTAAATAGTGCTGTCATAAGCTCCGCCTAAAACGCCATTTTTATCGAACATTACGCTGGCGCTTTCATTTGAGGTGAAAATAGGGTACTCAGGTTTCGAAATTCTTGCCGACTTGTTATTTGGGTCGTTAATATTCAAAACTCCTGAGGTATTTACCAACTGGTTATTCAGGGCTTCTTTTCTGCCTTCTTCTAGTTCTACTTGTAGCTTAATCGAATCAATTTGAGGTAGTTCTACCAAGAAGTTGTTATAATCGAATTTGAATTTCTGGCCATTGAACTGGAAGTTACCCGCTTCTAGTGCACCATCAAATTCTATTGTTCTGTTATTCGAAATTTTCACTACTCCGTTGGTGGGAGTAATCATTACATCGAGCGAATCGCTCACATAAAACTTTTCCACTCCTCTAACCGTCAGGGTATCATTTACCAAATTGATAGTGGCATTGGGTGAAGAACTGATTACCGAAGGAATTACTAAGTCGTCAAAATCAGATTCATCTCGGCCAGAATCGTAATAATGTAGCCCTTTTGGGGTAATAATTACCTTGCCAGTGTATTCGTTGTAGAGCACCAATCCTTTCGACATTAAGTCGATCATGCTTCTTTTTAAAATTCCGAGGCTAATTTTTCGGTCTTCTGACAGCTCAGAAATGTAGAACTCATTTTTAGGGTCATATTTTTGGGCCTGTCGTACCGAAAGAATTAAGGGGTTAAAATCATACAATTGCGAAAGGCTGTAAAACCTTGAAGAACTGAAGAAGTTCTTCGATTCCACAATGAGTGGAACTTCACTTCGGGCTGAACCAATGGTAAGGTGTAAGGAATCAGATTTTAAGTCCCACATCAGTCTGTCACCTGTAAGGTCCACACCATAATAGGAAGAGCTAAAAGGAGTGCTTCCAAAATCGCCTTTATTTGGTTCAAGATTTAGGTGGTAATTTCCATAGTTATAAACCATCTCTACGCTCGGGTTATAGATTGAGTCTGTACTATGGTAAATCGTTACTTTAGCCACGGTAGAACTCACCATGGAGTCTGCTTTATTGAAAACAAAGTTGGGCGCCTCTGCCCTAAATTTTAATTCCCCGTTCAGAAAGCCTTCTACCCTTGAAAGTTCGTTGAAGGCAGATTTACTGTAAAAATCTCTTCCTTCATAACTTACCCCACCTCGATACGTCAGGTCGCTAGTGCCTAAATCGTTTATGGGTGCGTCAGCAAAATCTGATACGAACTTAGGGTAGGAGTCTACAGTGCTTCGCTGCGGTGCAAGCGTGATTTCCACAGCGCCCACTACGGGTTGATCTAATTTGCCTTCGTAATGAAAATAGGCTTCGTCAAATTTAATGTCGGTTTGGGTTACAGAGAAAAAGTAATTGCGCAGCTTGGCATAAGTGGTTTCTGCTGGTAACCCTACATTCGTCCAGTCAATGGCTCCATCTTGGCCAGTGAATTCGAGTGTTTCGAAAGAGAAATTCCCTTGTGTGTTTCGGAGATATATTGTGTCTAAACGATTTACAAAGGCTAGATCTAGTTTTTTAAACTCAATTACTGGACCCATTTGGGTGGGCATGGCTGGCAAAGGGGCTTCTACTTGTGGCTCGTTAGTGATAATGTCCTCTTCACTGGAAATTAAGCCCTGCTGCTTCATGAGTAAAAGCTCAATGGCATCGGGACCTTTTTGGGCCTCGGCTACGAACGGCTCTTCTTCAGAAATGTCTTCACTTCCATTGAATTTCAATGCATAATCTGCATTCTCTACATAAATGCCATAACTACGGTCTTTAAAAAGCGCCATGTCGCCTAAAAAGAAGGCGGCATATTGGTGAAACTGGTCAATGATTTTCTTATCGTAGTTTTCCGAAACTTTCAGGCAAGCCTTCACTAAATCGTCTAGTTGAGTTTGACTGAAGTTTCGTTTTTCTTTGGCCAGAATCAATATGTTAAAGATCGCTTTGAAATCGAAGCGGGGCCTAAAACCCTTTTTTTCCATGTTCAATAGGGCCTGACCTAACTGGTTTTTTTGGGTTTGGGTAAAGATATTCCCTTGCCAAGCTTCTATAAAAGGTTTGTAATCTACCCCAAAACTTGCGGGGTTGGGTGTGGTTAAAATTCGGGCAATATCTGGGGTATAAACAATAGAATCCGTTTGAGTTGCTTCTTGCGCAAAAGTGCTTGGCAGAAACAACAACAGTATCAATAAACTATATATAATCCTTTTGACCAGAAATTGCATATGACCCCTCAACTGACCTTTAATAACGATAAAAAGACGAAAATAATACTTAGAAACTACAGTTTCTTTAAAAGTATAGCCGCCCAGTTTTTCCTTTCTGTAGAATTCAATTTTTCAAAACCGTTTGCTGCGGTACACTCCAGAATATCGGCCTCATCATAGGTATAAAAGCCACTCAAGAATAAATGTCCTCCTGGCTTTGTAAGTTTTGCATAATATTCCATTTCAGCCAAAAGCACATTTTTATTGATGTTGGCGTAAAGAATATCGAAAGGTTCATCAAAACTTAACTCATCGATGGTGCCCAATAATACATCTTTCGGTACAATACCATTCAATGCAAAATTCTCTTTGGCGTTGTCAATGCACCAATCGTCAATGTCGGTGGCGGATACTTCTGAAGCACCCAGTTTCGAAGCCATAATGGCCAAAATCCCTGTTCCAGCGCCTACATCTAAAACCTTTTTCCCTTGATGGTCCAGCGTCATTTCGAGCGCCAGCATTTGGTGGGTGGTTTCGTGGTGCCCTGTTCCGAATGACATTTGTGGGTGGATAATTATTTCGTGCTTAAAGCCCGGTTTCGACTCATGAAAAGTAGCACGCACAAAAATATCTGTACCTACTTCAATCGGATCGTAGTTCTTTTCCCACTCTTCGTTCCAGTTCTGTTTTTCAATTTTTTTCAATTCATACCAAATGCGGGTTTGCTTGCGGTAATTGTTGAAAAGTTGCTGCAATGCAGGATGGCTAAAAATATCCTCAGCAATATATGCGTCAAAACCCACCTCGGTTTCAACGAAGGTATCAAAGTCCAATTCGCCCATTTCGGCAATTAAAATTTCGCCAAAAGGCGGGTCGCAATGGACTTTGATTTCTATGTAATTCATGGGTTTCAATTAAAATGACTTAGCAATTTCTACAAAGTCTCTGGCTTTTAAAGATGCTCCGCCAATTAGGCCGCCATCAACATCGGGTTGAGCAAAAAGTTCTTTTGCATTATCTGGCTTGGCGCTTCCTCCGTAAAGAATAGAGATTTTATCGGCCACTTCTTGCCCAAACTGACCTGCCAAGAAATCGCGTATGGCTTTGTGCATGTCTTGTGCTTGTTGCGATGAAGCAGTTTTTCCTGTTCCAATCGCCCAAATGGGTTCGTAGGCAATTACAATTTTCTGAATTTCATCTTCTGTAAGATGGAAAAGGCTTTCGGTAAGCTGATTGCAAACGTAGCTCACTTCTTTTCCAGATTCTCTGATTTCAAGCGATTCGCCACAGCAGAAAATTGGGTTTAAGCCCATTTCTAAAGCTAAATCCACTCGCTTGGCTAACTGCTCGTTTGTTTCGTTGTGGTATTCTCTTCTTTCGCTATGGCCAAGAATAACGTATTCTGCCCCTACAGACTTAATCATTTCGGCAGAAATATCACCAGTGTAAGCTCCAGAAGCATGTTCGCTCATGTTTTGCGCACCTACAAAAACCTTATCGCTTTCTTCGGCATTTTTTGCTATCTGGGCCAGGTGAATAAATGGAGAACACATGATTACGGTTACATCGTCATTCAATTCATCCTTCACAATGTTTACCACTTCAGAAGCCAGTGTAAGGCCTTCGCTGAAGTTTTTATTCATTTTCCAGTTTCCTGCAACAATCTTTTTTCTCATTATCGGTTTGTTGTGTTTTGCCCAAAGATAATTCATTCTAACTTAGTTCGATGGCTTTTCAATACGAAGAACGCAAACCAAAACGACTGGATCCGAAAGTGGCCAAGCTCAAAGCGGCCGATTTTTGCGCTTATCAGGAGCGTTCGCAGCAAGAGGTGCGCGATAAGCTGTATAGCTATGGGCTTCATCATGACGAGGTTGAGGAAATTTTGTCGGACTTAATCACTGATAATTTCATTAATGAAGAGCGTTTTGCAAAGGCCTATGTAGGTGGAAAGTTTAGAATTAAGGGCTGGGGCAAACGCAAAATTTTGCAAGGGCTGAAGCAGCATCGTATTTCTGATTACTGTATAAAGAAAGGCTTTCAAGAAATTGACCCAGATGATTATTACGCTACGCTTATGCGTCATGCAGAGAAAAAATTACCGACCATTAAAGCCGAAAACCAATATACGGTGCGAGGCAAACTAACACAGCATTTGGTAATGAAGGGCTTTGAGGGTGATTTGATAAGAGAGGTAATTGAGGAGCTGCTCAATTCAACAGCTCCATAATTAATGCCAATCAACCTCTTTCCCAGAAAAAAGGAGGCTCAATATCTAAAGTGCGCAGGTATACATAACCTTGCCCTCTGTGGTGAATTTCATTATCGATACAGTAAAAAATTAAAGCGTGATTGGTGCCTTCATATTGGCCAAAAGCTTTTTCTACTTCCTGAAAACGCTCAATTTTAATTTGAGGAAATAACTCATTCAGTTTTTCTGTTGATTCGTCCCAAAGTTTAAGAAGCTCTGCTTTAGTAGTAGGTTTTTCTTCCGCCTCAGATTCGCCAAAAGTTTTCCATTCTCCAGTAATGATTCCAGCTACGCTCGGCACAGCCATGTGAATCATTTCAAGTGCTAATTCAGAAAACGGACGCATTCCGCCTACTGAGTAACTAAAAAGTTTGTCTTCTGGAAAAGCTTCAATTACTCTTCGGGTAAGGCTTCGGTGTCCTTGCCACTGTGTTAACAAGTCGCTTGGGCTAATGACTACTGGTGCTAATGTTTCGTTTTTCATATCGTGCGATTTAAGATTATGGAATAAACTTAAAGGGCACTTATGACAACCCTATGTCAGTAGGTTTTTTTGGGGAAAGATTTTTATGGATTTGCCCTTGGCTCATAAATAGGTACGGTCTGACCTTCGGTACCGACCGAAAAGTCGCATTAGGCACTATTCAAAGGCCGGCACCGAATAGGTCAGATCATGCATATCAATTTGACTTACCTCACTATCGTTCTAAAAGTCAAATTCACCCTTGGGGCATTTACTTTTTTGGTGGGAGGCAAACGATGAAGCCAATGGCTTTGGGTAGCATCTTTCATCACTAAGAGACTGCCGTGTTCTAAGAAAATATCAACCTTCTCTTTGGTTTCTTTGTGCTTAAAAGCGAATTTTCTTTCCGCCCCAAAACTCACCGAGGCAATTGCTCCATTTTTCTTCAAGTCCTTTTCGCCATCGCTGTGCCAAGCCATTCCTTCTTCGCCTGTGTGGTATAAATTGAGCAAACAAGAGTTGAATTTTTCACCCGTTTTTCCTTCTACTATAGCTTTTAAGCTTAGAAGTTCAGGTGTCCAAAGCAGGGCTTTTTTGGTGACGTTGGAATAACTGTATTCGTAGGGTTGGTCGGCATACCAAGCTACTTTGCGTTTGGTAATGTAATGCTTGCCAAAAATAACGGCTTCATCGTTTCTCCATTCAATTGTATCGTAGAGTTTTCGGAAATAGAAGTTGGCGTCTTCTTCAGAAACTAATTTTCCATAATAGTTAACCGTACCTTCTTTGGGCAGCCAGTTTTTGGTTTCGTCTATTTCTTCAGGAAAGAGGTTCATTTCCCTAATTTAGGTATTCGGTTCTTATTGAATGTGAAAAACCTGCTGATTTTAGTTTTAACAAATGAATTGAAAAATGGATAGGCTAGACTATTTCAGGGTTAGGTTTTGGTTTAATGCTCGCGTCATTCCGTACCGAAACAGGAATAGGCTGACCTTCTTGATAAATTTTAAGTTCAATAATATCCGCAGGCATATTGAAGCCAGCTTCTGATAAACGCAATAATACCTGATGCATTACCACACTTTTGAGCTGTAAAGACGAGCCTGTAAAATCATAAGTGTTAATCCAAAAGTAGGTTTTTAAGTTGATGGTGCTGGTTCCAAAATCATTGATAATTACAAAAGGCTCAACCCCTTCAGCTTTGGTGATATTTGCCATATTGTTTAATTCATCTATAATTACTCTAATGGCTTCGGCAATATTGTCTCCATAATCAAGCCCAATTATAAAGTCATAACGCATTAGGCCATCGCGGGTAAAGTTGGTTAAGGGGCTCTTGATGAGCATTGAATTTGGAATAAATACGTCTCGTCCATCGAAAGTGCGGACATGCGTATTTCTGAAATTCAGCGCTCTGGCTTTGCCTGTAATATCTGTTACCTGAATTACATCGCCAATGCTAAAAGGGCGACTGAAGGCTAAAAAGAAGCCGGCCAAAAAATTCTCTCCTATATCTTTAAATGCCAAGCCGATAATCAATGCAGAAACACCTGCGCCTGCCAGCAAACCACCAGCCGCTTGGCCTAAGCCAATTTGATTTAAAAACATGACTATACCGATAATCAGGAAAATCAAAAAAATGAGCCTTCCAATAAAATTAGAAAGCAGTTGATCATTAATGCGCACCATGATTCTCTTCTTAACCAATCGAGAAATGAGCACAGCCAAGCCCCACATTATAAACAAGAGCACTAGGCCTAAAACAATTGAAGGACTTTTGTCAAGTATGGTTTCCCAAAACTCTTGAAAAGAAGAAATAAAACGATCTTTCATTGCGAGAGATGATCAGAATGAATTTGGTTCAAAGAGAAAGAATTAATCACGGTTGGGTGATTCATATATATTTCCGCTTTTGCTTTTTATGCCTTCAATCTCAATTCCTTTGTTCACAAAGTCATAAGCAGAGTGCACAAAAAAGACAGTGTTATTCAGCATTGCAATTGGCGTTTTTAGTATTTCTGGGTGTTGCTTTACGATCTTCATCATTTCTTCATTCGAAAAGCGCTGATCCTTAATCTCATTTAAATAAGCGTCTGATTTTTTATCTATTAAATCAAGAATCTGTAATCCCATATCGTTTGCTACTTGATTCAGCTGTGTTTCGGTCAGTGGGTTTTTATCTATGTTTCTTTCGTTCACGGTATATTTTTGAACGGCACTTGCATAGCCTAGTACTTTTGTGTCATGCGACTTTCGACCATTATAAATAAGAAGAATTTCGTTTTCCTGTGGTTTCATAATAATAAGTTAAAAAGTGGAGAAGAATTCGGGATGTTAATTCAGAACGGTTTCTGAATTTTCAGAAACCGTTCTATCTAATCTATATAAAGAGTAGTGCCTATCGTCCACTGGTGACTCCTCTTAAAAGAGAGACAACAAGCAGTACCACGAAAATGAAGAATACAATTTTAGCCAAAGAAGCAGCACCAGCGGCAATGCCTCCAAAACCTAAAATACCTGCAATAATTGCTATAACTAAGAATGTGATTGTCCAACGTAACATATCTGTGGGGTTTTAGTGATTAATTGATTTCACTCCCACTAGTAGCAAAACTGTGCCAAGCCAATTTTCAGCAAAAAATCAGGTTTTTATTGAATTTAATGAGACGTTAAGACCCAGCTTGTAGAGATGTCTCCACAACAAGGTGTTTGAAAATGAGATGATTAGTGCAGACTATGCCAAACCCTTTACCCATAAAAAGGCATACCGCACAGCTAAGAGTAACATGATTGGTAGTAAGGCAATGGAAAATACTTGTAGTTGGAAAACCCAAATAAAGGTCATTCCAATTAAAAGAATAAACAGAAAGCGGACATAGCCTCTAGTCCATACAGGTGCATTTTTTTTCACTACATAGAAAGCCACAACAAGGTTAGGGGCAAAAGCCCAAAGCAAGTTTAGGTTTTTGGCCGTAGCGGTATGGTCTGTAGCAAACCAAAGCAAGGCTACAACTACCCCGACCAAACCTGTTAAGAATAGAATGGTGAAATCTAAATATCGTGCCCTTGTGTTTTGGAGCGTGTCTTTGTAAGTGAATACTACAACAACGAGCAATAGGATTGAAAATATCATCCAAGGGCTAATCGATTCCCTTGGCGTTTCATAGTAATCAGACTCAAACAGTTGGTTTGTAGCTTTTACTGCTGGAACAGTTTCATCACCCCTTGTTATGGTTGCATTGGCATAAGCCTGCATAACGTAATCGGGCAAAAACATATGCTCTGCTGCAGTGGCATTTACATCAATTACGGCTCCTAAGGCAAGGTCAATTCCAAAATCCCACCAAGGAAAGTTAAAGGTGTTTTCTTGAATCAGGTCTCGAAAGGTTTTTTCTTCTGTAAGGTGGCTGTTATTAAATGTAAGCTTGTCGCCTAACACATCACCCACCACATCACGTAATTTGGTAGCACAGTTATCGTAGAAGAAATCGTATAAATAATAACTTTTTTCGGGAATGGCATTGTTTTCTAAGAATTCGAAAATCTCTTGCTTCTCGGCTTGAGTCAGACTTAAAACCTGTTCGGTTATCCAACGGTTTTGAGCTTGGTAGTTCCCTAGAAAACGATTGAAGTCCTGAATTGAAAGTTTATAATTGAGTTTTCCCTGTGCAAATTTCAAGTAGAAACCATCTTCAAAAGAATCAAATGTTCCATAATTATAAACCCTGTCAATACTCAAATAAGGGTCTTGAACTCTAATTGCACCATGCCCAAAGCTGTCATATAAATTTTCACCTGGCCCAATGGTAATAATACTAATTTCAGCTTGGCCAGAAAGTCCTGGAAACTGTGCCTTCGCGCTGAAAACAAAAAGGAGCAAACTGAAAAAAAGTACAAACCGCTTCATTCGTAATTAGATTGTGTTGTACGAAGATAAAGAGACTTATTTGATTAAAAACCCTTAAGGGTTTTGAAAGTGAACTTTGCCAACCTAATTTGACGCAATGAACAGAAATTTCACCGATGGACTTAATTATGCGTCAAAACTGACGCCCATTCGGCTGTGGAATATGTTTCAATTGGTGGGTAGTTATTGGCTTTCTAAAATCACCAAAAAGGCAAGTCATTCTGGAATGCCTACCAGCATTAGCTTAGAGCCCACCACTTCCTGCAATTTACGCTGCCCCGAATGCCCTAGTGGAATGCGCAGTTTTTCTCGAGATACGGGAATGCTCACTGACGAAATTTTTCAGAAAACCATTGATGAACTGGCGCCAAGGCTCACTTATCTTATTTTCTACTTTCAGGGCGAACCTTATTTAAACGCCAGTTTTTTAGATCACGTAAAGTATGCTTCGCGAAAGAAAATCTATACGGCTACTTCGACCAATGCACATTACCTCCACGATAAAAATGCGAAGGCCACAGTTGAATCAGGTTTAGACCGATTGATTATTTCCATTGATGGCACCACACAAGAAACCTATGAGCAATACCGCATTGGGGGGAAGCTGGAAAAAGTAATTGAAGGCACAAAGAACATTATTCGCTGGAAAAAAGAGCTGAAGAGTAAAACCCCACATGTCATTTTTCAATATTTGGTGGTCAAGCCAAATCAGCATCAGTTAGATGATGTACAAAAGCTGGCCAAAGAATTGGGCGTGGACGAAGTCGCTTTTAAAACTGCCCAAATTTACGATTACGAAAACGGTTCTGAGCTTATTCCAACTATAGAAAAGTACTCACGTTACCGTCAAAAGGCCAATGGAAAATGGGAGATCAAAAACCGATTACTCAACCATTGTTGGAAAATGTGGCACTCCTGCGTAATCACTTGGGACGGAAAAGTTGTGCCCTGTTGTTTTGACAAGGATGCCCATTACCAATTGGGTAGTATGCAGGCCGAAAGTTTTCAGCAAGTTTGGAAAGGGAAAGCCTATCAGAGCTTCCGTCAGTCGCTGATTAAATCCAGAAGTGAAATTGAAATGTGTAAGAATTGCTCAGAAGGAACCAGGGTTTGGGCTTAATTCTTTAAGTGCTCAGGCATTTTAAAGTCCATCTTTTTCACCTCTTTAGAAATATCACAAGAGCCACAGCCTTTCGGGCAACCGCTTTCGGACTTGTATTGATGATAAAAGTGCCTCCCGATAAAGATTAGCGCTATTAAAAAAACTATACCGACAATTACCTCTTGCATTTCGCTGAACTTTTGAAGGGTTAACCCAAAACTCGCTGGCGAAGTTCGGTTTTATTTAGAATTATTCCAAATAAAGCGGATGCCTATTGATACCTCTTTTGCTCCTTTCTCCGAAGTCTCGGAGTCAGAATGAAAAGCAGTATGCAAACAATTAAAACTGGTAGTGAATTTTCACCTTCTGATCTACTCCATCGGGATGGATTCTCCTCAAAATGACTGTAGTAGAAATGATTTATTTCCTGTCCTGACTCCGAGACTTTGGAGGAAAGATCTAAAGTTTCAAAAAGACACTTAATTTCAAGGCTATACATAAATAAAGCCCCAATTCAGTGAGGCTTTATGTTGTACATTTGAGTTTATATAGGTTTTTAAAAATCTAGCTTGGCGAGTGAGGCCTTGGTTGTTTTCTCCCATTCTGCTTTTTGTTGTGCCGCTCTTATTTTATCTTTTTCATATTTCTCGTTGGTGGTTAGGTTAAGCTGGTAGCTATAGATTTTTCCTTTTTTGGCATTTGGGTATAAAAAGCTTTTAAAGTAGTGCGAAAAATCCGAGGCCTTGTAATTGCTCATTACAGAATTGTCTACTTTTTTGTCATCGATCCAAATTCCGTAAATAGTAGGGTCACTCCAATTTTTTACAATTTCTTGTGTTGGCTGACTTTTTTCAAAATATGGGAGTGGTGGTAAAGTAAGAGATTTTAATGCTAGGGTTTGCTCAACAGATAGGTTTGCCATGTCTTTAATAATAGGCTTCTCATTCTTCCTTATGAATATGGCTTTGTTATCATCATAGATAACTTTTTCGTATTCAAACCCAGCGCCCAAGTTTACATCATAATGCTCCTCCTTTACAGCATAGACTGCTACATTTTTTGGGTCTCTTGATTTTTGTTCCAGGATCAAGATGGCTGGACGAGTTGGTGTATCAGAAGTCGCCTTATAATAATCTTTCGGGTCGACCTTTTCGCCATTTTTGATTACCTCATAATGAAGATGCGGGCCTGTACTGTGGCCTGTGTTGCCAACTTTTCCAATCAGCTGTCCTTTTTCTACTTTATCACCCACCTGAACGTCCATTTCGCTAAGCTGTGCATAAAGGGTTTGGTATTGGTCGTCATGCTTAATTTGAATGTAATTGCCATAACCACCTTTCAGAGATTCTACCTTTTCTACTGTTCCCGAGGCTGTAGCAATTACTGGCACCCCTGTTTTTGCTGAAAAGTCAACCCCTTTGTGCATTTTGTCTTCTTTGGTCAGAGGGTCTTTACGCATGCCATAAGTGGAAGTGGTGCGTAGGTATTTATAGTCTCCTAATGGATGTAGCTCTGGTTTGTTTTCTTGAAAAATGGAATTTTCAATGGTGGAAATAAGCTCGCTAGCGTTGTTACCAATGGCTTCTGCCTTAATTTTTAAACTGAAGCAAAGCGTGGTCACTGCCAATAACGGCAGCAAAATAGCCGCACGAACCAGAGCAGCCATTTTAGTGGTTTGTTGTGTCATCATTTTGAATCTTTTTTTAGTTAATGAATAATTTGAAAGGCAGGCCAAGTTCATTTCATTGCTGTGGTTGCGGTTGGTAAACTTGAGCAACAGACGCTGATAAGTGGCGATGTCATTAAACTTACCAAGCACCATTGCATCTGCTAAATACTCGTGGTTCAGCCGAATGGCCTTGGCATAGAAGTAATACATTGGATTGAACCAGAAGAGCACTTGAAGCAATTCTACCAATAGAATGTCTAATGAATGTCGTTGCAGCGCATGACCAAGCTCGTGCGCTAAAAGTTGTTTCCTCAAAGCTTCCTTTTTATAGTCTTCATTATACATGAAAATGAATTTCAGGAAGTTATGAGGAATTGTGGGTTGCTGAAGAAGTACCACTTCAGCCGATTTGAACGGAATTCGAGTGTTGTTTTTAGCCTTAGTAAAGAGTCTGCGAATATTCCTTCCGAAACGAATTAGCAGAACAAAGGCAATTACCAAATAAAGCCCACCAATTGCCCAAGCCGCATAGTTGATACTCATTTTAGGTTTTGCTTCTGTGAACTCCGATGGGCTAATTACTTCTGGAGTTACCGCCTGCTCATTGGCTACTACTTCGTAAAGCGTTTCTGAAATCATTTCTCCGGTTGGAATCATGATTTTATCCGAACTGATTTCTAGGTTCAACCAAGGGGTGGTCAATGAGAAAATCAAAGCGAAAAGGAGGTAAAACCTTTTTACTCGGTGCAGCGCAGTTTGCTCTAAAACCAGCTTATAAATGCCAAAGAGCACCAATAAGCATAAGAAGATTTCGAATAGGCCCGCGATCATTGTTTCTTCTTTATCTGTTCGTCAATCATTTTTTTAAGGTCTTCCAATTCTTCTGTGCTCAAATCAGTTTCGTTAGTAAAAAACGAGGCAAACTGAGTGCTTGAATCGTTAAAGAAATCCTTAATTAATCCTTTGAGGTGCAGCGAAAAATATTCGCTTTTACGCACCAGCGGATAGTATTCTCGTGAGTTTCCAAAAAGTTTATAATCCACAAAACCCTTGTCTTTCATTCTTTTTAAGAGCGTAGCTACTGTAGTGGTAGCAGGCTTTGGTTCAGGAAACTCAGTGAGTAAATCTTTCATGAAGGCTTTTTTTAGCTTCCATAAATAATTCATCAGTTGTTCTTCGCTTTTAGATAAGTTCATGCTCTACTTCTTTAGAGTGTTCTCTACAAATGTAGAGTATTAAATTTAATTTCCAAATTCTTTCTAAATGCGAGATAAAATCACAGAATTGATACTTAATCGAAAGCCTTTTATATTTTTGCTACATGCACATTAATCTTTTCGATCCGCCCCAAATCAGGGAGAATCTTCTTCCTTTTACTTTTACCAGACCAGTGGCCTGCATTCGTGTAGGAATTTTAACCATTGCCGAAAAATGGGAGAAATATGGCTTTCATATTGGTTTCGAAACCCAAGATTACTTGGGGAAGAAGTTTGAGGCCTTGCCAACAAACGTAAAAGTGAATGGCGCGTTGTGTCCTTCAAAAGAATTATCTGAAGCAATTTTAGCCTTAACCGCAAATACAAAGTTGGTGTCGGGAGATACCGTTTTAGCAGTTTCAGGAAATGGCTCGGAAGAAGTAAGTTTTAAGGGCGCATTTAGAATGATCAACCAACCTTGGGAAATCTTTCAATTCAACAAAGAACAGATTGAAGCGGATTTTTCGCTCATCACCAAAGGCCGAATTTCTCAGCCCATCACCGATCCGCATACGGTGGTCTATGGTAAGGAAAACGTGTTTTTGGAAGAGGGCGCTACAATTCGGGCAGCCATTATTAATGCTGAAAACGGCCCTGTGTATATCGGTAAGAATGCACATGTGCACGAAGGAGCAATTATTAGCGGAGCCTTTGCTTTGTGTGAAGGAGCGCATGTAAATATGGGTGCAAAAATAAAAGGAGATAGCACGGTAGGTCCTCATTCTAAAGTGGGGGGTGAGGTAAGCAATTCAGTTATTTTTGGTTTCAGCAACAAAGGACACGATGGTTTTTTGGGCAATTCAGTGATTGGCGAATGGTGTAACCTAGGTGCCGATACCAACACTTCTAACCTAAAAAATAACTACGCACCAGTTAAGCTTTGGAACTACACCAGCGAACGTTTTGTGCAAACAGGCTTACAGTTTTGTGGGCTGATGATGGGCGACCATGCCAAGTGCGGCATTAATACTATGTTTAATACAGGTACAGTGGTAGGTGTAGGATCGAATATATTTGGCGCTGGCTTTCCGAAAAACTTTATTCCTTCTTTCTCTTGGGGTGGGTCTTCTGGTTTAATTACCTTCCAACCAAGAAAGTTTTATGAAGTAGCCGAAGCAGTAATGCAGCGCAGAGGAATGACTTTTGATGATACCGAAAAAGAGATCATCGACCGAATTTTTGAAATTACCACCCAATACAGAACTTGGGATAAAAAATAAACATGCGTTTTCAAGACATACCCGGTTTAGACGAAGTTAAGAATAAGCTCATTGAGGCCGTTAAGGTAGATCATGTGGCGCATGCACAGCTCTTTTTAGGCGCTGAAGGCTCGGCAAATTTGCCTATGGCTCTGGCTTTTGCTACCTATCTAAACTGTGAAAATAAACAGGAGAATGATGCCTGCGGAGAGTGTTCGTCTTGCACAAAACAGGCAAAACACATTCACCCCGATGTTCACTTTGTTTTTCCAACTGCGGCAACCCCTAAAATTAAAAGGGAAGACGCTACCAGTGAAAAATTCCTGAAAGAATGGAGGGAATACCTTCTAAAATCACCTTACGGAAACGTAAGCGATTGGAGCTTTCACTTTGGTTGGGAAAACAAGCAGTTGCTTATTCCCCGTCAGGAAAGTAGAAATATTATTACCAACCTTTCGCTTAAGGCTTTTGAGGGCAAATATAAGGTAATGCTCATTTGGTTGCCTGAGCTAATGAATAGCAATGCGGCCAACGGAATTCTGAAAGTATTAGAAGAACCGCCAGAAAAAACCATTTTCTTGATGGTGTCGAATGATGAGAATAAGCTGCTCACCACCATTCGTTCTAGGGTTCAGTTAATGAAAATCCCTTCTTTTACCGATGAGAACATTCTTTCCACAGTAAGTAAAGCGGAAGGCGTGAGTACTGAACGCGCCCAAGAAATCACCTATTTGGCCGAAGGAAATATGCGCGAAGCGTTGCACTTGGTGCAAGGCGGACAAGATGCAATGGGTGTGCAGTTTAAGCAGTGGATGCGTCTGTGTTTTACTTATGATTTTCAGGCTTTGGTAAAAATGGCCGATGAATTTCAGAGTGGTGGAAAGGAGTTTCAGAAAGGGCTGCTCAATACCGGAAGTAAAGTAATGCGCGATACCCTGATTCACCAATACGGAGTTAGTGAACTGGAAAGAATTCCAGATACAGAAAAGGATTTTGTAGCCAACTTTGGTAAGGTATTTAATGCAGAAAAAATAACAGAAGTGGTGCCTAAAATCGAAGAGGCCAACTATCATATAGAGCGGAATGCTAACCCTAAGATTCTCTTTCTTGATTTATCTCTGGCGATTGCACAAATTGCACGTTCTAAAAAGTAGAATGTCGAAACCATTACAGCTAATAGGAAGGCAAGATTTCATCAATCTGCCAGAATTCGGATTGAAAGATGTAAACGCTAAAATTGACACTGGCGCTTACACTTCGTCTATTAACTGTTCAAAAGTAAAACTAACTAAGGTGGAAGGTGTGCCAACACTTACCTTTCAATTATCGGCCAATAAGATTCATGAAAAAAAGGCCAGAAAATTTTCGACCACTAATTTTAAGAAGAAGAAAATTCGGAGCTCAAATGGAGTAACTGAAGAACGTTTTATTATCAAAACAACGGTAGTACTAATGAAGAGGCGCATTAATGCAGAGTTCTCTTTATCAGACCGGAGCAAGATGAAATTCCCTATACTTTTAGGCCGAAAGTTGCTCACGAATCGTTTTATTGTGGATGTAAGTCAAAAGGATCTTTCCCTTAAGATGACACCCAAAAGTATCAAGGCCGAAAGTGCCGAATAATCTAAAAACCAAGAAAAAATGAAGATTGCAGTGCTCTCTCGAAATTCAGCCCTTTACAGTACAAAGCGGTTGGTAGAAGCGATTGAAACCAGGGGGCATGAAGCCGTCATATTGGACCATCTAAAATGCGACCTCGTTATTGAAGATGCTGGCCCAGCAGTATATTATATGGGAGAAAGAGTGGAAGGTATTGATGCCGTAATTCCTAGAATAGGTGCTTCAGTTACCTTTTACGGAACAGCCACAGTTCGTCAGTTCGAAATGATGGGCGTTTTTAGCACTACCGATTCTCAGGCCATAGTTCGTTCTAGAGATAAACTAAGGTCGATGCAGATTTTAGCAGGAGCTGGTTTGCCAATGCCACGCACAGCCTTTACCAATTATTCTAAAGAAGAAAAATCTTTGATAGAGCACGTAGGCGGAGCACCCGTAATTATTAAATTATTAGAGGGCACTCAAGGTTTGGGCGTTGTTTTGGCCGAAACCCGAAAAGCAGCGCAATCCGTTATTGAGGCTTTTCATGGCCTAAAAGCACGCATTTTAGTGCAAGAATTTATTAAAGAAGCCAAAGCTACCGACATACGCGTTTTCGTTGTGAATGGCAAAGTAGTAGGCGCCATGCGCAGAAGAGGAATGGAGGGCGAGTTTCGTTCTAACCTTCACCGTGGCGGTTCGGCCGAGGTAATTAAACTCTCAAGGCAAGAGAGATCGGTTGCGGTAAAAGCAGCCAACGCAATGGGACTTTCCGTAGCAGGTGTTGATATGCTACCATCATCAAGAGGGCCATTGGTTTTAGAAGTAAATTCTTCGCCAGGTTTAGAAGGAATAGAAAAGGCAACAGGAGTAGATATTGCAGGAACCATCGTTGAGTTTATTGAGAACAATCAGCCTAAGAAAAGAGGATCGAAAGCAAAATTGAACGCTTAAATGAAAATTAGAATAGGAACACGAGGTAGTAAGTTGGCCCTATGGCAAGCTTATTTTGTGGAAGATAAGCTGGTAGCGGCTGGTGTAAAAACTGAAATTGTTAAAATAGAAACCAAAGGAGATAAAATCTTAGATGTTTCAATTTCCAAGATTGGAAGCAAAGGGGTTTTTACCGAGGAAATAGAAGAGCAATTGGCCAATGGAGCGATTGACATTGCCGTGCATAGCGCCAAAGACATGCAGTCTACCCTTCCTGATGGCTTCGAACTCATTTCGTTTTCAGAACGCGAATTGGCCAATGATGTACTGATTAGTGATAATAAGGAAGCTTCACTCAACAATAAAAATCTAGTAGTCGGTACTTCTTCCAATAGAAGAATTGCCACGTTAAAACACTTTTATCCTCATATCAAAACCGTTCCAGTTCGGGGCAATCTTCAAACCAGAATAAAGCGAATGGAAGAAGGAGCCTGCGATGCTTTATTGCTCGCATATGCGGGAGTACACAGAATGGGCTACGATGACAAAATTGTTCAAAAGCTAAATTTAACAGAGTTTACGCCCGCTGTAGGGCAAGGCTCTGTAGCCATTGAAGTACACAAAGGATTGAGTAAAGCCAAGAAAGATTTAGTTAGAAAAGCACTGAACCATGAACCTACTGAGGTGTGCCTTTTGGCTGAGCGATCGTTCTTAAAAACTATGGATGGAGGCTGTTCAATTCCGGTATTCGGTTTGGCTCAAATCAAAGATGACAGCCTTCAAATGACTGGAGGAATTACCAGTTTGGATGGCAAAGAAATGATTCGTAAAGTGTTTATTGGTAAGCTAAAGGATGCCAAATCAATAGGCAAAAAACTTGCCGAAGAAGTATTATCTTCGGGCGGAGATCGCATATTAAAATCCATAAAAACCGAATTATCAAACCAATGAAAAAGTATATACAGTTGGCCTTAATGGCCTTGCTAATTGCAGTTGTCGCTTCATGCGGAGGCTCAGGCGAAGAAAAAGTAAAGGGCAATGATTATTTGGTGACTATCAAAACAGACATGGGTGAAATGAAGGCCATTCTTTATGATGAAACTCCAAAGCATAAAGAGAACTTTCTTAAACTGGCCAAAGAAGGCTTTTTCGATAGCCTTTTGTTTCACAGAGTAATGACTGGCTTTATGATTCAGGGTGGTGACCCAAATTCAAAAGATGCCGAACCAGGAGCTCGTTTAGGCTCTGGAGGCCCGGGTTATACCATTCCTGCAGAATTTGTAAAGAGCTTCTTCCATAAAAAGGGGGCATTATCTGCTGCCAGACAGCCAGACTATGTAAACCCAGAAAAAGCATCGAGCGGAAGTCAATTTTTTATTGTTCAAGGTAGAGTGTTTACAGAACAAGAAACAGGTATGGACATGCAGGCTTTGTCGCAATCCATATCTACTTTAAGAAGAACCGATCCAGACAACCCTTTGAATAAAGAATTGGAAGATTCTTTTAATGAAGGAGGGGATGAAACCTTTAGGGTTAAGGCAATGGAACTGGCAGACAAATTAAGTGAGGCTACTGGAATCATGATTAAAATGCCAGCAGAAAGAGTAGAGGCTTATACTACTGTAGGAGGCTACCCTCCGTTGGATGAGGAATATACAGTTTTTGGTCAGGTAATTCAGGGCTTAGAAGTGATTGATGCAATTACTACGGTTGGGGTAGACCCAAACAACAGGCCTTTTGAAGATGTGCGTATGTATATCTCGGTAGAAGAAATGCCAAGAGAAGAAATCGTAAAAAAATACGGCCCAGTTTATCAATAATTAGCCATGAAAAAGACTTTTTTAAACTTAGCGTTCCTTGTTTCTTTCAGTCTGTTTTTTTCAGCCTGTAATACTGAAATGGATGAGGTAGTAGTAATTTCAACTCCATATGGAGATATGACAGCTGTGCTGTATGATGATACTCCGCTACACAAGGCCAATTTTTTGAGTTTGGCCAAAGAAGGAAAATACGATTCAGTGATCTTCCATAGAGTGATTGAAAACTTTATGATTCAAACGGGTGACCTGTCTACGGGTACTCAAGAAGAGGATGCCAATTATAGAATAGATGCCGAATTTCTTCCTGAAAAATATATTCATGTAAAAGGAGCTTTGGCGGCTGCCCGAATGGGAGATAACGTAAACCCTCAAAAGCAATCAAGCGGATCTCAATTTTATATTGTCGATGGCGAAGTGTACGATCAGGCGGGTTTGCAAACCAGAGCAGATAGAAGGGAATATTTAAAGCTTAATGGTTTATTTGACCGCATGCGCAAAATGGACAAATACATTGAGTTGAATGAGAAGTATAACTACCATGTAAATAAGTATCAAGAAGATACTACTTACGATTTTCAACAGGCGCAGCGCGAACTGGTTTTTAATTCGAAAGATTTGATTGAAGAAGAATTTGGGCCACAGGTAGACCCTGGATTTACTACCCAACAAGTGGAGGCTTATACAACCGTTGGTGGCGCACCACATTTGGATGGAGAATACACAGTTTTTGGTCAGGTGGTTGAAGGTTTGGATGTAATCGATAAAATTGCTGCGGTAGAAACCAATAGAAGAGACAAGCCAACCGAAGACATTCGAATGACGATTGCTGTTATCGAAATGTCGAAAAAAGAGATTACAAAAAAATACGGAATAGAATACCCTAAAAAGGAGCAATGAAAATTTTAGTTACAGGTTCTAACGGTTTACTTGGTCAAAAACTGGTTCAGCTTATTTTAGATGAAGCAAATCACCAATTGGTGGCTACCGCCAGAGGAACTAACCGACTACCTATTCCCGAAGAAAAATATACTTTTCAATCGCTTGATATCACCAATCGTGAACAGGTACTAGAAGTAATTGCCCAGCACAAACCCGATGTGGTAATTCATACCGCAGCCATGACCAACGTGGACCAATGTGAATTAGAAAAAGAGGCCTGCTGGGATTTAAATGTTACTGCTGTAAAACATTTGGTTGAAGCTTGTAAATTGAATAATGCCTTTCTAGTACACCTTTCTACCGACTTTATTTTTGATGGTGAAAACGGCCCATACGATGAAAAAGCCGAAGCCAATCCGATTAGCTATTATGGAGAAAGCAAACTCGCTGCTGAGCGCATAATAGAAGAAAGTAAAATTGATTGGGCGATTGCTCGTACTGTTTTGGTGTACGGCATTGCGCACGACATGAGCCGTTCTAACATTATTCTTTGGGTGAAGAATAGCTTGGAAGAAGGCAAAGAAATTAAGGTGGTAGATGACCAATTGCGAAGCCCTACCTTGGCAGAAGATTTGGCCAAGGGCTGTTTGCTAATTTCAGAACAAAAGGCGAAAGGTATTTTTAACATTAGCGGAAGCGATTTACTGACCCCTTATGAAATGGCGATTAAAACTGCCCAGTTCTTCAACCTAAGTACGGCTACTATGCAAAAGGCCGATGCTTCTACCTTTACTCAAACTGCCAGAAGACCTCCGAAAACTGGGCTATTAATAGAAAAGGCCCGCACCGTTTTGGGGTACGAGCCTCATACTTTTGACCAAGGTATAGCCATCGTTTCCGAACAAATGGCTGGTAAGTAAGTCAAAGTTTATTCTTCTGCGTTTGCGTCTTCAGTTTTCTTATCTGATTTAAGTGCGATTGTAAGAAAGGTGATGAAACCTCCGAAGGTAATCGCTAAACATATGATCATTCCTATTATAGCTTCTTGACTCATTTTTTCACGAATTTTTTGTAGAACCATCCATTAAATACAATTGCAATAATGAGGGCAATGGCCCATTGTGTTACAATTGAAGCATTACTAAACGTATCGAATACGTTCCAATTACCCTTTTCATCAAACCAAGGGTATTTGCTGTAGCCTTGGTCCATCCACCAATACACCAAGAATAGCCCAGCAAAAAAGATAAAGTAGATCATGCCAGTAAAGTATTTAGAAGAGACTTTAAAATCGGAGTTTTCATCTATAAAGTCCCTCTTAAATTTCGATGGGCCATAACGCATAATAAGAAAGGAAATGAAAATTCCGCTCACTAAAAGACCCACACCCCAAACCCAATCTTGATTTTCGAATATGGCAAGGCTCCATGCCGAAGGAAAACCAATGATAAAACATGCAGCACCTGTTATTAATGCGGCCTGTTTTTTAGAAATGTTATAGTCCGTTAAGTTTCTGATTATTAACTGCATCATGGGGAGTACCGAACTAAATGCCGCCATAGCGAATGCGCCAAAGAAAATCCATGATAAGAATGGTCCTCCTGTCATTTGAGAGAATAGTTGAGGCAGCACGGTAAATACTAATGCTGTGTTACCGCCATGCAAAAAATCAATGGCATCGGCCGATGTAGCTGACATGGCAAAAACGGCTGGTAAAATGGCCATAGCTGCCAAAAGTGCTGCTGAGTTGTTTCCAAACGCTCCTAAGAATGTGTTAAGCGTTACATCTTCCTTCTTCCTTGAGAACGACCCAATAGTAATCATTAGTCCCCAGCCTGCCCCTGTACTCCAAGCAGAGTCGGTAATAGCCTGAATCCAAATGTTGGGGTCTTTAAAAAGCTCAACATTAATTGTGAATAAGTACTCAAGCCCTTTTACTCCTCCTGGCATCTGAATAGCAAAAGCGGCCACAACCATAAGTAGAATGAAGAGCGTAGGAATTAATATCTTATTTACCTTCTCTAACCCTTGTTTAATTCCTTTGCTCAAAACCCAAATGGCAATAGCAATTGTAAACATATAGCACAGTACTGCTTCCCAGCTTGAGTTAGATAAATGCGCCCAGAAGTTGTCCATGTAGTTCACGTTGGGGTCTGCAAATTTCTCGTTCATGGCGCCTGAACCAAAAATATAATCGACTAAGTTTTGTGTGTTAAGCAGGAAGTATCGAAAAGACCACCCCGTTACCACGGAGTAATAAAAGGCAATGCCCATGGTGACAAGCGTAACAAACACGCCCATCCAATTAAATTTTTTGCCCGACAAACTACCAAGGGCGCCTATGGTTCCCTTTTTATAGTGTTTACCTATGGCCAATTCGGCCATAAGTAAAGGTATAGACCATATTACAAGGAAAAACATCCATAAAATAATGAATGTTCCACCGTACTCTCCTGCTATTCTTGGGAAGCGCCAAAGGTTACCCGCCCCAATGGCCATACCTAAGGCGGCTAAAATAATTCCCCACCGATTACTAAATTCTTCTGGTTTTTCTTGCGTGCTCAATTACCTGTAAGTTTTGTTCAAAGTTTAAGAAAAATCGATTTTCAAGCCGCACAAGGTAGTTTTTTGAGGCACAAACCCAAGCTTTACAGGGTTTTTCTCACATAAAACTTTATTTACGGTAAATCTGATTTTAAAATTTTGGTAGCCACAGGTGTTCTAACCACTTGGTTTTTAAGAAGAAAATTCTCAATATTCTACGTTATTTTTTTCAATACTCAACTCAATTTTTAAGAATATGGCGGTTAACGTTAGTAATGAGGGCAGAGGCCAGTGGGGGTCCAAATTTGGATTTATCATGGCTGCGGCCGGTTCAGCTGTCGGGTTAGGGAACATCTGGAGATTCCCTTACATCACAGGTCAGAATGGAGGCGGAGCCTTTGTTTTGGTTTATTTGCTTTGTGTAATACTTATTGGAGTACCCTTGCTCTTTACAGAGATGGGCTTTGGTAGGTACACAAAAAAGGGCACCATTGGTGCATTTAAAGATACTGGTGCCAATCCTCTTTTTATGGGTTTGGGTGCCATTATGGCTTTGTTGGTCAGCTTTTTTGTGCTTTCTTATTATGGCAATATTGCTGGTTGGACAATCGGCTATATTTTCAAATCGTTAAGTGGTAGCGAAGTTCCTTTTGAAGAATTTGCCGCAAACCCAATGAACACAATTCCCTTAATGGGACTGTTTACGCTGGTTACAATTCTTATTGTGCGAAAAGGGATTTCTGGAGGAATTGAAAAGGCCGCCAAAATATTGATGCCTGTACTCTTCTTGCTTATTCTTATTGTGGCCATTCGAAGTATGTCATTAGAAGGCGCAATGAAAGGCGTAGACTTCTACTTAAACCCAGATTTCAGTAAAATTTCGGGTCAAACGTTTTTGGTAGCTCTAGGGCAAGCTTTCTTTTCTATGAGTATTGGTTGGGGAATTATGATTACTTATGGCTCATATTTACCGAAAACAGCGAATATTGTTAGTAGCGGTGTTTGGGTAGGTTTGATGGACGCTGGCGTAGCTTTGCTTGCGGGTTTCATGATCTTCCCTGCTGTTTTTGCTTTCGGAAAAGACCCTGCCGCTGGCCCTACTTTGGTGTTCCAGGTATTGCCAGAAATTTTCAGCAGTATGCCGGGCGGAGCCATTATAGGCGCCTTCTTCTTCCTTTTATTAATGGTGGCAGCTTTAACATCTTCTATTTCCATGTTGGAGGTACCCGCCTCTTATTTTATGGATGAGAAAAAATGGAGCAGAAATAAATCTGCTTGGGTAGTCGGTATTTTACTTTTTATTGTAGGCATTCCTTCAGCGCTTTCACAAGGGGGCTCTGAATTTTTCTCCACCATGAATGTCACGGTTTTCGGAGCAACATACACTGGCTTTCAAGATATTCTCGACTTCTTCTTTGGCACCTTCTTTATTGTAGTGGTGGCTTTGGTTACTTGTATTTATGTGGCTTGGAAAATGCCAATCAAGAATATAGTCTCCGAAATTGATTTGGGAGCACCAGGTTGGAAACCAGGTACATTTGCTTCTAATGCTTTTGTCTTTTTTATCCGTTACGTATGCCCAGTAGTTATTCTTATTGTATTACTGAACATGATGGGCTTATTCGGAATTTTTGGTGGAGGCGGTTAATAGATGCTGGACAGAATCGATCAAAATGACACTCTTAGGGGTGTCATTTTTTGTTTGAGTAGTTCAGAATGCTCAACTTAGCTTTATGGCAAAAGATCACAGCAACTTTTTTAATAATGTTTACGAAGTAGTTAAACTCATTCCTGCAGGGCGAGTTACTTCATATGGAGCCATTGCTCAATACTTAGGCACAAAGGGTGGCGCCCGAATGGTAGGCTGGGCCATGAATGCAGCACATGGACTGTCAGATGTTCCTGCGCATAGGGTAGTAAACCGATCTGGAGTTTTAACCGGTCGTCATCATTTTCAGACACCCACCCTGATGCAAGAACGTTTAGAAGCCGAAGGAGTAAAAGTGAGCGAAGATAAAATTGTGGGGTTTAAAGAGGTGTATTGGGAACCGATTAAAGAGTTAGAACTTTAAACTTTTTTGGCTCGAAATTCCGTTAATTTTGCAGTGGATTTATAATCATGATTAAGACGAGAGTAAAAGCAAATAAGCCTATTGATCAGGCAAAAAAGGAAGGAAGAAGACGACTGTTTTTCTTCCTGAAATTTATTGTGCTGGTGATTATATTGGTTTGGAGGTTTTGGTTAAAACCTGACTTTGAAGAAGGGAGCTTTTTTGGAACTAGAATAGTCCCTGCGGTTATCTCTTACATCTCAGGTATATTGCTTGTGTCGCTCGGTCGAATCTTGATGGTGTATTTCTACCTCAAGCGAAAGAAGAAAGGAACTGACTTTAAAGATAACTTCATTTTAGGGATCAATGGAATCTCAGCTATTCTCCATGTCATCATTTTACTGTTTGCATTGTTGGCTCTTTTTGGCTTAGATGCTAAGGAGTTTTTCACTTCCATTAGTATTGTTGCTGCTGCAATTGCCATTATTTCTAAGGATTACATAGCAAACACCATCAACGGATTTATACTGATGTTCTCCAATCAGCTTTCGTTGAACGACTATATTGTTATTGAAGAACACAGTGGCAGAATAACTGATATTACTTTGCTGAACGTGGTGCTGTTAAGCGATGAAGACGAGATTATTTATGTACCTAACACTTTGCTTGTTACCCATAATGTGGTGAATACCAGTAAAAAGAATTTTAAAAAACTAAGCTTCGATTTTGAAATGGACAGGCAAACTTTGGGCAATCCAGACGATCTTGAAGAGTACATCATAAAAGCACTTAAGTCTGAGTTTCCTAGTATCAATCTTGAAAAATTTAGCTTAAGGGTTTTCCATATTCTGAAGGATACGGTGAATCTGAAACTTTACATTACACTCGATAAAAAGAGCAAGGAAATGGAAAGGGCGGTTTGGAGGTTTACCAATAAAACCATTCTGAATTACGCCAAAGAAAACTATGTGCCTCTTGCCCAACAATAAACTGTCAATTTGAATGGAAGCGTTACTTACATCAGAAGGCCTTGTCGCACTATTAACCCTTACTTTTTTAGAGGTTATTCTCGGGGTCGATAACATCATTTTCATTTCAATTGTTTCTAACCGACTACCAGAGGCGGATCGTAAAAAAACCAGAAACCTAGGTTTAGGACTCGCCTTGATCATGCGTATTGGTTTGCTTTTGGGAATCAGCTGGATCATTGGTTTTACTGAACCCCTCTTTACCGTTTTAGAGCATGATGTAAGTATAAAAGACTTGATTTTAATTTTGGGAGGTTTATTCCTAATCGGAAAGAGCACGACTGAAATCCACCACACTTTAGAGGGAGATGAGCATCAGGTGAAGAAGAGTAAAAGTGTTACTGTGAGTAAAGTGATTCTTCAAATCGTAGCTTTAGATATCGTTTTCTCTTTTGATTCTATTTTAACCGCTGTGGGCCTTACAGAGCATGTATTGATCATGATTATTGCAGTTACTTTAGCCATGATTGTGATGATGTCTTCTGCAGGAAAAATCAGTGCTTTTATCAACAAACATCCATCGCTGCAAATGTTGGCCATGTCGTTTTTGATTTTAATTGGTTTTATGCTAGTGCTCGAAGGCATTGGTGAACACATTGAAAAGGGCTATATCTACTTTGCGGTATTCTTCTCGTTAGCGGTGGAAGCTCTCAATATGAGAAAGCGTAGCAAAGACCGCGTGGTGAAACTCAGAAAAAGAATTGTTGGCGAGGAGTAAATTTCCCTTAATCTATTTGTGTGCTATAAGAGTGCAGAAATAAACCCACTTACTTCATTTGCATTACGGACAATCAACAGATGTGATCCACCGCTAATGCGAAGGGATATGTTTTGAACTCTTAACGGGATTATTCGGTCTTTTGTCCCATGTATTCTTATTGCCTTTTTATTTTCTTTTGGAACCCAATTTACAATTGCGCCAAATGCCCATTTAAGAAACTTGACATCAATATTTCTAATGATGTTATCTAAAATTTTCTTTTCCTCTAGCCTAGAGGCTCCAAATAAATAATTAGTGAAACGGTTCGGTGTTCTGAACAGTCGATCGGGTATGATTTTGTATAGTTTGGTTCGTTCCAAAAGCCGAAATATTATTGGTATTTCCAATGAACTTTGCGCGCTTGACACAAGAAATACGTTGATGGGGTTAGTGATTTTTGAAGCCTCCAAGGCAATCATTCCTCCGAAAGAAACTCCTATAAAGCTATACGGGGTTCTTAATTTCAGATTACCGATAAGCCTTCGGCTATAGTCCTCTAGTGATTCATTGTTGAGTGGCTCTATCCAATCTACATAATGAAATTTAACCCCTTCAATTTCAAGAAACTGGAATACACTTTTATCTGCTCCAAGCCCACTAAAGCAGTAGAAATTCATTAGACGATTTGTTGTGTTGAACTTTTAGAAATCAGCAACATTCCCAAGAACGTAAGCCCTGCATTAAAAATCAGGATAAAGAATCCGAATTGAAAACCGTTGAACCAAGCAGATGAATTCATATCTACTAGGTAAGATATGGCCGGAGAAAGCAAACAAACAGGCAGTACCAGATTGTCTTTCACTTTTAGTTTGGTCATCAATCCAAAACTGAAAAGGCCTAATAGCGGGCCATAAGTATAACCAGCCACTTTAAAAATCGCACTAATTACACTACTGTCGTTTATCGCGTTGAAGATAATGATGACGATGAAGAGCAACACAGAAAAGCCCAAGTGCACTTTAAGCCTAATCGGTTTCTTTACCGATTCTTCTTTCTTTTCAAAATTTAAGAAATCGACACAGAATGCAGTTGTAAGCGAGGTAAGGGCAGAGTCGGCACTGGAGTAGGCCGCAGCCACAATGCCCAATAAGAATACAATTCCGCCAAAAGTGCCGAGGTGATTCAAAGCGATTAAAGGGTAGAAATTATCCGTTCTTGTCGGAATTTCAATTCCATTTTGGCCTGCATACAAATAGAGCAGTGCACCCATTCCCAAGAAAAGGATATTAGCAATCACCAAAGCTATAGTGAACCAGAAAATATTTTTCTGAGCGTCCTTCAAGGTTCTGCAGGTTAGGTTTTTCTGCATCATGTCTTGGTCTAAACCCGTCATCACGATGGCAATAAATACCCCAGAAATAAACTGTTTGAAGAAATCTTTTTTGTCGTTCCAATCGAAGAAGAATGTTTTGGAATACTCACTGTCGCTAATTTGAGTAATGGCATCTCCCAGACCAATACCCATTTCTTTGGTAATAATATAAATGGTAATCACCACTGCTGAGAGCATAAAAAAGGTTTGTAGCGTATCCGTCCACACAATGGTTTTTATTCCCCCTCTAAAAGTATACACCCAAATAAGGGCGATAGTAACGAGTACCGAAACCCAAAACGGAACGCCATAACTATCGAAAAGCGCAATCTGAAGTACACTGGCTACTAAAAAAAGGCGAAAGGAAGCCCCAATTGTTCTGGAAAGCATAAAGAAAAACGACCCCGTTTTGTATGACCAAAAGCCAAAGCGCTGTTCTAAATAGGTATATATAGAAACCAAATTCAGACGGTAATAAAGAGGCATCAACACCGTGGCAATAATGAGGTAACCAACGATATACCCCAAAACAACCTGAAAATAAGAGAAGAAGCTATTCCCTACTTCACCGGGAACAGAAATAAAGGTAACTCCCGACAAGGAAGCCCCAATCATTCCGAAAGCTACCAAATACCAAGGCGACTGTTTGTTGGCCGTAAAAAAGGTAGCCGAATCAGCCCCTTTCGAGGTAAATCGAGAAATGAGAATCAGCAGTAGAAAATAACCGCCTATAATTGAAATCACTAAAGTGGGGTTCATACCAAAGAACTAGTAAATTAAAGTTTGAATATCCGTGAAAAAACTGTGGACACCAAAAAGCGGAACGAACCAATTAGACAAACAGACAGTTTAGGCAACAAGTGTTTTTTTGTACATTTGTAAAAAATTAAAAACATGAATTTCAGCTATCAAGAAGAAGAGTTAGTCGAGGTACTCGAAAAAACTACAGATGAGGAATTATGTGATTTGGTAGTTTTTAATGATGACTTTAACACGTTTGAACACGTGATTAATATTTTAATGAAAGTGTGTAAGCACACTGCCGAGCAAGCAGAACAGTGTACACTGTTGATTCATTATAAAGGAAAGTGCACAGTTAAAAATGGATCGTTTACAGAATTGAAGCCAATGTGCGAGAGTATTCTTTCAGCAGGAATTACCGCCACTGTGTTATAATTAGAAAGATTTTCATCAGAGCTCAATTTGAACTTCCCTCCCAAAATTGTCGACAATGCCATTGAGGAAATCTCTAAACTTCCGGGCATAGGAAAAAAGACCGCCTTAAGGCTGGTACTTCATTTACTAAAACAAGACCCCATCAGTACGGCTCATTTAACCACTGCGCTTAACGAGTTGCGTGATGGAATAAAGTACTGTGGTACTTGCCATATTATTTCCGACACGACAGACTGTACTTGCCGTACGATTAAACGCGATTTGACCACTATTTGTGTGGTTACCGACACGCCTGATGTAATGGCCATTGAAAACACGGCTCAATACAGAGGGCTTTATCATGTTCTGGGTGGTGTTATTTCTCCGATTGAAGGGATTGGTCCAAGCGATATTCATATCGACTCTTTGGTAGAGCGAATTCAACTGAGCGAACCCAAAATAGAAGAAGTAATTTTAGCCCTAAGCCCTACCATGGAAGGTGATACCACAGCTTTCTACATTACCAAAAGGCTGAAGGAATTCGGAGTGAAGATTACTTCGATTGCACGTGGAATTCCGATGGGTGGGGAGTTAGAATACACCGATGAAATTACTTTGGGTCGAAGCATTATGACTCGTTCTGAATACAAATAAAATTGCTTCAACAGCACAGACATAAAAACACGAAGGGCGATCATTTCGATCGCCCTTCGTCATCTATAGCTACGGCTAAAAGCCTAATTGATTTCGCTTAACATACCCGATGCATAAAAGCGCTGGGTATTCAAGGCTGATAATAGAATGCTCAAGTTGTTCGAAGCTTCATTCAAATCACTGATTCTTATGTTTGAATGTGGAGTTGAAGCCACTTCCTCAAGCTCTGTAAGAACTTTACTTACTTTAGATTTCAATACATCAATCATTTCTAGATCGTTGTATTTCCAAAAACGAATTTGAGCATATACTAAAGCTGGCGCCCAGTTGGTACCATACAAAAGATGTAGGTCTTTGGTAGAGGCACCAATGCTTTTGAAAAGCAAGGCCCTGGTGTTTGATAAATTATTTTCGTGAATGGCGAAGTAATCTTTAGAATCTTCTGATACAGCAAATTTGTTCATGAAGTGGGCAATCTTAGCTGCGTCAGCAATTTTCTTAATTACTCTTTTCAATTTTTCCGGGCTAGTTTCTAAAGTTTTCATAACCATGTCGTTTGACTAGTCTATATGTGATAACCGTGCCAAACCGAAGAATCATTCGAAATTTTAATGTATGGCTCGTTTTTATGTTGGAGTATAGAAATGGGGTGGGGAAATATTTTCTACAATCGAGAAATATTCGGTCGTTTTGATTCAACAGTTTGTGGAATTGTAGAACATTCCAATTGGTTTTTGGTACAACAATCTATAAATAGCTACTTTTGCCCCACATTGAATTAATCGAATGTCTACAATGGTATCTGATAGAGTAAAGAACATGGCCGAATCGGCCACATTAGCCATGGCTGCCAAAGCCCGAGAGCTAAAAGAAAAAGGCATTAACGTGATAAGTTTAAGTTTGGGCGAGCCCGACTTTAAAACTCCAAAGCATATTCAAGAGGGCGCTAAGGCCGCAATTGATGAAGGTAAATACTTTGCTTACCCTCCTGTAAACGGTTATTTAGACCTAAGACAAGCCATTTCGGCTAAATTCAAAAACGAGAATAACTTAGATTATTCACCCGATCAGATTGTGGTTTCCAATGGAGCCAAGCAATCTATCGCCAACGTATTTTTAGCTTTATTGAATGAAGGTGATGAAGTGGTAGTCTTTTCTCCATTTTGGGTGAGTTATTCTTCACTTATTGAATTAGCGGGCGGTGTACCTGTGTATGTAAAAGGAGGAATTGAGTCAGATTTTAAAGTAACTCCAGAGCAATTGGCGCAAGCGATTACGCCAAAAACCAAGGCCATTATTTATTCTTCGCCATGTAACCCAACAGGTTCTGTATTCACATTAGAGGAATTAACAGCGATTTCTGAAGTAATTAAAAAACACAAAGACATTGTGGTTATTGCAGACGAAATCTACGAACACATTAATTATACAGGTGCTCACGCCAGTATTGGTGCCATTGAAGGAATGATTGACAGAACCGTAACCATTAATGGTATGGCCAAAGGTTTTGCTATGACGGGCTGGAGAGTTGGATACCTAGGCGCACCACTTTGGTTGGCCAAAGCATGCAATAAAATTCAAGGACAAATTACTTCTGCCAACTGTAGCATTGCCCAAAGAGCTGCCTTAACTGCACTTACTACGGATCTTGCTCCAACAGTAGAAATGTCGAAGGAATATTTAAGAAGAAGAGATATAGTAAAAGCATTATTGGACGAAGTGCCTGGCTTTAAAACCAATTTACCAACGGGTGCTTTCTACTTCTTTCCAGATGTAACAGCGCTTTTCGGTAAAACAGATGGAAACGTAACCATTAACAATGCAGATGACCTAAGCCTATACCTTTTAGATCAGGCGCAGGTGTCTGTGGTAACTGGCGATGCTTTTGGCGATGCCAACTGTATTCGTTTGTCATATGCAGCATCTGAAGAAGATTTGCGTGAAGCCATTACGAGAATTAAAATAGCAGTTTCTAAACTTTCTTAATGGAATTCTCAAGCGTTAACGAACTTTTCGAAGCCTTCTCCAAACTTAGAGTATTGGTGATTGGCGATGTAATGGTAGACTCTTATGTGTTTGGTAAAGTGTCTAGAATTTCGCCAGAGGCGCCTGTGCCTGTGGTGCTTACAGAAAGAAAAGAGAAACGTTTGGGAGGTGCTGCAAATGTAGCCTTGAATGTACAAGCATTAGGGGCTACTCCAATTCCATGTGCCATTGTGGGCAACGATTTAGACGGTGAATTTTTCTTGAACAGATTGGAAGAAAAAGGAATTCCAAGCAATGGAGTAATGACCAGCTCTGAAAGAGATACTACGGTGAAGGAGCGTGTTTTGGCCGGAGCGCATCAAATGCTGAGGGTAGATACTGAAACCGATAAGGAGCTCAGTGCTACTGAACAAGCACAGCTATTGGCCAATATCAAGCGTTTATTGCCCGATTGCGATGTGGTGGTTTTTGAAGATTACGATAAGGGTGTAATTAACGCCACCATTATTGAAGAAACCGTTAAGGAGGCAACCCGATTGGGCATAGCAACGGTGGTAGATCCCAAAAAGCGCAACTTTATGGACTATAAAGGGGTGACCCTTTTTAAGCCTAATTTGAAAGAATTGAGAGAAGGATTGAACATTCAAGTGGATCCTAAAAACATAGATTCGGTGCGCGATGGAGTGACTTTGCTTCAGTCTAAACTGAATGCCGAAATGGTGATGGTGACCCTTTCGGAATACGGGGTTTTCATTAAAGACAATGGCGAAACACATTTGATTCCTGCCCACATCCGCCATATTTCTGATGTTTCTGGCGCTGGCGACACAGTAATCAGTGTAATGGCTTGCGCTTTGGCAGTGGGAATGTCGGCTCAAAAAGCTGCGGCCTTGGCCAATTTAGCGGGTGGCTTGGTCTGCGAACATGTAGGCGTAGTGCCCATCAATAAAGAAGACTTGATGGAAGAAGCCGAAGACAATAAGATTCTGAATTGATTCAAAGCTTTCCAAAAGTTCTGCCTTTTGGAAAGCTTCTTTATTTCCTGTTACTTTTTCGAAATCGTCACCTCAGGATAATCCACAACTATTCTGCTCAATAATTTGATGCCTGTTAACATTCCAGCATCATCCACATAAAAATCTGGCGTATGGTGAGGAGCTTGTTTTTCAGCATCCACTCCTTTTGGAGCACCTCCAATAAAGAAATACAGCCCAGGGATTTTTTCCTGAAAGAATGAAAAATCTTCAGCTCCCGTAATGGCATTCATGTTGGGAGTTACGTTTTGGGCACCAACTACATCTACGAATGTGTCAGCCATTTTAGCCGTAAGCTGTGGGTCGTTGTAGGTAATAGGATAACCTTTATCAATGTACAAGCTGGCTTCGGCCTCATTACTTTCAGCGGTACTCTTTACAATGGTGCGAAGACGTTCGAAAAGTCTTTCTCTCATGTCGGCATCCAACGTACGAATGGTGCCCACCAAGGTGGCTTCTTCTGGGATAATATTGCTTCTTACCCCCGCTTCAATTTTACCAAATGAAACTACGGCTGCTTGAGTCGTTAATGGCATACTTCTGCTCACTATGGTTTGAACATTATTAATGATCTGCGCTGCAGTTACAATGGGGTCAATGCCCGTCCATGGTGTAGAACCATGCGTCTGCTTTCCTTTGATTTTAATTTCGAAGCTATTTACGGCTGCCATAATTCCTTCGGGACGATATTTCACTTGCCCTACTTCGGTTTGGGCATTAATGTGTAGGCCGAAAATGGCATCCATTCCTTCTAAGACTCCTTCTTTGACCATTAAGTCTGCACCACCTTCTTCACCAGCAGGAGCGCCTTCTTCCGCAGGTTGAAAAATAAATTTTATGGTGCCTTTTAAATCAGCTTTCACTTGAGAAAGCACTTCGGCCACCCCCATTAAAATGGCTACATGCGTGTCGTGTCCACAGGCATGCATCACAGGTACTTCAGCGCCTTGGTATTCTCCCATGGCTTTAGATGCCCAAGGTAAATCGACTTTTTCTTTTACGGGGAGGCCATCCATATCGGCCCTTAAGCCCATTACTGGCCCGGGTTTTCCTCCTTTAAGAATTCCCACGACTCCTGTTTTGGCCACGCCTTCTTGTACTTCAATGCCCAAACCCTTCAAATGAGCTGCGATATAGGCGGCTGTTTTAAACTCGCGATTGGAAAGCTCTGGGTTTTCATGAATGTGATGTCGCCATTCAATTACCTTAGGCTCCACTTTTTTAGAGAGTTCGATAATTCTTTCTTTTAAAGAAGGCGCTGGGTCAGTTTTAAAAGTAAAAGCCGACAGGGCTAAAAGCATAAATGCCATCAGAGAGAGTTGGTAGGATCTTTTCATAGCTCAAGATTTACTAACCAATTAACACAAAGCAAGTGATATTTGAAAGTGGGTGATGAACCCTTAGTTTTTTAAAAGAGCTTCCTAAGATTTAAGAAAGAAGAATTTTTAAATTTTAAGGATAGCTGTGAGGTTAGTTATGCATTATTTTTACTCACTTTAACCGAACTTCTTAAGAAGCTTAATTGCTAATAACTCTCCAATTGTCAATCAATAATTCTATGTTTCCCTCGGAGTCAATTGTAGCTGCCTTCCATTCCGTAGAGCCAAGATCATCAAGAAAAAAACTTACAAAGCGATAGTTATCATCCATTTTTACAAGTTGAACTGTGCTGCACTTTTCAATCTGATAAATCTTTTCATCTATGAGCTTTAGATAAAGACTTACTTCACCTTCAGAACAACCTATAATTTGGTCTTTTTTTATTTGCCCGATCTTAGGTAAGTCTCCAAAAAGGCGCGTTGGGGTCTCATACTTGTATAAAGTCGCGAGTTCCTTTCCGGTAAGTTCTTTAACCTCGTGAATTTCCTTGAATGGCGTAATTAACTCTTTCAACTTATCAAATGTAGAAGAGTCAATAATACCAGCCCCTTGAGATGATATATATTTAGGTGGCAAATATTCATTTTTCAAAGAATCCTCCTCTTCTATAATCCAATCAAATACAGGTATGATAAGATGGGCATCACCAATTTTCCTCAGGGCAATCCAATTACCAGGCTCACAATTTGAAAATCCACAATGGTCACAGATAATAGACTGGAATACATTTTCTCCCTCTCCGTGATCTTGAATTGATTCTGCTTGATTAAATAGAAGTTCATTGTTGGCATATATAGATGTGCCTACATGAACACCTTGTCCAGATGATTCGAAGTTAAGAGTCCTTCTCTCCGTGGATATGTTTTTTACCTCCCACACTGAGTCATGGTTAAGTTAAGAGTTACGGAGTGTTGCGCTATATTCCTTCACTGTATTCACAAACACCTTCACCTTCTCAGGATCGATATCAGGGTAAACACCGTGACCTAAATTGGCAATATGACGGTCTGGCCCAAAAGCATCAAGCATCTTTTTGGTAGCAGCTTCTACTTCGGTATTAGAGCCATAAAGCGCACATGGATCAAGATTTCCTTGCAAAGTTTTATTTGGCCCAACTAGCTCACGACTTTCTTTAATGTCCATATTCCAGTCCAGCCCAATGGTTTCGCAATCTAAAGTAGCCATAGATTTTCTAGCGAAATAAGCTCCTTTGGCAAAAACAGTTACGGGCACTTCGGTAATGGCCGAACAAATCTGACGAATGTATTTCATCGAGAATTGTTCGTATTGATCTGCCGGCAAAATACCTGCCCACGAATCGAATACTTGAACAATATTGGCGCCTGCTTCAATTTGAGCTTTCAAGTAAGTAATGGTGCTGTCGGTAATCATCTGCATCAGCTTTTCGGCCAAAGCAGGTTGAGTGTACAGCATTTTTCGGGCGTTAGAGAAGGTTTTACTTCCGTGGCCTTCTACCATATAGCAGAAAATAGTCCAGGGTGCGCCAGCAAAACCAATCAATGGCACACGCCCAGCCAGTTCTCTTTTGGTTACTTTAATGGCATCAATAACATAACCCAAATCAGAAGAAGAATCGGCAATTCTGATGTTTTTTAAGTCTGCCTCAGACTTTATGGTGTTCGGAAACCAAGGCCCTTTCTTTTCGATCATTTCGTAAGGCAAGCCCATGGCTTCTGGAATCACGAGAATATCTGAGAAAATAATGGCGGCATCCACTCCCAAAATATCCACTGGTTGAATAGTTACCTCGGCAGCCAAGTCTGGATTTTTCACCAATTCAATAAATCCGCTCAGGCTATTTCTAACCGCACGATATTCAGGTAAAATTCTGCCTGCCTGGCGCATTAACCATACTGGAGTTCTTTCAGTCTTTTCGCCTCTGGCCGCACGTAAAATCAGATCGTTCTTCAATTCCATGCCGCAAAGATAGGAATTGTTCGTTCTAAACCCTTTCTCAAAACAATGAATAGTACTATCAGTTTTCCCTTAATCTTAAGGGGCATAGGCTTTCTCAATTTGCTTGCAATCCTTTCCCTTAATTCCCTTAGCTTTGTGTAAAAGGTATACAGTTATGAGCTTTCTTTTCGATGATTTTAAAGGTTGGAAGTCCTATTGTGAGGCAAATGATATGAAGCTTTTTGAACCCGTAATTGAATACGAGGTGCAGCAAAAGCAACGCAATGAAGCATTCATTTGGGCCAGCTTAGAGAATGCCTATACCGTAATGAAGGAGGCAGTTCAAACAGGTCTCACCGAAGACATGACTTCTCGTTCGGGAATGATAAATAATGGCGCGAAGAAAGTGTACAACCACCCGGTAACTGTTTTAAGTAAAGAATTCCAAGTTTTGATTTCTCGTGCACTGGCTGCTAAGGAAGTGAATTCATGCATGGGGCGCGTTGTGGCTGCTCCAACAGCTGGTGCTTCGGGCATTATCCCAGGAGTGCTAGTTACCTTCCAAGAGTTGCACGATGTGCCTGACCGTAAGATTCACGAAGGGCTCTTAGTAAGCGCAGGTATTGCCTTGATTATGGAAAAACGTGCTTCCATTGCTGGAGCAGTGGGTGGTTGCCAAGCCGAAACGGGTAGCGCAGCAGCAATGGCTTCTGGTGCTATTGTGTATTGTTTAGGCGGCTCAATCGACCAAGTTTTTAATGCAGTGGCTATTACCATTCAGTGCATGTTGGGCTTAATTTGTGACCCAGTTGCAGGTTTGGTTGAAGTGCCTTGCGTGGTACGAAATGCAAGTGCAGCCGCTATTGCCAATAGTTCGGCACAAATAGCGCTGGCAAATGTAAGCGCAGTAATTCCGGTAGACGAATGTGTTGAAGCCATGGGCGAAGTAGGTCAAAGCATGGAAACCCGCTACAAAGAAACAGCCATGGGAGGCTTAGCCGCTACACTCACGGGTCAAGCCATTTCAAAAAAAGTATTGATTCAAGACATTGAAATGTTACCTGATGAGGGAGAGGAGTAAGGAATTTCTTCTTTTTAATGTGGTCTGACCTTCGGTACCGACCGATTACTCGATGGACTACTTTTAGGTCGGCACCGAAGGTCAGACCTGTATATCAATCTTATGCCTCACCTCGCCAGCGAGGGGGATAGTTATCTCAAGAATGCTTCCTAGTATTCAGTACTACCTCGAATTAATCAAGCCCAAATCAATTAGCCAATCCACTGAGAATGTCCAGACAATAGACCAAAACAACCCAAAAATAAACATATAGAAAAAGACTTGCTTGCGAGGAGCACCCACAGTTGAAACCAAAAGAGAACCACCCACTGGAGATAGGATTAGAGGGGTAAGAAAGCAGGTGCCAATAATGCCATACTTCGTCCAAATTCTTACCATTCTGCGGCTTTGAGGCGAAAATTTACCTTTCTTTCTAATGAAAATAGGGAGCACATTCTTTTTTATTTTCTCTCCTAAAAAAGAAAATAAGACTACACTGGTCATTAGTCCAGCCATGGTGATAATGATAATTTCCAATGGACTCATGCCCACATTCGGCCCTAATAAAGGAGGGAGAATTGACTTGAGGCAAGCCAACAAATAAATGCCAAGGTAAGTAAGAACCTTCTCTAACATTACTTCAATAAGAAAAACACATAGACTAGATATGAGCCAATCAGGATAATTCCAGAAGGCGTTCCTAGTCTTTTACGGAAGACCATCAAAGGAAGGATAAGTATTGTAATACCGATCATCCAAGGGAAATCGGTATGGAGCATGTCCATGTTTACCGAAAGAGGCTTAATAATGCTTGTAATCCCTATAATGGAAAGCACATTGAAAATATTGGAACCCAATAAATTTCCTAATGCAAGATCGGTTTCTCCTTTTCGGGCCGCAATTACAGAAGTAAAAAGTTCGGGTAAGCTTGTGCCTAACGCCAATACAGTAAGCCCTATAACGCGCTGCGACACACCTAAATCCACAGCAATTTCTTCGGCACCACCAATAAACCAATCTGCACCAAAATAGAGGCAAACAATACCTAAACTCACCTGAAAAATATCTTTAACAATTCCCCATTTTTCTAGCTTGTCTGGCTCTTCCACATCAAGTTTGATTTGTTCTTTGCGTGTAGTGTACAGCAATGAACCTAAATAAATCACCAATAGAATCACTAGAATTGTGCCTTCTAAATTAGAAATCATGCCGTTGTAAGCGAAAATGTAGAGGAGCACTGATGAGCCTAATGTTACAGGCCAATCTCTTCTTGCGCTGTCTTTTTTTATGGGAATAAATCCAAAAAGAGCGGCTGTTCCTAGCACTAAAGCCAAATTGGAAATGTTGGAGCCGATTACATTGCCCAAAGCAAAATCAGGTGCACCTTTCAAGGCTGAATTCAAGCTGACAAGTAACTCTGGTGCCGAGGTACCAAAAGCAACTACGGTAAGGCCAACCACCAAGCTGCTCACGTTAAAACGCAAGGCCAATTTTGACGCTCCTTTTACAAGCACCTCACCACCAACAATTAGGGTAGCCAAACCCAAAACAAGAATTAGAATCGTACTCAATAGCATGAATTAAAGTTTTGACCCGAATGAAAGATCACCCGCATCGCCCAAACCGGGCACTATGTATGATTTATCGTTTAACTTTTCATCTACCGCCCATATCCATAACTCATGGTCGACCTCGATGTTCCTTTTTAGGTATTCAATGCCCTCTGGTGCGGCAATTACTGAAGCCAAATGAATACTGGCTGGTTTGCCGTTTTTAAGAATTTGATTAAGACTGGCTGCCAGCGATTTGCCAGTTGCCAACATTGGGTCTATTAAAATCAATGTTTTTCCCTCTAAGTTTGGCGCAGCTGAGTACTCCAACGCTACTTCAATATTTTCGGTTTCTTCTTTTCGCCATGCGCCAATAAAGCCAACTTCAGAATGGTCAAATACATCTAAGAAACCATTCATAAAGGGCACCGCAGCCCGTAAAATAGACACCAATACAATTGAGTCGCTAATGGTTTGTTCAGCAGTAATGGCCAGCGGGGTTTGAATTTTTTGTTTTTCAAAATGAAGTGTTTTCGAAATTTCATAGGCCATCAAAGTTCCCAGTCGCTGCAAATTTGTTCTGAAGCGCAACCGGTCGTTTTGCACCTCAACATTCCTGAGTTCGGCCAAATAAGTATTGGCAATGCTGTTTGATGTATTGAGTACTCTCATTCAATTTCAAATTCGCTGCAAATTTAATGGAAACATTCGCTCATTCAGACAATATCGGTTGAAAGGTGAATTTGCCTGACAATGCTAGGGTATCACAAAAGACCAACTTAATTTTGGCCAAATTCTCACTTATGGATTTCAAACTGCTTAAAACCCTTTGCCAAATTCATGCACCTTCTGGAAACGAAGTTGCCATGAAAGAGTTCATCTTAAATTACGTGGAGGTCAATGCTTCTAAATGGAAGACCAAACCTGAAGTGATTTTTGGAGATAAATTCCAAGACTGCGTCATGCTCAAATTCGGTACACCTCGAACTGCCATTTTTGCCCACATGGACAGCATTGGTTTTACAGTGCGCTATAACGATCAGTTAGTGGCCATTGGCGGCCCCAAAGCAGAAACTGGCTATAAGTTGGTGGGAGAAGATTCAATGGGACCCATTGAGTGCGAATTACTTGAAGACGATGGAAACCTTTATTACAAGTTTCCAAGAGGTATTGATCGAGGAACAGAGCTAGTTTTTAAGTGCGATTTTCGCGAAGATGATGAATACATTCAGTCTTGTTATATGGACAACCGTTTGGGGGTGTTCAATGCATTAAAAGTAGCTGAAACCTTAGAAAACGGAGTAATTGCTTTTGGTTGTTGGGAAGAACACGGAGGGGGAGCCGTGCCGTATTTGGCCAAACATATGTATGAACAATGGGGCGTAAGGCAAGCCTTAATTTCAGATATTACTTGGGTTACCGAAGGAGTTCCGCACGGGGAAGGCGTAGCCATTTCAATGCGCGACAGAAATATTCCGCGCAGAAGCTATATTCAAAAAATCATCAAAATTGCCGAGGAATCAGGCATTGACTTTCAACTTGAAGTAGAAGGCGCTGGCTCTAGTGATGGTCGAGAACTTCAACTTTCACCTTATCCGTTTGATTGGTGTTTTGTTGGCGCACCTGAAGATCATGTACACAGCCCCAATGAAAAAGTTCACAAGCACGACATCGCTTGCATGATTGCTTTGTACAAAGTGCTGATGGAGCGGTTGTAATTATTAACTTGCGCCAAAATTTATTACCTGTGAATACAATCAAAGTTCGAGAAAAGGAGTTTGAGGTTTACTTAGATGAAACCAAAATTCAACAGCGCATAGCGGAAATAGGCGAAGAGATAAATGAGGAGTACGCTAATAAAAATCCATTGTTTATTGGTATTTTGAATGGCTCATTTATGTTCGCCAGCGACTTGATGAAGGCCGTAAATGTACCTTCAGAAATAGCTTTCATCCGAATGGCGTCCTACAAAGGAATGGAAAGTAGTGGGGCTGTAAAACAAGTGCTCGGACTACAAGAAAACGTATTTGGAAGGCACCTTATTCTCATTGAAGACATTGTAGATTCAGGCCTCACTATGGAACAAGTAATTAAATTTTTTCAGGAAAGAGGACCGAAATCTATAAGAGTAGCTACACTGCTCTTAAAGCCCGAAAAGCTTGAAAAAGACCTGAAACTCGACTATGTAGGGTTTGAGATTCCTGAAAAATTTGTGGTAGGTTACGGCCTAGATTACAACGGCCATGGCCGAAATCTCAAAGATATTTATCAATTGAAGGAAGCCTAAAAATTTCCTTCACTATATTTGAACCCTCAAAATCTAATTCTGTAAATGGTTAATATAGTTTTATTCGGCCCTCCAGGAGCGGGGAAAGGTACACAAAGCGAAAACATCATTAAAAAGTACGGGCTGAAACACATTTCCACAGGAGATTTATTCAGAAAGCATTTAGGAGAAGGCACCGAATTGGGCAAAAAAGCACAAGGCTTTATGGACAACGGAAAACTTGTTCCAGACGAAGTAGTGATTGGAATGGTGGGTGAAACAGTGAAGGAATTTCAAACTGCTCCAGGTTTTATTTTCGATGGCTTCCCCAGAACTGTAGCCCAAGCAGAGGCTTTAGATGAACTTTTAGCTAAATATGATACTTCCATTTCTTGCATGGTGATGCTCGAAGTGCCGGTTGAAGAACTGAAAAAGCGTTTGTTAGAAAGAGGCAAAACCTCAGGCCGAGCAGACGATCAAAATGAAGAAAAAATTAACGTTAGAATTCAGGAGTACAATAACAAAACGGTTCCTGTTGCTGAGTTTTACGCCAAACAAAATAAAATCTGCAGGGTTAATGGAGTGGGTACTATCGACTCAATTTTCGCTCAGATAGAAAAGGCAATAGATGGGCATTACGCTTAATATTGCTTGAAAAAATTAGTAATTTGAAGATGGTCACTTTCGGGTTGATCATCTTTTTTATTTTCATAAAGCCCTTTTTAATCTACGGGTTAGGGGGCGTTCTTAATTCGAACAAAAGTTAAATACGTATTATGGCCAGTTCCAATTTTATCGATCACGTCCGACTTTATTGCCGATCGGGCAATGGAGGCGCAGGCGCTGTACACATGCGTAGAGAAAAACACGTACCCAAAGGTGGCCCCGATGGTGGTGATGGCGGTCGTGGTGGGCATATTATTCTTCGCGGAAGTTCAAACCTTTGGACATTGCTTCACCTTCGATATCAGAAACACGTTTTCGCTCAAAATGGCGAAGGTGGATCAGGACATGGCAGTACTGGAGCAGATGGGAAAGACATTATACTGGAAGTGCCTTTAGGTACCGTAGCACGCGATGCTGAAACCAATGAAATTGTTTGTGAAATTACCGAGCACAACGAAGAAATTATACTTGCCAAAGGCGGAAGAGGGGGCTTAGGAAATCAACATTTCAATACTTCTACCAATCAAACACCAAGGTATGCACAACCTGGAGAGCCTGGGATTGATACTATTTTCGTGCTCGAGCTTAAGCTTTTGGCCGATGTAGGCTTAGTAGGTTTTCCAAATGCGGGTAAATCAACTTTGCTTTCAGTGCTTTCGGCTGCCAAGCCAGAAATTGCGGATTACCCATTCACTACCCTTGTTCCTAATTTGGGCGTGGTGTCTTATCGCGACCACCGTTCTTTTGTAATGGCCGATATTCCTGGAATTATTGAAGGGGCTGCTGAAGGAAAAGGGTTGGGTTTAAGGTTTTTACGTCATATAGAGCGCAATTCATTGTTGCTATTTTTAGTGCCTGCCGATGCCGATGATGTAGCCAAAGAATATGAAATCCTTTTAGGGGAACTCACAAAATACAATCCTGAACTGTTAGATAAAGAGCGAATTCTAGCAATTTCTAAAACCGATATGTTAGATGAGCAAATGATTGAAGAGATGAAGGAAATGTTGCCTAAAACACTGCCTACATTATTTATTTCATCAGTGGCTAATATTGGGCTGCAAGAACTGAAAGACTTACTTTGGTCAAAACTGAATCCCGCTAAACCTTAGCTGGGGAACTGCCATTTACCTTCTTTCTTTTTACATCTTATGTCAGAATGACACAAAACTACGCTTGGCAATATAATTGTAGCCGAGCGTCTGTTTTTAAGGAGGTAAAATGGCGAGAATTAAGAAAATGTTTTCGGCATTTTTAAAAACTGATAGAGAATCGATGAAGAAGAAAAACAAAGCGCAAGAGAACGAGGAAGTGGTAAAGGATAATCTTACTGCTGAAGAGATAGAAGCTAATGAGGCTGCTGAAGCGCAGAACGAAGAAATAGAAGAACCTGTTGAGTTAACTGCTGAAGAAAAGTTGACCATTGAGGTAGCAGAAGCAAAAGACAAATACCTAAGGTTGTATTCTGAGTTCGAGAACTTCAGAAGAAGAAACGCTAAAGAAAGAATAGATTTGATTAAAACAGCCTCGCAAGACTTAATGGCTGATTTAATCCCTACCATAGATGATTTTGAAAGAGCTCAACAAGCCAATCAAAAGCAAGAAGATGTAGAAGTGGTGAAAGAAGGCTTTGATTTAATTCATAAAAAGCTTTTGAAAACACTTGAGGCAAAGGGACTTAAATTAATGAATACGGAAAAAGGAACGGCTTTCGATGCAGACTTGCACGAGGCGGTTACGCAGTTTCCGGTTGAAGAAGAAGAGTTAAAAGGTAAGATTATAGATACCGTTGAAAAGGGCTATTTCTTAGGTGAAAAAGTAGTTCGTTTCGCAAAGGTGGTGATAGGAGCATAAGATGGCAAAAAGAGACTACTACGACATATTAGGGGTTAGTAAAACAGCAACAGACGATGAGCTAAAAAAGGCTTATCGTAAAATGGCTATTAAATACCACCCTGATAAAAACCCAGACGATCCTCAAGCAGAAGATAAGTTCAAAGAAGCTGCCGAAGCTTATGAAGTATTGAGCAACGCAGACAAGCGTGCACAATACGACCGTTTCGGACATGATGGCATGCGTGCTGGTGCAGGCGGTCATGGTGGCGGAATGAACATGGATGACATCTTCTCGCAATTCGGAGACATCTTTGGAGGTGGAGGCGGTAGTCCGTTCGAAAGCTTTTTTGGAGGCGGGGGCGGAGGCCGAAGTCGTCAACGAAAAGGATCGAATTTGCGCATAAAGCTTAAGCTTACATTAAATGAAATTGCCGAGGGCGTAGAGAAGAAAATAAAAGTTAACCGTTTGGTGAATGCCAGCGGAGTTACTTTCAAAACCTGTTCTACCTGCGGTGGCTCTGGCCAGCAAAAGAAAGTGGTCAATACTATGTTGGGGCAAATGGTTTCGGCCAGTACTTGTTCTACTTGCCACGGTAGCGGTAAAGTAATTGACCAACGTCCTCCAGGGGTCGATAGCACTGGTTTGGAAATGAAGGAAGAAATTATTCCTATTAAAATACCAGCAGGTGTAGCCGAAGGAATGCAGCTTTCAATGTCGGGTAAAGGTAACATGGCGCCAGGTGGCGGCATTGCTGGCGACTTATTGATTGTAATCGAAGAAAAAGAGCATGAAGAACTAAAAAGAGACGGCAATAATGTGTTGTACGATCTCTATATCAGCTTTACAGAAGCAGCCTTGGGTACGAGTATAGAAGTGCCAACCATTGATGGTAAAGTGCGCATTAAGATTGATCCTGGAACCCAAAGCGGAAAGATTCTTCGCTTAAGAGGAAAAGGAATTAAAGACCTTAATGGCTATGGAAAAGGAGATCAGCTGATTCATTTAAATGTTTGGACCCCGAAAAAATTAACATCGGAAGAGCGTGCAATGCTTGAGAAGTTGAGTACTTCAGACAACATGAGACCTAAACCAGAAAAGGGTGAAAAAGGCTTTTTTGAAAAGGTGAAAGAGTTTTTCTAGACAGATTTAAAATTCAAGATTATATTTGAGGAGTCGGTGTAAACCAACTCCTTTTTTATTTGTGTCGAATATCAGTAATATTTTTGTTTTGCAACCCTATTTCCTACAACTCGTATTCAAGTCCATGTATAGGGTAATATTGCTGGCAATTGTAAGTATTGGAATTGCAGACATGGTTGTGTGGGGACAAACAAAAACCCATTTTGCAGTGCAGGAAGATGCTTCCTGTGAAAAAATCAATTTTTATCTCAAAGCCAGTTCTGGCACTTGTGAAATTCGAACAAGAAATGGCGACACACCCATTAGTATTATGGGCTTGTGTGAAGAAGAGTATGTAACTCCTGAATTTGGTCAACAGATGGAAGGAAACGTACTCAATGCTTGGTTAAACTTGAACGACAGCGGAAAAGAAGGCTTCACTAGCAAACTGACAAAGATTTTTGGAAGAAAATCCACAGATACAAAAAACTACTGGAACATTTATCTGTCTCATTTTAAGCCTTATAATCTCGACCTGAACTACGGAGTAGGCAAAGCGTATATCGACTTGTCGAATATTGCAGTGGAGAATATGAAAATTACTTCGGGCAATGCGCATGTTAAAGTAGGCTACCATTCTAAAATGGAAAACTTAATTGAAATGGACACCTTTATGGTGAACGTGGATTTAGGTGATGTGGAAATTGACAGGTTGAATATGGCAAGGGCCAAAACGGTTATTGCCGAAGTAGGCTTTGGTACTCTGACCATGAATTTTGGAGAAAGTCCTGAGCTAGCGAGTGAAATTTGGGCGCGTGTTGGCGCTGGAAGCCTCACTATTAATCTTCCCTTAGAAGAAATACCCATGATGATCCGCATTAAAGATACGTCCTTCAGGAAGCTAAAAATGCCTAGCAACTTTGTGTCTATTGGCGATAACGTTTATGTGAACCCTTCCTACAAAGAGGATTCTCCAAACCTACTCACATTCAATATAGACCTTTCTATGGGCAACGTGATTTTTGCCAAAAACTAAAAGGCCGGAGTCTAAAAAATCCACAAATCGACAACATCTTCCGCTCAGCAGGTTCTTGACTATATTTAGGATTTCAATTTTAATCTTGTGTTACTTTTAAAGGTGCTTAGTACCGATTAACTTTAAAGTATTAACAAAACCACAAAACCTTGAATATACTCGAAGCCAATCACATTTCGAAAAGCTATGCCGAGCATAGAGCTTTGAACGATGTGAGCATAAGCATTCCCAAGCAGTCTATTTTTGGCCTATTAGGGCCAAACGGGGCAGGGAAAACCACACTCATCAGAATCATCAACCAAATCATCATGGCCGATGAAGGCGAAGTACTCATAAATGGGGAAAAGCTAAATCCACGTCATGTAGAAATTATTGGTTATTTGCCCGAAGAGCGAGGTCTGTATAAGAAAATGAAAGTAGGCGAACAGCTTATGTATTTGGCACAGCTGAAAGGCATGTCGAAGTCTGAGGCTAAAGCCAAAATCAAAAAATGGCTTGAAAAACTTAGTCTAACCGAGTGGGCGGGTCAGAAAGTAGAAGACCTTTCAAAAGGGATGGCGCAGAAAATTCAGTTTATCGCTACGGTAATCCACGAACCACAGTTGCTTATTCTAGATGAGCCGTTCTCTGGTTTCGATCCAGTAAACGCCAATTTGATTAAAGACGAAATTCTTGAATTGAGAGATAAAGGGGCAACCATTATTTTTTCTACCCACAGAATGGAATCTGTAGAGCAGCTTTGTGAGCACATTGCCATGATCAATAAGTCGGAGAAAATTTTGGATGGTACTAAAAAGGAAATCAAGAATTCTTTCCGATCAGATAAATACAAAGTAGAGTACAAGGGAGATTTCTCTGGTTTAGGTGCCGAATATGAATTGCTGGACACCAAGCATTTGGAAGACGGTTATTATGAAGCGATTATTCAATCGAAAAACGGGCATAACCCGAATCACCTTCTCAGTCAGTTAATTGCTAAAACCGAAGTGCATTCGTTTGTAGAAGTCATTCCTTCAGTGAATGATATATTTATTTCAATTGTGGAAGGAGGGAACAAAAGATGAAACAGATATTTTTAGTACTCAAAAGAGAATATTCTACCAGGGTAAAGAAGAAGTCATTTTTACTGGCCACCATTCTTATTCCCCTGATTTTCCCAGCTGTTATTTTCGGGATTGTTTATTTAGGAACAAGTGATGGTGACTCTTCAAAAGAGGTGTATGTGCTCGATGAAAGCGGTTATTTCCAAGATTCATTCAGCAACGCTGGTTATACCTATACTTACCTGACGAGCAATTTAGAAGATGCAAAAGCCAAACTTCAAGAAGATGATGTCTACGGGTTAATTCATATTCCAGAAATTGACCTTGACGATGCTTCTAAAACGCGTTATAGTGATTTTTCTTTTTACTCTGAAACCAATCCTGGTAATCAGGCCATGAAAAATTTCGAGTCTGAAATTAAGAGAGAACTTGAAGCGGTAAAGCTGGATAGATCGGGTTTAGACCCAGCAGTGATTAATTCACTCAAAGTAAGTGTTAGTTTGAATTCTTTCAACTTGTCTGAGTCTGGAGAAGCCAAAGAGAGCAATACAAACCTGAGTTCAGCAGTAGGTTATGTTTTCGGCTTTTTGATTTACATGTTCATTTTCATTTATGGTAGCCAGATTATGCAGTCTGTACTTGATGAGAAAACCAGTAGAATCGTTGAGGTAATTGTATCTTCTGTGCGTCCTTTCCAACTGATGATGGGGAAAGTATTGGGCGTTGGAGCTGTCGGTGTTACCCAACTTCTTATCTGGATTGTATTGATGTTTACTCTTTTCTCCGTGGGGATTACTGCGCTTGGAGGCGGAATGGAAACCATGGCTGGTCAGATGCCTGCTGAGGTGGATATGACTCAAAATCAAGAAATTGCGGCCAATATTCAGGGAATGCTCGATACCATTCCTGTGGCGCAAATTGTAGTTTCATTCTTGTTTTACTTCTTAGGGGCTTATTTTCTATATGGAGCGCTTTACGCTGCCATCGGCTCTGCGGTAGATAGTATCCAAGATGCTCAGCAGTTTATGTTGCCTATTATGTTGCCTATCATTGTAGGAATTGTGTCATTGACATTTGTACTGCAAGATCCACATAGCCCAATGGCGGTTACCCTGTCCATGATTCCATTTACATCGCCCATTGTAATGATGGCCCGATTGCCATTTGGAGTACCAACATGGCAGCTATTGCTTTCTATGGTGCTTTTGGTATTAGGCTTTATTGGCACCATATGGATGGCCGGAAGAATCTATCGCGTAGGGATATTAATGTACGGAGCAAAAGTGAATTGGAAGACCATCGCCAAGTGGTTTACCATGAAAGTATAACTGAAAAACCTATAACAATACTAGAGGCCGTCTCCGTAGAAACTGAGGCGGCCTTTTTGTTTTCTCTTAAGGCTATTTGGGAATAACCCTCCAAAAGCTAATGATCCTATAAACTCAGGAGTTAGGGTTTAAGGAAAAGGATTTTTGGGATTCTCAATAGAAAGCTAGTGCGAGGCGGCTAATGAAACAAAAAAGCAACCCATGAGCTGCCTTTTTTGTGCGTTCTAAACTATGACCAATTAGTTGTCGAGCATATTTTTTGAGAATTTACGACCGTTAATGTCGGTGTATTTAGAGTCGATGTCCCAGCGAACATATAAATCGCTGATGTCGAAATCGCCTCTTACTTTGGTGTATTTAATGTCCAATGATCTTTCAAAACGAGCCGAAGAAAGGTTAACCCCATCTCTGAATTTTGTGTATTTGAAAATGGCATTTTCATCAAAGCTGGTGTTAGAAAAATCTGCTAGTCTAGAAAATTCAGCATATTTAAAAGTGGATTCATCTTTGAAAGTAGAACCTGCAAATGAAGCTTCACGCTCAAATTCTGAATACTTGAACATGGCGTCACGTTCAAATTTGCAGTTTTTGAAAACTACATTTTCTTCAAAATCAGCTGTAAAAGTATATTCCGATCTGTCATCGTGAAAGTAAGCGATTACATCATTTTCGAAAACTACATTTTCGAAAGTGATTTTACTTTTGATCAATTCGTTAACGGTGTTGTCTCCGCCATTTCTCCACCAACTTCTTCTGCGGGGTAAATCGGGTGCTTTTTCATCCATGTAAGTAAAATCCAGCGTTCCAGAAACTGTCACATTAGAATACTTAATGTCTTCCCCGTTTTTCATCGCTTTCATAATATCCGAAGCCTTCACCGTAGATTGTGCTTGGGTACTAACTGAAAATAATGAGATCAGAAGAAATGTGAAAAAGGTGAGTTTGAGTGTGATTTGTTGTGTTTTCATGTTGTTTTAAGTTTTGACCTTTTAGTATAGACTGATAAACCAAGAATAGGTTACAGTACCTGTAACAGATGACCAAAAGAAGTGAAAGGTTGCATGGGTTAAATGCTAAGTTCATTTTATCAAAATGCTTAGATTTGAGATAGGGTTATTTGACACTACTACCAGTATGATCTAATTAGTCACGTTAATCCAACGGACTCTTACGGTCTTGCCTTAATGGCCAGACACTCAGAGTGACGGTTCATTTTAAACAAAAAAGCCACTCATTTGAGCGGCTTTCCTATTATTGGTCTGAGTAAATCAGATTTATCTTCTGCTGTAGTTAGGCGCTTCGCGGGTAATCATAATATCATGCGGATGGCTTTCGCTCATACCTGCATTGGTGATTTTTACGAATTGTGCTTTTTGCAAATCTTCAATAGTACCAGCGCCACAGTAGCCCATTCCTGCTTTCAAACCACCTGTTAATTGGTAAAGCATTTCCTGAACTGTGCCTTTATAAGGTACACGGCCTACAATTCCTTCTGGTACTAATTTCTTAATGTCATCTTCGGCATCTTGGAAATAACGGTCTTTCGATCCATCTTCCATGGCCTCTACAGAACCCATACCTCGGTACGATTTGAATTTTCTTCCTTCGTAAAGAATTACTTCACCTGGAGCTTCTTCAGTTCCTGCAAGCAACGAACCAATCATAATGGTACTAGCCCCACCAGCAATGGCTTTTACCAAGTCGCCAGAGTAACGGATACCGCCATCAGCAATAACCGGAACACCTGAACCTTGAATGGCTTTAGCCGACTCATATACAGCCGAGAGCTGTGGCATACCCACTCCAGCAATTACTCGCGTGGTGCAAATACTGCCTGGGCCAACACCTACTTTAATGGCGTCCGCACCAGCATCTACCAAAGCTTTGGCAGCAGCAGCAGTAGCAATGTTTCCTACGATTAGTTCTAAATCAGGGTAAGAAGCTTTAACACGTTTCGCCATATCAATCACTCCTTTAGAATGACCATGTGCGGTGTCAATAGAAATTACATCCACCCCAGCATTTCTCAATGCATCAATTCTTTCGATAATATCTGGAGTAACTCCAACAGCAGCGCCTACTCTTAAACGACCGTATTCATCTTTACACGCGTTAGGTCTGTCTCTGTTTTTCAGAATATCTTTATAGGTAATGAGGCCGCTTAGTTTGCCGTGTTCATCAATAATCGGAAGTTTTTCGATTTTATATTCTTGAAGAATGCCCTCGGCCTCATCTAAACCAATTCCCATTTTCGCGGTAATCAAGTTCTCGATGGTCATGATTTCGCGCACCGGCTTGGTCATGTCTTTGATAAAGCGCATGTCGCGGTTAGTGATAATTCCGACCAAGTTTTGGTCTTTATCAACTACAGGAATACCGCCAATTTTATTCTCGCGCATGATTTTGTCCGCGTCCCTTGCAGTGCTTTCTACATTCAGGGTAATTGGGTCTAAAATCATTCCGCTTTGCGAACGTTTTACTTTTCGCACTTGCTGGGCTTGTTCATCGGCCTTCATGTTTTTATGAATAAAACCTAAGCCACCTTCCAGCGCCATTGCAATGGCCAATTCGTATTCAGTAACGGTATCCATAGCGGCCGAAACCAATGGAATATTCAACTGAATGTTTCTGGTAAGTAAGGTTTTTGTGTTGGTATCTCTGGGTAAAATATCAGAGTAAGCGGGTAGAAGCAGGACATCATCGTAGGTCAGTGCTTCAAAAAGGAATTTGTTTGTGTCGAGAGCCATGGCAAATAAAAACAGGGTTTATTTGCCGGACAAAATTACGGAGATTGACGGATTAAAAAAACTATGGACTCAATATAATTTTCTTTCCGCTTTCATGCCTTTCTAAAGTCTTTACACCTGCTTTAAAGACTGGATTAAACGACCAAAATCTTCTTTGCTATTATAAACATGAGGCGACACTCTAATAGAATTTCCGCGTACCGAAACAAAAACTTTGTCGGCAGCTAAGCGGTTTTTCACTACTTCTAAATCAAGGCCTTTTGGCAATCTGATTCCGAAAAGGTGTTCGCTCCGATATTCTGCGGACTCAATTTGAAAACCCATTTTCACCAACTCTTGCTGTGCTTCTTGGGCAATCGACTTACAGTAAGACTGAATGTTTTCTGGCCCCCAAGTATTTACTTGGCGAAGTGCTTCAGTAAGCATTGGGGTAAGAATAAAGTTGGCACTTTCACCTACTTCGTAGCGGATGGCTCCCGGTTGATATTCATCCTGATAGTTCACCAACTTGGCAAAGTTCTGACTGTCCAAACGGTTCATCCAATTGTTTTCAATGGGTGTTCCGTTTTGAAAATATTCGCCAAAATAGGCCATGCCAGTAGCGTAAGGCCCCATCAGCCATTTGTAACCAGAAGCGACTACAGCATCGGGCTTAAATTCTTGCACATCAAAAGGCAAAGCGCCAATGGATTGCGTACCATCAATCACCAAAAGTGCACCAACTTCTCTTGTGCGTTCTCTAATTTTTTTCAGGTCGAATTTAGTGCCGTCTGCCCAATGGATATGACCAATGGCGACCATTTTGGTTTTGCTGTCTATGGCTTCTAGAATGCGTTCGTTCCAAAGTTTGCCACGGTTTTCAGCAGTTTCCGGAGCTTTTACAATACGCATTGTCACGCCTTTTTCTTTCTCCAGTTCCTTCCAAGCATACACATTGCTAGGAAACTGCCCTTCGGGAATGATGATGTTATCGCCTTTTTCTACCTGAAGGTTTTTGGCCACATTGGCCATGCCGTAAGAGGCGGAGGGCGTAATGACACAAAGGTTTTCATTTTTTACGTTGATCAGTTTGGCAAATTCTGTCCTTAGCAGTTCGCTATTTTTAAAAAAGTCTTCTGGCTTAATTGTGGTCGGATCCTCCTTTCCGTACACTGCCCTAACGCCTACTTCGCCCACCGATTTAAGCATAGGCGACATGTACCCGCAGTTGAGGTAAGTAATGTCCTGTGGTAAATTAAACAGGTGGCTTTGGTTTTGAAGCATGGCTATTTTAAAATGCGTACCAACTCCTCTTCAAAAGAACCTTCTGGCTCTTCAATTACACGTGTAACCTCCTCTCCATTCAGATAAAAAATGATTGTGGGTGTATTCTTAATATCGAAGCCTTTTTCCTTTCCTTTCAAACTGGTTTTATCTACATCTAGCGCATAGAGCTCAAGTTGGTCTGCAATTCCCATATCGTCCATAATACGCATTAAACGAGGTATTTCACGGTTACTATCATGGCACCAAGTACCCATAAAAGCGAGCACTTTTAGGTTTTTAATGTTCTTTTTCTTGGCATCCTTAAGTAAGTCAGTATTAACCCTATAGGTCTTGTAATTACTATTGAACCATAGCTTATAGGGCATCTGTTTTAGTCCTTCTTTGGTAATAGGGCCGTTCAAAATTTTATCTACATGAGTCGACACACTCTCCGTTTCAACATTGTATTCGGTCTCTTGCCCGTTCATTACCAAAGGGAATGCAACAAGAATAACCACTAACATAATAATTGCTTTCATGATCTCCATTCTGTTTAAAATCAACAAACGAAATATACCACAAAATTATATCTTTGGCGACATGCAGCTTAACGACATCTGGCAAGACATCATTTCATATGCGCAAGGAATAAGCGTATGGGAGCTGTCAGGGTTAATTTTCGGAATTCTAGCAGTACTCTTTTTAATTAAAGAAAGTGTGTGGACGTGGCCTGCGGGTGTGGCTTATGTTCTTGTTTCCTTTTTCGTTTTTTGGGAAGCACGATTATATGGCGACTTCATTCTGCACATCTTTTTCCTAGTGTTAAATATTTATGGGTGGTATTATTGGACCAAGGGAAAAAAGGGAGATCAACCCAATGTACTTATAAGTCATACCAGTGCTAAACGAGGTGTTTTTCTTATTGCCATCACCTTTGTTGGGATTTTTTTATTCGCACAATTCTTAATCAATATTCCCAATTATTTTGAAGGGATGGAACCTGCAGCACTTCCTTACTGGGATAGCACTACTTCAATTTTGAGTGTAACAGGAATGTGGCTAACGGCCAGAAAAAAAATTGACAACTGGTATTATTGGTTTGCGGTAGACGTGCTCGCTACTTGTATCTACTTTTATAAAGAACTTTATTTTTATTCGTTTTTATACTTTTTATACATCGGTATGGCCATTGCAGGTTATTTGGCTTGGAAGAAAACCATGATGAATCAATCTTACAATTAAACATGATTAAAGTAGCAGTTATTGGTCCAGAGAGTACGGGAAAAACTACTTTAACAAAAGAATTGGCCAAGCAATACAATACTGTTTGGGTGCCCGAATATGCTAGAGATTATTTAAATCAACTCGATAGGCCTTATGTTCAGTCTGACCTTTTGGAAATTGCGAAAGGCCAAATCGAGAGCCAAAAGAAAATGCGCAAACAAGCCCGCGAATTACTTTTTTGTGATACCGATTTACATGTGATTAAGGTATGGAGCGAACACAAATATGGTGTTTGCGACCCATGGATATTGAATCAACTTCAGCTACAGTATTACGATTTGTACATAATTACCGATTTTGATATTCCTTATGAAGAAGATCCTCTTCGCGAACATCCAGAAATGAGATCTTACTTTTTTGATATTTATCGCAACTTGATGAAAGACAACGACAAAGCTTTCATTATAGCGCAAGGTGATTTAAAAGCGCGTATTGAGCAAGCCAAGAAAGCCATTGGTGCCTTGCTATAATTAAAAACTGTTCTACCTTTGTCGCGAATTAAGGGGTGCCCCATAACAACGGGCTGAGATTATACCCATTGAACCTGATGCAGGTAATGCTGCCGAAGGGAGGTATGGTAAACATTTGAAAAGGGAGCGCTTCCCCTGGCGCTTCGTTTGTGAACCATTTAAAATTACAAAATGCAAAAATTAATTTTGACGTTGGCTTTAATGCTGACAGCAACAGGTGTGTTTGCGCAACACTCTCTGAAAGGTACAGTTGTAGACGAAGCAACTGGAGCACCGATTTTTGGTGCCAATCTTATGATTGAATCAATTCAAAAAGGTACTTCTACAAATGAAGAAGGCGAATTTGAGTTGAACAATATTCCTCCTGGCACTTACAATGTTAAGGTAAGCATGGTGAGTTACATTACCTTGAACAAAACAATTGAGGTAACTAACAATCAAACGGTTGATTTTAAATTGAAATCGGATTTAACCAGACTAGAATCAGTTGTGGTAACTGGTACTAGGGCCAGCGAAAAGACGGCCACTACTTTTTCTGAAGTTTCGAAGGAAGAAATCGAGCAGCAGAATTTAGGGCAAGATTTACCTTTTTTACTGAACTGGACGCCTTCGGTAGTAGTAACTTCTGATGCGGGTGCAGGTGTAGGCTATACTGGTATTCGAATTCGTGGTAGCGATGGCGCTAGAATTAACGTGACCATCAACGGTATTCCGGTAAACGATTCAGAATCACAGGGTACTTTTTGGGTAAATATGCCTGATTTGGCCACTTCAACCGACAATGTGCAGGTGCAACGTGGTGTAGGAACATCAACCAATGGTGCAGGCGCTTTTGGCGGTTCTATTAACATTGCCACTAACAATTTGAGCCAAGATGCGGAAGCCAGTATCAATACTTCAATAGGCTCATTCAACACTCAAAAATATAACGCAGTGTTCAAAACAGGTTTGTTGGAAAACAATTTTGCTTTCGAAGGTAGGTTGTCTAATATTTCGTCTGACGGTTATATAGACAGGGCCTCTTCAGACCTGAGTTCTTACTTCCTTTCTGGCGGCTATTACGGCAAAAAATCAATTCTGAAATTGATCACTTTTGCGGGTAAAGAGCGCACCTACCAAAGCTGGTACGGAACACCAGAAGCAAAAATTAAGAATGATGCTGCAGGTATAGATGCAGTTATTGCCAACAATGGTTTTTCAGCACAGCAAGCCGCTAACCTTCGTAATTCTGGTAGAACTTATAATTTCTATGAGTACCAAAATCAAGTAGATGATTACAAGCAAGCACATTACCAAGCCCATTTTTCGCATCAGATTAATGAGCCATTGAGCTTTAACACCTCACTTCACTACACCAAGGGTGCTGGTTTTTTTGAGGAATACAAAGACGATGAAGATTTTGCAGACTATGGTTTGAATAATGTAACGGTAGGTGCAACTACCATAGAATCGACAGATTTGATCAGAAGACGTTGGTTGGACAATGACTTTTACGGAGTGACTTACGGCTTGAACTACGAAACCGAAAACCTACAAGCGAATTTTGGCGGTGCCTACAATGAGTATAAAGGTGATCATTTTGGTGAAATCATTTGGGCCGAATATGCGAGCACCAGCCGCATTGGAGACAGGTATTATGAAAGCACTTCAGAAAAATTCGACTTCAATAATTTTGTGAAGGTGAACTACCAAGCCAACGATAAGATTAACCTTTATGGCGACTTGCAGGTGAGAACAGTAAACTATGCCAGCCGAGGCAACGATAACGATTTAAAGGCCTTCGATTTCGATAACCAATATTCGTTCTTCAACCCTAAATTTGGTTTGACTTACCAATTGAGCACAAGTGCAAACGCCTACATTTCTTATGCTCGTGCGAATAAAGAGCCAAATCGTTCAGACATTATTGATGCACCAACTGGAGCCGAGCCTAAAGCGGAACAATTGAACAACCTTGAGGTGGGCTATAGACTGAACAAATCAAAATTTGCTTTTGAAGCGAATTACTATTTGATGGACTACAAAGATCAATTGGTATTGACTGGCGAGGTAAATGATGTGGGATCGAACATTAGAACCAATGTAGCCAACAGTTACCGAATGGGGATTGAGCTTCAGGCTGGAGTCGAGTTGACCAGAGGTTTAGAGCTGAACGCTAACCTTACGCTAAGCGAAAATAAAATCAAGAATTTTGAAGAAGTACTTTACGATTACGGAGCAGCTTTTGACGAATACAACGAAGTAAGAAACAATTACACTGATACCGACATCTCATTTTCACCAAGTGTGATTGCAGGTGGTCAGCTGAGTTATATGCCTACTTCTGGTCTTTCGTTGAGTCTGCTTTCTAAATATGTGGGCGATCAGTATTTAGACAATACTTCGAATGAAAATCGTCAAATCGATGCATTCTTCATCAATGATTTTAGAGTGAATTACAGCATTAAGCCAAGTTTCGTAAAAGAGCTTACGCTGAATTTATTGGTCAACAATATTTTCAATGTGGAATACGAATCGAACGGATACACCTTTGGCTATTTTGGTGGTGCTAATTATGAGGTAAGGGAAAATTACCTTTATCCACAAGCAGGTACTAACTTCTTGTTATCCTTAGGGCTGAAGTTTTAAAGATAGATTTTTTAGTATTTCGAAAAGCCTTCGGCATTTATTTGCTGAGGGTTTTTTGCTATTATACTCAACTAATTTTATGGTTTTAATGGCCAAATTTAACCGTCATCCTGAGCTTGTCTCAGGATCCGTCTCTCAAAGGCCACTAAAGTAAAGAGCGGACAGAGACCTTCTTTATAATCGTCACAGGTTCGGAGAACCTGCGACAGGGATTAGGACTACACTTCTTTATCAAAATTCTCTCACCAATCGTTTTTGATTCCTTAAAAATGCTGCAATTTTGAACAGCGTATTTAACCAAGGAAACCAGCCGCATGTCATCACACCACATTGTTAGAGACGAACAAGAACCCGCTTTACTCATTGACGATCCAAAAGCTTTAACAATTGAAGATGTAGATCAGCTATTGGAGTGGAGCCCCACGGTTATTGTTACTGAGAAAGCGCTTAGCGAAGTGCTAAAATGGGGAATTAAAATTGATGTGGTGGTGGCCAACATCGCCAACCTGCAAACACTGAAACCACGGCTTGCCGAGCAATCTCCCGTACAGTTATTAGGCTTTGAAGATGATGATTTACTGGCCTGTGCTTATATCTTTCTGCTCGATCATAAATACCCTGCGGTAAATGTAATGGCTGATATTTACCAATCTACAGTGCTCGATACAGTAAGAGAATTCTCAAAACAGATTGACAGTATTGTATTTGCCATTCACCAAAAGTGGACTTACGTTTCGAGTGGACATTTTGAAAAATGGGTGATGGTAAGCCATCATTTCGGAATTCACCCCGTAGCGCAAAACACCTTTTTTACTTCCGAAGGATTTTATAGTGATTACGAGAATGAAATGCTTTTAGAACCGATTGAGCTTACTGCTGAAATCACAGGTAAAATAAAACTTAAAACCAACGAAAAGCCCCTTTGGATAGTAGAATCCGTAACCACCGACAGCTATAAATAGAAGCTTGATGAATTGCCTAACCCTCCAAAAGTTAAGATGATTGGTTCTTTAAGGCTCAATGATTCCATTAAGGCATAATTAAGAACTTTTGGAGGGTTGAGCTTGATTTAACTGTTATGAAGTATTATCTGTAGCGCTTTATTATTTAGCTCAGGTTATGAACAAACCGCTCCAAAAGGTTTGTGCTTATTTCATGAGGAGGAAAGTATATTAACCCTTCAGCGAATAACTTTTTGAGGGTTCTTTCAAATAGAAACAGCCGACTGTTGCCGGCTGAATCTTGTGAAGTGTAGTAAAACTAGAACTACAAAAGTGATTTTGGTATTTCGATTTTATACTTACTCGAAACAAATTCATTGTCTTTCAAAGCGGGCTTCCAGCCATAAACTCTAGACACACTTTGAATATTGTCATTCAATTGGCGTAGAAGACGGTATACCTTGACTTGAGTTTCTTCATCGCCTTTTACTTTGCTAAGCAGCTCTACCCGAGTAACATGCCCTTGATTATTCACTACAAATTCGAACTCAATGGTTTTTGGTAGATTATTAATATCTAATCCTTTTTCTCGTACCGTTTGTAGTGTGACATTGTTTAAAAATTGGTTAAGACCGCCAATAGGTTCAGCTACTTTATCTACCTGTCTTGGAGAAAACACATCACTCCTCTCATATTTCCTTTCGTAATTGCTTTTTCCGTAAGAATGAATTGATAGATATTTATGTTGAAGAAAATCTTTCTCACTGATGATTTTAAGATCTACCGACTTGGAGTTATTAGCTTTATTAGGGTCACCTATTTTTCTTTTTTTTAACCATGCGACTGTCAACTCATAGAACTCCATAAGTTCATCGGTACTTAATTCTACTACAAATTCGATTTCGGTACCTACAATACCTTTTGGCTTTAAGAGCGATGTATAGTATGAGTCTTTACTGTCATCGAGCTCAATCCAAAACGTTCGGTCTTTCTCTTCTTCAGTCAAATAATAGGTTTGTTTAATTTTATCTACCTTTTCTTGATACTTATTTGTTAGAATAGATGGGATGCTAATTCTTCCGTAGCTAGTAAGCTTCAGGTCATCCTGTTGAAGTAGACTCTTCTCAAAAATTGGAATTAAGCTGTAATCCCTTCTTTTATGGATAGCCACTCCAAGATTCGTGTCATATGGAGTATTATTTGCTTTCTTTTTCTGCCCATAACTCACCGTTTGGCTGGCGATAACCAGCGCCAATACGGCAAAGGAAATGAGTGAAGCATAGCTGCTTCGTTTAGATGTTTTTTTGAGTTTCATAACTTTAAGTCGTTTAGAAAGTGAAGAAATCAATGCGAAGGAGTGCCCAAGCGTAACTGAACTGGTTCTTAAACTCAGGGCCAATAAAATTTCAGTATATCGTCCAAAATTGGTGGACTTT